>NZ_CP037933.1:0-2400000 GCF_004355225.1 Flavobacterium nackdongense | reverse complement strand
TCCAAATAACTCACTCGCTACATCTTCAATCTTCGCTACCAATCGAATTTTTATAATGGTGTTTTTCAAGGCAATTTTATTGTATTTGGATACAAAAATAGTTGAAAACCCAAGTTTTTCGGCTTCTTGAATGCGCTGATCCACACGGTTTACCGGACGAATTTCACCTGATAAACCAACTTCTCCCGCAAAACAAAAATCTTTGTTCACCGCAATATCTTCATTGGATGATAAAATTGCTGCGACAACTGCCAAATCAATCGCAGGATCATCTACCGAAATTCCGCCAGTTACGTTCAAGAAAACATCTTTGGCGCCAAGCCTAAAACCTGCTCTTTTTTCTAATACGGCTAGAATCATATTCAGTCTTTTGGCGTTGTAACCCGTTGTGCTGCGTTGTGGCGTTCCATAAACCGCCGTGCTCACCAAGGATTGAATTTCAATCATCAACGGACGCATTCCTTCGAGCGTAGTGGCGATGGCAGTTCCCGATAATTCCTCGTCTTTGTGTGAAATCAATATTTCGGATGGATTCGAAACTTCACGCAAACCGTTGCCCAGCATTTCGTAAATTCCGATTTCGGCAGTAGAGCCAAAACGGTTTTTGAGCGAACGCAAAATGCGATACACGTGATTTCTATCGCCTTCGAATTGTAAAACAGTATCGACCATATGTTCTAAAATTTTCGGCCCGGCAATATTTCCGTCTTTGGTAATATGACCAATCAGAATCACGGGAACATTCGATTCTTTAGCAAATTTTATCAACTCTGCAGTCGTTTCCCGAATTTGAGAAATGCTTCCCGGAGTCGATTCGATATAATCGGTATGCAAGGTTTGAATGGAATCGATGATGACGATTTCAGGTTCGATGGCTTCAATTTGTTTGAAGATGTTTTGGGTTTTGGTTTCGGTAAGAATGTAGCAATTATCGCTGTTTGGCGTGATTCTTTCGGCACGCATCTTAATTTGTTTTTGGCTTTCTTCGCCCGAAACATAAAGGGTTTTATAAGGAAGTTTTAATGAAATTTGTAACAAAAGTGTGCTTTTTCCAATGCCAGGTTCGCCTCCCAAAAGGATTAAAGAACCGGGAACAATGCCACCACCCAACACACGATTGAGTTCGCAATCGAGTGTGTTCATTCGCACTTCTGGAGCGGAATCAATTTCGTTGACGCGCAAGGGTTTCGAAACTCTTTTCGAATCGGAATTTGTGGGTTTCCAACTGGATTTTTCTTCTTTTTGAATGATTTCTTCGACGATGGTGTTCCATTCTTTGCAGGAATTGCATTGTCCTTGCCATCTAGAATATTGGGCGCCACAATTTTGGCAAAAAAAGGAAGTTTTTACTTTTGACATTTTTTACAACTAAATTAAATCCAAATTTAGTCTAAAGTAAATGGAAATAAAAGATTTTAATTTATTTTTAAGTTTCAACTGTAAATGGTGCGAACGTTGATTTTTTTTAAAACCATTAAGGACATTAAGTTCGCTTCACTCGTTCCATTAAGCATACTGCAAACCTTAATTTTCTTATCCCGAAACTTCGGGACTAAATGGTTTAAAATTATAGATTTAGGTCAAAGAATTGTCGTTTTCGTTTGGGAAAACAATCCAAGGTTTGAAGGTTTTGGCTTCTTCGAACTCTAGCGTTGCATACGAAATGATGATGATAATATCGTCTTTTTGCACTTTACGAGCCGCTGGACCATTGAGGGTTATTGCACCAGAATTCTTTTCGCCAACGATGACATAAGTTTCGAATCGTTCGCCATTATTGATGTTTACAATCGATACTTTTTCGCCTTCGATCAGGTTTGCAGCTTCCATTAAAGCTTCGTCAATAGTGATGCTACCGATGTAATTTAAATCGGCTCCTGTAACTTTTACACGGTGAATTTTAGATTTTACTACTTGTATTTGCATGGCGCAAAAGTAAATTAATTTAATGAAATGGTGTCAATCAATTTGATTTTGTTAACAAAAACGGCAATAAATGCGCGATATTTCCTGTTTTTGTTTTTTCGCAAACAAGGCAAAAGGGTGTCCTCATCAGCGATTTGAAAATATTCTAAAGTAAAAGTGGGATGATTTTCGAATGCTTTTTGAACCCACTCGGTTACGGTTTTGGCACTAGAATTTTCAAATTTTTCTTTTGCTTTGGATAAAGTTTCAAAGATGATGGCCGCTTCTTGTTTTTCTTTTGGTGAAAGCAGTTCATTTCGAGAACTCATCGCTAGTTTGTTGGGCTCTCGAAAGATGGGGCAGCCAATCACGTTGACATTCATTTTGTTTTTAGCCACCATTTTTTTTACAATTTGCAATTGTTGAAAATCTTTTTCGCCAAAATAAGCGTTGGTAGGTTGCACAATTTCGAAGAGCCGTTTGACAATAGTGCCCACGCCATCGAAGTGTCCCGGTCTGAAGCGGCCTTCCATCTGATGTTCTAAACCGTCAAAATCGAAAGCTTGCGAAGCCGGTTTGCCCTCATAAATATCTTCAACTGCTGGGGCATAAACGATGATTTCGGGATTTAAAGCCTTGATTTTTTTTAGGTCTTCCTCTAAAGTTCTGGGGTATTTTGCTAAATCCTCGGGGTTGTTGAATTGGGTTGGATTGATAAAAATACTCACGACTGTGATGGGATTGTTCGCCATAGATTCTTGCATCAATGACAAATGACCTTGGTGTAAGGCACCCATTGTTGGGACAAAACCAATGGTGGATTCTGGGGTTGAAATAGATTTTAAATAGTCTATCAAAACTGCTTTTCCGTAGAAAATAGGCATAGGTGTTTTGTTGAAATAATTTGCAAACATAATATTTTAGTCCATAACTGCATAAAATTTTGTAATTTTGCATGGTTTTTATTGCCAATAAATTAAGTAATTTACAATATGGAAGATAAGAGGATATTATATGTATCATCTGAAGTGGTGCCTTATCTAGCTGAAAATGAGGTCTCTTCAATGTCTTACGAAGTGCCAAAAATGATCAATAATCAAGGCGGACAAATTAGAATTTTCATGCCGCGATATGGCAATATTAACGAAAGAAGACATCAATTACACGAGGTAATTCGACTTTCTGGGATGAATTTGGTAGTAAATGACTTAGATATGCCCTTGATTATAAAAGTGGCATCGATACCTAAAGAAAGAATTCAAGTATATTTTATCGATAATGACGAATATTTCAAACGGAAAGCCACATTTACGGATGAAGATGGAATGTTGTTTCCGGATAACGACGAACGTGCTATTTTCTTTGCCAAAGGCGTTGTAGAAACCGTAAAAAAATTGAATTGGGTTCCCGATATTATTCATGTTCATGGTTGGATGGCTGCTATGTTACCCATTTATATGAAGCATTTTTATAAAAATGAGGCTTTATTTTCGGATACCAAAATCGTAACATCGGTTTACAGCCAGTCTTTCGAAGGAGCTTTAGACATAGAAATGATCAACAAAATAAAATTTGATGGTGTGCCGCTTGATTCCATTTCAGATTTGGAAACCCCAGATTACGAAAATATTATGAAGGCTACCATTAATCATTCTGATGGGGTAATTATCGCTTCAGACAACCTCACTTCAAGTTTAACAAAATTTATAGAATCTTCAGGAAAACCTTTTTTACCTTTCGCCTCGAAAGATAAATTCGCTGAAACGTATTCTAACTTTTATAAAAATTTTGTTCTATAAATTAAATATTTTAAGGTAAACATGCATAATAATTCTTTTTTTAAGACCCTATTATTTTTTGTAAGTGTCGTTCTTTTTGTTTCCTGTGATAAGGAATATAGTGCCGTTGGAGATGCGTTAATTGGTGAAAATAATTTTGACTTGGTTAAATACAATTCGGCTGTGGCTGCTCATAATGAAAAAATTACTGCCATCCAATCCAATGGTCTTCAAGTCAATGCTTTGGGTATTTATGACAATCCTGCTTTTGGGAAAACCACAGCAAATTTTGCAACACAATTAACATTAGCATCGGTAAATCCTACGATTGGTCTTAATCCAGTTATTGACAGCGTGATGATAGATGTGCCCTATTTCAGCACAGTTCTTTCTACAGATGTGAGCGGGAATCGGACGTATGAGTTAGATTCTATATATGGAGCATCATTGGCTAAAATAAAATTGAGTGTATACGAATCAGGGCGTTATATGGGGACTCAAAGCGGTACGCCTCAAACTTTTTACACCAATCAAAATACAGAATTTGATAATTTAAAAATTGGAAATCGCTTGAATGACGATGCCAATACAGCACAAAACGACGCTTTTTTCTTTAATCCGAGAGAAAATCGATTCAAATCAACTACTTCTGCAGGAACAGAAGTAATCACAAGAACAGCGCCAAGTATGCGTATGCGATTGAACACTGCTTTTTTTAAAGATAAAATCATCAACGCTCCAGCGGGAAGTTTAACCACCAATGATGTTTTTATCAATTACTTCAAAGGATTGTATTTCAAAGTAGAACAATCAGGCGCTGATAAAGGAAGTCTGGCCATGATTAATTTTGCAAAAGGAACCATTACTGTTAAATATAAGGAAGAAACTTCGGCTACCGATAAAACACTCATCGATAAATCGATTGTACTCAATTTGTCCGGTTCCACGGCAAGTTTACTCGAACAAAGCAATACCAATGCCGATTATGGAACTGCCACAGCCAATCCAAATCGAGTTTTGGGCGATGAAAAATTATATGTAAAAGGAGGCGAAGGTTCCTTGGCCGTTATCGATCTATTTGAGAAAAAAGATTTGATAGGCTATGATAAAAACGGAAATCTAACAGGACCGAATGGAGTTTCAGACGAATTGGACAACATTAGAAAAGAAGGATGGCTGATCAATGAAGCTAGCTTGGTATTTAATATTGATGCCACAGCGATGAAAGATAGCTTCGAGCCACAACGAATTTATCTGTACGATTATACGAACAGTCGCCCGATTATCGATTATTTTTTGGATGGTACAACTGCTACCAAACCCAAAAAATCAAGATTGGTATTTGATGGTAATTTAAATTATAGTTCGGATACCAAAAGAGGATCCAATTATAAAGTTAGGATTACCAACCATATTAGAAATTTGGTAAAATATGCCGATTCTACCAACATTAAGTTGGGTGTGGCAGTTACAGAAAGCATTGATATTGCGAATTCTTATTCGCTGAAAACACCTTCAATTTGGATTGCCCAAGCACCAAAATCGAGCGTGATGAATCCTTTGGGAACAATTCTTTACGGAGGAAGATCAAGCTCGAATCCTACAGACAAAAACTTGCTAAAACTGGAAATATATTATACAAAACCTAAATAAACCAAAACTATGTGTGGAATTGTTGGCTACATAGGCTACAGAGAAGCTTATCCTATCGTAATAAAAGGATTGAAACGACTAGAATACCGGGGCTATGATAGTGCTGGCGTAATGCTGTTTGACGGCGAGAAAATCAAACTATCAAAGACTAAAGGAAAGGTTGTAGATCTTGAAGCAAAAACTTCGGAGGAAATTTCCACCAATGGAACCATCGGAATGGGGCATACCCGTTGGGCAACTCACGGTGTTCCGAATGATGTGAACTCACATCCTCACGTTTCAAACTCAGGAGATTTGGTAATTATCCACAATGGAATTATCGAAAATTATGCACCTCTAAAAGTGGAGTTAATCAAAAGAGGCTACGTTTTTCACTCCGATACCGATACTGAAGTGCTAGTTAACCTTATCGAGGAAGTTCAAAAAAAGGAAAATCTAAAATTAGGAAAAGCAGTTCAAGTGGCCTTGAATCAAGTATTCGGAGCTTATGCAATAGCTGTTTTTGATAAAAAGAATCCTGACGAAATTGTGGTTGCCCGATTAGGAAGCCCATTGGCCATAGGAATTGGAGAAGGTGAATATTTTATAGCTTCTGATGCATCGCCATTTATCGAATATACTTCGAATGCAGTCTATTTAGAAGACGGCGAAATGGCAAATATTAGGTTGCATAAACCCATGAAAGTTCGAAAAATCAAAGATGACTCTTTGGTTGATCCTTATATTCAAGAGCTTCAAATGAACTTGGAGCAGATCGAAAAAGGAGGTTACGACCACTTTATGTTGAAAGAAATTTATGAACAACCTAGTGTTATTACCGATACTTATCGAGGAAGACTTCATGCCAACGAAGGCATTATTCAAATGTCAGGAGTCGAAGATAATCTAGAAAAATTCTTAAACGCGGAGCGTATCATTATCGTGGCTTGCGGAACTTCTTGGCATGCTGGTTTAGTCGCCGAATATATTTTTGAGGAGTTTACCAGAATCCCTGTCGAAGTAGAATACGCATCAGAGTTTAGGTATAGAAATCCAATTATCAACCGACGCGATGTAGTAATTGCTATTTCGCAATCGGGTGAAACTGCGGATACAATGGCAGCCATCAAATTGGCCAAAGAAAAAGGCGCTTTTGTTTATGGAGTGTGTAATGTTGTGGGTTCTTCGATTTCGAGAGAAACTCATGCTGGTTCCCATACCCACGCAGGACCAGAAATTGGCGTGGCTTCCACCAAAGCCTTTACGACACAAATTACCGTGTTGATTATGATGGCATTGCGTTTGGCTAAGGCCAAAGGAACATTGTCTAATACTGATTTCCACAGGTATTTGCAAGAATTAGAAATTATTCCTGACAAAGTGAAAGAGGCTTTAGAGACCAATGCTAAAGCTAAAGAAATTGCGAAGGTTTTCAAAAATTCCCATAATTGCTTGTACTTGGGAAGAGGATATAACTTTCCGGTAGCCCTTGAAGGAGCTTTGAAGCTAAAAGAAATTTCCTATATTCACGCCGAAGGGTATCCTGCAGCCGAAATGAAGCATGGACCTATCGCCTTGATTGACGAGCACATGCCAGTGATCATAATCGCGCCTAAGCAAGGACATTATGACAAAATAGTAAGTAATATTCAAGAAATTAAGTCGCGAAGCGGAATTATTATTGCAGTTGTAACAAAAGGAGATACACAAGTACGTGGTTTAGCCGATTATATAATTGAAATTCCAGATACATCCGATGCCTTTTCGCCATTGATTACTACGATTCCTTTGCAATTATTATCCTATCATATCGCAGTGATGCGAGGTTGTAATGTCGATCAGCCTCGTAATTTAGCTAAATCGGTTACTGTCGAATAAGTAATTTATAAATACTTTCATACAAAGCGAGATTTTTGTCTCGCTTTTTTTTGGCCTTGTTTTTTTAAGAATCCACCAATTTCAAAATCTATTATTGTATGCGTGCATAATAAATCGCATTATTTTAACTTAAAAAGCGAAATTAATTTAATGGTTTTTAAAATTGCTAATTATAGTGGAATTATATATTATTAAAAATATTTGCTGTTTTTTTAATAATATCAAAAATATTTGTACTTTGGACGCATTAACTAACAAAATTCAAACAAATGAGAAGCTATTTACTTATTTTGTCATTGTTTTTTTGCGGCATTTCTTTCGCCCAAAATACGATAACAGGCACAGTTACAGAAACTAACAATCAACCCATTCCCGGCGTCAACATAAAAGTCGTTGGTGATAAGGCTGGAACGGTCACGGATGCTGAGGGAAAATTTACATTAACAACAGCACTAAACCCCCCATTCACCATCGAAGTAACTAGCGTGGGACACCAAACCAAAAAAGTAAGTGTTACTTCCAGCAATCAAAATATTGCAATTAAACTGGTGGATTCTGAGACAACTCTAGACGAAGTTGTGGTTTCGGCATCAAGAGCACCTGAAAGGGTTATGGAATCTCCGGTAACCATCGAAAGAATGGGTCTTAAGGACATCAGAAAAGCAGCGGCGCCAAGTTATTATGATGGTTTGGAAAATCTTAAAGAAGTACAAATGAACACGAGTAGTTTGACTTTCAAGTCTATCAATACTCGTGGTTTTGCCACAGTTGCCAATACTCGTTTTATGCAGTTGGTGGACGGAATGGATAATTCCTCTCCATTATTAAATTTTGTACTGGGCAATCTAATAGGTGTATCAGAAATTGATATTCAAAACGTGGAGTTATTACCCGGAGCTTCTTCGGCTCTTTATGGGGCAAATGCTTTCAATGGGATTATGTTTATGAATAGTAAAAGTCCGTTTACGTATCAAGGGATTTCCACTTATTTGAAATATGGAGCTACAAGCCAAGAAGCAGCCGGAACCAATAGTTTTTATGATTTTGGTATTCGAATGGCACACACTTTCAACAAATATTTTGCAGCCAAGGCCAACTTCACTTATATGCAAGGAACCGATTGGTTTGCTGTAAATTATGATGATAAAACGCGCCAAGGCGAGGGAATTACAAGAAGTGATGTGAATTATGATGGTATCAACGTCTACGGTGATGAAGCGTCAACAAACATCAAAGCGGTTGGACAGGCATTGGCAGAGAGAGGTTTAATCCCAGCAGCAGCCGTTAATTTGTTGCCTAATTACAATGTAAGTAGAACTGGTTATAATGAAGTGGATTTGACTGATAACAAAGCAGGGAACACAAAAATGGATTTTTCTTTTCATTTGAGACCACTGGGAGACGAAAGACTTGAGGTTATTTGGCAAAGTAAATTTGGTTTTGGAAATGCAGTTTATCAAGGGGCAAATCGATACTATTTGAATAATTTTTACATGTCGCAACACAAAATAGAAGTTAAAGGTAAAAACTTTTTTGTAAGAGGTTATACCACTACTGAAGACGGTGGAAAATCGTATGACATGCAATTTACAGGACTTAATGTAAATAATAAATGGAAAGATAATACTACCTGGTTTGGTCAGTATGCTGGAACGTTCGTGCAAGCCACTTTAGCTGGTCAAACGCCTGAAAACGCTCATATTTTGTCGAGACAAGTGGCTGATACGGGTCGATTCCTTCCCGGAACTCCTGCATTTCAAAATGCTTTCAATCAAGTTATCGCAGATCCAGATGTGCTGACAGGTTCTAAATTGGTAGATAATTCTAGAATATATCACGCTGATGCCAATTATAATTTTAAAGACATCATTAAATATGGCGAAATTCAAGTTGGGGGATCCTACCGACAATACCAATTGAACTCTTATGGTAGAATTTATACCGATGATAATGGTCCGATTAACTACGACGAATATGGTGTATATGCTCAATTTCAAAATAAATACTTAGAAGATCGTCTGAAATTTACAGGTTCAGTTCGTTATGATAAATCTCAAAACTTTGACGGAAGTTTTTCGCCTAGAGTTTCCTTAGTTTATGCCGGTGGGGCGCAAAAGCAGCACAATTTTAGAGCATCTTATCAAACTGGTTTTAGAAACCCAAGTACACAAGATCAATATATTGGTTTCAACGTGGGAAGTGCCGTATTAATAGGTTCGGCTCCTGACAATTTATTGAGATACACCGAAACTAGACCGGTTGCTAATGGTTCGCCAGCAGTGGGGCAAATTTACGCTGGAGGTTCATCTGTAACGATCACGGGTGAAAATGCTTATCTAAATTCCTACACTAGAGCATCGGTCAATCAATTTGCAGCCTTTATAGCAGCCAATCCTGGTAATACTCCTGGCGCAGCAGCATTACTTAGAGTAACTAATGTAAGCAATGTAAAACCGGAAGAAGTTCAGGCTTTCGAACTCGGGTATCGTTCTCAATATGAAGGAGTAAATATTGATCTTAATGGATATTATAATATTTACAATAATTTTATTGGTAATACTGTTTCTGTCGCTCCTTTGTATGGAACGGTTAGCGAAACTTTCAATTTTGCTCAAGGAGCAGCAGATCCAATTCCTTACGCGAGCAATCCCGCGGTTCAGACACTACACGCTCTAGGAAATGGCAATATAAGAGCCTTTCAGTTGTATACCAATACGGATTTAAAAATCCAATCTTTAGGCTTTGGAATCGGTCTTTCTAAAAGAATGTTTGGGTATTATGATTTCGGAATTAATTATAACTACGCACAATTTGATTTTGATCAAGCCAAAGATCCTGGCTTCGAAGCTGGTTTCAACACACCAAAGCATAAAATTAGAGCCTCTATTGGAAATGAAAAATTATTCAAAAACTTCGGATTTAACGCTAGTGTTAGATGGAATACTGAATATTTATGGGAATCAACCATGGTTGACGGTATGATCGAATCGGCAACAGTACTTGATGCTCAAATAAACTATGGCCTTCCAAAATTAAAATCTGTAGTAAAACTAGGTGCCACCAATCTTGGAGGGAAAGATTATATTCAAGTATTGGGAGCGGGTGCTGTTGGTCAACAATATTACATTTCTTGGACCATTAATCCGTAATTCAATCAGTCAACAACAAATAAAAATATAAGATTATGATAAAAAATTTCAAATGGTTACTATTGGTTGCCGCAACCTTTGTAGCATGTAATAATAATGACGAAGAGGTTGTTGTATATAATACATCCGATGGGATGATGCCAACTGCCGGAAGTGCTAATTTTTCAAAATTTGTTTCCTTAGGTAATTCATTAACTGCCGGATATTCGGACAATGCTTTATTTATCGATGGGCAAAAATCATCCTATACCTATATTATGGCGCAGCAGTTTGCAACAGTTGGTGGTGGAGAGTTCAAAGTTCCATTAATGGCCGATAACATTGGGGGTTTCAAAGTTAATGGCGTACCTGTGGCAGGTCCAAGATTGGCTTCAACCGGAGGAGCAGCTCCAGTGCCAGTAGCAGGAACTCCATCAACAGAGATTTTAACATCGATAGTTACTGGCGGACCCTATAACAATTGTGGTGTGCCAGGAGCCAAAAGTTTTCATCTACTTTCTCCCAGCTACGGAAGTGTAGCGGGACTTTCGACAGGAACGGCAAATCCGTACTATGTTCGTTTTGCGCCTAATGCTACTACATCTGTTTTGGCTTATGCCGTTTCTCAAACGCCAACCTTCTTTTCACTTTGGATAGGGAATAATGATGTTTTGGGGTATGCAACTTCAGGTGGAGATGGTTCCAATCCGATTACTCCATCAGCTGGAGCAGCAGGAGTTGGTTTCGATGCCACTTATGATGCTTTGGTCAATACGATTACAGCAGTCTCTCCAAAAGGAGTCATAGCCAATATTCCTTATGTGAACTCATTGCCATTCTTTACTTTTGTAGCAACAAATCCTGTTCCATTAAATGCTACTCAGGTTGCATCTTTGAATCAATTATGGGGTGGTTTAAATGCTATTTTGGCATCAGCTAATCAACCAGCACGTTTCCAAACACTAACTGTAAGTTCAACTAATCCACTTCTCATTGCAGACGATATGCTATCCTATGATGCAACACCTTTATTTACAGCAGCTTTACAAGGGCCTCCGTTTAATTTTCCAGCAGCTACAGCTGGTTTTTTAGGTACTTTGTATGGAAAAGCACGTCACGCTAGTGCAGCAGCAGCAACTAGGGATTATGTAGTATTGAGTTCAGCAGGCACAATTGGAACTACGCAGCCAGGATTTCCGCCAAACAATAATACCATCGGTGTCACTTATCCAATGGAAGATAAAGCGATTTTAAGCGCGGGAGAAACGGCATTAGTAAAAACTGCAACAGATGCCTATAATGCTAAAATTAAAGCGGTAGCCACCGCCAAAGGATTGGCTTTTGTAGATACCAATGCCTTGATGTCGCAAGTGTCTAGTACTGGAATTTCTGGAAATGGCTTCACCGTTACTGGAGCCTTTATTACAGGTGGAGGGTTTTCAACCGATGGGGTTCATCCGTCTCCTAGAGGGTATGCCTTAATTGCAAATGAATTTATTAAATCCATAAATAAAACTTACGGATCGAATTTAAAAGGTGTCGATCTAGGTAATTATAGAATATTGTTTCCGAAGACGCTTTAATTAGAATTCAATTGCTAATGATACAAACCATCACTCTTAAAGTGGTGGTTTTTTGGTTTATAGACTTTTTCATCCTTTTTTGCGGCGCTTTTATATACTTAAATGAAAGCTATAGTTTTTTTATAAAAAAAGTATTGATTTTTATATTTTAAAAAATTACCTTTGCGCACTGAAAAAGCATTTAGCCAATAGTTACAGCTAAGTGTACTTCATAAATCAGAATAGCTATTTAATAAATACATAAGCAATGTCAAAAGTAATAGGAAAAGTTGCCCAAATCATCGGACCAGTTGTCGATGTAGTTTTCAACGGTAAAGATGTTGAACTTCCAAAAATTTATGATTCATTAGAAATCACAAAAAAAGACGGAACTATTTTAGTTCTTGAAGTACAATCTCACATTGGTGAAAACACAGTTCGTACCATTTCGATGGATTCAACAGACGGTTTGAGCAGAGGTTATGAAGTAGTTGGAACAGGAGCTCCAATTCAAATGCCAATTGGCGCAGATGTTTTCGGTCGTTTGTTCAACGTTATCGGAGATGCTATTGATGGTTTAGGAAACTTACCAAAATCTGGCGAAAATGGAATGCCTATTCACAAACAAGCTCCAAAATTCGAAGATTTATCCACTTCATCTGAGGTTTTATTTACAGGTATCAAAGTAATCGATTTGATTGAGCCTTATGCAAAAGGAGGAAAAATTGGATTGTTCGGTGGTGCAGGTGTTGGTAAAACGGTATTGATTCAAGAGTTGATTAACAATATTGCAAAAGGTCACGGTGGACTTTCTGTATTCGCTGGAGTAGGAGAAAGAACACGTGAAGGAAATGACTTGCTTCGTGAGATGTTGGAGTCAGGAATTATAAAATACGGTGAGGAATTCATGCACTCTATGGAAAATGGAGGTTGGGATTTGTCTAAAGTAGATATGCCAGGAATGAGAGAGTCTAAAGCTACTTTCGTTTTCGGTCAAATGAATGAACCTCCTGGAGCTCGTGCTCGTGTGGCACTTTCAGGATTGTCTATTGCAGAATATTTCCGTGATGGAGCAGGTTCAGATCAAGGAAAAGACGTATTGTTCTTCGTAGATAACATCTTCCGTTTTACACAAGCAGGTTCTGAGGTATCGGCACTTTTGGGTCGTATGCCATCTGCGGTAGGTTACCAACCAACTTTGGCAACAGAGATGGGAGCGATGCAAGAGCGTATTACATCTACAAACAAAGGATCTATTACATCGGTACAAGCGGTTTACGTTCCTGCGGATGACTTAACGGATCCGGCGCCAGCAACAACATTTGCTCACCTTGATGCAACAACTGTATTGTCACGTAAAATTGCTGAGTTAGGTATTTATCCAGCGGTAGATCCATTGGATTCTACTTCTAGAATATTAGCGCCTCACATTATTGGTGATGAGCATTACAACTGTGCACAAAGGGTAAAAGAAATTCTTCAAAAATACAAACAATTGCAAGATATCATCGCGATTTTGGGTATGGAAGAGCTTTCTGAAGACGATAAATTAGCAGTATCAAGAGCGAGACGTGTACAACGTTTCTTGTCACAACCTTTCCACGTAGCAGAACAATTTACAGGTATTCCTGGAGTTTTGGTTGACATTAAAGACACCATCAAAGGATTTAATATGATCATTGATGGAGAATTAGACCACTTGCCAGAAGCCGCTTTCAACCTTAAAGGGACTATTGAAGACGCTATCGAAGCAGGAGAAAAAATGTTGGCAGAAGCGTAATTAAGTTGGAAGTCAGAAGTTAGAAGTTAGAAGTAAGATGCTTCTCTTCCATCTTCCATCTTCCATCTTCTAACTCTATAAAATATGTTATTAGAAATAGTATCCCCAGAAGCAAAATTATTTTCAGGCGAAATCACTTCCATTTCACTTCCCGGAGTCGATGGGTATTTTCAAATGTTGAATAACCACGCTCCAATAGTTTCATTACTTCAAAAAGGATTGGTGAAAATTGCAGCTTCAAGTTTCAGTTTTACCGACGAAGCAACCGAAGCATTGTTCACTAAAGTAAACGATCAGAACTACACATTAGCGATCAATTCTGGAACTATCGAAATGAAAGACAATAAAGTTATTGTTTTAGCCGACTAAGACAATTTGAATATAAAGAACTAAAAGCCAAGCAGTGATGTTTGGCTTTTTTGTTTTTTATTAAAAACTTTAAAAGCGGATTGTTTTGCTAAGAGCTTAGATAAATATCTTGGCGATGTACTTTTAATTATTGTAAACGCTGACTTAATAATATAAATGTTTAATTGTATTAAAGATTTGGGTAAAATTAATTCATTATGCTTCTGTGAATTTTATATTAATTGAAAGTAAATAATGAATCATAAAATGAATTTTAAGTATTAAAAACTAACATTTTGTTTATATAAATTTGGAGGTGTTATTTTTAATATTCTATAAATCAGCAAAAAATGAAGAAAATTTTAGTCTTATTGCTTTTTTCTCAAATCAATTTTGTGGCAAGTCAGATTGTGTATAGTGATAACTTTAATCAAGGAATCAACAATACAGCATACCCTTCTGCTGCTTATAGTACTAGTTTGGTAAGCGAAAATTTGCGAATAGTAGGCAATGGAACCGCGGGTGCTTATGCCGCGATAAGCTATGGTATTCACGATAACGGGGCTTTGAAGGATATCAATATATCAGGTAATAACAAACTTTATATTAAAGTTAAAGGAACAGGTGGTGCTAGTTTACGTATCGATTTGCAAGACAGAGCAGGTTTTGTAACCAATAGAAACGCCTCGTCCATCAGTTTGACTACAACATATCAAATTTTTGAGATACTTTACACTGGAAAATTTCAGGATGGTGGATATGGAGGTAGCCCTTGTACTAGTGCGGCTGCACCTTGCACGGTTAACAATACTACAATAAAAAATATAATATTTTTTGTAAATGATGCTACAGGAAAGTACAATGGAACCATTGACATCGATTGGATTTCATTTGGTCAGCCCTTAGAGGTTATTGCTCCCCCAATTTTTATACGCGCGAATCAAGTAGGTTATTTCAAAAATAGAGATAAAGCGGTAAATTTACTATCTACTACCGCCTTCGGACCACAAAATTATAAAGTATTCAATAGTAGTAATGTAGTCATTTTATCTGGAGTGTCGCCGTCAAGCTCCTATTGGTCTGACGCAGATTTGAATGGTGCAAAAATAGATTTATCTTCAATTGGCACAAATGGTACATATACCGTTAAAACAGATCAGTCCGAGATGACAATAACCATTGCCGACAATCCTCTTGAAGAATTATCCAATGCTTCGATACGCTATTTTTATTATAACAGAGCTTCATCCGAAATCACACCCACCAACGGCGGTGCCTGGGCAAGAAGTTCGGGAACGCCAGATGATTTGGTAAAAGTGCATTCATCAGCCGCTACACCAAATCGACCAACAAATACAACTATTGCATCACCCAAAGGATGGTATGATGCTGGTGATTTGAATAAATATATTGTGAATAGTGGTATTAGTACCTATACTTTGCTAGCAGCATTTGAAAATTATAAATCTCATTTTATAACCAAAAATTTAAATATTCCAGAATCTACAAATAATTTACCTGATATTCTTGATGAAGCGATTTGGAATTTAGATTGGATGCTGACCATGCAAAATAGAGTGTCCGATGGTGGTGACGGATCTGTCTACCACAAATTGTCAGGATTAGGTTTTGAAGGAGTGATAATGCCAGCCAATTATAATTTGCAACGTTATGTTATTGGAAGATCGACCTCCGCAGCACTAAATTTTGCGGCAGTAATGGCTATAGCTTCTAGAATTTTTTCCGATTATAATACGCAGAAGCCGGGCTATAGCGCAACTTTACTAGCGGCAGCGAAAGAAGCCTATACTTGGGCAAAAAACAACCCGTCTATGTATTTTACTGCAAATCCTAGTGGTGTTTCAACAGGAGCGTATGAAGATAATAATGTAAATGATGAGTTCCAATGGGCGGCAGTCGAATTATTTATTAGTACGGGAGAAGCCCAATATAACAACGATGTAAATTATTTTTATCTCACCAATCAAGGCGTTCCTAGTTGGCAGAGTACAAGTACTTTAGGGATATTGTCCATTGCAAATAACCTAACCAACCCCAATGTTGTGCAATTAAATACAACTCAAGTGTTAAATAAGTTAACGGCAATTGCAAATACATTAAAAAATAATGTTGCCAACAATGTAGTCGAAACCACGATGGACAATTATGACTATAATTGGGGAAGCAACGGGATGGCAGCCAATCAAATAGTTGTTTTATTAAGTGCTTACAAAGCGACCAATGACAGTTCATATTTGAATGCAGCCTATAAAGCTATGGATTATTTATTGGGAAGAAATGCGGTTGGAATTAGTTTTGTAACTGGTTTCGGAGAAAGTTCTCCACTAAAACCACATCATCGAATTTCTGAAGCTGATGGTATTGCATTGCCAGTGCCGGGCATGTTAGTTGGAGGGCCTCAGAACTCAAATAATGCAGACGGTTGCGCCTATGCAAGTACTACAAAAGCCGGAAAATATTCAGATACTTGGTGTTCCTATTCCACTAATGAAGTCACCATCAATTGGAACGCACCATTAGCTTACGCAACAAATGCTTTGCAATACTATCAAAATCAATCGTTAGCCATCAATGAAAATAAATCGACACCATTGAATAATTTGATTATCTATCCAAATCCCACAAAAGGGGATCTTCATATTGGAAGAAATAATAATTTTAATGATGTTTTAACCATTGATGGTTTTGATGTCAATGGGAAAACAGTTTTTAAAAAAGTACTTTCAAAAGACGAATCTGTTATCAATATTCATAGCCTAACCAAGGGAGTTTATTTTTTAAAAGTTAGTGATAAAGAGAAAGTAAATACAATAAAAATTCTAAAAGAATAATTTTATACTTAAGCTAATAATCGATTTTCTATTCGGATTTTTTTTTGTCTAACTTTGCCCTTATGAAGTTTCCAAAAAATCTCACCGCTAAACTTGAAACCCGTAAGCATAACAACGCTTTGCGAAAATTAGCTGCACCAAATGATTTAATCGATTTTTCGTCTAATGATTACATTGGTTTTTCGAAAAACAAAGCTATTTTTGAGGAAACGCACCAGTATTTAATGGATAACAATTGCATTCAAAACGGCGCTACAGGTTCTCGATTAATCTCAGGAAATCACAAAGTGTATCAAGAAGCGGAAGACTATATCGCAAAATTTCATCAAACGGAATCGGCCTTAATTTTCAATTCAGGTTACGATGCCAATGTGGGTTTTTTCAGTTCTGTTCCCCAAAAAGGAGACTTGATTTTGTACGATGAATTGTGTCACGCCTCTATTCGCGACGGAATTCAACTTTCGAACGCCAAAGCCTATAAATTCAAGCACAACGATTTTGAAGATTTAGAACGATTGATTGTTAATTTCAATGAGAGCAACAAAAGCAATAGGTCAAACTCTTCCATCTTCCATCTTCCATCTTCCATCTTTATCGTAACCGAATCCGTTTTCTCTATGGATGGCGATTGTCCGAATATGGAAGAATTGATCGCCGTTTCTAATAAATACAATTGTTATTTAGTGGTTGACGAAGCACATTCACTAGGGGTTTTTGGCGATCCCGAAGTCTCGGGAGGAGAAGGATTGGTTCAAATGTTAGGTTTGCAAGACCAAGTTTTTGCCCGAATAATGACTTTCGGAAAAGGATTAGGTTGTCACGGTTCCGCTATTATGGGCAATCAGGAATTAAAGGAATATCTCGTCAATTTCGCCAGAAGTTTTATTTACACTACGGGGCTTTCGCCACATTCGGTTGCCACGATTTTAATTGCCTACCAGCATTTACAATCAGAAAAAGAAAGCATCGAACAACTTAGAGATAATATCGTTCATTTCAATCAAGAAAAGAACCTATTGGGATTGAAACCACTATTTGTCAGAAGTAAATCGGCCATTCAATCGGCCATCATTCCGGGTAATCAAAACGTAAAATCCATCGCTGGTCAACTTCAGGAAAAAGGTTTTGATGTCAAAGCCATTTTGTCGCCAACTGTCCCCGAAGGACAAGAGAGATTACGATTTTGTTTGCACAGTTACAATTCGGCAGCAGAAATATCAGAAGTGCTAGGGTTGTTGAGCACTTTTGTATATTAGCCCACAGATTAAACGGATTTTACAGATTAACACGGATAAATAATGTCAAATTTACTTCATAAAGGAACTACGGATTCGATTTTAAAGACTTATTATGATGTTTATAACCAGTTAGGGTATGGTTTTTTAGAGAAAGTGTATCAAAATGCAATGTACTTTGAGTTAAAATCTTTAGGGTATAAAGTGGAAGCACAGAAACCAATTAAAGTCTATTTCAAAAATCAGTTAATTGGAGAATATTTTGCAGATTTATTGATTGAAGGCAAAGTAATTGTTGAACTAAAAGCTTGTGAACTCCTTATGAAGGTTCACTCCGCTCAATTAATGAATTATCTCAAAGCAACTGAAATTGAAGTCGGCTTATTGTTAAATTTTGGAGAAGACCCGGAATTTAAACGTATAATATATACAAACGATAGAAAACAAAATAAAAAAAATCCGTGATAATCCATTAAATCCGTGTCATCTGTGGCCCAATTTCTATGAAACTATTTATAACAGGAATATCAACCGACGTAGGCAAAACAGTTGCCTCAGCTATTATTGTCGAAGCGCTCCAAGCGGATTATTGGAAACCCATCCAAGCGGGAGATTTGGATAATTCGGACAGTCATAAAGTTAAATCCCAAATCTCAAATTCCAAATCCCAAATTTTTGAAAATAGCTATAAACTCAACACCCCAGCGAGTCCACATTATTCCGCCCAAGTCGATGGAATTACAATTGATTTGCATAAAATAACCGAACCTACTACGGAAAATCATTTAGTAATTGAAGGTGCTGGAGGAGTATTGGTTCCATTAAATGACAATGATTGTGTTATCGATTTAATCCAAAAAGACTATAAAGTGATTGTCGTTTCCAGACATTATTTGGGAAGCATCAATCATACTTTGCTGACCATCGAAGCCTTAAATAACAGAAAAATTAAGGTGGCAGGAATTATTTTTAGCGGAGGAGAAAATAAAGCGACAGAATCCATAATTTTGAATAAAACAGGAGTCAAATGCATTGGAAGAATCGAACAAGAACCTTATTTTGATCAAAATGTTATTAAAGAATACGCCGATTTGTTTCGAGAGAATCTTTTAAAATTAGACTAAAGAGAAGAGAACATAGAAAATAGATTTTATCTTTGTACCTCATTGAGACTAGTCTTTTCTCTATATTCTTTTCTCTATATTCTCTAAAAATGACTTTACAAGAAAAAGACAGCCAATACCTTTGGCATCCTTATACCCAACATAAAACGGCAGCACTTCCTATTGCAATAAAAAGAGGAGAAGGGGCTTTGCTTTGGGACGAAAACAACAAAGAATACATCGATGCCATCGCTTCTTGGTGGGTGAATCCGTATGGCCATTCCAATAAATTTATTGCCGATGCGATTTACAAACAACTAACCACCCTGGAACACGTCCTTTTCGGAGGATTTACGCACGAACCAGCGATAATTTTGGCCGAAAAGTTAATCGAAATTTTGCCCAATAATCAACAAAAACTATTTTTTTCGGACAATGGTTCGACTGCTGTAGAAGTGGCAATCAAAGTGGCTTTGCAATATTTTTTTAATAAAGGCGAAAAGAAAACTACGATAATCGCTTTCGATAATGCTTTCCACGGTGATACTTTTGCCGCAATGGCAGCTAGTGGCATTTCCTTTTTTACTGAGGCTTTTCAAGGAATGCTGATTGATATTGTTCGAATTCCCGTTCCAATCAAAGGGCGCGAACAAGACAGTTTCGATGCTTTGGCGAAAGCCATAAAAAATCATAATTGTGCCGGATTTATATTCGAACCTTTGGTACAAGGAGCGTCAGGAATGGTGATGTACGAACCAGAAACTTTGAATAAATTAATCCGAATTTGTAAAGAAAACAATGTACTCACGATTGCCGATGAAGTGATGACGGGTTTTGGTAAAACAGGAAAGACTTTTGCCTGTGATTATCTAACCGAACAACCTGATATGATGTGTTTGTCGAAAGCTTTGACAGGTGGGACAATTCCGATGGCAATTACGACATTTACAAAAGACATTTTTGATGCTTTTTATGACGAAGACATCAATAAAGCCTTGTTCCACGGACATACTTTTACGGCAAATCCAACAGGTTGTGCGGCGGCTTTGGCGAGTTTGTCATTGTTGCAAACCCAAGAAATGCAAGACAATATTGCTAGAGTAAACAAAAGACATTTGGAGTTTCAAAAACATATTGAATCGCATCCAAAAGTGACAACAACTCGCGTGCTCGGAGTCATTTTTGCTCTGGAAATACAAACCGAAACTGCCGCAAGTTACTATGGAAGTTTGCGTAATAAACTCTACGATTTCTTTATCGAAAATGGTGTGGTGTTGAGACCTGTGGGGAATATTGTTTACATTTTGCCTCCTTATGTCATCACAGACGAACAATTGCAAAAAGTGTATCAAGTAGTCGAAAAAGCATTGGAAATAGTTTAAATTTGCTGATAATTAAAAGACACGAATTCCACAGATTTCCACAAATTATTTTTTAATTCGTGAAATTTAAGAAGAATAAATTCGTGCTAATTCGTGAAATTCGTGTCAAAAAGAACAGCCTTGTCAAAAATTATCTCCATAACATCCATAGCATCCATTTCTCCGTTGGGGAATGACCCAAAGATGATTTGGGAAAATTATAAAAACAACCACCACTGTTTTACCGAACATTTTTTGGACCATAAAAACACCTTGGTTGCCAAATTGGATTCCGATTCCAATGCACTCGTTGAGGATTTAAGGCAATCGGATGTTAAATACAAGTCTTTAGATGCCTCTGTTTTGTATGCGATGGCAGCATCGCGTCAGGCGATTGTTAATGCGGGTTGGACTTCTAGCGACGGTTTCGGAATTAATATTGGTTCTTCTCGTGGCGCTACAGATTTATTTGAAAAACACTTTCAAGAATATTTAGAAACGGGTAAAGCTCAAACTTTGGCATCGCCTACAACTACTTTGGGCAATATTTCCTCTTGGGTTGCCCACGATTTGCAAAGTACAGGTCCCGAAATTTCACATTCCATTACCTGTTCCACGGCTTTGCACGCTTTGTTGAATGGAGTGGCTTGGCTTCGTGCTGGAATGGCGGACAAATTTCTGGTTGGCGGAAGCGAAGCGCCTTTGACCGACTTTACTGTCGCCCAGATGAGAGCCTTAAAAATTTATTCGAACAGTCAAGACGAATGGCCTTGTCGTGCTTTAGATTTAGAAAAAAAGCAAAACACTTTGATTCTTGGAGAAGGTGCCGCAGTGTGTTGCTTGGAAATTGGGCGTAAAGAAAACGCAATCGCTTATGTAGAAGGTATCGGTTATGCTACAGAAATTTTGGAACACAATATTTCCATTTCGGCAGAAGCGACTTGTTTCCAAAAATCGATGAAAATGGCTTTAGGAAATACCGATTTATCCGAAGTTGACGCCATCGTAATGCACGCACCAGGAACCAAAGCCGGCGATTTGACCGAATACAAAGCCATCCAGAAACTATTTGGAACTAATTTGCCAATGCTTACGACCAACAAATGGAAAATTGGACACACTTTTGGTGCTTCGGGAATGTTGAGTGTGGAAATGGCCATTTTGATGCTGCAACATCAGGAATTTATCGGCGTACCCTTTGCCGAAGTTCCAAAACCAAGAAAACAAATCCGGTACGTACTTATAAATTCGGTTGGTTTTGGAGGTAATGCGGTAAGTATTTTGTTGGGAATTTAACCAATAGAAAGGTAAAACGATCTTATTTGTAGGCGTTGCCATTTGCTATAAAAATTAACCCAAGCAACAGCAGTGCTTTTTTTTGATTGATTTACTACCTCTAAATGATTGATTTGACAAGTTTACAATCGATTATTATGATGATCTTGCAACCTCAATAGAATTGCTGATGCGGATGTGCCCCCACGTCGCAAAGCAATTAAATTTTCAATAGGATATATGAGAATATATTTACTTAACCTAAAAATGCGTGTTGCATTATTTTTTTTAATGATATTTTGTTTTGTATGTTCAACTTACGGGCAGACTTCAGGAGATTATCGGTCAGTATCATCTGGTAATTGGTCAACAGTAGGCACTTGGCAAAGACACAACGGAACTTCCTGGGTGGTCGCACCTGATTATCCTGGTCAATCTCTTCCCTGTAGAGTTTTTATAAGTGATAACACGACGGTGACCGCAGATGTAAGCATCTTTTCAAACAAACCCACAAGACTAGAATTTACTCCACTTGCCACTAACGCAGTTTTGAATATTAACCCAAATATTTCTATTGAGATCAATGGGAATGTGGTCATAGCTTCGCCGGGATCAGGAGTAAATTATGGGGACGCCATATTAAATGTGGGTGCAGGAAGTCTTGCTATAGGAGGGATTTTAAGTTTGAATGATACTCAGGGTCCAAATAACGATTGCGAACTTAGAATTGGTTCTGGCTCAGTAACAGTTTTGGGTACAGAGGCGCGTATGTTGGGTGTGGCTAATGAGAACGCGATTATTTTTGATGGTTCAGGTTTTTTCGTAACCAATGCGTCGACGATTTCTTTAAGTGGAGGTTCTCTTGTTGCTGGAACAGGAACGGTAGAATTTAATGGGACGGGTGTTCAAACGATAAATAATTATAATTTTAATAATTTAGTTTTATCGGGTTCAGGAATAAAAACAATCGTGTCCGGGGCGACCATCGCTAATAACTTAACTATAACAGGTACAGCAAAAGCTAGAATAACATCCAATTTTACAATTCCATCACTTATTTTTTCAGCAATAGGACAAACGGCATCCACTTACGGCTCTACCCTTTCTGTTGCTGCTGTGAAAAACGATACTTATTTTGATAATACCACGGGAGGGACAGGAATTATTACTGTTACAAACATTACACCAGACATTACACCGACAATTGGAACTTACACCTACACGGGAGTACCACAAGGGCCAAATACTGCCACTAATACTGGAACAGGAACAAGTTATACTTATAGTTATCAAAATTCAGGGGCGGCTGCTTATGGGCCAACAGCAATTCCTCCTACCAATGCGGGGAATTATACAGTAGTTGCTACGGTAGCCGCCAACGGTACTTATGCCTCCAGAACTTCAGCCCCAACGTTATTTACCATAGCAAAAAAGAATTTAACAATTACAGCTAATAGCGACTCAAAATTAGTGGGTCTTACCTATACAGTGGGCGCCAATTCAACTGCTTTTTCTTCGTTTGGTTTACAAAATGGCGAAACTATAGGAACAATTACTACCGCTAGCACAGGAGCAATAAATACTGCTATTGTTGGTTCATATCCTATTGTTCCATCAGCTGCTGTAGGAGGAACATTTAGCGCTGCAAATTATACTATTGGTTACACTAATGGCACATTGACCGTTTCGAATGCCTCTACCGGAGATTATAGATCAAGAGTTAGTGGCGTTTGGACAGATGTGAACACTTGGGAACGATGGGATGGTTCGGCTTGGGTAACTCCACCTGCCACATATCCATCGCAAACAACTGGAACAGGGGTGGTTTATATTAGCGACGGACACGCTGTTACTAGCGGAACGATTTTTGTTCCTGATGCAAATAGAGCATCGAGAATAGAACTTTCCGCGGGAACTGCTACTAGTTCACTAACTATTGATGGTACAAGCACACTTGGGGCATCTGGTGGAATAAGAATAAGACCAAGTACGTTAACGGGTGTTACTAGAACGATTAATGTAGGGAATGGGCGTCTTAATGCCGGAAATATTCTGATAGAGGATACAGGCAATGATGGTATCGATTCCGAAATAATAATAGGAAACGGTACCGTATACTTAGGAAACGGAAATGCCGCAATGGGAGGTAATAGTTTACGAAATGCGATTCGTTTTAGTGGCAGCGGCACTTTACAACTAGATGGCGGTAGTGGTCAAATTTTAGGGGGAACAATAGTTGCTGGTTCAGGACGGGTTTCCTTTTCAGATAGTGCAAATCAAAACATTGGTGCATATTCTTTCAACAATCTAACCTTGACGGATGCTGGTGTAAAAACAATTAATGCAGCTGCAACTATTACAGGTACTTTGACCATCTCTGGTTCTGCAAAGGCACAATTACCAACAGGTGCAAATATTCCAGTTAATTCCTTGATTCTTGATACTGATGGTAAACTACTCGGTTCTTGGGGTTCGACCGCATCTTCCCCTACACCGACATACAACGATGATTCGCATTTTAACACCAACACAACGGCTGGTATAATAACCGTTACCAAGTCTACTCCAAATATAATCCCACTCAGTTCCTATGTTTATAATGGCAACCAGCAAGGTTCAGCCAGCATTAGTGGAACAGGCACACCCACATTTAGTTATGTTAATTCGGGGGGGACAACCTATGGTCCTTCAGCAACACCACCTACTAATGCAGGTAATTATATTTTAAGTGCTAGTGTCGCTGCTAATGGTGATTTTGTAGCAAGAACTTTCGTTGATGCTCCTTTTTCTATAGCAAAGGCTCCCCTAACTATAACAGCGAATAATGGTCTAAAGGAATATCTAGATACATTTACCGTAGGTGCAGTTTCTACAGCTTTTACCTCTACTGGATTACAAGCTGGTCAGACTATTGGTACAATAACAACTGCTAGTACAGGTGCAGTAGGCAGTGCATTAATAGGAACGTATCCGATAGTGCCAACGGCTGCTATTGGTGGAACTTTCGCTGCCTCAAATTATACAATTACCTATACTGACGGAGCTTTAACTGTAAATCCTAGGATTGGGGATTACAGATCTGTGAGCAGTGGCAATTGGAATAGTTTAACAACTTGGGAAAGATGGACAGGATCTGCTTGGGCCACACCAATTGCTGCTGAAGGATATCCTGGACAAATTGTAGATCTACGAGTTGTTCATATACAACCTGGTCACAATATTAATGGTAACATTACAACCGTAGATCCAAGAAGAATTCGAGATCTGATATTTTTGGATGGCCCTAGCGCTAGCTCACTATCCATAATTGGCGGCAATTCGATAAAAGTTAATAACCAAGTAATAGTTCGATCAGGCGCAAATAGAGATATTAACGTAGGCGTTGGTTTCTTAAGTGTTGGCTCATTTAATTTTACTGATACAGGAAGCGATAGTATTGTTTCTAAATTGACTATAGGGACAGGGATAGTATTCGCTTCGGGCAATTTGGTTATGAATGGCTCTGCCCAACGCAATGTGGTTGAGTTTACAGGTTCTGGCTCATTGCAGTTTATAAATAGTGGTACAATGACTGGGGGATCACTCATTCCAAGCACGGGAACGGTATATTACAATTCGACTGGAAATCAAGCAGTTGGAACGTATGCGTACACTAATTTAGTTTTAGGTAATAATGGGATAAAAACAGTTTCAGCGACTACAACCATAGCTGCAAATTTAACAATAAATGGTACCGCATCTGCGAGCCTAAATACAGGCACAGTTTACACCATTGATTCGCTAACTCTCGGTTGTTTAGGAAGAGAAGATGGAAGTTGGGGTTCAACTAGTCCTATACCTATGCCAGCTTACACCGATGATACTTATTTTGAAAACACCACTGGTTTTTTAAATGTTGCAACAAATACAAGGCCACAACATGCTACTTTAGTAGTACAAACTTGTGAATTTCCCGGAAAAATTACAGTTAGTCCACCACCCATTATTGGAGCTACAAGTTATACTGTAGACGGAACTGTCCCCGATGTTGCGTTAATAACAAATACCAGCGGAGTCTTTTCAGGTCTAGCGCCAGGAGTTTATCAAGTTTATACCACTAGTGCTTGCGGAAATTCGCAACCAACATTGATTACGATTAACCCATTACCAACTAAGACTTGGAACGGGACCTCTTGGTCACCATCTGGTGCCCCAACGGCGGACCATAACATTGAATTTACTGGAAATTATTCAGAAAACACAGATGTCACCGCTTGTGCTTGTACGGTAAATTCCGGAACAGTAACTTTTCCGACGGGAAGGTATTTAAAATTAGGAGGTAAACTTACCGTAAATACACCTGGAACTTTAACTTTCGAGAATAATGCCAGTTTGGTGCAAACCACTAATTATATAGGAACGAATAATGGAAGCATCACCTACAAGCGAAATTTTAGCGGTGGACAATTTGATTATACCTACTGGTCATCGCCTGTTGCAAATCAAAAATTACTAGATTTATCCCCTTTAACAAAGTTGGATAAGTTTTATTCTTTTAATCCAACAGCAAATGATTGGGATCAAGCAGCCGATCCAGCAACTACGAATATGGCCATAGGAAAAGGATATATTATTCGTGGTGTGCCATCTGGCCCTTTGGTAAATTCATTCATTGGAGAACCTGTTAATGGAAATCAAAGCATCGCAGTTGTAGGCGGAGCATCCTCGAATCTTATTGGAAATCCCTATCCATCGGCGCTAGATGCAGATGCTTTTATCTTGGCAAATGCAAGCGCTATCGATGGAACCCTTTATTTCTGGACACATAATACTCCAATTGCTATTGGTACACCCAATCCAGGAACGGGACTTTATGCCTATTCAGGCAATGATTATGCAACTTATACTCTCGCAGGAGGCGTAGCAACTAAAGCAGGAAATACAACCCCTGAATGGGTAGATAGTAATAAAAATAGAGTGGTAGATTCAGGTGAATTTACAGACAACAATGGCAATGGCACATTAGATAAGGGGGAATGGATCGATGCCAATGTAATAGGTACATTGGAAACAGGGGAATGGACTGATTATAATAAAAACAATTTTGCCGAAACAGGAGAGTGGACGGATATTGATAAAGATGGTCGATTGGACTTGGGGGAGTGGACGGATTCAAATAACGATTCTGTTAAAGACTTTGGCGAATGGACGGATACAGACGGAGATGATGTTTTCGATACCGGTGAATGGGTCGATGCTAGTCCTGATAAAGTATTGGATTTGGGGGTCGAACAAATTTCTAATAAACCTACAGGCTATATTGCAGCTGGACAAAGTTTTTTTACCACTAGCACAAGTGCCGGAGGACCAGTAAACTTTACCAATGCTATGCGAGTAGACGGCTCAAGTCCTTCAAACAATTCCGATTTTTTTAAAACTAGAAATCTTAAAACTAAAACAAATACCAGCATCGAAAAAAATCGTGTTTGGTTGAACCTGACCAATTCAAAAGGTGCTTTCAAGCAAACTTTAGTCGGCTACATAACGGGAGCAACGAATTCTTGGGACAACCTGTATGATGGCGAAAGTTTTGATGGCAATGATTTTCTTGATTTCTATAGTATCAATGAGGAGAAGAATTTAACCGTGCAAGGTCGTGCTTTGCCATTTGACGAAAATGATGAAGTTAGCCTAGGATATAGAATTGACGTTGCAGGTAGTTTTACAATTAAAATTGATGAAGCAGATGGTTTGTTGAAAAATCAAGAGGTGCTTCTTGAAGACAAATTGACAAAAAACATCGTTAATCTCAAAGCGCAAGACTATATATTTAGCACCCTTGCCGGAACATTTAATGACCGTTTTGTACTCCGTTTTAAAGATAATACTTTAGGACTAAAAGATCCGGAAGTCCAATCCAGTCAGGTGTTGGTTTCCATCAAGAACAAACAGATAAAAATCAATTCTTTTGCCGAAACCATAGAAAAAGTCACAATCTTCGATTTAGCCGGAAGACAAATCTATCAAAAAGACAAACTAAGCAGTAACGAATTAATACTCGCGGATTTTATTAGCAGCCATCAGGCTTTGATTGTGAAAACAACTTTAGAAAATGGCAGTACGGTTTCGGATAAAATTATTTATTAGCTAAAGTAAACCAATAAAAAACCGGTTGAACCATTTTTTATGGTTTAATAGTCAAAAATAGTTGGTGATTTTTGATCTGCAATGCGGCCACTAAATACTCTAAAACTGATTACTGAGCACTATTTTCTAATTCCTTGACTTTATCATAAACTAAATTACTTTCAAAACCACGGCGAAGCAGATAATCACAGAATTTTTTTCGCTTTTTCAAGCCATTAGTTTCTCGAATGGAATCCCAATGCCTTTCGGCCAATGTGTGAAAGGTTTCCAAATATTCTTCGGGAGTGATTTCTTTTAGCGCAATATTGATGAGGGTTTGTGATATGTTTCTGAACTTCAATTCATTCACAATCCTAATTTTCCCCCAATGTTTGATTCGGTGTTTCCCTCTGGCAAAACTGCAAGCAAAACGCTCTTCACTGATAAAGTTTTCAGCAATGAGATGCACCATTATTTGGTCGATTTCGTCTGAATCCATTTTCATCGTCCACAATTTAGAAACGACTTCATCGTGACAACGTTCCTGATAGGCACAGAAATTTTCTATTTTGTGTATGGCTTCTTTTATAGTGAAAACGTCTTTCATTTAATTGATTCAAGTTTTGTGCTGAAAAACAGCGGTATAAATCATGGTGAACAAAGGTATTATTTTAAATTTTGTACAGAAATATTTTTATTATCACCAAAATTCAGTACTAAAACCGAAAACGATGTATTTTGTCGATTATATTATAGAATAGAGTAAAATTATTTTAACTTTAATAACTATTAGATGCTGATTTATAGCAATCTATGTGTTAAAAATTAAAAGTGTAATCCTTCAAACTAGTACAGCTAATTTTATTTTGGCGAACTACATTTTTTAAATGTATAAGTGGATCTTGTTTTAAAGAATAGTAATATTAAAATAAGTTGCTATGAAAAATTTTTACTTCTTCATTCTATTATTTTTCAGCTATTGTATTTGTTTTGCTCAAGACTTTGGTCAATTTGCCTCTGGAATACGGATTAATGGTTCAATATACAATACTACTGGTGATATTGGAATAACCCCTTTCCAAGACGCAAACTTAGGGACTTTTGGTGCCAATTCCCCTTGTGCTAAAATAACGGCTGGGGAAATTAAAACTTGGAAAAACATTTCGGCAAATGTGTGCGGTGCTAAAATTTATTGGAGAGTTTATCCAACTAGTGCTTCACCTTCAGGAAGTTTTAATTTTATTATCCTTCCTTTTGGTTCTAATTGTTCATCCGGTGTTTTTGCTGATGGCGTCGGTACTTGCAATACCGGTGACCAAAAATGGAAAGACTATTCGTTAAATATTGATTTCATTAGCGGTCTGGGCCCAAACAATTATATTCTTGAAATCTATTATGAATATACAGGTTCAAATTCGAGTACTTCAACTTGTGAAGCAACAAAATTCATTAGTAATTTCGGGTCAAATTTTAAGGCAAATTTTACAATAACAAGTCCAACAATTAGTTGTCCAGCGAATATTACTCAAAATATTGATTCAGGATTATGTTCAGCAAGTATCGTAACACAAAATCCCACAATTGGTGACAATTGTTTCATTAACAAACTGACATGGGAATTAACTGGTGCGACAACAGGAATTTCGCCTGCTACTGGAATTAATTATTTAGGGACTCAAGTATTTAATAAAGGAATTACTACTGTGACTTATATAGCTTCAGATGCTGCCGGTAACTCTGCATCTTGTAGTTTCACGGTGTCTGTAGTCGACAATCAACCACCAACCATAGCCACATTGGCTGCAATAACTGTCAATGCGGATTCAGGCATTTGTACCTATGCTAGTTCACAATTACCAGCTCCAACTGCATCTGATAATTGTACAACGGTAACCGTAACTCGTTCACCAGCGACTTTGTCAAAAGGGACAAACACAGTAACTTGGACCGCCACAGATGGAGCTGGCTTAACTGCGACTTCAACACAAACAGTGACCGTAGTCGACAATCAAGCTCCAACCATAGCCACATTGGCTGCAATAACTGTCAATGCTGATTCAGGCGTTTGTACCTATGCTAGTTCGCAATTAACTCCACCAACTGCATCTGACAATTGTACAACGGTAACTGTAACTCGTTCACCAGCGACTTTGTCAAAAGGGACAAACACAGTAACTTGGACAGCCACAGATGGAGCTGGCTTAACTGCGACTTCAACACAAACAGTAACTGTAGTCGACAATCAACCACCAACCATAGCCACATTGGCTGCAATAACTGTCAATGCTGATTCAGGCATTTGTACCTATGCTAGTTCGCAATTAACAGCTCCAACGGCTGCTGACAATTGTACAACGGTAACTATAACTCGTTCACCAGCGACTTTGTCAAAAGGGACAAACACAGTAACTTGGACCGCCACAGATGGAGCTGGCTTAACTGCGACTTCAACACAAACAGTGACTGTAGTCGACAATCAACCACCAACGATAGCCACATTGGCTGCAACAACTGTCAATGCTGATTCAGGCATTTGTACCTATGCTAGTTCGCAATTAACAGCTCCAACGGCTGCTGACAATTGTACAACGGTAACTATAACTCGTTCACCAGCGACTTTGTCAAAAGGGACAAACACAGTAACTTGGACTGCCACAGATGGAGCTGGCTTAACTGCGACTTCAACACAAACAGTGACCGTAGTCGACAATCAACCACCAACCATAGCCACATTGGCTGCAATAACTGTCAATGCTGATTCAGGCGTTTGTACCTATGCTAGTTCGCAATTAACTTCACCAACTGCATCTGATAATTGTACAACGGTAACTGTAACTCGTTCACCAGCGACTTTGTCAAAAGGGACAAACACAGTAACTTGGACCGCCACAGATGGAGCTGGCTTAACTGCGACTTCAACACAAACAGTAACTGTAGTCGACAATCAACCACCAACCATAGCCACATTGGCTGCAATAACTGTCAATGCTGATTCAGGCGTTTGTACCTATGCTAGTTCACAATTAACAGCTCCAACGGCTGCTGATAATTGCACAACGGTAACTGTAACTCGTTCACCAGCGACTTTGTCAAAAGGGACAAACACAGTAACTTGGACCGCCACAGATGGAGCTGGCTTAACTGCGACTTCAACACAAACAGTAACTGTAGTCGACAATCAACCACCAACCATAGCCACATTGGCTGCAATAACTGTCAATGCTGATTCAGGCGTTTGTACCTATGCTAGTTCACAATTAACAGCTCCAACTGCATCTGATAATTGTACAACGGTAACCGTAACTCGTTCACCAGCGACTTTGTCAAAAGGGACAAACACAGTAACTTGGACAGCCACAGATGGAGCTGGCTTAACTGCGACTTCAACACAAACAGTGACCGTAGTCGACAATCAAGCTCCAACGATAGCCACATTGGCTGCAATAACTGTCAACGCTGACCCAGGCATTTGTACCTATGCTAGTTCACAATTAACTCCACCAACTGCATCTGATAATTGTACAACGGTAACCGTAACTCGTTCACCAGCGACTTTGTCAAAAGGGACAAACACAGTAACTTGGACTGCCACAGATGGAGCTAACTTAACTGCGACTTCAACACAAACAGTGACTGTAGTCGACAATCAAGCTCCAACCATAGCCACATTGGCTGCAACAACTGTCAATGCTGATTCAGGCATTTGTACCTATGCTAGTTCGCAATTAACAGCTCCAACGGCTGCTGACAATTGTACAACGGTAACTATAACTCGTTCACCAGCGACTTTGTCAAAAGGGACAAACACAGTAACTTGGACTGCCACAGATGGAGCTGGCTTAACTGCGACTTCAACACAAACAGTAACTGTAGTCGACAATCAACCACCAACCATAGCCACATTGGCTGCAATAACTGTCAATGCTGATTCAGGCGTTTGTACCTATGCTAGTTCACAATTAACAGCTCCAACGGCTGCTGATAATTGCACAACGGTAACTGTAACTCGTTCACCAGCGACTTTGTCAAAAGGGACAAACACAGTAACTTGGACTGCCACAGATGGAGCTGGCTTAACTGCGACTTCAACACAAACAGTGACCGTAGTCGACAATCAACCACCAACCATAGCCACATTGGCTGCAATAACTGTCAATGCTGATTCAGGCGTTTGTACCTATGCTAGTTCACAATTAACTCCACCAACTGCATCTGATAATTGCACAACGGTAACTGTAACTCGTTCACCAGCGACTTTGTCAAAAGGGACAAACACAGTAACTTGGACTGCCACAGATGGAGCTGGCTTAACTGCGACTTCAACACAAACAGTGACTGTAGTCGACAATCAACCACCAACCATAGCCACATTGGCTGCAATAACTGTCAATGCTGATTCAGGCGTTTGTACCTATGCTAGTTCGCAATTAACTTCACCAACTGCATCTGATAATTGTACAACGGTAACTGTAACTCGTTCACCAGCGACTTTGTCAAAAGGGACAAACACAGTAACTTGGACTGCCACAGATGGAGCTGGCTTAACTGCGACTTCAACACAAACAGTGACCGTAGTCGACAATCAACCACCAACCATAGCCACATTGGCTGCAATAACTGTCAATGCTGATTCAGGCGTTTGTACCTATGCTAGTTCGCAATTAACTTCACCAACTGCATCTGATAATTGTACAACGGTAACTGTAACTCGTTCACCAGCGACTTTGTCAAAAGGGACAAACACAGTAACTTGGACCGCCACAGATGGAGCTGGCTTAACTGCGACTTCAACACAAACAGTGACTGTAGTCGACAATCAACCACCAACCATAGCAACCTTAACAGATATCACCGTTAATGCTGACCCAGGCGTTTGTACCTATGCTAGTTCGCAATTAACAGCTCCAACGGCTGCTGACAATTGTACAACGGTAACCGTAACTCGTTCACCAGCGACTTTGTCAAAAGGGACAAACACAGTAACTTGGACCGCCACAGATGGAGCTAGCTTAATTGCGACTTCAACACAAACAGTGACCGTAGTCGACAATCAACCACCAACTGCTATCTGTAAAAATATTTCGGTTAGTTTGAATGCCCTTGGAACTGCAAGCATAACAGCTGCTGACATCAATAATAATTCAACAGATAATTGTGGTATCGCTAGTTTGGTGGCTAGCAAAACTACTTTTAATTGTGCCAATTTAGGAACGAATTCAGTAACATTAACCGTCACAGATACCAGTGGAAACGTAAATTCTTGTACGTCAACGGTTACCGTTGTTGATGCAATTGCTCCTGTAGCTCTTTGCAAACCGTTTACATTAAATCTTGATGTTGCGGGAAACGCCACACTCCTAGCAACTGATATTAATAACGGATCATCGGATAATTGTTCTTTTACGAGAACCATCAGCAAAGCGAATTTCGACTGTAGCAATATTGGAGCCAATACAGTAACATTAACAATTACAGATGCTGCTGGGAATTCTTCGAGTTGCAACGCAACTGTAACTGTACAATCAAGTCTAGCAATTACTGCCACCTCTAATAGCGTGGTTTGTGCAGGTAATACATTAAAATTATTTGGCAATATTACATCGGGTGCCTTTGGAACTCCAACTTATTCTTGGGTTGGTCCTTTGGGATTTAGTTCTACTTCGCAAAATCCTAGTATTCCCAATGTATCTATGGGTGCAGCTGGAACTTATACGCTGACCGTTATTAATGGGAATGGATGTACAGCTTCACAAACGACAACTGTACTAGTAAATCCTGTTCCTAATGTGAGCATCAATCCTAGCTTTGCATCGGGTTTTGTTAAGAAATTTACGGGGTCGTTAGTTCTGTACACTTATACAGTTACAAATGTTGGCTTAGTATCTGATTCATTCAATTTGTCATACATTGCAGATTCTGATCCGATGGATGTAACAATGGACGTACGATTTCTTACGATGGGAGGAGCTGTAATTACTTCCACTCCAATGATTTCAGCGGGTGGGAATTACACTTTTCAATTAGAACTTTCTGTACAAGGTAATCAACCTAGGGTTTATAATCATACAGTGCTTATTGCAACTAGTAATTTATGTTCAAACTCTTCTGTTTCAGCGGATGCTTACACCTATGAATATAATGGAAACCAACCGCCGGCCGACAATGGCTCACAGCTAGAGATTTCTAAAGTGGCAATTGACAATACAACCGGAGTAGACATCACTAATGCTATTGTAGGAGTACCCTTTAAATATAAAATTACAGTGGTAAACAACAGTAACGGAGACGATGCTACAAATGTAGTTATTAATGACCTAGTGCCAGCATCCCTTTCTATAACTGATAATGGCGGAGGTATACAAACTGGCAATTCAATTAGATGGAATGTTGGATCTTTAACTAAAAAAAGAGCTGGGCAAAATACGGTTCAAAAAATTATTACAGTGGTGCCTAGTTGTAGTTCACTGCTATCAGTAAGCAATACAGCCAATGTTATAAGCAGCCCACCAGACAATGGTCAAGGTATCGGTGCTGCAACAGTTATTACTAACATTACTGATAATATTCCACCAACTGCAAATTGTAAACCAATCACTGTTTATCTTAATTCTGCTGGAGTGGCAACCATCACTGAGTCTATGATTAATAATGGTAGTACAGATAATTGTTCTATTCAATCTGTTACGATTGACAAATCCACTTTTAACTGTTCAAATTTGGGGGCTAATAACGTAATTTTAACGGTCAAAGATATTTCAGGAAATAGTGCTACCTGTACTTCAATAGTAACGGTGGTGGACAATCTGGCACCCGTTTTCACAAGTTGTCCAACGAATCCTGCATCTTTATGCGCAGATAATGCAACTTCATATACAAAAGTCGGTACAAGTTGGAATGCACTGGCAACAGACAACTGCACCTTTTCACTAGTTTATACTTTATCAGGAAGTACAACGGGAACTGGAACAAGCCTAAACGGAGTTGCGTTTAATGTAGGTACAACAACCGTTACATGGAAAGCTACGGACTCAGCTGGAAATGTTTCCAATTGTATATTTACTGTTACGATAAATGGTTTGCCAATTATTACCACACAGCCTATTACAGAGTTAGAATGCGAAGGAAATATAGTTACTTTTAAAGCTTTAGCATCAGGCTCAGGACTGACTTATGTATGGCAACGAAAATTACCTGCAGAGGCTGTTTTTAGCACCATTCCAGCTGAGGGAAATGTTTCTTATCCTAGTCCTGGTGAAATTCGGCTCCAAAATGTAGGTAGTGTAATGTCTCCTAGTGGAACACAATACCAAGTTATAATTACTAATAGTAACGGTTGTAGTATAACTTCCTCCGTAGCAACACTTTTAGTAAATGAAGTCACTGGAATTTCTCCGTCTGCAACAAATGTTACCCAATGTTATGGAACCAATTATTCCTATACCGTTTCAACATCTGCCCCACCTCCGGGATCGGTTGTTTCGTATCAATGGAAAAGTTCTGTAGCTTCAGGAGTATGGAATCCTGTGGTTGATGGAGTTCATTACTCAGGAGCTACAACGGCAACATTAAACATATTAAACGGTACTCCAGCACAATCAGCAGCGTACAAAGTGCAGGTCATTTTTACTTCTTCAGCCTCAACTTGTACTGTTACTACGGCTTTGACTAGACAGATTACTTTTCTCCCAGAAGTCACACCCCCAGTAGCTGCAATCACCCAACCCGATTGTTTTACTGCTACAGGAAGTATCTTATTAAGCGGTTTGCCTGCCATTGGAACTTGGACTTTAACAAGGACTGGCACTTCAGGTGCAACAACGACTGGAACAGGTTTTAGTACAACAATTTCTGGATTAACTGCAGGAACATACAATTTTACCGTGTCAAATGGAACTTGTACTTCCTTGCCTTCAGCAAATGTGGTAATAAACGTGCAGCCAGGCACTCCATTACGACCAACAATTGTTTCTTATACTTTACCAACATTTGCTGATAACGATGGAACCATAACATTAGGGGATTTACCATCGGGGAATTGGGTGCTAAATCAAATAAAAAATGGAGTAACAACAACCATTAGCGGTTCAGGTTCTCCATACACACTAACTGGACTATCTAATGGAAATTATGAATTTGAAGTAGTTGCCTTGTGCACTTCTCCAAGATCGCAGCTAACCCCTTTAACACCGATTCCCTATAATCCTCTAGTTTCTCCTGCTACAGATTTGAACTGTACTGGATTTACTGCTAATTGGCCTGCAACATTTGCCGCTACTGCTTATTTGCTAGATGTATCTACAGTCAGTAATTTTGCCTCTTTCATTTCGGGATATCAAGATAGAAATGTGGGTAATGTCTTGTCATTTGTTGTTTCAGGTATGCCAACGGGTCCTTTATATTATAGAATTCGCGCTAAAAATGCAACTTTAATAACTCTATATTCTGCTACAATAACAGTGACTCCACTTATCAATACCTATTCGGCAGGATCCTGGTCTTTGGGCACTCCACCGCCAACAATTGGAACACAAAACCTTGTTTTCAATACAGGATTTACGGCCACTGCTGATTTAGCGGGATGTTCATGTACTGTAAATTCAGGTAATGTAATTGTAAATTCAGGTATAACTGTAACCCTAAATAATGAAGTTAAAGTTTTAGGCGGCTCACTAACTTTTGAAGATTCCTCCAGTTTGGTGCAAATAAATAATGTTGCAAATACTGGAAACATAACATACAAACGCAATACCACCAGAATCACAAGAATGGATTATACCTATTGGTCTACTCCAGTAATGCCTCATACTTTAGGTAGTGTATCGCCGAATACCTCTGTGGACAAGTATTATTCCTTTAATTCCAATTTAAATGATTGGAAACAAGAATCAGCAGCTACGGCTATGGTTCCTGGGGTAGGTTATATCATTCGTGGCCCGCAAAATTTCACTATTAATAATCCTGCGTTTTATGAAGCACCTTTTGTCGGTGTGCCTAATAATGGACCTTATGCCGTTTCAGGAATTATTGCTGATAGATCGTATCTTTTAGGAAATCCATACCCATCAGCTTTAGATGCAGATGCTTTCTTAGACACCAATCAAAATGTGCTCGACGGAACGCTATATTTTTGGACGCACAATACACCAATAGCTGTTGGCACACCTGATCCGGGCACTGGAGTATATGCTTATTCAGGAAATGACTATGCTTCCTATAATCGGACAGGTGGTGTTTCTACAAAAGCTCAAGCACCTAGTAGTCTTACTCCGTTCACGGGAATAAACGATAATATTCCTTCAGGGAAAATTGCCTCAGGCCAAGGATTCTTCGGAGGGTCTAAAGTCACTTTGCCAAGCGGTCCTATGATTGTTTACGATAATAGCATGCGAGTAGGAGTAGGAACAATTACAGGAAACAATTCTCAATTTTACAAAACAAAAAATCCAAAAGCGAAAATTTATGTTCTCGAAAAACACCGCATTTGGCTAGACTTAACTAATACTCAAGGTGCTTTCAAGCAAACACTTGTGGGTTATGTTACTGAGGCGACTAACGACTATGAAGGACGATTTGACGGCGAAAGTTATGATGGAAACGATTTCCTTGATTTCTATAGTATTCTTCAAGATAAGAACTTAACCATTCAAGGACGAGCCTTGCCATTTGATCAAAATGATGAAATACCTCTTGGATATCGCGTAGCTGTCGGAGGAACTTTTTCAGTAGCCATTGGACAAGTGGATGGTTTACTATTAAATCAACCGGTGTTTATTGAAGATAAATTGAACAATACAATTCATAATCTAAAAGGAGGAAAATACACATTCACCACGGATGCAGGAACCTTTGATGATCGTTTTGTTTTGCGTTATACCGATAAAACGCTAGGCATAGATGAAGTGGTGGTTAACGACGGAATTATTGCATTATATTCGAACAATTATAAAACTTTAATTATTCGAAACACCCTTCAGGACGCCACCGTGAATTCGGTGACACTGTACAGTTTATCCGGTCAAAAAATCAGCTCTTGGGATGTAAAAGGTAGGGAGCAAACTAGTATTCAGATTCCAATTAAGAACTTGCCTACCGAAATTTATGTGGTTAAAATCAAAACCACGCAGGGCGATTTCAGCAAGAAAATTATTGTCAAATAATAGCAGTGGAAACCTTGCTTGACCACTTGAAAATTGTAGATGTCCTCATTCGATGGGGAATAACTGTGCGAATCTAGATGGAATCTTTTAAAGCAATAACAATATTCAAAAAGAACCCAAAAGCCCTGTCAGTGTTTCATTCCCTGACAGGGTTAATTTTTTAATATAAACCGCTTATTGCCATATTTTTTTTGCTTTAAATATATTCAACCATATTTCTTTCAATTTTTTTAACAGTATTTGTCTTCAATGGACCGCATTTCATTGACAAAGCATAGTGCTTTAACGACTAAAATGGCGCTTCACCGAATAAATTTTTAGGGAAATAAATTAGAAAGTACCTTTGTTTTTTTAAAGGATTGAATTCCCAAATTTATTTATTTTTTAATGCAGATTGGCAATAGTTCCCCATCAAAAACGAGGCAAGTTACCCCTATGAATTTATCAACCTACTTCCATTCCTTAATAAATTCTATATACACATCACAACCTTCAAAAGCTAGTCGCTGGATATTAGTGGCTTTTTTTGTTATGTTTCAAACAGTATCGTTTGGGGCTACAATTACTAGTACTGGGGCAGGAGGTAATTGGAATTCAGGTTCAACTTGGGTTGGGGGTGCAGTTCCAAGTTCGATTGACGATGTCGTGATTGCAGGTGTTGCTACGGTTTTAATAAATGCCGATACTACTATTTCAATTAATTCATTAACCGTTAATGGTACATTACGTACAGGAAATAACACCATCACTGTAGGAGTTACAAATAATGTTGTCGTAAATATAGGCGGAACTTTAGATTTGGAAAGTAATAAGGATGTTTTTCTTAAGGTTTTTGGGGATTATTATAATAATGGTTCTACAGATTTTTGGAAGGCATACGCAATTATTGCTGGTGATTTTATTAGTTCAGACACGTCTACTCTACAAGGAAACGGAAGGATTGCTGTGGGAGGTGATTTTATTGGTCTAATAACAATTACAGGGGGAGGTACTTCAGGTGAAGGAGAATTATGGCCAGTAAACCCAAATGCAACAGTTAGTATAGGGCCGGGGACTGTAGGTTCTGGCGTAGTTGCTGGAAATTTACCAACAGATCCTGTTTTAGGAGGATTGATTAACGAAGTAATATACGGGGGCACTTGTACGTCATTTTCCTTAACTACTCCACAAGACGTTGCTTTATGTACGGGAGCTACATCAACAAGTTTTACTGTAGCAGTAAGTCCAATTAGTTCGCCAACTTTTGTTTGGCAAGTTAATGCTGGAGGAGGTTGGGTTGATGTAATTAATGGAATAAATTATAGCGGAAACAATACTAATACGTTGATTGTTAGCAATGTAAATAATTCTTTTAATAATTACAGATACAGAGTTAAAGTAAAACAAGGATCTTGCACTAAAAACAGTAATACTGCAACACTGAATTGGGGATCAGAGGGAGGTGCATTAACTCCAATTTTGACAACAGTTTGTTCTGGACTGAATTCTACTACAATAAAATTAAATGGTCAAATTGGAAATATTTTGAGATGGGAATCTTCCACTAATAATTTTTCTACAGTTTCTTCAATTACAAACACAAGCCCTACTTTGTTAGTTTCTAATTTAAGCGCCTCGACAGTTTATAGAGCGGTAGTTCAAAGCGGTAGTTGTCCCTCTGTATATTCGTCGATAGCAACTGTTAATGTTAATGCTAGTACAGCAGCAACTCCTACTGCAATTTCTGCTACGAGTGTTGGGTGCGATACGTTTAATGCGAATTGGAACTCGCAAACTAATGTTTTGAGATACTATTTGGACGTATCAACAGTTAATGCATTTACTAGTTTTGTGGGAGTATACAATAATTTAGATATAGGAAATGTTAACTCTTATACAGTCACAGGTCTAAGTTCAGGGGTAACCTATTACTATAGAGTTAGGTCAAATAATGCTTGTGGAACTTCCTCCTCTTCAAATACGATCAGTGTAAGCTTAAATCTATCCTCAGTTGGTGGAACAGTAACAGGCGGAACGACAATTTGTTCGGGAAATACAAGTGGCTTATTGACCTTGTCAGGACAAACAGGGACTGTAGTTAAATGGCAATCGTCTGTAAGTCCATTTTCTATTTGGACCGATATTGCTAATACTGCAACAACCTATACTTCAGGAGCTTTGACATCGACAACACAATTTAGAGCTGTAGTTCAAAGCGGGAGTTGTGCTATCGCAAATAGCGCACCAACAAATGTAACTATATCTTCATCCAACTCCTGGGTTGGCACAACCAGTTCTAGCTGGTTTACAGCTACAAACTGGTCTTGTGGTAGTATTCCAACAGCTGCTTCTGATATAACGATCCCAAGTGGTACAACATTCAAACCAATTGTAAATGATACTAGTAAAATAGCCTTAGCCAATACTATAACTGTAAATTCAGGCGGTAGTTTGACTGTAAATGGCGGCAACACCCTAAAAGTGACAGACAAAGTAACCAATAATGGTGGAACAATCACCTTCGAAGATTCGGCAAGTTTGGTGCAAATAAATACCGTAACCAATGCAGGAAACATATCCTACAAGCGAAATTACACTGGTGGCGAAATGGATTATACATATTGGTCATCTCCGGTAGTCTCGCAAAATTTATTAGCACTATCTCCTACAACAAAACAAGACAAGTTTTTGTCTTTTAACGGAACAGATTGGGTTCAGGAAGTCCCGTCAGCAACCACGATGATAGTTGGAAAAGGCTATGCCATCAGAGGTGTACCACCGCCATCAGGTCCCCCAGTAGGTTTTGGTACTCTTACATTTAATGGAGTCCCTAATAATGGAACTAAAACTATTCCGGTTGTTGGAGCTGCATCGTCTAATCTTATAGGGAATCCGTATCCATCTGCGATAGATGCAGATAAATTTATATTAGCAAATAGTACTGTTATAGACGGAACACTTTATTTCTGGACACACAACACCCCAATTGCAATTGGGACACCTGATCCAGGAACTGGAGTTTATGCATATTCTGGCAATGATTATGCCACCTATACTTTATCAGGAGGAGTTGGAACCTCTGGGAATTTTAATGATATTAATGGAAATGGAATTTTGGATAGTGGAGAAGAAGTAGTTTCTAATAGACCAACAGGAAAAATTGCGGCAGGCCAAAGTTTTTTCACAACTAGCACTACAGCCGGCGGTACAGTTACGTTCACAAACGCAATGCGATTAGATGGTTCGGGAAATCCATTGAATAATTCTAATTTTTATAAAACTAAAAATCCTAAAGCCAAAACAGACGCCACTATTGAAAAACATCGAGTTTGGCTAAACTTAACCAATGAACAAGGAGCGTTCAAACAGACTTTAGTAGGATACATAACAGGTGCTACCAATACTTGGGACAAATTGTATGATGGCGAAAGTTTCGATGGCAATGATTTTCTGGATTTCTATAGTATAAACGAGGACAAGAATCTAACCATTCAAGGACGCGCTCTACCATTTGATGAAAATGATGAGGTGTCTCTAGGGTATAGAATTGCAGTAGCCGGAACTTTTACAATAAACATTGACGAAACCGACGGAAAACTAGCCAATCAAGACGTATACCTTGAAGATAAATTAACCCATACAACCATTAATTTAAAAAACGATAAGTATACATTCAGTACGCTTGCCGGTACCTTTGACGATCGTTTTGTGCTGCGGTACACCAATAAAACACTCGGAACCACTGATTTTGATGCTACTGAAAAAACTGTTTTGGTTTCAGTCAAAAACAAACAAATTAAAGTCAGTTCCTTTGGTGAAACTATCGATAAAGTAATCATTTTCGACCTGCTCGGACGAAAACTTTATCAAAAAGACAGCATCAACAGTAGCGAGTTTCTCTTAACAGATTTTAAAGCAAGTCACGAAACCTTGATCATTAAAACAACATTACAAAACGGAAGCATTAGTACTGAAAAAATAATGTATTAAAAACCAGATTTTAAAGTAAAATTGATCCCACTAGTAACTATAAAGCAGTTGTTAGTGGGATTTCTAATTCAAGGAAGTCTACAATTATCAGAAACGCCCATTCTTCCGATATTATTTATTCTTTTATGGATTACGATGGTGAAAGTGAGTTTGTAGTTAACAAATATTTATTTTTTTACTTTTTTAAAAAGGCTCTGAAAATCAATTATATTTGCATTCAATTCTTACTATTTACCATCAGTATTCAACTTATTATGAAAGCACTTTCCTTTTCTAAAAACAGATGTAGCTCTTTATTGGGGCTTATTTTTTTGCTATTCGCCACAGCAATTGCTACTGCAGCCACAAGAACAAGTACAGCAACCGGAGGGGCTTGGGCAACAGGTTCTACTTGGGTGGGGGGTGTTGCTCCTGCCGCAGGGGACGATGTAATTATAGCCACTACTGGCGCTAATAGCGTATCATTAGGAGCAAATGCTTCAATAACCAATGTCACCATAAATGCGGGAGCCACTTTGAATATTGCAAATAGAAGGCTGACTGTTGCTGGTTTTTTTACCAACAATGGAACGGTTACAGGAACTACTGGTCAAGTAAATCTAACAGCAGCTGGTAATTTCAACAATTCAGGTAGTTTCAATTTAACTACTGGTCGAATTTCAACGACCACTGGAAATTTTTCCAGCACAGGTTCATTGACCTATTCTGGGGCGGGTTTTTTGGTGTTAGGAGGTGCTTTTACGTATTCTGGAATCTTTACATTAGGTGCAGCGCAAGTGCAATTTATTGGCAATGCTGATCAATCTATTCCGGCATTTACTACTACAGGAATAGTTAGTATGCTCAAAACAGGAGGTACTGCCACTCTTACAGGAAATGTAACAGCTGGTGGTCTGACCTTAAATGGCGCAGGAGGAACATTAGATTTAGTTTCAGGCACCCACACTTTTTCGGGTGCATGGACAAGAACCAATGGAAATTTAAATGGTGGTTCAAGTTTGTTACGAATTGGGGGTAGTGCCACAGGTACAGGAGGAACCGGAATTTATAATTTAGGAACCGGAACAGTCGAATATTATGGAGGTGTTAATCAAACAGTAGCTCCCGTAATCTACAACAATTTGACACTGACAGGTACAGGAACAAAATCCATAGCAACGGCAACCACCACAGTTAATAAAGTACTTGCTATGGAAGGGCAGGCAGTTGCGTCGGCGGCACCAACGTATGCTGCCACAGCTACATTACAATATAATATTGCTGTGGCTCGAACTATCGGAGCAGAATGGATTACCCCATTTGCTGCTGCTGGTGGTGTAGTTATTAATGGAAATCAAAATACAACCCTAAATGGGGCCAAAGTTTTTAATGCAGGAATACCATTGACCATAAATAGTGGCGCAAAATTATTGACCGGAGCAAATAGTTTATCGCTTGGAGGCGATTTTATTAATAATGGAGGAACATTTACTTCAACCGGTCCAATCATTATTACCAATACAATGGCGACCCAAAGTATTGCAGGTTTTACCACAACAGGATTGGTATCGATGACTAAAACTAGCGGTACTGCAACTTTTACCGGAAATGTGAGCGGAGCAGGAATAACGATGAATGGAAGCGGTGGAACTTTGAATTTAGGATCCAGTTTAACACATACTTTTTCGGGAGCAGTCAATTTAACGGCAGGAACTTTAAACGGAGGCTCAAGTCTATTAAATGTTAATTTTACTGGGATAGCCTGGACAGGAACAGGATCCAATTTTAATGCTGGAACAGGTACCGTCAATTTTGGTGGAGCTGGTCAAACATTGTCAACGTCTTCTACATTTAACAATTTAACTTTTTCTGCCTCAGGAACAAAAACACTAACCGGATTGCCTACGGTAAACGGAATTCTTTCGATGGAAGGAACTTCTTCAGTTTCGGCAGCGCCAACTTATGGAGCCGCCGCTACATTGCAATATAATAGAACCCTTGCTCAAGTGACGGGCCCAGAATGGATAACTACATTTACCGCAACAGGTGGTGTGAGAATTACGAATATTGGGGTTATTACGGTCGCAACGGCCAATAAAGTCTTTAATTCAACCGTTCCTTTGAATATAGAAAGTGGCGCCACTTTGGCTAATGGCGGTTTTGCTATTTCTGGAGGCTCAACATTAAATGTTGCCGGTACTGGTGCGCTTCTGCTGAGTGGGTCAAGCATTTTTCCTGCTTTTGCAACTATTATTTTAGCGTCAAATTGTACTGTAAATTATAATGGTGCAGCACAAACTGTAGCGGTTCAAAATTATGGGAACTTATTGTTGAGTGGTTCAGGAAATAAAACCTTCGTCGGAGCGACTGCTATTGCTGGTGGACTTGGAATTAGTGGTACAGCAGTGGCTATTTTATTGAATGGCACCACTTCTACTTCCGCGTCATTAACTTTAGGAGGAGTGCTTCAAACGGCTTTGGGTTCTTATGGAGGTACTGGTTCTACGGCAACGAACAAGAATGGTACTTGGTTTGGAGCCACTACCACTGGGATTATAAACATTTTAACCGTTTGTTTACCTGGAACTTGGCTAGGAATTACCAACACCGATTGGAATACCGTAACAAACTGGTGCGGGGGGAATATTCCAAATGCGGGAACTAATGTAACCATCGGAATGGCTTCAAACCAACCGGTTATAGGAGTTTTGGGAGGGCTTTGCAATACTATAACTATTACAGCTGGTGCAACATTGACTATTTCTGGCTCAAACACTCTTAACCTGAGCGGCAATTGGACCAATAACGGGACATTTACTTCTAATACAAGTACCGTAATTTTCAATGGAACTACCAATCAAACAATAGGAGGATCAAGTGCGACAACCTTTACTAATCTAACTAATGCTAATAGCACTGCCATTCTTTCTGCCGCCTCACCCATTACTATTAAAAACATTTTGTCTGTTACCAATAGTACTTCGGTATTAGATATGGGAACTTTCGCTTTAACCGATGGAGGCGCTTTTTCGAATACTGGTAGTGGTACAATCAAAACTTCAAATACTTCGATAACACCGATACCATCAGGTAAAACTTGGACAAACAGTATATTTTATTCGAATCCAACCGGCGGACAAACCATTGTAGCCGGCATCTATAACGGGAATCCGTCATTAGAATTAGATAATACCTCTGGAACTCAAACTGCCTCAGGGAATATTGTCACAGGAGGTCAATTGAACATCGATAATGGTGGTAGTCCAGTTTTTGATATGAATGGAAATAATTTAACTGTTAATGGTTTAAATATTTTAAATTCTAATTCGGTTTTGGATATGAGAGGAGCAACATTGACCTATTCTTCGGCTTTAGCTATGGACGGTACAGTACGTTTTTCAGGTGCAACAAACGCGAAACCTTTTGCTTCGGGAACAGTAGAGTACTATGGTGCAACACAAACGGTAACCAATGGAAGCTACTTCAATCTACTGTTTTCAGGTGCAGCAGGTGTATATCAAATGACAACAGATATTGATGTGGTTAATAAATTAAATATTACAAACGGTGCGGTTACGCTAAAAGAGGGTTTAACTTTGTCCGTGGGAGATGCCGTTACGGTAGTTGTTCCTGGAACACTAACTATAGAAAACAATGCTAGTTTATTGCAAACTATTTTTACAGGAGCTAATGTTGGAGATGTAATTGTAAAACGAAATACTACTCCGGTCCTTGAATACGATGCTACTTTTTGGTGCTCGCCGACAACAGGAACACAGACACTACTCGATTTCTCGCCTGGCACTGATTCAGACAGGTATAACACTTACGACAGTGTGAATGATGTTTATGTTAACGAAAATGCTGCAACAGCAGTTTTCGGAAAAGGAATAGGCTATTCTATCCGTTGTCCAGCGACAACGCCCTCAACAGGTCCAGGAATTGTGATTCCACACCAATTTGTGGGAGTACCCAATAATGGAACATTCACCGTTCCACTTTTGACTCCTCCTGGTGATATTGGATTAAGCTTAATAGGGAATCCCTATCCATCAGCGCTAAATGCAGAGGATTTTATTACTGAAAATTTATATGATGCTACATTAAATCCAACAAACACCTTGAATGGTACGTATTACATATGGACTCATAATACGCGTTTGACAGGAAATGATTTCACAGGAGATGATTATTTTACTTGCAACATTTCAGGACCAACAGGGTTTGCTAATTTTGGAACAGGAAACAATACGCTTCCTACTGGCTTTATTGCTTCAGGGCAAGGATTTTTTGTAGAAAATGAAATCGCTGGAAATTTAAAGTTCAACAATTCAATGCGAGAAACAAAAAACAATGCTAATTTTTATAAAACTAAAAATAGTAAAAGAAGTGCCGATCTTGAACGTCATAGAATATGGATAAATATTACAGACAGTGCTCTAACAACAGGAAATCAAACTATGGTAGGTTACATCGAAGGTGCCACTAACAATTATGAATTTGGGTTTGATAGTTATTTATTTGACGATACAAAACCCTTATTAATTTATAGTATGCTTGGAACAGATACGATGGCGATACAAGGTAGAGCATTGCCTTTTTCGAATTCGGATACGGTGCCCATTGGATATTACACAAAAATAGCTGATAATGTGACCATCGCTATAAACAGTGTTGATGGCCTGTTTCTAGACAATCAAGATATTTTTCTGGAAGATAAAGTATTAAATGTAATTCACGATTTAAAATCAGACCCTTATATTTTTGCCTCTGCTGCGGGAACTTTTAATAATCGATTTGTATTGCGTTACACGGATGGAACCCTAGGTAACAAAGACTTTAAAGCAGAATCAAATAAAGTGGTTGTGTCTATAAAAAATAAGCAAATCAAAATTAATTCCTTTGGTGACACTATTGATAAAGTAACCATTTTTGACTTGCTCGGTCGACAAATTTATCAAAAGAACAAAGTGAATAGCAATGAACTATCTATTACTAATGTAGCGTCAAGTTCTCAAACGTTTCTAGTGAAAACTACTTTACAAAATGGTCAGATAGTGACAGAGAAAATCGTGTATTAATAATTGGAGAAACTTCACAAAAAAATCCCGCTAATTACGAATTTGTAACTAGCGGGCTTTTTATTTTAAGATAGGATAAATAATTTAATTATCCGTTTTGTTCTTAATTTTTAAGAGCCTCTTTTCCTTTGATAGTAGCTTCCACATTTCTTTCAATCGTATGTCCCGGGCGAGACCATTTTGGTTTTTCGCCAAGTGGAGCAAATTGAGAATCAGCTGCTTCTACCGTTTCGCGTTGGTGTACTTTAGCGAAAGGAGCCTGATTTTTCAGACCTAATATTTCGAACATTTTCATGTCTTCATTCAAATCATTGTTGGGTGTGGTAAGCAATTTGTCTCCTGAAAAAATAGAATTGGCTCCAGCAAAAAAGCATAATGCTTGACCTTCACGGCTCCAATTGATTCTTCCAGCCGAAAGGCGTACTTGGGTCTCTGGCATCACAATTCGGGTAGTGGCAATCATTCGTATCATTTCCCAGATTTCAACCAATTTTTCATCTTCAAGAGGCGTTCCTTCAACAGGAACCAACGCATTGATAGGCACAGATTCGGGCTGTGGGTCAAGGGTAGAAAGTGCTACTAGCATTCCAGCACGATCCTCGATGTTTTCTCCCATTCCGATAATTCCACCACTACAAACGGTAATATTGGTTTTGCGCACATTCTCGATGGTTTGCAAACGGTCTTCAAAAGCGCGAGTCGAAATCACTTCTTTATAATACTCTTCAGAACTATCAATATTATGATTATAGGCATACAATCCTGCTTCGGCCAATCGTTGGGCTTGATTTTCGGTAATCATCCCAAGGGTGCAGCACACTTCCATATCCATTTTGTTGATGGTACGCACCATTTCAAGAACTTGGTCAAATTCAGGGCCGTCTTTTACATTTCGCCAAGCAGCTCCCATACAAACTCGGGACGAACCACCTTCTTTCGCTTTGGTAGCTTGCACTTTTACGTCTTCGACAGTCATAAAAGGATTGGTTTCAATGTTAGTATGATAGCGTTTGGCCTGCGGACAATAGCCACAATCTTCAGAGCAACCGCCTGTTTTCAATGATATCAAAGTTGAAATCTGAACCACATTGGGGTCGTGATTTTCTCGGTGAATTGTCGCTGCGTCATAAAGCAACTCCATTAAGGGTTTGTTATATATAGCGATAATTTCTTCTTTGGTCCAGTCGTGTCTTGTAGTACTCATCGATTTTATTTTTTGTGCGTCAAAAGTAATTAAATTGTTCTAATTAAGCAAAGATGCTGTCCTGAAATAAGGGAACGAGCGATAAGTTGATTTTCGTAATAGCCGAAGGTTTCAACTGTTGGCGATTATTTTTGATTTTGCGAAGTATTATACTTTTTTATAAACGCTAATGAGGATTCTTTGTCTTTTTCTAATTGAATTTTTAACAAGGCAACGGAGTCGAATTTTTGTTCTGACCGCAAATGTTTTAGAACGGAAACTCTTATTTCTTGGTCGTACAAATCCCCGTCAAAGTCAAAATAATGTACTTCGATAGCTAGTTTGTCACCGGCAACGGTTGGATTGAATCCAATATTCATCATACCAAAAACTACTTTGTCATGGATAATACTTTTTACAACATACACTCCTTGCGCGGGAATAAGTTTGCTGTTTTCTTCGATTTGAAGGTTGGCAGTCGGGATTCCGATTGTTCTTCCCAATTGTTTTCCTTTGGTTACAATTCCTGTAATGAAGTATTCGTAGCCCAAATAATCATTGGCTAAGCCAATATTTCCTTCCATCAAAGCCTTTCTGATTTTGGTCGAACTTATGGAAACTTCCTCTATTTCCTGAACTGATATCTGTTCAACTTCGAAATTATATTGTTTGCCAAAAACGATAAGGTCGTCGATATCTGCCGTTCTATTTCTGCCAAAGCGGTGATCGTGACCAATAATTATTTTTTGGATATGGAATCGATCTACCAATACCGTTTTTACAAATTCCTCGGCAGTAAGTTGCGAGAATGCAGTGTCAAAGGGATGAATAACCAAATTCTGAACGCCAATAGAGGCTAATAAATCTATTTTTTCGCTAATTGTGTTGAGGATTTTTACTTCCGATTCCCCTTGCAATACCATTCGCGGATGCGGATAGAACGTGAGCACTAGACTTTCGTATTTTTCTCCCGAGGTGTGGGGATTGGTATTCTGCGTTAGTTTTTCTACTATTTTTCGGTGGCCCAAGTGGACACCATCAAAAGTACCCAGCGTAAGAATGGTTTTTTTTGAGCAATAGAATTCATTTATAGAATTGAAAATCTTCAAAGCATTTGTTTTTAGAATGCTGCAAATTTATGCTTTTAAAGCAGATAAAAAAAAGAGGATTGATACAAATCAATCCTCTTCATTCTAATGCATTTAAGCTATTCTTTAATAAATTGCAGTGTTTTGGTTTGACTGTCTTTGTCAATAATTATAAAATAAACGCCTTTACTCAAAGCGGAGGTGTTTATCGATAAATCACTTGCTGCAGCAACTTCCTTTCGGCTTATGATCTGACCTAAGCTGTTGTTGATAGTTAGGCTCTTAGGTAAGCCATATTCGCTCGGAATGTTCAGGTTGATATAATCTTTAGTAGGATTCGGATACAGGTAAATATCATTTGCGCTATCAAATGATGTGGTTCCTAAAGTGTTTGTCGTAAAATGCCAACGGCTTAATTGGCCATAGGAGGCTCCAGAGGCAATAGTAGTTGATCCTGCTGCTGATTTAATATTGTAAAAACCATTTCCACCTAAGCAGCAAATTCCATCAGCTTGTGAATCTTGTATGGTGAAAGTATAACATTGGTTGTTGGCTAACGTCCAGTTTTGTGTTATTAAAGCAGGCAATGGCAAAATCTCACTTGGTTTATCAGTGTATGGACCACCGCTATAAATGATTATTCCATCTTTATCTTTTAAATCCCAAGTGATTTCGGAGCCATAGAAATCCTGTTGCAAATTGAATACATAATTAGTAAAATTATAATTCACCGGAGAGAATGGTTCCGTATCAGTATTGTTGCTTGCTCTTTGGTCTGCGCTGCTATTGGTTGTTCCGATGCTTGCGGTCAAAATGCCATAGGAAGCAGTGTTAAGCAAAGTAACCATTGTAGATTGATTTGGTGCTAACGAACCTGTCCAGGCTTGCACTTGATTTGTTCCTCCTGCGATAGCATAATTTATTGTAACTACGGTCAGCGTAGTTGTACCTCGATTAGAGAGTGTTATTTTTTTATTGGTTGGTGCTGGCAAAGAAGCGCAATCTGACACATTTACCAAAGAATAATCTTTTTCAATTTGTAGTTCAGCATCATTGGCAAACAAGGGAATTGCAGTCCCTTTAGTCGAAGTTTTGAGGCTTACTCTTCGGGGAGAATTAGCCATCACGGTGGTGATCCTTGTTTTTTGGTCCGTGGTAAAAATGTTCATACAAGTATCATTAGTATAATCCATGTAGTTTTCAGGCATATCATTACCGGTCGAAGCTGCACAAGTATCATACGTACCACAGGAATAGTGCTCCCATCCTACTTGTGGAGTATCTGCGCAATAATCGGTAGCGGTACAATCTGGTTTATTTGTACTTTCATCACCATTCCCATCTCCCCAAATGTGTCGAAGTCCAAGGAAATGACCTACTTCGTGAGACATTGTTCGTCCTTTGTTATAGGGTGCCGCCAATATAAAGCCAGACCCAAAATCGTTGCTGCCAAAAACATCAAAACTTGCCACTACACCATCCGTATTTGCCGCGCCATTTGTAGAGCTGATCCCAGGCAAGGTCGAAGAGTCTGGAAATTGAGCATAGCCTAGCAAGGTGTTGTCTGTGAATTTTACCGTCCACATATTGAGATATTGGTTCGGATCCCAAATTGTCGCCGGTTTTACTGTAGATTCAAGATCAACGTCTTCCCAGGATGGCTGTGCAAAATTTATTCTTTCGATGCCATTAGTGGGGTTTCCGTTTGGATCTACTTTTGCAAGAACGAATTCAATTTCAACATCCGCTCCAACGAGATTTGCATTGAATCCCGGAGTACCTGCTTGTCTTCTATAATCTTGGTTTAAAACAGCAATCTGCGATTCTACTTGAGCATCACTAATGTTGGGAGCAGTACCAATGGCCTGACCGCTATGGATGATGTGAACCACTACAGGAATTGTAATTACCGCTGCTGTTTTAGCATTGGTTCTTGTGGCCATTTGTTTTTTTGCTAATGGAGCTAGCCAACTTTCAAACTGGTTTTCTTTGGACCTTTGTGGGTTTTTTTCTTGCAGAAATTGCTCGTATTCTGTCGAGATACATCTGATTTTTCCATTAGTTGGATTGGCAACAGCATTTTTTACCTCCTTGCCAAAGATAATTCTGTTTGTTGATGTTTTGTTTTGGCTATAGGCATTGCCAAGAATCAACAATCCAAAAAGGGCTAAAGTGAAGCGGGCAGAAACGGCAGAAAATATTTTCATACAACTTAATTTTTTTCAAAGATAAAAATTTGGACAAAAATATGGTCATTCGAACAGGTTTTAGATATAATTTAACAGTATCTACCTTCAAATGAGTGGTTTAAACCCTATAAAATGCTGATTTATTTGCCGTTGTAGGCCGACATGGTGTTTTCTATTCCTGCAGTTCCAAAGGATTTTATGATTTCCGATGCCAATTCTAATCGTTCCGGAAGAGCCGTTTTTTCGGTTTCATCCCATTCGCCAAGAACATAATCGACTTGTTTTCCTTTTTTGAATTCATCGCTGATGCCAAAACGGAAACGAATATAATCGGTGGTGTTTAATGTGGCTTGAATACTCTTTAGGCCATTGTGTCCGCCATCACTGCCTTTTTTTCGTATGCGTATAGCGCCAAACGAGAGATTTAAATCATCAGTAATCACCATAATATTTTCCAGAGGAATTTTTTCCGTATCCATCCAATATTTTACGGCTTTCCCGCTCAGATTCATATAAGTATTGGGTTTCAAAAGCAGAAAAGTTCTTCCTTTGAACTTGTATTCGGCAACTGCACCGAGTTTCATAGTTTCGAAGCTGACACCTTCTTTTCTAGCCAAAAAATCGAGCGCTTTAAAACCGATATTGTGTCGGGTGTTGACATATTCGGCACCAATGTTGCCCAAGCCGACGATTAAAAATTTCTTCATATTATCTATTTTGTCCTCTGTTTTTGTGTTCGAAAACAAGTTATTGAACCAATTTATCATTTTACAAAAGTAATAAAACTCGAACTGAATTCAATCCTGACTAAGTTCAAAACCCTTTTTAGGTAATGTAAATGAAGAAAATGGTGTTGAATTTATCGAAACGAAGCATAACAATATTTTATAAAAATTAATTTCCGTCACCATATTGACGCAATTAAATCAAATTACGTCAGTAATATGACGAAATTTGATAAAATTATATATATTTGTATCCTTAAGAACCTGGAATTTATGGAAATAAACAGATTAGCACTCGACTTAATTTTGCAAAAACTGCAGCCCAATAAAGTAATCGTTTTACTAGGTGCAAGGCGTGTTGGAAAAACGGAACTTATAAAAAAGCTGATTGAAAAAGTAGATGAAAAAGTGCTTTTTTTGAACGGCGACGATATAGAATCGCATAGTTTGTTAGAAATTCAGAGTACCGCAAATTTCAAAAGATTGCTTGGCGATACTAAATTTTTGATAATTGATGAAGCACAAGAAATACCTGCTATCGGAAAAAAACTAAAGTTAATGGTTGATACCATTCAAGATTTAAAAGTTTTGGTTAGCGGTTCATCAGCTTTTGAAATCAATAATCAATTGGGGGAACCATTAGTAGGACGCATGAAGACCATCAATTTATATCCAATAGCACAAATGGAATTTTCTAAAACCGAAAATTTTCTAGATACTCGCAACAATCTCGAAGATCGACTACTACTGGGTAGTTATCCTGAATTGAGTCATATTACTAATCGTGAGGCGAAAATAAGCTATTTGAAAGAATTAGTAAATACCCAATTGTTAAGGGATATTTTTGTTTTTGAAGGCATTAAAAAAAGAGACAAAATCATTGCTTTACTCCAAATAGTTGCCTTTAGGATCGGAAGTGAATTATCACTAGAAAGTATAGGGCGTGATTTGCAAATTAGTAAAAACACCGTTGAAAAGTATTTGGATTTGTTTAGCAAAGTCTTCATTATTTATAGTGTTTCTGGTTTCAGCCGCAACAGAGATAATGAAATCACCAAAATGAAGAAATGGTATTTTGTAGATAATGGTGTCAGAAATGCTATTATCAATTCGTTTAACCCATTAAATATGAGAGAGGACGTGGGCAAACTCTGGGAAAATTATTTGAATTCCGAAAGAATCAAAAAAATGAGTTATACCCAAAATTTTGTTTACCACTACTTTTGGCGCACCCATACTAAACAAGAAATAGACAGAATAGAAGAAAAAAATGAACAATTAGCCGCCTTTGAATACAAATACGGAAAAGCTAAAGCAAAAATCCCACCCGAATTTGCAAAGTCTTATCCAGAAGCGACTTTCGAAATTATCAATCAGGATAATTATTTAGATTATATAATGTAACGTGTATTTGTTTTCTTGGAGAGGCAGTTGTGTTGATGGTGGTTTTTTTGTAAAAACTCCCTAAAACAAAAAAAGCACCAGTTGTAGAACTGATGCTTTTTTGAAAAATTTCGAAAAATATTATTTTTTCTTTTTCCCTGCAGGTGCTTTTGCTGCTTTTGCTGCTTCTTGAGCTGCTTTCATAGCCGCACGTGAGATCTTCACTTGACAGATTACGGTGTTGTCTGGGTGCATTAACTTGAAGTTGTTTGTTTCAACTTTAGTTACATACAATTTGTTACCCATTTGAAGTTCTGAAATATTGGCTTCGATAAAATCTGGTAGATTTTTTGGCAAAGCTTTTACTTTAAGTCTTCTTTGGTTTAGACGTAAATCACCTCCTAATAATACACCTGGTGATGTTCCAACAATTTTAACTGGAACTTCCATAGTGATTTCTTTGCTTTCGTTTAATTGAAAAAAGTCAATGTGTAAAATTTTGTCAGATACTGGGTGTACCTGAATGTCTTGTAATACAGCATTGAAAGTTTTATCACCAAGATCTATCACAACAGTGTGTGCGTTTGGAGTGTAAACTAAGCTTTTGAATGCTCTTTCGTCTGCTGAGAAATGAACTGCTTGATTTCCTCCGTATAACACGCAAGGAACCGCTCCAGCATTACGTAAGGCTTTAGTAGCAACTTTGCCCACGCTTTCTCTTTCTGATCCTTTAATTGTAATCGATTTCATTTTAAAAAATTTATATAGTTATTATTAAACTCTTGTTGTTCTAGCGGTTTTGACTTCCAGCTTCCTACTTCCTTTTCCTACATCAAAAACTTCCCGCTAATGGAATTGTTGTGGTGTACCATGTACATTACTTCGGCAAAAAGAGGCGCACAACTCACCACTCTTATCTTTTTGGATTCCTTCTTTAATGGAATAGAATCGGTAACAATTAATTCGACTAATTTCGAATTTTCAATTTTTTCGTAGGCACTACCAGATAAAATGGCGTGAGTACAAATAGCTCTTACGCTTAATGCGCCTTTGTCGATCATCAAATCGGCGGCTTTCGCCAATGTGCCTCCGGTATCGATCATGTCGTCTACCAAAATTACATTTTTACCTTTTACTTCACCAATCAGCTCCATAGTGTCGATAATGTTGGCAGCTTTTCGTTGTTTGTAACAAATTACCACTTCCGACTCTAAAAATTTAGAATAGGCATAAGCTCTTTTGGAACCTCCCATATCTGGCGAAGCGATGGTTAAATTCTCTAAGCCCAAACTATTTACGTACGGCAAAAAGATGGTCGAGGCAAAAAGGTGATCTACTGGTTTTTCAAAGAATCCTTGAATTTGGTCGGCATGCAAATCCATGGTCATAATTCTTGTTGCACCGGCAGTTTCTAATAATTTAGCCACTAATTTAGCTCCAATCGGAACCCTCGGTTTGTCTTTTCTGTCCTGTCTTGCCCAACCAAAATAAGGCATTACTGCTGTAATATGTCTTGCCGAAGCACGTTTTGCAGCATCAATCATCAGTAACAATTCCATCAAATTATCGGCATTTGGGAATGTTGAGCAAACAATAAAAACGCGTAAACCACGAATCGATTCCTCGTATGACGGCTGATATTCTCCGTCACTATATCTTGACATTGTCGCTTTTCCTAAAGGAATTCCATATTCCTTGGCAATTTGCTCAGCGAGATGTACACTTTGTGAACACGCAAAAATTTTAGCTTCTGGCTCTAAATGGGACATTTAGTATGTTGTTTTTTATTCGATGCGATTGTTGAATTTTGTGTTGAATTCAAAAAAATATAAAAGCCTCGAATGTAGTTAGTTAGTGTGTTTCGTTTTATCGAGGTGCAAATTTAAGAATAAAATCGAACTCTGAAAGGAAAATTTCGAGTATTTTTATTTGAATCTTTAATTTTATTATTACATTTGCACCGTGTTAAAGGAAAAAGATGTTTAGCTACCACTAAATATCTCTTTATTGCGTGAAATAACTGTCGTTATTTCTGTCTGCTAAGCCCAGATGACTGTTTTACTTTTATTTTTTAAAATAAATCAGAAATTCTTAAAGCTGCAATTGCCCGGATGACTGTTTTACTTTTATTTTTTTAAAAATAAATCAGAAGTTCTTAAAGCAACTAATTTGCCCGGATGGCGGAATTGGTAGACGCGCTGGTCTCAAACACCTGTGGGAAACCGTGCCGGTTCGACTCCGGCTCCGGGTACAAAGGTCGCCTTTTTGGCGGCCTTTTTTTGTTTTTATAATCAATATTACGAGTACATCGCCAAGAATTGCAGAAAATGTGTCACAACTTTTCGTCCTTTAATAAAGGATATTGCATTAAAAAAAATATTTGTAGACAGAAAGAATCCATAAAAGTAGGCACAAGAAATCCACTTAAAATTTCTAGAGATAGTAAAAACAGAGTATTACATTTACCAATAATAGACCTTATTTTTTATGAAAGTTATACTTACGGGGGCGACAGGGGTTTTAGGGTCGCATATTATGTATGAGATTTTAGAATCTTTTGTTCAAAATGGCATTGATGGTACATTGTATTTAATTTCGCGTGCTAAGGGAAAGGTTTCTGCTAAAGAACGAATCAGCAAATTATTGTCTAGTAGTTATACACCAAAAAATCTCAAAGAAATAGGATTAGAAACGTTACATCAATATATCCAATTAATCGATGTCGATTTGAGCGAAGTTCCGGAAGCTTATTCTAATATAATACAGGGTGCTTATTTTATTCATTCCGCGGGTTTTGTCAATCTTTCGACCGATGAAGAACAACGAGATAAAATTTTTGAAGAAAATACTGCTTTCACCAAAACTATTTTCGAAACCTTTAGCCCTTTTATAACCAAGTTTATCTACATCAGCACTGCCTTTTCATCAGGGGAACGAAGCGGGATTATTGGGAATGATTTTCACAACCTAGATTTTGAACCTAGATTCAGAAATGCCTATGAAAACGCCAAATTCGAATCGGAAAAGTTTGTCATCGAACAAAGTAATTCTTTGGGATTGCCTTTTCAGATTTTGCGTCCGAGTGTGATTGGAGGAAAAATGATGGGAACAGAAAATAATTATTTTATTCCGAAATTTATGGTTTTCTATCTTTTGGCAAAGTTCTTCCATTTTACAGCTAACAAAAGTAGTAAACAATTAAATGTTCGCTTTATTGTTAATAGCGCGACAGGTTTAAACATCATTCCAGTGGATTATGTAGCCAAAATAATTTTCAATACTTTTCAACGTGAGGACATACAACAACTTAACATTGTGAATCGTACTAGTTTCAATATCGTGAGTGGATTGGAGTTAATTATGAATGAGGTAGGCTACTCTAATTTTTCGACCGTTTCGGACACTTTCGATTTCGATTATCAGAATTCTATCGAGAAAATTTATTATGAAAGTATTGGTAAACATTTGAAACCTTACTTTATTACCGATGCAAATGAATACGATACCAGTATGCTGCAATCGATTTTACCTATTCCGAATGTAGATGCTACTGCCTTAACCAATATGATACATTATGCTCGAATGCATAAATTTAAGGACATAAAGGTGTAATTTAAAAGTTGATTTTTTGATGAGTTCGAGCCGTTTATTTTAGAACTGAACGGTGTTCCTTGCGGTATTGCGAGGCGCTCTTGCCTGTAAATTCCTGAAAGGTTTTATTGAAATAGCTAAAATTATTGAATCCGCTTTCGAAACAAACTTCGGTTATACTAATTGGTTTTTCGGCCAATAGTTTCGATGCGTGAACCAAACGGTACTCATTGACAAACTTCGTAAAGGTTTTTTTGGTAATTTTTTTGAAATAGCGACAAAGCGAAGGAACCGTCATACTTACTAGCTCCGCGACTTCCTCAAGAGTAATTTGTTCTTGAAAATTATCTTTGACATAATTAAAAATAGTGTTGATTTTGTCATTGTCCTGCATTTGCAAGTTCATCGAAAAACCTTCGGCATTCAAAACTTTGAATTCGGTGGCTTCTTCCAATTCGTTTAAAATAGAGAGTAAGGTGAGCAGTCTTTCAAACGGTAACTGATCGGCCATTAGTTCTACTTTTTTTCCCAATCTTTTTTTGGTTTCACCTATAAAGACGAGGCCCGTTTTGGCTCTATTGAAAAGGTTATTGATGTTTTTTAACTCTGCCGTTCCAAAAAAGGTATTACCCAAGAAATCGGGTTTCATTTGGATTATAGTTTCTTTCGAATTCCCTGTTTTCTCGTCGGTAAATCCACAATGTGGTAAATTACTGCCTATTAGAATTAAACTTCCGCTAGTGTAATACGAGATATGACTCCCTATTTGGCGTTTGCCAGAACCACCGTTGACATAAACCAATTCGATTTCGGGATGGTAATGCCAAAAGTGAGCGGTGCTATTTTCGTTATCTAAATATTGTGACAAAGTAAAAGAACTTCCGAAGGATGGCTCTATAATTTCTAAGGTTGGGACAATGTTTTTCATACTGTTATTTTTAAAAACAATACAAAATTAACTCAAAATAACACATAATTACCAAATTTAACCTATTTCGTTTTCGTAAATGGTAATATAGTATATAAATAGGAAAAATGAGTGTTGTTTTGCTCTAAAGTACCGCTATATCTTTGCAGCAAACAAAATCATTATAAACTTAAAAATTAAAATTATGAAAAATGTATTTAAATTTAGTTTAGTGTTGGGAGTAGCATTATTCACTATGAACGTACACGCTAGTGATGTTGATTTTTCACTGGGCGTAAAAAAGGCAGAAGGTAAAATGATCACTTTTGCATTTACTGATATTAAAAAAATGGAGTTGACAATTTACGATGCTAAAAATGTCTTAATCTATACTGAAAAGTTGAATTCTGAGGAATTTATCAGTAGAACCTATGATTTGAAAGATTTGCCAGAGGGAGAATACTTTTTGGTAGCCGAATCGGAATTAAAAATTACTACTTATAAAATTTCGGTTGTAGGTGAAAAAGCTGAATTATCAGAAACTCCTATTTCGGAAGAATTTAAACCTGTGTTTATAAAAGAAAATGGGTTTGTAAAAGTGAACTTTTTAAATTTGGATGAATCGGCAACGGTAATCAAAATTTACGATCGTGATGATGTTTTAGTATTCGATAGTGGTGAGATGAATGATCAAAAAATTGCTAAGATTTTTGATATTTACAATCTTGATAATGAAGAGTATACCATTGCGCTTACAGATAACAATAAGACTTTTACTAAAACATTTTCTAAGTTATAGTAGCTTATCATACGAAACAAAGCAGCTCCATTTTTGGAGCTGTTTTTTTTTAGGGCTATAGGTTTCCCAATATTTTATCCATCACCCAACTGGTTTTTACAGCCGAAAAATCGGAAGAAGGATGCTGGCTGTTGCCCAGCAGCTGTTCGCGAATTCGTTCCACATGATGCAATTGCACGTTTTCAGGATGTTCGATAAACAGTTCCGTTTCCCCTTGGTCATTGGAAAGTATTATCGGGTCATTCTCGAAGATCGAAAAGGATATTTTGCCTTTGCTACCGGCGATTTCAACAATATCTTCTCGTTTTTGGCTGCCAAAATTCCAATTTCCATTTCCAGTGACTCCCGATTCGTGAAGCCAACAAGCCGTGATGGCATCTTTGGCGGAATACAAGCCTTGTTGGTTCAAACTATAACCCGAAACTTCCTTGATTTCACCCAAAAGAAATCCAAATAAATCCAAACCGTGACTTGCCAAATCATCAAAATATCCTCCAGGAGCCACTTTGGCATCGGTACGCCAATTGTACTCTCCCGACAAATCTTGTTCTGAAGCTGATTTGGTCAAATTCCATCGAATAGATCGCAGTTCTCCTATTTCATTATTATCAAGCCAAGTTTTTATTTGTTCGAAACGTGGTAATGTCCGTCTGTAATATGCCGTGAACAAGGGAATATTTTTCGCTTTAAAAGCTTCGTATATTTCGAGACTTTCTTTGTAACTAGGTGCCAATGGCTTTTCGATACAACAAATTTTCCCTACAGCAGCTACTTTTAAACCATAAAAATGATGTGTATCTGGTGGTGTGGCAATATAAATGGCGTCAATTTCGGGATCATTGATTAATTCATCTGCCTCCGAGTAGAATTTATTGATGCGGTGTCTTTTCGCATAATCGGCGGCTTTAACTGCATCTCTACGCATTACGGCTTCGATTTTGAAACCTGCAGTTTTTTGATAGGCTGGACCGCTTTTTAGTTCCGTCACATTGCCGCATCCTAAGATTCCCCAACGGATTGTTTTTGTATTTTCGGTGTTGTTTGGCATTCGAATATTTTTTTGTAAAAATAACAGAATAGCCGATAGTAGGAGTGAGGATAATGGATTATTTTGGGGGCGGTTGATAAAAATTAATCAACTTTGATACTTCTGGATTCCTTGATAGATTTTGGGGAACGACTACCGTGAAAAGCTCTCAAAACTTCAATTCTGTTTGGTGTAATCCTATAAATGATAAGATAGGAACCAAAAATGATATTCCGGTATTTTTTAGATTTAGTCTCTAAATGACGACATTCTGGATGCAGTAAATAATTTGTTGATAAATCTTCTAATGAAGCGTAAATTTCCGCAATAAAATAGTCGGCTAATTTTAATCCAAAAGTTGCCCAGCCGTATTCGTGAATAGAAGGAAGGTCAATGAAATCAAAAGGTTTTGAGGTTACTACTTTACGGCTTTCTTTCTCCATTCCTCGAAATGTTTTTTAGATTCATCTAAAGTATAAAAAACACCTTCCTCAGCCTCTTTTATCATAGAAGCGAATTTCTTTTGAGACATTGGTTTGCCTGGTGTGGCAAGATTGTTAGAATTTTCGTTTTTAGTTTTCATAAATGGAATGCTACTTATTTTCAAATGTATAAAAATAGTTCCAATAAATTATTTTTTTAGGGAATATATTCGGAATGAGAAAATTAGAGGTATATTGTTTTTTATGCATTTGTGTACACAGAAAAGATTTTCGCGCTAGCAGGATTGTCTGTCATTCTAATTTTTATTTCGTTGCAAAAAATTTCTCTATCACAACCTCCGTAAACATTCTCGCTCCCGCGTCATTCATATGGCCGCAGGAAGAGAAATAGTGGTCGCCTTGTACTGCATTTTCCAAATTGTGAATTTCAGGATAAATTTGGTTTGCTTTTGCAAAATAATCCAATCCTTTAACATTGGTACACATTGGCGTCATCACGGCGATTAGATTGTAATTATTTTGCTTGCAAATTTGTTTGATTTCCTCGTAATATTTATTGCGAATGGGTTTCAAAGCTCGGATATCATTTTTCATATTTCCGGGTTTGTTGCTTGTCAATGGATGATATCCTAAATGGTCCAAAATATTGGTGGGTTTGTCCGTTGCAGTTTGGTACATTTCACGGAAACCAATTAGCGCATCAAAATCGACATAACGATAAAAAGGAATATAGTACCACTCATTAAAGTTTTCAAGTTTTGAAAAATGATCTTTGATGACTTCGGAATGATGGATGTACGGCAAGAATTTTGCTGCAATCGCATCAGATTCTTTTTCGTTGCAAAGCCCTAAATCAGCTTCCAAAATCACGGTTTTGATTTTATAGTTGCGTTCTGCCATCAATTTTAGCATTAGCGAAGCTTCGAATAAATGCGCACCACTCATTCCGTAATTGAAAGTTTTAAGCCCTTTATTTTCAAATAATTCAGGCACAAAATGATTGTTGGCTCTGGAAGAACCCAAAATTACGACATCATAATTTTCAGCTTTCGAATTGAAAACCTTTTCCACTTTTCCACGTTGGGAAGAATGTAAATATACGGTTGTATATGCCCAATCTAGAACTACTAAAAGCACTAAAATAGTGAGTAGAATTTTGGCGACTACTATTATAAATTTCCTCATTAGAATTGAAAATAGATGAATTCTTTATAATCGGCATAAGTACCCAAAGCGATAATTGCCAAGAGACACAAAGTCATTTTCAGCCAGCTGTATTTTCCTGATATGGGTTCTATTTTGTAACGGCTGTTCCATTCTACCAAGACGAAAGCAAGAACCAGCAAAAGCAATTCGTGACTATACCGTTGGTTTTGAAGGAATTGTGAAGTAAAATTTCTGTTGGAGAAAATTTTACCGATGTAATCAAAAGCAATATGAATGGTGTTTGCCCTGAAAAATATCCAAGCGATACAAGATAACAAAAAGGTGGAGAGAATGCTAAAAAACACCTTTATCGAATTGAAATCCCAATGCAACTCGGCCGTTTCCATATTATTTCGGTTGGTTCCCAAAAGTAATGATGGCAAGAAATACATCGCATTGATAAATCCCCAAGCCAAGAAAGTCCAATTGGCTCCGTGCCAAAAACCGCTCACAACAAATATGATGAATACGTTGCGCACTTGTTTGATTTTGCTGCCACGGCTTCCGCCAAGGGGAATGTACAAATAATCCCGAAACCAAGACGATAATGAAATGTGCCAACGACGCCAAAACTCGGCAATGTCTCTCGAAAAATAGGGGTAATTGAAATTGCGCAATAAGTCCAATCCAAACAATTTTGACATTCCCAAAGCCATATCCGAATAGCCTGAAAAGTCGCCATAAATTTGGAACGCAAAATAGACCGCACCTAAAATCAGTGACAAGGAATTCATCGATGTGTAATTGTCAAAAATGGCATTTGCATAAGTTGCACAAGTGTCGGCAATGACGACTTTTTTGACCAATCCCCAAATAATTTGGTAAACGCCTTCTTTGGCTTTTTCGAAATCGAAGGTTCTTTTTAGTTTTATTTCAGGAAGTAAATGCGTGGCTCTTTCGATGGGTCCAGCCACCAAAAGCGGAAAATAACTCACAAACAAGGCATAATCCACCACATTTTTCTCGGATTGAATTCTTTTGTAATAAATATCAATTACATAGGACAGACCGTGAAAAGTGTAGAAAGAAATCCCGACGGGAAGAATCACATCTAGCAAAAGAGGGCTAGAATGGATGCCAATATTGTTCAACGCTTCCGAAAAGGAAAACGCAAAAAAGTTATAGTATTTGAATATGGCCAAGAAGCCAAGATTAAAGACGATACTTAGCCAGAACCAAAAATTTCGTTTGTTTTCTTGGGTGTTTTTTTCGATTTGAATTCCTGTAATATAACACAAAAGCGTGGAGAAGAGCAATAAAAATAAGAAGCGCCAATCCCAACAAGAATAAAAATAATAACTCACTACCACCAGAAATGTATTTTGAGCAGTTTTGGTTTTGCTAAAAACAAACCAATAGAGTAGAAAAACTATGGGCAGAAAAATAGCAAAAGTTAGCGAGTTGAAAAACATATTTACCTGTATAATGAAGACAAAAACCACCAAAATTGCTCTTGATGGTTTCTGAATAATTTATTTTCTATTTTGTATTAACAACCCAACAAATCCAACACAGCCGATGGGTAAAGACCTAAAACAATGTTCAGAACTATCGCAATAACGGCAACAGCTGAATACACAAATGGAGTTTTTGTAGTTTCTTCATTAGGCTCTTTGTTGTACATCGCCAAAATCAATTTGAAATAATACCCCACACTGATGATGGAGTTTATTACTGCTGCAATTACTACTATTAAATAACCTGCTTCAATGGTTTGAGTAAACAAAAACATTTTGGCAAAAAATCCAGCAAAGATTGGAATCCCCGCCATCGAAAGCAAAGAGGCTGTGAGTACCGCCGCCATCAATGGGTTGTTTTTTCCTAGCCCATTGAAGTTGGTAATATCTTCGTTGTTTTTGTTTTTACAAACATATAAAATCACTGCAAATGCCGCAATTCCAGATAGGGCATAAGCGGAAGTGTAATACAATAAATTGCTTGCCGAATTACTTATATTGAGCAAAGTCATCAACATAAAACCGGCGTGCGATATTCCAGAATAAGCCAACATACGTTTCACATTGTTTTGTCTTAAAGCCATCACATTTCCAACAGTCATTGAAGCAATAGAAATAACGATGATAATATTGATGTACGCATCGGAAAGATCGGCGTTCATGGCAGTTAGCAATTTATACAAAGTAGCCATTGCCACCACTTTTACCAAAGTACTCATCGTCGCAGTCGATAAAGTCGGAGCGCCTTCGTAAACATCAGGAGCCCAGAAGTGAAATGGAACAGCTGCTATTTTGAAAAACATTCCAATAGTCACTAATGAAATTCCGATTGGAAACCAAATCGGTAATTCGGCAGAACGAGACCATTCTGTGATTTCGGCAACATCAAAAGACCCCATTGCACCGTAAATAAAGCAAATCCCAAATAAGATGATTCCTGAAGCAAACGAACCCATCAAGAAATATTTCATTCCCGCTTCGTTACTTTTGATATTCAAACGGTCGCTTGCGGCTAAAATATATAGAGAAATAGAAAGGATTTCGATGCCAAGAAAGAACATTGCCAAGTTTCCGAAAGATACCATTGCCACCGCACCCGCGAGCATAAATATTTTTATAGCAATAAAATCGGATATTTTGGTTTGATGATTTTCGTAGAAATCGTGCGCTAAAGCAATCAAGAAAGCGGTTAGCACAATAAACAAAGCCGAAAATACAGCTGAAAATTTACTGACCACAATCATATTGTTGTAGTAAGTTGCAGGAGTGTTGTATTCGATGTAGGTGAATCTAAGAACTGCCAATAGTCCAATAATCGTTATAGGAACAATGGCTTTTCTAAAATTTAAAATTTCAAACAAAAGAGTTAATACTCCAAGTGCCGTGATTGCTATTAATGTGTTCATTTTTTGATTTTTTGATTTAGGACTTACGATTTAGGATTTGTGAAATTGGATTATAATTTACAAAAACCCTAACTCTTAATTTTCCAAACCCTAATTTTTTATATTATTTTTTTCTTTTACAGTTTTTATTCCAGCCGAAAAAATGGCAACCAATTCATCCGCTTCTTTAATTAATTTCTCAAGCTCAACATTATCACATTTTAGTTCCAATCCTTTTATAAACTCTAACCAAAACAAACTTTCATCAGCTTCTTCATCTACAATTTTTAATTTATTCAAAAAATCAGCACTTGATTTACCTCTACATACTGCTCTATAATTTGCAGCAACTGATGAGGAAGATTTAAAAAGTTGAAAAGAAATCACATCAACTGCTTTGCAATTATCTAATGACATTAAAAATTTAAAAACATTTAAGGCAAATTGTTTCGTTCGATTTTTAAGTTCTTCTTTAGTCATAATTCAAAAAATTAATTTAAAATTCTACTTTACTTATCCAACAAAAATCCTAATTCTTAAATCCTGAATCCTAATTTTTTAATTAAATCTATTGATCTGAGTTAAAATATTTTCTAAACTTGGCGTTATCAATTCCATAATGGGCTTTGGATACAATCCAAAGAAGAACAAAACCGAGATGATCATTACTAAAGACAAACCTTCGTTGAAAGTTACATCGGCAAATATTTTAGCATTCGTTTCACCCAACATCACGTGTTGAAACATTTTCAACATATAATATGCCCCTAAAATTATAGTAGTTCCTCCCAATACGGCAAACCAAATATTGACTTGCGATAGGCTATATAAAACGGTAAATTCTCCAACAAAATTGAATGTCGACGGCAAAGCAACTGATGCCAATACCAATATCATAAACATCGAAGTAAATTTTGGCGATTGGGCGCGAATTCCTCCCATATCGGCAATTTTTCTAGTTTCGTATCTTCTGAAAATAATTTCTGCTACAAAGAATAAACCAACTACAACAAATCCGTGTGCTATCATTTGTAAAACCGCACCGCGCAATCCGTCAAGTGTTAAGGTGTAAGCTCCGGCAGCAATCAATCCAACGTGTGCCATCGAGGAATAAGCCAATAATTTTTTCAAATCTTTTTGTCGTAAGGCTACAATCGAACCATAAATTACTCCTGCTATTCCTAAGCCGATGAATACGTTCATATATTCTTTGGCAGCCAAAGGCGCAATAGGCAATTGCCAACGGATAACACTATACAATCCCATTTTTAGCATAATCCCTGAAAGCAACATCGTTCCCACAGTAGGTGCTTTTTGATATACTTTTGCCTGCCAAGTATGAAAGGGAATCAATGGAATCTTGATGGCATAGGCCAAGAAGAAAGCCATAAAGATCCAAAACTGTTCAGTTGAAGATAAATTGAGTTTTGTCAAATCGCTAATTAAAAAACTGCCTGCTTTTTGATTCAGATAAACGAAAGCTACTAGCATAAACAAAGAACCAGCTAGGGTGTAAATAAAGAATTTTACCACTGCTTTTTTGCGTTCTTCGGCATCGCCATTGCCCCAAATCAAGGCAATAAAATAAATAGGTATTAAGGCCAATTCCCAGAAAACATAATATAAAAGTCCGTCTGAGGCAAGGAAAGTTCCCGACATAGCAAAGGACATAAATAGTATTAAACTATAAAATGCTTTCGCATTGGTGTATGTGTTTCCAAAAGAGGAAAAAATGATAATTGGAGTCAAAGCAGTGGTCAACAAAAGCATCGCCAAGGCCAATCCATCCGCTTGAAAGGCTAAATAAATTTTAGGATTGTTAATCCAAAGTTTTGTAAAACTTATTTCTTGGCCTAAATTGTATTGGCTTAGCAAACAAATAGCTCCTGCAAAAGCGGTCAAGCCAACAAGCAAAGCTACTTTTGGAGCCCATTTATCGCCTGAAAAATAAGTTGCAAATGCGCCAAGCAAAAGAATAATTAATAGTGTAGTTACATCCATTATGTAAAAATTATTATAAAAATAAATAAGTTAATATGGCTATAATGCCTATGACAAATGCAAACAAAAAGAAACCAATACTTCCATTGTTTACTTTTCTGCCGTGTCCAGCTAATTCATAAGTCGCTTTACCCAATCCAAAAACAATGGCCGAAAGTGTTTTTTCAACATATTCTCTAAAGAAATAAGATAATGCATTGATTGGTTTTACAAAAACAGCATCGTAAACTTCATCAACATAATATTTGTTGTATAAAACTTTCGCAAAACCGGTGATTTCAGTATCTTCACTTGGAATAGTATTATCTTTCAGGTATTTTTTGTAAGCAATTCCAATCCCGATTAACGCGCCAACGGTAGCAATCGCCATCAACATATACTCTGTAGAACCTAAAGTATGGGCTTCGTGGGACCCTTTCGAAAAGATTGGAGCCAAAAATTCGTTCAACCAGCTGTGGCCTGGCAAACTAATGATTCCTCCAAAGAAAGATAAAATAGCCAAAATAATTAATGGTACAGTAATCAAACTTGGACTTTCGTGTAAATGGTGTTTTTGTTCCTCAGTTCCTCTACACGAGTTGAAGAACGTTAGATAAATCAATCTGAACATATAAAAAGCAGTCATTATCGATGCAATCGAACCTACAACCCATAAAGTTGGACTAGCGTGAAAAGCGGTCATCAAAATTTCGTCTTTAGACCAGAAACCGGCCAAAGGAAAGATACCGGAAATCGCCAGTGAAGCGATAAGCATCGTCCAAAAAGTGATGGGCATCGCTGTTTTCAAACCACCCATTTTGCGCATATCTTGTTCACCGTGCAGTCCGTGAATTACTGAACCGGAACCCAAGAACAAACAAGCTTTGAAGAAAGCGTGTGTGATTACGTGGAAGACAGCTACTTCATAAGCGCCCAATCCTAATGCCAAGAACATTAAACCCAATTGCGAAACCGTAGAATAAGCCAAAACTTTCTTGATATCGTTTTGAACCAATGCAATCGTTGCGGCAACTAATGCTGTTGTTGCTCCGACAATTGCGATAATGTTTTGTACACTTGGCGCCATATCGAACAAGAAGTTCAATCGAGTTAGCATAAAGATACCTGCAGTAACCATTGTGGCAGCGTGAATCAATGCCGAAACGGGAGTCGGTCCAGCCATCGCATCAGGCAACCACGTATATAAAGGAAGTTGTGCCGATTTACCAGTCGCTCCAATAAATAAAGCTAATGCTGCCAATGCAATCCACAAATCATTGATGTCAGCTGCTGAGGTGATCGCCGTTTTTAAAGTTGTAAAATCTAAAGTGTTAAACATAGTCCCAACAATAAAAATTCCAATCAAAAACCCTAAATCACCAATTCTATTCATAATGAAAGCCTTTTTAGCGGCATCATTGTAGTCTTGGTTTTTATACCAAAATCCAATCAATAAGTAGGAGCAAAGACCAACGCCTTCCCAACCAATGAACATTACCAATAAATTACTTCCAATAACCAAAGTAATCATAAAGAAAATAAAGAGGTTCAAATAGGCGAAAAACGAATGCATTTTTTCGTCATCGTGCATATAACTGATAGAGTATAGGTGAATTAACGACCCAATTCCTGTTACAAACAACAACCATATCAATGACAAAGGATCAATCAGAAAACCGAAATTGATATCGAAACTTTGAACCGAAATCCAATCAAATAAATCGATAACAATCGGTTCTTGACCTGCGCTATCGAATAAATATAAAGTAACCGCAAAGGAAATCGCAACCGAAAGCGTTCCTACGATTCCCACGATGCTTTTGCCGGCATTTTTACCCAGAAAAACATTAAATAAAAACCCTAAAAAAGGAGCTAATAGTAAGACTAAAACTAAATTTGTATTCATCGATTATTATCCTTTTAAATTTTTTAATTTTCCAACATCAATAGTGCTCATATTTCTAAAGATGGATACTAAAATCGCCAATCCAACTGCAACCTCGGCAGCAGCAACCGCCATCGAGAAAAACACAAAAATTTGTCCTTGTGCATCTTGATGATAAGTTGAAAAGGCCGCGAACAAAAGGTTTATGGCATTCAACATAATTTCAATAGACATAAAAACAACAATTGCATTTCGTCTGTACAACACTCCAAAAACACCAATACAAAAAAGTATAACGGTCAGGAAGATATAATTTTCAATACCAACTTGGTTTAAAATATTATCCATATTATTTTTCTAATTTTTCTCTTTTAGACAATAGAACCGCACCAATCATCGCTACCAAAAGCAGTACAGAAGCAAATTCAAACGGCACCATATATTCGTTAAGCAATAATTTGCCTAACACTTGTATCGATTGATAATCTTCGCCAGTCACTTCATAGCTGTCATCCGCAATAGGTTTCGAATTCATAAAAATGGCAATCAAAACCAAGCACATCAAACAGAACAAAACAATAGCGCCAAGTCGAGTTACCCTAGGCTTGAACACCTCATTTTCTTTGTTCAAATTCATCAACATGATGGTGAACAACATCAAAATCATAATTGCGCCAATATAAACAATCAAGTTTACAAAGGCCAAAAATTGTGCATTTAGTAACAGATAATGTCCTGAAATCGAGGTGAAACAAATGACTAAATAGATAGCGTTGTGCATTGGTTTTTTGCTGTAAATAGTCAAAAATGCCGTTGCCAATGTAATAACAGACAACACACAAAACATAATTTGTATGGCGGTTGCGTTTGCTATATCTGGAATCTGTATCATTAGTTAACGTTTTTAAGTTGAGTATTATGGATAGCCATTTCTAAAGGCATGACTAATTTATCCTTTCCGAAAATAAAGTCTTCTCTGGAGTAATTCGCAGGAACCAATTCCTTCGAAATAGTCAAATAAATGGCGTCTTTCGGACAAGCTTCTTCACACAAACCACAAAAAATACAACGCAACATATTGATTTCATAAATCGAAGCATATTTTTCTTCGCGGTACAAATGTTTTTCGTCTGCCTTACGCTCTGCAGCTACCATAGTTATAGCTTCGGCAGGACAAGATAAAGCACATAAGCCACAAGCAGTACAGTTTTCGCGGCCTTGTTCATCGCGTTTTAACATGTGTTGACCGCGATACACCGGGCTAAATTCCCGAACTTGCTCCGGATAATTAATGGTTGCCTTTTTTCTGAAAAAGTGTTTAATAGTAATCCACAGGCCTTTTACGATGGCGATGAGATACATACGTTCGAAAAACGTCATCTCCTTGTTGGAAACTAGCTTTTTTCTACCGGAAAGTGATATTTCTTGTATTGACATTTAGATTTTAGATATTTGATTTAAAAATCTGATTTTCTTTTTATTTTTTGGAGCTTATTCCTGCTCTTCACTGTATCTTTTGTTCTGAACCCCAGAACAAAAGGATGCCGTTGCGATCAGGGCTAGTACTTTTTTTTATAAATCACGTTTTATTTTTTATAACCTATTTTATTTCGTTCCACTTTATTTTCATTCTTTTCCATCATTTCATCGAGATAAGAAAAAACCAATTCAATGTTCTTGTCGTGGTTATTAAGTTTCTTCTTTATTTCTTCGATTTCTAATTTAACACTTAAATTATTTGTCAAAAATTCTCGCATTTTTATAAAAGCTTCAACAATTTTAATGCTGAATTCTATCGCTCTGTCTGAGCTTAATACGTTTCCCAACATCATTGTTCCGTGTTCTGTGAAAACATACGGCAATGTTGAAGAAAATTTTAATTTATTGAGGTGGTCACAATTTGCGACCAGCTGTTCTTTTTCAATTGCTGTCAATTGAAACATAAAATTAGTCGGAAACCGTTTTATATTTCTTTTGACTTGTTGGTTCAATTGTTTAGTCGAAACACTATAAAGCGTTGCTAAATCAGAATCAACCATTACTTTTTGATTTCTAATCAGCAAGATTTTGCTCATTATGAATTCTTCTGTAACAACTAATTCTTTGCCCATAAAGTATAATACTTTTTTATTTCTTGAGGTAGTCACAGATTGTGACCACCTCAATTTGTTCATTTGCAGAATATTAACCCTTGAATCAGATTAATTTTCTATAAGTGGTCACAATCTGTGACCACCTTCTTTTTTATTTTTAAATTTTAAAACAGTCATTAGACTATTTAAAACCCGAAATAAGCTAACAGTTCTCCTCTCAAAAGCACAATCCCAGTAATCATAATATTGATAATCGACAGCGGAATCAAAATTCTCCATCCCAAATGCATCAATTGATCGTATCTAAATCTTGGAATAGTCCAACGAACCCACATAAAAAAGAAGATAAATCCACATAATTTCACAAACAAAGCTCCCATTCCTAATACATTGGCAAGGTTCACTCCATAGTTTTCAACTACCCAACTCATTCCCGGATAATTGTAGCCTCCGAAGAATAAAACTGCCAAAATCGTTGAAGAAACAAACATATTGGCGTATTCAGCAAAAAGGTAAAAACCCATTCGCATCGAGGAATATTCGGTATGATAGCCACCAATTAATTCGGTTTCACATTCGGCTAAATCAAATGGAGTTCGATTGGTTTCGGCAAAGGCACAAATCAAGAATATCAAAAAGGAAATAGGTTGGTAAAAAACATTCCAACCCAATCCGGCTTGTTGCTCCGAAATTTCTTTTAGGCTCAATGTTCCGGTCATCATTAGTAAAGCTACAATCGACAATCCCATTGCCACTTCATAAGACACCATTTGAGAAGCGGCGCGAACTGCTCCGATCAAGGAGAATTTATTGTTCGATGCCCAACCTCCAATCATAATGCCATAAACTCCAACAGAAACAATACCGATGATGTACAAAAGGCCCACATTAATATCAGTAGCTTGTAGCAAAATATCTCTCCCGAAAAGATGCAGTCGATCTCCCCAAGGAATCACTGCGCTGGTCATCAACGCGGTTGCCATTGCAATTCCTGGCCCAACTCTAAACAAAAATTGGTTGGGTGTATCAGGCGAAAATTCTTCTTTGGCAAATAATTTCAATCCATCGGCAAGCGGTTGAAATAATCCTCCCCAACCTGCGCGATTAGGACCCACCCTGTCTTGAAGAAATGCAGCCACTTTTCGTTCAGCCCAAGTTGAATACATCGCCATAAGCATCGTAACGGCGAAAACAACAAGAATTACAACGCTTTTTTCTATGATAAATGTACTATCCATTTTTCTCAGAATTTAATGGGTTACCGTCTATTTTTTCGTTGTAATCAATCTCAGCCATACTTATTTTTTTCCTGTCTTTTTCTCTTCCTAAAAGAATAGTTTCTTCTGTGTTTATGACTACTTTTTCTAATTTTTGAGTATAATTGTTCTGATTGATTACGGAGTCTTTTTCAAATTTTCTTGGTCCTTCAATAACCCAGTCGTTCAAATCTTTGTGGTCAAAACGACAACTGTTGCAAATGAATTCTTCAATTTCATGATACTCGTCTTTTCTGCCAGTCACTCTTTGAATCTCATTTCCAAACATCCAAACCGTTGTTTTTCCGGAACATGTTGGGCAATCTCTGTGAGCGTCATAAGGTTTATTGAACCATACTCTAGATTTGAATCTAAAAGTTTTATCGGTCAAAGCACCAACGGGACATACATCAATCATGTTTCCAGAAAATTCATTGTCGATTGCCTTTGAAATACAGGTCGAAATATTCGAATGATCGCCTCTGTCCATCACTCCGTGTACTCGGTCGTCTGTAATTTGGTCAGCCACCATCACACATCGATAGCAAAGAATGCAACGATTCATATGCAATTGAATATTCGGACCAATATCTTCTGGTTCGAAAGTTCTTTTCTCTTCTATGAAACGACTTTCTGATTTTCCGTGCTCAAAACTTAAGTTTTGCAAATCACATTCTCCCGCTTGGTCACAAACTGGGCAATCCAAAGGATGGTTGATCAACAGAAATTCGGTCACCGCTTTTTGCGCTTCCTGAACTCTAGGCGAAGATTTGGTTTTCACTTCCATTCCGTCCTGACAACCTGTTACACAAGAGGCCATCAATTTTGGCATGGGTCTTGGGTCGGCTTCACTTCCTTTGGAAACTTCCGATAAACAACAACGGCATTTTCCGCCGCTTCCTTCTAGTTTCGAATGGTAGCACATCGCAGGTGGAACTACTTCTCCTCCAATCATTCTGGCTGCTTGCAGGATGGTGGTTCCTGGGGCTACCTCAATCTCATGACCGTCTATGGTTACTTTCATAATCTTGTATCATTACTCCTTAAGAAATAAAAATGGAGTTTATATTAATTTTTTATATTATTCTAACAAACTTTCTACTGACAGGTCTTCATCTATTTCTTCCCAGTGAATTCCCTGCCCGTTACCAATAAAACGCCAGTTGTTTAGTTGCTTTTCTGTGGCTGATCTTAATTTTGAAAACCATTCTAATGGTACCGAAAGCTCTCTGCCGTCTTCTAAAAAAACAATCATTTTAGAATTTGAAAAAGCAACATTAATTGCGTTTTTTGATTTATTAATTATTAAAGAATTCATCCCATTTTTGTATTAATAGTTCTTTGTTTTCTTCAACTAAATTACGTATTTGTTTTAATTCGCTAGCGTTAAACCGATACGATTTTACTAATTCTACAAATTCGATATTGAATTTGGCGGTCTTTTCTCCTTTTTCAACGTGAACGTGTTTTGGCAAATGCTCATTGCTATAAAAGAAAAATCGAAATCCATCTATGTAAATTATTGTTGGCATATTTTCGCTTCTAACTTCTAATTTCCAACATTCGACTTTTAAATTATACATTAGCTTTAGAAACCAAATGCTTCACACTTTCGAAAGGTTCAGCAACGAAATGGTTTCTATTTTTTATTTTTTCTGGGAAACGAATATGATATTCAAACTCCTCTCTAAAGTGTCGAATGGCTGCTGCCACTGGCCAAGCAGCTGCGTCACCCAATGGACATATTGTGTTTCCTTCTATTTTACTCTGAATGCTCAACAATAAATCGATATCTTCTTCACGACCGTGACCGTTTTCAATTCTGTGCAATACTTTTTCTAACCAACCCGTTCCTTCACGACAGGGCGAACATTGTCCGCACGATTCGTGGTGGTAAAAACGAGAAAAATTCCAAGTATTTCTCACGATGCAAGCGGTATCATCATAAACGATAAATCCTCCAGAACCCAACATGGAACCCGTTGCAAAGCCTCCGTCACTCAAACTTTCATAAGTCATCAAACGGTCTTCGTTATTGGCTGTTTTATAAATTAAATGTGCTGGTAAAACAGGAACTGATGATCCTCCGGGAACAAAAGCTTTCAAAGGTCTGTCAGAACTCATTCCACCTAAATATTCATCAGAGTTCATAAATTCGTATACGCTCAATCCCATTTCGATTTCGAATACGCCTTGGTTTTTGATGTGTCCTGAGGCCGAAATCAATTTGGTTCCAGTAGAACGACCGATACCAATTTTAGCATAATCGGCACCTGAATTATTCACAATCCAAGGCACTGCAGCGATAGTTTCGACATTGTTTACCACCGTTGGATTGGCCCAAAGTCCAGAAACTGCCGGGAATGGTGGTTTGATACGCGGATTTCCTCTTTTTCCTTCCAATGATTCAATCAAGGCGGTTTCTTCTCCACAGATGTAAGCTCCACCACCAATTTGAACGTAAAGTTCTAAATCGTATCCGGTTCCTAAAATATTTTTTCCTAACCAGCCTGCTGCTTTCGCCTCGGCAATGGCTTTTTCTAAAATTTTGTATATCCACATATATTCGCCACGGATATAAATGTAAGATAGATTTGCGCCCAGAGCATAACTAGATGTAATCATCCCTTCAATCAATAAATGAGGGATATATTCCATCAAATAGCGGTCCTTGAAAGTTCCTGGCTCTGATTCGTCGGCGTTGCAAACCAAATGTCTCGGTTTTCCTGATTTTTTATCAATAAAACTCCATTTCATTCCAGCAGGGAAACCTGCACCACCACGACCTCTTAGTCCAGAAGTTTTCACTTCTTCAACCACTTCGTCAGGCGTTAATTTTTTCAGAGCTTTTTCCACAGAAGCGTAACCACCTTCTTTACGATACACTTCGTAGGTCTTGATCCCTGGAACATTTATTTTGTCTAATAATATTTTCTGTGACATATTATTTATCGTGTAACGTGATTTTATTATCTCTACAATCAGCTATAATCTGATCTACTTTTTCTTTGGTTAAGTGTTCTTTGTAAAAATCACCCAATTGCATCATAGGAGCGTATCCACAGGCACCTAAACATTCAACACCTCTTACTTCAAATAGCCCATCTGGAGTAGTTTCGCCAATTCCAACACCTAATTTTTCGCAGGTATAATCCATCAAATCTTCAACGCCATTCAAACAACAAGGCGAAGTTTGGCAAAACTCAAACATATATTTGCCAATAGGTCGTCTGTTGAACATCGTGTAAAAGGAAACTACCTCATAGACTTCAACAGGTTTTATCGAAAGTATTTCGGCAACCTTGTCTTGCAATTCAATACTCAACCAGTTGTCGTGCGCATCTTGAACTTCGTGCAAAACAGGCAATAAAGCTGATTTTTGTTTTCCTTCGGGATAATGACTGATCAATTCATTGATGCGGGTCATCAACGACTCAGTTATGTTTATTTCTTGTGTGTAATGTGTTCTTTCCATTTTTCTTTTAAATCTGAAATCTAAAATCGTTAATCAACAATCTGAAATCTTTATGCGTCTAATTCTCCGGCAATAACATTTAAACTGGACAAAATAACAATCGCATCCGAAAGCATAGCGCCTTTAATCATTTCGGGATACGCTTGATAATAAATGAAACAAGGTCTGCGGAAGTGCAGTCTGTAAGGGGTTCTGCTTCCGTCGGTTACCAAATAGAATCCTACTTCTCCATTTCCACCTTCGACAGCGTGATAGACTTCGGCAACCGGAACCGGAACTTCGCCCATTACAATCTTGAAATGGTAAATCAAAGATTCCATGTCAGTATAAACATCTTCTTTTGGAGGTAAATAATATTCAGGAACATCGGCATGAAATACATTTCCTTCCGGCATTTTTGCCAATGCTTGACGGATGATGCTCAAACTTTCCCAAACTTCTGCATTACGAACACAAAAACGGTCGTAAGTGTCTCCAGATTTTCCTACGGGAACGATAAATTCAAAATCGTCGTAAGAGGAGTAAGGATGCGCCACACGAACATCATAATCGATTCCGGCTGCACGTAAATTTGGACCGGTAAATCCGTAAGCCATTGCCATTTCGGCAGTAATTGGACCTACGTTTACGGTTCTATCAATAAAAATTCTGTTTCTTTCGAACAAGTTTTCAAATTCTTTCCAAGCGATCGGAAAGTCTTTCAAAAACACATCTAATTTTCGGAATGCCTCTGGAGACCAATCTCTTTCGAAACCGCCCATTCTTCCCATATTGGTTGTCAAACGAGCCCCACAAATTTCTTCGTAGATTTCGTAGATTTTTTCTCTAAATTGGAAAACATACAAAAAGCCAGTATAAGCACCGGTATCTACGCCAAGAATGGAATTACAGATTAAATGGTCTGAAATTCTCGCCAATTCCATCACGATAACCCTTAAATATTGGACTCTTTTGGGGATTTCTATATCCAATAATTTTTCTACGGTCATCCACCATCCCATATTGTTAATAGGAGAAGAACAATAATTCATTCTATCGGTAAGCGGAGTGATTTGATAAAAAGGACGGTTTTCGGCAATTTTTTCAAAAGCGCGATGAATGTATCCAATAGTGGGTTCGGCTTCCACGATTTTTTCTCCATCCATCAACAAGATGTTTTGAAAAATACCGTGCGTCGCTGGGTGAGTAGGCCCCAAATTCAGGATTGAAAGCTCGCTTCCGTCTTCGTTATGGCGCTCTTTCATTATTTTAGCATATCGATGCTCCGGTGGTAATAATAGTTCTGACATTTATGGAATGTGAAAAATTATATGATTTTTTTCTATCTATTTGATTGTGTTCTTCCAAAGAATCTATCGTCTTTGTCTGTTCTACCGCCATCTTCCATCGGGAATTCTTTGCGCATGGGGTGAGAAACCATTTCATCCATATTCAAAATACGTTTCAGATTAGGATGCCCTATGAAATTGATTCCATAAAAATCCCAAGTTTCTCTTTCCATCCAATTGGCTCCCGGAAATATGGTGGTTAATGTTTTTATTTCTGGCCTCGAACCATTAATAAAAGCCTTGATTTTAATACGTTTGTTTTCATACCAATTGTGCATATGATAAACAACGGCAAACTCTCTGTCTAAAGGGTTATCTGGATAATGAACTCCGCAGATATCGGTCAGGAAATGAAAACGTAATTCTGAATCATTTTTCAAAAAAAGTACAATGGCTGTGATTTTATCAGCGGTAACTTCAAACGAGAAAACATCTTTTTCTTGATTGAAATGAAAAACATTTTCGCCAAATGTTTCTACTAATTTGTCTTGAATTGCTGTGGTTTCTAGGCTCATGTTCTTATTTTATATTATAAGATTGCAATAATTCTTGATATTCAGGCGAACTTCTTCTTCGAACCGATTCGCTTTTTACCAAATCTTGTAATCGCATTACACCATCTACTATTTGTTCTGGTCTTGGCGGACAACCCGGTACGTATACATCTACAGGGATCACTTTGTCAATTCCTTGTAAAACAGAATAAGTATCGAAAACACCTCCTGAAGAGGCGCAGGCGCCAACAGCAATTACCCATCTTGGTTCAGCCATTTGTTCGTAAACCTGACGCAAAATAGGTCCCATTTTTTTAGAAATAGTTCCCATCACCAGCAACATATCGGCTTGTCGAGGTGAAAAACTCACGCGCTCGGAACCAAAACGTGCCAAATCATAATGAGAGGCCATTGTAGCCATAAATTCAATTCCGCAACAAGATGTAGCAAAAGGCAATGGCCAAAGCGAATTAGCTCTTGCTAATCCTACAACATCGTTTAAAGTTGTTGCAAAAAAGCCTTCTCCTGAAACTCCTTCAGGCGGGGCAACCATTTTTATATTTGAATCGCTCATCTTAATTTTAGATTTTAGATTTTTGTGAATATTAAAAGTAAAATCATTTTACAATCATTTTATTAATTTGAAAAATCCAAAATCTGGTAATTCCTCAAATTTTTTATTTTAATTCCCCTTTGGGATTAGGGGGCTTTTACTCCCAGTCCAGCGCTTTCTTTTTGATGATATAGAAAAATCCTATCAAAAGCAAAGTCATAAAGATGACCATTTTTACCATTCCGTCTAGTCCTAAGTCCTTGAAATTTACCGCCCAAGGATAAAGGAAAACGACTTCAATGTCGAAAAGCACAAAGAGAATGGCCACCACGAAAAATTTTACAGAGAAAGGGATTCGGGCATTACCTATAGATTTGATACCGCACTCAAAGTTTTCATCTTTGATTTCAGAGGTTCGTCTAGGGCCTAATTTTCCAGAAATTATAATTATTCCCACAACAAATCCAACTGCCAAAAGCATTTGCATGAGAATGGGTAAATAATCGATTTGACTTGTTTGCATAATGATTGGTGGTTTAGTAAAAATATCGTTGCAAAGATAAGTTTCAAGACATTATAACACAAACTAAAAAATGGATTTTAAATAGAAATAAAACACAATTAACGTATAATTATACATTGTTTAGTCTGATTTAAGTAAAAAGTAGTACTGAAAAACAAAAAAGCGTCCCGATTTAACGGGACGCTCTAAACATTCGTAGGCAATAAAAATGAATTTTTATGCTTAGATAACTGCTACTTTCGCAGCAACTTTTCCTTTTCTTCCTTCTTCTTCTTCATAACTTACTCTGTCTCCTTCGCGAAGTTCTTCCGCGCTGATTCCTGAAGCATGAACGAAGATGTCTTTTCCTGTTTCTTCGTCTGTAATGAATCCGTATCCTTTAGATTCATTGAAAAATTTAACTGTACCTGTACGCATTGTAATAGTAATAATAATTTATAATGTGGCAAATGTAATATTTAATATAATACGAAATATAATATTGCAAAGATTTTATTAAAATATTTGATATTCAACGATTTCATGCAAATATTATCGACGAACGGTTAATTATCGAGTTTAATCTTTAATTCTTTCAATTGTAAGTCATCAATCACCGATGGAGCATCAATCATCACATCTCGTCCCGAATTATTTTTTGGAAAAGCAATAAAATCACGGATGGTTTCTTGTCCGCCAAGAATTGACACCAATCGGTCCAATCCGAAAGCCAATCCGCCGTGTGGTGGTGCTCCATATTGAAAAGCATTCATCAAGAACCCAAATTGATCTTCAGCTTGTTTGGGGGTGAATCCTAGATATTTGAACATCAATTGTTGCGTAGCTTTATCGTGGATACGAATCGAACCGCCGCCAATTTCGTTTCCGTTCAAAACCATATCATAAGCATTGGCACGCACTTTCCCAGGATTGGTTTCTAATAATTGCATATCTTCAGGTTTGGGCGATGTAAAAGGGTGATGCATCGCGTGATAACGACCACTTTCTTCGTCTAATTCTAATAGCGGAAAATCAACCACCCAAAGTGGGGCAAATTCATTCGGTTTTCGTAATCCTAAACGATTGGCTAATTCCATTCTAAGGGCAGAAAGTTGCGTTCTGGTTTTGTCTGTAGGACCAGAAAGAATTAGTAGTAAATCGCCAGGTTTTGAATTGCATTTTTCAGCCCAATTTTTCAAGACTTCTTCGTTAAAAAATTTATCAACGGACGATTTTAGAGTTCCATCTTCATTGTATCGAACATAAATCAAACCTTTTGCTCCAATTTGAGGGCGTTTGACCCAATCGGTCAACTCATCCAATTGTTTACGAGTGTAATGAGCGCAATTTTCAACATTTATGGCCAACACTATTTCTGAATCGTCAAAAACAGGAAAACCTTTCGGTTCAAATGGTCCCCCTTCGGGAGTTAAAGGGCAAAATTCCATTCCGAAACGAATGTCCGGTTTGTCATTCCCATACATTTTCATTGCGTAATCATAGGTAATTCTCGGGAATTTTTCTACTTCGATTCCTTTGATTTCTTTCAATAAATGACGAGTCAATCCTTCGAAAACATTCAAAATGTCTTCTTGTTCTACAAATGCCATTTCGCAATCGATTTGTGTGAATTCCGGCTGACGATCGGCACGCAAATCTTCGTCGCGGAAACATTTCACGATTTGGAAATATTTATCCATTCCGCCCACCATCAACAATTGTTTGAAGGTTTGTGGCGACTGAGGCAAAGCATAGAATTGTCCTTCGTTCATTCGAGACGGAACGACAAAATCTCTGGCGCCTTCGGGAGTCGACTTGATTAAATAGGGAGTTTCTACTTCACAAAAATCCAAATCAGATAAATATTTTCGCACTTCCATCGCTACTTTATGGCGGAAAAGCAAATTGTTTTTTACAGGATTACGACGAATATCGAGGTAGCGGTATTTCATTCGAATGTCTTCACCTCCATCGGTTTCGTCTTCAATGGTAAAAGGTGGAGTGATCGATGAATTCAGTATATTTAGTTCAGTTACTAAAATTTCGATATCGCCGGTTGCCATATTGGCGTTTTTGGCTTCGCGTTCGATTACGGTTCCTTTGGCTTGAATTACGAATTCACGACCCAAGGTCTTTGCCAATTCAAAAACAGTTTTGTCGGTACGACTTTCGTCAAAAATCAATTGGGTTATCCCGTAACGATCGCGTAAATCGACCCAATTCATAAATCCTTTATCGCGCGTTTTTTGAACCCAGCCGGCAAGTGTAACTTCGGTATTGATATGTGAGGCATTCAACTCACCACAATTGTGACTTCTATACATAATCTAAATTTTAGACTGCAAAAGTAAAAACAAAAATCAACTTAATCTCCAAAACTCTCAACTTCATTAAAATATTCTATAAATTACTTTTGGATGTAGGAGCTGGATAAAAATAAATTATATTTGACTTTTTAAAAATTTAAATCCAACCTAATGAAAAAAACTATTCTTCTATTTTTGCTGGTTTTAACTCAAATTGGGGTCGCCCAAGAAAAAATATGGTTCAAAACCTACAGTGATACAATTTCTTTGGTCAATGATGGACAAGCGATAACCAAAGCGTTTACTGCCGATATTAAATCCATTAAGAAAGACTTCACTTTTAACATAAAAACGGTTTTGCACACCACTCCGTATCTTATTTATTTTTACAAAGATGCTGCCAATATTCCGTTTTGGGATCAAGTAATTCCAGAACAAAAGCAATTCTTTAATGAAATTGCAGGTAGTGAAGCCGAGGGAAAAGCCATTTTTGGGTTGTTTTTTAACGGATTCTATTTGCCTCACGAATTGGGTCATGCGTTTGAATACCAGCTCCAAGGGGAAACGATTGGTGGCTATCAAGGGGAATATTTTGCCAATACAATCGCCATTTTGTGGTGGAGAAAGCAGCATCGCGAGGCCGAATTAAAGCAATGTTATGAAGCTGCCAAAAAAATGTGGGCTAAATTACCCAACCCAATACCCGTAGGTTCAACTATTGAGGAGTATTTCACTAAAAATTATGAGCAAGCTTCGCAAAATCCTTATGTGTACGGCTACATGCAGTTCAAACAATTTATTGAAATTTATGAAAACCAAAACCTGCCTGATTTTGATACTTTCATCAAGCAGCAATTCAAAAAATAGTTTAGTCTTATCACCTTTCGTGCTGCAAGGTTCAATCAAAAAATGTAGCCAGCGGGCTGATGTATTAAAATTGAAAAGCTCGATTTTCCTGCTTTGCTAAATTATTATAAAACTATTTGATTTGTGGGTCGATTCTAGAATAGTAGGCAAGTATTTTGCTTTTTTTCTTTTCGAACTGGACTAATCCAATTGATACGTGGTAAAATAGTGTTAACATAAATTGGACTTTCCGAAAAAAAAGTAGTTTTGAACCTACTTTAAAAAACAGACATTATGAAAAATTTTTTCCTATTGGCATTTGCAATAATAATCAGTGGTTGTATCAATGCTCAAAATAAAAAATATATGACTTTTCAGGCAGAAATAGCCGATAGATTTGGGGATTATATTTCGTTTACCAACGATCAAAACAAATTGGTCAAAAAAATCCAAGTCAACAAAAATGGGACTTTCAAAGATACTTTGAGTGTTGCAACGGGTAGATACCTTTTTTCAGACGGAAATGAATATACCATAGTGTATCTCAAAAATGGTTTCGATTTAAAGATGAAGTTGGATACTAAAACTTTTGACGAATCGATTGTTTACTCTGGCAAAGGAGCTCCTGAAAACAACTTTTTGGCCAAGAATGCTTTATTTGAGGCAAAAAGCGATATTGCAAGCTTACTTACAGCTCCTGAAGCTGACTTTTTTGGAGGATTAGACAAGAAAAAAGCCGATGATTTGAGTCGTTTAGAAGACAAAAAATTGGATCCTGAATTTGTTAGCCTTCAAAAGAAAAGTATCGACGATAATTATAATGCAGTAGTCAAATATTACAAAAAAAATTACGAAGCTAATTTGGCCAAAAGCAAATTGAATAACACGATTTCGGCACCTTTTGAATATGAAAATCACAAGGGTGGAAAAACGAAATTAGAAGATTTGAAAGGGAAATATGTGTATATCGATGTATGGGCTACTTGGTGTGGTCCTTGTCGAGCCGAAATTCCTTCGTTGAAAAAGGTAGAAGAAAAATATCACGGTAAAAATATTGAATTTGTGAGTATTTCGGTCGATGTTGATAAAGACCACGAGAAATGGAAAACTTTTGTTAGCGAAAAACAATTAGGAGGGATACAACTTTTTGCCGACAAAAACTGGAATTCTGATTTTATGAAGAGTTTTGGAATTAATTCTATTCCAAGATTTATTTTGATTGATCCCGCCGGGAAAGTTGTAAAATCAGATGCGCCTAGACCTTCGTCAGCTGAATTGATAAAACAATTGGATTCGCTGTTGAACTAGTTGTAAGACTAGTTTTGACAAAAAGATAAAATGATTTGATTTTTGTAAAATTCAGTCAAATTCTTCGTCGAATATTTTTTTGGTAAAAACTATTTTTTTAAATTTACTACAGAGAAAGACGTTCATGATGACAGAAATTTGAGTGATAATTTAGAAAACAAATAGCTCTTTCTGTGTATTAAATCAATACTGTAGCGTCTATAAAAAAATCGGCTGTCGCAAGTTTTTGCAACAGCCGATTTTGAGTTTAATAATGGTCTAGTTTTGCTTGATTCCAAAATTAGATGATTTTGTTTTGTATAGTTTTTTTTCAAATAGACACTTAATTAGGGTCTGCAGAAACTAAAAACGCTAAAAAAAGAATTTATTTTTCTCATTTCCACTCCGGAAATTGAGTAGTATTTATATCCATCGATGCTATGGTTTGCATATCAGACGCCGTAAGTTCAAAATCAAAAATATTTAGATTTTCAATCATGTGTGCTTTTTGGGAAGATCTTGGGATGGCAATAACTCCCCGCTGGTAGTGCCATCTTAAGCATACCTGCGCAATACTCTTTTCATATTTTTTGCCGATTGCAGCGAGTGTAGGATTGCTAAATATTCCGCTGCGGCCTGCAGCTAGGGGAGACCAAGCTTCCATTTGTGTTGCAGAACCTTTCAAGAAAGGATATAAAATACTTTCTTGAAGAAAGACATTGGTTTCGATTTGGTTGATTGCAGGTACAATTTTAGCATAAGACATTAACTCCTTTAGTTGTTCAGGGTCAAAATTGCTCACGCCAATGGCTCTAATTTTACCTGCGGCGACAAGCTCTTCCATTGCCTGCCAAGACCCTTTTACATCTCCTCTCGGTCTATGGATGAGATAAAGATCAAGATAATCTACCCCTAATTTTTTTATGGAAGTTTCAAATGCTTTTTTAGTTTTTTCATAACCCGCAAAGTCAACCCAAAGTTTTGATGTTACAAACAATTTCTTTCTATCAATGCCACTTAGCCTGATTCCTTCTCCTACGGCGGCTTCATTGCCGTAAATATGAGCAGTGTCAATCAGACGATACCCTACTGAAATGGCTTCGGAAACACTTCGAACACCTACCGCATCAACAAGGGTATTTGTACCAAATCCTAGTCTTGGCATTTTTATTCCGTTGTTGAGAGTCACCGTTGGAATTGAAATTTCATTGTGGTTTTCGTGATTGGCGGCAAATAGCTCTGAACCTCCTAAGCCTATAAAGATTGTTGCTGCAGTAAATCTTGAAGTTATTTTTAAAAAGTCTCTGCGGTTTACCTCTTTACTGTTTTTTTTCATCATTTCTAATTTTTGATTATCTTCTAATCCTTATTTGAATGGCGTTTCCGATAGGGTTTTCACTAAAGAAAATTAAATAGCCACCACCACCAGCACCGCTTACTTTCCATCCTAAAATATCTTTTTTGTACACATCGATTTGAGCTAGAATATCTGGTGTTACCATATTTGGGAACATAGAAATTTGAGCTTCAAAGCTTTGCGTCATTGCTTTTCCAACAGCTTGTGCGTCCTGCTGTTGCAATGCTTTCCAACACGCATCGGTAGCTTTGCTTAACCATTGTGCTCCTTTTTCGTCTATTTGTGTATTTGCTAACACATCGTAATCCATTTCACGGGGATACAGTGGAATCATCCAAATGCGTTGTTCAATCCATTCTAACAAATCAGGTACCATTAACGTTTGTATGTCTGAAGGCCAATAAGTTCCTTCGTACAAATATTTATTTAAACCAGGCATTGTGATCCCAAGCGCATCTTGAGAGCCACTAACATATTTAGTTCCTGGAGGATTCTCAAAACAAAACAGGGTTTTTGCCAGCTTTTCTTTATCGCCATCAGGGATATCGGTATGCCAAAGTTCAATGGCTTTTTTTCGACTGCTGGTCGACATTCCGCTGCGGTCGTTAAATTCAAAATCGGGTTCAACACAAATTGTAATTACTGAACCACTTGCATATTTGCTCACATAGGGTTGATCGAGCCAACCTCCAGCAATATCAATACGATACGGTATTCTGCATTCTTGACGCAATGCTGTTGTGGAACGAGCGGGTAAATTGCCGTGAGGTATGCGTTTGCTAACGACGTATTCGATATTCATTTCTTTACACAACGCTTCTTTTTGAGGCGTATGGCCATCGGTGTTTACAAAGAAAATATCGGGTTTTAACGTATGTAGTTCTTCTAAAAAATCGAGTAATCCGCTTCCACGATTGATCCAAGCTTCTTTTACCACTTTTAATGAGTTAACCATGTACAACCGCTCCGAGTCGGGATTGATGGTTTTTCGAGCTTTCAATTCGTTGATGGTTTTATCCGAACCAATGCCTACATATAAATCGCCATGTTGCGCTGCCTCTTCAAAAAAGGCTATGTGTCCGCTATGTAGCATGTCATAACAACCACTTACAAATACTTTTTTATTCATTTTTTGTTATTAAGTTCAGAAATAATTATTTTTTTTCTAAAATGCAGTTCCTAAGGTCTTTTCGTCAAAAAAACGCTAAGGGCACAAAAGACCAAAAATACAAATTTTGAGCTATGAATTTCGGGTATGAGAAGTTATTTTTCTGGAGTGGAAAATCATCTTTATTAAAAATAGTTCCTTGAGTTGGGGTACCACAGCCTAAGCTTTGAGCACGCTTTGAGTACGCTTTGAGTGGGAGTTGTTATAACTGTGAAGACAAAAAACAAAAAAACCACCCAAAATAGAATCTTGAGTGGTTTTGAAATTTATGTTGAAAAGTTATTCCGCAGTAACTCTAGCCAATCTTCTATCACGCAACCAGTATTTGGTTCTTTTTACTAAATAGAACATAACCGGAACCATAATTAGTGTCAATACTGTGGCATACGTCAATCCGAAGATGATGGTCCAAGCCAAAGGTCCCCAGAATATTACGTTGTCACCCCCAATGAAAAAGTGAGGATTGAAATCGGTAATCAAGGTAAAGAAGTCAAAGTTCAATCCAATTGCCAAGGGAATCAATCCTAAAACTGCCGTTAAAGCCGTCAATAACACCGGACGCAAACGCGATTTTCCAGATTCGATGATGACTTCTTTGATTTCTTCTAAGTTTAAATCGTCGTGGCTTTTCAGTTTTTTATCGGTAACTTTTTTGTCTAATAATAAAACGAAGAAATCCATCAGTACGATTCCGTTTTTCACTACAATACCAGCCAGCGAGATAATTCCCATCATCGTCATTAGGATCACAAAATCCATTCCTGCAATGACATAACCATAGAAAACACCACTAAAACTCAAGATAACCGTGAACAAAATCACCACTGTTTTCGAAACCGAATTAAATTGAAGTACAATGATCAGCGTAATCCCTGCCAGCGCCAAGAACAATGCGTACATCAAGAAACTTTGATTTTTACCTTGCTCTTCTTGAACTCCAGAGAAGGAATAGCTAACATCAGCCGGCAATTCATAATGTTGCAATTCAGACTGAATTTGTTTGGTAATTTCATCCCCATTAAAACCGGTCAAAACATTCGAATAAATAGTCATTATTCGTTTTTGGTTTTTTCTTTTAATCTGATTGTAGGTTTTTGTTTTCTCAGTTTGAGAAATTGCCGAAATCGGAATTTGCTGAATTTGTCCGTTATTTTGGTTTCTGAAGGTCAACGATTGATTGAAAAGTATGTTTTCGTTCTTGCGCTGATCGTCCTGCATACGCATCACAATGTTGTAATCGTCATCGCCTTCTTTGTAAGTCGAAATTTCTTGACCGTAAACCGAACGACGCAAGGCAAAACCCAATTGTCCGGTTGAAACTCCCATACTTCCGGCGTTTGCTCTATCTACTTTTACCTGTAGTTCAGGGCTGTCTCTGTTGACGTCAATACTTAGTTTTTCGATACCAGGAATGTTTTTCGAATTGACAAAAGCAATCATTTTATCGGCTTCTTTCAACATCAATTCATAATCGCTACCTTTCAATTCGATACTAATAGGATAACCCGCTGGTGGTCCATTGGCATCTTTTTCGACCGTAATAGTGGCTCCCGCAATACCTTTAACTTTGGCGCGGATTTCCTCTAAAATATCCGCTGTATTAATCCCCTGACGGAACTTGAATTCAGAGAAACTGACGGTAACTTTTCCTTTGAAGGGTGTTTCTGCCGCTGAACCAGCATCGACATTTGGATTTCCAGCACCTATTCCCACTTGCGATACAATAGATTCGGCAAGGAAGTTTTTGTCGGTTTTGGGATCTACGTATTTTTCTAAAATACTAATGACTTGTTTCTCTACAAAAAGGGTTGCTTTGTTGGTTTTTTCGATCGAGGTTCCTTGTGGATATTCGATATAAGCAATCACCTGATTGGGAATATTATCCGGGAAAAACAATACTTTTCTCGGGAAAACCCCTAGTAAAATAAAAGAGAAAAACAACATTCCAATAATAGACACTAAGGCAATCCAAGAATTTCTCTTCGTTAGAATTTTGGCTAAAAACACTTTGTATTTCTCTTCCATTCTAGGGAAAAAACTGTGTTGGAAATCTTGTGTCCATTGGTACAATTTAAGGAAATACAACCACATTAGGCCTGTTGCCATCAACAATAAATGTCCAATTCCTCTTAAGAATTTACTGTCATACGTGTATTTTGACCCAATAAATGCCAAGAATATTCCGAAAGCCAAAAATAGAATCGTATAGAATTTCAAGCTCTTTTTCGAAATATTTCTATCTTCGGTATCCATCGAACCTCCCGTCATTGCTGCATTGACTACCATTGCCACAAATAAGGATGCGGTAAGCGTTACGGTCAAAGTCATTGGGAAATATTTCATAAATTTACCCATCGTTCCAGGCCATAAAGCGAATGGTAAAAACGCCATCAAGGTGGTCGCTGTCGAAGAAATTACAGGCCAAGCGATTTCGCCAATACCCACTTTGGAAGCGGTTACTCGATCCATTCCTTTTTTCATATTGGCAAATACGTTATCGACAACCACAATTCCGTCATCGACTAGCATACCTAATCCCATTACTAATCCAAACAATACCATTGTGTTCAGGGTTAATCCTAAAGCCGAAAGTATAGCAAAAGCAATCATCATCGATAACGGAATTGCTGCTCCTACAAACAAGGAATTTCGCAATCCCATTGTAAACATCAACACAATCATTACCAGAATTATCCCAAAAATAATGTGATTCGACAATTCATCCACCTGATGTTCCACACGAGAAGATTGGTCGTTGGTCATTTCGATTTTCAAGTTCTTTGGCAAATAAGTACCTTGGGCTTTTTCGATTCGTTCTTTCACCTGTTCGATTGCCGAAATCATATTTTGTCCCGAACGTTTTTTCACGCTAAGCATTACTACTTCGGTACCTTTTTCGCGAGCGTAAGTCGTTTTTTCTTTCTCTTTGAAACTCACTACCGCAATATCTTTTAGGTACACTGTTCCGCCATACGACTTCACGATGATATTCTCCAATTCTTTCGGGTCTTTGATTTCGCCCACGATTCGAATGTTATTTCTAGAACCTTGCGAAACCAAATTTCCTCCAGAAAGCGTCATATTTTCATATTTTACCGCATTCTGAATTTCGTCGAATGTCACTTGTGCAGCGGTCATTTTGAAAATATCTACCGCAATTTCTACTTCTTTGTCATCGACACCGAGGATATCCACTTGTTTCACTTCGGAGATTTCTTCGAGATCATCTTGAATTAGTTCTCCGTATTTTTTAAGCTGTTGGGTAGTGTAATTTCCTTGCAGATTGATGTTTAAAATGGGTACTTCCTCCGAAATGTTCAATTCGAATACATTGGGTTCGACCTTGCTGCCGTTGTCTAGATTGGGCCAATCCGTTTCGGCTTTGGCATTATCAACTTTGTCTTTTACTTTAACTTTGGCCGCATCAATAGAAACGTCGTCATCGAACTCAGCGATGATCATTCCGTAATCTTGAAACGAGCTCGAAGTGACTTTGGTGACACCACTAATGTTTTTGATTTCTTTTTCTAATGGTTTGATGACCAATTTCTCGACATCTTCGGCAGAATTTCCGGGAAATACTGAGGAGATATACACTTTGTTTTCGATGATTTCTGGGAAATCCTCGCGAGGCATTGTGATATAGGCATATACTCCGGTAATGACAATTAAAGCCGTTATGATATAAACGGTGACGCGATTGTCTACAGCCCAGTTTGAAATGCCGAATTTTTTATGGTTTATACTGTGCATTTTTTTATTTTTAGTTTAAAGTTTACTATTGTTTAAAGTTTAAGGTTTAAGGTTGTTTAAAATTGTTTAAGAGTTTAAACAATTAACCGATTAAACAATTAACCATTTTTAGAAATTAAGTTTCATTCCTTCAGAAACCGCATTGGCTCCCTCGGTAACAATGATGTCATTGGCCGATAGTCCGTTCAAAATCTCGGTTACATTGTCTGAAGATTGTCCAAGTTTTACGATTACTTTTTTGGCAACTCCTGTTTTTCCATTTGAATTGGTTACGATGTACACGTATTTGTTTTTTACATTATCTTCTTGAATCACATTAGTTGGAACAACTACGGCGTTTTTGCTTTCGTAATCGGTGATTTTAAGATTGGCTACTTGGTTCGGACGCAATAAATTATCAGGATTTGGAACGCCCACTTCAATACCAAAACTACGGTTGCTAGGATTGACAAAATTCCCAATTTGACGCACTCTTCCTTTATACGTTTTACCCAAAGATGTCAATAAAACATCCACTTCGGTGCCTATTTTTAACTTACCAATGTAGGTTTCAGGAACTGAAGTTGACACAAACATATTCGACAAATTCACGATACGCATCAATCCTTGTTGGCTTGGAGCTACCACTTGACCTTTTTCGACAAAAACTTGATCTATAGTTCCTGTAAATGGGGCTTTTATGATGGTTTTTGCTAATTGCGCTTTGGCTTGAGCCACGCCACGCTGAGCCGAAATCATTTGGGTTTGCGCTTGTAAATATTGCATTTCAGAACCAATTTTTTGATTCCACAGATTTTTTTGACGCTCGAATGTCGTTTTTGCCAAAGCATATTGATTTTCCAAGCTTGCCACTTGTTGACTCAAGCCAGCATCGTCAATTTTACCTAAAACTTGGCCTTTCGATACTCTTTGACCTGCTTTGGCATTCAACGAAATCAATGTTCCTTGATATTCGGGTTGGACCAAAATGTTTTCTTTAGTATCTACGCTACCTTGAATTTCAAGATAATGACTAAAAATGGTGTCTTTTAAGCTAAGAACAGAAACTAAGGCTTCGTCTTTTTTGACGTCTAAGGTGGATAACGCTTCATCAATTTTGGCTAAATCGGCTTGGATTACGGCTTTTTTGGCCTGAAGTGCCGAAACATTTTTAGAAGCAATTAAAGTGTCAATATTGGCATTGTCTTCTTTCTTTCCGCAAGAAAACAATGAAATTGAAAGTACTGTTAGTAGAATTATTTTTTTCATATTTTTAAGATTTTTTTGTTTTTGTTTTGTTCCATTAGGAACTTTATGTTGGTAGAAATTTGTATTAGTGATTGTGTTTTGTCCCGTAGGGACTATACTTTTTATATTAATTCCTTGAAAATGTATTTTTCGTCATATTCAATTTCAAAATTTTGCAATATTTCTAAATATTCTTCTAGAAAGGATTTTGTTTTGTGATGTTCTTCTTGATTTTGAATGTATCTGATAACATTATTAATTTGTGATTTGCTATATGAAAAAGCGCCATAACCCTCTTGCCATTCGAAATGTGTCTTCGTTAATTTATTTTCGTTAATCCATTTTGAGGAACTTTGCTTAACATCTTTCATCAAATCTGAAATAGATTGTGCAGGCCTAATGCCAATCAATATATGTATATGATCAGACATACCATTTATTGCCAATAATTTGTGGCTATTGTTTTGTGTTATTCCTGTTATGTATTTGTATAATTCCTCTTTCCATTCTGATTGAATAGTTCCTAGTCTATATTTTACTGCAAACACAAAATGAATGTGAATTTGGGTATAGGTATTTGCCATATTTATATAGTCCCTACGGGACAAATTTTTTAATTAATCATTTATTTGCTACCAACATTTAATCCCGACGGGATGAAAAAAATAGCATCGATTTTATATTTCAATATTCATAATCAAGAATTATTATTTATTAATTATTTTTTCTAAAGCGGCTTTTTTGTTGATGACATCGACCATCGATTGCAGGTATTTTTGCTGATTGGTGTACAATTGTCGTTGGGCGTCATTGTAGTCAAAACTTGACGACAATCCTTCAGTAAACTTTATTTGTTGCTTTTTTTCGATTCTTTCCGCAAGGTTCAAATTCGATTTGGCTGTGGCGTATTCTTCGATGCTAAATTCATAATCGCTTTTGGCGGCGGCATATTGTAATTTCAATTTTTGTTCCGCTTCTGACAATTGCGTTTTGGCCTGATCCAAAGCTATTTTGGCTTGCTGCGTTCGAGAACTTCTGGCCAAACTGCTGAAAATAGGCACATTCAAGCTTACGCCAACATTGGAATAATTGAACCAATTTTGGTTTTGAGTAAAAAACTGAAACTCATCCTTGAATGCAGTGTACCCAAAATTGACATTCGCTGCTAAGGAAGGCAAGGCTTTGCTTTTTTGTAATTTTAATTCCAATTCTCTTTGTTCCTGAAAATTCATAGCCATCTGATAATTGATGTTGTCATTGACATTAAAATCTCCGTTTATAAAAGCCATATCCAGATTAGAAACGGTTAATTTATCTAAACTGTCTGTCAGTTGCAAGGCGTCGTTAATGTCGACTCCTAAAGTGATTTTTAACATTTTGTACGCCACTTCAGCCAATCTTTTGTTGTAATTCAATGTGCTGTTGATGGAGGTGAGCGTGATTTGTAATTGCTCTACGCTTTCTTCTTCAATCAAGCCGTTTTTGAACGTAGCCTTAGTATCGGACAATGTTTTTTCTAAAGTGGCTTTATTTTTTTCGAGAATAGCGATGCTCTCTTCCGCTAATAAAACACTGCCGTACGCATTGATGACCGCCTCTTTAATTTCGGTATCGGTTTTAACTTTGGCATTTTCGTAATATTTCAAATAGGTTTTGGATGCTTGCAAAGCCACGATATACGAACCATCAAAAATCAATTGACTCAAAGTAGAGCGAGCGATCATATTGTGTTTGGTTCCAAAAGCAACTTCGGCATATTCGCCGGGATTTCCGCCAAAAAATTCCGCAGGTACTACTGATTTTTGCAATACAAAATTGTTAGTGTAATCCAAGCCTGCATTGATTTGGGGTAAACCTGCTGCGGTAGTTTCCCATTTTTTTTCTTTCGAAGCTTCGATATCTCTGCCTGCATTGATCGCCGAATAATTGTTGGTCAAGGCGTGACTTATGGCTTGTTCTAGGCTGAAAGTAAAGCTTTTCTTCGTTTCTTGCGCTTTTGCCGTAAAGGCCAAAACGATTAGGGGTATTAAAAATAATTTCTTCATTATAGGTGATAGTTTTCTAATTGTTTTTCTAGTTCGATAATTCCTGTTGGTGTTGCCATCGCTCGGGTATGATATTCTAAGGCTTGTAATTCGAGTTCATTCAATTCTTTTTCGGAACTGGTGTTACCGTGAATGCTAAAAATTAAGTTGTAATAAAAGCCAACATAAGTTTCTACGAGTACATTTTTTCGGTACAAACCTTGGTTGATTCCTTGTTCGATATTTTGTTTGAAAACAGCATTGCATTCGTTGATTTCTCTTGACATTACTTTGTCATAGATTTCAGGATAATGTTTTTTTAATTGATAGGAAGGGGAGGATTCACTAGCGTTAAACATTTCTTTGAACATCTTTCTGATTTTAAAATTTTCTTCGATGGCATTGTATTTTTGCGCTACAATAACATCAATACTTTGATGAATGGCTTTGTGCACGATTTCTGTAGTTTCGGCAATTAGAATTTCCTTATTGCAGAAATATTTATAAATGGTTTTTTTAGAAATACACATTTCGCAAGCAATATCGTCCATCGTGACGCTCTTGAAACCAAGTTTCAAGAACAAGTCGGTTGCTTTTGCTATAATTTTTTCTTTCATTTTTTTACTCAACTAGGGGTAAATCTTATTATTTGTAAATGTAATACGGAAACTTTTAAACGTAATATCGTTTCCAAAATAGTTACAATAACTTAACCTGTGGCAGTTCTTATATTGTAAACTCTAAATTGGCTTCTAGTTTTAAATTTTTTCCAAAACCAAACTTTTCTTTCGAATGATTGAAATTTTTGTCCAATCCAAAATCATTGCGGTTGATATCTCCTTTAATTTCGAAAGCCGCTTTTTTGGTTCCATTGTAATTGTTGATTCCAATAAATTCGGCATCAAGTTCAACCATTTTGGTCACATCTTTGATCGTCAAATAGCCTTTGAAAAAACTAATATTATTCTTGAATTTTTGAAAAGAGGTCGATTTGAACCGAATCAATGGTTTTTTAGTAGAGGAATTGCTGTTTTTATTTTGCAAGGATTCCACTGTTTTTGGGGAAGTAAACGAATTACTGTCTAAAGAAAATTCTACGGACGCATCTTCAATCTGATCCGCCACTAGGGACACAAAACCATCAAAATGATTGGTGTTGCCGCCTAAATAGGTTATTGTAGCATCTTTCGTTTTGATTAGCACATCAGATTGGTCCGAATCAAGAGTCCATTTCGTTGCCATAATTGGGTGGTTTTATTAAGCTAAACTGTTTTTTGTTTTAAAATATGCCGCAAATATATATAGGAAACTTTGAATACCAAAATAGTTTCCAAAGTATTTTTAAAAAATTATTCTAAATTTAAACTAATCCGTTTTTTAATTTAGTTTACATACTCTAAATTTGGAATTTAAAACTCAATCTACATGCTTCCCATCCTCGAATACCAAGAACAATTTTTACACTATTTAGCACAACAAAATTTCGACAAAGAACCTAGAAATCTATACGAGCCTGTAGATTATATTTTGCAACTTGGCGGTAAAAGATTGCGCCCTGTTTTGACCTTAATGACCGCCGATGTTTTCGATGTGGATTACAAATTGGCTTTGCCCGCGGCGATGGCGGTAGAAGTTTTTCATAATTTTTCCTTGGTGCACGATGATATTATGGACGATGCCCCTTTGCGACGGGGAAATACTACAGTGCACGAAAAATGGAATGTCAACACAGGAATTCTTTCCGGCGATGCAATGCTCATTTTGGCGTACCAATATTTCGAAAACTACCAACCTAAAACCTTCCGAAAACTGGCCAAATTGTTTAGTAAAACTGCCCTCGAAGTCTGCGAAGGTCAACAATATGATGTCGATTTCGAAACGCGGACCGATGTTACGATTCCTGAATATTTGAAAATGATTGAATATAAAACGGCTGTTTTGGTCGCTGCCGCAATGAAAATGGGAGCAATTATTGCTCAAACTTCTAAGGAAAACTCTAGATTAATTTATGATTTTGGGTTGAATCTCGGACTAGCTTTTCAGTTGCAGGATGACTATTTGGATGCTTTTGGCGACCCAAAAACCTTTGGCAAACAAGTAGGAGGGGATATTATCGAAAACAAAAAAACCTATTTGTATCTCAAAGCTTTAGAATTTTCGAAACCAAAGGAGCAAGAACAATTAGCGCAATTGTTTTCTCTCCAATTAGAGGATAGTTCCGAAAAAATTGAAACCGTCAAAGAAATTTTCAACAGAACGGGTGCTGCTCAAGCCACTCAAAAAGCCATTGAGGATTATACCTTGAAAGCCTTTGAAACCCTTGAAAAAATTGATGTTTCTCAAGATAAAAAAGAACTCTTGAAAGCTTTTGGTGATAATTTAATGAATAGAAAAGTATAAAAATTCATCAGGTGGCTGATTTCAGAAGGCAAATCTGAAATCTGCAACCTGCAATCTGCAAATTAAAATGTACATCCAACCAAAAAATATTGATTTACTGCTCGTCGAAGCCGAGAAGGAAGCATTGTACCTCAAATTGATTGAGCAAATCAATAAGGATTTTAATTTGGCCAACGAAGGAGTAGATTTCCCAAAAAGCATCTCGCCCGAAGAATTGAAAATTCAACTGCACGAAAAAATCTACCGGTTGATTCAGTACAAATTTGCCGAATATTTGAATCTACTTTACATTATAGACGTTTCCGAGGACCAAATAAAAAAATTGGATGGTTCGGATTTAGTAGTTCTAGCCGAAAATGTTGCCTTTTTAATCCTGAAAAGAGAATGGCAAAAAGTGTGGTTTAGGAATAAATATTAGCTACTGTAATTCCTTTTTAAGAATCACTTTATTCCATAATTCATTCCCGTTGATGTCAAATAAACTAAGTTTCATTTGCCGGTTCTCTTTATTTCCAGAGAACGAGATGATCCCAAAATTATGTTGAATAAATGCACTACCCTGAACTTTGTAGGAGTTGTTTTCCTTCAATGCTTTCTCCGATACCAAACCTGCGGTAAGCGGCGAAACCGTCCAATCGTATAGAGGATAAGTGCCTTCGCGAGGCAACATCGACATTTCAGCAAAGTGGCGATCCCCAGTCAAAAAGAAAACACCTTTTATTTTGTTGGCTGTAATTTCTTTGAGCAGTTTTTCTTTTTCTTCGGGATAATGTCCGTAGTTTTCGCTGTCTGGAACTGAATTGATGACTTGTCCGCCGATAACAATTAGTTTAAAACCAGCATTCGATGCGCTTAGAGCATCAATTAACCATTCGAATTGTGTCGTACCCAACATCGTTTTATCGCCAGTTGTTCTATCCTGAGGGGATCTAAAAAAACGATCGTCTAACAAGAAAAACTGTGCATCGCCCCAATTGAAGGTGGAGAAAACACCTTCGGTTTGTGATACTCCGATGCCATAACTTTTATTGGCCCAAAAATCTTTAAAGGATTTTTGCGTAATGTGTTTGTTATAAAAACTTCGGTCGCTATCGTTCGGGCCGTAATCGTGGTCATCCCAAATGGCATAATTTTGAGTTTTTGCCAACAAAGGTTGTATTTCCTTAATCGAACGCGAGTGGGTGTTGCGATGGTAAATCCCTGTTTTGCTGTCCCAATCGGCTTCTCGAAGGTAGGTGTTGTCTCCACCCCAAATCATTATGTCCGGATTTTTTTTGGTCAAACTTTCAAAAATAGAATAGCCGCTTCCATAGGGTTTTCCCGGTCGGTCCAAATCCGTTTCGTTGATGTACATGCAACTGCCAAAAGCTACCGTAAAATCGGGTGCATCTTCGCGCCATTGCCACAATTTTTTGGAAGAAAACGAAGTTTCATAGGGTAAAACCAGCTTTTTATTGTTGAGATACAGATTGTATTTGTATTTTTTCCCAGGTGTGAGCTTGTCTAAAATGATGTGATAGGTACAGCCATTTTCTTTAGCCGAATTATAGGTATCCGAATAGAAAATGGTGGTGGGTTTGTCTATTGCAAAATATTCTATTTTTACAGGAACATTCTCCTTGGTTTGCAGCCAAATCACCGCTTCTTTCATTTCGCAATAGCCCACCATCGGTCCCGATTGCAATAGATTATTTTGGGCCGAAAGGCTCGCCGATATATACAGAAAAACGAATAAAATATAATGTCTCATAACAATGGATTTAAAAGCTAAAAAAAAACAAAAGTAAGCATTGACCAAGGGTTTTAGGTTAGGCACAGGTTATGTTTTCGATTAAAAATAAGCTCTAACAAATGGAACAAATGGTTCTGCATCATAACGATCATCCTGCAAAAGATTGTAGCCCACCCCAATGGTAACATTACCGGTTCGATATCCAGCACCTACAATCAAACTGGTGTCCCAATAATCATCTGAATAATTCGAAAAACCTTCTTCTTGATAATTGACACGAGATTGATTTAATCCTACTGATAATTGAATTTGAGGTATTGGATTCACCAAAACAATCGTACTTATGCCGTACACAAACGATGAATAATAATTATTTGACGCCACATAATTCAGGTTCAAACCTGCTCCGAGAGCCACTGTTGGGTTGAAATTATAAATAGCACTTGGCGCTATAAAAATATCGGTGTAGCCTGATGAAAAATTTAATCCTAAGCCACCGCCAAACTGCACATTTTTCCAAAAATTACTCGGTTGGCTGGGAAGATTTGTAGGACCTTGTGCCACTGAAGAATTGAACTGATGGAGGAAAAGCAAAATAAATAATGATCTAAAAAGGGAAAAATGATGATTTTTTTTCATGGTTTAATGATTTTTTTAACATTTTATTACGTAAAAGTACGTAAAAAAATATATTATGTGTATTGATTTATTGTACTTTTGCCAAACTATTTTTAACAAAAAGCATATTAATTACAATTATGGATAGGTTTTCATTCTTAAATGCGGCTCATACCGAATTTTTTGCACAACTTTACGATCAATATTTAGAAAATCCAGATAGCGTTGAGCCAAGTTGGAGAGGCTTTTTTCAAGGTTTCGACTTTGGAATGGCAACCTACAATGGCGAAAATCCAGTAGCTCAACCAGAAGTTCAAACAGTTGCAGCGCCAGAGAACAATGCTGGCACAGAAAAACTACTGAAAGAATTCAAGGTGATTAAGTTGATTGATGCCTACAGAACCCGAGGTCATTTGTTCACCAGAACCAATCCGGTACACAAAAGAAGAACCTATTCGCCTACCTTAGATTTAGAAAATTTTGGACTTTCTAAAGCGGATTTATCCACTGTTTTTGATGCAGCAAGAACCATTAAAATTGAACCCTGTAGTTTGGCTGAAATTTTAGGTCATTTGGATAAAATTTACTGTCAATCCATCGGGGTGGAGTATATGTATATCCGGAACCCCAATGATATCAAGTGGATTCAGAGTAAAATCGGTCACAACGACAACCAACCCGATTTTTCTGTTGAAAAAAAGAAAGCCATTTTACACAAATTAAACCAAGCGGTAGCTTTTGAAAACTTCTTGCACACTAAATATGTGGGTCAAAAACGATTTTCACTCGAAGGAGGAGAATCAATCATTCCTGCTCTCGATGCCTTAATCGAACAAGCAGCCGAAAAAGGAGTAGAACATTTCGTAATGGGAATGGCACACCGCGGCCGATTGAATGTTTTGGCTAATATTTTCGGCAAATCTACTCAAGATATTTTTAGCGAATTTGATGGCAAGGATTACAACGACCAAGAATATTTTGATGGGGATGTAAAATACCATTTGGGTTTAAGTGCCGAGAAAAGAACGAGCTCAGGAAAAACCATTAATATCAATTTGGCACCCAATCCATCGCATTTGGAAACGGTTGGAGCTGTAATTGAGGGAATAACAAGAGCACAGCAAGATAAATATTTTCCAAACGACTTTTCCAAAGTATTGCCGATTGCCGTGCACGGTGATGCAGCAATCGCAGGTCAAGGACTATTATATGAAATCATTCAAATGTCGCAATTGGATGGGTATAAAACAGGTGGAACCATTCACGTTGTGATCAACAATCAAGTTGGTTTTACTACAAACTACCTTGACGCCCGATCATCGACCTATTGTACCGATGTGGCCAAAGTAACTCTTTCGCCCGTATTGCACGTCAATGCCGATGATGCCGAAGCCGTTGTTCATGCGATGTCCTTTGCTTTAGACTTCAGAATGGAATTTGGTCGAGACGTTTTCATCGATTTGTTAGGCTATAGAAAATATGGTCATAATGAAGGTGACGAACCTCGTTTTACACAACCCATTCTTTATAAAATCATTGCCAAACATAAAAATCCGAGAGATATTTACGCTGAAAAATTGTTGGCCGAAGGGGTTATCGACAGCACTTACGTAAAAGAATTGGAAACCGAATACAAATCGGATTTAGAGGTAAGTTTAGAAGAATCTCGTAAAAAAGAGTTGACGATAATCACTCCATTCTTGCAAAACGAATGGAAAGGTTTCGAAAGAGCTGGTATATCTCAAATGCTAACTAAAGTAGATACCTCGTACCCAAAAGCAGGGCTTACGGCTGTCGCCAATGCCATTTGTAATTTGCCAACCGATAAAAAATTTATTAGCAAAGTTCAAAAATTGATCAACGATAGAAAAACTATGTTTTTCGAAACCAACAAACTAGATTGGGCTATGGCCGAACATTTAGCGTATGGTTCGTTGCTAAGAGAAGGTTTTGATGTTCGTATTTCGGGTCAAGATGTCGAGCGCGGTACTTTTTCCCACCGTCACGCTGTTGTGAAAGTCGAAGATTCAGAAGAGGAAGTGGTTTTAATTAACCGTTTAGAAGGCAAAAAAGGGAAATTCAACGCCTTCAATTCACTATTGTCAGAATACGGAGTTTTAGGATTTGATTACGGATACGCCTTGGCAAATCCGAATGCGTTAACCATATGGGAAGCACAATTTGGAGATTTTTCTAATGGAGCCCAAATCATGATTGACCAATATATTTCTTGTGGAGAAGATAAATGGAACAATCAAAACGGTATCGTTGTACTTTTACCCCACGGTTACGAAGGGCAAGGAGCAGAGCATTCATCAGGTAGAATGGAGCGTTTCTTGCAACTCTGTGCCAGACAAAATATGTATGTTGCTGATTGTACAACACCAGCCAACTTCTTTCACTTATTGAGAAGACAAATGAAATTGAAATTCCGTAAACCACTTATTGTGTTTACACCAAAAAGTTTATTGCGGGATCCAAGAGTTGTATCAAGTATCGAAGAATTGGAACACGGTTCTTTCCAAGAAACCATCGATGATGAAACCGTAAATAAAGCAGAGGTTAAAACCTTAGTTTTCTGTACCGGTAAATTCTATTATGATATTACTGCCGAAAGAGAAATCAGAGCCAGAAAAGATGTAGCTGTAGTGAGAATCGAACAATTATTCCCGTTGCCTGCGGACCAATTGAAAGCCATTATCGCCAAATATCCAAATGCCGATGACTATGTTTGGGCACAAGAAGAACCAAAAAATATGGGAGCTTACGGATATATGCTAATGAATTTCAATTTAGTAAAGTGGAGATTGGCTTCCTTACGAGTTTCCTCGGCATCAGCCTCGGGAAGTTATACAAGATCTAAAAACCGTCATGCCAAAGCGATTAAAATGGTTTTCGAAAAAGATTATGTCAGATAGAATAAATATATATAAGAATTAAGATTCATAATTTAATATAAATAAGATGATTTTAGAAATGAAAGTCCCATCACCAGGGGAATCTATAAAAGAAGTTGAAATCGCAACTTGGTTAGTAAAAGATGGAGATTATGTCGAAAAAGATCAAGCCATTGCCGAGGTTGATTCGGATAAGGCAACACTTGAATTGCCTGCCGAAGCCAGTGGAATCATCACTTTGAAAGCAGAAGAAGGTGATACAGTAGCTGTTGGCGCCATTGTGTGTCATATTGATACTGATGCTGCAAAACCATCTGGTTCAGCACCAGTTGCCGAAGTTAAAAAAGAAGAAGCTAAAGTGGTTGAAGTAAAGAAAGAAGAAGTAAAAGTAGCGGCTCCAGTTGCCCCAACATCTTACGCTTCGGGAACTCCTTCGCCTGCTGCTAGAAAAATATTAGACGAAAAAAATATTCAACCTTCTGATATTATCGGAACTGGAAAAGACGGAAGAATTACCAAAGAAGATGCTATCAATGCTGTTCCATCTATGGGAACACCGACGGGTGGAAATCGTGGTTCAGAACGCACCAAATTATCGATGTTACGCCGAAAAGTTTCGGAACGATTGGTGGCTGCCAAGAATGATACGGCTATGTTGACTACCTTCAATGAAGTGAATATGACCCCAATCAATACTTTGCGAAATGAATATAAAGATGCGTTCAAAGCGAAACACGGCGGACTTGGTTTAGGATATATGTCGTTTTTTACCAAAGCAGTTACAAGAGCCTTGCAACTGTATCCAGATGTAAATTCGATGATGGATGGCGATTATAAAATTGCCTATGATTTCTGTGATATTTCAATAGCAGTTTCTGGTCCAAAAGGATTGATGGTTCCGGTAGTTCGCAACGCTGAAAACTTAACTTTCCGCGGCATTGAAGCCGATATCAAACGTTTGGCCTTGAGAGCTCGTGACGGTCAAATCACCGTTGATGATATGACAGGTGGAACTTTTACCATCACCAATGGTGGTGTTTTTGGTTCGATGTTGTCTACTCCTATTATCAACCCACCACAATCCGGAATCTTGGGAATGCATAACATTATTGAGCGTCCAATTGCTGTAAATGGCAAAGTAGAAATTCACCCAATGATGTATGTGGCGCTTTCGTATGACCACAGAATTATTGATGGCCGTGAGTCGGTTGGTTTCTTAGTGGCAGTGAAAGAAGCCCTAGAAAATCCAGTTGAATTGCTTTGTGACAACAATCCGAAAAAAGCTTTCGAATTGTAGTAGTATCAAATTCATAAATAGCAAAAATCCGTTTAGTTTTATTTCTAAACGGATTTTTTGTTTATTTGTCTTATTAACCAATATTTTTTATGGCATCAAATAAAAAACAAGCAGCAATAGGTTTTATTTTCATCACCATGTTAATTGATATTACGGGTTGGGGCATCATCATTCCTGTAATTCCAAAATTAATCAAAGAACTTATTAATGGTGATATTAGCGAAGCTGCAAAATATGGCGGTTGGCTCACCTTTGCCTACGCTATTACCCAATTTATTTTTGCGCCAATCGTCGGAAATCTAAGCGATAAATATGGTCGAAGACCTATTATTTTAATTTCATTATTTGGGTTTTCACTCGATTATTTATTATTAGCCTTTGCGCCAACCATTTTGTGGATTTTTATTGGTCGAATTTTGGCCGGAATTACCGGAGCCAGCATTACCACTGCTTCGGCTTATATTGCAGATGTGAGTACGCCACAAAACCGAGCTAAAAATTTTGGTATGATTGGCGCTGCTTTTGGATTAGGTTTTATCATCGGACCAGTCATTGGTGGATTTTTAGGACACTATGGTTCTAGGGTTCCGTTTTATGCTGCAGCAGCTTTGTGTATGATTAATTTTCTTTACGGTTATTTTATTTTACCAGAATCCTTATCTAAAGAGCACCGCCGTGAATTCGACATTCGTCGTGCCAATCCGATTGGAGCTTTCAAAAGCCTTCAAAAACATCCTTCGCTAATAGGGCTGATGGCGGCCATATTTTTATTGTATGTGGGTTCCCACTCCGTACAAAGCAACTGGAGTTATTTTACCATGTATCGATTTGATTGGGACGAAAAAATGGTTGGTCTTTCTTTAGGTTTAATAGGATTGCTTGTGGGTATTGTTCAAGGAGGCTTGGTTCGTTGGATCAATCCACGATTAGGCAACGAAAAAAGTATTTATTTAGGGATGGCATTATACACCATCGGATTATTTTTGTTTGCCACCGCCGATCAAAGTTGGATGATGTTTGCCTTTTTAGTTCCTTATTGTTTGGGAGGCATTGCCGGACCTGCTTTACAGTCGATTATAGCAAGTAAAGTGGCTCCATCTGAACAAGGTGAGATACAAGGTACAATGACCAGTTTGATGAGTGCTTCCACTATTATTGGACCTCCCATGATGTCCACCGTATTTTATTATTTCACGCACAAAGATGCGCCGTTTCAATTTGCTGGGGCGCCCTTTGTTTTAGGTGGTTTTCTAATGTTGTTGAGTACGATTATGGCTTATTTTTCGTTCAAGAAAAATGCTAAAGTAAGTATAAACAATGATTATAATAATCAATAATTCCTTTTCCTTTCATTAATATATCGGCACCAATAATGCCGTGAACAGGTTGGGCTTTGTAAGCAATCAAGGCTTCATTTACGTGAGATAAATCAAAAATTACTAGGTCGAATTTTTTGTATTTCCAACGGTTCATTTGCAAGGTATTGCCGGTCGCAATTTGAGTAAACATTCCTGTTGCTCCAGCTCCCGAAGCTTGCGTTTTCGAGTCATTGGCTTGAAGTTGAAATAACTCGATACTTTCAAAACCAATACAACTATTCGATGCGCCCGTGTCGAGAATAAAATTACCTTTCACGCCATTTATTTTGGCTTTAATGAGCAAATGTTGGGTTTTCGAGACCTTGAATTTTATTTTTTTGTATTTTTCTTTTTTGAGAATATAGGGAAGATAGTTCATACACAACGATTGAAAGTCAAAAGTAATCTAAAAATGAATAAAAGCGGAATTCAATACTTCAAAATTATACCTTTGCGGCTAAAATAAATTTGATGATCATTACCGATACACATACCCATTTATATTCGAATGAATTTGATGAAGATCGCAATGAAATGATTCAGCGCGCCATTGATGCTGGGGTTTCTCGGTTTTTTATTCCCGCCATTGACTCAGCTTATACCCAATCGATGTATGAATTGGAAAAAGGGTATCCCGAAAACATTTTTCTAATGATGGGTCTGCATCCCACACACGTCAAGGACAATTATCTCGAAGAATTAAAACACGTAGAAGAAGAATTGTCCAAAAGGAAATTCTTTGCCGTGGGCGAAATTGGAATCGATTTGTATTGGGATAAAACGCATTTGCCACAGCAGCAAGAGGCCTTTAGAAAACAAATTCAATTGGCTAAACAGTACAAATTGCCCATCGTGATTCATTGTAGGGAAGCTTTTGATGAAATTTTCGAAATCTTGGAAGCGGAAAAATCAACGGATTTGTTTGGAATTTTTCATTGTTTTTCGGGAACGTACGAACAAGCATTACAAGCCATTTCCTATAATATGAAATTGGGAATAGGTGGAGTAGTAACCTTTAAAAACGGAAAAATAGATACGTTTTTGGATCAAATCGATTTGAGTCATATCGTCCTAGAAACCGATTCGCCTTATTTAGCGCCTGTGCCGTATCGAGGGAAACGCAACGAAAGTAGTTATTTGGTCAATGTAGTGCACAAATTATCAGAGATTTATAAAGTATCAGCAGAAGAAATTGCAAGAATTACAACTGAAAATTCTAGGCTTATTTTTGGGATTTAACGTAGAATTCAACTATTTTTGATAAAAAATTTGTTCATTTGCCCTAAAAAACATCCTAATATGTCAAAATTTGACGCCATTCGTCCATTTTATGAAACTGAGGTAAACGACGCCATTCAAGAAGTGGTTCATCACCCGATGATGAAAGCCTTGATGAATTTTACTTTTCCAGAAACTCAGGACGAAGTATGGAAAGAGCAGCTGCTTCGCACGCATTCGACAAGGGATTTTCAATGCAACTTTATTTACAAGTCGCTACAAAAAGTACTAGAAAAAACATCCGATGGCTTGACGACTTCAGGGTTTGAGAAGCTAGAAAAAAACACTTCGTACTTATTTATCTCCAATCATCGCGACATCCTTTTAGACACTTCGCTGCTCAATGCTTGTTTGTTTGAACACAAACTGGTGATGACTGCCTCGGCTATTGGGGACAATTTGGTACAAAAATCATTTTTGAGAAAATTAGCCAGACTGAACCGTAATTTTTTGGTTCAAAGAGGCTTGTCACCGCGTGAAATGTTGCAAAGCTCCAAATTATTATCGGAATATATCAGTAAATTGTTGCAACACGAAAATCGTTCGGTTTGGATAGCACAACGCGAGGGCAGAACCAAAGATGGAAATGACGCTACGAACCCAGGAGTACTGAAAATGTTGGCCATGGCTGCTGACGAAGCGGAATTGATGGATTATTTCAAGAAAATAAAAATCGTTCCAGTTTCGATTTCCTATGAATATGATCCGACAGATGCTTTGAAAATGCCGCAACTGATGGCCGAAGCCAAACAAGAGATCTATGTCAAAGAAAAAAATGAAGACTTCGTCAATTTGATGAGCGGAGTGATGGGGCAAAAACGCCGTATTCATCTTCATGTTGGAGCCGTTTTGAGTACTGAATTAGATGAAATCAAAGGGCAACACGAAAATTCGAACAAGCAAATTCAAGCATTGGCACAGCTCATCGATGATTCTATTTTAAGCCATTATAAATTGTGGCCTACCAATTATATTGCCTACGATTTATTGCATAAAACTACTCAGTATAGTCATTTTTACTCCGAAAACGAAAAATCACTTTTTGAGCGAAGATTAGAAATGCGAATCGATCACAGTAATCCTCTGGCATTGCAAAGTTTCTTGGCGATGTATGCCAATCCCGTAGTCAATAAAATGAAGTACGAAAATGCAATCTAAAGCCAAAATTCTTTTGATTTATACCGGTGGCACAATCGGTATGATGAAGGATTTTGAAACAGGAGCACTCAAGGCTTTTAATTTTGGCAAATTGTTGCAAAAAATCCCAGAATTAAAACAATTGGATTGCGATATTGAGACAGTATCTTTCGATGCTCCCATCGATTCTTCGACTATGAATCCTGAAAAATGGGTTGAAATTGCCACCATCATCGAACAGAATTACGCCGTTTTTGATGGCTTTGTGGTGCTTCACGGTTCCGATACCATGTCCTATTCTGCTTCGGCTTTGAGTTTTATGCTCGAAAACTTGTCGAAACCTGTCATTTTTACGGGTTCGCAATTACCCATCGGCGATTTAAGAACCGATGCTAAGGAAAATCTAATCACTGCCATTCAGATTGCTTCTTTGCAGGAAAATAACCAACCCCTAGTGCGAGAAGTCTGTCTTTATTTTGAATACAAATTGTATCGAGGTAATAGAACGACCAAGATCAATGCCGAAAATTTCAATGCTTTTATTTCGCCCAACTATCCTATTTTGATAGAGTCGGGAGTGAATTTGAAGACATTTCCAGAATTGTTTTTGCCGAAATCGAACGATAAAAAGCTTAGGATTCACAAAAACTTGAATACTGGTGTTGTTATTATAAAAATGTTTCCTGGCATAAGCGAAGCGGTTCTATCAGCCATTTTTTCAATTACAGATCTCAAAGGTGTTATTTTAGAAACCTATGGTGCTGGAAATGCGCCGACCGATACTTGGTTTTTGGCTTTATTAAAAAAAGCGGTTGCGACTGGATTACACATCGTCAATGTGACCCAATGTTCGATAGGAAGTGTGAATATGGGAAAGTACGAAACCAGTACTGCATTGAAAGAAATAGGAGTGATTTCGGGCAAAGACATCACCACCGAAGCGGCGATTACCAAATTGATGTATGTGTTGGGACAAAATAGTTCTGCTGATGATTTTAAAACTTTATTCGAAACTTCATTGCGTGGAGAAATTTCATAAAAAGCGAATTTTAATTTTCTAAAGTCGAATTTTTTAGTGTTCTTTGCAACCTCAAAAATAAATAGAGAGGTGTCCGAGTGGTTGAAGGAGCAAGCCTGGAAAGTTTGTATATGGGTAACTGTATCGTGGGTTCGAATCCCATCCTCTCTGCAAAAGAAAATGCCTTTAGAATCGTATGATTTTAAAGGTATTTTTTTATGAGTAGCTGTCAGATACGATTCTCATAAAAAAAGCTAAGTCCAAATTGGCAAAAATTAATATTCAATTTTACCAATATGACGCATTATTCGAACAATTTTAGCTTTTCGGTTATTGATGTAAGAAGAGGAACTTGTTGCTGAATATTTCCTCGGATTGGGCAAAATGGCTGCGATGCCAGCCGCTTGTATTTTGGTTAAACTTTTGGCATCTTTTCTGTACCAATGCTGGGTGGCTGCTTGCGCTCCATAAATACCATTCCCCATTTCGATACTGTTGAGATAGACCTCCATAATGCGCTCTTTACCCCAAATTAGTTCGATTAAAACCGTGAAATATGCTTCCAATCCTTTTCGGAGATAACTTCTGCCTTGCCACAGAAAAACATTCTTGGCTGTTTGTTGCGAAATAGTACTTCCGCCCTTTATTCGTCGGCCTCTTTCGTTGTTTTTGTATGCTTTTTGCATAGCTGTAAAATCGAAACCATTGTGCGTCAAAAAAGTACCATCCTCACTAGCTATTACCGCTTTTTGAAGATTAGTCGAGATATTTTCAATGGGTTCCCAATCGTGGTTAAAATAATTTTCTTTGCCCGCTGATTTATTTTCTATGGTTCGAATCAGCATCAAAGGGGTGAATGGAACGGGAACAAATTTGTAGAGAACTACAAAAAAAATAGACAACCCAAAAAACCATAGCGTGGCTTTAAGTAGAAAACGAGTGACTTTACTCCTAAAAGTTCCCGCGTCTTTTTTTGCTGAGGTTTTTGTTTTTTTTGATGTTATTTTTGTTGCCATTAATCTGAAGCTGAATTTTTGTAAAAGTAAAAAAAAATGATTCAGTTTTACACAATTGAGTTTAAATTACTTCTAATTATTAGGAGTAAAATTTGTATTTTTAAAGCTTTAAAATTCCAAAATTCACAATGAAAAAAACAGCACTTATAACCCTGACAATAATGAGTTTAAACGTAATGGCGCAAAATGTAATGTCTCCCGACTTACTTTTAAAACTAGGAAGAGTATCCTCTTTAGGTATTTCTAAAGATGGAAAAAACATTATTTACAAAGTAGACATTCCTTCTGCCGAAGAAAATAAATCGACTTCTAAATGGTATTCTTTGCCCATAAATGGAGGAAATGCAACCGAAGTGGCTTCGACTAAAGAGCTATTGAATGATAAAAACGTTTCTCCAGACGGGAAATATATTGTTTATAATGAAGAAATCAAGATGGACAAAGTTCACGGAAAAGATTTTTATCCAGAACTCGAAAAATCGAATGTTCAAATCTACAATGGTTTGGATTATCGCCATTGGGACAAATGGAACGAAGGCAAATTCAACCACGTTTTTTATAAAGAAAACAAAGAAGGTGCTGCAGGAATTGACATTTTGAAAGGCGAAAATTATGATAGTCCACAAAAACCTTTTGGCGGTGACGAAGATTATATTTGGTCACCTGACAGCAAAAGCATTCTATATGTTTGCAAGAAAAAAGCGGGAACTGCTTATGCTATTAGCACCAATACCGATATTTACGAATACAATCTAGAAACGAAACAAACTATCAACCGAACGGAAGGGAACCTGGGTTATGATACAAATCCTAGGTTTTCTCCAACTGGGAATTTGTCTTGGCTGCAAATGAAACGAGACGGCTACGAAGCCGATAAAAATGACATTATTGTTAGTTTCAAGGGGATGAATATCAATTTAACAGCGCATTGGGACGGAACCGTAGAGAGTTTCTTGTGGAGTCAAGATGGTAAAAAAGTGTATTTTCAAGCACCGATTGATGGAACAATTCAACTTTTTGAGGTCGATTTTCCAGGTTTGACCAAAAAATCACCCCAAGTAGTTCAATTGACCAATGGCGATTTCGATATTTCTGGTTTAATTGGTTTGTCTGGTGATACAATTCTTGTTACCCGAACCGATATGAATCACGCAGCCGAAATTTTTTCGTATAATCTAAAGAAGAAAACTTGGCTTCAATTATCAAATGTCAATACGGAAACCTACAAATCATTGGCGTTAAGCAAAACAGAAAAAAGATATGTCACCACGACCGATGGTAAAAAAATGTTGGTTTGGGTGGTTTTTCCCCCGAATTTTGACGCTACAAAAAAATATCCAACCTTGCTGTATTGTCAAGGTGGGCCACAATCTCCGTTGACACAATTCTACTCTTTCCGATGGAATTTTCAATTAATGGCGGCCAATGGTTATATTGTAGTAGCACCCAATCGTCGCGGAATGCACGGTCACGGTGTGGAGTGGAACGAACAAATCAGCAAAGATTGGGGTGGACAAGTGATGGACGATTACCTATCGGCGATCGATGATGTAGCCAAAGAAAAATATGTAGACAAATCGCGTTTGGGTTGTGTAGGGGCCAGTTATGGGGGTTATTCTGCCTTTTATTTAGCTGGGATTCACAACAACAGATTCAAAACATTTATTGCTCACGATGGGGTTTTCAATACCCAAAGTATGTTTGGTACTACCGAGGAAGTTTTCTTCAATTATTGGGATTTTGGCGGAGCCTATTGGGAAAAGGATAATGCGATTGCCCAAAAAGCATATACAAAATTCAATCCAATTAATTTTGTATCCAAATGGAATGCACCTATTTTAATTATTCAAGGGGGAAATGATTTTAGAGTGCCAATTGGTCAAGCGCAAGAAGCGTTTCAAGCAGCACAAATGCTAGGAATAAAAAGTAGATTTCTCTATTTTCCCGAGGAAAATCATTGGGTTTTAAAGCCGCAAAATGCGCTGGTTTGGCATAGAGAATTTTATAAATGGTTGAAAGAAACCTTGTAAAAGCAGCTTTTTTTTACTTACAAAAAACCCCGTTTTCCATCAGAAAACGGGGTTTAATTACTATAATTGTATTGTTTTTATTCTAGATTATTCATCTTAAAACTGTCCATAAAGGCAGTGGTGTAATCCCCAGCTATGTATTTTGGATCATCCATCAATTGTCTATGGAACGGAATAGTTGTTTTAATTCCTTCAATTACAAATTCATCCAAAGCTCTTCGCATTTTGCTAATGGCTTCTTCACGGGTTTGTGCCGTTGTGATTAATTTGGCAATCATCGAGTCGTAATTTGGCGGAATGGTATAGCCTGAATACACGTGTGTGTCAAGACGAACACCGTGGCCACCGGGCATATGAAGTGTTGTTATTTTTCCTGGTGAAGGTCTAAATTCATTGTAAGGATCTTCAGCATTGATTCGGCATTCGATAGCGTGTAATTGCGGCAAATAATTTTTACCAGAAATTGGCACACCAGCAGCAACTAAAATTTGTTCTCGAATCAAATCATAATCAATAACTTGTTCGGTAATTGGGTGTTCTACTTGAATACGGGTATTCATTTCCATAAAGTAGAAATTACGGTGTTTATCGACCAAAAATTCTACGGTTCCTGCGCCTTCGTATTTAATGAATTCAGCTGCTTTTACGGCTGCTGCGCCCATTTTATTACGCAATTCGTCAGTCATAAATGGTGAAGGTGTTTCTTCGGTCAATTTTTGATGACGTCTTTGTACCGAACAATCTCTTTCCGAAAGGTGACAGGCCTTGCCAAAAGAATCACCAACAATTTGAATTTCGATATGTCTGGGTTCTTCGATAAGTTTTTCTAAATACATTCCGTCATTTCCAAAAGCTGCTGCTGATTCTTGACGAGCACTTTCCCAAGCTTTAAGCAAATCCTCTTCGGCCCAAACGGCGCGCATTCCTTTACCTCCGCCACCTGCGGTAGCTTTCAGCATTACCGGGTAACCCATTTCTTTGGAAAGTTTTTGTGCTTGTTCAAAAGATTCTAGTAAACCGTCAGAACCGGGAACGCAGGGAACTCCTGCGGCTTTCATTGTGGCTTTGGCAGAAGCTTTATCTCCCATTCTGTCGATCATTTCAGGAGAAGCGCCAATGAATTTTACACCATGTTCTTGGCAAATTTTAGAAAATTTGGAATTTTCAGAAAGGAATCCATAGCCTGGATGTATCGCATCTGCATTGGTAATTTCGGCAGCGGCAATGATATTCGACATTTTTAAATAGGATAAATTGCTCGGTGGCGGTCCTATACAAACTGCTTCGTCAGCAAATTTTACGTGCAAACTATCGGCATCTGCTGTAGAATAAACAGCTACGGTTTTGATGCCCATTTCTCGACAAGTTCGAATAATACGAAGTGCTATTTCCCCCCTGTTTGCAATTAATATTTTTTTAAACATAATCTTTTAATTAGATAATTAGACAATAGTCCATTAGACATTAAATTATGAAGCAAGAATAGAACTTCCAACTTCTAACTTCTAACTTCTAACTTTTTATGAGGGATCTACTAAAAACAATGGCTGATCGTATTCTACCGGGGACATATCATCTACTAAGATTTTAACTATTTTCCCAGAAACTTCAGATTCGATTTCATTAAATAATTTCATTGCTTCGATAACACAAAGTACATCACCTTTTGCAACAGTGCTTCCCACCTCAACAAACATAGGTTTATCTGGAGATGGTTTTCTATAAAAGGTACCAATCATAGGCGATTTTACTGTGACATAATTTGAGTTTTCAACCGCTGGAGCTGCTGGAGTGGCAGGCGCTGGGGCTATTTGCTGAGGAACTGCAACAGGTTGTAGCGCAGGTTGAGCCGGCATTTGAACATAAGTAGCTTCAGAAACGTTTCCTTCTAGAGTTGTTCTAATGGTGATTTTTACATCATCCATTTCTAATTTAACTTCGGCAACACCAGAATTTGCTACGAATTTGATTAGATTTTGAATTTCTTTTAAATCCATAATTGTTTGTTTTAATTTAATTTTATTTTTTGTCGTAAGCCCATTTTAGATAAATAGATCCCCAAGAGAATCCTCCGCCAAAAGCGGCAAATATAATTGTATCTCCTTTTTTAAACAAATGTTCAAAATCGCTAAGAACTAAAGGAAGAGTTGCCGAAGTAGTGTTTCCATATCTTTCGATATTCATTAATACTTTTGAATCTTCTAAGTTCATTCTGCTAGAGATGGCATCAATAATTCTCTTGTTGGCTTGGTGCGGTACTAGCCAGGCAACATCATCATTGGTCAAATTATTTCTTTGCATTATAATATCGCAAGCGTCCGACATATTGGTAACAGCGTATTTAAAAACTGTTTTACCGTCTTGGATAATATTGTGCTGATTGTCTTTTATGGTTTGCTCGGAGGCAGGAAATAGTGAACCGCCGGCTGTCATTTTCAAAAATTCTCTTCCGTCACCATCTGTTCGCAAGTATTCGTCTTGCAATCCTAAACCTTCATAATTGGGTTCGAATAGTGCGGCTCCAGCGCCATCGCCAAAAATAATGCAGGTGGCTCTATCGGTATAATCGACAATCGAGGACATTTTATCTGCACCAATGAGTAATACTTTTTTATATCTTCCAGATTCTATGTAGGCTGCAGCGGTTGACATTCCGAACAAAAAACTAGAGCAAGCGGATTGTAAATCGTAAGAAAAAGCATTTGTAGCGCCAATTTTGGTGGCAACATACGCCCCAGTCGAAGCCACGGGCATATCGGCAGTTGCGGTAGCCAATAGTACCAAATCTATTTCTAATGGGTCGATATTCGCTTTTTCAATAAGGTCTAAAGCGGCGTTTATAGCCAGAAATGAGGTTCCTTTAGTATCATCTTTTAGAATTCTTCTTTCTTTGATTCCTGTTCTAGTGGTAATCCACTCATCATTGGTGTCCACTAAGGTTTCAAGAATTTTGTTTGTCAGCACGTAGTCCGGAACGTAGGCTCCAACAGCTGTGATTGCGGCTGTGATTTTATTCATTATATTCTATTTTTTCTAGCCAAATGCTATTATTTAAATAAATTTCTAAAGGACTCGAAAATTACAATTTTTTTTTTAATCCTTCTTATTTTAATAGTTGTAATTTAACAGAAATTATAAACAACAAAAAAACTCCCACATGGTGAGAGTTTAAATATCATTTACAAAAAAGTATTAAGCAACAGCTACAGATTTATCTATAACAACTTGCCCTCTGTAATACATTTTTCCTTCATGCCAATAGGCTCTGTGGTATAAATGTGCTTCTCCTGTAATTGGACAAGTTGCGATTTGCGCTACAGTAGCTTTGTAATGTGTTCTTCTTTTATCTCTTCTTGTTTTGGAGATTTTTCTCTTAGGATGTGCCATTTTACTATATTATTTATCCGTTAATAGTTGCTTTAATTTGTCCCAACGTGGGTCAATATTTTCTTTGTTTTCTTCTTTTTTATGCTCTTTTTTTACTTCTTTTACTGTCATTTCCTTCAGCTTTGTCAGGGCTTCAGTTTGCAAACTCCCGTCTTTTATTCCGGGGTGAATTCGTTTTAGAGGAACTGAAAGCACAATCATTTCATAAATATATTGTGAAATATCGATTTGAAACTCTCCGTGTGGCAAAATGAGCAACTCTTCGTTGTCATTATTAAAAGCATCTCCAAAACGCACTATCAATTTCATCTTACCTTTAACAGGCAAATCAAATTCTTCGTTTGTCATATCACAAGGCACATTAACAGTTCCTTTGTGCTTAAAAGCCAACTCTAAAAAGTTGTTTTTTTTCTCTAAAACTACATTTACTTTGATGTCTGAATTATTAAATTCTTGATAATCAAAGATTTCAAAGAACGCCTTATGTATTTGATACTCAAAATGATGTTTCCCTAGCTTTAATCCTATAAAAGGAATTAAATATTCTTTCGTCTTGTTCATTTCAACAACAATTTGCCCGAAACTTCGGGAGTGCAAAGATATAAAATTATTGGAAATCTAATAATCTTATTTATCTTTTTTTATTTATATCTATTTTTCTTTTGTTTTCAGCGGTTTTTGACTGATTTCAGCGTACTCATTTCGGGAATTGAAAACATCAATAGCCAAATAAACTGCTTCTTTGAACGAATTATAGTCTGCAATGCCTTTGCCCGCGATGTCGTAAGCCGTTCCGTGATCAGGCGATGTTCTAATTTTATTTAAACCTGCCGTATAATTTACTCCGTTTCCGAAAGACAATGTTTTGAAGGGGATTAGTCCTTGATCGTGATAAGTTGCAATTACCGCATCATATTTATCATATTGATGACTCCCGAAAAAACCATCGGCGGCAAAAGGACCAAAAACTAATGTTCCTTTTTCGAATATTTTTTTTAAGGTTGGTTTTAAAATGGTATCATCCTCTTTTCCGATAACGCCTCCATCTCCGCAGTGCGGATTTAGACCTAAGACGGCAATTTTAGGTTTATTGATGCTAAAATCTTGAATTATGGTCTTTTTTATAGTTTCAATTTTTTTGACAATCAGTTCTTCGGTAAGATGCGATGCAACATCATTCAAAGGAATATGATCCGTCAATAGTCCCACTCTGAGATTGTCTTGAACCATCAACATTAACGCATTGCCTTCTAGTTCTTGATCCAGATAATCGGTATGTCCTGGAAATTTAAAATTTTCAGCTTGAATATTGTATTTGTTTATTGGTGCCGTCACTAAAACATCGATTTTTCCTTCCTTAAGGGCTTTTGTGGCGGCTACAAATGATTTGGTGGCATATTTTCCGACATTTTCGTCATTTACTCCAAAATTGATATCTACACCTTCTTGCCAGACATTCAAAACATTGATTTTTCCTAAAACAATTTGATCCAATCGATCAATACCTTGGAGCATCACGGTTGATTCAAGGGTCTTTTTTATAAAAGAAAGAATTTTTACATTGGCAAAAATTACCGGCGTACACAATTCTAACATTCGAGAATCTTCGAATGTTTTTAGAATAATTTCGCTTCCAATACCGTTTAAATCTCCAATTGAAATTCCAACTATTATATTTTCTGCTTTTTTTGTCATGACATCAGGGATTTATTGCTAATTTTGAAGTGCAAATTTAGTAAAATAAAATAAGAAATGTTTACAGGAATTATAGAATCCCTTGGCAAAGTTCAAGAAATTAAAAAAGACAAAGACAACGTTCATATTACTATCGAATCCTCCATCGCTGATGAACTTAAGATTGATCAAAGTGTTGCCCATAACGGAATATGCATGACGATAGTGGCTATCGACAACAACCTATATACAGTAACAGCTATTGCCGAAACCATAAAAAAAACAAATTTAGCACAACTTAATGTGGGTGATAGTATAAATTTGGAACGAGCAATGCGATTAGGTGATCGACTTGATGGTCATATTGTACAGGGACACGTAGATCAAGTGGGTACGTGTATTGTAGCCAATGAAACCAATGGCAGTTGGTACTACACTTTTGAATATGACGATGCTATCGGCAATATTACCATAGAAAAAGGTTCTATTACGGTAAATGGCGTGAGTCTAACGGTTGTAGATTCGAGAAAAAACCAATTTAGTGTAGCTATTATCCCGTATACTTATGAGCATACCAATTTTAATTCGTTTGAAATTGGTACTAAAGTAAATCTTGAATTCGATTTGATTGGGAAGTATATTTCAAAATTACATTCTAATAAATAAGAAGACAATAGTTCAAAAACAAAAAACTCCAACTTACATTGGAGTTTTTGTTTTTATATTGTAATTGTGAATGAAATAAATTCCTATAACTATGGCAAACAAGATGAAGATTAAAATGTTTTCATCTATAGGTAGACCAGGCGGCGGGGGCGGTTTCTTATGATTGGGAGCGGGTGGAGTAGGTCCTGCCACAGCAATAAGACTACCCAAAAGGAATAGCGCAGTAACAATAAACTTATTTGCAATAATTTTCATAATTTATTTAGAAAATAAATCGTTTTATAGAATAAAAAGTAGATTAAATGAATATATAACTTAAATATCTATAAAATAGTGTTCGCAAAGTTATTTTTATTTACCAATAAAACAATAGGCTCATCGTTTAAACGCACGTTTTTGACGATTAAATACAATAATTTAACACAAAAATAAAAAAAACCCCACAAAAACAAAGATTTGAAGGGTTTACTGTGGTCCCACTTGGAATCGAACCAAGCACCTACTGATTATGAGTCAGTTGCTCTAACCGAATGAGCTATAGGACCATTTATGCGGTTGCAAAAATAGTATTAATTTATATTTATTGCAACTATTTTTGAAGTAGTTTTCTCAATCGTATAAATAATATAATCCCTTATGACGAAACTTCTTGATTATTAGATTTCTTCAATACTATGTGGTAAATAAAATTATTTAATTTCTTGACACAATTCGATCAAGACACCGTTTGTGCTTTTTGGATGCAAAAAAACAACTAGTTTATTGTCTGCTCCTTTTTTAGGAGTTTCATTCAAAACAATAAAGCCTTCATTTTTGAGCCGATTGACTTCTGAAAAAATATCCTCAACATCAAAGGCGATGTGGTGAATGCCTTCTCCTTTCTTGGCAATAAATTTTGCAATAGGGCTTTCGGGATTTGTTGCTTCCAGCAGTTCTATTTTGTTAGGTCCACTGCTAAAAAAAGCGGTCTTAACCCCTTCGGATGCCACTTCTTCCTCTTTGTAAGCGGGTGCTCCAAATAATTTTTCATAAATTTTTGCTGTTTCATTTAAATTGGAAACGGCAATTCCGATATGTTCAATTTTTCTCATTTTTTTCGCAATTTTCAACGCTTTGTAATTATCCAAAGCTATCCGTAAATATAAGTAAAATAAGGCTTCGATAGTGCGCTTTTATTGTTAATAATCTAAACTTTAAGGCATAAATCTTTTGGGGCATAAAAAATTTGTATTTTTGCACAATGGAAACAAATAGACAGAAAAAAATAGGAGGCGTTATTCAAAAAGATTTGGTCGACATTCTTCAAGGTGAGGTGAGAAAAAACAGAGTGGCCAATTTGATAATTTCGGTATCTAAGGTTAGTGTAACTACAGATTTATCGGTAGCAACCGTATATTTAAGCATTTTTCCACAAGAAAAAGCCCAAGAAACTTTAGCCGGAATAAAGGCCAATTCTAAATTAATAAAACACGATTTGTCTCAAAGAGTGCGCCTGCAATTGCGTAAAGTCCCGAATTTGGTTTTCTTTTTAGACGATTCTTTAGATTATATCGAAAAAATAGATAATGCGCTTTCTAACAAAGAAAATCCCATTGAAAATCGTGATCTTTTAGACAAACGCAAGTTTCAATAAAAATTGAATTTCTCCCTCTACATAGCCAAACGTTATATTTTTAGCAGCAGTAAAAACAATGCTATCAATATTATCAATCGCATTGCCAGCATGGGAATCATCGTAGGTGCGATGGCGTTGTTCGTGGTATTATCTGTCTTTAGCGGATTGAAAGTTTTTAGTCTTTCGTTCTCGAATGATATCGACCCGGATTTAAAAATCAGCAGCACTTTAGGAAAATCTTTTCTAATTTCACCAACCCAAGAAACGCAAATTAAGAACATTGGAGGGATTGCTTCGTACAGTAAAATAATCGAAGAACGGGTTTTATTCACTTTCGACGGCAAACAAGAAGTTACCTATTTGAAGGGGGTCGATGCGAATTACAACAAGGTGAATGCCATAAAAAAAACGCTGTATAATGGCGAATGGTTACAACCAGACACCTACGAAGTTGTAGCGGGTTACGGAATCGCTACTGCTTTTTCGATGGGATTGCTGGATTATAATAATTCACTGGAAGTTTTAGTGCCAAAACCAGGCAAAGGAGCAATAGAAAATCCTGAAGATGCTTTCAACAAAGTAACCGTGATTCCTGTTGGAATTTATGCCATCAGCGAAGATTTAGATTCTAAATACGTCTTTGCAGATTTGGGATTGGCACAAGAATTACTGGAATATAAACCCAACCAAATTTCGGGGATAGAGTTAAAGATGAAGAAAGACGCCAATGAAACAGTCGTCAGTAATTCATTACAAACTATTTTTGACAACAAAATTACAGTCAAGAACAGAGCTCAACTTAACGAATCCTTGTATAAAATGTTGAATACCGAAAATCTTGCGGTTTATTTGATATTTACCTTGGTCATCGTAATTGCGCTTTTCAACCTGATTGGTGCATTAATTATGATGATTTTAGACAAGAAAGGAAACCTAAAAACACTACTCAATCTTGGAACCGAAATCAAAGATTTGCGCAAAATATTCCTCCTGCAAGGCACGTTATTGAGTGTTTTTGGTGGAATTATTGGATTGCTTTTAGGAATTGCAATCGTCTTGCTACAGCAACATTTCGAATTGATAATGATTACACCAACACTGGCTTATCCAGTGATTTTTTCTATCGAAAACGTATTGATTGTTTTGGCAACCATTGTCACGCTTGGCTTCATTGCTTCGTTGATTGCCAGTAGCAGAGTGAGTAAGAAATTGTTGGATTAAAACTGAATACAATCCAGCCTTAGAAAATAACCAATCCAATGGCTCTTGTAGTAGAGTAAGAGTTCCATTTGAATGACAAATTTTGTAGCAACGGATTTTAATCCTTTGAAATGTAGGTAAAATGATTTTTATACCAGTTCATATCCGACATACGCTTCCTCAATCTCATTCAAATGAACAAATAATTCTTCGGGTTTATCGAGCGTTACCAGCTTTTGTCTAAAAGTTTTAAAAGAATGAATTCCTTTAAAATAATTCGTATAATGCGGACGGGTTTCTACAATTCCGAGTCGTTCGCCCTTCCAATCCATTGCCCAAGTTAGGTGATTCCGAACGGCTTCGACTCTATCGGAAACAGTTGGTTTGGCCAAATGTTCGCCTGTGTTGAAGTAATGTTTGATTTCGTTGAAAATCCAAGGATAACCAATGGCGGCGCGACCTATCATAATGCCGTCTATTCCGTATTTGTTTTTATATTCCAATGCTTTTTCAGGAGAATCAATGTCGCCGTTCCCGAAAATAGGCATCGTGATTCTAGGGTTGTTTTTCACTCTAGCAATGTGCGACCAATCGGAATGGCCTTTGTACATTTGGGCACGAGTTCTAGCGTGAATACTCAAAGCGGCAACACCAATGTCTTGCAAACGCTCGGCAACTTCATCAATATTGATGGAATCATCGTCCCAACCCAAACGGGTTTTTACGGTAACCGGCAAATGCGTGCTATCGATAACGGCTTGCGTTAAGCGAATCATTAAATCGACATCTTTTAGAACTCCTGCACCTGCTCCTTTGCAAACTACTTTTTTTACTGGGCAGCCAAAATTAATATCAATTATGTCCGGGTTTACTGTGGAAACTATTTTTGAACTAAGCGCCATCGCTTCTTCATCTCCTCCGAAAATCTGGATTCCAACCGGCCTTTCGTAATCGAAAATGTCTAATTTCATTCGGCTTTTGATGGCGTCACGAATTAATCCTTCAGAGGAAATAAATTCGGAATACATCAAATCGGCGCCGTGCATTTTGCACAATCTACGGAATGGTGGATCGCTCACATCTTCCATAGGTGCTAGAAGTAACGGAAAGTCAGGGAGTTCTATGTTGCCAATTTTTATCAAGACTAATTTTTTTGCAAAGATAGTTAAGATTCATTAGTAATAAAATTTAATATTGGGAATGCTATTGTAACCATTTTAAAGTTATTTTTACAAAAACTTCATTATGCTTTTTCAGTTTGGTTTTTATAGTTCGCTCTTGCTTATTTCTTTTTCACAGGGAATCATTTATGGTGTATTATTGTTGGTAAAAGCGGTTAAAACTGAAAACAAATCCAACTATTGGCTCAGCCTTTTTATTTTTTTATGTAGTTCATACATTGCACCTTGGATGCTTGGTTTTGCCGGTTGGTATGACAATCAACCGTATCGAGATTTCCTGTTTTATACCCCTTTTCAGCATTTATTCCTGATTGGGCCTATTATTTTTTTTTACACTCAAAGTTTGTTAAATCCTTCTTTTAAATTTACAAAAAAGGAAGCGTTTCATTTAATTCCCGGATGCGCCTACCTTTTATACAGCCTAATAATTTGGGTGTATGACAAATTCATTTTTGGCGATTATTACTTCTATAAGGACGGCGCAGATAAAGATTTTGCAAATTGGTACCAAAATCTTGGATTGTTGTCTATGATTATTTATTTTGTTCTGAGTATTCGGTATTACAACATTTACAAAAAACTAATATTTCAGGTGGTGAGTTTTGCAGATGCTATTTTGTTTAAATGGGTAAAAACCTATTTAATTGCTTTTTTGGTGATGCTACTTTTGCCAATTGTTTTTGATATTATTGGATTAGTGTATCCAGAAATCCAGTCGTATCAGGGAAGTTGGTGGTTTTTTCTCCTTTTTTCGATTGTAATGTATTACATAGCGATTACAGGTTATTCCAATCCTATAAACTCAACAATTCCTTTCAAAATGTCATTTTTTGATAAGAATCCTATTGTACTATTGAATGAAAATCAAACCAATCCATCAGAAAGTATAATTGATATTGAACACGAGGTTTTTGAAGAAACAAATTCGCCCGAAATCACTTATTGGAAATCGAAAATTGAAATCGCAATCCAAGGTGAAAAACTGTTCGAAAATCCCGAATTGACTCTTACTGATGTTGCGAAAAAATTAGAAACCAACGCAGCGGTCATTTCCAAAACAATCAACCAAGGTTTTCAAATGAATTTTAATGATTGTATCAATAATTATCGGACTGAAGCGGTCAAAATCAAATTTGCCAACGGCGAGCACAAAAAATCTACCTTATTAGGAATTGCTTTTGACTGCGGATTTAATTCAAAAGCTACTTTTAACCGTGCTTTCAAAAAAAACACAGGAAAAACGCCAAAAGAATTCTTAGAATCACTGTAATACTAGTAAAAACAATACTTCACAGAAACTATACAATTGGTCTCAAATCATAATTTGAAGCGATTGGTAGCGGTCAATTGCCCAATTTTGCCCTGTTATTAATCATTAAAATTCAAATTATGAAAACAATTATTGCCGCTTTGGCTCTCTTAATTTTGACCACTTCTTGTGGTGTTTTTGGCTCTTTAAATTCAAATACATCCATTAAACCTAAGGAAACTTTTGTTTTAGGAAACAACAAACACGGTAGTTTTAAAACACGGTTAAAAAATGAAGGGGTAACAACCTTAAAAATTTATAAAGCACCAATTGATGGCGGAACTCATTCCCCTATCTTGATAAAACCGCAAGAATCTATAACCGTTAAAACAGAAAAAAACGCCGCCTTAATTATAGAAAATACAGGAGATGAATATGCCTCTGTAACATTGAAAGTAAAAGGCGATTTGAATTTAGGTATGACTTATAAGTAATCCAAACAAATAGTAATAATCAAATAAAAACAGCATTATGACAAAATTAATTATCGCAATAGTATTGACATTATCATCAATTTTTGCAAACGCACAACTTAAAGGTTCTGGTAAAATTATCAGCAAAACCTACAACTACAAGAACTTCGACAAAGTCAGTTTTGAAGATTTAGACGGTAAAATCGAAGTCGAAATTGGAAAACCTTGGAGTATTACTGTAACCATCGATGAGAACCTCGAAAATCTATTAACTTTTACCGAAAATCAATCTGAAATGGAATTAAAAGTTCGGTTTAAAGAAAACAAGAACAATAAAATGTATATTGAAGAGACAAATTTCAAAATCAAAATAACGATGCCCGAAGCCAGTGTTATAAAAAATACTGGGAATAGTGATATGGTAGTCAAAAATGTTTTTGGCCGCTACTTTAGATTAGAAAATACTGGAAATGGCGATAGTAAAATTAGCGGAACAATAGATTCTTTAGATATTAACAAAACCGGAAATGGCGATGTAAATACCGAAAATTTAATAGCAAAAAAAGCAACTTTAAAAAGTACCGGAAACGGAAATCTAATTGTAAATGTTTCTGAGGAACTTTCGGCAAAACTTACTGGAAATGGAGATATCATCAACAAAGGAAAAGCCAAATTTGATGCCAATTCTAAAAAATCAGGCAACGGAGATTTAATCGTAAACTAGAACTTCAAACACACTTAAAACTATTAATTATGACGATTTTACAAAAAATAACAAAACCAATTCTTTTGCCTCATTGGGCGCAAGATTTAATTTTAATGATTCCAAGAGTTGTTTGCAGCTACCTTTTAAGCGTTGAATTTGGATCGCCAAAATTTGGGTTGCCGTGGTCCAATCCAGATTATGGATTAGGATTATTTGAAGTCGCCTTCTGGTTTCCAGAAGATGTCGCTCAATATGGCGGAATTTTTGCAATTTTCCCGGGGTTTTTCGCTTGGATGGGTGCTTTTTCTGAGGGTTTTGGCGGAATTATGCTAGCCTTGGGAATACAAACTCGAATCGCATCTTTTCTCATTCTATGCACAATGCTAGTGGCTATTTTTATGCAACAAATTCAAAATGGCTTATGGAATTGTTTGCCCGCAATGGGTTTCCTCTGGATTGGGGTCTTCTATTTGATTGTAGGATCAGGAAGATTTGGAATTGATTATTTACTAACTAAAAATAGATTTTAAAATGAAATTCTTAACTATCATCGCCGCCGCAACTTTTTTATTCTTTGCTACAAGTTGTGTACAAAAAACAAAAAAGCGAACTGTGGTCTATACTGTTGATGTATCAAAAGTAAATAATGTCGAAAAAGTAGGTATTCGCGGTTGGGATGCTCCTTTGTCCTGGAACGAAGATTTTCCTATGAAAAAAACTACCAAATCGCATATTTACCAAGTTGCCATAACAAGCAATACCGGCAGAATTTGCACACAATTTAAGTTTGCTGTAAATGATATTATTGAAGAGGGTGAAAACCGAAAAATCTATTTCGATGCTAAAAAAGATACCACTTATGTTTCCTTGACCTTTGGCAAAAAGGAGTGAAACTATTCAACGGAATCGGAACACCTCTTGTATTGAAACAAGGCATAACCTCCTAAAATCAACTCACCCGCTGTTCCTACTATAAAAATGGGCGTAGGTAATCCGTCAATTATCATAGCGATAATACGCCCAAATGCAAGACCTAACATAAAAATCATATTCGAAATTGTAGCAATTTTCCAAAAAGCAGACTTCAAAATTCCAATCGTCCATAGCGTTGCAAAAGCGAAATACAAACCCATTATAGCCTTAAAAATGGAATGTTCGTCAAAAGATGAAATTTCGACATCAAATAGGAGGCTGGGATGAAATCCGTAAACCATCGCTATTGCAAAAACAATAAGGGCGGAAATAATAAGATGCAACTGTATAAAAATCATCGCTGTAGTAATCTAAAAAAGATTTAAAATCTAAATGTATCAAAAAATAGCATTCACGAACCAAAATATTTAAAATTTAGGACAGGAATCATTCTTAAAATTTGACTCTAAAAAAAGAGTATCCGCAAAAACTTCGGCTAATAATATAAACTTTGCGTTATATTTGCAACCTAAATGCAGTAGCATTGGCTAAAATTACAGGAAAAGAGAATGAAAAACATACGGAATTTTTGCATTATTGCACACATTGATCACGGAAAGAGTACGCTTGCTGATCGACTTCTTGGCGCTACACAAACTGTAACGGCTCGTGAGGAAAAGGCACAATTGCTGGATAATATGGACCTGGAACGCGAACGTGGGATTACCATAAAGAGTCACGCGATTCAGATGGAATACAAATACAAAGGCGAGGAATACATCCTCAATTTGATTGATACTCCGGGTCACGTTGATTTTTCGTATGAAGTTTCCCGTTCGATTGCGGCTTGCGAAGGGGCGCTTTTGATTGTGGATGCAGCGCAAAGCATTCAGGCACAAACCATTTCGAATTTGTATTTGGCTTTGGAAAACGACTTAGAAATTATTCCTATTCTGAACAAAGTCGATTTACCAAGTGCTAATCCAGAGGAAGTAAGCGACGATATTGTCGATTTATTAGGATGCAAAATCGATGAAATCATTCACGCTTCGGGAAAAACAGGCTTGGGTGTCGAAAATATTTTGGCAGCTATTATTGAAAGGATTCCTCCCCCAAAAGGCAATGTTGATGAACCGTTGCAAGCTTTGATATTTGACTCGCATTACAATCCTTTTCGCGGAATTGAAGTTATTTTCCGTGTAAAAAACGGCGAAATCAAAAAAGGTCAGAAAATAAAATTTATGGCCACCGACAATGAATATTTTGCCGACGAAGTGGGGACATTGAAATTGAATCAGGTGCCAAAAAATGTGATATCTGCTGGTGATGTGGGCTATTTGATTTCAGGTATTAAAGAAGCGAAAGAAGTAAAAGTTGGTGATACCATTACCGATGCTAAAACGCCAACCACCAATATGATTCAGGGTTTTGAAGATGTGAAACCAATGGTATTTGCCGGAATTTATCCTGTAGATACGGATGATTTTGAAGAGTTGAGAAACTCCATGGAAAAACTCCAATTGAATGATGCTTCCTTAGTATTTACAGCCGAAAGTTCGGCCGCTTTAGGTTTTGGTTTCCGTTGCGGATTCTTAGGAATGTTGCATATGGAAATCATCCAAGAACGATTGGAACGTGAGTTCGATATGACCGTAATTACTACCGTTCCCAACGTTTCCTATCTGGCGTATACCAAAAAAGAACCAGAAAAATCTTTTGTCGTAAACAACCCATCGGATTTGCCAGAACCTTCAAAACTAGATCGAGTTGAAGAACCATACATCAAGGCTACAATCATCACAAAATCAGATTTTGTGGGGAACGTAATGTCTTTGTGTATTGAAAAACGCGGACTAATTACCAACCAAACCTACCTAACAACGGAAAGAGTAGAGTTAAATTTCGATATGCCACTAGCCGAAATTGTATTCGATTTTTACGACCGTTTGAAAACCGTTTCCAAAGGATATGCTTCCTTTGACTATTCTCCTATTGGAATGCGAACTTCCAAATTGGTGAAACTTGATGTGCTATTAAATTCGCAATCGGTTGATGCGCTTTCGGCTTTAATTCACGAAAGTAATGCCTATGATATCGGTAAAAAAATGTGCGAGAAATTGCGACAATTAATTCCAAGACAACAATTTGATATTCCGATTCAGGCAGCAATCGGAGCCAAAATCATCGCCCGTGAAACCATAAAAGCACTTCGTAAAGACGTTACTGCCAAATGTTATGGTGGAGATATCTCGCGTAAACGTAAATTATTGGAAAAACAGAAAAAAGGAAAAAAACGGATGAGACTGGTTGGAAATGTTGAAATTCCACAAGAAGCATTTATGGCTGTTTTGAAGTTGAATGATTAGAAAAAGTGTCAGTATCGGATTGTAAAAGTTGTTATCTAAATTCAAAAAATGGATTTTATTAGACTTGAATCACAGTTAAAAGAACGATTACAATTTCCCTATTTTTGGGGTAGAAAACAATCAGACGATTGGGATGCCAAAACAAATTTCATTTATTCAACCTATACTTTCGAAAAGTTAATTGAGGTTACGTCAAATTTTACCCAAGATGAAAAAAATTATTCCTTCAACCGATGGTATAATTTTTGGTCCGCAATGGCAGTTGAAAAAATGTTTTCTTTGCATAAAAAGGTGGCGCCTAACCTAAATAAATATGACAAATTAATCGATTTTTCTATCAACAAAATTTCCTTTGACCATAAAACCTCGATATTCCCAAAAGGGTTCAATAAACCGATTGATTATGCCAAAAAAAATCCATCTGAACTAATAACTTGGCTGTATCTGAACCAAAGCCAAGACGGAAGAAAACATCTTGAAAATAGATTGTTCCTTGTGATGTATGATCAAAACGGGGCGCATTGGAAATTAAAATCGGAACTGGGATTAATTAAAAATAAAATCGATGAGTATATGGCTCAATTCGATGAAAATAACCTTATTTCTATCACATTAGAAAGTAAAAAAATCATATCCGACATCATTTGGATAGAAAATGAATAATGAATTATATAGGCTCAAAACAAAAACTTTCTTCATTCATTTCAACCACAGTAAATTCAACTGTTGGCGGTGATTTATCACAAAAAACGTTTTGCGATTTGTTCGCGGGAACCGGTATTGTAGGTCGAAGCTTCAAGAAAGACGTCAAGAAAGTAATCAGTAATGACCTAGAATACTACAGTTTTGTGCTGAACAAAAATTATATCGAAAACCACGAATCATTCGATTACTCTGCTTTGATTGAAGAATTGAATGCATTACAGGGTGTTGAAGGTTTTGTTTTTAATGAATATTCTGAAAACGGAACATCAAAAAGATTGTACTATTCTGAAAATAACGGAAAAAAAATTGATGCCATTCGTCAAAAAATTGAATATTGGAAAACTTCAAATCAAATCCATTCGAATGTATATTATTTTCTTTTAGCTTCTTTGTTAGAAAGTGCCGACAAAGTCGCTAATACTGCTTCGGTTTATGGCGCCTACTTGAAACACATTAAAAAATCAGCACAAAAAGAATTGATTTTAGAGCCTGCATTGTTCGAAATTAATGCCAACAAACACGAAGTTTATAATGAAGATAGCAATGCTTTAATCCAAAAAATAGAAGGCGATATTCTGTATTTAGACCCACCTTACAATGCGCGTCAGTACGGGGCTAATTATCATATTTTGAATACTATAGCAAAATATGATTCCTTTATTCCAAGAGGGAAAACTGGTTTGCGCGAATACAACCGGTCGAATTATTGCAGCAAGTCTCAAGTGAAAAAATCATTTGAAGATTTAATAAAAAACGCTTCTTTTCGCTATACTTTTCTAAGTTACAATAACGAAGGCCTCATGTCTGCAGAGGAAATTAGAAACATAATGTCGAAATATGGCCAATATGATTTGGCTACAACCGATTACCAAAGATTTAAAGCCGACAAAACCGAAAATCGTAATCATATTGCCAACAGCACCACTGAATTTCTACATATTTTAGAAAAAAGCTAAGACCAAAAAATGGGTTTGATAGATCGAAAAGTGTTTGTGTATGTATTAAGTTTTTGGATTAAAGAGAATTAGGTAGTAAGATTATAAAATGGTGATGAAAATTATTAGTTTATTTTGTTTGTGGTATTATGTTTTCACTAACTTTGTTTTTATGGAAACAATTAAACTGAACATCGATTTGAATGTCAATCAATTGATTGAAGCTGTGAAACAACTTTCGCCTAAAGATCGATTGAAAGTGAATGATGCCATTTGGAATGATACTATGGAAATACCCGTTGAACATCAACGAATTGTTTTAGACCGGATGGCAAAAGCAAAAACCAATCCTGAAAGACTTTTAGATTGGGACGAGGTATCAAAAGGGCTTTAAAACTTGAGATTTCATTTTAAAATAGATACGGATGCTTTAAATGACATCGAAGAAACATTCGAATGGTATGAAATGCAGTCGAAAGGATTGGGGTTGCGTTACAAGAATCAAGTGAAAAAGCAAATTAATGCTTTGAAAAAAAATCCATATCTCTTTAGTATAAAATACAACCAAATTCGGTGTAGAAAAATTGAAAAATTTCCATTCTTGATTCATTTTTTAATCAATGAAAACACAAAATTTGTTACTGTTTTTGCCGTTTTTCACACTTCAAGAAATCCAGAAATTTGGAATAATAGACGCTAATAATGCAAACTTTAGCGGCGTAAATTATCAGTTTATAATTTAAAAATTTACCTTCTCTTATTTGTACCTTTGCAAAACTCAATAATAAAACTACAATGATAGAAGATAAATCACCGCAACGCACAAGTATCGCTCAACTTGGAGAATTTGGATTAATTGACCATTTGACTAAAAACTTTCAAATTAACCAATCTTCGACATTCAAAGGGATTGGCGATGATGCAGCTATATTGGATTTCAAGGACAAAAAAGTAGTAGTTTCTACTGATATTTTAGTCGAAGGTGTCCATTTTGATTTGAGTTATATGCCTTTAAAGCATTTGGGATATAAAGCCGTTGTAGTCAATGTGTCCGACATTTGTGCAATGAATGCCAAAGCGACACAAATTCTAGTTACGATAGCTGTTTCCAACCGGTTTCCACTTGAGGCTCTAGAAGAATTGTTCGAAGGAATTACACTCGCAGCCAATGAATATAAGGTAGATGTTATAGGTGGTGACACCACTTCTTCTCAAAAGGGAATGATCATCAGCGTCACTGTTATTGGCGAAGCAGACGAGAATGAACTTGTCTATAGAAACGGAGCTGGACAAACCGATTTACTCGTTGTCACAGGGGATATCGGCGCAGCCTATATGGGATTGCAAGTATTGGAGCGCGAGAAACAAGTTTTTCAGGTAAACCCTAATTCGCAACCTGATCTGGATGCGTATGCTTATTTAATAGAGCGCCAACTGAAGCCTGAGGCTCGAAAAGACATTCGGACATTATTACACGCCTTAGAAATAAAACCAAGCGCGATGATTGATATTTCGGATGGATTGTCGTCGGAAATTATGCATTTGTGTAAACAATCGAATGTAGGTTGCAATTTATATGAAGACAAATTACCACTTGACCCTCAATTTATGAATGTTTGTGAAGAATTCAATCTTGATGCCACAACCGTAGCCATCAACGGTGGCGAAGATTATGAATTGCTCTTTACCATAAAAATGGAAGATTTCGAAAAAATAAAAGGAAATCCAAACTTTACCATTATTGGTCATATGACTCAAGAAAGCGAAGGAATCCATTTGGTAACTCGCGCCAATACCCGAATTCCTTTGAAAGCTCGTGGCTGGAATGCTTTGAGTGAAGAATAAAAAAAACGGCTTCTAAAATGCCGTTTTTTGGTTAATTTTATAAATACTAAAACAATATACCTCTGTCTTTAGCTTCTCGCACTAAGCCAATATCGGTTTCGTCTTTTGTATTTAGTAATTTTTTCAAATTCATTTTTCTTTTTTCGATGGCGCTCAACGAAATGGGGATGTATTGCGGAATATCTTTGGTTTTTGTTCCTTTAGACAGATGAAAAAGAATTTGTTTATCAAAAAGATCAATTTCAATTGTTTCAAATTCGGACTGATCGAGCATTTTTTGGATGGATTGGCTGTAATAAATTTCATTATTGATCACCTTGTTAAAGCCAAAAAGAAGTTCGTCGAAAGTCAAATCATTTTTGATAACTAATCCAAGTGGATTTATTGCCTCTATTATCGTTCTGATTTTGAGCAATTCGGTGTACATTGTGAGCAAAATAATTTTGCAATTGGGCATGTATTCATTCAATAATTTAGCTAAATCTTCGCCTGAAAAAATACCTTTTTCATCATAAGAAGGCATGCTAATATCTAAAAAAGCGATGTCAAAAGCCCTTGTTTCTGGGTTTGTTATGACATTATACCCTGATTCGCAATCTTTTGCTTCGGTAATGAAAAACTCATATTCCTTAGGATTGTATCGGGTAATCGCATTTTTGTACCCCTGAATTATAAATGGGTGATCATCTACAATCAATATGTTGTTTTTGATTGTTTCTATTTCAGTAGTTGAATCCAATGTCATTGTATTGTGATTTATGATTTTTTAATGGGTACGGCGACCATAATTTTTGTTCCCTCTCCTTTTTTTGATTGAATTTCAAAAGTACCTTCGCATTCATTTATTCTAGAAAGCATGTTTTGCAGCCCGATTCCCTTTTTCTTCTTTTTTACATTAAATCCAACACCGTCATCGCTAATATGCAAAAACAATTCGTTATTTCCTTTTTTAAATTCAACTTTTATGTTGCGAGCGTTAGCATACTTATTGATGTTCTGAATGGATTCCTGAACCACACGGTATAAATTGATTTTGATCGCGTTACTCATCAAATCCCATTTGATAGTGGAATCAATTGAGGAAACCAATTTTGCCTTGAACGTCTTTTTTTGTTCTTCGAGTAGTTTTTCTACTATGGCCACGAAGTTATTAATTAAATCCGATTTTTCCCTACTCAAATCATGTGAAATTTCGCGGATATCTTGTTCGATATTTTTCAATTCCGTTAAGTAGCTGTCTCTCTGCTCTGACGCAAGCTCATCATTGAATTTATTCAAACTGTCTAAGTTCATTCGAACCCCAAACATTCTGCCCAAAACCCCATCGTGCAATTCTTGCGCCACACGTTTTTTCTCAATCACCCGAATAGTTTCAACATCATTTTGTTGCGAAATCATCAAATTATAGATTTCCTCGTTAGCCTTTTGTTGCTCTTGCTTGTATAATAATTCTCTGTTTTTGGCCTTTTGTGCTTTGATGATATACAAAAACAAGCCTAATATTAAGATGCCGCCAAAAATATAAACCAAGTTCCGGTTTTGAACCGTCAAATCCGTGTTTTCTTGTTTGATTTCATCGGTTTCATATTCAATACGTGAAAATTTATCTGCAATTTTTCGGTCTGCTTTTTGTAAACTATCGTTAATATGAATGTATTCTTTGTTGTATTCTGTTGCTTTTGTTGGTTCTATGATTGCCAATTGCTTGAGTGGCAATAAATAATTTCTTTTGTTTTTTGAGTTTTTTGCAGTTATCATTGCCTCGTTTGAATATTTCGACGCTTTTACCTTATCCCCTTGGGCAGCAAAGTACTCAGATAAACGTATTTGATTAACAATAATACCTGTAGTTAACTTCAAGCTATCTCTTAGTCGTAAAGATTCGTAAAAAAGACCAGGTAGTCCTTTTTTTTCTTTTAACTTAAAGCGAGAATAGCCTAAATTATCTAATAGCATAGCATATAATGGTGGTTTGTATAGTAAAATGTCTTGTTTTTGTTTTAGACCTTCTTCAAAATAGGGTATGGCTTGCTTGTCTTTGTTGAGATTCTGATAAACTAAACCTAAATTATTCAAGGATGTGGCTCTAGATTGGAACTCTATGGGGGTAGGGGCTTTATCTAGTCCTTGTAACGCTTTGTTATGGTATTCAATCGCTTTGGCAAATTCTCCAAGTTCATTGTATATTAATCCTAGAAGGTTATTGGATTCATAAACAATATCATTTGCTGTTTCTCCTTTGATAGCTTTTAAAGCTTTAAAAACAGAGATTTCACTACCTAGTAGGTCACTTTCATTAAATTGAAGTAAAGCTATATTTAGTCGAGTTCTGGAAGCGTTGTAATTTTCTTTGAGATTAAGATACTGTTTCTCTGATTTAAAATAATTTACAAAGGCTGAGTCGGAAACTCCTTGGGAACCATAATAATCACCTAAGTAACTATAAGCTTTGGCCATACTAAGGCTGTCCCTACTAATTTTTGCCTTTTGCAAAACAATGTTGGCAATTTCACGGTATTTATTCCAATCGTTTAAGTTATAATACCGATTGGCTATTCTAAACAAATTGGTTCTTTGTAAAGAATCGTTATCCTGCTCGATAACTATATTGAAGGCTTTTTGTATGTATTCCTGTCTCTTCTTTGTAGTAGCGCCAAAATCATTTGCTTTGGTGAGGTAGCTAGAAAGACTATCCTCTGGGGAATTTGAAAGTGAATTAACTGCACTTTTCTTGGTACATCCAAGAACTGTCAGTAGAGAAATTATTATTATGTAATAGTTTTTTTTCAATTAGTATTTTTGAGTATTGTCAAAAATACTAAATAAAACATATAAACATAAAAAAAGGTTATCAATAATTTTGACAACCTTTAAATATATAGTAGAAATTAAAAGAACGTTAATTTAATGTTCTAGTTAAAAAATTAATCTAATCTTACATTTCCTCCAGCCATTCCTGAACCAACAGCATCTAGTCTTACATTGCCTCCAGCCATTCCTGAACCAACAGCATCTAGTCTTACATTGCCTCCAGCCATTCCTGAACCAACAGCATCCAGTCTTACATTGCCTCCAGCCATTCCTGAACCAACAGCGTCAGTTTTTGTTTCAGGTGTTGTGAAAGACGTTAATATCATTACCAAAATTAGTAGTCCGCTTGTTAAAATTGATTTTTTCATAATGTGGGGTTTTTATATTGTTAATAAGGTTTTACTTAGTTGTGTGTCCAATGACTACCACTGGATCACGGTGTAAAACTACATAGCATATTTGTATTAACGCACTGAAAACGGGCGTTTATGGTAGAATGCGTTCGTTTGATAGTGAATGACCCTCAAATTTGGGTGGATGAATATTTCTTATATTTCCAAATAATTGCCATTGGCAAAATCCGAGATAATGGCATCGATGTTTTCCTTGTAAGATTTAGAAAACGGGATTTTTGTAGTAGTGTTTTTGATATAGCAGACGGCATTTCCGGTATGAATTCTAGAAATGTAACTGCTATTTACAATATAACTGTTGTGAATTCTTGCAAATGGAGCCGATAAAATGCCTTCAAAATGTTTCAATGTTTTGAAAGCGGTAACCATTTCACCCGTATTTAAGTGAATATCCGTTGAGTTATTATCGGCTTGGAAATAGCAAATGTCTCTTGCGTCGATGTACCGATAGTCGCCGTAGGATTTGATACATAGAATAAGTGGTTGTTCTGAGATGGGAACGAGCCTCTGTTTTGGAATATGTAGAATGGTATCTTCTTCAGACGATGACTCTTCGTCAGGACTATTAGTTGTTTCAAGATCGGCTGGTTCTTCGAAAGTAGATGTTTCAAGAGCAGTTGTTTCTTCAGGAATGGGAGCTGTCTCCTCCTGTTTGTCTTCTTCAAAATTATTTAGAGGTAGTTCTGGTTTTGGAACAGTTGGCTCGTTGAATATTTGTTTTTCAACTACGAAAGAAGAAGGCTCTTCGTCAACTGTTTTTTTTATTTTTAAAATAAATTTTATAAAATCGATTCTTTGCACCGGTTTAATCAAATAATCCGCTACTTCATACTGTATAGCGTCAAAAGCTAGTTCTTTTTTAGAAGTGGTAATAATTACTTTCGGAACAACCTTAAGATACCGATACAACTCGTTGATGAGCGCCAATGACAGGTTAGTCGATGTATCGGCTGGATCAATTTCGAGGAAAATTAATTTGGGATTGTGTTCTAGAATTAGATGGAGACCATCGGCATAGTTATTGGCCGAAGCTACAAAGACAAGCTCCGAAAAACCATCAGCAATCGCTTTAGTTTTCAAAACACTTTCTTGATTGTCGTCAATAATAATGTACGGAAAATTCATCAATGTTTTGTCCTAATTCGTTAGGCATAACATTAGATTCTCGAAGAATACACTTCAAATTATTAAGTATTTCTGGTAGTTTTGGGGAAACTAGTTCAATAGAATCTCATATTTTTTCTTAAAAAAACCCTATTTAACAAGCTAAAAATAAGCATTTACCTCTTTTTCTATTTAAGTTGTTAATATTTTATTAACAAATGTTAACAGAATTGGATGAAGTGCAAATAAATCCGATAAAGTACACAAACTCCGTTGATGTAGTTGCTATTTATTAATATGTTAAAATTCATATTTTAATGTAGAAATCATAATATTATATGTAAAATCTGAACAATTTCATTTAAATTTGAAAACAAATTAAAATCAATCAAAAAATATGAAAAAATTATTAGTAGTACTTAGTTTGTCTTTTTTTACAATTGGTTATAGCCAAGAAAAGCCAAAAGCTGATTTTCCTAAAAATGAAATCAAAGGCAATGCCTTATTCTTAGTCGCGGGTGCCTTTGAGGCCACTTATGAACGAATTATTAATGAGGAAACTAGTTTTGGTGCTTCTGTTTTTTTAGCAATTACAGAAGATTTTGACACTAAATTTGCTTTGACACCTTACTATCGCTTCTACTTTGGCCAAAAACCGGCAGCTGGATTTTTTGTGGAAGGTTTTGGAACTTTAAATTCATATGAGGATTCTTTTTACACGGGCGAAAATAGTTCTTATAATTATTATAAAGAAGTTTCCAGAACTGATTTTGCCCTAGGATTTGGTTTAGGTTCTAAGTGGATCACCAAAAGTGGATTCTTGTTTGAAATAAATGCTGGTGTGGGTCGAAATTTATTCAATAGTAGCGATACTGATCACGAAATTGTTGGTCGAGGGGGAATTACATTAGGTTATAGATTTAACTAAAAAATGCTCCATTTTAGGTGAAGCATCTTTCGAATTAAGTATACATAAGACCTCAAAGGTTTCAAAAACCTTTGAGGTCTATTTTTTAAACTACATCTTCATTAACCAATTTTTCATCGAAACTTCATTTTCGATGATTGATTTCAAGTCGGTAATCGCCACGCGATCTTGTTTCATTGAATCCCTATGACGAATTGTTACCGTTTGATCTTCGATAGTTTGATGATCGACAGTAATGCAGAAAGGAGTTCCCAAAGCATCTTGTCTTCTGTAACGTCGTCCTACGGCATCTTTTTCGTCATACGCTACATTGAAATCCCAACGTAAATCATCGATGATTTTATGAGCGATTTCAGGCAATCCATCTTTTTTAACTAATGGTAAAATAGCTGCTTTTGTTGGTGCTAAAACGGCTGGTAATTTCAGAACCGTTCTTGTTGAACCATCCTCTAAAGTTTCTTCTTTTAAGGAAGTGGCAAAAATCGCCAAGAACATTCTATCTAGTCCTACAGATGTTTCCACCACATAAGGAACATAATTTTGATTCAATTCAGCATCGAAATATTGTAATTTTCTGCCTGAATATTGTTCGTGCGCTTTCAAATCGAAATCGGTACGAGAGTGAATTCCTTCTAATTCTTTGAAACCAAAAGGGAAATCGAATTCGATATCAGCAGCTGCATTCGCGTAATGCGCCAGTTTTTCGTGATCGTGAAAACGGTATTTTTCTTTTCCTAAACCTAGAGACAAATGCCAATTCAAACGTGCGTTTTTCCAATGTTCGTACCATTGCATTTCTTTTCCAGGTTGCACAAAAAATTGCATTTCCATTTGTTCGAATTCACGCATACGGAAAATGAACTGTCTAGCTACGATTTCATTTCTAAACGCTTTTCCAGTTTGTGCAATACCAAAAGGAACTTTCATTCTTCCTGATTTTTGAACGTTTAAGAAATTTACAAAAATTCCTTGAGCTGTTTCCGGACGCAAGTACAAATCCATTGCGGTATCGGCAGAAGCGCCTAGTTTGGTACCAAACATCAAGTTAAATTGACGCACTTCGGTCCAATTTCTAGAACCGGATTCTGGACAAGCTATTTCTAATTCTTCGATTAAGGCTTTTACATCTTCCAAATCACCAGCTCCTAAAGAACGGCCCATTCTTTCGAGGATTTCTCTTTCTTTGGCTAAATATTCAACCACTCTTGCATTGGTGGTGATGAATTCTTGTTCATTGAAAGCGTCTCCAAAACGAACTTTCGCTTTTTCGATTTCTTTTTTAGCTTTTAGATTTAGCTTTTCGGCATAATCTTCAATCAAAACATCGGCTCTGTATCTTCTTTTGGAATCTTTATTATCGATTAAAGGATCGTTGAAAGCATCGACGTGACCTGAAGCTTTCCAAGTCGTGGGATGCATCAAAATTGCCGCGTCAAGGCCAACGATGTTATCGTTCATTTGAACCATCGCTTTCCACCAATATTCGCGTATGTTCTTTTTTAATTCTACTCCGTTTTGTGCATAATCATAGACTGCACTTAAACCATCGTAAATTTCGCTTGACGGAAAAATAAATCCGTATTCTTTTGCGTGCGAAATCACATTCTTAAATAAATCTTCTTGTTTTGCCATAGTGGTGCAAAAATATAAAAAGTGAACTTAAAAAAAGAAACATTTTTGAAGTTTGAAGCATCGATTTTGCTATTTTTATAAATAATATCTCTAATTTATGTTGCAAAGCCTAATCAATCTCTTTTTTCCGCCAGTTTGTGCTGGATGTCATTCGTTTTTGGTGTCGAATGAAAAAGTGATTTGCACGGTTTGCCGACATAATATTCCGTTGACGAATCATCATTTGAATCCTGAAAATGAGGCTTTCAAAAAATTTTATGGTAGAATTCCAGTTGAACACACCTCTGCATTATTGTATTTTCATCAAAAAGGAATCGTTCAAGAATTAATTCATAACCTGAAATATAAAGGTCAAGAGCAGATTGGTACTGTTTTGGGTGAATGGTATGCTGAAGATTTGAAAAATTTGGAAATCATGCAATCGGTAGATGAAATTATTCCTGTGCCTTTGCACAAACGAAAGTTGAGAGAACGGGGTTATAATCAGGTTACCAATTTTGGAAAAACGCTTTCCGTTGCTTTGGATATTCCATTTGATTCCAATATATTGGTTCGAAATGTATATTCGAAAACCCAATCCAAGAAAAATTTATTGAATAGAAGTGAAGGTATAGACACTATATTCGATGTTGTTTTCACCGAAAAAGACCACAATAAACATTTCCTCTTGATTGACGATGTGCTCACGACTGGTTCGACTTTGGAAGCTTGTTCGCACGCCTTATTGAAAATTCCCGGTGCACGAATTAGTATTGTTTGTATGGCAATGGCGCATAGCTAAGTTTCTATAAATCTCAGCCCTGTCAGGGTTTTGAACCCTGACAGGGTTAAAGCGGCTAATAATTTCATAAAAATTTCAATTACAGCGAATATAATTGTTATTTTGTAGTTTCTAAATATTCTTGCATTATGTTGAAAAACAACTCTAAATATTTTCTATTTCTATTCGTATTAATTATGGCAAGTTGTGCTAAAAGAGGTAGCATTACGGGCGGTTCGAAAGATACACTAGCTCCGATTTTGAAGGCCAGTTTTCCTAAAAACTTCAGCACCAACTTCAAAGGAAGCGAAATCAAATTGACTTTTGACGAATTTGTCAAGTTGAAAGATATAAAGAAGCAGTTAATTATTTCGCCGCCGATGAAGAACGAGCCACTAATTTTACCCACGACTGCAAGTAAAACTATAACGGTGAAAATAAACGACACTTTGCAGCCCAACACTACGTATAGCTTCAATTTTGGGCAAAGTATAGAAGACAACAACGAAGGAAATCCTTATAATCAGTTTAAATATGTGTTTTCTACTGGCAGTATTATCGATTCGTTAACTATTACTGGAACGGTAAAAGATGCCTATACAAAAGATGTGGAATCCTTCGTTTCGGTGATGCTGTATGAGGTTAATGATAAATTTAATGATTCGGTGGTTTACAAAGAATCGCCAAGATATATTACCAACACGCTAGACAGTTTGAAGATTTTTAAATTAGAGAATTTAAAAGTCGGAAAATACCTGCTTGTAGCGATGAAGGATTACGGTTCTAATAATAAATTTAATCCTAACAAAGACAAAATAGGATTTAAGAAGCAGTTTATTACCATTCCGAATGATACTGTTTTTGAACTGAAATTATTCAAAGAAGTGCCTCCTTTTAAAGCCCAAAAACCTTTTCAAATATCAGGAAACAGAATCATTGTTCCTTATGAAGGAAAGGCAAATGGAATTAAATTAGCGTTAAAAAATAAAAACGCCGATTTGTCAACAATTGTGACCCAGTTTCCCAAAAAGGATTCGCTACAAATTTGGATTAAGCCTGCGAAAACCGATTCTCTGTCATTGGCAATTTCAAAAGAAAAATACGCTAAGAATTTTAGCTTTAAAATCAAAGAACAGAAAAAAGACAGCTTGAATATTACCACTACGCAAAATAGTAATGTTAGTTTTAGGAGTAAATTTATTTTAGAAAGTGCAACCCCGTTGGTAAAAATTGACAATTCCAAAATGAAACTCATTACTAAAGATTCAACGGCGGTGGCTTTCACGACCAAATACGATGAATTTAATCAACAGCTACAATTTGATTTTAAAAAAGAGTTTTCAGAAAACTATACGATTATAATGATGCCCGGCGCAGTGACGGATTATTTGGATCAATCGAACAAAAAGAATTCCTTTAGTTTGAACACTAAAAGTGTCGAAGAATATGGCAATCTGAAAGTGAGTTTGCAAAACGTAAAACGTTTTCCTGTATTGATTCAGTTGACCAACAAGACCGGCGAAGTTTTAGCAACAGAATATAGCGAAAGCAATACAAAAGTCGAATTTAGCTTGATTGACCCATCGCTTTTTTCTCTTAGAGCAATTTATGACGACAATAAAAATAAGGAATGGGATTCAGGAAATTTCCTAGCGAAACGGCAGGCCGAAGAAATAATTTATTTTTCGAAGGAAATAGATGTTCGCGCTAATTGGGATGTAGAACAAGTTTTTGATTTAAGTATTCCGTATAGTCCGGAACCTATAAAAAAGGTGAAGCCTAAGAAAGACCTGAAAAAAAAATCTAGATCAAGTTTTTAGTTCAAAGGAATCTTTGTCGTTAAGGAAGTCTAGTTTGTTTCTGGTTTCTTGCAATTTTTCTTTATTTAATGTTACGATGAAAATTCCATCGGTTTCTTGTGGTTTGAGAACGTCATTTCCAAGAAAATCAACAACTTGTGAATGTCCATTGTATTCATAATTGTTATCGTCAAAACCCGTTCTGTTTACCCCGATAGTATAACACATATTTTCGACCGAGCGTGCTTTGAGTAAAATATCCCAGGCATTCACGCGAGGTTTTGGCCAATTGGCAACATATAGCAATAGATCATAATGTTCGACATTTCGTGCAAAAACAGGAAAACGCAAATCATAGCAAACCAGCGGACAAATTTTCCAGCCGAGATATTCCACAATTAATTTTTGCTTGCCTGAAGTATAGACTTGGTTTTCGCCCGCTAAGGTAAACAGGTGTCTTTTGTCATAAAATTTGATCTCTCCTGACGGAAAAACAAAAACCAATCTGTTGTAGAAATTATTAGTTTCCTTCATAATCAAACTCCCCGTAATCGCGCTATTCTTGGCTTTCGCCAACGATTGCATCCACGAAACAGTTTCGCCTTCCATTGTATCAAAAACAAGCTCAGGATTCATTGTAAATCCGGTGGTGAACATTTCGGGAAGTACAATCAAATCGACATTTTCAGCAATGGTGTTGATTTTTTCTTCGAAAAGATTTCGGTTGGCTTTTGGGTTTTCCCAAGTTAAGTTGGATTGGATTAAGGCTACTTTCATTTTATAAAATTACTAAAAAATGGCACACAGATGACACCGATCAAACAGATTTACATAGATTTCAAATTTAATCTAACAAAAAAACGCCTCGATTTCTCAAGACGTTTATGTTATAAACTGTTTTTGAAATACTATTTCAAACTTGCAGAAAGATATTCTCTGTTCATACGAGCGATGTTTTCTAAAGAAATTCCTTTTGGACATTCAATTTCGCAAGCTCCAGTGTTGGTACAATTTCCAAAACCTTCCAAATCCATTTGACGAACCATATTCAATACACGATCAGTGGCTTCAATTTGTCCTTGTGGTAATAAAGCATATTGAGATACTTTTGCTCCAACAAATAACATGGCTGAGCCATTTTTACAAGTAGCTACACAAGCACCGCATCCGATACAAGCTGCTGCTTCAAAGGCTTTGTCTGCATCCTTTTTGTTCACTAGAGTGGCATTCGCATCGATTGTGTTTCCAGAAGTATTTACAGATACGAATCCACCGGCTTGTTGAATTCTTTCGAATGAAGATCGGTCTACTACTAAGTCTTTTACTACTGGGAAAGCAACACTTCGCCAAGGCTCAATCACGATGGTATCGCCATCATTGAACATTCTCATATGCAATTGACAAGTGGTGATTCCTGTGTCTGGTCCGTGCGCTCGTCCGTTGATATACAAAGAACACATTCCGCAAATACCTTCACGACAGTCGTGGTCGAATGCTACTGGCTCTTTTCTTTCGTTTACTAGTTGTTCGTTCAATTGGTCTAACATTTCCAAAAACGAACTGGCTGTAGAAACATCATTCAATTTGTATGTTTCCATTTTCCCATTAGCTTTGGCATTTTTCTGACGCCAAATGTTTAGGGTTATATTGATATTTTTTGCTGCACTCATTTTATTCTATTTCTTTAATTAAATTGTCTATTTGAAATTCTAATTCGTTTAAATATTTTGTTATAATTTCCCAAACTATTTCATAATCAACACCAGTATAATCGTGAATCATTCGGTTTCTTAAATTTTTCATATCAGCCCACAATATTTGAGGGGTTCGAATTTTAAAATCCTTATCTATATTTGAACTTGCTTCTCCGATGATTTCAAAATTCCTAACAACCGCATCAACTGTTTTTCTATCTTTTGTAAAATCTTCATAAGAATACCCTTTGGTATACTCTTGAATTCTTTGGGAACACTCTTGAATGTCTTGAAGTAATAATTTTTAATCTCTTTTAGACATAGATTAAATCGGGCTTAATAAATTCAAAATATCGTGGTTTAATGCCATTTCTCGAAGCAACATCAGTTTTTATACCTAAATAATCTTCGATTTGATCTGCCATTCGGAAAAATTCAATACCCATTTTTCCATTCAATTCAATCATCACATCCACATCGCTATCTTCGGTTTGCTCATTTCTGGCATACGAACCAAACAAAGCAATCGCTGCAACAGGATATTTTTGTTGCAGAATTGGCTTTAGTTCCGTTAGCTTTGTTTTTATGTCTAATTGAGTTCTCATTCTAAAGACTACTTATAGTTACGAGCCGCTATTTTGATAAATTCGTAATTCAAATCTTCTTTATGCAGTTCCTCTTTGCTGATGTCATCGCCTTTGTATTCCCAAGCTCCAACAAATTTAAAGTTCACGTCATCACGAAGTGTTTCTCCTTCTGCATCTTGGTATTCTTCACGGAAGTGACCTCCACAAGATTCGTTTCTTTGTAAAGCATCGATAGCCATCAATTGTCCTAATTCGATAAAATCAGCTACACGAAGTGCTTTTTCTAATTCTGGATTCAATTCGTCTGCGCTTCCAGGAACGTAAACATCTTTCAAAAATTCTGCTTTCAAAGCTGCAATTTCTGATATAGCTTCTGTTAAACCTTTCGCAGTTCGTCCCATTCCAACTTTATTCCACATAATCAAACCTAAACGTTTGTGGAAATGATCCACAGTTTTAGTTCCGTTATTGTTTAAGAATTTGTCAATTGAATCTTTAACATTCTTTTCGGCAGCTGCGAATTCTGGCAAATCAGTAGAAATTTTTCCAGTACGAATATCATCAGCTAAATAATCTGAAACCGTGTAAGGCAATACAAAATAACCATCAGCAAGACCTTGCATCAAAGCCGAAGCTCCTAAACGATTCGCTCCGTGATCCGAGAAATTAGCTTCTCCTGCAACGAAACAACCTGGAATAGTAGATTGTAAATTATAATCGACCCAAACACCACCCATTGTATAGTGCACCGCAGGATAGATTTTCATTGGCGTTTCATAGGGATTCTCATCGGTGATTTTCTGGTACATAGTAAACAAGTTACCATATTTTTCTTCTAACCATTTTTTACCTAAAGTCACGATTTCTTCTTGCGAAGGATTGTGATTTCCTTTAGCGAAAGCCGCTTGTTTTCCTTTAGATTGAATCTCAGTAGAGAAATCCAAATAAACCCCTTCGTTGGTATCGTTAGCTTCGATACCGTGACCAGCGTCACATACTTCTTTGGCCGCTCTCGAAGAAATATCTCTAGGAGCCAAATTTCCGTAAGATGGATATTTTCTTTCTAAATAGTAATCTCTATCTTCTTCGGCTATTTGTGAGGCTTTCAATTTTCCTTCACGAATGGCTGCTGCATCTTCTTTTTTCTTAGGAACCCAAATACGTCCAGAGTTTCTTAACGACTCCGACATCAAAGTCAATTTAGATTGATTGGTTCCGTGAACTGGAATACAGGTTGGGTGAATTTGAACATAACAAGGATTGGCAAATAAAGCACCTTGTTTGTGCACTTTCCAACCAGCTGTAACATTCGATCCCATAGCGTTGGTCGAAAGGAAATACACATTTCCGTATCCTCCGGTTGCAATAATGACAGCGTGAGCAGAATGTCTTTCTAATTCTCCTGTAACCAAGTTACGAGCTATGATTCCGCGAGCTTTTCCATTTACTTTTACCAATTCCAACATTTCGTGGCGATTGTACATCTCTATTTTTCCTAGACCAATTTGTCTAGAAAGCGCAGAATAAGCTCCTAATAACAACTGTTGTCCAGTTTGTCCAGCTGCATAAAAAGTACGTTGCAATTGAGTACCACCAAATGAACGGTTGTCTAAATATCCTCCGTAATCACGGGCGAATGGCACTCCCTGAGCCACACATTGGTCGATGATATTTCCAGAAACTTCAGCTAAACGGTGTACGTTTGCCTCACGCGCTCTGTAATCTCCACCTTTGATTGTATCATAAAACAAACGATAGATACTGTCTCCATCATTTTGATAATTTTTTGCAGCATTGATTCCTCCTTGCGCAGCAATCGAGTGTGCACGACGTGGAGAATCTTGGTAGCAAAATGCTTTGACATTATAACCCATTTCAGCAAAAGAGGCTGCAGCAGATGCTCCTGCCAAACCTGTTCCTACTACGATAATGTCTATTTTTGGTCGGTTGTTTGGAGCAACTAACTTTAAGTGATCTTTATAATCAGTCCATTTTTGTGAAATGTGACCTTCAGGTATTTTAGAATCTAGTTTCATAAGTTGATAGTTATTTTTTTTATCGGTCTTATGTAATTCGCATAACTAAACTGATTTTTAGCAAACCATTTGAACTATGCTCATTTCATTATAGATTGATATTAATGATTAAAATGATGAAATAGTGCAATGAAAATAAATCCAAAAGGAACTACAATTGCAAAAGCGTAGCATATAGAATGCAATGATTTTCCAATTTTATTATCAAATCCTATTGATTGCAAAGAAGAAGTGAATCCGTGCCAAAGGTGAACCGACAGCAACAAGAAAGCAATACTATACAATCCGGTGCGAACTGGACTCACGAATTTATGAATCAATTCTTCATAGTATCTCGTTTCGTTAATTTCATTTACCGCGATGTACTTATAATTCATTTCGGCAAACCAAAAATCGTACATATGCAAGCCTAAAAAAGCCAACACAACCACTCCGGAAATAATCATATTTCTGGAAGCCCAAGAGGCATTTGCAGCTCCATTATATTTCACATAAGCAACGGGTCTAGCGCTTCTATTTTTTAGTTCTAAAACAAAACCCATAACAAAGTGAAAAACAACTCCAGCAATTAAAACCGGTTGCATAACAAATTGGATTAAAGGATTGTACCCCATAAAATGTGACATCGCATTAAACGATTCGGCACTAAAAACCGAAACCATATTAATAAAAAAGTGGAGCGATAGAAACATAATCAAAAAAAGTCCTGAAAGCGCCATTGCCACTTTTTTAGCTATTGACGACTTCAATATTGCAGATTTTGCCATAAGTAATTTGAATATAATTTGTTAAAAATGTACGCAAAAATAAAGGAAATCCAAGTGATGCACAACCTTTTTTCGTTATTTATAATTATTCTTTTTTTCTGAATTTAACTTAAAATTAAAGCCGCTAACAACCCGTAAATCAGTAAATAATGCGAAATTTACAAATAAACCAATTAATGTTCCTAAGTTTTAGTTTTAATTTAATATTTGTTTAATTTTATACTTGGGCAATTATTTTCTCCGAAACCCCTTTTTTATTGCCAAAGTTTCTACTTTTGAATACTCAAATTTGTATTGAAATGAAATTAGCTTTTCCGAAATGCAATTTAATCGCCTATAAAGCTTAGAATAATTGCAGATGACCAATAAAAAACAATAAATATTTACATATGAAATCGCCATTAACAAAAAGTTTGAGCAAGCAAACCTCTTGGAGTAAAAAGGCGATACCTTGTCTAACCAATAAAAAACAAAATTTATACCTATGAAATACCATCAAATAGACCGACAACTTTACATAAAAAATCGCGCAAAATTCACGGCTCAAATGAAGCCAAATAGCGTAGCAGTTTTCAATTCAAACGACATTTATCCCGTTTCGGCCGACAGCACGTTGCCTTTTGCACAACATCGTGATATTCTCTATTTGAGCGGCGTTGACCAAGAAGAAAGCATTTTATTGCTTTTTCCGGATGCGCCGTATGAAAACCAAAGAGAAATGCTTTTCCTAAAAGAAACCAGCGAACACATTGCCATTTGGGAGGGCGAAAAACTAACCAAAGATCGCGCTTTTGAAGTTTCGGGAATAAAAACCGTGCATTGGTTGCAAGATTTCGAGAAAGTTTTATTCGAAATGATGACCTATTCCGATACGATTTATATTAACACCAACGAGCATTATCGCGCCACCGTTGAAACTGAAACCCGAGAAGCCCGTTTTGTAAAATGGTGGAAAGCCAAATATCCTGCACATCAGGTTGCCAAAAGCAATCCGATTTTGCAACGAATACGTTCCGTTAAAGAGACTGAAGAATTAGATTTAATTCAAACTGCCTGCGATATTACCGAAAAAGGGTTCAGAAGACTACTTCCTTTTGTAAAACCCAATGTGATGGAATACGAAATCGAGGCCGAACTGATTCACGAATTTATTCGCAATCGTTCCAAGGGTTTTGCTTATACTCCTATTATCGCTTCTGGAAATAATGCCAATGTTTTGCACTATATCGAAAACAACCAACAGTGCAAAGCCGGAGATTTAATTTTATTGGACGTTGCCGCCGAATACGCCAATTATTCCAGCGATTTAACCCGAACAATTCCTGTTTCAGGACGTTATTCCGACAGACAAAAAGCGGTTTACAATGCCGTTTTGAGAGTAAAAAATGAAGCTACTAAAATGCTTACTCCCGGAACACTTTGGAAACAATATCATTTTGAAGTAGGTAAATTAATGACTTCGGAGTTGCTCGGATTAGGGCTTATCGATAAAGCCGATGTGCAAAACGAAAACCCAGATTGGCCAGCCTACAAAAAATATTTTATGCACGGCACTTCACACCATATGGGATTGGACACCCACGATTACGGAAAACTAACTGAACCGATGCAAGCCAATATGGTTTTCACCGTAGAACCTGGAATCTACATTCCTGCCGAAGGATTGGGAATTCGATTAGAAGACAATGTGGTGGTTCAAAAAACGGGGGAGCCATTTAATTTAATGCGCAACATTCCGATTGAAATTGAGGAAATTGAAATGCTTATGAATTCTTAAATTAGATAAAAGAGAATAGAATATACAAAATAGACGGTTTGCAGCGATGCGAACCGTTTTTTATTCCAATAAAATCAGGTCGATTTCTTTAATTTTTTTAAAACCTTTATCAGATGTAATCAAAGGGATTTGAAAAATAATAGCTGTAGAAGCGATGATTGCATCGGGAAGCTTTATCGAATGCTTTTGTTTTAATAAAATCGTTTGATGTTTGATGTCGTCATTAAAATTAAAAATAAAAGAATCTTTCAAGAGATGTTTTAGAGCATTTTCTTCATTTTTAGAAATATTTTTATGCCCTAGAAGTTCAATTTCTGAAATAAAAGAAACTCCAAAAACATACTCTAAAAATGGCTCAATAAATGGTTTTCCTTCGTGAAGATTGATTAAAAAATTAGTGTCTGCCAAAAAATCAATCTTCATTTTTTCTTTTCTCTAATTGATATTCAAGTCCATCCAAATCCCTTTTTAGTTTCCCAAAATGAGCAGACAAATTACCTTTAGAGACAGGTTTTACTTTTTTTTCTAAAAAAGACTCGATTTCTTTTTTAGCATTTTTCTTTTTTATAATCAAAACCATAATTCAAATTTTTTTATAAAATTAGCGAAAATTTGCTTTCAATTTCCAAAATAGATTCTTAAAATCATTAAATGTTTTTCAAATCACTATTTAAGATTTTCTTAACGAGCAGTAATTTAAGCAATTTTTTATTTAACAAATAATTAATGTGCTTCAGATTGTTATTGCGCGATTACTTTCAAAATCCACAAAAAAACAGTAACTTTTACATCCTTTTTTAGACCTATTGTTTAATTCAAAAAAAGATAAAAATGAAAGCACACGAAATAGATTTCCAAATTTTTGGAGAAGAAATGCAATATGTTGAAATCGAATTAGACCCACAAGAAATTGTCATTGCCGAAGCAGGAAGCTTTATGATGATGGACAATAATGTCCAAATGGAAACCATTTTTGGCGATGGTTCCCAACAACAAACGGGGATTTTCGACAAATTGCTCAGCGCAGGAAAACGCGTTCTTACTGGTGAAAGCTTGTTTATGACCGCCTTTATCAATCAAAATAATTTCAAAAGCAAAGTTTCGTTTGCTTCTCCTTATCCCGGAAAAATCCTTCCTATTGATTTGACACAATTTCAAGGGAAATTCATCTGTCAAAAAAGCTCCTTTTTATGTGCGGCCAAAGGCGTAGCAGTGGGAATCGAATTTTCTAAAAAATTAGGTCGTGGCTTTTTTGGTGGAGAAGGTTTTATTATGCAGAAAATCGAAGGAGACGGAATGGCATTTGTGCATTCAGGTGGAACTTTGGCGAAAAAAGAACTTGGAGAGGGCGAGATTCTAAAAGTAGATACGGGTTGTCTTGTAGGTTTCACTCAGAATATAGATTATGATATTGAATTTATAGGCGGAATTAAAAATTCAATTTTTGGTGGCGAAGGTTTGTTTTATGCCACGCTGCGAGGTCCCGGAACGGTTTACATACAGTCATTGCCTTTCAGCCGCCTAGCCGATCGAATTATTGCTTCGGCACCAAGAGCGGGAGGAAATAGTCGTGAGGAAGGCAGTTTACTTGGTGGATTAGGAAATTTATTGGACGGGGATAATAAATTTTAAAACGTTCTAGATGATAATTATAAACGGTTTGCTGAGATGTGAGCCGTTTTTATTTTACCATATAAGTCATATAAGAAAAACTTAATTGACTTATATGGTTTAAAAATTTTAGCCTTATTTTTGCTCCAAGTTTAAAACAATGAATCAAATCCTATACAAAAACACGAAAATCTCCTATTCCGATTCTGGAAAAGGCAATGCTATTGTATTGCTTCACGGATTTTTGGAAAACCAAACGATGTGGCAGGATTTGGTTCCTGAATTCAGTAAAAAAAACCGCATCATCACCATCGATTTGTTGGGTCACGGCGAAACAGACTGTTTGGGTTATGTTCATTCTATGGAAGACAACGCCGAAGTAGTTCAGTCCGTTTTGTCAAAATTACGAATCCGAAAAGCGATTTTTGTTGGGCATTCTATGGGCGGTTATGTAGCTTTGGCTTTCGCCGAAATGTTTCCTAAAATGGTAAAAGGCTTGGTTTTACTCAATTCGACTTCCAAGGCTGATAGCGAGGAACGAAAAGCCAATCGGGATCGTGCCATCAAAGCGGTGAAGAAAGAGTATGCTACTTTTGTCCGACTTTCTATCTCCAATTTATTTAGCGAAGAAAATCGCGAAAGAATGACAGACGAGATCGAAAAAGTAAAAATTGAGGCTTTAAAAACTCCTTTGCAAGGCATTGTCGCTTCGCTCGAAGGAATGAAAATCAGGAACGATCGCGAACCTATTTTGCATTCAGCGACTTTTCCAATGCTATTGATTTTAGGTAAAAAAGACGGCGTTTTAAATTATGAAGACAATCTACAGCAAATTGAAAATACAACTGTAAAGCTAGTCACTTTTCCCGACGGACATATGAGCTATATTGAGAATCGAGATGCACTGAAAGCCGTTTTATTGGAGTTTTTTAAAAGTGTTTAAAATCACTTCGCGAACTTCGCGAAACCTTTGCGCGCTTTGTGGTTAAACTTTTTCTTCGAAAGGTTTTGTTTCATCCAAAATTTCATCCAGCAACAAAACCATCTGTTCTAGATATTCATTTAAAATTGCTGTGTCTATGGTCGTGTTTTCTTCTTTTCCGTCTTTGAAATTGAAAGGTAAAAACCCCGATTTCAAGTTTTTGAACGAAATAATTCCCGCTTCTATCGGTTTTCCATTCGCTTCATTTTCATACATAAAAGCATACGCTAAAATCTGAATTATCTTGTCATTTTTGATTTCTTCTGTTAATCCGTTCCAAGATATAAGCCTAACATTAGTTTTTTCGACTTTGCCGGTTTTATAATCGATAATTCTTATCCTTGTCGTTCCATTTTTTGGCGTGCGTTCTTCGATTCGGTCTACTGTTCCTTTGATTTTTATGGGAAATGGCAGACTTGGATGTTCCAAAATTCTTTCACAATCTTTTTCTAGATGAAGAATTTTTATCGCATCTCCTTTTTTGAGGCTTTCCAGTTCGACTTTCAAAAAATTAGAAACATTCCGTTTGGCCACTTCAAATGCCAGAAGATTTCTTCCTTTTTTGATTTCGCCTTCTTTGTAAACCAATTTGAATTGTTTCAAGACTTCTGCGTCCAAAAGTTTGAAGCAAGCTAAAATATCATTTTCAGACAAAAACTTGCCGATAAATGGAGTGTATAAAGCTTCCAAGGTTCCGTGAATAATTGTTCCCAACGTATTCAAAGCGATATTTTCCTCGACTTCTTCCACTTCACTAATGCGCAAAACCCTTTGGAAATAAAACTGTATGGGGTTTCGGACAAAACTGGTTAAACCCGTTGGTGAAAAACCTCTTTCGGCTATTTCTTTCAAACGCAGCATCACCGATTCCGATTTTGGAATTACGATAGGTTCATAGGCGGTTTCGGGTAAAACAGCATTGTAAATTTCGTGAGTAAGTATATGTTTATCTTGTTTTTCGACTTCCAATTGGGTAATAAAGCGGCTTTTTTCACCGGCATCCAAACCTTCGCTTTCAGTATTGTATAGTAAATAAATGTTTTTGGCGCGTTGCAACAAATGGTAGAAATGATAGGTGTAAATAGCATCTTTTTCTTTGAAAGTCGGTAAACCCAATTCCCGTTTCACGTCATAGGGAATGAATGAATTTTGGGCTTTTCCTGCTGGAAATTTTCCTTCATTCATTGAAGTGATAATTACGGTTTCAAAATCCAAAACACGACTTTCTAAAACGCCCATAATTTGCAACCCATTTAATGGTTCCCCTTCGAAAGAGACTTCAGCTAAATCTATGACTTGTTTGTAAATGGAATGAAGAGTTTCGATTGTATCGATGTGTGAATGTTTCGAGTAGTAATTAATGAGTTTGTTTATTGTTTTGAAAAGGCTATAAACAAAAGCTTTAGCGATTTTCTCCTCTTCATTATCCTTGTTTAAATTAGATTTGATGGTTAGTAATAAACTAGAAATCGCTTCTAAAACAGGAATCGAACCGGCTTCCCATTTTTGGAATAATAAATGAAATAAATCAGAAGGATGTGGTTGCAATGCCATCAATTTATGATGAGGAATAAAGGTGTAATTGTTCTGATTAATAAATGCAACGACCGCATTTGCGTTTGCATAAGGTTCTATCAAAGGATGTGTCAAAACATCCAATACATCTTTATAATACAGGACGTAGCTTTTGGCATTTCTAGCCAAAGCATTCGCGTGCATTTTGAATAATTTTGCAATTAAAAGCTGTGCGGGGTTGTTCTTGCTGGAGTATCCCATCGTGATATTCAATGCGCCAACTGTTGAGGGTAAAGAATACAAAAGGGGTGTCAGCAGGTTTTCCTCTCCAAGAACCACGGCAACTTTGTCCAATGTTGTATTTGGATTATCCTTGATAATAGTTTCTATAATGTTGCCGGTAATTTTGGCTTGACCAATACTTTTTGGTGTGCCAATAACTTGAATGTTTTTAGACATTGAAAAATCGTCCACAATCCATTCGAACGGGTTCGATTTATAGTGCTTCCAACTTGATTTGAATCGTCGTACAAATAGTCCTGCGTCGTGATATGGATCGTTTAGAAAAGTTTGATCTGCATCCCAGAAGATTTCTGCTTGCTCCGATGCGATTAAATGCTGGATAATGCGCTCTTCGGCAGCATTTAAAGCGTTGAAACCTGCAAAAACATAACTACTGTCTTTTACAGTATTCGAAAAATGATTGAGATTATTTACGGCTTCTCGGTAGATTAAGCCTTGATAACCTATGCCTTTATGTAGCAAATGATCGTAAAGTGATTGGTAGTAATTGGGTAATAATTTCCAGAAATTGATATACTTTTCTAGCAATTGGGTTTTGTTTTCGACTTCTATTCCCCATCTCTTGATGTCTTCAATGTCTTTTAAGTACGAAAGGACGTGTACGGGGTCTAATAGATAGCGATCGATTTCATTGAAATCTTGTAATAATGTTTTAGCCCAAATCGCAAAAAGCTCAAAAGATTCTTGTTTTGGTTTTTCGGTAGCCGATAAGTAAACTTCATAAAATTCGAACAGTAATTCTATCGCATCAATACTACGTATGCCTGCAATGTCTTGAATAAATTCTTCAATACTAACAATCTTTGGAGAAAAGATAGTAGTCGAAACTTGTTTTTTTAGGGCTTCTACAAGAAAGACCTTGGCTCGCTTGTTGGGCAAAACCACTATGGTACTGGATAATTTTTCTGAATAATTATCGATTAAAACTTTGGCAACTTTATCTAAAAAAGAAATTTCTATCATTTTATAAATATAAAAAAAGCCGTTCAATTAAGAACGGCTTTTTAATAAATATATTAGGTTATCTTATCTTATTTAAGATTAACTTTCATTCCATCAACACCACCAACGTAGATAACTTCAGTTCTTCTGTTTTTAGCTCTACCTTCTTTAGTTTTGTTGCTAGCAACTGGTTTGCTTGGACCATAACCTTTAGAAGTGATGTTCTCAGGTTTAATTCCGTTTTGAACCATTAAATCAACAACTGCTTTAGATCTGTCTTCAGAAAGTTTTTGGTTTAATTTTGCACCACCTGTACTATCTGTATGTCCTTGAACTTCCCATTTAGCTGTAGGATAGTTTTTAAGAATATTTTTAATAGCATCTAAACTCTCATTAGATTTTACATCAGCTGTATTGAAAGTTGCTTTTCCTAAATTGAAGTTGATAGCTCTAGCTTGAGTTCTAAGTTGCTCGACAACTTCTTGAGTTACTTCTGGACAACCTTTGTTGCTAGCAGGACCAGCTACGATAGGACAATTATCTTCTAAATCTGGCACACCATCTTTATCAGCATCCAATACTGGACAACCACCATTCGATTTTGGACCAGCTACAGTAGGACATTTGTCATCTTTGTCAGCAAGACCATCACCGTCAGTATCAGGACAACCTTGGAAAGCAGCTAAACCAGCAGTATCTGGACAAGCATCATCTTTGTCAGCAATTCCGTCTCCGTCTTTATCAGGACAACCATTCAAAGCAGCTAAACCAAATTCAGTTGGACAAGCATCGCTTCCGTCAATGATTCCGTCACCGTCAGTATCAGGACAACCGTTGAATTGTTTTAAACCAGCAACTTCTGGACAAGCATCATCTTTGTCATAGATTCCGTCTCCGTCAGTATCTTTACCTCCAAATTGGAAAGTAATACCTAAAGAGTGTTGGAAATGAGAAGGCGCTTTAGGAGCATAGATATCTCCCATTTCAGAACGATCTTGACCAAGTAATTGAGAAACTTTATAAACAGTTGCTAATTGCAAACCTACATTTTCAGTAAACCAGAAAGTTAAACCTGCTCCTGGATTCACAGATCCGAAACTGTTATCTCCTAACCAAGTATAACCTCCACCAAGACTTAACGAAGGGTCAATAGTTTTAGAACCGATTAGAGACATAAAGCTATATTTCGCGCTTAATTCTACACCATAATACATTAAATCTCCAGGGTTAGTAGTTACATAACCTGCAGAATTATGATCAGGGTTTGACGGATCAAAAACAACAAATTTATCAATTTTGTTGATAGATCCTTTAAGTCCAACTGAGAAATTATTTCCAATTGCTCTTTCTAAACTAAGATAAGATACAGAAGGAAGAATGTTCCAGTTTTGACCTACAAGAAATGCTTGAGATACGTGAGAATCTAACCAGTTGTTTCCTCCACCAGCGCTAGCTCGTGTGTCAACTGCATTTACCCCAAACGAAAGAGCCCAAGGATTGTTACTGTTTTGTGCTTGAGAGCTCATGGCAAACACCATCATTACAGCAAGTAAAAGTTTGTTAAGATGTTTCATACTTAATAAGTTTAATTACAATTTAGTTAATTTTAAAGCAAAAGTAACACGTAATTTTTTAACTACAAAATAAAAAGTTAAAAAAAATACAAAAAAAAGCGTAAAAAATGGAATTAAATGACATTTAGACTTTTTCCAACCTCCACAAAGGCTTGAATTGCACTATCGAGGTTGTTTTGGCTATGAGCGGCAGACAATTGCACCCGAATTCGTGCCTTATCTTTAGGAACCACCGGAAAAAAGAAACCAATTACATAAATTCCCTTTTTTAATAACTCGTTGGCCATAGTTTGCGCTAATTTTGCATCATATAACATTACAGGGACAATAGCCGAATCACCCTCTATAATATCAAATCCTGCTTTTTTCATTCCGGATTTGAAATAATTCGTGTTCCATTCCAGCTGGTCTCTGAGAGTAGTATCTTTTTCTAATAATTCGAAAACCTTTATTGAGGCTCCTACAATAGCTGGTGCCAATGAATTCGAAAACAAATAGGGTCTTGATCGTTGACGCAGGAGTTCGATGATTTCTTTTTTGGCTGTAGTATATCCTCCCATAGCGCCACCAAGTGCTTTTCCTAATGTGCCAGTTATGATATCTACTCTTCCCATTACCCCTTTGGCTTCAAGCGTTCCTTTTCCCGTTGTACCAATAAATCCTGCAGCGTGACATTCGTCTACCATAACCAATGCATCATACTTATCGGCTAGGTCACAAATTTTATCCAAAGGCGCTACCAGTCCGTCCATAGAGAAAACTCCATCGGTAACTATTAACTTGAAACGAGCTCCTGTTGCATTGGCTTTTATCAATTGCTGCTCTAAATCTTCGATATTGCTATTTTCATAGCGATAACGTGCTGCTTTGCACAATCGAACTCCGTCAATAATCGAGGCGTGATTCAAACTATCTGAAATGATGGCGTCATTTTCATTTAATAAAGGCTCGAATACTCCCCCGTTGGCATCAAATGCTGCAGCATAAAGAATGGTGTCCTCGGTGCCGTAGAATTCCGAAATCTTTTTTTCCAAGGTTTTGTGAATATCCTGTGTTCCGCAAATAAATCGAACTGAAGACATTCCGAAACCGTGTGTATCCATCGCATCTTTTGCAGCTTGAATCACTTCGGGATGGGATGAAAGCCCCAAATAATTATTGGCGCAAAAATTCAGTACTGTTTCTCCATTTACCGTAATTTCGGCTCCTTGCGGTGAAGTGATGATTCTTTCTCGTTTGAAGAGGCCGTTTTCTTCAATGGTTTGAAGTTCAGATTGAAGGTGTTCTTTTATTTTTCCGTACATATTTTTTAAATTTTATTTCAAAGTTTTTTACAAATTTATCACATTGATTTCTTCTCCTATATATACAATCGATTTTTTTAACACTTTGTAACCCATTAATTCAATGGCATTTTGATAATTTTCTAATTGTAATCGATGTTTAGCGTTGTACAGTCCTGTTTTATAATCCAATAAATAAACCTCCTTGGCTTTAGTCAAAACCATTCGGTCAGGTTTTATCGTTTTGCCTTCTTTTTGAATAATAGTTTGCTCATTCAAGACTTGGCTGCCCTCTTCAAAACAAATTGAAAGCTCGGAATGATTCACAATCTCTTGAATCGTTTTACAAACTACCTCTTTTTGATTGACTGTAATCAAACCACTTTCGATGGCTTTGGTAATGGCCAAATCGACATCCTTTTTAGTTGCTACAAAAGATAAAACTTCGTGAACAACATTTCCGTACTCGATCGCTTCTTGTTGGTGAGTTCCCCACATTATCGATTCTTTTTGAGCGATTTTAATGTTTTTTGAATCCAAAATTGCTGCTACCTGCGGAATGGCTTTGAATTCTTTTTGTGCTTTGGTTGCTGAGGAAATTCGTTCTGAATGCCCAAAATCATACGCTAATTGCGTTTCATCAAAATTGGATTCTTTGGTTAAATAATCAATAAAAAAACTGGCCATATTATTGGGGTAGTTTCCTTCTTTATTAGCCTTGAAAAGGCTCGAAATAACATACAATTGTTCTTCGGCACGGGTCAGTGCCACATACAAAACATTGATATTATCCAGCAATTGTTCCTGCGATTTTTCGATATAGGTTGCTTTGGCGGCTGTGCCAAAACCCTCTACGGCCTTGCTATTATCAACTAGTACTTTGGGCAAACCAAATTCTTCCTGATCGGCCGAAAGCCATAGTTTATCTTTTTTTTGTAAGCTATAATTTTCTTCGGCAAACGGAAAAATAACCACAGGAAATTCAAGCCCTTTTGATTTGTGAATACTCATAATCTGCACCGCATCGCTTCCTTCGGGTGATGGAATCTTGAATTTATCCGAACTTTTGTCCCAATACTCCAAAAAATCGCTGATTCCTGCATTATTTCGAACATCTTTTTCCAAAACAATGTCAAGAAAATGCTGAATGTAAGCCGTATTTCTTTTTGAAGGCAAAACGGCTTTGATAATGGTTTCTACGGCCTCATACAAGGATTTTTTTCGAATATCAGAGAAGGCAAGTGAAACGCCAAAAGTCATAAGCCATTCCTCGAAATCAACCTCATTCATTTTCATTCCTGCTAAGATAAAGTCGTGAATTGGCATTTTTTCTCGATTATTTCGTGCCAAATATTCTAAGAAATACGCTTTTGATTCCGCATCCTTATTGTTTTTTAAGTATCTCAAAAAGTGCAAGATAAATCGAACTTCGGTAGCATTTTTTATCAATAAAGATTCGGACGAAAGCATCGGAATGCCCTGTTCAACCAAGTAATTTGCAATCGCTGTTCCGTTTTTATTATGACGTACTAATACCACAATATCGCTGAATTTGAATCCTTTTTGCTTTACTTCTAGAATTGTTTTTAGAGTTGCCCTAACATACAAATCCATTTTGTTTAATTCCTCTTCCTCTTCTGAATCAGCCTCTTTTTCGATTAGTGGAAGAAAAGAAATATTGACATAACCACCAGTTTTGCTGTTGCTTTTTTGGTAGCTATGGTTTTCGTACAAATCTTTGTAATCTCGTCCCGAACCTTCGGGATCGAATTTATGGGACAACATTTGAAAAAAACGATTGTTAAAATCGATAATTTGCGAATAGGAACGGTAATTTTTATCTAAATGTTCTAAAACTTTTTCGGGATTATTGAACGGATTATAACTTTTGCTCAATTCGATAAACTGCTCGGCTTTTCCGCCACGCCAGCGGTAAATAGACTGTTTTGGATCGCCTACAATCATCAAGGTTCCTTTTTCACCGTCGAATTCACTCGAGGTCGCATTATCAATCAGCGGAATCAGATTCTGCCATTGCATTTCGGAAGTATCTTGAAATTCATCGATGAAAAAATGGCGGTAACGTTCGCCCAAGCGCTCGTAAATAAATGGCGCAGGCTGGTTTTGAATTTCACTATGAATTTTGGTATTGAACTCGGAAATAGAAAGTACGTTTTGTTCCTTCTGAATTTTATCCAATTCTTTGCTGACGGTATTTAGCAAAGACAGTGGCGTTATGTTTTTCAGGAAGGCTAGGTAAAAATCTCTTTGTTCGAAATTTTTATAAATTCCTGCGAGAATTTGCAATAGTTCTGGAATTATATTTTCAATAATTGCTCGGTCCTTGGCGGTTTTATTGATGGAAATATCCTCAAATTCACGAAACAATTTATTTTTCGGATTGAATTTTCGTTCTGCAATACTCTGAAGATGATTTGGAAACGTTCCTCTCGAAAAGGATTTGATATCAATGGCATTTTTTTCAATCAATTGCAAAGCAGTTTCAGCCAAGGATGCATTTTCCTCTTCTAATACTTTGGATACTTCGGCGAGTTTCTTTTTTATTTCGACAAAGTCGGTGATCGTTTTATCTTTAAAATGCGCTATTTCTTCGCGATTATTTTCGTTTTGAATTAACTTGCCTACTTCAAAAATTTCTCTGGAAATATCCCAAGACTTATCATCATCGGTTTTTTCCATCGTGAAATCGACGAGCAATTTGGTCAATGTTTCGTCTTCGCCTGCCTGCGCAATCAAGGCATCGACGGCCTCCGTCAATAGATTATCACTTTCCAAAGAGACTTCAAAATTCATTTGCAAGCCTAAATCGTGAGCAAAAGCACGAATCACTTTGTGGGTGAATTTATCGATTGTCGAAATATCAAAAGCCGCGTAATTGTGAATAATATGCTTGATGATTTGCTGTGATTTAGTTTTGATTTGGACGATAGATAGTTGGGTTTCTTTGGCCAAATCTTGCATCAAATCCTGTGCTTTTTGACTTGGTTCGTCTTTGGCAAATTCAGATAAACTGCCCACGATTCTACTTTTCATTTCGTGAACCGCTTTGTTGGTAAACGTTATGGCGAGAATGTTGCGATAGGCATCATTTTTAGGCGCGACAAGAATAATTTTCAGGTATTCTTTCACCAGCGCATAGGTTTTTCCGGAACCTGCCGATGCGTCGTATATGGAGAATGAGGGTCTTTGCATTGTGATTTTTGATTAATCAGGATTAAAAGTAATACAAAGATTGCTAACTTTCTATTGTTTTTAAATCTTAATCTTTGAAGTCAATAAATTCCACAAAAAAACCTTTGGCTTGGCCAAAGGCATTTGTTTGCATTTCAATGAAAAAGATTTTTACTTTTCGTATAACTCAATAGTCTTCAAAAGTTCTGCGGAAAACTTAAAAATATCGTCCAAGGTTTCTATTTCATTTTTAGTCTCTTTTTTGTTTTCATCGAACAATCCGACGAATTTTTTTCCTCCATTTAAGTGCAATCGGCAAACTACTTTTCGATTATTGTCATCCAGAAAAATGGCAAAATAGGACTGTGCATCTCGATAAGTAATTCTTGTTGCTGGAATTTTTTGTCTTAAAATTGTCTTTACGATTAAAAAGCCTTCAAGTTCTTCTTCGGTTGTATTCACTTTGCTAATATCTTCCAGATTTTGTTCTGCAGTAATTTCATTTGAAGTTTCAGATTTATTTTTTTCATCCTCTTTTGACAAGGCATTTTTCAATCTTTCGGTTATTAAATCACTGATGTATTGTTGAATAGATTTTTTTGTCAATTCTGTAAATTGCTCTAAAACTCTTGCAGTTACAACACTAGGGTAAACTTGTTTCGCAAAATGTTTGACAAATTCTGGAGTTGGTTCTGTAAGTTCTTTGTTCAGCAAATGTTTCAGTTCGTTCATAAATTTCATTTCGCTTGCGGTATTTACAATGCTTTCTGCATCAAAATTTGCTTTGTGAAATTTTTTCAATTCCTCAATTTGATTGTCTTTTATTTCTGTAATATTAAATTCTAAAAATGGTTTTTCATCCATTTTATTTGGCATCACTAAATCGGAATAAAATCGATAAACGATTCCATTTGTCAATAAGCCGAACTTTGCTTTTGAAACGTGAAAATATCTTAAAAGTTGTCCGTCGTGAACATTCAAATTTTGCCTCCAATCTTTACATTCAACCAAAATTGTTGGATTTCCATCTTTGAAGATTGCATAATCAATTTTCTCCCCTTTTTTAATTCCTATGTCTGCGATAAATTCAGGAACTACTTCCAGTGGATTAAAAACATCATATCCTAAACTTTGTAAGAAAGGCATAATGAATGCATTTTTTGTCGCTTCTTCGGTTTGGATGTTGTCTTTATGCTTTGTTCTGTCTGCAATTAATTTAAGTTGGTCTTTTAAATCCATGGTTATGATCTTTTAGTTGTTAATTAGTTCGTCCCTTTTTCAAATTTTCACTCAAATTTATCAAGATGAAACCGCAATACTTTACGGCTTTCCACATTTGAGCAAAATAATTTTATAGTTATCGTAAATGATAACCATATTAGACAAATATATAACAAATTTTGACTTGTCGTAAATGATAATTAAAGTTTGAAAGAATCTATACAAATACAGGTTGGCAAACGAATTCAGAAGATCCGAAAAGAGAAAAATATCTCTCAACAGGATTTGGCTGCCAAATGTAATTTTGAGAAAAGTAATATGTCTAGATTAGAAGCTGGAAGAGCAAATGCAACACTTTCGACCCTCGAAATAGTGTCCAAAGCTCTAGAAATAAATACAATCGAATTATTCAAGTTTAACGATTAGTAAAGATTTAATCCGTTTCAAAAAGTTGTCAAAATTTTAAGACATCGCAAAATGATCGAGGATCTTCCAATGTCAATACTAAAAAAAACTTTGCGACCTAGCGTCATTGCGGTTAATTCTCCACCACCAAGTCCACAAACGAAAAAGTATTTCCGCTAAATAATCCTTTATCGGATAATTTCAAATCGGGAATAACGAGCAAAGCCATAAACGAAAGCGTCATAAAAGGTGCTTTCAAATTGCTTCCGAGCGCTTTCGCCATTGCATCAATTTCCTGATATAATTTGCCAGTTTCCCAACCGTTTTTGTCGCTCATAATTCCCGCAACGGGCAAGGGTAGGATTTTGTTTTCGGCTCCATTCACGGCGCAAACTCCACCCGTATTTTTTATAATTAGATTGACGGCATTGCAAATATCTTCGTCTGAAGTTCCAACCACAACAATATTATGACAATCGTGCGCCACAGAACTAGCAATCGCCCCTTTTTTCAAACCAAAATTCTTGATGAAAGCAATGGCTGGTTTTGTATTTTCATAACGATTCACAACCGCCATTTTCAAGATGTCGTTTTCCGTGTCTGAAACGATTTTCCCATCAACAATAAATGATTGATGATGAATTTCATTGGTAATCAATTGGCCTTCCAAAGCTTCGATAACTCTAATTTTTGAACCTGACCCTGAAACGGCAAAATCACTCATTTCTTTGGAAGTAATGTTAAAATTATTTGGGGTTTCAAAGGGAATATGTTTTACAAATGATTCACCATTATTGGCAATTAATTCGCCATTGATATAGGTTTTCAACACTTTAAAATTAACCAAATCTTCAACCACAATAAAATCGGCAGCATCCTTTTCTTGCAATAAACCCACGTTCATTTTGTAATGATTCACGGGATTTACACAAGCGGCTTGCAGGATTTTGAAAATGTCAATTCCTTTGGCAACAGCACGAGCACAAAGTAAGTTGATGTGGCCTACAATCAAATCGTCGGGATGTTTGTCGTCGGAGCAAAACATCATATTCTCATAATTTTCTGGAAGTAAATCGATGAGTGCTTCAAAGTTTTTAGCGGCACTTCCTTCGCGAATGAGGATTTTCATTCCAAGGGATAATTTTTCTTCGGCTTCTTCAAAAGTAAAGCATTCGTGGTCGGTAGAAATTCCTGCTGAAATGTATTTTTTTATCGGTTCGCCTCGTAGTCCCGGAGCGTGACCATCAACGGGCTTATTGAAATGTTTTGCCCACGCAATTTTTTTCAAAACCTCTGCATCATCGAATAAAACGCCGGGATAATTCATCATTTCCGCCAAATAATAAATATCGGGCGAAGCCATCAATTCCTTGATTCCTTCTGAATCGATGGTGGCTCCAGCAGTTTCGAATATGGTAGCAGGAACGCAAGAGGGAGCTCCAAAATGAAATTTTAAGGGGACTTTTTTGCCGTTTTCGATCATGTAAAAAACGCCAGATTTACCTAAAACATTGGCAATTTCGTGTGGATCGGATATCGTGGCGACCGTTCCGTGAAGCACGGCAATTTTTGCAAATTCAGAAGGAACGAGCATCGAACTTTCGATATGAATGTGGGAATCGATAAATCCGGGAAGAATATAGTGTTTTTTATCGTGATTTTTTTCGATAATCGATATGATTTTCCCGTTTTCGACCGTGATTTCTCCAGCATAAATGCGTCGGTTTTGGATGTCGACAATTTGTCCCTGAATTTGCATTTGAAATGATTTAAAAATAGCAATTCAAAAGTACTGCGATTTTGTATTTTTTCTGAAGGCTTTCCCAAATATTTACAATTTATTTTCTTTTGAACTGTTATGATTCATCAGCCTTAAACCGTGAATTGAACTTAATCTTAAAGGTTTTTCTGTTTTTAAAAATAAAATTGATTAATATTGTTTTAGATTTTAATTTTCCCTCAAACAGCATCAACTTTTAAACTATAAACCCTAAATGCGCTGGACCATCAAACCAAAACCTTCTGAAGAAAAGGTCAAATTACTTGCTGAAGCTTTGAACGTCGAGGAATTTGTAGCAACACTTTTGGTTCAACGCGGTATTGAAACTTTCGAACAAGCCAGACAATTTTTTCGTCCCACTTTGGCCGATTTGCACAATCCATTTTTGATGAAAGATATGGAAAAAGCGGTTGAACGCATTGAATTGGCTATCGAAAAAGGCGAAAATATTCTTGTTTTCGGAGATTACGACGTCGATGGAACGACTGCTGTTTCTTTGGTTTCCTCTTATTTGAAAACCTATTATCCGAATGTCGCTACCTATATTCCCGATCGTTATGACGAAGGTTATGGCATTTCTTTCAAAGGAATTGATTTTGCTGACGATAATGATTTTTCGCTGATTATAGCTTTGGATTGTGGTATAAAATCTATCGATCATATCGCTTACGCCAATGAAAAAAACATCGATTTTATCATTTGCGATCACCACCGACCAGGGAATTCGTTGCCCGAAGCCGTGGCGGTTTTGGACCCAAAACGGGAGGATTGTACTTATCCTTATGATGAATTATGCGGTTGTGGCATTGGTTTCAAATTGATTCAGGCATTGGGTGAAAACCGAAACCAAACCATTGAAGATTTGACACCCTATTTGGATTTGGTAGCGACAGCCATTGCTGCCGATATTGTTCCGATGACGGGCGAAAACAGGATTTTGGCTTATTTTGGTTTGCAAGTCATCAATTCTGATCCGAGACCTGGATTTAAAGCTTTGATTCATCAAATAAAAAAGAAAACTTTAGATATAACCGATGTTGTTTTTATCATCGCACCCAGAATTAACGCAGCAGGGCGAATCAAACACGGGAATCACGCTGTGGAGTTATTGACGGAATTTGACTTTGAACAAGCCCAACAATTTGCATCCGAAATTGAAGCTTATAATTCCGAGCGGAAAGATTTAGACAAACAAATTACCAAGGAAGCGCTTAATCAAATCATAGAAAATAGCGAAGAAAAACGTTTTACGACGGTGGTTTTTCAGGAAGATTGGCACAAAGGTGTGATAGGAATTGTGGCTTCGCGATTGATAGAAACCTATTATCGTCCGACCTTAGTTTTTACTAAAAGTGGTGATAAATATGCGGCTTCGGCACGCTCTGTTAAAGGATTTGACGTCTATAATGCCTTGGAAGCTTGTTCGGAACATTTAGAACAATTTGGCGGACATATGTACGCTGCCGGAATGACTTTGTTGGAAGAAAATTATTTGGCTTTCAAAAACGCCTTCGAAAAAGAAGTGGAACGAACGATTCATCCCGATATGTTGACGCCAGAAATTGCCATTGATGCCGAAATTAATTTAACGGATATCACGCCAAAACTGACGCGGATTTTGAAACAATTCGAGCCTTTTGGACCTCAAAATATGACGCCTGTTTTTGTGAGCAGAAAAGTAAATGATACAGGTTATGCCCAAAGATTGGGAGCCGATGAAGAACATTTGAAACTGTATGTGCGTCAATCCCGAAGTCTCGGGACGGAAGGAATGGCTGCTATTGGTTTCGGATTAGGAAATAAAATAGAATTGACTACGAATAAAAAGCCGTTTGAAGCGGTTTATTGTATTGATGAAAATGAGTGGAATGGCAAAACTTCCGTTCAATTGCGGTTGAAAGATATTAAGTAAATTGGCTCTAATGAAAAGAATGATCAAGTCTTTATTTTCGGTTTCATTGCCCTTTGTGCTGCTTTTGCTATTGTCAAATTGCGCCCATCAAGACAAGGAATATGTTGACTTGCGAGGTAATCAATATGCAGGTTCGGAAAGCTGTATGGAATGTCATCCAAAAATTTATAATGAGGCGCTGAAAAGTTCCCATTATAAAGCGTCGGCAGCGGCATCGATCAAAAATGTTTTGGGGAATTTTAGTCCAGGTTATAACACCTACAGCTATGACAAGGATACCAAAATGGTAATGGAAAATAGAAATAACGAATTATTTCAGGTGTATTACAAGAACGGTAAAGAAATAAAAGCGTATCGTTTTGATATTGTAATGGGAGCCAAAAACGCACAAACATCATTGTTTTGGGACAAAGACATTGTTTATGAATTGCCCTTGTCTTATTATACTTCAGTTAATAATTGGGGTACGAGTCCAAGTTATCCGCCCAACCAACCCAGTTTTAGTCGCGCGATTTCGATTGATTGTTTTGAATGTCATAGTTCCAATATAGAGCTGAAGCATAAAAATACTGAAACCGAAAATTATTTTGGAACCGAAATGAAAATGGAAACCATGAAAAAGGAATCTGTGATTTTTGGTATTGATTGTGAGCGATGCCACGGCCCAGCAAAAGCGCATGTAGATTACCACAAGGAAAATCCTGGATTAAAATTGGCGAAACATATCGTTACACACCAATCGCTTAATAATCAGCAAAAATTAGCGCGATGCGTGATTTGTCATTCGGCAGCCACGAATTTAGAGTCTCGGTTCAAATTTGTTCCGGGAAAATCAATGGCTGATTTTTATAACGTTTCTATTCCGAATCCTGCTGCTAATTCCGATGTTCACGGCAATCAATATGGTTTGCTTTCTCAAAGTAAATGTTTTCTTGAAAGTAAAACGATGGATTGCACCAGCTGTCACGATTCGCATACGACGGAAATAGAAAGCCTGTCGCGACAATCCGAAAAATGTTTGAGTTGCCATAGTGAGGTCAAGAAAAATTTTTGCCCAATCAAAGTTCCTAGTGGATTTGCTTTGAAAGACAATTGCATTGATTGCCATATGCCCAAAAAAGCGTCGGGAGTTATTGGGTTTTACCTTTCAGGAAAGTCCGAAATGTCTCCTTATTTGTTGCGAACGCACAAAATTGGTATATATCCAGAAGAAACTCAGAAAAAAAATTTCTAAAAAGAAATAGTAGATAGGAAATAAAAATTATGGAAGTTAAAGTTAGAGATGCCTACGCAGCCTTGCGATATAGAGAATTCAATCTATTTTTATTATTGCGTTTCGTCATGGTTTTCGCCTGGTCGATGCAGTTTATCATTATCGAATGGGAAGTTTATAGTTTGACCAAAAGTGCCCTTTCACTGGGGATGATTGGATTAATGGAAGTAATTCCCGCTATCGGAATGGCTTTGTTTGCTGGACATATCGTCGATCAAAAGGAGAAAAAAGGAATGCTTTTGAAATGTATTTTCGGATTTGCAATTATAAGCCTCGGGTTGTTTTTATTGACTTGGCCCAAAATAGTAAGCGAATGGTCGACGGAAACTATTTTATATTCTATTTATTTTCTGGTCTTTTTAGGTGGTTTGGTGCGCGCTTTTCTGGGGCCAAGTGTTTTTTCGCTAATGTCTTTAATCGTTCCTAAAAAAGCCTATCCCAATGCAGCCACTTGGAGTAGTTCGGTTTGGCAAATTGGTTCGGTTGTTGGGCCTGCAGTGGCGGGATTTTCGATTACCTGGATTGGCGTGCATTGGTCGATGTGTGTTATTTTTGCGTGTTCTGTCTTGGCTTTAATGTTGTTGACTCAAATTTCAAAAAAACCTATTTTGAATCCAAAAATTGGAGAACCGGTGATGGAAAGTTTGAAAGAAGGCATAAAATTCGTTTATACTAATAAATCAATTTTAGGAGCTTTAACGCTTGATATGGTGGCGGTACTTTTTGGTGGAGCTGTAGCGCTTTTGCCTATTTTTGCCCAAGATATTTTGAAAGTGGGCCCCGAAGGATTCGGAATTTTAAGGGCTGCGCCAGCGGTGGGAGCTTTATTAACCATGTTTGTTTCGGCGCATTTGCCTTTTTATAAAAATGCCGGAATCAAGTTGTTGGCAGCTATTTTTGGGTTTGGAGTTTGCATTATTGTTTTTGGACTATCGACTTGGTTTTGGTTGTCGGTTTTTGCCTTGTTTATGAGTGGCGTTACTGACGGTATTTCGGTAGTAATTCGACAAACGATTTTGCAGCTCAAAACACCCGATTCTATGCGAGGTCGAGTAGCGGCGGTAAATTCGATTTTTGTAGGTTCATCGAATGAATTAGGTGCTTTCGAAAGTGGATTGACGGCTAAATTGATGGGCACAGTGACTGCGGTTGTTTTTGGCGGAAGTATGACACTTTTAATCGTAGTTTTTACAGGGATTAAATTGCCGGGATTTAGAACTCTGGATTTGCAAAAAGACTTGGACGAACACGAAAATCACAAATAATTAAATGTTTACCATATAAGTAGCATATAAGTAAGTTATAACCCGTTGGGTGTAATTATTTGAAGTAAAATAAATTGAATAAATATTGGTCAAGATACTGAAATTCAGTATCTTGAAGTCGCCAAACAAACCAATATTTATGTCAAATATAGTAAAAAAATATTTAAGAGTTTTAGAAGTTATAAGTTCTTTAAATTGTGAATTAGAATTTAAGACTGGTGTCGGAAGAAAACATAAAATGTCTGATTTAGAGATAGTTGCATTAAGTTTAACTGCGGAATTTATGTCAATTGACAGTGAAAATTCTTTATTTAAAGAGATAAATAAACAACAAATTCCTAACTTAATTGACCGAAGTCAGTTCAATAAAAGAAGGAGAAAATTATTTTTCTTTTTAGAAGAAGTTAGATTAAAATTAGCATCTCATTTTTTAGAATTTGAAAATTATTTCATTGTTGATAGTATGCCATTGGAGATATGCAAATTTGCTCGTCATAACAGAATTAAAATCTGTAAAAAAGATTTTGAAACTGCTCCGTCTAAAGGATTTTGTGCCTCACAAAACAATTGGTTTTATGGTTATAAACTTCACGGTGTTTGTTCAATAAATGGTGTTTTTCATTCATTAGATATTACAAAAGCTGAAGTTCACGATGTCAATTTTTTAAAAAATATAAAAGAACAAATGTCTGATTGTGTGGTTCTTGGCGATAGAGGATATTTATCTGAATCAATTCAGTTAGATTTATTTCAAACAGTAAATATCAAATTGGAAACGCCAAAAAGAACAAATCAAAAAGACTATACGCCTCAACCTTATGTCTTTAGAAAATCAAGAAAAAGAATTGAAACATTATTTTCACAATTGTGTGACCAGTTCAAAATTAGAAACAATTATGCTAAATCTTTTGAAGGATTTAAAACACGGATTTTAGCAAAAATAACGGCATTAACATTGGTTCAATTCATCAATAAATTTATTTTTGATAGACCAATAAATAATATTAAGAATCAAACAATTTAATTACACCCAACGGGTTAAGTTATATTCTACTTATATAGTTTTAAAAATCAAACTTCTTCACTACAAAAGTCTCGCAATCAAAATCACCATAAGTAAAATAACTAATCTAATTGACTAGATTCACATATTCGGAGTTTTCACCAACTATGTTTATAAAATTCCACAAAGATTTTACTTGAAAACAATATAGTATAACTTCCCTTGCCCAAACTATCCCATTTTATTTTTAATGCAGTTTTGTAATTCTAGTTTTACGCTATAATTCTTTTAAACAAAACTATATTTACGAATAAATTATCTTTATGGAAGCAATAAAACTTTTTACCCAAAAAAACAAAAAAGGAATCATTCATTTGGTTGTTTTTGCCATCGCTATTTCTCTTATCATAAGTGTTTTTTCTCATTTTATGTACAACCTTTCGAAATCATATACAGCCTTAGGTGCGATTCTTTATTTTTATATCCATTCGCGGTTTTTACTACCAATACTGATCGAAAAAAAGGCTTTAAAAATGTATTTTTCACTAACATTAGGTTGTTGCATCTTCTTAAGTGTAGCCATTTGTTGGTTTATGGCTTTACACTCCAGTTTTGTTACTTTTCATGAAGATTATTCACCGACTCATCCAACAGATTTTTTAGACAAGGCTTCAATAATAAACTTTCTTTCTATCTTTTTTCCAATACTTATCATAGTCGGATTCTGTTCATTTATATACTATCTGTTAATTCATGACATAAAAAGTTTTTCTCCCCATTTAGAAATCCTTTTCAATCAAATATTCCTGATGAGTATTTTTTATTTTGCTGTATTTACACCTCAAATGGGAACTAAAGAAAACCTATCCGTAGCGCTACTATTATCCGTATTTTATATTAATACTTTTTTAATCACACCTGTTTTATTGGAAGAAAAAAAGAAATTCCGTTACAGTTTTTTATTGATTTTACTTTCTTCCGTTTTCTATATTTTAATATACAAAATTTTAAGTAACCCTTTTCGAGATACTAATTCTGGAGAAGATGTTTTCTATGTATTTCTTACCTTGAGTTCTATCTTATTCATAACACTATTTTTATCTTTCCTATACGGCTATATTCGTATCAAAATAAAAGCAAATCAAAAGTCATTTGAATTAAAATTAGAAGCCAAAGAATCGGAGTTAAGTTTATTAAAATCTCAGGTCAATCCTCATTTTTTATTCAACTCACTAAATACTTTGTACGCCACAGCTTTGACCGAAAATGCACCAAAAACAGCGGAAAGCATCGCCAAATTGGCCAGTTTGATTCGGTACATGCAAGAGGATATCAATAAAGATTTTATTCCACTTCAAAATGAAATCAAATACCTTCAAGATTATATTGCTATTCAAAAATTACGTTGTGCGGTTGAACCGGAAGTTGAAATACAATTTGAAAATTTTGAAAATCATTCTATTAGTCCTGGACTATTGATTCCCTTTGTTGAAAACGCATTTAAATACGGAATTGACCCATCTACGCTTTCAAAATTAAAAATTTCTGTAGTTTGTGATGACAACAAAATAACTTTCGAATGCATCAATAGTTATGATGAAAATTATAAAACCTATTATAAGGAACAAGGATTTGGTATCGGAATCGAAAATGCAAAACAACGATTGGAGTTAGTTTATCCAAAAAAGCATACTTTTGAAATAGTAAAAGAAAATGGTAACTTTTCTATTAAAATAGTTATAAATACTTCAATATAATGATAATAGCCATTGCAATAGACGATGAACCCAAAGCGATTGAGGTTATAAAATTCCATACCTCTAAAATGGAAAATTTAGATCTGATTGCTCACTTTTACCAGCCAAAAGAAGCGATAGCGTTTTTAAAGCAAAATCCTGTTGATTTGATTTTTTTAGATATCAATATGCCTAATATGTCTGGATTGGAAATGTTGGGAGCGTTACGATTAAAACCAAATGTGATTTTCACAACAGCATATGCTGATTTTGCTCTCGAAAGTTATTCTTATGGTGCGATAGATTATTTACTAAAACCATTTGAGTTTGACCGATTTCAAATAGCGGTACAAAAAGTAGAAGAGCGCATTTCGTTTCAAAAAAATAAAAATCCTTTCTTTTTTATAAAAGATGGCTTTAAAAATATTAAAATCAAATTCGACGAAATTTTATATATCAAAGGTTCTGGTAATTACTTGGATATTGTCCTGAAAGAAAAAACATACTGTCCAAGAATGACTTTTATTGAACTCATTGAAAAGTTACCCACATCGGAATTTGTGAGAATACATCAATCGTATATTGTTAATGTAAACACTATTGATAGAATTGAAAACAATCACGTTTATGTAGAGAAACATGAAATCCCTATAAGTGGGAGTTATAGAGAATTATTTTTCAAACGATTAAATTTATAAAGTAGCTAGTATTTCTTCACTTCAAAAGCCACTTCATCAAAAACGTGATAAATAAAAAAACTAATTTAGATTTGCAAAAAAATTGAAGGAACATGAAAACCATAAATAATTGAAAGCTAGATTAAATAAAGTAAAAGACAAAACTACCGCACTTTTAAAGCAAGGTTTAACTCCAAAGGAATTGAGTCAGAGCATTATTGTTTCGGGATTGCTTTCGATTATTCCGATTCTTGGCGTCAGTACTTTTATGATTACTACAGTTGGTCTGAAGCGAAAATTGAATTTACCCCTAATGATTTCGCTCAGTTATTTGATGTGGCCAGTTCAGATTTTTTTGATAATTCCTTTTATAAGAGTTGGCGAATTTATTTTTTCTGTTCCTCGCAATCATCATACAATCGAAGAAATTATCAGTTCTTTTCAAAGTAGTTTTTTTCAAACTCTGAGTCAGCTTTCCTTTGAATTACTTTGTGGTTTGGGCGGTTGGCTACTAACCGCAGTTCCAGTTGCTATTGGAATTTATTGGGTGTCGCTTTTGTTTTTGAAAAGAAATTAAACAGACAAGTAATTTATTATTCAATTGGAATATAAAAATCAACAATAGCGATTTTTTCAGGATGCTCATTGAAGTTGTTGTGGTAAATTTCAAATGGATTTCGGTCTGCTTTTTTATATCCATTTTCGTTCATCCAAATAAAAAGACCCGTCCAAGATTTTTCAAATTCATCGAGTCCAATTTCAAAATGACCTACTATACACTTCCCTTTTTCGATAGTGGTCAAGCCAATTTCGCCCTCAATTTCGGTTTTTTCGTCTAAAATAAGGCAAGCACTCCTCCGCACTTTATCGGGTTCGGTGATTTTGTAACTGTCGTAATAAATGGTTGCCATTTTCGAATCTTCCTTCAAAAGACCTTTTGGGATTGCCCACTGAACGAGTTTGGCGTACGCATTTTCTAGGCCAATGTGTCCAATGTGCGTGATATAAGCCAAATCCAATTTTGGCATTTCTTTGATTTCAACTTTTGCATTCATTTTAATCCAATTGATGAGGTTAATACTGTTGCAAATGTATTCTTCAAATAATCCATTTTCTTGTCCATTCTTGCTTTCAACTTGACTAATCTTGCTAAGTTTTGGCTTTGATTTTTTAAATTCAGAAGGACTGAGTCCGTAAAATTTTTTGAATGTTCGTGTAAAAGAAGAGTTGCTGTTAAATCCGTATTGAAGAGAAAGTTCGGTAATACTTACGGTTTTTTGATGCAAAAGTGTCGATGCTGTTTTTTCAATTCTTTTGCGAGTAATGTAGGCATTTAGCGTTTCATTAGTTATCGCTTTAAAAATGCGATGCAAATGAAATGGAGAATAAAATCCAATTTTAGCAATGGTTTCTAAGGATAATTCCGAGTCCAGATTTTCATCAATATAAAGTAATATGGCATTTATTCTTTTGATGTAATCTTCGTTCATTTTATTGGCTCTACTAAGTTGTGAATGAAATATTTATATAAAAATGTAGTTATTAACCCGTTGGGTGTAATTCAATTTAATTTTTTTAAACACATAGAATCATAGTTTTTTATTAATTTTATTAAGACGCTTCGCTTGATTTTAGTAAATCATAGCTATGTGAACCCAAGAACTGGGCTATCCAACTCTTTTTTCTATGATTCTATGCGTTTCAATTTTACTATTTCTAAAAATTTAATAATTTCACCCAACGGGTTAGTTATTAATCTAATTCAGCATCTATTTTTTTAGTTGGCAGACTGCCATTTATGCGTCTCAAAAAAAAATGGCTCACCAAAAGTGAGTATGGTCTTTTAATTGAAAAAAAATGTGCCTGATTTTTTATTAATTTTTAAAACGACTTTTTTTGAGATGTTAATTTCTCTGTTTTTATAGGTATTAATGAGTCGGAGTTTTAAATTGACAATTTCAACAGTATCCATCGTTTCATCTATGGTGTAGTAAATGGTGAAATCTTTGCTCCCGAATGCGTTTCTTTTTTTTCTCATGTTGTTTAACAAACAAAACTCTTCCAGCAACTTGAGGTCTTTTGTGTTAATTTTAATGTTTATAGATTCAAATTTTGAAAATTCTCGTGGATAAGTTCGTCCTTTCGAAAGTTTTTTATTAAAACTCTCATAAGTCATAGTATGTGTAATTTCGTACTTATCGAACCCCAAGTATTCTAAATATTCGCTTCGATATTCGATAGTGCTTAATTCTAGGTTAGTTTTATTGTCATGCAACTTAATTGAAGAATACCAAGGAATTGAATCTTCTAATTTTATTTGATCGGTGATTAATGCGATACCTTGCTTTCTAGCTTTTTTGATTAGTTCAAGTTGCTCGCCAATTTTTTTAGTTTTAAATTCAATGCCAATATCTCCGAATTTATCTCCGAATTTGCCGTTTTCATTAGGCTGAAATAATTCTAAGGTGGCCGATTTTCCGATGAAATATTTTCCTTTATAAGATTCTTTGTTTGTGGTAGTACTTATTTCTTTGCAAATAAATAAGGTATCTTTTATAAAACTATTGGTAAATATGTTGTTGTAAGTTTCGGAGTCAATACACAATATTATTGTGTTGCAATCAGGTAATTTTCGCTGCTGTGTGAACGCTACGTTAACAACTAGTAATGTTATTATTATGAATTTCATGAAATAAGCGTTAATTAAAATTCGGCATTGCAACAATTAAATGATATTATAAAGCAAACTTCTTCAATTCAAAAGTTTCTCCATCAAAAACACCGTAGGTAAAATAACCAATCCAATCGCCTAGATTCACATATTCGGAGTTTTCGCCAACAGCAATTTTCATTGGCAAATGACGGTGCCCAAAAACAAGGTAATGGTACTGTTTGGTTTCCAGTTTTCTTTTGGCATACAAAATGAGCCATTCATTTTCTTCGCCCAAAAATTTCACATCTTCATCGCCTGAAATGAGTTTATTTTTTACCGATAGATAATGACCTAGTCGCACACCAATATCGGGATGCAACCAACGGAATAACCATTTCGAGAGTGGATTCGTAAAGACTTTTTTCATTCGTTTGTAGCCTTTGTCGCCAGGGCCTTTTCCGTCGCCGTGACCAATTAGGAAGGTTTTTCCGTTGAAAGTATATTCCTGATTGTCTCGATAAATAGGAATGTTCAATTCTTTCTGAAAATAATCATTCATCCACAAATCGTGGTTGCCCACAAAGAAATAAATAGGAATTCCGCTGTCACGAATTTCGGCCAATTTGCCTAAAACTCGAACAAAACCTTTGGGAACCACTGTTTTGTATTCGAACCAGAAATCGAATAAATCGCCCAACAGGAAAATCGCTTCTGCATCTTTTTTGACTTCGTCGAGCCAAGCCACAAATTTTTGTTCTCTCGGGAAACTCAATTCAGCAGTGGGCGCACCAAAATGCTGGTCGGAGGCAAAATATATTTTTTTGTTGGGTGTCATTTAAGAAATGTAGCTTTTCGAAATTTGAATTAATATTTTGGAATTTGGAATTTAAAAAATTTGGAATTTCTTAATGATTATCACTGGCGAACCATTCGGCAAAGGATGATTCTGTTTCTTGTAATTTCAAAGAAAAAAGATTGATATTTTCAGGCAATCTACTAATAATCCTTTTCGAAAAATCGACTACCATATTTTCGCTTGTAGGCTGATAATCGACCAGAATTACGTGATGTCCGCGAGATTTTAGTTCATTGGCCAATTCGATATGTGGGGTGTTTTGATTGAAAACGGTAGCGTGATCAAATTGATCTACGATTTCCTCTTTTACAATTTTTTTCAAATCAGTAAAATCAATCACCATTCCATTTTTTACGTTCGACATATCGTTGATGGGTTCGCCTATAACCGTAACTGATAATTTGTAACTGTGTCCGTGTACGTTTTTGCACTTACCATCATAACCGTAAAGGGCGTGACCGGTTTCGAAACCAAACTGCTTAGTAATCCTGATTTTGCTCATTTTATTTTTATTTGTGTGCAAATTTAGTGAATCTACTCCTTTCTATCCGATTTTTTTGCCCGATAATACATCCAGTAGGCGAGACCGGCTAACACCACCAGAGGAAGAAATGAGCCGATAAGTACGCCAAGTTGATAGGCGTCGTCGGGTGAATTTTTTATTTTTTCTTCGATAGTCGGTTGTTGCAAAAGTAAAATCAGGGCCTTCATTATTTATTTTTTAAATTGATTCAAAGCATTTCTAGAAAAATCAGAAAGCACTAGTTTTCCCGAAATTTCTGCCCTTTCGTATAATAAAGTATTCCAATTTTCGGTTCCCTCCCAAAACACTTTCTTCATTTCGATCAATGCTTCAGGATTGTATTTTGCTAATTTATTGGCGAAAGCCTCGATTTCAGTATCTAATTCGGTTGTGGTTTCAAAAACTTTGGCAAATAACCCTTTATCGTTTGCCCAAGCGGCTGTTTTCCATTCGGTTTCCAAAGTCATTTCAGTCATAGCAGTTTTTCCAATTTTTCGACTAACAGCGGGTTCTATCACAAAGGGTCCAATCCCTATAGCTAATTCCGATAATTTTATAGCACTTTCTTGGGTCGCCATAGCATAATCGCAGGCGGCAATAATACCAACGCCTCCGCCAACCGCTTTTCCCTGAATTCGACCTATAATTATTTTCGAACAGTTGCGCATGGCATTCAATACATTGGCAAAACCCGAAAAAAATTGGGTGGCTTCTTCTGCATTGGATACAGCCAAAAGCTCATCGAATGAAGCGCCCGCGCAAAAGGCTCCTGAACCGCTACTTTTTAAAATAATTACGGAAACAGTAGAATTATTGCTCAAAGAATGGAGTTCATTAGTCAATCGATTCAGCAATTCAGTCGGAAAAGAATTGCTCGCAGGATGACCGAATTCCAAGGTTGCGATAGTATTTTCGATTGTAGTTATAATAGAACCGTTTGGGTTTTGAGATTGCATTGGATTGATTTTGATGTAAAGTTAAAAATATTAAGTAAAGCAAGTTATTTTTTTTTGAAATTTGGATTGTGCTGTAATTATGTGTTATATTTGCGCAACAATTTTGGGGATGTAGCTCAGCTGGTTAGAGTGCTTGCCTGGCAGGCAAGAAGTCGTGGGTTCGAGTCCCATCTTCTCCACAGTTTAATTAGAATTTTAAAAACCCTTCCTTTTCTATGAGAATTGGAAGGGTTTTTTAATTTAGTTTTTTGGTGATAATCCTATTATCGAACTACTTATGTTAATTATCCTGACATGCATCTGAATATTGGTTCTTTTTCTTTTCATATTTTGACATTTATTGTTTTTTATCCGTCCTGTTTAGTTCGCAGATCATCATTGCTGATTATCTCATCGATTACTACTTTATTTTGGTATTCGATGATTTTTAATTGTGACTAATTATTGCTTATGCTCATTTCATAAAGTTTTATTAACACCACCGTTTTTGTAAAAGTATCTTACTATTTTTGAAACAATCAATAAATAATTTACTTATGAAAATTCAATTTAATACAGACAAGAATATTGAAGGTCACGAAAGATTGGAAAAATTTTTTAGTTCCGAATTAGAAAAAGATTTGGCGCGTTTTGATGATAAAGTGACTCGAATTGAAGTGCATCTTGGTGACGAAAATAGTGATAAAGGCGGAGTTAAAGACAAACGTTGTATGATTGAGGCTCGACCCGTAAAGTTGCAACCTATAGCAGTAACCGCTTTCGGTGATTCAATCGAAAAGGCCTTTTTTCTAGCCTCAGAGAAAATTAAAAAAGTCTTGAGCACCGCATTCGACAAACAACAAGTACGCTAAATAGCAATAGAAGTGTTTTTTGTTAATTCGACAGGAACAGTCTAGAAAGTCTTACTTTTTAGACTGTTTTTTTATTTCTATTCGGCAGCGTAAGGACTATTATTTCTTTTGTTTTAATGGAAGCGAAGTTTGTTACCCAGAAAACCATGTATTAGTAAATAAAATACTATCTTTAGGCTTGATAAAATGAAGTATAATGAAAAAATTATTCGACAAAGTAAAGCGTTTGTTTTCTTCTAAAGGATTTAAAAAAGTATTCAAAATTCTTCTGTATTTCGTTCTTGGGTTGTTTGCTTTGATTGTCATCAGCGCCATCGGTTTGCGAATTTATTTCGAGATGAATAAAACGGAGATCGTTGGGAAAATCAACACTCAAATCAACGAAAACATCAATGGCGAAGCCAAAATCGGGGATATTGGGTACAAGTTTTTAATCGGATTTCCTAATTTTACGGTTGTTTTAAAAGAGGTCGAACTGAAAGACAGTTTGATTGCCATTCATAAAAGGCCAGTCCTGAAAGCAGGAGAAATTGAAGTGCGTTTGAATGTTTTAAAGTTGTTAAAAAAAGAAGTCAACATTCGTAAAATAGTCATCATCGACGCCAAAATTGATTTGTTTGTAGACAAAAACGGAGTCAGCAATTCCAATATTTTTAAACCTAAAAAATCAAAAACTAAAAAGTCGAATAACACCACGACAATCAATGAGGTTTACCTGAAAAATGTCAACTTTATTTCCGAAAACCAAAAGGGGAATAAATTGTTCCATTTTGATGTAAAATCCCTAAAATGCAAAATTCTCTACACCGAACAAGGATGGAAAACCGATGTTCGGCTAAATACTTTTGCCAAGAGTTTGGCGTTCAATTCTCTGAAAGGAAGTTTTGTCAAAGACCAAGAGATTAGCGGTGACTTAATCGTTAATTTTTCTCAAGAACTAAATAAAATTAGTATCGTTACTCAAGGCTTTAAAATTGGTGAGGATGATTTTAAAATAAAAGCTAATTTCAATGTTGGAAAAGGAAATTCTCTTTTTGACATTGATATCAGAACCCAAATTAAATGGGGGAATGCTTCCAAATTGTTGGCCAATAATATCAGTTCAAAACTAAATAAGTTTGCACTAAATGATCCACTGCAGGCTTCGTGTGTGATCAAAGGCGATATGAGCGTAAAAGGCGATCCGGAAATTGTGGTCAATGCAGAGATCAAGGATGACGAATTGACAACACTGCAAGGCGTGGTAAAAGAATGCAGTTTCCACGGAAAATTTACTAATAATTATAAAAATGGCTTGGGTTGTAATGACGCGAATTCTGCCGTAATCGTCACTGATTTCAAAGGGATTTATAAAGAAATTCCGGTTAGTATTCCATCGGCGATCATCAATAATTTAGAAAAACCTGTGGCGACGGGTAAATTGAATACCAATTTTGAGCTGCCCAAATTAGGCAGTTTCATAGATGAAGATTTCATCACCTTTACTGGCGGAAAAGTCAAAGTGAATTTTGATTTTAAAGTGGATATCGTAGATGTAAAATTGCACAAACCTAAGTTTACAGGGGCAATCATTGTAAAAAAGGGAACACTTTCAGTAAAAACTAAAAACATGCATTTTCAAAATACCGATATCGAACTCTATTTTACTGAAGAGGCTTTATTGATTAAGAAAATCAAATTTCAGAACAAGGTCAACACTGTTTTTATGGAGGGCAGGGTGGATAATTTCCTCAATTTGTATTATGATGATCCGGAAAAATTGAATTTAAATTGGAAAATTTATAGCCCATATTTAGATCTTAAACAAATTGTTGGTATTTTGACCTATAATCATCAAGGGAAGCAGCCAGCAGTATCCAAAAGTAAAAAACCATCTTATGATCTTCGAGAGGTACTCCGAAAAGCGCAGGCCACACTAGAGATTCAAGTAGATAAGTTGACATACAAAAAAATGATTGCCGATGATTTTAAGGTTAAAATTGTTTTAGCAAAAAAAGGTTTGTTTGTCAATAATGTTTCAATTCAAGGTTCTACAGGCAGTACATTAAATTTTGATGCGCAAGTAATTCCGCAGGGGAAAACGGTACTTTTTAAAACCAATATACAATTAACAGACGGAAATGTGTCTCGATTTTTAGCCTCGTTCAATAATTTTGGAGTAAAATCGTTTACGCCCAATGATATCAAAGGGAATCTTTCATTCAAGGCCTCACTCATTGGAGTTCTAAATCAAGATCGAGAGTTACTGCCAAACACAATAAACGGAAACCTGGTGTTTAGAATTAAAGATGGAGCCTTATCCAATTTTGAACCGATCCAAAAAATAGGAAAAATTGCCTTTCCCAATAGAGATGTTAAAAATATTACCTTTAGTGATTTAGCAGCTTCAGCCAGTATAAAAGGAAACTTGGTAGACCTAAAAGACTTAAAAGTCACTTCTAATGTTTTGAATATTGATGCTAAAGGAACCTATTCGTTAGCGAATTCAGGTACAAATCTAGCGGTGAAAATACCTTTGCGAAATCCAAAAGACGATTACAAAATAGCCGATCAAAAGGGAAGGGATGCAGTACGATACAAAGGCATTGTTGTTAATTTGCTTGTGGTTGACGGAAAAGATGGACAAACTAAAATAAAATTAGGCAAGCCGTCAGACGATAAATCTAAAGAAGAACAACCGAAAACTACTAAGACAAAATAGTATTTATACAACAGCGCAATTTCAGCTAATAAATTCCCTAATTTTGCCAACTTAATTATTAGATCAAATAATTCGGTATTTAAATATTCAATAGTAGCGTGGGAAGTAAAAATAAGTTAAAAAGATTCAAGGAAAACGAAACGTTCAACAATGTTTTTCAACCAAGTAGAGAGGAAGTCGTAGGCGATTTATTTCCGCTCAGAGGCAAATGGAATGCCGATTTTTTCAAAAATGAGAATCCAATAGTTATCGAATTGGGCTGTGGCAAAGGAGAATATTCCGTTGGTTTGGCTGAGAAATACCCTGCTAAAAACTTCGTTGGTATCGACATCAAAGGTGCTCGTTTTTGGCGCGGTGCCAAAACTGCTGTCGAAACAGGCTTGCATAATGTGGCTTTCATTCGTACCCAAATCGAATTAATCAATCATATTTTTGCTGAAAATGAAGTAGACGAAATTTGGATAACTTTCCCTGATCCGCAAATCAAATACAAACGCACCAAACACCGAATGACCAATTCGGAATTTTTGCAATTGTATAAAAAAATCCTCAAAAAAGACGGCGTTGTCAACCTGAAAACCGATAGCGAATTTATGCACGGATACACTTTAGGATTACTTCACGGCGAAGGTCACGAAGTATTGTATGCCAATCATAATGTGTATGTAAACGAAGGAAGTCCAGAGGAAGTTACTGCTTTTCAGACTTTTTATGAAAAACAATATTTGGAAATAAACAAAGCCATAACCTACATTCGATTTAAGATAAAGGATTAGCCATTTTTTACAGCTGTGACATTATAGATGAATTACATAACGCCATTTTTTTTCGGTTTTCTTAGTGCTGTTGTCGGGATTATTCCGCCGGGTTTGATTAATATGACTGCGGCCAAAGTGAATCATAAAGAAGGTAAAAAGAATGCATTGTGGTTTGTGTTTGGAGCGGTCTTCATCATTGCTATCCAGGTTTTTTTCTCTATTATATTTGCAAAAATTATTCATCGAAGACCCGATTTGGTTGCATTATTACGCGAAGTTGGTCTGGGCATATTTTCAACTTTGACGGTTTATTTTTTTTGGTTGGCCAAAAAACCCAAGGATAAAACCAAAAAACTCGGTGCCAAAAGCGTAACAAAACGATTTTTTCTTGGGATGTTGCTCTCTGCGCTCAACTTTTTCCCCATACCGTACTATGTTTTTGTTAGTATTTCCTTGGCTTCGTATCATTTATTTTCATTTGACACGACTTCCATCTTAATCTTTGTCAACGGAGTTGTAATAGGTTCGTTTTTGGTTTTTTATTTTTACATTTCGTTTTTTAACAAAATTGAAAGTAAAAGGGATTTCATTATGAAAAACATGAATACCATAATTGGCAGTATTACGGGCTTGATTTCAATCATTACTTTGTTCAATATTTTAGAATATTATTGGTAAAATTGGAAAAATCAAACGACAATTTTTTTGAAAAAGTGTATGCGATTGCACGGCAAATTCCATACGGAAAAGTGACAAGCTATGGCGCTATTGCAAAAGCATTAGGAACCGCTCGATCGGCCAGAATGGTGGGTTGGGCAATGAATGCAGCCCACAATCTCGAGGATGTTCCAGCACATCGCGTGGTGAATAGAAAAGGATTACTTACCGGAAAACACCATTTCGAAGGGACAAACCTAATGCAACAATTATTGGAAAGTGAAGGAATTATCGTGGTAGAGAATCAAATTATAGATTTCGAGAAGCATTTTTGGATACCTGAAATCCAGATTTAATATTTTTTTGAAATAAAACCAATAAATCTAGCAATCAACGCTACAATAAATCCTTATTAAAACATTTATTTTAACAACTTTTCTTGGTATCTTTGCACTCGTAAAATTATAATAGAATCAGTTTAAATAAAAATATTATTTCAATAGAATCTGTTCAATTGTAAACGATAAAAAAGAAATGAAGTTAGATAAAAAAGATATTCTTCAAGCTTTAGAAACTATTACTGTTGCTGGAGAAGGAAAAAACATGGTCGAAAGCGGTGCTATTGCCAACGTGGTGACCTTTGCCGATGAAGTTATTATAGATTTGGTATTGCACGTACCTGCTATGCACATTAGAAAACGTGCCGAAGACGACATTAAAAAGACGATTTTAGAAAAGGTTTCTCCTGAGGCCAAAATCACCATCAATGTCAAAATAGAAGCACCCGAAAAAACGATAGCTCCAGACAAATCTATTCCTGGAATCAAAAATATTATTGCTGTTGCTTCCGGAAAAGGTGGGGTTGGAAAATCTACTGTGACAGCCAACTTAGCGGTATCTCTTTCTAAAATGGGTTTTTCGGTTGGAATTCTCGATGCCGATATTTACGGGCCATCAATGCCCATAATGTTTGATGTGGAAAGTGCAAAACCTTTATCTGTAGAAATTGATGGAAAATCAAAAATGAAACCTATTGAAAATTACGGGGTCAAAATTCTTTCTATCGGATTTTTTACGCCTCCAAGTCAAGCCATTATTTGGCGTGGGCCAATGGCTTCAAAGGCGTTGAACCAAATGATTTTTGATGCAGATTGGGGCGATTTAGACTTTTTACTAATCGATTTACCTCCGGGAACAGGCGATATTCATTTGTCGATTGTTCAAGCTTTGCCTATCACAGGTGTAGTGGTGGTCAGTACACCACAAGCCGTAGCACTTGCCGATGCCCGAAAAGGAGTTTCGATGTTCCTTTCGGAAGCTATCAATGTGCCCGTTTTAGGAATTATTGAAAATATGGCTTATTTTACACCTGCTGAATTGCCTGAAAATAAATATTATATCTTCGGGAAAGAGGGAGCAAAAAATCTTGCCGACGATTTACAAGTATCCTTTTTAGGAGAAGTTCCATTAGTGCAATCGGTGAGAGAAGCCGGAGATTACGGACGTCCAGCAGCACTACAATCGGATTCAATTATTGAAGATGTTTTCAACGAAATTACCAGAAATGTGGTGCAAGAAGTGGTGAGTAGAAACGCCAATTTACCCGTTACCGAGGTGGTCAAAATTACCACTATGGCGGGATGTTCTTCTAAAAAATAGTTAGTATACATGAAAAATGAGGTCGTAAATAATGAAAATCAAATGAATACAGAAGAATTAACTGCTAATGTATTAACTGCACTCGATGAAATTCGACCTTTTTTGAATTCGGATGGAGGTGATATTCAGCTTGTATCTATCGAAGCCGGTAAACACGTCACTGTTCGATTGCAAGGGGCATGTACGCATTGCAGTGTGAATCAAATGACACTAAAAGCCGGTGTGGAAACTACAATCAAGAAGTATGCACCACAAATCGAAACTGTTGTCAATGTGGCATAAATAAAATTTTTAAAACGACCACGCTTGGTGCTTGCACGAGCTTGGTCGTTTTATTTTTTGTAAAAACGAATAGTTCGAGTTCCGAACCTAGAACGCCTTGTTAAGAAATGGATATTACAATTAAAATAAAAAACCGAAAAGGTGAACTACACGAAGTAAAAGCCCCGACGGATATGTCATTAAATTTGATGCATATTGTGCGCGCTTATGAACTGGAACCTAACGGAACCATCGGTTTGTGTGGAGGAAATGCCATGTGCCATACTTGTCAATGCTATGCCACTAATAACGTAGATTTACCTGAAAAGAAAGAAGCGGAACTAGCCACCCTTTCGAGATTACCCAATGCCAAAACCAATAGTAGGTTGAGTTGTCAAATTCCTGTAACTCCCGCTTTGGAAGGACTCGAAATAGAAATAGCACCCTTGTTTTAGAGATTTGTTTTGTAGTGCAACTTCAATTGTGAATTACCAAATTAGCTTTTGGAAATAGTCGCGTTACAAAATTAGAATAGGCCAATTCCGAGGGATGTAAACCGTCCGAAGCGACCAACAACGGATTTATTAAACCCTGCCTAGTAATGTCTGTAATAGTGATGAACTCGATGTTTCTCTCGGTGCAATATTTTTGTGCAAAAGCATTATAATTGTCAATTTCAGTAGAAACCTTGGATGGGTTCGTAAGTGACTTTCCAAAAGGGGTATACGCATAATCCGGAATCGAAACTACAATTACATTCGATTTGTCTCCTCTTGCTAGGGAAATCGCTTTTGTTACTAATTCAGGAAATTCATTTTCATATATCGTAAAGGGTCGGTTTTGATATTGGTTATTAACTCCAATAAGCAAAGTAACTAAATCATAATTCGAAGGAAGATTTTGACTGTTTATCGCCGAAATTAAATTGGTTGTAGTCCATCCCGTCGTTGCTATAATTTTTAGCGCGTAGGTGTTTTTTGGATTCTGATCGCCTAGTTTTTTTCGTAATTGTTCGGGAAATCTGCACGTTTCACAAACACTTTGGCCTATTGTATAGCTGTCGCCCAGTGCCAAATAATTCAACTCTCGCGGTAGATTTGTATCTACTGCAACCGGTGGTGCAGTGATGGGTTTTGCTGGTGTGATCGGATCGTCACTGGTACAATTGGCGAAAGCGAGGACAAACCATAAAGCGGCTATCTTAACAATGCTATTTTTCATTACAACTACCATTTTATAATCGATTTCGTTTATGAATCTCTGCTAGAAACACTTAGGTAATTGTAAAATTAAAAAGCTTCTCGTTACCAAGAAGCTTCTGTACTATAATTTATGAATAGTTTAATAGTTGTTTACCACTATTTGAATGCTGGAATGCCTGTAATGTCTAGTCCGGTAATCAATAAATGGATGTCATGCGTTCCTTCGTATGTAATTACCGATTCTAAATTCATCATATGGCGCATAATCGAATATTCGCCCGTGATTCCCATTCCGCCCAGCATTTGTCTGGCTTCTCGGGCGATATGAATTGCCATATCTACATTATTTCTTTTCGCCATCGAGATTTGTGCAGTTGTCGCTTTGCCTTCGTTTCTCAATACACCTAATCGCCAAGTCAGTAATTGTGCTTTGGTGATTTCGGTAATCATTTCGGCTAATTTCTTCTGTTGTAATTGGGTTCCGGCTATGGGTTTGTCAAACTGAATTCTTTCTTTGGCATAACGCAAAGCGGTGTCATAACAATCCATTGCTGCGCCAATCGCTCCCCAAGCAATGCCAAAACGAGCGGAATCCAAACATCCCAACGGTGCTCCCAATCCTGATTTATTGGGCAATAAATTTTCTTTGGGTACTTTTACATTATCAAAAATCAATTCGCCGGTTGCCGAAGCACGAAGCGACCATTTATTATGTGTTTCTGGAGTTGTAAATCCTGCCATTCCGCGTTCTACAATCAATCCGTGAATTCTTCCTTCTTCATTTTTGGCCCAAACTATGGCAATATCTGCAAAAGGTGCATTCGAAATCCACATTTTGGCACCATTCAAAAGATAGTGGTCGCCCATATCTTTGAAATTGGTAATCATACTTCCCGGATCGGAACCGTAATTGGGTTCAGTCAAGCCAAAGCAACCCATAAATTCACCAGAAGCCAATTTGGGTAAATATTTCATTCGTTGTTCTTCATTTCCGTATTTCCAAATGGGATACATTACCAAAGAGGATTGAACCGAAGCGGTAGAACGAACGCCCGAATCGCCTCTTTCGATTTCCTGCATAATCAAACCATACGAAATATGATCTAAACCGGCACCACCATATTCCTCGGGAATATAAGGGCCAAAAGCACCAATATCGGCCAAACCTTTGATGATTTGTTTTGGAAATTCAGCTCTTTGAGCGTAGTCTTCTATAATGGGAGAAACCTCCCGTTTTACCCATTCGCGAGCCGAATCACGGACTAATTTGTGTTCATCGGTCAGTAAATCATCAAGATGGTAATAATCGGGTGCTTGAAATAAGTCTGGTCGCATAATTCAAATGTTTATTTCACAAATCTACAGAAAGAAATATAACAAAACAATAGCAAAAAGTTATATATCTAAATCTTTCTGATTTTGAAGACCAAGATGAAACGGTTCTTAAAAAATATTTAAAAGGCACAATAGCCTTTTACCAAATCCAATATTCCATTTTAACGCCGATGTATTGTCCCCAGTTTTTGCTGCCACTTTGTGCCAAATAAGGAGAATAAAGATTGTCCGCTGCGAATTGATTATAATGAGCAATACTATAAACGAATCTAAAATGAGGTCGTTCCCAAACATCTCGGTTGGCAGTTGGAACCAAGGTTGGGGCGATAGTAAATTTGGTCATTTGAGCAAAATCCTGAGTACCATCTTTGCGCCAAGCAAAATCGAGTTCGTGCAATACATGAAACCAATCAGTGACATAATACGTTCCCCTCGCTCCAAAGGAAATGTCTTGTTTTCTGTTGAATAACATTTGTTTCCCTAAATAATCGGGTGCTTTGTTGAGGCTGTCGCTCGCGCCTCTGCTTTTGGTGTAAATGGCATAGGCATTCAGAGAATATTTTTTACTTAAATTCAACAAAAATGTTTCCGTAAATGCAAAAGAATTGGCTTTCCTAAAGCTGTTGGTTTCCAGGTTTGGTGCGCCATAAGTGGTGTAAGTTCGGCTGCTACCTCCATCGCCACCATTGGCAATTCCCGAACCATAACGCAGGCTGATCGCATTAAAAGAGCCCGGAAGTTTGGTCGAAATGCTTTTGTTGTATTTGGCTCCCAAAACAAATCCATAATCTGCGGGATAACTGTATTCTGAAGTGGCATCTTTGGCTATTCCTGATGGAAGGCGTTGGAATTCACCCATCAATTTCACATATCCTTGTTTGACTTGAATTTCGTGTTCTAAAATCGAAATGTATCTGTTTCGCAATCCTAATGTTGGCGTTCCGTTGACGATATTCAGATAGAAGTTGGGTGGCAATGTCGAAGTTGTATCAATAGAACCCGTAAAAATAACCGAGAACTTAGTGTTTTTATGCTGTATCCCCACGCCTTGTCCGGAATGATCATCAAAGTAAAAATGGTCGATAATGTGAATGTCATCGCCGCGGAACAATCTCGCACCGGCCCAAACACTCCATTCACTACCGTTGATATTTTTGGCTTCGGCAAACAATTCGGGTAAAGCGGTCGTGATGCCACCAAACGATTTGTTGGACACATTGCCTATGAGTTGTCCTTGCGTGGTGTAAAAAGCAAAACGTGCTTGCACACTGATTTTGGTAGATTCTTTCCCAGCAATTTTAGGATTAAAGTGTAATCCTGTTGCCAATTCTAAGTAATCATTTTCTTCGAATCGACCGCCAATAGACCCCATTCCGTTGAGGTTGAGCGATTGTGGGAAAGCGGCTTCTGTTCCTAAACCATAACCTATTCCCGCTCTACCATAACTACCAATAGAAAATAATTTGTTAGAAATAACAGGTGATTGGGCAAATAATCCCAGTGAGAAAAATAAGGTCAAAAAGAGGAGGAGTTTTGGTTTCATAGTTTTTGGTAAGTTGGTTAGGGTTATTATGTTTTTATTTGAAGCGTGCATTGAGCGACTAGCTTTATTGTATTCTTGTAATCTTTTCAGAATCTGATGTTACAAATCCTTTCACATAAATATTGTCTTTTTTTATGGTTATACTGATTGTAAAATGAGATTTGTCTTTGACTATTTGATTTTCGGATATATTGAATTCTACAACTCCATTTCCCTCTCCACTTGCTGTTATATTCAGACTTTCCATATTCAAAGAAATAATTTCGTTTACTGTAAATTCAGCGTAATTATTTATAACACTTTTCAATGTGAACACTTTGGTTATTAATACTTTAACTTGTTCTCCATTGACTGGGATATTCATTGGTATTTTATGTTCAAAACTATCTCCAATTTTAAGCGGATTTTTTGGAAAATCAATATCTGGCTTTAAATCTTTAAAAGCAGATTTTACTGCATTTTTTGTTGGCTCGTTCAGGTTTGGATTAATTATAGTATCAATATTAAATTTATTATCCTCAGAAAGTAAACCAATAATTATTGTTTTAGATAATGGACTTAATCCTTCTTTTCCATCTCCAGAAACAATTACTTCTCCAAACTTCATTGTTGCAGGAAACAGACCGCTTTTATTTGCTTTTTTAGTACTAGTAACTCTTGTAATCCTTGATATACTTTGACTTTTGGTTGTTTTGTTGTTTACGGTTGTTTCGTTAATTGAAGAAATATCCATTTGCAATGAATAAGTTTTCTCTGGATGGACTTTACTCTGAAAGCTAAAAGTGTCTTGGCTATAAGAATAAGAAGTTATTAGAATTAAAAAAAGGATTAGAATTTTTTTCATAGTTCTTAGGTAATGGCTTTTCTAAAGCTTGTTGCTATTCAAACCAAATTTAAGAAATTATCTATTAAATAAATTAAAATTGTCGAGAAATTATTCAAAGGGTAGCATTACATCTTCAAATAAAAATCCTTTGTCAAGGCGATGTATTCTGGAGTGTAAATGTGTCGAGAAGTTTCGATGATTAATTCATCAATAGGGAAGTTGGTAATTTCATTTCGGCCAAAAGCCAAAAGACTGCGTTTGATTTCGGAAGTGGGCGTTCCTTTTACGCGAGTAATTTTTATGGGAAACAATTCCTGTCCTTTGGCTAAAGTCAAGAAAGTGGACTCTTCTTTGAAAGGAATAATAACGGAGAAAATCCCGTTTTCAGAAAGTAATAAAGCGGCAGCTTCAATCAAATCTTCGAAAGGCATTGCATCTTGAAAACGCGCCAAATCGCGTTGGTCGTTACTGGATTTGTAATCTTCGCTATAAAAAGGAGGATTGGAAACGATTAAATCGTACTCGTCTTCGGGTTCTTCGACAAATTCGTCCAAGCCAGCGTGAAAACAAAACAAACGGTCATTCCAAGGGGAATTTTCAAAATTATCGGTTGCTTCTTCGTAGGCTTCTTCGTCAATTTCTAAAGCATCGATTTGTTCTGCCGAACTTCTTTGCGCCAACATCAAAGCAATGATTCCAGTTCCTGTTCCAATGTCTAAAATGCTGAAAGGATTGTTTTCAAGAGGAGTCCAAGCACCAAGAAGAACGCCATCGGTGCCAATTTTCATTGCTGTTCGGTCTTGTTCAAGAGAGAATTGTTTGAATTGGAATTTGGACATAAAGATTTCAGATTTTTCAAAAATTAAACCATTAAGAAAATTAAGGGAATTAAGAAAAAAACTTAATGAACCTTGATTTTCTTAATGGTTCAAAAAAAATATTAAATATACATCTCGATTAATCCTTCCGGTAAATCCATAATGACTTTTTTGTTTTCTCGGTCAATTTTTACCAAGAAATGGTCAATCATCGGAATCAGGATTTCTTTTCCGTCTTTTAAAACTTCAAATAGCGGTTGAGCCGTAGTGTCGTTGATGGATTGAATTTCACCAACAAATCCCAAACGCTTGTCTTCGACTTCAAAACCAATTACTTCGTGGAAATAGAATTTGTTGCCGGTAAGTTTGGGCAACATTTTAAGGGGAAGATATAAATCATTTCCAAGAAGAGCATCGGCTTCTTCTTCGGTGTTTACATCTTCGAAACGAATTCGGAGAAAATCGTTTTTGTGTAGCGAGCTAGTTTCAATAAAAAAAGGAACCAAGTGTTTGTTGCATTCAACAAACACTGATTCCAAGTTTTCGTATAACTCCGGTTCGTCTGTGTCTAAATAGGCTAGGACTTCCCCTTTGAAACTAAATTTTTTGGCGATTTTGCCTAAATAGAAACAATCTTCTTTACGCATTTTCGCCTACTAAAATTATGCTTCTGGTGTTTCTTCAGTTGCTTCTTCAGCAGCAGGAGCTTCTTCTGTTACTTCTTCAGTAGCAGCTTCAACTTCAGCAACTTCTTCTTCAACAGCAGGAGTTGCAGCAGCAATAGCATCTGCTTCTGCTTGTGCAGCAGCAGCTAAACGTTTTGCGTTTACTTCTTGTTCTGCTTTGAAAGCTTTGGCTTTAGCATCAGCTTGCGCTTTAGTTAAACCGTCTTTTTTAGCATCCACTTTTCCAGCTTTTGCTTCTAACCAAGCCGCTAATTTTGCATCAGCTTGTTCTTGAGTCAAAGCTCCTTTACGAATACCTCCATCAAGGTGGTGTTTCAATAAAGCTCCTTTGTACGAAAGAATTGCTTTTGCGGTATCAGTTGGTTGAGCACCATTGTGCAACCATTTTACTGCGCTATCCAAGTTCAATTCGATAGTTGCAGGGTTTGTGTTTGGATTGTAAGTACCAATTTTTTCTAGGTATTTACCATCTCTTTTTGAGCGAGCATCTGCTGCTACAACCCAGTAAAACGGTTTTTGTTTTTTACCGTGTCTTTGTAATCTAATTTTTACTGACATAATCTAATGATTAAATTTTGAGGTACTCGACCTCGATTAATTAAGGGTGCAAAGATACACTTTTTATCAATAAATACTAATTCAATTTGTATTTTAATGAATAGTAATGTATTATGTCGATTTTTCAGCTAAATTTTCTGTTCACTTTCGATTTATAATTTAAAATACTATACTTTTGTTTTGATAAATGGTGCAAAAATTATGAATTGCGCTTAGCGAATTCCATTTTCAAATAAAAAAAATAGTATCTTCAAATGAAAAAACAGTTTCTATATTTATTTCTAATCCTTGCTTCTGTTTCTTGTACTGACGAAGTAAAGTTCAATAATCCTGCTTTTGAAGGACAGAAAGACAATGTTTTTTGGAGAGCTGTTGATACTAAAGCTTCTATTGGTGTTGGCGGTGCCTTAAAGATTGAGGCCTATACCAGAAATGAAGTGGTCACCTTGAAAACGACTTCTGCAAACGTTGGAACCTATTTTTTGGGAACTGGCTCTCTTAATACAGCTTCTTACGTTTTGAAAGATGCTAGTGGAACAGTTACTTTTTCGACTGGAGCGGGAATTGGCGAAGGCGAAGTCGAAATTGAAGAATTTGATGCTGTAAATAAAACAGTTTCGGGGACTTTTAAATTTAATGCGGAGAATGTTGATAACAATCCACTCGCTGGACCTTTTTTGAATTTTCAGTACGGTCATTTTTATAAAATACCGCTAATTGGCTCGGATGCAACTCTGATAACAGCCCCCGCAATTCCTTGATTTTTAAATAAAAAAAGCATAAATAAGCTAATGTATAGTAGATTAGTAAAAAATAAGACTACATTTGCCACAATATACTAAATAAGTACTTATGAATATTTTTGTTGGAAGCCTTCCGTTCAGTATTGAGGAAGCAGATTTAAGAGAGTCTTTCGAGGCTTACGGTGCAGTTGATACTGTAAAAATTATTACTGATAAATTTACTGGAAGAAGTAAAGGATTCGGTTTTGTTGAAATGCCAAGCGACGAAGAAGCTCAAAAAGCTATCGATGAGTTGAATGGAGCGACTGTACAAGGTCGTACTATTGTTGTGAATAAGTCTGAGCCAAAACCAGAAGGCGAAAGAAGAAGTTATAATAACAACCGTGGTGGAGATTCACGCGGAGGTTATGGAAACAATCGCGGTGGTGGCGATAGAGGAGGAAGATATTAATATTTTTTTTCAATCATAAAAAAAAGGTGTCAATGAAAATTGACACCTTTTTTGTTTTGTTTTATGATGATAGAGACGTTGCGATGCAACGTCTCTACAGATAAATTCTATTTATAAATTGGCCACCAACCAATCGCCAACTTCACTAGTCGAATAGGATTTGGCGCCGTTAGCTACTAAATCTTCGGTGACAACTCCTTGTTCTAATGATTTGTTGACAACCGCTCTAATGGCTTCGGCTTCGGCTTTCAATCCGAAAGCGTCTTCAAACATCATCGCTGCTGATAAAACAGTCGCCAATGGATTAGCAATATTCAATCCTGTCGCCTGTGGATACGATCCGTGAATGGGTTCGTACAATGAAGTGTGTTCTCCCACAGAAGCTGATGGCATCAATCCCATAGAACCTGAAATAACGGAGGCTTCGTCAGTCAAAATATCTCCAAATAAATTTTCAGTAATTAATACGTCATAAGAGTTTGGCCATTGCACCAATCGCATAGCAACAGCATCAACAAATTCATAAGAAACGGTCACTTCTGGATAATCTTTTTCCATCGCTTGCACGGTTTCTCTCCACAAACGTGAGGTTTCTAAAACGTTGGCTTTATCTACACAACACAATTTTTTAGAACGTGTCATAGCTAATTCGAAACCTTTTTTTGCTAAACGTTGTACTTCGGCTCTGGTGTAAACACAGTTGTCGAAAGCTGTTTCTCCACCGTCTTTTCTTCCTTTTTCACCAAAATAAATCCCTCCGGTTAATTCTCTTAAGAAAACCAAATCTGTTCCTTCGATTCGTTCTCTTTTTAATGGAGAATTGTCAATCAAAGACGGGAACGTAAAGGTGGGACGCACATTGGCAAACAAACCTAATTTTTTGCGCATCAACAACAAACCTTGCTCTGGTCTAACAGGAGCACTTGGATCGTTGTCGTATTTTGGATGTCCGATAGCGCCAAACAAAACGGCATCAGCTTTCATACAGATGTCGTGCGTTTCGTCAGGATAAGGAACTCCAACGGCATCTATGGCACAAGCTCCTGTCAATGCAGGTGTCCAACTGATCTCGTGGTTGAATTTTTTAGCAATAGCATCTGAAACTTTTACAGCTTCATTTACAACTTCTGGTCCGATTCCGTCTCCGGCTAAAAGGGCAATGTTTAATTTCATTATTTTGATAGTATAATTATTATTTATTTTTTATTCCAAAACAGTTCGGAAATTACTTCGTCAATTGGCACTTTGTTCTCGAGTGGAATTTAATTTTTTGAATTTACTCCATCTATGTTCAACATTTTTTGGGTTGCTTTAATGGCAGCTACAGTTTGGTCGGAATCCAATCCTCGGGTCTTGAATTCTTTTATGCCATTGGTCCAAGTGATAATCGTTTCGCAAAGCGCATCCGAACTGCTTCCGGGTGGAATTCGAACGGCATAATCGATTAGTTTAGGCAAAGTCATCTTTTTACTTTTATATATTTTGGTCAAAGCATTCATAAAAGCATCAAATTGTCCGTCCCCTTGGGCATTTTCTTCAATAATTTCGCCGTCAATTTTCAAACATAGTGTGGTTGAAGGTCGCATTCCTTTGGAGTGAACTAACACATAAGACTCAATAACGATTTTATCTTCGTAGGTTTGACTGTCTAAAACATCGGAGATGATGTAAGGCAAATCTTCTTTGGTAACTGTTTCTTTTTTGTCGCCTAATTCAATGATACGTTGGGTAACCAATTTCAAATCTTCTTGATTGAGTTGTAATCCTAATTCCTGAAGATTTTTTTCGATATTGGCTTTGCCTGAAGTTTTTCCCAAAGCATATTTTCTTTTTCTACCAAAACGCTCTGGAAGCAAATCATTGAAATACAGATTGTTTTTATTGTCGCCATCGGCGTGAATACCGGCAGTTTGAGTAAAAACATTGTCGCCTACAATAGGTTTGTTGGCAGGGATTCTGTAACCCGTAAAAGTCTCAACCAATTTACTCACCGAGTACAAAGACGATTCTTTTACCCTGATTTTTACCTCGGGCATAAAATCATTGATCACGGCAACGGTGCTTTCAAGAGGCGCATTTCCAGCTCGTTCTCCCATTCCGTTTACCGTTACGTGCAGTCCGTGAATACCTGCTTTTACGGCTTCAATCGAATTGGCAACACTAACATCGTAGTCGTTATGAGCGTGGAAATCAAAATGAATATTTGGGTATTTCGGGATGATTTTTGAAATAAAAGCAAAAACTTCTGATGGAATAAGTACGCCTAAGGTATCAGGCAACAAGATTCTTTTGACCGGTTGCTGTGTTAAAAAATCCAAATATTGAAAAACATAGTCAGGAGAATCGCGCATTCCGTTACTCCAATCCTCTAAATAAACATTGGTTTCAATGTTGTTTTCTTTGGCTGATGCTATGGTTTGAGCAATTTCGGCAAAATGTTGTTCCGGCGTTTTCTTTAATTGATAAGTCAAATGGTTTAAGGAACCTTTGGTCAATAAGTTTTGAACTTTTGCTCCTGATTTTTTCATCCAATCTATCGAAAGTCCGCCATCGACAAAGGTTAAAACTTCAACGCGATGGGCATATCCTTTAGATTCAGCCCAAGACATAATGCCTTTTACGCCTTGAAATTCGCCTTCGCTTACTCGAGCCGAGGCAATTTCGATTCTGTCCACATTTAATTCTTCCAGCAAAAGTTGCGCTATGGTTAATTTCTCTGCTGCTGAAAACGATACTCCCGAGGTTTGTTCCCCGTCACGAAGCGTCGTGTCCATTATTTCAATTGTTCTTCTTTCCATTGTAATGTGATGCTAAGCAATCGGTAATGAAAACTTATTTGTTATTTTTTATTCTCTAAAATCATTTCAAAATGTTCCACTATCGGAAACGGATCGTAATAATGATGGAGTAATTTTTTCCATTCTAAATAGTGGCCGGATTGTCTAAAACCAATTGTGTGGTCTTCTAGTTTTTCCCAATCAACTAGTAAAATGTATTTGTTTTCTTGTTCGATGCACTTTCGTAAACTATGTCCATAATATCCTTGAATTGAACTTATAAATTGACTGGCAATCTCAAAATCTTTTTCAAATTGTTTTTCCTCTCCTTTTTTTACCAAAAGGGTCGCTACTTCTAGAATCATAATTTAATGTATTCCTTATGTTTTTGTAAACCATTAAGAGATTAAGAAAATTAAGTTTTTGTCTAAATGAACTTTAATCTTTTAATGGTTAAATTTTTACAATTTCAATTAATAAGGCAATTGGTCTGCAAATTCCACAATCTCTTTTTTGATATTTTGCAAATAATCGATATCATCAAAACCGTTGAGCATATTGTTCTTTTTGTAACCGTTGATGTCAAAAGATTCTTTTTCGCCAGTACTTTTAAGAGTAATAGTTTGTTCAGGAAGGTTGATTTCTAATTCTGTTGTTGGATCAGCTTCAATTGCTTTGAAGATTTTGTCTGCAAATTCAACGCTTACCTGAACTGGCAAAACGCCAATATTCAAACAGTTATTTCTGAAAATATCAGCAAAAAAGCTAGAAACTACCGCTCTAAATCCGTAATCGTAAACCGCCCAAGCCGCGTGTTCTCTCGAAGAACCAGAACCAAAGTTCTTTCCGCCAACAAGGATTTTTCCGCTATAAGTTGGGTTATTTAAAACGAAATCAGTTTTTGGAGAACCGTCATTATTGTATCTCCAGTCACGGAAAAGGTTGTCGCCAAAACCAACACGTTCTGTCGCTTTCAAAAAACGAGCAGGAATAATTTGATCCGTATCTACATTTTCTATAGAAAGTGGAACTGCGGTACTTGTAAGTATATTAAATTTATCGTAAGCCATTTGATTTGTGATTTTTGATTAACGATTTTTGATTTTTGATTTTCCTTATTGAAAATAAATCTTTAATCGCTAAAAAATTTGTAAAATGTATTTTGTAAAATTATGTTTATAAATATGTAAATTGGGTGAAATCTGAAATCAAAAATCGTTAATCTACATTCTGAAATCTTTTAAATAAGCTCTCTTGGATCGGTCAAAACGCCTGTAACAGCAGCGGCAGCAGCCATATACGGACTTGCCAATAAAGTTCTTGCACCTGGACCTTGACGACCTTCAAAGTTTCTGTTGGAGGTACTTACCGCATATTTTCCGGCAGGAACTTTATCATCATTCATCGCTAAACAAGCCGAACATCCCGGCTGACGCAATACAAAACCGGCTTGGTTTAAAATATCGAGAATTCCTTCTTCTTTGATTTGTGCTTCGACCACGTGTGAACCTGGAACCAACCAAGCGGTTACGTTTGCCGCTTTTTGTCTTCCTTTTACAATCGAGGCAAAAGCTCTAAAATCTTCAATTCGGCCGTTGGTACAACTTCCCAAGAATACGTAATCAATTGGTTTTCCAATCATCGCTTCACCTTGATTGTAACCCATATAAGCCAAAGATTTTACATAAGTTTCTTCGCCTTCGGCAACATCTTTTGCTCCCGGAATACTTTTAGAAATGCCTAATCCCATACCAGGATTGGTTCCGTAAGTAATCATTGGCTCAATATCTGCAGCGGAGAAAGTAATTTCTTCGTCGAAAGTAGCATCGGCATCGGTTTTCAATGTTTTCCAATAGGCAACTGCTTTGTCCCAAGCTTCTCCTTTTGGCGCATATAAACGACCTTCCAAATAATCGAAAGTGGTTTGGTCAGGGGCGATCATTCCGCCGCGAGCACCCATTTCGATAGTCAAATTACAAACCGTCATACGACCTTCCATTGTCATATTTTCGAAAACACCTCCAGCATACTCTACAAAATATCCTGTAGCACCAGAAGTTGATAATTTCGAAATGATATAAAGCGCCACGTCTTTCGGAGTCACTCCCAATTGAAGTTCACCGTTTACGTTGATGCGCATTTTTTTAGGTTTTGGCTGCATAATACATTGCGTAGAAAGCACCATTTCTACCTCAGAAGTTCCAATTCCGAATGCAATTGCTCCGAAAGCGCCGTGAGTAGAAGTGTGTGAATCGCCACAAACAATGGTGGCACCCGGCAAAGTAATTCCGTTTTCAGGACCTACCACGTGCACAATTCCATTTTTTTGATTTCCTAAACCCCAGTGGCTAATGCCATATTCTGCAGAGTTTTCTTCCAAAGCCTTCAACTGATTGGCAGACAAAGCGTCTTCAACCGGCAAGTGTTGGTTTATAGTTGGTGTGTTGTGATCGGCTGTTGCAAAAGTGCGTTCTGGGTATAAAACCGAAATTCCTCTTTCTTTCAAGCCTAAAAAAGCAACAGGACTCGTAACTTCGTGAATGAAATGACGGTCGATAAAGAACACGTCCGGTCCATCTTCAATTTGACGCACCACGTGCGAATCCCATACTTTGTCGAATAATGTAGTACTCATTTTAACTATTTTTTAAATGTGTTTCTGGTTTTTTAAAACAATGGGAGCAAATTTAATAAAAGAATAGTAGTGGTCAATGTGTATAATTTATTTATATACGATGCCCAAAATGGTTTTACGACAGCATCCAGTGTCTATTTTTTAGATTGGGTTGCACTGGGCTACTTTTATTTCGACTTTAATTTTTAGTCCAGTCTTTACGGTAGGTTCGAATTCTACTGATTTTTAGGTTTGCGATTTTATCAAAATTATATTTAAAATAGCTGTTTTTGTTGAAAAATATTTATTGACAAGTAAAATATGATTCATAATCTACAATCATTAGGCTGTGATTGGTTTTATTCAATTGTTTGATAAAGTTGCTTTTCTAGGTTTTTATTTGAAAAAATGACTCCTAAAATCGCTTTTTTTAGTAGAGAAAGAATCGTTTTTTTTGATAAAATACTACGACATCCAAGTACTAGATTTTAATGAATTATATCATTTTTAGGTTTTGTCTTTTGTTAATAACTTCCAAAAGGTTTTCGTCTAAAAAAATCTAAATTTGAATTTCATTATTTGAATTCACTATTAATTTTAAAACGTTTATAACCAGTTAAAAAAACCAGTCAAAAACTTTTCAAGTTTTGGCTCCCTCTCCTTTGGTGAGGGCTGGGGTGAGGCTTATGTACTTAATATTCGATACCGAAACTACAGGTTTACCTAAAAAATACACCGCACCTATTTCTGATACAGACAACTGGCCAAGATGTATTCAAATTGCTTGGCAGTTACACGATGATATGGGTAGAGTCATCGAACATCAGGACTTTTTGGTCAAGCCTGAGGGATTTAATATTCCTTATGATGCCGAAAGAATTCACGGTATTTCGACTGAATTGGCGCAAGCCGAAGGTGTTCCATTAGCCGAAGTTTTAGAAAAATTCAATATTGCTTTATCGAAAGCCAAATTTATTGTGGGTCAAAATCTAGGTTTTGATGTCAATATTATGGGTTGCGAATTTTATAGATTGGGTGTCGAAAGTCCAATGAGTTCGATGCCAATTCTGGACACTTGTACCGAGGTGACCGCCTCCTTATTGAAATTGCCAGGAGGTCGTGGTGGAAAATTCAAACTACCAACATTAACAGAATTACACCAATATCTTTTCAACAAACCTTTTGCAGAAGCACACAATGCTACTGCCGATGTCGAGGCAACCACGCGTTGCTTTTTCGAATTGATTCGTACCGAAGTTTTTACCAAGCAGGAACTAGAAGTTGAACAGGAATATTTCGAGGATTTTCAATTAAAAAATCCCAGAGAAATTCAACTTATCGGATTGCAGCACATTAATCTAAAGGAAGCATCCGATAAAATTCGTCAGCAATTAGGGGGTAAGCAAACGGCAACCATTTCGAAACAGGAACTTTCGGATAACAGACAAAGTTTAATCGACACTGATTTTGTGCATTTACACAACCATACTCAGTTTTCGGTTTTGCAATCGACCATTAGTGTTGCTGCCTTAGTCAAAGCGGCTTCACAACAGAAAATGCCTGCAGTGGCAATGACCGATCACGCCAATTTGATGGGGGCTTTTCACTTTGTTCGTGATATTTTATATCATAATAAAGCGGCCGAAACTAAAAATAAGGAAGCCGTAGAAAAAGGCGAAGAACCAACCGAAGTTCCAATGAAGCCTATTGTGGGTTGTGAATTTTTTGTTTGCGAAGACCATAAAAATAAGTCCGTCAAAGATAATGGCTATCAAATTGTGCTCTTGGCAAAGAATAAAAAAGGCTATCATAATTTGGCTAAAATGTCCTCCATTGCGCACACCGAAGGTTTTTACTATGTGCCCAGAATAGACCGAAAAGTCATTCAACAATACAAAGAAGACATCATTGTTCTGTCGGGAAATCTCTATGGTGAAATTCCTAGTAAGATTTTGAATTTGGGCGAAAACCAAGCCGAAGAAGCCTTGCTGTGGTGGAAACAAGAATTTGGCGACGATTTTTATATTGAAGTAATGCGTCACAATCAGGAAGACGAAAATCGTGTAAATGAAGCCTTAATTTCATTGGCAAGAAAGCACGGGGTCAAAATTGTGGCAACCAATAATACTTTTTATATAGAGAAAGATAATGCCAATGCGCACGATATTTTATTGTGTGTAAAAGAAGGCGAAAAACAATCTACGCCAATAGGTCGTGGACGAGGCTATCGTTTTGGCTTGCCCAATCAGGAATATTATTTCAAGTCAGGCGAGGAAATGAAGCAACTTTTCAATGATTTGCCGGAAGCGATTTTGAATATTTCCGAAATTGTCGAAAAAATTGAAATTTACAACTTGGCTCGTGAAGTTTTGCTTCCAAAGTTTGAGATTCCAGCAGAATTTAATGTTCCCGAAGATGCCATCGATGGTGGAGTTCGAGGCGAAAATGCCTATTTGAAACACCTTACTTTTGAAGGTGCAAAGCTAAGGTACAAGGAAATTACTCCAGAAATTCAGGAACGATTGGATTTCGAATTGATGACTATTGCCAACTCAGGTTATCCGGGTTATTTCTTGATTGTGCAAGACTTTATCGCCGAGGCTCGAAAAATGGGGGTTTCTGTAGGTCCTGGTCGGGGTTCTGCCGCAGGTTCGGTGGTGGCCTATTGTTTGAAAATCACCAATATCGACCCGTTGATGTACAATCTGCTTTTCGAAAGATTCTTGAATCCGGACAGGGTTTCACTTCCCGATATTGATATCGATTTTGATGACGAAGGACGTAGCAGCGTAATGGATTATGTGATTCGAAAATACGGTCAAAAACAAGTAGCGCAGATTATCACTTACGGTAAAATGGCCACCAAATCGGCAATTCGCGATACGGCTCGTGTGTTGGATTTGCCTTTATTCGAAGCAGATAAAATAGCCAAATTAATTCCGGGGATGATGCCGTCCAAATGGAATTTAGCTCGTTTTTTGAACGAAAAAGAAGAGTTAATCAAGAAGACAGTTCGGCCTGAGGAATTTGAAAAAATAAAGGAATTAATTGGTCTGGCCAATGAAGACGATTTAGGTGGAGAAACCATTCAGCAAGCCAAAGTTTTAGAGGGAAACCTTAGAAATACTGGAATTCACGCTTGTGGGGTGATTATTACGCCTAGTGATATAACCGATTTTGTGCCAGTGGCAACCGCCAAAGATTCGGATTTATTTGTCACACAATTTGATAACTCGGTGGTAGAAAGTGCGGGTTTGTTGAAGATGGACTTCTTGGGTCTGAAAACCCTAACATTGATTAAAGACACTGTAAAACTGGTCAAATACAGAAGCAATATTGATCTGAATCCAGACGAATTTCCGATTGATGATGCCAAAACCTACGAGCTTTTTCAACGGGGTGAAACGGTGGGGATTTTCCAATATGAAAGCCCAGGAATGCAAAAATATATGAAGGAATTGAAGCCTACGGTTTTTCCTGATTTGATTGCGATGAATGCGCTGTATCGCCCGGGACCAATTGCGTATATTCCGAGTTTTATTAAACGGAAAAATGGCGAAGAGCCTATAGAATATGACTTGGACGATTGCGAAGAATTATTAAAAGATACCTATGGAATCACCGTTTACCAAGAACAGGTAATGCTTTTGTCCCAAAAATTGGCAGATTTCTCCAAAGGTGATGCTGACGTTTTGCGTAAAGCAATGGGGAAAAAGATGATTGATGTGTTGGCGAAAATGGAACCCAAATTCATCTCGCAAGCGATGGCAAAAGGACACGCCAAAGACAAATTAGAAAAAATTTGGAACGACTGGAAAGCCTTTGCGGAATATGCGTTCAACAAATCGCATTCTACTTGTTATGCTTGGATTGCCTACCAAACGGCTTATTTGAAAGCGAATTATCCAGCCGAATATATGGCAGCAGTTTTGTCGAATAATATGAGTGATATCAAGCAAGTCTCCTTTTTTATGGAGGAATGTAAGCGAATGGGATTGAAGGTTTTGGGGCCTGATGTAAACGAATCCTATTATAAATTCACAGTAAATGACGATTATGCCGTTCGTTTCGGGATGGGAGCGGTAAAAGGAGTGGGTTCTGGAGCCGTGGCGACCATTGTCGAGAACAGAAAAACCACAAAATACAAATCGATTTTTGATTTGACCAAACGTATCGATTTGCGTGCGGCGAATAAAAAAGCATTAGAAAATCTAGCTTTGGCTGGTGGTTTTGATTCCTTTACCGGGGTGACTCGAGCACAATACTTCCACGATGACGGCGATGGAATTACGTTTTATGAAAAGGCCATTCGCTATGGAGCGAAGTTTCAGGAAAACGAAAATTCATCGCAGGTGAGTTTGTTTGGCGAAAGCAGCGATGTGCAAATTGCCGAACCTGTTGTGCCTCCATGTGAAGATTGGAGTACCATGGAAAAACTCGCCAAAGAAAAAGAAGTGGTCGGGATTTATATTTCAGGACATCCCTTGGATGATTTCAAATATGAGATGAAATATTTTTGCAATTCTAGGCTGGAGTCGCTCAAAGATTTGAACCAATTTGTGAACAAGAATTTAACTTTTGGCGGAATAATTAGTAATGTTCAACACCGAATTGCCAAGAATGGCAAGGGCTGGGCTATTTTTAATCTCGAAGGGTACGACGAAAGTTACGAGTTCAAAATTTTTGGAGAAGAGTATATGAAATACCGTCATTATTTAATTCCCAATAGTTTTACCTATATAAAAGTATTAATTAAAGAAGGTTGGCCAGATAAAGAAACTGGAAAAAAAGGGGAGCCTAAGATTCAGTTTTCTGAATTTAAAATGCTGCAGGATGTGTTCGAAAATTTTGCCAAAAGAGTCAGTGTTTTTTTGGATGTCAAAGACTTGAATCCAGAATTGATAGCTAAAATGAGTGCCGTTTTTCAGGCCAATAAGGGGAATAATGCAGTCACATTTGATGTTATAGAGCTCGAATCCGCAAGGAAACCGGGCGAAATGTTGGTCAATGTTCCAAAATTAGAAGAAAGCACAAACACAGACTTGTTCGAAGATGAAATTCCGGATGAGGCCGTAATTTTTGCAGACGATTTTTCTGAAGAAGAGGAAATGGATATGGGCGAGCCTACTGCTTCGGTTGAATCGGCAGCAGAGGAAACCAAAGTGATTACTCGGATTTCGATGCCCAGCCGCAAATTGAAAGTAAAGATTTCGAATGAACTTTTATTCGAATTAGAGAAGTTGCAACTTAATTTTAAGTTGAATTAAAATACTTACTTTTGAATTATTAAAAGAAATACTCTCTTAGCAAAAGTTCAAATTAGTTTGAAGACTTACAAATCTTATTTGATGGTTATTTGATAAAGAAGCAATATATTTACACGAACCCCTTATAAATAAAGGAAAGTTTATTTGACGGTTATTTGATTATGGAGGAAGAAAAGTTAATAAATATAGTAAATGATTTGGTAAAACAACCTAGAGAGAGTGAATGGGTTGAATTTAAATATAACTATCATTCAGCAGAAGAAATAGGAGAACGAATAGCTGCATTAGCTAACGGAGCTTGTTTGCATAATCAACCATTTGGTTATCTTGTGTATGGAATAGAAGATAAAACACATAAAATAATAGGAACAACTTTTAATATTAAAACAGCTAAAAAAGGCAAAGAAGATATTGAAAGTTGGTTAATAAATAGGCTAGAACCTAAAATTGATTTTAGAACCCACTATTTTGAATACACAAAGGATATAAATATCTCATTACTAATTATTCCAAGTTCGGTAAATAGACCTATAAGTTTTCTTCATAAGTCCTATATAAGGATATCAAGTTATACAAGAAACCTAAATGAGTTTCCAGAAAAAGAAGCTAAAATATGGAGAAAAGAGCCTGTTAAACCTTTAGAAGAAATACTAATAAAGCAAAAGCTAACTTCCAGCGAAGTTATTAATTTGCTTAACACACCAACTTATTTTGATTTATTAAAACTGCCTTATCCTAACAATCAAGAAGCAGTTATTGAAAAATTTGTTTCTGAGAAATTTATAAAAAGGAACAAAGAGCTGTATGACATAACAAAATTAGGAGCAATTTTATTAGCTAAAAATCTAGACGAATTTGAAGAAGTAGGCAGAAAAGCCGTTCGCGTTATTGTTTACAAAGGAAGCAACAAGATTGATACGGTTAGAGAACAAATAGGAAAACGAGGGTATGCAGTAGGTTTTGAAGGGTTAATCGATTGGATTAACGGTCAACTTCCAGCAAATGAGGAAATAGGTAGAGCTTTACGAAGTGAATCTAGAATGTATCCTGAAATCGCAATAAGGGAACTTGTGGCAAATGCTATTATTCATCAAGACTTTAGTGAAAAAGGGTTTCCAATGATAGAGATATTTTCCGATAGAATTGAAATTTCAAATCCAGGACTTCCATTAATAACACCACAACGATTTATTGATGAATATATATCAAGAAATGAAAGATTAGCTGATGTATTGCGAAGATTTGGTATGTGTGAAGAAAAAGGAAGTGGGATTGATAAAGTGATTTTTTATAATGAAATGTACCAATTGCCAGCTGTTGATTTTATTATTTCTGAAAAGCGGACAAGAGTTACGATGTTTAGCTATAAAGACCTTAATAATTTAGACAAGAAAGATAAAGTAAGAGCTTGTTACCAACATGCTTGTTTGCGATATGTTTCGAATGACATAATGACAAACCAAAGCTTAAGAGAGCGTTTTCAAATAGAAGAACAGAATTCAGCTATTGCCTCACGAATAATTAAAGAGACTTTAAATGAAGGATTGATTAAAGATGATGATCCGTCAAGCAATTCAAGAAAGTATAAAAGATACATTCCTTTTTGGGCTTAAGAATTATTCGACAAAAAATGAAACTATTATTCCAAAAAAAGTTTGAGTTAAAAATCAATAAATTCAGAATAGATGGATTTATAAACAAAAAAAGCAATCTTTAACGCCCCGTGCCACTACTGGCAACCTCTGCAAGTGCAGATTGTACAACGTTAAAATTGCTGCTGCAAATTATAGAAAAAATGCTATAATATAGGAATAAAAGGCAATAAAAAATTAACAAAAGTTGTATTATTTTAATTATTTCTGCACCAATAAGACCAGCCACGCTTCACATTTGAACAGCGCGCGCGGGCTGGTTTTCGATTTTTTAGACAACTAAATGGATAAATTAAACCAATTTATAAATAGGCAAATGCAATGCAAGTTTGGGTAGCCAACTCAAATGTTTCCGTATCTTTGCAGTACAGAAAATCAAATTTTAAAAAATAAAAATATGGCATTAGCAATTACAGATGCTACTTTTGAAGAAGTAGTGTTGAAATCAGACAAACCAGTTATGGTAGATTTTTGGGCAGCTTGGTGTGGACCTTGTAGAATGGTTGGCCCAATCATTGATCAACTTGGCGAAGAATATGAAGGTAAAGTAGTCGTAGGTAAAGTAGATGTTGATGCAAATCAAGAATTCGCTGCCAAATATGGCGTGAGAAACATTCCAACTGTGTTGGTTTTTCATAATGGAGAAGTAGTAGGAAAACAAGTTGGAGTTGCTCCTAAACAAACATATGCAGACAGTTTAGACGCTTTGTTGTAAACTAAAGATCATTATTCTTAAAGATAGGTTTGACGAAAGTCAAGCCTTTTTTTATAGTCTTAAATTTTTTAATCATTCAATCTTTTAATACATTTGGTATATGAAGATCGAATCCCAAATAGAAAAAATTTCCAGTTTCCAGCATCTTGAAATGTTGGCGAATCAAATTGTGGAAGGCTTTATTTCGGGGATGCACAAAAGTCCTTTTCATGGTTTTTCGGCTGAATTTGCAGAGCATAAAGTGTATAATGTGGGCGAAAGTACCAAACATATCGACTGGAAATTGTTTGCTAAAACCGATAGACTCTACACCAAAAAATTTGAGGAAGATACTAATTTGCGGTGTCATATTATTATCGATAATTCCTCGTCGATGCATTATCCAAAATTGGACAACAAAGAACTATTTTACCAAAATAAGATAGGTTTTTCGGTTTTGGCTTCGGCAGTTTTGATGAATATTCTAAAGAAACAGCGCGATGCTATTGGTTTAAGTGTGTTTTCAGATTCCTATGAATATTATTCGCCAGAAAAGGGTAGCGATCGCCATCATCGAATGATATTGAATGCGCTTGAAAATTTACTAGAGCGACCCAAAGTTCAAAAAAGAACAGATACCATTACCTTTTTGCATCAAATAGCCGAAAAAATTCATCGGCGCTCGATGATTATTCTTTTTACCGATATGTTTCATCCCGAAGCTTCAGGAGGCAATGAAGAAGCCTTATTTACTGCCTTGCAACATTTGAAACACAACAAACACAAAGTAGTTTTATTTCACGTCATCGACAATAAAACCGAGTTGAATTTCGATTTTGATAACGCGCCAAGAAAGTTTATTGACCTTGAAACAGGAGATGAGGTAAACATTTTTGCCGATAATGTGAAGGAAGAATATGAAAAAGGAGTCCATAATTACTTCAAAAAATTGGCTTTGACCTGTTCCCAGAACAAAATTAAGTACGTTCCGGTAGGTGTTGCCGATAGTTTTGATAAAATATTGACCACATATTTGGTTGAAAAACAAAACTTTGGATAAAACGGCAAAAAAATATCAAATGTTTTTTGAATAAACACTTGTAGAAACAAAAATCTATAGTATATTTGCAACCGCAATAAAGCAGAGGTTTGGTAGTTCAGTTGGTTAGAATACATGCCTGTCACGCATGGGGTCGCGGGTTCGAGTCCCGTCCAGACCGCTAAATTGGGGAGAAGCGATTCAGAGATGAATCGCTTTTTTGCCCCATAAAAGCATCTAAAATAGTTGTGTTGTTTTCGCTACGACTTTGTAACTCGTAGCACGGTTTAGTAGTTAGACCAATGAAAAGCTGTCCACTTTGTGGGGAGCTTTTTTGATTTATGGAGTTTTCTTGTCATTTCAATTTACGGTGGTTAACTTTTTCAAGTCAATAGGCTCTCCATTCACATTGTAAAATTCATATTTAAATTTCAACTTGCCATCTATTTCTTCAATTTCAACTTGCATCTGATATGAACCATCGGCCCATTCCACAATGACATCATAACAATAATTGCCAAATCCAAAACTACTTGGAAGGTTGCTTGAGTAAATCAGTTTTTTCGATTTAAGATTCAAAGTATGAATCTCAATGTTGTCATAAGAGCCAATATCTTCGTTGTCAATTGGGCGGTTCATGAAATCAAGCTCTCCCTTGGTTTTCTTCGTTTTTCCTTTTTCTTTTGGTTCGTTATAAACATCTTTGATAGAAAAAATTACATCCTTCAGTGCGTTTTTGCCAATATTCATAATTATAAACCTAATTTGATGGCTGTACATTAATCGATGAACCTTTTTTTTGTTTCCTTCTACTGTCACGCCTTCGCCAAGATCAACACTCGTAATTTCTAAAACAGGGATATTATGTGCTTTGGGATGCCCAAAGGGTTCTGAAGTAAAATTTTTGATATTTTTTTCAGATTCAAAAATCTTCCTAGTTTTCTCACTTAATTCTTGATTTAAACGTTCAATTTTTTTATTTGCCTTTTCAAGTTCCTTTTCGGCAAGATCTACTTTTTCATTGGCATCAAAACTTCCATTGAAGAAAAAATAGATGGAAAGTCCCATCAAAACAAAGCCTAGGAATGCCAGTATTAATGTTAACATAAGTGATTTTTTTTTCATTACAAAAATTGGTATGAGAATTATTAAATTCTAAATTATTTTCGATATAAAAATATGTTAAAATACTTTATTCAATACACTATATATCAATATAATGTAAATTTTTTATTAACTAAAAAAACTTTAACAAAACTGAAAGACTATACGCAGCAAATTCTTAGGAAGATTAGAGACTATTTTAGGTATTAATTCTATATTTTGTAGAAACTTCAAACACAAAGTGGTTTAATCATTTTCTATGAATATAATTGAGTAATACTAGTAATACTCAAAAAAAGTAAAAATGAATTTAGGTTTAATGGTTATTTTATTGTGTTTATTTTGAAATACCCATTTCATTAATATAGTATGGACTATTGACAAATTTCTCATTATTTTCCATTTGAATATAGAATGGGTATTCCGCAAAGGCTAATAAATATTGGTCATATAATACACTTATTGCATACAAGCTTGTACTAACTTCTATTTTTTGGCCTTGGTTATTTGAGCAAAAATAATTATTATATCCATCGCCATTAAATTCGGCTCTATCGATATGATACTTTTTCACTACATCAAAAGTAGTAATTTCGATAGTTGAAGTTTTGGAATTAATTTCAACACAAATACAATTATTATTGGATATTTCCTCACCCGTTAGGATATTTGCAATTGTTCCATTATTGATATTTTCACCAATAATGAGGTCTTGAGCATTGCTATTTAAACTAAATAGTGCTATTGCAAAAAAAAGTACTTTTTTCATTTTTGATTTTTTTTCATTTTTTTGACTGTAGCATAATTTTTAGTTTTAGTGGGTTTTATTTTATAAACATAATAAGCAAATTCTTGTTCGGGCATTTCGGTATATCCAATAATTCCTTGGTCATTAACATCATCAGAATAGCAAATTTTTATTTTTTGAAGTTCGTTAGAACACATTACTATTTTATCATTGATTAATTTTCCATTAACATCATACCATTTATAATCATATTTTTCAGTAATATTATACATTACTTGACCATTTTCGATGGTAAGGGTGACAACACCTAGTTTAAAATCAATTATAAATTTTGAAGTTAATTCCGAGTTTATGACTTCGCCTGTTTTTAAATTTGTACAAACACCATTTTCATTTGCTTCGGCATAAATTGTTTCTTGAGCATTTACACTTAATCCTATTGCTAATAAAGCAATCATTACTAATTTTTTCATTTTTCATTTTTTAATTAATGATTTAGACTAAATCTCGTACTTATACCAAACTAGACCTACTTAGCAATTATTTAACAACAAATTTTATTATTTATTGTAATGATATATATTCAATATTGTATGATGCAAAAGTGCAAAGTTTATCAATTAAGGTAATAACCAAAATACAGGTATTTATGACCAATATTACATTTTTAGTCTTTTGAAATTTTTGGCTTTAATTATAACCATAATGGTGCGGAAGTGTTAACAATCCTAAAACAGTGAGAAATGTTTAGACACAAGGTAATACCCCCGAATACAGAGCAAAAAATTAACCGAGAAAGTTTATTTTATAGGGGGAGGGGGTCTCTTTAATGAATTTATTTTTTGAAAAGTTTTAGGGTTTTTTATAAAACTAGTTTATATGTCGCAAAAAAAAGCAATTTTTAGATTACAATGTTTACAGACAACATAAGCCTATAGCAGCCCTTTTTTAATTTGAAGAATTTAACGATTTCTGTGTCGTATTTATTTTTCGACCTAAAGCCATAATATTACAAAACAAAAAAAGGAATAAGAATTCAATAGCAGTTGGGGAATTCTTTCTGTTTAATATTTATATATTAATCACAACGCTAAAATAAAAATAAATTGAAATAAAAAACGGTAGTTGTTCAGGCTACCGTTTTACGTTGTTCAAACGTTGGTTTAAAATAGGCATCGTAAACCTATTACAAATATATAATTTTTTTATTGTTTTTAGAATTGTCGGGCAATAGTCGGGCAACTCTATAAACTAAAAAATGCAACTATCTAATATTAAGATAATTGCATTTTAAAAGTGCGGATAATAGGACTCGAACCTACACGCCTTGCGGCACCAGATCCTAAGTCTGGCATGTCTACCAATTTCACCATATCCGCGAAAATGTGAGTGCAAATATAAGCATAAGTTCTAACTTTCAAAGTAATTTATTAAAAAATATTCAAGGTCTTTTTTGTACTTTTGAAACTCTAAAAATTATCAAATTATGGAAACCATAAAATCATACGTTGATGAACACAAAAATCGTTTCATCGACGAATTAATCGAATTATTAAAAATCCCTTCTGTTAGCGCCGATCCAGCTTACCATCAAGATATTATCACTACTGCCAATGCTGTAAAAGCTAGTTTAGAGCAAGCCGGTTGCGATTTTGTAGAACTATGCGAAACGCCTGGAAATCCAATTGTGTATGGCGAAAAGACAATAAATAAGGACTTGCCGACCGTTTTGGTTTACGGACATTATGATGTACAACCCGCCGACCCTATCGAATTATGGACTTCTCCAGCATTCGAACCTGTGATCAAAAAAACCGAAATTCATCCTGATGGCGCCATTTTTGCTCGTGGTTCTTGCGATGACAAAGGTCAAATGTTTATACACGTGAAAGCATTCGAATATATGATTCAATCCAATACATTGCCTTGCAACGTGAAATTTATGATTGAAGGCGAAGAAGAAATAGGCTCTAAAAGTTTGGGTTGGTTTGTAGAGCGCAATCATGAAAAACTCAAAAATGACGTCATATTAATTTCTGATACCGGAATGATTTCGAACCAACAACCTTCAATTACCACAGGTTTGCGTGGTTTGAGTTATGTAGAAGTTGAAGTAACGGGACCCAATCGCGATTTACATTCTGGATTGTATGGTGGTGCTGTTGCTAATCCCATTAACGTTTTGGCAAAGATGATTGCTTCGCTTCACGACGAAAATAATCACGTAACCATTCCTGGTTTTTATGACAAAGTCGAAGAATTATCATTGGAAGAAAGAGCCGAAATGGCCAAAGCACCTTTCAATTTAGAAAACTACAAAAAAGCATTAGACTTGAATGATATCTATGGTGAAAAAGGCTATGTAACCAATGAAAGAAATTCTATCCGACCAACACTTGACGTAAACGGAATTTGGGGCGGATATACTGGAGAAGGTGCTAAAACTGTTATTGCGAGTCAGGCTTTCGCCAAGATTTCGATGCGATTGGTTCCGAATCAAGATTGGGAAGAAATCACCGAATTGTTTACCAAACATTTCATTAGCATTGCTCCAGCAGGAGTGAAAGTAAAAGTAAAACCGCATCACGGCGGACAAGGTTATGTAACACCAACGGACAGCATTGGTTACAAAGCCGCCAATAAAGCCTACACCGAAACCTTTGGAGTTCCAGCCATTCCAGTACGTTCCGGAGGAAGTATTCCAATCGTCGCCTTGTTCGAAAAAGAACTAAAAAGCAAAACCATCTTGATGGGATTTGGACTAGACAGCGATGCCATTCACTCGCCAAATGAACATTTCGGAATATTTAATTACCTCAAAGGAATTGAGACGATTCCGTTGTTTTTTAAATATTTTGTGGAAATGAGTAAGTAGGTTTTTGCCGCAAAGGCCCGAAGTCACTAAGAAAAATTCAAAATCCGTTCATTCTTAACTGAGTGAACGGATTTTTTGTTTAGTCCAAAATATTTTTCAAGCATTATATCCTAAATAAGGAACCGTTTCCTCCTTGAATACAACCCCATATTCTTCTAATTCTTTCAAAATAGGCAAATACACTTCTTCTCGAATCGGCAATTGCACTCCGGGAGTTTTTATCTTTCCGTTTAGGATTAACAAGGTTGCCATTGCAACGGGTAAGCCGACAGTTTTTGCCATTGCAGTATAGGTTTGGTCTTCGCCAAGGCAAACCATTTTGGAATCAATTTGAAGTTTTTTGCCGTTCAGCTCGTAGCCAAATTTATGATACATCACAATCATATCTTTGTCGTTGGGTTGCAATGTCCAACTATCGCTCAAGATTTTTTCGAGAATTTGAGCTGGAGTGGCATCTTTTAAACCTACTAATTTGTCGGGATTGAATAAATCCAATTCTAGCAATTTGTCCCACATAATATCGTCTTGATCAATTTTCAGAATCAAACGCATCTTGATTTCGACAGAATCAGTCGGGTGATAGGGCAAGAATGAATTCACGAATTGCCGATAACTCATAGTTTCGGAACCTTCCATTACATAACTATCATCGGTCATTCCGAGTTGCACAAACATATTCCAGGCTTTGGAAAAACCCACTCTGCGAATGGTTCCTCTGAACAAAGTCAATACGTCATTCAATCCATAAACATCCAAATATTTCAAGGAATCACGGTTCGAATAGGCTTCAAATTTACCATAACCTTCAACCTCAAGGAATTCGGTTCTGCGGAACAAATTGCAATAGGGAATGTATTTGTAAGTTCCTTCCTGAAGAAATTTTGCAGCGCCGCCTTGTCCGGCAAGAACTACATTTCGTGGGGCCCAAGTGAATTTGTAATTCCACAAATTCGTATCCGATTCTGGGGCAACTAGTCCACCACAGAAGGATTCAAACAAAAGCATTTTTCCTCCTTTAGCCTTGATTTCATCAATCACTTTCATCGCGCTCATATGATCAATCCCGGGATCGAGACCAATTTCATTCATAAAAATTAAATTGTTTTCTTGTGCCAAAACATCTAATTCCTGCATTGCATCGCTTACGTAAGAAGCAGTAACCATATGTTTTTTATAGGCGATACAATCTCGGGCCACTTCAATATGTAGATGTGCCGGCAACATCGAAATGACGATATCTGCTTTTTGAATGGCTTCTTTTCTTTGAATTTGGTCAAAAATATCTAATGAAATGGCAGTTGCATTGGGATGATTATTCGTTTTATTCTGTGCAGTTTCTAATGATAAATCTCCAATAAGGAGCTGCAAATTCTCTTCATCTGATTTGTTTAAAAGATATTGAATCAAGGAAGAGGCTGATCTTCCAGCGCCGATAATTAGAATTGTTCTCATTTTGCATATATTTAACACAAACATACATAATTGTTGTATTTATAACAAATGATAGTTGACTAAAAACTAAAAGAAACCAAATAGTATTGCAATTAAAGTATCGCATTTATTTTTTTAGTTATGGCAGAATACGATACTTTTGCAAGACAAAATCTAAAAAAAATGGACAAAAAAATAATTTCTACAGCTGCAATTTTTGGAATGTTGGCGATCATCTTAGGAGCATTTGGCGCCCACGCCTTAAAAAAAGTTTTGTCTATTGATGAACTAGCTACATTTGAAACCGGAGTTAAATACCAAATGTACCACGCCTTGTTTCTCTTGTTTATTGGGCTATCAAGCCTTGCAGAAAAAGCAAAGAAAACAATTTATAATTTAGTGGTTATTGGCGTGATTTTCTTTTCGGGTTCAATCTATTTATTGGCTACAAACGGACATTTTATTCCTTTTGATTTTAAAGTCATTGGATTCGTAACTCCTATCGGCGGCTTGTTACTAATCTTGTCTTGGGGCGTTTTATTAGTTACTATTTTAAAGAAAAAATAATACTATTTTCAAGGGTTGAAACCTAGAAATTTCTCAATTTCATTAGTCTTTTTAAAAGAACGAGTCACGCCAGAACGTGGCTCTTTGCTTTTTTACATAAAGATACTGCCAACAACAAAATGTAACTTTCTCCGTTATTAGGCTACTAATTACAATCAATCAAAATCAATCACTCCTGTGCCCGTAAAGTGGCACACTAAATCAAAATCAAAATGCTACAACAATTTTTCATCCTCTGTTCCGGAGCCGATAAAAATCTCCTCGAAGGTTGCTCTGCAGGCGAAAAAACCAAATATGTAGGTATTGGCGCCACTGTTTTCTTCACTGCCGTTATGGCTTTCATTGCCAGCTCTTATGCGCTGTTCACGGTTTTCGACAATCCGTTTATTGCGATGGGATTTGGTATTGTTTGGGGATTGTTGATTTTCAATTTAGACCGATTTATTGTTTCTACTATTCGAAAAAGAGATCGTTTCAAAAGCGAATTTTTGCAAGCCAGTCCGCGAATTGTTTTGGCAATAATCATTGCTATCGTGATTTCGAAACCCTTAGAAATAAAAATTTTCGAAAAGGAAATCAATACTGTTTTATTGAAAGAAAAAAATGCTATGGCTTTGAATAACAAAAAAGAAGTCGCCAATTATTTCAAATCGGATGTAGATAAAAACAAAGCAGAAACTGACAGGTTGAAAGCAGAAATTGCTTTAAAAGAAAAAGAAGTAAATACTTTATACGAAACCTATATTTCTGAGGCCGAAGGAACGAAAGGTACAATGAAATTAGGCAAAGGACCCGTTTTTAAAGAGAAAATAGCCAAACATAATTTGGCTTCCGCCGAACTGGATTCTATCCGAAAAAACAACTTGGCTAAAATTGCTGTCAACGATAAAAAAGCTCTTACGCTTCAAGCTGATTTAGACAAAAAAGTTTCAGAAACCCAACCTATAATCGAAGGTTTTGATGGTTTAATGGCGCGAATCAACGCGTTGAATAAACTGCCATTGATTCCGTCTTTGTTTATAATGTTGTTGTTTTTGGCTATCGAAACTTCGCCAATCATCGCCAAATTGTTGGCGGCAAAAAGCGAATACGATTATAAGTTGGAAGATTTAGAAACAGCACTCAAAGCAACTTTAGCGCAAGACAAATACCAGCGCGATTTGTTGGTAAAAACTAGCGCATCGATGCATGATAAAGTGTATGAAGACATTGCGCAGGACAAAAAACTCTACGATTTGCAACGTCAAAAAGCAACTGAATTATTAGAACTTCAAGCGCATAATTTTGTGGAAAAACAGAAACAAACGATGTAATTTAATCCAAAATAAAAAGCGGCTCTGCCATAGAAACCGCTTTTTACTATCAATTGAACTAAAAGAATTCCTCGTTATTTAGAAAATTTATATGAAATTCCGACCATTATTAAATCGGTTGTCATATCATAAGCTACATAAGAGGCAGGAATAGCGCCATTTGGATTAGACGGAGAAATAGCCATTGGATTAAGGATTTGTCCGTAAGTTTTTCCATCGCTCACACCGTGGTGATACATTGCGTCTAATGAAATATTTTTGCTGGCATTATAACTAAATCCAAATTGGAATGCGTTGGCAATTATGGCTGTTGCTGGAATGTTGAAAAAGGCTACATCATAATTTATAGGATTTGAGCTGTAAGTATAGCCTAATCTCAAAGGTAATTTTTCGATTCCTTTATATTGAATACCTGCCGAAAAGATAGATACATTATCCCAACCGAAACCTTTCACTGAAGCTGTTTCTGTCCAACCTGTTTCCGAAAAGCCATTGGTGTTTTTATAATCTACAATTCTATAATCCATGGCTAAATCAAAATCACTTTTTGAATACCCAAGTCCGAAAGATAAAATAGCAGGATAATCCATATCGAATTTATTGCTGCCTGTTGTATTGTCTAAATAGGTGTTTTCGAATTCAAAATCGCTCATATTTTGAGTTGTTTTATAGGAAACGCCCGCTTTGAATCCAGTTTTGGTATCATAAAACAAACCAAATTGTGCTCCAAAACCAGTAGTTGATGCTTTATTAGTCGATGGATAACCTGCCATTGATGGATTTGCTGTTGGGTTAGGCATCAATTCTAAGGTTCCATAATTGAAGGTAGGTTCGATACCAACGGATAATTTATCGGTTATTTCATAGGCCCAAGTTAAACCTATTTGCAACAACATATAATCCGATTCTACTCTGCCAAAACCACTCGCTTGTTGCGGATAATTTACAGGATTAGAATTTTTTGTTGAGTCAAAGCTTGAGCTCAATGGGTTATTGGTTTCTTCAGGAAAGGTGACACCAAATCCACTAATTCCAAAAGCAGAAAATCCAAAGCTATGTTTGCTTCCTTCTTTCCCCCAAACCATTGCTAAAGCGGGCATGGGAGAAACTCCTCTATCATCTTTTGTAGTTCCGCTTACAGCAGGAGAACCAGGTCCCATTGCTCCTGCAGGCAAACTTGAACTTAATTCGGGTGAAGAATAAAATAGTCCGATGTCAAACTTAATAATTTTGTCGTTGAATGCCGAAATAGAGGCTGGATTCCATTGCAATGCTCCAGAAATATCTAGTGGTTGCGCCGTTGATGCGCCTCCCATCGACATATTGAAAGCGCCGACGCCCTGCATAATATGACCCGCTTGCGAAAAAGCAAAGGTCGAAAAGAGTACTAATCCAAATTGTAAAATAATTTTTTTCATGGTTAAAGGTTTTGATTACTATTTTGAATTCTTACTAAAGGAATGGGTTTAATTATAGTAGAATAAAACCCATTGATTTAATAGGTTAAATGTAATTCAAGTAAACAATTACAAGTGTAACTTATGTTACACAACCAAACAAAATATCAAAAAAAATCCCGATAAATGAGAATTTATCAGGACTTCTGGTCGAAAATAGGGTTTGAATTACATATAACTCAAAATTTGCTTTTTAAAAGCGTCATATTCGCCTTGTAAAATCAATCCGTTATCGAGGAGTTTTTTATAGTTTTGAAGCTTGGCAAAAAGTTCGTCTTGCGATAATTCACTTGACAACTTTTCTGTGACAGTAGCTGTGTTTTCAGCAATCGGTTCTGTATAGTTTGAAACCGCGGGCATCAATTCAGCAAAACTCACCACTTCTTCCGCTTCTACTTCTTCGATTTCTTCTGGTATAAATACGGGAATTTCCGTTTTAACCTCTTCGGCAACGACAGGGTTTTTCAACAAATCCAATTGCTCTTTGGCGAAAGTAGAAATCTTTCTAGCTTGAATTTTAGGGATATAATCGATAGAAACTTGGATTTGTGTTTTCGTCGAAAATGAAAATTCGGAACCTAAAATGTTTTCTTTCATAAAAGTTCCTTCAATTTCGTCCCAAGTAAAATCAGTAAAATTCATCGAAAGCCCCATATTTTTTGGCTGACAAATGATGATTCTTTTATTGGTGACCACGATACTGTCAGGGAAAACGGTAATAGCCGGTTTTTTTTGCACGGCGATGTATCCTATTTCTTCGTTTTTCATCAATAAATCATTCAGTTTGGAAGTGATTTTTTCGATGGCTTTTGGGTCTTGCTCTTCGTTTAAGAATTTTTTAAGATTATCAATCATATTATTTTATTTGAATTGTGTTCAGAAATTTTTAGCAAAAGTAATGCCTAATTTTCTACTTCTCAATACAATTTTTTTCAAAAAATACACGAAGTTTTGAATTAATCCATTTCAAGAATTTCTGCTTGTGTTTTTTTGGTTAAACTATTAAAAATCAAATCATAAGAATCATCTATCAATTCCTTGATAAATTTATCGGGTAATTCGTTGTTTATGACAACCGTATTCCAATGTGTTTTGCTCATATGAAATGCCGGCTGAACGTCGCCGTATTGGCCGCGTAATTCTTGTGCATAATCGGGATTACACTTCAAATTTGCGGAAGGCTCGCCTTTTTCCCATTGCAATAAAGAAGAAAGCGCAAACATTTTTCCACCCACTTTAAAAACTAAAGTATCGTGATCGAACGGAAAATGTTCGGTAGCTCCTTTTTTTGAAAGGCAATATTCGTAGTAGGTTTCTAGGTTCATATCGTTATTTTTTCCATCATTTTTTCTGGATGTGCCAATGCCTTAAAACCGAATTTCTCATATAAATAGTGGGCATCAGATGTTGCCAATCGCCAAATTTTAACCTCTTTTAAAACCGGTTCTTTCATCATTGCATCAATTAATATAGAAGAATATCCTTTTCCTCGCTGTTCCTCAGCTATAAAAACATCCATCAAATAAGCAAAAACCACATAATCTGTGACCACTCTGGCAAACCCAATTTGGACATCATTTAAATAAATACCAAAACAAACTGAACTGTCAATAGTGGTTTGCACTTCGTCAATAGTTCTTCCAGCTGCCCAATAAATGTCCTTCAAAAAGTTTTGAATGAAGGGAATATTTAGTTTTGTTTTATCGGTTGAGATTGTAATCATACTTAATTATTTTAAACACTAAGGACACAAAGTAGGCACTAAGGACACAAAGCTTAGCGAACTTAGTGCCTACTTTGTGTTCTTAGTGGTTAATCCAATTCCAAATTTAAGTAAAACAAATCACGCGCAATTCCATCCGTTAAAAATTTTCCTTGTTTATTATCATTTTTGAATTAACTGATTGTTTATTTTTTCAAATTTTTCAATTAATTCATTTAATGATTTTTGTTGCTTTTTAATTGTTTTGGGTCTAAAAACAAACCAATTTAATGCAATCCACGCCAAAGTAACGCCATAGGTAACTGTTGCCCAAAGCATTGTCATACGACAAGTATATTCATACATATACAAACAAATCCCAATACTCAACAAAATAAAATATGCATTCAAAATTGTTGTTTGTAAAAAACGTTCTTTCTCTTTTAATTTTAGTAATTGTTGTAAATGTTGTGACGTATCCATTTCATAATTATTACTTTTCAAGAAAGTTGCCATTTTATTATAAACAAATAGATATAAAAACATTGCAAGTATTATGCATACAATACCAATCTTACTTGTGATGAATTCTGGTTTATAATAATACCAAATAAACAATAAAAAAGCAGTTGTAAATAATAAAGTAATATTTGCCAAAAGCAGTTTTCGAAAACTCTTCTTTTTGAATTCTTTTGTTTTTTCAAATAGTTCTTTGGGGTCTGGAATATCCATTTTTTGTTTGTTCCATAACTCTTTAAAATCAATATTAGTGTTCATAGTTTTCAAATTTTTTAGTCAATTTTTCTTTAATACGGTGAATCTTTACTCTAACGTTTGATTCAGAAATACCAACAATAGAAGCTATTTCCGCTTGTTTAATATCTTCCAATTCTAATGAAATGATTAAACGGTCAATCTCAGGTAATTCAGCAATGCATTGATACAAAAAATTATATTTTGGTTCATTATTAATTGATGGTACTTCTTCTAATTCTAGCGGCAAATCAGACTTAGCCATCCTATTTTGTTTTTCAATTTGTCGCAAACAATGATTGGATGCTATCCGGAAAATCCAAGTTCCTATTGAAGATTCGTTTCTGAAATCTGGTAATTTTTGCCAAACGGTTATAAACGTTTCCTGCGCAATATCTTTTGCCCAATCATGATCGTTTACGTATCCCATACACAAACGGAATATTCTTTGCCAATAGGTTTTGTATATTTCTTCAAAATCCATTTATAGGTCTTTTGATTTTTTAGTTTTTTTTGCAATAATCATCATTACAAATATAGCTATGCCAATAGCAAATCCAACTGCAGTGTCTTTTAATGCTACACCCATTGCGGTGCCAATTCCTGCTGACATCGCAAGTATCGAAATTGTAAATGGTTTTTTCATTTTAATGTTTTTTTTAATTAATTATTTGGTTATAAAAGTATTAAGTTCATTGTCATACCAATCTTTATCATCGTACATTATAAAGTGTAAGCCTTTGGTGGCATAGACTAATTGAGCCGTTTTAAGGTTTTTGTATTGATCGTTCATTGCAGGTTTTATATTGGCAAAACTTGGCTCTAACAACACTAATGTTGGACATATTATGCCAGCTATTTTTTCTCTCAAATCAGTATTTGAAAAATCACAAAACATTTCGGCAAATGTTTTTCTATCCGATTTTATTGTCCAATTTAAAACCAAATCTTGTTTTGAAGTATCTGCCAATAATTGAGGCATCATCATTTTTTGCATTTGATAAAATTGATCTTCAGATACTGCCATCATTCGGTTTACTGTTTCACTACAATCGTTGTTTGCATTTGACTTAAAAGAAGTATTCCACACTGCAGACAAGCAAGGCAACGCATCAACAACAATTATTTTCGAAAGTAATTCAGGATAATCAGCAGCAATAGCCATTGCCAACCCACCGCCCATACTGTGTCCAATTACTATTGGCTTGTTTATTTTGTTTTGTTTGATAAAATCTGCAATATCTTTTTCCCAGTTATTGAAGGTGGCATTGTCCCGTGGAGGTGTTCCCGCAAAACCTGCCATTGTCAGAGTGTAACAAGTGTGCGTTTTTTCAAAATTGATTTTGGTCTCATTCCAAACTTCCGAGGAACAACCAAAACCAGGAATAAAAATAATGGCTTGATTTCCTTTTCCAGAAACTTTTACATCAAAAGAATAGGGCTTGCTTTGAGCATAACTTTCAGAATAAAATAGTGCAATAAAAAGCGTAAGTACAAAAGATAATTTAATTGATTTCATAATAATTGTTTTTTAGTTATTTGCCCTTTTGATACGATAGATTTCAAAATGTTACAATACAACTAAAAAAAACAAATTTATCCTCGATAAATTAAATTACCCTTCAAGTCAAGTTTAAATAATATTCTCAAAAAATACTGCTAAATAGGATTAATAAAAAACAAATCACTCGCAATTCCATCCGTCAAAAATTTTCCTTTTTTGGTTGGTTTTAGAATCTTCTCGATACTTCCCGATTGCATCGGGACACTCGAAGTGACGATTTCAAGCAAACCGTCATTTATAAATTTCTGCGATTGCTTTTGCAAATAGTCTGAATATTCGTTTCCAAATTCGTCCGAAATTCTATCCAAAGAAACGCCCCAAATGGTTCGCAATCCTGTCATAATATATTCGTTGTAACGGTCGGTTTTGGATAAAATTTCCATTTCGTTGGGTAATTTATTTTCACCCAAAGATTTCAAATAAATAGCATTATTCGAAACATTCCAACTCCTGGAAATGCCATCATAACTGTGCGCCGAAGGACCAATCCCGATGTATTTTTTTCCCAACCAATAGGCCGAATTGTTCTTCGAAAAATAATTCTCTTTCCCGAAATTCGACAATTCATAATGGATAAAACCATTTGCTTCAAGTGTTGCGACCAAAATCTGAAAATGTTCTTGCGCTAAATCATCGTTTGGTTTTCCGATTTTACCAGTTTGGATAAGTTTGTTCAAAGCGGTTTTGGGTTCGACCGTCAAGGCATAACTCGAAATGTGCGGAATGCCATAACTCAACGCTGTTTCAATGTTTTTCTTCCACTTTTCGTTGCTCATTCCTGGAATTCCATAAATCAAATCGAGGGAAATGTTGTCGAAATATTGAGTTGCGATTTCAAGACATTTTCTTGCTTCCGCCGAATTATGGGCGCGATTCATCATCGTTAAATCGTCTTCAAAAAAAGATTGAATTCCGATAGATAGCCGGTTGATTCCAATTTTTGAAAGTGCAATCAAATAATCTTCAGACAAATCATCGGGATTGGCTTCGAGCGTGATTTCGGGATTTTCTGAAACTTTGTAGTTCTTATAAACTTCTTCAATCAAAAATCTGCAATCTGCAATCTGCAATGTAGAAGGTGTTCCGCCACCGAAATAAATGGTTTCTATCATTTCCTCTTTGTCACTTCGAGCGGAGTCGAGAAGCCCATTTTTTCTCATTTGAATTTCTTTAGCCAAGGCCAAAACCATTTCGTCTTTCTTTTTCATTGAAGTTGAAAAATGAAAGTCGCAATAATGACAAGCCTGCTTGCAAAAAGGGATGTGGATGTAGATAGCCCCACCCGACCTCCCCGAAGGGGAGGAGGTGAAACTGGAAATGTATTTTGAATATAACATTCTTATTGATTCTTTTTAGGAACATTAATCGACAAACTATTTCCCCCTTTGGGGGTTAGGGGGCTATTCTGCTTCACAAAAGCATCCCAACCGGTATAACTTTTCGCACCAACCACTTTTCCTGAATTGAAAAAATGACAAACTGCGGCCGCTAATCCATCGGTAGAATCTAGATTTTTTGGTAATTCTTTTAAGCCTAAAAGTTGTTGGAGCATTTTTGCAACTTGTTCCTTGCTAGCGTTTCCGTTGCCGGTGATGGCCATTTTTATTTTCTTGGGTTCGTATTCGGTGATGGGAATGTCTCTCGAAAGTCCCGCCGCCATTGCCACGCCTTGCGCTCTTCCGAGTTTCAACATTGATTGTACATTTTTTCCAAAGAAAGGTGCTTCAATCGCTATTTCATCAGGATTGTGTGTGTCAATTAGTTCGATGGTGCGTTCGAAAATGATTTTCAATTTTTGATAATGGTTGTCATATTTAGACAATTGCAATTCGTTGAGTTGAATAAATTGCATATTTTTTCCTACTACTTTTATGATTCCAAAACCCATAATGGTGGTTCCAGGGTCGATTCCTAATATGATGCGTTCGTTTGCCAAAAGATTTGTTTAAAGTTTAAAGTTCAAAGTTTAAAGTTTTGTTACTTTGCAACAATGATTTCAATATCCCACAAAGCTAAACAATTCCTCATACTTCTTATCAAACTTTTGATTGTTGGCGGTGCATTTTATTTTATTTACATCCAATTGGCGAATAACGACAAACTGGATTGGGAGAAATTCATCATTTTGTTCAAAAAAAACCAATCGATTGCTGGAATCAGCTTTATCTTGTTGTTGAGTGTTTTGAATCGCTTTTTCGAAATTTTGAAATGGCAGAATTTGGTTTCTTATCTTCATAAAATTTCTTTGCTAGAATCCACTAAGCAAGTTCTAGGTGCTTTGACTGCTGGATTATTTACTCCAAACGGTCTGGGAGAATATGCTGGAAAAGCATTGTTTTTTGATAAAAAATCCACCAAAAAAATTATATTTTTGAATTTGATTTGCAACGGAATCCAAATGATTTTATCTGTAGTTTTTGGTATATTTGGATTGTTATATTTCAATGCCAATTACAATATCATTACTTCAAAAACAGTTCTAATTCTGTTTGGAATTTGTTTTTTGCTTTTTGGAATTTTATTTTTTTCGAAGAAAATAGATATCAAAGGGTATTCCATCGAAAAACTGATTCATAAAATCAATGAAATTCCGAAAACCATTCATCAGAAAAATATCTTTTTGGCAGTTTGCCGATACTTGGTTTTTTCACATCAATATTATTTTTTGTTCTTGGCTTTTGATGTCGATTTGCCTTATTTGACAATGATGGCAACCATTGCGAGTGTATATTTTCTAGCTTCTTCTTTGCCTACATTCCAGTTTTTGGACTTTGCTGTCAAGGGAAGTGTTGCCGTTTATTTCTTTGGAATATTAGGAATCAACGAATGGATTGTGGTTTTTATAAGCACGCTGATGTGGTTTTTGAATGTAGTTTTGCCAGTTATTATTGGGAGTTATTATGTAATGAATTTCAAAACTAAAATAACACAATGATTCTTGTTTTATACATAATTATGCTGCTATATTGTCTGTCAATAATTGCCCTAATCTATGGATTTACCAAAGTCAATTCCTTTGATTCTCTTTGGCTAGAGCCAAAAACAAAATTCACGATTATTGTTCCTTTTCGGAATGAAGCGGAAAATCTGCCAAGTCTCTTAGACAGTTTTTCAAAATTGAGTTATCCGATGGAATTTTTTGAGGTAATTCTGGTTGATGATGATTCAGATTATAGATTGCAGATTGCAGATTGCAGACCCGACACACAGCGAACTGGCGAAGCATTTCAGGTTTCAGTCATAAAGAATATTCGAATTTCGAATTCGCCAAAGAAAGATGCGATTTCAACAGCAATACAATTGGCTAAAAATGATTGGATAATCACAACTGATGCAGATTGTGTTGTTACCAAAAACTGGTTGTCAACATTGGACAATTATATTCAGCGTCACGATGTTTCGATGATTGCGGGTGCTGTGACTTATGATTATGAAAATTCTTTTTTACATCATTTTCAGCAATTGGATTTGGCCAGTTTGCAGGGCGCAACGATTGGGAGTTTTGGCATAGGAAAAGGATTTATGTGCAACGGTGCTAATTTTGCTTACACCAAATCTTTTTTTCAAGACTTGAATGGTTTCGAGGGAAATGATAAAATTGCTAGTGGTGACGATGTGTTTTTGTTGCAAAAAGCTATGGCAAAATGCCCCGCGAAAGTTCAGTATTTAAAATCTGAAAATAACATTGTCATTACAAAGCCGGTGAACGATTGGAAATCCTTGTTTCATCAAAGAGTGCGTTGGGCTTCGAAAACAAGTTCGTATCAAAGCAGGTTTGGGATTGGTTTGGGATTGGTCGTTTTCGGTGGGAATATTGGTTTGTTGTTTGTTGTTTGTTGTTTGTTGTTTGGGATTGGGAACATTTTTTTAATGTGTTTTTTGCTGTTGGCGAAATTTTCAGTTGACTTTGTTTTAATACATAAAACGAATGGTTTCTTAAAAAGCAAAACGCAATTTTTTGTAATAAGCAGTTTGTTGTATCCTTTTTTTAGCGTGAGTGTGGCTTTGTATGCAGCGTTTGGAAAATACGAATGGAAAGGGAGGCGATTTTAGGACTCCTAAAGCCCTAGCCCAGATGGAAACGGCATCCTTTTGTGGCGTCCCGAAACTTCGAGAGCCACAAAAGATATAGTGAACAGATGGAAGATGCTCCAGATTCCTACTTTCGTCGGAAATGACAAGCTCTTACTCCACCTTTAAAATAACCGGAAGGATAAATTGTGTTTTTACAGGAATTCCGCGTTTGATGGCAGGATTTATTTTTGGGAAATTGATTAAACGCGCTTTGAGAATACTATCGATTTTGATGGTGTCGTAGGCTACGGAATCCTTGGGAAATTGAGGTTCAAACTCTAAGGTTGAATTGGGCAAAATGGTCACTTTTACTTCGATGGTATCGAGTTCGGGATACAGAATCGACAAGGTATCTACTGCTAATTTTTCTTGAATGAGCTGGGTCATCACTTCAAAAAAACATTCTTTACGTTGGGCTTTGTTTTCAATTTTTTCGCAATAAACTACCGACGGAAATTCATCAACTTCTTTCCAATTGATGGCTTTGAGTTCTTTTTGTAATAAATCCTTTTCTGAAGGCACTTGCTTGTCGAAGTACTGACAGGAATTAAAAAGTAAAAAGAGTATCAAAAAATAAAATGGCCTCAATGTTTTGCTTTTGAATTGGAATAATATTTTATAAAAATACAATTATTTCTTTTGTGTTGGCTTCGAAAGCAAATAATCTTCGTATTTTTCGGATAGCCACTTCTTTTTACTTGCGGCTGCCACCTCTTTCTCTTTGGGATACAATTTGGCTAATCGATCTGAATAAGTACCGATTTGTACAGTATAAGTGTAAAATTCTTGCTTCGTTAAAAGGATATTGGGATCGAATTTTTTCTCATTAAATTCGAAAAATAATTTTTCGAAATCTTTCATTGTATAATTCAATACCTTTGTTTTATTCGCTTTGTAGATGGAGTCCTTCAAAACGTCGTCGGCCGTATTTTGTGTCTTTTCTTGCGCCGAAACCGAGTTCAGAAAAGCAAATAGGAATGCGAATAGTATAATTTTTTTCATGGTGGATTTGAGATGGAATTTCAGTTCTTAATTCACAAATTTACATAATTTTATTTTATGGATTTAGTGCTGCTAATTATCGGTTTTGTGTTAATGATTTTAGGTATTTTTGGCAGTTTTATGCCAGTTTTGCCTGGTCCAAGTTTGAGTTGGTTGGGATTGGTATTGCTTTATTTTACTACCGCAATTGAAGTAAATTACTGGATTCTTGGTATTAGCCTTGTGATTACAGTCCTAATTTCGGTGTTGGATTATGTGATTCCAGCCAAGGGAACCAAAAAATTTGGCGGTAGTTCGTATGGTATTTGGGGAACGAATATTGGATTGGTTGTAGGTATTTTTGCTCCGATTCCTTTTGGTTTTATCATTGGACCTTTTTTAGGTGCTTTTATCGGTGAACTGATGTACGATTACAAAGACCACGGCCGCGCTCTGAAAGCTGCCACGGGTTCTTTTATTGGGTTTTTAGCTTCTAGCTTTATGAAATTTGTCGTTTGTATGGTGTTCTTGGGACTTTATATCTGGATTGTCTGGGAGCATAAGGCTATCCTTTTTTGAAAATTTCAACTTTATGCAATCAAAAATCGTAAACAATATAGATTGCAAATTTAAACTGCTGTCAAGAGTGTGCAAAGCGAATCTTTAAGCTAATAAATTATCTTTTCAAAAAATCTAAAAGGGTCGGATTTAATGCTTATGTAGCCCAGTTATTTTACTAAAAATAGAAATTGACTTAGCTAACGCCCTTTTTTGACCTACTAGACACATTTTGCCATTTGAAAAATAGCTATTTTTACTAAGTTGTAAATATTTATTATTGGTAGTTCGATGAGAAAAAATGTACTGTATCGGTGTTTGTGTTGCTTTACCCTATTAGCCATTCCCGCAAATTTGGATGCTCAAACCACAGCTTCAAAAGCTGCTTCAGAATTAAAACCTTTGACCAATTCAGATTTTGAAACGGGTGATTTGACGGGTTGGAAGCATTGGAGAACCAAATTTTGTAGTATATCTAAGGACGCCTATTCTGGCAAATATGCCTTGCAAGTTGGTCCTGAAAGAGCTTTTGGAGTACAGGAGGTCAAAGTAAAACCCAATAGTCTTTATCGAATTTCCGCTTTTGTAAAAACCGACTCGGGAGCTGAAGAAATTCAGCTTAAGATCAGTGATTATGGTGGTGCTTCGCTATCTGTTTCTAGTGCTTTGACTGCATACACTAAGGTAAGTCTTGATTTTCAAACAGCCTTTTCGTCGGACAATCTGTTGATTTCTTTTATACATCCTACAGGCAATGGAAGTGGTTTCGCCGATCAAATCGAATTAACTTATTTAGGGGAAGCTCCTGCGCCTAAGATTCAAGAGTTTGTGAAGATTCCGGAAAGAATATTAAAAGAGGATGTGGGCGTTTCGCAATTGCCTAATGAAAAAATGAAATGGTTTCTCGATGATAAGTTCGGTATGTTTATTCATTGGGGCGTTTACGCTGCCATGCCCGAGGGTTCAGAATGGGTAAGACATACAGAAGCCTGGGGTCAGGAATATTATCAAAGAAGGGCGCGGGATCCAAAAAAAGGCTTTACTGCCGCTAAATTTGATGCTTCGCAATGGGCTGATATTGCAAAAAAAGCGGGGATGAAATATATGGCAATGACTTCTCGTCATCACGATGGTTTTGCACTTTTTGACAGTAAACATCCTTCGAGCTGGACTAGCAAAAAAGACCTTGGACGTGATTTAGTAAAAGAATACACCGATGCTGTACGAGCATCGGGACTACACGTAGGATTGTATTATTCTCCGATGAGTTGGCGTTATCCGGGCTATTATGATGTAACTGGAAAAGATTGTAAGCCTAATGTATGGGGCTATAAGACAGCTGCTTGGCATAAAGCCGATGCCAAAGATATGAAAGAGGAAGTGTATGAGCAGGTTACAACACTTTTTAATGATTATGGAAAAATAGATTATATGTTTTGGGATGGTGGTTGGTTAAGCCAAACGGTAAATCGTGAGGTGGAACTCGCCTTTTGGGATCCGGGAAAATATCAAAATCCCAATAATGAGTGGCCTATTAATGAAAAGTTTATTACCAAAGAAGAAGGCACTAATAAGCCATTGGGTATTATGGGCTTGGTGCGTAAATTTCAACCTGATTTGGTGGTTAATGAACGTTTCTCTTGGGTGGGTGATGTTCATGCTGAAGAAGGAGGTAGCGCCACTTCTGGTGATATTCGATACGAGCAATATGGCGAAAAATGTTTAAGTCTTCAAAAAGGGGGTTGGGGATACAGACCCAATGGAAAAGTTTTCAGTTTTGAAGAGGTAGCCGTTTTTTTATCAAACTGTGTGGTTAGAAACATCAATTTACTGTTGAATGTTGCACCAGACCGAGAAGGTGTTATACCACAAAATCAGCAAGAGGTGCTTTTTCAAACAGGTAAATGGCTGTCAAAGGTCGGTGATGGAATTTATGGTACTCGCGGCGGTCCGTGGCAACCACTATTTGGGGAGTATGGCTTTACCTTCAAAGGCAATAAAATCTATTGTCACATTTATGAAGGATACCGTGATTTTAAATCGGGAACTTTTACAACCCAGTCGCTAGCTAATAAAAAAGTAACGAAAGTGATTAACCTTTACGACGGAAAAGAATTGCTGTGGACCAAAAATAAAAACAAAACCATAACCATAGCGGGAGTGGATTACAGCTTAAATTCAGCTGCCACATTGCTAGAAATTACGCTGGCTGAGCCCGTATTTAAATAAATGGTGCCATTAGTTCTTGTAAGTAAGGTCCAAGCGATTAAGATAGAAATTTTCAAACATTTTAAACCATTAAGACTTAACAACTGAAGAAAGCGTAATTGCTTTAGACGTCCTAATAGCTTGGAAAACAATTAGTATGTACAGCATTTCAAGTTCAACTAAGTTTTAAAATGGTGCTGTTATTTACGGATTTTATATACTATTTTTAAAAATAATACCTTCCAAAAAATATGAAACGAATTTTAATTGTGGCGTTGCTGATCTATTTTTCTAGTGTAATGCAAGCGCAGCAAACCAATTTTAAACCAGCTCAAGTTTGGTTAGACAATAACGGAACCCCCATAAATGCGCACGGTGGCGGTATTCTTTTTCATAATAACACCTATTATTGGTATGGAGAGCACAAGCTGGAAGGGAAATCGGAAGCGCAGTTTGCCGATGGCGGCATACATTGCTATTCATCTGCTGATTTAATCAACTGGAAAGATGAGGGTTTGGTTTTAAGCGTAGATTATAAAAATTCAAAAAGCGATCTTTCTTATGGATGTATTCTCGAAAGGCCGAAAGTCGTTTACAATAAAAAAAACAAGCAGTTTGTAGCCTATTTTAAACTGTACTTAGCCGGCCTGGGGTATGTAACAAGTAATGTAGGAGTTGCCGTTGCCGATCAACCGACGGGACCATTTATTTTTCATCATAAATTTCATGGCGCTGATTCACCCAATGGTTCAGGTGATTTTTCGATGTTTAAAGATGATGATGGTAGTCTTTATCACTTAACAGTTCGCAAACCTGACAAAGCTTTTGTCATTGCCAAGATGGATAGTGACTACTATTATCCCGAAAGTAAATACACCATTTGCAGAGGTATTGAAGCCCATACTGAAGCTCCGGCGGTCATAAAAAGAAACGGAGTTTATCATCTGTTGGGTTCTGGTTCAACGGGTTGGAAACCCAACCCAGCACGATATTATACGGCTAAAAACATACTTGGCGAATGGACAAACCAAGGCAATCCTTGTGCTGGTTATAATCCTTTAGATAATCTTGGGGTTGAGAAAAACTTTGGCTCACAGTCAACATTTATTTTGCCTGTCCAAGGTAATGAGGATAGTTTTATAGCTATGTTTGATATTTGGCAACCCGATAAACCTATTACAGGCAGGTACATTTGGCTACCTATTGATTTCCTTGAGGGAAAAATCTCAATCACATGGAGAGATTCTTGGAATTTGAATGTGTTTAAAAATGCTGTTGGACAGCAAATCGATACTATTCCCACAAAGAATTAAAGCAGTTTTTGGATGTTGGTGGAAGTCACTGAACTAATTGTTTTCAAGCTGCAATAGGGTTAGAAAAAAGTTTGGCAAAATGGCGAGATTGTCTCGTATTGCCTGATACTGTTAATTTGAATTAGTAGTGATAAGTAGTAATAATTTTTTTAAACTTACTATTTCAAAAAATACTACTTTTGATTTCAAATCAATTTTTATGTTCGAGTCCAAAAAAGATATTGTGTACGTTATTCTGGCCGGTATATTCATTACCAATGCTGTTGTTGCGGAATTGATAGGGGGAAAGCTTATTCATGTAGGTTCGGCGGTGATGAGTATTGGAATTCTACCTTGGCCAGTAGTTTTTGTAACAACCGACTTAATCAATGAATATTTTGGCGAAAAAGGAGTGCGTAAACTTTCCTTAATTACCGCAAGTTTGATTGGGTATTGTTTTATCCTGCTGTATTTTGCGATACGAATTCCAGCTGCTACCGGAATCAGTACAGTGAGTGACGCTCAATTTTTTGCCGTTTTTGGTCAAAGTCAATGGATTATTGTGGGGAGTATAACCGCTTTTTTAGTTTCACAACTTATCGATGTTACTATTTTTCATTTTCTTAAAAACAAAACGGGAAATAAAATGATTTGGCTCAGAAGTACCGGTTCTACAGTGATTTCTCAGTTGTTCGATAGTTTTATCGTTCTCGGTATTGCCTTCTGGGCAACAGGAATTATGACCACCGACGTTTATATAACTTCTGCCTTTACTGGTTATTTTGTAAAGTTGATTATAGCCATCGGTATGACGCCTATGGTTTATTTAGGTCATTATTTAATCGAACATTTTTTAGCAAAAAAACATCCAACTAACTCATAGTACTAAAATTTAAATTTGCAGTCATCAAAATAAAAAAGCTTCTCCATCGAGAAGCTTTCTTTATAAAACTAACTTAAGGTTTCGTTTTACAATTTCATATTAGAAACTTTATATGTTTTGCCGTCGGCGACGGCTTCGACAACTTTAGTTAATTTTTCAGGGTTTAGTACTGTTTTGTCAAAAGAAACAGTGGCCAATTCTTTATCAAAATCTACTGTAGCATTTTGAACACCCTCAAGGCCATTTAATTCTTCCTGAATGGTTTTGGCACATCCTATGGCACAAGTCATGCCTTTGATGGTGAAACTTGCTGTTTGTAAGTTTGCGACGGCAATTTCTTTTTTCACTTTTGGTGCTGCTGTTCCAGTTGCTGCATCTGAAACGGCTTCAGTTGATTTTTCTTTACAACCCACAAATAAAAGGCTTGCAAGTAGCATTGCTGATATGGATTTGATTACATTCATTTTTATTGGGGTTTAAATATTTAAAAATTCAATTTTAGTAAACAAATTTACTAAAAAAAGTGCCGGTAATTCATAAAATAATTACAATTTTGAGCCAAAATTTAGTTTATGAATTCGAAACAGTTGAAATGGGTGTACCTGATAACGCTTGCCTTAATTTGGGGGAGTTCTTTTATCTTGATTAAGAGAGGTTTAGTGGGGTTGACGCCTTTGCAATTAGGTTCGTTGCGGATTATTTTTGCAGCCATTTTTTTGTTGCTAATTGGATTCAAAAGTCTATGTAAAATTCCGCTACATCAGTGGAAATATATCGCTTTGACGGCTATGTTGGGCACTTTTGTTCCGGCTTTTCTTTTTGCAATTGCGCAAACTCAAATCGACAGTTCTGTCAGTGCAATTCTGAATTCGCTTACGCCTTTAAATACCATGATTTTAGGCGGGTTGGCTTTTGGTTTGAGTTTTAAAAGGGCTCAGATTTTGGGGGTGATTATTGGATTAATAGGAACATTTTTGTTAATTATAAACGGAGCTATTCATCATCCGGAGCAAAATTATTATTATGCAATTTTGGTTATTATAGCCTCGATTTGTTATGCAACGAATGTCAATTTAATCAATAAATATTTATCCGATTTGAGTCCGCTGAGTATTAGTACCGGTAATTTTTCGGTTTTGTTGTTTCCTGCTTTAGCGATTTTGTTTTTCTCTGGTTTTTTCGATCTAATAGCGGTCGAAAGTGTTCAGCATTCGGTATTGTTTATTATGATTTTAGGTGTTGTGGGAACGGGAATTGCCAATATACTTTTCTTTAAAACAATACAAATTTCATCGCCTGTTTTTGCCACTTCGGTAACGTATTTAATTCCAATAGTTGCTTTTTCTTGGGGATTATTAGATAAGGAAATGCTGACTCCAGTGCAGTTTTTAGGAGCTTTTATTATTTTGGCTGGGGTTTATTTGTCGGCTAAGAAGTAGTTTTCAGGTTGCAGATTGGCAGATTTCATGCATGCAGATTTCAGATTTTAAACAATTATAAAAAACAAAAACCTCTTGAGAAATCAAGAGGTTTTCGCTGTACTAATTTCTAACTTCTGTCTTCCGACTCCCAACTTCTATTGGAAATCAGCGTCAGATACTCCTTCATTGATTTTTATTTCGGACATTTTTATATCCAATTCGAAACCGACATTTTGGATGATATTGAAAGGAACTTTTACACCTTTTACTTCCCTGTAATCTAAGTAGGTAGTCATTTGAGTCATTTTATTTGCGCCTTGCTCCACTGTCTTGGCTTCAGCAACTTTGAGTCCTGATTTGGTATCATAATACATCGTTGTTTTTCCGTTTGGAATTGCATAAGCATCATTTCCGTTGATGGTTTCAATGCCGCTAATTGCAAGTCCAGTTTTCTTGGCAAGTTGTAATTCTTCAAATGGTGTTGCACTAGCTTTCATTTCAGCTAAAGCATCTCCTTCAACGTTTTTTCGTTGTCCTTGTTGCTCCACATAAGCTCCTTTTTCGTTCACTACTTGTTTCATCAAACTCATTGGTCCCATTGCAATTTCAACTTTAATTTTGCCTTTTGCATCAATTTTATTGGTAAATGTCAACGGTGATGGCGCTTGCGGAATTGTTGTAGATCCGGCCATTGCAATTGTTTTTACAGAAGCAACTGCTTTTTCGCCACCAATAGCTTTGATGTAATTATCCAAAACGGTTTTGGCTGTTAGACCTGCTGGAATTTCTTTTTTAGCAACGGGTTTTTCTATAGGATTTCCGTATTTGTCAAAATAAAATATTGGAATTTTTAGTTTTTCCAGGCCTGGAATCACATCTGAGCCTTTACCTGTGATTACAATTCGAGTGTTGTCGACTAGGAAATATTTATTGGCGGCAAGCTGCACCTGCTCGGGAGTTACGGCATTTATGTTTTTGATGTAATTCTCATAAAAGTCTGCTGGAAGATCTTCGGTTTCAATGTTTAAAGCATATCGAGCAATAGTTTGAGGTTTTTGAACTTGCATTACAAAACGACCAATGTATCGTGCTTTGACGTCATTTAGCGCTTGTTCGGTAACTTTTTCGGTTCTAATTTTTTTGATTTCATTAATAAATTCAATTACTGAACTGTCAGTAACCATATTTCTAACAGCTGCTGTTGATATCACTTTCGAATCATATTTTCCAGATCCAATTTCTGCATAGGCGCCATAAGTCCAACCATGTTTTTCTCTTAAATTTTGGAATAAATAACTCTCTCCTCCGCCACCAAGAATGTACGTTGCAATTGCAGATGAAAAGAAATCAGGATCGCTCATTTTTAAATTTATAGTATTTACTAGGGCAATTTCAGATTGCACAGCAGCGGGCATGTCTATAAAATTTATTTGAGTAAATTCAACATTTTTTGGCGAAGGATAGGTCGTTTTTGGAGTGCTTCTTTTTTCCCATTTACCAAATAATTTTTCAACAAAAGGTTTTATTTTATTGTATTTTACATCTCCAATGATAACTAGATACGCATTTTCAGGAACAAAATAATTGCGATAATTAGCTTCAACGTCAGGAAGTGTTATGTTATTGATTGTTTCTGCTGTTACAAATTCACCAAATGGATGATTTTTTCCAAAGGCTAAAGCACTAGTAACTCTATTGGAAATTGCTGTAACACTCTTTTCTTGAGTCTTAAGGGCTTCAAGCATTTTAGCTTTTTCTTTATCAAATTCTACTTGTGTAAAATTAGGATTTAAGGCGCCTTCTGCCATTAATTCTAGGATTCGATCGGCATATTTAGAAAGAGAACTTGCATAAGCTCCACTTGCGCTAAAGTTGACATTCGCACCTAAAAAGTCTATCTCTTCGTTAAAAACGTCTTTGGATGTTTTTTTAGAGCCATTTCCGATTAAACTGCTGGTAATTTGGTCGATACCTTTTATTTTACCTTCTACAAATGGGGCATTATCTAAAGTAAGATTATAGGTTACTCTAGGCAATTTGTGGTCTTCGACAACCATTACTTTCAAACCGTTTGAAAGGACAAAGGTTTGTGGTTTTTTGATGTTTACCACTGGCGCTTTTCCAGGTTTTGGTTGCGGACGGTCTTGTGCTTGCATAATTCCGGTTATGAACAGAATGAATAATAATATACTTGTATTTTTCATGATAGGGATGTCTTAGTTTTTAGCTTTATCAGTTGAAGGAACGTAGTCTAAAATCAATCGCTGATTTGGATTTAAATACTTTTTGGCTACTTCCCGAATTTCTTCTCGGGTTATAGAATGGTATAATTCAATCTCTGAATTAATCAAATTGATGTCTCCGTAAAGCATATAATATTTTGCTAAGTTTTCAGCAATTCCTTCAAGGTTAGAATTCGCATTTACAAATTGATTGTCAAAAGTGTTTTGTAGTTTTTGATAATCTTTTTCGGAAATCAGATCGGTTTGAATTTTAACAATTTCCTCATCCATTTCTTTTAATAGGTCTGTCAATGTATATGGAGCCATTGGTAATCCAAGGATCATATACGTGCCATAGTCTTCTTGACTTAAGCCAAAAGCAGCAATTTCTAATGCCATTTTCTTCTCGTCGACGATTTTCTTGTACAATTTTGAACTTTTTCCGCCACTTAAATAGGAAGAAATTAAATCCAAAACCCTAGCATCTCTAGTTTTCATCGATGGGGTTCTGTATGCGGTTATAACTGCTGGAATTTGAATATTTGGGTCTTGGTAAGTAGCTTTTATAGTCTTTGTTATGGGTTCTTCGGTAAAAATTTGTTTTTTCACAACTTCGCCACTTGGAATAGCACCAAAATATTTTTTTATCCATTCTTTGGCTTGAGCAATGTCAATTTGACCTGCAACGACTAAAACAGCATTTTTAGGAACATAGAATTTTTTGAAAAAGGCTTGAAATTCTTCTAATTTTGCTGCGTCTAGGTGTTCCATTGAGCCAATAGGTGACCATCGATACGGATGATTAATAAACATATTTTTCTTGACCTCAGTTTGCCAGTTACCATAAGGTTGATTGTCAAAACGCGTCCGCTTTTCTTCTTTAATAACCTCATTTTGAGTATCGACTCCAATCTGATTAATGACAGGATGCAACATTCTTTCCGATTCCATCCAAAGCCCTAATTCTAGATTGTTCGATGGGAATACTTCGTAATAGTACGTTCTGTCATCTGTAGTGTTGGCGTTGTTTATGCCTCCATTTGACGATACTTTTTTCATCCATTCGCCGCGTTTAATATTTTTAGTCCCCTCGAAAAGTAAATGTTCAAAAAAGTGTGCGAATCCTGTTCTTTCGGGGTTTTCGTCTTTTGCACCTACATGATACATTACCGAAGTTACGACCGCCGGAGCGGAAGAATCGTTGTGCAAAATAACGTGTAATCCGTTATCTAAAGTATATTCTTCAAAATCTACTTTCTGTGCCGAGGCAATTCCTCCCAGCAATAGTGCAGCACTTAACGCCATTATTGATTTTTTCATAAGGATTAATAAATTTTATTGTTTGCAGTTGGTAATCGAAAGCTGTTTTTCGTTACATCAAAAATACTTTTTTCTTGAGCGTGAAGACATTTTTTTTCTGCTTTATACAAAATTTAACAATTGTTGAGTGAAAATACAGGGTTTGCTGTGGGCAAAACTGCTTAAAAACAGCAGTTTACCCAATTCAACTATTTTTTTATAGGAACTAATTGCAGAATAAATATTTCTTTGTATATTTGCAGCCTTAAAAATTTATAAAACAATTTGTTATGTATGCAATCGTAGAGATAGCAGGGCAACAATTCAAAGTTAGCAAAGACCTAAAGGTTTACGTTCACCGTTTGGCAAATGAAGAAGGAACAAAAGTTTCTTTCGATAAAGTGTATTTGTTAGACGACAACGGATCAATCACGATAGGCGCCCCAGCTATAGAAGGAGCTTCAGTAGAAGCCAAAGTGTTACAACACTTAAAAGGAGATAAAGTAATCGTTTTCAAAAAGAAAAGAAGAAAAGGTTACAAAAAGAGAAACGGTCACCGTCAGTATCTTACCCAAATTGTAATCGAAGGTATTTCAGTATCAGCTCCTAAAAAAGCCGCTGCTAAAAAAGAAACTGTTGAAGTAGCTGCTGAAGAAGTAGAAGCTCCAAAAGTAAAAAAGGCTCCAAAAGCTAAAAAAGAAGAGACACAAGAATAATAACAATATAAAACTAGTACGTCATGGCTCACAAGAAAGGTGTCGGTAGTTCCAAGAATGGTAGAGAATCAGAATCGAAACGTTTAGGTGTTAAGATTTTTGGTGGACAAGCTGCTATTGCAGGGAACATCATCGTAAGACAAAGAGGTTCAAAACATAATCCAGGTGAAAACGTTTACATTAGTAAAGATCACACCCTACACGCAAGAGTAGATGGAGTTGTTCAGTTCCAAAAGAAAAGAGATAATAAATCTTATGTATCAATCCTTCCATTCGAAGTTGAAGCATAATTAATTTTCTCCATGTATTCAAAAACCCGTTTCGTCAGAAGCGGGTTTTTTTGTTTTAAAAAAAGCTGCAATCTAAAAGCTTCTAGGCTTTCAAAGGCTGTAAGCTTTGTAAAGGTTAAAACAACCCTTCGATTGATAAGTATCTTTCGCCAGTATCGTAGTTGAAAGTAAGTACAACCGCTCCATCAGGAATCGTCTCTAGCTTTTTGGCAACGGCTGCTAATGAGGCGCCAGTCGAAATTCCGACAAGAATTCCCTCCTCTTTTGCAATTTTTTTGGCGAATGCAAAAGCATCGTCTTTGCTGACTTGTATTACTTCGTCAATGTATTGACCGTGATAGTTGGCTGGAATAAACCCAGCTCCAATGCCTTGCAAAGGATGAGGTCCGGGAGTTCCACCACTCAATACGGGAGACAATTCGGGTTCAACTGCAATTACTTTCAAATTAGGAAATTTAGCTTTCAGCACTTTTGCAACACCCGTGATGTGTCCGCCAGTTCCAACACCTGTGATGATATAATCTAAACCACCTGGGAAATCGGCAAGAATTTCTTGAGCAGTAGTTCTTTCGTGAACTTCAACATTGGCTGGATTGTCAAATTGTTTTGGTGACCAAGCATTGGGTGTTTCTAAAACTAATTCGGCAGCTTTTTCGATTGCCCCTTTCATCCCTTTCTCGCGAGGCGTAAGCACAAATTCGGCTCCGTAAATTTCCATTAATTTTCTGCGTTCTACACTCATTGATTCTGGCATTACCAAAATCACTTTGTATCCTTTGACCGCAGCAACTAAAGCTAAACCAATTCCTGTATTTCCAGATGTTGGTTCGATAATTACGCTGTCGGCATTCAGTAAACCTTTGCTTTCGGCATCTTCTATCATTGCTAAAGCAATTCTATCTTTGATGCTGTTTCCGGGATTTGATTTTTCTAATTTAATCCAAATTTCTTTGCTGTTTCCAAACAACTTGTTGATTTGAACCACAGGTGTGTTTCCGATGGTTTCTAAAATGCTTTTCGCTTTCATATTTTGTTTTTTTATGATTGAAATAAAATAGTTATCATTTTTTAAGTAATGGCTAATTTACGTAAAAATAAACTTTAGATGAGAGGGAGGAGAAAATCAATTTGTTATTTGTTTTGAATTTTTAATTAAATTTGTAAAAACCAACTAAAAACATGAGTCTAACTACTTCTCAAATCAATATTATAAAGGATTTTTTTTCAAAGCAACCCGTTTTGAAAGCCTATCTCTTTGGTTCGTACGGAAGAGGAAGTGAAAACAAAGACAGTGATATTGATTTATTGGTAGAACTAGATTACAGCCAGCCCATTGGTTTAGAATTCATTCAAATGCAATTGGATTTGCAAAAATTACTGTCTAAAAAAATAGATTTAGTTTCGGCCCGAGGACTCTCAAAATACATTCAGCCTATTTTGGATAAAGAAAAAAAACTAATTTATGCAAGATAGATTAGGCGATACTGTTCGCTTGCATCACATCGTAGATGCTATAAATGAAATAGAAAACTATATACAAGATGTGGATTTTGATCATTTTGTAAAAAACTCGATGATGTTTAACGCTAGTTTACGTCAACTCGAAATAATTGGAGAAGCTAGTAACCGACTGTCTGAAAAGATTTTAAACGATAATTCTTCTATCCCTTGGGCAAGAATTATTGGTCTTCGAAACCTTGTCATTCACGAATATTTTGGTATAGATGATTTGACCATTTGGGATGTCATCAAAATAAATCTTCCTGATTTAAAAGAGAAAATTTTGGTTTTGCTGGAAGAGATGAGGTAGATTAATTTAGAATTGCAATATATTTTTGGAATCTACTTTGGTGTAGTTTTCTTCTCTGTACGCAAAATCTTGAAAGTTTTTATGATGTTTTTCTAACCTTTCGATTATTTCGGGATTCGTAATTTCTTTATTTTGTTCAATTACTTCTACATCAAATGCCTTCAAAATTTTTTTGATGATGGCAATCTGAGAAATGTCTGTTATGTTTACAGAAAGTGTAGTCATTTGGATAAGTAATCAATTGAAATACCTGTATTTAAAATATTTTGAGTTTGTTGGTGGGAGCTTGATTGTTTAAAAAAAATCCTAGACTTTTGGGAGATAGGAGTTTTGGGGTTTTATGTTTATGAAGTTGGTATGCTTTGGACAGTTGTGAGATAAATCTGCATAGTTGGTTTCGTTTTTCCTAGTCTTATAGGCTAATTTGAAATTGAGGTTTCCCAAACGCATCATTTTTTTGCCCAATAATAGGTGAAAAAAATGGATAGTCGTCATCATTCCTATACATTAAAAAATAGAAGCCTTCAAAACTTTTTTTCAATATCCCATTAGTAGTAAAACCTTTTTGTTTTTCCATTTGATAAATTATATAATCATAATTTTCTTGGGAATTTGTGTAATAATTTCTCACTTCTAAGTCAATATATTTTTTTGTGTTTTCATCCCAATATTTTTGAGTTTTATATTCAAATGAGCAAAGGTTTTCATTATCAGACCATTTATATACTGTAAATTCTGTTGAACCTCCATCAACTTTTGATGTTTTTTTTAATCCTTTATTTTGTAAAAAGCCATCTAATGTTGATAAATCACATTTTCTCAATAATATTAAATCGTTAAAATTTAGAGTATTTTGAGCAAAAGAAATATTTGAAATAATAAAAATAAAGAACATTTTTTTCATAGAGTAAAGATTTATGAAATTAATTATTCCATTACTTTAATGGAATGAAAATTTAAAATTATGATAGAAAAAGATTAATAATGAACTTAAAAATCATCAACATTATTAAAAAAAAATGACAATTTTGAAAGTGAAACAAAAACTACGAATTTCGTATAGTTATTTAGATCAAAGCTTTAACTCTTTTATTAAAAAATTAGAATTGTATGACCAAATTGCATAGACTTTAAATTCTGAATTTTTTGAATATAACTTAGAAGAATTATCATTAAATTTTGTGGTTCTAAAATCTACTAAATAATTAGTAAAATCTTTTTCGTTTGAAGGAACAATAAACACTTTATATGTTTTGTCTTCTATAGTTTTTGTTTCTCCAATTTCGTTTTTTAGATATGAAGCTTCTTCAAATGTCATATTATTTTATTTTTAGTTGTTATTTTATTTTTAGTTGTGTCAAACTTTAGCATAACGCCAGCTTAAAGAAGGTGGAGAAAAGTATTCTCGTAAAACTTGAAAGATATAAAATAAACTTTAAATCTGACATTGAAAACACAATTGCTTATCCCTTATAAAATTTATTTGATTCAATTTTATTCAAAATTTAATCTAATTTTTATTGATGATTCCTTATTAACCCATTTCTCAACAGTTTTAATTAGGTTCTCTATTTTACGAAAATATTCTTTAATTGTTAAGGAGTTATCATCGTCAAGAATCATCCAGTTGTTTTCATTAAAGTTATTTTTACTTAAATCAGTTTCTTCTTCAAAAGACAGAAAAACACATTTTTTTTGATCAAAATCAAAATCTCTAGTGAGATTTCGATATGTAAAAATATTAAGTTCATTTTTGATATCAATTGGAAAAAGAGGGTGGTTAATAATTTCATTTAATCGGTTGGTTTTACCGTAATAAAAACCCGATTTAACCATTATTCTTTTATTTTTTGAATTATCATCAACTAAATATTTAATTCTTTTACTTGCATAAATTGGTTTAAGAATGACGGTTCTTTCTTCAGTAAAAATATACATAAATAGTTTTATTTTTTTTAATTCTTCTAAATATTCAATTACAATATCATTTTGTTTATCAAGGATTTTTTTACTTGTACCGAAACGATCATAGAGTAAATATGCGATATAAACAGATATAAAGACTTGGGTTACATTTATAACTTCAATGATTTTAGAAACATTATCCGAAGAAAGATATTCATTTAGAACAAGTGTCGAAATTATAATAATTAGCAAAATTAAAAAGATAAAGATATAAATAAATTTTCTCATAAAGGTGGCATTAAATTGGCAGCTGAGATTCCTAATAGGTGTCTGTAATACTATACTTCTGCTAAAGTACATTAAATTTCTACAAATATAACTTCTAGATTTTTAATAACTTTACGGGAAGTCGTAAAGGCAATTTATTTTAAAAAAAAATAATTCAAAAAAAACCCTCACATCCCGAAACTTCGGGACTGCAAGGGTTCTAAAATTATAAGAGGAGATTCCCGCCTGCGCGGGAATGACAGTTAATACCTGTAATACTCCGGTTTAAAAGGTCCTTCAACCTTTACACCAATATAATCGGCTTGATCAGAACGCAAAGTTTCTAGTTCAACGCCTAGTTTAGCTAAGTGCAACATCGCTACTTTTTCATCTAAGTGTTTTGGTAGCATATATACTTCATTGTTGTAAGCCGCGCTGTTTTTCCACAGTTCGATTTGAGCTAGAGTTTGGTTGGTAAATGAGTTACTCATTACAAAACTTGGGTGACCTGTAGCACAACCCAGGTTTACCAAACGACCTTCGGCCAAAATGATAATGTCTTTTCCAGCAATTGTATATTTGTCCACTTGTGGTTTGATTTCGATTTTTGAAGCACCGTGGTTTTTGTTCAACCAAGCCATATCAATTTCGTTATCAAAATGTCCGATGTTACAAACGATAGTTTTGTCTTTCATTTGTTCGAAATGAGAACCCAAAACGATGTCTTTATTTCCAGTTGTAGTGATGATGATATCCGCATTACCTACAACTGTATCTAATTTTTTTACTTCATAACCGTCCATTGCAGCTTGCAAAGCACAAATCGGGTCAATTTCGGTAACCGTTACAATGGATCCAGCACCTCTAAAAGAAGCAGCAGTTCCTTTTCCAACATCACCGTAACCACAAACCACAACTCTTTTTCCTGCCAACATAATATCGGTAGCACGACGAACGGCATCAACTGCAGATTCTTTACAACCGTATTTGTTGTCAAATTTAGATTTAGTAACTGAGTCATTCACGTTGATAGCTGGCATTGGTAAAGTTCCCGCTTTTACTCTTTCGTATAATCTGTGAACACCAGTAGTAGTTTCTTCAGACAATCCTTTGATTCCAGAAACCAATTCTGGGTAACGATCAATCACCATATTAGTCAAATCGCCACCGTCATCCAAAATCATATTCAATGGTTTTCTGTCTTCGCCAAAGAACAATGTTTGTTCGATACACCAATCAAAAGATTCTTCGTCAAGACCTTTCCAAGCATAAACTTGAATTCCAGCAGCAGCAATCGCAGCAGCAGCCTGATCTTGAGTGGAGAAAATGTTGCAAGAAGACCAAGTCACTTCAGCGCCAAGAGCGATTAGTGTTTCAATCAAAACTGCAGTTTGAATCGTCATATGTAAACATCCAGCAATACGAGCACCTTTAAGCGGTTGTTCGTCTTTGTATTCTGCACGAAGTGCCATCAAACCTGGCATTTCAGCTTCGGCTAATTCAATTTCTTTTCTTCCCCAAGCCGCTAGAGAAATGTCTTTTACTTTGAAAGCCACATAAGGCATAGTCGTTGTACTCATTTATAGTATATTTGTAATTGTAAAATTTTTTGCAAATTTACGCAATAACTTTAGAATTTAAAAAGCATTCGGGAACATTTATGAAATGTTTAATAGCCTAATCTTTTGAATTTTAATGAAATAATTTATTTTTTTAAGGAGCTAATCCTGCTGTACACTATATCTTTGTTGCCGAACACCGGCAACAAAGGATGCCGTTTCCATCAGGGCTATGAAATTTCGTTGTCACTATGCCACTTTATAAAACGATTAACTATAATTCCACAACTCAAATCCTAGTTTGGGAAATCACCGAATCCCTAGAGGAATTATTGGGCAATGTAGTGCTGAAAGAAAAAACCCAACTTCGATTAAACGCAATGAAATCCGAAATGCACCGACGGGCTTTTTTGAGTGTGCGTTTGCTTTTGCAGGAAGTTGGTTATACAGATTTCGAATTGCATTACGACCAATTTGGAAAACCTTATTTCAATGATGGAAAACACGTTTCCATCACACATTCGCATCATTTTTCGGCGATTATTATCAGCGATGAAACCGTAGGCATCGACATCGAAATGCAAAGAGAAAAAATCATTCGGATTGCCGATAAATTCGTAAACAAAATTGAATTGAATCGCCTAAGACGTTTTGATGCCGAAGATTATATCAAAAAATTGACGGTAAAATGGGGAGCCAAAGAGGCAATCTTCAAAATCCGAAACGAAAAAGGAATTTCTTTCAAAGACCATATTCAAGTCAATTCATTTGAAATCGGCGACCAAAAAACAACCGCAATTCTTGAATTCGAAAATATAAAACAAGTATTCTCCATTTACTTTGAAGAATTCGAGAAATTTACTTTAGTGTATGCCTTTGAAAATTAAAAATTAATCCGAGCCAATCTGTAAAAATCCGTTTTATCTGTGCGCCAATAATGACAAACATCTACAACAACATTCTAAAATCAAAAGCCAATAACGAGAAATTGCTCGCCATTCTTCTCGATCCCGATAAAATCGATTTGAATACGGTTCCAGTTTTGGTAGAAAAAATCAATCAATCACCCGCAACCCACATCTTCATTGGCGGCAGCGTAGTACACAACAATATAATCGACGAATTGATTCTACAAATAAGGCAGTTCTCGCAGGAGGCCTTGCCGATTGTTCTTTTTCCTGGAAATCCATCGCAGATTTCAAACCAAGCCGATGCTATTTTGTTTCTTTCATTAATTTCGGGCAGAAATCCTGATTTTTTAATCGAACACCAAGTCAAAGCAGCTCCAATCTTAAAAAATACCAATCTCGAAATTATTTCCACTGGATATATTCTCATTTCAAGTGGAACCCAAACTGCCGTAGAACGCGTGAGTCAAACGAAACCTTTAGACAGAAATAATTTTGATTTAGCATTGGCAACTGCCCAAGCCGGCGAAATGTTAGGCAACAAACTCATTTATCTCGAGGCTGGAAGTGGAGCGAAAAACGCCGTTCCTATGGAAATGATTAAAAAAGTATCTCAAAACATCAATATTCCATTAATTGTAGGCGGTGGAATTGTAGATTTGCAAGGAATTCAAAATGCCTATTATGCAGGAGCTGATTTGGTGGTTATTGGAACAGCGTTCGAAAAGGATGTTAATTTTTTTAATCAAAAAACGTAGAGACGTTGCACTGCAACGTCTAAACACATTATAAAGGCATTGCATTGCAATATCTATACACATTATAGAGACGTTGCACTGCAATATCTAAACACATTATAAAGACGTTGCAGTGCAATATCCATACACATTATAAAGGCATTGCATTGCAATATCTATACACATTATAGAGACGTTGCACTGCAACGTCTCTACCGAAAATGAAAATTAAATGATCGAATATTTTTTTTCTCAATACAAAACCTACGAAACTATCGATATTGCGCTCGAAATTACGGGAGCAATCTTCGGTTTAATCAGTGTTTGGTTCGCCAAGAAAGATAATATTTTGGTATTTCCAACAGGCTTAATTAGCACATCAATTTATGCTTATTTGCTTTGGCAATGGGAGCTTTTGGGTGATTCAATGATAAATGTGTACTATTTTATAATGAGTATTTATGGTTGGTATCATTGGACACGTAAAAAAGGGAATGCGGTCGAGTTTCCTATTGCTACAATGACCAATAAAGAAAAAATGGCTGCAGTCTTTATTTTTGTGTTAACAATCATTTTCGTTAGTATTGTATATCTTTATTTTGATAAATTTACAAATTGGTATTCCTATATCGATACTTTTTTGACTGGACTATTTTTTGTCGGGATGTGGCTGATGGCAAAACGAAAAATCGAAAATTGGATTTTTTGGATCATTGGCGATATTATTTCCATTCCTTTGTATTTTGCAAAAGGATATACATTTACTAGTTTTCAGTTTTTAATTTTTACAATTATTGCTATATATGGTTATTTAGAATGGAAAAAAATCTTAAACAAGTCCGAAATATTGGAGATTCAGAAATAATAAAAATAGCCCTTTTCGGTCCAGAATCTACTGGAAAAACTACTCTAGCAATTCAACTCGCTGAGCATTTTGAAACCGCTTGGGTTCCTGAGTTTGCGCGTGATTATCTTCAAAAAAAATGGGATACGACCAGAAAAATATGCGAACTAAGCGATATGCTTCCCATTGCTTTTGGTCAAACACAACTAGAAAACGAAAGTCTTTCAAAAGCAAAATCTTTCCTTTTTTGTGATACCAATTTAATGGTGACCAAAGTTTTTTCAGAAGTTTATTATAATTATTGCGATCCACTGCTGGACAAAGCCGCACGAAAACACGAATACGATCTATTTTTTCTAACCGATATTGATGTCCCTTGGGAAAAAGACGATTTGAGAGATAAACCCGAAGGTAGAGCCGCTGTTTTTAAGGCTTTCAAACAATCATTGATCGCTAACAAAAAACCATTTATTGTTCTTAGTGGCGATAAAGAGTCTCGTTTAAAAAAAGCAATCGGCATTCTTGAAGAACTAGAAAAAGCAAAAAAACTTGGGTTTACCTCGGCAGATTTTCTTCAAGTAAGAGAACATGGTATCCCATTAAAAAAGATATTCAGACAAATTGATTATTACGAAAATGGCATTGCCAAAGCAGTTTTGGTCAAACCAGCGCTAGTTTCTAGTGGTATTGTAAAATATTCAGATCAGGAGATTAATCAAAAAGCGCAATTTTTTGATGCCAACAAAACGAATTTGAAATTAATAAAATTCGTGCCCGCTTCAGGTGCTGCAAGCAGAATGTTTCAATTTTTGAACGAGTTTCTGAATGAATTTGATTTCGAGAAGGAGAGTATTAATGCGTATATCAATAGAAAAAAAGCTGCTGAATTGCCCGTTTTTATAGTTGGATTAGATAAATTTCCTTTTTTTGAAGAGATATCCTCAAAATTAAAAGAAGTACATTCTAATTTTAATACTTTAGATAGAGAAACGAAAAATTTCTATTTTATTAAAATGATGCTTTCGACCGAGTATTTTAATTATGCGAACCAGCCCAAGGCGACACTCCCTTTTCATAAGTACAAACAGCATATAGCCACGCCTATCGAGGAACATTTGTATGAATGTACCAGGTATTCGAGTGCGTACGGTCATTCAAATTTGCACTTTACTGTGACCGAAGCGCATCAAACTGGTTTTGAAAAGGTCATTGAAAATGTAAAAAGAAAAGTCGAAACAGAAACTCAAACTCAAATAGAGGTTAGTTTTTCGTATCAAAATAAAGCCACCGATGTCCTTGCTGTTGACGATTCGAACCGACCTTTTCGCGAAGCAAGCGGAAAATTACTTTTTAGGCCGGGAGGACACGGAGCCTTGATTGAAAATTTGAATAATCTGGAAGGGGATGTGATCTTTGTCAAAAACATCGATAATGTTATTCAAAGTCATGTCGAGATTAATACTTTATATAAAAAGGGATTGGCTGGAATTATGATAGAATTGCAACAACAGATTTTCGATTATTTGCGCGCTATCGATGAGGGCCAAGAAATTGATGTGAAAGAAATTGTTGCATTTGCCAAGACCCGATTAAACAGTAAAGTGTCCAAAAAAGTTTTTAAATACACCTTAGAATATCAGAAACAATATATCAAAAAAATGTTGGAAAGGCCCATTAGAATTTGTGGGATGGTGAGAAACGAAGGTGATACCGGTGGAGGTCCGTTCTGGATTCGAAATCAAAAAGGCACTGTTTCTTTACAAATTATCGAAACCTCGCAAATAGACTTGAAAAATGTAGAACAAGCCACAATTTTTTCTCGTTCCACCCATTTTAATCCTGTTGATTTGGTTTGCGGCATCAAGAATTACAAGGGGATTAAGTTTGATTTATTAGATTTTGTCGATGCCAATAGCGGTTTTATTGTGAAAAAAAACAAAGACGGAAAGCCTTTAAAGAGCTATGAATTACCAGGATTATGGAATGGTGCGATGGCAAAATGGATTAGTGTTTTTGTTGAAGTCCCTTTAATTACATTTAATCCCGTAAAAACCGTCAACGATTTGCTGAAGGAACCGCATCAACCACAATAATTTTGGAAACCGAAAAAATCATATCCGAGTTAGAATTCAAAGCCGTGCGCAGTAGTGGAGCTGGTGGACAAAACGTGAATAAAGTTTCCTCGAAAGTAGTACTGTCTTTCGATTTGAAAAATTCCCAAGCCTTGTCAGAAGAGGAGAAAGCCTTGTTGGAAACTAAACTTTTTTCGAGATTAACATCCGAACAAATATTGATTTTGAATTGTGACGAAGACCGAAGCCAACTTAAAAACAAGGCAATTGTAATAAAACGTTTTTTGGATATAATCACTGCTGGACTCGTAGTTCCAAAAATTAGGAAAGCCACAAAAGTCCCTAAATCAGTTATTCGAAAAAGAATCAAGGACAAAATGAATCTATCCGAGATAAAGAAATCGCGCAGGAAACCAGATTATTAATTGTTTCAAAAACTTTAAACTTTAAGCTTGGAACTTCAAACAAATAATTATTTATTGTACATTTGTTTTGCAAATTTGATAAAAATGGAAACATTACTTATAAACACCAAAAACTCTAGTAACGCTAAATTTATTTTAGAGTTAGTCAAAAAACTTGGAGAAGAAGGAAGAATTTTAAGTGCTGAACAACAGGAGGATTATTTTCTTGGAGCGATGATTTTAAATGAAAAAACAGGGGAAAAAGTTTCAAGAAATGAAGTTTTTGAAAAACTAAACAAAAAATGATTGTAACTTTTGACAAAAGTTTTAGTAAAAGTTTAGATAAGATTGGAAACGCAATTGCATTAAAAAATACTTCAAAAGCAATTGAAAAATGCGAAATGGCAAAAAATATTTCAGAAATTCCTAACCTCAAAAAATTAAAAGGATACAAAAATTATTATCGCATAAAAATTGGCGATTATAGAATTGGTGTTGAAATTGAAAATGAAACAATCGATTTCATTTTGATTACGCATAGAAAAAATATTTACAATCTTTTTCCGTGATTTTTTTCAAAATTGTTTAACAATTAAAATTTTGTCTATATTTGCAACCGTCTCAAAGGGGTGCTCTAAATTACGAGCTGAGATTATACCCAACGAACCTGAACAGGTAATGCTGTTAAGGGAAATAGATTTCAAGATGAAGTGCACGTCATTCGAAAAATCTGAACAAATCATTTTTTAATTTAACAAAAGAATAATTCCCCCTTTTATTCGTAAAACTATTTACGGATGAACCATTTATTTTATGCACAAAGTACAAAGACGAAACCTTCTAATTTCTTGTTAATTCGTCTATTTTCTATTTTCTATTTTCTATTTTCTATTTTTTCTTTCTCACAAGAAAAACAAAAAGACACCACCAAAGTAAGTCAACTCGATGAAGTCCTAGTTTCGGCGGTTCGAGTCACCACAAAAACGCCAGTAAGTTTTAGTAATTTAACCAAAAAAGAGATTGCACCTCGCAATTTGGGGCAAGATATCCCGGTTTTGATGAACTATTTACCCTCAGTTGTTACTACCTCTGATGCTGGAAACGGGGTGGGATACACCGGAATCCGGGTTCGTGGTAGCGATGCCACCCGTGTAAACGTAACTATCAACGGAATACCCTACAATGACTCCGAAAGTCACGGAACCTATTGGGTCAATATGCCTGATTTTGCCTCTTCACTAGAAAGTATTCAATTGCAACGCGGTGTAGGAACTTCGACCAATGGAGCGGGCGCTTTTGGAGCCAGTTTGAATATGCTAACAGATAATTATGCCGTGAAAAGCACAGGCGAAATTTCGACTTCATTTGGGAGTTTTAACACCAATAAAAATACCGTAAAATTCAGTACTGGCCTTATGAACGATCATTTTGAGCTGGCAGGGCGTCTGTCTACGCTAAAATCGGATGGTTATGTTGATAGAGCGAGTTCCAATTTGAAATCGTATTTCCTACAAGGAACCTATGTGGGCAAAACGACTTTAATAAAAGCCCTAGTTTTTGGAGGCCAAGAACGTACTTATCAATCTTGGAACGGAATCGATGCCGCTACCTTGGCAACGGATAGAACCTATAATTCAGTAGGAGAGAAATTCGATAGTAATGGCGTTTTCGAAGGGTTTTATAATAACCAAGTCGATAATTACAATCAAGACCACTATCAATTGCATTGGAACGAAAAAATCGCCAACCATTGGAGTACAAATCTAGCTTTGCATTACACCAAAGGGAAAGGATATTATGAAGAATTTGTTGATGATTGGAAATATACAAATGTTTATTATGCCGATGATTCACAGTTTACTTTTCTGGGATTAGATCCAATTACCGTCGACGGAAAAACCATAACTTCGACAGATTATACTCGCAGAAAATGGTTGGATAACGATTTCTACGGTACGACATTTTCTGCTAATTATAAAGCTGAAAAATTAGATTTCATATTCGGTGGAGGATATAATAAATACGAAGGCGATCATTTTGACCAAATTCTTTGGGCGCAATTTCCTTCCAATAGTCAGCCGGGTGCTATTTATGATTCGAGTTATTCGACTAAAGCCGACGGTACTGTTTTTGCAAAAGCCAACTATCAGATTTCAAGTAAAATAAGCTTATTTGGCGATTTACAAGTCCGAAATGTACACTACAAGACCGCTAGTATTGAAACGGGAGTGGTCAATGATAATTTCAATTTTTTCAATCCTAAAGCGGGTTTGAATTATGATATAAACACAAAAAACAAATTGTATTTATCGTATGCCAGAGCCAATAGAGAGCCAAATAGGTCAGATTATCAAAACGGAAATCCAAAACCTGAAAAGCTCAATGACTATGAATTGGGTTGGAGGTTCAAGTCAGAAAAAATTCAACTCAACTCTAATGTCTACTATATGGGTTACAAAGATCAATTGGTTTTAACGGGAGAGCTCGATAATGTGGGTAATCCGATTCGTCAGAACAGTGGCGACAGTTACCGATTGGGATTTGAGGTTGAAGCGGTAATTCAACTTTCTGAAAAATGGCTATTGCAGCCCAATTTTACCTTTAGCAGCAACAAGAATGTCGATTTTATTTCGGATGTAAATGGCAGTTTAACCAATTTGGGCAATACCAATATTGCGTATTCACCTGATTTTATTGCCGGAAATATGTTCACTTTTTTGCCAATTCCCGCCGTTCGATTGAGTTTGTTATCTAAATACGTCAGCGAACAATATATGAACAATCTTGACGATGCCAGTGGCAAATTGAAGGATTATTTTGTAAATGATTTGAATGCCACTTATGAAATTGCGACCAAATCAATTTTTAAATCTATTGCGATTACAGCCTTGGTCAATAATATTTTTAATGTAGATTATATTTCCAATGGAGCCGATTATGGTGGTGGATATGTGTATTATTACCCTCAAGCAGGAACTAATTTTCTGGTGGGGTTGACGTTGAAGTTTTAATTTTTTTTAATTTTTTGTTTAAATCCTGATGGTCTAAGGCTGTCAGGATTTTTAATTATAAACCCGCTACAGATCCCATTTACTTCAACTCGATTTTGTCTCAAAGGGCATTGTTGGCCAATACTTTGGCCCGAAAAAGGATGTACTCGACATTGTCGCAACAGCACCGGGATTAGGGTGTACGCATTAAAAATGATTTAATAAGAATTAGTATGCAAATTCTAGCATAAGACTTAAAAAAATTAAAAAAAAAATTTGCAAGAAAAGAAATCATTTTTTGACAGTTACTAATAATAATCTAAAAAATGTTATTCAACGATTTTTATAGCTTTATATAGAAAATCTAAGTTTTACTGAATTTATTTTCTTTTTTTTGTATAGACTAATTTATCCTCTTGGGATGGCTGGTTCATTTAGGTCCTAAATTTAATTTTACAATAATTAAAATGATTACACCTACTAGCAATAGCTCAGATAAAGGCATTAAAGGCCCCACTATGCAGTACCCGAACAGTACGCTGCACGAGCTTTTTGCTGAGCGAGCCAAAATACAGCCAGATTTTATAGCACTTGAATTTGAAGACAAACAATTTACTTATAATGATGTAAGTGAAATGGCGAATCAAATGGCTAATTATCTGTGGTCTCAAGGTTTGCGACCTGGTCAAATAGTTGGAATTGCATTAGATAGAACACCAGAATTGATTGCCTGCTTTTTTGCAGTATTACAATGTGGCTCCTCGTATGTGCCTATCGACACTTCATATCCAGAGGAAAGAATTAAACTAATAATTGAAGATGCTGAGGCGGCTATTTTTATTAGTAAAAAGGCGAACTTAATTTATTCTAAAAATACATCGTCTTTTGCAATTGAAGATGTTTTAGAATCAATGTCCATCTTGCCAGCAATTCCTTTGGACTTAAAAGTGAGCAGCTATTCAACGGCTTATATAATGTATACTTCCGGCTCTACCGGAAAGCCAAAAGGGGTTCAGGTGGCACATTACAATTTAATCAATGTGATTTATTCGATGGCCAAGGCGCCCGGAATGCAAAGCGATGATAGAATTTTTGCGGTAACAAGTATTTCGTTTGATGCGATGGTAGTAGAAACATTTCTGCCTTTATTATTTGGTGCTTGTATTATTCTTGTTAATGAAGAAACCAAAAGAGATGGAAATTTGTTGTTAAAGAAAGCTGTAGAAGATAAAATCACCATTTTATTTCAAACACCTAGCATGTGGCAAATTCTTATCGACACTGGTTGGGCAACCCCATTGCCTATTAAGGCTTTTACAGGCGGAGAATCCTTAACAAGATCTTTAGCCGATGACATACTGGCCAGATGTGATGAATTATGGAACCATTATGGCCCTACAGAAACATCTGTTTGCTCGCTAATTTCTCAAGTTTTTGCAAATAATGAACCGGTTACCATTGGAACGCCAGTGGCAAACACAACTATTTATTTGCTAGATTCCAACAAAAACGTTGTAAATCCTGGCGAAGTTGGCGAAATTGTAATCGCAGGTGATGGAGTGTCTTTAGGCTATTTAAACCGCCCTGAACTCAACAATGAAAAGTTTTTGACGAATCCTTTTGAAAACCTTTCGCATAGCAAAATGTACTTTTCTGGTGATCTGGGAAAGCTTTTGCCTAATGGGCACCTTCATTGTCTTGGAAGGATAGACGATCAGGTGAAGATTAGAGGAAACCGTGTTGAATTAGGAGAAATCGAGTCAATTATTAATAATCTTCCTGAAATTAAAAAAGCCGCAGTCATAGTGAGCAATCGTATGGGTGCCGAACCAAGTTTAGTTGCTTACCTTCAGTCGATAGACGCCAAGCGAGATACCAGCAGTATTCGTCAAAAACTTGAAAATCTGCTTCCTGCATTTTTGATACCATCATTTTTTATGTGGGTTTCTGATTTTCCATTGACCACAAATGGAAAAATCGATAAAAAAAACTTACCTGCTCCAGAATACCTTCGACCAGATTCAGCGCCAATTTTAAGGAAACCAACAACAAAAATTGAAAAAGAAATTGCAAAAGTTTGGACTGAAATGCTACAAATACCAATTATTGGCATTGACGATAATTTTTTTGAATTAGGTGGTACTTCTCTTTTGGCTCAAAGAGTAGCAACTAAATTAAGACAACACTATAATTTACAAATACCTGTAACCAAAATATACCAATATCCAACCATAGCTGAATTGTCTCATTTTTTGACTTCCGATACAATGCAAGTTGAGTATTTAAATTCTTCGAAACCTAAACAACAAAGACACTCTAGTGATGTAGCCATTATTGGCATGTCAGGAAGGTTTCCAGGAGCTGATTCTATCGAAGAATTATGGGACATTTTAAAGGTTGGCAAAGAAACCATTACTTTTTTTACCGAAAATGAAATTGACCCAAGTATTCCTGAATCATTGCGTAATGATCCTCTATATGTTGCCGCTCGCGGAATTTTACCAAAAGCTAACACATTTGATGCCGATTTTTTTGGAATAAATCCAAAACTAGCAGAAGTCATGGATCCGCAACAACGTTTGTTTTTGGAAATTTCATGGGAGGCTCTTGAACAAGCGGGTTATTTACCGCGACACTTTACCGGGTTGATAGGTATCTATGCAGGTGCAGGGACCAATACCTATTATAAAAAAAACATTCTTAATAATACCGATGTTTTAGAGCAAATTGGACATACACAAGCCGAGACTGTAAATGAGAAAGATTATATTGCGACAAGAACGGCCTATCATTTGAATATAAAAGGGCCTGCTGTCAGTGTTCATTCCGCTTGTTCCACTTCTTTACTTGCTATTGCTCAAGCAGCTGAAGCTATACGAAATGGACAATGCGAAATCGCTCTTGCGGGTGCCTCAAGTATAACTTCGCCGGTTTTTAGCGGCCATTTGTATCAGGAAGGATCAATGTTAAGTGCGGACGGCCATTGTCGCGCCTTCGATGCTTCCGGCAAAGGAACCGTTTTTAGCGATGGAGCCGGAGTGGTCCTTCTAAAAAGTTTGGAAAGTGCTGTAAATGATGGTGACAAAATCTATGGCGTGATCAAAGGGATTGGAATTACGAATGACGGCGGAAACAAAGGCAGTTTTACAGCCCCAAGTGCCGAAGGGCAAGCCGCTGCTATTAGTAGCGCACTAAAAGACGCGCAGCTTTCACCAGATACTATCAGCTATGTAGAAACGCACGGTACGGCAACACCTATAGGCGACCCGATAGAGATTGAAGGTCTCACAATAGCTTATGGTAACCAACCTAGAAATGGATATTGCGCAATTGGATCGATAAAAACCAATATGGGGCATCTTACGGCAGCTGCTGGAGTCGCAGGGTTAATAAAAACAATCTTGGCCATGAATAATAAACTTATTCCTGCATCACTTGGTTTTGAAAAGCCTAATCCAGCAATCGATTTTGAAAATAGTCCTTTTTATGTAAATGCTAAATTAAGTAGTTGGAATTCCGATACCCCCTTAAGAGCTGGCGTGAGTTCGTTTGGAGTCGGAGGAACTAATGTGCATCTTATTGTCGAAGAGTATCCTATTGAGCAAAAAGTTTCAAGTTCAAGTCGACCAGTCCAATTACTGATGTGGTCCGCAAAATCTGATGTTAGCCTAAAAGGATATGCAACTGAATTAGGTAAATTTATACAATCAAAGCCCGATATACAATTGGCTGACATCGCTTATTCACTAAATAAAACACGTGATACTTTTGCACATAGAAGTTTCCTTGTGTATAGCGACAGCGGTGCAGCAAGTCAAGAATTACTTTCGAAAGAAAATAGCACATTAAAAACTGCTGTTTTAAAAGTTGTTCCCAGTGAAATCGTATTCCTATTCCCAGGACAAGGAGCACAATTTTCGCAAATGGGAATGAATCTTTATAAAAACGAAACTGTTTATAAGGAAGCTGTAGATAAATGTTCTGAGTTTTTATTGGACGAATTAAAACTAGACATTCGTGAAATTTTATTTCCAGAAATAGTTACCGCTGACACAGAAGCTAAATTGAAAGACACTCGTTTCACACAGCCTGCTTTATTTGTAACTGAATATGCGCTATCTCAACTTTGGTTAAGCTGGGGAATTAAGCCTACAGCGTATTGTGGTCACAGCATTGGCGAATTTGTCGCAGCCCATTTAGCGGGAATATTTAGTTTAGAAGATGCACTTCATTTAATTGCAACAAGAGGTCGATTGGTAAGTGAGCTTCCTCAAGGCAGTATGCTGTCGGTAAGACTTTCAGAAGATAAATTGAAGGAAATTCTTCCAGAAACCCTTTCCATAGCTGCAATAAATTCTAATGTTATCTGTGTTGTTTCGGGTGAAAATGAAACAATTGCAGAATTTTCAAATGTATTGGATCAAAAGGAGATTGCGAACAAGCTGTTATTTACCAGTCACGCGTTTCATTCCAAAATGATGGACCCTATTTTGGAAATTTTTGAAGCTGAAGTAAAAAGAACACAACTACATAAACCGAATCTGCCTATCGTGTCTACTGTAACAGGAACTTGGTTGAAGGATGATGAAGCTACAAATCCGCAGTACTGGACGAACCATCTACGCAATACCGTGCGATTTGCGGATGCCACAAATACCTTGTTAAAATTAGAAGACATTTTGTTTTTAGAAGTGGGCCCAGGACAAACGCTAACTGCTTTGACAAAACAGCAAGGAGCAGGCAAAATAATTCCTGCTTTTACTAGTTTACTCTTACCTAAAAACCAAGAAACGGAATATCATAGTATTTTAAACACCCTCGGGGAGCTTTGGCTTCAGGGGATTAATCCTGATTGGGATGTCTTTTATGCATCTCAAAATAGACAAAAAGTGAATTTGCCAAGCTACGTTTTTGATCGTAAATTATGCTGGGTAAATCCGCCGATGGCTCAATTGCAAATTTCACGTGCTATTCCTATTGAAAATCAAAATTTAATCAGTTCTGTAGAAGATAATAAGTCTATGAGAAAATCTACCATCCTTGACAAAATAGCGTCCATAGTCAGCCAAACATCAGGTGTAGATTATCCTCAAGATGCATCTTCTTTGAGTTTTCTTGACCTTGGACTAGATTCATTGACCCTTACGCAGCTTGCGATCCGATTAAAGAAAGATTTTAAACTCTCTATTAGCTTTCGACAACTAAACGAAGAATTTAGTTCGCCATCGCTTTTAGCAGATTTCTTAGATCATCAGCTTCCGAAGGAAGAATACAACGAAAGCCTTTCATTGCAATCCATTCCTACCTCAGGTTTGCATAGTACCAGCAACCAGAACACGCCATTGAACAATCAAAATAATTCAACTTTAGATGCAATCGTACAACAACTCCAGCTATTAGGAAAACAAATAGAACTGCTTCAAGGAAATAGTGCGTCAGACTATAAAAATGAAATAGACAAGACACCTTATGGTTCACAGAAGGAGTTAATCACATCAGCAGCTATAGAAGAAGTACGCACTCCCGAAGAAATTGCAGAACATCAAAAACCATTTGGAGCAGCGCCTCGAATAGAAAAGCAAGCAAAGGAATTGAGCTATTCGCAAAAAGAATATCTCGACAAGCTTATTGCTAGTTACACAAAAAAAACAGCTGCCAGCAAAAGTTCTACTCAAAAATACCGACCAATAATGGCCGATCCTCGGGTGGTTACAGGCTTTAAACCTTTAACTAAAGAGATAGTGTATCCCATTGTTGTTGAGAAATCAAGTGGAAATCGACTTTGGGACTTAGATGGCAATGTTTACCTTGATGCTTTAAATGGATTTGGATCATGCATGTTTGGTCATCAAGCCGATTTTATAAAAGAAGCCCTTCATCACCAAATTGAAACTGGATTTGAAGTTGGACCACAGCACCCTTTGGCAGGTGAAGTTTGCGAGCTACTCTGCGAATTTACCAAACACGATCGAGCTGCCCTATGCAATACCGGATCTGAGGCCGTGTTAGGAGCTATGCGTATCGCGAGAACAGTAACAGGCCGATCGCTGATTGTTGCCTTTTCGGGTTCGTACCACGGTATAAATGATGAAGCGCTGGTACGCGGTTCAAAAAAATTAATAACATTCCCTGCTTCGGCTGGAATACTGGCTGAATCTGTTCAGAATATGTTAATTTTAGAATATGGCACACCAGAAAGTTTGCGGATCATTGCCGAAAGAGCAGCTGAAATAGCAGCTGTGCTTGTTGAACCGGTACAGAGCAGGAGACCCGAGTTTCAACCCGTAGCATTTTTGAAAGAACTTAGAGAACTGACTGCAAAATTTAGTGTTGCCCTGGTATTCGATGAGGTTATCACAGGTTTCCGAATGCATCCTGGTGGCGCTCAAGCCTTATTTAATATCCAAGCCGATATTGCAACTTATGGGAAAGTGATTGGCGGAGGACTTTCAATAGGAGCCATTACCGGTAAACGAAAATATTTGGACGCTTTAGATGGTGGGCATTGGGATTATGGCGATCATTCTATTCCCGAAGTTGGGGTAACTTATTTTGCTGGTACCTTCGTAAGACATCCGCTAACACTTGCGGCTTCCAAAGCATCACTTTTGCATCTAAAAGAACAAGGTCCTGCATTACAAGAACGGTTAAACGATATGACAAGTCGTTTAGCATCTGAATTGAACTCCGAGTTTATACAAAAAGGTTTGCCAATGGTTGTGAATCATTTTGGCTCTTTATGGAGGCTAAAATTTAATGATGACGTGCTTTATGGTGATTTATTATTTGCCTCGCTACGAGAAAACGGGATTCATATTTATGACGGATTCCCTTGTTTTATGACAGAAGCTTTTGAAGATAAAGATGTTTTGCAAATCATCAATACTTTCAAAAAATGTATTGAGGAAATGGTTTTGGCAGGATTTTTTGGCAATACTAAATCCGAATCCGAAAGGGTACTAAAGGAATCCGAATCAGAAACAAATAAGGCCGTAATTATTGATAATCCGCCAATGCCTGGCGCAAGATTAGGACGAGATGAAGATGGCAATCCAGCGTGGTTTATCGAAGACCCAAATGCTGAAGGAGAATATATTAAAGTTGCTATTTAAAAAATTTAAAATAGTTGACATTTAAACTTTTAGTAAGATTATATTTGTAAAAAAAATATGGATAGTAAGAGCGCTTCAACAATTAAAAAAACATTGTTTATCCCAAGTATAGGAGAAGTAAAAAAGTAAGGAATCAATAGTGCGCTTATCAAAAAACAGTAATGATTGTTACCTTTAATTACCCGAACCAAAAATTTATTAAATCAAATGAATAACCCAGAAGAAAGACCAAAGTTTAATCCTTTTGCAGGTCCCGAAATAGAAAAAGCCATTTATACCACAAAATCACAATCTGAAATATGGACAGCTTGTTCTTTTGGGGGAGATGATGCAAACAAAGCGTATAAGCTGTCATTTACCATAAATTTTGACGGACTATTGCAGATTCCAGCAATGGAACGAGCTATTCAGACTATTGTAAATCGCCACGAGTCACTTCGTGCCGCTTTTAGTAAAGATGGCCTTTATATGTCTATTTTCAAAGAACTGTCTGTTGGTATCAAAAAATTGAATCTTTCCAATTTAGATCAAAAGGAGCAAGATGACGCATTTGAAAAATATAAAGACCAAGACGCTCATTATATTTTTGATCTTGTTAATGGTCCCTTGATTAAAGTGGGCTTAATTACGTTTTCCGATACTAAACATAGTGTAGTATTGACAGTGCACCACATCATTTGCGACGGTTGGTCAATTGGAATTATATTACAAGAATTAGGGATAATTTATTCTGCTATAGTTGAAAACAAAACTCCGTTATTACCAGAATTGACAGCTTTTAGCACGTATGCAAATGAGGAGCAATCATTTTTGAATAGCAATGAATTTGTCGAGACAGAAAAGTATTGGCTCAATATGTATGAGAAATCGGTACCTATGTTGAGTCTACCAACAGATAATCCTAGACCCTCACCACGAACTTATGAAAGCGGGCGTTCAGATTTTAGATTAGATTCAAATTTATCATTAGCAGTTAAAAAAACCGGATTAAGCGTTGGTGCTAGTTTTGTTACCACTTTATTGGCCGGATATGAGGTTTTTTTATACCAATTAACGGGGCAAAGTGATTTGGTAGTCGGCGTTCCTTCTGCAGGACAGCCTACAAACGGCATGGACAACTTAATTGGCCACTGCGTGAATTTATTACCATTACGAAGTAACCCAACGCCAACTATTAGTTTTATAGACTACTTAAAGAAACGTAAAACAGAACTGTTTGATGCAGATGATCATAAACATTTTAGTTTTGGACAACTATTAGAAAAGCTTAATGTGCCACGTGATCCCTCAAGAATACCGCTGGTTCCTATTACTTTTAATTTGGATCTTGGTATGACAGATGGTGTTGCTTTTTCTAATCTTAATTTCGAGCTAATAAACACTCGTAAATATTTCGAAAATTTCGAAATATTTCTTAACGCGACAGGTAGCGATAGCAATCTTGTTTTCGAATGGTCGTATAATAAATTCCTTTTTAGTCCAGAAACTATAAAAAAAATGATGGAATCGTATGTAGAAGTGTTGCAAAATATCGTTACGGACCCATCACAAACCTTGGAACAAATTACTTTTCAGGATTACACAAGCATCTATTCCAAATTAAATGATACAGAAGTTGTCTATCCTAACTTATCATTATCAGAATTGCTGAGCAAACAAGCCGAAATCTCGCCCAACAACGTTGCTCTTGAATACGATAATACAAAAATAACCTACTACGATTTGCAAATTAGAGCAAATCAGTTTGCACATTTCTTAACTGCTCAGGGAGTTCAATCGGGTGATTATATAGCGGTCTCCTATCCACGTAGTCCAGAATTAGTATATGCAATTTTAGGAATTATTCAATGTGGAGCAGCTTATTTGCCGCTGGATCACGAATATCCAGCCAAGCGTGTCGAATATATGATGGAAGACTCAGCAGCCAAATTTTTGGTCACGAGTAAAGCATTGTCTTTGACCTTGCCCAAATGTCCGAATACTCTTTTAATAGATGATGCTATGGCATCCTTAGATCAGTACCCAACAACAAAACTTCCGGTAGAAGTAAATCCAGAAAATGTTTTATATCTGTTGTACACATCCGGTTCTACTGGCAAACCAAAAGGAGCCAAAATATCCAATAGAAACGTAGTCAATCTGCTTTTTGCCTTAGAAAATGCGCCAGGCATAAAAGAAACAGATAGAGTTCCCTTTATTTCCACAATTTCTTTTGATATTGCCAGTTTTGAATTGTTTTTTCCTTTATTCAAGGGCGCTACAGTGGTCTTGCCTGATCACGAAACATCCAAGGATGGAACCTTATTGTACGAAATGCTCGAAAGGGAAAAAATATCACTGATGGTAGGTACGACAACTACTTATGTTATGCTCTGTGATGCCGGATGGTCTAAAAAATTACCTATAAAAATATGGTGCTGCGGCGAACCACTGCCTATACCAGTGGCAAAAGAACTATTGAAAAGAGGGGATGAGCTTTGGAATTTGTACGGTCCAACGGAAGTCACTATTTTTTCCTCTTGCAAACATATAAAATCTGAAGAAACATTGATTTCAGTGGGAGGTCCCATTGCAAACATGCAATATTACATTGTGGATGAACAGTTAAATCTGCTACCGCCGAATACCGTGGGCGAAATTGCCATAGGTGGGGTTGGAGTTGGAAAAGGATATTTAGGAAGACCAGAATTGACAGCCCAAAAATTTATTCCAAATAAATTTTCTACAGCAGTAGGAGATATCATGTATCTTTCAGGTGACATAGGAAAATTACTTCCGACTAATGAAGTGGTATGTTTAGGACGAGTAGACCATCAAGTTAAAGTGAGAGGGCATCGAATAGAAATTGGTGAAATAGAACAGGCCTTATTATCAATCGACGGCATTAAGTCAGCCATTGTTTTAGCAAAAACAGATATATTGGTTGCTTTTGTTACAGTAAATTCAGAAATCATAAATGAGCTTGAGGCAGTTCGAATCTGGCGAAATGAATTGGCATCACAATTACCCGCTTTTATGCTGCCGCACGAATTTCATATTTTAGATAAAATGCCGACCACACTAAATGATAAAGTAGATCGAACGGCTCTTTTAGAATATAAACCTAATGCAGAAAGTAAAGAAGAATATACCGGTCCCCGAACGGATCAGGAAATGTTGGTAGCCGAAATTTGGGAGGAACATCTCAAAAAAGAGCGTATCGATATTTTTAGCAACTTTTTTGAAATAGGAGGGCACTCTATTATTGCAGTAACAATTGTGGTTAAAATTCAGAAAAAGACCGGTATACGCATTCCGCTTTCTGCGGTATTCCAAAATCCAACAATTGAAGAATTTGCAAAATTATTAAATAAATAAAATAAAGGATAACAATTTTAAAAACTAACCTATTGGATATGAATAATTTAAAAACAGTTTTTATTATTTTCGTTTTCAATAAAGAGATAGAAAAATATACCTAATTTAAATTTTATTATACTAATTTTGATTTAGGTATTAATCAAAAATTTACATAAGCAGAGTTTCTATTTAAAAATCCAATCGCAATTTGAAGATTACAATGAAGGATCAACCTCAAAATACAATTTTAAATCAAGCACAGATGCTCTCTACAGATTCCGAAAGTGTAATTTATACTACAAAGTCGCAATCTGAAATATGGACTTCTTGTTATTTCGGCGGCGATGATGCAAATAGGGCTTTTAATCTTTTGTATGCCTTAGAGTTTGATGGCCTCTTGAATATTCCCGCAATGGAACTTTCAATCCAAACTTTGGTCGATCGTCATGAGTCACTTCGTGCGACTTTTAGTCCTGATGGTGTTTATATGTCCATTTTCAAAAAGCTGGCTGCTACTATCCAAATTCTAGATATAACTGATATGGATCTTGAGTTGCAAAAAACTGCTTTTGAGAACTTTACCAACGAAGAATCCTGTTTTGTTTTTGACCTTGTCCACGGACCACTTTTTAGAGTAGGAATAATCAAATTTTCTGACAATAAAAATAGTTTAATACTTAATATTCATCATATTATTTGCGACGGTTGGTCGATAGGACTTATATTGGAAGAATTAGGTGTTATTTATTCCGCCTTAGTTGAGAATAAAACACCACAATTAGCAGAACCAAATTCTTTTAGTGACTATGCAGAGGAGGAACAATTATTTTCGAATAGCAATGAATACAAGGAGGTAGAAAAGTATTGGTTTTCCCTTTATGAGCAATCTGTTCCTGTACTAGATCTTCCAACTGACAATCCTCGGCCATCGCTTCGCACGTATGAAAGCAAGCGATTAGACTTTTCATTAGATGCGCAGCTACTAGACTCCATAAAAAAAATTGGTTTTAGCGCAGGCACAAGTTTAATTACTACTATATTAGCTGGCTTTGAAATCTTTTTGCATCAAGTAACTGGCCAGAATGACATAGTAATTGGGGTTCCTGCGGCGGGACAGCCCGTAACTGGAATGAACGATTTAGTGGGTCACTGTGTCAATTTACTTCCTTTAAGAAGTAATCCTGTGCCAAACACCAGTTTTATAGAGTATCTTAATAAACGAAAAATCGAATTATTTGACGCTTACGATAACCAGCAACTTAGCTTTGGTCATCTGCTACAAAAGCTCAACGTAGCCCGTGATCCCTCTAGAATTCCTTTGGTGCCGGTGGCATTCAACCTAGGCTTAGGATTGACAGAGGACGTCGTCTTTTCAAATCTTACTTTTAAATTAAAAAATACGGGGCATTCTTTTAATACTTTCGAAATTTTTGTTAATGCTAGTGGTACCGAAAAAGATCTTGTTTTAGAATGGTACTTCAACAAGAATCTTTTCAAACCCGAAACCATCCAGAACATGATGGCCTCGTTTGAACTAGTACTAAAAAGAATAGCCGAAGACCCTTCACAAAGTATTGAACAAATAACATTTTCGGATTATCGACACAAAAAATTTGAAATAATTGGGTCGAAAATGGACTATCCTAAGAGTACGTTGCATGAACTTTTTGCCCAAAAAGCGGCAGAAGCTCCGATGGCAATAGCCCTTGAATTCGAAAACCAGAAGGTCACTTATGGAGAGTTAAGTACAAAGATCAATCAAATGGCAAATTACCTGTGGTCGCAAGGTTTGCGGCCAGGCCAAATTGTCGCAATATCTTTAGATAGAACGCCCGAACTCATTGCAACTCTTTTTGCTGTAGTACAATGTGGCGCTTCCTATGTGCCAATTGATACGAATTATCCAGATGCTCGACTCAACTTGATGATTGAAGATTCAGATGCAGCCTTTTACATCGGCTTAACCGCTAAAGAAAACTTTCCAAACAATGCAGTGGCACTTACTATTTCCTCGATTTTGGAATCGATGGTTGATTTTTCTTTAGAACCAGTAAATCTTAAGGTTCCCACAGAATCTGCTGCCTATATTATTTACACTTCAGGATCTACAGGAAAACCCAAGGGAGTTCAAGTGGCACATTGCAACGTTATTAACCTCGTGTATTCGATGGCTAAAGAACCAGGAATATCAGCGGCCGATAAAATCTTTTCGATCACGACCATCTCATTTGACGCTATGGTGATGGAAATTTTCTTACCACTACTACACGGAGCTTGTGTGGTACTAGTCGATGAAGAAACGAGAAGGGATGGAAATCTATTACTAGAAAAAGCTGAAAAGGACAATATCACAATGATGTGGGGAACATCGAGTATATGGCATATCCTCATCGATTCCGGTTGGAAAAAACCATTAAATATCAAAGCGCTTATTGGCGGAGAACCAGTGCCTATGCCATTGGCTCACGAATTACTTTCAAGATGTAAAGAATTGTGGAATATATATGGCCCAACAGAAACCACCGTCTGCTGTTTTCTTACCCAAATAACCGTCGAAGATGATCCAATAACCATCGGTACACCTATAGCTAATACAACTGTTTATTTGCTCGATGCCAATAGAAAACCCGTAAATGAAGGGCAAGTAGGAGAAATAGTAATAGCAGGTGATGGAGTTTCTTTAGGATATCTCAATAAGCCTGAACTTACTAATGAGCGTTTTTTGACTGATACATTCAACACCGTATCAGGCGGCAAAATGTACCTTTCGGGTGATTTAGGAAAACTCCTACCCAGTGGTAAGATGCAATGTTTAGGACGTATCGATCATCAGGTAAAAGTGAGAGGATATCGAATAGAATTAGGCGAAATAGAGCAAGCACTATTGTCTGTCGATGCAGTAAAATCGGTAGTTGTTATTGCTGAAAAAGACATTCTAATTGCATTTATTGAAGCTGATCGTAAAATCAAAAATGAGCAGGAGCAAATTCGATTATGGCGCAATGAATTGGCCTCACAACTACCCTCGTTTATGGTTCCGCACGAATTTAATATCTTAGACCAATTGCCTACTACACTGAGCGGCAAAATTGACCGCAAAGCATTATTAAATTATAAATCAGATAAAGTAGTTGAATACACAGCGCCTCGAACCGAAACGGAACTAATTGTAGAAAACATTTGGAAAGAAAGTTTGAACCGAGACAATATTGATGTTTTTAGTAATTTCTTTGAAATAGGGGGACATTCATTAATCGCAGTTAGAGTAATGAACAAAATCGAACAACAAACGGGAAAAAAATTGCCACTTTCGGCTTTGTTTGAACACTCTACTATCGAAGAGCTCGCTAAACTAATAGACACTGATCGTGAAATTTATTCTGACTATTTAGTACCTATCAAACCAAATGGTACCAAACCTCCTCTTTTTATGGTGCACGGCGGCGGGCTCAATATTTTAAATTTCAAGCATGTGATTAGCCATTTCGATGATGATCAACCTGTATATGGCATTCAAGGGATTGGACCTAATGGCTATGAAAATTGGTTTCAAAGTATCGAAGAAATGGCAGCTCGTTATCTTGAATCAATTGTAAAAATCAATCCCACTGGGCCTTACGCCTTAGCTGGATTTTCGTTTGGAGGTGTCGTAGCCTTTGAAATGGCTCGTCAGTTAAAGCAAGATGGCAAAAAAGTAAGTATTGTTGCTTTGTTAGACTCGTATGTAGATGCATCTTTTTATTATCCCTCGCTGTGGCAAAAAAACCTCCTAAGATATTATGATCGCACGTACAGAAGGCTGGATTACCTATTTCAAATGCTCACCAGTTGGAAAGCATTTAAGTTGAGAACCCAAGCCAAAAAAGAGCATATCCTAAAAATGTATTTTGGTAAAAAGGACGTTTTGTCTGAAGAGGAAGCTTTGGCACTTGAAGAATTTGCTATTGCGAATAGTAGGGTTTACAAAATTGTGAATCGCTATCAACTACAACCACAGGATTTTGAAGTAGATCTATTTCGAGCCAAAGATGATTTAGAGTACAAAATAGACGCCGAGCATATGGGATGGAAAAAAGCAGCCTTGAAAGGGGTGCATATCCATAATGTTCCAGGTAATCATCTAAGCATAGTAGACCCTCCAAATGATAAAGTCTTAGCAAGAATGGTACAAAATATTTTAGATGAAAGGCACGCAAATAGTTGATTTTTTATTTCTAGTGAAAATATAAAGAAGTTTCAATAGCGTTCGATTAGAACTTGGAATCGCATTCAAAAAAATATCTATGATACAACCAATAGCTAGTATAAATAGTAAGGAAACAGACACCATAGTAGATCTTTTCGTGCAACAAGTGGCGCGAACTCCAGATGAAATAGCGGTTGTTTTCAAAGATCGACAGCTTACTTATGGTGAACTAAATACGCTATCAAATCAGCTTGCTCACTATTTAATCCTTGAAAAAAGTCTAGTTAGCGGTGATTTTGTTGGACTGATGCAAGACCGAAGCGAAATGTTGATTGTCAGTATATTGGGCATTCTTAAATCAGGCGCTGCCTATGTCCCAATAGATCCGACCTATCCCAAACAAAGAATAGAATATTTGCAACATGACTGCAATTGTAAATTTACCTTAGATAATGAATCTATTGCCAATTTTTTAGCGGCAAAAGAAAATTATGCTGCTACTGCCCCTTCTGGGGTATCTTTAAAACCGAACGACTTGGCCTATATAATATATACTTCAGGAAGTACCGGTAAACCTAAAGGAGTAATGATTGAACATCAAAATCTTTTGCATTACTTATGTAGTGTTAGTGACTATATTGATGCCAATTCCAACCATTCCGGCTGTTTCGCACACCTTTCCTTATCTTTTGATGCGAGCATTACCGAAGTTTTTCTCTCGCTACTATTTGGCAAGAAAATAGTTGTAAGTTCAGGAACTGGATTAAAAATTTTTGATGATGTTAATTTGTTAAAGTATGCCCCTTATGATTTTATAAAACTAACGCCTTCGCACATAAGCATACTACTTTCTGTCATAGGTAAAGAGCCCCGAAACCAACTAGTTACTAAATTTATTATCGGAGGCGAAGCCTTATACAATTATCATATTAATCAATTCAGATTAGCGGGCATAGATGCCAAAATCGTTAATGAATACGGACCAACTGAAGCCACGGTGGGATGTAGTGTCTATGAATTCAATATTTTTGATACTCCCCAAGCTAGTGAAAGCATTCCTATTGGTAAACCAATTTCAAATAGTCAAATTTATGTTTTAGATGAAAATAAGAATCTTTCGCCAGCGGGAGAAATAGGTGAAATTTACATCGCAGGCAACGGAATAGCAAGAGGATATTTTAATCGTGAAGAGCTAACTTCAAAGAAATTTTGCAATAACCCATTCGACGCTAGAACCAAAATGTATAAAAGTGGGGATTTAGCGAAATGGTTACCCGATGGTAATCTTATGTTTTTTGGAAGAATTGATGAACAGGTCAAAATTACAGGGCATCGCATTGAATTAGCCGAAATCGAGGCTGCTTTAATAGCGATACCACAAATAAAGCTTGCTTGTGTGGTACTCGATGCGCATGTGGGTTCCGAACCACGTCTTATTGCCTACCTTCAACCCACAAATAGTATAGATAAACATCCTAATCTCCGTGAAGAATTATCCAAAGTGGTACCAAGTTTCATGATTCCTAATATTTTTATGTGGGTCAGCGATTTTCCGCTAACTACAAATGGAAAAATTGATAAAAAAAGCTTACCTGCCCCAGAATATATCCGAGAAAATGTAGATACACAACTAAGAAAGCCAGGAACGGAAATTGAAAAAGAAATCGCAAAAATGTGGAGTGAAGTTCTTCAGCTAAAAGAGATTGCAATTGATGACGATTTTTTTGAAATGGGTGGAACCTCAATTATGGCAGTACAAGTTGTAGCTGAGATAGAAAAAAGCACGGGCAAACGTTTTCCTTTATCCGTATTGTTTGAATATTCAACTGTAGAAAAATTTGCTAAACTAATAGATGAAGATGCTGAACATCAAGCAGATTGTATCGTTCCCATAAAATCAAACGGAAGCAAAGTACCTCTTTTTATGGTTCACGGCGGTGGTCTCGATGTTTTGTATTTTGCCAATATGAGTAAACACTTAGATGAGGATCAACCTTTTTATGGCATCCAAGGTGTTGGCACTAAGAGTTTCGATGATTGGTACACCTCTGTCGAAGATATGGCAGCAAATTATATTGAAGCAATACTTAAAGTAAACCCAAATGGCCCATATGCAATAGCCGGTTATTGTGTCGGTGGAATAGTCGCATTTGAAATTAGCCGACAATTGCTGCAACAGGGAAAAAACGTTAGTTTAACCGCAGTTCTGGACTCCTACGCTGATTCCTCCTACTACTATAAAACATACCAACAAAAAAAAATAATTAGACACTATCTTCGCACGCGAAGACGACTACTGTATTTAACAGAAATGCTCACGAGTGTGAAGGCTTTTAAGAAGCGATTAAATGCCAAAAAAGAGTATATCCTCAAGAAACATTTTGAGGAGAATAATACGCTATCAGAGCAGGACGAACTGGCATTTCAGCGATTTGTGGAGGCGACAGGAATGATGCATCGTATCCTTGACCAGTATCATCTAAAGCCACAAAGTGTAAAAATAGATGTGCTACGATCCAAAGATGATAATATGCGCGGGGTAAGTCCAAAACACTTGGGTTGGAAAAAAGCGGCACGTAAAGGAATTATAATACACGATATACCGGTTAGTGATTTCGATATGCGAATAGCTCCCCACGACAAAATTTTAGCTACCATGCTTCAAGATCTTTTAAACGAAAGACATGCCGGAATCTAAACTTTTTATTTCAGCTATTACTATAGAAGAACAGAAAGCTTCGTCACTCAACACTTATTCATTGGGCCCAGATGATGTGCTAATTTATACGTTGCATTTGCCAGAATACATTGAATTAACAAAAGAGTTAATTCATTTTCTAAATGCCGATGAACTGGATCGAGCCAACCGATTTTATAGAGAAAAAGACCGAAATCAATTTATTATTTGTAGGTCTATTTTGAAAATTATTTTAGCGGAGCACGCCAATACAGAGTTAAAAAACATTACCCTTGATTATCACTTTAATAAAAAACCATACCTTGGTTCGCACCCTTGGCTGCATTTTAATATTTCGCATTCCGAGGACTTCGCGGTGATTGCCATTTCGAAATGCAAGTTGGGAATCGATGTCGAATTTGTATCTAAAGATTTCGACTACCTGCCGCTCCTTCCCGAAGTCTTTACCGAAAATGAAATTCTATTTGTACAAGAGGCCGAAAATAAGGAATATGCATTTTATTGTCTATGGACCCGAAAAGAAGCCTTTGTAAAGGCAATAGGCCAGGGAATCAATGATGATTTTAAAATTGTTCCCGCACTAAATGGGCAATATAATATTCAGTCGGCAGAAGCCAATTCTGATCAAAACTGGTACATTTATGGTGTTGAGTTGGCAGAATGCTATTTGGCCGCAGTAGCTTTCCAAAGCTTACCAACAGGTTCAAAAAATATAAAAGTCTGTACTGTGCCAAAAACAGTTGAAGATTTATTAGAGTTAACAAAATCAACAGATACTAAATCTCAATAGGAAACAATTGAAAAAGAGAATGCACTTTTTTGAAAAAGCAACTATTCTTACTAGTTAAAGTTTTTATAATGAAGTCATTTCGTTTCTTCATTCTTCGTTAATTTGCACAAAAATTTAGATCCTAGATGTTATCACGCCTTTTAATTCCTTTGGTGTTGCTTTTTGTAATTGAAATCTATGCGTTTCAGGCATTTCGAACCGTAGTGAAAGCGAAACCATTTGTAGTTTCCTATATCGTAGTAAGTGCCTTAGTCTTAGCTTATATTATTTATTCATTTACGCAATTTGATCGTAAAATTGGACAAACGCCACAAACCATGCAAACGATGGGCTTGCTCTTGATGGTGTATTTGCCTAAAATCATTTTGACTTTAGTATTGTTTGGCGAAGACATTTATCGCGTAGGCTATGGAGCCATCAATCATTTTGCGAATTTCGATGACAATACTAATTTTCTTGCTTCAAGGCGAAAATTTGTCAGTCAGATTGGATTAGGGATTGCCGCTGTACCTTTTTTATCGTTAATCTATGGTATTACCACCGGAAAATACAATTATAAAGTCATCAAGCAGGCCATATTTTTCCCTGATTTGCCCGATGCTTTCGACGGTTTTACGATAACCCATATATCCGATGTGCATAGCGGTAGTTTTGACAATCCGGACAAAATTAATTATGCTATTGATTTAATCAATGAACAAAATTCGGATATGATTCTGTTTACTGGCGATATTGTCAATACTCATGCCAAAGAAATGCACCCTTGGATAGATACTTTCAAAAGAATTAAAGAACACAAATACGGAAAGTATTCTGTTTTGGGCAACCACGATTATGGCGAATATGTTTCTTGGCCAACTGAAGCAGACAAAGAAGAAAATTTCCAAAACATTAAAAAATTATATGGCCAAATCGATTTTAAATTGATGTTGAACGAGCATACCTTTATCGAAAAAGAAAATGACAAAATAGCCTTGGTTGGAGTAGAAAATTGGGGAACAAATTTCAAAAAGGTAGGCGATATTAATTTGGCTTCGGCTAATTTGGATAAAGATGATTTTAAAATATTGATGAGTCACGATCCAAGCCATTGGGATTGCGAAGTGAAAAATCATCCTAATAATTATCATTTAACCTTGTCTGGTCACACACATGGAATGCAGTTTGGAATAGAAATTCCGGGCGTAATTAAATGGAGCCCCATTCAATACATTTATAAACAATGGGCTGGTTTGTATGAGAATATGGGAAGGTATATCTATGTAAACCGAGGATTTGGTTTTCATGCCTATCCGGGAAGGGTTGGGATTATGCCCGAAATCACTGTAATCCAACTAAAAAAAGGTAAGAATGTGGCATAATTCGTTTAAAATGCTACATTTGTAAAATAAAAGCTTTTTTCAATAGATTTAAAAAATTAAATTCATTGGTTTTATGTCAAAATTTGGAGAACTTATAAGCACCCAAGTCCCTGTGTTGATCGATTTTTACACAGATTGGAATGAATCATCCGTATCGATGCATCCTGTAATTAGAGATGTTGCCGCAGCTTTGGGCGATAAGGCCAAAGTGATCAAAATTGATGTGGATAAAAATCAAGAGTTAGCCGAAGCATTGCGCATCAAAGGACTTCCTACTTTGATGATTTATAAAGGGGGTCAAATGATATGGAGACAATCAGGAGAACTCGATGCCAATTCGATCATCAATTTGGTTCAGGAACACTTTTAGGTCAATTTTTCAAAAACAAATCCTTTTTTAGTTAAAATTTCTAAAACTTTAGGCAAAGTGTATTCCAATCTTGGAAAACCTTTTACGCTGTCGTGAAAAACGATAATACTTCCTGATTTGGTGTTTTTCAATACGTTTTCAGTACATTTTTCAGCCGAAATAGAAGTGTCGAAATCAGCGCTCAAAACATCCCACATTATTATTTTATAGCCTAGTTCTCGCAGTTTTTTGGCTTGTGAGGATTTTATTTTGCCGTAAGGCGGACGGAAGAGTTTGTTGTTTGTTGTTTGTTGTTTATGGTTTGCAGACTGACCACTAATCGCCGAACACTGAATACTATTTTCTAAATATTTAGCGGTCGATGTTTTCCAACCATTCAAATGATCAAACGTGTGATTTCCTACAGTATGTCCGTTAGCAATTACTTTCTCGAAAATTTGAGGATGTTTTTCGATGTTGTTGCCAATGCAGAAAAAAGTTGCTTTGGCTTTGTATTTTTCTAATTCTTGCAAAACCCATTCGGTTATTTGGGGCGTTGGACCATCGTCGAATGTCAGGTAGATTTTGTTTTCAGCATTGGGGATTTCCCAAACATAATTGGAAAATAGTCTTTTAATAAAACGGTTTGTTTTTACCCAATAGAAATCCATTATTCGAATGTTTAAATGCAATAAAAAATGTAGCGTTATTATGTAATAGCGCTACATTTGGTTTTTGATTCAATAAATTTATTCTCTATCTCGTCCAAAACGGTCAAACATTTTAATATAGGTATTAAATGCCGGTCTGCTTTGGTTGTACATTTGCACATCGCCACTTTCTTTCATTACCGTCAATAAACTTCGGTAGCGTTCGATATCAGTAACGATGTCAACGGCTAAATCGACTTGATCCGCCGAGCTTAGCGTGCCATAATAATTCAAGTTTTCGTGGTATTTTCCAATCAATTTTTTGAGCAATTGTTGCGCTTTTGCTTTTTCACCTACTTCATAATAGCCGCGTGCAAAGGGTTCTATCATCGAATAATAACCAAATTTTTCGACAGGCATTTCCGTAATCGACAATTCGATTACTTTTTTGGCTTGGTCTAGTTTTCCTTCGGCAATTAACTTGTCCATTAATCTGGACAGCACCGAGCGGTATGAAATGCTGTTTTTTCTGGTTTCAGGGTCGTGATAAATGTCTCCTTTGCTATTACCCCAATCCCATTTCATTACAATAGAATACATTTTGTCGGCATCAAGACCTCCCATATCCATTGGGTTTGTGTCTTTGTCAATTTTCGTTTTTAAAGGAACCAATTTGTAAATCATCCCTTCCAGTTGAAGGTAGTTTTTCATCCAAAGGTAATCTTCGTCCTCAAAAGCACCGGGACTAAAATAAACAGGTCTTTTCCAGTTGTTGTTGGCGATCAAGTCCAGCATCATCAAACGGTTTTTGTACAAGGCATTGCCCTTGATGTCAATGTCAATGTAGGAAACAATGGAATCATTGTATTTTGCAGATACAACTTTGTTTTTGATGATGTTGTTTTTGTCAACAGGAATCCTGATTTTATTGGTAGGATAAAAATGAATCGTTTGTCCGTTTTGAAGCTCGACTGTGGATTTTGGGATTTTAATAAAATTGATAAAATCTTTGATTTCCCAACGACTTTCTGATTTCGGAATATAAGCAGTGTAATCTAATTTGTCGCCCACATATTGGTCGTGTGTAAAAGAAATGGGCAAGGGATTCGATTCGTAGGTTTTGCTTTTCATTTGGTCAATATACCAGTCGGTCATAAAGAGACTTGTATTGACAATTTTTACATCGGTTCGAACGTGTTCGATTTCTTGGGCGTACCAGAGCGGGAAAGTGTCGTTGTCACCAATAGTGAATAAAATCGCATTCGGGTCACAGGATTCTAAATAGGCTTTTGCCAATGCGGTTGCAGTGTATTTTCCCGAACGATCGTGGTCGTCCCAGTTTTGGAACGCCATCAAAAAAGGTACGGCAATTAAACTGGCACCAATGACTATTGGACCAGCAATTTTTGAACTCAAATAGTTCTGGGCGCTTTCGTACAAGGCATACACCCCAAACCCTATCCAAATAGCGAAAACGTAGAATGAACCTACTAAGGCATAATCTCTCTCGCGTGGTTCAAATGGTCTTTCGTTGAGGTAAATTTTCAAGGCAAGGCCCATAAAAAGAAACAAAACTAAAAGGACGTAGAAACTTTTTCGGTCCCGACTGGCGTGATACATTATTCCGATGAGACCCATAATCAATGGCAAAAAGAAATACACATTGCGTCCTTTATTATTCAGCACGTCCGAAGGCAAGTTTTGTTGTGTTCCTAAATGCAATTCGTCTATAAATGTAATCCCACTGAGCCAGTTTCCATCCTGATAGTCGTATTTTCCTTGAATGTCATTTTGACGTCCAACAAAATTCCACATCAAATACCTGAAATACATATAGCCAAATTGGTATTCGGCCATAAATCGCAAATTGTCAAAAGTGCTTGGTTTTTCGACGATTAAATAATCACTATAGGTACGCAAGAATTTGACATAGTCATCATTGTCGAGTTCTTTTTGGGCGTAGGCTTTTCGGAATTCGACAACCGTTTTTTCGATTTCATTTCGGAGTTGAGCCGTCGCACGGCCTAAATCCTCTTCCGAAAGTTTGCTGGGGTCAACACCATATTTAGACAAGTCGTCCTCATAAGGATAATCAGGGTTTAGTCGAAATTCAGGTGGATTGGAGAAACTGATGTAATTGGCAATATTATCGCCGCTCCACAATCGAGGAAGAATGGTCTTATGATTGTCGTCGCTATTTTGCTCTGCATTTTTAAAATTATTTACAATAACGTATTTTCCTGTTGTATAATCTCTCTCGTAGTTAGGGGCTTTGTCTAAATAGGGATTGTCTTTATCTAAACCTGAAAATGCCTCTGTATATTGTGGTCCGTAGAACAAGGGATTCGAGCCGTATTGTTCGCGATTATAATACGCTAAAACTTCTCGAGCATCCGAGGGTTTGTTTTCATTAATGACTGTATCGGCATTAGCACGAATGGGTAACATCATCCAAGTCGAAAAACCGATCAAGATGAAAAGGATGCATAAAATCAAGGTGTTGGCTTTGATCAGTCCTTTGGATCGTGTGTATTTTAGACTAAAGTAAAAGAAAGCAATCAGCAGTAAAAAAACAAAAATCGTCCCGGAATCGAAAGGTAATCCCAATTCGTTGACCATAAAAACTTCGGTTTTTCCAAAGAAGGCCATCGTCAAAGGCAATAATAATTTAAATATAAATAATAAAATAGCCACCACAACAATATTGGCAATAATGAAATTCTTGATGGTTACTTCTTTGTAATGTTTGAAATAATAAAGAAAACCAATAGCTGGAATGGTTAATAATGCCATAAAATGCACTCCAAAAGTAAGTCCAACTACCAGAGAGATCACCAAAAGCCATTTGTTGCCTTTAGGAGAATCCATATCTTGTTCCCAGCGCAAACCCAACCAAAATAGCAAAGCTATAAATAAGGAAGCCATAGCATATACTTCGGCTTCAACAGCACTTGCCCAGAAACTATCCGAAAAAGTATAAGCCAAAGCGCCAACAAAAGAGCTACCTAGAATGACAATGGAATTATTTTTATTTATTTCACTGTACTGCGAAATTATTTTTTTCAGAATCATCGATGAGGACCAAAACATAAATAGAATCGTAAAGGCACTCGAAAATACAGACATCATATTGACCATCAAAGCTATATGTTGGTTGTCAATGGCAAACATTGAAAAGAACGCGCCAATCATCTGAAACAAAGGGGCTCCAGGAGGGTGTCCTACTTGAAGTTTTGCCGAAGTAGCAATATATTCTCCACAATCCCAAAAACTCATTGTGGGTTCAACTGTCAGTGTGTATACGAGTAATGCGATTAAAAAAGCAAACCAACCTGTGATGGTATTCCATTTATTGAAGTTAAATGTAGTCATATTTTGATGCTGAGATTTTAGTTTTTTTGCGATTACAAAGAAAATGTTTTTTTATTGAAAGACACCTGCATTAACAAAAATTTCCATAAACATAACTGTTTTATTGTGATATTGCCCTTTAAAAAATGGGGTGTAATGGAGGCGAATAAAAGTTTTTTAATAAAAAAAGAATAAAAATTTGTAAAAATTAAAATTTGTATTAAATTTGCACTCGCTTAACAGCAACGGTATTGGTCTATGGTGTAATGGTAACACAACTGTTTTTGGTGCAGTCTTTCTAGGTTCGAGTCCTAGTAGACCAACAAAAAAAAACCTCTCACAATCAGAGAGGTTTTTTTATGCAATATAGTGACACAACGATCTTGTTAGCGGGTCAATTATAATTATAGACCAAAATCAAATCTTAAATGTTATTACGGGTTTCACTGCGTGATTCACCATATCCTCACCGAGGCTTCCATTAAAAAAATGAGCCAAACCCGTGCGTCCGTGCGTGCACATTCCTATCATATCAGCATGAACGCTATTGGCAAAATTGATAATTCCGTTTTCGATGTTGGTGTCATTGTAAATATGTGTAGAATAATTATCAATATCGAAATTGGCTAAATAATCCTCCATTATTTTCTCAGTCCGATGGGTGGTTTTGAAAGAGGCGGGGGTGCAAATGGTCACGAAATAAAGTTTAGAATTAAATATTTTGGCTAATTCAAGCATTTTGCGAAATGGTTTTTTGGTCTCTTTTGAAAAATCAGAAGCAAAGACAAAATGGTCTGCCTTGAACTCTTTCGTCCCCTTTTTGATGACCAATACTGGAATCTTGGAGTACCGTACGATTTTTTCAGTATTCGAACCCACTAGCAATTCATTGAATCCCGAGGTGCCGTGAGAACCCATTATAATTAAGTCTGCGTGATTTTTTATGCTAGCATCAATAATGCCTTCGTCGACTTTTTTAAATTCGATAGATTCATAAATCTCAAGGCCTTTCAAAAAAGGAGAATCCATCAGTTTTTCGAGCTTTTCAATGGCTTTGTTTTTAAAAAAGATGATCTCTGGAATGCTATTGCCATTGCCAAAAGCATCAGTAGCTTGATGTGGTAATTCGAGCAAATGCAAAAGTATGATTTCGTAATTATTTTTTTGGGCGAGTTGAGCGGCTACTTTTAACGCTTCAACTGAATAATCAGAAAAATCGACAGGTACTAAAATCCGTTTCATAACAATAAGTGTTTAAAAAATTGGACAAAAGGAGCAATAAATTTGCTTGATTAAATTTACAAATTTTTTTCAACATAATGCCATGATTTTTGATTTATAAAAAATAACACTATATTTGCACAGTTATTTATTAAAAAACTAGATAATGAGGCACGCATAGCGTGCCTCTTTTTATAAAATATGACATTTAAAGATAAAGTAAACGGCCTATTAATTGAGGGATTGAACGATAAACCATCGGTTTTTCTGATCGATTTGACAATTACAGATAGTTTCAAAATTATCGTGACTCTAGATGGCGATAATGGTGTGGCTTTGCAGGATTGTATTGACATAAGTCGCGCAATCGAAAATAATTTGGACCGCGAAGAGCAAGATTTTTCGCTAGAAGTAGCCTCAGTTGGAGTGGGTTCGCCATTGAAAATGGTTCGCCAATACAAAAAAAATGTAGGCAGAACCTTAATTGTGAAATTAGCAACCGAAACTATTGAAGCAGAATTAGTTGAAGCTAATGATAATTTTATAATTTTGTCGTGGAAAGCCAGAGAAGCCAAAAAACTAGGAAAAGGGAAGGAAACGGTTCAAAAAAGACAAGAAATACCGTATACAGAAATAAAAGAAGCAATTGTTACAGTAACATTTTAATTAAATAGTTGGCATGGAAAATTTAGCATTAATCGATTCATTTTCAGAGTTTAAAGATGATAAACTTATTGATCGTGTAACGCTTATGGCGATATTAGAAGATGTGTTTAGAAATGCATTGAAGAAAAAATTTGGTTCAGATGATAATTTCGACATTATTATCAATCCCGATAAAGGAGATATGGAAATCTGGCAAAGAAGAGTAATCGTTGCCGATGATGATTTGGATTTAGAACATCTTGAAATTACCTTGTCTGAAGCTAGAAAAATTGAACCTGATTTCGAAATTGGAGAAGAAGTTTCGGAGGAAGTCAAATTAATTGACCTTGGAAGAAGAGCGATTTTGGCTTTGCGCCAAAACTTGATTTCCAAGATACACGAACACGACAACACCAATCTTTACAAACAATTCAAAGATTTGATTGGCGAAATTTATACTGCCGAAGTACACCATGTTCGCCCAAGAGTAGTAATTTTGATCGACGATGACGGAAATGAAATCGTTTTGCCTAAAGAAAAACAAATTCCATCTGACTTTTTCCGCAAAGGAGACAATGTTCGTGGTATCATCGAAAGTGTGGAATTGAAAGGCAATAAACCGCAAATTATTATGTCTAGAACTTCTGAAAAGTTCTTAGAAAAATTATTTGAACAAGAAATTCCAGAAGTTTTCGACGGATTGATTATGGTGAAAAATGTAGTGAGAATTCCAGGCGAAAAAGCGAAAGTAGCCGTAGATTCTTATGATGATAGAATTGACCCAGTAGGCGCTTGTGTGGGAATGAAAGGATCTCGTATTCACGGGATCGTACGTGAATTAGGAAACGAAAATATTGATGTAATCAATTATACTAGCAATATTCAATTGTATATCACTAGAGCTTTGAGCCCTGCAAAAGTTTCTTCTATCAAAATCAATGAAGAAACCAAAAGAGCAGACGTATTCTTGAAGCTTGAGGAAGTCTCCAAAGCTATTGGTCGAGGTGGACACAATATAAAATTGGCAGGTCAATTGACAGGTTACGAACTTGACGTTATTCGTGAAGGTGATGTGGCCGGTGCTGTCGCAGATGAAGATGATGTGGAATTAACAGAGTTTTCAGACGAAATTGAAGAATGGGTCATCGAAGAATTTGCAAAAATTGGTTTGGATACTGCCAAAAGTATTTTGAATCAAGATGTAGATGATTTGGTAAGAAGAACAGACCTAGAAGAGGAAACGATTCTAGATGTAATGAAAATTCTAAAAGAAGAATTTGATAGTTAGTCAATTCTTCAAAAATTAAATTTTAAACCTTATTTTTCCTCTCCAACAGAGAGTTAGTGTGAGGAACAAATAAAAAAACATCATACTGATTTCTTTCTTCATTGCGGTAACGTATCAAATTGGGAAGGGTTAAGGTGAGAAAAAAAGGTAATATTAAAAAGGTTTTATGTCTGAAGAAAAAGTTATTAGAATAAGTAAAGTTTTAGCAGAATTAAATATTTCTTTCGGAACAGCAGTCGAATGTTTGAAAGGAAAAGGGATAGCTATTGAAGCCAATCCAAATGTTAAAATTTCAGACGACGTGTATAACGTTTTATGTAAAGAATTTGCCGGGGATAAAGGCAACAAAGTGGCTTCATCCGAAGTCAGCAAAGAAAAGCTGAAAGAAAAAGAAGCTTTGCGTTTGGAACGTGAACGAGAAATCGAGGAAAAACGTAAACAAGACGAGGAACGCGCCAGAAGTCAAGAGGTGATTAGAGCCAAAGGGTCTATTTCGGGGCCAGTACACGTTGGGAAAATTGACCTTAATCCTAAAAAAGCAGTTGAAGCGCCAAAACCACAAGCTGTTGTTGAAAAAACTCCAATTCCTGCTGTTGAAATTCCTAAAGAAAAACCTGTGACTAAGGAACCAGTTGCAGTTGAAGCTCCACAGAAAGAAGCGGTATCAGAAAAAGCAATTGTTGAAAAAATAGAGACAAAACCCGTTGCCGAAATAAAAGAAACTAAGCAGGAGGCGGAAGCGCCTAAAAAAGTCGCTGCAGTGGCAATTGAAACTCCAGCTGAAGAGACAATAACTACAAAATATACCAAATTATCGGGCGCTACATTAACAGGTCAAACGATAGATTTATCTCAGTTTAATAAACCTAAGAAGAAAAAAGAAGACCCGAAAATTACGCCTAACAAACCTGGAACTCCTGGAGCTCCCGGAAGTGCGGCTAATAATGCCAATAAAAACAAAAGAAAACGGATTGCACCTAAGCCAGGTGCGCCTAGGCCGCCAGCAGTTCCTGGAGCTCCGGGTGCGCCAAATCCAAATAAAATCACTCCAAATGCTGGTGGGTTTAATGCCAACAGAGGAGCCAGACCTGGCTTCGTAAAAGGAGGCAGACCAGCAATCACTGCAAAGGTAGAGCCAACCGAAGAAGAAGTTAAAAACCAAATTAGAGAAACTTTAGAGAAACTTCAAGGAAAAGGGAGCAAATCTAAAGCCGCTAAATATAGAAGAGATAAAAGAGAAACGCACCGTCAAAAATCAGATGACGAGCAAAGAGCGTTAGACGAAGGTAGCAAAACTATAAAAGTTACCGAGTTTGTAACCGTTGGTGAAATCGCCATTATGATGGATGTGCCAATTACTAAGGTTATTGGAACTTGTATGTCACTCGGAATTATGGTGACTATGAACCAACGTTTGGATGCAGAAACATTGACTATTGTTTGTGATGAATTTGGATACGAAGTCGAATTTATCACGGTAGATATCGAAGAGGCCATTCAAGTGGTTGAAGACAAAGAGGAAGATTTAGTTTTCAGAGCGCCAATTGTGACCGTAATGGGTCACGTCGATCACGGTAAAACCTCTTTATTGGATTATATTCGTAAGGAAAATGTTATCGCGGGTGAATCAGGAGGGATTACACAGCACATTGGGGCGTACGGGGTAACTTTAGACGATGGTCAAAAAATTGCTTTCCTTGATACACCGGGTCACGAAGCCTTTACAGCGATGCGTGCTCGTGGAGCTCAAGTTACCGATATCGCTATTATCGTTGTAGCTGCCGATGACGATATTATGCCACAAACCAAAGAGGCGATTTCTCACGCTCAGGCTGCTGGTGTTCCTATTATTTTTGCCATCAATAAAATTGATAAGCCCAATGCTAATGTAGAGAAAATCAAAGAAAAATTAGCAGGAATGAATTTACTTGTTGAAGATTGGGGTGGAAAAATCCAATCGCACGATATTTCAGCTAAATTTGGTACAGGTGTTAAAGAATTATTAGAAAAAGTATTATTAGAAGCGGAGTTGTTGGATTTAAAATCCAATCCAAATAAATCAGCTCAAGGAACCGTTGTCGAAGCGTTCTTGGATAAAGGAAAAGGATATGTTTCTACAATATTGGTACAACACGGAACTCTTAGAGTGGGAGATTATATGTTGGCCGGAAAACATCATGGTAAAATCAAAGCCATGCACGACGAAAGAGGTAATGTTGTGAAAGAGGCAGGTCCTTCAACACCAGTTTCAGTTTTAGGATTGGACGGCGCTGCAACAGCAGGGGACAAGTTCAACGTTTTCGAAGACGAGAAAGAGGCCAAACAAATTGCTGCTAAACGTTCTCAATTAATGCGTGAACAATCTGTGCGTACTCAACGTCATATTACATTGGATGAAATTGGACGTCGTATCGCTTTGGGTCAATTTAAAGAATTGAACATCATCCTCAAAGGGGATGTGGATGGTTCGGTTGAAGCCTTATCGGATTCGTTCTCTAAATTATCTACGGACGAAATTCAAATCAATATCATTCACAAAGGGGTTGGAGCGATCACTGAAACCGACGTAATGTTGGCTTCTGCATCGGATGCAATCATCATCGGATTTAATGTTCGTCCTGCTGGAAATGCCAGACAATTGGCCGACAAAGAAGAAATCGACATCCGTTACTATTCTATCATTTACGCAGCTATCGACGACTTGAAAGATGCGATGGAAGGAATGTTGGCGCCAGAAATGAAAGAGGAAGTGCTTGGAACTGCCGAAGTTAGAGAGTTATTCAAAATTTCTAAAGTGGGAACCATTGCCGGATGTATGGTTATGGATGGCAAAATTGCCAGAAATGCCAAAATCAGAATCATTCGTGAAGGTGTTGTCGTTCATACTGGTGAATTAGTTGCCTTGAAACGTTTCAAAGACGATGTCAAAGAAGTGGCCAAAGGTTACGATTGTGGTATTCAAATAAAAGGATACAACGACATCGAAGAACGAGACGTTATCGAAGCCTTCCACGAAGTAGCCATCAAAAAGAAATTGAAATAAAATTTGGAACTATTGATAAGAAATCCCGAGCAATCGGGATTTTTTTTAGCAATTTATTTCAGCATGCCTACAATCTTAAAGATGCAAGTCATAGCTTCGACTTCTTCCTTCTCCTTTTGGAATCAAAATACTTTTTTCGGCCAAATCTTGTAAATCTCTTGTGGCAGTTGCTCTCGAGGTTTTTGTGATAGAAACATATTTTAAAGCTGTCATTCCTCCTTCAAAACCAGCAAAACCGTTTTCAAACATTTTCAAAACAGCTTTATTTTGTCTTTCATTCATTTGATTTTTAAAACGGTCTATAAATTTCGTTTTACCTAATGTAAAAAGTACATTTTGTTTGGCATTTTTCTGGGATTCTAAGACCAATGTAGAAAAATAAAGAATCCAATCTGTAATTTCTAAAGTTCTTTGAGCTTGCTTTAAGGATTCGTAATATTGTTTTTTGTTCTGTTCAATAGTACTTGAAAGACTCATCAAAACAGGGCGATTCAAAGATTCCGACAAACATTTTTCGGCAAGGGCTCTACCAATTCTGCCATTACCATCTTCAAATGGATGAATGCTTTCAAAATACAAATGCGAAATGGAAGTTTTGACTAAAGCTTTTTTAATATCGGTGGGTTTTACTTCAAAATCAGTGTACCAATCGATAAAATTTTTCATTTCAACCGAAACATGGCTAGATGGCGGAGCTTCAAAATGGATAATTTCTTTACCATAAGATCCTGAAACAATTTGCATAGGTTCCTCTCCACTTCTATACTCGCCAGGATTAACGCGCTTGGAATATTCCATCAGAATAGCGTGCCATTGTTTTATTGAGGATTCAGTCAGCTTTTCAGCATAGGAATTTCGAACCGTGACCATCAACTTTCCAATTCCTTGTGCGTTTTTGTCTCTAATTTGACCAAAATCTCCAAAGCCAAGATTTTTCTTAATTGAAGACATTACATCTTGTCGGCTAAAAAATTCGCCTTCAATTTCCGAAGTCTTGACAGCCTCCGAAATCATAAATTGCAAAATAGTTTCTTGCTGAATCTCGGTTGATAACGAATCGACAAGTCCTTTTAGCTCCCCGGTTTCCAATGCAAAATCCATACACAATACATCTATTACAGCATCGTTATATTTGAATTTTGTCCAATCGGGTAATTGCCAGTTGTATTTCATTGAGGCATTTATTTGTGTTAATCGCCTCAAATATAATCATTTTTTGAGGCGATTAGTAAAAATAATCGCCTCATTTATTAGAATTAGCCAATTTTAAGGAAGAATTATGTTCAGAATATAATTTGTCATACGCTTTCAAAAACAAATTTCAAATTAAAATCGTAAATTCGCTTTTTAAATTAAAATGAAAAGCAACATACTCGAAAACATCAACAATCCAACCGATTTACGCCAACTCGATGAAGCACAACTTCCGCAATTGGCGCAAGAATTGCGTGATTTTATTATTGGTGTTGTGGCTGTTAAAGAAGGTCATCTCGGCGCAAGCCTTGGCGTTGTTGAACTCACGATTGCTTTGCATTATGTTTTTGATACGCCCAATGATCTCTTGATTTGGGACGTAGGGCATCAAGCTTATGGACACAAAATTTTAACCGGAAGAAGAGAAAATTTCCACACCAACCGCCAACTGAACGGAATTTCCGGTTTTCCAAAACGAAGCGAAAGTATATACGATGCTTTTGGAGTGGGACATTCGTCGACTTCGATTTCGGCAGCTTTAGGAATGGCGATTGCTTCTAATTTAAAAGGCGATTTCGAAAAACAACATATTGCTGTCATTGGTGATGCTTCCATAGCATCGGGAATGGCGTTCGAAGGATTGAATCACGCTGGAGTTACCGATGCTAATTTATTGGTGATTCTCAATGATAACGCCATCGGGATTGATCCAAGCGTTGGTGCATTGAAAAACTATCTCACTGCTGTGAAAGAAGGGAAAAACCCGAAGAAAAATAATATGATTCGGTCTTTGAATTTTGATTATTCAGGACCCATTGATGGACATGATATTTTTGCAGTTATCAAGGAATTGAAAAGACTGAAAGAAGTAAAAGGACCTAAATTCCTTCACATTATTACCACAAAAGGGAAAGGTTTACAACAAGCCGAAGACGATCAAGTAAAATACCACGCTCCCGGAAAATTTGATGCTGCAACTGGGGAAATCCATCCAAAATCTGATGGAAATCTGCCGCCAAAATACCAAGATGTTTTTGGTTTGACGCTCTTAGATTTGGCAAAAGTCAATGAAAAAATTATTGGAATCACGCCTGCAATGCCGTCAGGAAGTTCGTTGAAATTTATGATGGACGCTTTTCCAAAACGCGCTTTTGATGTGGGGATTGCCGAGCAGCACGCCGTTACTTTATCTGCCGGAATGGCGACCCAAGGAATGGTCGTTTTTTGCAATATTTATTCCACTTTTTTACAACGAGCCTACGATCAAGTCATTCACGACGTGGCTTTACAAAATTTACCAGTCATATTTTGTTTGGACAGAGCGGGCTTGGTTGGCGAAGATGGAGCTACGCATCACGGCGTTTTCGATTTGGCTTATTTGCGTTGTATTCCCAATATAATCATCTATTCGCCTTTGAATGAAATAGCGTTGAGAAACATATTGTACACGGCGCAATTGGGTTTGAATCATCCTATAGCTATTCGTTATCCGCGAGGTCGTGGTCAAATAGTGGATTGGCAATCCCGACAGTTCGGGACGTATGAAAAAATTGAAATTGGGACTGCAAATTGCCTGCAAAATGGAATGAATATCGCTGTTCTATCCAACGGAACCATTGGCAATAATGTGACTTTGGCATTGGCTGAAATAGATTATCCCGAAAATTTTGCACATTATGATTTTGCTTTTGTAAAACCTTTGGATGAAAATATGTTGCATTTCATTTTCAATACCTTCAACGATATCATTACTATTGAAGATGGTGCTATCAAAGGTGGTTTTGGCACAACTATTGTTGAGTTTGCAGCTGAAAATAAGTACAGTTCTAACATAGTTACACTTGGAATTCCTGATGAATTCATCGAACAAGGTTCTGTTGATGAATTACAACAATATTGCAAAATTGACGTTTCAAGCTTATCCATTATGTTTTCTAACTATTAAAAATACAACAAAAAAAGTTAACAATGAAGTTCTATTTTTTCTTCTTTCTGTTTCTACTCCAGCTAATCTCAAAACCTCTTTTTTCTCAAAACCCAGTCCCTGTTTATAAAGATTCTATTCCAGTTTCTAGGGACACCATTCAAGTTCCTACGGATAGCATTCAAGTTTCTAGAGACTCGGTATATTCTATTTTGGAGGCCAAATTTATTCCAAAAACAAAATTGGTTGTAAAGCCAACTAAGGCGCTTAAAGTCACAAAAAAGCAACCAAGAATACCTGTGACAGTGTCTAATTGGAAAAACAAAAATATGATTGGCTTTGATTTAAGTCAAATTGCCTTTGTCAATTGGAATGCAGGGGGAACTAGTTCTGTGTCGGGATTGTTAAAGGGAGAATTTACTCGAATACGATCTGAGGTGAATAGTGAGTGGGTAAGCGAAATGGGATTTAGGTATGGTCTTAACAAACAAGATGGTCTAGACTTACGAAAAACAGATGATGAATTCCGTTTCAACTCAACATATGGTTATCGAAAAGACACTCTTTCGCACTGGTATTATAGTGTAAAGTTGAATTTCAAGACCCAATTTTCCGACGGATATAAGTATCCCAATACCGATAATGCAATTTCAAAACCGTTTGCGCCAGCGTATACTTTTTTAGGAGTTGGAGCTAATTATTATATTAAAAAAAAGGTGTTTGACATCTATATATCTCCCCTAACTCTTAAAAACACTTTGGTTTTAGATCAAGAACTCGCCAATAGTGGCGCATTTGGGGTTACTGAAGCAACCTATGACGCTAACGGAAATGTCATAAGTCCAGGAAAAAAGTCGAGAACCGAAATGGGATTTTTATTTACCAATTATTATAAAAAAGAAGTCTGGAAAAACATCACTTTAGAAAACCGACTGAGTTTATATACGGATTATATCAACAACTTCGGAAACATTGATGTAGAATGGAGAGCTCAATTGGAATTTGTTGTCAATCAATATGTCAAAGCAAACATTGGCTTGCATTTGATTTATGACGACGATGTAAAAACGATTGAAGAAATAAACGGTCAAGATGTCGAATCAGGCGCCAAAGTACAGCTAAGACAAGCACTTGGAATAGGAATGGTCTACAATTTCTAAGGATTAATTGGTTTTTCGACCGTTAATGGTTTCGTATAATTCTAGTGCGTTTCCATCGGTCAAAAGGGAAACAAAATGGCAAATATGAAGCAGTCTTTGGTACAAATCTTCTTTTTCTTCTAAGAATTTTTCAGGTAACATTTTCAGTAATAATTTATCATAATTAGACGAATTTCCTTCGAATTTGTTGTTGAAAGCGGTAATGAATTTGTCCAACAAGGTTTGAATAATTTGGTAGCCAACAATTTCTTTTTCAATCACTTCGCGACTTTGATAGATGTTTTTCACGCTCAATTTGATGATGTCATCCATCTGCACTTTGTATTTGCTTTTATCGGTCAACGCATACGGGAAACGCCCTTCTAAAATGGCTTCTTCATTTTCAATAAATACCTTCACCGCATCGTTGATTAAACTGCCAATAGCCAAGGCGCGCAAATAACTAATGCGATCTTCTTTGGTGGTTAAGGTATTGTATTTTGCAGCATCGATGCTGTCTTTAACTAGTTTTATCAAATATTCTAAAGCAAAATCCTCGGATACCAGCCCTAAGTTGATTCCATCTTCAAAATCGATAATCGTGTAACAAATATCATCTGCCGCTTCGACTAAGTAAGCTAATGGATGTCTTTCGAAACCTATGTCTTCTCCATCTTTATTGGGAATCATACCTAATTCCAGTGCTACATCCTGAAAAAAAACTTTGTCATTTTGAAAGAATCCATATTTTTTGTCGGCAATATTGGAAGTTGGTTTTTTGGGTAAACTTTCCTTGGGATATTTCATAAATGCGCCTAGAGTTGCATAGGAAATTCGCAATCCACCTTCAATTCCGGGACGACTGGCTGTAAGTACCGAAAAACCATTGGCATTGCCTTCAAAATCGACTAAATCCTGCCATTCTTTGACCGAAAGTTGGTCTTTGTATTGTTGCCCTTTTCCAATCGAAAAATATTCGCCAATCGCTTTTTCGCCCGAATGACCAAAAGGCGGATTTCCGATATCGTGTGCCAATGAAGCTGCCGCAACGATGGCTCCAAAATCATTCGCCTGAAAACCGTGAACGGCCTTTAAATGGGGGTATTTTTCGATAATTTTTTTGCCAACCAATCTGCCGATGGAGCGTCCTACAACCGAAACTTCTAAACTATGCGTCAATCGTGTGTGCACAAAATCGGTTTTCGAAAGGGGAATCACTTGTGTTTTGTCCTGCAAACTTCTGAAAGCCGACGAGAATATAATGCGATCATAATCCACTTCAAAACCCAAGCGCGTGTCGTCTTGTTCTATTCGTAATCGTTTGCTTGTGTCGCCTTGGCGTTTTAGTGATAAAAGTTGTTCCCAGTTCATTGTGCGTTTTTAGTTTTAGCGAATATATGAAAAAGGAGTTATTTTAAATAAAAACAGTCATCAAAATTGACTCTCGAACCTTTTTTTGCTATTTTTTAAATAATTGAAAACAAGCATTTTGCTGCGGTATCTAGCCAAAAATCATAACATTTTATAAAAAATTAATTTTTAATACAAAATTATAATATCTTTGTAGAAGGATTTTACATCAATAGATGTTTAAATATTTGGATTGGGGTGTGCCCGGTCGATAACAAAGACTGATTTATCAGTCTTTTTTTTATGGAAATAATTTTAATCCGTGTCGATTTCTGTTTTAGAAAATCAACAAAAACTAAATCACCAAGTTTTAGGCTTGCTTAATTGATAGCCATCTTTTTTAGCAACTTTTTCTTCAAATTGACTTTCTACAAGTTTTTTTCGTCCTATTGTCAACGAACCTTTTGCAATCAAGGCAACGGATTGATTGTGACGTTTTGGAGGGAAAGCAACAAAAACTCGTTTGCTTTTAAATATTTCGTGTACCGCTCTCATCGGTGGCACTAAATCACTATCGCCAGATATTAGCATTGCCATATCATATTTATCTTGATAAGCATCAATTAATATATGAGTTGCTATATTGACATCCGTCATTTTTTCATTAAATTTTGGCCAAACATTTTTACATCGTTTACATTCAATCGTATCGGATTGGTAATTTCCATAAAATATGTTTACCCCAACACTTTCTAAAGCTTCTATATAAGTATTTTGTCTTTTTTGTTTGTCAGGATTATTACTGACTCTACTGGTAAAATACTTTACATCAACCAGTTCTTGATTTGAGTGTAATAAATTATGAACTAATAGATTTAAATTTAACCACTTGCAATAATCAAAACCAGCATCTAACATCCCGAAATATAAGTTAAAACCATCTACATAAACGATAACTCTTTCTTTTTTTGTTAAAATAGTTGTTTTACTCATACTTTATATATTATATTTGCAACACAATAACAACACTAAAGATAGCATCTTTAGTCCGACGCCTCGAAAGAGGCGTTTCTATTTTTTACAAATTTGGTTTTTAAAAGAATACTGATAAATTCTAAATTATCTCATTAACTTCCGCACATTTCGCAATCTTCCGGTCCGGCATTTTTGGCCATTTCAATCATTGCTCTATATTCTTCGGCAGTCATTTCAACTGTTGTGGTAGTGGCTTCTACTTCTTCTGCAATGGGAGCTGGAGCTGCTTTTTTGTCATTATTCAAGGTAAATTTGATCGCATCCACCGCCGATTTAGTTCTCAAATAATACATTCCCGTTTTCAATCCCGATTGCCAAGCGTAGAAGTGCATTGAGGTCAATTTCGAATAATTAGCATCTTGCATAAACAAGTTCAATGATTGCGATTGGTCAATAAAATAACCACGTTGGCGCGACATATCGATAATGTCTTTCATCGACATTTCCCAAACGGTTTTGTACAATTCCTTCAAATCTTGTGGGATATCAAGCGCTTGTACTGAACCGTTATTACGCATCAATTCTTGTTTCAAAGTTTCGTTCCAAAGACCGCGCTCTACTAAATCGTGTAACAAATGTTTGTTCACCACAATAAATTCTCCTGATAAAACTCTTCGGGTGTAAATATTTGAAGTATAAGGTTCGAACGCTTCGTTGTTACCCAATATTTGCGATGTCGAAGCTGTTGGCATTGGCGCAACCAAAAGTGAGTTTCTCACTCCGTGTTCCATCACTTCTTTTCTCAAAGAAGCCCAATCCCATCGACCCGAAAGTTCTTCGTCTTTCATTCCCCAAAGGTTGTGTTGGAATTCACCTTGCGAAATTGGAGAGCCTTTAAAAGTGGAATAAGGTCCTTCTTCTTTGGCCATTTCCATCGAAGCAGTTACAGCGGCAAAGTATAAGGTTTCGAAAATTTCTTGATTTAATTTTTTGGCTTCGTCGCTTGTAAACGGCATACGTAGCATAATGAAAGCATCGGCAAGACCTTGAACTCCAAGTCCTACAGGGCGATGTCGAAGGTTAGAATTTTCGGCTTCTTTTACTGGATAATAATTTCTGTCGATTACTCTGTTCAAGTTTTTTGTAACACGCTTGGTTACATTGAATAATAATTCGTGGTCAAATTTTCCGTTTTCAACAAACATTGGCAACGAAATAGAAGCCAAATTACAAACTGCAATTTCATCTTTGGAAGTGAATTCCATAATCTCGGTACACAAATTCGATGAACGAATGGTTCCAAGATTTTTCTGGTTCGATTTTCTGTTGGCTGCATCTTTGTACAACATATAAGGAGTTCCTGTCTCGATTTGAGATTCTAGGATTTTCTCCCATAATTCACGGGCTTTTACAGTTTTTCTGCCTTTTCCTCTTTCTTCGTAGGAAATGTATAATTTTTCAAATTCTTCTCCGTAAACGTCATACAATCCTGGACATTCATTGGGACACATCAAGGTCCAATGAGCATCTTCTTGCACACGTTTCATAAACAAATCCGATGTCCACATTGCAAAGAACAAATCTCTGGCGCGCATTTCTTCTTTTCCGGTATTCTTTTTCAAATCCAAAAATTCGAATATATCAGCATGCCAAGGTTCTATATATATTGCAAAACTTCCTTTGCGTTTTCCTCCACCTTGATCTACATAACGTGCCGTGTCGTTGAAAACTCTCAACATCGGCACAATTCCGTTTGATGTTCCATTAGTACCACGAATATAGGAACCTGTCGCACGAACATTGTGTATAGAAAGTCCAACACCACCAGCCGATTGTGAAATTTTGGCGGTTTGTTTCAGTGTGTCATAAATACCGTCGATACTGTCGTCTTGCATAGCCAAAAGGAAACAAGATGACATTTGCGGTTTTGGCGTTCCTGCATTGAATAATGTTGGAGTGGCGTGAGTGAAGAATTTTTTCGACATCAAGTCGTAAGTTTCTATTACTGATTTCAAATCGTCTAAGTGAATTCCAACCGAAACACGCATCAACATATGTTGCGGACGTTCTACAATTTTACCGTTGATTCGCAACAAATACGAACGTTCCAAAGTTTTGAAACCAAAATAATCGTAGTTGAAATCTCTATTGTATATAATGTGTGAATCCAAGTATTCAGCGTTTTCCATAATTACTTTATGTACTTCTTCTGAAATCAGAGGTGCTTTAAGATTCGTTCTCGGATTGATATAATGATACATTTCGTTCATTGTTTCCGAGAATGATTTTTTGGTATTGGAATGTAAATTCGAAATTGCAATTCGAGCTGCAAGTTGAGCATAATCGGGATGTGCAATGGTCATCGAAGCCGCAGTTTCGGCAGCAAGATTGTCTAATTCTGAAGTAGAAACACCGTCATACAATCCTTCGATTACTCGCATCGCCACTTTTACAGGTTCTACTAAACCATTCAGTCCGTAGCATAGTTTTTTAATTCTATCCGTGATCTTGTCAAACATTACAGGCTCTTTGTGGCCATCTCTTTTTACTACGTACATAATTTTTCAGTTTTTGTGAAATAGACAATCCCTTCTCTATTTCGGGGTATTTGTGATTCATTTTGGGAAGCTAATCCCGGTAATTTTTTTTAACAGGATTAATTATTTAAAAAAAGAATATTTTATTTTATTAAGTTCTATTAATTTATAGTTATTATCAAGGGTCTTCTCCTCTATAATTAAGTTATTAGAATCATATATATAATTTACGTATTTAGGTGGGCGATATGAATTTGTTGTTTTATTTGTTTTATTATCTGTAAAAGAAAAACCTATCGTATAAATCGTCATCTGTGTATTATTCCCTCTGTTATCATAATCAAGAACAAATTTTCCGTTAATTTGCTTATCAACTTCAACTACTTTCCCTACACTATTAAACTTTCTAGAAACGATTCCATTAGAAATAATTCTCCCTTCTTTATCGTAAATAAATTTATTCTTTGGAATTGAGCTTATTGATCGTTTATCATCATATCTGTTAAATATTGAACTGGCTCCAAGACTATCTCTTTTATATATAATCCTTCCATTTTGGTATTCATATATAGTATAATTACAAAAGGTTTCCCTATTATCAGAAGTAGCACATCTTGATACTTCGTTTCCATGTTCATCATACTGGTAGGTAGTTTCTCCGTTACTCTCTTTTTCTTTTATTAGTTTATTGGAATTATTATAAAAATAAAATGTTGTATCAATTCTACCAGTTGGAATGTTTGTTTCTAATGGAGCCATATTTTTTGCCTTATCTTCTATAGTCCACCCTTCTTTTTGTAATAAATAATTTTTATTTACTATACTTAAATATGTAGGTCTTATTAAATAAATAATATTTCCATTTTTATTAAACACCTCTGAATATTCTAGTCTTACCCAATTTGTTTTTCCACTGTCTATGTTTACTTTGTAATGTTCAATTTTTTCAATATTTTTTACTTTTATAATTGAATCACGATTAAAACAAAAAATATCATTTTCAAAATTATTTAAGGGTTTTGTCTTACAACCAACAAAGAAGAACAAAAATAAAATTATCACAACTTTTTTCATTTTCTCTTGTTTAAAAATTCTAAAATTTTTATACTATCATCAAATGTTGTTGATTCTTTCCCCTCAGTTTTCCAACATTTATTTTCATATTCCTCAAGAATCATAAAGTCTTCTTCGTTATATTCATGTTTTTTATAGTTAATTTCATAAACTACTATAGAGAATATTAATGAATGCATCTTAAAATTATCCCCATAATAATTTGCAAAATTAAAACCACTAGTAGGATTACCCCAATACTTTTGTATTGTTTGTTCAAAGATGATTGCTTTACTCATATTTTCTATTTTAATATTAATTCAACTTTTTCAAGAATTTAAAACCTAAAAATTTTAAAAATCAGCGTCGAAGCTAATTTTTTGAGCGTCAGAATCGGTATTCATAACGCCTGTTTTTTGGTATTCGGCTACTTTCTTTTCGAAGAAATTGGTTTTTCCTTGAAGCGAAATCATATCCATAAAATCAAAAGGGTTTGGCGTATTGTATTCTCTCTTACATCCTAATTCTACTAGCAATCTATCGGTTACAAATTCTAAATATTGCGTCATTAGGGTGGCATTCATTCCAATCAAACTCACCGGAATCGATTCGGTGATAAATTCTCTTTCGATGTCTAATGCATTGACGATGATTTCTCTAATTCTTGCTTTGGGTACTTTATTTACTAAATGGTGATTGTGTAAATGCACGGCAAAATCACAGTGAACGCCTTCGTCACGCGAAATTAATTCGTTCGAAAAAGTTAATCCCGGCATCAAACCACGTTTTTTCAACCAAAAAATAGAGCAAAAACTTCCAGAAAAGAAAATTCCTTCAACAGCTGCAAATGCAATTAATCTTTCGGCAAAAGAGTCTGATTTTATCCATTGCAATGCCCATTCTGCTTTTTTCTTGATGGCAGGAAATCTTTCGATAGCGTTGAATAGTTCGTCCTTTTCGGCTTCGTCTTTTACATAAGTGTCAATCAAAAGAGAGTAGGTCTCGCTGTGAATGTTTTCCATCATAATTTGGAAGCCATAAAAGAATTTAGCCTCGGCATATTGCACTTCGTTAACGAAATTTTCAGCTAGATTTTCGTTTACAATTCCGTCTGAAGCAGCAAAAAAAGCAAGAATATGTTTGACAAAGTATTTTTCGTCTTCACTTAATTTATTATTCCAATCGTTTAAATCTTGAGCCAAATCAATCTCTTCGGCAGTCCAAATACTGGCTTCTGTTTTTTTGTAAAATTCCCAAATATCATGGTGTTTGATGGGGAAAATAACGAATCGATTTTTGTTTTCCTGTAGAATTGGTTCAATTTTTGACATTAGTATTTTTATGTTTTTTTTGAAATTTTAATGAATTATTAAGCTTTTCGTAGACCACAAAGATTGTGAATTCTTACGGTTTTAAAAAGTCAAACTTATTCACAATTGGCTTGAGTTTTTAACAAAAAGATAGGATTTGATTATTTTTCATACAAATTATAAATATATGAAAATCAGCGAGATAAAAATTAAAAATAAGTCTTAGCTACTGTAAAATATGAGATTTCTTTTTTTGCTGAAAATCTAAAAAATAGTTTTAATAAAATTATTTTTTTAACTCTTCAGCCACTTTTTCGAGTTCTAAATACCAGTCTTCTCCAAATTTTCGGATGAGGGCTTCCTTTACAAATTTGTAAACCGGTACTTCGAGTTCCTTGCCCAAAGTACAAGCATCATCACAAATTTCCCAACGGTCATAATTTACTGCAAAAAATTTGGTAAAATCTTTGACGCGAATAGGGTATAAATGACAAGATACGGGTTTTTTGAAGCTAACTTCACCTTGATTGTAGGCTTGTTCGATACCGCAGAGGGCCGTTTTGCCGTCAAAGATGACGTAGGCGCAATCCTTATTATCAATTAAAGGTGTTTCGAGATCGCCATCAGTGCCTTTGGTCCAAGTGCCTTGCGCTTCGATGGCGGCATTGCCTTCTTTGCGAAGAAAAGGTTTTACTTTAGGATAAATTTCCTCGAGAATTTTGGTTTCGTCCTCGCTAAGAGGCGCGCCAGCATCGCCATCGACGCAACAAGCGCCTTTGCAAGCTGATAAATTACAAACAAATTCTTTTTCGAGAATGTCTTCCGATACGATGGTTTTTCCTAGTTGAAACATTTTGCAAATATACGCTGCAATTCTGATTTTCGAATATTAAATTTTTAGTTTTTAAGCGGAACGCAATTATTGTTAAAAGTTTAAACCACATAGGATAATTTTTATTTTTGAATTGAAAGGCGCTTCGCTTATCATAGCTATGAGTAAATAAAATTCCTATGTAAACCCGTTGGGTGTAATTCAATTTAATTTTTTTTAAACACATAGAATCATAGTTTTTTTATTAATTTTATTAAGACGCTTCGCTTGATTTTAGTAAATCATAGCTATGTGAACCCAAGAACTGGGCTATCCAACTCTTTTTTCTATGATTCTATGCGTTTCAATTTTACTATTTCTAAAAATTTAATAATTTCACCCAACGAGTTTATGTAATACTTTTTATATCATAATTTCCTTTATACTATGTGGTTAAAAAACAGTATTCATAGACGTTTTTTTTTAATCAAAAATTACTGGAGTAGCAGAGAGCACCGTAGTTTGAAATCAATACAATGAACACGCTATCTTGATGCTTTCGGTAAAAAGCAGTACTTATTTGTGAGTTAACTGCATAGAATAGACTACTTTTGCAGCAAAATTTGTGAATTATGGAATTGGATATAAGAGAAATTATTACCGTAGGAATGGTGCTTTTTGCCGTAATTGATATAGTAGGATCAATTCCTATCATTGTTGGTTTAAGAGCGAAGCACGGTCATATCGAATCGGAGAAAGCTTCCTTGGTAGCGGGATTGATTATGATTGTGTTTCTTTTTGTTGGTGAGGAATTCTTAAAATTGATTGGCATCGATGTGCATTCCTTTGCGGTGGCGGGTTCATTCGTTTTATTTTTTCTAGCCTTAGAAATGATATTAGGAATCCGATTGTACCGTGACGAAGAGGCCAATTCGGCTTCGATAGTTCCACTTGCGTTTCCGTTAATTGCTGGTGCTGGGACTATGACGACTTTACTTTCATTACGGTCTCAATTTCATACTGTGAATATAGTCATTGCGATATTCTTGAACATTATATTGGTTTATTTCGTTTTGAAGTCGTCATCCAAAATTGAGAAAATGTTAGGGAAAAACGGTTTAGGTGTGGTCAGAAAGACTTTTGGAGTGGTACTTTTGGCAATAGCTGTTAAATTATTCGCCGCTAATGTTAAAGGTTTATTCGTCTAAAATATATTTTTATAAATTTACCCCACTTTATTACAAAAAAATAATATATGAAACTTTTTACTAACATATTGGTCGTTTTGGCAATCGGGCTAATCATTTTCAATATAAGCCTACTTGATTTCAAAAGTCCTTTTGAAGGAAATAGTATGATTGCGTTTATTGGAATTGCTGCTTCGTTATGCGCTATTTTGATTCTTTTGATATTCAGAATGTCAAAAAGCATCGAGGAAAAAATGAAAGATAAATTTTAAATATGTTTGATGTTTTAATTATTGGAGGTGGTGTTTCGGGAATTTCCTCCGCTTTGGTTTTGGGCTCTGCCAAAAACAAACCTTTTGTCGTTGATAAAAAAATAGCAATTTTAACCCATCAAAAAAGCTCAAATCTTCAGGAAGCAGTTATAAACAATGCCTACGGAATTCCCGCTGGTAAATTAGGAGCCGATTTATTAGCCGAAAGTATTCAACATTTATCTGAAACCTATCCACATATTATTCAAATTCCGAATGAGAAAGTGCTGAAAATCGAAGGCGAATCCTCCGAATTTACAATTACTACTAATAAGAATATTTATAGGTCCAAAATCGTTATTGTGGGGGTTGGCGCTGCCAATACTTTTGCCATTGAAGGTTTACTGCAATACGTTGAGCCAAATCGAAAAACACCAATCGAAAAACAAAGAATTCAGCTCAAAAACACGGATTATGTTGTAGTTGAAGGCATTTATGTTGTGGGCACTTTGGCGGGTTTGCGAAGCCAAGTGGCGATTGCTGCCGGAAGTGGCGCTGCCGTGGCTACCGATATTCTGACTATGTGGAATGAGGGCATTCCAACACAAGCTCACGATAGTATTAAGAAATAATCCTATTTCAAAACCTTTTCAATCATCGCGTCCTCTTTCAACAGAATTTCATAAAATTTGCTTTCATTGAATAACTGTCGGGCAAATTCTGCCGCCAAATAGCGTTTTACCAAGGCTTTGTTCGTGTCCAAATTCATATTTATTCCATTCCTGAAAAGGTATTTTTGGAAAGCATTGAAATACAAATCCGTTCCCTGCATTTTTACTTTAAATTGTTCGAAAGCTAATCCTTTAAAAGCATTTCGATTCTGATCCAATTGTTCAAAAACAAATTGTCCCAAAACGCCTGTTTGCAATAAATAGACGGTGTGTTCTTTGCTGGGCTCTAATTCAAGTGGCACAAAAACGTCGGGTACGATACCGCCGCCACCATAGACAATTTTTCCTTTAGGTGTTTTGAATTTCGGAGTATTTGGTGTTTTTATACTGTCTTTATAGTACAATTCACCACTTTTGAATCGCAATTCGGCTTCTTTCAAATAATCTTCATTGCCTTTTGTGTATGGCTTTTGAATCGAACGCCCCGTCGGAGTGTAATATCGGGCAATCGTCAATCGAACAGCAGATCCATCGTTGAAATCCATTTCTCTTTGCACCAATCCTTTGCCAAAAGAACGGCGCCCTACAATCGTTCCTCTGTCATTATCCTGAATCGCTCCCGCCAGTATTTCGCTCGCCGATGCGCTATTTTCGTTGATTAAAACAAATAATCGGCCGTTTTCGAAACTGCCCTCTTTTGTAGCATAGGTTTTTTCCAGTGTGCCATTTTTGTCTTTGGTAAAAACAATTAATTGTTTGTCGGTTAGAAATTCATCAGCGATAGCCACAGCTTGCTCAAGATAGCCTCCGCCGTTGTCCCGAAGGTCAATTACAAGCGATTTTGCGCCTTGCTCTTTTAATTTGGTCAAACCTTGATAGAACTCTTTGTAAGTGCTTTCGGCAAATCGATTGATTTTGATGTAGCCTGTCGTGGGGTTCAATAACAGCGCTGCATCAACACTTTTTATGGGAATGACACCGCGTTTGATTTTAATATTTAATTTTTTGTCCTCCGTTTTTCTATAAATGGTGACCCAAATTTCGGAACCTTCTTTTCCTTTTAGTTTTGAAAAAAGACTGTCGGTGGGGAGTTTACGTCCGTACAATTTTGTTTTATCGGCATACAAAATGCGGTCTCCTGATTTGATTCCCGCTTTTTCAGAAGGGCCGTTTTCGACGGTTTTAATGATAGCTAAGGAATCTTTGTACATATAGAAATTCACTCCAATACCCACGAACTCGCCACGCATACTTTCGGCAACTTGGGCTTGCTCGCTGGGCGGAATATAGACCGAATGTGGGTCCAATTGTGCTAAAATGGTTTTGATGGCTCGGTTGGTGATCGTATCAGCATTTACTTTATCGACATATTCGTTATCGATAAAATCAAGCAATTTATTGAGTTTGTTTTTGGAATTATTTTTAACGAAAATTTGATTTTGGCTGGGAAAATTAAGCCATCCGCCCATAAGAATTCCAAAAGCAAGCGCTCCGGAAAGTAGTATGGGAAAGTATTTGGGATTGATTTTCATTTTAGTCTAAAACTTCAATTTGCTCTACGATAACCCCAGCTTTTATCAGAAAATCTACACCCGATGTGTCTCGGTATCCCAGTTGATAAACTACTCTTTTTATCCCTGATTGATGAATCAGTTTACTGCATTCTTTACAAGGAGAAAGCGTAATATAAAGTGTGGCTCCTTCACAAGTTTGGGTAGATTTGGCTACTTTTAGAATCGCGTTGGCTTCGGCGTGAAGTACATACCAATTGGTTAAACCGGCTTCGTCTTCGCAGCAATTTTCAAACCCCGAAGGTGTTCCGTTGTATCCGTCAGAAATAATCATTTTATCGCGAACGATTATGGCGCCTACTTGTTTGCGTTTGCAATAGGACAAAAGGCTCCATTCTTTGGCAATTCGAAGATAGGCCTTGTCGTATTTATTTAATTTTTTCTTTTCCATGTTTCAATTTATCTATTCCAAATTTCACTTTGGATAATCATTGGCAAAACCACTCCAATTACAAAAGCCGACATCACTAAGGTCCAATCTCGTTTTGAAAAGCGGAAGACCGTTTGGACAATATAAGAAAGTATCAGCACCATAAAAACTACAATAATTTGAGAAGATTCGATTCCCAAAGAAAACTCGGATAAAGGTAATAGTTTAGAATTTGCTGAACCTCCTACCAAGGTCTTGAAATAGCCTGCAAAACCCAATCCGTGTACAATTCCGAAAAATAAAGTTACAAATCCAATGACACTGATGCTTTCTTGTTTGGACGATTTTCCAGCTGTGAAAAGATTGAAAAAAGCAACAATAAGAATCGTTATTGGTATTAAAAATTCGACCAAATTGACTTTGATAATGACCACTCCAAAAACCGATAACAGCAATGCCAATGTGTGTCCAATGGTGAAGATTGTGACTAAAATCAGCAATCTTTTCCAATCTTTGAAGGCGTAAGGAATTGTCAATGCTATTAAAAATAAAATGTGATCGTAAGCATAAAGGTTTAAAATATGTCTTAAACCTTTCTCAAAAAAAATCCAAAATTCTGACATTATAAATGGTTTAATAGATTAGGGGTTGTCAAACTTACAATTTATTTTGAAATTAGTTTTATTTGATACTGTTAAAAGCCTATTGTGACATCATTTATTTTATTCAAACCAAGAAATAGAGGCCAAAATAATGACATTTGATAATTGAAAAATATCGAAAATATGTTGTATCTTTATATGGCAATTTAAAACTTAGTATTATGTCAATAGCACAATTATTTGATAGCGAATTCAAACACCGAATCAAAGGTCGTTTTTCCGCGGCAGTTAGGGTGTTGTATGCAGACGGTGGGAAATTTGATCCTGACGAAAAAAAGTTTTTAGACAAATTAGCCGTAAAACTGGATATTTCAGAGGAAGAATATAAAGAGATTTTAAAAAACCCACTAAAATATCCTTTAAATCCTCCTTATTTATACGTAGAAAGACTCGAGAATTTATACAATATATCCAGAGTGGTGCACCACGATCATCATCTGGGGGACAAGCAAGAAACTCTTTTACGGAAATTTGCCGTAGCTCTTGGTTTTACTGCGGGTAATGTCAATTATATTGTTAGTAAAGCATTGGCATTAGTAGATAAAAAAGTTGATTTGGATACTTTCATTTACGAAATGCAAAATATGAACCGATAGAAAAGTCCTGTTTTATTCTAATTCTAAAATAGAGATGATGTGATGTCGTTAGATGGCATTTGCTACAATAAAACCACTTGTCCAAGCATTCTGAAAGTTAAATCCTCCAGTCACTGCGTCAATATTTACAATTTCTCCTGCAAAATAGAGGTTTTCGTGGAGTTTGCTTTCCATCGTCTTGAAGTTGATTTCCTTCAAATCGATGCCGCCTGCAGTGACAAATTCTTCTTTAAATGTGCTTTTTCCATTGACTTGAAAACTAGAATTTGTCAGTTGATTGGCCAAGTTTTGCAGTTGGATTTTAGACAAATCAGCCCATTTGGTATCATCAGAAATATTCGAAGCCAAAACCAGACTTTCCCAAAGTCGATCGGACAATCCGAATGGGGATTTCTTGGAAGCCGCTTTTTTGGCGTGCTCCTGTTTCAACTCTTTTAGGATTTTTTCGGCATCATCGGTGTCAATTTCATTCAGCCAATTGACGAAAATGGTAAACTGGTAATTCTTTTCGAATAATATCCGTGCGCCCCAAGCCGATAATTTCAAAATCGCTGGACCGCTCATACCCCAATGCGTGATGAGCAAAGGACCGGTTGAGGTCAATTTGGTGTCTTTTACTTTTACCGAAACCTGAGCCGAAACTCCCGGTAATTCCTTTATTCTTGGGTCTTTGATGTTAAACGTAAATAAAGAAGGAACGGGATTCACGATGGCGTGACCAAAAGTTTGCAACATTTCCCATATTTTCGGGTTGCTTCCCGTAGCGAGAATTAGTTTTTCGGTAATATAATTTTCGTTTGGAGTTTCAATTTTCCAGAAGTTGTCTTTTTTGAAAATTGATTGCACGCTTTGCCCCGTCAAAACTGCAATTCCGAGTTTTTGAGTCGCTTGAATGAAACAATCAATAATGGTTTGCGAAGAATTCGAGACTGGAAACATACGGCCATCATCCTCAATTTTAAGTTCCACACCGTGATTGCTGAACCATTCCACCGTATCGCCTGAGCAAAATTGATGGAAAGGACCGCGCAATTCTTTCTCGCCACGAGGATAAAATTTCACTAATTCGTTGGGTTCAAAACAGGCGTGCGTCACGTTGCATCTTCCTCCGCCAGAAATTCTGACTTTAGATAATACTTCGTTTCCGCGTTCAAGAATGGCAACTTTTAGGTTCGGATTTTTTTCTACAATATTAATAGCCGTAAAAAATCCTGCTGCGCCACCGCCTACAATGATTATGTCAAAATTTTGGTTCATATTCTTCTTTTTAAACCATTAAGGTCATTAAGATTTATTAAGTTGATTTTTTATGTTTTGGCGTGAAATCTTTTTAAACCATTGCGGTTATAAAAAAATAAAGTTTGATAATCGTTTTTCTTCAAATCACTACGAAACAAAGAAGATCAAAAAAACAACAATTCTTAATTTTCTTTATGAACTTAATGGTTGATGTTTTGTCTAACAAAATATCATCTATTTTTTTAAACCATTAAGATTCATTAAGTTCATTCATCTGCCAGTCTAGCAAAATATTCATTTACTAACGGTTTTGTAGATTTTGTTATATTAGTTGTGTTGAAATTAATTAGTAATCCTTGTGGAATGCTCAATAACTTCATATAGGTTAATAGTTTAGCCTCGTCTATTGGATGGAATTTCTCTACTGTTTTCAATTCAACTATGACACAGTCATTTACTAATAAATCTAATCTCAATGGATTCGATAACTCCAAATCATAGTAGTCAATATCAATATTAATTTGTTGTTTAACAATGTATCCATTTTTTTCAAGTTCATATTTCAAGCATTCTTCATATATTTTTTCCAACAAACCGGGGCCAAGTTTTTTATGAACTTTTATAGCAAATCCAATAATTTCATAAGACAATTGTGTTATTTCTTTTTTTGTCATAAATCAATTATTTAGTGAGTACTTAATTTAATTAATTGTTTAGTAAAATTATATTCTTTTTTTCAAACCATTAAAATTAAATTGTCTACAATTCTTAATTTTCTTTATGAACTTAATGGTTTCAAATTAAATTCTATCTGGGAAATCCGAAATAATTCCGCTTACCTTAAATGATTTTATTTTTTGAATGTCATCAGTTGAATTCACTGTCCAAGTGAAAACTTCAAAGCCATTTTCTTGCATCAAAGCTACGTTTTCTTTGGTTAGCAATCTAAAATTGGGATGAATGGAAAATGCTTTTATTTTTTTGGCGAAAGCCAAAGCTTCTTCAACAGATGCTTCGGTTAAAACTCCAATTCGAATTTTGGGTTGCAACAACTGAACTTCTTCCAGCATTTTCCAATCAAAACTGGAAACCAAAAAGTCAATGTATTCCCAATTTTTCTTTAAAATATAATCTGAGATTAAGTCAACCACGGGTTTTGCGGTCCCAATTCCTTTAAGTTCAATGTTGACAAAACAGCTGCGATGAACCAAGTCTAAAACTTCGGTCAATGTTGGTATTTCTAATTCTTTTAATTGTGAAGAAGTAAAATTTTTGACAAATCCTTTTCCGTTGGTTGTTCTATCGATGGTTTCGTCGTGAATCACCATTATTTGATCATCTGAACTCAAATGCACGTCGAGTTCGATGCCATCAACATTTAAATTAATCGCTTTTTGGAAAGAAATTATGGTGTTTTCTGGTTCGTGTCCTTTGGCACCGCGATGTCCAATTCTCTTCATTGTACTAGTTTTTGGATGCAAAAAACTGCAAATTATTCAATTTAAGCTATTTAAATGTATATTTTTTCTTAAAAACGAGATGGTTACTTAAAAAATACCCGATATTTACCTTACTATTTTTTTAAATCAGAGTATAAATTTAAAAATTACATCTATGCAAAAGACCATTTTAGCTTTCTTATTAACAGGTATGTTGGTAAGTTCAAGTTTTGCGCAAGCACCAAAATTTGTCACTTCAGTCGAAGGGATTAAAGAGTATAATTTGCCCAACGGCCTTAAAATTCTTTTGATTCCTGATGCAGCACAATCCAATGTGGTTGTCAATATTGTGTATAATGTGGGTTCAAGACACGAGGGTTACGGCGAAACCGGAATGGCACATTTATTAGAACATATGCTTTTTAAACGTTCTTCGAAGTTCAGTGAAATAAAAAAAGCTATCGCAGATAAAGGCGCTTGGGCCAACGGGACGACTTGGTATGACAGAACTAATTATTATGAAATTCTTCCTGCTACGGATGAAAATTTGAATTGGGCTCTAGAAATGGAAGCGGACCGGATGGTAACTTCGGCTAATTTGCAATCAGATTTAAATACAGAGTTTTCAGTTGTTCGAAATGAGTTTGAAATAAGAGAAAATGATCCATCAGGGATTCTTCGGGAAAGGGTGTTTTCTTCAGCTTATCTTTGGCACAATTACGGGAAGAATCCCATTGGAAGTAGGGAAGATATTGAAAGAGTAAAAGAAAGCTCTTTAAATAATTTCTACAAAAAATATTATCAGCCCAATAATGCAACCCTAATTGTTGGTGGTAAATTTGATGAAAACAAAACTTTAGAATTAATTTCAAAATATTTTGCCATAATTCCAAAATCAAAACATATTATTGAACAAACCTATACTGTTGAGCCACCGCAAGATGGAGAGCGTTTTGTCGAATTAAAAAGAAATGGGGATATACAATATGTGGCAATGGGGTATCATATTCCTGGTTTTTCGGATAAGGAGTATGCTGCAAACAGTGCTTTGATTTCGATTCTGACCAACAATCCTTCTGGGGCTTTGTACAAAGCTTTGATCGATACAAAATTGGCAACTAATGTTTACGGGTATAGCATTACACTAAAAGATCCAGGGTTAAGTTATTTTGCTTGTGACATTCCAAAAGACAAAGACCTAAAAATAACTCAAGAGGCTTTTCTGCAAACAATGAATGCGGTGCCAAAAATGACTTTTACCGAAGATGATTTGAAAAGAGCCAAAAATGAATTGTTAAAACAATTTGAAAACACCTATAATAAAACAATCGATTTATCCATTGCATTAACAGAAAATATTGGAGCAGGCGACTGGCGATTGTTCTTTATGGATAGAGATAATATTGAAAAATTGACGCTTGCCGATATCCAAAATGTGGCTAAAAAATATTATTTGCAAAGCAATAGGACCTGGGGAAGGTTTATTCCAGAAAATAATACAGAGCGCGTAAAAGTAAGCGAAACACCTGATATTGCAACGTTGACAAATGGATATAAAGGAAAAGCGTTAGAGGCAAACAAGGCCACTTTTGAAAGTTCAGTGGCTAATATTTTAAAAACAACCGAAACGGGACAATTAGCTTCGGGCGGAAAATATTCACTGCTGGAGAAACCATCAAAAGGAGACAAAATCGAGGCCCGATTTTTACTGCGAATGGGAGACGAAAAATCATTAGAAGGCAAAAATTTAATTGCTAATTTAACTGCAAAAATGTTGAAATTAGGAACTAAAACTAGAAGTAAAAAAGACATTAACGATCAATTAGATCAATTCAAAACTAATATTAATTTCCAAGGAAATGTCGATGGATTGTATTTTGATGTAAGTACTGATAAAACTAATTTAAATAATGCTTTAGTGCTGCTAAACGACATTTTGAGAAATCCAATTTTCGACGCCTCCGAATTTGAAAAGATGAAATTAGAAATGAAAAGCGGATTGGAGGCAAATAAAAGCGAACCTGGGGCATTAGCAGGCGAAGCAGTCGATAAGAAAACAGCCTTATATCCAAAATCTCATCCTTACTATTCCCAAACTTCTGATGAAAAAATAGCGGAATTAAATAAAATCACTTTAGAAGATTTGAAAAAATATTATACAGATTTTTACAATGGCAGTAACAGTAAAATTGCATTTGTGGGAGGAATCGAAAAGAAAAGCATAAAAACGTTTATGGCAAAAACATTAGATAATTGGAACGCTAAAATAGGGTATACTAGAATTCCAACTCAATATTTTGAAGTTAAGGCGTACAATAACACTATTCAGGTAAACGATAAAACCAATGCTTTTGTATTAGGGAAAATCAATTTGAATATTGGTATGAATGAACCGGATTACCCAGCTGTTGATATGGCCAATGAAATGTTAGGTGGAGGTGCTTTTCTGTCTTCTAGAATACCAGAGCGTTTGCGAGAGGTGGAAGGAATGAGCTATGGTGCGGGTTCTTTTGCATCCGGTAATGGAATTGATAAAACGGGAGATTGGGGCGTTTATGCTTTCTTTAATCCGTTGTATAAGGAGAAATTGGACAATGCGTTGCGAGATGAAATTCAAAAAGCGCTAGATAAAGGTTTTACAAAAGAAGAATTTGACGCTTCTTTAAAATCGTGGCTACAACAACGTCAAACATCACTTGGTACCGATGAATTTTTAGCACAACAACTTAGAGAATATTTAGATCAGAATAAAACATTTAAAACCTATGCTGATTACGAAGACAGAGTAAAAGCTTTGGATGTGGCAAAGGTAAATGCAGCGATGAAAAAGTATTTTGACAAGCAAAAGTTTGTCCTGATTTATGCGGGGGATTTTACCAAAAAATAAACTTTTTACAACAAATAAAACGAGGTTTTCTTATTCAGAAAACCTCGTTTTATTTTATAGAATAGGAATTTGGGGTTATTATTTTTCCAATAAAACAATATCAAATTCGGTGTCGACACTAACTTTTCCATTCGAAACCGCCACTTTTTTTCCGGAATAAGCATCGGTTAATTTGGTTCCGTTTTCGAAAATGGTGCCAACTGAAATTTCTTTTGGTCCTTTTGCCAAATCCAAACCAACAATAACATTGTCAGTGAAATTGTCTTTGGTAAAAGTTCGGCTAAAAACATAAGGACTTGCCGAAATTTCTTGGTGAATTCCTGCTCCAATGGCTGGATGGTTTTTCCTGAAATTGCCCAGTTTTTGCCAATGCAAAAGCACTTTTTGAGTTTCGGGATTGGATTTTATGTCCTCCCAATTCATCATCGAACGCAAAGTCGCATCGCCTGTAGTTCCCGGAATGTCTAACGAACGAGCGCTTTCGTCACCATAATATACTTGCGAAATTCCTGGGGCAAGCAATAATTTTGTGCCGCTTTCGATTGTTTTTTCTCTTTTCTTGTCATACGGATAACTGTCGTCGTGCGAGGAAACATAGTTCATCACTGTGTTTCCTTTCAAGTCATTTTGAAGAATGGTGTTGTATTTAGAAAACAAAGGTTCGTAATTCATTTTGGCTTCGTTTCTAAAGTCAAAATTGATTAAACCAGAAAAACCATTTTCAAAATAGTTGACTTTTTTATCCCCAAAATCGAATTGTTTTTTGGCTCCAATGTTGTAGCCATAGACTTCGCCAACCGTAAAAAACGGATTGTTGTCCAATACTTTACTTGGATTATTTTTTTTGAAATCGGCAAAGGCGGCATCACAAACTTTCTTGAAATCGGCCCAAACATCTTCATAGGTGTGTTTGGCGGTATCTACCCGATAGCCATCAATTCCATAATCGGTGATGTAATCCGACAGCCATTTCATAATGTAATATTTGGGTGCGCGTGGATAAGCTGTTTTGGCAAAAAAGGCATCCAATTCGGCAATTTCTTGTTCGTAACGGCCTTCTTTTTTCCATTTTTCGATCAAGAAAGGGGGCAAAGCTACGGCTTTATTGCTTTCAGTTTTTACGTCGGGAAGATTTTCTACTAGAGTACAATTAATATAGGTGTCGTAGGATTTATAGGTGCATTTTGGTGAAGTTCGAACCCAATCATTCGGATAAACGGAATCTTCAGCAGTAACAGGCCCAGTATGATTAATTACGGCATCCAACAAAATGCGAATTCCTTTGGCGTGTGCTTTTTGAACCAATTCAGCCAAATCTTTTTTGTTTCCAAAACTCGGGTCCAAAGTGGTCCAATCTCTTGTCCAATACCCGTGAAAACCATAGGTAAAACCCGTTCCTTCATCGACGCCATCGTGAATTTGTTCTACAACCGGTGTCATCCAAATGGCAGTTATCCCTAGTTTTTCGAAGTAGCCTTCATCCAATTTTTGAATTACGCCTCGAATATCGCCGCCTTCAAAACCTCGTAATTTTGCAGTTGGTTTGTTTCGGTTATAAGTTTGGTCGTTGCTTTTGTCTCCGTTGTTAAATCGGTCGATTAAAAGAAAATACACATTGGCACTTTCCCAAACAAAAGGAGTTTTTGGGGTTGTCTGCGCTGTTTTTGTTGAGGAACAACTGGAGAAAAATAGCGATACAATGGCTATTAAAAGTAGAATTGATTTTTTCATAGGTCTTTTTTTTGAACCATTAAGAACATTAAGGGGCCTTAAGTTTTTCTTAATTTTCTTAATGGTTTAGCTTTTTATTATAATTGAATTTTAATTTCCATTTCCGATGCTTTTGTCCAAGAAACTGGAATTTCTATCTTGTTTTTAACAGTGTTGAATGCTATAGTTTTACCGTTTAAGTTAACAGATTTGGCTTTTATATTGTGGACAATCAGCGAAACATTTTTATCAGAATATTGGAAGTTTTTTCCAATTTCTGAACTCAATTTGATGACTACTGTTTTGCCATTGGTATTACTATTGAAATTTAATATTTCAAAGGCTCCTTTTTCGAAAGCGTTTGCCGTTGTTCCATCATCATTGTATAATTTACCTGAACTTTGAGCTGTTTTTGCATCAAAATAATAATGCAAATCGAAGTTATCCAAGGAATATTTCGATGTGTTTTGAATGGTTTTTATCATCGGAATAAAAGCACCACCACGAACAAATACAGGAATATGGTCTTCAACAACTTCAATAGTTGAGGTTGTTCCTGCCGACTTTTCTTCATCGGAATAAAAATCAAACCAATTATTATTTTTTGGAAAATATACCGAAGTTGAAGTCATACCAGATTTCGTTATTGGAGTCACCAAAAAATCATTTCCCCAAAGATAGGTTTCGCAAACCGTCAATAATTTCGAATTATTTGGTTCTTCAAAAAACATTGGACGCATCAAAGGGGTTCCTTTTTGATTGTTTTCGAAAGCCAACGTGTAGTTGTAAGGCAAAAGTTGGTAACGCAATTCCACTTGTTTCTTGGCTTTTGCTTTGGTTATGATGTCTTTTCGAGCCACTTCCGAAGCTACTTCTTCCTGTGCGTGAGGACGAAATATCGGTTGGAAAACCCCGTATTGCAACCAACGAAGATATAATTCGTTGTCGAAATAATCGCCTGCAAAACCACCTAAATCCGAGTGCATATAACCCAGTCCCTGCATTCCCATTTGGAGAGAAATCTCCATTTGGGATTGCAATCCACCCCAAGAACGACTTACGTCGCCAGACCAAGGCATCATTCCGAAACGTTGTGAACCCGAATATCCGGCACGCATTAATATAAATGGACGCTGATTTGCGAAGTCTTTTTTGTAACCATCAGCAATTAATTTTGCCCAATTGTGTCCGTAAACATTATGGACTTCGTCGGCTTTTCCGCCAGCAGTTACTGCTTCGGAAGGGAATACTTCGGGTTCACCCAAATCGCCCCAAAGTCCGCCAACGCCTTGATTAATGAGTTTTTTGTAAATATTCCAGAACCAATCCTTTCCATCAGGTTTGAAAATGTCTACGATTCCGGTATTCCCAAAATAGAAATCATAGGTAAAAGGTTTTTCTCCCGACGCTTCGGGATGGTCTGTTGCAACCACTTTTTTATCTACGGCTTCTTGCCATTTTTTGGAAGTGGTGAGCACAAAAGGTTCTGTAATGAGAACTGTTTTTATGCCTTTGGCATTCAAATCGGCCATCATTTTTTCGGGATTTGGGAAGGTTTCTTTTTCCCAATCCAAGTTGCCCATTGTGCCTTTCATACCTTTCCCAAACCAATATAGATCAAGTATTATGGCATCGACAGGAATTTTATCGTCTTCAAATTTCTTAATGGTTTTTTCGACTTCTTCCTGCGAATGATAACCAAAACGACTGGAGAAATTCCCCAAAGTCCATCGCGCTGGCAAAGGTTGTTTTCCAGTTAAATCAGTATAATTTGAAATCAAATCAGTCCAGGAATCACCCACAATTACTTGGTAGGTTTTTCGACCAGAAATAGTTTCATAAGCTAAAGTATTGTCTTTTTTGCTGTCTAAATCCAAGTAACCTATTGCTGAATTGTCAAAATGAACGGCATACATTTTCGATGACAAAACCATTGGAACCGTGAAATTCATCAACTTAGAATAGGTTTCGTAACCATAGTCTGCTCTGTTGTACAAAGCTAATTTATTGCCTCGACGGTTCATTCCCAATGCGCGAGCGCCACCTCCATAAAGCATTTCGTCAGGCGAAATACTAAATTGTAAAACTTCGGTCGAATCGGCTTTTATGTTGCCTTTTACATTTTCTAACGGAATATGTTTTTGTTTGAAATAGCCATTTTTCTCTGAAAGCAAAAGTTTTTGTTGGTTGAAATACGATATTTGAAAAGGCGATTTTTGGATGGTAACCACAATTCCTTTGGTGTAAAGGCTTATTCTACTTGGTGTTTTAATGACTTTTGAAATTCCTTTTTTTGGAACGGCAACTACAGCTTCCGAAATGGGATTAAAATACTCGCCTTTTGGAATAAAAGAGGTTTCTACAATTTTTTCGGAATAGGCTTTAATCAAATACACACCATCGGAAGTATTGATTTCTAATGTATTGTTGGATTCTTTGAAACTTTCGAACTTTCTGTTTGTATTTTGGGCAAAAGAAAGTGAAGTGATGAATAATAAGAAAAATATTTTTTTCATTGTTTTTGAATTTAAACCTGACAGGTTTTTGAAACCTGTCAGGTTTGGTAGTTGTAAATCCGTTATTTCAATTCCAATATCAAAACCGATTTGGGTTCCAAGGTGATTTCGCTAGTCACATCCATTATTTTTTCAGTGATGACGTCTTTTCCCATCTTATAATTTCCAATGTTTTCTTGGAAACGGTTGGTTTTTATAGTCTTGGTTTCTCTGCTATTGTTAATTAAAATCATTACAGCTTGCTCAGCATCGTATCTGAAATAGACATAGACATTATTTTCGGGAATATAGTGCGTCATTTTCCCGGAATGAATCACAGTTTTTGTTTTTCTCCAATTGAATAATTTGGAAGTGAAATTGAAATACTCGTTTTGCATTTCAGTTCTCCCCGCAGCGGTAAATGCGTTATTACTGTCGCCATCCCATCCGCCGGGGAAATCTTGTCGAATGTCTGCGTCGCCTTTGTCTTTATTTCCCGCCATTCCAATTTCGGAACCGTAATACAATTGAGGAATTCCCCTTGTAGTGGCTAGCAAAGCCATTGCCATCTTGTATTTGTTTAAATCATTGTTAAACATATGATTGATACGATGTGTGTCGTGGTTTTCGGCAAAAATCAAAATGTTGTCTGGGTTTGGAAACAGAAAATCATTGGTAAAATTGTCGTAAATTTTAATCATTCCTTTGTCCCAACTGGCTTCATCTTCATTGAATGCGGAATTGATAGCCCCAAGTAATGTAAAGTCCATCACCGAAGGCAAATTGGAATTGAAGTTTTGGATGGCGGCAATTTTACTATCTTTTTGCCAATAGGCTGCGTGTGATTGATTGAACATCCAAACTTCACCCACAATGTTAAAATTCGGGTATTCGTCGGTGATGGATTTCGTCCAAAGGGCAATCCCGTGGGGATCGGAATAATTATAAGTGTCCACCCTGAAACCATCCAAGTCAGCATATTCTATCCACCAAATAGCGTTTTGGGTGAGGTATTTTAAAACCAAGGGATTTTTGATGTTGATATCGGGCATCGATGGCACGAACCAGCCGTCGATACATTTTTTTTTGTCTAATTCCGAGGCGTGAATGTCGTGAATAACGGTGCGTTTGTGATTGGTTTCGGTGTAATTTCCAATATAATTAAACCAATCTTGAGTCGGTAAATCCTTCATCATCCAATGTTCAATTCCCCAGTGATTGGTCACATAATCCATCACCAATTTCATTTTGCGTTGGTGCATTTCGCTGGACAACCGCACATAATCTTCGTTAGTGCCATAACGAGGGTCTATTTTATAAACATCAGATTGCCCGTAGGTGTGATAGGAATATTGCGCATCATTGTCTTCGCAAAGTGGGGTGCTCCAAATGGTTGTTGCTCCCAATTCCTCGATGTAATCTAAATGATTGATAATGCCCTGAATGTCGCCGCCGTGCCTGCCTCCAGGTAAAGCTCTATTGTTTTTCTCCTTTGTTGAAATATCAGAATCATTATTTTTTTTACCATTCGAAAATCGGTCTGGCATGATCAAATACAACATATCCGAAGCGTCAAAACCTTTGCGATTGGCTGAGTCTTCTCTTCGTTGTTTTAGGGAATATTTGTGGGTAAAAGCGAGCTTGTCTTTTTCTTTAAAAATCAGAGAAAAATCTTGAGGACTAACATTTTCTGTGTTGATGGTGACAAAAAGATAATTCGGATTTTCGGTTTTTTCAACTTTTGAAAGTGGAATTGCATTTGAAGTTGAAACAGTATATTTTGCTATGTTTTTGCCGTAAACCAAAATTTGTAATTCAGGATTGTGCATCCCGGCATACCAAAACGGAGGTTCTATTCTTTCGATTTGTGCTAACATAGTTGATGTCGTAAAAATTATGAACAATAAAAATAGTTTTTTCATTTGGAATAATTTTATTTTTTTTAAACCATTAAGAAATTTCGTTTTTTTTTAAAAACTATGTGGCGAAACCATTTTAGAATAAGAAAATATTTAAAACGTCTAATTAATAAATAAACCATTAAGAAAATTAAGTGTCATTAAGGCATAAACTTAATTTCTTAATTATCTTAATGGTTTAAAACCTTGCTTTTCAGCTATACCGCCACCAAACTATTTGGTTTCACTAAAACCGCTTCGTCGTTAACAAAAACAGTCAATTCTTTTGAACCTTCGAGAGTGAATTTAGTTTCAGAATGATCGACTACCACTTTCAAAATTTGGTTTCTAAAATTGATTTTAAAGGAATAACCCTCCCATTCTTTTGGGATTTTCGGAGAGAAATGAAGCGCGTCATTTTTCACTCGCATTCCGCCAAAACCTTCCACAATACTCATCCAAGTTCCCGCCATAGAGGTAATGTGACAACCTTCTTCCACTTCTTTATTGTAATCGTCAAGATCTAAACGTGACGTCCTTAAATAAAACGTGTAAGCCATATCCATTTTATCCAATTTTGCTGCCTGAATCGAATGCACGCAAGGAGAAAGCTAACTTTCGTGAACGGTAAACGGTTCGTAAAAATCGAAATGTTTTTCTAATTCTTCTCTCGTAAAATGATCTTCGAAGAAGTAAAAGCCTTGCAAAGTATCCGCTTGTTTGATGTAGGGCGAACGCAACACTCGGTCCCAAGACCATTTTTGATTGATAGGTCGTTGTGATTTATCTAAATCTTTTACGGGAACTAAATGTTTGTCCAAGAAGCCATCTTGTTGCAAATAAACACCGTGTTCTTCAGAAAAAGGAAAGTACATATTGCCCGAAACTTTTTTCCAGTCCTGCAATTCTGCATCCGATAATTTCACTTTTTCGATGATGCGTTTGTGGTCTGATGGGTATTCCAAAGACACTTTCAGAATTTGTTCGTGTGCGTAATCGATACACCATTTGGCTATATAATTGGTGTAGAAATTATTGTTTACGTTATTTTCATATTCATTTGGACCTGTAACGCCAAGAATTACATATTGATTTTTGTCTGTCGAAAAATTAGCTCTTTGATGCCAAAAACGGGCAATTCCTATTAATACTTCCAGTCCTTTTTGGGGAATATAACTGTAATCGCCGGTGTAACGGTAGTAGTTGAAAATTGCAAAGGCAATCGCGCCATTTCTATGAATTTCTTCGTGTGTGATTTCCCATTCGTTGTGACATTCTTCGCCATTCATCGTCACCATTGGATACAAAGCCGCTCCGTCTTTGAATCCCAAATTGTCTTTAGCATTTTCAATGGCTTTGTCCAATTGATTAAATCGGTAGGTCAATAAATTTCTTGCCACTTCCTGGTCTTTGGTCGCCATATAAAACGGGATGCAATAGGCTTCGGTGTCCCAATAGGTTGATCCGCCGTATTTTTCGCCGGTGAAACCTTTTGGTCCAATATTCAAACGAGAATCTTTACCAGAATACGTTTGGTTCAATTGAAAAATATTGAAACGAATGCCTTGTTGTGCTTTCACATCGCCTTCGATGGTGATGTCTGACATTTCCCAAATTTTGGCCCAAGCCGAAATTTGTTCGGCTAATAATGCCTCGTATCCTTTTGCTAAAGCTGTTTTTATTGCGTTTTCGGCCGCTGAAAGCGTATTGTTGTGATTCAAGGAAACAGTATAACCTGCAATTTTCTGAATCGATGATTTTTGACCTTTAGCGATAATGACATCATACGAAAATTGGATTTTATCGGTTCCCGTTTTGATGTTTGAAGGTGAGATATTGCCATTTTTATCATTTACAAAAATGCTGTTGTGCATAAAAGTAGTGGCCTTGAAATGGGTTTTGAAGGTTTGAGCAGTTACAAAGGCTTCATTTCCGCTTCGTTTTACATCGAGTGGCTCCCAAAATTTCTCTTCCCAGTTGGCATCTTCATTGGTTACACCCGCGTCAACATAAGGTTTGTACACTATTTTAGTGTCTTTGTTGATGGCGGTGATTTCATAGTTGATGACACCCACTTCATCCAAATCCATACAAAGAAAACGACGAATGTTTACGCCAATTTCAGTTCCGTTTTGCAAAGTGGCTTCAAAGGAACGGTTGTACCAACCTTCTTTCATATTCAACTCACGACGGAAGTTTTTCACTTCCTTGCAGGCATTCAAATCTAGGATTTCGTCGTTGATTTCGATGTCAATTCCAATCCAATTGGGCGCGTTGAGTACTTTGGCAAAATATTTTGGATAGCCATTTTTCCACCAACCCACTTTGGTTTTATCGGGATAGTAAATTCCGGCGATATAACTTCCTTGAAAAGTTTCTCCGCTATAGTTTTCTTCAAAATTCGCACGTTGTCCCATTGCTCCGTTGCCAATGCTGAAAAGGCTTTCGGACGATTTTACGTTTTCGGCATTAAATCCTTCTTCAATGATGGACCAATTGTCTGCTTTTATATAATCTTGGTTCATTTCTTCTGTTGTTTTAGGTTTAAGGTTTCAAGTTTCAAAGGTCTTAACCTGAAACTTGGAACTTGAAACAAATTTATTTAATCAGTGTATCAATAAAAGTTTTATCCATTTGGGTAAAATCTTTAAAAATGTATTTTGCTTCGTGCAAGGTGGAAGCTTCGCCAATGCCTACACTTACCATTCCTCCGATATTTGCCGCTTGAATTCCGGCAACCGAATCTTCAAAAACGATCGAATCTTCGGGTTTTATATTTAGTAATTTGGCGGCAAGCAAGAAAACTTCCGGATCGGGTTTGGCGTTTGAAACGTCATTTCCGTCGACAATAGCGTCGAAATAGGATAAAGTTCCTGTTTTTTCGAGAATCGGCCTGGCGTTTTTACTCGCAGAACCTAGTGCTATTAATTGGTTGCGTTCTTTCAAATAGTTTAAAATAGGCATCACTCCCGGCAAGATTTCGCTTTCGTCCATATCGACTAAATAGGATAAATAATCTTCGTTTTTTTGAACTAGCCATCGGTTTTTGTCCTCTTGCGAAGCTTCTACCTTGCCTAATTCTAAAATAATATCAAGCGAGCGCACGCGGCTGACTCCTTTTAATAATTCGTTGTTTTCGTGTGTAAATTCGAAACCTAATTCATTGGCGATTTTTTTCCAAGCAAGAAAATGGTATTTTGCGGTATCCACAATTACGCCATCAAGGTCGAATATAAATGCTTTTGTATTCATTAAATTCATTGTAAATTAGTAGTATAGTCTGCCTTAGCAAACTAAGTTTATTTTAGTGTTTTTTAAACCATTAAAAAAATTAAGTTGTCATTCTTAATGAATTTTATTCCGATTGCTATCGGGACGTATTGGTTTAAAAGGGAAAAACGACTTTGTTTTATCAGTCACAGTATTTCTTTTTGGAATTAGCAACAAACCCCCAAACAAATTATTTGGTGTTTGCTTTATGTTCTTTAACAAAAAATACGGCCAAACCTGCAATCAACATCGAAACGCCCGCGATGACAATAATGGCCATCGGAAAACCTCCAAACAAAGCAAGGATAGTACTTCCTAATACTCCTGCAGCAATTTGGGGAATCGTGATTGTGGCATTAAACAATCCCATATAAACGCCCATTTTATCGGCTGGTAAAGAACCGGATAACATAGCATAAGGCATCGCTAATATCGCTGCCCAAGCCAATCCTACTCCAGAAATGGATAACAACAAAATGGTTTTATCATGTACAAAAAACATCGAGGCCAAACCAATTCCTCCTAACAAAAGTGAAAAACTATAGGTTTTTTTTCGGCCAATGGATTTTGCGATGGTCGGAATTAGTAATGAAAATAGGGCGGCTACCGCACTATAAAAGGCAAATAATACGCCGGTCCAGTCTCCAGCTTCGTTGAAACCAATAGATTTTGGATCTAAGGCTTCAGGGCCCCATACTTGATTCGCTATAGCTCTGGTGGTATATACCCACATTAAAAATAAGGCAAACCAAGAAAAGAATTGCACAATTCCCAATTGCCAAAATATTTTTGGAGCGTTGGAAATCAGTTTTAAAATGCTGGTTTTTTCAGTTACCGTTTCCGCCTCTAAATCAATGTCATTGTATAAAGCATGTTCTTTGGGAGCGTATTCTTTTGTTCTGAAAACAGTCCACAAAACAGTAATTAGTAAAATGGAGCCCCCAATATAGAAAGACCAAATGACAGATGCGGCTACTTTTTCGCCCGCAGCGGGAACATTGGCAATTCCTGCTTTGGCAAGAATCCATGGTAATAATGAACCGAAAACAGCGCCAAAATTGATTAAAGCACTTTGCAAAGAATAACCTAGATTTTTCTGTTCATCATTGACCATATCGCCAACAAGCGCTCTGAAGGGTTGCATGGTTACATTAAATGAAGTGTCCATTAAGAGCAGCATTACAGCACCAAAGATTAAAGGCGGCAACAAATAGGTAAAGTATTCGGCGTTGGGCATAAAAAACATAGCCAAAGCCGAAACAATTGCACCAAAAAAGATAAATGGGATTCTGCGACCCAGTTTTGTCCAGGTTTTGTCGCTAGAAAGACCAATGATGGGTTGGACAATAAGACCAGCGAGTGGCGCTGCCAACCAAAAATAACCAATACTGTGAACATCAGCGCCAAGGGCCTCTAATATTCTGCTGGTATTGCCATTTTGTAGTGAATATCCAATTTGTACTCCAAGGAATCCAAAGCTTAGATTCCAGATTTGCCAAAAACTTAAATCGGGTTTTTTCATTATCGTATATTGTTTTAAATGTACGATAAGCCTTATGCTTATCAAAACGTAACTTATTTTTCGAAGTAAAAGTAACTGTTTTGAATTGTGTAAATATAATAAAAGATGTTAGAAGTTAGAAGTTAGGAGTTGGAAAAGTATTTATTTCAAAAACTACAACGTAATAGTGTGAATAAGTTTTAGTTACAATAACAATTGAAATCGCAATAACAATGGCAATGATAAATATAAATAGGGATTAGAACGCGATTGAATATTATAATTAACCCCTTGGGTGAAATTATTAATTTTCTAGATATAGTAAAATTGAAACGCATAGACACATAGAAAAAAGAATGGTATAGCCCAATTCTTGGGTTCACAAAGCTATGTGTGCTATATAAAGTGAAACGCCTGGAATTATATAATTAAAAACTATGTTTCTATGCGTTTAAAAAATTTAAATTGAACTCGTTGGGTGAAATTATTAAATTTTTAGAAATAGTAAAATTGAAACGCATAGAATCATAGAAAAAAGAGTTGGATAGCCCAGTTCTTGGGTTCACATAGCTATGATTTACTAAAATCAAGCGAAGCGTCTTAATAAAATTAATAAAAAAACTATGATTCTATGTGTTTAAAAAAAATTAAATTGAATTACACCCAACGGGTTATAATTACTATTGATTTTTTTAAAGAGTCGATTCTCTTTCGATCAAATGGGTTTCGATGACAACCGTTTTGTATATTTCTTCTTGTTCGTCTTCCGATTCGTTTTCTTCTTCTGCTTCTAGTCTTTCGATGAGGATTTTGGCGGCAACGCTACCCATTTCGGCACCGTTTTGGCTTACTGTCGAGATAGTAGGAGTTGAATATTTGGATATAATTCCATCAGTAAAGGCAATAACTGCTAGGTCTTCAGGGACTTTTATGCCTATTTTATGCGCCATTTTGATGATGGTCACAGCAAAGAGTTCGTTTACTGCAAATACAGCATCGATGGCCTTGTCTTCGATCAGTTGGCCAATTATAATTTCGCAGTTATCGACATTTTCAATTTTTATAATTAAATTTTCGTCAAAGGGCAAGCTATTGTCTCTTAGTGCTTTGATGTAACCATCGGTTCTAAACTTACCTACGCTTACGTAATCTACCGTAGTGACCAGCGCGATTTTCTTTCTTCCTTTGTCTATCAAACTTTGTACGGCTTCGTAAGCGGCCAATTCGTCGTTGATAATGACTTTGTCGCAAAGGATATCATTGGTCACTCTATCAAACATAACCACGGGCATGCCTTGGCTAATTACTTCTGTAATATGATGGTAATCGCCTTTGAATTGGGTTTCTTTAGAAAGTGACATGATAAACCCGTCGATGCTGCCATTGGCGAGCATTTCCATATTGAGCACTTCTTTATCAAAGGAATCGTCCGACAAGCAAATGATCACGCTGTATCCGTGTTCGTTGGCCACGTGTTCTACGCCATTGATGACGGTAGAAAAAAAGTGGTGTACGATTTCAGGAATAATAATCCCGATGGTTTTTGTCTTCCGGTTTTTTAAACTTAGCGCAATATTATTGGGCTTGTAATGGTAGAATTTAGCAAAAGCCTGCACTTTGAGTCTCGTTTCTTCGCCAATTTCGAGACTGTTTCTTAATGATTTTGAAACCGTCGAAATCGATACGTCGAGTTCTTTTGCGATTTGTTTTAAGGTTACCTTCTTTTTCATGGTTTAAAATGGAATAAAAATCATTTTTCGTAATAAAGATAAAATATTTATCAGATTATGGTAATTATATAGGGGCAAAATTATTAAAAACCAAAAACTTTTCAACACTATCACGTTTTCGTAACCGTTTTAAATTTTACCTTTGTCGTAAGTATTAATAATTATCTAATTTTGAAGTTCGAAGTAAAGGTAATTTCAAACAAAAACCTAATTAATTTAAACAAAAAGTATGAAAACAATTTACAAAAAGTTGTTATTATTATTGCTCTTCTTGCCGTTTAGTGTTCTTGCACAAGGAACATTAGGAGGAACTGTTGTAGATTCAAAAACGAATCAACCTATTCCGGGCGTGAATGTAGTAATCGACGGTTCCACTGTAGGAACACAAACTGATTTTGATGGTAAATTCAAATTACCTAAAGTAAATAAAGGAGATAAAATTGTTTTTTCATTTATCGGATACACCAGTCAAACAGTGACGTATACGAATCAACAAGCATTGAATGTAAATCTTGTGGAAGAATCGAATGAGCTGAAAGAAGTTGTAGTTCAAGTAGGTTATGGTTCTGTGAAAAAGAAAGATGCCACTGGAGCGGTTGCTGTGGTAACGGCAAAAGATTTTAATAAAGGAGCAATTTTCTCTGCGGATCAATTGTTAGCGGGAAAAGCTGCAGGTGTAAGAATTACAAACGGTGGTGGTGCTCCCGATGCTGGGCCAATTATCAGAATTAGAGGTGGTTCGTCATTGAATGCTTCGAATGACCCTTTGATTATCATTGACGGCGTGCCAATAAGTGACGCGGGAACAAATCCATGGTCTCTTATTAATCCTAATGATGTGGAGAGTTTCTCTGTGTTAAAGGATGCATCTGCCACTGCAATTTATGGAGTAAGGGCTTCTAATGGGGTAATTCTTATTACTACCAAAAAAGGAAGTTCAGGAGCAGCGCAATTTAATTATTCCGCAAATATCACTATGGGAAAAGCACTTAATACCTTAGATGTTATGGATGCGTCAGATTTCACACGATTTATTCAACAATATCATCCTACAAAGACAAATCTTTTAGGGGTTGATGACCCAACAACTCTTGTTACTGATGACCTTTCTACGCCGCAAATTGAGGGTAGAATTTTAAGTGATACAAATTGGCAAGATGAAATTTTGAGAACATCGATTTCAACCGATCATAACTTTAGTGCGAGAGCTAATTTATATAAAAAAATACCATTTAGAGCATCTATAGGTTATACAGATGTTGAAGGTATTGTAAAAACCAGCGAGTTTAAAAGACTTTCGTATTCGTTTAAGATGACTCCAAAATTTTTAAATGATGATTTAAGGGTGGATGTTAACGCTAAAGGAACGTATTCAAATAAAAATAATGTGGATGAAGGAGGTGCATTTGGTGGAGCAGCGGTTATGGATCCTACCAAACCCGTATACGGCGACTCATTTGATAATAAGTTTGTAGGCTATTATCAGCAAACTAGTTTAAGTGGGAATAGAGATCAAAAAGTTGGGCCAACAAATCCTTTGGCATTATTAGAACAAAGAAGAGGGGTTGATAATGCATTTCGATTTTTAGGTAACATCGAGTTTGATTATAAACTCCCGTTTTTACGAGACCTTAGAGCGGTAGTAAATTTAGGTTTAGATGCTACAGCAAGAGATTATAAAGTAAATTTTCAAGAAAATGCACTTGCTACTTATACTTTCAATCAAGGAACAGATCCTAAAACAAATTACCTTTTTAATCCTGGTCAAGCAGAATTTTTTAAGGCAACTGCGACAAATAAAACGATGGATTCGTATTTAGCGTATTCAAAAACACTAACTGGTTTTGTCAATAAAGTGGATGCTCAAGCAGGATATTCCTATCAAGATTTTAAAACAGATGGAAATTCAATTTCTTATAGAAATAATGTAGATACAGGAATAAGAGAGGAATTTATTAGTGATGTTAATAATCCTAATAACAGAGAATATAGACCTCGAAATTTACAAGCCTTTTTCGCAAGAGGAAACGTTGATTTGTTGGGGAAATATTTATTAACTGCTACTCTAAGAGCTGATGGATCATCTGTTTTTGCAGAAAATCAAAGATGGGGTTATTTTCCAGCTGTGGGTGCAGCATGGAAACTAAAGGAAGAATCATTCCTAAAAGAATCAAATTTTGTTCAAGATTTGAAGTTAAGATTAGGTTGGGGAAAAACGGGACAAGCATCGCTACCGGGAGGTGGTACTATTCAAAGGGAGTACTACCCTTATTTACCGACTTTTATTCCTGGAGACGCTGCTAGTCAATATTTACCGGGGGTAATTCCATATACTGTAGGACCATATAATGATGAATTAACTTGGGAAAAAACATCTACATATAATTTAGGTGTAGATTTTGGTTTATTTACAAACAATATTCTTACGGGTAGTGTGGATCTTTATCAACGAAAAACAAATGATTTGCTAGCTATTGTTCCTTTAGCTGCCGGTGATACAGGAGGAACTGAATATTTGAAAAATATTGGGTCTTTCGATAGTAAGGGATTTGAGGTGACTTTAAATGTTGATGTAATTAAAACAGATGATTTGTCTTTAAGTTTTGGAGGTAATATCGCATACAATTATAGCACTATTTCTGATTTAAAGGAAATAACTAGGACTAGTGCTGGAGGAGGTATTGGAGGTACGGGAAATAATTTAGCGTATCACGCTGTGGGATACCAACCATATTCCGCTTTCGTTTATGAACAAGTTTATGATGCAAGTGGTGAACCTATTGTTGGGGCCTATGTTGACAGAAATAAAGATGGTAAAATAAATGACTCAGATGAGTATTATGTTGCTTTGCGCCCTAATTGGACCTATGGTTTTAATGCGACTTTTGGATATAAAAACTTTGATTTGACGGCCAATTTTAGAGGCCAAGTAGGAGGTCAAGTTTACAATCTTAAAAAACAACAAAACGGGTTTATACAGGCTGCAATTCCGTCCCAAAGTACAGAATACATACAAAATGTTTTGAATTTCTATAACGGAACAGCTAGCCCTCTTTTTGATACATATCTCGGAAATGCAGAACGTTCTGATTATTTGCTAGAAGACGCTTCTTTTTTACGTTGTGATAATATTTCTTTAGGATATAAATTTGCAAAATTTGTAGGTAAATCATCCTTAAGAGTGAGTGGCACTGTTAATAATGCATTTTTAGTAACAAATTATACGGGCCAAGATCCAGAAAATTTTGACGCAATTGACGGGAATTTTTATCCAAGACCAAGAACATTTACTTTTGGAGTAAGTCTTGACTTTTAATTAAAAAAATAATAGTATGAAAAATTTTAAAAAGTATACTTTAGGATTAGGTTTGGTCCTATTGCTAACAAGCAGTTGCATAGATGATTTGAACATTGAGCCCAAAGGTTCTGCTAAATCATTAGATCAATTACTTCAAGAACAACCAACTTTAGCGGGACTCGTTTCTAAAGTTTATGGATCGTATGCGCTTTCGGGACCATCAGGACCAGGAAGCACTGATACACCGGGTGATGATCCAGGAGAATCTCCATTCTTGAGAGGGATTATTAATTTGCAGGATTTTACAGCAGATGACATGAAAAACCGTTGGGGCGATAATGGACTTGACCAATTGACTACTGCCTCTAACTGGGATGCAAACAACAAGTTTATGCGATATATGTACAATCGTATTTATTATACTGTTCCTCAAGCGAATCAGGTTATTGCACAATTTAAAAATTTTGATGTTTCAAATAAAGACCAAGTAATAAGCGAAATGCGATTTTTGAGATCCTTAGCTTATTTCTATCTAATTGATTGTTTTGGGAAAGGACCTCTTTTGACCGAAGCTGATTTAGGAAGCAAAGAGCTAAAAGAAGAATCTACCAGAAAGCAATTGTATGATTTCGTTGAATCGGAACTCTTAGACATCGAAAATAAATTGCCTCAACGACTAGGATATGGTCAAGCAAGTAAGGGGGCAGTGAGAATGTTATTGGCAAAACTATATTTGAATTCTGAAGTTTATATAGGGCAAAGTAAATATGCTCAAGCTTATAAATATTCAAAATTAGTAATAGACGAAGGAGGTTATACATTGGCACCAAATTTCAGAAGTTTATTTTGTAGAGACAATGATGTTACTGATGCTAAAAATGAAATTATTTATGCCCTAATCGCAGATCCAATTGTAAGTCAAAGCTATGGTAATACAACTTATTTAATTAATGGTAGTTTGAACGATGCAACAATGACTGCCCTTGATTATGGAAACCCCGGCGGAGGAACTAATGCTTGGGCAGGACATCGCGCTACAAAAGCTTGGTATGGTTTGTTTGGTAGTAGTCCTGCTGCTTTAGATGCTTCACCAGATGAGAGAGCTCATTTATTTTGGACAAATTATTTAAATGCCGACCCTACAAAACGACATAGTTACGAGATGACTAACTATAAAACGTGGACAGACGGTTATCCTTCAATAAAATTTACAAATGCCAATTTTATTGGAACTGTAAGTCCTAATTCTTTTGCTGGTACTGATTTCCCTTTGTATAGATTAGCTGATGCTTATTTAATGCTAGCAGAAAGTATACTAAGAGGAGGTGGCGGTTCAACTGCTGACGCTTTAAATTATGTGAATTTAGTTAGAGTAAGATCTAAAGCCACACCAATAAATGCAAGTCAATTGACTCTTGACTTTATCTTGGATGAAAGAGCCAGAGAACTCAATTTTGAAGGTCATAGAAGAACAGATTTGATTCGTTACGGTAAATTTACTGGTGGTAGTTATTTATGGCCGTGGAAAGGAAATGTTAAGGATGGGGCTTCAATTCCTGCTCATTATAATTTATTCCCTATTCCTTTAAAAGCACTTGAAGCTAATCCAAAATTAACCCCAAACCCAGGGTATTAATATTAAATTTTGTATAAATGAAAAATATATTAAAAATAACATTTTTTGCAATTTTGCTTATTTCGATAAGCTCTTGCACAAACGATAAAGATCCTGTGGCCACCGCAAATGGTTTGAATCTAAAATCTTTAACTCCAAGCGGCCCTTTCATTTTGTCACCTATAGGGGGTGATAATGATGTAACCACAATAGCTTGGGATGCTGTCGACAATGGTGTGCCAACCAGTCCATCAGTCTATGAAATACAAATAGCAAAAGCAGGAACTAATTTTGCAAAACCTATTATTGCCAGTCCTAGCTCTACAGACATTACCTATATTTGGAAAGAAGGATACTTAAATTCATTACTGTTAGAGAATGGGTTTTTGCCAGATGTGGCCGCTGATTTAGATGTAAGGGTAAAATCTACACTTGGTATTGAATTCAATACTTTTGTTCAATATTCTAATGTTATAGCTATAAAAGTAACTCCATTTTCACAAGCTACTTTTGCTTTTACAAAAGTTGGGGCAGATCCAGCGCTTGCACCAACAACACTTTCATCAGGACTTTTCACTACTGATACGGAAGGATATTCTTGGTTAGAACCTGGAGATTATAGATTTTATACTTCTGTGCAAAACAAATTTCAAGCATCTAACCCATTTTATGGGAATGGCGGAAGCGGTACGCTAGTTTTAAATGGCCCAGCAATCAATGTGACCACCGCCGGATATTATTTGATTAAGGCAGATATTGGTGTTACTCCAACAGCTTATTCACTTACGCCAATTTCCGCATTGGGAATTATTGGTGATGCTAAAATTTTTGGTTCCCTTAATAGTTTACCGTCTATGACATACGATCGTGCAGATAATAAATGGAAAATCACGATCGTTCTAAGGGGAGCTAGAGGCTTTAAATTTAGAGCTAACAATTCTGATGTTATTAATTTGGGCTTAGGTAATGCAGGTGCTGGATCACCTAACTATGCTGGAACACTTATGCAATATAATGGTATACCTATCAAAGTTCCCGGACTTTCAACGGTTACACTTCCATACGCAGTAACCCTTGATTTAAGCAAACCGCGAGATTATAAGTTTACAATGGTAGCACAATAGTTTATTTCTTTCAAAAAAGGGCTGTTATTTATTGATATACAGCCCTTTTTATCTTTTAACAAAACAAATTATGAAAAAAGTTTTTTTTTTATTTTTACTTATCACCTCAGCTTGTTTTTCACAAACCACAACTGTTCCCGCTCCTGCATTGGCAGATGGACCTGTGACTATCAACTTTAACAAAGCTGGTACGCCATTGGCAGCCACAACGGTAATCTATGCCCATATTGGCGCCACAGTAAATGGAACACGATGGTCAAATGTTAAAGGAGTGTGGGGAACTACCAATGCGCCTTTGATGACATTAGTGTCTGGAACAACGTACAAGTTAGATTTAACGCCTGATTTATATACCTATTTTGGCGTGCCAACAACAAGTTCAATTACTGAAATTTGCGTTGTGTTCAGAAATGCGACGGGTAGCGTACAAACAACTCCCGATTATTTCCTTCCAGTAGGTGATTTTCAAGTTTCGTTGACTTCGCCGGTTGCAAACAGCACAACAATTATTGGTTCAGGCGGCAGTTTAGTGATTTCGGCAACAAATACAAATGGTAGTGCTAATTATAAATTATTAGCAAACGGAACAAGTATTAATACTTTTGCTGGTTCTGCCTATTCTTTTACAGATAGCAACATTCTTGTTAATAAAAGCTATGACTTGCAAATCACTCAGGGAACAACTACTTTTTCTCGAAAATTCTCAGTAATTGTCAACCCTGGTATTGTTTCTGAAACAATACCTGCAGGTTTAGTGGATGGAATTAATTATAATGCTGGCGATGCTACCAAAGCAACCTTGGTTTTAGATGCACCGGGCAAAGATTTTGTGTATGTGGCGGGAAGTTTCAATAATTGGCAACCGGGTACAACTTATGCTATGAAAAAAGACGCCACTGCAGGCTCGACCAAATTTTGGTTAGAACTTACAGGCTTGGCCTCAGGAACCAATTACACCTATCAATATTGGGTAGTCGATGAAACTCCGATAGCGGGTTCACCTGTTTTGGTAAAAACTGCTGATCCTTACTCTACTTTAGTGTTAAATAAAGACGAAGATCCATTTATTCCAGTAGGAAATTATCCAAATCTTCCCGCTTATCCAGTAGGGCAAGATCGAGAAGTTACCGTTTTGCAAACCGGACAAACGCCTTATGCTTGGAGCACAGCTACAACCAATTTTGTAAAACCGGATAAGGATAAATTGGTTGTGTATGAAGTTTTGGTTCGAGATTTTGATGCCAACCGAAGCTATCAAAACCTAATTGATCGTATTGATTATTTCAAAAATCTGAAAGTCAATGCCATCGAATTAATGCCGGTAATGGAATTTGACGGTAACGAAAGTTGGGGATACAACACTTCCTTTCACCTGGCTTTAGACAAGGCCTATGGGACAAGTGCCAAGTTAAAACAGTTGATCGATTTGTGCCATCAAAACGGAATTGCAGTAATTCTAGACGTAGCTTTGAATCACGCTTTTGGCAGAAATCCAATGGACAGAATGTGGATGAACGATCCTGATGGCGATGGTTGGGGCGGTCCCGCTGCTGACAGTCCTTACTTCAATGTCATTCCAACCCACAGCTATAATGTTGGTAATGATTTTAACCATCAGCAGTCGAGAACAAAAACTTATGTGAAAAGAGTGGTAAAACAATGGATTGAAGAGTATAAAATTGATGGTTTCCGTTGGGATTTGACCAAAGGATTTACTCAAAATTGTGCTAGTGGAGAAACTTGTACAAACCAGTATCAGCAAGATCGAGTAGATGTGCTAAGAGAATATGCCGACTACTCCTGGAGTTTAGATCCTACGCATTATGTTATTTTTGAACATTTGGGCAATGATAACGAAGAGCAACAATGGGCCAATTATAGAATAGGCGAGTCTCCTAGTAAAGGTGTGATGATGTGGGGAAAAATGACCGAAGCCTACAATGAATTATCGATGGGCTATAACAATACTAAAAACAATATCGAAAGAATGGGTTATGATGCCCATGGTTTCTCAGGAAAACGAGTAATCGGATATCCAGAAAGTCACGATGAGGAACGCTTGATGTACAAAAATATAACCTTTGGTAACTCTTCGAATCCGGCTCATAATGTAAAAACATTAAATACGGCTTTGTCTAGAATGTCTGCCGTGGGTGCAGTTTCTTTGTTAGTTCCTGGGCCAAAAATGATTTGGCATTTTGGTGCTTTAGGCTGGGAAACGTCTATTTGGGCTTGTAATAATGGTTCCCTAAATACCGATTATGATGGAGGAGTTCCTCCAGGAGATTGCAAATTAGATAAAAAACCACAACCCCAATGGGTCAATAATTGGTTGGGCGATGCCAATAGAAATAAAATCTATTTCGATTGGGCTAAAATGATTAATCTGAAAACAACTGAGCCAATATTTAATGTTACTGTCACTGCCAATAGTGGTTTTGATATTCAATCTGGAAGCACCATTACGCCAAGATTATTCCTTTGGGACAATACCTTGCCTTCTACTCAACTGAAAAACGTAGTAGTTTTAACTAATTTTGATGTCAATACACAAAACGTGATTCCCGATTTTCCATATACTGGCACTTGGTACAACTTGATGGATAATGCTACTATTGAAGTGACTAGTACAACAGCAACAATCGCTATTGAAGCGGGTGGATTTAGAATCTATGGTAATAAACCTTCAACTTTAGGAACAGACAGTTTTGAAGTAAATGGTGAAATGTATCTGTATCCTAATCCAACTTCTAATTATTTTACCCTAAACGCCACTGCGGCTAAAGTAGAAATTTATGCCATTTCAGGACAATTAGTCAAGAGTTTCAAGGGTGATTTGTCTAAAGAAAACCAATACCCAATCAATGATTTGAAGCAAGGAATGTACCTAGTGAAAGCATTAAATGAAAACAACGAACTAAAAGTGATGAAGTTGCTAAAACAGTAGTTTTCTTCTTTTTGATTACAATGGCTGCCCCGAAAAGGCAGCCTTTTTTTTGCTGTTTTTTTAGACAATTTTAATAGGTTGTGTCGACGTACATCAAATATATTCAAAAAAATAAAATCTTATCAACACGAAAACGTGGTAGTTGGTTTTTTTTTGAAGGATTCGTTTTTTATACGGCTGTTTTTTATACTTTTATAGGGTATTAATCTAAAAAATAATAATAATTATGAAAACAAAATTATTTTCTTTCTTGATGTTTTTGTTAGCGTTTACCGCGACAAATGCTCAAATTAACTCTGTTGCTATTGTAGGAGAGGGTGTTGAGGCCAACGGATGGCCTGGACAAGCTAACAATCCTGGACCTATCGATAAACACCAACTCACAAAAGTAGTAGGTACTACCGATGTTTGGCAAATAACAAATTTTAAATTAGTTGGGGGTTCTGTAAAATTCAGAGCGAACAACTCGTGGGATGCTGCTCCTAATGGAGGAAACTGGGGAAAACCGCTTACTGGATCGGCTTTTCCTATTGGTGTTGGAGCTGAAAACAGTGGGGGTAGTCAAAATATTCCTGCTGTAGCTGGTACTTATGACATTACTTTTAATTCTACAACTGGAAATTATAACTTTTCTGGAGGACCGGCTATTGCAGTTGTGAAACTTTTAGGTACCGCTACTACACCTGCTACAGGAATTACAATGGATACTGCAGATGGTATTACCTATACTTTGGGAACCACAACACTTCTGGCTGGAAATGCTCAGTTCAGTGTTGATGGTGTTATAGTAGGAGCAACCGCATTCCCTTCTGGAACTGCTACTGGTGTGCCTACTGATTTTATTCCAGTTGTTGCTGGTAAGTATACTTCTGTTACTTTTAATAAAGATAGTGGAGCCTACACATTTGTCGCTGCACCGGTATTCAACTCTTTAGCCATAGTTGGGGATGGAGCTGGTGGATGGCCTGGCGACCCTGGTGTACCAAATCCTGATGCAAATGTATTGACTACTACTGATGGTATAAATTATGTAATAAAAAATGTTGCACTTACGGTTGGTGGAATAAAATTCCGTCAAAATAACAATTGGACTGATACAAACTGGACTGGTAATGCTTTCCCTATTGGAGTGTTGCAAGTTCCAGGTGGTAATATAGCTGTAAACACCGCTGGAAACTATGATTGTTTCGTTAACGTAGTCTCTGGAGTATATCGTTTTTCATTAGTATCTCAACCACCTGTATCTCTAGTAGGGCCAGGAGCAGGAGGATGGCCAGGTGGTACCACACCTTACCCTGATACAAATGTTATGACAACAACTGATGGCGAAAATTATACCTTAAATAATTTAGTGCTTACTGATGGGCCAATTAAATTCCGTCAGGATTATGCTTGGACCACAAGTTGGGGCGGAACAGCATTCCCTACAGGAACACCATCAGGGGATAATTTAAGTGCAACAGCTGGTACATGGAATGTTACTTTTAAGAGATCAACAGGTGCGTACACATTTACATCTTCTTTAGGTGTTAATAAATTTGATGCTGCAAGTTTCAAAGCGTATCCTAACCCAACAAGAAGTAGCTGGAACATTGTTTCAGGTAACGAAGACATCACTTCTGTGAGAGTATTCGATGTTTTAGGAAAAGCAGTTTATACTAAATTTGGTGCTGATAAAGAAGTGAATGTTAATGCTTCTGAACTTTCAAAAGGTGTATATTTTGCTAAAGTAGCTACTGCCAATGGCGAATCTACACTTAAATTAGTGAAAGAATAAATAAATTAAGTTAATGCTAAAATCCCTTACTGCACCTTGTGGTAAGGGATTTTTTTGTTATTATAGGTACGGTTTTTAGTAGCAAAAATAAAACTAACAACTCCGTTTGTCAGGCTGCAAAGCGTCCCTACTCTCGCGTTTAGCCATCTTAGTTCAAGACCCGTCAAATAGCCTTTTAAATAAATAGCCAAGCAATAGTTAGTGTATTTATATAATAACTATATAGTAAGCTTACTATAAGCTTATAGTAACTTTATAGTAACTTTATAATAAGTATATTTAATAGCAAAGCTTACGCTACGGTAAGTTATATTTATAGAATAAAGGCCTTACTTATGACACCATGCTCGACTTGACAAAGTGCCATTCTGCTTAAATCGAGAGTGATAAATACAACAAAGGCTGTCCGAAAATGTCGGGACAGCCTCTTGTTTTATTAAAAAATAAAAATATACCTATTGGGTGTAATTATTAAAATTTCAATTAATGGATTAAATAAAAAATTAAACCAGATAGAAATGAAGAAAAAAAAGAATTGGATAGCCCAATTGCTTCGCCTGTTCGCTAGCGCTCGGGTCTTGGGTTCGAATAGCTATGTTTTCTCAAATAAAGTAAAATGCCTTTTAAAATCACAATAAAAATATTTCTATGTGGTTAAAAAACTTTAACAATTGAATTTCACCCAACGGGTTAGATTACAATTTTCCTTCTTTTATTTCATCCACAATTTCTGGATTCAACAAAGTGGTGGTGTCTCCAAAATTGGAGAAATCACCTTCGGCTATTTTACGCAAAATACGACGCATAATTTTTCCCGAACGGGTTTTTGGCAAACCGGAAACAAACTGTATTTTATCTAATTTGGCAATTGGTCCAATGTGATCCGAAATGTGTTGGTTGATCTCTTTGGTCAAGTTGGTTCTATCGCGATATTCTCCAGATTCTTTTAGTATGACGTATCCATACAAGGCATTTCCTTTGACATCGTGTGGGAAACCTACAACAGCACTTTCTGCAACGGCTGGATGCTCATTGATAGCATCTTCGATAGGCGCAGTTCCTAAGTTGTGACCTGAAACAATAATAATATCGTCTACACGTCCTGTAATTCTATAATAACCAACTTCGTCACGCAAAGCTCCGTCTCCTGTAAAATATTTACCTGGGAAGGCGCTAAAATACGTTTCTTTATACCGGTGATGATCGCCCCAAATAGTTCTCGCGATTCCCGGCCAAGGAAATTTAATGCATAGACTTCCTGCAACCTGATTGTCTTCGATTTCGTTGCGTTTTTCATCCATTAGCACCACCTGAATTCCAGGTAATGGCAAAGAAGCGTAGGTTGGTTTTGTTGGAGTAATAAAAGCAAGTGCCGAAATCAAAATACCTCCTGTTTCGGTTTGCCACCAAGTATCCACCAGCGGACAACGTTTGCCACCAACGTGGTCATTGTACCAGTGCCAAGCTTCCTCATTGATCGGCTCGCCCACAGAACCAATCACTTTTAGCGATTTTAGCGGATATTTTTGAACATATTCTAAATTCTCCTTTGCCAAAGAACGAATCGCTGTTGGCGCAGTATAGAATTGGGTTACTTTGTGTTTTTCAATGATTTCCCAAAAGCGGCTATAATCAGGATAGGTTGGAATTCCTTCAAACATCACGGTTGTAGCACCATTCAATAAAGGACCGTATAAAATATAGGAATGTCCGGTAATCCAACCAATATCGGCTGTACACCAGAACACATCATTTTCCTCGTAATTGAAAACATTTTTAAACGAATAGGCAGTGTACACCATATAACCCGCGGTGGTATGGACCATTCCTTTTGGTTTTCCGGTCGAACCCGAAGTGTACAGTATAAACAAAGGATCTTCGGCATCCATAATTTCAGCCACATTATTATCTGATGCCGTGTCTAAAAGAGGTTGTAGCCATTGGTCACGACCTGGTTTCATGCTAACCGAAGTATTTGTTCTTTTGACTACCAAAACCGTTTCGACAGACTTACAATTGGTAAGTGCATCGTCGATAATTCCTTTCAAGTCGATCGTTTTTTCGCCTCTAAATCCACCATCCGATGTGATGACCATTTTGCATTCACTATCATTGATTCTTGCCGCTACCGCCGAAGCCGAAAAACCTGCAAAAACTACAGAATGAATAGCGCCAATTCTGGCACAAGCCAAAACCGAAACGGCAATCTCAGGAATCATGGGCAAATAAATGCAAACTCTGTCGCCTTTTTGTATGCCTTGTTCCCGGAGTACATTGGCCATTTTAGCCACTCTTACATACAAATCGTTATAACTAATGTGTTCGGCCGCATCATTTGGATTGTTGGGTTCGAAAATAATCGCTGTTTTTTCGCCACGCTTCGAAAGGTGTCGGTCCAGACAGTTTTTCACAATGTTCACTTTGGCGTCAACAAACCATTTTATTTTGGCTTCGGCCATGTCAAACTCGACAATTTTTTCCGATTCTTGGTACCAAGTAAAGTTTTCTGAAGCAATCTTGCTCCAAAATTTTCTCGGTTCGCGAACCGATTTATTGTAGTGTTTGAAGTATTGTTCTAAATTTTCAATTTTGTAATAGCTCATTATCCAATTGTTTATAAGTGTAAATGATAATTTTTTTATCGGTCTCAAATATAGTTTAAAACTATGTATTTTCAGTGCATTTTACTTTCAGGATCTAAAAACTTTACCACAAATTTCACAAATTTTCACCAATTGATTTGTGGTAATTTGTGAAATTTTCGGTCAACAAGTTTAATATGGTAATCAAGGTTATTTGCTTTCTGCAAAGTTAATTAACCAATGAAACAAGTTTAAATTCTATTGCAATGGCAACGCAGCTGAGCCTATTGTTATAACCATAATGGCACTTTTTATTATAAAGGCAATATTTTTCTTCCGATTTTCTCATTGATTACAATGGCTGCACCTTCATAAAAAGCGAAAAAGCCACAAAGAATCCCTTCGTATCCGGCAATGGTATGGATCGTTTCGCTTCCAGTGAAACTAGCCGCCGATAGCAGGGCAAATAAAATAACCAAGGAGCCAAAAATAAGTTTGCCAATGGTGTTGCCGTTCAATGTACCAATAAAGAAAGCTAAGGTAAACAATCCCCAAAGTCCCAAATAACATCCCATCGATGCGCCATCAGGTTTTGTAACGCCCATCAGGGGAAGTGTCCAAAGGGCAACAAGTGACAACCAAAAGAAACCATAGGAGGTAAAGGCAGACATTCCAAATCCATTTCCTTTTTTCCATTCCATAACCCCAGCTATGACTTGCTGAAGCCCACCAAAAAAGAGCCCCATCCCCATAATCATCGAATTGAGTTCAAAAAAACCTGCATTGTGAATGTTTAATAAAATAGTAGTCATTCCGAATCCAAAAAGGCCTAATGGTGCTGGGTTGGCAGTGGTGTCTTTGATAATTTGTTCCATAAGTTTGATTAAAATTTAAAGTTGTGGTTTGGTTATTTTTAATTTTTTAACGAAAAAACGGTCGCATCCTTGCTATAGAATTCACAAATATATCAAACCTCTGCGGTTTTTTAATACATTTTTTAAAATTCATCAATTTCGTGAAAAGGATTGTTAGAGAGGACTTCAAATGGATGTCAAAAAGCAGTAAAATTATAAGCTAACGATTCGATTTTCTCAGATTTTTAAATGCGGAATAAAAGAGAGCTTTTTATCTTGTTTTAATATGACAATTATCATTTTTTATTACTGTCAATGGGTCTACCTTTGAGAAAAATATAACAAAAGAATATAAAAACAAGTAAAATTTATTAAAATGACAAAAGAGAAAAAAGCCCCAAAATATGTCTATTCTTTTGGAGGCGGTAAAGCAGATGGAAATGAATCGATGAAAAATTTATTGGGAGGAAAAGGAGCCAATCTTGCCGAAATGGCGGGACACCCTAACCTAATGTTGCCCGTCCCTCCGGGATATACCCTAACCACCGAAGTATGTACTGCTTTTTACGATAATAAAAAGAAATACCCAACCGAATTACAGGGGCAAGCTGATAAAGCCTTGGCAGCTGTTGAAAAATTAATGGGCAAAAAATTTGGTGATGTAGAGAATCCTTTATTGCTTTCTGTTCGTTCTGGTGCCAGAAAATCGATGCCCGGAATGATGGATACCGTTTTGAATATCGGATTGAACGAACAAACCATCGAAGGAGTGATTAAACAATCGGGTGATGCACGTTTTGCTTATGATGCCTACCGTCGTTTGATTATGATGTATGCCGATGTGGTAATGGAAAAAGCAGCCGGAATTGAGCCTAAAGACGGAAAAGGAATCCGTAAAGTATTAGACGAAAAACTGGAAAAAGTAAAACATAAAAAAGGCTATCAGTTTGATACGGATTTAACCGTTGCCGAATTAAAATCTTTAGTAAAAGAATTTAAAGCTACTATTATTAAAGTACTTGGCCAACCGTTCCCAGAAGATCCAAACGAACAATTATGGGGAAGTATCGGCGGTGTATTTAGTAGCTGGATGGGAAAAAGAGCCATCGAATACCGTCGTATCGAAAACATACCTCACCAATGGGGAACTGCTGTAAACGTACAAGCGATGGTTTTCGGAAATATGGGAGATTCAAGTGCTACCGGTGTTGCCTTCACAAGAAATCCGGGTAATGGAGAAGATTATTTTTATGGTGAATATTTAATCAATGCTCAGGGAGAAGATGTGGTGGCAGGAATTAGAACTCCCGCGCCTGTGAATGACAAATCTAAAAATGACCAAAGTAAGGACTTGCCAACACTTGAAGAAGTGATGCCAGCAGCCTACAAACAATTGTTTGAAATTCAAAATAGATTAGAAAATCATTACAAAGATATGCAAGATATAGAGTTCACTATCGAAAAAGGAACGCTGTATATGTTGCAATGTCGTATCGGAAAACGTAATGGTGTTGCTGCTGTAAAAATTGCCAGCGATATGTATAATTCAAAATTGATTGATGCCAATACAGCTGTAATGCGTGTAGGACCAAACCAATTAGTAGAATTGTTGCTCCCGATGTTGAATCCTGATATTCAAAAAATAACCAAACCCGTTGCCAAAGGATTGCCTGCTGGACCTGGTGGAGCTATAGGCCGTGTAGTTTTCTCATCGAATGATGCTGTAGAATGGGCTAGCCGTGGCGAGAAAGTAATCTTGGTGAGAGAAGAAACTTCTCCCGAAGATGTGGATGGAATGCACAAATCCCAAGCCATTCTAACCACAAAAGGTGGAATGACATCACATGCCGCTTTAGTAGCCAGAGGTTGGGGAAAATGTTGTATTGTAGGTTGTAATGATATCCAAATCAACAGCGAAACCAAATCGTTTAAAGCCAATGACGGTACTTTTATCAAAGAAGGTGATTGGTTGAGTTTGGATGGAACAAAAGGATTGGTGTATTTAGGTAGTATGGAATTAGTGGATGTGGATTTAGACAAAAATCAATCCTACAAAAACTTAATGAAATTGGTGGATAAAACCAAAGTAATTGGCGTTCGTACCAATGCTGAAACTCCTGGAGATGCTGAGCAAGGCGCAAGATTTGGAGCCGAAGGAATCGGACTTTTCCGTACTGAACATATGTTTTATGGCGAAGGAAGTGACCAACCTTTATTCTTATTACGCAAAATGATTGTGAGTAAAACCGAAAAAGAAAGAAGAGAAGCTTTGAACGGTCTATTCGTATATGTGAAAAAAGACATCAAACGAACTTTGGGTGTTATGAGTGGTTTCCCAGTGACAATTCGTCTGTTAGATCCACCATTGCACGAATTTGTTCCTCACGATAAAGAAAAATTAGTTCAGTTGAGCAAAGAATTAGGAATTAGTATGAGTGTGTTGAACAGAAGAGTTCTTGCGTTACACGAAAATAATCCAATGCTTGGCCATAGAGGTGTTCGTCTAGGAGTAAGTTATCCTGAAATCACCGAAATGCAAATTAGAGCCATCTTCGAAGCATCGGCTGAGTTGGTTCAAGAAGGCAAAAAAGCAATGCCGGAAATAATGATTCCTGTGACTTGTTCTAAAAACGAATTGAAAAATCAAAGAGAGATTGTAGATGCCGTTTACAAAGAAACTTGTGAAAAATTAGGAGTTAAAAAAATCCCGTACTTGTACGGAACAATGATCGAAATTCCTCGTGCTGCATTGAAAGCCAATAGTATGGCAGAAGAAGCTGATTTCTTCAGTTTTGGAACCAATGACTTAACGCAAATGAGTTTTGGATTCAGTCGTGATGATATCGGTGGATTCCTTCCTAAATATCTTGACCTTGGTATTCTTCCAGATGATCCTTTCCAAACTATCGATCAAGAAGGGGTAGGTGAGTTGATAAAAATTGGTGTAGAAAGAGGCCGTCAAACCAAACCAAACCTAAAAGTGGGTATTTGTGGTGAGCACGGTGGAGACCCTGAAAGTGTAGTTTTCTGTCACAAAATCGGAATGAACTATGTAAGTTGTTCTCCTTTCCGTGTGCCGATTGCACGATTAGCAGCAGCTCAAGCCGCTTTACTATTTCCAAGAGAAAAATAAGCATAACCTGTATTTTTTATAATGAAAAACGGCATCCAGAAACGGATGTCGTTTTTTTTAAATTTAGAATTAAAAGGCATGCTTTTTTTTAGATTAATAATATTCACACCTCTTATTTCTAAAAAATAACGAGTTTTTGAAATAGACTTCTCTAAAAAAATTGTGCTGTTAATTTGTGTTTTTTGGATAGATGGTTGTACAAGTTGATGATTTTGCAAAGGCAATTAGGGGCTGAATATAGTGAATATCAGCTTTTCTAACTCCCTGTATATAATTCCTTCTTGCTTCGTTGGCTTTTACTAAATTGGTACTGTCCCAAGAAAAGAATTGAAAGACAAAATCAATTTGTATATCGATTTGATACAAAATATCGAGGTTAGATAGTTTTCAATTTCTGTAAACATAGATTATAATAAAGGCGCAAAAATGTACATTTTTGCGCCTTTATTTATTTTGTAAAATTCAACTATAATTGATGGATTCAGCCTGAACTCTAAACTAAAAACCATAAACTTTCGTCTACATTCCTGTTCTAATCGCTTCTACAGGATCGAGTTTCGAAGCGGCAATCGCTGGCAGAATTCCAGAAATTAAACCAATAATTGCAGCCAGTCCTGTTCCTAAAAGAATGTTACCCATTCCCAAAATAAATTCAAATTCCAATGCTTTGGTCAAAATCATGGCGATAATCCAAACGAGAAACAAGCCGATAATCCCGCCAATAACCGAAAGAATAATGGCTTCAAACAAAAATTGAAATAATATAAATCGGTTTTTGGCTCCAAGAGATTTCTGGATTCCTATCAGATTGGTTCTTTCTTTTACCGAAACAAACATAATATTGGCAATACCAAAACCTCCTACAAGCAATGAGAATCCACTGATAATCCATCCCACAACATTCATTTGAGAAATAATTCCATCTATAAAATCGGTAAATCCAGAGAAAACATTAATAAAGAAATTGTCCATTTCACCGGATTTCATTCCTCTAAAATTTCTTAATTTCTGAGTCACTTCAGCCTTGTAAGCATCCATATCGACTCCTTTTTCTGGCTTAAAAATAATGACATTGACCAAGCCTTCATTGTTGTCACCAAATTGTTGTCGGACAAAATTTACAGGAATAAAAGCCGAACTATCATTATTGTCAAACATCCCCGCACCTTGTTTTTTTAGCACGCCAATAACCGTAAACCGTTGCCCATACAAACGTACTTTTTTGCCAATTGGATCGCTATCTTCAAACAAAGATTTTGCTATATCATCCCCAATAACCACCACAGGAGCTGCAGAATTGGCTTCGGATTCGGTGTAAAAACGCCCTTCTTCAAATTCCAAACCTTGTATGTCGATAAACTCGTGCGAAACAGGCACAATATTGATATCGGTCACGGTATTCGAGCCGTATTTTATCGATTCGCTTTTCGTGAAAATCTGATACCCCATTTGCTCGGTATTGGTCATTGCTCCTTTCATGTAGATATATTCATCGTATTTCACATTCGGAAATTGCTCTCTTTTCCATCGAGGAATTTCCGAGGGTCCAAACGACATTTTCATCAAATAAATCGTGTTTTTATCTAAAGAGCTCAAATCTTTAGTGATTTTTCTATCCAATGAATCTACTGCAGCGAGTACGGCAATGATCGAAAAAATACCAATGGTGACACCAAGCAACGACAATAAAGTACGCAGTTTATTGTTTCGCAACGCATTCATCGCAAAGCGAAAACTCTCAGATAACAGTCGAAAATAAACTAGCATAAAACGGGAATTTGTGTTATTGTAAAATTCTAAAAATTTTCTTCATAATCCTAATGAAAAATCAATATCTCATAAGTAGCATTTTTTAAGATATTGTTACAGAAATAGATTTGAATTTTCCCTTCAAAAAAACTACTTTTGCACCACAAAATTCTAACTACACAATGAGCACGACAAAAACAATCCAATCTGCATTAATTTCAGTCTTTTCAAAAGAAGGTTTAGAACCTATTATAAAAAAATTACACGAGCAAAATGTAACCTTTTATTCCACTGGAGGAACCGAAGAATTCATCAAAAACTTAGGAATTCCAGTTGTTCCCGTAGAAGATGTTACTTCTTATCCATCTATTCTTGGCGGAAGAGTAAAAACCCTGCACCCAAAAGTTTTTGGTGGAATCCTAAATCGTCAAGACAACGAAAGCGATGTGCAACAAATGAAGGAATACGATATTCCGCAAATCGATTTGGTGATTGTGGACTTGTATCCTTTCGAAAAAACAGTTGCCTCTGGCGCAAGTGAAGAAGATATTATCGAAAAAATAGATATTGGTGGCATTTCATTGATTCGTGCTGCTGCCAAAAACTTCAAAGACACCGTAATCATCCCCTCTGTGGCGGAATACCCGTTGCTTTTGGATTTGATTAGCACACAAAATGGCGCTACCACATTAGAAGACAGAAAAATGTTTGCTACCAAAGCATTCCACGTTTCTTCTCATTATGATACGGCAATTTTCAATTATTTCAATACTGACGAAACTATTTTCAAAACCAGTATTGAAAAAGGGCAAATCTTAAGATATGGCGAAAACCCTCACCAAAAAGGATTCTTCTTTGGCGATTTTGAAGCGATGTTCCAAAAAGTGCACGGAAAAGAATTGTCATACAATAATTTATTAGATGTGGATGCAGCCGTAAATTTGATTAACGAATTCAAAAACGACGGTCCTACATTTGCCATCTTGAAACACAACAACGCCTGCGGATTGGCGACAAGACCAAGCATTAGCGAAGCTTATACTGCAGCTTTGGCTTGCGATCCAACATCAGCTTTTGGCGGAGTTTTGATTGCTAATACAAAGATAGATGTTGCAACAGCCAATGAAATCAATAAATTATTCTGCGAAGTAGTAATTGCGCCAAGTTATGACGAAGCCGCTATTGCTATTTTACAAGAAAAGAAAAACAGAATTATTTTAATTCAAAACGAAGTAGCATTACCACAAAAACAGGTGAGAACTTGCCTCAACGGAATTCTAGTTCAAGAGAGAAACAACATCACAGATACTAAAGCGGACTTAAAAGTCGTTACACTATTAGCGCCTACTGCACAAGAAGTCGAGGATTTAGTTTTTGCTTCTAAAGTTTGTAAAAACACTAAATCGAACACCATTGTTTTCGCCAAAAACGGCACTTTGATTTCATCAGGCACAGGTCAAACCTCAAGAGTTGATGCTTTGTTGCAAGCTATCGAAAAAGCACGTATATTTGGATTTAGCTTAGAAGGTGCTTCGATGGCGAGCGATGCTTTTTTTCCATTTCCGGATTGTGTTGAGCTTGCTAAGAACGCGGGAATCACAGCTGTTATTCAACCGGGCGGTTCGATTAAAGATGAATTGAGCATCGATTATTGCAATGAAAATAAAGTTGCAATGGTATTTACAGGAACACGTCATTTTAAACATTAATTTGTTTAGCTTTGTACATTATTTTTTTTATAAATTTTATACCCTTACACACTTATGGGATTTTTTGATTTCATGACCGAGGATATTGCAATAGACCTTGGTACCGCAAACACTCTAATCATTCACAATGATAAAGTCGTAATTGACAGCCCTTCGATTGTTGCTCGTGATAGAGTTTCAGGAAAAATCATTGCTGTTGGCAAAGAAGCTAACATGATGCAAGGGAAAACCCATGAAAACATTAAAACGATAAGGCCATTGAAAGATGGTGTAATTGCCGATTTTGATGCTTCCGAAAAAATGATAAGCATGCTTATCAAAAGTATTCCTGCCTTGAAGAAAAAAATGTTTACTCCAGCATTGCGCATGGTAGTTTGTATTCCTTCTGGAATTACTGAAGTGGAGATGAGAGCGGTAAAAGAGTCCTGCGAACGTGTCAATGGTAAAGAAGTTTATTTGATCCACGAGCCAATGGCAGCTGCGATTGGTATTGGTATCGACATTATGCAACCCAAAGGAAATATGATTGTAGATATCGGAGGTGGAACCACAGAAATCGCCGTAATCGCTTTAGGCGGAATTGTTTGCGACAAATCGGTTAAAATTGCGGGTGACGTTTTTACCAATGACATCGTGTATTATATGCGTACGCAGCACAACCTTTTTGTGGGAGAAAGCACTGCCGAAAAAATAAAAATTCAAGTTGGAGCCGCTATCGAAGATTTAGAAACTCCACCAGAAGAAATGTCGGTTCAAGGTCGAGACTTATTGACTGGAAAACCAAAACAAGTATCGGTATCTTACCGAGAAATAGCCAAAGCCCTAGACAAATCGATACAACGAGTAGAAGATGCGGTAATGGAAACTTTATCACAAACCCCTCCAGAATTAGCTGCGGATATTTACAACACCGGGATTTATCTTGCTGGCGGAGGATCGATGTTGAGAGGTCTTGACAAAAGAATTTCACAAAAAACAGATTTACCCGTTTATATTGCGGAAGATCCTTTGAGAGCGGTAGTTCGTGGAACCGGAATGGCACTCAAAAATCTAAGTAGATTCAAAAGTGTTTTAATCAAATAAAAAGTGTAATTAAAGATAAGGAGTTTATAAGTTCAACAATTATTATACCGCTAAGCAATGCAGCAAATATTTAATTTTATTTATAAAAACAGTACTAAATTGCTGTTTTTGCTGCTTTTGGGCATTTCGTTATTTCTTTCCATTCAATCTCACTCCTATCATCGGAGCAAGATTATTAGTTCGGCTAATTTTATGACTGGTGGAGTATATGAAAGAATCAATTCCTTTAGTGAGTATTTGAATTTAAGAACCGAAAATGATGCCCTTGCTCAAGAAAACGCAAAGTTGAGAAGTTTACTTTTTGCTAAAAAAGACACGACTGCAGCAGCAAAATTAGACAGCATAAAAGGAATTTCACCCAAGGATATCATCGTTTCGAAAGTAATTCACAACTCCTTTACTTCTCAAGAAAACTATTTGACATTAAATTCCGGCAGCCTGCAAGGCGTGCAACAAGATATGGGTGTTATCAATAGTTTAGGAATTGTGGGAATCATTGACAATACCTCAAACAACTACGCTACTGTCATTAGCATTTTGAATACCAAATCTCACATCAATGCCAAACTCAAAAAATCAAATCATTTTGGTTCTTTAGGATGGGATGGAAAAAATACTGGTTTTGTCCAATTGACAGACGTTCCTCGATTAGCTTCTATTAAAAAAGGCGATACTATCGTAACGGGGGGACAATCGATCATCTTCCCTGAAAATATTAACATCGGTACTATTGACAGAATAAAAATTGACAATCAGACTCATTACTATACCATAGAAGTCAAATTATTCAACGATATGACTAATCTGGGTCATGTATACATTATAAAAAGTAAAAATCGCGAAGAAATTATCAATCTAGAAAAAAAATCTGAAAAAGATGAATAGTGCTGTAATCGCAAATATTTTTCGTTTTTTACTGCTGTTGGCTGTTCAAATTATTATTTTCAATAATATGAACTTTTTGGGCTATATAAGCCCATACCCCTATATTCTTTTTATCATTTTATATCCAGTAAACGGCAATAAATCGGGGCTTTTAGCAGCTAGTTTTCTACTAGGACTTTTTATGGATTTATTTAGCAATTCGTGCGGATTTCATACTACGGCTTGCATCATTTTGGCTTATTACAGACCGTATCTTTTTAAGTTTGCTTTCGGATTAAGTTACGAATACCAAACCATCAAGATGAATGATGTGCTCACACCCGAACGATTTACTTTTCTATTGCTATCGGTATTTATTCACCATATCACCTTGTTTACATTAGAGGCTTTCAAATTTACTTTAATCCTAGAAATACTACTTCGAACCCTATTGAGTTCAGTATTTACCCTAATTCTGTGCATCATTATCATATACCTTACTAAGCCGAACAGACGATGAGAAAAGTGTTGCTTCCTTCAATGATCATTATTGCAGCGTCATTACTGGTATTACGCCTTTTCTATTTGCAAGTTATCAATGATTCCTTCAAATTAAAGTCGGATAACAACGCCATAAAAATTCAATACGACTATCCCGAAAGAGGTTATATCTACGATAGAAACGGGAAGTTAATGGTGGCCAACCAGCCATCCTATGATATTATGGTGATACCAAGGGAAGTAAAAAATCTGGACACTTTGGAATTTTGTCAACTATTAGCCATAACCAAAGAGGATTTTATAAAAAAAATTGAAAAAGCAAAAGTTTATAGTCCGCGATTGCCCTCCGTATTTTTGGCCCAATTGAACAAAAGTGAGTTTGCTGCCTTTCAGGAAAAAATACGCAACTATGAAGGTTTTTATTTTCAAAAACGATCTCTTCGGGATTATCAAGTCAATTTTGGCGCCAACATATTTGGGGGTATCACCCAAGTTAACGACAAAATAATCGAAAAAAATCCTTATTATAACAGCGGAGATTTAATTGGAAAACAAGGCGTTGAAGAAAGTTATGAAGAGATTTTACGCGGTATAAAAGGTGTAAAATACATTCAAAAAGACAAATACAATCGGGAAATTGGTTCCTTCAAAGAAGGAAAATATGACACCATAGCCGTGCAAGGTGAAGACATCCATTTGACCGTCGATATGGAACTTCAAAAGTATGGTGAAGAATTAATGATTAACAAGAGAGGCGGAATTGTGGCTATCGAACCCAAAACAGGGGAAATTTTAGCCTTAGTCACAGCGCCCAATTATGATCCCGCCATTTTAGTAGGACGTCAACGTTCGAAAAACTATACCATGCTGTATCGCGATTCTATAGCCAAACCACTTTATGATAGAGGATTATTGGCGGAATATCCTCCAGGTTCCCCTTTTAAAATATTGACAGGATTGGTTGGTCTTCAAGAAAATGTAGTGGATACTCATACTACATTTATGTGCAACCACGGTTTTGCTTATGCTGGCGGAAGATTCCAAAGATGTCATTGTGGTGGTGGTTCGAGAGACCTAAATGTTGGGATTTACAAATCATGTAATGCCTATTTTTCGAATGTCTATTTGCGAACTATCGGTAAATACAAAAGTACCCCTTATGCAGTCGATGTTTGGAGTAATCATGTCAAAAGTTTTGGTCTCGGACAATTTATGGGCTATGATTTACCAACAGGAAAAAAAGGCAAAATACCCAATTCAAAAACCTATAAAAAAATATATCCGGGTTGGGGATATAGTGGAAAAACCATCATATCCAATGCCATCGGTCAAGGTGAGGTTTTGCTAACACCCATTCAATTGGCCAATATGATGTCGGCTGTCGCTAACGAAGGATATTATTATACGCCTCATATCATCAAAAAAATTGAAGGAGAAAAAATAGACAAGAAATTCACCACTAAACACCTTACAACCATTGACAAAAGCCATTTCAAACCGATGATTCAAGGTTTGTTTGATGTATATAATTTTGGTACAGCAGCTGGTTTACGTGTAGAAGGAATTGACATTTGTGGAAAAACAGGAACTGCCGAGAATTTTGCCAAAATAAATGGCAAAAGAACTCAGCTAGAAGACCACTCTATTTTTGTAGCCTTTGCTCCTAAAGACAATCCGAAGATAGCAATCGCAATTCTGGTTGAAAACGGAGGTTTTGGATCTACCATAGCCGGTCCTATAGCGAGTTTGATGATTGAAAAATACCTCAGAGGAAAAATCACGAGAACCGATTTGGAGAAAAGAACATTAGAAAGAAGTTTACAGGACCGATATGCTAAATTAGGTGGACTTTCTGAAGTCGTAAAGAAAGAAATGAGAAGAAAGGATTCGATAGCGAAAAGCAAAATCGTAGTTCCAAAAGTGAAAATTGATACTACTAAAAAAATAAATTAGTAAAATGAAAAATCAAAGTTTAACCAATAACATCGACTGGATATGCATTACTATTTTTATAGTTTTGGTACTATTGGGTTGGTTGAACATTTATTCCTCCTCGCTTTCCTCAATGGAAGGCACAGCGGTAAAACAATTTATTTTTATTTTACTGACCATTCCCTTGATTTTTATCATTCTCTATGTTGACGGCAAGTTTTACGAAAAGTATGCTACTATTATTTATGGAATAGCGTTATTGTTATTGATAGGCTTATTTCCTCTGGGGAAAACCATTGCTGGTCAGCGTTGCTGGTACGGTTTTGGCAGTTTCACCCTTCAACCATCAGAATTCGCTAAGGCTGCCACAGCATTGGCATTGGCTAAATATTTGAGTGACTCCCAAATCAATTTAAAGGACGTCAACAGGCAAATTCAAGCTTTGGCTATCGTGTTTTTGCCGGTGATGCTTATTCTACCTCAACCTGACCCGGGGAGCGCGATGATTTACAGTATCTTTTTTATTGTTTTGTACCGCGAGGGATTGCCTGGTTGGTATTTGTGGACAGGTTTTTGTGCCATCTTACTCTTTGTACTTACACTCGTTTTACAACCGCAGTACGTGATTCTGCTTGCCCTAATAGTTATTATACTGATTCATTTCAAATCCCGATTGGCCGATAGAAACATCGTTTTGAGTAGCATCCTTTTTGTTTTGATTTCGGGCTTTGTTCTGTCTGTAAATTATGTGTTTACCAATGTTTTCAAACAACATCACCGCGATCGTTTCAACATTTTACTAGGAAAATCGGTTGATATGAAAGGGATTGGATATAACACCAATCAATCTGAAATTGCAGTAGGTTCAGGAGGTTGGTTCGGCAAAGGATTTCTGGAAGGCACCCAAACCAAAGGCGGTTTTGTACCGGAGCAACACACCGATTACATTTTCACAACAGTAGGCGAAGAATGGGGTTTCATTGGTTCACTAATCGTCGTTGGCCTTTTTGCGGGATTATTTCTCCGTATAATTTATTTAGCCGAAAGACAAAAAACAAAATTCAGCCGAGTGTATGGCTATTGTGTGGCAGCCATTTTATTTATCCACTTTTTTGTGAATATTGCTATGGTTTTGGGTGTTTTTCCAACCATTGGAGTGCCATTACCTTTCTTTTCGTATGGAGGTTCAGGACTTTGGGGCTTCACCATTTTGCTCTTCATTTTTATAAAAATGGACGCCAATAAGGTGAATGAGTGGTAGTGAGAGTCGGAGACATTCGCACAGAATCCTATAAACAACAATATCTATTATAATGAACACTTCGGAGAGCGGATTAGAAAGACTATATTTTTACTATAAAACCATTCACTCATTACCATAATATGAAAAATTGCATATTTCTATTTATGTTCATTTCCTTTGTGAGTTGTGATCCTTATGATAACAGATTGACAATTATAAACAGAACAAACCTATCTCTAGTTATTAGTGACAGATTATGGTCTAAAGATACTTCTATTTATAATAACAAGATAGCGATTGATAATTTTGAGTTTTATGAATATCAAGTCTTACCATATAGTAGTAAAAAAATTACCACTTCTGGGAGCTGGGATAGAGGTTTTAAGAATGATACATTAGTAATTTTGATCTATAACAAAGAAGCTATTCTTAAAAAACGTGTTGAAAAGCCATCTGAGAATTATGATATTGAGCAAATAATATATGTGTCACGTAATTATATAAAAAAGAATGATTGGAAAATCAATGTTAATCCAAAAAAGACATCTAAAATAGTTAGACTATAATTTACCCAGATGTATGAAGTCTTCTCGCCAAGGAGAAAGTTATTAAAAGTCGATTGTGCTGTGCAAATGTCTCCTGACTTCGTACCCACAAAATTGAGCAAACAAAACAAGTCAAAAAGCCACGTTCTTAAAAAGGATGTCGCTTTATTTTTGAAGAACTAAAAACTCCAAGCCTTATAATCGCTATTTTTCTCTAAACTTTTTTCGATTTTATCGTCTAGTTTGGGAAAGAAATCAATTCCTGTGATTTTTTCGATGCTGTCCACAGAAACTACAAATTCATATAATGGTTTGTTGCTTTTGGCGTTTGGAACCAAAAAAGCGATCATTTTGTATTGTCCGTTAGAATTGTCCAACAAAATTTTATAAAAATAATTGGGAACCAAAACTTTCTCTTGACCAATTGTTTTTAGATTAGGTTGTAAAACTCCCGCCGTAACGACATAAACGCCATCATATTTAGTAGCCCAATAACGTACTTTTTGCTCTAATCTGTTCCAAACTCCACCATTGAAATCATGTTTTTGAGGCGAAATATTCGAAGTAAAAAAAGTATCATTATAAGCATTAATAGCAAATTCCATATCACCAGCCGGACAAAGATGCCCTTTGTCATAGCCCGATTTTTTATAATTGCGCCAATCGGCTGAGCCTGTTTTTACTTTTGGGTCTTCGATGAAATAGGGCCTTTCGAAATTGCTGCTTCTCACATAACTTTTTTTCAATTCATACGCAACCCATTCGGCTTGTTCGTATTTTTCATTGTACGATAAAGTATAATAATAGTGTTTCACCATTTGATTTGTGGTGGAACTGGGCAAATAATCGAACAATGGTTTTTGACTTACTGGCTCGCTTGCTACGTCTTTACAACCAAAACTCGAAGTTGATACTAATCCAAACAAAAAAACACTGAATATTACAAAACGAACAACGCTCCAGAAATTTAATTTGAATTTCTGAAGCGTTACTATTTTGTTCACTGCTGGTATATTCATTAAAACCGGCTTTATGACTTAACTTGTTTGTCTTTTTTTAATGTAATTGGAGTCGATTTTTTCAACACGGGTTTTGCTTGCAAATCGTCTAAAATATTCAAGGCTTCTTCGACATAAACATCTTTAGACAAACTCTCGTGCCATCTTTCTCTCTTTTCTTTCAGAGAAATATCGGCTTTCATAGCTTCGGCTTCCTGCGGCAAAGAAGAAAACTTTAATTGATAATCGTAATCTGCGATTGCTTTAAACTTTTTATTGGTTTCCTCAATGGCTTTCTGATTCTTTTTGAAGTTTTCGAATTTTAAACTATAGTTATTTTCTTTGCTTCTTTCGTCGATCCATTTGGCATTTTCTTCAATCAATTTGAATTGTTGATTTTGCGCGATTCTGTTTTTACTGTCGGCGATGGCTTTGCTAAATTTGGCGTTGTTGGTCCAAAGATTATAAGGAGCAGCGTCTATTTTGTCCCAAGGCATCGCATTATCTACATCGCGTTCTCCCATTTTTAGATAGGCATAGCGGTCCGGCATAACCACATCGCTGCTTACCCCTTCAAGTTGGGTCGAACCTCCATTGATTCTATAAAACTTTTGGGTAGTCGTTTTCAAAGCGCCTAAATCACCTTTGTCACTGCTTCGCACAAATTGATTCAAATCGATTACATTTTGAACCGTCCCTTTACCATAAGTTTGCTTGCTACCAATGATAATGCCTCTTTTGTAATCTTGTATGGCTGCGGCCAAAATCTCAGATGCCGAAGCCGAAAAACTATTGACCATTATTACTAAAGGCCCATCCCATTCGATTTTTTTATCACGATCATACAAAACTTCTTTTTGTCTGCCGGCCGATTTCACTTGTACGATAGGCCCTTGTTCGATAAATAAACCGGCAATATCTACAACGGTCGACAGTGAACCTCCACCGTCATCACGAACATCAAGAACGATTCCGTTGACTCCTGCTTGTTTCAATAATTCAACTTCTGCAGCAACGTCTTTTCCGGCGTCACGACCATTTCTGTCTTCGAAATTAATATAAAATTTAGGCAAATAAATGACACCATATTTTACGCCATTTCTCTCTACAATACTCGATTTAGCATAGGTTTCTTCAATTTCTACAATGTCTCGAATGATCGATATGGTTTTGATAGAACCATCTACTTTTTTCACAGTTAAGCGAACCTCAGATCCTTTTGGCCCTTTGATTTTTTTAACCACATCGTCTAAACGCATTCCTACAATATCGACCGGTTCATTTTTACCCTGAGCGACTTTCATTATCACATCGCCGGCCTCGAGTAGTTTTCCTCGCCAAGCTGGACCTCCCGAGATAAGTTCGGTAATTTCAGTAAAATCATTTTTCTTTTGAAGACGCGCTCCAATTCCTTCAAATTTACCGCTAATGCTCACATCGAAACGCTCTTTTTCTTCGGGTGGAAAATAATTTGTATGCGGATCAAAGCGTGCGGTTATCGAATTGATAAACACCGAAAACCAATCATCGCGGGTTAATTCCTTCATAAAACCAAAGTATTCATCTAAGGATTTTAAAGAACTTTCGCGTGTAATTTTTTCTAGTTCTTCAAAAGATTTAGGCTTTCCATCGGTCGAGGCGTCTTTATCTGTGGGGATTGCCGTGTCAGCAAACTCTCCAGGCTTCAGAATATCTGAATCATTTTTGTTCTCTTTTTCGACAATTCCTTTTTCTTTATTTTCTTGAATTTTCAAACGGTCGGTCAATGAAGAAAGCGTCGACAACTTGATTTGCTTGCGCCATCTTTCTTTTAATTCCGCTGCATTTTTGGCATACGGCGCCTTTTCATAATCGGTATTGAAAGTTTCATCGATTGAATAATCAAAGGGAGAACTGAGGATCTCTTTGTATAAACCCTTTCCTTCGTCCATTCTTTTCATCAGACGATTGTACGTCAAATTGAAAAAACTCAAATCTTTACTGAGTAATTGATCGTCTAGAAGCAATTCGTATTTAGCAAATTCGTCAATATCCGATTGCAAGAAAAATCGCTTCGAAGGGTCTAAAGCTTCAATGTAATCTTTGTAAACGCCTTTAGAAAAGACATCATCAATTTTCGCGGGATTATAATGCCCTTTTTCTATTACAAACGTCAATAATTCTAAAAGCATTTTGTCCTTTTCGGGATCTTCGCTTTTAAAAGAATTCATCTTAAACGCAAATAAAGTTGCCGAAACTAAGACAACGGCTATGAGGATTTTATAATTTCTTTTCATAAAGTTAATAATTGTATCCATAAATATTCAAAATCCAAATTACGGTAAAAACTATGCCATCGTTAGTATAACCTCCTATAAAATTTTGTTAAAGATATAAAATTGTTCTTTTTATAAAAGGAATAATCTTCGAACACGATTAATTTTGTTTCTTTGCTAACATAAATTCAGATTTTTTTTAGAAATAAATTGTAATTTAAAACCAGATTAATTGTGAATCAAGACAAGCCACTTATTTTAGTAACCAATGATGATGGGATTTCGGCACCTGGCATCCGCGCTTTGATTTCCGTTATGAAAGAAATTGGGACGGTCGTGGTCGTTGCCCCGGACAGTCCACAAAGTGCCACCGGACATTCGATTACCATCAATAACACCTTGTTTATCAATAAAATTTCTGGTGATACCGAAGCTATTCAGGAATACAGCACTTCTGGAACTCCTGTGGATTGTGTAAAATTGGCCACTAACGAAATCCTGAAAAGGAAACCCGATTTGTGCGTTTCCGGTGTCAATCACGGTTCGAATTCCTCTATCAATGTGATTTATTCCGGAACGATGAGCGCTGCTGTTGAAGCTGGAATCGAAGGCATTCCCGCCATTGGATTTTCACTTTTGGATTATGGATGGAATGCCAATTTTGAACCCATTAAATCCTTTATCAAATCGATTACCTTAGAAGTTTTGGAAAAAGGACTGCCCGAAAGTGTGGTTTTGAATGTAAATTTTCCAAATTTGGAAGAAAAAGAAATCAAAGGAATAAAAATTTGTCGTCAGGCAAAAGCCCTATGGATTGAAAAATTTGACAAGCGAAAAACACCTCAAGGCAGAGATTACTATTGGCTAACGGGTGAATTTATCAATGAAGATCAAGGCGAAGATACCGATGAATGGGCACTTGCCAATGGCTATATTTCTGTAGTCCCTGTGCAATTCGACCTGACGGCCCATCACGCTATTCAGCAACTTAACACCTGGAAATGGAATGAAATCGCCACTGACAAATAGTTTGCGATAGCAAACACCAATATATGAAAGCGATACCATATTTGACCGCTGACAAATAAAAATTTACAAATATGAATAAAAAAGATATATTGATTGGTTTTGTAATAGGAATAATAGCTTGTGTTTTGGGAATTTTCCTCTTTGTTACTTTTTTTACTGACTTCGATTTTATGTCTGGTATCCAAAGTATGAAATCGGAAGGGAAATTGGGCAAATTAATCACCTTGGGCGCAATTCTTGATTTAATTGCCTTTGGCATTTTGCTTAAAATGAATAAGGAAATGATGGCTCGAGGCGTGGTTTTGGCAGTAATTTGCATCGCGATTTTCACGATATTTGCATAGCTCTTTTATAGCTTCTGAAAAACTAATTTTTGATTAAACAGTATAATGAAATACTACATTATTGCAGGGGAAGCTTCGGGCGATTTGCACGGTTCCAATTTGATGAAAGCCTTGTACAAAGAAGATCCTACCGCCGATATTCGGTTTTGGGGAGGCGACTTGATGCAAAATGTGGGCGGCGTTTTGGTCAAACATTATCGCGAATTGGCTTTTATGGGATTTGTAGAAGTCTTGTTTCATTTGAAAACTATTCTCAATAACATCAAATTTTGCAAAAAAGACATTTCAGATTTTCAACCCGATGTGCTGGTTTTCATCGATTATCCGGGTTTTAATTTGCGGATTGCCAAATGGGCGAAAGAACAAGGTATTAAAACACATTATTATATTTCACCACAAATTTGGGCTTGGAAAGAAAACCGTATTACCGAAATCAAACGCGATGTCGATAAAATGTATGTAATTCTGCCGTTCGAAAAAGATTTTTATGAAAAGAAACATCATTATCCCGTGGAATTTGTTGGTCATCCTTTGATTGACGCCATTCATAATCATCCAGCCAAAGATTCGATTGTTTTTAGAACAGAAAATCAATTGAATGACAAACCTATTATTGCCATTTTGCCAGGCAGCCGCAAACAGGAAATTACCAAGATGCTATCGGTGATGCTGAGTGTTGTTAAGGAATTTCCCGATTACCAATTCGTGATTGCTGGTGCGCCCAGTCAAGAATTTTCATTTTATGAAAATTTTATTACCAATGAAAACATCAAATTTGTTTCGAATAAAACCTATGATTTGTTGAGTAATGCCACCGCAGCACTCGTCACTTCGGGAACGGCAACATTAGAAACAGCGCTTTTCAAAGTGCCTGAAGTGGTTTGTTATAAAGGAAGTTGGATTTCGTACCAAATTGCCAAGCGCATTATTACCTTAAAATATATTTCCTTGGTCAACTTGATTATGGATGAGGAAGTGGTGACCGAATTGATTCAAGGAGACTGCAACACAAAACGCATTCGTGAAGAACTGCAGCAGATTTTAGATACCAAGTACCGTCAAAATCTATTGAAAAAATACGAGGAATTAGAAAATAAATTGGGCGGCATTGGTGCCAGTGAGAAAACGGCAAAATTGATCGTAGGAGATTTGAAATAATTTGTTTTTTCGAAACATCAAGATTTTCAAAGTTACTTCGTATTAACTCGTTGGGTGAAATTATTAAATTTTTAGAAATAGTAAAATTGAAACGCATAGAATCATAGAAAAAAGAGTTGGATAGCCCAGTTCTTGGGTTCACATAGCTATGATTTACTAAAATCACGCGAAGCGTCTTAATAAAATTAATTAAAACCTATGACTCTATGTGTTTAAAAAAAATTGAATTACACCCAACGGGTTCGTATTAAAAATTTCGTACTTTTATCATTATGAAAGTATTACAATTTCCTTTGGCAAGAATTACAATAGGTTTTATCATAGGAATCCTCTTCGCCTTTTATTTTCAACCGAGTCCACAATTTTCCTTTATATTACTTTTCATCACCTTTTTTGCTTTCGCCACAGCGCATTTCATAGCAAAAAATAAAGTTGTAAATCCAATCTATATTGGTCTTGCTACTTATTTTCTTGCTTTTAGCATTGGCACGACTACACAAATTATTCATACCAATGCTTTTCAAAAAAGCAATTATATACACCACAAAGCACTATTCGACAAACCGCATTCGGTGACGGTTACCATTAGAGAAAAACTGCGTAGTTCTAGTTACAACGACCGCTATATTACTATCGTAAACCAGGTAGATCAATCCGTAAAAACGGGAAGAATTTTATTGAATATTCGAAAAGACAGCCTAAATCACGCTTTTGAAATTGGGACCCATTTGCAAATCGACGGAAGTTTATACAAAAATGAACCGTCCAAAAATCCGAACCAATTTGATTATGGCAAATACCTCGAAGGCAAAAAAATATATGCACAAATGTATGCCGATGCGTCGGACATCAAAATGGGTTCAATTATCGAAAAAGATGTTTGGTATTATACCTCAAAACTGCGAACGAAAATCATTCGGAATTTAGAAAAAATCCAATTCAACAAAGCAGAATTGAATGTTGCCATTGCCTTGATTTTGGGACAACAACAAGATATTTCGCCGGAGATTATCAAGGATTATCAATTTGCTGGTGCAGTACACATTTTGTCTGTTTCGGGATTGCATATTGGATTTATATTGCTGTTTGTTACTTATCTTTTGAAGCCATTTCCCAACACTAAAAGAGGTTCGTTTATCAAGTTGATAATTATTCTGGTTTCGCTGTCGTCCTTTGGATTAATTGCCGGTTTGGCTCCCTCGGTACTTCGCTCGGTTACGATGTTTTCGTTTGTGGCTATCGGGATGTATCTGCGACGAAGCACGAATATATTCCATACTTTATTAGTCTCGATGTTGCTTATTTTACTCTTTGAACCTTCATTTTTGTTTGATGTGGGCTTTCAATTGAGTTATATTGCCTTGTTTTTTATTCTTTGGTTGCAACCTTTATTGTCGCAACTTTGGACACCAAAAAACAGTATTGTGTATTACTTTTGGGAAATTTTGACCGTTTCTTTCGCAGCACAAATTGGCACTTTGCCCTTGAGTATTTATTATTTTCATCAATTTCCGGGCTTGTTTTTCCTGACTAATTTGGTAATTCTTCCGTTTCTGAGCGTGATTATGGGCTTGGGTGTTTTGGTTATGGTTTTGGCAGCCTTCGATTATGTTCCTATTATTTTAGCCAAATCATTGGAATGGAGCATTTACTTTTTAAACAAAATTATCAATACAATCGCCTCTTTTGAGCAATTCATCTTTCGGGATATTCCGTTCAATTGGCTGTTGCTATTGAGTTTGTATTTATTGATTATCAGCTCCATTATTTGGTTCAAAAAACCGAGTTTCAACAGACTAGCTTTGACATTAGTTGCCCTAATTATTTTACAAATTTCATATTTATCCAAACATTGGATTATTCAAAATCAGAATGAATTAGTGATTTTCAATTCAAAGAAAAGCACTCTTATTGCGGAACGAAAGGGGGATAAGGTCAGTTTGTATGCCAATGACAGTCTTTTGAAAACTGTCTCAAAAAACAAAACATTTTCAACTTATTTGACAGGGAATTTTAGCCGTTTGAGTTCAAAGAAAAAATTACAAAACCTGATGTACTTTAAGGGAAACAAAATCCTGATTTTGGACAGTTTAGGAGTGTATCCGACGTCCATTCGTCCAGATATTGTGGTTTTTACTCAATCTCCAAAAATAAATTTGGAACGGTTTTTACAAACCACAAAACCTAAAATAGTTGTAGCCGATGCCTCGAATTACAAAACCATTCAAAAATTATGGAAAGTGACTTGCTTAAAAGCAAAAATCCCTTTTCACGCTACTGACGAAAAGGGATTTTATAGATTAGAATAAACTTATTTTGTTTTCAGAATTTTATCGGCTTCTGCTAACCAAGCTTTTGGCCCACCAGCAACATATCCTGTACTTCCTATACCTGTAAAACTTGGTTTACCGTTTTTCTGTTTGGCAGTTGCAAAGTAAACAGTAGGAAATCCTTGTATGCCGAATGCTTGTTGTAAGCCAGCATTTTGAGCTTTTATAGCATCAGATTGTGGAACACTTCTTGGGTAATCCAATTCAACCAAAACCACGTTTTTCTTTGCCCAAGTGGCGAAATCTGGCGTTTTCAACACTTCTTTTTGCAAGCGAATGCACCATCCACACCAATCGCTTCCTGTGAAAAACAACAACATTGGTTTTTTGGTTTTATTGGATACCGATATGGCTTTGTTGATGTCAGTTTCCCATTTTAGTTCTTGTGCCTGAACAGCCAAAGAACTCATTACCACTAATACGGTTAGAATTATTTTCTTCATTTTTATATCATTTAGTTTATTTTTCTTAACAAAAACAGTGCCGTTATTTTACACCGTGCATCAATTTTTTGACCACGGGTCCCATAACAATCGCAAAGAAACTAACCGCAATAGAAATTAGTGTCAGCATCCAAAAGAAGTAACTTAGTCCGTGTTCGTTGGCAATTTTATCGATGTTTTCGCCAAACATTCCTGCTCCTTTCATTCCGATGGCGACCGCAAGATACCAAACTCCAAACATAAATGCAATCATTCTGGCAGGAACCAATTTACTAACATTAGACAATCCTACTGGCGAAATGCACAACTCGGCCATCGTGTGAAAAAGATACACTAGAATCAACCAAATCATACTCACTGAAGCGGTTTTGGCTCCGGGTGCAATTCCGTCGGCTCCAAAAGCGATGCAAGCCATTCCTAAACCCAGCAGAGCCATCCCAATTCCGTATTTGTAATTGGCTGACGGATTGTATTTACTTTCCCACCATTTCGAAAATAAGGGTGCGAGAGAAATAATGAATAATGAATTCAAAGTCGAAAACCAGGTTGCAGGAACTTCGGTCAAAGGTTCTGTTACTTTTTCGATTTTTAAAAAGGCTAAAGTTTCGTCCGACAAAGAAAGGTAACCTGCAGTGTAATAATCTTTGGCCAACATCCATAAAGCTATAGTCCAAATAATCACAAAACTGCTACTTAAAATCACCGAAGCCAAGGTGTATGTTTTGAAAGTTTGTTTGAATAATAAAGTCAAAACCCAAGTAATAATGGTCAATGGTAAAATGGTCATCAAGGAATTTACTACCAAAAAAGTGACACTCCACTTGCCTTCCAAAACTCGGTTGGTGTAATCCGAAGCAAAAATGGTTAAACTGTTGGGGGATTGTTCGAAAATCGCCCAAAAGAAAATAGTCAGAAAGGCGAAAAATGTTACCGCCATTAATTTCTCTCTTGTGATTTGGGAATATTGAGTGAATCTGTACACTAGCAATCCAATAAATAAAATCAAAGCCGTAAGAATGGCAATCGAGTTTCCATTATCTCCCAAGAAACTAAAAACATCTATTGTTCCTTTTGAAATTTTGGAAATTGGCGCATTCAAAATCCAAAGCAATCCCAAAGTCGCCATTACACCTATTAATCCTAACTGAATTGACGTGAACGGATTTCTTTTGTCTGAATCCGCTATTTCTATTTTTGCCTTGCTGGCTGCATTTGGCTTTAAGCCGATTTCACCAAAAATACTTTGCGATAACCAAAACTGTAACATTCCGAAGAACATAAAAATTCCTGCCAATCCAAAACCGTAGCTCCAACCCACTTTTTCGCCTAGATACCCACAAAGCAATATTCCGAAGAACGCTCCAGCATTGACACCCATATAAAACAAAGTGTAGGCTCCATCTTTTTTGTCGGGACGATCTTTGTACATTTCAGAAATAATGGAAACCATATTCGGCTTGAAAAATCCGTTACCAAAAACCAGCAAAACCAAACCGAGATAAATAGAAAATTCGGTTTCAACCGCCATTGAAGCGTGTCCTAAAGTCATTAAACTCGCGCCAATAACCACAGCTAAACGATAGCCAATTTTTTTATCGGCAAAATAGCCACCCAACATTGTGGACAAATAAACCAGTCCTACATAAGACCCAAATAAGGAAGAAGCGGTTTCTCGCGTCCACTCCCAACCGCCATCCATTGCGGATGATGTCAAGAATAAAATGAGTAAAGAACGCATTCCGTAGAAGGAAAATCGTTCCCACATTTCGGTAAAAAACAAAATGAATAAACCTGGCGGATGTCCTAAAACTGGGTTCTTGAAAAATTGGTCAGTGGTGTTTGGAGTCATAATCTTTTATTTTACTTCCTGCATTAATTTTTTCACCCAAGGCGAAATTAGTATCAAAACTACACCCGCAATCAAAGCATAAATAGCGAGTTGTTTGTAACCATCGGCATAGACAATTAGTTTTTCTAAATTTGTAGCATTCTCAGAGGCATCAGCAATATTGGCACCTAATATTCCTGCAAAATATTGCCCGTAAGCACTCGCCAAATACCAAATACCCATCATTACGGCCTGCGTTTTTTGAGGAGACAATCGAGACATCGCACTTAGCCCAATTGGGGACAGACACAATTCACCAAAAGTGATGATAAACCAACCGAAAGTGAATAAATTAAGTGATGTTTTTCCGCTTGGGTCGGCAAAAAATTGGGTGTAATAAAATACCCAAAAACCACCAGCGAGAAACAGAAATCCAAGGCCGAATTTAACTACTGTATTGGGTTCAATTTTTCTGGCATTCATCCAAATCCAAAGCAGCCCCACCACAGTAGCAAAAGCTATCACAAATAAAGAATTGGCCGAATTGTTGACTCCATTTGGACTCACTTCAAATCCCAACAATGTATTATGCAAATTATTGACAGCGAACAAACTCAACGAGCCTCCACTTTGCTCAAAAAACGCCCAAAAGAAAATAGAAAAAACAATTAGGACAAAAGCCGCAATCAGCTTTTTGTTTTCGGCAACAGAAAAATTACGCATTTCGTATACTAAATATAGTAAAGATACAGGTCCAATTACCATCATAAAATAATCAGTGTAAACCGTATTGGCCACCATCAAAATAATTAACGGAATGATGGCAAGGGAAGCAATATATGTAACCACTTCTCTTATTCTTCTTTTTGATTTTTCTAAATGCAACAATGGAGAAAGTCCAATTTCACCTAAACTTTTTTGGGTTTGGGTAAAGGTCAGTAAACTCACAAGCATTACAATGGCTGCAAAACCAAAGGCAAAATTCCATCGCAAATGTTCCGGAACAAATCCGCTCCATAATGAACCTTCGGCAACCGCTATGCAAATGTATCCTCCAATTAGAGCTCCAATATTTACACCTGCATAAAACAAAGAAAATCCAGCGTCTTGTCGCACATCATTCTCTTTGTACAATTGACCTACCATCGAGGAAATGTTGGGTTTGAAAAAACCAGTTCCAACGATTGTAAAACTTATGCCTAAGAAAAAAAAGTTTTTCGGGTCTAATGAGAGGATTACACTGCCCACAATCATCAACAGTCCACCCCAAAATAAAGATTTTCTTAAACCTAAAATTTTATCAGCAAACAAGCCTCCAATAAACGGAAATGCGTAAACAAAAGCCTGAGTCGCTCCGTATTGAAGATTAGTCGTTTTTTCGTCCATCATCAATTGGCTGACCATAAAAACCGCCAACATTCCGCGCATTCCATAGAAACTAAACCGTTCCCACATTTCGCTAAAAAACAAGTACCACAATTGTTTGGGATACTTGCCTTTGAAGTTTTGTATTTGCTCGATAGTTAAATTTTGTTCCATAGTTTTCTTAATTAAAAAACAAACCTACAGGAATCTCCTGTAGGTTTGAAAGGTATAAAAAAATAATTTAAATTTTGTTAACGAACTCCGTGCATCATTTTTTTCAAGAAAGGTGTCAATGAAAACAAAATTATGGCGGCAAGCCCTGTCAATACAACAAACACCATAAAAAACTCATACAAATTATGAATTTCAAATCCTGCAAAAACGGGATTATGATCGCTAATCTGATTGGCTGCCAATACTTTTAATTGCTCGGCAGTAGGCGTGATAGTTTTGTCTAAAACGGCTTGCAAATCGATTCCGAGTTCTTTGGCTTTGATAAATTTATCTCCTGTTGCTGGCATAATGGAACCTAATGTTCCTGCTAATGCATAACCTGAAGCATTAGACAAAAAGAAAACGCCATATAATAATGAAGAAAAACGTTTTGGAGACAACTTTCCTACCAATGATAAACCTATTGGCGACAAGCATAATTCAGCACAAGTTTGAATTAAATACAAAAGAATCAACCATTTGATAGCCAAAAGTCCATTATTACCTAAATCTTTTACATTGTGCGCAATGATGAAATAACTCAAAGCAATCAATGCCAATCCAAAAGCTTGTTTCATTGGAGAAATAGGTTCTCTGTCTTTGCTTCGTAAATAATCCCACAACATACTAAACGGAATAGCAAAGGCCACAACAAATAATCCATTGAAAATTTGAACCATTGAAGGAGGCATATTCCAACCAAAGAAGCTTCTGTCGGTTTGGTTATCGGCGATAAAAGTCAATGAAGATCCTGCTTGCTCGAAAGCTGCCCAAAAGAAGATGATAAAGAACGCAACGATATAAATTACAAATATTCTATCGCGTTCGACTTTCGTCAATGAAGTATCGGAAACAATTAATCCTGCCAATGTTAAACCACTGGAATAAATCAAGGTGTAAATTAAGTTTTGATCAAAAACAAAATGAATAACGGCCCCTAAAGCCATAAATACAATTCCTGCGGTAATCAAAGCCTTTTGTGAGAAAACTGCTTTTTGAGATTCTCCTTCTTCAAAATCAGAGGCTTCATTTTTGGATGGCAATCCGCCAAGTGGCCTTCCTTCTGGAGTGACTACATATTTATCCTTCAATACATAAAAAATGGCGGTTCCAATAAGCATAGCTATTGAAGCTGCCAAAAACCCGTATTTGAACGCGTGAATATCGCGAATTCCCTCAGCATCTTTTACATCACCGACAATTGGACAAATCAATTGACCTAGAAAAGCGCCTAAGTTGATTCCCATATAGAAAATGGTAAAAGCGGTATCCAACTTACTTTTTTCTTGTTTGGGATACAAACTCCCCACCATACTTGAAATATTAGGTTTGAAAAAACCATTTCCAAAAATAATTATTCCCAAAGCTGACCACATTAATAGATTGGCAAGGCTTAAATTGGTTCCAAAAACACTAGCACTGGCAAATAGTAAAAATTGCCCAATGGCCATCATCAAACCACCCAATAAAATACAGTTTCTATTTCCAAAAAAACGATCGGCGATGAAACCTCCCAACATAGGTGTCAAATAACACAATCCCAAGAATCCTCCGTATATTAATGATGCATCTTCCTCTTTCATCATTAACGAATTCACGAGGAATAAGGTTAGAATGGCTCGCATTCCATAGAAATTGAAACGTTCCCACATTTCGGTTCCGAATAATACCCAAAGTCCTTTTGGATGTCCTGTTTTTACTGCTGCTTCACTCATTTTATTTATTGTGGTTAAGATTATGGTTATAAATTAGATGTATTGGTAGATTCTATAAATTATTTTGTATAAAAGTAGTCATTTTATTGAACAATTGTATTCTTGTTTTTCCGCCATAAATTCCGTGATTTTTATCGGGATATATTTGGGAATCAAATTGTTTATTGGCTTGAATTAGGGCTTCCATCATTTGCATCGAATTTTGCACGTGTACATTGTCGTCGCCCGAACCGTGAATTAGCAAATATTTCCCCTTAAGTTTACTCACAAAATTTATGGGAGAATTATCGTCATAACCGCTAGGATTTTCTTGAGGCGTTTGCATATATCGTTCGGTATAAACGCTGTCATAAAAACGCCAATTGGTTACCGGCGCTACGGCAATCGCCATTTTGAAAACATCATTCCCTTTCAAAATACAATTACTCGACATAAATCCTCCATAAGACCATCCCCAAATACCGATTCGAGATTTATCGACATAAGGATAATTTCCTAAAACTTTTGCCGCATCAATTTGGTCTTCGACTTCGTATTTTCCTAATTGTTTGTAAGTGACTTTTTTGAAATCGGCTCCTTTGAAACCTGTTCCGCGACCGTCAACACAAGCTACAATGTAGCCTTGCTGCGCCAACATCATAAACCAATAGTCGTCGTGACTATTCCATTCGTTATTCACTTGTTGCGAACCGGGTCCAGAATATTGATACATAAAAACAGGATATTTCTTAGATGGTTCAAAATCTTTTGGCTTGATTATCCAAGCATTCAGTTCATTTCCTCTCTCGGTTTTGAGTACGAAAAACTCTTTCTTGGGCAAATTGTAGTCTTTTAATTTGGTTGCCAAAGCTTCGTTATTTTCAATAACCTGAATTTGTTTTCCTGTTTTAGAATCATTCAGCGTAAAAGTAGTGGGTTGAGAAGCACTCGAAAAGGAATTGATAAAATATTGAAAATTGGGGCTGAAAGTAGCGGCGTTAGTTCCTAAATTTTGAGATAATCTTGTTTTATTTTTCCCGTCTAAACTGATTCTATAAACGTCTCTGTTGATAGAACCATTCTCTGTCGATTGATAAAAAACTGATTTGGTTTTCTCATCAAAACCATAATATTCGGTCACTTCCCAATTGCCTTTGGTCACTTGATTGATTAATTTCCCTGTTTTATCGTACTGATAAATATGATTGAAACCGTCTTTTTCGGAGGTCCAAATAAAATTGTTGTTTTCTAAAAAGGTCAAATTATCTTTATCGATAAAGTCTATATACGATTTGTCTTTTTCATTGAAAACTACTTTTGTTGCTCCCGTTGTCCCATCAACAAAAAGTAAATCCAGATTATCCTGATGACGATTTAGAATTTTTGCCGATAAAATATTGGCATCTTTCGTCCATTCGATTCTTGGAATATAAAAATCATTGTATTGACTTAAATCTACTTTTTTGGTGGTTTTGGAATCGACATTATACAAATGCAAGGAAACGGTGGAGTTCTTTTCCCCTGCTTTTGGGTATTTGAAGGTTTCAATTTTTGGATACAAGTCTTTACTAAAAATTGACATCGAAAATTCAGGAACTTGGCTTTCGTCAAAACGAATAAACCCGATTTTTTTGCTGTCTGCACTCCAATCGAAAGCGCTCACAAAGGCAAATTCTTCTTCATACACCCAATCCGTGATTCCGTTGATGATTTCATTTTTCTTTCCGTCGGTGGTGATTTGAGCATTGGTTTTGGACGCTATGTCATAAATAAAAATATTATTCTCTTTCACATACGCAATCTTTTTCCTGTCAGGCGAAAAACTAGGCTCCTGAACCTGTTCTAGAACTTTATATAATTCTTTCGTTTCAATATCATACAGAAAATAATCAGCAGTAAAGGAATGACGGTAAATCGGATTGGTATTATTGGCTATCAATACTTTTTTTTCATCCGAACTAAAAGCATAACTATCGATTCCTCCGAATAATTTACTTTGATTTTTAGTGTCGATTAATGTGCTCACTTTTTTCAAAGTAGCAAAATCAAATACGTCAATTTGCAAGCTTCGGCTCGCTTGATCAAAATTTAAAACCGTATATTGATTGGTATTTTTCATCGATTGCAATTCAACCATTCCTTTGGGTTGAAATTGTCCGGTATAAATAGCTTCGACAGTGATTTTTTGTTGTGCAAAAACAGAAGTTAACAACAACAAAAACAGTAGGTTAATCTTATTTGAAATCATTACTAGTATTTTAATTTAAAAGTGTCCAATTTTAGTGAAAATTTTACAATTATTTCACATTCGGACTGTTAAATGTTAAAAAAAAGAAACGAGATGTAAAACTCAGTTGGAAACCAATTTTTTACTAATTTTGAATTCTATAAAAAATGAATATGGAAACTATCAAAATCGAATTTCAATCCAGTATAAAAGAAAAACTAATCGAATTTTTGAATTCTTTCTCTGCAACCGAATTGCATATTGTTGAGGAAGATAGTCCAATTATTGAGGACAAATCTTTTTTAGAGTATCGAGATAGATTGCATTTAGCCGTGAAAAAATTTGAGTCTGGAGAAAGCAAATCGAGAAGTTTGGAAGAGCTTGATGAGTATTTAGAAAAAATAATTTCTGAATATGAAAATTGATATAGATGATGAATTCTTTGATTTGCTAGGTGACATAGTTCGTTTTATAGCCAAAGACAAACCTCTTGCAGCAAGAAAATTCAAAAAAGATTTAATTTCTGCAGTTAGAAAAGACTTGAAATTCCCCGATAATTACAAAAAGTCTTTATATTTCAAAGACGACGCCTATAGAGATTATGTTTTCAAAGGCTATACGATTTCGTATCAAATTTTTGAAAACAACAAAACGGTTCGTGTTTTTGGAATCATTAAAAACAAATATTCCTATTAAAAAAAATAAATGTCAAAATCGATCGCCGGATTTTCGAAATTATCCAAAGAAGAAAAAATAAACTGGATTGCCAAAGAATACTTTTCCAGCCCTCAAGAAGCCATTTCTATCCTAAAAAACTATTGGAATTCAGACGAAAAACTCCAAAAGTTACACGATGAATTTATCGAAAACACGATAAGCAATTTCTACATTCCGCTTGGTGTGGCACCTAATTTTTTGATTAACGGAAAATACAACAGCATTCCGATGGCGATTGAAGAAAGTTCGGTTGTGGCAGCGGCCTCAAAAGCAGCAAAATTCTGGTCTACTCGCGGCGGTTTTAAAGCTACCGTTATCAATAGCGAAAAAATTGGTCAGGTTCATTTTATTTTCAAAGGCGACGCATCGAAATTGGAATTATTTTTTGGGCAAACAAAAAGTAAATTTTACTCCAATACGGAAAGCATTACCAAAAATATGCAAAAACGCGGCGGCGGAATTTTGGATATCGAATTGCGAAACAAAACCAATTTGTTGCCGAATTACTATCAATTGCACGCTACTTTTGAAACCAAAGATTCGATGGGCGCCAATTTTATTAATTCGTGTTTGGAGCAATTTGCCAAAACATTGAAAAATGAAGCGCAACTATATGATTTATTTTCTTCAGCAGAAAAAGACATTGAAGTGGTGATGAGCATTCTTTCGAATTATGTTCCCAATTGCATTGTTCGCGCCGAAGTTTCCTGTCCTGTTGATGACTTGGTCGAAAAACATATCGAAAACCCGAAAGCTTTTGCTGAAAGATTCGTTCGAGCAGTTCAAATTGCCGAAGTCGAACCGTTTCGAGCCGTAACCCACAACAAGGGGATTATGAACGGAATCGACGCCGTGGTGCTTGCTACAGGTAATGATTTCCGTGCCGTGGAAGCTGGAATTCACGCTTACGCTTCCCGAAACGGAAGTTATTCGAGCTTGTCACACGCCAAAATCGAAAATGGTATTTTTAGTTTTTGGTTAGAAGTTCCTATGGCTTTAGGAACCGTTGGCGGCTTGACTAGCTTGCATCCTTTGGTGAAATTATCCTTAGAAATGTTAGAAAATCCATCGGCACAAGAGTTGATGCAGTTTGTAGCAGTGGCAGGATTGGCACAAAATTTTGCTGCTTTGCGTTCGCTAACCACCACCGGAATTCAGGACGGACATATGAAAATGCATTTGAATAATATCCTTAATCAATTTGAAGCTAATGACGAGGAACGTGCTTCGATTCAGAAACATTTCAAGCACCATGTCGTTTCGCATAGTGCGGTTGTTGAATATATTGAAATTTTAAGAAGACCTGTTTAATTTAAATCTTTTCGACACCCTGTCAGGGTTTTGAACCCTGACAGGGTATTTTTAATTTACCCTATGATAAAAGAATTTTACAGCAACGGAAAACTATTAATTACAGGAGAATATTTGGTTCTTGACGGCGCAAATGCTTTGGCTTTGCCTACCAAATTCGGACAAAAACTGATTGTCGAAAAAGGGAATAATCAAGAAATTAATTGGACAAGTTATGATGCAGATGGAAGTCTTTGGCTAGAAGAAACTATTTCATTCGAGGATATTATAAAAGAAAAATCTCTCGCATCACCTGAATCTGTAAAAAACACTTTAATCGAAATTTTACGGCAAGGTTATTTATTAAATCCAGACTTTATACAAAAATCGCAAGGGTTTCAAATTCGAACAGAACTCAGTTTTCCAAGAAATTGGGGTTTGGGAACTTCCTCTACTCTGATAAATAATATCGCACAATGGCTAGAGATTAATGCCTTTGATTTGCTTAACAATAGTTTTGGTGGCAGCGGATACGATATTGCCTGTGCTCAAAATGACAGTCCTATTTTGTATCATTTAGACAATGGCAAGCCAGTAGTTGAAACCGTATCATTTGAACCTAAATTTGCCGAAAATTTATACTTTGTCTATTTGGAAAAAAAACAAAGTAGCAAAGCCGCTATCGCATCGTATTATAACAACAAAAACGAAACATTAGCTAAGAACATTATTGCGAGCAACAAAATTACTTCGGCGGTTTTACAGGCAGAAACACTTCAAGAATTTGCTTTGGCATTAGAAGAACACGAGGCCGGAATGAGTACTATTCTCGAAATGCAAACCATAAAGGAATCCTTATTTCCCGATTTTAATGGTGTCATAAAAAGCCTTGGTGCTTGGGGTGGCGATTTTGTTTTAGCGATTTCAAAAGAAAATCCTGCCGACTATTTTAAAGAAAGAGGTTTTCGCACGATCGTTTCTTATAATGATATGATATTATAAAAAATCCCGTTTAGTGCAGTACTAAACGGGATTCCATCTTTATTTAAACTTCAATCTAATAATTGAATTGTTTTCTGTTGTCTTTGATTTCAGCTTTGTCTTTTAATGCTGGCATCACTCTGTTGAAATCTCCTGCGCTTTGTGCTTTCAATTTGGCCACATAAGCTGTATGATCTTTCAAAACGGGTGCTTTTACTGTGCTGTTATTTTTCACTACATACACACCTGTATTTCCTTCGATTGGAGCCGAAAGTTTACCAGCGCTCAAGGCAAATGCATTTCCGACTACTTTTGGCTCTTGTCCAACACCGCCAGTAAGTACTGGATTTTCCATAGTTACATCTATAGCTTGTTGTACTGTTGAACCTGCAGCTTTAGCAATCGCTTCGAGCGAAGTTCCCGACATTTTGGCTTTGATTAATTCGGCTTTTTTCTTGTTCTTTAAAATTGGTTCCACATAAGAACGAACCATATCAACAGCCATCAATCCTTCTGGATTTACTTTTTTAATTTTTGCAATAACATTACCCAAATTGGCTACTTCAAATCTTTTTACTGCACCAACAGCAGTTTCGTCCTCGAATGCCCATCTCACGATATTTCTTTGGTTACCCAATGGACCAAAAGATTCGTCCATTGCCTTTACAGTCACTGGAGGTGCAACGGTAAGTTTCATTGCTGCAGCCGTTTTTGCAAAATCTTTTTCGTTAGCATCCATTTCGAATTGAGTTGCTTGTTCGAAAATTTTGTTTGATGTTACTTCTGAAGCTTCTACTTTTTGAGCTACAGTAGCAAGGCGAATTCCGTCTTGTTTGTCTGTAACCTTAATAATATGGTATCCAAAATTAGTTTCTACCAATCCCACTTTTCCGATAGGGTTCCCAAAAACAAAATCATTGAAAGGTTTTACCATTTGATTTGGTCCAAAGAAACCTAAGTCTCCACCTTGTTGTGAAGATGAATCATCCGAAGCGGTAAAAGCTAACATCATAAAGCTATCTGGGTTAGCATTGACTTGCGCTAATATTTGTTCTGCTTTCGCTTTGGCTTGTTCTTTTGTTCTTTTCTCTTTTTGATTTGGAACTTGTGTTCCTTCATAGCTAATCAAGATATGACTTGCTTTTGCATTCACGCCTACTTTTCTGCCTAATGATTTAGATAGACAATAGTATTTTCCGAACATATAAGGCCCATAAATTTCTCCTGGAGCTAAGTTGTATAATTTATCGGCATCAACAGCTGGTAAGTCTTTTTTGGCTACATAGGTTGAATCATAAGGAACATCTGAGTTTGAATTTACAAATTCAACCACATTAGTAGCCGATTTGAAACCTGGCAATGTATCATTTTTTCCGGTTTTAGTATTGTAAACAACACTTCCTGTTAACAAGGAATTGATTTTTGCTTTTATTTCCGCTTCGTCTGCAGGTGAAGCTTTGTCTTCAATCAGAACATATTCTAGTTCTCTTGTTTCATCCGACTTGTATTTCTTTTCGTTCTTTTTCATAAAAGCAACAATCTCATCGTCTGAAATTTTTACATCGCTGTCTTTGATGGTCGAATACAATCCGGCAACATAGGAGAAGTTTACTTTGTTGGACTCCATTTCATATTTCAATTTTCCTTCACTGTCTGTGGTGTAAGCGCCTGCTTTTATCATTGTAGCGTACATCTGATATTTTGCGTTAAGCTCAGCATCCTTTTCGGCATTCTTCAAATAATCCGCAATTTGAGGATTGGTTTTAATAGCTTCCTTGAATTTGGCCTCATCAAAAACACCGGCAGCATTCAAAAACATTGGGTTTTTTCCAATATTTTGATCTGATTTCAACACTTCCATTATATGTTTTGCTCCTACTCTTAATCCTAATTTATCGAATTCATTTGTTAATAAAGCAATAGACACTTCTTGATCCCAAACTCGGTTCGCGGCTGCTGTTGGAGTAATACCTTGCTGGCTTTTTTCGACATTACTAACTTTAATTCTAAACTCTTCGAAAGAAATATCTTTACCATTTACACTCCCAACATCGGTTGAGCCTTTGACCAAATTATTTTTATTGAATAAACTTGGAACTAAAAATGCAAATAAAGCAAATGCAATAATTATTATAGTTAATGCGGAACGTTGTCTAATTTTTTGTAAAACTGCCATTTTAATTTATATTAATTTTTATATTCAGTCTGCGAAAATACAATTATCTAATTAATAATTATAGTACTCGCGTTATAATTTACAAGTTTTTTTGATTTATTAAAAAAAATCAATCTTTTACTGTCATTTTGACCAATTCGATTTTCTTATTGGTGGCTTCTTCGATGATAAAATGGTAGTTCCCAATGGTAACTGCATCCCCTTTCTGAGGGATTTCTTTTGTTGAATCTACAATAAAACCGCCCAATGTACCGTAAGAATCACTTTCCGGAATGTCTAATTTGTACACTTGGTTTATATATTCGACATCGAGTCGGGTGGAGAAAACAAAAACGCCTTGTTCGAGTTGTTTTTCGATCAATTCCTCGTCAGAATCGTGTTCGTCTTCAATCTCGCCAAAAAGCTCTTCAATAATATCTTCTATGGTTATAATTCCAGAGGTCCCTCCGTATTCGTCGAGAACAATGGCAACACTTTTCCGTTTTTTGGTAAGCAAGTTCATCGCGTCTTTTATGTAAATCGTTTCGGGAACAAATTCCACCGGGATCAGAATCGATTTGATGTTTTTTGGTTTTTTGAATAAATCAAAAGAATGAACATAGCCTACGATATCGTCTAGCGAACTGTTAAAAACAAGAATTTTCGAGTAGCCTGTTTCAATAAATAATTCTTTTAATTCTGTAATAGAATCCAATAAATCGATAGCAACGAGCTCGGTTCTTGGCGTCATAATATCGCGCGCTTTTACTCCGGAAAAGTCTAAGGCGTTTTGAAAAATTTGAATCTCAGAATCCATTTCTTCATTATTTTCGACTGTGCTCATTTGCTCGGTAATATAGTTTCCAAGTTCGGCTTTGCTGAAATACAAGGGGACCTGATCGCCTTCGGTTTTGAAAAATTTCATCAAAACAAAATCGGAAACCCAAATGAAAAATGAGGAAATAAAATAAAATAAAAGGTAAAAAAAGTAGGCCGGAAGCGCAAAAAACTTCATCAGCGAATTGGCATAAATTTGAAAAAAAACTTTAGGCAAAAACTCGGCGGTAACCAAAACAATGATTGTGGAAAGAATCGTTTGCAGCAGAAGGTTCAGAAAATCAGACAAATGCACTCCCAGATTTTCTATCCAAAGCATTAATAAATCACCCATAAAAAACCCGTACACCACCAATGCTATATTATTTCCAATGAGCATTGCGGCAATAAACTTTGATGGTTTTTCGGTGAGTTTGGTTAGGATGGAGGAAATGAAATTATCCTGTTTTTTTTCTATTTCGAGATAAATTTTATTCGAAGAGATAAAAGCAATTTCCATTCCTGAAAAAAACGCACATAGTATTAGACATAAAATGATAATACTAATTTCCATAATTAGGAATTGGTGTTTCTATCTTCAAACTTTTTGGCAAACTTTCTTCTGAAGAAAAACATAAAAATAGAAAGTGCTGTGATTCCTAAAAAAAGATAGGCTTGCTCTCGTTCTTTGTCCCATATTTCAGCAGCTCTAATTGCAAAAATGATTGCGGCAACAAGATAAATATACTGGGTAAACTTTAAATATTTCATACTGTACTATTTTTATTCGTCTGATTCGATTTCTCCGGCAATTTTCTGCGAGTTGATGACCTTAAAATCTTTACTAAAATCGATTCCTTGACCTTTGGAAGATCCTTTGGCATCGGTAAATTTAAAGCTTTTTTCAGTAAAAAACCATTCGTTTTTCTGATCGAAAAACAATTGGTCCGTTTCTAGAATTTGTCCGTCTTGTGAAGTGATTTTTACATTCCCTTTCAAATCGATAATATTGGTCAATTTGTATGAGGTTGCATAATCGGCAAGAATTATCGTTCTTTTATTGTTTTTGTCATATAAAGTCACGTCTATACCTTTCGGAAAATCGGTAAATGGAAAATCAACATTGGCAAACTCCATCATTTTGGGACTTACCAAAATCGCTGTGATTCGACCTGAATCGGTGTATTTTAAATTAATTTTTTCAGCTTCGCCACTAGGCACAAATTCCGATAAGTTACTTTTTTGAATTTCTTTAAAATTGCTTTCACAACCCCATACAATCCAGCCAGCGATACCAGAGAGGAGAAAAAGGATAGTTTTTGTTTTTTGTAAATTCATTGGTTCAACCTAACAGAATTCTATGAAAATAGTATCACAACTGAATTGCTTAACGGTACTTACTTTTTACGAACCATTTGTCGTTAAGCGAAAATCCCAAGTTTAGAATAATATAATTTTCCTGCACCAAATTATTCGAGGTAGTTCCTTTCTTTCCGAATTGCAAGCCTAAATTCAAATTAGTCAAGGAACCGGTAATAGGCAAACCAGCTCCTAATGTCATTCCAACATCATTGATAGAAGTTGAATTGACAATGAGTCCTGTTTTTTCATATACAAAACCAGCTCGGTAGGTAATCCTTTTAGCATAACTAAAAAACGGGTTTACCGTAGGAGTAAAATAACCTCCAAAACCATAGCGTTGGTATTTACTGTAGGTTACATTATCCAAAGTATTATACGTATTATACAATTTACCTACATCTTGAACGGCGAAATCGGCTCCAAAAACCCATTTTTTGGCATCTCCAATACCAAAACCTAGAGCCCATTTTTGCGGTAAATTCAGATCTTTTTTGGTCGTAACCGAGTCATAAGAATCGACTGAAGAGTAATCGTAACTCGAATTTATAGTCACAGTACCAATTGTTCGTTCGTTATTAGAAACCAAAATGCTTTTTGGAGTATAATAAAAACTGCTAAACAAGGTCAATTTATCTTTCAATTTATACTGATACATCAGTCCAAAGTTCAAATTCAATCCCGATAAGGTAGTTACATTCAATTCACGCGAGCCCACAGGCACGAATGGAATAAACTCGACACTATTGGTATTGATTTTTCCAAAATTATAATAAGCCGTTGCACCAATACTTAAGTTAGGCATAATTCGATATCCTGTTCCTAAAAAAACTCGGTTCATACCACCCCAACCATTGAAACGTTTGCTGTTTTGTGAACCGTCATCGTAGATGTTTTCTATATTATAGCCAACAGAAGAATAGGGAATCAGACCAAAACCTGCACCAAATTTTCCCAATGGAACTGCTAAAGCGATATAATCTAAGGTTGTTCTTCGGGTAACAGCATCAGAGGAGCCAGATTTTTGTTTTTTATAATCGGTACTTGCTGCTATAGCAAAATTGGTCCATTTTAGGTTGGCAAATCCAGCTGGATTTTGAAAATTGATACGTGTACTATCAGGAATCATTGATATTCCACCCATCGAGCGACTCTCGACATTGCCATTAAACTTGGCCTCTCCAATGCCATAGAAGGAGTAAGGCGAAGAAGTTCCTGCTTGCGAAAAAGATAGTAATGACAACAATAAACAAGAGCTTATTAAAAAATTTTTAATCATTTTTTGATTTTATATTGAAATGTTTGATTCAAACTTTCGAGTAGGAAATTTGAATTGGCAAATATGGTATTTTTTAATCGTTTAGCCAAAAAAACTGTATCTCCACCCGTTAAAATTATTATAAATTTTGAATATTGACTCTTTAATTCATTGATGTACCCCTCAATTTCGTAGACCAACCCATTTACGACTCCGGAATGAATCGATTCTGACGTTGATTTTCCTATAAAATGCTTGGGACTTTCCAATGACAACAACGGTAATTTCGCTGTGAAATTATGGAGCGATGCGTAACGCAATTGCAAACCGGGCGCAATGGCACCACCGAGATAATTATCATTTTCATCAATAAAATCGTAAGTCACACAGGTTCCGGCATCGATCACCAATCTATTTTGTTTTGGATATTGAATTGTCGCTCCTGTAGCAAGAACCATGCGGTCAATGCCGAGGGTTTGTGGCGTTTCATAACAATTGACAAACGGAAAAGCATCGGAATGGGAAATAAAATGAACGTTCAACCTCGTTTCGAAGCGAACAAAGGCTTCTTTTTCGACCTTAGATACGGATGCAACGACTAAATCGGTAGTATTTTTATATTTTTCTAAAATATTTTGAATACTTTTTTCAAGTTCCGTTTTCAGAAAAGCAAAGTGTTCTAAAAGGGTATTATCCTCAAATACAGCGGCTTTAATTCTGGTATTTCCAACATCTACGGCTAGAATCATAATCTAATTTTAAAGTTGCTAAGGTACGAATAGATTTTTTTTAATAATTGTTTTGGATAAATTAAAAATGGTTCTATATTTGCACCCGCATTAGCACGGTACCTTAGCTCAGATGGTAGAGCAATGGACTGAAAATCCATGTGTCCCTGGTTCGATCCCTGGAGGTACCACGAAACCCACTCAAACGAGTGGGTTTTTTGTTTTTGTTACTACTTTTGTCAAATGCATCAACTTTACATTCTATATTCTCCATCTTCTGCTAAATTTTATGTTGGTGAAACATATAATATAGATGAAAGAATTCTAAAACATAATCAACACTTCTATACTGGTTCTTTTACAAAAATTGCAAATGACTGGGAATTAGCTTTGCTCTTTAATTGCCAAAACAAAGAAGATGCTGTTTTCCTTGAAAACTTTATTAAGAAAATGAAAAGTAAAATTTTTATCAAAAAAATTATTGACAATCCTTCTATTTTAGAAGATATTTTATCCAAAAAATAAAACCTATGTGTCCCTGGTTCTCCCGAAGCTTCGGGACTGGAGGTACCACGAAACCCACTCAAACGAGTGGGTTTTTTGTTTTTGTTACTACTTTTGTCAAATGCATCAACTTTACATTCTATATTCTCCATCTTCTGCTAAATTTTATGTTGGTGAAACATATAATATAGATGAAAGAATTCTAAAACATAATCAACACTTCTATGCTGGTTCTTTTACAAAAATTGCAAATGACTGGGAATTAGCTTTGCTCTTTAATTGCCAAAACAAAGAAGATGCTGTTTTCCTTGAAAACTTTATTAAGAAAATGAAAAGTAAAATTTTTATCAAAAAAATTATTGCCAATCCTTCTATTTTAGAAGATATTTTATCCAAAAAATAAAACCTATGTGTCCCTGGTTCTCCCGAAGCTTCGGGACTGGAGGTACCACGAAACCCACTCAAACGAGCGGGTTTTTTGTTTTTAATTAATTTTGTGTAATATTATTTTCTTTCAAAATCTGATTGAATTTTTCTTCCTTCCCTTGTTTTTTCATTTCGACATAAATAATGCTAATCAATTTTTCAGCATCGGCTCTGTAGGGAGATTTCAGATAAACATATAGATTATAGGCCTTGCACATATTTTCTAATCCCTTTTCATAGTTCTGCAAATTAGTGGTATACACGTTTCCTATTCCATAATAAATTTCCGGATTATTTTTATCTAATTCTGACAGTTTACCATAGGCCTCAATTGCTTTTTTATATTCTTTTTTATACTGATATACTATCGCAATATTTTGCAAAGGCATTAACCCATTTGGATCAATTTCTAAGGACTTTTTGTAACACTCTATTGCCTTGTCGTAGTTATTTAATTTCCTATAATTCAGCCCCAAATTATCCCAAGCAAAAGCAAATTCTGGATCTTCTTTTACTGCTTTTTCAAAATAGACTATCGCTTGCTCAGAATTCTCTTTTTTGATCTCATCCATTCCCTTATTATAGTATTCGATAGCTTTTTTATTGTCGGAAAATGATTTAGCACTGCGTTTCTCATTACTTGCAATTTTTTCTTTAAGAGCCTTACAGTTAGTCATCATATACCTTTCTAATTCATAGTAATATTTTTTATATTCTTCCGAATCCTCGTCATTATTAAAAGAAATATTAATTTGTTTTTTTCCGTTTTTTACTTCTATTTTTTCTTTTGAAACATCAATTCCAAGTAGTTTTGAACCCATTTGATAAGCGCCTGTTTGTTTGTCGATACATTCGCTGATATCCATCGCAATTTCATTTTTTGGTCTGTTGTAAGTAGGTATTGAATCAACACAATTACAGCCGTTCTCAGACAATTCTTTTAAAAGCGTTTCAGAACCTACATGTTTAATTTCTTGAGAATTTCCTTTATAAAAAAGGGCAATTGCAATTATTAACACTATGCTTTTTTTCATTTTTATTTTATTTTAATGTTTTAATAAAGTTCCCCCTATAATTCGATATGCCTTTATAAAAATGCAAAAATCGCTTGAAACTTGTAAGAATCCAGATAGCGAACCGGTTAAATTTAACAAATTAAAACTTGTAAAAAACACGACCGATAGCAATGCTACTAATTTTTTTAATTAAATAAAGGTATAAAAAAAACACAAAGCATTCACTTTGTGTTTTTTTGTATTTGTGTATTTGTAAAAAACTATCTCACCTCGATATTCTGAATCAAGTCGATATACAAATTGATTTTGTCTTTCAATTCTTTTCTAGGTGTGATAAAATCTAGAAAACCGTGTTCCAAAACGAATTCGGCAGTCTGAAAACCTTCCGGTAAATCTTTTCCAGTAGTGTCTTTCACAACTCTTGGCCCAGCAAATCCTATTAAGGCTCCGGGTTCTGAGATGTTGATATCACCAAGCATCGCATAAGAAGCAGTGGTTCCTCCAGTAGTTGGATCCGTGCATAACGAAATGTATGGAATTTTAGCATCGGCCAATTGCGCTAATTTTGCCGAGGTTTTGGCCAATTGCATCAACGAATAAGCTGCTTCCATCATTCTTGCTCCACCTGATTTTGAAATCATTAGAAATGGGACTTTGTTTTTGATAGAATAATCGATACCTCGGGCAATTTTTTCTCCCACAACAGCACCTATGGAACCTCCAATGAAGGCGAAATCCATGCAGCAAACCACTAAATCTTTTCCTTTTGATTTTCCAACTCCGGTTCGAACGGCATCATTCAATTTGGTTTTAGAAATGGTGTCTTTCAGTCGGTCGGAATATTTTTTGGTGTCGACAAAACTCAAAATATCCTTAGAAGTCATTTTGGCATCTAATTCCTTGAATTCGTTGTTGTCAAACAATATTTCGAAATATTCTTTGCTGCCAATTCTTACGTGGAAATCATCTTCAGGACTTACAAATAGGTTTCGAGCCAACTCATCGGCATCGATAACTTTTCCGGTAGGGGACTTGTACCAAAGACCTTTTGGAATATCCATTTTGTCTTCGGTGGCAGTTGTAATTCCTTTTTCTGTTCTTTTAAACCAAGCCATGTTTATTTCAGATTGCAGATTTCAGATTGCAGATTTCAGATGACACTAAGGAATCTAAAATCTGCAATATAAAATCTAAAATTATAGAGTATTTACGTTGTTCAAGTCAGCAAATGCTTGTTCAAGTCTTGCATTGAAAGTTACTTCACCTTCACGCAACCATTTTCTTGGATCGTAATATTTTTTGTTTGGAGCATCAGGACCTGTTGGGTTTCCAATTTGAGTTCTCAAATAGTCGATATTGTTTACCATTGAGTCACGAATTCCTTCTGTGAAGGCAAATTGTAAATCGGTATCGATATTCATTTTGATTACACCATAGCTGATACCTTCTCTGATTTCTTCAAGAGTAGAACCTGATCCACCGTGGAAAACGAAATCCACTGGGTTGTGACCTGTGTTGAATTTGTTTTGAACATAATCTTGAGAATTTTTTAAGATTTTTGGAGTCAATTTTACATTTCCTGGTTTGTACACACCGTGCACATTTCCAAAAGAAGCGGCAATTGTAAATCTTGGGCTCACTTTTGATAATTCCTCATAAGCATAAGAAACTTCAGAAGGTTGAGTGTATAATTTAGAACTATCTACATCTGAATTGTCAACACCATCTTCTTCACCACCAGTAATTCCTAATTCAATTTCTAGAGTCATTCCCATTTTGCTCATTCTGGTTAAATATTCTTTACAAATGGCAATGTTTTCCTCGATTGGTTCTTCAGACAAATCGATCATATGCGAAGAGAATAATGGTTTTCCTGTAGCTGCAAAATTAGCTTCAGAAGCATCTAATAAACCGTCGATCCAAGGCAATAATTTTTTGGCACAATGGTCTGTGTGCAAAATTACAGTTGCTCCATAAGCTTCGGCCAAAGTATGAATATGTTTTGCTCCTGCAATTGCTCCTGCGATTGCTGCTTTTTCTCCTGCATTAGAAAGTCCTTTTCCTGCATTGAATTGTGCTCCACCATTCGAAAATTGAATAATAACTGGTGCATTCAATTTTACCGCTGTTTCTAGCACTCCGTTTATTGTGTTTGAACCTGTAACGTTTACTGCTGGAAGGGCAAATCCTTTTTCTTTTGCATAGTTGAAAATTTCTTGAACTTGATCTCCTGTAGCTACGCCTGGTTTGATATTGTGTGACATTGTAAATTGTTTAAGTTGTTTTTATAAGTTGTTTACAGTTTGCAAAAATAAGAAATTAATAGCATTAGAAAGGATAATTTATTCCAAAATTAAACACAGAATGTGCGAAATCGTAATCGTAAAACCAACGTTTGCCCATTTCATTAGCAGGATTAAAGGTTTTGAATCCTAAATCAAATCGAACCACAAAAAAATCTAAGTCGTAACGAAGTCCAAATCCTGTTCCGAGCGCAATTTCTTTCAAATCCTCAATTCCATCGAAAGTAGCGGGCTCGTAGGTGGTGTTATCCAGCACGTTCCAAATATTGCCCGCATCGGCAAAAAGAGCCCCTTTTATTTTACCGGCAATTTTAAATCTGAATTCAGCACTCAAAGCAATTTTCATATTAGCTTCATTGAAATCTAATATGGCTCCGGTGCTCCCTGGCCCCAAACGATAAGGTTCCCAAGCTCTATTGTCGTTAGATCCTCCCGCAAAATAGCTTCGTGAAAAAGGAATATAATCGGAATTTCCATAGGGTATGGCAATGCCAAAAAAACTTCGAACGGCCAATACTTTTTCTTTGGAAAAATCCCAATATTTAATAAAATCGAATTCGGTTTTGATGTATTCAGAATATTCTAAGTTGAAGATTTCGAAATTGCCATTTTGATTTTTAGGCAAACTTGAGGCATTGGCAATCAATGTCAAAAGTGAGCCAGCAGATTCAATTTTGGTTCTGAATTGATAAAATGAATTGTCCTTAGAGTCCGTTTTGGTGGTTTTTGAAAATGAATAACCGGTAGAAAGGATAAAATCATTTTCGGTTAGTCGCACTCGGCGTTCCTCGATGCCTAAAACGGTACTGTATTCTTCTTGAGGTACCGGTATAACAAGGGTTAAAACATCATTGGTAAACCCTGCGGTTCCTTGTTCAATAATCAAATCGCCGGTGCTAGGATCCACATAACTAGGATTTGTATTGTACGTTTTTGAAATGGTATTTAACTCATTATAAGATGATTCGTAGACATTGAAATAGTTTTCTGGATTCAAATTCCGAATATATTGCACATTAAAAATATCAAATCGGGCGGTATTGTTCTTTTTTGGATTCCAATTATAAGCCAAAACTCCCGTAACATTTTGCTTGTCTAGACCAATATTAGTTTGGTTCGAAAAACCAGTCGATAAAAGGGTAGAGGGTATCATACTTTTGGGAATGATTTTTTCCGTTTTGAATGGGAACCAAATCCTTGGGAAGCTTAGTTTTGCATTGAGTCCATACTCCGAAACATTAAAAAATCGACTATCTGGATTGGCCAAATCTTTGGAAGATCCTATGTTTCCTCTGGCCGAAAGTTCCAATGTTTCGGCTCCGTTGAGCACGTTTCTGATGGTTTCAGAAAGGCTTCCCGCGATACCGATGTCTTGAATATTCGAATGGGTTACATCGAAAGTGGTGCCTAAACTGTATTTTTTTCGGGGTGATAAATACACTTTGGCAATCAATGATTGAGCGGTTGTATCTCTTTTGTCCACTTCGTACAAAATGGTGGGATAATTGAATACTTTTAGGTTGTTCAAATACCGTGTGGTCAAAACCGTTCTGGTGTCGGCAAACAGGCTTCCTTTGGTGATAAAAACGGCATCGGTTATCGCTTTGGGTTTGTATTTTAGCTTGGAGTGACTGTATAAATTGAAATTATTATAGGTGGTACTGTCGGTAAATACATTACTATTATTAGTGGCCGAATAATCGGTGTAAATGTTTACATCGCTTATTTTGTATATTTTGAAAGGCTCCGTCCTGGTCGTGTCTTTGTCCTGAAAAGAATAATCTTTTATGATTAGATTGACATTTACTTTTTTATTGTTATTGAGCGTGTCCAGATCAAAAGTGACATTATTAGACTGAAAATGATACACGCCATTGTTTCTGAAATGGGTGGTAATTCTGTTTTTTTCCTCTTCAAAATCTTTTGTGTTGTATTGTTTGCCCGCTTGAATGAAGCTGTTCATTTTCTTCGTTGCATATAGTGAATCCAATGCGGGAGTCTGAATTTTTGTAGTCAAACTGTCTATAAAAAAAGGAACACCGGTTGTAATCGTATATTTTATTTTGGCTCTTTTTGGACTCAAACTGTCCAATTTAAATTTTGAATTAACGTTGAAGAATCCATTATTAAAATAGTAATAATTAACTCTAGACAACGACTTGGAAGATTTAGTGGTATCAATAATCACCGGCGGTTCTCCTACTTGCTTTAGGAAATCATCTACACCCTTATATAAAAAGGATTGCCCCAAACGATCCACTTGTTTTGCCGAAAGCCATTTCGACATGCGTTCGTATTTTCCCGGATGTTTGGTGAATTTGGCCTGATAAGTAGAATCCGGATTTGGATCGGCGAGATTAAATAAATTAAGCCGCAAATGATAGCCCAAAAAAGTAGAATTGGGTTTTTGATACAACTGATTGCTGACCTCTTCATTCGTGCTAGGCTTCTCGTTGACGAAAATCTCATTTTTAGTAAGACGCTGTTTGTGGTTTGGAATTCTCTTCTCAGCATCGCAAGCTGATATAATTATTCCAATTACAATAAATGTTGTTATTTTTGTACTGATATTTTTCAAATGCCCAAATATATTATCCAAAAGTACATTATTTTATGCTTAGTAAAAATCAAATAAAACTTATTACCAGTTTACAGCAAAAAAAACAACGCAATACACACCGCTTGTTTTTTGCCGAGGGCATAAAAGTAATTCAAGAATTGTTAGAATCAAAGTTTGAATTGGAACATTTATTTACCACTCAAAGCGATTTTCAAGAGGTCTCTACGGATAAAAAAGTAGTTATAGATGCAGGAGATTTGAAAAAAATTTCCGCATTGGCAACACCAAATACTTGTTTGGCAGTTTTTAAAATTCCTGTTGAAAAAAAAATAGTGGAATCGGGATTAATCATTGCTCTCGATGCTGTTCGGGATCCTGGTAATCTTGGTACAATTATGCGATTGTGTGATTGGTTTGGCATTGACCAAATCATTTGTTCCAAGGAAACCGTCGATATTTACAATCCAAAAGTGGTTCAAGCCACGATGGGTTCTATCGCTAGAGTCAATGTAACTTATGTTGATTTGGAAACTTTTATAAGTCAAACTCAAGTGCCTGTTTTTGGTACTTTTATGGAGGGTGAGAATATTTACAAAACTAATTTACCATTAGAGGGAATTATTATTATGGGCAATGAAGCCAACGGAATTTCACCTGAAATTGAAAAATTAATTACCAATAGACTAAGCATTCCTCGGTTTGGTACTCTTCAAAAAACTGAAAGTTTGAATGTAGCTACGGCAACAGCCATTGTTTTGAGCGAATTTCGACGAGCGATAATCTAGTAGTCAAGCGTTCTGCAATTAGTACATAGTGTGACTGCGACCTGAACACCTGTCTGCCGATAGGCGGGCTGCACTTTTTTTCTAATGAAAAGTAAAATTAATCAGAACCGCTCTGGTTTTCAACGATTCAATATTGCCGGTCCAAGGACTAGTTTCTCCGGGAGGCATAGAAGTGTCCTGAATCAATTCGTTACTTAATCCAAAAACACCTCGGATGGAAGGCGAGAAAATGAAGTATTCCGAAAAAATATCAATACCCAAGCCCAATTCGTAATTGGTTGTCCACGATTTTACTCTAAAACGGTCTTCGTAATTGTCGTCTATCGATTTGGCATTGCTAGACAAATTGAGAGTTGCCGAAACACCACCCACTAAGTAGGGCCTCACATTGCCTGTTCTTAGCGATGAAAACTTCAACAGCAAAGGGAAATGGATATAGGTGCTATTTACTTCCCGCAGTAAATCTGATGGAGTGGGCGCAGGGCTACTGACGAAATAACTTGGTTGGTATTCTAAAATTCTTTGTGTGTAGTACAATCCAGGTTCAAATCGAAAGTCAATATATTCCTGAAGCCTCAAATTGGCTACAAGTCCCACATTGAAACCGTTAGTCTTTTTTACTTGAATATCCTCGCTTACTGTTTTATAATCAATTTTAAAATCGTAAGAATTGAAACCCAAAAAGAAACCAAAATGCAGTCTTTTTTTTTGAAAATTTTCTAGATTTATGATCGGATCCTTGCCAAACAATTTATTAGGCGATTGGGCAAGCCCGGTGGTGGCGATGAATAATAAAAGTAAAACAACTATTTTTTTCATATTATTTTTTGGAAGCTGAATAAATGGTTGCTACTCCAAAAGTTTGAGGAAAAGCAACTACATCTATAAACCCAATTTTTTTTAAAATATTGTTCAAGGCCTCGCCATAAGGAAAAGCTGCTGCCGATTCTGATAAATAACCGTAAGCCACATTGTCTTTAGAAAATAATTTTCCAATAATAGGGAGGATGTTTTTACTGTAAAATGTATAGCCTTGTTTGTAGGGCGTTTTATCTGGTACCGAAGTTTCAAGGATAACAAAAATGCCATTGGGTTTCAAAACTCTCAATATTTCTGACAATCCTTTTTCGAGATTTTCGAAGTTTCTAACCCCAAAAGCTACGGTTATCGCATCGAAATAATGATCTTCAAATGGCATGTTTTCAGAATCCGCCAAGACCATTTCTATTCTTTTTGACAAGTTTTTATCGTTGATTTTTTGTTTTCCTACTTCAAGCATCCCTGCCGAAATGTCTAATCCTATGATTTTTTCCGCTTTGGTTTGCGACATCAAAATGGCCAAATCTCCAGTGCCTGTTGCAATATCCAAAATAGTTTTTGGATTGGTTTTAGATACCATTTGCAGAACTTTTTTGCGCCATTTCACATCAATTCCAAACGAAATCACCCGATTGAGATTGTCATAATTACCTGAAATGGTATCAAACATGGAGGCGACCTGCTCTTTTTTGCTTAAAGTAGAATCTTTATAGGGAGTTATGTTTTTTGACATTTTATGAAATTTGATGGCAAAGGTAAACTAGATTTTTGGATAATACTTATTTAACTGAAAATTCATCGGCTATTTTCAAATATTTTGACAAATAGAATCCGTTGAAATCCAATAAAGGCGTCTTACTTTCTTCTGACAAATGTTTGAAAACTGTAATCATAAAGATGTTTTTCGTCTTTTGGATGGAAATTTTCTGAGGCTAATTCCCAAATTTCTGGGTCAACAGCAGGAAAATAAACGTCCGCATCGAAGGCGTGATGTACTCGAGTAATATCCAGCTGATCGGCTAGAGGAATAGATTGTGCGTAGATTTCTCCACCGCCTATAACAAAGATGTTTTCCGATTTTGGGCATACAGCAATGGCGCTTTCTAGATCTTGTACGACAATGCATCCTTCATAAGTAAACTCTTTTTGTCTGGTAATAATGACATGGGTTCTATTTGGAAGCGGTTTCGGGAAACTTTCAAAGGTTTTTCGACCCATTATAATATGGTGTCCTGAAGTGATTTCTTTAAACCGTTTGAAATCATTGGGTAAATGCCAAAGCAAATCGTTGTTTTTTCCCAGAGCATTGTTTTCGGCAACCGCTGCAATCAAAATAATCATTGGCTATTAGTGTTTAATGGAAGAATCATCTTCTATTTGGTTTTGCAATTGTTCGATTTTCTGTTGCTGTTTGGCCATGAGTTTTTCGATTTGTTCTCTTTCCCAGTTTTTATTCATAAAACGATCTGTGATATACACTTTTATAAAATGAAGAATAAACAAAAAAGCCCAGAAAGTAATGACCCAAATTGCCCAATTGGACTGAATTCCAAAAATCAGAAAATGATTGGCAATAAACATAAAGATGCTTCCCAAAATAAATAATACGAAGTGGAAGTACAGACCTTTTTTTTGTTTTAGTCTTCTTCTAGCGTACTCATATTGCTCGTGAAGTTCTTTTTCCATAATTGCAAGATTTAGATTATAAAGGTAAAAATATTTTTCAAATTTAATTATTTTTCATTGAAGAAAATGAATCGAGAAAACGTTTTATGATTTTGAATACGAAAAAATATTTTACTTAAAAATAAGAATCTAATTCTTTTTTAGGAAGTTTATTGTCATACCCATAAAAGTTCATCTCAAAAGTTGAAAGTTAAAAAATCTATTTTACATTTGCCCCATAATTCTAAAAATGAAATAGTTATGTCTATCAAGAAACAAGTTATAAAAACAAAACCAGTTTGTAAAGTTACATTTTCAGTTGAAGCAAAAGAAGCTAATACTGCTTCGGTAGTAGGAGATTTTAACAATTGGAATCCAGCCGAAGGTGAATTGTCAAAATTAAAAAACGGTACTTTCAAAGGCGTTTTTGATCTAGCGAAAGATGCTTCTTACGAATTCAAGTACCTTATAGATGGTGCTTATGTAAACGATTCAGAAGCTGATTCTTATCAATGGAATGAATTTGCTGGAACAGAAAACGGTGTTGTAACTGTTTAAAACAAAATATAAATCCGCTGAAAAGCGGATTTTTGCTTTTTATACCAATAGTTTTTGCCATAATACGAACTGGAGCAAAAACTAAAGGGCTCCTTTTATCTTTTCGATTATCGAAGCGTATTCCTGATCCGAAAGCGTGGTTTTTTGTGGGTTCATTTCAAAAACACCCCCAAAGCCATAATCGTTTTTGTATTTTGGAACTACGTGCATGTGTAAATGTGAAATTGTATCGGCGTAGGCTCCGTAATTAATTTTGTCAGGGTTAAACGCGGCTGCAATTGATTTTGCTGTTCTTGCCACATCACTCATAAAAGCACTGCGTTGGTCGTCGCTCAATTCGTGAAACTCTACACCGTGGTCTTTGTAAACCACATTGCAACGACCTGCATAAGATTGCTCTTTGAATAAAAATAATTGTGATACTTCTAAATCACAGATTTTAATCATTAAATTATGTAATGTTTCGTTATTTTGACAATACAAACATTCTGAAACTGGAGTTGGCATAGTGGTGTTTTTATGTAAATGATTTTATAGTTGTTTACTAGAATTTATGGTTACAGATTGTAAACCTATTGGGTTAGCATCTGCATTATTTTTGTTCTTTTAATTGTTTTAATCTTTTTAAAGCTTTTGCTAAATCGTATTCCTCTTTTGGCAATTCTTCTAGTAGTTCATAATCAAGAAATCTATATCTTTTTATCCCTGCACCTTTGTCAAGTAAATTAAGTTCAGAACATTTTACACATTTAATTATGTCAATCTCAAAACTTGGAAAACTATTATCTCTTTCTAAAATAAAAGTTTTTAATTGAGTTTTGCAGTTTGTGCATTCTGTAGAAATAATCTCGTGTCTTTTTCTTTCTTCCGCTAATACTCTTTCAGAATCTTCTTTTTCAGCTTTTTCGTGGTCATAATCTTCAATTCCGTAAGTCCAAATATTCAATTTTTCATTAATATTTGGAATGTTGAAGATTTTAGCAATCTCATCAAAATAATCCACAACAAATTCACTTTCCTCTGTATCTAATTCATCTGTTTTAATTTTGTTGAAATAATGTTCGAAAAGGTTTTCAATTTCTTTGTCTGATTTTTTTGTATTTGATGCAGAAATTAAATTTGTTAGTAAATCATTAAAAGATTTTTCAAGCGTAACGCATAGACTTTTTTCAGAAGGATTTAATCCACGATTTTCCCACTCCTCAACAGAGAATTTTTCCTTGATTTTTAATTTTTCTAACTCTAAAACCCAATTATTCACAATTTTTTCTTTAAAGTTGATGCCAACTAGTTGATAGACCTAACAAAAAACACCACTATCTACCCTCGTTTGAGTTTCTTTTATATAACAAAAGTGTGGTTTGTAAAAAAATCAAACCGCAACACTTCCTTTTATAGCGTCGTATGGTTCGTAACCTACCAGTGTAAAATCCTCAAAAGTAAAGTCGAAAATGTCATTTATAGCTGGATTCAAAATCATTTTTGGTAACGCTTTTGGTTCGCGAGACAATTGCAATTCAACTTGCTCAAAATGGTTATTGTAAATGTGTGCATCTCCAAAAGTATGAATGAATTCGCCCACTTCTAAGTTACAAACTTGAGCAATCATCATCGTCAGCAAGGCATAAGAGGCGATGTTGAAAGGCACACCAAGAAAAATATCAGCACTTCGTTGGTACAATTGGCAAGATAATTTTCCGTCTGAAACATAAAATTGGAAGAAAGCATGACAAGGAGGAAGCGCTGCTTTGTTATTGGCCACATTTTCGGAAAATGATTTAGAGGTATCTGGCAAAACACTAGGATTCCAAGCCGAAACTAACATTCTTCTGCTGTTCGGATTGGTTTTTAATTCTTGAATTAGATCAGCGATTTGGTCTATTTCTTCACTGTTCCAATTGCGCCATTGATGGCCGTAAACTGGACCTAAAGCACCGTTTTCATCCGCCCAAGCATCCCAAATTTTTACTCCGTTTTCTTGTAGGTATTTGATATTGGTATCTCCTTTTAAAAACCAAAGTAGCTCGTAAATTATTGATTTTAGATGTAACTTTTTGGTTGTCACCATCGGAAAACCATCTGCCAAATCAAATCGCATTTGGTATCCAAAAACGCTTTTGGTGCCTGTGCCTGTTCTATCTCCTTTTTGATTGCCGTTTTCTAAAACGTGTTTAACTAAATCGTGGTATTGCTTCATTCTTGGTTTAATCGGTTAATCGGTTAATCGGTTAATCGGTTAGCCGATTAAACAATTTGTTACTATCTTTTCGAAATTTCGTCTCTAATTTTTGCCGCTTTTTCGTAGTCTTCGTTTTGAACGGCTTGCTCCAACAATTCGTTTAATTGTTCTAAACTGTGTTTTGCGTATAAATTGCCCGACTGATTGCTCTCTTCTTCTTGTCTGAAAGTTTCAGGATTAGAAAGTGCATCGTCAATTTCTTGTGAATCTTTTTCAGGATTCAATGGGTTTGCTTTTAAGAAAATGCCCGCTTTGTCCAGAATGTTTTTGTACGTAAAAATGGGTGCGTTAAATCGCAAAGCCAAGGCAATGGCATCTGAAGTTCGAGCGTCGATTATTTCTTCGATTTTATCTCTTTCGCAAATGATACTAGAGTAAAAAACGCCATCAACCAATTTGTGAATGATGATTTGTTTGACCACAATATCAAAGCGATCGGCAAAATTTTTAAATAAATCGTGAGTCAGCGGGCGCGGTGGTTTGATTTCTTTCTCTAGGGCAATGGCGATAGATTGTGCCTCGAATGCGCCTATGACAATGGGTAATTTTCGATCTCCGTCCACTTCGTTCAATATCAAGGCATAAGCTCCGTTTTGGGTTTGACTGTAAGATATTCCTTTGATGGATAATTTGACTAAGCTCATTTTGTGAATTGAAAAAGCAGCTTGTGCTTGTTTATAAATAGTTATTTTTAATTAAAATAATGTGCAATTTTAATCAAAATATATGGAACTAAAAAGCTACCTAAAGCAAAGATACGATTATCTTATTTTTAGGCAGCTATTTTGGTATTAGAATTATAAAATTTTTAATTCTGTGCTTTGAAAGCTTTTAGTTTTTCGATCAAATGCGGCACAACCTCAAAGGCATCGCCAACTATTCCATAATCGGCTACTTTGAAAAAAGGTGCTTCGGGATCGGAATTGATGACTACTTTCACTTTTGAAGAGTTTATTCCCGCAATATGCTGAATGGCTCCTGAAATTCCCACGGCGATGTACAAATTCGAAGCTACAGGTTTGCCGGTTTGTCCCACGTGTTCTGAATGAGGTCTCCAATCTAAATCGGATACTGGTTTCGAGCAAGCGGTTGCTGCTCCGAGTACTTCCGCCAATTCTTCAATCATTCCCCAGTTTTCAGGACCTTTTAATCCACGCCCGCCCGAAACAACGATGTCTGCATCGGCAATAGAAACTTTTCCAGAGCCTTTTTCTACTGATTCTACTTTTATTCCAAAATCATTTTCACTCACAGTGGGATTAAAATCTTCAGTGGCCATATTTGAAGTGTTTTCGAATATACCGTACGAGTTTTTGGCTAAACCAATAATTTTAATATCGCTACTAATTTCGGTGCTATTGAAAGCTTTGTTCGAAAAAGCAGTTCTTCGAACTTGAAAAGGCAGATAACTTTCGGGAAGTCCTACTACATTGGAAGCAAAACCTGCTTCGAGTGCAACAGCAACTAAGGGAGCGAGGTAAATACTATCGGTGGTCGAAGACAGTACCACCACCGAGGCATTTTCTTTTCGCGCTGCTTGCTGAATAACATCAGCGTAGGCTTTGGCTGAAAAGCCTACTAATTTATCGTTGGTGACCTTCAACACTTTGTCGACTCCGTATTTTGATAATTCCGAAACATCTTGGGTGTTTATGCTAACCGCCGTAACGGTTGTTCCTAATGATTCAGCAACTTTTTTTGCATAAGAAGCCAATTCGAATGCAATTTTTTTGAATTTTCCTTCTGCAGATTCTGCGTATATTACTATTGACATAATTATTTTAGATTTTAGATTAACGATTTTAGATTTATGATTTAAAAATTTGACTAATGATTATTTTTTGCAATCTGCAATCAAAAATCGTTACTCAAAAATCTGCAATCAAATTCTTAAATCACTTTTGCTTCGTTGTGTAATAAATTAATTAGTTCATCTATATTATCAGCTGCAACTAATTTCACGGCTGATTTTGGAGCTGGTTTTTCAAATTTTACCGCTTTGGTATGGACCGAAGCTTCTACTGGCTCAACAACCGTTAAGGTTTTTGCTCTAGCAGTCATAATTCCTCTCATATTCGGAATACGCAAGTCTTTCTCTTCGACCAATCCTTTTTGTCCTCCTATTATTAATGGCAAACTCGTCGAAACCTTTTCTCTTCCGCCGTCAATTTCGCGAATTGCTTTTGCATTAGTAGCCTCGATTGTCAATTCGGTACAAGAATTTATAAAATTATAGCCAAGAATTGCGGCAACCATGCCAGGAACCATTCCGCCATTATAATCTAAAGATTCTTTACCAGCAATCACTAGATCATAACCACCATTTTTAATCACTTCGGCAAGTTGTTTGGCAACAAAAAAACTGTCAGTTGGATTTGCATTGACACGAATGGCATCATTAGCACCGATAGCCAAAGCTTTTCGCAATGTAGGTTCTGTGTCTGGACCTCCAACATTCACAACGGTTACTGTCGCCGCTTGTTGTTCTTGAAACCAAATGGCTCGAGTGAGTCCAAATTCGTCGTTTGGATTGATGACAAATTGAACCCCATTGGAGTCAAATTGCGAATCATCATGGGTAAAATTGATTTTTGAAGTAGTATCAGGAACGTGGCTGATGCAGACTAATATTTTCATAATTAAGGTTTAAATTGCTAAAATGATGCACAAAATTAGAATATTAATTGGAATAATATACTATGCGTGCATAATATTTTTCAACAATTATATCGATTTCGTAATTTTTTTTATTTTTTTGATTCTCTTTGGGTAAAATTAATTGGTAAAGAGTTTCGATTTTAAAGTTAATTTATGTAGTAAAGTGATTTAAAATATTTATTTTTGCGCTTCGAAATTACAGAACATTTATGAAAACTATGAGAACGATACAATTTAGAGAAGCCATTTGTGAGGCCATGAGCGAAGAAATGCGTCGCGATGAGTCCGTATATTTAATGGGTGAAGAAGTGGCGGAATACAATGGTGCTTATAAAGCGTCAAAAGGAATGTTAGATGAATTCGGGGAGAAGCGTGTAATTGACACTCCTATCGCTGAGCTCGGTTTTACTGGAATTGCAGTAGGTTCGGCTATGAATGGTTGTCGACCGATTGTAGAGTATATGACCTTCAATTTTTGTTTAGTTGGAATAGATCAAATTATCAATAACGCAGCTAAAATGCGTCAAATGACCGGAGGTCAGTTCAATGTGCCAATCGTTTTTCGTGGGCCAACTGCTTCTGCGGGACAATTGGGTGCTACACACTCTCAAGCTATCGAAAATTGGTTTGCAAACACTCCAGGTCTTAAAGTAGTGGTGCCTTCTAATGTGTATGATGCCAAAGGACTTTTGAAATCTGCTATTCGCGACAATGATCCTGTAATTTTTATGGAATCAGAGCAAATGTACGGTGATAAAGGTGAAGTTCCAGAAGGAGAATATACCGTTCCAATTGGTGTTGCCGATGTGAAAAGAGTAGGTACTGATGTGACTATCGTTTCTTTTGGAAAAATCATCAAAGAAGCTTATATCGCTGCTGATGAATTAGCCGCAGCAGGAATTTCTTGCGAAATTATCGATTTGAGAACCGTTCGTCCTATGGACAAAGATGCTATTTTGACTTCGGTTAGAAAAACAAATCGCTTGGTGATTCTTGAGGAAGCTTGGCCATTTGCGAGTGTTTCTTCTGAAATTACCTATATTGTTCAAGAACAAGCTTTCGATTTTCTTGACGCACCTATTCAACGTATTACAACTGCTGATACTCCAGCGCCTTATTCGCCAGTTTTGCTAAAAGAATGGTTGCCTAATGCGGACGATGTTGTCAAAGCCGTTAAAAAAGTAATGTATAAATAAGCTGTTAAACTTTTCGGAATATTGGAAGATTAAATCAATCTAATATCAGAAATCAACTATATTTGAAACTTCATCAGAGCTTAAAATTTGATGAAGTTTTTTTTTTTGATTATGAACAAGAATTTTTTGTTATATCTGGTTGTAGTAGTTGGTTTTGCGAACACGCTATTTTCACAAACTAAAGTTAGCGGTCTCGTGGTAGATGCATCCAATAAACCCATTCCTTTTGCCAATGTCGCCTTCAAAAACTCAAGCGAAGGTGTCGTTTCTAGTGAAGACGGAGTATTTTATTTAGAATCTCCCAAAAGTTATAAAACCATAATTATTACCTCTGTAGGCTATTCCGATCGGGAAATTGATTTGGAGAAAGCCATCAATTATAAACTAAAAATTCAACTCAAGGAGATTCAAACTTTGAACGAAGTCGTAGTTTATCGAGGAAAAACCTCCAAAAAGAACAATCCAGCTTTAGATATTCTCCGAAAAATTTGGGAAAGAAGACGCAAAAACGGCCTTCATTTGTTTGATCAATACCAAATGGAGAAGTATGAAAAAATTGAATTTGATATGAACAGCATCGATAGCGCTTATATGAAAAACAATTTGTTCAAAGGAATGGAATTCATTTTCAAACAAGTCGATACTTCAAAAATAACGGGAAAAACCTACTTGCCTATTTTTATCAACGAGGCCTTGGTCGATGTTTATGGAGACAACAAATTGAAAAAGGTCAAAGAAAAAACAAAAGCCAATAAGACTTCTGGATTCAATGGCAATCAGCAGATTTTAGCTTTTGTAAATGATTTGTACACCGATTTTGATATTTATGACAATCACCTGAATTTTTTTGACAAAAGTTTTACAAGTCCACTCTCGACAACCGGAATCGATGTGTATAATTATGTCCTCAGAGATAGTGCTTACATCGATAACAAAAGGTGTTTTAATATTGTTTTCTATCCACGACGCAAAAACGAATTGACTTTCAAAGGCGATTTTTGGGTAAGCGATACCACTTTTGCCATCAAAAAAATAAATATGGCCGCCACTCGAAGTGCCAATATCAACTGGGTGAAAGACATTTATATCGAACAGGAATTTGAGGTCATGAATGATTCTATTTTTCTGATGACCAAAGATTATATGATGACCGATTTCGCACTCAACAAGAAGGAGAATTCGAAAGGCGTTTACGGCAAACGAACTTCTTTGTATCGAGATCATCAATTCAACATCGAAAAGCCTGAAAAGTTCTACCGAGAGGAAGTCAATTATTTAGACAAAGACGTCTACAATAAATCAGATGAATATTGGGAAGAAAATCGATTCGAAAGCCTTACCAAAGACGAAAAAGGAGTCTATAAAATGCTGGATACTTTGCAAACGGTCAAAAAATTCAAGCAATTGTATAGTTTGGTCGAAATCATAGATAGCGGCTACATCCATTTGGGGGAGTTGGATTACGGACCTATTTATTCCGTAATTGGACAAAATTCCGTCGAAGGATTACGCCTTAGAGCCGGAGCTAGAACCTATTTTGGGCCTAACGATCCGTGGCGTGTTCAAGGCTATCTCGCTTATGGATTCAAAGATGATAAATTCAAATACGGACTGACCGGTAAATGGATGCTGAATCCTAAAAATCGTTTTATTATTTCTGCCGGAAATCGGCGCGATATCGAGCAAATTGGGGCTTCGCTCACGACAACCAATGATATTGTAGGAAGGAGTTTTGCTTCTTCGGGCTTGTTGGTTGTTGGGAGTAATAATAAATTGACCAATGTCAATTTGAGTAATGTTGAATTTGAAATGGAACCCATCAAAAATTTAACTTTTTTGGCGGGTGTTTCCTATCGAACCTTAATTTCGGCTTCGCCCGAATTTAGTTTGGATTATTATACTGATTTGACTCAAACCACTATTCAGAGTCAGGTCAAACAATCCGAGGTGAATTTTCAAGTAGAATATACACCCAATCGGATTCCGGTGGCTTTTGGCGTCGAACGATACAATGCAGATAGTCCTTTTACCAGCATTTTTGTCACCTACAGTCAGGGTTTCAAAAACTTATTTTCAAGCGATTTCAATTACAAAAAGTTGCAATTGTATTACAAACAACCCATAATTATTGGCCCATTAGGACGCTCCGATATTATAATCGAAGCCGGAAAAACTTTCGGGTATATTCCTCTCGGTTTGATGAGCGTGGTTCCGGGGAATCAGTCCATTTTCAACATTGCCAATACATTTAACAATCTCCAATTTTACGAATTCGTTACCGATCAGTATGTGACTTTCAAATGGGATCACGATTTTCACGGACGTTTTTTTGCCCGAATTCCTTTTATGCGAAAACTCAATTGGCGCGAAAACATTGGCTTTCGTTCGGTTTACGGGACGGTTTCAGACGACAATAGAGCGATCAATGCGTCGGGTTTAGTCTATAATGCGCCGGACAAAGTATATTGGGAATACAGTGCGGGCATTGGCAATATTTTCAAATTATTCCGTATAGATTTTTCCTGGAGAGGCAGCTATTTAGATATGCCTGATGCCAATAAATTTGCCACAAAAATCTCTTTTGGATTTTATTTCTGATATGAATAAGGCCATCAAATATCTTTCAGAAACAGACCTCATTTTCAAACTCATTATTGAAAAGTATGGTTTGCCAACAATTCCCAAACGACCGCAAGGGTTTGAAACTTTAGTGTTATTAATTCTCGAACAGCAAGTTTCTATCGATTCAGCCAAAGCTACTTTTTTAAAATTAAAATCAAAACAACCACAATTTATTCCAGAATCGCTACTTTCTTTTTCGGACGAGGAGTTTCGTAGTCTTGGCGTAAGCCGACAAAAGACGTCCTATATTAAGGCATTATCCCATTCGATAATCAACCATCACATTGATTTAGAAAGTCTGGCAACTAAATCGGCTGAGGAAGTTCGAGAAGAATTAATCAAAATCAAAGGTATTGGCCATTGGACCATCGACATTTATTTGATGTTTTCGCTTCAAGCGCCCGACATCATTCCCCTTGGCGATGTCGCAGTACTAAATACCATCAAAGAACTACTTGACATACACGACAAACATGATATGGAAATTTATGTTTCCAAATGGAGTCCGCACAAGTCTTTGGCAACTTTTCTGTTGTGGCATTATTATTTGAGTAAAAGGAATAGGAAAGTAGTGTATTGAAAGGTTGTTTAAACGCTGAAATAGGCTATTTATCGATTTTATGTTGCAGAAGTTCTGAGTTTATCTATTTTTGCACCAAATTAAAAATAAACCAAAATGTTAAAAGACAAATACAAATCCTTTGATGTTCTTATAGAAATACCAAGAGGAAGTAGAAATAAGTATGAATATGATTTCAAACTCAAGAGAATTCGATTCGACAGAATGTTGTTTTCTTCGATGATGTATCCGGCAGACTACGGATTTATACCACAAACATTGGCCTTAGATGGTGATCCACTAGATGTTTTGGTTCTAATCAACGAGCCTACTTTCCCGGGTTGTGTGATGGAAGTGAAGCCAATCGGCGTTTTCCACATGGCCGATGATAAAGGACCAGATGAAAAAATTATTTGTGTACCAGTATCAGACCCAATTTGGAATTCATTGAACGATTTAGCAGATATTAATCCACATTTACTCAAAGAAATCGAACATTTCTTTCAAGTCTACAAAGATTTGGAGCACAAAATTGTCGATGTAGAAGGTTGGGGTGATTTGAGTCAAGCATTGGACATTATAGAGGAATGTACCGAACGTTTTAATCAACTTGAGAATAAACCGGACGATTTATTTAAGATTTAGTAAAATATTATAAATATTTTTTTTGATAAAGCAATATTCATGCATTTGAGTATTGCTTTATTAGTTTCAATATACTACGTTTGCATTGAAACATAATAATTTCACAACCTCAAAATTAAATTAAATTTATTTTTATGAACACAATTATGATTTACGTGCCAATAATTTTGGCATTAGTAGGATTGGTTTTTATGGCGATCAAAAGAGCTTGGGTTTTAAAACAAGATGCCGGTGATGGTAAAATGGCAGCAATTTCAGAGTATATCCACGAAGGCGCTTTGGCTTTTTTGAAAGCAGAATACAAATTGATGACGGTATTTGTTATAGTTGCCAGTATCGTTTTGGCAGGACTAACTTTCTTGCCTGGGAATTCATCGCATATTTTAATTGTGGTTTCTTTTATTTTTGGCGCTATTTTCTCTGCTTTTGCTGGGAATTTGGGAATGAAAATAGCAACAAAAACCAATGTTAGAACCACACAAGCAGCCAGAACGAGTTTGCCACACGCTTTAAAAGTGTCTTTTGGCGGCGGAACGGTTATGGGTTTAGGCGTTGCTGGATTGGCCGTTTTAGGACTCACAGGTTTTTTTATTATCCTTTATAATGTTTATATGGGTGGCGTTTGGACTTCCACCGAAGATATGACTACTGTTTTAGAAACTTTAGCCGGTTTCTCACTTGGTGCCGAATCTATTGCTTTGTTTGCCCGTGTTGGTGGTGGAATTTATACAAAGGCTGCCGATGTTGGAGCGGATATTGTAGGTAAAGTTGAAGCTGGAATTCCTGAAGACGATCCGCGAAATCCGGCAACTATCGCTGATAATGTGGGCGACAACGTAGGAGATGTTGCGGGAATGGGAGCCGATTTATTTGGTTCTTATGTGGCAACTGTACTTGCTACAATGGTATTGGGTAATTACGTTATCAAAGATATGGGCGGAAACATTCAAGATGCTTTTGGCGGAATTGGGCCTATTTTATTACCAATGGCTATCGCAGGTTTCGGAATTTTGTTTTCTATGATTGGAACTATGTTAGTGAAAATCACCGATAATAATGCGAAAGAAGCTGAGGTTCAAAAAGCACTTAATATTGGAAACTGGGTGTCAATTTTATTGACAGCCGCTTCATGTTATTTCTTGATTGACTATATGTTGCCTGAAAAAATGAACATGAATTTCTTTGGTGAAGGGATCAAAGAAGTCGCTTCGATTAGAGTTTTTTATGCTTCCATCGTTGGATTGGTAGTGGGTGCAATTATATCGTCGGTTACGGAATACTTTACTGGTTTGGGAACAAAACCTGTTTTGGCCATTGTTGCCAAATCATCCACGGGTGCGGGAACTAATATTATTGCAGGTTTGTCAACAGGAATGCTGTCCACCTTTCCTAAAGTAATTGTTTTGGCATTAGCCATTTGGATTTCATATTTTTTTGCAGGATTCTACGGTGTTGCTTTAGCTGCTTCAGCTATGATGGCTACAACGGCGATGCAATTGGCAATCGATGCTTTTGGCCCAATTTCAGATAACGCTGGTGGAATAGCCGAAATGAGCGAGTTACCTAAAGAAGTTCGTACCAGAACCGATATTTTAGATTCTGTTGGAAATACAACCGCAGCTACTGGAAAAGGATTTGCCATTGCTTCGGCTGCGATGACTTCGTTAGGTTTGTTTGCAGCTTATGTTACATTTACAGGTATCGACGGTATCAATATTTTTAAAGCACCCGTACTATCAATGTTGTTCATAGGGGCAATGATTCCGGTAGTTTTCTCCGCTTTAGTAATGAATTCAGTAGGAAAAGCCGCTATGGATATGGTGAACGAAGTGCGTCGTCAGTTTAGAGAAATTCCAGGAATTATGGAAGGAACAGGTAAACCTGAATACGCAAAATGTGTTGATATTTCGACTAAAGCCGCTTTGCATGAAATGATGTTGCCTGGAATTTTAACTATAGGTTTCCCAATAGGAATTGTCTTGATTGGTAAATTAGTGTATATGAATGACGCCAACTCCAATGCAATGGTAGCCGAAATGCTTGGAGGTTATATGGCGGGAGTTACGGTTTCTGGAGTAGTTTGGGCTATTTTTCAAAACAACGCCGGTGGAGCTTGGGACAATGCTAAAAAATCTTTCGAAGCAGGCGTTTTAGTGGATGGATTAATGAGTTTCAAAGGATCAGAAGCGCACAAAGCAGCTGTAACTGGCGATACGGTTGGAGATCCGTTCAAAGATACTTCTGGACCATCAATGAACATTTTGATAAAATTGACTTGTTTGATTGGATTGGTAATAGCGCCAATTTTGGGCAATGGCAATGCCGCCGAAAATAAAGTGATGAAATGTTCAATGGAGATGAAATCATCTAGCGCTGCAGGAGGAATGATGGGCAAATGTGACATGTCTAAATGTGCCACAATGACCAAAGACGAATGTGCCAAAATGTGCGACGAAAAAGGATGTACTCCTGAGCAAAAAGAAATGTGTATGTCACATTACGATGCTAACGGAAAATTTATTGCTCCAACGACCGAAAAAGCTTGTTGTGCTAAAAAAGAAGCAATGGAAAAAAATATCAAAGTTGAACTGTCTAATGAAAACGGAAAAGCAAAAGCCAAAGTAACTACTACCGAAAACGGAAAGGATAACATTCAGGTTTTTGAAGGTTCATTAGAAGAAGTGAAAGCTAAAGTGGAAGCTTTGAAATAGTAGATTTTGCTTCTATATTTAATCAAAATGCCTCGCAATTAGACTGAACCCAAAAGTTTAGACACTATTTGGGGGTATTTTTATTGGCGGATATCTTTGTTATATTTGTAAAATGAATGAAAATTTAGACCCAACAAACAGCCACTATAATCCTGAAGAACTGGATCTCGAAAAGAGATTAAGACCCTTGTCTTTTGACGATTTTGCAGGTCAGGACCAGATACTCGAAAACCTGAAAGTATTTGTTCAAGCGGCCAATCAACGAAATGAAGCCCTGGATCACGCCCTTTTTCACGGACCTCCAGGTTTAGGAAAAACTACTCTGGCCAATATCTTGGCCAATGAGTTGCAAGTAGGTATTAAAATTACCTCCGGCCCCGTTTTAGATAAACCCGGGGATTTGGCTGGTCTTTTGACAAATCTCGAAGAAAGAGATGTTTTGTTTATTGATGAAATCCATCGTTTGAGTCCCATCGTCGAAGAGTATTTGTATTCGGCAATGGAAGATTTCAAAATAGACATTATGATTGAATCGGGTCCAAACGCTAGAACTGTTCAAATCAATTTGAATCCGTTTACCTTAATTGGTGCCACCACGCGTTCTGGATTATTGACTGCTCCAATGCGAGCCCGTTTCGGAATATCCTCTCGTTTGCAGTATTACACCACCGAACTTTTAACGACCATTGTCGAAAGAAGCGCATCGATTCTTAAAATGCCCATTTCTATGGAAGCCGCTATCGAAATAGCAGGTCGCAGTAGAGGAACACCTCGTATAGCCAATGCTTTGTTGCGTAGAGTGCGTGATTTTGCGCAAATTAAAGGAAATGGAACCATCGATATCGAAATTGCTCGCTATGCCTTAAAAGCGTTGAATGTCGATGCCCACGGTTTAGACGAAATGGATAATAAAATTCTAAACACTATTATTGATAAATTCAAAGGGGGTCCGGTGGGTTTATCTACTTTGGCGACAGCCGTATCCGAAAGTAGCGAAACCATCGAAGAAGTCTATGAGCCTTTCCTAATTCAGGAAGGTTTTATTATGCGGACACCTAGAGGAAGAGAAGTGACCGAAAAAGCATACAAACATCTTGGCAAAGTGAAAACTAATATTCAGGGAGGGCTTTTTTAATGGAAAGTTGGAAGAGGGAAGCTAGGAGATGGAAGCACTTCCAACTTCCGACTCCCAGCTTCTAACAAAAAAACAAAAGTATGAGTTTTAAATTCGAAAAGTTAATCATCTGGCAGAAATCAATGGATTTTGGAGAAGAAATTAATGCTGTCATTAAAGAATTTCCAAAACATGACATGTTTAATCTTGCTTCCCAAATGTTGCGAGCTTCAGACTCTGTAGCGCTAAATATTTCCGAAGGGTCAATAGAGCAATCTAATGCGGAGTTTAATCGATTTTTAGGCTATTCTGTCAGATCATTAGCCGAGGTAGTTACTTGTTTGTATAAAGCAAAGCGAAGGAACTACATTAATGATGCCGTTTTTGATAAACTTTATAAGGATTCATTTGATTTGATGAATATGACTATAGCATTTAAATCTAAATTGAAATAGTTATGATTCCCGCTAATTCCCAACTCCCATCTAGCAGCTCTCATCTTCCAACTTCTAGCTCCCATCTTCCAACTTCTAGCTCCCATCTTCCTGCTTCCCGCTATACTTCTTTTATTAAGGCCGAATCTAAACGCCTCGGCTTTTTGTCTTGTGGCATATCCAAGGCGGGTTTTCTGGAGGAAGAAGCGCCTCGATTAGAACATTGGCTAAATAAGCAAATGAACGGTCAAATGTCCTATATGGAGAACCATTTTGACAAACGTTTAAATCCAACTTTATTAGTCGATGATGCCAAAAGCGTGGTTTCTCTTTTATTAAATTATTTCCCTTCTGAGCTTCAAAATGAAGACTCTTATAAAATTTCTAAATACGCTTACGGACAGGATTATCATTTTGTCATCAAAGAAAAACTGAAGGAATTACTCCATTTCATTCAAGATACTATTGGGGCAGTTTCAGGTCGAGCGTTTGTCGATTCGGCTCCGGTTTTAGACAAAGCTTGGGCGGCCAAAAGTGGGTTGGGTTGGATTGGTAAAAACAGCAATTTACTAACCCAAAAACTAGGCTCTTTTTATTTCATCGCTGAACTTATTATTGATTTGGAATTAGATTATGACACACCTACTACCGATCATTGTGGTGCTTGTACAGCCTGTATTGATGCTTGTCCCACCCAAGCCATTGTAGCGCCATATGTGGTGGATGGAAGCAAATGTATTTCCTATTTCACGATCGAACTCAAAGAAAACATTCCGACTGAGATGAAGGGAAAATTGGATGATTGGATTTTTGGTTGCGATGTCTGCCAAGAGGTTTGTCCTTGGAATCGATTTTCGAAAGCACATAGCGAACCCCTTTTCAATCCGAATAAGGAGCTGCTTTCTATGTCCAAAAAAGATTGGCAAGAAATTACCGAAGAAACCTTCAAGACAGTTTTTAAAAACTCTCCATTAAAAAGGACGAAGTATTCAGGGATCAGTAGGAATATCGATTTTTTGAAAGAAACGAAAAACCGATAGATTATTTCTAAATATTGGGTTACTATGTTGGTTAATTAAAAAAAAATTATAATTTTATAATCAAATTAAACTTTACTATTATGACAGTCAATCAAATATTAGCGAAAAAGGGAAAAGAAGTCTATTCGGTATTGCCTACAATTACAGTTTACGACGCTTTGGTGAGTATGAGCGAAAAAAACATTGGAGCGATTTTGGTAGTAGAAGATACTATTTTGAAAGGGATATTTTCGGAACGGGATTATGCACGGAAAATTGCTTTAAAAGATAAATCGTCGAAGGAGACTTTGGTGCAAGAAATTATGGCAAGCGATGTAATTACAGTAAAACCAGATGACAATTTGGAATCTTGTATGGAGTTGATGTATACCAAAAAGATCAGACATTTACCTGTTTTAGATAATGAAACCATAATTGGAATTATATCCATCGGTGACGTTGTAAAATCCATTATAGATTTACAAAAAGAAACAATTCAGTACTTGGATTCCTATATCAGTGGAGGAAAATCATAAACTATTATCAAAGAATTATTCAAATAGCTGCAAAATTTGCAGCTATTTTTTTTATTACTGAAATATCTGTTTTTGTACGACAAAGGGGCATAAAAAAGCCGGCTGTTTGGTCTAAATCTGTTATCTTTGGGTGTCAGAATTAAAATTAAAGTAATGGATAAGAATAGTAAACGATTAGAAGCATTATTATATCATGCAAAACCTACACCTGGAAAAATTCAGGTTGTCCCCACCAAAAAACATGCCACCCAAAGAGATTTATCCTTAGCGTACTCACCCGGAGTTGCTGAACCTTGTTTAGAAATTGCTAAAGATGTAAATAATGTATATAAATACACTTCAAAAGGGAATTTAGTAGCCGTAATATCAAATGGAACTGCCGTTTTGGGTCTTGGCGATATTGGTCCAGAGGCTTCAAAACCCGTGATGGAAGGCAAAGGATTGTTGTTTAAAATCTTTGCAGGCATCGATGTCTTCGATATTGAAGTGGATACCAAAGATGTAGAAGAATTTATTCAAACCGTCAAAAATATAGCACCCACCTTCGGAGGTATCAATCTAGAAGATATCAAAGCGCCAGAATCATTCGAGATTGAAAGAAGATTGGTCGAGGAGCTAAATATTCCCGTGATGCACGACGATCAACACGGAACAGCCATTATCTCATCGGCAGCATTAATTAACGCTGTGGAATTGGCCGGAAAAAAAGCTGAAGATTTAAAAATGGTCGTTTCTGGAGCAGGTTCAGCTGCTATAGCTTGTGCCAATATGTATGTCTTATTAGGCTTAAAAGTCGAAAACATATTGATGTTTAACAGCAAAGGAGTTTTAACCAAAGACAATCCCAATTTATCCGAAATGCAATTGGTTTATGCTACCGATAAAGTACCAATGAGTCTTGAAGAGGCTTTGGTAGGTGCGGATATTTTTCTCGGCTTATCCTCAGGCGATATTATGACACCGAAAATGTTATTGGGAATGGCCGATAATCCTATTGTTTTTGCGATGGCAAACCCAAATCCAGAGATCAATTATCATTTGGCAATCGAAACGCGCAAAGACATTATTATGGCAACTGGCCGTTCGGATCATCCTAATCAAGTGAATAATGTGCTTGGTTTTCCCTATATTTTTAGAGGAGCGATGGATGTTCGGGCAACTAAGATCAACGAAGAAATGAAAATGGCCGCTGTTCATGCTCTCGCTGCTTTGGCGAAAGAGAGTGTTCCGGAACAAGTGAATATTGCTTACGGTGCCACAAAACTGACCTTTGGTCGCGATTATATCATTCCTTCGCCTTTTGATCCAAGGTTAATTGCAAAGGTCGCCCCAGCGGTGGCGCGAGCAGCCATGGAATCTGGTGTAGCCCAAAATCCTATTCAAGATTGGAAAAAATACGAAGAGGAGCTGTTGGATCGTATGGGAAGCGACAATAAAATGGTGCGAATGCTTATCAATAGAGCCAAATCGAACCCCAAAAGAATTGTCTTTGCCGAAGCAGATCATTTGGATGTGCTCAAAGCGGCTCAAATTGTATTTGAAGAAGGAATCGGATTCCCCATATTGTTAGGGAAAAAAGATATTATTCTGGAGTTGAAAAAAGAACTTGGTTTTGATGCCGATGTTCCCATTATTGACCCTAAAACCCAAGAAGAAGTTACTAGAAAAAATAAATTTGCCAAAGCCTATTGGAAAACCAGACAAAGAAGAGGCATTTCTTTATTTGATGCTGAAAATTTAATGCGCGAACGGAATTATTTTGCCGCTATGATGGTCAATCAAGGCGAAGCCGATGCGCTATTGACTGGATATTCCAGAAGTTATCCCTCAGTAGTAAAACCGATGTTGCAGCTAATTGATAAGGAGCCTGGGGTATCTCTAATTGCAACAACCAATATGATGATGACCAGCCGTGGTCCGATGTTTATGTCGGACACCGCCATCAATACGAATCCAACGGCAGAAGAATTGGCGAAAATTGCTATTATGACTGCTAAAGTGGCCAAATTGTTCGGAGTTCAACCTGTGATTGCCATGATTTCATTTTCGAATTTTGGATCTTCAACCAATGATAGCGCAAGCAAAGTGCGAGAAGCGGTGGATTATTTGCACAAACATCATCCGGAGATGATTATTGATGGAGAAATTCAAGCTGATTTTGCACTGAATCAAGATATGTTAGCGGCTAAATTTCCGTTTTCAAAATTAGCGGGCAAGAAAGTAAATACCCTAATTTTCCCAAATCTTGAAGCAGCAAATATTACGTATAAACTATTGAAAGAATTGAACAAGGTCGATTCTATTGGGCCTATAATGTTAGGTATGGGCAAACCGGTACACATTTTTCAATTGGGTGCCAGTGTCGAAGAAATGGTCAATATGGCAGCAATTGCAGTAATTGATGCACAAGAATTAGAAAAGAAAAAATCTAAAAAATAGATTATTTTTTAGGGAATAGCAGGACTTATATAAATTTGGCAAAAATTTATATAAGTTTTGTTATATTTGGGCACATTTATAGCGTTGTATGATAGCACATTTGCAAGGAAAACTGGTTGAAAAAACACCAACTCAAGTTGTAATCGACTGCGGAGGAATAGGGTATCAAGTGAATATTTCCTTGCATACCTATTCGCTGCTTCCGGCTACGGATTATATCAAATTGTTTACCCATCTTCAAATTAAGGAAGACTCCCATACTTTATTTGGTTTTGTAGAAAAATCAGAGCGAGAAATTTTTAAATTATTATTGTCGGTTTCCGGAATTGGCGCCAGTATCGCCAGAACTATGTTGTCGTCATTAGATCCCAAACAAATTACAAATGCCATTGCCTCTGGCGATGTGGTAACCATTCAATCCATAAAAGGCATTGGGAGCAAAACTGCCCAAAGGGTGATACTCGATTTGAAAGAAAAGGTGCTAAAATTATACGATTTAGACGAAGTTTCGATGTCACAAAGCAATACAAATAGAGATGAAGCGTTATCTGCTTTGGAGGTTTTAGGTTTTGTTCGCAAAGCATCCGAACGAGTTGTCGAAAAAATCATCAAAGAAGCTCCGGAGAGTACGGTTGAATTTATTATTAAGCAAGCTTTAAAAAACTTATAAAAGTTGAAGTTATACCCTATAAACAAAGTATCTTACGTGTATAAAATTGCTGCGTTTTTATTGCTATTATTTTGTGGTTTTGTTTCGCAGGCTCAAGTAAATCCGGTCCCTCAAGACACGGTTCCTGCGGGATATTCTACCGGAAAAATTGAGATTAAAGACCCTCAAAGTATTGTTAAGGCGTATTCCTACGACCCCGCGACGGGCATGTATATTTTGTCGAAAACCTTTGGAGACTTCGCCACGAGTTACCCTTCGATTTTGACTCCAAAAGAGTACGAAGACCGAGTAAGAAAAGAATCGATGCGCAACTATTTTCGAGATAAACTGGATGCGATCGACGGTAAAAAAGGCGATAATGACCAAGCAAAGAAAGACTTATTGCCAAGATATTACATCAAATCAGGGCTTTTTGAAACGATTTTTGGTAGTAATACCATCGACATCAAGCCAACGGGATCTGTCGAAATGGATTTCGGTCTCCGATACACCAAACAGGATAATCCCGCATTTTCTCCAAGAAATAGGTCGGTAATAGCATTCGATTTCAATCAGAGAATCAGTATGAGTTTAATGGGGAAAGTAGGAACCCGACTCAATGTCAATGTCAATTACGACACCCAATCTACTTTCGACTTCCAAAATTTAGTCAAGTTGGAATACACGCCCACTGAGGACGATATCATTCAAAAAATTGAAGTCGGAAATGTCAATATGCCTTTGAACAGTTCCCTAATTAAGGGAGCTCAAAGTTTGTTTGGAGTAAAAACCAAATTGCAATTTGGTAAAACCAGTATTACGGGCGTTTTCTCTGAACAAAAATCACAAACCAAAACCGTAGTTGCCGAAGGTGGCGGAACGGTGCAGGACTTCGAATTATTTGCTTTGGATTACGACAATGACCGACACTTTTTCCTTTCGCAATATTTTAGAAATAAATACGATGCAGCACTCAAAAACTATCCCTTCATTGATAGTAGAGTGCAAATAACCAGACTTGAAATTTGGGTGACCAACAAGCAAAATCGAGTCACCACGACCAACAACAATCTCAGAAATATCATTGCGCTTCAGGATTTAGGTGAAGCACAATTGACGGGTTTACAAGACAGCGAGGTGGTCGTTTTAGACCCTTCAACGGGAATGTTTAACAATCCCATCGACTCGCCTGCAGACAATACCAATAATGACTATGATCCGGCGCAAATCGATGCGGGTACTGGTTTGTTGAACAAAAATATCCGTGAAATTGCTACTTCTGGTTCTGGGTTTAATGTTACTGTCAATGAAGGGGCTGATTACGGTAAACTTGAGAATGCCCGAAAATTGAATGCCAACGAATATACTTTTCACCCTCAGTTGGGGTATATTTCCCTGCAACAGCGATTGGCAAACGATGAAGTACTGGCCGTGGCTTATCAATATACCATTGGAGAGAAAGTGTATCAAGTAGGGGAGTTTGGAAATGATGGAGTCGATGCAACACTTGTAACTGGAACCTCGCAGGCAGACCAAGCCATTATTTCTCAAAGTTTGGTGTTGAAAATGTTGAAAAGTAATTTGACCAATGTCAAAAATCCGGTTTGGAACTTGATGATGAAAAATATTTATCAAATTCCGGGAGCGTATCAGTTGAAACAAGAAAACTTCAGATTCAACATCCTGTACACCGATCCTTCGCCAATCAATTATATTACACCAGTCACGGGCAGCTCGTTTCCACCCAATCCAACGCAAGGAAATGAAGTGGCTGAAACTCCTTTGTTGAAAGTTTTCAATTTAGATAAATTGAATTTTAATAATGACCCACAAGCTGGCGGGGATGGTTTCTTCGATTTTATGCAGGGAATGACAATCGACACTCAAAACGGTCGTATCATATTCACCACCAAAGAACCTTTTGGTGAATTGTTATTCTCCAAATTATCTAATGGCGCTGGCGAAGATTACAAGGATGGCAACACCTACAATCCCAATCAGAAAAAATATGTGTTCCGAAATATGTATGCCAACACACAAGCCGGAGCATTGCAAGACGCAGACAAAAACAAATTCTTGTTGCGAGGAAAATACAAATCGACAGGTGGAGATGGAATTCCAATAGGGGCTTTCAACGTGCCTAGAGGTTCGGTGGTGGTTACTGCCGGAGGAAGAGTTTTGGTCGAAGGAATTGATTATAGCGTGAATTATCAACTGGGAAGAGTTCAGATTTTGGACCCATCACTTCAGGCTTCGAACACGCCAATTAGCGTTTCATTAGAAAACAATTCTATTTTTGGACAGCAAACCAAACGATTTTTTGGTGTTTATGTCGAACATCAAATTTCGGATAAATTTTTACTTGGAGCCACTTTTTTGAAATTGAACGAAAGACCCTTTACTCAAAAATCGAGCTTCGGACAGGAGGTAGTCAACAATAATATGTTTGGTTTCAACGGGAACTATTCATCGGAAATTCCCTTTTTTACGCGATTGGTCAATAAATTGCCAAACATCGATACCGATGCGCCTTCCAACCTTTCGATACGAGGTGAAATTGCCTTTTTGGAACCTGATGATCCAAAAGGGAACAGTTTTCAAGGAGAATCAACCATTTATGTAGATGATTTTGAAGGTTCGCAATCTACTATCGATATGCGTTCGCCATTTGCTTGGAAATTATCATCAACCCCTTTGAACGATACCGAAAGTCAGTACGATTTTAATGCCACTGCCAATGATTTGAGCTATGGTTTCAAAAGAGCAAAATTAGCTTGGTACACTATTGACCCGGTATTTTATACAACTAAACCATCCGGAATTTCGAATGATGATTTGTCATTGAATACCACTAGACGAATCTTTAGCGAAGAGTTATATCCACTCACCGATATCGCCGTTGGACAATCGCAGGTGGTCAATACTTTAGACTTGACTTATTTTCCTGCTGAAAGGGGCATGTACAATAATGCGACCAATGTGTCAACCAATGCCAAAGACAATTTTGGGGGGATTATGCGTTCGTTGAATTCGACCAATTTCGAACAGGGAAATGTAGAATACATTCAGTTTTGGGTATTGGATCCTTATGTTGGTGCAGGTGAAATTCCAAAAACCAACACGGGAAAAATTTATTTCAATTTAGGGGAAATTTCAGAAGATATCCTGAAAGATGGAAGAAAGCAATATGAAAATGGCTTGGGTCCAGATCAAGTAAAAGTAAATCCGCAACCGCTTTGGGGTGATGTTCCCGCTTCGCAATCCTTAATTTACGCCTTTGATGTGAATACCGCGAATCGAACCAATCAGGATTTAGGTTTGGACGGTTTGCCAGGGGCAAAGGAAGCAGCAATTTATACCAATCACGCTGCAGAACCCGATCCGGCAGCCGATGATTACAAATATTATTTGAACAGCACTGGAGGAATTATTGACCGATACAAACAATACAATGGGGTCGAAGGAAATTCTGCTGTTGATATAAATGATGCCAACCGAGCGGCAACTGCTGAGCCCGATGTAGAAGATATCAACCGCGACAATACGATGAATACCATCAATGCGTATTATGAATACAGTATTGATATGAAACCGAATATGGCCGTGGGGCAAAATTATATCACCGATATTCGAAATACCCAAATCACGATGGACAATGGGCAAGTGACAGATGCCCGATGGATTCAATTTAAAATCCCGGTCACACAACCCGAAAACACCATTGGAAACATATCCGATTTTAGGTCCATTCGATTTATGAGAATGTTTATGACCGGTTTCAATAGTAATGTTACAGTTCGTTTTGGCGCCTTAGATTTAGTAAGAGGCGATTGGAGAAGGTATGCCAACACTTTGGATGCTAATGATCCAGATCCAAACGATGACAAAACCACTCTCGATGTCCTCGCGGTAAATCTTCAAGAAAACAATGACAGATGCCCTATTAATTATGTCATACCTCCAGGGGTGCAACAAGAGCAATTGTACAATGCGAATTCTGTCATCAATCAGAATGAGCAATCCTTGTCGCTTCGAGTTTCAGGCGATGGTCTTGAACCAGAAGATTCGAGAGCTGTGTTTAAAAACGTAAGTGTCGATATGCGACAGTTCAAAAAATTGAAAATGTTCTTGCACGCCGAATCTTTACCAGGTGAAATCGCCCTTAGCGACAATCAGATGGTCGGTTTTATTCGTTTCGGTAATGACTTCAATCAAAACTTTTACCAAATTGAAATTCCTTTGAAGGTGACCCAAGCCGCTCCTTCAGTTGGGACGAATTGTGGGGCTTTGAGTGCCGAGACCGTCTGGCCCGCCGAAAACGAAATCGATTTGTCATTGGCTTTGCTAACTCAGCTCAAAATTGAAGCGATGAGCATCGATCCAAGTACTTTGCCAGCGGATGGAATTTATTACAAAAATGAAGACGAATTAGATCCTTCATTGGCAGGAAAATCGAATAAATTGAGAATCGGTATCAAGGGAAATCCTAATTTTGGCTTGGTTCGAAATTTAATGCTAGGGGTAAAAAATAACGATCGACAAGATTTAAAAGGCGAAGTGTGGTTCAACGAACTGCGTGTTGCCGATATGGACAATAGTCGTGGTATGGCTGCGGTATTGAATGTGGATACTAATTTTGCCGATTTTGCCACAATTTCAGCAACAGGTAGAAAAAGTACTATCGGATTTGGGGGAATCGAACAAGGTCCCAACGATAGAAATCGAGAAGATACACAGCAATACAATATCGTAACCAACTTCAGTTTAGGGAAATTATTGCCAGCCAAATGGAAAGTGAATTTGCCTTTTAATTATGCCATTGGCGAAGAAACCATTACTCCGGAATACGACCCTTTTAATGCCGATATCAAATTGAAACAACTGTTAGATAACACGACCGATGCGGATGAGAAGGACAACATCAAAAACAGAGCAGTCGATTATACCAAAAGAAAAAGTATCAATTTTATTGGGGTACGAAAAGATAGAGGTGCTGAACAAAAGCAACGCGTATATGATATAGAAAACTTTACTTTTTCGCAGTCGTTTAACGAGGTGGAGCACCACGATTATGAGATAGAGCAGTTTACCAATCAGGAATCCAATACAGCGGTAGATTATGGTTTTAGTTTTCAACCCAAACCCATAGAGCCCTTCAAGAAATCAAAATTCACGAAGAAAAGTAGCTATTGGAAAGCCTTAAGCGATTTCAATTTCAATTATTTGCCTACCAATTTCAATTTCAATACCAATATTTTACGACAATACAATCGTCAGCAATTCCGACAAGTAGAATTGGATGATAAAAGTATTGGTCTGGATCCTTTGTACAGAAGAAATTATGCGTTTAATTATAATTATGGATTTAATTATAATATGACTAAAAACCTGAAATTCAATTACAAAGCCTCCTCAACGAATATCGTCAAAAATTATTTGGATGAAAACAATGTGCCAATTGATGATTTGAACATTTGGGATAGTTATTTCAATGTGGGGCAATCTAATTTCCATATGCAACAATTGGTCTTGAATTATGAAATCCCATTAGACAAAATACCGGTATTCAGTTTTATAAAGGCTAATTACTCCTACACGGGCGACTACAGTTGGCAGCGCGCTTCGGTGGCATTGTCTGAAATCAATATTGGAGGTGTTGATTATAATCTAGGAAATACCATTCAAAATGCCATTTCTCACAATATAAATGCGAATTTGAACATGGATTTGTTTTACAAATATATAGGATTGACAAAGCGTTCGGCATTAAAACCAAAACCAAAAGCAGCAGCACCGAAACCGGGCGAAAAACTAACGGATACCAATGTTAAAGAGCCCCGAAACAATGATTTTGTCAATGGATTAATCGGTATTCTGACTAGTGTGAAAACCATTCAAGCGAATTATACTAAAAATAGCGGGACTGTTTTGCCAGGATATACTCCCGGAGTTGGTTTCTTTGGAACCTCAAAACCAACTATTGGATTTGTTTTTGGAAGTCAGGACGATGTGCGCTACGAAGCGGCCAAAAACGGTTGGCTTACGGCTTATCCCGATTTTAACCAAAACTATACGCAGGTAAGCAATGAAATATTTAAGTCAACGGTAAATATAGATTTGTTGCCCGATTTGAAAATTGATTTATCACTAGACCGATCTTATTCGGAGAACTTTTCAGAACAATACGATGTAAGCAATGGGATATATAATTCGAGATCTCCCTATAATTATGGAATGTTTTCGATTTCGACTATATTGATAAAAACTTCGTTTTCGGCTAGCGACGAAAATACATCGGCAGCTTTTGATGATTTTAGAAGTAATAGATTGCCAATTGCCAACCGATTGGCGACAGAAAGGGGAATTGACATCAATAATCCAGCTAATATTGATGCCGAAGGCTATCCTAAAGGTTTTGGCAAAAACAATCAGGCAGTGTTGTTACCCGCTTTTTTGGCTGCCTATTCAGGCGAAAGTGCTTCGAGTGTTTCACTGGGGATTTTCAAAAGTTTTCCGGTGCCCAATTGGGCGATTAAATACAATGGTTTGATGCGTTATACTTTTTTCAAAAACAATTTCAAACGATTCTCATTACAACAAAATTATAGAGCGTCCTATACGATTAATGCCTTCCGTTCTAATTTTGAATATGATAAAAACCCGAATGGGGTCGATTTGGGTGGAAATTATTACAACCAAACTATTATGTCGAACGTGAATTTAGTAGAGCAATTTAATCCACTTCTTCGAATGGATTTCGAGTTGAAAAATTCATTAAAAATCTTAACCGAAATCAAAAAAGATCGGGCATTATCGATGAGTTTTGATAATAATTTATTGACCGAAGTCAAAGGAGTAGAATATATCGTAGGAATGGGCTATCGCATAAAAGATGTTATTTTCTCTTCAAGCCTAGCCGATAATCCGACAGGAATTATAAAAAGTGATATCATCATAAAAGCCGATTTGTCGTATCGTAACAATAAAACTATCGTTAGGTATTTGGACTACGATAACAATCAATTAGCCGGTGGGCAAGACATTTGGTCAATAAAACTAACCGCTGATTATTCTTTTAGTAAAAACTTGACGGCGATTTTCTATTATGACCATGCGTTTTCGCAAGCTGTTGTATCGACATCATTTCCCTTGACCAACATTCGTTCTGGGTTTACATTGCGATATAATTTCGGAAATTAATTTTGGCATCGGAAGCAATTTTTGAATAGAAGATTGCTACATTTGCGCAATGAAATTTCCAACAAAAGGCCAATGGCAATAGCAACGGAAAAGTCTAAAATATATTAATTTATAATCTAGGATTTGCAATTTAAAATCTGCAATCTGCAATCTAAAATAATTATGAGCGTACCAGCAAATTTAAAGTACACCAAAGATCACGAATGGGTAAGCATTGACGGTGACATCGCAACAGTAGGAATTACTCATTTTGCGCAGAAAGAATTAGGTGATATTGTATATGTTGAAGTAGAAACTTTGGACCAAACCTTGGATAAAGACGAAGTTTTTGGAACCGTGGAAGCGGTCAAAACAGTTTCGGATTTATTTCTTCCATTAGCTGGAGAAATCATCGAATTTAATGATGATTTAGAAAGCAATCCTGAAAGTGTAAACACTGATCCTTATGGCGCTGGCTGGATGATCAAAGTGAAAATTGCCAATCCGGCGGAAATAGATTCGCTACTTTCGAGCGAGTCCTACAAAGAACTGATTGGTGCGTAAAAAGGTCTTTTTGGTCGCAGCCTTGTTTTGGTCAGGGGTTATCTTGTTTTTTTGTTTAGAAAACGCCAAAGATATTCCGCAAATAAGCCTGCCCTATATCGACAAATTCGTACACTTAGTTTTTCATTTTGTATTTACCACCCTTTGGTTTTTGTATTTTAAAAAGAGATGGAATAGTTCTAATTACTCCAATTCGCTGATTTTGTCCTTTGGTTTTTCGCTTGTTTTTGGAATTTCCATCGAACTGTTGCAGCAATATGTTACCTTGACCAGAAGTGCCGATGTAATTGATGTTTTAGCGAATACCATAGGAGCGTCTTTGGCTATAATTTCTATCATTTTGTTGAATTCGTATTATAGGATTATTGATAAAATCTAACGCAAATAATAAGATACCCGATGAATATCAAGCAGTATTTAGATTCAACTTATTTAAAAACACCTTCACAAGCGGGACTTACTGAGGCAGAAAACACCATTATTGCCAAAGAATTTATTCAAGAGGCCATCGATGAACATTTCAAGCTGATTATGATTCGCCCTGATATGGTTTCGTTGGCCAAAACAATGATTACCGGAGCCAATTCCGCTGTTCAAATAGGAACCGTAATCGATTTTCCAGAAGGCAAAGCAGGACTAGAGGCCAAATTAGCCGAAGCTACTCAAGCGATTCAGGACGGAGCCGATGATCTCGATTTTGTTTGCAATTACGAAGCTTTCAAAGTCGGAAATGTAGATTTGGTCAAAGAAGAAATTCTAAAATGTACACAATTAGGCTTAGCCAATAACAAAGTTGTCAAATGGATTATCGAAGTGGCAGCACTCACCGACAAACAAATTATGCAACTTTCGGCCTTGATAAAAAACTTGGTTATCACTCATTTTAAAGAAGAAAATTACCCTTCCGTTTTTGTGAAATCCTCCACTGGTTTTTATAAAACAGAAAATAATTTGCCCAACGGCGCCACGGTTCCTTCCATTATAATTATGCTTGAGAATGCCAATCCACTTCCAGTAAAAGCGGCAGGAGGTGTCAGAACCTATGAGGAAGCGGTCGAAATGATTCGGTTGGGGGTGAAAAGAATTGGCACTTCAGGAGCTAAAGCCATTGCCAATGGTCAAAAAGCGGAAGGAGGTTACTAAATAAATAGTTCTACTGGAAAAGTTGTCAACATTCATTTTTTTTAAACCATTAAGGACATTAAGTTTACTTCTTTTTTGTCATTAAGCATATACTGCAAAACTTAATTTTCTTAATGCGCTAAATGGTTTAAAATAATGTACTTTTATTTATTAAATGGTTGTAATTTTCGCAACAAACCCAGTATTGTCAAATAAGTTAATAATTTTGAAAAATATGAAAAAAGGATTGTTGGCCTTAGTTTTATCGTTTTGCACCTGTGCAACTTTCGCTCAAGAAGAGAAAATTGGTGTCAAACAATCGGTGGTTTCTGCCAATCAATTTCCTGTTTTTCCAAAATGTGAATCTTTACAATCCGCAGCATTAGAAAACTGTTTTTATAATGAGGTGCAAGATTTTATATTTCAAAATTTTGTAGTTCCTGAAAATTTAGTTCAAAATAATTTCAAAGGCAATGTAAAAGTCCTATTCGAAGTAGATAAAGAGGGCGTTTTCAAGGTTATTTATGTCAATGCTGTCGATGACGCTTTGATAAAAGAAGCCAAAAGGGTTTTTGCTAAATTTCCAAAGATTAAACCTGCCACCTACAATGGGAATCCCACTTTTTCTCAATACAATATTACCATAACTATCCCTTTGAAAAGTAAAGAACAGCAAGCTTCTGAAGCCATTGCTTTGGCAGAAACTGCAAAAGTAATTCCTAAACAACTTACAGAATTGGATAGTATTGTCTATAAAAAATTCAACAATCCGCAATTCAACAGTCATTTGAATGTGCCCTTTTCCCACAGTTATTATGCGCATTTCGATCCTGCGATGAATCAAGTGGGAGCCAATAATCACACCGCTTCTAAACCGTATACTTATGTAGAAGTGGCCAAATATTACAATCTTATCGAAGCAAACGAAAAGATAAAGAAAAACAAAACCAGCTGGTGGGGACGGAAATTGTGGAATGAAAATTTAGTCGAAATTCAAGGCGAAGACTATTGGTTTATCGTCAATCCAATTTTCGATTTGCAATTGGGTACAGCTTCGGGCAAGAATCAAGTGAACACCTTCGTTAATACTCGAGGCATCAATTTGAGTGGGGGATTGGGGAAACAACTTAATTTTACCACAACCATATACGAAAGTCAAGGGCGTTTTGCTGATTATTACAATCGGTATGCTGAAGCAATTAGGCCTGCAGGCGGAAATCCGGCGATTATTCCTGGAATTGGAATTGCCAAAGATTTCAAAACCGATGCCTACGATTTTCCTTCGGCTGATGCCAATTTGACTTTTGCCCCAGCGAAATTTATCGATCTGCAATTGGGTTATGGTCGCAATTTTATTGGCGATGGCTACCGTTCGATTTTCGAAAGTGACGGAGCAAGTCCGTATCCTTACTTTAAAATCAATACCAATTTTTGGAAAATAAAATACACTAATACCTATATGTGGCTCAAAGATGTACGCCCTGAAGTCACACTCGAACGGACGTATGCTACCAAATATATGGCGAATCATTATTTGAGTTTGAATATCACCAATCGCTGGAATCTAGGGCTTTTCGAATCCGTGATTTGGACCGATACCAATAACCGAGGTTTTGATATGCACTTTGTGAATCCCATTATTTTTTATCGTTCGGTCGAGTTTACGTCCTCGGCTCGAACGGGAAATGCTGTTTTGGGTTTGAGTTCTAAATACAAATGGAATAATAATGTAGCGCTTTATGGGCAGTTCCTTTTGGATGAATTTTCGCTTGGCGAAGTAAAGAACGAAAAAAACAGTTGGAAAAATAAATTTGCCTATCAGCTTGGGGTGAAATATTTCAATGCCTTCAAAGTCGATAATTTATTGTTGCAATTGGAATACAATCACGTCCGTCCGTATGTGTATTCGCATAGCGTGCCGATTACTAATTACGGACATAATAATCAAAATATTGGACATCCTTGGGGAGGTAATTTTCAAGAACTTCTTCTGATTGGGCGTTACCACAAAGGGCGATTGTATGCCGATGCCAAAATCACTTTTGGCACCAAAGGCTTGGATTTTGACACGATGGCAGACAGTAAAAATTACGGAGGAAATATCTACAAAGATTATGATGTCAATAGACCTTATGATTCGGGTGTGAAAGTAGGACAAGGAAACAAAACCAACATTTTCATCACCGATTTACAAGCCGGATATTTGGTCAACCCAATGACCAATATGAAACTTTTTGGTAGTTTTATTTATAGAAACTTTAACCCAAATCAAAACACTGCAACAGTTTTCAGCGAAAGCACCACTTGGTTTTCATTAGGCATTCGTTCGGATGTGTTTAATTGGTATTTTGATTATTAGAGGTTGGGTTTAAAATTTTGTTAGATTGATACACAAGCGTGACGCTTGCGCCAGCAGGGGGATATTATGAAAGCAACTACTATTGCAAAAGGGAAGATAGTTGGTAATGCGATAAAAGTGAAGAAAAAAGATGGAAAATAAATATTTGTTACATAGCTTTCTCTATCTGCTGGGAGCATATATTTACTATAAAATTCATAAATGGTGGCAGAATGAACCAAAAGAAAAAAAATCAAATAAAGACTTTAAATTTATGATTTTTTTTAAAAATTGGACAATAATAATAATGCTACTTTTGGCATCATTAGTTTCAATTATTAAATCTATAAAATTGAATTAAATTAAATATTAAGATTATTATCCCCGCTCTCCGAAGTCTTCCATAAAAAAAACGTTCTTAGAACTCGGGATTGCTCTGTGATGGTCTCCTGACCTCGCAGCCACTAACGAGAGCAAGTAAAATAAGTCAAGACAAAACAAAACCTCGTAATTTGCGAGGTTTTGTTTAGTTTTATTCATCTTCAGAAATATATTTTAGTAATTCGTCGAGTTCTTTTTGCGAGAGTGATTCTTGGTCGCTTTTATCGTAAATAGAGAGTAAATAAACAGTTTCTTTAGAGATGACAATATGCGTAATTACTCTTGCTCCACCGCTTTTACCTTTTCCTTTTGAGGTAATGGCTAGGCGTATTTTGTAGCAGTTCTTGCCTAAAGAAGTTCCTTGAGATGGATTGTTTTCCAGACTTTCCAAAAACTCGGAAAAATCGTTTTTCAGGGAAGGGAATTTTTTAGCCAGTCGCTTTAATTCCTTTTTAAAAGTAGGAACGGCAATAATATTATAGCTCATTCAACAAATCTTTAGCGGGGATTCCTTTTAATTTTCCGGACTTAATTAAATTAAGCTCTTCTACAGCTTCTTTTAGCTCTTCCATAAGCAGTGCTTTTTCTCCGGAAATTGGATTGGCTTTTTTTACAAAAACTAGGCTACGCAATACTTCTAAACCAAAATTGGCTTTATTATCTGGGATGTCTACTAATACTTTCATAATTTATAATTTAAGTGTGTACACTTATTCTATTGCACAAAGATAAACAAAAGTTGTGGTTTTCTATTTTAAAAAAAATCCCCGCTCACCGAAGTCTTCCATAAAAAAACGTACTTAGAACTCGGGATTGCTCTGCGATGGTCTCCTGACCTCGCAGCAACAAAGTAAACACAAAAAACCCAGCAAATTGCTGGGTTTTTGTATAAAGAACAGCATGTTTATACCGCCATTTTAGGCAGTTGGTTAAAAGAAAACGAAGAAACTTCGGTTTGTTGTTTCGCATGTGCAATAGTCATAGAAACAATGTTGCCGTTTTCATCTAGTTCAATAATAGTGTTTTCGTTGAGGTCTTTGGTCTCTACTATTTTATGGTCAATAAAATAAACCAAAAGGGTGTCAGTATCGTCAAAATAAGCAACTCTCATAATTCCTAAGGTTTAAAGCTTCTGTTAAAAAAAGCGTTGTGAATTGTTAAACTGTCTTCTAAAATAATAATTCTCAAATATTTATTAACTTCTTCAATATAAGCCCATCTTCTAATTCTTCCATCTTCATCCATCGCATTGTATGACTTCAAAAACGGGATGCTTAAAAACAAACTCCATTCATTCTAATTTAATATCTTTTCTATCGTCTCTTTCACGTGTAAACAAAAAACATTGAGTGAATTTCATTTGCATAAATTGTTTTCCAAAACAAAGATAAATTAAATAGTAAGTGAAAAACCGAAGACTTTTTCAATTCAAATAAAAGACAGATTCAAAAACTATTTAACACGATAGGCATTTACTCCTGCATCATATCAATATGTCGGTCGTGGTAACCTAATAAATATAAAACTCCGTCAAGACCAAGACTTGAAATTGAAGTCGAAGCACTTTCTTTCACTTTTGGCTTAGCGTGAAAAGCAATTCCTAAACCAGCTAAATTCAACATGGGCAAATCATTCGCACCATCACCAACAGCAATGGTTTGATTGATGTGAATCCCTTCTCTTTCGGCAATAGCTCGCAGATATTCAGCTTTCTTCGCTCCATCCACAATTTCACCCAAATATTTTCCGGTTAGTTTACCGTCTTTAATTTCCAATTGATTGGCGTACACATAATCTATTCCCAATTCCTTTTGCAAATAATCACCAAAATAAGTGAATCCTCCAGAGAGAATAGCGGTTTTATAACCGTAATATTTCAAGGCTTTCATCAAGCGGTGTGCGCCTTTGGTAATCGGCAAATTGATGGCTACATTATGCAAAACATCTTCGCTCAAACCTTCTAGCAATGCCATACGTTTTTTGAAACTTTCGCTAAAATCGATTTCACCATTCATTGCCGATTCGGTGATGGCTCTCACTTGTTCACCAACTCCTGCTAATTCGGCTAATTCATCGATTACTTCGGTTTGTATTAAAGTTGAATCCATATCAAAACACACCAAACGGCGGTTTCTTCGGTACATATTGTCTTCTTGGAATGAAATATCAACATTCAATTCACCAGAAACTTCCATAAAACGCGCAGTCATCGCCGCCTTGTTCACGATGGTTCCTGTCACCGATAATTGCACACAAGAACGAGGATACTCTTCTATATCAACCACCGAGGTTCTGCCCGTTAATCGGATAATAGAGTCAATATTTAAATTTTGATCCGACATAATTTTGGTCACGGCGGCCAATTGCACAGCAGTCAACTTTTCGCCCAAAACATTGATGATGTAGCGTTGTTTGCTTTGGCCTTTGACCCAAATTTCGTAGTCTGGAATCGAAATCGGAATAAATTTCACCTTAATTCCCAATTCATATCCTTTGAATAGTAAATCCTTTAAAACGCTGCCCGAACCCGAACCTGCTTTTACTTCAAATAAAATTCCTAGGGAAAGCGTATCGTGAATATCGGCTTGTCCAATATCTAAAATGGTTGCGCCATAAGTCGCCAAAATAGCGGTTAAACCCGCAGTTACCCCAGGTTTGTCCTGACCAGAAACTTTTAATAAAATAATCTCTTTATCTACTATTGCCATTTGTATTGATTTAATTTAAGCGGAGCAAAAATCGACAATCTATTGGTTATAAAAAAGGATATTGAAGGTTTTTTTGGGAGAAGGAAAGCAAGATTGGATTTCTTGATGCGAACTCATAAATAAAGTAAAATTAAACCAAATCGATTGCATTACAAAAATTTTGCATTAAAAAAGTTGCCCATTAAGACTACTTATGTAAATTTGCATAATGGAAAACAGAATTACTTATAGAACAGTTATTTCGTATAAATCATATTTTGAGGATTTTCTTGAAAAGCAAAATCCAAAAGTGAAAGCGAAAATTGCTTGGACTTTAAAATTAATTGAAGAAATTCAACAAGTTCCAGAAACGTATTTAAAGCATATTGAAGAAACCGACGGACTTTATGAAGTTAGAGTTCAACAAGGAAGTGATATTTTTAGAGTTTTTAGCTTTTTCGACGAAGGAAAATTAATTGTATTAGCGAATGGATTTCAGAAAAAGACACAAAAAACACCAAAAAAGGAAATTGTGAAAGCATTAATAATTAAAACTGAATATTATGAAAACAAATAAGGACACAAAAACACTTTCTCAAATTATTAATGAACAATTTGGAGCAATAGGAACTATTGAGAGAACGGAATTTGAAGAAGGCTACGAAAACTTTAAATTTGGGGCTTTAGTTCACGACGCAAGAATTGAAAAAGGTTTGACCCAAGAACAACTTGCAGTTAAATGTGGCACTAACAAATCTTATATTTCAAAAGTTGAAAATAACGTAAAAGATGTAAGAATTTCAACTTTACAAAGAATAATAGAAGTTGGACTAGGTGGAAGATTAAACTTATCCATAACATTGTAAAAAACCTCGCACAAGTCCTACTCAACAAACATTAATGATCTGAACTATGTACAAGTCAATTGGGTATGTAATGCGTACTAAATTACCATTTGCAACAAAGAGACGCTTTGGCAATAATTGGAATTGAAATTCTTTTTTATATCATCAAAAACAGGTTTTAATTTTTTAAAGCTCCCATTCTAAACAAATAAAGCCCAAAAACATCCGTTTTTGAGCTTTATTTTGCTTGTTAATGAGTTTGAAATAAAAAGATTTGACCACTTTTTGAAAGTTGTCAAATCTCTCAAATGAATTACGAAGCGATTTCCAATCGTTTCAATAAGTTTCTATTCAAGGTTTCTTTGGCGTAATCCACGTCGATTTCTAATATTTTATCATCGGAACTTGGTAATTCATACATCGCATCGGTTAGGATGGCTTCGCATAACGAACGCAATCCACGGGCTCCGAGTTTATATTCTAAGGCTTTTTCAACAATAAAATCCAAGGCTTCGTCTGTGATAGTGAATTCTACCTCGTCCATCAAAAACAATTTTTGATATTGCTTGATTAACGCATTTTTGGGTTGAGTCAAAATCGCTCTCAAAGTAGCTCTGTCCAAAGGATCCATATGCGTCAACACCGGCAAACGACCAATGATTTCTGGAATTAATCCAAAATCTTTGATGTCTTTCGGGATAATGTATTGCAACAAATTGTCTTTGTCGATATTGTCTACATTTTTGGAAGTTGAATAACCAACGGCTTGACGATTCAATCGTTTAGAAATGATTCGCTCCACTCCGTCGAAAGCACCACCAGCAATAAACAAGATATTTTGAGTGTTGACCTCAACAAATTTTTGGTCTGGATGTTTTCTTCCTCCTTTTGGCGGCACATTCACCACCGTTCCTTCTAATAATTTCAACAATGCTTGTTGCACCCCTTCGCCAGAAACATCACGTGTGATGGATGGATTGTCACTTTTGCGGGCAATTTTATCAATTTCGTCAATAAAAACGATACCTCTTTCGGCTTTAGCCACATCATAATCGGCGGCTTGCAAAAGACGCGTCAAAATACTTTCGACATCCTCTCCCACATAACCCGCTTCGGTCAACACAGTCGCATCGACAATGGCCAAAGGGACGTCCAACATTTTTGCAATGGTTTTCGCTACCAATGTTTTCCCAGTTCCGGTTTGACCCACCATAATGATGTTGCTTTTTTCAATCTCCACTTCGTCGTGCAATTCTTGTTGCATCAAACGTTTGTAGTGATTGTAAACTGCCACAGCCATCACTTTTTTAGTTTGGTCTTGACCAATCACATATTGATCCAAGAACGCTCTGATTTCTTTGGGTTTTCTCAATACCAAGTCCGTTGGCAAATGATTTTTACCGCTTGATTTTAATTCTTCTAATACGATTCCGTGGGCTTGCTCGATGCATTTATCACAAATGTGTGCATCGATTCCGGCAATCAATAAATTGGTTTCCGGTTTTTTTCTACCACAAAACGAACATTCTAATTTTGGTTTTGCCATTTTTTTGAGTTGGAAGTTGGAAGATGGAAGATGGAAGATGAGAAAACTCCCAACTTCCAGCTCCCAGCTTCCAACTTTATTTATCTTCTTAACACTTCATCAATCATTCCGTATTCTTTGGCTTCATCGGCAATCATCCAATAATCGCGCTCGCTATCGGCATACACTTTATCAAAGGATTGTCCTGAATGTTGCGAAATAATTCGGTATAATTCGTCTTTTAATTTCAACATTTCACGCAAGTTAATTTCCATATCCGAAGCAACGCCTTGTGCTCCGCCGGACGGTTGGTGAATCATTACTCTTGAATGAGGTAAAGCTGAACGTTTTCCTGCTGCCCCAGCACATAATAAAACAGCTCCCATCGAAGCGGCCATTCCGGTACAAATTGTAGCAACGTCTGGTTTGATGTATTGCATTGTATCATAAATCCCCAATCCTGCATAAACGCTTCCTCCTGGAGAATTCAAGTAAATCTGAATGTCCTTTGAAGCATCGGCGCTTTCCAAGAAAAGCAATTGCGCTTGCACAATGTTCGCAATTTGGTCATCGATTCCTGTTCCTAAGAAAATAATTCGATCCATCATCAATCTCGAAAAAACGTCCAATTGCGAAACATTCAACTGACGCTCTTCGATAATATAAGGCGTCATATTTCTTGGATTCATTGCCGCTACGATTTTGTCGTAGTACATGGCGTTTACACCTTGGTGTTTTGTAGCAAATTTTTTAAATTCTTTACCGTAGTTCATATTTGTTTGTTCTAAGTTTTACGTTAATACTGTATATTTATTTTATCAAAGGTCGTACCTCTTTGTTTTATGTGACAAACTGTCTCTTTTCTTTTTTACTCTTTAGCCAGTAAGTACAATTCTTTTTTTAAATCAGATTCCATTTTTTCTATTGATTCTCTCATTCGAAAATAAGGATAAATAGTTATTATAAAAATCACAAAAATTGTAAAAAAGACATTAACAATTATTTTAAAAAATGACAAACTCTCTCCTAATAAATAAAATTGATTAAGTATTTGGTTCATATTAAATAAAAAAAACAAAATTAATGCCGAATATATTACTATTTGAAAACCATAAAAGAATTGCATAAATGAATCAAATCCATTAATTTTAACATCAATTTTAGTTTTCCTATTAAAATCTGTAAATGTCCCAAAAGCAGTCACTAGAACTTTATCATCACTAGCATTGGTTAGATTTTTTCTTACTTCAAATCCTTTAATATTCACTTTACCTATAAACATACTTTTACTTGAATAACTACCTCTCATAAAGCTACTTTTATCTTCATATAAAACTACATCCAATTTTTTAACTACATCATTAATCGGCAAAGAAATCTCAATATTGAAATTTTCAATTAATTTTATCTTTCTCAAAAAAAGAATCCATTTATCCATATAACAACCTATATTTAATTATAAACCAAATATATAAGCGAAAAACTCTCATATAAATTGTAACTAAAGTTGGAATTAATTCCGAATATATTCAAATAAAAGAGCGTCAAAAAAAATAATCTTTTGACGCTCAAATATACTTATTTTTTTTTGAACTTATTCTCCGTAAGATGCAGCAATAAATTCTTCGTAAGTTACTTCTTTAGTTGTTGGATTTGCTTTTTCTTTGAAAATTTCCAATAACTTCTCGGCAACCACTTGGTCAGAAAGTCTTTTTACCTCTTCTTGGTTCGACAAAACTCTTGCTACAATTCCTTGAACTTCTTCGTCAGTAGGATTCGTTTGCCCGAATTGTGCCATTTGCTGACGGATTGATTTTGTGGTAAACGCTTTCAAATCTTCGAAAGTAATTTTAATATCTGATTGTGCCAATGCTTTTCCTTCGATCAATTGAAAACGCAATCCTTTTTCAGAACGTGCATATTCTACTTCGGCTTCGGCTGGCGATAATTTTTTCTCCCCAACGGTTTGCAACCATTTCTTTAGAAATTCAGCTGGCAAATCGAATTTAGTATTTTCGATTAAAAATTCGGTTACATCACCCAATAATTTTTGGTCTGCTTGTGCAGCAAATTGAGATTCGGCATCTTCTTTGATTTTAGCTTTTAAATCTTCTAATGACGCTACATTTCCGGCACCAAACAATTTATCGAACAAATCTTGATTCAATTCTGCCAATTCAGACACCGTAATGGCTTCGATTGTAAAGTCAACATCTATGTCCAAACCGTGAACATTATCGTGCCCTACTTTCAGATAATCCATCAATTGATGATCATCTTCGAATAAGCCTTTTGTATTTACGGTTACCACATCACCTACTTTTTTACCCATAAATAAATCTTGAGTCGCTTTATCTTTAAAAGTAGCTAATGCAATTGTAGTTGTGTTTCCTATTCCTGCGGCTTCATTGGTAAAAACCCCTTTCAAATCGGCTCCTTCAACAACCACTTCCTGAGCAATTGGTGTACCAAATTGTTTTTGGATACGAGCCACTTGACCGTCAATTAATTTATCATCGGCAGTAACTACATATTTTACGATCTCATTTTTGGCATCTAAATCCAATTCGAAATTAGGAACCAAACCGATTTCAAATTCGAAAGTCAATTCCTCGGCATCCCAATCTAAATTTTCGTTCTCTTTGGCAAGCGGAGTTCCTAAAAGATTCAATCTTTCCGACTGAACATAACGCTCTAATGCCAAATCAACAACTTTTTTTACTTCTTCTTGTTTGATGGCTTTTCCGTATTGTTTCGCAACAAGATCTTTTGGTACTTGCCCTTTTCTAAACCCTTTAACGGTTGCCAAAGGCATTTTTTCGTTTATTCTTTTGGCCACTTGACCTTTGTAATCCATGTGCACAACTGTCATTACAATTGTCTCGTTTACTGCGTCTAATGCTACTCTTTTGATATCCATCTTCTTCTTTAATTTACATAATAAAATTGGGTTGCAAAAATATAAAATTTTCGCAACCCAAACAAGTTTTTAAACTATTGTATTTTAGCCCCTTATTTTATCTGAAATTGATGGTGTTTAGTTGTCTTCTCCAATAATATTGAACACAATGGACTGACAAATCGAGAGAATTACACTAAAAAGAATAGCGGTCCAAAATGAATTGATCTTAAATCCACCGACTAATTCTGAACAGAGCATTATAATTATTCCATTGACAACAAAAAGAAATAAACCCAAAGTTAGAATTGTTGCCGGCAAGGTAAGAATCGTTAAAATGGGCTTTACAAATATATTGAGCAAGCCTAAAACCGCTGCAACGATGACTGCAGTGGTAAAATTGTCGACTTCTACGGTTGACATCAAACTCGAAATAAGCATCACTAGACCTGCAGTAATAAAGATTTTGAAAAGTAGCTTCATAAGTATTTTATTAAATGAACATTAATTTTTACAAAACATGCTGTTTATAGAAAATGTGCTTTGACTCTTTCAAATGTAAAAAAAATATTCTAAAAACTACTTTTTTAAAACCAAATTAATCCCGAACATCCTACAAATGAGTAAAAATAAAGCTGTCTTTAGCTTTGCCTCTACCTTTTGCCCAAAATCTCTTGTGTATTATTTTAAAAAAGCATTTGCAATTTCGTAAAACATTTTAGGATTTTCGGCATGAAGCCAATGACCCACATTGGGGATCGTTTCGATTCTGACATCCGAAAAATGACGCTGTATCAGCTCGAAATCTTCGTCAAGAATATAATTCGAATTCCCGCCACGAATAAAAAGTGTCGGATTGCCGAAACTTGCGTTTTCTGGAAGCGACTTTCCTATTTCTTCAATTTTAGTATTAAAAACTGGCAAATTAAATCGGAAAGCCAATTGCCCCGGTTCAATCCAATACAAACTCTTCAACAGAAATTGGCGTGTACCAAAATCCGAAATGTGTTTTGCTACTACTTCTTCGACTTCGTTTCGGCTGGGTTTAAGTGAAAAATCGACTGCGTTCAATCCTTCAAGAATCGTTTGATGGTGTGGCGGATAAAATTTGGGCCCGATATCGGCAACGATCAATTTTTCGACCATTTCTGGGTGTTCGGCAGCAAAAAGCATGGCTGTTTTTCCGCCCATCGAATGTCCTAAAATAGTTATTTTTTCGAGAGAATTGGCTCGACAATAGTCAAAAACATCTTGAGCCATTAGTTCGTAACTAAACTCATCTGAATGAAAACTTCGACCGTGATTGCGCAAATCTAACAAATGCACTTGAAAACCATCGGCAGCAAATTGCTGTCCAATTGTTTTCCAATTGTCAGACATTCCGAGAAATCCGTGAAGGATTAAAAGTGGTTGTCCTTCGCCTTCTATTTTTGAATATAACATTTTGAGACTTTTTTTACCACAAATTATCACAAATTTTAATTCGTGTAAATTAGTGGAATTCGTGTTTTGCTTTTATTTCAGTTTTTGCAAATACATATTCACTACATTGTCCAAACCCAGGTAAATGGCTTCGGAAATAAGTGCGTGACCAATGGAAACCTCCAATAATCCGGGAATATTTTCTTTAAAAAACTGAATGTTATCCAAACTCAAATCGTGTCCCGCATTGATTCCTAATCCCAATTCATTAGCCAAAACAGCCGACTTCACATAAGGATCGATTCCGCTTTTATTTCCTAAACTGTATTTGTGTGCAAACGCTTCAGTGTACAATTCGATTCTATCCGTACCAATCATTTTAGCCCCTTCAATCATTTCGAGAACAGGATCGACAAATATTGATGTTCTAATACCGTTTCGCTGAAATTCTTGAACCATTTCGATCAGAAAATCTTTGTGTTTTATCGTGTCCCAACCTGCATTGGAAGTGATGGCATCGACAGCATCGGGCACCAAAGTGACTTGATCGGGTTTGATTTCGAGAACCAAATCGACGAAACTATTTTCTGGATTTCCTTCAATATTGTATTCCGTGTACACTATAGCTTTCAAATCACGTGCATCTTGATAACGAATGTGTCTTTCGTCAGGACGAGGATGAATCGTAATGCCTTGACCTCCAAATTTTTGAATATCTGCCGCCACTTTTAATACATCGGGAACATTTCCTCCACGAGCGTTTCGTAGAGTAGCTATTTTGTTAATATTTACGCTTAACTTTGTCATTAGAATAATTTTCAGTCTTAGTTTGGCAAAAATACAAAGTAAAACTAGCTGTTATTCTATAAATTTTAATTATTTTGCATCAAATTTTCAGACCGACTTTATGACGGAAATTACCAACTATATCACCAATGATTACAAAGCCATAGACAGTCAAGAAACTATTGCTACTGTTCAAGACTTTTTCGACGAATGTTCTTTTTCACATTTTCCGGTGATTGAGGAGGGAATATACATAGGCAGCATCGCCTCAGACGATCTCGAAACTTTTGATAGTTTCAAAAAAGTGCTGGATTACAAGTACACCCTCGAAGGTTTTTTTGTAAGAGAAAATATGATTTGGCTGGATGTTTTAGAAGTTTTTGCGAAAAATCATTCGAATTTAGTGCCTATTTTGAATGAACAAAATCAATACTTGGGTTATTATGAAATAAATGATATTCTAAATTTCTTTCACGAAACCCCATTTTTACAAGAAAATGGAGCAATCCTAGTGGTACAAAAAAAGACTCTAGATTATGCTATTGGAGAAATAACCCAAATCATTGAAAGCAATAATGGTAGAATTTTGGGATTATTCGTTTCGGCATCCACTAGCGAATATACCCAAGTCACTGTCAAAATAAATTTAGGAGTAATGAACGAAATTATTCAATCCTTCAGGAGGTACAATTACGAAATTATTTCTGAACATTTCGAAGACAATTACATCAACACCTTGAAAGAGCGCTCAGATTATTTGGACAAATACCTTAACATGTAATCCTCACCCCAACCGTCTCCAATGGAGAGGGAGCAAAGTATAAATAAAATGAAAGTAGCTATATTCGGCAAATACTATCAAAACAGCACGGAACCGATTATAAAAGACATCTTTGTTTTTTTAAATTCGAACAATGTTGAAATGGTTATTGAATCTTATTTTTTGAATGTTTTATACGAAAAAAAGATTGTCAAAAAAGAGTACAAAACTTTTTCCTCCCATTCAGAGCTCAACAGTAGTTTTGACATGCTCATCAGTATTGGTGGTGATGGCACCATTTTGAGAGCCGCAGCCTTAGTGCGCGATTCTGGTGTCCCAATTTTGGGCATCAATGCCGGAAGATTGGGTTTTCTGGCTACTGTTCAAAAAGAAAATATTGCAGCGTTTATGCAATTTATAATCGAAAAAAAATACACCCTTTCGAAAAGAACCTTATTGAGCCTAACATCTTCGCCGGAAAACGAATCGATTCAAGAAATTAATTTTGCTTTGAACGAAATTTCAGTGAGCCGAAAAGACACCACTTCGATGATTACCATAGAAACGCATTTGAATGACGAATATCTGAATTCGTATTGGGCAGACGGCCTGATAATAGCTACCCCAACAGGTTCGACTGGCTATTCGATGAGCTGCGGCGGCCCAATATTAACGCCTGATGTTCAAAGTTTGGTGGTTACCCCAATTGCACCACATAATTTAAATGTACGCCCACTTGTAATCACCGATGACACCACAATAAAACTTAAGATTTCGGGTCGCGAAGAGCATTATTTAGTGTCATTAGACTCCAGAATTACATCAGTAAATAACAATACCATACTTACGATTAAGAAAACCCCATTCCAAATTAATATGGTGGAAATCCCTGACGAGACCTTCTTAAAAACACTAAGAACCAAGCTGTTTTGGGGCGAAGACCGCAGAAATTAAATCTAATTCGCTTCGCCATATACAATATCGTACTTTTTACCGTTTCTGTAATAATGAAACAGTAATTTCCCAGAAATTTTGCTTCGAATTACCAATAAACTACACATTTACTATAATGAGTATTGATTGGCGTTGATAATTATTATATTTGCACGCAATTTTTAATTAAATGTATAAATTTTTCAAACTTATTTTTTTGTTTTGTTTCATTTCGATGAACGCACAAATTCATGAAGTTGGTGTTTTTGTTGGCGGAAGCAATTATATAGGCGATGTTGGATCGACAACCTATATTGCTCCAAACCAACCAGCAATGGGAATTTTATACAAGTATAATAGAAATCCGAGGCTTGCCTACCGATTTTCATTGAATGGCGCTTATTATCAAGCTGACGATCTCGATTCTAAGGAACCAGGGAGAAATCAAAGAGGATATCATTTTAGAAATAGTATAAAAGAAGTATCTTTAGGCCTTGAATTTAATTTTTTTGATTTTAACTTGCACGAAGTTGAAAGAAAGTATACGCCTTATGTTCATTCCGGAATTAACTATTTAAGAATTCGTGATAGCCATTTAGATTCAAGCAACATTGTTACACAAGAAAGAATAGGTGCGTTTGCCATTCCGGTGACAGTCGGAATAAAATCGAATGTATGGCCACATTTGATTTTGGCACTGGAAGTTGGAGCAAGGTACACCTTTACTGATAATTTAGACGGAAGCAATCCAACAGACGACAGTTGGACAAAATTTGGAAATATAAATAATAACGATTGGTATGTTTTTTCAGGGCTAACACTGACTTACACCTTTGGAAACAAACCTTGTTATTGCGCAGAATAAAAAAATGAATTTACTAGACGAAATCGACATAAGCAGATTGCCAAATCACCTCGCTATCATCATGGATGGCAATGGTCGTTGGGCAAAAAAACAAGGCTTTCTGAGGGCATTTGGCCACGAAAAAGGCTCAAAATCGGTCAAAGATAACATAAAAACCTGCGCCGATTTGGGAATCGAATACCTTACTTTGTATGCGTTTTCAACAGAAAATTGGAACAGACCCAAAATAGAGGTTGAAACTTTAATGAAATTATTAATCAAATCATTAAGGAAAGAACTCCAAACTCTGCAGGAAAACAACGTCAAAATGAACGCTATTGGCAATTTAGAAAAATTACCCAAATCAGCTCAGGACGAACTTTTCGACGTTATAGAAAAAACAAAGCACAACACAAAAATGACACTCACCCTAGCATTGAGCTACGGTTCAAGGGAAGAAATAGTAAATGCTGTAAGAAACATTAGCGATAAAGTTAAAAATAATATAATTTCAATAGACGATATTGACGATTCAATTATAAATGAGCATCTTTACACCCAAAATTTACCCGAGGTAGATTTATTAATTAGAACAAGTGGAGAGCATAGAATAAGTAATTTTTTGTTATGGCAAATTGCCTACGCAGAGTTATATTTTACTGATGTATTATGGCCGGACTTCAAAGAGAAAGATTTATATGAGGCTATCATTAGTTATCAAAAAAGAGAGCGTAGATTTGGAAAAACAAGTGAACAAATTAAATAATTTTTTAGTGTTACAAAAAAGCATAAAGTTACTCCTAGGCCTTTTGATTTTTGGAAGTTTTTCGCAAATTAAAGCACAAGACAGAGTACCATTCGACCAAGGAAAAACCTATATCCTTGCCAAGGTTGATATCGTAGGAAAAATAAGTTTTAACCCCAATACTGTAACCACATTTGCTGGCCTCGAAAAAGGACAGGAAATAACCGTTCCAGGTGAAGAAATTAGCAATGCCATCAAAAAACTAGGAAAACTTGGTCTTTTTGATGAAATTACGTTTTATATCAATAAAATTGAAAAGGACAGTATTTACCTTGATTTGCATGTCGAAGAATTACCTAAATTAAATGAGGTAAAGTTTGTGGGCGTAAACAAAAGCAAAATAGAAGGACTTATCAAAGACAATGGTCTTACTAAAGAAAAAGTAGTTAACGAAAATTTAATTACCACTACCAAATATTATATCGAAAATAAATACAAAAAAGACGGGTTTTTCAATACCAAAGTCAACATAAATACCGTTATAGATACTTCAATGACCAACCATGTGAACATGGTAGTAAAAATTGACAAAGGATCGAAAGTCAAAATCAAAGACATTGTATTTGAAGGAAATAAAGAGGTTAAGTCCGAGACTCTTCGCGCTGCTATGAAAGATACGAAGCGAAAAACCTTGATAAGTCTAAAAACATCGAAGTTCATTCAAGCCAAATACAATGACGATTTAGAAAAAGTAATCGCAGCCTACAAAGAAAGAGGCTATCGCGATGCCCGCATACTTTCAGACTCTGTTGCTTATAACGAAGACTTAAAAGCTTTGATGATAAAAATAAAAGTTGAAGAAGGCAATAAATATCGATTTGGAAATATCAAATTCCTAGGCAATACTGTGTATTCTGACGAGGGACTGCTTGGTATGTTAGGCATCAAAAAAGGAGATACGTACAACGGAGTTTTATTAGAGAAAAGAATCGCCGATAAAACAAAACCTGATGGTGATGATATTACCAATTTATACCAAAATAACGGTTATTTGTTTTCCAATATTAACGCAGTAGAAACCAAGACAGCCAACGATTCTATCGACTTTGAGATTCGAATTACCGAAGGGCCTATTGCTTATTTCAACAAAATAACCATTTCCGGAAACGACAAAACAAACGACCACGTAGTGTATCGAGAATTGAGAACAAAACCAGGAGAAAAATACAATAAAGATTTATTGATCAGAACCATTCGTGAAATCGGGCAATTAGGATTTTTTGATCCGGAATCAATCGAGCCGAAATTCAAAAACGTAGATGCAGCCGCAGGTACTGTAGATATCGACTATCCTTTGACTGAAAAAGGAGCAAGCCAAATAGAACTTCAAGGAGGTTATGGCGGAGGTGGTTTCATCGGAACTTTAGGCTTGTCATTCAATAACTTTTCGGCTAGAAATCTATTCAATAAAGAAGCTTACAAACCCCTTCCTATGGGTGACGGTCAAAAAGTATCTTTGCGATTACAAGCAAGTTCCTATTTTAGAACCTACAGCTTATCCTTTTCGGAGCCTTGGTTTGGCAGACAAAAACCGGTGCAGTTGAATACCTCTTTTTCGTACACGCAGCAGTTTTATAATAACTTCCAAACCCAAAGAGTGGACAAAAGTCGTAGTTTTAATATCTTGACGATATCGGCTGGAATATACAAACGACTTACCGTGCCAGATGATTATTTTGGATTGTCACAAACGGTTAGTTACCAACATTATGATCTACATAACTACAATACCGGATTATTTACCTTTGGAGACGGAGCATCTAGAAACTTAGCTTATACAATAGGGCTATCAAGAAGTAATAAAGGTATCAACCCAATATTTCCAATTTATGGAGCTGAATTTAGTATAGTTGGTAAATTTACACTACCTTACTCTTTGTTTAATGGCGTAAATTATGCCACATTGGGCGACCAAAAAGAATACAAATACATTTATTCAGGCGCTTCATATACCGGTACTAATGGCATTAGAGTAAACAGCGGGGATTATTTAGAAGCAATCCCAAGTCAAACCAATCCAACTCCAAACAGTGTGTCGGATTATCAAGATGCCGCGGCCGACCCTGCAAAAGTAGATCAGAAAAAATACAATTGGTTAGAATATTACAAACTAAAATTCAAAGCAGATTGGTACACAAAAGTACTTGGAACTCCAAAAAGTCCGCTTGTATTGCGCGCTTTAGTTGAGTTCGGATTCCTAGGAGCCTACAACCAAGATAGAGGAATTATTCCATTCGAAAGATTCTTTTTAGGAGGAGACGGAATGCAAAACTTCGCTATGGACGGAAGAGAAGTAATCGCTTTACGAGGGTATCCTAATAGCTCTTTAACACCCGTAAATAGTCTTGGCGAACCCGTTGGCGCAACAGTTTACAACAAATATTCTTTGGAATTAAGATACCCAATAACCTTAAAACCATCGGCGTCGATTTATGCCTTAACGTTCCTAGAAGCAGGTTCCTCTTTCGATACTTTCAAAAATTATAACCCTTTTGCTTTGAGTCGCTCTGCTGGTGCTGGATTGCGTGTTTATATGCCTGCCTTCGGATTATTGGGAATAGATTTCGGATATGGATTTGATGGATTGCCTTTGCCAAACGGTTTACTAAGACCACAAGCTAATGGTTGGGAAACACACTTTATCATAGGACAACAATTTTAATAGTTGGATATAAATTTTTCTAATACAGTAAAGTTATGAGAAAAGGATATTTATTTATATTTTTGGCTCTATTTGTAGCAAATTCGATACAGGCTCAAACTAGAGGTACAAAAGTAGGTTATATTGACATGGAATACATTTTGCAAAATGTTCCAGGTTACACCGAAGCCCAAACCCAACTAGAACAAAAGGCCCAAAAATGGAAGCAAGAAATTGAAGCCAAAAAAACAGAAATAAGCAAACTAAAAGAAGCGCTAAAAGCAGAAAAAGCCTTGCTGACAAAAGGCTTGGTCGAAGAAAGAATTAGCGAAATAGCGTTCCTTGAAAACGAGTTATTAGACTATCAACAAAAAAGATTTGGTCCAAATGGAGACTTAATGACCCAGAAAAATGGTTTGACAAAACCCATTCAAGACCAGGTTTTTTCAATTGTGCAAGACATCGCCGAAGTAAAAAAATATGATTTTATTTTTGATAAAACTTCCGACATGACGATGCTTTTTGCCGCAAGAAGATATGACATCAGCGATCAAATTGTTCGTATTTTGAATAAAACCGAAAAAAGAGAACAGCTAACCAAAAAACAACTCAAAGAAGAAGCCGAAAAAGAAGCCAAGGAAGAAGCCATGTACGACAATCCTGATTTGGCAAAAAAACAAAAATCATTAGATGCAAAAAAAGCTGCTCGCGATGCCGTAATTGCCAACCGATTGTTAGCCGAAGAAGAACGAAGAAAAGCGGCAGAAGAAAGAAAACAAAAAATCATTGCCGATAGAGCAGCCAAAAAAACCGGTACGGTTGCACCTGCTGCTGCGAACACAGCTAGTCCTGCTGCAAGTCCCGCGGATAAAGAATCAGCTGCGGCGGCCGCCAAGCAAGCGCAAGCCGACGCTAGAGCAAAAACACTGGAAGACCGCAAAAAGCTAGCAGAAGAAAATAGAAAAGCACAAGAAGAAAAAAGGCAACAAATTCTTTCGGACAGAGCAGCCAAGAAAACGACCGGTACTCCGACACCCTCAGCAGCCCCACCAACTGCAGGAAATGAAGCCGAGACGAAAGCCACGAAGGCTGCAGAAGCCTCAACAGCTGCTGCAGAAGCAAAACAAAAACAAGCCGACGCCCGAGCAAAAACGCTTGAAGACCGCAAAAAAGCAGCGGAAGAAAGTAAAAAAGCACAAGAAGCGAAAAGACAACAAGCCCTAGAAGCTAAAGACGCAAAAAAAACTGGCACGGTTTCTGAGAATACTGTAAAAGAAGATACTAAAACCAATACGGAAGCAGCCAAAACTGTTCCAGAAACTGCTGCGACGAAAGAAACAACAACTAAAACAGCAGCAGAAATTGAAAAACAAAAACAAGCCGATGCCAGAGCAAAAACTATTGAGGATCGGAACAAAATAATCGAAGAACGCAAAAAGGCGCTGGAAGAAAAAAGAAAAAAAATACTAGAAGATCGAGAAGCCGCTAAAAAAGCGCAAGAAGAGAAATTAAAAACAACAAAAGAGAATACAAACAATAATTAATTAATAATTTAAAACGATGAAACAAATCAAAACTTTACTAATTGCTGCAATACTTATTTTAGGAGCCAGCCAAACAATTAATGCGCAAGCGAAGGCAGCTCACGTGGATGTAAGCGACATTATGACAAAAATGCCTGCAATGATTGACGCTCAAAAACAATTGGAGACCTTGAGCAAAACCTATGATGCAGAGTACAAAAAAATGGCTGAAGAATTTCAGACAAAACTTAAAAAGTATGACGCAGAGGCTGCAACAGTAACCGATGCAGTAAATGCAGAACGTCAAAAAGAGGTTCAAGATATGCAAAAAAGAATCCAAGATTACGGACAAAATGCACAAAAAGAATTGCAAACCAAACAAGAAGAAATCACTAAACCTATCTACGAAAAAGTAAGAGCTTCTATCCAAAAAGTGGGTAAAGCCAAAGGTTTTCAATATGTTCTTGACGGTTCTACACTTTTACTTGCAGACGGACCTAACTTAACTGTAGACGTTAAAAAAGATTTAGGTTTCTAAGAAAAATCTAGTAAACTCACAAAACGCTCAACAAAAAAAATGGTTGAGCGTTTTTTTTATACGATCAATTTTAGGATTTTAAAAAAGTTGCACCTAACTTTGTTGTTATGGATAACAATCGCCCAATAGGAATTTTTGACTCTGGCATCGGAGGTACTTCTATTTGGGCTGAAATTCATCAATTGCTTCCCCACGAACAAACCATTTATTTAGCCGATAGCAAAAACGCCCCCTACGGTCAAAAATCGAAAGCCGAAATTATTGCACTAAGTATCAAAAACACCGAATTCTTGCTTGGTTTGGACTGCAAATTAATAGTAGTGGCTTGCAATACCGCCACGACCAATGCTATTCAGGAATTGAGAGCCAAATACAACTTGCCCTTTATCGGGATTGAACCCGCCATCAAACCTGCAGCGACCCATTCGAAAACACAAACCATCGGAATTCTTGCCACGCAAGGCACTTTGAATAGCGAACTTTTTAATAAAAATGTCGAAAAATTTCAGGATACAAAAATCATCGAACAGGTAGGTCACGGCTTGGTACAACTCATCGAAAACGGAAAAATAAACTCGCTTGAAATGATACAATTACTAGAATCCTATCTCGCGCCAATGATCGAAGCTAACATTGATTATTTGGTCTTAGGATGCAGTCATTATCCTTATTTGATTCCGCAAATCAAAAAAATTCTTCCGCCGCATATTCAGATAATCGATTCAGGAGAAGCAGTCGCGAGGCAAACACAAAATGTTTTGAAAGAAAAAGTAGGCTTTTCATCGATTGAAAATAGAAAACCAATTTTTTATACCAACTCCAATCCAAAAGTGCTGTCGGATATTTTGAGAAACCAATATGAAATAATTGAAAAAGATTTTTGAAGACCATAAGATATTATGTAGGGCAAACTCCGCAGTTATTTTGTTACCACGAATTACACAAATTTGCACAAATTTTAGTGCTTCTAAAAATATAATTACACAAATTTAATCTGCCTTTGGCAGATTAGTGGAATATTATGACATCTAAATTTGTGTAATTTGTGTAATTTGTGTAATTTGTGGCTGATTTTTTAGCTTTGAAACTGTTGCTTTGTCTCAAAGTTATTCTTGCGGCTTATACCAACTAGAATACATCACATAATTATTGGCAATACGCTCAATCTCGCCTGCAAAATCGGACTGATCAATCTCTTTGACTTTTTTAGCCGGAACTCCAGCATAAATACTGCCCGATTCCACCACTGTGTTTTGAGTAACAACAGCACCAGCAGCAATTATAGAATTACTATTCACCACGCAATTATCCATCACAATAGCTCCCATTCCTATCAAAACATTATCGTGAATGGTGCATCCGTGAACCAAAGCATTATGTCCAATAGACACATTATTTCCGATAATTGTAGGGTGCTTTTTGTAGGTGCAATGAATGATAGCGCCATCTTGAATATTCACTTTGTTACCGATGGTTATAAAATGGACATCGCCGCGTACAACAGCATTGAACCAAACGCTGCAAGAATGCCCAAAACTAACTTCACCAACAATAGTGGCATTTTCGGCTACATAACAATCCTCAGGAATAGCAGGGGTTTTTCCGTTGACAGATTTTATTAGCATATACAAATTTAATTTTGATGAATTTTGCTTAATTAATAGCAGGACAATTACAATGGTATTTTTCGCGTTTGCAATTTAGATCAATTCCCAACGTAATTTGATGAAAACCTCCAGTGTCAAAATTGACATCTCCAGTAAGGTAAGAATAAGTATAGGCAAACATAAATTTCTTATAATTTACCCCAAAAATTGGAGTGAAATATTGCAATTTTTGCGAGGAAACACCGCTTCCGCTCAAATATTCTGCACCATCAAAACTGGTTCTGTACGATAAGGCGGCCCAAAGTTTTCCGAATTCGAAATTTTTATAAGCCTTCATATTGATATCAATCGACTTTTCTTTAGTTTGATCCACCAACTGAAACATTAGCGATGGCTCCCAAAGAATTTTGTCTGCATCCCCAAAAACATAACCCGCACTCAACAAATACTTTCGCAAATTGGCACTTTCAAATTCGGTATAAATTTTTCTTTTGGTTTCAATAATATTCTGTATTGTTCCGTGCACATAAAAATCGAGATAATTGTATGAGGCCCCGATATCCAGATTGAAATAAGAGGCATCTTGCACTATAATTCCGTTGATAATAGGGTCAAAATCTCCTGATTGCAAAAACTCAGTTTCATCCAATTGGCTTTGAGAAAAATCGGCACTCATCCCAAAGGACAACTGATTCAAATCAATCTCATCACGAGAGAACATCAAATGATGCGCATAAGTCAACTTGGCACCTTTTTGAGAATGATACCCATTTTTATCATTAAAAAGAATAATCCCGATACCCGATTTTTCGCCGACTCTTCCGTTATAACTTAGCGTTTGCAGCGCCGGAGCATCCGTCTGATCGAACCATTGTTTTCGTGCGGTAAGTCTGATTTTATCACAATTTGCAGCACCAGCCATCGAGGGATGCAGCAAATAATAATTGTCAGACAAATAGTCAGAATAGACAGGAATTCCTAATTGCGAAAAGGAACTGTGTGCTATAAAAAATAGAACTATAAAAATCTTAAATGTATGATTCATTCAAAAAGTATTATATTTAGAATTGGGGGCTCAATTAAATAAAAAACAGAATTACATTTTAACTTAAAACGTTTTATACGTTAATTTATTCTTTAAAAAATCAAATATAGTCAATAGTGGAAAATATCTTTGTTAAATTTGTAAAAAATTAAAAAAATTATGTCAAAAATAACCATCAAAGAAACGCAAAATCCAAGTATTTTAAAATTTGAATTCGAAGATTTCATCACTAATAACGAGAGTTTTGAATTCAAAAATATCGATGAGACCAAGAATTCTCCGCTTGCCCAACAACTTTTTTACCTGCCGTTTGTAAAAACAGTTTATATCTCTGGAAATTTTATTGCCATCGAAAAATTTAGCATAGTAGAATGGGAAGATGTAAAAGATGCTGTGGCGGAACAAATCGAAAAATTTGTTGCCGACGGAGGCGTCATTGTTACTCCATCTGAAAACAAAACACAAAAACAACCCATCACTGTTTATGGCGAAACTACTCCAAATCCTTCCGCTTTGAAATTTGTAGTAAGCAGAATGCTGACCAAAAGTGCCGTTGAATTCAAAAATATCGATCAAACCGAAGCTTCACCATTGGCCAAAGAACTTTTCAAATTTCCGTATGTAAAAGAACTTTTTATCGACGAAAATTATATTTCAGTAACCAAATACGACATCAATAACTGGGATGAAATCACGTTGGAATTGAGAACTTTTATCAAACAATACATCGAAAACGGAGGAACTGTACTTGACGAAAGTTTGATTGTTGCCAAAGCCGAACAAGAAAAAGTGAAAAACCAAGAATTCGATCATCTTGATGTCACTTCCCAACAAATCATCAATATTTTAGAAGAATATGTAAAACCAGCCGTTCAAGCCGATGGTGGAAATATCGCTTTTGAATCCTATGATGAAACGGATAAAATTGTAAAAGTAGTTCTTCAAGGTGCTTGCAGCGGTTGCCCTTCTTCTACTTTTACTTTAAAAAGTGGCATAGAAAATATGCTGAAAAGTATGTTGAACGACGAAGAAATTAAAGTGGAAGCTGTCAACGGATAAAGCGTTTTCAGTTTCCAGATTAGAGTCAACAAATTTCTCAAATAATGAATTTACTTTCTCAAGAAACCAGTCCGTATTTACTGCAACACGCTAACAATCCTGTGCATTGGAAAGCTTGGAATGTCAATTCATTGGCCGAAGCCAAAGAAAAAAATAGCCTCATTATCATAAGTATTGGGTACTCGGCTTGCCATTGGTGCCACGTTATGGAGCACGAAAGTTTCGAAGACCAGAAAGTGGCCGAGGTCATGAATAAAAGTTTCATCAACATCAAAGTCGATCGCGAAGAACGCCCTGATGTAGATGCAGTCTATATGAAAGCCGTTCAGCTGATGACTCGTCGCGGCGGATGGCCGTTGAATGTGGTTGCACTTCCCGATGGCAGACCCATTTGGGGAGGAACTTATTTCAGGAAAGAAGAATGGATGGAAACTCTAGGTCAATTGCAGCAAGTCTATCAATCGAATTCTGAAAAAGTGATTGATTATGCCGAGAAACTGCATCAAGGAATTCAATCTTTGAGTATTGTCGACAACTTGAAATCTGAATCTGAATTTCACACCACTGATTTAAGTCTATTAGTCCAAAAATGGAAAGAAGATTTCGATTTGGATTTTGGTGGAATGTCTCGTTCGCCAAAATTTATGATGCCCAATAATTATCATTTTTTAATGCGTTATGCTTTCCAAAAAAATGATATGAAGCTATTCGATTTTGTTAATCTCACTTTAACTCGAATGGCTTACGGAGGGATTTTTGATACCGTTGACGGTGGATTTTCGCGTTATTCCGTAGATAACAAATGGCATGTTCCGCATTTCGAAAAAATGCTTTATGATAATGGACAACTCGTTTCGTTATACTCTGACGCCTATAAATTGACCAAAAATCCTCTTTATAAAGAAGTGGTCGAAAAAACGCTGTCCTTTATCGAAAGGGAATTAATGAGTCCAGAAGCTGGGTTTTATTGCGCACTCGATGCCGATAGTCTCAATTCCGAAAATCATCTCGAAGAAGGTGCTTTTTATGTTTGGAAAATTCCCGAATTGAAGACCATTATAGGCGATGATTTCGAATTGTTTAGTCAAGTGTTCAACATCAATTCCTTCGGATTGTGGGAAGACGAAAACTATGTTTTGATTCAAAATAAAAGTCTCAAAGACATTGCAAAAAGTAATACTATATCCGAAGCAACACTTCAAAAAAAGAAACAATTTTGGGAGAAAATCCTTTATATCAAAAGAGAAAAAAGAGCCAAACCGAGATTAGATGATAAATGTTTAACTTCGTGGAATGCTATAATGCTCAAAGGTTTTGTTGACGCCTACAAAGCATTGGAAAATGAAAACTATTTGAATTTGGCATTGAAAAACGCCGATTTTATACTCAAAAATTTGTGGTCAAGTGAAGGCAATTTATACCATAATCACAAAAACGGAAAAAGTACCATCAACGGATATTTGGAAGATTATTGCTTTGTGATTTCTGCCTTTATCGCTTTGTATGAAGTGACTTTTGACGAAAAATGGCTTCAATATGCCAAACAATTGACCGATTATAGTCTGGAACATTTCTACGATGAAAAATCAGGTTTTTTCACCTTTACTTCCAATTTAGATGAAGCCTTAATCAGTTCTCATTTCGAAACCGAAGACAATGTCATTCCTGCCTCGAATTCGGTTATGGGGAAAAACCTATTCCAACTGAGTATCTATTTTGAAAACTCCTTTTACGAAAAAGTAAGTTTGCGAATGCTACAAAATATCCTTCCAACTATCGAATATCCATCTGCTTATTCGAATTGGATGGATTTGGCTCTGCATTTTTCTGAAGAGAATAAGGAATTGGCCATTTGTGGGGAAAAGGCATTAGAATACGCTAGCAAAATCAACGCTTTGTATTTGCCGAATATCGTTTTGGCTGGACTTGAAAAAGTAACCAAACTTCCCTTTTTGAAAGACCGTTTTGTTGCTGAGCAAACGCTATTTTATCTTTGCCAAAACAAAACCTGCGCTGCTCCAAGTACTGATTTTCAGAAAATTGTTAGTAATTTAATTTAAGTTAGGATAAAATTCCTTATTATTGTTAACTAATTCTAAACCAATACACAATGGGAGTATCATCATTTTTCAAAAACCTATTTGGCAAAGCCAATATAGACGTCGATTCGATTGCTAATCAAGCCGAAAGTTTCACCTCAGAAGCCATTGCGAAAACAAAAGAAGCCGCCACTCCACTTGTGGACAAGGTAGAAGATTTAGCAGAAACTGCAAAGGAAAAAATAATGGAATATGTACCCGCTGCCGAGGAAACCATTGACAACATCATTGCGACAGTGAAAGAAAAAGCTAGTGAATATGCTGATAAAGCTGAAGATTTAGCCAAAAGCACTACTTCGGAGACAGTAAAAGAAAAAATAACGGATTTAACTAGCGATTCAGACGCTGTAAAAGTTGTCGAATAAGCGGTGCAAAAAATCGATGAAAACAAAAAGTAAGTATACAAATTTATAAGTATATTTGCCTATAAATTCAGACCTTCTCCTTTTGAGAAGGTTTTTTATTACACAAAATATGACAGTCAATACAGAAAACATCGCCAATTATGCCGAAACTTTTATCAAAGTTTTAATCGATTATTCTCCAAAATTGATTTCGGCTTTTCTAATCCTTTTTGTCGGACTTTATGTGATTCGAGTGATCAACAGACTCATTCGAAGAATCATGGTAAAAAGGGAACTCGACCCCACATTAACCAAATTTCTTGCCGATATTCTACTTTGGGTTTTGAGAGTATTGTTGTTCGTGACTTTCATCTCGAAACTTGGAATCGAAACCTCATCTTTTGTTGCCATTCTAGGTGCAATGGGACTTGCCGTGGGTTTATCGCTTCAGGGTTCCTTGTCCAATTTTGCGGGTGGAATGTTGATTATTCTTTTCAAACCCTTCAAAGTAGGCGATACGATTGAAGCAATGGGTATGACAGGAACGGTAAGCGAAATCCAAATATTTGTAACCAAATTAATCAATGCCAACAACCAAACTATTTTTATCCCAAATGGTTCGTTGTCGAATGGCACGATTATCAATTATTCCTTGCAAGGATACCGCAGAGCCGATTTGACGCTTTCGATTTCTTACGATACCGATATTAAAAAAGCTAAAGACATCATTACCACCGTTTTGAACAAGAACCCAAAAGTATTAAAAACGCCCGAAGCCGAAGTTTGTGTAAAACTTTTGACCGACAATTCGATTCAACTCGCCGTTAGACCCTGGGCCAACAACGCTGATTTTGGCGCCGTTTTCTCTGAAACTTTGGAAAGTTGTAAACTAGCGTTTGATGCCGCCGGAATTGTGATTCAGCCTTTTGTGAAAGAAGCATCAGCAAAGAATAAGTAAAGAAATCAGGAGTTTATGAAAAAGGCGAAAGAGAGTATTAATATTTTAAAAAGAAAAAATATTATAAATTTATATTTTCTAATATTTTTTCAGTTTCTAATTCTTGTTTCTTGTAAGAGAGATGAAACAAAACATTTTTTATATTCAAATAATGGCAAGTCAAATTTTTATGAAATTATTTACCTTAAAGACAAAATAATTTTAATAAATAATTCGTCTGTTAATAATATTATCAATAAGGACACTTCAATTTTTACAAAGAAAAAAGGTCAATATTTTTCAAGTCACAAAGGAACTAAAAATGATAAAGAGTCTTTAATAATGTCTATTTCTAAAGATACCGTTTATGAATATCAAAATATAGGGAAGTTTTTTTTGTATAAGATAGGCAAAAATGGAAATGAGACATTTAAAGCAGTATCTATAAATGTTGATAGTTTAAAATTCAAACTTAAAACAAGCATTTATTACGATACTAAATATAACATTTTTATGATTGAAGAATTTATAAATGGCAAAACAACTCAATGGAAAAGTTACTGACATTTGACGTTTATAAGCGTTTTAACCATTTATCGGGATTTATCGCGGAATGAAAAACTCCTAAAATCCATATCGTATTTTCATCTTTTAGGAAACGAAAATGAATTGTATACGGAAATGTTTTTGCCACAGCTATTTGAACATCTTGATACCTTACTTGAATAGCTTCTGGATTTTCAGCGATGTAATTAATTTTTTCTTTTACTTCTTTCAAAAATCGAACTCCTAAGCCTTTTTGAGCGCAATTGTACCAATTTACAGATTCTAAAATATCTTCTTTAACAAAAATAGCGTACTTAACTTTAGCGCGCATTTTCTATGTCTTTCCAAAATTGCTCTTCATCAATTAACAACTCGGGATTTTGTTTAATGGATGCCACTCGTTCAGAAACAATATCTTTTTGCCATTGCGGAATATCATCTTCAACATCCATAGGCATAATGATTACTTCTACTGTTTTGGCAGTAAATCCCTCGGGAAGTACCACATTAAAAGTATTGTTTTTTACTTCAATAAATTGTCGGATAGCATTCATAACAAAGGATTTAGATAGAGTTCTTCAAACAAAGATAAACAATTATTTCTTCGAAACGGTCATCATAAAATCCTTCAAATAATAGGGTTCAAAATAAGCGACATCTACAAAGTCGTTTTTTTGGTGTTTTTCAAAACTTAGCAAACTCATTTCTCTAGCTGATGGATATTTGATTTCTTCTAAGAAAATGAAGTTGTCCTTGGTCAAAACTGGTTTGCATTTCTCGGCACAATCGCCTACAAAATAGAGCGTTTCCTGTAAATCTTCAAAGGAGTTTTCGGTGATAATTTCAGCTTGAACGACTCTTTTGCTTTCGAAATTTGGAGTAAAAATAGCGCTATACACTTCCATTCTTCGAGCATCGAGCATCGGAATTATCAATCCGCTGGAAACCTTGGCTTGCGAGGCTAAAACCTGCAAAGTATCTACTGCAATTAGCGGAATATCCAAGGCAAAGCACAACCCTTTCGCAGCAGAAACACCAATACGCAATCCGGTGTAAGAACCTGGACCTTGACTCACAGCAATCGCCGAAATGTCTTGATAAGTAATTCCAACTTCTTTGATAATTTCTTCAATAAAAACGTGCAAACGTTCCGCGTGCGAATAGCCTTCTTCGGCAATTTCTTTGCATAGAATTGTTTTTCCGTCTTTTGCTAAAGCAACAGAACAATTCTTGGTAGCGGTTTCGATGTTTAAAATATAGGACAAAAGGTTTGTGGTTTAAAGTTTGTGGTTTGTGGTTTGTGGTTTCGCTAAAAACTTTAAACCCTAAAACTAGATTTACTAATTACTGAACACTATTTCTTCTCTTCCACTTTATCCGTAGTCACTTTATCACCAGAATTCAATTCTTTCGAAACAGTAGTGTAGGGTCCTGTGATCACGACATCTCCTTTTTTAAGACCTGTGAGCACTTCAATATTGGTATCGTCTTGAATTCCCGTTTTGATGATGCGGATTTTGGCTTTGTTTCCTACTTTTACGAAAACACATTCTAGTTTTTTATCGCTTTTGGGTGCGGCCTTTTTCTCCTTATCCTCTTTGTCGTCCACTTGAAATGATTTTACTGGAATTGTATCCGATTTTACCACTACCGAACTAATGGGCACCGCCAAAACATTAGGTCTTGTTTTGGTAATAATATCAACAGTGGCGGTCATTCCGGGTCTGAAAGGCGAATAAGTCGCAGGTTTACCTTCTAATAAATCTTGGTAAGATTCTTTTAAGATTCTAACTTTCACTTTGAAATTGGTCACCTGATCGGCCGTTAGCGTCGAACTAGCTGAATTGGAAATACTCGTTACAATCCCCTTGAATTGTTTTTTCAAATAGGCATCTACTTCCACTTTGGCTTCATTACCCACTTTTATTTTGACGATGTCATTTTCATTTACATCGACTTCCACTTCCATATTATTGAGGTTGGCCACGCGTAGAATTTCGGTTCCTGCCATCTGTTGGGTTCCCAAAACTCTTTCGCCCAATTCTACATTAAGAACCGAAATTGTTCCATCGGCTGGCGCGTAAATAGTGGTTCTTCCTAGATTATCTTTAGCCTCATTTACCGTGGCTGTGGCACTTTGCACATTGAAATAAGCGGATTGTTTGTTGGCTTTGGCTACTTCAAAACTCGCGATTGCTTTGTCCCAATCCGATTTAGAAATAATCCCTTTTTCGAATAATGTTTTGTTACGATCATAATTAGCTTTGGCTTCCTTAAACGAAGCATCAGCTTGACTTAATCCTGCTTTGGTTCCCGATAAATTAGAAAGTGTACGATTGTATCCGGAGGTGTACAAATCAGGATTTATTTTCACTAATAAATCGCCTTTTTTTACCACTTGCCCTTCGATTACATTCAAAGCGATGATTTCGCCTGAAACTTCAGAGGAAATTTTGACTTCGATTTCGGGTTGGATTTTCCCAGTGGCTGATACCGTTTCGACAATTGTCGTGTTGTTGACACTAGCAATTTCAACCGATTTGCCTTTGTCTTTGCTTCCTATAACTCCCGATTTGGATAGTACAATCAACAAAGCAATAATCGCAACGGCTGCTCCAATTACTATATAAATAGTTTTTTTTGACATAATAATTAATTTTTAATGATTGGAATTCCAAAATAGAATTCCAGTATTTTTATTTTGAAAATGTAATCGTATTTGGTTCTCAATACTTCAGACTGCGCCACGGTATATAAGGTTTGCGACTGATTGAAATCGAAAGAATTCATCATTCCTACGGCATATCTTTCTTTGGCATACTTATACGCTTCTTCTCTTGCTTCTGCCGAAATAATTGCAGATTCATAGGCATTCAAACCACCTTTGGCATCGGTAAAAGCCGTGTAAACATTTCTTTGCAAAGCTAATTCTTCTTGCTCCACCGCAATTTTAGATTTTTCAAGATTTACTTTCGAACGCTCTACATTGTTTTTTGCAGCCCAACCATTAAAAATTGGTATTTGCAATTGGGCTCCAAAAGCCTGCCCTTTATTATCTGTAAATTGTTGACTGAAAGGATCTGCCGGTTTCGAAGTTTGGGTTTGAAAATCGAAAGTGTTAGCATAGGAAATTCTAGTATTAATGTTATAATACCCCTGCAAAGTAGGTTGAAATCCTCCTTTGGCAATAGCAACATTCTTTTGGGCAATTTCTAAATTGGTTTTGGCAATTTTCAATTCCGTTCTAAGTTCCTTTGCTTTGTCATAGATTGCCAAAGGAGTTTGTGCCAAGATATTATTTTCGTCTTTGACATTCGTATCATCGGTTACGTCAAAATCATAAAACTCTTTTAATTGTAACAATTGAGCCAAACTCAATTTAGAAATTAGCAAAGCATTTTCGGCATTAATCACTCTTTGATTATCGGAAGCCACCGTCGCTTTAATATCTAATAAATCGCCACGTGGCACTGAGCCCGCCTTTACTAATTCTTCCGACCGAGCCAGTTGTTTTTCGTTATTCGCTTTTTGCTCTTGCTGTACTTTTAAGTTTTCCTTATTAAACAACACTTGTAAGAAAGCGTTGGCCACATTTAGCGCTACATCTTCCTGCATTTTAGTGAGTTGATATTTGGCAGCAAGAATCGAAAGATTGGCTCTTCGTAGCGTATTTTGATTTTGCATTCCTTTGTAAATATCAAACCCAACACCTGCTCCAAAAGAGGAATATTGCGTAGTTTGATTACGCAAAAGTCCCGTAGTAGGGTCTTGGTTCAAACCAATATTCCACGAATGGTTTGCATTGGAATTCAAGGATGGAATAAAATTTCCGATAGCTCCTTTTTTATCAATATCGGCTGTTTTGGTATCTAATTCGGTATTTTTAATTGAAATATTATTATCTATAGCGTATTTTACGCATTCTTCCAAGGTCCATTTTTTGGTTTGAGCCTGAATCGTCAAGCCAAACAGCAAGATAACAGCGAGCGAGAAATAATTAATTTTTTTCATATATTTAGAATGAAAGCGCAGCAAAGGTACTACACAAATTTAACATTTATTTTATAACATACATACTTTTTACACAACAGGTTTAGGGTTTGGGAGCCTCGGTAATCAAGCCTTGATTCCATACTTTGATTTTATCCGAAGATTGAATACCGCTAATTACTTGAACATAAATTCCATCACTCACCCCCAAGACCACGTCTTTTCTTTGAAATTTTTGTTTGCCTGTTTCAACTTCGACATAAGGTTTTTGTGTTTTTTTATCAAATTGAACTAAGGATTCTTTCAAAGCCTGCACTTTATCGGCTTTGGCTAAAATAATTGAGGCATTGGCACTCAATCCCGCCCTGATAAAAGTATTGTCTCTATTGGTTAAAGTAGCTTTTATTTCAAATTGAATAGCTCCGTTCTCTGTTTTTCCTTTGGGGGCAATATAGGTCAAGACAGCATCAAATTTTTTGTTTTCGATCGCTCCGACCGTAATTTCGATAGGCATGTTTAATTTAATTTTCCCTACCTCAGATTCATCCACTTTACCCACAAATATCATTCTTCCGATATCGGCCACACTAGCAATGGTAGTCCCTTCATTGAAATTATTACTTTCGATCACTTGATTTCCTACTTTTACAGGAACATCCAAAACCATTCCGTTTACCGTAGAACGAATCAGCGTATTGGCATAATTACCCATACCATCCGTAGTTCCGGTTTTGACAATATCATTACTTTTTTTGGCTGCAGCATAATTTTGTTTGGACTGTTTGTAGGCTACTTGAGCCGCATCGAAATCATTGGCAGAAATAACTCCTTTGTCAAACAAGGTCTTTTGTCTTTGGAATAATTTCTCTTGGTTATCCAAATCAATCTTGGCCGATTGTACTTGGTTTTGAGTGTTGTTTAATGAGGATACATTGGCAACGACTTTAATTTTGGCTATCATATCCCCTGCTTTTACAGATTCACCCGCCTTGATGTAGACCGACTCAATGATTCCTGAAATATTAGGTTTAATCAGTACTTCTTCGTCGGGGACAATATTTCCCGTTGCCAAAGTACTTTTAATTATGGTCTTCACTTCCACTTTATCGGTTTCAAAAACGATAGGCGATTCTTGGTTTTTGGCATATAGATAATACAATGCACCGACAAAAACTATTGCTATAAGCACTAATACTGTGATGGTTACTCCTTTTTTCATTTTGATGGTTTTAAGCCCCTAGCCAACCCTCCCGAAAAGGGAGGGAGTCAAGACAGATTAGATATTTGTTTTTATTTTATAATTTGTTTCTTGTTTACAATTCTTATTTTATACTCCAACAATTCCCCCTTTGGGGAGTTAGGGGCAACCTATTCTGCTCTCAAGGCGTCGACTGGCTTGACATTTATGGCGGTTTGTGCCGGAATGAATCCAGCCAATAAACCAGAGCCTATCAAAATGAGTAAGGCAATAAAAACAACTACTAAATCAACACTTGGATTTATAAACATCATCCCCTCAGAGGGCATAGTTGCTAATATCATATTCAGAATTGCTAATAGTCCGGTAGCGACGGCTATTCCAAACATACCCGCAATGATGGTTAGAAAGATGGCTTCCAGTAGAATTTGTGATCGAATTGCGCCCGGAGTTGCCCCTAAGGCTCGTCGGATACCGATTTCATTAGTCCGTTCTTTGACCACAATTAGCATAATGTTCGAAATTCCGATAATTCCGGACAGCAACACTAATGTTCCTACGAAATAGGCAATGAACTTAAGAACCATAAACAAATCCTGCACTTTTTGAAACTCTTGAAACAAATCAAAATTTCCTACCGCTCTCTCATCCTCGGGATGAATGGTGTGTCGCTCTCGCATGAATGCCAATATTCCCGGCTTCAATTCGGTGATAGAGGCCTCGTCTTTGGCAGTTAGCGCCATCCAACCCACTGTATCTCCAAAATTGAATGCTTGCTGAAAAGTGGTAAACGGAATAAAAACGTTTTTCTGGGCTTGCTCTCCATTTCCACCGTTATTCCCTTTGGATTTATAAACACCCACTACCATAAAATTTATCCCATTTATCTTGATGTAGGTCCCAATTACCTCTTCCTCATTCTTATACAATTCAGCAATAACGCCTTTGCCAATTATAGCCACTTTGCGTCGAGATACGATATCTTGTTGATTGACAAAACGCCCTTTGACGATTTCCATTTGCTCTTGTTTGATCAACTCCGGATAATCTCCATAAATAGTGTACGCACCCGTTTTTGTTCCTCTTATAACATTGCTTACCCCATTAAAATCGCCCAATTGATTGCGCGGCGAAACATATAAAAGGTCTGGAAATTTTTGCTTTAATGCCTCAACATCATTATTTTTAAAATCAAACTGTCTTGTTTTAGGCAAGCCTTTGTAGGCTTTCGATGTTCCTTGGGTCCACATAAACATTGTATTTGTGGCAATACCATCAAATCCTTTTTTGACACCATTTTCCAATCCATTCGAAGCGGCTAATAAAATAACCAAAATAAATATACCCCAAAACACTCCAAAAGCTGTCATTAGCGTTCGGAAGGTATTGGCTGTAAGTGCCTCTAAAATTTCATTCCATTTTTCTCTATCAAACATAATTATTCGTCTCTAAGTGCTACAATGGGTTTAATTTTTGCGGCACGATACGCCGGAATAAATCCAGCCAAAGCTCCGGCAATCACTAAAACAATTAAGGTTGATATTGCCACAGCAAAATCGACTTGTGGATTCCTAAAATATTCACTTTCAGCTTGAGGCCCTATAATTTCTAACAAAGTCAAACCTGTTAATAGTCCGATAAACCCAGAAATGATGGTAATAAAAATTGATTCGTGCAAAATCATCCCGATGATCGAGACTGGCGACGCTCCTAATGCTTTACGAATTCCAATTTCTTTGGTTCTTTCTTTTACAATAATCATCATAATATTACTAACGCCCACGACACCAGCAATGATGGTACAAATTCCTACCCACCAAAAAAACAATCGGATATACAAATTCAAATCATAAAACTTCTTCGCCTCAACAATAGAATTATTGATCCCGATGGCACTTTCATCATCTGGCGCGATCGAATTTTTCCCTTTTAGCAACAGACCTAAATCGGTAGTAAATTTGGTCGCTTCGGCAACGGCTTCTTCATAACTTTCCTTTTTTTGTAAAGTGTAAAACAATACACTCACTTTGTCACCGATACCGTATACCTGCTGAGTGGTTGACAATGGCAAAAACACTCTGCCTTCTTCTCTTTCGCCTCCGGGGTCCGTAAAAACACCAACTACTTTAAAATTGATATTATTCACTGAAATTTTTTCGCCAATAGGATTTTTTCCTTTAAAAAGGTCTAAATTCAATTTTTGACCTATAACTGCTACTTTTTCATTGTGAATCAAATCATTGGTATTGATGAATCGCCCCTGAATTACAGTAGCATTTTCGATGGCCAAATAGTCTGGATTTACCCCTCGATACTGATAATTACCTGATTCTTTTCCGTATACAACAGTGGCGCCCCAAGCATTATAGGTTGCCCCATTTTTGTCAAATAAATCACCATATTTCTGAACGGTAATATCATAATCACTATTTCTAAATTGAATTTGCCTTCCCGGATTCATACCTTTAAAGGCTTTGGTGGTAGTCCCAGACCATACCTCTATAATTCCAGCTGCATCGCGTTCGAACTGTTTTTCGATTCCATTTTGCAAGCCTTTTCCAACCCCAAGCAGAATCACCAAAATAAAAATACCCGAAGCCACAGAAAGTCCGGTGAGGAAAGTCCTCAACTTGTTCTTGGCAATCGCCTCGAATATTTCCTGCCAACGTTCAATATCAAACATAAGAAGATGCTCTAACTTGTTCTACCATTTTATCATCGATGATGAGTCCGTCTTTCAGGACCACATTTCTTTTGCACATAGCGGCAATATCGGGTTCGTGGGTGACAATCAAAATGGTTTTTCCCTCATCATTGATACCTTGAATGAGTTCCATTACCTCGTAAGAAGTCAAAGTATCCAAAGCCCCTGTAGGTTCATCGGCGAGTAATACTTTGGGATTCGATGCCAACGCTCTTGCAATAGCTACCCTTTGTTTTTGCCCTCCCGACAATTCATTGGGCAAATGATGGGAATGCGAGGCCAAACCGACCTTTTCAAGATACCGCAGTGCAATTTCGTTGCGTTCCTTTCGTTTTAATCCCTGATAATACAGAGGCAAAGCAACATTGTCTAAGGCCGTTTTGTAATTGATTAAATTGAATGATTGAAAAACAAAACCCAAAAATTGATTTCGATATCGCGATGCGATGGTTTCATTTAGTTTTTTGATAGGTACTCCGTCTAAAGTATACTGACCTGAGTCTGCCTCGTCTAGAATACCTAGAATATTCAGCAAGGTAGATTTACCCGAACCTGACGACCCCATAATGGCAACGAGTTCACCCTCTTTGATATTGAAATTGATTCCTTTTAGCACGTGCAATTCAGAACTTCCTATCGTATACGACTTGTGTACATCTTTAATTTCAATCATTGTAGCTACTTTTAAACAAATTTAAATATTCAATAGAAAAATTTTAACAAGAAAACGTTAAAGGTTTAATTCTATTTTGGTATAAGACATAATTTATTCAAATATGTTACAAGACAAGCTGAAAAATATATTCATTTTCTTAATTTTGTTTCTTTAAATCCAAATAAAATGTTGAGATTCCTTTCTGTTCTAGCCGTTTTCCTCGTTATTTTCATCCTTGCAAGTTGTTCTACATCCAATAAAATTCAGGCTTTGAAACCAGAACCCGATGATGCCAGCCCATTAGTTTACGAAACCGCAGCTTCTTTTATTAATTTACCGATTAGTGTAAAACTTAAAGATATCGAAAATCAAACCAACACGCTTTTAACAGGTTTGATTTACGAAGACACCAACATCGAAGACGATAATATCGAGATGAGAATTTGGAAATTGGCTCCAATTACCATCGAAAATGATAAGGAATCCGGAAGCGTCGGGACGGGTGGAAAAATAAAAACCGTTCTCCCATTAAAAGCGCAGATAAAATACAGAATTGGCACCAAAACATTAGGTGTCGAATTGTACAATACCAAAGAATTCAATCTCAACGGCGTGGTAACATTAATGAGCGAGGTGGATTTAAACAATTGGAAACTTAGCACCAAAACCAGCTTGCAGTCCCTGAATTGGAACGAAAGTCCCACGATGACAGTTTTTGGTAAAAATATGCCGGTCACCTACCTCATCAATCCTGCTGTAAAACTTTTTAAATCAAAAATCGAAAAGAAAATCGATGAATCGATTGAAAAATCGATGGATTTCAAACCCAATGTTTTGGCTGCTTTAGAAAAAATCTGTACCCCTTTTCAAATGAGCGAAGCCTACGAAAGTTGGCTACGCATTAGTCCTATTGAAATATATTCGACCAATGCGGTACTCAAAAATGACAGTTTTTTGATGGAAATGGGAATGAAATGCACGATGACCACCTTGATCGGAAATAAACCTGAATCAAAATTTGATGCAACCAAAATTAGTTTGAAAGCTGTTGCCAAAATTCCGAACCAAATCAGTGCCAATATTGCGGCGGTTTCGACTTTTGCAGAAGCATCAAAAATTATGACTAAGAATTTTGTTGGACAGGAATTTGGCTCTGGCAGTAAGAAAGTAACCGTTCAAAAAGTAGCTATTTGGCACAAAGACAACAAAATGGTGATTGCTTTAGAGGTTTTGGGAACGGTAAACGGAACTATCTATTTAACTGGTTTTCCGCAGTACAACGAACAAACCAAAGAAGTATTTTTTGACCAATTGGATTACGCCTTAGACACCAAAAATAAATTAATGCGAACTGCCAATTGGCTAGCGCAGGGCTTGGTATTGAGAAAAATTCAGGAAAGTTGCCGCTATTCTATTGTTCCTAATTTGGAAGAAGGCAAACAAAATATTATGACTTATCTAAAAAATTATTCTCCAATGCCCGGGGTATTCGTTAACGGAAAAGTAGATAATGTACAATTTCAGAAAATCCAATTGACCAACAAAGCTATTATTGCGTTTATAAAAGTGAATGGAACGGTAAATGTTTCCGTAGATGGGTTGAAATAGCGTTCAGGTTGCAGACTTTAGATTTCCGATTGAAATTGCAATTACTAGTGCTTTTGTTTATTCTACTATTTAGTTTGAAAAGATAATTCACAATCAAATACGGATAAAATTGAATTAAAAATTAAAATAATTTGATTGTATTTTTACCTTTATTGTAAACTATCCAAAAACCAAAACCGTGATTCAAAAAACATTCCTATTCGTCTCCGTATTGCTGCTGTTTTCTTGTACAAAAACAATTCCAAAACTAGAAGAAGTTCTTCCTTCAAATTCTGAAAATTGGAAAACCGAAGTGGAAAACACCATACAATTATTTGGTCATAGAAATTGGATTGTGGTTGCCGATGGTGCTTATCCCAAACAAAGTAATCCTGCCATAAAAACCATTACTGTCAATGCCGATCAATTGGAAGTAGTGAAATTTGTGCATGAATCAATTGAAAAAACCGCACACGTTCAAGCCAATATTTTTGTAGATAAGGAAATGGCTTTTGTGCCCGAAAAAGACGCAAAAGGAATTGACCAGTACAGAACCGACCTCCATAAAATTTTGAATTCAAAAAACCTCAGCACCAAATTGCACGAGGAAATCATTGGCGAACTCGATAAATCTGCGGAACTATTCGACGTTTTAATCATCAAAACAAAATTAGCAATTCCGTATACTTCTGTATTTTTTCGATTGGAATGCGGCTATTGGAATGCCGAAGCAGAACAAAATCTACGAACCAACCTAAATGCCAAAAAATAAAACGATGAGCGATTCAAATAAAAATACTTGCGATCCCAATTCTGGTTGTTGTTCTCCAAAAGAAGTTGAAGATACTTCAACAGAAAACGGCATTCAAAGAAGAGACTTTTTGAAAGCAATGGGATTAGCCACTGGCGGTGTCCTAATTGGTTTTCCCGCTTTTGGAATGTCAAATTCAAAATCAGATTATACTATTCCAATCGATAAAGGCTTGTCGCCAGAATGGCACAAAAGTCTGTACGAAAGAGGTATTGCAGAAGTTTATAAAGGAAAAGAATTAGCTTATATTGGAATGCCTATTGGCGGCATTTGCACCGGAACAGTGTATCTAGGTGGTGATGGTAAGTTATGGCTTTGGGACATTTTTAATGAAACTAAAGAAGGAATAGTTGATAAAACCTATAAAAATTGGCAAGGCAAAAAAGAAATAAAACCGAGAGATGGTGCCAATTATATTTTTCAAGTGGCTCCCGAATATCCGTTTGAACAAGGATTTGGCATCAGAATACTACAAAATGATACCGTTTGGAATAAAAATTTGGACTTCAAAGGTTTTGAAGATATCAGCTTCAAAGGGCAATATCCAATGGCAGAAATCAGTTATCGCGATGCCAAATTGCCTGTTAACATCGACTTGCAATCTTTCTCCCCATTTGTTCCACTAAACATAGACGAGTCCAGTTATCCCGCCACCATTATGCGTTTTACAGTAACGAATACTAGCGACAAAAAGGCCACTGTCGAACTTTCGGGCTGGTTAGAAAATGCGGTCCTGAATAATTCAGAAAACAACAAAGATTTAAAGTTGGTCAATACTATCGAAAAAGTAGCTGGAAACACTACTTTATTTTGTAGCGCCAATACCAATTCCGAAGTACTAAAAAAACAAAGCGATTTTGGCAATATGGCTTTAACGCTCTACAATTCGGGCAAAAAAAGCAAAGCCGAAGCTGGAATTAAAATCAACAGCACAGTACTTTTTCCAGAAAATGAGCAAAACACTGCCGAAGCTGTTCACGGAGAGCAACTAGTTGGTGTGTTAAGTAAAACCGTGAAGTTGAAACCTGGTAAATCAAAAGTAATTACCTATATTGTTAGTTGGTATTTTCCGAACCTTGTTCTCCCTCAAAATAAAAATTCAAAAGGAGAAAATAAAGGCAGATTGTATGGCAAACGTTTTGCCAATGCGGCAGCCGTAACAACAGCGATTGCCAAAAACTACGACTATTTATACCAAAAAACCGTCGCTTGGAAAAACTGTTTTTATGACGATGCTACTTTGCCACATTGGTTCTTAAACCGAACTTTTTTAAACACTTCCATCCTTGCCACCGAAACGAGTTTCTTGCTAGAAGACGGTCGTTTTTGGGGTTGGGAAGGCATTGGATGTTGTTCTGGAACTTGCACACACGTTTGGCATTATGCACAAGCTTTAGGTCGAATTTTTCCTGAATTAGAAAAGAATTTACGAGAACGAACCGATTTTGCCGTAATCGACACTACCTCTGGAGGCATTGATTTTAGAGGATCGTTGGCCAATAAATATGCCGCCGATGGTCAAGCGGGAATTGTTCTAAGAGCTTATAGGGATTATTTGATTTCTGAAAATAACGCTGCTTTTTTAGAAAAAAATTGGGACAATATCAAACTGTCTTTGCAATATTTAATCAATTTAGATGCCGAAGAAGGTGGCGTTGCCAATGGAACAATTTTTGGCGAACAACACAACACCTTAGATGCCGAATGGTATGGCAATGTACCTGTAATTACTTCTTTATACTTGGCGGCATTAGCGGCTTCGGTAGAAATGGCAATCGCAATTAAAGATACAAAAGCCGAAAAAGAATACGCAACCATACTCGAAGCTGGAAAAATAAACATCGAAAAATTGTTTAATGGCGAATTTTTCATTCAAAATGAAGACCCAAAACACAAAAAAGCAATTGGAATTGGTTCTGGCTGTTATATCGATCAGGTATTTGGACAAAGTTGGGCACATCAACTAGGATTAGGTCGTTTGTACAATAAAGAAATGATTAACAAATCCTTAGAATCATTGTGGAAATATAATTTTGTCCCCGATATGGGAGCATTACGTGATAGTATTTCGCCCAAACATAACGGACGACCTTATGCCTTGGCGGGAGATGCTGGTTTGGTTATGTGTACTTGGCCATTGGGAGGAAAAAGAGATGACTGGGAAAAACATTGGCAGTTTGGCTACTTTAATGAAGTTATGACTGGTTTCGAACATCAGTTGGCAAGCCATTATATCTGGGAAGACAAATTGGATTATGGATTATCACTGGTGAAAGCGGTACACGAGCGCTATGGTGCCACCAAAAGAAATCCTTATAACGAAATAGAATGTAGCGACCATTACTCGAGAGCGATGGCAAGTTATGGTGCTTTTATTGCCGCTTGTGGCTTTACCTACAACGGACCAAAAGGGCAATTAGGCTTTACTCCAAAAGTGAATCCTGAGAATTTCAAAGCCGCTTTTACTGCAGCAGAAGGTTGGGGAAGTTTACAACAAACCAGAACAGCCACTTCTCAAACTAATAGCTTAAAACTAGCTTACGGAAAATTAAAAATTCAACAAATAGAAGTTGGGTTAGTAATAGGAAAAACCCCTAATTCTCTCAAAATGAGCTTTAACGACAAACCTCTAAAAACTTCTTTTAAAAATAGTGAAAACAAAATCATTGTTGCTTTTGAACCTATCGAAATAAAAGAAAATGAGGAAATTAAAGTGACGATAGGGCTCTAATATCGGTCAGTATTGAGCGATAAATCACAGTTTCTTTTTTCGCATTCGATAAATATAATATCCAATGCCGCCAACCAACAAATAGGGAATCACCATAAGGTACACGATACCATCATTGACCGCTTCGGCTTTTACTTTATTACTTTCGCCTGCTAGAGCAGCTCGGCACATAGCACATTGAGCGAAGGATGAAATTCCAAAATACAAAAAACAAATTCCAAATAGAAAAGACTTTATTATGAAATTCGGAATTTGGGATTTTAAATATTGAATTATTCCATTTTCACTTCTAACTTCTGACTTCTGACTTCTAACTTTAGTTGACATAATACGGTGAAATCATTAAATAAACTACAACTCCGGTTACAGCAACATACAGCCAAATAGGAAAAGTGATCTTGGCAATTTTTTTATGAGTGTCAAATTTTTCGGCCAAAGCACGAACATAGGATATTAAAACCAAAGGTATAACCGCAACAGACAAGAGAATATGCGACACCAAAATGAAATAATAAATCGGTCTGATGATACCTTCGCCTCCAAATTTGGTAGACTCAGAAGTCATATGGTAGGCCACATACATCACTAAAAAAACGATTGATAACGAAATAGCAATCGTCATCAGTTTTTTATGCAAGGCAACTCTTCCGTCTTTAATAGACAAAACTGCAGCGACCAAAACAACAGCGGTTACTCCATTTATCGTTGCATAAATAGGCGGCAAAAACGAAAGTGGCTCTACATTATATCCAAATTCTTTTAATTTAACGCCAAATAAAATCGCAACCACTACCGGAATTAAAATAGAAACGACGATAATAAACGTGTTGAATCTTTTTTCGATTGATTTATCTTCCATAATTATTCTTTTAATAAAATTGCTATATCCTGCTGAATGTCTCTAACTCCTTTTTTGTCTAAACCGTCATAATATAAAATTGGATTCCCAAAATCGTCTTTTCGGCACCGAATATTCCCGTTTTTGTCGATTAGTGCAAACAAGCCCGAGTGTTCAAAACCCCCTTTTACATTTTTGTTTTCGCCAGCGTACAGATTAAATCCTTTATTCGCCAAGTCAAAAATAGCTTTCTTTTCGCCCGTCAGGAAGTTCCAGTTCGATGATTTTACTCCTAATAATTCTCGATGTTCCTTCAAAACGGCTGCAGTATCGTGCTCCGGATCGATGGTTATAGAAACAATTCCAAAATTAGGATTACCAAAGAAGGTCTGCTCTAATTGCAACATACTTTGATTCATCTTGGGACAAATTGTGGGGCAAGTGGCAAAGAAAAACTCTAGTACAACGACTTTCCCTTTGTATGTTTCATTTGTAATCTTTAGGTTATCCTGATTGACTAATTCAAATTTAGGCGCCGGACCAATTTTTTCCAAACGGCCGGTATTTGTCGTTGCATTCGAGACTTTGTCTAATCGATCGCCTTTTACCACTTCACCATTTTGAAAACGATCTACAATTTTAGGAACTGCATAAATTCCAAAAACCAAGATAATAAAAGAAATTCCGATATAGGATTTGTTTTTAAACATGAGGATACGTATTACAGTTTTTTTGATGCGTTGTGGTTTTTCTTGAGGGCTGCGCGATATTCATACAAAATCACCTTGAAATCATCTAACATTTCGTTACTCAGTTCCGATGGATGAAAAGTGTTGTACCCTTCTTTGTACCCTTTTTTCTCTTTTCTTCCGCGAAGGTTTCTTTCTTTATCAACGATATAAACATTTGGCGTGCCAAAATCCTGATCTAGTTTTCCAACTAATTTCAGTTGCTTGTAAAAGGATTGTATCTCTTCTGTAGTCGTAAATACAAAATGCCATTGACTCACATCGGTGGTAGCGCCTAAAGCGTCGACAATTTTTTGAGCATCAGCTTCTGTGCCCAATGGACAAACCACAACAAATTGCAAATCTTTGAAACTGTGGTACCGTTGGTAAATTTTGGCATTGAGATTGAAATAATTCCCTCTATTCCTCAAGAGATTGGTTCCTGAAAAACCAAGAATAGTTATTTTACTATTTAGACTTACTTTTTCATTTTTCAGTGATTTCCAATTGCCAAAATCAGCAACTTTGGGCGTGATGACAGGTAATTTTGTAAAACTATTGACTCCTGAAGCAAAAAAAAGATAGGCAACAATGGGTAAGACAAAAAGGACAAAGAGTACAATATTTTTTTTCATAATTGTGCCAAGTAAATAAAGTGTAAAAATAAAAAAAGGCACGCAAAGCGCACCCTTTTTATCGAATTAATATTTTGTTAAAAATTCCACTTGATGGTCGAATTCTTAAAAACCTCAAAAACATAATGCCCTTCAGTCAATAAAATGAAAAGCAAATACACCACTAAAAATATTAGAGGAAAAATAACCGCATATTGCAAAGAGGTTCTTTCGCCTTCCATGTGCATAAATGCGTAAACAATATAGTAGGCTTTTAGCCCAGTTAAAATAATGAATATCCAGTTTAGCAAGTTTAGTCCTAAAAAACTGTTGTTATGAATAATTGGTGGCTTTACAATCCCTAAAAACACCTCTACGATGGTTACTATTGACAATATTCCAAATACCGTCCAAATTCTTTTTGTGTTAGAAACGTGTTCGTGTGACATAATAATTTCTTTTTGTAAATTAAACTAGATAGAAAACGGTGAATACAAATACCCAAACTAAATCGACGAAGTGCCAATACAATCCGACTTTCTCTACCATCTCATAACTTTTTCTTTTCTCATAGGTTCCAAGTAACACATTAAAGAAAATGATGATATTAATAACTACCCCAGAAAACACGTGGAATCCGTGAAAACCTGTAATAAAGAAGAAGAAATCAGCAAATAATTTGCTGCCATATTCATTTCTAGTCAGATTTGCGCCTTCTACTACCAAACTAGCGTCTTTCAAACGCAGTTCTGATTCCGCTCTAGTTAGAATCGTTTTTTTCTTATTAGCATCAATATGCTCCGTTCTTATCAAAATAGTAGGATTTGCCTTGAAACCCGCCTGCACTTCTGCAACAGAGTAGGCTGGCAAACTAGGTTCGCTCATAAACCATCTCCCTTTATCTCTAGTCAATTGTTCTCTTTCTTCCGGCAGGGTTACAGCGAAATCTGCGAGTGCCACTCGATGTCCTTCTGCATCTACAAATTGAAGTAAACTTCCTCCTTTGGTTTCAACAGCACCATATTCCCCTTTGATGAAGTTTTTCCATTCCCAAGCTTGTGAACCAACGAATATTAAACCTCCAATAATAGTTAAAAACAGATAAATGACTACTTTATCCTTTTTCATTTGATGGCCCGCATCAACAGCTAGCACCATAGTAACTGATGAAAAGATCAGAACAAAGGTCATAAATGCTACATAAAGCATCGGTTGAGGATTGCCGTGCATAAACGGAAAGTGCGTAAACACCTCATCGGCTAAAGGCCAAGTTTCAATAAATTTAAATCTTGAAAAACCATAAGCGGCAAGAAATCCCGAAAATGTCAACGCATCCGATAGGATAAAAAACCACATCATCAATTTGCCATAGCTAGCTCCCATTGGTTGGTTGTCTCCACCTCCCCAAACTTTTTCTCCACTATTTGCAGTTGTTACTGTACTCATAAAAAAATTTTAGTTAAAAGTTTTCAAATCTACAATTTTTTCTTAATCAAAGAAAAATAAAAATAAAAATAAATAAATCCACAATAAATCCAGAAAATGCCAATACATCGCACCGAGCTCGATACCAAGTGTTTGAGATGCATTATACCTGCCTTTCAATTGTTTAAAAATAATAATCAAAAGCGCGAGCAATCCGCCGGCAAGATGCAATAAATGCACCACCGTAACGATATACAAAAAGGTAGTCGTAATCGAACTTTCGGCTCCAGTAAAATAATAGCCACTTGCTACAATTTGACCAAAACCTACAAATTGCAACACCACAAATAGAATTCCCAACGCTAAAGTTGCCAATAGCCAAGAGGTTGTGGTTTTTTGCAGGTCCTTTTGAATGGCTTTTTTGGCCAAATGAAAAGTTACACTACATCCGATTATCACTGCTGTACTAAAATAAAATGCGGTGGGTAATTGAAAATCTTTCAACCAATCGGCTCTGGATTTACTTACCACAAACGCACTTGTTAGTCCAGCAAACATCATAATCATACTGATCATGGCGAACAACAACAGCAATTTATAGGATCTTGCGGTTCTCAATTTATGCTCTTCAGCGGTCATTATCGTTGTCATAACTATCTTAAAAATTTGTCAAATATATAAATAAATTGCAATAGTGTAATATAAGAAACACTTACTAACATTAGTGTTCTAGCCGATTTAGCCGTTCTGGACTGATACAATTTCACGGCATAATACAGCATCCAAAGTCCGAGCAAAAACACCAAAACTGCCGCAACTGGCGAAATAAATAATTGCCCCGTATAACCCAATGAAGGCAAAAGTGAAGCGATTATCAGCCAGACAGTATACAGTATAATTTGCAAAGCCGTTCCTTTATCTTTGTTTCCCGTTGGCAACATAAAGAAACCTGCTTTTTTATAATCCTCATACAAAAACCAACCTATCGCCCAAAAGTGCGGAAACTGCCAGAAGAACTGAATCAAAAATAAAGTCCCCGCTTCGATGCCAAAATTACCCGTCGCAGCTACCCAGCCCAACATAAACGGAATGGCTCCCGGAATCGCACCAACAAAAACCGACAAAGGAGTCACTGTTTTTAGTGGGGTGTAAATGCTTGTATAAAAAAATATCGAAATCGCACCAAACATCGCCGTTTTAGGGTTGATGGTGTATAATAATGCAATTCCAATAATCGTCAGAATACTGGCCACAACTACAGCCACTTTGGGCGCCATTCTTCCTGAAGCAACGGGGCGATTTTTGGTCCTGTCCATCAAAGCATCAAGGTCTTTTTCGATAACCTGATTGTACGCATTTGATGCGCCTACCATACAATAACCACCGATGGCTAGCTTGAGCAAAACCACCCAATCCAAAACTTGAAAATCAGCTACTCCAAGCAAAAAACCCGCAATCGAAGAAAAAACAACACTAATCGCCAAACCGGCTTTAGTAATGGCCTTGAAATCGACATATATAGATTTTAGGGAAATGGAACTAGATGTACTACTCAAAGTCAGTTGGGTTTATTTTAAAACTTTTGCAAAAGTAGTTTATCAAAAGGGAATAGGCAAAAAACAATTCATAAAAAAGGATAAATATCATTTCAAAAACAAAAAAATTTAATTAACTCTTTTTTTGAATCAGGGTTTCTTTACAATACCTCATTTTCAGCTGCTGAAAACGGATGCTTTTTTCGAAACTCCGCCATTTTATCATAAAAATTCCCGGAGATGGGGTATCCTCTTTTTACTAGCTCTTTATAGGCAATGAGCACTGAATTCGGCTCATACTCTTTCCAAAAGAAAATCACATAACTCAAATCTAAACTTGGAATTGTTTCTAAAGATTCCTTTTCGATGGTTTTCATAAAACAATTTTATTATTTTGAACCAAACTTAAAAGCAATAAAATTCAAATCCTTACGACTTTCCTCATTTTGGTGATTTTTTTTAAAATATAAAACCACAACTTTTGTTTATCTTTTTTTTGGAAAAACAATTTTACGCATCATAAGACATAAAATTATGCAACCTATAAATAGTGCACCATACGCCGAAGATGATTAACAATTTTAGACGGTAAAAGGGTATTATCCTATTTTTGAAAATATTCGAATTGCTCATCCTAAATTTTTCCCTTCTGGGGTACATTTTATAATCGAAGAGGATAAAAAGGAAATCCTTATCATTGCGATTCCGTACAATAAACAAGATAAAAGCAAAATTATTAAACGATTGTGATATAAATAAAAGTCTCCTTTTAGTAATTAATGCACAATCAGCTGCATATTTTTCAATTGTTCCAAATAATCTCGTTCGTTCGATAATCTCGGAATCTTGTGTTGACCGCCTAGTTTGTGTTTTTCTTTCAGCCAATCATAGAATAAATTAGGTCTGGCAAGATTAATTATCAAAGGATTCAATGTCATATTGTTGTAACGTTTCGCCTCGTAATCCGAATTTAAAGATTGCAAAGTTTCGTCCAATACTTTTTGGAAATGAGCAATATCGTCTGGGTTTTTCTTGAATTCGATAATCCATTCGTGAGCGCCTTTTTCTTTGTCTTTCATAAAAACGGGAGCAACGGTATAATCCACCATTTCGGTTTTAGTAATTTGACAGGCTTTGGCAATGGCTTGATCTGTATTTTCGACCATCAATTCTTCGCCAAAAACATTGATGTGATGTTTGGTTCTTCCTGTTACTCTAATCTTATAAGGACTCAAGGAAGTAAAACGCACCGTGTCACCAATCATATAGCGCCATAAACCGGAATTGGTGGTGATGATAATGGCATAATTTTTAAAAAGTTCCACCTCCGATAATCGAACCGTTTTCTGATTCGGTGTTCCAAAAGTATCCATTGGAATAAATTCGTAGAAAATACCGTAATCTAACATCAACAGTAAATCGCTGGAATAATTCAAATCTTGGATCGCAAAAAATCCTTCGGAAGCATTGTATATTTCGTAATATTTGAAATCTTTTTTCGGTAAAATCTTTTGATATTGTTCGCGATACGGTTCAAAATTTACTCCGCCGTGAAAATAAACTTCGAGATTGGGCCACAATTCTAGTAAATTCCCTTTGCCGGTTTCTTCCAATAATTTATTCATTAAAACCAATAGCCAGGAAGGAACTCCTGCAAAACTCGTTACATTTTCATTTTTGACTTCGTTGATAATCGCTGGAATTTTGGTTTCCCAGTCGCTCATCAATGAAATTTCTTTGTTTGGAGTGCTGCTAAAATCAGCCCACATTGGCATATTTTCAATCAAAATGGCCGATAAATCGCCAAACAAAGTATTATTGTCTTCATAAATTTGGGCACTCCCGCCAAGCCGAAGGCTTTTGCCTAAAAACATTTCTGAATTTTCGTTGTTGCTCAAATACATACACAGCAAATCTTTGCCTGCTTTGTAGTGGCAATCTTCTAAGGCTTCAGGGCTTACGGGGATGAATTTACTTTTGGCATTGGTGGTTCCGCTAGATTTGGCAAACCATTTGATGGGCGTTTCCCAAATAACATTTTGTTCGCCCTTCCTTGTTCTTTCAATCAATGGCTGTAATTCTTCATAGGTAGAAACGGGCACTCTTTCAGCAAAAGTAGTATAGGAATTTATAGAAGTATAATCGTATTGTTTTCCTATTACCGTGTTTTGAGCTGATTGAATCAAATTCATCAACAATTCTTCCTGAACTTCGTTCGGGTACTTCAAAAAAAGTTCTATTTGATGAATTCTTTGTTTAAGAACCCAAGAAGCAAGCGAATTGATAACAGGTATAGGCATGGAGATTTATGATTTTAGAGTGCTGATTCTAGATTTTAGATTTGATTATCTATTTACAAATACTAACTTTGCATTCGTATCAAAAATAGTGTTTTTTTATAAAAAACAATTCTATTTACCATAAAGATTCTGATGTAGATGTGGTTTTCAATAAAATGAAATCTAAAATTCGCACTTCAAATCTAAAATCAGAAATCGTTAATCTACAATCAGAAATTAAATGACCTACGAAGGCACGCTTACCAAAATGCAGACCGAGTTTGCAAATCCAATTCAATATTATTTGGTTTTTGACAATAGTTTTTTGAATGTGAATCAATTGCTTGACAAAAAACTTGAAATCAATTTTGTGGGATACCAATGTTTGAATTGTGGCAAAAAGAAGAAAATTTTCCGACAAGGGTTTTGTTACGATTGTTTTTATTCGAGCCCAGCCGTTGGCGATTGGATTATGAAACCCGAATTGAGCACAGCGCATTTGGGAATTCAAGACCGGGATTTGGTCTATGAAGAAAAAGTACAATTGCAACCCCATATTGTGTATTTGGCGTTGTCCAGCGAAGTAAAAGTAGGAGTGACTCGTAAAACTCAAATGCCAACAAGATGGATTGACCAAGGCGCATCTCAAGCGATTGCTATCGTAGAAGTTCCGAATCGGTATCTGGCGGGAATTACGGAGGTGGCGTTGAAAAATCATTTTGCCGATAAAACCAATTGGCGCAAAATGCTTCAAAACGATGTGGAACAAGTCGATTTAATTGCCGAAAGGTTGAAAGTGGAGAATTTAATTCCCGCCGAAGTTCAGGAGTATTTTTACAATGAGAAAAACGATTTATACGAGATGCACTTTCCTGTTTTGGAATATCCTAAAAAAATAAATAGTTTGAGTTTGGAAAAAACGCCGAATTTTCAAGGAAAATTGATGGGAATAAAAGGACAATATTTAATTTTTGAAGACGGAACCGTTTTTAATGTCCGCAGTTCTGAAGGCTTTGTGGTGCAAATTAATGTTTAAAAAAAAGCCCTTTCAATCCAATGGCATAGGACTAAAAGGGCAAACTAGTACCACTAAAGATTCTAATGGGGACATTCTGACCATTCAATTCAATTTTTTTTCAAACCAGGCAGTACATTAAGGTTCGTTAAGAAGTTTTAAATCTTAATTTTCTTTGCGTTCTTAATGCTTTAACTTTTTATACAAAATCCGGTAAAACCAATTTTTTAGAAAACACAAGTTCCATAAGAGATTTTTCTACATCTAATGTATTCTCAATTTAATAGATAGTGTATTTTCAAAATAAGTAATTGTGTATTTTCAAAGTGTAGTATAGTGTATTTTCAAAATTAGTGTTATATTTGTAATTGTAAAACACATAAAATGAGTGCAATTAGAAGGATAAAAGCTGAAATGGATATTTATAAGACTAAGTATCCAATTTTGGCATTAACAGGGCCAAGGCAATCTGGTAAAACTACTTTTTTGAAAACACAGTTTTCCGATTATCAGTATGTCAATTTAGAGAATATAGACAATAGAAATTTTGCTTTAGACGATCCAAACGGCTTTTTGAAGCAATACGGCAACTATGTCATTTTTGACGAAGTACAACGTGTTCCACATTTATTTTCGTATTTGCAAACCAAAGTTGATGAGGACAAAATTATGGGACAATATATTTTGTCTGGTTCTCAAAATTTTCATTTGATGCAGAATATTACTCAAAGTTTAGCAGGAAGAGTGGCCATATTCAAGCTATTTCCTTTTGATATTGATGAAATGAAGGCTGCGGATTGGTTGAATGATGATTATGCAGTTACGCTTCAAAGGGGTTGTTATCCCGCTATTTATGATAGAAATATCCTTTCTAAAGTTTTTTATTCCAATTACATTCAAACCTATGTAGAACGCGATTTGTCGGAACTCATTCTTGTTAAAGATTTAAAGCAATTTCGCAATTTTATTTCACTTTGTGCTGCACGGGCGGGACAATTATTGAATTTAAACTCCTTGGCTAACGAGTGTGGAATTTCGCAACCTACAGCAAAATCCTGGATTTCGGTTTTAGAAAATAGTTATATTGTGTATCAATTGCAACCCTACTTTTCTAACTTTAATAAACGAGTTACAAAGAGTTCGAAATTGTATTTTTATGACACAGGATTATTGTGTTTTTTATTAAAAATAACCGAGGCGGATAGTGTGAAATTAAGTTCGCTAAAAGGAAACTTGTTTGAAAATTTTATCGTTTCGGAATATGTAAAAAAAAACTACCACAATAATTTGCTTCGAGATTTATGGTTTTGGAGAGATGCTGTCGGGCACGAAGTAGATTTAATATGGCAGGAAACTGAACGGTTAAATTTAGTCGAAATCAAAGCGTCAGAAACGATTATGTCGGATATGTTTAAGGGGTTGACCTATTTCGAAAAATTAAAGCCTGATTTAATTGAAAGCAAAACGCTTGTTCATACGGGTTTGTTTGATCAAAATAGAACTTTAGGAAAAGTGACCAGTTGGGCGGCTATAAGTTTGTAGTGCTTTATTTTTTTATAGGTTTAAAAAAAAGCCCTTTCAATCCAATGGCATAGGACTAAAAGGGCAAACTATTAAAAAAAATTATTGAATATTAATTTCAAATGGCAGCATCGCCTGGATTCCTTTACGAGTTTGAACTCTTTTGATTTGTTCCATCAATCGAAAGGTTTCTTCACCCAATTCTTCTTTGATAAACGATTCTTTCGATTGTGCAAAAGGCAAACTTTTGAAAATGTCGTTTATATCTTTTTCGTATTCCGGAAAGTTTTGAGTGCTGTATTTTTTGGTTTTGGATAGGCTCGCTGCTTCTTTTATGGCGGCGTCCAAACCACCAATTTTATCCACAAGCCCTATTTTCAAAGCTTGAGAACCCGACCAAACTCGCCCCTGACCAATAGAATCGACTTGGGCAACAGTCATCCGTCTTCCTTGAGCAACGTGGGATATAAATGTTTTGTACACGTTCTCTACACCTTCTTGTGTCACGGATTTGAATTTTTCATCCATTGGTACAAAAGGGCTGTACTCCGCAGCGTTTTCGTTGGTTTTGACTTGTTCGGTATGAATGCCAATTTTTGTGGCCAAGGGCGTGAAATTGGGCAAAACCCCAAAAACCCCAATGGAACCCGTAATGGTATTATTTTCGGCAAAAATTTTGTGGGCATTACAAGCGATATAATAACCGCCGGAAGCGGCATAATTCCCCATAGAAACCACTACGGGTTTTACTTTTTTAGTCAATTCGATTTCACGCCAAATCAAATCCGAGGTCAAGGCACTTCCGCCTGGACTGTCTATGCGAAGCACAATCGCTTTTACATTTTTGTCTTTTCTGGCCTCGATTAATGAGCGATTCATCGAGCCTTCTCCAATGGTATTGATGTCGCCTTCACCTCCTGTAATTTCGCCTTGAGCGTAAATAATGGCAATTTTATCTTGGGCATCAGAGATTTCGGCGGTTGTCGCTACTTTTTGAGCATATTCTACAATGCTTACTTTGTTGTAATCTTCGTCTTTGTCCACTTTCAATATTTTTCGAATAGCATTGTGGTATTCGTCTTCGTAAGCAATCACATCGACGAGTTTTTCGGCTTTTGCCATTTCGGGAGTTCTGGCTAGTAAGTTGTTTGCAATTTCGTTTAATTTGGCCACTGAAATATTTCTGCTTTTCGAAATGTCTTCTAAAACTGAACTCCAAACTGAATTCAACAACGACAACGTCTGTTCTCTGTTGGCATCACTCATTTTATTCTCTAAAAAGGGTTCGACGGCGCTTTTGTATTTTCCGTGTCGAATCACTTCCATTTTAATACCTGATTTTTCTTGTAAATCTTTGAAAAACATCAATTCTGCCGATAAACCTTTGAAATCGAAATCGCCTACAGGATTGATATAAATAGTGTTGGCAACCGAATTCAAGTAATACTCGTTTTGCGAATACGCATTGGCGTAGGCCATCACAAATTTTCCCGATTTTTTGAAGTCTTCCAAGGCGCTTCGCAAGGCTTTTCTTTGGGCCATTCCCAATTCGGAATCACCATTCAAAATGGATATTCCTTTGATATCATTGTCTGTTTTTGCATTTTCAATCGCATTGAGAATATCTGATAGTCCTACTTTTTCACCATCGGCTAAAATGGCGACCCAAGGATCTTTGTATTTTCCTGCATAGTCATCGGTGATATCGTTTAATTTTAATTCAATTACCGAATCGCTTTTTACCGCTATTTCTTCCGATTCCCCTCCGAAAACGGCTGCAATAAGCACAATGCCAAAAAAGAATAGCATCAAAAAAACAAATAAACCAACGATGGTGGCCAAAACATTTCCTAAAAATCTCATAATAATATTTTTTTAATAAGTAGTCAAAAGTGTTGCTATGTTACACTTATTTTATGAAAAATTTGCAAAAAATAGTTATCAACACGCAGGCAAATATAGTTTAATTCTAAAATTGTTTTAGTTAATTTGTGCGTATTATGAAATCACAAAATCAAGTCATTTTATCCCTCGGAACCAATCAAGGCAATCGCCTTCGAAATATAGAAAATTGCATTCAATTGATTCATCAGGAAGTGGGGACGGTAATCAAAATTTCAAAGTTGTACGAGTCGCCGTCTTGGGGTTTTGAGAGCGATGCATTTTACAATTGTGCCTTGGTTTTGCATACTTTTTTACCTGCAGATGCTGTTTTATCAAAAATTTTGGAAATCGAAAACCAATTGGGGCGCATCAGAACTAGCTCGTCAGAATACCAATCCCGTTCTATCGATGTTGATTTGATTGCTTTCAACGAGGAGATTATTGACAGCGAAAATCTTCAGGTGCCTCATCCGTTGATGCAAAACAGGAATTTTGTTTTGATGCCAATACTGGACTTGAACTTAAACTGGATTCATCCCATTTTTCATAAAAAAGTTGCCGAGTTGATCGAAATTTCACCGGATAAAAGTGTATGCACAATAGTTCATGACCTCGAAAACCCTTTGGATTCGATTCCGCTGGAGCAGTTCAATTATATTGCTTTTGAAGGGAATATTGGAGCAGGAAAAACAACTTTGGCTACGAAAATTGCCGAGGACTTTAACGCTAAAACAGTTTTGGAACGCTTTGCCGACAATCCGTTTCTGCCTAAATTTTACGAAGATCAAAATCGCTACGCTTTTCCGCTTGAAATGTCCTTCCTTGCCGACAGGTACAAACAATTGTCGGATGATTTAGCACAGTTCGATTTGTTCAGCGATTTTATTGTGGCCGATTATCATATTTTTAAATCCTTGATTTTTGCCAAAATTACCTTGGCAGAAGATGAATATCGATTGTATCGCACCCTTTTTGATATCGTGTACAGGGAAATGCCAAAACCAGATTTGTACGTGTATTTATATCAAAATACAGAGCGATTGTTGGCCAATATTAAAAAGCGAGGCAGGGATTACGAACAAAATATTCCAGCGGATTATTTAGACAAAATTAATTCGGGTTATTTGGATTACATCAAATCTCAAACCAATTTAAATGTGCTAATTATTGATGTTTCAGATCGAGATTTTGTAAAAAACCAAGAAGATTACCTTTATATTTTGTCCGAAATTCAACAGAAAATCAGCTTACTTTCTTAATTCTAATTTCTCGGCAAAATAATCGCAAAAATCTTGCATCGTCGCCGACATTTTTTCGTCTCCGGTAGCTTTTTGAAAGGTTTCGGTCATCGAAAGTAAGGTTTGGTGAAAGAAAATTTTCATTTCATCGACAGACATATCTTTGGTCCATAATTCGATACATTTTGTGGTTTTTTCGTCGCTGTTCCAAACGGAAAGTATGAATGCTTTGGCCTGCTCTAATTCGACACCACCTTCGACTGCGGCCCAAGATAATTTTTCGGGAATTCGGTTTTCGTCTAATTCAATGTTTATTTTAATCTCGGAGGTGTTGTTATTCGCCATTTTTTTTGGGTTTATATTTAGATTGTTCAAATAATTCTTTCGCATTCATTTGTAGCATTTTTTCGAGGGGTACAGCCTCATTATTTTTCATAAAAGAGCGTACCATTTGCCAGCCGATCCAAGCGCCAACTCTCCCGGGAGATTCATTGTCGATTTCGAGATAAAATTTCGAAAATGGGGCGGAGTTGATGAATCGATTCCCTAATTTTTGATCGTCGCTGTAGAGCAATTCGTTTTCTAGAAAGTAGCGCCACATATAGCCTTCGTTTTCTACGCACCACTTATTTTGTTCTACGGTATAACCCATTTTGTCGGCATCGGTATAATCGGGGAGTAGGAGGTCTTTTAGGTACAATTGTTTCCCATAATACACCATTTGGCTCAATAACGAGCTGTCCTGAGGCGGAGCGATTTTATGTGTCGAAAAACTCGAAACTACATCTGGCATCATTTGTTTTTGCTCGAAATTCTGTTTCAAATAGTTGGGAAATTGATAAAATTTATGTTCTTTTCCTAAGTATAATTCTAGGGCAATAATCAGCAAACTATCCGTATAAATCACTTTATTGTTGTAATCCATTTCGGCGATAACTGTGATGACTTTTGGTGTTTTAGTTTCCGGGAAATAATATTTTAGGTGTTTGAAAAGAATGTTCAGGTCTTTTTTGACGGGTTCGAAATTGGAATATTTTTTTTGCACTTCTGTGTATAGTTCTCGCCACAGTGGATTTTGCATTTTTTCTAACCAAATGCTGTCTGGTGTTTCTTTTGCAAAGAAATAGGGAAAATCTTTTTTTAGTTTGTTTAAATTGGTGGGAGGAGTTTCAAAAAAAGCTTGGTCAAAGCGCTCCACTTTGATTTCGACGGGAATTTTTTCGACCGCTTTTTCCACTTTTGTTTTCTTGTCGCAAGAAGCAAAAGCAATTAGTATGGTAAGTAGTAAAAGGATTTTTTTCATTTTGTTTGTGTTAGCCCTGATAAAAGTGGAAATCCTTGTGAAAATAAATGCTAATTTTTCTTGCAAAAAATGAGCGACCACTGGAAGCTTATTTTTTGTTTAGAAAAATAGTTTTTATTGAATAAGATTGCAACGGATAGCAGGAATAGCTCCTAAAAATTATTATTTTTGCAAATATACAATACCTACCATTTAAAAACCGTATCAATTATGTCTAAAAAAAGCACTATTCAGGTCGAAAAAGTAAATGCACACATTGTCAATTGGTTAAAAACCTATGCTGAAAACGCAAAAGTTAATGGATTTGTTGTGGGGATTTCGGGAGGAGTCGATTCGGCGGTTACTTCTACGCTGTGCGCGCAAACTGGTTTGCCTACTTTGTGTGTGGAAATGCCGATTCATCAAGCGCCTAGCCAAGTAAATCGCGGTCGGGAGCATATCGAACAATTGATGACAAGATTTTCGAATGTGACTACTATTGAGGCTGATTTGACCGCTGTTTTTGAAAATTTCAAATCTATTGTTCCAACTGTGCCTGATTTAGACAAAGTGAATTTATCTTTAGCCAATACTCGTGCGCGTTTGCGAATGACTACTTTGTATTATTTTGCTGGAATTCACGGGTTGTTAGTAGCTGGAACTGGGAATAAAGTAGAGGATTTTGGTGTTGGTTTTTACACTAAATACGGCGATGGTGGAGTGGATTTGAGTCCAATTGCGGATTTAATGAAGTCGGATGTGTATGCTTTGGGGGAATATTTGCAAATTCCCGCCTCAATTTTACAGGCTTCGCCGACGGATGGATTATTTGGTGATGATCGAACCGACGAGGATCAATTGGGAGCGAGTTATGACGAGTTGGAATGGGCAATGCTGGAGGAAGAGCAAGGAAAATCCGCTGATGATTTTGCTGGACGGGAGAAAATAGTCTTCGAAATTTATAAGAAATTGAATGCCAGCAATCAGCATAAAATGCGTGAAATTCCTGTTTGTTTCGTTTCAAATGATATTAAGTAGTATTTTCCTAATATTTTTTATGAAGTTTAAAGTTTTTTATTTAACTTTACGTATTCGTAAGTACAAACATTTCTAAAAAATTTTAAATTATGATCAAAGTTTGTTTAGCCAATAACCACCCCGTAGTGCATTTCGGTGTAAAATCGTATTTCAAAGATCACGATTCCATCTCGATTGTAGCCAATGTTGGAAATTTTTTAATGGTAAGAGACATCCTCCTGACTAAGGAGATTGATGTATTGATCTTGGATCTGGAATTAGAAGGTCTTTCAAGTATTTTTGAAGTTAAAAATATTTTGAAAAATTTTCCAAAGACAAAAATCATCATTTTTAGCGACCTTTCGGAACAAATATATGCTCCAAACGCCATAAAAGCTGGAGTTGCAGGTTTTGTTTCTCAGAAAGAAAAACTAGAAACTTTAGGACAAGCTATTATTAAAGTGAATCAAGGTAAGATTATCATTGATGAAACTGTTAAGAAAAACCTTGCTCTTATCGCCAAGCAAAACAAAAGTGAGCGTTTGTATCGCAAACTTTCGAATCGCGAAGTCGAAGTTTTACGCTATTTGAGTGATGGTAAGAAAAACAATGAGATTTCTAAAATCTTGAGTCTTAACGAAAAAACCATTAGTACCTATAAACTCAGATTATTGCAGAAATTGAATGTTACTAATTTAGTAGATTTGGTAAACAAAGCCAAAACTCTAGAAATAGTTTAGTTATAGCGAGACATTACTCTTCCCAATTTTTTCGAAAAGGAATTGATGAGTTTGGAGTAATCCATCACCGTCGATAAAAGCTCAATGTTATCAGAATTTGATTCTGATGATATTGAGTTTTTTAATTCTTCTATGATTCTATCCACTAAATACCATCTTAAAGTTAGAATAGTTTCCGATACATATTGGCCAATGGTTTGGTCCTTGGTTTTTGGGAAAATATTTTGTCCTTCCCAGTTGTGCAATACAACTCTTTCGTCGGCCATGACAATATCGGTTACTTCCTGAGCAAAATCGGGATGCAAATGCATTAAATAGTGTTCGACACTAAACGTTTCATTTTGATTTAGGAAATCAATTAGGTTGTTGTAAATAGCTCTGAATAAAGGATTGGCAAGTTCTACCTCGTCCTCTTGTAAGCTTAAATATATTCGTTGAAATACTTTATAGGCTCTTTTTTCAGTAAATTCTCTTATTTCGCCCTCTTCGTCGGTTTTCAAAAGGACATCTTCAAATTCTTGGGTGCTATTTCCGTATAACAACAGAATTTCGATAATTTTTCGTTCCAAGCCATAAAGAATATCGATTTTTTGCACCTGAATTGGCGATTCATTTTTGACAACTTCAAAAGCTTTTTGCTCTTGTTTTTGCTTTTTTCCTAGTTCAGAAATGTCTTTTTGAACCAATTGCGCCAATGTACTCACCAAAACTTGCTCCGAAATGTCCATAATGCGAGCACATTCCTGAACATAAATTTCTCTTTGAATCCGGTCTGGAATTTTAGAAATACTCACCACCATATCCCGAATTAAATCGGCTTTTTTGATGGGGTCGTTTTTGGCATCATTCATCAATAGTGAGGCTTTGAACTGAATGAAATCTTTAGCATTTTCGTCTAAATACTTGACCAATTCCTCGTAAGGCGTCTTCTTTGCAAAACTATCGGGGTCTTCGCCATCGGGAAAAGCACAAACTTTTACGTTCATTCCTTCTTCGAGAATCAGGTCGATTCCTCTGATAGATGCGCGTAATCCTGCAGCATCGCCGTCAAAAAGGACAGTAATATTTTTGGTTAATCTGTTGATTAAACGAATTTGGTCGGGTGTCAAAGCCGTTCCTGACGAGGCTACTACATTTTCTATTCCCGCTTGATTGAACTGAATGACATCGGTGTATCCTTCGACCAGATAGCAGTTATTTTCTTTGGCAATGGCTTGTTTGGCTTGGAAAATTCCATACAAGACTTTGCTTTTGTGGTAAATTTCACTTTCGGGCGAATTGAGGTATTTGGCGGCTTTTTTGTCATTCGCTAAAATTCTTCCGCCGAAACCCAAAATCCTTCCCGACATACTCTGAATAGGAAACATTACTCTGCCTTTGAAACGGTCGAATGGTCGGTCATCCCGAGGGATAGTCAGTCCGGTGCTTTCCAGAAATTCTAATTTATAGCCTTTGCCCAAAGCCTCTTTGGTAAATGCATCCCAAGTTTCGGGCGAGTATCCAAGCGCAAATTTCTTTATGGTTTCGCCTGTAAAACCTCTTTCTTTGAAATAGGAGAGGCCAATAGCTTTGCCTTCTTCTGAATGCAAAAGGGTGTTGTGAAAATAATCTTTGGCAAATTCCGAAACCAAATACATACTTTCGCGAACATCAGTATTGGCTTTTTCCTCGTCCGTTTGTTCGGTTTCTTCGATTTCGATATTGTATTTTTTTGCCAAATATCGAATGGCTTCCGGATAAGTAAAATGGGAATGTTCCATCAAGAACGCCACAGAATTCCCACCTTTTCCTGAGCTAAAATCTTTCCAAATGCCTTTGGCAGGTGAGACCATAAACGATGGGGAGCGCTCGTCCGAGAAGGGACTCAAGCCTTTGAAGTTGCTTCCGGCACGTTTTAATTGTACAAAATCGCCAATGACTTCTTCAACTCGAGCAGTTTCGAAAACAGAATCTATGGTGGTTTTTGAAATCAATTTATTTACTGTTGAAATTGGAAAGTTTCAAAGATACAAGTTTTGCAGGAAAAAAAACGCTGCACGCGGTTTAAAACCCGTACAGCGTTTAGAAAAAAAACTAATCAAAAATTTTAATTGAAGTCGAAGCGCAATCCCAATGAAATATTGTTTTGATCGACTGGATTATTTTCGAACAATGGATTCAAATCATATTTCAAATACAAACTCGTCGCTCTGTATCCAAGGTAAGTGCTCACTCCATAAATAAAATCATTGGCGTTGAAATCACCTTTGGTTTTTATTCTTACCTTATCATCGTCAACGCTGTAGAATAATTTTTGTTTCGACTTTATTCGAAAACCACCGTAACCGCCAATTCCGAATCGCACCCCTTTATGCGTGTTGAAATGACTACTGCCTTGGTTCGATTTGTTCTTGGAAAAATCAAATTCTAAATGAAGTGGAGCGACCAAATACACATTTTTGAAACGGGAATCAGCTAAATCGTATGGGAAAACTTCTAGATTGGTTTGGCTATTTAGACTTGGAACGAAGTATCGATTGTCTGTCGGGCAAAGGTTATTGTACATTACCGAAAAGCCATATTTCAAGTGCAGTAAATTATCGTATTTGAAGATTCTTGTATTATTTGTAAAGCCCCATTCGAAGAAATGCGATTGCCAATAATAAAAATCGGAGTTGGCAACGGCTTTGTTCGTGACAAGATTATTGGCGCCGAAAGCTAGCACAAATTGCGAAGTGGTTCTTTTTTCGTGTCTTTTAAAGTTGTCTTTCGTTAATTTTGCAGGAATAACTATGGTATAGGTTTGAGTGGAATCGGTTGCTTTTATTTTGCCTTCGACTTTTTGTTGCACAAGATTGTTTAGTTTTTCTTGTTCGATAGCCACTCTAGTTTCAATGTTTTTGGCTCTTGACTCTGCTAGATTTTGTTTTTCTTTGTCGGCTTCTTCTTTGCTGATTTGACCTTTTTCTAATTTTGCATCAACAGCTTCAACTTCCAGTTTTAAAGCTGCTTTTTCTTCTTTTGTAATGTTTTCAATTTTAGTGGCGATGGATTTTACTTGAGATTCAAAGGGTTTTTGCGAGTGTTCGCCTTTGTTTTTCGTGTCTTGGCCTTGCGCATTGCAGGCAAAAAGTAAAATAAATGCTGTTAGGTAAAAGATAATTTTTGTCATAATGTAAAGATTTTAATTGTTCGATTTTTGATTGCTTCGCCAGTTCGCTTTGGCTCGGGTGATGATGATTATTGATTGTTTCTGTTGGCCAAAGCTTCTTTGGCTTCTTTGTATTTTTTGGTTATGGTATTTAATGCCTTTTCTCGGAATGAAACTTGTAATTCACCGTCAACTTGATTGAGGAGAGCGGTCGAATTTATTTTGATAGAAGACTTATTTGTTTCTGGATTTGGTTTTTCTACTGAGGCCAATAAAGAATCTATATTTGTCGAAAGGCTATTTTTATTTGCAACACTAGTTTCATTTTGGTTGCTCGGTTGTGATAATACAACAATTTCGTCTTGCGTTTTGATAATCTGAGTAGCAATATTGGTTTCTTTACTTTTTGCTATTTGAACTAAGGGTTTTTCATTCTGCTTCGAAATGGTTTTAGAATGTTTTAGTTGTTTTGTAGGAGAGGTATTTTCGATTTCCTCTTTTTCATTTAGGCTTTGGTTTTCAATTACAACAGTGTTTTTTTGATTTTCGATTAAGGTTTCCTTCGGGTTAATAATCAAATTGCCAATGAAACAAATTCCCAAAATACTTGCTGCAACGTACAGCCAAATGAATTTGCGTTTAGGTTTTTGAATAGTCTGTTCGCCATCACTGAAGTCTGCAGCTGATAGCAACGAATCCAACTTGTCCCAAGCCATTTCTGTTGGTTTGATTTCACGGGAATTCAATTTTTCTTTGAATTGTGTTTCTAATTTATGCTGTTCCATTGCTGTAATTTTTTAGCGTCAGTATTTGCTCTTTTAATAATTTGCGAGCGTGTGACAATTGCGATTTCGAGGTTCCTTCGTTAATTCCCAACATATTCGAGATTTCCTTGTGTTTGTATCCTTCTATGGCGTATAAATTGAAAATTATTTTATAACCATCGGGTAAACTGTCAATTAAAAACTGAATATCGTCGACTGAAAATTGACTTTCGATGTTGTTGAAGCTTTCTTCTAGATAATGTTCCTCATCCAGAAAATTAAGCTTTTTTTGAACCCTAATATGCGAAATGCATTCGTTGATCATAATTCGTCTGATCCAACCTTCGAAGCTTCCCTTGTTTTCAAAATTTTTCAAATGCGAAAACACTTTCATAAAAGCGGTAATCATAACGTCTTCGGCTTGATGTAAATCTTTTATATATTGCCGGCAAACACTTAACATTTTCGGAGAAAATTTGGCATAAATCTTTTGTTGGGCCGAGCGATTATTCTCGATGGCCAAACGAATGATTTCATTTTCTTCTTGGTTAAACTGAATTACTTTCAATTTTGTTTATTAAAGTGTTTCTATAAGTAAGACGAGTTGGATGGCAAAAAGGTTGCATCAACAATCAAAAAAAATGGATAAAAATTGAAAACCTTACTAAAATCAAGGTTTGAGAAGGTATTTTTTTAGTGCAAAAAATTATTTTTTTCTTTCGATAACGTAATTTACCATCAAAATCAGGGCGTCTTTGAATTCGGATTTAGGGTAATTATCTAAAAGTTGTAAGGCTTCTTGCTGGAATTGCGCCATTTTTTGTTCGGCATACACCAAGCCATTATTGTCTTTTACGAAAGCAATTACTTCTTTTACACGTTTTTTGTCTTTGTTATGATTTTTTATTGAATTGATAAGCCAAGACTTTTCTTTGGGAGTGCAATTATTTAAAACGTGAATCAGCGGCAAAGTCATTTTTTGTTCCTTGATGTCAATTCCTGTTGGTTTGCCAATGGCATCATCGGTATAATCGAACAAATCATCTTTGATTTGAAATGCCATGCCGATGAGTGTGCCAAAATTTCGCATATTTTCGACCTGAACTTCATCCTCAATCACTGATTTGGCCCCCAAAGCACAACAAGCGGCTATTAAAGTCGCTGTTTTTTTTCGGATAATTTCGTAGTACACCTCTTCAGATATGTCAAGTCTTCGAGCTTTTTCTATTTGCAATAGTTCGCCTTCACTCATTTCGCGAACCGCCACCGAAATGATTCTCAGTAAATCGAAATCGCCGTAGTCGATAGACAAAAGCAAACCTTTTGAAAGGAGGTAATCACCTACAAGTACGGCAATTTTGTTTTTCCAAAGGGCATTGATCGAGAAAAAACCTCTCCGCCGATTACTATCATCGACTACATCATCGTGAACTAAAGTGGCAGTGTGAATCAATTCGATGACTGAGGCGCCGCGGTAGGTTCTTTCGTTTACGATTCCGGCAGAAACCATTTTGGCAGTCAAAAAAACAAACATCGGTCGCATTTGTTTACCTTTTCGATTGACGATGTAATAGGTGATTCTGTTGAGCAAAGCCACTTTTGAAGACATCGATTCGTAGAACTTTTTTTCGAAAAGTTCCATTTCTTTAAAAATAGGCTGCTTTATTTGAGAGGTAATGTTCATTTAGGTTTCAAATATACTATTTTCGATTAAAACAACGTTATCTAAAGAATGTAAATGAGGGTGATTGTTATTCTATATTTATTTTCTTGAGGCCTTTTTTACACTTTTTATGTTCAACAGTTTCGTTTCTTCAAGAATCGACTTGTTGCATATTTCTGACTAAATATTGTAAATAGTAGTAAAAGGGTGCTGTTCATCGATTTGAGAAAAGCGTTTTGTTTAAGAATCATTTATTTGCGTAAATTTATTGGCCCCAATTAAACCTTTTATTAATTTTTCTATCAAAAAGTAAAACCTTAAAAAAAATTTATTATGAAAACAAAAATTTTTGCATTTATTACAATGCTTTCTATTGCATTTTTTATTGGATGTAATAATGAACCAGTTAACGAGGCTGCGCCAGTCAGCACCATTACTGTTGATGAAACTCTCGTAAATACGGATATCGACGCTAGCGTTGACGATGTTGCGATTATTGCTGAGGATCAGTTTGATACTCAAAAAAGTTTAGGATTCAAGACAAGCGAACCTTTTAAAAGTATTTTGCCTGCCTGTGCAACTGTAACTTCTGTGTTGACCAATGATACTTACACAAGAACAATTGATTTTGGAACTCAGGGCTGTGCCTTACCAAATGGAAATGTTGTTAAAGGTAAAATTATTATCAGTTTTTCTAAAAATTTTGCTACTCCAATACGAACAATTTCTTATAAATTAGAAGGTTTTTATCACAACGGTAATCTAATTGAAGGAAGTAAAACCCTTACGCACGAACTTAAAACTTCGGACATTTTAAACACAATTCATCCAGTTACGACGCATTCTATTGATATAAAAATTACTTTTCCTGATGGCAAAATTTATACCAGAACAGGAACAAGAGTTCGAGAAATGGTCGAAGGATTTACCTCTATTACTAATTGGGAAGATAATGTTTTCAAAGCTTGGGGCTATGATATTACTACATTTCCTAATGGTTCAAAATACACACGTACAGTGCAAAAAACAAGCCCTCTTTTAGTAAAAATGAGTTGCAGAATGCCTTTTCCAGTATCTGGCGTCGTAGAAATTTTGAAAAATGATCTAAAAGCAACTCTTGATTATGGAAATGGAGAATGTGACGATTTAGCAACAATGACAGTTAAAGATGTTGTAAAAGAAATTCATCTTAAAAAATAAGACAATAATAATAGTGTTTAAGAACGTCCCGATGAAATTTGGGGCGTTTTTTATGCTTCTTTATTGGCCAATTGCCCGCAGGCTGCATCAATGTCTTTGCCGCGACTTCTGCGTACTTTTACTATAATTCCCGTAGCCTCAAGTGCTTTGATGTAGGCATTGATGGATTCTTCTGCAGCTTGTTGAAACTCACCATCATCGATGGGATTGTATTCGATAAGATTGACTTTGCAAGGAAAGTATTTACAGAATTTGACCAAAGCATCGATAGAAGCTTTATCGTCATTAATGCCTTTCCAAACTACATATTCAAATGAAATTTTACTCTTAGTTTTTCGATACCAATATTCCAGGGATTCGCGTAAATCTGCCAATGGAAAACTCTGGCTGAAAGGCATAATCCGCGAACGAATTTCATCAATAGCAGAATGTAGTGAAACAGCTAAATTGAATTTTACTTCATCATCGGCCATTTTTTTGATCATTTTGGGAATCCCAGAAGTCGAAACCGTGATGCGTTTTGGGGACATTCCCAAACCTTCGTCTGAGGTAATCATTTCGATGGCTTTCATCACATTATTGTAATTCATCAAGGGTTCGCCCATTCCCATAAAAACGATATTCGACAACGGATGATTGTAATACAAACGACTTTCTTTATCGATGGCAATAACCTGATCGTAAATTTCGGCAGGTTCCAGATTTCGCATTCTTTTGAGTCTTGCCGTAGCACAAAAATTGCAATCCAAACTACAACCCACTTGACTCGAAACGCAAGCTGTGGTTCGAGTATTAGTTGGAATCAAAACACTTTCTACCACCAAACCATCGTGCAAACGAACTGCATTTTTTACCGTTCCGTCTTCGCTACGTTGCATTTTATCCACTTTGATGTGATTGATGACAAAATGATTTTCGAGCATTTCGCGAGTGGCTTTTGAAACATTGGTCATATCCTCAAAACTGTGAGCGCCTTTGCTCCACAACCATTCATATACTTGGTTGCCGCGAAAAGCTTTATCGCCATTGGCAACAAAAAACGCACGTAATTCTTCTTTGGATACCGCTCGAATGTCTTTTTTTTCCATCATTGTGCAAAGTTAGTGACTATTTTGAATAATATTGAATTTTGATAGGCTTCAAATTATATTTTGTAACTTTGTTTTTGTAAAATAAGTAATTATGGGACTTCCAGAATTAAAACAGAAAATTCAAATGCAAATCGAAGAGGCTGACGAACGTTTGTTGCGTATCGTTTCCTCGGTTTTTGATAATTATTTGAATGAGAAATGCAGTGATGATGCACAGGTAAATTTGATGTCAATAGAAGAAAAAAAAGCGATACACGAGGCTCTTATTCAAGTTGCTAATAAACAGACTATTGCTCACGATTTAGTAATGGAAGAAACAAAAGAAAGGTATTCGAAATATTTCAAAAATGAAGATTGAATGGACTTTATTAGCCAAAATAGATTATTGGAAAAATATTGAATATCTTGAAAACCATTGGTCTGAAAAGGAAGTTTTGAATTTCATTAATGAAATCAATCATTCTCTGAATTTATTAGAAAAAGGGAATGTGATTTTTATAAAATCTGACTATTCGAATGTTTATAAAATGGTGGTAATAAAGCAAATTACTATTTATTATTCCATTGAAAAAGACAGTCTTTTCTTGTTGCGATTTTGGAATAATTACCAAGATTTGAGTAATTTTAAATTAAAATAATGCACTTCATATCCCCAGAATTAGAAAATTATATCGAAAAACATTCCGAGAAAGAGCCCGAATTGTTGGCGGCATTAAACAAGGAAACCTATCAGAAAGTTTTGTTGCCACGAATGTTGAGCGGTCATTTTCAAGGACGCGTTTTGAGTATGTTGTCCAAATTGATTCGTCCAGTAAATATTCTTGAAATCGGTACGTATACAGGTTATTCGGCTTTGTGTTTGTGCGAAGGAATGCAGGAAAACGGAACGCTTCACACGATTGACATCAAGGAAGAATTGGTCGATTTTCAACGAAAACATTTTGATAAATCGCCTTGGGGAAGCCAAATTGTACAACATCTAGGCGAAGCTTTGGATATAATTCCAACATTGGACACGAAATTTGATTTGGTTTTTATCGATGCCGATAAGGAAAATTACATCAACTATTTTGAATTGATTGTGCCCAAAATGAACAAAGGTGGAATCATTCTTTCGGATAATGTACTATGGAGTGGAAAAGTGGTTGAGCCACTGGATCCAAAAGACTTCAGCACCAAAATATTATTAGAATATAACCTTTTGTTGAAAAACGACCCGAGAGTGGAAACCGTTTTATTGCCTATTCGCGATGGATTGACGGTGTCGAGAGTGTTGTAATTTAACCCTGTCAGGGTTTTTGAACCCTGATAGGGTTGAAATTATCCGGCAAAATATTTCTGTTGCGCTGTTCGATATAGTTTGAACATCAAAAAACCCAAAATGGCACCACACAAATATCCTGAAATAATATCCAAAGGATAATGTAATCCCAAGTAAATTCGGCTATAAGCGAACATTAAAGGCCATAAAAAGAGCAGCCAAAAGGAGTTGAAATCTTTCTTAAAAATTAGGTATAAAAACGTGGCAACTCCCATAGAATTAGCGGCGTGACCAGAGAAAAAACTATAAGAAGTTCTGGATTGCACTATTCGAATGAAGGAATTGATTTCGGGATTGTTGCAGGGACGCAATCTTTGAAATCCGTTTTTGAAAACGTTGGCCGTTTGATCGGTAAGAATCACCAAAAGCGTTACGAAAAGCAGTAAAAATAAGGCTTGTTTTATTCCTAATTTCCTGAAAATTATATAAAATAAGAAGAGAAAAAACGGAATCCAAGAAGTTTGTTTGGTGATTATCAACCAAAATCCATCGTAGGTTTCGGAGCCAAGACCATTTAGAAAGATAAATGCTTCTTGGTCTAGAGAAATGATTTTTTCCAACATTATTTTTTGCGTTTTATTGGACCAATAGCGTCTTCAATTTCCTCTTTCTTATGGAGTTCATCTTGTGCTAAATCCGCTTTGACTTTTTCTATGTCGGCTGTACTTGTAAGATTTTCCTCTGTTACACTACTTTTGACATTGTCGATTTCCGTGGAAAAGTTATCTGAAATTCCTTTTAAAGGATTGGAATCGCCAATTAAATTGGTTTTAGCATTATTAATTTCAGAATTGATATTATTGGTCAAGTCGCTCAACATATTTTGGTCGAATCCGTTGGCTTCGGCTCCTTTTTGTATTTCATTTTTGATGTCGTTGGTCGCGTTTTTCAATTGTGCCATTGCTTTGCCCATCGTGCGCGCCATTTCAGGTACTTTATCAGCACCAAAAAGCATTAGAACGATAAACATTATAAAAATTAATTCGCCTCCGCCAATTCCAAACATAATCTATTTTTTAGGTTGCAAAGTTACAAAGATGTCAGGATACAAATTAATGTATTTTGAAATAAATTAACATTAATCAAATTTCGATTTTACTTCTGTTTTTGGCCAAGTATTATTGGTCAGATTGATATCGGCTGTTTCTAATTTTGGATCGATCTGGATGGTTTTGATAATTTTTTCGGTGGCAAAAACTCGTTTGGCTGTTTGGTTGTTTTTTCGCCAAATCTGCGCAGGAAATTTAAAATTTTCTTTAGTATTGTCCTCGTAAACAATCTCACCAATAATCGGCATCAACATTCCACCTGGTTTGTCAAACTCTACTTCGTAAAAGTATTTTGGAGTTTTCATCGTTGCTTTTTCGTTTTCCGAAAAATTTCGGGCAACATAATCGGCAAGAGGTTGGATAGCATCGACCTTAAAAGCTTGTTTTTTATCTGCACTTAATTCAAGATTACTGTCTGAAACCAAGTATAAAAAGGGACCGCTTTCTTTGCCAAAACGTCTTTTATTGATAGTAACATCTTTGAGGTCTTTTGTTGGTGTATCGCTCACATAATATTGTTTCACCTCTTTAATGCCGATGTCTACAAAATCTGTGGTGTAAAACCAGCCTCTGAAAAACCAATCTAAATCTACGGCAGATGCATCTTCCATTGTTCTAAAAAAATCTTCAGGAGTAGGATGTTTGAATTTCCAACGGTTGGCGTATACTTTAAAAGCATAATCAAATAATTCTCTTCCCATGATAGTTTCTCTCAAAATGTTTAGTCCAGTTGCCGGCTTACCGTATGCATTGTTTCCAAAGTCGATTATGCTTTCTGAATTAGACATAATGGGCTCTAAGGATTTTTGTTCAGAGCTCATATAAGGTACAATAGCTTTAGCAGGACCTCGTCTCGAGGGAAAATTAGTTCCTAACTCTTCCTGAGCCATATATTGCATAAAGGTATTGAGACCTTCATCCATCCACGACCATTGACGCTCGTCTGAATTGACAATCATGGGGAAAAAGTTATGTCCCACTTCGTGAATGATTACACCAATCATTCCGTTTTTGATTTGTGTGCTTGTCACTCCATTTTCGTCTGGGCGTCCAAAATTCCAACAAATCATAGGATATTCCATACCTTGATCTTCGGCAGAAACGGATACAGCTTTTGGATAAGGATAGTCGAAAGTGTGTGCAGAATAACTTTTTAGTGTATGAGCAACCATCAATGTGGAAGTTTCACCCCAAAGCGGATTACTTTCTTTTGGATAAACCGATTCGGCCATTACGATTTTTCCGCTCATTTGAACCGCCATAGCATCATAAATGAATTTTCTGGAAGTAGCAATTCCAAAATCCCTGACATTTTTGGCGCTAAATTTCCAAGTTTTTTTCTGGTCTGAAAATCCTTTTTCGGTGATTTCAGCCTCGGCTTGGGTCACAATGACCACTGGTTTGTCGAATGTTTTTTGAGCTAATTCGTAACGTTTTACCTGTTCCGCTGTAAAAACCTCTTTTCTATTCAGCAATTCTCCGGTTGCATTCAAAACGTGGTCAGCGGGAACGGTAATATTGACATCAAAATTACCAAACGGGAGTGTAAATTCTCCACTGCCCCAAAACTGCATATTTTGCCAACCCTCGACATCATTATACACAGCCATTCTTGGGTAGAATTGGGCAATGACATACAGTTTATTGCCGTCTTTTTCGAATAATTCATAACCTGATCGACCGCCGTCTTGTCGATAATTATTGATATTGTACCACCATTTAATCGAAAAAGTTAATTTATCTCCTGTTTTCATTGCAGTTGGCAATTCGATGCGCATCATGGTTTGATTGATAGTAAAAGCCATCTGATTTCCTTTGGAATCCTTGACATATTCGATTTTGAAACCACGGTCTAATTCTTCTTTTAAAAATTTATTGGCAAATTTATTTGGAGTGTAAACAGCCTCAGTTCTTTGGTTTTCAGCAAGGGGCGAAAGCGAATTTTTTGCCGCTTGATTCTGGTCCAATTGCACCCATATGTAATCCAAAATATCGGGAGAATTGTTGTAATACGTCACTGTTTCAACACCACTAAGTCTTGAATTTTTGTCGTCCAACTCAATGTCTATTTTGTAATCGGCTTGCTGCTGATAATATGCCGGACCTGGCGCTCCAGAGGCGGTTCGAAACATATTTGGCGTTGCCAATAAATCATACATTTGGCTGAATTTATTAGTGTCGACTCGACTAGATTCTGTGGCGGTTTTGTCAGCGGGAATAGTTTGAGCTAAGGCAAATAATGGCAAAAGAAATAGTGTAATTATATTTTTCATAGAAGGAGGTTTAGTATAGTTGAAGGATACCTGGTATGTTTATCGATTAGTATTTTATGGATTTAGAAGTGATGGCGTTGGTCAAAAGAAAACTTTTTTTCTCCCCTGAAACAATAACATTGATTCTGTTTTGTTGGTCTGAAAACAACTCAATCAAAATGGTGTTTTCGATATCGAGAGTTTTTATTGGCGAAACATTTTTGACGCTCAGATAGCAGACAATTTCATCGCCTTCAATTTCTTGGCTCAAAAAATTCATTGGTTTGAGCTGATTGTTTACTTTAATAACAAAATGGCTAGCCACATATTCCTTGAGTAAGTTTACATCTTCGGGCTCTTGTTTTTCTTCTCCTAAAGACATTTTTTTGTTGTATTTTTTGGCAAGTCCTTTGTTGATGTCCTCGATGTGAATTCTAGCCGTAATTTGCAACATTTTCTTTTCTTGCGCATATTCAATTTGATAGAGCGCCATATGATATTTATGAACACGGGCTGCGGTTAAGCTTAAAAATAGGATGGGTAGGATTATATATAAAATAGGTTTTTTCATTTTTCAAAAATAGTAAAACTTATGAGATAATAGTTTTTAGGGTAAAAAAAAGGGAAATAACTTTGGAATCACTATTCTTCGGTGCGAATTTTATTGAATTGTAGGGCCAAAGGAACAATTAAAAACTCAATTTTGGTTTTGTTTTTAGTTTTTAATGCTTCGGCAAATCCATTATTTTCAATGCAATAATATTGAAATCCTTTGATATAATCTGCGGGGATTTTCAAGGTTTGGGTAAAATAAGCGTCGTCCGTGTAAAGGGCATTCATAATAGATAACGAACGTAATTTTTTTTCTACCTCTACATCTTTTTTGAGCATTTTGGTTCGTCCTGAAATGGCGTTGAGCAAAGGGTCCAAACCCATTGGATTCAATCGCATCGATGAAGCGGTGGCCAATTTTCTTTCGGCTGGAGTATATTTTTTGATGCCTTTGGGAGAAATTCCCAAGGAAACAGCATTGATTTCAGGATAGTTATTGACTTGTACTTCTTTGAGTTCAGTGGTTTTTGAAATCATTTTGATGATGACAATGTCGGATTTTAAATCGGACTCTTCGATACTTCTTCGGTGGTATTCTAAATTGACAGCGGAAAAAACCAATAAATCATCGGCTTTCGCCAAAATGTAAAACTCACCATTGCTGTCGCTCATACTACTTTTTTCGTTGACCAAATTCATAATATTCACGCCTTCGACACTGCCCGAGGCGACGCTAATTTTTCCGTGGATTAATTTTTCTACACCCGTTTGGCCGTAAGAAAATTGGCATAGTACAAATAATATTAGGAAGTCAAATTTTCGCATTCGCTGATTTTCTCTTTTTTACAATGGTAAAAGTATCTCAATACATTCCAAATTATATATTAAGGACTTCGTAAGAATTTGTTAATTTAAATTTTAGAAAGTCGTGATTCAGTGACTGATTTTATATCTTTATGGCCAATTTATAGGACAAAGATTATGAGTAAAAATGCAATTATCGCCAGTACATCAACGCTGCACGGAGGTGATTATTTAGAGTATTTATTGCCTGAGTTAGGTATTCATTTTAAGAATTGCAAAACCATTCTTTTTATTCCTTTTGCCCGACCTAGTGGCATTACACACGAGGAATATACAAAAAAGGTCGCTGTGGCTTTCGCCAAAATTGGAAAGGAAGTCAATGGAATTCACGAATTTGATGATTATTCTACGGCTATTAAAAATGCTGAAGGTATTTTTACAGGTGGTGGAAATACTTTTTTATTGGTTGCTCAATTGTACGAGAACAAGATTATGAACCTTCTTGCTGAAATGGTACAAAGCGGAATTCCTTATTTAGGAACTAGCGCGGGCAGTAATATTTGTGGCTTGACAATGCAAACCACCAATGATATGCCGATTGTTTATCCGCCAAGTTTTAAAACGTTGGGGTTGATACCTTTCAATTTGAATCCGCATTATTTGGATGCTGATGTGCAATCAAAGCATATGGGGGAAACGCGAGAAACAAGGATTAAGGAGTTTCATTCGTTTAATTCCATTCCAGTTTTAGGATTGCGAGAAGGCAGTTGGTTAGAGGTTAAAGGCGATACCATACTATTAAAAGGGAATTTGTCGGCTCGATTGTTTCTGCAAAATCAAATTCCAGAGGAAATAGTCAGCGGTTCTGATCTGAGTTTGTTGAAATAAAAAACCTCATTCGCAGGGCGGATGAGGTTTTTAGAGCGAAAGACGAGGCTCGAACTCGCGACAACCAGCTTGGAAGGCTGGAGCTCTACCAACTGAGCTACTTTCGCATTACAACGGTGCAAATATAAATAATAAGTTGGCTTGTTTGCAAGTTTTTTTTTGAAAATCTTCCAAAAAAGCATATTTTTTTCATAATCGTTTTAAAACGAATCTTTTATAAATGTATTATTTTTAGAACTTAAATAGGAATCGATATTCTATCTTCGCAGGATTAAAAATCATTTTAGTTTTTAGCGTTCCAAATAGGCAAGACTTATGAAATCTGTATCTACTGACATGTTAATATGGCGCGTTCGAATAGGGCAATTTTTTATTGTTGTACTATTTTTTGCCTTTTTCAGTTGTGAAAAGGAGGTAAAAAAGCAAAAGCCTATTCCAAAACCGATTGTCATTCCGCTCATTCAAGTCCAAGGCAAATCGGTGATGATCGATACTGTGATGCTGAATACGTATAGCAGCAAAAATCTCAAAGAGTTTTATTTGTACACCCGATATCGATCGGTTTGGCAATCTCAAAAAAACAGAAATAGTATCTTGGAAGAACTTTCAAAAGCCGAGGAAGAAGGCTTAAAATCTTCCCATTACAACTACGCTTCATTGATTAAATATGAAAAAAAATATGCCGTTCTAAAGGATAAAGAAAAAGCAAAATACGATGTTTTACTGACGCATAGTTTTCAAAAATTTATTTTGCATTTGACCAGAGGAAGGATGAATCCTAGTTACATGTATAAAAATTGGGATCTGAAACAAAATGAGATTGACATCAATGAAACCCTGGCTCGAATGCTGAAAAGTGATTCCTTAGGCTATAAAATAAAGCAACTGAAACCGAATCACCTTGTTTATAAAAGTTTGAAAAAAGCGTTAGCAATTCTAAACAGCTATCCAGAAGATGATTTCAATCCAATTGCATTCGAGAATAAAATTATACTGAATGATACGAATCCGTCGGTTGTCGATATTAAGAAACGATTGATTTACTGGAAAGAGATGGAAGCTGTAGATAGTCTTTCTATTATTTACGACAGTGAAACGATGGAAGCGGTACAAAAATTTCAGAGTCGTCACGGTTTGGCTGCGGATGGAGTTATTGGAAAAGGAACTGTTGACGCCCTTAATTTTTCGAAAAGACAGCGAAAATCACAGATTTTAGCTAATTTAGAAAGATGGAGATGGTTTCCGAAGGATTTGGGGGATGAATATGTGCTGGTCAATATACCCGATTACAAATTGGTAATAGTCAAAGCGCAAGACACGATGCGAACACATAAAGTTGTCGTAGGTAGGGACAAAAGGCCAACTCCGGTGCTGTCTTCAAAATTGAATAGTGTGCTGCTGAATCCCACTTGGACCGTGCCTCCAACGATTTTGAAAGAAGATGTCATTCCTGCAATTGCTAGAAACAGAAGCTATCTGGCACAAACGAATATGAAAGTATACAATCGGCAGGGACAGCAAGTAAGCGCTAGTAATTGGCAACTTTCGAATGCAAAATCCTATCGCTATGTGCAAAGTCCGGGCTCGTTTAATTCATTGGGAATGGTCAAGTTTACTTTTCCAAATCGGTTTTCGGTATATTTGCATGACACCAATCATCGCGATTTTTTTGCGAAGCAAAAACGGTGCTTGAGTTCTGGCTGTGTGCGAGTGGATAATCCCCTGAAATTAGCGCAATACCTGCTCGATGATCAAGAATCGTGGGATGCCGAAAAAATAGCGAATATTGTTGAAACTCAAAAAACAAAAAACATAAAAATTTCAAAAGAAGTCGCAATTCATATCTTATATTGGACTGCTTGGAGTGAAAATAATCGTTTGATTTTCAGAGAAGACATTTATAATTTGGATGCCGACTTGTACGGAAAATTATGAAAATAGGGGAGAGTTTTTTTCTAAGCTCCTTGAAGGATGGTAAATGAACAAATAAGATTTATTCTTGATGGTATTAACAATTTCAGCGAGCAGTTCTTGTGGAATCGCAGGACAACCTTGACTTCTGCCTAATCTTTTGTTGCATTTTATAAATGAATTGGAGACATAATTTGCTGAATGCATCACTACGCCTCTTGCTCTTGCGTGGTCATTGATTCCTTTTTCAAGCCCATCTAGTTTGAGCGACATGCCGTGTTTTCCTGTGTATACTTCTCCGGTGAGATAGATACCTAAACTACTTTGATACGAACTATTGGAGTTCGAAAAACGGTTCGCAAATTCCTCGCCCGTATTTCTTCCGTGGGCAACTAAAGAATTGTATAAAACGGTATTTGTCTCTAAATCGATTACCCAAAGTCTTTTGGTATTCGACGATAAGCTAAAATCCACGAGGGTTATGATATTTTTCTCGACCAGCCCTTTTTCTTTTAACAAATAAAAACCTTTGAGTGCTTCTCTAAAACTTTCAATATGAGGGATGTCAAACTGATTGGTAGTCAGTTTGTTGTATGTGATTTCTATGTTAGAATCTGAACTTGGATTTAAATCCGTTACAATTGCTTTATTTTCAGACTTCAGGGGTGTGGTGAAATCTTTTTTGTTAGAATATAAAGAAATTAACAGTAATAATGCAGCAGGAAATATCTTATAAATCATTGATAACGTATAGGTTAGACATTTTTGTTTGGGACTGCAAATATACTTCAAGAATTTTTTTAAGAGGATGATTTTATGAAAAAAATAAGATTTTGTGGTTTTTAATTCAAATTAGACCAAGATTTTAAATGTATTTATTTTGGCTTTTGTGTTAATTTTACTATTTTTGCTCAACCACAATCTTAATTTATGCCCAAATTTTACTCAAGTTATCTCCTTTTTTTTATTTTACTAAATTTTTGTGCTTTTGGCCAAAAAAAGACACTTCAGGCAAAATATACCAACGAAAGCATTAATATCGACGGAAAAATTACTGAAGAAGCCTGGAAAACAGCTCCGCTTGCCACAGATTTTATTATGTACGAGCCTGATAATGGCAAACCCATCAGCGAAAGTAAAAAGACTGATGTTAAAATACTATACGATAATACTGCAATTTATGTTTCAGCTATTTTATATGACGACCAACCTACCCAAATTTCACGAGAATTAACCAATAGGGACGAGTTTGGTGTGGCTGATGTTTTTTCGATTTTTGTCAACGGAAATAATGACGGACAGCAAGATTTCCGCTTTTTTGTTAGTGCAGCTGGCGTTCAGATGGATTGTTTGGCAACTGAAACCTCTGAAGATTATAATTGGGATGCCATTTGGGATAGCAAAGTAAAAATTACCGATATTGGTTGGGTGGTCGAGATGAAAATTCCTTACGCTGCTTTGCGATTTTCCAAGGCTGCCAAACAAACTTGGGGTCTTAATTTTACCCGTGAAATCAAGCGAGGAGATCAAGACCAGATTTACACCTGGAGTTTTGTAGATGCCAAAATTGGTGCTGTGATTACCCAAGAAGGAATATTGGAAGGTATCGAAAATATCAAAACACCCACCCGACTTTTCTTTATTCCTTACACTTCGGCTTACTATCAAAAAGACGATTATGCCGCAGATAAGACTTTCAAAGTGGGGATGGATATCAAATATGGCATCAATGACGCCTTCACCCTCGATGCGATTTTAGTGCCTGATTTTGGGCAAACCAAATTCGACAATGCCATTTTGAACCTGGAACCATTCGAGCAACAATTTGACGAAAACAGAGCTTTTTTCACCGAAGCAACTGATTTGTTTTCAAAAGGAAATCTTTTCTACTCTAGAAGAATTGGCGGTGAGCCAACGACCGAACCGATCGTGGCAGCGAATGAAGAGGTAACCGAATATCCGAGTTCGACCGATTTATTGAATGCAGTAAAGGTTTCGGGCAGAACCGAAAAAGGGCTCGGAATTGGAGTTTTGAATGCCATTACCGAAAAAACATTTGCCACGATCGAAAATACAGATACTGGCGAAACACGAAAGGAAGTTATTGAACCCTTGGTCAATTATAATGTGTTGGTTTTAGATCAAAGATTCAATCAAAATTCATCAGTTTCGTTGATAAATACAAGCACTGTTCGGAATGGTGATTTTCGCGATGCCAATGTTTCCGGCCTATTATTCGATTTAAATACCAAAGCCAATACCTATAAATTGTCGGGAGATTTCAAATATAGCACCGTTAAGAATAATGATTTTTATTCCCTTTTGAATAATGGGTTGGAAAATTACGATGGTTACAAAACACAATTGAGTTTTGCTAAAACTAGCGGAAAATACCGTTATATGTTCTCTGGGAAGTACCTTTCTGAAAATTATGACATCAATGACTTGGGGATTATTTTTGTGAATAATTACCATTCAGGTTATGCGGAGATGAGTTATAGGATTGTCAATCCAACCAAAAATTTTAACTCTTTCAAGGCTTCACAAAATATTAATTTAGAAATTCAAAATACGACCGGGAAGTTTCAAGAAGCGTGGTATCAAGCTAAGTTTTCGGCTATTAATAAAAAAAATCAATATTGGGAAGGGAAAATACAAGCAAATCTTTTCGATCGCTATAATTTTTATGAGCCGAGAGTGTATGGTGAATATGTTTTTGTGCCAAAGAGCTTCGTTTCGTATTTGTACTTTGCATCCAACGATAATAAAAAGTTCTCCATAGATATTGACGGTTCTATCGAAAAATTTAACGAAGACGGCAGAATTATTTATGCCATTTCGCCTGCAATTAGCAACCGATTCAGTGATAAATTTTCCTTATCATACAACCTGATTTATACCCGAAAAGTCAATGATCGCGGTTGGGTTGGATTTGATGGTGACGATATCATTTTTGCCGAGCGTAACCGCGAAATTGTAGATCATTATTTTACAGGTAAATATTCGATTACCAATAAAATGTCCCTAAATCTAGTGGCAAGATACTATTGGTCCTATGCCGAAAATCACGAGTTTCTAACCTTGCAGGACAATGGTCATTTGACCACAAATACCACTTACGACAAAAATAAAAATCGGAATTTCAACTCCTGGAATTTTGATTTTTCGTATTCTTGGTGGTTTGCTCCAGGCAGTGAATTGGCGGTTTTATATCGAAATTATGCCTTAGAAAGTACCAATATTGTGGAAAAAAACATTCAATCTAATCTTGATAATGTATTTGACACGAATCTGACCAGTATTTTTTCGATTAGTCTTCGCTATTATATCGACTACAATTCCCTTCGTAGCAAAAGATAAAATTTTAGGCTCAAAAGCCTGAACTCAGGAGGAAACGGTTTTTTTTAACAGTTCTACAATCTGGTATTTCGTTCTAATCATTTCTTTCCTTGGGATTTTGCAAAAATTGCAAAAATGGCCATTTTTTTCTACATGGTTTTCGAAGATTTTTCTTTGCATTTATGGTATAAAAAAGCAGATTTTACAACAGATTTTTAAGTATTTGTTGTAGTTCTCTTTTTTATATATAATAGTAGTTTTGACGCACTTATATTTTTTCGGAAAGGGTTATCTTTGTATAAAAATTTTAGTAATATGAGCAAAAAAGTAATCCTTATGATTCTTGACGGTTGGGGGAATTCTCCCGATCCAAAAGTATCCGCAATAGACAATGCCAATATCCCTTTTATCAAAAGTTTGTATACAAAATATGCAGTTGGGCAGCTAAGAACCGATGGTTTAAATGTAGGTTTGCCAGAAGGGCAAATGGGGAATTCCGAAGTGGGACACATGAACCTGGGTGCTGGTAGAATTGTCTATCAAGATTTGGCCAAAATTAATTTGGCTGTAGAAAATAATTCAATGGCGCAAGAACAAGTGTTGATTGATGCTTTTCAATACGCCAAAGATAAAAATGTTAACTTACACCTGCTAGGACTAGTTTCCGACGGTGGCGTGCATTCTCATACTTCGCATTTGCGCGGTTTGATCGATGCCACACAAGCTTTCGGTTTAGAAAAAGTATTCGTTCACGCTTTTACGGACGGTCGTGATGTGGATCCAAAATCGGGAGCCACTTATATCCAAAATCTGGAAAACTATATTGCAAATACTTCTGCGAAAATTGCTTCGGTAGTGGGAAGATATTATGCAATGGACCGAGACAAACGTTGGGAGAGAGTGAAAATCGCCTACGATTTAGTAGTAAACGGAACGGGAAAACAGTCTAAAGACGCTGTAAAAAGCATCGAAGAAAGTTACGAAAATAACGTAACCGACGAATTTATCAATCCAATTATAATGGTGGACGAAAACGACCAACCATTGGCTACAATCAAAGAAGGAGATGTGGTTGTTTTCTTCAATTTCAGAACCGATCGAGGTCGCGAATTGACCGAAACCCTTTCGCAAAGAGATTTCCACGAGCACAACATGCACAAACTCAATTTGTATTATGTAACGCTTACCAATTACGACGAAACCTATGAGAATGTAAAAGTAGTTTACAACAAAGACAACGTAACAGAAACATTGGGTGAAGTTTTAGAAAAAGCCAACAAAAAACAAATCAGAATTGCCGAAACCGAGAAATATCCACACGTGACTTTCTTCTTTTCTGGTGGTAGAGAAATTCCTTTTGAAGGGGAATCAAGAATCTTGAAGAACTCACCAAAAGTGGCTACCTATGATTTAAAACCGGAAATGAGTGCCTATGAATTGGCAGATGCCTTGGTTCCAGAATTGAATAAAGGTGAAGTTGATTTTGTATGTTTGAATTTTGCTAATGGCGATATGGTAGGACACACTGGAGTGATGAGTGCAGCCATTCAAGCCTGTGAAGCGGTTGATAAATGCGTAGAAAAAGTAATTACTGCGGCTTTGGCCAATGATTATACCACATTGATTATTGCCGATCACGGAAATTGCGAAACGATGATTAACCCTGATGGTTCGCCAAATACGGCGCATACGACAAATCCAGTTCCAATTATTTTGGTGGACAAAGAATTGAAATCAATTCAAGATGGCGTTTTAGGAGATTTAGCTCCTACTATTTTGGATTTGATGCAAATTGAAAAGCCAGCTGTGATGACTAGACATTCACTTTTGTAGCAAATACGATTTAGTTGAAACAATTAGTCCCGCAATTTGCGGGACTAATTTTTTATTTGCCAGAGACTAAAGCATAATATTCTTTGTCAATCCACTCTTGATGGTCGGGATGAGCGATTTTTACCATTTCAGCAACGCGTTGTTTCAGTGTTTTTCCGTACAAATTGGCAATACCATTCTCAGTAATTATGTATTGAATGTGCGATCGGGTGGTCACCACTCCAGCGCCTTGTTTCAAAAACGGAACGATTCTGCTATCGCCATTTTTGGTGATAGAAGGCAATGCAATAATCGCTTTTCCTCCTTCACTCAAAGAAGCGCCACGAATAAAATCCATTTGGCCACCAACGCCAGAATACATTCGAGGGCCAATAGAATCTGCACAAACTTGACCTGTTAAATCGACTTCGATAGCTGAATTGATTGCGATCATTTTTGGGTTTTTTCGAATTCTAGCCGTGTCATTCACATAGGAGGACTCTTTCATTTCTACAAAAGGATTGTCATTGACAAAGTCATATAAACGTTGGGAACCAATTAAGAAAGTTGCCAATGCTCGTCCTCTGCCTACGCCTTTGAAATTGCCGTTGATCACATTGCTCTCGATTAAATCGATGACGCCATCCGAAAACATTTCGGTGTGCAGTCCCAGATTTTTATGATGGGTTAGTTTTGCCAAAGCCGCATTCGGAATAGATCCAATACCCATTTGCAAAGTGCTTTCATCCTCAATCAAAGAGGCGATATAAGAACCGATTTTGTCTTCAGACGGGGTGGTTTCTTCCATCGAATGGCTATAAATTGGCATATCCACTTCTACTAAATAATCAATTTCGGAGATGTGAACTATTCCATCGCCAAAAGTTCTAGGCATTTGTGGGTTTACTTGCGCTACTACTATATTGGCACATTCAATAGCCGCTAAACTAGCTTCTACCGATACGCCAAGGGAGCAATAGCCGTGGCTGTCAGGAGGAGAAACGTGTATAAAAGCTACGTCCAAGTTCAACACTTTTTTTCGAAACAAATAAGGTAATTCGCTAAGGAAAACGGGAGTATATGAACCGTTGCCTGTTTTTAAAGTGTGCCGAACATTCGCTCCAATAAAAAAAGAATTGACGTGAAAGCTTTCCGAAAGCTCAGGATTTGCGTAACGCGCTTCTCCTTCGGTGTGCAAATGACAGACTTCCACATTGCGCAATTCCGAGGCTCGTTCGGTCAAAGCGTTCGATAAAATGGTTGGCGCAGCTGCCGCCGCTTGAAGGTATACGCGGTCGCCAGATTTTACAATTTTTACCGCTTCCTGAGCAGATACATATTTGTTCATAATGATAAGTTTATATGAATATTGCACTATAAATTTAGCAAAAATTAGGTAATAATTCAAATTTATTACAATAACTTCAAAATATTTTTTGAAAAAGATATTCTAGTGTGTCGAGTATTGTTGTGGCTCTATTTTTGGCAGGAAGTCCCGTTTTACAGTGGCTAGCGGGGGAGATAGAGGTATTCTTAAGAATACTATTTACATAAATAAAAGTTAAAGTTTCATAATTAATAGTAATACTATCATATTTGAGTATATTTGTATCAATAAAAGGAGACGAGCCGAACACTCCTTAAGAAGTAGGCGAAACAAAATACTATCATTATGAATGCAAAAAAGGTAATACTCGGTTTATTCGTTGGAACTACATTATTAGTTTCTTGTAATCAAGCTTCTCAAAAGCTTAATGAAGTGAAAGAAGTAACAATTTCGCAAGCCAATCAGGAGGTTCAAAAAGTAATTGATCAATTGGGTTTAGTTTATGTTGAAGAGGGCGCTCAAGACATCATTACTTATGATGAGGTAAATGCTGCTCAACAGGCTTGGTGTGATGCTTTAGTAAAAATAGGAAAACTGAAGGAAGAAGGAGGCGATTACAAAGGATATGCTACTGCAGTTCTTTCCGAAGCATATAACTACGATTATGGAAAAGTGTTCTTTAAGCCAACCTTAGCTTTTGGCGATCAAACATTTAGAAATGACAAAGCAGGTGCTTTAGCTTACTTTGTTGGAGGGGATCCAAATTATCCAGATGACAAAGGATTTGCTTTGAAACCTTGGGTTAAAGCACGTTATGATAATGCTGGTGAAAAGAACGAGGGTATTCAGATTTATGGTTCAGTAGCCATAACAATGGGAAATGTTTGGGTAACCGATAAAGACGGCAATGAAGTTATGGTAGATAAAACTTGGGTATTCAAAAAAGGGAAAGACGGAAAATTACGTATTATTGTACATAAATCAGCTTTGCCTTTTTCTCCCAAATAGAAATGAAGAGGGCTGATTCAAAAAAAATCAGCCCTTTTTTAGTTATAAAATAGAAAGTACAATGAAAAATACGCCAATAGTTTTACTGTGTTCGCTACTTTGTTTGTTTAGCTTGAATGCCCAGAACACGCGGATAGTCGACAAAAATGATATCGGTTGGTACGCTTTTTTCGGAACCTTTAAGGTTGCCGAAAAATTCAGTGTTCATTCCGAATATCAATGGCGTAGAATAAATTACATTTCAGATCAACAGCAAAACTTATTGCGATTGGGAGTAAATTATCAAGCAAATCCCAAATTGCAATTAAGATTAGGATATGCTTGGGTAGAAACCTATCCGTATGGCGATTATGCGATTAATGCGCTAGGGAAAGATTTTACAGAACATCGAATTTTTCAGATGGCAACGCTGAACGATAAGATTTCAAAATTTGAATTATCACATCGGTTTATGCTCGAGCAAAGATTTGTCGGTAGATACACTAAGCCAGAATTAACGGTAGAAGATGAGTATGTTTTTATGAATCGGATTCGCTATATGTTTAGAATTCAAATGCCGCTGAAAGGAACTGAAATAAAAAACAAAACGCCCTACATTGCCGCTTATGATGAAATTTTGATTGGATTTGGAGAAAATGTCAACGAAAATATTTTTGACCAAAACCGCTTCGGATTGTTATTGGGATATCGCTTCGACTCTAATTTTAGAATAGAAGGAGGCTACTTGAATCAAACGCTGCAACTAGGCAGGGAAGTCAACCAAAGCAATGTTTTTCAGAGCAATAGTGGGTTTATAATCAATACGTTACTTAATTTTGATTTTACAAAAAAATCGTCTAAATAAATTTTAAATGATTCTTTTTCCAACGAGTATTATAGCAGTAAATAGCGATAAGATAAATCAAATCGAAGATTTATCGAAAGCTATTTATCGTTTAATAATTTACAGTCGAGACCATTTTGATGACGATTTACTCGACATCTATTTGGATGGATTTTCAAATTTGAGAGACTTACTGTCCCTAAAGAATGCTCAAATGGAGGCGCAAAACGAAGAAGAAGCCGTTGAATATTTAAGCAATTTAAAACAATCATTAGAATTTGTAATTCAAGAGATTCTCGACAACAACGACTTCGAGAAGGAAATACAATTGTTTCAGCTTTTACGATTAATTTCGCCTGAAACTAACAAAATTCATCCCAATAAATACCGCCAAACGACCGTTCAAATTGGGAGTCATATCTGCCCTGAACCCCATTTGATTTCCGGTTTAGTTTCGCAATTATTTTTTAATTGCAGCCAAATCAAATCGCCGATTATCAAAGCCATCTACTTGCATCACGAACTAATTCGAATCCATCCCTTCGTGGACGGAAATGGTCGCGTAACTCGAATTGCAAAAAATTGGATATTGATGTATCATATGTATCCTCCTATTTTTATCAATGATGCTACCGAAAAAAAGGAGTACATCGGCACTTTGAGCAAAAGTTTTACCGAACTGGATAGAAATCCAACGGCTTGGAACGAATTTACCAACCTTTTTTTCGAACAAGAACTCAATAGATTGATACTCAACTTAACTTTTTTATACGACAGTATCAATACGATAGGCAAGGCAAGAAGAAATAGTCAAACTACCCCATTCGATGGCCACTAGTGATTGTCATACACCCAAAGAGAGTTTATTTAATATAAATTTAATACTAAAAATGTCAAACTTGATAGTATTACTATTATATTTGCAAAAAAAATAAATAAATGTGGATCAGATTTTAGCAAATATTAAAATTCAGGTTAATACAAAGCTTTTTGTAAAAGACCCTGAAACTTCTGCACTAGGCAAAAAAATTATTGAAGAAAGCATCATTCTTATCGATAGCATCGGTTTTGAAGATTTTACTTTTAAGAAATTAGGAGAAAAAATTGGTTCGAACGAAAGCTCTATTTATCGCTATTTCGAAAGCAAACACAAAATGTTGTTGTATCTCTCTTCGTGGTATTGGGGTTGGATAGAATATAAACTGGCGTTCGCCACCATCAACATCGACAATCCTATGGAACGGCTTAAAAAGGGTATTGTCGTGGTAACAGAAAAAATCGAAGATGACGCATCCACTTTACACGTTAACGAAGCGATTTTGAATAAAATCATCATACAAGAATTCACTAAAACTTTATTGACCAAGGAGGTCGACGAAGAGAACAAGGAAGGCTTTTTCTTGGTTTATAAAAGAGTCATTAATCGGATTTTAGAAATGATTCTTGAGGTCAATCCAAATTACGAATTTGCAAAAAGCTTGTCGTCCTCGATCGTTGAAGGGGCGCTGCATCAGCATTTTTTAAAAGACCATTTAAAAACCATAACCAATTGCAGCGAAAGTATTAGTCCAACCGATTTTTACATCAACTTAGTAGAAAATTTACTTAAAAAATAAAAAATGACATCATTAAAACGATTATTCAATCTCTTAGAATTAGACAAAAAAGATGTTTCTCAAATCTTTTTTTACGCCATTTTCGCGGGAATAGTGAGTTTATCACTTCCGTTAGGAATTCAGTCTATTGTCAATTTTATTCAATCGGGTCGCGTGAGCGCTTCTTGGATTGTTTTGGTCATTCTCGTTGTTATTGGGGTGGCTTTGGTAGGTGTGTTGTCCTTAATGCAATTGCGAATCACTGAGAATTTGCAACAAAAAATGTTTGTTCGGTCTTCATTCGAATTTGCCTCTCGATTGCCTAAAATCGAATTCAAAGAACTTTATGATTATTATCCGCCAGAGTTAGCCAATCGTTTTTTTGACACCTTGACCATTCAAAAAGGAACTTCAAAATTGTTGGTCGATTTTTCGGCGGCGATTCTACAGATTGTATTTGGAGTTATTTTATTATCGCTTTACCACCCGTTTTTTATGGTTTTTGGAATTTTATTAGTAGTTCTATTGTTTGTTATTTTTAAATTTTCGTATCAAAAAGGGACCCAAACCAGTTTGAAAACATCTAAAAGTAAATATAAAACGGCAGGTTGGTTGCAAGAAATTGCCCGCAATAATTTTAGTTTTAGAAATGAGTTGAACTACGATTTTGCATTAGAAAAAAACAATACAATTGTCAAAGATTATTTATACAGTCGTGAGAATCATTTTGCTGTAATCAAAAAACAATTCACTCATCTCATTCTTTTCAAAGTTTTAATCACAGCGAGTTTGTTGGTAATCGGAGGGTATTTGGTTTTGAGCCAACAAATGAATATTGGGCAATTCGTAGCGGCAGAAATTATCATTTTATTGGTAATAAACTCAGTCGAAAAAATTGTTCTGGGTCTGGAAACGTTTTATGATGTCTTGACGGCGGTCGAAAAAATAGGTCAAGTAACTGATATGGAACTCGAAGCAGAAGTTGAGGTGGAAGCTAAAAGTTGTTATACCAATATAAGCTTGGAGGCTGAAAAAATGGGATTTCAATTTCCTGGAACTACTTTTGGGATTTTAAAAGACATCAATTTAAAAATAAATCCAGGCGAAAAAATTATAATTGACGGTGAAAATGGTTCTGGAAAAACAACCTTAATTCGTGTTCTTTCTGGCCTTTTGCATCATACCTCTGGCAACTTGTTTATCAATGATGATACCTTTAGAAAAATTGATGTGAAACAATATCGGGCTAGGATTGGCAGCATCATTCAAGGGGAAACTCCATTTGAAGGAACTATTTTAGAAAATATTACTTTCAATGACAAAAATATTACCAACGAAGATCTAAAATGGGCTTTGGATGCGGTGCAACTTACGGGCTTTATAAAAACATTGCCCAAAGGTCTCGAAACTAGAATTTTCCCAGAAGGCAAGGAACTTTCCGCATCAAATGCCCAAAAAATATTATTGGCGCGAAGTATTATACACAAACCCACTATTTTGTTTTTCGAAGAACCAACCGATAAAATGGATGTGCAAGTGGCTAATGAAATTATCGATTTTATTACTTCTGATGTGAATAAATGGACTGTTATCGTTTCCTCTCAAAACCCTCATTGGTTGACGAAATGCACCAGAGAAATTACAATGCACAAAGGAACGATACTATCTGACTCAAAAAATTAAGAATATGCTAAATTTATCCGACAAAAACTCCATTCAGAATAGTACTTTAGAAAAATATTCTACAGTAAAGAATTTGAGCAACAGGCCTCATTATAAGATCTTAAACCGAATCATACTCATAGTTTCGATTTTAGGTATCATTGCGTTTTTCCTTCCTTGGACTCAGAATATTTCGGGCTCCGGAGCGGTGACCACTTTAAAACCCAATCAAAGACCACAATCCATTCAGTCGGTTATTTCGGGGCGAATAGAAAAATGGTATGTTCAGGAAGGCGATTATGTAAAAGTAGGCGATACCATTCTTTTTATATCTGAAATCAAAGAGGATTATATGGATCCCAATTTGGTGAAAAACACCAAAAATCAGGTCGATGCCAAAAGACAATCTTTGGAATCCTACGGTTCAAAAGTAGCTACATTGGCAGTTCAAATGCAATCTATCGAACGCGAAAAAGTGTTGAAACTAAAGCAAGCGGATAACAAAATCCAACAAGCCGCCTTGAAAATAAAAAGTGATAGTATGGATCTTGTGGCAGTGCGAACCCAATTGAAAATTGCCAATACGCAATTCAATCGTTCTGTGCAATTGAACAAAGAAGGGTTGAAAGCCCTGTCCGACGTCGAAGAAAAGCGTCTGAAACTCCAAGAAGTGGAAGCTAAAATCATCACACAAGAGAATAAATTTTACACCAGTAAAAATGAATTCATCAATGCCGAAGTAGAAATAAACAGAATCAATGCTGAGTATGCCGAGAAAGTTTCTAAAGCGCAAAGCGACCAATATACAGCCTTGAGCAATCAATACGATACAGAAGCGCAAGTGAACAAACTGGAAAATCAATATGCTAATTATAGCATTCGAAACGGAATGTACTACATCAAAGCGTCGCAAAGCGGCTACATTAATAGAACATTGCAATCAGGAATTGGCGAGAATATCAAAGAAGGGACGCCAATAGCCACTATAATGCCATCAAAATATGATATCGCGGTAGAGTCTTTTGTAGATCCTGTAGATTTGCCCTTAATCAAAAGAGGTGAAAAAGTACGGGTATGGTTCGACGGTTGGCCAACAATTATATTCTCGGGTTGGCCTGATATGTCCTACGGTACGTTTGGGGGAGAAGTCGTAGCGATCGAAACCTTTATCAGTGACAACGGCAAATTCAGAATCCTGATAGCCCCCGACAAAACCGAAGCCCCTTGGCCCAAACAGTTAAGCATTGGTTCCGGTGCACAAACTTTAGCTTTGCTCAATACCGTACCAGTTTGGTTTGAATTATGGCGAACCCTCAACGGATTTCCTCCTAACTATTATCAAGGCAAAGAAAAACCAACTAAAGAAAAGAAATAATGAACAAGTTTTTTTTACTATTTACTTTATTGGTAACTGCGCTGCACAGTCAAACCAAAACGGAACCGCAATTGCCAGCCAATCTCAAAGAAATGAGTTACAACGAGTATTTGGGTTTTGTGAAAAAGTACCATCCGTTGGTGAAAAATGCGAACCTAGAAATCAGTAAGGCGCAAGCCAATTTGATGATGGCGCGTGGAGGATTTGACCCTAAATTAGAATTGGATTATAACAAAAAACAATTTCAAGGAACGGAATATTATTCGATAATGAATAGCAGTTTCAAAATCCCGACTTGGTATGGAATTGAGGTCAAAGCGGGTTTCGAAGATAATGAAGGTTATTATTTGAATCCACAAAATAAGACTCCTTATAACGGTGTTGCTGCCCTAGGAATCAGTGTTCCTATTGGTCAAGGATTGCTTATCAATCAGCGAATGGCGGATTTGCAAAAAGCCAAAATTCAAGTCAAACTGAGTCAGGCCGAGCAAAAACTGATGGCTGTTGCTATTTTGTATGATGCCTCAGTGGCCTATTTTAGCTGGAAGAAAAACTACGAGGAGTATTTGTTATATCAAACCTACAGCACCAATGCCCAAGTGCGCTACAACGGTGTGGAATCTTTGATAAAACAAGGAGATAAACCCGCAATCGACAGCGTCGAAGCCGGAATTGTGGTCAAAAATAGGCTGTTGTCTCTCGAAGATTCGAAATTGAAATTAGCCAAAGCCAAACTGGAATTGTCGAATTTTCTCTGGTTAGAAAACAACATTCCGTTAGAATTAGCCGAAGCCATTATTCCGGAGAAAAAATTGGGTCAAACCATTCAGGAAACATTAAATGTTAGTGATTTGGTCAATCAAGATTTTTCGTTATTGAACCATCCAAAAATCGAAGCCTTGCAAAGTAAAATCGATATGTTGACCGTCGAGAAAAGGATGAAGGCCAATATGCTTTTGCCAAAGATTGACGTGGGTTATTCGTATTTGGCTCAGCCAGACCCTACCATTCCTAATAATAATGAGAATTATAAACTGGGAATTGATTTTTACTTTCCCTTATTTCTTCGAAAAGAGCGCGGAAGTTTGAAAATTGCCCAGTTCAAAATACAAGAATCTGAGTTCAATCGTGATCTCGAAAAATTGCAACTGACCAATAAAATTAGTGCTCAAAAAACAGAAATTGAGTCCTTGACCAAGCAGCAAAAATTAGTCAATAATTTGGTCGATGATTATGATAAAATGCTAAAATCCGAGGAGCGTTTGTTCAATATTGGCGAGAGTTCTTTATTTCTTATTAATACCCGAGAAAATAATTTGGTTAGCGCTCAGCTTTCTCAAATTGCTCTTGAAAACAGGTTTTATACGTCCAATTCGGAACTGTATAAAATTATGGCGAATCCGAATTAAATAATTTTTTAATTGTATTTTTGCCGTCTGAAAATTGAAATATGATTATCCAAAAAACAAGAGAGGAAATCGAATTGATGCGCGAAAGTGCCTTAATCGTTTCTAAAACACTCGGAATGATTGCTTCCGAAATCAAAGAAGGCGTTACCACATTGTATCTTGACAAAAGAGCCGAAGAGTTTATCAGAGACCACGGTGCTGTTCCAAGTTTTCTAGGTTTATATGGATTCCCGAATTCGCTTTGTATGAGTCCAAACTCGCAGGTGGTTCACGGAATTCCGAACAACAAACCCTTAGAAAGTGGCGATGTTATCTCGGTAGATTGCGGTGCATATAAAAATGGATTTCACGGCGATCACGCCTATTCTTTTGAAATTGGCGAAGTAGCCGAAGACGTAAAAAAACTTTTGCGTGTCACCAAAGAATCTTTATACGTAGGAATCCGCCAATTGCGTGCTGGAAATCGGGTGGAAGATGTGGGCAATGCCATTCAAAAATATACCGAAGGCCACGGATACGGTGTGGTTCGAGAGCTTGTAGGTCACGGTGTGGGTCAAAAAATGCACGAAGACCCAGAGATGCCCAACTACGGAAAACGCGGTCGTGGCAAACTTTTAATCGAAGGAATGGTCGTTGCCATTGAGCCAATGATCAATATGGGAACCAAAAATATCAAGCAACACAAAGACGGTTGGACCATCACCACCGCCGACGGAAAACCTTCAGCTCATTTTGAGCACGACGTAGCCATTATCGACGGAAAACCTGAAATTTTATCCACGTTTGCCTATATCTATAAAGAATTAGGCATCGTGAGCAATGAAGAAGATGAATTTAGAAAAGTGCCTTTGGTTATTTAGAAATTAATTTTACAAAAAATAGACTTTGCTTCTAAGTTGAAAAAAATAACTACTTTTATAAAAAAATAGTATAATGAGATTAAAACTTCAAAATATTGGAATTATTGAAGAAGCCGATATTAATGTTGACGGAATTACGCTTATTGCAGGTCAAAATGATTCTGGGAAAAGTACGGTTGGAAAGGTTTTGTATGCTTTAATTAGAGGTGTAAATATTGATGAAGACCGTTTTAATGCTTCTAAAAATGAATTTGTAAGAAATAGAATTCGGGACATTAGAAATCTTTTGTTAAGAACGAAACTTTCAAACAGTGAAGACGAAAAAATTCAAGAGCAATTTGTTTCATTATTTTTAGAAAATCGTGAATCTTCATTTGGAAGATTCATTTATAGAATGAATATTGATGACTCTGAAAAGGTCGATACTCTTATATATGAGCTTGACAATCTAAATGAATTATATAACAGTTTTTCAAATGAATCTACTCAAGTTCAATTGAATACATTTATTAATGATATTAGAAATCGAATTTCAATTACAAGTGATTCTTTTGAGGTATTACATTATGAATTAGAAACTTTTTTTGAGAATGAATTTGGAAATCAGATAAAGAATAAATTTTTAAAAAGTAGTTCTTTTATAAAAATTGAAGGAGTTGAAAAAAAAACAATCACATTTGACGAGAAAATTAACTTTCAAGGGTTTGATACTGTTTCAAATTTTCATTACGACAATGTTTTTTTTATTGAATCTCCAATAAAATTGCAAGACAGAAACATTTTACGTTTAGATAATTTAGTCCGTGATAAAAACCAACATCTCAACAATTTAATTTTTCAACTTAAAAAAGAGCAAAATATTTTTTCTGATACACGAAATGATACAGAAAAACTAAATAAAATCATCTCAAGAATAATAAAGGGAGAATTTGGGTTTAATTCAAAGAATCAATTAATTTTCAAAAAAGAAGAGTTTGAATTTGATTTAATTAATGTGTCAACTGGAATAAAAAGTTTTGGTATTTTGCAATTGCTTTTACAAAAAGGAGTTTTAAACTCTAATTCTTTGTTAATCATTGACGAACCTGAGGTGCATTTGCACCCAACTTGGCAAGTAAAATATGCTGAAATTTTGGTTTTACTTTCAAAAGAATTTGCAATACCAATAGTTTTAACTTCCCATAGCCCCTATTTTATTGAAGCTTTGGAAAGATATTCGAAAAAATACAAATACGAAAAATCAACAAATTTTTATTTTGCAAAGAAAAACGAAGATGGTTTGTCGTCTAAAATTGTTGATGTAACTGAAAACATTATGCCTATTTTGAATTCTATCTCCGAGGCTTTTTATGAAATTCAAGACATAAACGATGAAGATTAAAGACATTGAAGATCTTTTTGAAAAAAATGTTTCTAAAAAAACATTAACTCTTATATCATTAGACAAGGACAATCAAAAGGTTCTAGTTAATTCGCGAAAATTAGTTTTTGACTTTGATGAAATAGTCGATACAAATGATATAACGGAAGGAACAAAAGAAAAGCTAAAAACTTCCGACACAGTTTATTTTAAAAACAATAAAATTACTTTTGTGGAATTTAAAAGTGGTGGAATTGGAGAACGTGATTTTAGGTTAAAAGCAACAGAGTCTATAATTTCTCTTTACAATTTTGTATATAAAAACGGAATTAAAGATAAATTATGTTTTCCTAACGATACTTTTGAATTTTATATGGTTTATGATAAAAAAAATCCTAGTTCGGCTACTAGGCTAGCTTTTTTTATAGCAACTGAAAGAAAGCTCCAAATAAAATACAAGCATTTATTTTCAAAATATCACATTATTGACAATGTTAAATTTCAAAGACTTTTTAGGATATAAATGAAAAAAATCTTTAAACTCATCCTCAATACCATTCCGCGTCCAATCTTAATTCGTTTGAGTTATGTGGCACGTCCAATAATTGCTTTTACGTTAAAAGGGACTAATTTTACCGATCCGATCGACGGCAAAAGTTTCAAATCGATGTTGCCGTATGGATACGAAAAACAGCGCGAAAACGTCCTTTCGCCAAGCACACTTTCACTCGAAAGACACCGTTTGTTGTGGTTGTATTTAAAAAACGAAACCGATTTTTTTACCGCTCCAAAAAAAGTCTTGCATTTTGCACCGGAACAAATTTTTTACAAACTGTTTCGCAAGCAAAAAAATCTCGATTACACCACCACCGATTTACTTTCACCACTAGCCGATGTAAAAGCGGACATTTGTAATTTGCCTTTCGAAGACAATCAATACGACCTCATTCTTTGCAATCACGTCTTGGAACACATTCCAGACGATACCAAAGCGATGCAAGAATTGTATCGTGTTTTGAAACCGGGTGGAATGGCCATTCTTCAAATTCCTCAAGATTTGAAAAGAGAGGTTACCTTTGCCGATGATTCCATCACAGACCAAAAGGAACGTGCCAAAATCTTTGGTCAATACGATCACGTTCGCATTTATGGTCGAGATTATTTTGATAAATTGCGGAGTATTGGTTTTAAAGTTATTGAGGAAGATTACACCAATAAAATTGCTCCCGAATTGGTTGAAAAATATTGCTTAGCCAAAGGTGAAATCATTCCGGTTTGTTTTAAATAAATAGCAGTTGAAAACCGATAATTCATTTCTTTTTTGCTTTGATATCAGTTTTGAGCAAAAACTAAATTGCTACATTCCTACTGCTTATATCATCAATAAAGTTGCTGAAATTTCGTATCTAGACAAGAAGGCAAGCCCAGATGTTTTGAAGAGTTTTGGGGTTGTTTTGGATGATTTAGATGCAGTTACAAAAAAAGTCCTGACCATTTGCGAAGATTTAAGACCCGAAAAAGTTTTTAAAAAGTTCAGTAAAAACTGTAAAGCCGCCAAAACGATAGATGACCTACTCAAAGACTCTAAATTGGAGTTTGGTATTCGTCAGTTTACTAAAACCAATCTAGATCAATTTTATAGCCTAGTAAAGAGAGAGAATTTTCCTTTGTCAATGAATTTGGACAGGGAAAAAGATTTTAGAACGAGTCGAGTGACTACGGATCATTCTTTTCTGGAAGCGCAACTCCATTTTGATAAACACGAAAATGGCATTACATACACTTTAGCATTATTCGATAATGATACTGTTTTTTATCCCTCTGATGCAAAAATCGAGATACTTCTTGATGAACCCAGTTGGCTAGTTATCGATAGAAAACTTTATCATTTGCTCCATATCAATTCAAAAAAGATAACTCCTTTTTTGACAAAAAAATCTTTTGAAATACCCTCAAAATTAGTCGCGGATTACTTTGAAAAGTTCATCAAAGATATGGCCAAGAAAGTGAGCGTTATGGGGACTGGTTTTGAAATTGTAACCCGCCAAGTGATTACTTCTTGTGCGGTTCAAGTTGTTCACGATTTCTTCAAAAACAATTATAAATTCCAGCTCTTATTCGATTATAACGGCTATGTTTTTGAATCTACAAAAGCCAAAAAGACACATTCCGCCATCGATTTGACCAATTTAGATAGCATAAAACTTATTCAATACAAACGATCGGAATCTGAAAATAATTATGTTGAAAAATTGGGGCAGCTTGGCCTTTCAAAAAGTGACGATGGATTATTTTGGCTTTCGCCAAAAGACGAAAAGAAGGATTCTTACGTAACGATTCAGTGGTTGATTGAAAATCAGGAAACATTGAAATCTTTTGGGTTTTCGGTAGATCACTTAAAAATTGACAGTAAGAAAATTGATACACAGAAAGCTGTTATTCAATTTGCCAATGAATTAAATAATGATTGGTTCGATATCAAAATGAAGGTGGTTTGCGATGCATTCGAATTTAATTTTTCTGAAATTATTTCGAACATAAAAGACCGTAACCGACTCTTTCTTTTGCCAAATGGAAATTACTTTTTAATTCCAATAGAGTGGATGACTGTTTACGCCTCAATCGCAAAAGTGGCAAAAATTAAAAACGGAAACCTATTTATACCAAAAAGTAATTTTGCTGTTTTGGAGGGGATTCCTGAACTTAGTGAAGCTGTCAATTTGCAAACCAATATCGACTATCAACCTTCGTCATTGGTTAAAGCAACTTTAAGACCTTATCAAATCGAAGGGGTCAAATGGCTTTTGGAACATTATAACAATGGTTTGGGTGCCTGCCTAGCCGACGATATGGGATTGGGAAAAACGCTGCAAACTTTAGCTTCATTGGTCGCTGTTCAGGAGCAATTGGAATTTAGTAAAACCCAAGATGTTCAGCTGGATTTATTTGGAAACGAAATTCCTATCGCAAAGGAGTATCTAAAAGCTTTGGTGGTTTTACCTTCGTCATTGGTTTTCAACTGGTATAATGAAGCCCGAAAATTCACGCCACATTTTAGAAGAGTACAATATGTCGGAAATGAGCGGAAACTATTAGCAAGGAAATTAGAGAAATATGATTTGATTTTTACTAGTTATGCTGTGGTTTCTCGAGATATTTCAGTTTTAGAAAAATACAATTTCAGGTATTTGATATTGGACGAAAGTCAGTACATCAAAAACAAAAATTCAAAAATATTCAAAGCGATTTCTCAATTAAAAGCCAGTCACAAGATATCCTTGAGCGGAACTCCGATAGAAAATTCCTTGGATGATTTATGGTCGCAAATGCAGTTTATCAATCCTAATATTTTGGGAAGCTATCCTTTTTTCGCAGAAAACTATAAAATTCCTATCGAGAAAAAACAGGATGAAAGTAGCTTGTTAGAATTAAAAAATATCATTAGTCCTTTTATTTTAAGACGAACTAAAGAACAGGTTTTGAAAGACCTACCGGAACTCTCAGAGCAAGTTTTCTATTGTGAAATGGAGCCTGAGCAAGCCAAATTGTACGAAGAAGAAAAGTCAAAAGCGAGAAATGCCTTATTGAAAGCGGACGGTTCATTGGTCGATAAAATTAGTATTATCAACACCCTGATGCGACTGAGGCAGTTGAGCAATCATCCCAAAATGATTGATGATAAATCTGAAATGGATTCGGGAAAATACATTGCAGTCACTCAATATTTGGAAACTTTGGTGCAATCGAATCAGAAAACAATTGTTTTCAGTTCGTTTGTGTCTAATTTGAATTTTTATAAATGCTGGTGCCAACAAAACAAAGTCGATTTTTGTGAACTTACCGGTGAGACAGCCTTGAAAGAACGAGAATTACAAGTCAATCGTTTTCAAGAGAACGATAAAACGCTTTTGTTTTTTATTTCCTTGAAGGCTGGCGGTGTGGGTCTCAACATCACCAAAGCTTCTTATGTGGTTTTCTTAGATCCGTGGTGGAATCCGTTTGCAGAAAAACAAGGCATTGGACGCGCTCATCGAATAGGGCAACTGAATAAAGTAAATGTGATTCGGTTTATCGCAAAAAATACTGTAGAGGAGAAGATTATTAGCCTCCAAGAGCGAAAAAAGTTGTTGTCAGACGCTCTTTTGGATGAGAATTTTATTGGTGCAGAAATTGAAGATCATTTGGATTTTATTTTAGAATAAGCGTTTTTTTGTTCTTTTTTTGTACCTTTAGTATTGTAATCGAATGTGTCGATTATAAATTACTAGCAGATGAAAGTAGTAAAATATTCTGGCGATATTGTTGATTTTAACCCGGTTAAACTCAAACAATCGCTCCTAAAGTCTGGAGCTAGTCCTCTTGTTGTTCAAACTATTCTGCAGACCATTCAAAAAGAAATCTACGAAGGCATTTCGACCAAACAAATCTACAAAATGGCTTTTGGGCTGCTCAAAAAAGCCTCTAATTCGCATGCAGCAAGATATAATTTGAAGGAAGCCATTCGTTTATTAGGACCGGCTGGTTTTTTCTTTGAGAAATACGTTGCTCGTCTCTTCGCTTCAGAGCAGTACGAAACTAAAACCAATTTGATTCTTCAAGGAAAATGCGTTTCACACGAAATCGATGTTTTGATAAAGAAAGACCATTTCATTTCGATGGTGGAATGTAAATTTCATATGGGCAAAGAAGCCAATTCTGATGTAAAAGTGCCCATGTATATTTTGTCGCGGTTTAATGATTTGAAAGACAGACAGCATATTATTTTCTCCGGAAAAGAATCCATTTCAGGATGTTGGATTGTGACCAATAACCGATTTACCGCCGATGCTATTGCCTTTGCCAAATGTTCCGGCTTGAATTTATTGAGTTGGAATTATCCCGAAAACAATAATATTAGTACCAAAAATGCAGATAATTTTCTGTATCCCATTACTTGTTTGACCACTTTGTCATTGGCTGAAAAAGACCGACTGTTGGTGCTTGATGTCATTTTGGTAAAAGAAATCATGCACAATTCCGAGTGTTTAGAGAAAATAGGATTGAGTACCAATCGCATCAAAAACGTCTTGAAAGAAGCCTCAGAATTGTGTGAATACCTATAGAAATTATTATTTAATAAAGAGGGCGAGATTGCTTCGTTCCTCGAAATGACATCATGAAAGTAAAATTCATTGGCGGAGCAGGAACAGTTACCGGATCCAAAACTTTAATAGAGAGTAATGGTATCCGAATCCTGATCGACTGCGGACAGTTTCAAGGCATTAAATCCTTAAGAGAACTCAATTGGGAACCTTTGCCAATATTGCCTTCAACAATAGATTTCGTGCTGTTGACCCACGGTCATATGGATCATTGCGGTTGGTTGCCAAGACTAGTCGACCAAGGTTTTAAAGGGAAAATATATTGTACAAGTCCCACAAAGGATATTGCCAAACTGATTCTTTTGGACAGTGCTAAAATTCAAGAGGAAGAAGCGTTTAAGGCTAATAAAGAACACTATTCGAAGCACGAAATTGCCGAACCGCTGTACGATATAAAGCAAGCCGAAGCTGTTTTTCCGCTTTTTAGAGTGATAAAAACCAACGAAAAAATCCCTTTGGATGCCGAAATTTCAGCAGTTTTTACCAATGCGGGACATATTATTGGTGCTTGTAGTATCACATTAGTTTTAGAAAATAAAACTTTAGTTTTCTCGGGAGATATTGGTCGTGACAATGATATCTTGATGTACCCTCCAACAAAGCCCAAAAAAGGCAACTACATTTTCTTAGAAAGTACCTACGGAAACCGCCTTCACCCAGAAACCGATGCGAAGGCGGAACTCGAAATGTACATTAACAATACAGTTGAAAAGGGCGGAACTATTATTATTCCGAGTTTTGCAGTAGAACGGGCGCAAACTATAATGTACTTGCTATGGCAACTCAAAACAGAAGATAAAATACCGAATATTCCCTATATCATTGATACTCCGATGGGGATTCGAGTTTTGGATATTTTTGAAAATAACAGAAAATGGCATAAATTATCCGAGCAAGAATATGTAGGCATGTGTAAAATGTTTACGATGAATGCTGATTATGAAGAAACGATCGAAACCATTTACAATCCAGAGCCCAAAGTAGTAATTGCAGCAAGCGGGATGATTACAGGCGGTCGGGTTTTGAGTTATTTGGAGCGCTATATCGGTTTGCCTGAAACCACAGTAATCATCATTGGCTATCAAGCCGAGGGAACACGTGGCCGAAAATTATTGGAAGGCGCCAAAGAAATTAAATTTTACGGTAAATATTATGAAGTAAAAGCGACTATACTCGAAATCGAAGGCTTGTCGGCCCACGGTGATCAACAAGATTTATTGAATTGGCTTTCTGAATTGGAAAACATTCCGAACGCTTTCGGGACTCAAAAAGTATTTTTGGTTCACGGAGAAAACGAAGCCTTTGAAGAATTAAGTCATAAAATCAATGAAAAATATGGTTTTGATTGCGTTATTCCTCAAATGAATCAAGAGTTTGAATTATAGCAAATTAATTTTAACGTTTATTTTAAAGCTGTCGATTTATTTAGTTGTAATTTCGCAGTATGAATTTCAAAAAGCACCTCAGTTTTGTTTTGGCAGTTTTCCTGTTGGTTTCCAATACAGGATTTGCCATTGACGTGCATTATTGTGGGGGAGAAATCGCTTCGGTTAACCCAGTTTTTTATAAAAATTACGAATCTCTTATTGCAAACGAAGAAAGTTGCTGTGCTCCGAAAACCATAAATATTCTTGAAAAAAAAGGGAGCTGTTGCCAAGACAAATTAATTCACTTTGAGAAAAAATCAGAGAATGTCACTATCAATTCACCTTTATTTCAAGCTGAATACAATTTCATAATAGTCAAATGGGAGTCTGTGTTTTTTGCAGAATATTCAAATTTCGAAAACAATCGCATCAGGCCGTATTATTGCGATGCCAATGCGCCACCACTTTTCAAATTATACCATCAATACATTTTCTACGCCTGATTTTAATGTTTTTATAAAATCTATCCCTTTTATTGGGTAGAGGTTACTATTAAAAAACATTAAAACGTAATACATGAATAAACAAATTTCAATACTTTTATTGACCTTGTCGTGTGTGTTTATATCCTATTCTCAGGACACCTTGCAGGCAGTAAAAGTAGTTTCAAAAAACAAAGGCTTACAAAAATCCTCCAAGATTACGGCCAACACGACCTTGGTCACGAGCAAGGAATTACTCAAAGCCGCTTGTTGTAATCTCGCCGAAAGTTTCGAGACCAATCCTTCGATCGATGTCAGTTTTTCGGACGCACTCACGGGAACCAAACAAATCAAAATGTTGGGTTTGACGAGTCCTTATTTGATGATTGCCGAAGAAAATATCCCTTCGGTTCGTGGTGCTTCACAAGCGTATGGGCTTTCATTTACACCTGGAACCTGGATCGAAAGTATCCAAATTACAAAAGGTGCTGGCAGCGTGGTCAACGGATACGAAAGTATTTCTGGACAAATTAATACCGAATTAATCAAGCCGCTAAATGACATTCCATTCTTCTTGAATGCGTATGGTTCTACCGATTCTAGATTCGAATTGAACACTCATTTCAACGCCAAAATATCCGATGATTGGGCAACGAGTTTGTTTGTTCACGGCAACACAAGAGCGGCCAAAAACGATATGAATAACGATGGTTTTCTCGACAATCCGTTGGCAAAACAAGTCAATATAATCAATCGATGGCAATATGCTTGTGCCGAAACGGGTTGGGTAAGTTTCATCAACTTACGGTATATGAATGACCAAAAACAATCGGGCGAAATCGACTTTGACCCTGATATTGACAAAGGAAAAACTAATCTTTGGGGCTCCGAAATCAATACCGAGCGCTTTGATGTTTCGTCAAAAGTGGGCTATGTTTTCAAGGATATGCCGTATCAAAGTATTGGTTTTCAAAATGCATTCAACAGCCACAATCAGGAATCTTATTATGGATTAAATCTATACAATATCAAGCAGAGCAGCTTTTATTCGAATTTAATTTTCAACTCGATTATCAATAATACGATGCATAAATTCGCTACCGGTTTCAACTTTGCTTATGACAAATACCAAGAATTTGTGAACGTGAACGACTACAGCAGAATCGATAATTCGATAGGTGCTTTTTTTGAATATACCTATGATAACGATTCCGATTTTAGTTTAGTGGCTGGTGGTAGAGTGGATAATCACAATCGTTTGGGGACATTTTTCACTCCGCGACTGCACATTCGATACAACCCTTGGGAGAAAGGGGTTTTGCGCGTTTCGGCCGGAAGAGGAAAACGTACTGCCAATATTTTTGCCGAAAACCAATCGCTTTTTGCCAGTTCGAGAACCTTTGCTATTTTGGATACAGATGGCAAAACTTATGGTTTAGATCCAGAAATCGCTTGGAATTACGGATTGAGTTTCAGTCAGAAATTCACCATCTTTGGCAAGAATGCCGACGCAGGTTTCGATTTTTACAAAACCGATTTTACAAAACAAGTTGTGGTCGATTTATATACGGCGCCAGCAATTCCAGGAACTCATCAGGTTTTGTTTTACAATTTAGACGGAAAATCCTTTGCCAATAGTTTGCAAATTGACTTTAATCTTGAAATAGTAAAACATTTTGATTTGCGAACAGCGTACAAATATTACGACATTCAAACCGATTTCTTGAGCGGAAGAAGTGAAAGACCTTTGCAAGCCAAACATCGATTTTTTGCCAATTTAGGATATGAAACCCATATTGTTGAAAAAGGGAAACAGTGGAAATTCGATTTTACCTACAATTGGATGGGGCAACAAAAATTACCTGAAACCGCTTCAAACCCGGTCGAGGATAGGCTTCCTGAGTATTCGCCTTCGTTTTCTTTGATGAATGCACAAATTACTCGCACTTTTTCTTCTACTTTTGAAGTTTATATGGGTGGAGAGAATATTGGAAATTACAAGCAGGAAAAAGCCATTTTGGGCAGCGAAAATCCTTTTGGTCCAACCTTTGATGCATCGATAGTTTATGCTCCCATTTTTGGTCAAATGTATTATGCGGGCTTGAGGTTTAAAATTAAATAATGGAAATGGCAATGGTCATTTCAATGGCAATCCCGAAAGGTCGGGACAATTTTATAACAATTAAAAAATCAAAAATATGAAAAATCTATTTTTAGGAATGATGTTATTAGTACTAACTCTTTCTGTACAAGCTCAGACTAAAAAGAATAAAAACGCTAAATATACCGTTGAAGTCAATGGCAATTGCGAACAATGTCAGAAGCGAATTCAAAAAGCGGCGTTCTCCGTTAGCGGAGTGAAAATGGCCAGTTGGAACATCGAAACGCATCAATTGGATGTGACGCTAAACGAAGAAAAAACATCCATTTTGGCAGTTGAAAGTGCGCTCGCAAAAGTCGGTCACGACACCAAAAATGTAAAAGCCACCCAAGAAGATTACGACAATCTGCATAGTTGTTGCAAATATGAAAGGTTGGAACCTAAGAAGTAAACTTGTCAATTCGTTCGGAAATGATGTTTTGAATCTTTATAAAGTTTACAAATCAAGATAGGTTTTATTAAATATTTATTAAAAAATGCATTTCCATTGCCTTGATAGTGGTGTTTTGCCAAATTATATTTACTTTCACAACCGAGAATTTTAAAATATTTTTATGAGTAATTTCGATTGGACACAACTGATAAATCCTGAGTTTTACATTTTAATGGAAATTGGTGGAATAAAAATTGGATTAATAGTAATCCTTTTCATCATTTTTGCCGAGACAGGATTGTTCGCCGGATTTTTTCTCCCAGGAGACAGTTTGTTGTTTTTAGCTGGGATTTACAGCGAATTATTAACACGACAAATTTCAGTTGGGAACGACTTTGTTAATTTGGTCTTTTTATCATCTTTAGTTTCTTTAGCTGGTATTTTAGGCAATATGGTGGGCTATTGGTTTGGTGTCAAAGGCGGAACTTATCTTTATAATAGAGAGGATACTTTTTGGTTTAAAGAAAAATATTTGTTGCAATCCAGAGATTTTTTTGAAAAATATGGAGGCAAAGCCATCGTTTTTGCACGGTTTCTGCCCATTTTCAGAACTTTTGCTCCGATCGTGGCGGGAATTGCAGGAATGAATAAGTCAAAGTTTGTTTTTAATAATATTTTGGGTTCCGTGCTTTGGTCGTTCAGTATGATTTTTGCAGGACATTATCTTTCGGATTTATTCAAAAATCAATTTGGGATTGATTTGAAAGCACATATTGAAATGATTGTGATCGGAATTGTTCTCTTTACAACTGCCCCGGTTTTATGGAAACTGCTCAAAAAAAGAGTGGTTCATAAATAGTAAAATTAAATCTTAAATAAACTCCGTTTACGAATTGTGAACGGAGTTTTTTTTGTTTATTTTGCTGAAATGCTAAGTTTTTTTTGTTCAGATATAAATTGACCATCGACAGTAAATCCTTCGATGAGTACTTGAATTTCTTTTTGATTTGAATTAGGAAATTTAACTTCGAATAGTTGTTCCGCATCTAGAAAAACATTTGGGAACCACTGCATAGCGCCAAAAATGTCATATTCTTTCCAAAATGCAAATTTGGTCGTTTGAAAAGCTTTGGTTTTCGCAAAACCCAGTTTAGTTACGATTGAGTTGTGTTTGCTTTTCATGTATTTTGTATTAGCCCCTTTTTTTAGATAAATTTTTACCGTTCCATTGCCATTATTTGCTAGGACAGAGGTGTTAAATCTATCAATATAAATTTCATCCACAGCGCTCAGTTCCAAATCAAATAAAATATTCAAGTCAAAGATTTGAACATTGTCTATAAATATAGCAGGGGCCATATTAATTGCAGTATTTGTAAGTTCGTCTCTTGTGCTGCGAATGTACACTGTAAATTCCTCATTAACGCCGGTTAGGTAGCCATTTCTACCTAAAAAAGTTAAGGCAGTACCATATTCTTTTTCGCCAATTTTGTATCCTTTTGCCGTCGAATTGTTCATGTCGTTTTCATGCGTCAAGATTGATTTTTTGTAATTGTTATTAACCGCAATTTCATTCAAGGCAATGGTCTTTTTTTCTAAATCTGCATCGGCAAAATAGTAGATATTTTTTAAGTCTTTTGTTTCAGGGCAAATCGGTGCAGTAAAATTTAATTTATTGCGGTAGTCTTCTTTGGCATTCAATATATTAACAACGATTTTGGTTTCGATTGGGATATTGCTTTCGTCCATTAATTCGAGCATATAAGCGGTTGAATCTCGAGCAAAAAAATTGTCAAAACTGAATTTGTTATTGCTGTCTACTGTTGCTTCCTCAAATATATTATCCTTCAGGGAAATTAGCATGGCTTTGTACTTTTTTTTCGGATTCAGAGCTTTTACAACCGAACCATTAATGGTTACTCCCTTGGTGAATTTATAAATTTCTTTCGGTTTGTTGGTGCTAATATTGTTCCAATGGTACTTGCTTTTTTCCTGATTCAGCAGTAATAATTCCATATCATTTGCTCTGGTGACATTTTGTCGATCATAATAAGTATAGCTGCTGGCAACCGGTTTTTCTAAATACGCATTCAGGTACAAACTACCCAAAATTGAATTTTTTTGATCGTTGCTACGGCTGTCTTTTGGCAATACGCTGATGCTCAGATTGGCTTCTTTAGCGGGCACTTTTCCGTAAAGAATAATATCGCCATTGGTTGCGAAACTTGATTCTAATATAGGGGCAGCTTTCACAGCTTTGTTGATATAAACTAATCTTTCTGCAATTTCGTTTAAATTTTCATCTATTATTCGAATGCTATTCACACCATTTGGTAACTCATTTTTATCGAAAGTCAAGATTTGAATGGTGTTTTTATCATTGAAATTAAATTCTTTTTGAATGTGTTTTCCGTTTTGATGAACTAGCAAAATGTAGTTCTTATTTTGATATAAATTCGCCCCATCTGTATTGGTTTTTACCGAAACCTCCAAAACATTGTTCGGTAAATTGTTGTTGTAGCTTATGGCCATACCCGAATTGCTAGGTTTGGGTAATTGTTTTTGCAATTTGAGTTTGTCTGTGGCAATTTTCACAGAGTAAGTTTCATTCAAATCAGGAGTCAATTCCAATTTTCCGTAACCCATTTTGTTGGTAAAGAAAGTTGTGATGGTTGCACCTTTGGAATCTACCACAAATCCCTCCATAATTTGAATGCCAATTTCGTTGCAATCTTTGATTTGAATGCCAATAGTATTGTTTATTCCCTTAATAAAAGCGCCACTTTCTGAGTTGAAACTTATGGATGCAGTATTGAAATCCGCTTGATTTATTTTTAAATTATAAGGTTCATTTTTATTGATAATTTCGATGGTTTGAACAAAAGATTCGTCTTCCATAAAATTATTCATCCAATTAGTATAAAAATGAAAACGGTATTTACCCGAAGGCGTTTCCTTATCGAAAGTGGCGATTCCGTCAAATGTACCAAAATTTGCAGCCAATAATTGTCTTTGAATTTCTTTGCCTGCAGTATCATAAATGACCATTTGAATATTAGTAGTGTTTAGGTTGGGTACACTGCTCTGTTTATTGAAAACATAACCTTTAAAAGCGATGTTTTCGTTAGAAACATAGATTGTTTTGTTGAATTGTACGTGAATATTCTCTCTCTCGAAATGGAAATAATCTTCTAAATTGGTTTTTATTTTTTGTGAATTTTCTGCATTTTGAGAGAAGATTAGTGTTGTTGTGAATAGGATAAGAATAATGCTAAATGCTTGTTTCATTTTTGGGGTTTTAAGGCTGCTGAAAAATACAAAAACTATTCTTGATTTTAATATAAATTTATAAGGAAAATCCTGCTCTTGGTTGGAGCAGGATTTTGTGGTTAACTTTTTTTCAATAAGTTGTGCATCGGTTGCCAAAGGCAATTAACTGATATAGCACTTTTGTTTTGAATAAATAAAACATTAATCTGTTTTCAACTCTTTTCTGAAAAGTTTCATTCATTAGTTGAATTCAAGCGACTATAAATACTTGTTTTATAAATATCATAAATTGAACAACAAAAATAAGGTGAAGCAGAAACAAAAAAGAAAACTAGATCGTGGTTCGCCTCGCTTCGTATCACTAAATAGAAAATTAGAAAATAGATCAAAATATAGGCTGCTATTTTGAACCATTTATTTTTTGAAAATAGAAAATAGAGTGAGAACCACAGTAAAAATGTAAAAATCATATCTACAACTGAGCTTTGGAAAGTAATAGCTGAAATAATGCCGCCTAGAATAACAAATAACATTGGAAATCCTCCAAAGTTATTTGGAATCACAATGATACATAGTAAGAATACACTCCATTTTGTTACTGAATTATCCATATTAGTTACAATTTTTAATGTTTTGAGGTGAATTATTTGTTGTTGTGTTTTGACTTTTATCGAAAGGCAGTATCTGAAATTTTCACAAAACCCGCAAAACCATAATTCCCGCATCTTTTTTGATGCCTTGCAGGTAGTCGGCTAATGGTTTTTCTGAAATGACGACTTTTTTGAGTGAGGATGAAGCGTGAAGCAAATGAATTCGATCCTTGACAAGAATTGCAATTCCTACGTGGTTGCAGTCTAATCCTTCGATGGTAGAAGTCATTGCAATAAAATCACCTTCTTTTATCTTGCTTTCTACAGAGGCTACTTTTGTCTTTTCTATTTGTGATAGCCGCTTTTTGTTGATTTTTTCTTCGTTTTGAACAATCGTTTTCAAGGTTTTTTCATCATTAATTTTAGGATACAGTTTTTGATTTTTGCTCATAAAATGAACTTCTTTGTTGGTGATTTCACCACCAATTTCCAAAGTGATGTCTTTGATAAAATTGTTTTTTTCGGCTTGTCGTACCCATTCTGTAAAATAATGCAGGCGCGAAGCATATCCGTCTATTTTGTTATTTCGATACCGTAATTGCGTTAAAATCTCTTGAAAATCAGCATAAGAATTGGAGTTTCCCTTTTTGGTTAGATACAAAGCCAACACATTTTCATCGAAAGTAAAGCAGTCTAATTCGCTTAAATTACACACTAATTGTTCGGTCTCATTGATTTCCAAAGTAGAGGCGACATAAGGAGTTTTCAGAAAACTTTTGGCAATTCTAAGCACAGTTTCCGATGGAGTTTCGGCTAATTCTATTTTGTTTTTTTCAATGAAAATGGCTTCGTCTTTGGTTTGAGAAAAGATAGGGAAAGCGAGAAGACCAAATAAAATAGCGGAGAATACTTGATTTTTCATAGAAGAAATGTATTGGATTTCAAAGCTACAAAAAATGATTATATTTGAACGAATTCTATTTCAAACACTTATGAAAACTGTTCAAAAAATTACGATTGAGAAAACAACAAATCAAAACGATTTTGATTTCTGCGCCTTGATGATGGCAAAATCGGATCCGTGGATTACCTTAGAAATGGATTTCAATTTGTGCGTTCAAGCCTTTGCAGGAGCATCAAAAGAGGTGTATGTAGTTAGAGCAGAAAACGTAATTACTGGTTTTGTAATTCTACAGATAGAAGGAACTTTTAAAGGATATATTCAAACGATTTGTATCAATGAAGACTTTAGAGGAAAAGGGATTGGTACAAAACTTTTGAATTTTTGCGAAGAACGTATTTTGAAAATTTCACCCAATATCTTTATTTGTGTTTCCTCGTTCAACACCAGAGCGCTTCAACTTTATACGGATTTTGGTTTTAAAGTCATTGGCGAATTACCCCATTTTATCAAAGAGGGATTTACAGAAATTTTACTTTGGAAGACTTTTGGTCCTAAAATCGGTCATCAAATTCCAAAAGACTAGTCCGAGGATTAATTATATAAACGCAAAAACTCCGAAGCTATTCAACTTCCGGAGTTCTTTAATTTCGTACTTCGTATTTCGCGCCTCACACTTTGTACTTCGTATATCTAACCTCGTACCTTTAAAATTATTCTCCCAAAAATGGGTATCTATAATCTTCCGGAGTTACGAACGTTTCTTTGATGGTTCTTGGCGAAATCCAACGCAATAAGTTCAAGGCCGAACCCGCTTTGTCATTAGTTCCTGAGGCTCTTGCACCACCAAAAGGCTGCATTCCCACAACGGCTCCAGTTGGTTTGTCGTTGATGTAAAAATTTCCGGCTGCGTTTTGTAAAGCGATGGTAGCTTCCTCGATGGCATAACGATCTTGACTGAAAATTGCGCCAGTTAATGCATAGTCTGAAGTAGTATCAACTAGTTTCAAAGTTTCTTGCCATTGGGCATCTTCATAAACAAAAATCGTCATTACGGGGCCGAATAATTCGGTTTCCATTGTGCTGTAATGCGGATTTGTGGTTACGATTATGGTTGGCTCAATAAAATAACCAACAGATTTATCATAGTTTCCACCCACTATAATTTCGGCATCTTCATCTTTTTTGGCTTGGTCAATATAACTGGCCAATTTATCGAAAGAACCTTCGTGAATAACGGCCGTAATGAAATTTCCAAAATCTTCTGGCGAGCCCATTTTCATTGATTTCACATCGGTAATCAATTGTTTTTTTAGTTCCGGCCAAAGGCTTTGTGGCACATAAGCTCTGGACGCTGCGGAACATTTTTGTCCTTGGAATTCGAAAGCACCACGAACAATTCCAGTCGAAACTTGTTTTACATTGGCACTTGGATGCGCCACAACGAAATCTTTCCCACCGGTTTCGCCCACAATTCTTGGGTAGGTTTTATAATGGTGAATATTAGTTCCAATTTTGGCCCAAATATCTTTAAAAACGTGTGTAGATCCTGTGAAATGTATTCCTGCAAAATCACGACTTGCCACAACCGTGTCTGTAATCATCAAAGCATCGCCAAAAACTACGTTGATAACACCATCAGGAATTCCGGCTTCTTTGAAAACATCAATAATAATTTTTGCGGAGAATACTTGGCTGTCGCTTGGTTTCCAAATCACAACATTACCCATCATCGCAGCACTTGCAGGAAGATTGGCGGCAATTGCAGTGAAATTAAAAGGAGTAACAGCATAAACAAAACCTTCGAGCGGACGGTATTCCAATCGGTTCCATACATCGGAATTGGATTTTGGTTGATCGGCATAAATTTGTGTCATAAATTCTACATTATAACGCAAGAAGTCAATCAATTCGCAAGCGGCATCAATTTCGGCTTGAAAAATATTTTTGGATTGCGCAATCATTGTTGCAGCATTTATTTTCGCTCTGTAGGGTCCGGCAATCAATTCGGCAGCTTTTAAGAAAATGGCGGCGCGTTGTTCCCAAGCCATATTGGCCCATTTTGTTCTAGATTCTAAAGCGTTAGCAATGGCTTTTTCGATATGCGATTTTTCGGCAAGGTGATAGGTTCCCACAACGTGTTTATGGTCGTGCGGCGCTGTCATGTTTCGGGTATTTCCGGTTCTGATTTCTTCGCTTCCGATGTATAATGGAACGTCGATAGTGGTATTCCACATGGTTTTATAAGCGGCTAGAACGGCAGCTTTTTCCGGAGAATTTGGCGCATACGATTTTACAGGTTCGTTTACGGCTTTTGGCACATTGAAAAATCCTTTTAGCATATAATTGTATTTGAGTTTTTTAAAAAATTTTCACAAAAGTACAAAGGATTGTTTTAAAAACTTGTTGTTGATACGTTAAATATGTTGATTATACTTTGCCAATAGCCCAGATCAAAATGAAAACCCCGCAGAGCGAAAAGCTATTTTTTCTTGTGATTGCAAAGCGACCAAAGGAAGCTCCTGCAATTGCATTAGAAAAAAAGATTTTCGAACGAGGAGTTGTAATGAAGTGCTGGAAAAAGCTCCAAATAAAATGACTTCTATAAAAGATGGCTTATGGAATCTTAATTCATTGCAAATGGAACGCACAATTTGAAGGTGGGCACAATTACTTTGAAATTTTTGGTGGAGGTAAAATTGATCATGTTGAAATAGCCTTTCATTGCGCCGTAGGGCGAGGCCAAAAGGCAACTGGAATTGTACGTATGCAATTCGCCTGGCCGCAGAACGGGTTTTTTGCCAACTACGCCTTCGCCATCGACGATTTCGATATTATTGAGTGAATCGAAAATTTCCCAGTGGCGGGATATTAGTTGCACCGAATCTTTACTGTGATTTTCGATAGTGATTTGGTAACTAAAGGCAAAATGAATTTTGTAGTTTTTGAAGTAAGTACCTTCAAAACTAGTCAAAACCGAAATTTTTATGCCTCTTGTAATCTGAGAAACCATAGTAAACTGTTACGAATAAGTTGAATTAGGGCAAAATTACAAAAAAAAGACGAACTAGTACTTTTTTGCACAATGTTTTTTAATCAGTAACCACATTAGAATTGGCTGAGGCTTTGCCTATTACTCGCGTATAGCGGTCGGTGTTTTCGCGATAATACACTAAAATGGTGTAGTCGTTTTCGGTTTGCCAATAATTCCCGTCGATATTACTTTCGCCATCGATATTGCCTTTATCGTCTGCGACTTGGTATTGAAAATTAGTGAACCCTTGTTTGATGAGAATGGCTTTTTCGTAGAGTTTGGTTTCAGTATTGAAATCCATTTTGTATTCTGGCGATAGGCTGTAATTGTTGAACATTCCCGTGATGTAAATGCCTTTGTTTTTCATATATGCCGGAGCCGAAAGGCTGAAATAAACCCAAGCATAATCGGCTTCGATTTCGTTTCGGACTGCGCCCAAGTTCCGTACAACAAAATTTCCATTGACATCCGGAGTGACCGAATAAGGTAAATTGCCTCGGGCATTATGGGTGTACAAATTCGAGTTATAAATTCCGTTAGTGGAATTGATTCTCGAGATATTGTTTCCTGCCGATCGGATGTTGCTATTGTCGAAATACAAAAATTCATTTCCTGCCCAAAACTGGGTTTCGGTATCGTATTTATAAATTAAATCATTGCCAATGGTGTATTGAGGAACGATGTTTTTGATGGCGGAATTGATTTGTCCGTTTTGGAATAGGGCAATTTTTACATTCTTGATGGGCGTTTGAAAATTGATGAGCAGCGACTTTATGGTAAACTCGATATTGTGTTTGAAATCCAACAAATTAGCGGTTCGCGCTCGTCTGACGCGCATAGGAATGGTTACGACATCTTCATATATGATAAATCTTCGGGATAAAACAACCTCACGACTTTCGTCTAAAATTTTCAGAATGTAATTACCACTGAGGCGCAGCTGCATAAACTGATTGGGAATGGGCAAGATGTAATGCGAATAGATTTGCAGCGTATTGACCGAGTTTTCGTATTGAATGATTCTTTGTCCGTCAAAACCGGTCATGTAGTCTGTTTTTGGAATATCAGTAGGTTTCCAATCGTAATCGCAATGCACGATCTCGAAATAATAATTGGCTTCGTTGCCAAATAAATCATCAAATTGGAATTGAAATCCATCGCCTAATTTGAATATGGGAACCACATTTTCGTTGCTTTGCACAAAAGAAGCGGTTTTGATATTATACGGCGGAACAACCTCAGTTTCTGTTTGTGCAACTGCCGAACTGACAATAAAAATCAGTATTATTTGTAGAAAAATATCTTTTAACATAGCTTCAAGTAATTGGAAAACTGTAAATGTAACGAAATAGAGGTCAATTTTAGTAGCGCATTTGAATCTTAATTTCTGGTCTTATTGTTTTTGCTTTTGATAATAAAAAGCAGGAAGAAACAATAGCAAAAAAATGGGTTGAATGAGAAATCGTCTCACGTAAAACAAGCCCATTTTGTTGGGTTCTCCATTTTTTAAAAGAATAAAAAAGAAAGCGCCTATTAGAATTACAAAAAATAAAAGGTACAAAATCGATGCAAATTTTATGGCATCTATATCCTTGAACAAAACGTAAATTATAGCTAATGACAAAGCCGTATTGAGAAAATATCTGAAAAATAAGCCTGCAAATAACTGGATGTTGTCAACTACCGGAACGGTTAAATTGTAGTAATCCCCCTTGAAATAATCCAAAAAGGGATCGTAAAATAAGTGGTCTTCGTAGGCTCGGATTAGCGCTAAAGCCACCACAAATACCAACGCCAATGCAATTCTTATTTTATGATTGAATAGTTTTTTTAGCATATTTTGAAAATTTATTGACCCAAATAATCCATAAAATAAAAACCACTCCGTAGATAAACAAAGGAAAGACTACTCCGTGCAAAAAGTGTTGCTGCTTGGGATAATAGTACATAAAAACACATAACAAAGCAATTCTTATCACGTTGAGAATATGAATAATTAGGCTTCCGCCGATAATATACAAAACAGTAGGTTTTAGTTTTCCCGAAAACGCAATGATGAACGACGCAAACAAAATGATAACACTCAGGGCGTTACAACCTTCTATAATGCGTGCCATCGGTTTATGATTGTAATATAAATTTACTGCGGGTTCTTTAGAATTGGGAAGGGTTTTTACATCGCAATTGAAGAAAAGCAGTACATCCTCCGTTTGTTGTGCAACTAGTTTTGTAAAACTATCCGTTTCATTTTGGTTGACATCAAATCGCCCAAGATAACTTTGGTAAATGAAGGTTAAAAGCAAATACGTCAGCAAAAATTTACCTAAAAACAGCAAAAAGGGTTTGTAGAGAATAAAATATTTTTTCAAAATACAATTTTTAACAAATTTAAATAAAATTAAATAGTGGCATTTAAATACTTTTACAAAAAAAATCGCACTATGACTTTCGAAGCATTAAAACCCAAAGTAACCGAAATTACTTCAAATTCTACCATTTCAAGAGAAGAAAAATTATTGAAAATATGTGAATTGCTCAGCAACTCCATCGATTATTACAATTGGGTAGGTTTTTATTTTGCCAATCACGCGACCAAAACCCTGCATCTTGGCCCGTATGTGGGTGCCGAAACGGATCATACGGTAATTCCTTTTGGGAAAGGTATTTGCGGACAAGTGGCGGTTTCTAATGCTAATTTTGTGGTTCCCGATGTAGCTGCGCAAGACAATTATATTGCTTGTAGTTTTACGGTAAAATCCGAAATTGTGGTACCACTTTTTGTAAATGGAGAAAATATGGGACAAATAGATATTGACAGTCACGTTATCGATCCGTTTACCGAAAAAGACGAAAGATTTTTGGAATTTGTGAATGAGGAAATTGCCAAAATGTATTAAAATTAATACATTTGATTCTTAATTTATCCTCATTTTATGAAATCCATTCTATTTGCTTTGCTGTTACTTCTCGTTCCAAAATTGTGTATTTCACAAGGTATTACCGATAATGACCAAGTCTCCTATCTCGATGAAAATTTTAAATTGGGTACAGCTGATAATTACCGTTATGTGGAAGTAATTAAAAATTACAAATTTGCTGATAGCGCCACTTATCAAGTACGGGTTTATTATAAATCGGGTAAAATTCAAATGAGAGGTGCTACCTCAAATCGAAATGTAATTCGCAAGACTGGGAATTTTATTTATTATTATGAAAATGGTAATAAAAAATCTGTAATTAATTATCTCGATAACAAACCGTTAGGTGAATTTTTTGAATTTTACGAAAATGGTAAAATAAAATATGTTGGTGAGCAAAGCGATGACGAAAATGTAGCTATTCCAAACAAAAAGATAAAACACTTTTGGAACGAAAAAGGAGAACAAATTGTAACCGATGGTTTTGGTTATTTGGATAATGAATACGGCAAAGGAAAGTTAATCAATTATGTGAAAGATAGTATTTGGACAGGTTCTATTAATAAAACAAAATCCACTTATATCGAAAAATATGACAAAGGAACATTTATCTCAGGAGTATGTATTGACTCCAACAAAGTAGAAAACAAATACACTTCATTTGAATCCAAACCCAACCCTAAAAAGGGAATGGCTGATTTTTATCAATACATTGGAAAAAATTATAAAACTCCCAATATACAAGGTCTAAAAGGTAAAGTTTTTGTGACTTTTGTTGTTGAAAAGGATGGTTCGTTGGTTGATTTCAGAATTCTTAGAGATTTGGGTTATGGAACAGGTGAAGAAGCCATTCGAGTTTTGAAAGGTTATGGCAATTGGATTCCCGGAGAGCAAAGAGGGCAAAAAGTGAGATGTTTTTTTAGTTTACCTATTTCCATCCAAAGCCCCTATGAAAGGAATTATGAACAGGAGAATGGTTTGAATAATTTTTCTTCTCAAACAACAACAGCTAGACGCCATTATAATAACTCTTTAAACAAATATTAAATTTGATTTCCTTTTAAAAATTAATTTTAAAAACCTTTTCTTTCAAACTCTCCAAATTCAGTTGGGGAGTTTTTTTTTGCTTCCATTTAACAAAGTTTTTTGGAGTTAATCCCTTTTTTTTAATTTTATTTTATACATTTGTTTAATAATTGTAAAAAAAAATTAAACAAAAGAATTTGATTTTCAATTTTCAACTTTAAGAATAGAATCTAATCGAAGTTACAATAATAAAAATGGAAAACACCAAACCAGATAACATTGTATTTTCAGAAGAAAAGGGATACAATGCCAGTATATTGCCTTACGCGACCAATGTAGGGGCGCCTGCCATCAAAACCGAGGACTTGGTGGCTTGGAAAACGAGAGGAATTCATCAAGTTAACAAAGAGTTCGAAAACAAGTTTAATGAACTCAAGCAGCACTACAATAAACTGATGGAAGAATACGAATGGAACGATTTGGTGTACAACGCCAAGTTTTCATTTGAGCCCGTTATTGGCGAAATCTACCATTTATACACTGGAGAAGACGGTCTTCATTTCCTGTCACTGATTGGTCCAACCGAATGGGACAAGGAGCATATTGCTACTTTTAAACTAAATAGTGATAAAAAGTGGATCAAATATGAAGCCAGTGATCGCTTTTCTAAAAACGAAATTCATTGGTAGTAATTTAAAATAAAATCCAATCTAGTTCTTATTTCACATCCTAAGCTTTGAATAAAATTCCGATAAATATTGTTTGGTTTAAGCGAGACCTGCGTTTTACAGATAACGAAGCTTTATTTCACGCGCATCAATCAGGTTTGCCACTTTTGCTGGTGTATTGTTTCGAACCGTCTGTAATGGAATATGATGATTCCGATACTAGGCATTGGCGTTTTATCTACGAATCGTTGCAGGATTTGCAAAAAAAATTAAACAATATCGATAGAGAAATCTATATTTTTCAGAGTGAAATTCAACCCATTTTTTCATCTTTACTCGAACAATACGATATTAAAACTGTTTTTTCACACCAAGAAATTGGCAACAAAATTACCTATGACCGAGATATTCTGATGCACGATTTTTTTCAGAAAAACCATATCGAATGGAAGGAATTTCAGATGCACGGTGTCATCCGGAAATTAAAATCTAGACAAGATTGGGACAAACGATGGAAGGCCGTGATGCGAGATACACCAAAAATGCTCCAAGAAACCGATTTGAATTTGGTTGCATTAGACAATGATTTTTACACCACTTTAAAAGGAAAACCTTTGTCATCTGAAATCACTACGCCCAACAAAAATTTTCAGCAAGGAGGAGAAAATCTGGCTTGGCGGTATTTGGATAGTTTTGTTAAAGAACGCTATGTCAATTACAGTAAACACATTTCGAAACCTGCTTTGAGTCGCAAAGGCTGCAGCCGATTATCGCCTTATTTGACTTACGGAAACATCAGTATGCGAATGGTGTATCAGTATACAAATCAGTTTTACGAAACGTCCAAAAATAAACGCGCCATTCTCAATTTTGTGTCTCGCCTGCATTGGCATTGCCATTTTATTCAAAAATTTGAAGACGAATGTCGCATGGAATTCGAAAATGTAAATCGTGCCTACGATGCATTGGTCAAACAAAAAAATGAAACCTACATCAAAGCTTGGCAAGAAGGAAAAACCGGCGTTCCAATTGTCGATGCTTGCATGCGATGTTTGGTGGAAACGGGTTATATCAATTTTAGAATGAGAGCGATGGTGGTTTCCTTTTTCACCTTCAATTTATGGCAAGATTGGCGCGAATTGCATTTTTTGGCAAGACAATTTCTGGATTATGAACCCGGAATTCATTATCCGCAAATCCAGATGCAATCGGGAACGACAGGTATCAACACGATTCGGATTTACAATCCAATAAAAAACTCCGAAGAACACGATTCCGAAGGTGTTTTTATCAAACAATGGATTCCAGAATTGGGCGAAGTTCCCATTGCCCTGCTGCACGAACCTTGGAAAATGAACGAAATGGAACAACAATTTTACAATTGCAAAATCGGACAGGATTATCCGGAACCTATCGTAAACATCGACGAAACCAGAAAACAAGCTAGTGATATTGTATGGAGTTTTCGCAAAAAAGACGAAGTGAAATTGGAAGGAAAGCGTATTTTACACAAACACGTCAGCCATCCGAATACCAAAACGCGAGTAGTTAAATCTAAAAAAGTAAGCAAATAATGGCAATATTTTTAAAAGCAAATTGGGAAAACATCATTATGGCCAACTATGTTATTGATCCTAAAATTCTAGGTCCATTTTTACCCGCTGGAGTCGAATTGGATCTATATAACGGGAAATGTTATATCAGTTTGGTGGGCTTTATGTTCAAGGATGCCAAATTATTCAATGTTCCGATTCCGTTTTTTGGCAGTTTTGAGGAAGTTAATTTGCGATTTTATGTAAAACGAACTGATGAAGAGGGGCTGACCAGACGAGGAGTTGTTTTTATCAATGAAACGATTCCTTATCCCATTGTAGCCTGGATGGCCAATAAACTGTACAACGAGCATTACACGGTTGTGCCTACCAAACATAAAGTGGTAGTAGAAAATGAGACAAAGAAAGTGCAGTTTAATTGGCTTTTAAATAATAAGTGGAATTCGATTGGGCTAGAAGCCACTGTTGAGTCGCTGCTTATGGAGCAAAGCTCGCTCGAGCGTTTTATTTATGAGCATTACTACGGCTATACTAAAATTAATGAACACGAAACCGAAGAATACAAATTGCAGCATCCGAGTTGGAAGGTGAGTGAGGTATTGGATTATGTGGTAGATTGTGATTTTGAAGAAATGTATGGTCAATCATTTGCAATTCTAAACCATACCAAACCAGAAGCAGTTTTCATTGCCGACGGATCGGCAGTGGCTATTGAATGGAAAAGAAATAAACTCAATTGATCAGAAATGAAAGGCGTTAAAAAACAAAACCTTCCCAATAAAATTTGTGTCGTTTGCCAAAAGCCTTTCGCTTGGCGCAAAAAATGGGAAAAAGTCTGGGACGAAGTAAAATATTGCAGTGATAAATGTAGAGGCAATAAGTAAAATATATAAATCATTAAGGGCATCATAAATATTAAGAAAGACGAAATGAATCTTCATTTTCTTAATGGTTAAAAAAACACAAATCAAATGCAAAAAACGCTAAGATTAATTCTCGGTGATCAATTGAATATAAATCATTCTTGGTATCAAACCCAAGACGATTCGGTCATTTATGTTTTGATGGAAATCCGTTCCGAAACAGATTATGCCACACATCACATTCAGAAAATTGCTGGATTCTTTGCGGCTATGCAAGAGTTTTCTAATGAATTAATTCAGCAAAATCATCAAGTGATTTATTTTCATTTGAATGCGGCAACCAATTTGCAAACCTTTGATAAAAATATCCAATATTTAATCGAAAAAGAGCAATTCACCCATTTCGAATACCAATTGCCAGATGAATATAGATTAGACGAATTATTGAAAAATTTCTGCAAATCGCTTTCCATTACAACTTCGGTTGTGGATTCAGAGCATTTTATGAGTTCCAGAACTGAATTAGGCGATTTTTTCGAAGGCAAAAAGACGTTTTTGATGGAAAGTTTTTACCATAAAATGCGCAAAAAGCATAATGTTTTGATGCAAGGCGACAAACCATTGACCGGAAAGTGGAATTATGATGGAGAAAATCGAAAAAAATTACCCAAAAATCACAAACCAACTCCGCCTTTGGTTTTTAATAATGATGTTTCAGAAATTGTTGCTGAAATCAATAAAACAAACATTAAAACCATTGGAACTATTGATGCTAAAAATTTTGTTTGGCCTATAAACAGGAAACAATCACTTGAATTATTGGAGTTTTTTGCCACCGAATGTTTGTCGCTTTTCGGAAGCTATCAAGATGCGATGACGCCGAACGAATGGTCTTTGTATCACGCACGATTGTCGTTTTCGATGAATTGTAAATTGATTTCCCCTTCCGAAGTCATCCAAAGAGTCATTCAAGAATGGGAGCATCGTCCGGATGCAATAGAATACAATCAGTTGGAAGGTTTTGTGCGACAAATTATTGGTTGGAGAGAATATATGCGAGGCATTTATTGGAACAAAATGCCCGATTATGCTTCGATGAATTTTTTCGATAATCAAAATAAATTACCCGATTGGTTTTGGACGGGAAAAACCAAAATGAATTGCCTGAAAGACGCCATCCATCAATCTTTGAATTTTGCCTATGCGCACCATATTCAACGCTTGATGATTACAGGGAATTTTGCGCTTTTGGCTGGAGTTCATCCTGATGAGGTCGACGCTTGGTATCTTGGAATTTATATTGATGCCATCGAATGGGTCGAAATTACCAACACGCGCGGAATGAGCCAGTTTGCCGATGGCGGAATTGTAGGCACAAAACCCTATGTAAGTTCTGCGGCCTATATTGACAAAATGAGTCATTATTGCGGTTCGTGTTATTATAAAAAAGCCGTAAAAACTGGCGATAAAGCCTGTCCATTCAATAGTTTGTATTGGAACTTTTACGACAAAAACGAAGATAAACTAGGTAAGAATCCCCGAATTGGAATGATGTATAATGTGTGGCGAAAAATGCAACCCGAAGCCAAAGCCGAATTGTTGCAACAAGCCGATTATTATTTGAAAAATATAAATGAATTATGAAAACCAGTATCATTTGGTTTAAAACCGATTTAAGAGTAGAAGATAATGAGACGCTTCTAAAAGCCATAGCGCAAAGCGAACAAATAATTCCGGTGTATTGTTTTGACGATTCCCATTTTGAAACCACCGCCTACGGATTTAAAAAAACGGGAAGCTTCAGAGCGCAATTTTTATTAGACTCGGTAGAAGATTTCGATAAAAATCTACGAAAATTGGGTTCCGGTTTAGTGATTCTGAAAGGAAAACCCGAAGTTGAACTGGCTAAAATAGTTCAAGAATATAAAGCACAGAAAGTGTTTGCCAAACGCGAAGTGGCTTTCGAAGAAAAGCAAACCGAAAAAGTAGTACAAGCCGAGCTGTTTAAATTGCGTTGCGAATTAGAAACATTTAGCACAAGCACACTTTATCACGCCGAGGATTTGCCTTTTTCTGTGAAAGATATTCCAGATGTTTTTACCAATTTTAGAAAGAAAATCGAGAAAGAATCTAAAATTAGAAGTGTTTTTAGAAAACCGGAACAAATCAACTCGCCAGAAATACCACAAATGAAATTGCCGACTTTAGAGGATTTGGGGTTGGAATTTTCTAAAATAGATTCTCGTGCAGTTATGCAATTCAAAGGTGGCGAAACAGAAGCTTTAAAACGTTTGAATCATTATTTTTTTGAAACAAAAAGTTTGTCCACTTATAAAGAAACCAGAAACGGAATGATTGGTGCCGATTATTCGTCAAAATTTTCGGCTTGGTTAGCTTTGGGTTGTGTTTCGCCGCGATTTATATACGCTGAGGTCAAAAAATATGAAAAGCGATATGGCGCGAATGATTCTACCTATTGGTTGATTTTTGAATTGTTGTGGCGCGATTTTTTCCGGTTTATGTTCAAAAAACACCAAACCAAATTTTTCTTGTATTCTGGAATCAAATCGGAGACAATCAATTCGAAATCCTTACGTGAAAAATTGCTGTGGCAATGGGTAAATGGTGTGACCAACTCTGATTTTATTAATGCCAATATGCGCGAATTGAAGCAAACTGGTTTTATGAGTAATCGTGGTCGGCAAAATGTAGCCAGTTATTTTTGCAATGAATTGAATATGGATTGGCGATTGGGTGCGGCCTATTTTGAGGAAACACTTATTGATTATGATGTTTGTAGCAATTGGGGCAATTGGGCGTATTTGGCTGGAGTAGGGAATGATCCTCGCGGTCATCGGTATTTCAATATCGAAAAACAAGCCAATGATTATGATAAAAATAGAGCTTTTAGGGATTTGTGGTTGCAAAAAAAATAATACAAAATTTTGAGTATATATTTTTGAAATTAGTATGTTTGTAGTCTAAAGATTATATTTAATGAAGACCAAACTATTTGCTATTCTATTCCTTTTAGTTTCAAAACTTTGTATTGCGCAACTTTCTCCCAACGACAAGAAAATTTACCTTGACTCTACTTGGACTGAAACGTCCCAAGAAAATTCTAAATATTATCGAATAGTCAAAGATTATTATTTGGATCAAAAAGAATATAAGGTTTTGGTTTATTATAAAAACAATCAACTAAAAGAAGAATCTATCCTTAATGGTAAAGATGGTGGGTCTCCGAACGGAGAGAAATTAAATTATTACGAAAACGGTAATAAACAAAGTGTTTCAACTTATGTGAATGGAAGGCCAACAGGTAAGTCCATAAGTTGGTATGAAAATGGCAATAAAAGAGAAGAAGGAGAATATACGGGGAATTATGAAATACCGGGCAAACATTATAGGTTAATTCAATATTGGGATGAAAACAATAATCACTTAATTGAAAATGGTAATGGATTCTATTCTTGTGGGGATAAAGCGAGTTTTCTGGAAACCGGATCTTACAAGGATGGTTATAAAGATGGTGTCTTTGAAGGAAAAGATTTCAAGCTAAACGCTTTTTACAAAGAAAAGTATGAAAACGGTAAGTTCATTTCGGGAACTAGAGTTTTTTCTGATGGCACGAAAACAGATTATTTTGAGATGGAAAAAAGACCATTTCCAAAAAAAGGTATGCAAGATTTTTACACGTTTATTGGAAAAAATTTCAATTACACCAACGAGTCGTTTAAGAATAAGGTACAGGGAAAAATAATTCTCAATTTTGTTATTGATAAAGAAGGACAGATAGTTGAGCCGAAGATATTAAAAGGCCTAGGTTACGGTCTTGATGAAGAGGCAGTTCGGGTATTGCTTAAATATGGAGATTGGATTCCCGGAGAGCAAAGAGGAATGAAAGTAAGATGTTCATTTTCACTGCCATTAGCCTTACAAGCTGTTCGTTAAAAATAAAACTATTTAAATTCTCGTATCACTTGTAATTCCAAAAATAAAAACTACCTTTGCACACGAATTAAGAAAATCTTGATTCATACATAACAATCATTTAAATAATATTAGCATGTATTTAACAAAAGAAGTTAAAGAAGAAATCTTCGCTAAACACGGAGGAAAAGCAGAAAACACTGGATCTGCAGAAGGACAAATCGCATTATTCACGCACAGAATTACACACCTAACTGAGCACTTGAAAAAAAATCGTCACGATTTTAACACAGAGCGTTCATTGGTACTTTTAGTAGGTAAAAGAAGAGCGTTGCTTGATTACTTGAAAAAGAAAGAAATCAACAGATATCGTGAAATTATCAAAGTATTGGGTATTAGAAAATAAACAATATAAAAAAGAGGTGCGTGAGTGCCTCTTTTTTTTAGCCCCCTAGCCCCCAAAGGGGGAATATCGAAAGATATTTTTTATAAGCTCCCCCTTTGGGGGTTGGGGGGCTAAAAAGTTTGGTTTTTCATTGGAACACAACAACTACAACAACACAACTATTCTGCTGACAGGCAGATCACCAATGTAAAATTAAAAAACGGAAAAATTATGATTCCACAAGTTTCAAAAGAGATTATCGATTTAGGAGATGGCAGAAGCATCTCAATCGAGACCGGAAAATTGGCCAAACAAGCCGACGGTTCAGTAGTAGTACAAATGGGAAATGCAATGTTGCTAGCAACAGTAGTATCGGCCCGTAAAGCAAGTCCAGGAGTAGACTTCCTTCCTCTTACGGTAGATTACCGTGAAAAATTTGCAGCAGCAGGACGTTTTCCTGGTGGATTTTTCAAAAGAGAAGCTAGACCTACCGATGGTGAGGTATTAACAATGAGATTGGTTGACCGTGTATTGCGTCCGCTTTTCCCAGATGATTACCACGCCGAAACGCAAGTGATGATTCAATTGATGTCTCACGACGAAGATGTAATGCCAGATGCCTTAGCAGGTTTAGCGGCCTCAGCAGCCCTTGCTATTTCTGATATTCCTTTTTCAACTTTAATTTCTGAAGTACGTGTTGCACGTGTAGACGGAAAATTCATTATCAATCCAAGTCGTGCTCAGTTAGAATTGTCAGACATCGATATGATGATTGGTGCTTCGACAGATTCTATCGCAATGGTAGAAGGAGAGATGAAAGAAATTTCAGAATTGGAAATGGTAGAAGCGATTAAATTTGCTCACGAAGCGATTAAACTTCAAATTGTTGCTCAAGAGAAATTGGTTGCCAAAGTAGGTAAAAAAGAAACTCGTACTTACGAAGAAGAAAGAGAAGACGAAGCAATTTACGCTAAAGTAAAAGCGGCGGCTTACGATAAAATTTATGCTATTGCAAAAGTAGGTTCTGGCAAACACGAACGTTCTGCTGCATTTGATGCTGTAAAAGACGAAGTTAAAGCTTTGTTTACTGCTGAAGAATTAGCTGAAAACGGTGATTTAGTTGGAAAATATTTCTACAAAACCAATAAAGAAGCGGTTCGTAATGTGATTCTAGATTTAGGCTTACGTCTTGATGGAAGAAAAACTACCGAAATCCGTCCGATTTGGGCTGAGGTTGATTATTTGCCATCAGTTCACGGATCATCAATATTTACAAGAGGAGAAACTCAAGCATTGGCAACAGCCACTTTGGGAACTTCAAGAGAAGCGAATCAAATAGATTCTCCATCTGAACAAGGAGAAGAAAAATTCTATTTGCATTATAACTTCCCTCCATTTTCTACAGGAGAAGCAAAACCACTAAGAGGAACGTCAAGAAGAGAAGTAGGTCACGGAAACTTGGCTCAAAGAGCCTTGAAAAATATGATTCCTGCGGATTGTCCCTATACAATTCGTATAGTTTCAGAAGTATTGGAATCGAATGGTTCTTCTTCTATGGCAACAGTTTGTGCTGGAACCTTGGCTTTGATGGACGCAGGTATACAAATGGTAAAACCAGTTTCTGGAATTGCTATGGGATTGATTACTGACGGCGATCGTTTTGCTGTATTGTCTGATATTTTGGGTGACGAAGATCACTTGGGAGATATGGACTTTAAAGTAACAGGAACTGCTGACGGAATCACGGCTTGTCAGATGGATATTAAAATCGAAGGATTGAAATACAACATCATGGAAGAAGCTTTGGCTCAAGCGCGTGAAGGTCGTTTGCATATCCTTGGAAAAATCACCGATACATTGGCAGCTCCAAAAGCAGATGTAAAAGCGTATGCTCCAAAAATTATCACAAGAACAATTCCTGGTAACTTTATTGGTGCTTTGATTGGACCTGGTGGAAAAGTAATTCAAGAATTACAAAAAGCTACGGGAACAACGATTGTTATCAACGAAGTAGACGAGCAAGGAGTTATCGAAATTCTGGGTACAGATCCTGCTGGAATTGAAGCGGTATTGGCCAAAATCCAATCGATCACTTTCAAACCACAAATGGGCGAAGCTTACGAAGTGAAAGTAATCAAAATGCTTGATTTTGGTGCGGTTGTAGAATATACTGCGGCTCCTGGAAACGAAGTATTGCTTCACGTATCAGAACTAGCTTGGGAACGCACAGAAAACGTTTCGGATGTTGTGAAAATGGGCGATGTATTCCAAGTGAAATACTTAGGACTTGATCCAAAAACACGCAAAGAAAAAGTGTCCAAAAAAGCACTTTTGCAAAGACCTCCACGTGAGGAAAGAAAAGAGTAATCAAATCTTAGTTTACTAAAGGTTCTTTTATAGGAAAACCCGTTTCATTCGTTTGAATCGGGTTTTTTGTTTTTGTCCAAAATTTTTGTAGTATTTAATTGTAAAAACAGCAGTAAATTAGTTTTTATTTCAAAAAAAAAATATCTTTAGCCCTATTAATTTTAAAATATAGTTTACCATGGTATATACAGTAATTCAAAACACAAAAATTAACTCTCAAGTTTTTACATTTTCAAGCCCAGAAACAGTTAGCTACCCTGTAGCACCCCTAGTTTCGGCAAAATTCTACAGCCCAAACGGTGTTTTAACTCTGAAAATCAGAGCTACTTTGTATATGAATTCCGATGATACGGTTGCTCCTAATGTTTCAACACCAACAGAATCTGGCGATACTTTGACGATTAATTTTGACTATGATTTCTCAGAAGTAACACCTGAAACCTGTGATGTATATTATATAGAAGTAGATTATACCTCTGAAACAGTGGCGAATATAAAAACTATTATATCCTATATGATCAACGAAGATCCACAAGGTTCGAGAGGGACAGAAACAGAAGTTTCCTATCCCTAATTGCTACAAGAAAAACAATCCTTTTTTTACCCAATTTGAAAATAATCGAAATGCATATGTCCAAATTTAAAGTTGTGCTCCTTTTCGTTGCACTTTTTTCTCCTATTTTGATTCAATCTCAAAAAACAACATTTGAAGAAGAGCTAAAAAAGGACATTTTTAAAAAAGCTAGCGCTTTAAAAACAAATACAAATTTTAATAAGGCTCAAACTTTCTACTTTAAAAAAAACTGGGATTCCACTTTGGTCTATTCAATGAAATGTTTAAATGCTAAACCTAAAAGAGATCTTGCTGATTATTGTCATGTTTTCAGGGGAGTTAGTTTTAGAGAGTTAAAACTGTTTAAAGAAGCTAAAAAAGAATTTTTATTAGTAACCATTAATTTTCCTATTTACAATTTTATATACAGTAGCCTTGGTTCGGTTTGTTTAGAATTAAACGAATTCGACAAGGCTATTTTTTATTATCAAAAGGCCGATTCTTATCCTAATAAGAACTCAAATAATAGTGATAAAAATATTGTTTATGAGAATTTAGGAGTCTGTTATTTGCATTTAAAACAGTTTGAAAAAGCAGAAAATTATTTTTTTAAATTCAAGGAAATCAAAGAAAAAGAAAAAGATACTATCAATCTTTTTAAAGTCTACACTAATATTGCCAATTTATATTACGAACAGTATAAGGACCTACAGGCTATACCTTATTTCGAAAAAGCCTATACCTTGTCTCAAAAAGTAAAGGATTTTAATATAAAAAGAAAGGCTGCATTAAATATGGCTGCTGTTGAAGAAAATAGAGACAACTTCAAGCAAGCCTTAGTCTACAGAAAAGAATTTGAGAAATGGAAAGATTCTATCAACGACCAAAATAAAATTTGGGCAGTAGCTGATTTTGAGAAAAAGTTTGCTGTAGCTCAAAAGCAAAAACAAATACAAGTCCTTGAAGTAGAAAGTCAATTAAAGGAGAGTCAACGAAATTGGCTGTTTTTCTCTGCAATTAGCATGTTTTTATTGTTAACGTCGGGAGTATATTTCTATGCACAAAAGGTTAAAAATGCCAAAATAATCCTCCTTCAAAAAAACAAACTCGACGAACTCAATGCTGCCAAAGACCAACTTTTCTCCATCGTAAGTCACGATTTGCGTTCCTCTGTTAATGCGCTGAAAACAAGTAATGCCAAATTATCGGAAACATTGGAAACCAAAAATTACGACGAATTAAACCAATTAATTATTCAAAATAGTGGCATTGCCAACGGAGCTTATAGTTTGTTGGACAACTTATTGCATTGGGCACTGTTGCAAACCAAGCAATTGTATTTTCATCAAGAATCGGTGCATTTGTTCTCGATTATTCAGCAAATCGAATACAACTACAAACCTTTACTAATAGACAAATCCATTACTTTTGATACTTCTGTTGCCAAAAATATTTTTATCTTCGTGGATCTCGATTCGCTAAAAATTGTGCTTCGAAATTTGCTAGATAATGCCATCAAATTTTCGAATGAAAACGGCAAAATCAGTTTTTATATCCAAGAAGATAATCCCAAATCCTGTCAACTTGTCTTGGAAGATAATGGCTTGGGAATGGATGAAGAAACTATTAATGAAATCCTGAAAGACGACGAATTATTAGTCAAAAAAGGAAAGTCCGAAGCCATTGGAACTGGGCTCGGAATGCAGTTGTGCAAACAAATGATCAAGAAAAATGGAGGAACAATTCGAATAGAAAGTGAACTCCACAAAGGAACTAAAATGATATTGACGTTACCAAAAACAGAACAAAATGGATAATATCAATGTATTAATCATAGAAGACACTCCCGAGCAAAGTGATGCACTTTCCAAGGTGTTGTTGGCTAATAATTACAATGTTGTGGGTATTGCCAGAACTTATACCGATGCGTTAAAACTGTTTTATTCGCAAACTATCGACATCATTGTAATCGATGTGTTTCTTGACGGCAAACCCGACGGAATCACTTTTGCAGAGACCATCAACATTATTCCAAATGCTTCCAAACCATTTGTGTTTTTGACTAGTTCCCAAGATCGACAAATTTTTGAAAGAGCAAAATTGACCAAACCATTCAGCTTTTTGATGAAACCGTTCAATGAATTGGAAATTCTTTATGCTTTGGAAATGGCTGTCGAAAAATTCTATGAGCAAAATAATGTCTTTCTTAGTGAAGATCAAGATACCGTCATCAGCAATGATTTTCTGTTTATAAAAAAGAAAAATGCGCTTAAAAAAGTCGCTATCAATGCCATACTTTATATTGAAGTTGAGGACCGTTATTGTAATATTATTACCGAAGGCGAAAAATTTGTCATTCTAATTTCGTTGACCAAAATCAGTGCTTTGCTGGATGCTAATACATTTATTAGAACCCATCGCAATATTATGGTCAACGTTTCGAAAATTGAAGAAATTATCCTTGCAGACAATCTCGTTGTTTTGAAAGGTGGGCATAAAGTAAATCTGAGTAATTCCTACAAAGACTTCATCAAAAAAATGAATATTTTGTCGTAATTCATTGTCGTATTTTCGTTTCAAAAAATGATGAAATCCGCTCCTTGCCGAGCGGATTTTTTTTATGATTACAACTAAAATGTATTTCATGACAGTAAAAATGCATTTCGTGACAATGGGGTACAAAAAGCCGAAAACCCAATGTACATTTGACTATCAAAACAACATAAAAACATTCATTATGACAGTTTCAAATAGCCACCTACCTATGTTAAAATTTTTCTCCCTTTGCCAAAGATTCGTGACAAATCCATTTTTTGGAGTACTGGTGTCATTGATCTTAATTCTTCCCAGTCTGTATGTAATTTTAGGCGATGTAACCATTTTCAGAAAAGAATACGTTTTCCTAGCCGTCGGAATTCCCTTGTATGTCGGCTCATTGAATAAAATTTTCAACAACATTTTAAATAGTGACAATAAATAAGCTCGAATAAAAGTAAGTTTTTTTTAATTATTTTTTTTTAGTAATTCCCGTTTCATTGGGGTTGAAACGGGTTTTTTTGTATAAAAAAAATAGTACGCCTTTTTTGTAACTTTTTTGAAACTCTGAGCGTATAACCATTCGTACACTTAAAAATTGAGGAGACAAAAACATGAGACAACTTAAAATCACCAAGCAGGTAACCAATCGTGAAACTGCATCATTAGACAAGTACTTACAGGAAATTGGAAAAGTGGATTTAATCACTGCCGATGAAGAAGTAGAATTGGCACAAAAGATTAAAGCTGGCGATCAAAGAGCTTTAGAAAAATTGACCAAAGCCAATTTGCGTTTCGTAGTTTCGGTAGCTAAACAATACCAAAATCAAGGTTTGACACTTCCCGATTTGATCAACGAAGGGAATTTAGGTTTGATAAAAGCAGCACAACGTTTTGATGAAACACGTGGTTTCAAATTCATTTCGTATGCCGTTTGGTGGATTCGTCAATCGATTTTACAAGCTTTGGCCGAACAATCTCGTATCGTTCGTTTGCCTTTGAACAAAATTGGTTCTATCAATAAAATCAATAAAATGTATGCTTTGTTAGAGCAATCTAACGAAAGACCACCAACAGCGGAAGAAATTGCCAAAGAGTTGGATATGACCGTAAATGATGTAAGAGAATCAATGAAAAATTCGGGTCGTCACCTATCAATGGATGCTCCGTTGGTTGAAGGGGAAGATTCAAACCTTTACGATGTATTGCGTTCAGGCGAATCGCCAAATCCAGACAGAAGTTTGATTCAAGAATCATTGCGTACCGAAATTGAGCGTTCGTTAGAAACACTAACTCCAAGAGAAGCCGATGTGGTGCGTTTGTATTTTGGACTTGGCGATCAGCATCCAATGACTTTAGAAGAAATAGGGGAGACTTTCGACCTGACTCGTGAGCGTGTGCGCCAAATTAAAGAAAAAGCCATTCGCAGATTGAAACATACTTCAAGAAGTAAAATATTAAAAACTTACCTAGGATAAATTCCAAAAAAACAAATTCCAAATTCCAATCTCACAGTTTTGGAATTTACTTCGTCAGTTCGCACTTCGTGCTCGTGTGGAATTTCAAATATTGGAATTTTATAGTTAACGACGGTCTGATTAACTGTTCGTTTTTTGATTGATGATTGAAACTCCGGCTGATTACCGGAGTTTTATTTTTTGCACGGCAAATAAAACTCTCGGTCAGTTCGCTTCGCTCGGGTTTAGCTTCGCACAGTTCGACTTTCAGTCTCGAGTCCGGAGTTTTATTTTTTTAACCTGAACTTGTTTCAGGTTCTCTAATTATAATTTACTTTTGCACAAATAACAATAACTAATTTCAGTATTAAAAGATGCTGAAATAAATTCAGCATAATAATGAAAAATACAATTATTGCACCTTCAGTTCTTGCTGCTGATTTTGCCAATTTGCAACGGGACATCGAAATGATTAACAATTCTGAAGCCGATTGGTTTCATATTGATATTATGGACGGTGTTTTTGTTCCTAATATTTCCTTTGGAATGCCTGTTTTGGCAGCCATTGCAAAACACGCTAAAAAAACGATCGATGTTCACTTGATGATTGTGGATCCAGACCGATACATTAAAACTTTTGCCGATTTAGGGGCAAATATTTTGACTGTTCATTACGAAGCTTGCCCTCATCTGCATAGGACACTTCAAGCGATCAAAGCCGAGGGGATGAAAGCAGGAGTAGCTTTGAATCCTCATACCAATATTGATTTGCTAGAAGATGTAATTCAAGACATTGATATGGTTTGTATTATGAGTGTGAATCCTGGTTTTGGAGGACAATCTTTTATCGAAAACACCTATTCTAAAGTAAAAAAATTAAAAGATTTAATCCATCGAAAAGGAGCAAATACCATTATCGAAATTGACGGAGGTGTTACCAATAAAAATGCCAAACAATTGACAGAAGCGGGAGCTGAGGTTTTGGTTGCTGGCAGTTTTGTGTTTAACGCTGTACATCCTACCCAAACGATTGCTGATTTAAAGAAACTGCTTAGTATCTAAATTTATAACTCCTTAATAATGATAATCCGAAGCCATACACTTCGGATTTTTTTTGTAAAAATTGCTTCTGTTCAAATAGCAGTTATGTTAAAAAAAGGTGATTTTATATTTAAATTAAAGTGCATTTAATGTTAAAAAGGTTAATAAAACCCCGATTTTGCCTAATATCGTTAACCTTTTGATAGTATTAAACTGCATTTTATTTCTAGCGGCGACACTACATTTGTTGATTAAAAAACGACAACAAATGAAAAAAAAGTACATCAAGCAGGTACTAGTTACCGCACTATTACTGTTCCATTCTTATTCTGAGGCTCAGACACTTTTACATTATTGGAATTTCAATACCAATACTTCCGTGGCTGCGATTACAACTCCAACAACAACCAACGTTCCAGGCGCGTCATTAAATGCGATTATTTCCGGAAGTAGTATAATTGATTTTGTTGGAGGAACCGGATCAAACTTTAATCTTTTTAATTTCAATACCCAAAATGGGGATCCTTCGGGGGCACATTTGCGTTTTAATACTCCAATTGGGAGCGCTTTAGTTTTCGCACTGCCTACAACTGGGTATCAAAACATTGTTGTGAAGTACGCAGCAAATCGTTCGGGTTCAGGTGCAGGAACCCAAGTTTGGTCGTATACCGCAGATGGGACAACCTACAATGCTTTTACAAATGTGATACCTAGCAGCACTGATCCTGCTTTAGTAACATTGGATTTTTCTGTCATTACCGCTGCAAACAATAATGCCAACTTCAAACTAAAAGTTGAGTTTCAACAAGGAAATGGAGGCTTAGTTGGAAACAATCGATTTGATAATTTTACAGCAGAAGGTACTAGTTTTAGCAGTGGTCCAGACGCAATTGCTCCTATTGCTACTATGCTTCCTGCGAATGGAGCTAGTAATGTAGCTTCAAATGTAAAACCAACAATAGCTTTTAACGAAAATGTTAGATTATTGAACAACGATGCTATTTCAAATACCAATATTGATGCAGTTGTTGAATTAAGATTGGGCAATCCTTCAGGAGCTTTGGTGCCTTTTGATGCTACTTTTGCAGCCAACACAATCACTATAAATCCTACTTCACTTTTATCCAATAATCAAATGTATTATGTAGCCTTATTGCCTAATGCCGTTGAGGACGAAAGCGATAATGCTATCACAGCGCTACAATCAGCTAGTTTTTCAACAGCGATTCCTAATGTATCGTTATCCGTAAGTAGCAATGTGGGTACCGAAGCTGGAACCACAAATGTTACAGTTACGGCAACGGCTTCCTCTGTTGTCAATGCTGACCAAACAGTGAATCTTTCTGTTGCAGGAACTTTTATTACTGCGGGTGATTACACGTTAAGTTCTAATCTTATAACCATTTTAGACGGTCAAACCACAGGAAGCGTTTCATTTACAGTTGTGAATGATGCCTTAGTTGAGAATACTGAAGCTGCTACTGTGACGATAAGTAATCCGTCATCAGGAATTATACTAGGAGCAACTACTGCTCAGTCAATAACTATTATCGATAATGAAACGCCTTTAAATATAAATCTTTCGAATTACGTTAGAGTAGGTCGTTATAATTTGCCTGAGCCAACTCGTACCACTGCTCCAACAAATAATTTGTTAGCGCAAGAAGTATCGGCAGTAACCTATAATTGGGATACAGACACACTTTTTCTTATTGGTGACGGAAGCACAGCCATTGTTCAGGTTTCTAAATCAGGGCAATTGATCGATACGATGACTTTGGCACAAGGAACCAGTCCGCAAGGAACTGAGTTTTATGATACAGAAGGAATCACTTATATTGGTGGAGGCCAGTTTGTATTGTGCGAAGAACGTGATAGAAAGTTGGTTAAATTCACTTATGTTGCGGGCTCAACTCTTATCAGAACTGCTACTCAAACAGTAACTATTGGTACACCAATTGGGAATGTGGGAACCGAGGGGCTTTCATATGATCCACTAACTTCTGGATATATTGTTTTAAAAGAAACTACCCCAATCGGTGTTTTTCAAACAGGAGTTGATTTTGCTGCAGGAACAGCTACCAATGGTTCGGCTTCAACTGTGAATTCTACGAATCTTTTTGATCCCGCTTTGATGGGTCTTACCGATGTTGCCGATGTTTTCGCAATGTCTAATATCCCATCGTTAAGCAGTTTGCCTTTGTATAATAATTTGCTGGTTTTGAGTCAGGAAAATGCCAAAATTGTAAATATTGACCGAAACGGAGTTATTGCCAATAGTTTGACTATTGTATCAGACCCCGGAAATCCATTAGATGTTGCCAATCAACAGCACGAAGGGCTTACTATGGATCGTGATGGTATTTTGTATGTTACGAGTGAGAATGGCGGTGGGGATATTAATCACCCTCAATTGTGGGTTTATGCTCCTTCTTCATTGCAAAATCTAGCACCAACGGCTATTGCCTTGGCCAATACCACTACCACTCTTGTAGAAAATTCAAATACCTCTGCAGCCCTCAAGGTTTCGGATATTATTGTAACCGATGATGGCTTGGGTACCAATAGTTTTTCTTTATCGGGTGCTGATGCCAATTTTTTTCAAATTATTGGGGCAAGTTTGTATATCAAAGCCGGAACGGTGTTGGATTATGAAACGAAAACAAGTTATAGTGTTACCGTCAATGTTGACGATACATCAATTGGAACTACTCCCGATGCGTCGGTTAATTATGCATTAACTATCACTGATGTGACGAACGAAATTGCTCCGGTTGTTGCGGTAACCGTTTCAGAAGTAGCTCCTTGGTCAAGTGGTACCGCATCGGTCACGGCAGATTGGTTTGAAGTGACTAATAATGGCGCTACTGCTCTTGATATTACCGGTTGGAAAGTGGATGACAGCTCCAATTTATTTACCTCCGCTTTAGCTTTAACAGGTATTACAAGTATTGCACCTGGAGAATCGGTCATTTTCTTAGAGACTGGCGCTACAAATGCAGCAACAATTGTAGCCAATTTCAAATCGACTTGGTTTGGCACAAATGTTCCTGCTAATTTGCAAGTTGGAACTTATACAGGTGCTGGAATTGGATTAAGTACGGCTGGTGATGCCGTTAATTTATTTGATGCTTCAGGAACGGTAAAAGCGAATGTTAGTTTTGGTGCAGCTACCACAAACTTCACTTTTAATAATGCTACGGGTTTAAACAACACAGCAGTTACCACTTTGAGTCAAGTTGGAGTTAATGAAGCATTTGCAGCTAAGAATGATGTGAATCAAATTGGATCACCTGGAACGGTGGGTAAATTGTTTATTTCAGAAGTGGCGCCTTGGTCTAGCGGAAGCAGTCCAGTTGCCGCCGATTGGTTCGAAGTTACGAATACTAAAGCCGTAGCCGTTGATATTACAGGTTGGAAAATAGATGATAATTCACAATCTCCCGTGGGTGCAGCAGCATTAAATGGCATTACTAGTATCAATCCTGGAGAATCGGTAATCTTTATTGAAACTACTGATTTGGCCGGAAAAACAGCAGCTTTTTTAAGCAACTGGTTTGGTTCAAATCCTCCTGCAGGTTTAAGAATAGGAAGTTACTCGGGTTCTGGCGGTTTAGGAACCGGTGGTGACCAAGTAAATTTGTATAATGCGACAAATACTACTCCGCAAACTTCAGTATTATTTGGTGCATCACCAGCTGTAGCTCCCTTTGGTACTTTTGATAATTCAGCTGGGCTAAACAGTTTGGTAAGTCCAATTACTCCATTGAGTGCTGTAGGTGTAAATGGTGCTTTTGTTGCAGCAAATAGTGCGGTAGAAATTGGTTCGCCGGGAACTTTTATCTTATCAGGTGGCAGTTTGTCAACGAACGATTTTTCTGTAAGCGAAAGTTTTAATGTCATTGCTTATCCAAACCCTTTTGATACAGGATTTCAATTGGATTTAAAAACAACTAGTACTGATGAGGTACATATGAAGGTCTATGATATGAGCGGAAAATTGGTGGAAGTTCGAAAGTTGGACACATCTGAATTGAAAAATATAAATACTGGAAATACTTATACTTCGGGTATTTATAATGTTATTTTGACACAAGGACAAAATGCCAAAACAGTACGTGTGATTAAAAAATAGGTTGAGTATTTATTCTAATAAACCCTCGTCGGAGCAATCTGGCGAGGTTTTTTAGTTTTTAATAAATCTTCAATTATTCAAAATTGTTTTCGTCGTAATTAATCATCGATGAAACATCTTGATACAATTCGGGGTAGTTGATTTTAAAAAGCTGAGGCGTTTCAAAGAAATGTTCTAAAATTACTGCAATGAATTCAAAACGATTTTCATAAGCATATTCTCTGAAGTATCCTTGTTCAGATAATTTTTTGTTCAGATTTGCATCATTGTAATAGGTGATGACTTTATTATATTGGTCATAAAAAATGATAGCACTTGGATCGTTGCTCTTCAATCCATGAAAATGAAGTATATGCGAAAATTCGTGAAGACCTAGATTGATATTGTCGTTTGTTGTTTGATGTCCAAGAATAAAATCTTCCCAAGAGAAAACTACCGCTTTCATTTTGGGATTGAATTCACCTTTGTGAAATTGTTGTTTTGAAGTTGAAAAATACGCAGATGGATATACTATTATTTTAGTAAACAAATCAATAAGATAGTGCCTCATTCCAAATGTCAAGGAAATATAAGTAGCAGCAATAATAATCTTCATTTCATCGGTGATTAGAATTTCTTCCTTTCCGATAAATGGATACTTTTTTATGAAAGAAGCTACTCGATGTTCAAAATATATTTTATTTTTTGGTGTCAACCGTTTAAAAAACAAAAACTCTTTTTCTATAATTTGTTTTTGAATTTTGGTCAGTTTTTTTGGAAAAAGGTAGAAATGAATATATAATGGTTTGTTGAAAATCAGCATATACGCTGGCTCTACAATTCTATACAAGATTAGCAGCAAAAATAATATCCCAATATAAATTAAAACTAAATGGTAGATAATCATAATTTAGGGATAGAAATAGGTGGTGAGTTCGAGCAAATTTATAGATGTTTTAATATTGGTCAATTAAATATTTGATTAAATCAGTTGTGGTGACAATGCCTACAAGTGCACCGTTTTCTATAACCGGTAAGGCGTGAAATTCGTTTTTAGATAAGATTTCAGCGGCCTCTTTTATAGTTGTTTCAGGAAATATTGTCGTCAAATTTTTTGTCATTACTTGTTCTACCGAAAACATATTGTAAATCGTGATATCAATGGTGTTTTCCTCATCGTCTAATTCGTCTGCAAAGGATATTCTGAGTAAATCGGTATAGCTTAACATACCGATTATTAATTTGTCTTTTACGACAGGAATATGGCGAATATGATGTTTTTTGAAAAGAGATTCGGCTTTTGTTAAAGTATCCGAAACATTTAACTTAACGACATTTTTTGTCATTATGGTCGATACAGGAACTTTATGTTTCATATTTTAAAGTATTAAATTATACCTTAAAGTTAGTGAATTTAATGCCAGTATAAAATGACTTTTGTCAAGAAATTGTCGAAAAAAAATGAGTGCTATTAAGAAATAAACAGCACTCATTCTTTGTGACCTCGGAGGGGTTCGAACCCCCAACCCTCAGAGCCGAAATCTGATATTCTATCCAGTTGAACTACGAGGCCATTATGTATTAAAATTCCAAATCTAAAAAGCCAAATTCCATTTGTTCATTTTATGTAAATTGGAATTTGGAATTTTCTTTTTGGAATTTACATTCTAAGTTAATAGTTTTTTCACAATTGTCGAAATAGTTTTTCCTTCGGCAGTTCCGCCTAGCTGAGCTGAAGCTATTCCCATCACTTTTCCCATTGAAGCAATACCTGTTGCGCCAGTATCGGCGATGATTTTTGCAATAATGGCTTCTACCTCGTCCTCGCTCAATTGCGCAGGTAAGAATTTTTCGATTACGGCAATTTGTGCTAGCTCTGGTTCGGCAAGATCCATACGGTTTTGCTCTGTAAAAATTTTAGCACTGTCTTTGCGGGTTTTTACCAATTTTTGAAGTAATTTAATTTCGTCAGCCTCTGAAATTTCTTCCTTGGATCCTGTTGCTGTTTGAGCAAGAAGTAATTCGGATTTAATGGCTCGTAGCGCTTCTAAGGCTATTGTATCTTTGGCTCTCATGGCGGTTTTTATTTCCTCCATAATTTGTGTTGATAGGCTCATAAAATGTATTAATTATAATTTAGATGGCAACTAGAAGATTAAGAAAATCCTTTTTTGGTTCTATTGCAATCGGGTGTACAAATTTATAGTTTTTTAATCGAAATTACAACTCATCTGCATCTTAGTAATGGGTTAAAAAAAAATAACCCGAAAATATATTAAATTTTCGGGTTAGGTAACTTCGGTTTGAATTGGTTAGTCTACATTATCATGTAAAAAAGAATTGTTTGATCTCAATTGTAAGTCGTCATTGCTATCTGTACCAACTGAGATTCTTGAATTTGCGCCTGGTATCTGTAATTTTGTAAGATCTATATTTTGTCTTTTATAGGCAGGTACTCGTTCAAGTTCGTCAATTTTTGAGATGTTGTTGTGAAATTTATAATTGAATTCTTTTAATTTTTTCCTTCTTTCATCTGTTCTTAATTTCATCGATTCCTGAATGGTCATATCCATTGGAGAAATGGTGTCTAAAGCCGAAATAGCGTGGTCTACTTCCTCCAATTTTTTCATAGTGATGTTCAGTTCTTCGGGAATAACTTCTTCAACAACTGCGGCCACTGTGGGTTTAGAGTTTAACAAAGAATTTTCAACATCAGTATATTCTTCAAGCGTATAGCGAATAATTCCATTGTCAGTCAATTCGGTTACCGGAACAAATTGCACAGGCTCATTAACTTTTATTTCTTTAGTTTCGTTGCTGAGTTCAAAAATTGATTTTGGTTCTTCTCTCTTCGGAGTTTCAAATTTTATTGGTTCAGACTTGAAAAGTGGTAAGTCAAAGGATAGTGTGGCTTGCTCTTCTTTTTGGAAAATTTTAGGCTCAACGACTTCAATTTGTTTCACTTCATTCGAGGAAATTACAAAATCTAAATCTTTTATAGGAGAAACAATTTCGAAGGTTACATCTAGGTTTCTAATGAATTCATTCATCCCCACGAGTTCTTCGCTTTGAAGCACTACTTGCATAGGCTTTACTTCGATGATTTCTGCTTGAATTTCTGCTGGAGCGGATACTATTTGTTCTTCTTCTAATAATTCAAAAACTATTCTTTCTTCTGTTTTATCTATTGGAGCCTCCGTTTTAGCTATTGGACTTTCTAGGTTATTAGTGTAGGTAGCAACAGTTTTATTGGTTAAATCATAAACGTTTTTTTGATCGTCTCCAAGGGTATGGATTATTTTTGTTGGTTCTACATTTACGATTTCACGTTGTTGTTCGATATCAAAACCTGTAGCTATTATGGTTACCGATATAGAATCTCCAAGTGATTCGTCTTCGCCAACACCCATAATAATATTGGCGTTGTGACCTGCTTCATTTTGGATATAATCATTGATTTCGCCTATTTCATCAATAGTAATTTCATCAGAACCAGAAACGATGAGCAACAATACGTTTTTAGCTCCTGTGATTTTATTGTCATTTAAAAGAGGTGAATCTAAAGCGGAAATAATCCCTTCTTTAGCTCTATTTTCTCCAGTGGCGATAGCTGATCCCATTATGGCAGTTCCGCTATTGGCTAAAACTGTTTTGGCATCTTTCAAATCTATATTTTGTGTGTAATGGTGTGTGATCACTTCGGCAATCCCTCTAGATGCAGTAGCTAAGACTTCGTCTGCTTTTGAAAATCCGGCTTTGAAACCTAGATTACCATATACTTCTCTTAATTTGTTGTTGTTGATGACGATAAGAGAATCTACTTGTTTGCGCAGTTTATTAATTCCGATTTGCGCTTGTTCAAAACGAACTTTTCCTTCAAATTGAAAAGGCAAAGTCACGATTCCTACGGTAAGAATGTCTCTATCTTTGGCCAATTGAGCAATTACTGGCGCTGCACCTGTCCCGGTTCCTCCACCCATTCCGGCTGTGATGAAAACCATTTTGGTGTTACTATCAAGCATTTTCTCAATTTCTTCGATGCTTTCGATCGCAGATTGTTGTCCCACGTCTGGATTTGCTCCAGCTCCAAGACCTTCTGTTAGGTGCACACCTAATTGAATTTTGTTTGGAACAGGACTGTTATCTAAAGCCTGAGAGTCGGTATTGCATACAATAAAGTCTACGCCTCTAATACCTTGCTTGAACATGTGGTTTATAGCATTGCTTCCGCCTCCGCCTACACCGATCACCTTGATTACATTTGATTGGTTTTTTGGTAAATCAAACGAAATACTGCCAAATTCTGAGTTGCTCATCATCTTATGGTTTTTATTATTTTGTTAATATAATTTGTTTTTTTATTCTGCGTTGTCTAGGAATTCTTTTATTTTTCCTAAATAATTATTCAGGTCGAAAAAGTTCTTTTTGGGTGGTTGGTTGTTTGTTTTTTTGTCTTCTTTTTGCAATTGCACCTCCTGAGTTTTTTCTTCGATTGGTTCCTCTTCAATGATTTCTAATTTCGGTGGTCGAACCATTTTCGATTCGTTATATTTTTCGATTTTGATAGCACTTTGGGTATTGTTTTCAATGCTATTCATCACCAAACCAACAACCGTTGCATAAAGAGGACAGGAGATTTCTTCATCGGAATTTCCAGCCAAATGCTCGTTCGGATATCCAATTCGCGTATCCATCCCTGTGATGTATTCTACCAATTGTTTGATGTGTTTTAGTTGAGCGCCACCGCCGGTCAATACTATGCCTGCAATCAGTTTTTTTCTAGGATCGTCGTGGCCATAATCTTTGATTTCGGTAAAAACTTGTTCGATAATTTCAACTACTCGAGCGTGAATTATTTTTGACAAGTTCTTCAACGAGATTTCTTTTGGTTCTCTGCCTCTTAAACCGGGAATGGACACAATTTCATTGTCTTTGTTTTCGCCAGGCCAAGCAGATCCAAATTTAACTTTCAATAATTCAGCTTGTTTTTCGATAATGGAACATCCTTCTTTGATATCGTCGGTAATCACATTTCCTCCAAAAGGAATTACAGCCGTGTGGCGAATAATGCCATCTTTAAAAATGGCTAAGTCCGTTGTGCCGCCACCAATATCGATCAAGGCGACTCCTGCTTCTTTTTCTTCTTGGCTCAAGACTGCATTGGCCGATGCCAAAGGTTCTAATTGTAATCCTGACAATTCAATATCGGAACTTTGTACGCATCGTGCTACATTTCGGATCGAGGAGGCTTGTCCTACTACCACGTGGAAACTGCATTCCAGGCGTCCGCCGGACATACCAATTGGTTCTTTGATATCGGATTGACCGTCAATTTTATATTCTTGTGGTAAGACGTGTATTATTTCTTCGCCGGGAAGCATGGCCAATTTATTTACCTGTCCAATCAATAAATCGATGTCGCTATGACTGATGACTTCTTCGGCATTGGTTCTAATAATATAATCGCTATGCTGAATGCTACGAATGTGCTGACCTGCAATTCCTACAACTACATTATTGATTTTGTATCCTGATTTAGTTTGTGCTTCGAGTACCGCTTGCTGAATGGATTGGATAGTTTGGGTGATATTATTGACAACACCTCTAGCTACACCAAGGCTTTTGGATTTTCCAACGCCCAAAATCTCCAGTTTACCATATTCATTTTTCTTGCCAATCATGGCAACAATTTTTGTGGTGCCAATATCTAGACCTACTGCAATATTTTCTTTTTCCATTTTCTATTTTTTAGTACAAACCACTTGTTGTGTAAATCTCAGGTCGATTGTTTTGTATTTGTATAAAGAACTATCTAAAACTGCTTTCTGAAAAAAAGCTTTGTAATTATTGAATTTTGCTTGCATTCTTATAATTCCACCAAAATCTATTTGATAATTATAATTTCTGTTAAGCATTTTCAAGCTTCCGTTTGGCATAATCTGTACTCCAATGATGTTTTTTTTCAAAAACTCATCGTCGTATATTATCCGTAATAACTCGGCTAATTTTTCGCTGTTTTTTTTATTTATTTCCCCTGAAACAAGTGGAACTCTAGCCGTATAATTTGATGATAAAGGCATCGTATTTCCTTTGTAATCAATATAAAAAGAGTTTTCCCCATTATAAACTCTGGCTATCGGAGTTTTTTGTTTCACCACTGCTTTTAATACCCCATTGACACTAACAAAAACATCCGATTTTTCAATCATTTCATGCTTGTTTAGTCTTTTTTCCAATTTATTCAAATCTAATTTATCTTTACCTATACTTTTAGCATCTACATTATTTTCTATTAACAATTTATTAACCGTTTCTTGCGTAATAAATGGCGCGTTTTCTCCTACGAAAATCACCTCTAATTTGGTCAATTTTCTATGATAATTTCTATCGGAAGTAAACGAATACAGAAATAGTACCAATGAAAACATCAGTATTAATCGAATATTTGTCCAATTAAATAGTTTCATGGAGTGCTTTTTTTATACTTGTTACCATTTCACCAATATCTCCCGCACCAATAGTCACAATTACTCTGGCGTCACTTTTTAGTATTGTAGGAATTAATTCCTGTTTCGACACTAATTTTTTGGTATTATTTTCCATTTTTCCTAATAACCAATCGGAAGTAATTCCTTCCATTGGCAATTCTCTTGCAGGATAAATATCTAACAAAAGAATTTCATCGAATGCAGACAAACTTTTAGCAAAATCATCTGCAAAATCTTTGGTTCTGCTAAACAGGTGGGGTTGAAAAACAGCCAGGACTTTTTGATTGGGATATAATTCTCGAACCGCTTGATGCACCGCATTTATTTCGGTGGGATGATGCGCATAATCATCAATATAGACTAAATTTTCGGTTTTTATTTGATAGGAAAATCGGCGTTTGATTCCTTTAAATGAACGCAGGGCATTAGCAATGTCTTCGGTTGGGAGGCCAAATGTTTTTGCCATTGCCAATGCCATTAGTGCATTCATTAAATTGTGTTTTCCAGGCAAACTGAATTCTAAATTTTGTACTATTTCTGTTGGTGTTTTTACATCAAAAACATAGTGACTCTTGATAATTCTAATATTGAAAGCCTTGAAATCGGCCTCTTCATTTACCGCGCAACTAACGCCTTTTAGAGGAAGTTGATTGGTGATGAAAAGTTTATTTTTATCCTCTATTTTGTCCGCAAACTCCGTAAATGAGGCTTCGATGGCCGATTTATCGCCGTATATGTCTAAGTGATCGGCATCCATCGACGTAACGCAAGCAATGTCGGGGTGCAAGTGCAAAAACGAACGGTCAAATTCATCGGCTTCGACCACCGTTACTGTTTTTCCGCTGCCAATTAGGTTGGAATTGTAATTTTCTACAATTCCTCCTACAAAGGCCGTTACATCGACACCACTTTCGAATAAAATATGACCTAGAATACTCGAGGTGGTTGTTTTTCCGTGTGTTCCTGCTACTGCAAAACAGAAAGTGTCTTTGGTTATAATTCCCAAGACTTCAGCTCTTTTGCGTACTTCATAGTTTTTCTCCAAGAAATAATTCCATTGTGAATGTGCTTTTGGAACTGCAGGAGTAATGATGACTAGCGTATTTTCGGGTTGGTAGTCGTTTGGAATTAAATCGATTTGATCCTCGAAATGAATCGCAATTCCAAGTTGGTTAAGTTCTTTAGTAAGCTCTGTTTCGGTTTTGTCATAACCAGACACATTTTTTCCAAGGCCTTTGAAATAGCGGGCCAAAGCGCTCATCCCGATGCCTCCGATTCCGATGAAGTAGACGTTATGTATTTGGTTTAGATTCATTTTTTATTTGCCCAATAGGCGTTAAGACACAAAGTCTCTTTTTATTATTCTATCAATTTTTCAATTTCATCTACGATCTCTTTTGTAGCGTTTGGCAAAGCCAATTGTTTTATGTTTTTGCTCAAAAGTTCCTGTTTACCGATATCTTTCAGCAAGGCTTCGAATACCAGACTGAATTCCGAGTCGAGTTCACTTTCTTTGATCATCATCGCGCCTTTTTTATCGACAATCGATTGTGCATTTTTGGTTTGATGGTCTTCGGCAACATTGGGCGATGGAATAAATAGTACCGGTTTTCCAACGATGCATAATTCGGAAACCGAGGATGCTCCCGCCCTTGAAATTACAATATCGGCAGCGGCATATACCAAATCCATTCGGTCTATAAAGGCTAAAACCTGAACGTCGCCGGAATGGTATTTTTTGTAATCTTCAAAATATAATTTTCCGCATTGCCAGATAACCTGAACCTCTAGGGATTCGAATTTCCCCAATTCTTTCTCAATTAATTGGTTGACTCTTCTCGCACCTAGACTTCCGCCTAGAACCAGAAGTGTTTTTTTAGTAGCGTCCAAATTGAAATAGTGGATGGCTTCTGCTTTTTTGCTTTCGATATCTATTAAATCCTGACGCACTGGATTTCCTGTCAAAATCATTTTTTCTTTTGGAAAAAACTGCTCCAAATTTTCGTAAGCAACACAAATTTTGTTGGCTTTTTTGCTCAGTAATTTGTTGGTAATTCCCGGAAAGGAATTTTGTTCTTGAATTACTGTCGGGATTTGTAATGAATTGGCCATCTGCAATAGGGGGCCTGAAGCAAAACCGCCTGTTCCAATTACGACATCAGGCTTAAATTTTTTTAGAATTTTTCTGGATTTCCATAAACTGTCCAACAACTTGAATGGAAACATAGCGTTTTGCAAAGTCAATTTTCGTTGCAAACCAGCAATCCAAAGTCCCTCGATTTTGTATCCTGATTGCGGTACTTTTTGCATTTCCATTTTGTCTTGAGCTCCCACAAAAAGAAATTCGGCATTAGGGAAACGAGACTTTAGTTCATTTGCAATTGCCACCGCAGGATAGATATGTCCTCCGGTTCCGCCACCACTTAATATGAATTTTAATTTTTTCATTTTTCCTAAAATTTTATTTTCAACCAAACAATTTCTTATTTATTCAGTACAGCATTCATTGGATTTTTGGATTGATCTTCGATGGAATAGTTCCCAGTTTCATTGTCAATTCCTACGTCATGTCTTTGGTCGTAGTCCTCTTCTTCTTCTTCAGCTAATTGCTTATCAATTAGTTTTTTTAAAGCGGCATCTCTTTTTGCTTTTTCTTTGTTTTCTTCTGCTATTTCCTCTTCTTTTTTTGTTACATTAATGATGATTCCCAATGCGATACAAGACATCCAAATGGAACTTCCTCCGCTGCTGATTAGTGGTAAAGTTTGCCCTGTTACTGGCAATAGTTCTACTGCAACAGCCATATTGATCATCGCTTGAAAAATCATTGGAAATCCAAGTCCGACCACCAAAAGTTTTCCGAACATTGAGTTGGCTTTATGAGCGGCAATTACAAATCTAAAGAACAACAGAAGATAGAGCGCCAAGATTCCGAATCCACCAATGAGTCCCCACTCCTCTACAATTATGGCATAGATAAAATCGGATGAGGATTGAGGCAAAAAATGCTTTTGCACACTTTTTCCTGGGCCAAGTCCATATACGCCACCTGATGCAATCGCGATTTTAGCTTTCTCTATTTGGTAGTCGTCTTCGCCAGGTTTGTTTGAAGTGAAATTTTCGATTCGGCTTTGCCAAGTACTTACCCTGCTAAAAAGGTGAGAATCCGGGAATGCTTTTGAAAGTAAAATAAATAATAGTAATGCTGCGACTCCTGCTCCAATGATAAAGCTTAAATATTTTATGGGGTACTTACCAACAAATGTCAACATCAAAATCATAGAGAATATCAAGGCTGTAGTCGAGAAATTAGCCGGTAATATTAGTGCCAATGTTACAAATACAGGCAGCCAAAGATCTCTCAGCGAAGATTGGAAGCTGATTTCTTCTTCTCGTTTTTTTGACAAATATCTGGCAACAAAAATGAGCAACACTATCGTGGCCAAAGTCGAAGTTTGAAATGATATTCGAATAAAAGGAACCTGAATCCATCGGCTGGCATTGGCTCCGGCGATTACCGTTCCTTTTATTAAAGTATAACCAAGCAAAATCCAAACTACGGGCAACGCAAACAAAGAAATGCCTCTGTAGTAATGGAAAGGAACTTTGTGTACCCAGTAAATAATGATGAGACCAATAAAAATGTGAGCCAAGTGTTTTAATAAATAACTGATGGTATTTCCGGTGCCTTGACCAATGTAAGCCAAATTACTACTCGCACTAAACACAGGCATAAACGAAAACAAAGCCAATAAAGCCACGAATGACCATATTACTCTGTCTCCTTTTAAGTTGTTTACCAGTTCCTTCATTTTAAGGTACGATTTTCGATATTTGAAATACGATATTTACTATTTAGTTTTCAATTTTGTAATTAGATTGTAGCGATATGCTTCTGCAATCTATAATTATAAATTTCTAACCGCTTTTTTAAATTGATTGCCCCTGTCTTCGTAATTTTCGAACAAATCGAAACTTGCACAAGCTGGAGATAACAATACGGTATCTCCTTTTTCAGATAATCTTTGCGCCATATTTACAGCGTCTTCCATATTATTGACCTCAATCATCATATCGACCACATTGCCAAAAACATCGATGATTTTTTTGTTGTCAATTCCTAAGCAAATAATCGCTTTGACTTTTTCGCGAACCAAAGACATCAATTCGTTGTAGTCATTTCCTTTATCAACGCCTCCTACAATCCAAACTGTTGGGGTATTCATACTATCTAATGCAAAGAAAGTTGCGTTTACATTGGTCGCTTTAGAATCATTGATGTATTGCACATTTTGAATTTTTAGCACTTTTTCTAAACGATGTTCTACTCCTTGAAAATTGGACAAACTTTCTCTAATTGTAGCATTTCTAATTTTCATCAATTTCGCTACAGAAGTGGCAGCCATTGCATTTTTCATATTATGCTTTCCTTCAAGTGCCATAGTTTCGGTTTCCATTGTGAATTCTTCTTCGTTGATGATGTTTGCTTCCATTGTTTTTTCTTTTATAAATGCTCCTATTTCGAACGTTTTTGTTAGTGAAAAAGGAATTAATTGGGCTTTAGTTTTGTTGTTTTCTAACCAGTTTGAGATGGCTTCATCATCGGCATCGTAGATGAGATAATCCTCCTCAGTCTGATTCATTGTTATTCTAAATTTTGATGCGATATAATTTTCATATTTGTAATCGTATCGGTCTAAATGGTCTGGGCTAATGTTGGTGATTATAGCGATATGCGGTTTGTAATTTATGATACCGTCCAATTGAAAACTGCTTAATTCCAGTACGTAGCTGTCGTATTGATCATCGGCCACCTGCCAAGCAAAACTCTTTCCGATATTGCCACCCAATCCCACATTCAATCCGGCTGATTTTAGCAAATGATAGGTCAACATCGTTGTGGTTGTCTTGCCGTTGCTTCCTGTTATTCCTATCGTAATGGCTTTGGTAAACGGTGCTGCAAACTCTATTTCTGAAATCACAGGAACTCCTTTTTCGACCAATTTTAGTACAATAGCTGATTTTTTTTCGGGAATTCCGGGGCTTTTCATCACCACATCGGCATTCAAAATCAAATCTTCGGTATGCTTTTCGTCTTCCCAAGCTATTCCATTCTGATTCAGAACTGCTTTGTATTTTTCTTTTATTTTTCCAAAATCTGACACAAAAACATCATAGCCTTTTTCTTTACCCAGAATGGCTGTACCAACGCCACTTTCGCCACCACCAAGAATTACTAATCTTTTCATTTTCTATTATTTATATTTGGCAATTTTCAAAAATTGTCAAATTTTATTCTATTCTAACTACCCAATTCGGGAGTTAGAGGGCTTCTATCTCAATTTTAATGTGACGATGGATAAAATGGCTAACATAATGGCCACAATCCAAAAACGGGTTACAATTTTACTTTCGTGATAGCCTTTCTTTTGGTAATGATGATGCAACGGCGACATTAAAAATATTCTACGGCCTTCGCCAAATCGTTTTTTAGTGTATTTGAAATAAGCCACTTGCAAAACCACAGAGAAATTTTCGGCTAAAAATATTCCGCAGAAAAAGGGGATAAGCAACTCTTTACGCACAGCTATGGCCAAAACTGCAATGACACCACCGATGGTCAAACTTCCGGTGTCGCCCATAAATACCGTCGCGGGGTAGGAGTTGTACCATAAAAAACCAATTAAAGCACCAACAAAAGCGGAGATAAATACCGTCATTTCTCCCGAATAGGGAATGTACATAATGTTCAAGTAGTTCGAAAATATGATGTTTCCAGACACAAAAGTGAATATTCCTAAAGCCAGAACCGATACTGCCGAAGTTCCCGCTGCTAGACCATCAATTCCATCCGTGAGATTGGCTCCGTTTGAAACTGCAGTGATGATAAAAATTACCATCGGAATAAAGATTAGCCACGCCCAGTTTTCGTAACCTTCGCCTGTCCAAGCCAATAATTCCGCATAATCGAATTCGTGATTTTTCACAAATGGAATGGTGGTGGCTGTCGATTTTTCGTAAATAGGAGCTTGTTTGATAACATTTTCTGTGTTCGTTTTGAAGATGTCGCTAGAAGCTGTATCCGTTCGTATGGTTACAATTGGATTGAAATACAATACCGAACCCACGATCAGACCCAAGCCTACTTGCCCAAAAACTTTGAAGATTCCTTTTAAACCTTCTTTGTCTTTTTTGAATACTTTGATGTAGTCATCGATAAAACCAATCGTTCCCATCCATAAGGTCGTTACAATAAGTAGGACGATATAAATGTTTTGAAGCTTTGCAAATAGAAAAACAGGAATTAATGTGGCAAAAATGATGATCAATCCACCCATTGTCGGTGTTCCTTTTTTTTCATTTTGTCCTTCAAGACCTAGTTCGCGTACTGTTTCGCCAATTTGTTGTTTTCTTAAAAATGTCACCACTCGTTTTCCGTAAATTGTGGACAGCAGTAAGGAAAGCATAAAGGCTAAAGCCGATCTGAATGTGATATATTGGAATACTCCTGCTCCAGGAACGTCCATTATTTTGTCTAAATATTCAAATAAGTAGTATAACATATTTCTATTTATTGAGTTGGTTTAGTAATTCAGTTACGGTTTTCATATCGTCAAAGTCGTGTCGCACCCCTTGTATTTCCTGATAGGTTTCGTGGCCTTTTCCTGCAATTAGAATAATATCATTGGGCTGTGCCAATTGACAAGCGGTTTTTATAGCTTGCTTTCTATCGGTTATCGAAAGTGATTTCTTAAAATGCTGCGGGGCTACTCCTTGTTCCATTTCCTGGATAATTGCTTCCGGGTCTTCATTACGAGGATTGTCGGATGTTAATACCACTTTATCGCTAAGTTCAGTGGCAATGCCCGCCATTATAGGTCGTTTGGCTTTGTCTCTGTTTCCGCCACAACCCACCACAGTAATCAATTGTTCGTTTTTTGTTCTAATGTCATTGATGGTTTTCAATACATTTTCCAGCGCGTCTGGGGTATGAGCATAATCTACAATCGCTGTAATATTGGTCGAAGAAACAATGAATTGAAAACGACCCGAAACGCTTTCTAAATCAGATAGCAGTCGAAGAACCTCGAGGTTTTCCATTCCTAATTGGATTGCAGTGGCATAAATGGCTAAGAGATTATAAGCATTGAAAGTACCTATGAGTTTTACCCAAACTTCATTGCCATTTATTTTCAAGAGTAAACCTGAAAGTTGGTTTTCGAGGATTTGTGCTTTAAAATCTGCGTATGATTTTAGCGCATAAGTCAATTTTTTGGCCGAAGTATTTTGCAACATCACTTGCCCATTTTTATCATCAATATTTGATAGTGCAAAAGCGGTTTTTGGCAAATGATCAAAAAATGATTTTTTCACATCGCGATATTCGGCAAATGTTGGATGGTAGTCTAAATGATCGTGCGATAAGTTGGTAAATATTCCTCCTACAAAATGTAAGGCTTCGGTTCTTTTTTGATGAATTCCGTGGGAACTTACTTCCATAAAACAAAATTCAACTCCTGCGGCAACCATTTCATTCAAATAGTAATTGATGGTTAACGAATCGGGTGTGGTGTGGGTCGCTTTGTATTCAATTTGGTCGACAATTATTTTAACTGTGGACAATAATCCCACTTTGAAACCTGCTTTTTGAAACAATTGAAACAATAGGGATGCAATAGTAGTTTTTCCGTTTGTGCCGGTAATTCCAACAAGTTTCAGCTTTTCAGATGGATTATTGTAGAAATTAGCAGCCATAAAAGCCATTGCTGTATTGGTGTCTTTGACTTGTATGTAGGTAATTCCAGTTTGTAAATTTTCAGGCAAAGTATCGCAAACGACCGCAATTGCACCATTTGTAATTGCAGTTTCAATAAAATCGTGACCGTTCGAAATCGTGCCTCTGATGGCTACAAATACATCGTTTTTAGCAATTTTTCTGGAGTCAAAGTCTATGGTATGAATAGCGATATCTGTCGAACCTTTGACCGATTCGATAGCGACTTTGTATAGTATGTCTTTTAAAATTATCACGATAATTCTAGTATTATTGTTGCATTTTTATCTAATGGTTCTCCGGCTTGGATCGATTGTTTTTTCACCTTTCCAATGCCTATAATTTTTACTTTTAATCCAAGATTTCCAAATAAGGCTACGGCGTCCATTCCTGCCATTCCTTTTACATTGGGTATTGTTGACTTCGTCTCTTTTTGGGTTTGGGCAAAATAGGCGTCGTAATCTTTCTCTTGTTTTAAAATTTTTCTGTCGATGTTTTTGATTTCATTGGTTGAAGGAGCATCGGTGAAAATCTTTTGTGCTATTCTCTTGAATACGGGTCCTGCGACATCAGCTCCATAATAATTGTTGTTTACTGTGCTCGGTTTGTGAACTACCACAATACAAGAATACTTGGGATTGTCTGCCGGGAAATAGCCTACGAATGATGAAGCGTAATATTTTTCAGAACCACCGTTTTTGGCGTAATTTACCTGAGCGGTACCTGTTTTTCCAGCCATCGAAAAATCTTTCGAGTAGAGTGCTTTTCCTGTACCTTTTTTAACCACATTCGCCAAAACTGCTTTCACTTTTTTTATAGTTTCCTTCGAGCAAATTTTGGGGTTCATCACCACAGTATTGTATTTTTTGATGGTTTTGTCCCATTGTTTCACTTCAGAAACAATTTGTGGTTTGACCATTTTGCCATTATTCGCTACGGCATTATAAAAAGTAAGGGTTTGCAAAGGGGTAACCGAAACTCCGTAGCCAAAAGCCATCCAAGGAAGTGAAAGATTAGACCAATTTTTGTCGGTAGGTTGAGGTATAAACGGGGCGCCTTCGCCTTTGAATTCCAAGCCTAATTTTTTGTTCAATCCAATGGCATTGATGTGATTGACAAATTCCGAAGGGTTGTTTTTGTAATTATTGTATACTGCTTGAACCATTACCGTATTCGACGAAACTTCAAAACCTCGCGCTAAGGAAATTTTGCCATAACCACCCTCGTGTGAATCTCTAACCGATTTACCGGAATATTTAATAACGCCGCCATACGTATTGAAAACAGCGCTAGTATCAATTTTTTTGTCTTCTAATAGAATCATTAAATCCACTAGTTTGAAGGTGGAACCCGGTTCGTGAGATTCAGCGTAGGCGTAGTTTGTCGTTTCATAATACGCACCATTTTTATCCCTTCCTAAATTAGAAATCGCCTTTATCTTTCCCGTTTTCGTTTCCATCACCACAGTGCAACCGTGGTCTGCTTGGTACAGTTCCAATTGTTTTAGCAAGGCGTGATGTGCAATGTCTTGAATGTACACATCGATGGTCGATAGCACGTCATAACCGTCCTGTGGGTCCACCTCGTTTGCGTCGCCTATCGGTTTCCATTGCCCTTTCGCTATTTTTTGTTTTAATACTTTACCGTCTTTTCCATCAAGATATTTTCGGTATGCCCATTCAATACCTTTACCATCTGGACTTCCATCGGGATTTTTTCTTTCGTATCCAATGGTTCTTTCTGCAATTTCACCAATGGGATGTTCTCTGATGGTCTCTTGTTCTATAATGATTCCGCCTTTGTAAGCTCCTAATTTGAATAAAGGAAAACCTTTGATTTTTACAAACTCGGTATAACTCAAATCGCGAGCTATTAAATAATATCTGTTTTTATTGGCTCTCGCTTTTCGCAATTCATTCTGGTAGAAACTGCTTGGTTTGTTCAGAAGAACCGACAAAGAATCGGCTAATGGTCTGATGTTTTTTTCGAAGGCTTCCGTTTTTGGAGCCACCGCGTCAAATCGGATTTCGTAATTTGGTATGGAAGTGGCTAAAAGGCTTCCATCGGCAGAATATATATTGCCCTTATTGGCAGGAATGACAAAATTTTTAACAGTTCGATCTTTGGCTAATTTTCTGTAATAGTCGCCTTCGACCCATTGAATATTGGTCAATTTTATGGCAATAGCAATAGCCATCATAAAGATGACGAACGCTACCAGATAAATTCGGTATGAAATATTTTTATCTTCTACTGCCATAATTTCTGAAAGAAATTTTTATCTTCTACTGCTTTTTTGACTTTTATTTTGGTTGGTGGAACTGTCGATGGAAATACTTTTCTTTCTACCATTTTTTCTGATACGGTCGATTCCATTTTCAATTTCATTAGTTCGGAACGCCGATCCACAAATTCGGAGCGCAACTCTTTTACTTGATTGCTGAGCTCGGCGATCTTAAATATTTTTTGTTCAAAACGCTGGGTGTTGGCTATCATAATAATGGCCAACGCAATAAGAAAAACAATAAACCGCCAGCTTTTTATCGCATCATCATTGATGAGTAGGCGTGCTTTTAGTATGCCGTACACTCCGTTTTTCATTTTTTTTCAGCTATTCTTAATTTGGCACTTCGCGCTCTATTGTTCAACTTTATTTCTGCATTATCTGGAACAATCAGTTTTTCAATGATTTTAAAAGGAACTGAAAAATTGCCAAAAAAATCGCGTTCTGGTTCGCCTTCAAACATTCCGTTTTTGATGTATCGCTTGACCAATCGATCCTCTAAGGAGTGGTAAGAAATCACGCTGAGCCTTCCGCCGGGATTTAAAATTTCTAATGATTGTTCTAAAAATTCTTTCAAAACATCCATTTCTTGATTGACCTCAATTCGGATGGATTGATAAATTTGGGCCAAGACTTTATTTCGTACTTTTTCGGGTAAATATTTTGCTAAAATCGCTTTCAATTCTTCAGTGGTGTTGATGGGCTGGTATTCTCGTGCTTCGATGATTGTTCGCGCCAATGCAGGAGCAATTTTCAATTCGCCGTAATCCCAAAACACTCTTCGCAAATTGGCGTCATCATATTCATTGACTACTCTGAAAGCGTTCAAATCGTTTTTTTGACTCATTCGCATATCTAAATCGGCGTCAAAACGAGTTGAAAACCCTCTTTCTGCCACATCAAATTGGTGGGAGGAAACCCCTAAATCAGCCAAAATTCCATCGACACCTTTCACCCCGTAAAACCGTAAAAACCGTTTTATGAATCTAAAATTTTCATTGATGAGCGTAAATCTTTCGTCGGGCAAAGCATTGGCCAAAGCATCTTCATCTTGATCAAAAGCAAACAATTTTCCGTTGGGGCCCAAGCGATTCAAAATTTCTCGTGAATGTCCGCCGCCACCAAAAGTTACGTCAATATAAACACCGTCCGGCTTGATATTCAGGCCGTCGACAGTAGGATGTAGCAAAACAGGATTATGATATTCCATGGTCGTCGTTTGAATTACCCATTACATCTTCGGCTAAATCTGCAAAATCTACATCTTCACCACTAATTGATTTTTCGTATAAATCTTTATCCCAAATCTCAACAATATTCACTGCCGATGAGAAGACTACTTCCTTAGAAATACTGGCGAAACTCACCAAATCTTTAGGCACCAACAATCGTCCTAAAGCATCGATTTCAACAATTTTTACTCCAGCGGTAAATCGGCGAATGAAATCGTTATTTTTTTTGACGAAACGGTTAAGGGTGTTTATTTTTTGCATCATCAAATCCCATTCTTCCATCGGATACAATTCCAAACAAGGTTGAAACACAGAGCGTTTCAAAACAAATCCGTTTTGAAGCGAGGAAGCCAATTGCTTTTTCAAAGGGGCGGGCATTAGTAGCCTTCCTTTGGCATCGACTTTACATTCGTATGTTCCTACAATTGAAATCAAGTTAAAAATTCTTTAAAAGATGTAGAGCAAAAATATAAAAATATTTACCACAATTTACCACAATATACCACTTTGTTAATAAGTTTTACCACTTTTACAAAAGAATGCTTAGTTTTTAGTCAATCAGAACGTTAGCTAATTTAGAGTGGGTGATTGCGAAGGGTTAAATTCTAGATGAATTCAGTAGGAAAATGAATCTTAAAAATACTTTTCAAAGGAGGTAGAACGTATTTTTTTTTGATGCCAAATAGCTGTAGACTTTGTCGATTTTTTACTTTCGGTGGCGGTTTGGATTAAAATATATAAAATTTTGCTCCAAGATTTATTTTTAAGTTATAAAACCTATCTTTGCCTCAATTGAAAATTCGCTATAAAACGTATGGAAAAATACTTTAAGAAAGAAGGCAGGTACAGCTTTTATGAGGCTGGAGAAGGAACTCCGATTGTTGTCTTACATGGTTTAATGGGAGGTTTGAGTAATTTTGATGCTGTTGCCAGTTATTTTTCCGAAAAAGGGTATAAAGTTATAATTCCGAATTTGCCTATTTACACACAGAGTATTTTGAAAACGAATGTAAAAGCGTTTGCAAAATATGTAAAGGATTTTATTACGTACAAGGGCTTTGATAGAGTGATTTTATTGGGAAATTCATTGGGAGGACATATTGCCTTGTATCACACAAAAATGTATCCAGAAAAAGTGGCTGGACTTGTATTGACAGGGAGTTCAGGGCTTTACGAAAGTGCAATGGGAGATAGTTATCCCAAACGAGGGGATTATGAATACATCAAAAAGAAAGCAGAAGATGTTTTTTATGACCCAAAAATAGCCACCAAAGAACTCGTTGATGAAGTCTATGCTTCGGTAAACGATAGAATAAAATTGATAAAAACACTGACGATTGCTAAAAGTGCCATTCGGCATAATATGGCGAAAGATTTACCCAAAATGCACGTGCAAACATGCTTGATTTGGGGTAGAAATGACAGGGTTACGCCTCCGTCGGTTGCCGAAGAGTTTAGTGAATTATTGCCCAATGCTACTTTGTATTGGATAGAAAAATGTGGTCATGCAGCGATGATGGAACACCCAGACGAGTTCAATCGCTTGCTTGAAGATTGGTTGACGCATACTCACTTGAAGGCACACTAAAGGAATTTGCCGAATTTTTTAAACAAGTTGTCAAAATGGAAAAACAAATAGAAACTAAACTACCTCAAATTAAAAACGTGTTCACCAAATATGGTGCAGAAAGGGTGTTCTTGTTTGGCAGCGCGGCAACCAATAAATTCAATGAGAATAGTGATGTTGATTTCTTGTATAGCTTTTCTGAAGACTTGGATTATGAAACGTATGCTAATAATTATTTCAGTCTCTTGGAAGAATTACAAGCTTTATTGAAGACACAGGTTGATTTAGTGGCAGAAAAAACTTTACGAAATCCTTACCTCATTGAAAGTATCAATGAAAGCAAAATTCAATTATTATGACAACACGGGAGGAAAAGAAACTGCTTCTTGATATTGTTGAATCCATAAATTCAATAGACGAACACCCGGAAGGCAGAAGGATTCTCGAAGAATATTTGTCAAATAAAACCAAGAGAAGAGCTGTAGAAAGAGAAATTGAAATTATTGGCGAAGCCATGTCGAAACTCTTGAAAACAAACCCAAATATTTCAATTTCATATTCGCGAATAATTGTTGATTTAAGAAACAACGTAATTCATGCCTATGACGCTGTGGATGATATTTTAATTTGGAAAATAATCAATAAAGATATCCCTCTGTTACTAATTGAAGCAAAAACACTATTAGATGAAAATTAATACCGCCGAATTTATCGTAAGCAATTCTCAAGTGGATAAATGTCCAAAAGACTTTTTGCCAGAATATGCTTTTATTGGCCGTTCGAATGTTGGGAAATCTTCATTAATCAATATGTTGACCAATCATAAAAATTTGGCCAAAACATCGGGAAGACCCGGGAAAACTCAGTTAATAAATCATTTCAAAATCAATAACAATTGGTTCTTGGTCGATTTGCCAGGCTACGGTTATGCCAAAGTTTCGAAGAAGACTAAATCTGTTTTTCAGCAGTTTATCACCGATTATTTTGAAACCAGAGAGCAACTCGTTTGTGCTTTTGTACTAATTGACATTCGTCACGAAGCTCAAAATATTGACATTGAATTTATGGCCTATATGGGCGAAAGCGAGATTCCGTTTTGTATTATTTTTACCAAAGCGGACAAAATTAGCAAGACAAAAATAGATTCGCATATTGCAGCTTATAAAAAGAAAATGTTTGCCAACAATTGGGCCGAAATGCCACAATATTTTGTCACTTCAGCCACTGAATCAACTGGAAAAGAAGAAGTGTTAAGCTATATCGATGAGGTCAATCAAGAAGTTTTCAAGAATAATAGCGAGTTTTAAAATTATTTTCCAAAATCTGGCAGTTCGAAAATCCAGCTATTTTTGATTTCATGATCAAATTTCACTTAAATGTGTACCCCTTGAGTGTCATTTTACTACCTTTTTAGCGAAAAATGACCTTTTATTTCTGGTGTACCATTTCCTAAATTTAAGATATACCAATAATCGTCGGCGGGCAATGGAGCACCATTGTACATTCCGTTCCAATTTTTATTGATCGCGTTTAGCGTTGTTAGATACTTTCCAAAACGATCGAATACTTGGACTTCGGCCTGCGGGTATTTTGCCACGCCTTTTATTTCCCAAACATCATTATAAGAATCGCCGTTGGGTGTGAAAAATTTTGGAACTCCTACTAGTATAATTTCTTGATTCACGGTTCCACAGCCGTTTTTATCATTGACATAGACGATATGAACTCCAGCGGGAACATTAGTAAATACATTCGAATCTTGCCAAAAGCCATTGGGTTCATCTAAACTGTATTGGTAATCTCCTGGACCGGTTGCGGTGACGGTGACCGTATTGACATCGGTTAAATCTACAACATCCACAGTAAAATCGGCCACATTCGAAGCGGTGACGGTTATGGTTCGAATACTGCTACAACCTGAATTATTGGTCACTTCAACCGTGTAGATTCCCTCTTCGTTTACAGGCAGTGTGGGCGAATTAGTGCCAATAGATTTCCCATCTTTTTCCCATACATAATCATAATCAGTGGTCGGTGTGCCATCGGTTATTGCAGCATCAAGTGTTACAAAAAAAGTAGCAAGATTGGAACAAACCAATTCATTATCAGCGCCATCTAAATTCAAATCGATCTTGGGAGTCGGGTTGATTATAAAATTCAAAGTGGTGGTTGCGGTACAAATTAGGTTTAATGGATTTTCAACTTTAACCGTAACATTTTGTGTATTAGTTACAAATGGATTGGGCAAAGGACTAGGCAATAACACATTATTTTGGTCGTAATATTTGACCTGCATTCCCGTTTGACCTCCGAGAATAGTAGTTTCGAAGGTTGAGGTATCAAAAGCAAATTTTCCATCTTGATTGATAGGATCAGCTTCGTCATCGCAAGTAGTAGTTAAGCTTGAAGGAACCGTAAATGCAACAGGCGAATTATCGACTATAAAGGTAATGTCGGTTTCATCATAGCAGGCTTGAAGTGTAGCATTGGTTACGACCGCTTTGATGGTTTGCGACTTTGAAGCAAAACTGGATGGAAATGGACTTGTGATTAAAACTCCGTTGGCATCTTTTAGGGGATTGTTGGCTTGGTCAAAATAAGTTACGTTAACATTAGTTTGTCCTTTTAATAAATCCGATTCGAGTGAAGTCGTATCGAAAGGGAAAATGCCATCCGCATTATCGTCGCATTGCCTCGGAATGGGTACTGCATTGGCAAAAGGCAAGGCTTCGACATTTAAAGTTAAATAGGGGCCTAAACCGTAACAAGCATTGTCTAAATCGCTGTCGATGCGGATCCAAATGTCTTGCGAATTAGGATAACCAATGTTTCTGTAGTTGGAAATATCGGAAATCACATTCAATTCCGCCAAAGCATCCGCTTCGTTTTTATAGTAATTGATAGCATAAGTTTGATTAGTTGGGAGTAATGCTAAGATAGTTCCTTTAGTAGATGAAAAATCGAAAGTGGTTATTCCGTCACGTTTATTGTTGTTGATAGTATTGTTTCCATTGGCATCCAAAAAATCATCGCAAACGGGTGCAAATGGAATTTTATAAGTAGGCGGAATATTTGTGGCAGGTACTTTCAAAGTGATTTTGGCAACACTTGAACAGCCCGTAATTTTATTCGAAATTCTAGCCCAAACATCCATTAATGTTGGCGTTGTGTTTTCGAATGCCAACGGATTTACAATTAAATCAGCTGAAATAGCATTAGTGGCTCCGTTTAACGAACTGTAATACGTAAAAGTTTCATTGGCGAAATTGCTGGAAATGTCAGCATTTTTTACTGTTAAATTGAAGTATGTTTTTCCATCGACAACTAAATCGGTATCGCATTGAATTATAGTAACGTCATTTACGATGGGCAATGGGTGAACAACAAAATTCAAAGTGGTAGTGGCAAAACAACTCGGATTTATTGTGTTCTCTACTTTGACGGTTACAATTTGACTAGTTGTTAAAAAAGGATTGGGAAGAGGACTTGATAATGGGTTGCCATTTTTATCCAAATAACTCACTTTCATTCCGGTTTGTCCACCTAAAATAGTTGTTTCAATATTTGAAGTATTGAAAGGAAATTTTCCGTCTTGATTCGACGGCATGGGTTCGTCATCGCAAGCCGTTGTTACAGTTGCGGGAACAGCAAACGCTTCAGGCAAATCGTCTACAATAAATGGAATCGTTGTTTTGTTAGCGCATTTCAACGTATTATTTTCGGTAACCACCACTTTAATGGTTTGTGATGTAGTCGCGAAATTGGCAGGAAACGGACTAGTGATTAATTTTCCAGTAGCATCTTTTAAGGGATTGTCCAAGGAGTCGAAGTAGGTTACGGTAACATTGGTTAGCCCATTTAGCAAAGTAGATTCAAGAGTTGCTGTGTTGAAAACAAAAACTCCGTCTTGGTTATCGTCACATTGTCTTGGAATAGCAACAGGATTAATATTGGGCAACGGATTTACAGTTACAGTCATAGGAGTTCGTGCCGAACAGCCATTATCAACATAATAAGTGGTAGTAGCATTAAGTATAGGTGTTGTAAAACTGGTCCCCGTTTGTAGCAAAGTCCCCCCGGTTGCAGCATCATACCAATTTATTGTTCCCGATGTAGAACTGGCTTGTAGTGTCGTTTTTTCTCCAAAACAAATGGCACTTGGTGGAGTTATGGTCAGTTGAGACATTTTCATTGCCGTACTCGCCGAAATCTGAAGCACAGGATCGCCAGGCATACCACCATATTCTACTATGTAGCCTTTCGGTTGATAATCTCCATTTGGATCGCCAGTGATTGTCAAGTCATTCCAAGATCCAGTTATACCTACCCCTGGAGCAGTGATATGTGCATAATCTTCTTCACGGCCTAAATATTGGTTTGGTTCGTTTGTGTTCCATTTCGCGTAATTGGGCGTGGAACCATTGACTAATCCGTTCCAAAAAACGATTCCTGTTCCACTATTGGCTAAGCCTTCAGGTCCTGTGACCCATTTCCAAGTTCCTTCAATTTCTTGGTCGGTTCCGCCAATCCAGCCAGCTCCTGAGGCTTGTTCACCAGAAATTTGGGCTTCTTCTGCAGATAAAATAGTTGCTAAATAGCCTTTTAAACCGTAATAATTGAGGCCTTCCGCTGCCACTTTTGCACTGGTCCAAGTGATACCAATTAGTGGAACGTATTCATAGTAATGACCTGTAGAGGGCAAAAAATTGGCCGATCCAATTGTAATAGAAAAATTTCTATTGCCTGTTGGGCTTGGTGATGAATTGCTAAATTCAACATCTTTGATAGCCGAAACAAAGTCTGTGTAAAGTATTTTATTTCCTGTAGGGCTGTATAATTTTAGTTTTCCAGCTGTTGCATCCCAACTGCTTGTAATGTTTGAATGAACTGTTGGATTAGCCAGTGTTAATTGGTCTTGACCGTTGGCATAACCCGAAGAGATCTGAATGTAAATCGCGTCTGTGCTTGGCTCTGCAGGGTCGCTTGTTATGGAAATGGTTTCCACAATTTTTAAAGACGTTCCTGGGCAATAGGTTTGATTTCCTGTTGCTGTGATTACTGGGGGTGCGATTGGAGCAGCTGTTTTACTACAGTTTTCTGAGAAAGTGGCTGTGGCGTCTTTAAATGCCGACCAATTGGTGTCGGAAAATGTTTTGTTATCTACTTGTATGCAGTTTAGATTTGGGTTGTTTCCTCCCCGAAAATACAAAATACCATTACCACCGTTTTTTAAATTAAGGCTGGTTAACTGATTATTGTAACAATATAAAGTAGTTAAACCAAAATTTTTAGAAACATCTAAACTTTTTAAGTTATTATTGAAACAAGACAAGACAAATAAATTAGTGTTTTTTGTGAAATCTAAATTTGTTAATTGATTCTCAGAAAAATTCAAATAGTTTAATACCGAATTCTTAGAAACATCTAAACTCTTTAATTGATTAGAATCACAATATAGTTTATTCAAAACGGTATTATTAGAAACATCCAAACTCGTTAATTGATTAAAGGAGCAATTTAAATTAGTTAAAGCTGTGTTTTTAGAAGTGTCTAAAGTTGTCAGTAGATTATTTGAACAATCTAAATTAGATAATACGATATTTTTAGATAAATCGATACTAGTTAATTGATTCCATAGACAATTAAAATTTTTTAGATTTTGGAAATCTTCAATTCCTTTTAAATCAGTTATTGTTTTGTATGATACATTCAAATCTGTTACGCCACTCACATTTGCAGTAAGCACTTTCCCATCAATTGCCCCACTATCAATTCCTAAACCAATCAACGCCTTCTCAAAATTCGCATCAGGAATTAAAGTATATTGGGTATAACCCAAAAAATTAGAGAGTAGTACGACGAGAAAAAACAACTTTTTCATTATGTGTTTAGTTTCTTAAACGATGGTGTAAAAATAGTAAAGGATATGTGAATAATCAGATTTCGATTAGTTATTTTATGCGAAACTCCCCCGTCGGGGGTTGGGGGGCTTTCATTTTTTTAAACAAATCCCAAACGACTATTCCAGCACTTACGGAAATGTTTAAAGAATGTTTGGTGCCCAATTGTGGGATTTCGATACAACCATCACAAATAGCAACTGCATCTTGAGAAACTCCAAATACTTCGTTGCCAAAAACTAAAGCATACTTTTTGTCCTTTTCAACAGTAAAATCTTGAAGAAAAACAGCACTTTCTACTTGTTCGATTGCCAATACGGTGACTTTTTCGTCTTTCAATTTCTGGATCACTTCAAGCACATTGGTATGATGTTCCCAAGCTACAGTTTCGGTAGCGCCAAGTGCGGTTTTGTGTATTTCCTTGTTGGGAGGCGTAGCTGTTATGCCGCACAAATATATCTTTTCAACCAAGAAAGCATCAGCTGTTCTAAAAACGGAGCCAATATTATGCAAGCTGCGAATGTCATCCAGCACAAGGATAATTGGCGTCTTTTTGGATTGTTTAAAATCTTCAATTGATTTTCGGTCGAGTTCACTGTTTTCTAGTTTTCTCATTGTTTTGAACGGTATTAAATAAAAAAAAGCTTCCAAAATTAAGGAAGCTTTTTTAGAATAATAATTTAAAATTTAGCTTTTCGGAGCCTCAGCAGCAAGTACATTTCCTTTGATGGTCAAGACTTTCGAAGGGGTTCCTGCCGCATTTGAAGTGATTGTTACGGTTTTTGTGAATGGTTGTCCAGCTCTTGAAGTATCGTATTTTACGCCAATTACACCTTTCGCTCCAGGTGCGATCGGTTCTTTAGAATAAGAAGGAACAGTACAACCACAAGAACCAGCAGCATTGGTTATGATTAATGGTTTGTTGCCATTATTGGTGAAAACAAACTCTCTTTTGCCATCTGAATTCGCAGCAATCGTACCATAATCGATGGTTTCAGATACGAAAACCATTCCCGCACCTTCTACTTTAGGTAAGGCTGGTGCAGTTGTTTTTGCTGTCGCTTTTTTTACAGATTTGGTCGCTTTTGAAGTTTCTTGGGCATTAGAAAAAGTGAATGCCAACAGCGCTATTGAAAGAGCAATAATTTTTTTCATCGTTATTTTAATTTAAAATTGAGAGACAAATTTATAGAAAAAATCGAAAATTCAACTTAAAAATTGCTTAAATATGTTTTAAATTTATGGAGTGTTCGAAATTCGGCATAAAATATATAAATTCGCCTTCTATTAAATTTAAAATACAAATTTTGTCAGCAAAAGAAAAAGTGGTCAAGGAAACGCCTTTAATGAAGCAATACAACGAAATCAAAAGGAAATATCCGGATGCCTGTTTGTTGTTTAGAGTCGGAGACTTTTATGAAACCTTTGGCGAAGATGCCATTCGGGCCTCGAAAATTCTGGGGATTACATTGACCAAACGTGGCGCCGGCTCCGAAACCGAAACCGCTTTGGCGGGTTTTCCGCATCATTCCATTAATACCTACTTGCCAAAATTAGTCAAAGCGGGACTTCGTGTAGCGATTTGCGACCAACTCGAAGATCCAAAAATGACCAAAACCATCGTGAAACGTGGCGTTACAGAGCTTGTAACTCCGGGTGTTTCGATGAATGATGAGGTGCTGCAATCGAAGACCAACAATTTCTTGGCAGCCGTTTATTTTGCCAATAAATCCATCGGAATTTCGTTTTTAGATGTTTCTACTGGTGAATTTCTCACAGCGCAAGGCAATGCTGAATATATTGATAAATTGTTGCAGAATTTCAGTCCCAGTGAAGTTCTAGTACCTAAAAATAATAAAAATGATTTCCGGGAAACTTTCGGAGAGGATTATCATAGTTTTTATCTCGAAGATTGGATTTACAAAGAAGATTATGCTTTCGAGACTTTGACCAAACATTTTCAGACGGTTTCACTCAAAGGTTTTGGTGTCGAAGAATTGAAAGAAGGCATTATCGCTTCGGGAGCGATTTTATATTATTTATCCGAAACCCAACACAACAAAGTGCAACATATTACGGCGATTCAGCGCATTGCTGAAGACGCCTACGTTTGGATGGATCGATTTACGATTCGAAACCTTGAATTATATCACAGTTACAATCCCAATGCGGTGACGCTGCTGGATGTTATCGACAAAACGCTTTCGCCAATGGGTGGGCGTTTGCTCAAACGCTGGTTGGCTTTGCCTTTGAAAGATGCGAATAAAATACGAAGCCGCCATCAGGTTGTTTCCTATATGAAAGAAAATCAGGAAGTGTTGAAAAACATTCAAAAGCAAATCAAACAGATTTCGGATTTGGAACGTTTGATTTCTAAAATTGCCGCCGGCAAGGTTTCGCCACGTGAAGTTGTATATTTAAAAGAATCTTTAGATGCTATTATTCCAATAAAAACTTTGGCATTGGCTAGTCCGCAAGAAGCCGTGAAAGTCATTGGCGACAGCCTGCACAGCTGCGATTTACTGCGCGAAAAAATAAAAACGGTTCTCAATCAGGATGCGCCAGTGGCTGTAGCCAAAGGGAATGCAATTGCCAAAGGGGTTCACGCTGAATTGGATGAATTGCGTGCCATATCGACCTCGGGAAAAGAATTTTTGGAAGGAATTGAAAAACGAGAATCTGAACGAACTGGTATTTCATCCTTGAAAATTTCCTTCAATAATGTTTTTGGCTATTATATCGAAGTTCGAAACACGCATAAAGATAAAGTGCCCGCAGAATGGATTCGCAAACAAACTTTGGTCAGCGCTGAACGTTATATTACTGAGGAACTAAAAGAATACGAGACCAAAATTCTGGGTGCCGAAGAAAAAATTTATAAAATTGAAGTCGAATTATTCGAGCAATTAGTTTCTTGGATTGCCACTTATATCAAACCGGTTCAAATGAATGCCAATTTGGTGGCGCAACTCGATTGTTTGTGTTCGTTTACGCAATTGGCGATTGAAAACAAATACGTTTGTCCAGAGCTCGACGAAACATTCGAATTGGATATCAAAAACGGCAGGCATCCCGTTATCGAAAAACAACTGCCCGTTGGCGTGCCTTACATTGCCAATGATGTTTTCTTGGATAGAGAAACGCAGCAATTGATAATGATTACAGGGCCTAATATGTCGGGTAAATCGGCTATTTTGCGTCAAACGGCTTTAATTGTACTCTTGGCTCAAATGGGAAGTTTTGTGCCGGCAGAGCGTGTTCGAATGGGAATTATTGATAAAATATTTACTAGAGTAGGAGCAAGTGATAATATTTCGATGGGCGAATCTACTTTTATGGTCGAAATGAATGAAACTGCTTCTATCTTGAATAATATTTCCGATAGAAGTTTGGTGTTGTTGGACGAAATAGGACGCGGAACCAGCACTTACGATGGAATTTCCATCGCTTGGGCCATTGCCGAGTTTTTGCACGAACATCCTTCGCAACCCAAAACACTTTTTGCCACGCATTATCACGAGTTGAATGAAATGAGTGAATCCTTACCGAGAATACAGAATTACAATGTTTCGGTCAAAGAACTAAAAGACACCGTGCTTTTTATTCGAAAGTTAGTAAAAGGAGGAAGTGCGCACAGTTTTGGAATTCACGTAGCTAAAATGGCGGGAATGCCACAAATCGTGATTTTGAAAGCGCAAAAGTTGTTGAAGAAATTGGAGAAAGATCATTCCAGCGATGCCCTAAATGGAATCAAATCGGCTAAAGAAGATATGCAAATGAGTTTCTTCAATCTTGACGATCCTTTGTTGGAAGAAATCAAAGACGAGATTTTGAGTCTAGATATCAATAGCATTACCCCTATGGAAGCCTTGATGAAACTCAACGAAATCAAAAGAATGCTGACAAAAAAATAGTTTCTCATAGTTTAAAGATTAGGTTATCAGAAGATTATATTTTGTCTGTGTTTTTTTTGCAAAAAAGGCTTGTGTAATTGAATTAATGTCTTAAATTTGCATCCGCAATACGATTAAGTGTTGAGTTCTTTTACAGAATGAAAAATGCGAAAATAGCTCAGTTGGTAGAGCGCGACCTTGCCAAGGTCGAGGTCGCGGGTTCGAGCCCCGTTTTTCGCTCAAAACCATACGCTTAGTAGATGGTAGATTTAATTGATTTTCAATTAGATTTAAAATCAAAAAGTAAAATGCTCGGATGGTGCTGTATTTAATTAATTTTTTCTAAAAATTAGATATAACATCAAATTAGTAAAATGCTCGGATGGTGCTGTATTTAATTAATTTTTTCTAAAAATTAGATATAACATTAAATTAGTAAAATGCTCGGATGGTGCTGTATTTAATTAATTTTTTCTAAAAATTAGATATAACATCAAATTAGTAGAATGCTCGGATGGTGCTGTATTTAATTAATTTTTTCTAAAAATTAGATATAACATCGAAAAGTAATGCTCGGATGGTGAAATTGGTAGACACGCTGGACTTAAAATCCAGTGAACAGCAATGTTCGTGCGGGTTCAAGTCCCGCTCTGAGTACTTAGTTAAACCGCAAAGAATTAATTTTTAATTCTTTGCGGTTTTTTTTATTCCAAAATTTGCCGTCATTACTTCGTCATTTCCCTGAAAACCGCTTCCAGATTTTTATTTTTCTGATTCAATTGTAGAGTTTTCAAGGCATTGGCATTGGCAAAATCAAAAACGGCAGGACGCATATCTTTATCGGCATTGAAGGTCAATTCCCAAATAGTGTCTTGAGTGTTTTTATAAGTAGTAAGATTTTCGATTTTGGCAATCAATTGTTCCTCGACGGTTTTGTCAAATTCCACTTCGATGATTTGCTGTTTTTCCTCCGAAATTAAGTTGTCAAGTTTTTTGTCGGCTACAATTTTCCCTTGGTCAATAATAATGACACGGTCACAAATGGCTTCGACTTCCTGCATAATGTGTGTCGAAAGAAAAACAGTTTTGTCTTTGCCCACATTTTTTATCACATTACGAATTTCGACTAATTGGTTCGGGTCTAAACCTGTGGTTGGTTCGTCGAGAATCAAAACATCTGGATTGTGCAATAAAGCATTTGCCAATCCTACACGTTGGCGGTAGCCTTTGGACAATTGCCCTATTTTCTTGTGGCTTTCATTGGATAAACCCGTCAATTGAATTACTTCTTCAATTCTGGATTTGGCTACTTTATAAACATTGGCATTGAAGGCCAAATATTCTCTTACGTACAAATCCAAATACAGCGGATTGTGTTCCGGAAGGTAACCAATGGATTGTTGGACAGATTTGGATTGCGAATGGACATTAAATCCGTTTACAATCGCATCGCCCTCATCGGCAGCAATATAAGTGGTCAATATTTTCATTAAAGTCGATTTTCCGGCGCCATTGGGTCCCAAAAAGCCGACAATTTCTCCTTTTTTGACAGCAAAAGAAACGTTGTCCAAAGCTTTTTGAGCACCGTAACTTTTTGATATGTTATTTACTTCTATTGACATTTTTTTTTATTTGTAGCAAAAGTAAACAGAAAATAATGGAGTGCTAAATCAAATTATAGATTTTGTTGTCTTTCTTACAACTATTTTTTATTTAGATTAAAACTCGATAAAGCATCTTGAAATAATTTATAAGAAATATGGCATGGTTCTTGTTAAAATCATATTAAATTTTAAACAAAAAAAAATGAAAAAAACATTAGTAATTCTTGCATTGGCTATGTTTAGCTTTGCAAACGCTCAAAAAGGTACGTACTTAGTATCAGGGAATGTGAGTTTTTGGTCTAATAAAGACTCTAATCAAGCAAGTGAGTCCAAGTTTGATAACTTTAATTTTTCTCCAAAAGTAGGATATCAGTTCAAGGATAATTGGACAGTAGGGGTTGAAACTGGATTTTCATCTTCTAAAAACAAATACACTTATCAAGAAAATGAATCGAATAATCAGGAAAGAATAACTAAAAACTTTTCAGCAGGAGCTTTTGTCCGGTATTCAAAATCACTTAGCCAAATGTTTTTGTTATATGCTGATTTAGGTGCAGGTTACAAAAATCTTAAAGAAACCAACACTAATTCTTTTTCTTCAACAACTACATTTGATGGTTTTTATATGAGTTTTGCGCCAGGCTTGTTTCTAAATATTAAAAATAATTTTGGATTAAACTTCGGTATTGGAGGTTTGACATATTCAAATATTAAGAGTAATCAAAATAACGCAAGTGATAGTAATTTTTATTTCAATTTTGGACAATCATTTAACATAGGGATTTCTAAAAACTTCTAACAGATAAACTTGATAAAGGTTACAAAAGCATTCGTTTTTCACGGATGCTTTTTTATTTGGGAAAATTTCATTTAGATTTATATATTTACCTAAACTTTATGAATTATGGCAAAGCAAAATACCCCTTTGAGTATTTTTTTGAAGAATTACAGTGATATTTTATTGCTTTTGGGAGGGATTCTGGCAGGAAGCATTTTAGGATTGGTTTTCGGGAAAGGTGTAGAAGTGATAAAACCTTTGGGCGATATTTTTCTAAATATGTTATTCACCGCCATCATTCCATTGATTTTCTTTACCATTGCGACCTCAATTGCGACTTTAGAAAAAACAGAAAAATTGGGGAAATTATTTAGTATTATGTTAGCTGTTTTCTTGGGAACTGTAATTGTTTCTGCAGTGGTTATGATTCTCGGCGTTTTGCTGTTCCCGATTCATCAAGAGATTATCCTTTCGAAAGTACCATTAGAAACGATTCAAGAAAGCAATGTTGGAACCCAAATAACACAATTGCTTACCGTCAATGATTTTTCTGAATTGTTGACTCGGAAAAGTATGTTGGCGCTGATATTATTTTCTTTTTTAATAGGCTTTGCCACTTTGCGATCGGGTGAAAAAGGACAAACTTTCAAAAACTTCCTGAAGTCGGGCGATGAGGTGATGAAACAATTATTGCATTTGATTATGAAAACAGCTCCAATAGGATTAGGAGCTTATTTTGCTTATCAAGTTGGGATTTTTGGACCACAGTTATTTGGTACTTACGCCAAACCTTTAGGGCTTTATTATGCTGTTTGTGGTTTTTATTTTATTGTGTTTTTTAGTTTATATGCTTTTATGGCTGGAGGTAAAAAGGGACTAACCGTTTTTTGGAAAAACAATATCACACCTTCTTTGACCGCTCTGGGAACCTGTAGCAGCATTGCCACAATCCCGGCGAATCTAGAAGCTGCCGAAGAAATGAAAATTCCTAATCACATCAGTCATATTGTAATTCCGTTGGGTGCGCCTTTGCATAAAGATGGTTCTTCTACGGGCTCTATTATCAAAATTGCAATTCTTTTCGCTATGTTTGGCAAAGATTTTACAGAACCTAGTACTTTGCTTTTAGCCTTGGGAATTACGGTTATTGTTTCGGTGGTCGAAGGGGGAATTCCAAATGGAGGGTATATTGGGGAAGTTTTAACTATAACTGTTTATGGGTTACCAATGGAACAAGCCTTGCCGGCCGCAATGATAATAGGAACCTTGATTGATCCGATGGCAACTTTGTTGAATGCCAATGGCGACTTGGTAGCTACGATGTTGGTCGCTCGAATTTCTGAAGGGAAGAAATGGCTTTCTAAAAATTTAGTAGCATAACAAATAAAAAAGAAACAAACAATTCAAATTCAACTATGAAAAATTCATTTATTATTTCAGTTTTCTTATTTGGAATTTTAGTTCAAGGGCAAGAAAAACCGATGATCCAACAAGAGGAAATTGCTAGAATTGAAAGTGTCTTGGCCTCCGATAAAATGGAAGGAAGAGCTATTTTTACGCCGGGTATTGATTCGGCTTCCGTATTTATCGAAAATGAATTCAAAAAAATGAATCTTCCTTTTTTTAAGGAATTAAAAAACTACCGACAAGAATTTGTTGCTCAAGGCAAAGCCGCAAATAATGTGATTGGAATGCTCCCTGGTAAATCCAAACCCGATGAATACGTTATTTTTTCGGCGCATTATGATCATTTGGGAATGAAGAAAAATGGGGAAGACAAGGTCTTTAATGGGGCCAATGATGATGCTTCGGGAACTACGGCGGTAATTGCGTTGGCAAAGTATTTAAAAGAATTAAATCAAAATGAGCGGACCATTATTTTTGTAGCTTTTACAGGAGAGGAAGTAGGGGGATTTGGCTCGAAATATTTCTCTGAAAATATGGATGCTAAGAAAGTTGTGGCGATGTTTAATATTGAAATGATAGGAACAGACAGTAAATGGGGTAAAAATTCAGCTTACATAACGGGTTTCGAAAAATCTGATTTTGGCACTATTTTGCAACAAAATTTAAAGGGATCTAACTTTAATTTCTATCCAGACCCTTATCCAAAACAGCAACTTTTTTATCGTTCAGACAATGCGAGATTGGCAGCTTTAGGAGTACCTGCGCATACAATTTCTACCTCCAAAATGGATTCGGAACCCAATTATCACAAATTGAGCGATGAGGTTTCATCTTTAGATTTAGCGAATATGACCGAAATTATAAAATCAATTGCAATTAGCGCTCAAAGCATAATAAACGGACAAGATACTCCATCAAGGATAAAATAGGGAAGGGGCATTTGCGGTCAAAAAAGAATTTTTGATACAGAAAACGCTCGTGCTGAATTCTTAAAATGATAATTTGAGGCTTTTTTTTTAAACATTATACAACGAAAAACTAGTTTTATCGACAATTCTTTTTTTTGACTAACAAAACCAACTTTTTTTTTGGGTTAATTAAATAAAATTTATAAATTCGCAGAGGATTTTTAAAAAAATCGAGATTTTATGTCAACTAACCGTTTTTATTTTAGCAATACTTACTATTTCTTCTTTAGGAAGTAAGGATTGTCTATGGTTATTTGAAAGATTATAAAAACAAATAAAACTAATATACAATCCTGATGAAAATCAGGATTTTTTTTTGAATTATTATGAGTACAATAATTGCGATACAGGGTATAAAAGGTTCTTTCCACCATCAGGTGGCACAAGAATATTTTGGCAATGAAGTTGAGGTGGATGAATGTTTGTCATTCGACAAATTAATTGACAGTGTATTGTCTGGTAAATCGGATCAAGCGGTTATGGCGATTGAAAATTCTATTGCAGGACCAATTATCCCCAATTATGCCTTAATTGACAAAAACAATTTGCACATTATTGGAGAACATTATTTGGATATTCATCAAAATTTAATGGGGTTGAAAGGTCAGAAAATCAAAGATATTTTAGAAGTGCATTCGCATCCGATGGCGTTGTTGCAATGTATGGAATTCTTAAAAAAATACCCAAAAATTAAATTAGTCGAGGACAAAGATACTGCTGAAACAGCGCGTAGAATTCAAAAAAAACAACTTTCAGGAATAGCTGCGATAGCCAGCAAAACGGCAGCCGAAATGTATGATTTAGAAATTATAGCCCCTGAAATTCAAACGATTAATAATAATATGACTCGTTTTGTTATTATCAAAAAGGAGAATTCATTTGTGCCAAAGGACGAAATTAATCGCGCTTCCATCAAATTCGAATTGGATCACAAGAGAGGTAGTTTGGCAGCAGTTTTGAATGTAATGAGTGATTGCAAACTGAATCTAACCAAAATTCAATCTTTGCCAAAAATTGAAACCCCTTGGAAATATTCCTTTTTTGTGGATGTGACTTTCGATAAATATGAAGATTACGCCAAAGCAAAATCATTGATGGAAATTATGGCAGAATATTTCAAAGTATTAGGAGAATATAAAAATACAAAACCAAGCCCCCTAGCCCCCGAAGGGGGAATTATGGAGCAATAAAATAGTTAATTTTTGATTTAAAAAACGACAAATTGAAAGATTTACAAAAAAGCATTATTTCAGAAAATGCGACTGTCACGGCTCCCTACCCTTCGGGGAGGGTTGGGGTGGGGCTCGCAAAACGTTTAGATATAGTTGAAGAATACTATTTCTCATCAAAATTGAGAGAAGTGAGACAATTGGCTTCCGAAGGGAAACCCATTATCAATATGGGAATTGGTAGCCCAGATTTGAGACCGTCACAAGCGGTTATTGATGCCGTAACATTGGCAATGCAAGAAGAAAATGCGCATCAATATCAAAGTTACCAAGGATTGCCGGAATTGAGAACTGGAATGGCTGATTTTTATCAGAACAATTATGGAGTTGCCTTAAATTCTAATACGGAAATTTTGCCTTTGATGGGTTCCAAAGAAGGAATTATGCACATTTCATTGGCATTTTTGAACGAAGGAGATCAGGTTTTAATTCCAAATCCAGGATATCCGACTTATTCTTCGGTGACTAATTTGGTTGGTGCAGTTCCAGTTTATTATGATTTAACAGAAGCAAACAATTGGGAACCTGATTTCGATGCTTTAGAAAAGTTAGATTTATCGAAAGTGAAAATAATGTGGTTGGGTTATCCGCATATGCCAACAGGAGCAAGAGGAAGTCTAGAATTGTTCGAAAAATTAGTGGCTTTCGCCAAAAAGCACAACCTATTATTGATTAACGACAATCCGTATAGCTTTGTTTTGAATGACAAACCGATGAGTTTGTTACAAGTCAAAGGTGCAAAAGAAGTTGCTTTGGAATTAAATTCCTTGTCAAAAACCTTCAATATGGCAGGTTGGCGCGTGGGAATGGTTTTAGGAAATGCTGCTTGTATTGATGCGGTTTTGAAAGTAAAAAGCAATATGGACAGCGGAATGTTCTTCGGAATTCAAAAAGGAGCGATTGAAGCTTTGAAAAGTGATCCATCTTGGTTCGATTCGATGAATGCCGTTTATAAAAAAAGGAGACTTTTAACAGAGCAATTGGCCGAGAAGCTAGGTTGTGAAGTGTATAAGGAAGGTGTTGGATTGTTTGTTTGGGCAAAATTGCCAGCAGGAATCTCATCATCAGAAGATTTTATTGATAAAATATTATACGAAAAATCAATTTTCATTACGCCGGGAACCATTTTTGGGTCAAATGGTGAAGGGTATATCCGATTTGCACTTTGTGTAAAAGAGGAAAAAATACAAGAAGCAATAGATAGATTTTAACAAATGAAAGTACACGTAATAGGAATAGGATTAATTGGCGGTTCGATGGTTTTGGACATCAAATCACTACATCCGGATGCGACTATTTATGGAATTGACACTAACGAAAGTCATTTGGCAGAAGCCATTACTCTTGGAGTGATTGATAAAGTAGGAACATTTGATGATTTGGCGGAAGCCGATTTTGTAATTGTTTCAGTTCCTGTGGATGTTGCCTTGACTCTTATGCCAAAAGTCTTGGATGCTATTGGTGACAATACGATAGTTTTTGAAGTGGGTTCTACCAAAATACCAATATGTGAAGCGGTGGCAAATCATCAGAGGAGAAGAAATTTTATTGCCACGCATCCCATTGCGGGAACGGAATTTTCGGGACCTTCGGCGGCTATAAAAAACTTGTTTCAAGGGAAAACCAACATCATTTGTGAAGTCGAGAAAACGACATTCAAATTACAGGAAAAAGCCTTGGATTTGTTCCGAAGTTTGGGAATGAGAATTCGCTATATGGATCCAAAATCGCACGACAAGCACATTGCTTATGTATCGCATTTGTCGCACATTAGTTCGTTTATGCTAGGAAAAACGGTAATTAATAAGGAGAAAGACGAACAAGATATTTTTGATATGGCGGGTTCTGGTTTTGAAAGTACAGTGCGTTTGGCCAAAAGTTCACCAGCGATGTGGACGCCGATTTTCAAGCAAAACAAAAAGCAAGTGGTAAAATCATTGGAAGAATACATTTCCAATTTAACACTTTTCAAAGAATTATTGGCGAATGACGATTTCGATGCCATTTTCAATGAAATGCAAAGTGTGAATAAAATCAAAGAGATATTAAACGGAATGAAAAAGTAGTCAGTTTGCAGATGGCAGTTTGCAGCAAAAAAGAACAATAAACAACGAACAATAAACCACAAATAAAAAATAAGATGGAAAACAAGAAAGAAATGAGAAATTGGTTGAACGAATTCAATTTGACTCATCCATTTGTAATTGCAGGACCTTGTAGTGCTGAAACAGAAGAACAAGTTTTGAAAATTGCTCACGCTCTGAAAGATTCAGATGTAAGTGTTTTTAGAGCAGGAATTTGGAAACCAAGAACGCGTCCGGGAGGATTTGAAGGTGTGGGCGAAATTGGATTGAAATGGTTGAAAAAAGCAAAAGCCGAAACTGGAATGCTAATGGGAACCGAGGTTGCCACAGCGGCACATTGTAAATTAGCTTTAGAAAATGATATCGATGTTTTATGGGTTGGTGCTCGTACCACTGCAAATCCGTTTGCGGTTCAAGAAATTGCCGACACATTGGCTGGAACGAATAAAATCGTTTTGATTAAAAACCCAGTAAATCCAGATATGGCTTTGTGGTTGGGTGGTGTAGAACGTTTGTATGCTGCTGGAATCAAAAATTTGGGAGTTATTCACAGAGGTTTTTCTACTTACGAAAAAACAAAATACAGAAACATTCCTGAATGGCAAATTGCTATCGAATTGCAAAACAAATTTCCTGATTTACCATTAATTATCGATCCATCTCACATCACAGGAAACCGCGATATGATTCTTGAAGTGACCCAAGAAGCTTTGGATTTGAATTACGACGGTATGATTATCGAAACGCACAATGATCCTGAAAATGCTTGGTCTGATGCTGCTCAACAAGTGACTCCAGATGCTTTGAAACAAATTTTCAAAGATTTAAAAATCAGAAAATTAAGTGGTGATAGTGATTTCGAAAATAAAATGACAAAATTAAGAGCCAATATCGATGTGTTGGACGCCAATTTATTGGAACTTTTAGGAAAACGTATGAAAGTAGCGGACGAGATTGGTCAAGCCAAAAAAGAGAACAATGTAGCGGTTTTGCAAAACAATCGTTGGAATGAAATTCAAGCCAAAATGGTTGCCGAAGGCGCTAAAAAGGGATTGACGGAAGAGTTTATTATAAAATTATTCAGAGGAATTCACCAAGAAAGTATTGAACACCAAGAGAAAATATTGAATTCTTGAGTAGAATACAATCAATAAAATTTTTATTAAATACTGTTATTTAATTGTAGGATTTTTTATATTATTGCAAAATAATATATAACCTAATAAATTAAAACAAATGAAAAAAATTATTTTAGTAGTAGCAATGCTAATTTCTGGCTCCATGGTAAATGCGCAAGTTGATGTTATCAGCAAACACAACGGAGAAGTTGTTAAGGGAAAAGTGGTAAAACTCGAGGAGTTTACGATTATTTTCAAATATGACGGGGAAGATGCAGAAAATACTATCAGTAAATATGCAGTTGAAAAAATTGTTTATGGAAAATCAGGAAGAGTCGAAGAAGTGACTGAAAAAATTGTTGTTTCTAATGAAGATGACTGGGAAAAAGTAATAATCTTAGAGGATAAAGCATACATATCGGGTCTTAAGAAAGTATTGGAAGTACGAGGAAAAACAGGTTTGATCAATTATCATACCGGAAATACAGGTGACATTAAGGCTGAAATGAAATTAAAAAAAGCAGCTGCCGTTTTAGGCTGTCCGTTTGTATTAATGACTTCTGACAAAGCTACAACCGGTAACAATTCTAATCAATTGGGAGGCACGCAAGCTATCAAAACAGGTATTGGATATAAATACTAGATTTTCGGTTTCGAAAAATTGAAGGAGACCACTTTTTTAGTGGTCTTTTTCTTTTAGAAAAGGGTTTCAATGTCATTTGAAAGGTATGTAGAAGAATTTATTATAAAATTATTCAGAGGAATTCACCAAGAAAGTATTGAACACCAAGAGAAAATATTGAATTCTTAATTCGTGTTTTTATTAAAATTGAAGCCCCATGCTTTTTAAAAAGTATGGGGTTTTTGTTTAGCGGAATCGAAAAACTTCAAACTTTAAACTTTAAACGAAAAACAATCATTTATCTTTGCAAAGTCTGGGTTTTAAATCTAAAATCTGAATTCGTAAATCGTGAATCAAAATATGACAGGAACCGTTTATAAATCTACAGGAAGTTGGTACACCGTAAAATCCGATCAAGGCGATTTTATCGAATGTCGTATGAAAGGGAAATTCCGCATCAAAGGCATCAAAAGCACCAACCCCATTGCAGTGGGCGATATCGTAGATTATGAACTCGAAGAAACTTCGGATGCTGTTACGGGAACTATTCACAAAATTCACGACAGAAAGAATTATATCGTTCGAAAGTCGGTAAATCTTTCGCATCAAATGCACATTATTGCGTCGAATATTGACCGTGTTTTTCTTTTGGTCACTATCAATAATCCACCAACAACCTTCAATTTCATCGACCGATTCTTAGTTACCGCTGAAGCATATGGAATTGAAACCATATTGGTTTTCAATAAAATTGACACTTTCGACGAGGCGACTTTGGATGAACAATTGTATATGCAACATGTTTATCAAGAAATTGGATACCAATGTTTGCGAGTTTCTGCTACTGAAAATAAAGGAGTCGAGGAATTAAAACAATTGATGATTGGCAAAGTGACGATGTTTTCGGGGCATTCAGGAGTTGGAAAATCGACTTTGGTCAATGCTTTGGAACCGACTTTAAATCTAAAAACTAAAACCATATCCGAAGCTAGCAAGCAAGGACAGCACACGACGACTTTTGCCGAAATGTATGATTTGTCTTTTGGTGCTCGAATAATTGACACACCAGGAATCAAGGGATTTGGGATTGTCGATATGGAAAAGGAAGAAATAAGCGGCTATTTTCCAGAGTTTTTCAAGTTGAAAGACCAATGCAAATTCAATAATTGTTTGCACAAAGAAGAACCGCATTGTGCCATAAAGAAAGCTTTGGAAAAAGACGAAATAGCTTGGTCACGCTACAATAGTTACCTGAAAATCCTCGAAGGCGATGACGAAAATTACCGAACCGATTCCTTCGATGAAGATCGAAAAGCAAGCGATGAAACCAGGAAATAAGCCCCTAACCCCCAAAGGGGGAATCCTAGTAGTGCTCTAAAAATGATTTTTAAATACTTGTAAGGTGTAAAAAGATGAATTGTCAAAAAATAATTTTTAACTTCAAATTCCCCCTTTGGGGGTTAGGGGGGCTATGAAAACCGTAATCCAAAGAGTTTCCTCCGCTTCGGTAACTGTCGATGCTACAATCGTAGCCGAAATCCAAAAAGGATTATTGGTTTTAATTGGAATTGAAGATGCCGATAATCAAGAAGATATTGTTTGGCTTTGCCAAAAAATAGCCAATCTCCGCATTTTTGGGGACGAAAATGAGGTAATGAACTTATCTGTAAAAGATGTTGATGGCGGAGTAATCGTTGTTTCGCAATTTACTCTTCAGGCATCGACCAAAAAAGGCAATCGCCCTTCTTATATTAAAGCGGCAAAACCCGAAATTGCCATTCCACTATATGAGCAATTTGCGCAACGAATTGAAATTGAATTAGGTAAGAAAGTACAGACGGGCATTTTTGGAGCCGATATGAAAGTGGCTTTGGTCAATGATGGTCCGGTGACAATTTTAATTGATTCTAAATTTAGAAATTAACTTTTTTTTATTCCGAATTTTTTTTAATTTCGGTTTAAAATTGCCCCCAAATGAAATTTAAGTTAGCTTACCTTGTTTTTTGGCTTTCAGCCACGCACTTTTACGCACAAAAATCCGAATACACTACTTTGTTAATTCCCGACAGCTTAAAGCAAAACGCCAATGCAGTCGTACGTTTAGACCAAACCGATATTCTTATTTCCTCTCAACGAAATATGAATGTCAAACAAAAACGAATAGTTACTGTTCTTAACGAAAAAGGACAAGGCGCGGTAGATGCCTATGAAAATTACGATAAGAGAACAACAGTTGAAAATATTCAAGCGACTGTTTTTGATAGTTTTGGAAACGAAATTAAGAAAATAAAAAGAAAAGATTTCAAAGACCAAATTGCGGTCGATGGTGGCACACTTTTTTCGGATGGTCGCATTCTTTATTTGGATTATACACCAATTCTGTATCCCTATACTGTGGTTTATGAATCGGAAGTTGAAACTTCGACGACCGCCTTTGTTCCGCAATGGTTTCCTCTAACAGATTATCTTTTAAGTGTCGAGAAAAGTGTCTTGAATGTAACTTATCCTGAAAATCTTGGTTTCAGAAAGAAGGAAATGAATTTTTCCAACTTCAAAATAGTTAAAAATGTCGATACATCCACGCAACTTTCATACACGGCTACCCATATTTTAGCGCAGAAATACGAGGATTATAGCCCAAATGTAAGTCAGATTTTTCCAAGAGTAATGTTGGGATTGGAATATTTTAATCTTGAAGGAGTGGATGGAAATGCAAAGACTTGGAAAGAATTTGGCAAATGGTGGTCGGAAAAAATCTTAGTTGGAACCGACGAATTGCCGGACGAAACTAGGTCAAAAATGAAGGCTTTGGTTGGTGATGAAAAGGATCCCATTAAGAAAGCCAAAATAATTTACAAATATGTTCAACAGAAATCGCGCTATGTCAGTATTCAAGAAGGAATTGGAGGATGGAAACCTATGCTTGTCAAAGATGTAGACCGTCTGGGATATGGCGATTGCAAAGCTTTGTCTAATTACACTAAATCACTTTTGAATGCTGTAGATGTTCCGTCTTTTTACACTAAATTATATGGTAGCAGAGACAAACAAAATATTGAATCTGATTTTGTTTCACAGCAAGGGAACCATATTATTTTGACGATTCCAAATGGGGATAATTACGTTTTTTTAGAGTGTACCAGTCAGGATGATCCTTTTGGGTATCAAGCAAACTTCACCGATGACAGAGATGTTTTAGTGATAAAACCTGAGGGAGGAGAAATCATTAGAACCAAAACATACGAAAACAAAGATAATGCTCAAATCAGCAAAGGCAGCTATTTTTTATCGGAAACGGGCAATTTTTCAGGAAAAATTGAAATAGTTTCGGAGGGTTCTCAATATGGTCAGAAATTCCGTTTGGAAACGACACCACCCACCGAAAGGGAAAAACATTATAAAGATTATTGGGATAATTTCAATAATTTGAAAATTGATAAGACTGCTTTTTTAAATGATAAAGAAAAAGTCATGTTTACAGAAAAGGTCGAAATTAGTGCGGAACATTATGGTACTTTTTCTAATAATAAACTAATTTTTGTTTTAGATGCCTTCAACCAAACTTCAGGGGGCGTCAAAAGAATTCGAAACCGAAAAACCCCGTTCGAAATATCAAGAGGTTATTATGACAATGATGAAGTTGCCGTGACCTTGCCCGCGGGATTTTCTGTTGAAGCAATGCCTGCAGCTTTTGAATTGAACAGCAAATTTGGTGAATACAAAACCGAAATCATTAAAAAAGACAACAGCAATTTGATTTACAAACGGGCTATTCTGATTAAAAAAGGAGTGTACAAAAACACCGAATACGATGAATATCGTCTATTTATGGAGCAAATTACAAAAAACGATAACGCAAAAGTCATTTTAACAAAAAACCAATAAATCTCATGAATCCCTTGAAAACCAACCTACTGGCAATTATTTTGTTTTTTACCTTTTTTTATTCAATTAGTAATGCCCAAGAATTCAAACTCGGCAAAGTTTCAATCGCAGAACTTCAAGAAAAAGAGCATCCCAAAGACCCGTCGGCTGCAGCAGCCATTTTATTCAAGAAAGGAAACGTAAGTTTTATATACGATCAAAACGAAGGTTTTTTGATGGTTACCGATGTCAAAACTAGAATTAAGATTTACAAAAAAGAAGGCTACGAATGGGCCAATCAGGAGGTAAGTTACTATATTGAATCTGGAGCATATGAAAAAGTTAGTTTTTCGGATGTAGCAACCTACAATTTGGTAGAGGGCAAAATTGAGAAAACAAAAATGAAAAGTGATGGAGAATTTGTAGAAAAAATTAACAAATATTGGAGTCGAAAAAAAATTGCGATGCCTAATGTAAAAGAAGGTTCCGTAATCGAGTTTAGTTATTCCCTGCGCTCGCCGCGCTACGGTTCCTTCAGGGACTGGTATTTTCAAACTAGTATTCCTGTTAACTATTGCGAGTATCATACTTATGTTCCAGAATACTTTACTTACAATTCCAATCACAAAGGGTTTTTAGCTCCAAAAATATCAGTCGAAAAAAGATCAAATTCAGTTATATTGAACAATAGAGAAAGGACAGGTGGAGGCTATACCCCTGTTACAAGCTCCACTTGGCAAGACAAAATAGATTTTAGTGAAACGCATACGACCTATGTGTCAGAAAATTTGCCCGCTATAAAAGACGAAGCTTTCGTGAATAATATTGATAATTATACCTCAAGTATTTCTCATGAATTATCGATGACTAAATTTCCGAATTCAATAGCCAAAACCTATTCAACTGACTGGGAATCGGTCGTAAAGACCATTTATAATTATGATGATTTTGGTCCCGAGTTGAATAAAACCGGCTATTTTGAAGATGACATTACAAAAATATTGACAGGTTTGACCACCCAGCCCGAAAAAATCGAAGCAATATTTAATTATGTTAAAACGAATGTAAAATGGAACAATTTCAAAGGTTACTCTTGCAATGATGGAGTGAAAACAGCGTACAAAAGTAAGACAGGAAACACGGGCGAAATCAATTTGATGCTCACAGCAATGTTGCGTTTTGCAGGCCTAAATGCCAATCCAGTTTTAATTAGTACTCGCGACAACGGCATAACTTTTTTTCCAAGTAGAATGGCTTTTAATGCTGTAATTGCAGCAGTCGAAACCCCAGAAGGGATGATTTTGTTAGATGCAACGGAAAAATATGCTGTTCCCAATGTACTTCCGCTTCGTGATTTAAACTGGTTTGGCCGATTGATTCGAAAAGACGGAACATCGACCGAGGTGGATTTGATGCCAAAAATACTTTCTAAAGAAGCAATTAATATGAGTATTGTTCTGAAAAGTGATGGCTCGGCGACTGGCAAAATAAGAAAATTGCTTTCTGATCACGAAGCCTTAGGGTTTCGAAAAGAAAATCTTTCTGCGACCAATGATGCTTACTTAGAGAAGTTAGAACGCGAAAATGGCGATATCGAAATATCAGATTACACCCGAGAAAGTGAATTGGAATTGTCAAAACCTATCGTTGAAACCTACTATTATAAAGACACAAAAGACATCGAAATCATCAATGATAAAATTTATTTTTCGCCGATGCTTTTCTTGACAGCAAAAGAAAACCCATTCAAACAAGAAGTAAGAGAATATCCCGTTGATTTTGGATATCCAAGTCAAGGCAAATATAATATTTTGATCGACTTGCCCGAAGGATATGTTGTAGAATCAATGCCGGCACCAATGAATATTGCTACGGGTGAGGATATCGGTGGGTTTAAATTTATGATTTCCAATACCGATTCAAAAATTCAGTTAGCCATAACATCGACGATAAATTCAGCTATTGTACCCGCCGATTTTTATCCTGTTTTGAAAGCGTATTTTCAGCAAATGATCGACAAAGAAAATGAGAAGATAATTTTAAAGAAAATATAAGACGATGAAAGCCAGTTTATCCCTTGTTTTTTTGCTTATCCTTCTTTTGCCGAAAGGCCACGCACAAGAATTCAAATTGGGAAAAGTTTCCATAAAAGAGTTGGAAGAGAAAACCTGTCCAAATGATACAACAGCGCCAGCCGCAATTTTATTTAATAAGGCCAGAACTTTTTTTAGCTATGATGCCACTAACGGCTTTAGTATTAATACTGAAAATACATTTAGAATAAAAATTTATAAAAAAGACGGATTAAAATGGGCGAATTATAAAAAGGAATATCGCCTAGGTTATGAGAAACTCCACGATGATAGATTGGAATTTAAGGATTGTGTAACCTATAATCTTGAAAACGGCAAGATTGTTAAAACTAAATTAAATAGTGAAGGTAGTTTTAAAACCTCAATCAATAAGTACTGGGGAGAGATCGCCATTACAATGCCAAATGTAAAAGTAGGTTCTGTTATAGAGTTTCAATATGTTTTAAAGTCAGAAAACATTGTAGAATTTCCAGCATTTAATTTCCAACAAGACATCTTCGTCAATTATTCTGAATATACGACTCAAATCCCTGGCTTTTTTACTTATAAAGCCATCGCAAAAAGATCTTCTGAACTACAATTTGTGTCGAAAGTTGAGCGAGGTTCTCTCACATTTAACTCTAAAGTCAGTGCAATGAGTTCAGAAGGGGTTAGTTTTGAACAAGTCAAAAATACCTATAGTGCTTATAATATTCCTGCTCTTAAAGAGGAACCATTTGTAGACAATATTGAAAATTATCGTTTGTCTATTCATCACGAGTTGGAAAAAGAACAATTTTATCAAGAGCCTGTGAAAAATTATTCTATGACTTGGGATGGAGTTGCCAAAACAATTTATGAAGACAAAGATTTTGGTAAAGAACTCAAAGAAAGGGAATATATCAGCCAAGATGTTGCCAATATTATCAAGGATGTAGAATCCCCAGGCGAGAAGTTGGATATCATTTTTAAATTTGTGCAGAACAAAATGAATTGGAACCATAAAAATGGATATTACACCGACAAAGGAGTCAAGAAAGCCTATATCGATGGTACAGGGAATGTGGCCGAAATCAATTTTATTCTTTTGGCAATGCTCAATTATGCTGGAATTTCTGCAAACCCAGTCCTATTAAGTACAATAGAGAACGGCATACCTAAATTTCCTAACAGAACTATCTTTAATTATGTAATTGCAGCTGCTGAAATTGATGGAAAACGAATTCTATTAGATGCAACTAATAAATATACCACCCGTAATGTTTTGCCTCTCCAAACCTTGAACTGGACAGGTAGATTGCTTCGTGAGAATGCTACTTCTGAAGAAATCCAATTGGAACCAAAATCTCCATCTAAGAAAGTAACAAATATAATAGTAACACTGGATGAAAACGGAAAATTATCTGGAAAATACAGAGAGTTTAGAACGGATTACGAAGCCTTTACATTTAGAGAAAAATATGCAGGAATGAATCAGTCAAATTACCTCGAAAAATTAGAAAACGATTTTCCGGGCATTCAAATTAGCGATTATTCAATAGAAAATAGTACTGTAGTTTCTAAACCTACCAATGAGAATTTTAATTTCACTTTAGACAATCACTTGGAAAGTATTGGAGATAAAATATACATCAATCCACAACTTTTTTTGGCAGAAACCAAAAACCCATTTGTTCAGGAGGAAAGAGAATTTCCTATTTATTTTGGCTATCCTACTCAGGAAAAATTCAATGTAAATATCGAAATCCCTAAAGGTTATACTGTGGAATCAGTTCCAAAAGGAGTCAAATTACAAACCAAAGAAAATATTGTTTCTTTTGTCTTCAATGCGGCCATTTCAAATAATGCAATTCAAATAGCAATGGTAAAAGAAAGTAATAAGCAGCTAGTATCTTCTGGGTATTATGCCGATCTAAAAGCCTTTTTTCAGCAAATGATCGACAAACAAAACGAGAAAATAGTTTTAAAGAAAATATGAGATAAATTTTAGTCGTCTAAATTTTCTATATTTGTTTACAGCCAACCCTGTCAGGGTTCAAAACCCTGACAGGGTTAAAAAAATAAGCTATGGAAATTAAGGAACCAATTATTCACGGCAACTACTACCATATTTACAATCGTGGAAATAATGGGAACGACATATTTCTTGAAAACGAAAATTACTATCATTTTCTGCGATTGTATGCAAAATATATTGAGCCTATCTCCGAAACATATGCGTGGTGCTTATTAAAAAATCATTTTCATCTTTTAGTACGAATCAAAGAAAAACGTGAAATAGAACAAAGTCAATTGTCGTACACAACGACCGAAAAGCCTAAAATTATTGATCCATCAAGACAGTTTTCTCATTTGTTCAATGCGTATACTCAGTCGATAAATAGGCGTTATAATAGAACTGGGAGTTTATTTGAAACTACTTTTGAAAGAAAATTGGTAACTACTGAAAAATATTTTCAACAACTTATTTTTTATATTCACAATAATCCAGTGCATCATGGTTTTGTAAAACAAATGAGTTTATATCCTTGGTCTTCATATGAAACTATAATTTCGGATAAACCCACAAAACTAAGGAGAGAGGAAGTTATTGGATTATATGGCGATCTAGAAAATTTTATTTTTTACCACAATCGGCAGCAAAATTTAGACGAAATTAGTAATTTATTAATCGAATACTAATCTTTACAACCCACCCTGTCAGGTTTCAAAACCCTGACAGGGTTTTATAAAAACAGCAAATGAACCTAAAAAACTCCCAACTAGCCGTTGACACTTGGATCAAAGAACACGGCGTTCGCTACTTCAACGAACTCACCAATATGGCACAATTGACCGAAGAAGTAGGCGAGGTAGCCCGAATTATCGCCCGTCGTTACGGCGAACAATCCGAAAAAGAAAGCGACAAAAATAAGGATCTTGGCGAAGAACTAGCCGACGTGGTTTTTGTGGTTTTATGCCTAGCCAACCAAACCGGAATCGATTTACAAGCCGCTTTCGATAAGAAAATGGACTTGAAATCGGTGCGTGATAAAGACCGCCACAAGAACAATGAGAAACTTGCCCCCCAACCCCCAAAGGGGGAGTAAATGTAGCGCTTTATAAAAAACCAGAAATAATACATTTTTGCTTAATGCAACTTAATTTTCTTAATGGTTTAATTTTTTGTTTTTCTCTGCCTATATTTGCGCTTCGTTGTCAAAAAAATAGAAATGAATTTACATCTGCAATCTGCAATCTTAAATCTTACATCTGAAATCTCAATAACCGGCTCAAAATCCGAAACCAACAGACTGTTGTTGTTACAGGCTTTATTTCCGAATATTACTTTGGACAATACTTCCAATTCCGATGACAGCGAAGTAATGCAAAAAGCATTGTCCTTAGACTCCCAACTTCCAATTTCCAACTCCCAGCTTATAGACATTCATCACGCTGGAACAGCAATGCGTTTTCTTACCGCCTATTTTGCTGTGAATGAAGGACGCGAAGTGGTTTTGACAGGCTCTTCTAGGATGAAAGAACGACCGATAAAAGTTTTAGTTGAGGCTTTGCGACAATTAGGAGCGCAAATATCGTATGAAAATGAAGATGGTTATCCGCCCATTCGAATCAAAGGACAAAAAATCACCAAAGACAAAGTTAGTATTCCTGCCAATGTGAGCAGTCAGTACATTTCTGCCTTATTGTTAATCGCCCCAAAATTAGAAAACGGTATCGAATTGACTTTGGCGGGTGAAATCACATCTATTCCTTATATCAAAATGACCTTGGCATTGTTGAATGATTTGAATATTCAAACCAGTTTTGAAGGCAATGTAATCAAAGTCTATCCAAAACAAGAAGTAGAACCAAAATTATTGACAGTTGAATCCGATTGGAGTTCGGCTTCTTACTTTTTTAGTATAGTAGCTTTATCTGAAATCGGCACACAAATTACATTGTCTAGTTATAAACAAAATAGTTTGCAAGGTGATAGTTCTTTGGTCGAAATTTATAAAAAATTAGGAGTTGAAACTATTTTCGAAAACAACTCAATTATCCTTCAAAAAATAGCCGTTCACGACCCCTTCCCCTATGGGGAAGGCTGGGATGGGGCTAATACTCCCGACATTGCACAAACCATTGTGGTAACTTGTCTTGGTTTGGGGATTGGTTGCCATTTGACAGGACTTCACACCCTGAAAATTAAAGAAACCGACCGTTTGGAAGCGCTTCGAATCGAATTGACAAAATTGGGAGCAAACATTTCGGTAACCAACGATAGTTTAACACTTGTTGCCACAAAAGAAATCAATTCGAATGTGAAAATTGCAACCTATAACGACCATAGAATGGCGATGGCATTTGCGCCATTGGCCTTAAAAGTGCCTATCATTATCGAAAATGCCGAAGTGGTTTCAAAATCCTATCCTGATTTTTGGGAAGATTTAAAAAATCTTGGTTTTAGCTGCGCTCCGTTCGGCGATGCCTCGGGTCAAATTTCCGAATTATAAAACTTCGGGACTTGGCGTCTTTGTGGTGAAAATGAAAATAAACAGCAAAACACTTGACAACACCTATCTCACCATCGTATATTTGCAACCGTTTGAAGTTGAAGCATCAAAAACTTCCAACTTCCGACTTCTAACTTCTAATTTTATCAAATGAAATTATCACATTTTCAATTCCATTTACCAAAAGAACTTCTTGCAGAATATCCAGCCGAAAACCGTGATGAGTCACGATTAATGGTTATCGATCGTAAAAAACAGACTATTGAACACAAAATGTTCAAGGATGTTATCGATTATTTTGACGAAGGGGATGTTATGATTCTAAACAATACTAAGGTTTTTCCAGCCCGTTTGTATGGAAACAAAGAAAAAACAGGAGCCAGAATCGAGGTTTTTTTACTTAGAGAACTCAATGCAGAACAACGACTTTGGGATGTATTGGTCGATCCAGCTCGTAAAATTCGTATTGGAAACAAATTGTATTTTGGTGATGACGATTCATTGGTTGCCGAAGTAATTGACAATACCACCTCGCGCGGTCGAACTTTGCGTTTTCTGTATGATGGGTCTTATGATGAATTCAGAAACAAATTGACAGAATTAGGAGAAACTCCAATCCCGAAATACATCAACCGTGAAGTAACTCCTGAAGATGCCGAGCGTTATCAAACGATTTATGCTAAAGAAGAAGGCGCTGTAGCAGCACCAACTGCTGGTTTACACTTTTCAAAACATTTATTAAAACGACTTGAAATAAAAGGAGTAAAATTTGCCGAAGTAACACTTCACGTAGGTTTAGGAACTTTCAATCCTGTAGAAGTAGAAGATTTATCCAAACACAAAATGGATTCGGAAGAGTTGAAAATCACTCCTGAAGCCTGCGAAATTGTAAACGCCGCAAAAATGACAAGAAATCGTGTTTGTGCCGTGGGAACAACCTCCATGCGCGCGATCGAAAGCTCGGTTTCTTCACAAAAAACACTAAATCCTTATGACGGATGGACCAATAAATTCATTTTCCCTCCACACGATTTTAGCGTGGCCACTTGTATGATTACCAATTTTCACACACCAAAATCAACTTTATTAATGATGATTTCTGCTTTTTGCGGACATGATTTAATGAGACGTGCCTATGATGAAGCCATCAAAGAAGGATACAAATTCTATTCCTACGGCGATGCGATGTTGATTATATAAATAGTAGTATAAAATATTTTTGAAGAATCTCGTCGGCAATGGCGAGATTTTTTTTGACGTTTCCCAATCTCGATAGCTATCAGGAGGGCTATTTGCTATATCTTTTTTAGTCCCGATTGGCATCTGAACTTCACAAAAGGATGTCGCTACACACGAGCGGAGCGAACTGACCAAGCAATCCCTAACGCAACTCCAAGTCTAGTCCGCTTTAGAGTCAAAAAACGACTTTGTAGGTATGTCTTTTCGGGCGTATTGAAAACGGTCCACCAATTTTGGCAAGCAGTAACCGTCGAGCCCGTTCAAACTAATGACATCGCCTTTGTCTATTTGCAACCAACCGTCTTCGTGGAGTAAATCTTCTTCGAAAAACAACTTTTCGATAGAAGCAATGACATGAATTGTGTCATTTTCCTTGATAAAATATTCATTGATATATTTACAGTACAACTGCACCGGACTGCCTTTTACAAAAGGAATTTCAATCGCCTCCTTGTATTCTTCGACCAAATTGGTTTTGTCAAACTCTGAAATCCCCAATTCATAATTAGCCGAGGTATGATGCGCATCCGCAATCATCGCAACTGTAATATGATTCACAGTAAAAAAACCGGTTTCCTTCAAGTTTTTATAGGTATCTCGCGGCACCGTAGTTGGTCGCATAATGAAACCAATTAAGGCAGGCTGACTCCCTAAATGGGTTACGCTACTAAATATGGCTACGTTCGGTTTTCCGTCTGCCGATTTTGTTGCGATCAGATTTGCCGATTTATATCCCGTGCACGAATTGATTAAATTCAGCCGTTCGACCTTTTCCATTTTGGAAATTTCTTCTTTAGAAACTTTTTTCATACTTCCTGTATTTTTGACAAAGATATATTTTGTTTAACAAAATAAAAAATATATTAAACAAAAAATAAATTCAACCCAAATATTGCATTCTTGGCTCTCCCAAATTAATTAGTCAAACTACCGTAAATCTTATATATTTGTTTTTCTAATGGTTTAAAAATGAAAATACTTAAAAAAGTTCTTCTTGCTGTCCTAAGCTTGATTTTAATAGTGGTTCTGGCATTGGTCTTATACTATTTCTACGCGAAACCAACCTATGAAGGAGAGCAAAAACTCAAAAACATTCAAAAAGAAACCACCGTGTATTTTGATGATTTTGGGGTTCCGCACATTTACGCCAATTCTCAAAAAGACGCGATGATCGCTTTGGGATATGTTCACGCTCAAGATCGATTGTGGCAAATGGAATTGTTACGTCGCATAGCTCCCGGGAGACTTTCGGAAATGTTTGGTTCGAAATTAGTAAAAACGGATCAATTCTTTGCCGGTTTGGGTATCGATGAAAATTCCGAAAATGCAATCGCCCAATTAGACAAAAAATCCGAAGCCTATCAGCTGGGAATGGCCTATATTGATGGCATCAATCAGTATATGGAAGAAGGGAAAACACCTGTTGAATTTCAGGTATTGGGTTTGAAGAAAGATAAATTCACTTTGAAAGATGTCTATAACATTTTCGGATATATGGCTTTTAGTTTTGCAATGGCTCAAAAAACAGATCCATTATTGACCGATATTCGAAATAAATTAGGTCCGGAATATCTGAAAGATTTTGGTTTAGACGGTTCATTGGGCATCACTCAAATCAAAAACTTCGACGGAAGAGCAATAGAATATGCCGAAATTTCGAAGGCGGTAGCCAGTTTGCTCGATAATTCGCCAGTTCCTGCTTTTATTGGAAGCAACAGTTGGGTTATTGCACCCGAGAAAACGAAAAACGGTAAAGTAATTTTTGCCAATGATCCGCATATTGCTTTTTCGCAACCTTGCACTTGGTACGAAGCGCATCTTGTCGTGCCTGATTATGAAATATATGGCTATTATTTGGCTGGAACGCCTTTTCCACTTTTGGCACACAATCGCGAATATGCTTATGGGTTGACCATGTTCGAAAATGACGATCTCGATTTGTTTCAAGAAGAGACAAATCCAAATAATCAAAACCAATACAAATCCGCCACTGGATTCCAAAATTTCACCATTCGACAAGAAACTATTAAGATAAAAGATAGTTCCGATTTGGTTTTAGAAGTGCGAGAAACCCAACACGGCCCTATTGTGAATGATGTATTAGACGGAATCAAGGGCACGAAACCCGTTGCGATGTCTTGGATTTATACTCAGCAAAAAAATCAGATACTCGAAGCGGTTTTTGCGCTTTCTCACGCTAGTAATTTAGAGAATTTTAGAAATGGAGTTGCACTAATAGCCGCGCCAGGATTGAATATTATGTATGGCGATGCCAAAGGAAATATTGCTTGGAACACTTCGGGCAAACTTTATAAATTGGACAAATCGGTCAATCCAAATTTTATTATGAATGGCGCCAATGGCATCGATGACCAAAAAGAGTTCCTAGATTTTTCTAAAAATCCGCACGCCATCAATCCAAGTTGGAATTACATTTACTCTGCGAATAATCAGCCCGAAGCAGTTGAAGGCTATTTGTATCCCGGGTATTATTTGCCTCAAGACCGAGCCAAGCGAATTTCAGAATTATTGCAACCCAAAAGCGATTGGACTAAAGAAAAGGTGGAGAAAATGATGAATGATAACACCTCTTCAATTGCGCCAAGTATTGCGGCTAATTTGATTATGGTATTGGATGCAAAAACTTTGTCAGAAAATGAAAAGCAAGCAGTTTCGATTTTGAAAAGATGGAAAGGTTCCAATAATTTAAATGATAGTGCACCTACAATTTACCAGAAATGGATTTACCACTATTTGAAAAATACATTTCAAGACGAATTAGGCGAAACGGACTTTAATATGCTGCTCAGTACACATAGTGCCAAACAAATTATTGAGGCACAAAGCAAGAATGAAAACTCCATTTGGTGGGATGATGTTGCTACTAAAAATAAAAAAGAAACCAGAACAGAAATTCTCAACAAATCCTTTCACGAAGCGATGAAAGCACTCGAAAATCAATTGGGGAAGGAAGTCACTACTTGGACTTGGAATCGGGTGCACACCTTGGAGCATCAGCATCCTTTGGGGCAAGTGGCTGCTTTGAGAGCTGTTTTTAATGTAGGTTCTTTTGAAGTTCCCGGTTCGACAGAAGTGATCAATAACCTGTTTTTTAGTTTCACAAATACTGGCGAGTATCAGGTAAAAGGCGGTCCATCAACCCGGAGGGTAATCGATTTTTCGGATATTGAAAATAGTATGAGTATTTTACCCACAGGACAATCTGGAAACCCGTTCAGCAAACATTACAGCGATCAGGCAGAAATGTACAACACTGGCAAGTTCAGAAAAATGAAAATGAACGAGGAAGAAATTATTAGAACTTCGACAAAATTGGTTTTTGTGCCAATGAATTAATAAAATTTCAACCCTGTCAGGGTTTTGATCCCTGACAGGGTTGAAGTTGTTAAATTTATTCTTCCTCCCGATGCACTTTGGTAAAATCGAAAGCGGGAGTACAAATCGCGATATATTCACAAGGCTCGTCAAATGGGTTGGAGTATTGAACACGCGTATTCTTTTCGATTTTAATCGATTGTCCTGCTTCGAGAATGACCGTTTCGCCTTCGATGATAAATTGCTTTTTCCCTGATATAATATAGGTATATTCCTCGAATTCTGGGGTCTGAAAAGGTTCTTTCCACTTCGGTGGCGCAATCATATGCGCAATAGAAATCGCTGAATTGTTTGTCGTTGGTACCCCGTGATGTTCTTCGATGAGTTTTCCATCGGTAGTTGGGACCACAAAAGGATTTTTTTGTATTATATATTTTTTCATTTTTGTCATGGCGAAAAGTTGCGATGCAAGCGGCAAACTAATTTCATTTATATTAGTAATTTGTTTTTAAAATCGATGAATTGACTTTCGCCATTGCCATTGTTGTTGAAATCATTTCTTCATTATTTTACTTAAGATACTAAAAGCACCCCGAATGAAGGTCGCGCTAGTCAAAACTTTCAAAACTGATTTCCCCACTACCGCAGCGGTGCTTGGCTCGTTGGTCGCTTTTTTTTCAGCGGCTTTTGTTTCCTCTTCTTTGGCAACTTCTTCTTCGACCACGGCAATTTTTTTATTCAGCATTTCGTAGGCACTTTCGCGGTCGATGAGCTCGCTGTATTTTTTGACCAATTTTGATTTGGAATTGATTTCTTGGATTTCACTTTCGGTCAAAACGTCCATTCTGCTAGTTGGAGCACGCATCATCGTCGCTGCCAGCGGCGTTGGAATTCCTTTTTCGTTCAAGGCAGTCACCAAAGCTTCTCCAATTCCAAGACTAGTCAATACTTCATCTGTTTTGTAAAAGTCAGAGGATGGATAATTATCGGCAGTTTGCTTGATGGCTTGGCGGTCATTGGCAGTAAAAGCTCTCAAAGCGTGCTGAATTTTCAATCCCAATTGTGCCAAAACACCACTCGGAACGTCCATTGGGTTTTGGGTTATAAAGTAAACGCCAATTCCTTTGGAACGGATTAATTTGACAATAGTTTCTATTTGATCCAACAACGTTTTGCTAGCTTCTTTGAAAATTAAATGCGCTTCGTCTATAAATAAGACCAATTCAGGTTGGTCGGCATCGCCTTTTTCTGGCATTTGTTGGTAAATCTCTGCTAATAAGCTCAACATAAATGTCGAAAAGAGCTTTGGTTTGTCTTGAATATCGGTCAGTCGTATGATGTTCACATATCCCTTGCCGTTCTCGTCAAAACGCAACAAATCGTTGATGTCAAATGACATTTCTCCAAAAAACAGATCGGCACCTTGTTGTTCGAGTTCGATTATTTTTCTGAGAATAGTACCTGTAGTCGAGGTAGAGATTTTGCCATAACCTTCTTCAATTTCAGCTTTTCCCTCTTCGGTAATGTAATTGATTACCTTTTTGAAGTCTTTCAAATCCAAAAGCGGCATTTTATTATCATCGCAATATTTGAATATCACCGAAACGACTCCGGCCTGTGTGTCATTCAAATCGAGAATCCGTGAAAACAATACAGGTCCAAATTCTGAAACAGTCGATCGAAGACGAACGCCGCTTTGCTCGGACAAAGACAATAATTCTACAGGAAAACTGGCTGTTTTGAAAGGAATATTGATTTTGGCGTGGCGTTCAGTGATGAATGATTTTTCTTCACCTTCTTTAGCTATTCCACTAAAATCGCCTTTGATGTCCATCATCAATACGGGAATTCCAAAGGAGGATAATTGTTCGGACAGGACTTGAATGGTTTTGGTCTTGCCGGTTCCCGTGGCGCCAGCAATTAATCCGTGTCGATTGAGGGTTTTCAATGGAATTTTTACAGGGGCATCGGCTAGGGCCTCACCATCGAGCATGGCGCCGCCAAGAATTAGACTTTCGCCTTTAGAAACATACCCTTCGTTAATTATTTTTTTGAAATTTTCTATTCTGTCCATGAGTTTCTCGTTTTAATCCAACGCAAGATATTATTTTTTTTCGAGCTACAAGACAAAAAATTGCAGTTTTGATGCGATTTAGTACTGATTGTTGGGCCGAAATAGCCCTTCTGAAAAAGTAGAAATGCGTTGAAATATTATATTTAAAAATCATAAAATGCTGTTAATTTTTTTGTAAAATATCTAATTTTCACAGTCTAATTAATTTTTGTGTAAATCAAAAACCCGCCCTCAGGGAATAGCCAATATTAATTTACTTAAATTAACACAAAAAAAGTTTTTTTATTTAAAGTAAAAAATTAAATTTGCTCCTCAACAAAGTTTTTTATAACTAAAAAATAAATTATTAAAACTATTAAAATTAAAAAAAATGGCAAACGTTAAAAAAGAAAAAGGCGCAGGTTTAGGAGGAAGTATTTCATTGATCATTATTGCATTGTGTATTTTTTCAGGATGGATAATCTGGAATTTTATTATGGGTGATGGGGCAAATTTTGAAGGAGGAGTAAATACAGGACATCCACTTCCAGGGAATTATTTAGCAATGGTATACAAAGGAGGTCCTATTGTACCAGTTTTGATGGGATTATTATTAATGGTAATTGTATTCTCTTTCGAACGTTATGCTGTAATATCTAAAGCTGCTGGAAAAGGAAATCTTGATAAATTTATGGCAGATGTTCAAAAAAGCATCAAATCAGGAGATATCGACGGAGCTATCGCAGCTTGTGACAAACAACAAGGTTCAGTTGCTAACCCAATTAGATCAGCTTTAGTGAAATATCTAGAAGTAAAAAAAGAAGGAATCGATAGTGAAGCGGCTGCTGAAACTCTGCACAAAGAAATCGAAGAATCTACTTCACTTGAAATGCCAATGTTAGAAAAACACATGACTATTCTTTCTACTTTAGTTTCTCTTGGAACTCTTGCAGGATTATTAGGAACAGTAACAGGTATGATTAAAGCATTTGGTGCATTGGCAAGTTCAGGGACTCCTGACCAAGCGATGTTGGCAAATGGTATTTCTGAAGCACTTATCAATACTGCAACAGGAATCTCTACTTCTGCATTAGCAATTATCGTTTATAACTTATTTACTTCAAAAATCGATACATTGACTTATTCTATCGACGAAGCCGGTAACACCATCGTGAATACCTACAGACATTATAGAGGTACACTAACTAAGTAATAATAATTTTTATGGAATTAGCGCTATAGAAGTATACGCTAATTCCCTAATCATTTAAAGATAAAATTAATGGCTGTAAAAACGCAAAAAAAAGCAACGTCTATTGATATGACGGCTATGTGTGATGTGGCATTCCTTTTGCTGACCTTCTTTATTTTGACCGCAACGGCCAAAATTCCAGAAGCACTGCCTGTGGACACGCCGCAATCTACCGTACAAACCAAATTACCCGAATCGGATTTGGCTACACTGACCATTGGTAAAGGAAAAGTGTTTTTTGATTTGAAAGGACGAGAGGTTCGTAAAAGAACACTCGAATTAATGGGTCAAAAATATGGTGTTGAATTTACGGATGACGAAAAATCAAAATTTGCCTTGATGGAAGGAATTGGAGTGCCAATTCTAAATTTGAAACAACTGATTGCTATGAAAACTGCTGAGCGTAGTAAAGCAGGTCAGCCGGGCGTTCCAAAAGATTCACTTGATAATCAATTGGCAGAATGGGTTCAAAATGCGCGAATTGCGAATATTGAGTTGAATGACAAAGAATTGCAAATAGCCATAAAGGGAGATGCAAAGGAAGAATATCCATCTATTCGTAAAGTCATGGATATTTTACAAGACCAAAAAATCAATAGCTTTAGTTTAGTTACTGGTTTAAGAGGAAAGAATTTTTAATTAAAAAAAATACACTAAAATGGCTGAATTAAATACAGGCGACGGTGGTGGCAAAAAAGGAGACAAAAAGGTAAGGAGTAAAAAACAAAATTCCAAAGTAGATTTAACTGCAATGGTGGATTTGGCCTTCTTATTGATTACGTTCTTTATGCTTACTACGACCTTGTCTAAACCTCAATCGATGAATTTGGGGTTGCCAGATAAAGATGATCCTACTAAAAAAGAGGAAAATATTAAAGTAGATGAGAATCGAACCGTGACTATTTTGTTAGGAAAAGACAATAAGTTGGTTCGTTTTGTAGGTTTGCTGGCAACTCCAGTTGCTGGTGGAGCTCCTAAGGATTTTACTTATGGTAAAGAGGGAATTCGTAAAGAGCTTATCGATAGAAAAGCGAAAGTATTAGCGTATTCTACTGCATTGGGAAAACCAAAAAACGGGATGATTGTGATTATTAAACCTAGTAAGAAATGTACTTACAAAAATTTAGTAGACATACTGGATGAAATGGCAATTGTAGATGTTCCGACCTATGCAATTGTAAATGAATTTACACCTGAAGAAGCAAAATTGTTAGAAGGAAAATAAGATTGAATCTTACATACCCAATAACCTAATAATTAAGAAATATGAAATTAGATTTATTAAATAATAATTGGCTTGAAATTGTTTTCGAGGGGCGTAATAAAGCGTATGGTGCTTACGAGTTAAGAAAATCAATTACCAAGAGTACAGTTAGAGCCTTTATCATCGGGACAATTCTTTTTGCTGTTTTGGTTAGTATTCCTACGCTAATGCGTTTGATTCCAGATCGCCAAGAAGATAATACCCTTGATACGAAAATAACGGCCGTAAAGATGCCTCCTAAAAAGGAGAAACCAAAAGAAAATCTTCCACCGCCACCGCCACCACCACCAAAAGTGGATCAGGTGAAATTTGTGAAACCTGTAGTGGCAAAAGCAGATGAGGTTGTTGAAGAGATTGCTGTTGTAAAAGATCTTAAAGATAAAAACATCGGTAAAGAAACCATCAAAGGAGATCCAGATGCTGAACTAACTGTGGAACCTGTAGGAACTGGAGTAGCCGCTGTTGTTGAAGAAGACAACACCGTATATAACACTGCAGGAATCGAGGTTAAACCAGATTTTCCTGGAGGAATGGATAAATTCAACCAATTTGTGGCGAAGAATTATCAAACGCCAGAAGAAGAAGGTCTTAAAGGAAAAGTTTATGTAACGTTTGTAGTTGAAAAAGACGGATCGTTAACAGATATCAAAGTTTTGAGAGATATCGGTTACGGTACAGGAAAAGAAGCGATACGTGTGTTGAACAAATGTCCGAAATGGACTCCGGGAGAACAAAATGGTAAAAAGGTGAGATGTACTTTCAGTTTACCAATTAGTATTCAATCTGCGGAATAATGTTTAAAAATTTTATCAAAAATTTTCAGGAGAAATCGCCGAAAGAGCGATTTCTTCTCGTTATAGGCTTAACCGTTTTTCTAGCGTATTTCGTTTTAGGATTGATTTTTATTCTCTGGAAAACGATGCCAGTGAATATGGAATTGCGTTATCGAATTGCATTCGGACTGCTTTTGATTGTATATTCTTTTATTCGATTTTTTAGGATTTTTAACTCAAATAATGAATAGCTATGTTTAAAGTTAGCAAGGTTTTTATAGCAGGATTGGTTGGTCTGTGTTTTGTTATGTGTAACAGATCGGATAATTCAAACAACAATAAAGAATCTATTTTAAAGGGGTCGACCTCGATTCTAGTCGATGAAACCTTGACGCCAATAGTTGAAGATCAGGTGGCTATTTTTGAAAGTAAATATGATGCTAAAATTAAAATTGTACCCAAATCAGAGTCAGAAATAGTTGTCGAATTATTTAAGAATAAGTCGGGAATCGCAATTTTAACTAGAAATTTAACAGTTGACGAAAATAAAATCTTTGTTCAAAAAAAAATTACGCCAAAAATCACTAAATTTGCAACCGACGCAATTGCTTTTATTTCAAGTAAGAGCAATAATGACACACTTGTTGAGTTAAAGAGTGTAATCGATTTTATGAAAGGTAAACAAAACACCAAGGTTAAAGGCTTGGTTTTTGACAATCCCAATTCTAGTACGGTTCGATATATTAATGAGCTTGCAGGAGTAAGTAGTGTTCCTAAAAATGGAGTGTATTCCTTTAATACGAATGACGAAGTCATTAAATTTGTGGCTCAAAACGATGGAATGATTGGTGTGGTTGGAGTGAATTGGTTGACCCAGCCAATGCCAAATATGCAAACGTTCGTGGACAAGGTCAATGTTTTGAGCGTTAAAGGCTTGAAAAGTAATGCATTTTATTCGCCAAGTCAGAATAATATCGCAGAAGGCAAATATCCTTTGGCACGTGATTTGTTTATCATCAATGCACAAGGTTTTTCAGGTTTAGGAATGGGTTTTGCATCCTTTGTAGCCGGAGATATTGGGCAGAGAATAATCTTGAAATCAGGTTTATTGCCAATAAATATGCCTGGCAGAAAACTCAACATTAGAAATGAAATTAGTAACGATAAGAATAAATAAATATAATACCAAATGAATACACTTAAGATTTTTAGTATAGCCTTTTTAACATCGACGACTGTTGGATTTGCTCAAGATATAAGCCAAGCGAGAAAAGCGATTGATGGGGAACAATATGAAAAAGCAAAATCGATGTTGAAATCGATTATTAAAACCAGTCCGATTGATGGAAGAGCTCATTTCTTACTAGGAAATATTTATCTTATTCAGAATGTGAATGATTCCGCCAAAGTGGCATTTCAAAAAGGATTGGCAGGAACCGATGGTGCTAGGTTAAATAATATCGGTATCGGGACAATGGATTTGGATAGTGGCAATTCTAGTGCTGCTGAAGCCAATTTTGCTTTGGCGTTGAAAGATACCAAAAAGAAAGATGTCGAGGAATTGACGGCTATCGGTAGAGCCTACACTTATTCGACCAAGCCTAATTACAAGAAAGCAATTGAATATTTGAATAGAGCCAAAACCATAAATCCAAATGATGCTATGGTCCAATTGGCTTTGGGAGATGCTTTTTATGGGGATAAAAATCAAAATGAGGCGTATGCTGCTTACAGAAATGCTTTTCAATTTGATCCAACTTTATTGAGAGCTAAAATGCAATTGGGAGTGCTACTGAAAGGTGCAAAGTCCTATGATGAGGCTATCAAATCTTTTAATGAAGTGATTGCAATCAACCCAAATTATGGCCCTGTTTACCGTGAATTGGCCGAAACTTATTATAAATGGGGAAGAAATAAGCCTTCTAAATCTACCGAATATATGCAGTTGGCTTTTACCAACTATGAAAAATATATGAATCTTACAGATCGTTCTATACATTCAAGAATGCGTCGCGCTGACTTTTTGGTACTTTTAAAAGATTATAAAGCACTGGAAGAAGAAGCCAATAAGATGATTGAAATGGATAAAGTAAATCCTAGAATCTTCCGTTATTTAGGATATTCAGCTTACGAGAACGGGAATGCAGAAGGTGCAATAAAAGCGTTAGAAAGTTATATGTCTAATCCGGATAATAAAATTATTGCCAAAGATTATTTGTATTTAGGAACGGCAAAATTCAAAAAAGGATTAAGCGCTGATGGTTTGTCAGTAGATCCAGCTTTGTACAATTCCGGTTTGAATGATATTAAAAAAGCGATTGAAATTGAACCTTTGATCATTGAAGATTTGAATGAAGTTGGTAAAAAAATCTTTACCTTAAAATTATATAAAGAGGCGATTCCAGTGTTTGAGTTTGGTACAACCAATTCAGAATACAAAAATTATGTTGATGATAATATTTATTATGGTTTGTCAATATATTATGCCAACAATAAAAAAGATGTAAAACCAGATCCAGCGCAATTGCAAAAAGCAGATGTCGCTTTCGGAAATGTAATCACTGCTTCGCCTTCGTACCAGGACGCTTATCTTTATAGAGCGAGAACCAATAGTTTGATGGGTAATGACGAAATGACTATCAAATATTATGAAACCTATGTCGCAAAAGTTTCAGAAAAAGGCCCTGAGGAATTAGCAAAACCTACGACAACAAAAAAAGTAATAGAATCGTATAACAATATTGCTGCTAGTTATGCCAATACGGATAAAGTAAAAGCAATAGAATATTTGAATAAAACGCTTTCGATTGACCCAACGAATGCTTATGCTACTGATTCATTATCTAAATTGAAAAAGTAATTTTCTAAATAGATGGATACCAAAGCCGATAGTTTTAAATAACTATCGGTTTTTTTATGTAGTTAAGTCAACGTTTATAATTCACTATCTTTGCACTTTAAACAAACGAAATGTTATCAAAAGAAATACAATTAGAAGTCAACAGAGGGGCGATGCTTCCGCTAATGGAAGAGTTTTATACCATTCAAGGGGAAGGTTTTCATACAGGAACCGCCGCTTATTTTATTAGAATCGGGGGTTGCGATGTGGGTTGTCATTGGTGTGATGTCAAAGAAAGTTGGAATGCCGAATTGCATCCGCCAACAAGTATCGATTGGATTGTTGAAAATGCAAGCAAGTACGCCGATACTGTTGTGGTTACCGGAGGCGAACCTTTGACTTGGGATATGACTTTATTAACGCAAAAATTAAAAGAGCACAACCTTAGAGTACATATCGAAACTTCTGGGGCTTATAAACTTAGTGGGGAATGGGATTGGATATGCCTTTCGCCTAAGAAAAACAAATTGCCAACTCAAACGGTTTATGACAGAGCGCACGAATTGAAAGTGATAATTTACAACAAACACGATTTCATTTTTGCCGAAGAGCAAGCTGAAAAAGTCAACAAAAATGCGATTTTATTTCTCCAACCCGAATGGAGCAAAAAAGAAGAAATGACGCCACTTATTGTTGATTACGTAATGAATAATCCGAAATGGCGTGTATCTTTACAAACACATAAATATTTGAATATTCCTTAAATGGAGTTGTTTTGTCGACCAATATAAAAGTTAATCCCCAAATAAATGAAAAAGTTTTTGTTATCCATTGCCTTCCTATTAATGGCCCAAATTAATATTGCTCAAGACGCCGCTTTCAAAGCAGATGTATTAAAAATGATGTCCTTAAGTGGCTCTGATGCAGGAATGATATTGGCTAAAAATCAATTTTTAAAAATGATTCCGGAGGCTAATCAAGCTGCGTTTAGTAAGGATTTTGAAGCAATTTTGCCTGGTTTTTATGACAAAGTCGCTAAAATTTATATGGAAACCTACACTCCCGAAGATATTAAGGAAATGATTGCATTTTATGAAAGTCCTTTGGGTAAAAAAATGAATAAAAACGCTGCGGTAATTACGGAAAAGTCAATGCAAGCAGGACAAGAAATGGCGAAGGAAATGTTTGGAATAGTTAAGAATTACAAAAATTCAAGTTCTAATCCTGTTTCAATGAATAGTTCAGATAATACGGTTTATAATACAGCTGGAATTGACGTAAAACCTGATTTTCCGGGTGGTATCGATGAGTTTACCAGATTTGTTGCGAAAAACTTTAATCCTCCAAATGTAGCTGGATTAAAAGGTAAAGTTTTTGTGACTTTTGTAATTGAAAAAGACGGCTCTTTGACGGATATCAAAATCCTGAGAGATCTAGGTTACGGGACAGGGAAAGAAGCCGTTCGGGTTCTCGAGCTTTCCCCGAAGTGGATTCCAGGCGAGCAGAATGGTCAAAAGGTACGATGTACATTTAGTTTGCCAATTTCAATAATGGCTAAGTAAAGATTTTTTAAGCGAAAAAAAATTCATATGCAAAACTTTTTATTCCTAGCAATTGCTCTGTTTGCATTTCAAATGGTTTCTGCCCAAGAGTCCACAAATGTTCAAGATGAAACTATTTATTATACTGCGGACTTAGAAGTTAGACCCGAATTTTATGGAGGTATGGCTATTTTTATTAAATTTATTGGGACTAACTATCAAGTGCCGGATGTTAAAAATCTAAATGGAAAAGTTTTAGTGACCTTTGTAGTTGAAAAAGACGGGTCTTTAACAAATTTTAAAGTTAGGAAAGATTTAGGATATGGCACGGGTGACGAGGCTATTCGGGTGTTAAAACTTTCACCTAAATGGAAACCTGGGGTACTAAACGGAAAAAATGTTAGATGTGCCTATAGTTTGCCAATTAATGTGATGGGTAAATTATAAATTACCTAATCATATTTTGGTATTATTTATATTTACAAAAAAACCTAAAAATGAAATCCCAATTCAATCTCGATCCAAAAATCACTTTCCTCAACCACGGTTCATTTGGTGCTTGCTCAAAACCCATTTTTCAGGAATACCAACGGTTGCAGTTGGAACTGGAAAACGAGCCCGTTCATTTTATTCAAAAAAAACAGGCCGCCTATTTAAAAATTGCGAAAGAGAGATTAGCCAAATTTATCGGTTGTAATGCCAATGATTTCTTTTTTACGCCAAATCCAACCTTCGCCATCAATACCATTATGCGAAGTTTAGATTTAAAGGAAGGAGATGAAATCCTCAGCACAAACCACGAATATGGCGCAATGGACCGGACTTGGAATTTCTATTGCAAAAAATCGGGAGCCAAATACATTCGACAAAGCATTGCGCTTCCGGTAGTTTCTAAAGAACAAATTCTCGAAGAATTCTGGAGTGGTTATACTTCAAAAACCAAAATAGTTTTTCTCAATCAAATCTCAAGTTGTACTGCTTTGATTTTTCCTGTCAAGGAAATTTGCGATAAAGCACGCGAGTTGGGGTTGATTACTATTATAGATGGCGCTCACGTTCCGGGTCAAATGGATTTAAATCTAACTGAATTAAATCCAGATTTTTATACAGGTACCTTGCACAAATGGATGCTGGCTCCTAAAGGAAGTTCTTTTTTGTATGTGAAGCAGCGTTTTCAGGAAATGTTAGATCCCCTTGTGGTAGGATGGGGTTATGAAAGTGTCAGCCCGGGCGAAAGTCAATTCTTAGATTATCAGGAATACCAAGGCACGAGAGATATTTCGGCATTTTTGTGTACTCCAAAAGTGATTGATTTTCTGGAAGAAAACGATTGGCAAACTGTGGCAAAGAAATGCAAACAGCTAGTTTTTGATAATTACCAACGATTTTGTGATGTACTCAATACACAACCGATTTGTCCAATTACCGAAGAATTTCTTGTTCAAATGGCGAGTATTCCCATAAAAACCTCAAATCCTGCTGAATTGAAAGAATTGCTTTTCAATAAATATAAAATCGAAATTCCGGTAATGCCTCTGAATGGCAATTATTTTTTGAGATATTCTATAAATGGGTATAACTCTCAAGAAGATTTAGATATTTTATACAAAGCATTGCAAGATATTATTGCTACTACCAATTTGATTGAAGTTTAAAACTTATTAAATTTTTTTCTTTCGTCTTTTTTCTTTGTTCTTTTTTCTATATCGAAAGCCTCGCTAAATAATCAAAATGTTCTCCTTCTTGAATCAATTCACATTGTAATCCATTGGCGAAAGCTGCATTTTGCAAGCTGTTGTAATCAAGATATAACCACGGAAAAGTAGTTTCGGTTTCATTTTTATAGGACACAGTAAAAGTCAGTTCACCATAGTAGCCATCGCCTGTAATCCACTTTCCGCCATCTTCATCATCGTCAAACATATAGATAATGTCGGAGGAATCGATTAATATTTGACCATTTGGGGTTAATAAACTTTTTAGTTTTTGCAAAAACTTGGGCGTTGCTGCCAAGGTTCCAAAAATTCCCGTACCATTCATTAATAAAAGAATGGTGTCAAATTTTTCGTTTTCCAATGTCAGCATATCTTGAACTTTGGCATTTTTCAAACCGCGAAGCTTGCAAGCCTGAATGGCATTTGGCGAAATATCTATTGAAGTGACGTCGAGATTTCTATCATTCTGTAAAGTTAAACTATGGCTTCCCGCACCGCATCCTACATCGAGAACTTTGCCTTTGGCCAATTGCAAGGCTTTTTGTTCTAACTGTGGCATTTCATTATAGGAACGAAAAAGATAAGCAACGCTCATTTCGTCCGATTCAGAAATGTTGGTTTCGGTGATTAAATCCTCAGGCGAATTGTCAGTCTGAAAGTCGAGTATGGCTTTTCCGAAAAGGTCTTTCATAGTCATTGCGAGGAACGAAGCAATCTCTCCTCGGGTTTTTAGTTATTAATGTAGAAGTTGCTTACTTTTGCGGGCTCAACTTTAAACTTTAAACTTGAAACAAATTCTAAACAATCTTCCTAAAGACGCCAAAGATAAGCATATCGAAAACAAAAAGTATTTTGATAAGTTGAAAAAAAAGCAGCCTAAAAATTTGGATTATGTAATGCAGGAATTGCACACCGCCGAATTCAAAAAAACGGATTGTTTGCAATGTGCGAATTGTTGCAAAACCACAGGGCCATTATTCACATCGGCCGATATTGAGCGGATTTCAAAACATTTGCGACAAAAACCACAACAGTTTATCGATCAATATTTACGCATAGACGAAGACAAAGATTATGTGCTGCAAAGTGTTCCTTGTACTTTTTTGGATAGCGACAATACTTGCTTCATTTATGAGGTTCGTCCCAAAGCCTGTCGCGAATTCCCACATACCGATAGAAAGAAATTTCAGCAAATCGCTGATTTAACATTGAAAAACGTGGCAATTTGCCCGGCAGCTTTCAATATTGTGGAAGAAATGAAAAAGAAAATGCCTTTATAATTTATTTTTCGATAATTTGTCCAGTTTCGGCTCCCTCTCCTTTGGTGAGGGCTGGGGTGAGGATTAATAAATCAAATACTTATTTCTAATTTCCTCAAAATCCCGTAATCCTTTTTCCCAGCTTTTTCTAATTTCTTTTTCTGAAGTCCCAGCTTCAATTTGCTGTTGCAATTCTTTGGTTCCCGCAAGTTTTGTAAAAAATGAATTAAAGAATTTACTTTTATCCGAAGTTGCATTGTAGGCTTTGAGTAACCATTTCAATTCCAATTGGCTTACTTTGGCCACAGCCGACAAATCTTCTCCATAGCATATTTGGTCTCTGTGCATCGGTTCTTTCGCTCCAAAATTAGGTTTCGGAATAAAACTAAAATCGCTTTTTGGCAAAAAAGGGGAGCCGTAAATTTGGAATTGTTGCTCCGTTCCGCGACCCACGCTCACATTGGTTCCTTCAAAAAGGCACAAACTAGCGTAAAGATTTATAGATTGATCATTGGGTAAATTGGGAGAGGGTTTTACCGGCAAACTATAACTCATTTTCCGGTTGTAATTCAGGCAAGGAATGACAGTCAATTTACATTGTGCGCCATTTTGAAGCCATTTTTCGCCATTAATCATTTTTCCATATTCGCCAATCGTCATTCCGTACAAAACGGGAACAGGGTGCATTCCTACGAAACTCGTAAACTCTTTTTCCAGAATTGGCCCATCCACAATGTTTCCATTTGGATTGGGTCTGTCTAAAATTAAAAGTGGAATAGCATTTTCCGCACAAGCCTCCATTACATAATGAAGAGTGGATATATAAGTATAAAAGCGTAATCCTACATCTTGTAGATCAAAAACCATTAGGTCAATTCCAGCTAATTGGGCTGGTTTTGGTTTTCGGTTATCACCATAAAGTGAGATAATAGTCAAGCCGGTTTTGGCATCTCTGCCATCGATTACGTGTTCGCCAGCATCGGCAGTACCACGAAAACCGTGTTCTGGAGCAAAAATAGTTCGTATCTTAATGTTTTTCGATTGCAAAAAATCAACCAAATGAGTTTTGTCCGATAGAATTCCGGTTTGGTTGGTAACAATTCCAACTTTTTTACCTCTTAATAAGGGCAAATAGGCTTCGGTATTATCAGCGGCAGTTTGTATTGCTGAAGGATTTGGGCTTCCCTTTTTCTGGGCAGTGCAGGCAACCAAAAAAATCAGGAAAAACAAAACGCTAGCGTAGATGGAATTTTTCATAAAACTATTTTTAATCTGTGTAAAACTGTGTATTCTGTGGCAAAAAACTTTATGTATATTTGTGGCAAACTATACATTTTGAACATAGAATATTTCTTAGCCAAAAGGCTTATAACTGCCAAAGATTATAAAAGTAGCATTTCTGCGCCAATTATCAAAATTGCCATATCAGCAATTGCCATTGGAATGATTATGATGATTGTTTCTGTGGCGACTGGAATCGGATTGCAACAAAAAATTCGGGACAAAGTTTCCGCTTTCAATGGCCATATCATCATTTCTAATTACGACAATAATCAATCCGAAGTCACGCTAGTGCCCGTTTCGAAAAACCAAGATTTTTATCCAAAATTCAATTCAGTACCAGGAGTAAGCCATATTCAGGCCGTAGCCAGCAAAGCCGGTATAATAAGAACCGAAACGGCTTTCGAAGGAATAATTCTAAAAGGAGTGGGCACCGATTATCAATGGGATAATATAAAGGAGTATGTCGTTTCAGGTAATTTGCCCAATTTTTCAAAAGCGCTGAATCAAGAAGTATTGATTTCACAACTATTGGCCAACCGCCTCAATCTAAAAGTCGGCGATGCTTTCAATACCTTTTTTATTAAAGACGATCATAATAAATTGCCCAATATCCGAAGGTTCAAAATTGTGGGTATTTTTAGTTCTGGATTTCAAGATTTCGACGCTACTTATATCATAGGAGATATTCGACATATTCAACGCCTCAATAAATGGGAAACCGATCAAGTGGGCGCTTTTGAAGTTTTTGCCAATGACTTTAGCAATATCAAATCAATTGGCGAGCAAGTATACCAGCAAACCTCCTCAACACTCGACACCAAAACCATAATCGAAAAATACAGTTACATCTTCGAATGGCTCAAACTCTTCGATTTAAATATCATTGTCATATTAGTAGTGATGATTCTAGTCGCTACAATCAATATGGTTGTCGCCTTATTAGTGCTCATTCTCGAACGCACCCAAATGATTGGAATACTCAAAGCAATCGGAGCCAACAACTGGTCGGTACGCAAAATATTTCTATACAATGCCTTCTATCTTGTAATAAGAGGACTGTTTTGGGGCAATCTTATAGGCATCACGATGCTGCTCATCCAAAAGTATTTTGGAATAATTCAGCTAAACCCCGAAAATTATTATGTCAATCAAGCGCCAGTCGACATCAATTTGTTGTACATAGTACTTTTAAATCTACTTACCATTACCGTTTGTTTTCTAGTATTATTAATCCCCTCCTATATAATAACCAAAATTTCCCCGGTAAAAGCCATTCGTTTCGATTAATTACTGTCATTGCTAGGACTGAATTTTTCTAGGAGCTATTTCCTGCTGTACACTATATCTTTGCGGCCGAACCCCGGCCACAAAGGATGCCGTTTCCATCAGGGCTAGGGCAAAAGTTTCTACAAATACGTTTCTCCTAAATAGAAGAGTAAATAGTTCTTGTTAATAATCCGCAACGATTTTTCCAATAAATCATCAAGCTAACCGGTAACTACCTTCGTTTTTCGTCTCCCTCTCCTTGGCAGAGGGTCGGGGAGAGACTTTTTTAGGCTATTTCGAGATATATATTAGTTTTCATACTTAATTTGTTCAAGGGAGTCCCAGAAAATTGGCGTCTTTTTTACGGGCAAGGCAATACGACGAATCCTCAAGACGGTTCAAAACCGGTAGGATTCTCAAAAACCACAGGTTCAAAATCAGAAAACTTCAAAAAAGACGGTTTGTAAATACCCAAAAACCAATGATTTAAAAAATACTTTCAAAAAAGATTGCAAAAGGCCTTGTATAACTCAAAAAACGTACTACTTTTGCAGCCGCATTCAAGCAGACGTTCATAGAAAACCTGACAAACGAAACGAATTAAAGTTGAAAAATTATTTTCAAAAAAGATTCAAAAAAGTTTGTGAGATTCAAAAACAGAAGTTACCTTTGCACCCCGCTAAAAGCGCAACGTTAATTGAAAGACTGATAAGAGAAATGAGAAGAAAAGAAAAAAAATATTTTTCAAAAAAACTTTTCAAAAAGCTTGCCAGAATAAAAAGAAGTTGTACTTTTGCACCCGCTAAACGAAAGAATGGCGATAGTAATAAAAAACGAAAGTTCTTAGACATATTGAATTGACAGCCGTTTTGGTTTGTAGAGACGTTGCACAGCAACGGCTCGAATGAATTAAAACAATAATAAAGAGAGTAAGAGAATCGGAAGATTTAAAAAACCACTAGAATTTGAGTCGAATAATAAGTAAGTCGCAAGACTAAATAATATACGATGAAGAGTTTGATCCTGGCTCAGGATGAACGCTAGCGGCAGGCTTAACACATGCAAGTCGAGGGGTATAGTAGCAATACTAGAGACCGGCGCACGGGTGCGTAACGCGTATGCAATCTACCTTTTGCAGAGGGATAGCCCAGAGAAATTTGGATTAATACCTCATAGTATGTGAGAATGGCATCATTTTCACATTAAAGTCACAACGGCAAAAGATGAGCATGCGTCCCATTAGCTAGTTGGTATGGTAACGGCATACCAAGGCTACGATGGGTAGGGGTCCTGAGAGGGAGATCCCCCACACTGGTACTGAGACACGGACCAGACTCCTACGGGAGGCAGCAGTGAGGAATATTGGACAATGGGCGCAAGCCTGATCCAGCCATGCCGCGTGCAGGATGACGGTCCTATGGATTGTAAACTGCTTTTGCACAGGAAGAAACAACATTACGTGTAATGTCTTGACGGTACTGTGAGAATAAGGATCGGCTAACTCCGTGCCAGCAGCCGCGGTAATACGGAGGATCCAAGCGTTATCCGGAATCATTGGGTTTAAAGGGTCCGTAGGCGGTCTTATAAGTCAGTGGTGAAATCTCCCCGCTCAACGGGGAAACGGCCATTGATACTGTAGGACTTGAATTATTAGGAAGTAACTAGAATATGTAGTGTAGCGGTGAAATGCTTAGAGATTACATGGAATACCAATTGCGAAGGCAGGTTACTACTAATGGATTGACGCTGATGGACGAAAGCGTGGGTAGCGAACAGGATTAGATACCCTGGTAGTCCACGCCGTAAACGATGGATACTAGCTGTTGGGGGTAACTTCAGTGGCTAAGCGAAAGTGATAAGTATCCCACCTGGGGAGTACGTTCGCAAGAATGAAACTCAAAGGAATTGACGGGGGCCCGCACAAGCGGTGGAGCATGTGGTTTAATTCGATGATACGCGAGGAACCTTACCAAGGCTTAAATGTAGATTGACCGGTTTGGAAACAGACTTTTCGCAAGACAATTTACAAGGTGCTGCATGGTTGTCGTCAGCTCGTGCCGTGAGGTGTCAGGTTAAGTCCTATAACGAGCGCAACCCCTGTTGTTAGTTGCCAGCGAGTGAAGTCGGGAACTCTAACGAGACTGCCAGTGCAAACTGAGAGGAAGGTGGGGATGACGTCAAATCATCACGGCCCTTACGCCTTGGGCTACACACGTGCTACAATGGCCGGTACAGAGAGCAGCCACTACGTGAGTAGGAGCGAATCTATAAAACCGGTCACAGTTCGGATCGGAGTCTGCAACTCGACTCCGTGAAGCTGGAATCGCTAGTAATCGGATATCAGCCATGATCCGGTGAATACGTTCCCGGGCCTTGTACACACCGCCCGTCAAGCCATGGAAGCTGGGGGTGCCTGAAGTCGGTGACCGCAAGGAGCTGCCTAGGGTAAAACTGGTAACTAGGGCTAAGTCGTAACAAGGTAGCCGTACCGGAAGGTGCGGCTGGAACACCTCCTTTCTAGAGCCTTAGTGTTAGTAGTAATACACGCTAAGGAAAGAAGACGAAAAATTTAAATGGAAAGAATCGAAAGATTCCATTACTCTCGCTGTTAGTTCAAATAATACAGGTAGAGACGTTGCGCTGCAACGGCTTTGCAATTTAAGTAAAACAGAGTCTCGTAGCTCAGCTGGTTAGAGTACTACACTGATAATGTAGGGGTCGGCAGTTCGAGTCTGCCCGGGACTACTATTTTAACTTAAAAGAAAGGAAATTCTAGAAGTTGGAATTCACCAAGAGAAATTAGAGAAGAATTAGAAATCTAAAATCTGAATTCAAAAATCTAAAATTGAAATTGGGGGATTAGCTCAGCTGGCTAGAGCGCCTGCCTTGCACGCAGGAGGTCAACGGTTCGACTCCGTTATTCTCCACAAAAGCCCCTCCTAACCTCCCCAAAGGGGAGGAACAAAGAGCAATCGGCTCTCCCCCTTCGGGGGAGCTGGAGGGGGCTTAAAGTTCATTGACATATTGAGATAAAAATATTTAAAAAGTAGAAAGCATTTTGTAGAGACGTTGCAATGCAACGGCTCAAACAGAATAAACAAAACGGTCATTCTTAAATGAATGATTAGTACAATAAGCAAAATAAGGGCGTATGGGGGATGCCTAGGCTCTCAGAGGCGAAGAAAGGCGTGATAAGCTGCGAAAAGTTACGGGGATTGGCACACACGATATGATCCGTAAATACCTGAATGGGGCAACCCACTATGTTGAAGACATAGTACACCGATAGGTGGGCGAACCCGCTGAACTGAAACATCTAAGTAGGCGGAGGAGAAGAAAACAAAAGTGATTCCGTAAGTAGTGGCGAGCGAACGCGGATTAGCCCAAACCAATGTTGTTACGGCAATGTTGGGGTTGTAGGACCACGACATTTCTTGCACAAAGAATTAGAATCTACTGGAAAGTAGAGCCATAGAGAGTGATAGCCTCGTATAAGTAATAAGTGTAAAGGATAGTGGTATCCTGAGTAGGGCGGGGCACGTGAAACCCTGTCTGAATTTGGCGGGACCATCCGCTAAGGCTAAATACTCCTGAGAGACCGATAGTGAACCAGTACCGTGAGGGAAAGGTGAAAAGAACCGTGAATAACGGAGTGAAATAGATCCTGAAACCATACGCTTACAAGCGGTCGGAGCCCTTTCGTGGGGTGACGGCGTGCCTTTTGCATAATGAGCCTACGAGTTAACGTTGCTGGCAAGGATAAGTGGTTAAGCCACGGATCCGTAGCGAAAGCGAGTCTGAATAGGGCGCTTTAGTCAGTAGTGTTAGACGCGAAACCGTGTGATCTACCCATGGGCAGGTTGAAGCTGTGGTAACACACAGTGGAGGACCGAACCGGTTGTCGTTGAAAAGACTTCGGATGACCTGTGGGTAGGGGTGAAAGGCCAATCAAACTCGGAAATAGCTCGTACTCCCCGAAATGCATTTAGGTGCAGCGTTGGTCATAAAGTTATATAGAGGTAGAGCTACTGATTGGATGCGGGGGCTTCACCGCCTACCAATTCCTGACAAACTCCGAATGCTATATAATGTTTACCAGCAGTGAGGGCTTGGGTGCTAAGGTCCAAGTCCGAGAGGGAAAGAACCCAGACCATCAGCTAAGGTCCCCAAATATATGTTAAGTTGAAAGAACGAGGTTTGTCTGCCCAGACAGCTAGGATGTTGGCTTGGAAGCAGCCATTCATTTAAAGAGTGCGTAACAGCTCACTAGTCGAGCGGACGAGCATGGATAATAATCGGGCATAAACATATTACCGAAGCTATGGATTTTGCATTAATTTGCAAAGTGGTAGGGGAGCATTCTAACAGGGTAGAAGGTGTGTTGTAAAGCATGCTGGACTGGTTAGAAAAGAAAATGTAGGCATAAGTAACGATAATGCGGGCGAGAAACCCGCACACCGAAAGACTAAGGTTTCCACAGCTATGCTAATCAGCTGTGGGTTAGTCGGGACCTAAGGCGAACCCGAAAGGGACAGTCGATGGACAACGGGTTAATATTCCCGTACTACTGTTAACTGTGATGGGGTGACGGAGTGATGAAAGTACCGCGAACTGACGGAATAGTTCGTTGAAGGCTGTAGCTATAGAATTTGTAGGCAAATCCGCAGATTTTGGCAAAGGCTGATAGTACTCGGCGTCTTCGGACAAAGAGATAGTGTACCTAAGGGCTTCCAAGAAAAACCTCTAAACTTCAGGTTAATAGTACCCGTACCGCAAACCGACACAGGTAGTCGAGGAGAGAATCCTAAGGTGCTCGAGAGATTCATGGCTAAGGAATTAGGCAAAATAGACCCGTAACTTCGGGAGAAGGGTCGCCAGCAGCAATGCTGGCCGCAGTGAAGAGGTCCAGGCGACTGTTTATCAAAAACACAGGGCTCTGCAAAATCGTAAGATGAAGTATAGGGCCTGACACCTGCCCGGTGCTGGAAGGTTAAGAGGAGATGTTATCTTCGGAGAAGCATTGAATTGAAGCCCCAGTAAACGGCGGCCGTAACTATAACGGTCCTAAGGTAGCGAAATTCCTTGTCGGGTAAGTTCCGACCTGCACGAATGGTGTAACGATCTGGACACTGTCTCAGCCATGAGCTCGGTGAAATTGTAGTAACGGTGAAGATGCCGTTTACCCGCAGTGGGACGAAAAGACCCTGTGCACCTTTACTATAGCTTAGTATTGACCTTGGATAAATGATGTGTAGGATAGGTTGGAGACTGTGAAGTGGCGTCGCTAGGCGTTGTGGAGTCATTGTTGAAATACAACCCTTTGTTTATCTGAGGCCTAACCCCATATTGTGGGGGACATTGCTTGGTGGGTAGTTTGACTGGGGTGGTCGCCTCCAAAAGAGTAACGGAGGCTTCTAAAGGTTCCCTCAGTACGCTTGGTAACCGTGCGTAGAGTGCAATGGCATAAGGGAGCTTGACTGAGAGACATACAGGTCGATCAGGTACGAAAGTAGAGCATAGTGATCCGGTGGTTCCGCATGGAAGGGCCATCGCTCAAAGGATAAAAGGTACGCCGGGGATAACAGGCTGATCTCCCCCAAGAGCTCATATCGACGGGGGGGTTTGGCACCTCGATGTCGGCTCGTCACATCCTGGGGCTGGAGAAGGTCCCAAGGGTTGGGCTGTTCGCCCATTAAAGTGGCACGCGAGCTGGGTTCAGAACGTCGTGAGACAGTTCGGTCTCTATCTACTGTGGGCGCAAGAAATTTGAGTGGATCTGATTCTAGTACGAGAGGACCGAATTGGACTAACCGCTGGTGTATCTGTTGTTCCGCCAGGAGCATCGCAGAGTAGCTACGTTGGGAAGGGATAAGCGCTGAAAGCATATAAGCGCGAAACCCACCACAAGATGAGATTTCTTTTAAGGGTCGTGGGAGATGACCACGTTGATAGGCTATAGATGTAAAGGCAGTAATGTCATAGTCGAGTAGTACTAATAACCCGTAAGCTTATGTACACCTTTCCAGCCCCCTAACCCCCAAAGGGGGAACAAAGGGGCTGGGGAAACTTTCTAATACTTTTTATATTCTTTATCTCAGTATGTTAAGATATTGTGTAATGTTGATTAGCAAAAGCTAGTTACCCATTGCAAAACGACCTTAAGGTGGTTATTGCGGCGGGGCTCACCTCTTCCCATCCCGAACAGAGTAGTTAAGCCCGCCTGCGCAGATGGTACTGCAATTTGTGGGAGAGTATGTCGTCGCCTTTCTTTTGAAAAACCCTGTTCTAACGAACGGGGTTTTTTTGTTTTATAAGAAGTTTAAAATACCTGAAGCCCGCTGGGATTCCTCCTCTTACTATCAAATGTCACCTTTCTTTAAATCCTCATCATTTATTTGGTGAGGATTCTTTTTGTGTATTTAAAAAAAAATAAGGTAAAATTTAGGGATCAAGTCTAAAACCTGTGGAATGATAAAAATTAAGCGTAAATAGTAGTTGGCCTATGGAATAATTTGACCAATAGTCTATATAAAATAGTTCAAAACGCATTGCTATTTGTCAGTCGGTAGGAGTCAGTGCGCATAAGAAGCGTGACAAACTGGCTCGTTAGATGGGGTTAAAATATAATTTTTTTTGGTATTATTTTATATTAATACCACTCAGAATTATGATTTAGAAAGGGTATTATATAACAAACTGGTAGTAGTTTATGAGTTGGTGAGGGATGGAAGCGGCATCCTTTGTTTTCTTTCTTTAAGAAAACAAAGATACAGCGTACAGCCCGACAGCGCTGGAGCTTGCGGAGGTGGTGGCACGCCATAAAAAAACCAATCTATTGCTAGATTGGCCTTTTGGTTTTATTCCGTGTCTTTGTCTTCTGTTTCCTCTAAATCTTCAGTTTTTCGACCGACTTTTACCTTAGGATTGTCTTTGTTTCCCGTGATGGTCATCGGTATTCCAAATAGACCGAAAGGGGGCAATCCTAATCTCATTTTGATGTTGAAGCGTCCATCCAAACTTGTGGTCCCTTCTATTCTAGGTCGGAAACCGGCAAATTTGAATTTGAATCTTTCCAAAGTAATAATGTTGTTCTTGATGGAACTTTTAATCACGACTTTGGATAATTCGGGATTGTTCATTTTGTCGTGATTGGTTTCCTTTGCCACGGCACTAAACATTTTCATTCCGTGTAGTTTGATGTCTTTGACGGAAACAATTCCATTGCCAACCAACGATGGATAAACGGGTTCCATATTCGCATTCAATCTTCCTTTGAGTTTGTATTCGAGCGAAATGGTTCCCTCGGCTTTTTCGGCGGCGCTAGCCATTTCTCGGAATATTTTTATTTCGTTGTAGGCTCTTTTGATATCAAAGTCGGCTGCTTTGATGTAGTAGTCGAATACTGCTTTTTTGGGAGTGCTAGCTTCATATTTAGCGTTCATAGTAACCGGACAGCCTATTAAATTGAATCCGGTATTTTGCATTGTCAACACTCCTTTTTTAATGTTCACGGAACCTTTAGCGTCTTTGAGACTGAGTTCATTGAAGTTTACTTTTTGGGCATTGGCTTGGAATTTCAAATCTAAATTGGAAGGAATCATAATTACGCCGGTTTCCACTTTGGCGGTGGTGGATTTTTTTTCAGGCAATGTAGCTGGTGCCGGATTAGTTGTAACAGCCGTCGTTTCCGACATAAATTCATCGGCATTAATGTAGATTGAATTTAGTGTAAATGCTCCTCTTAAAATTCCAGTTTTGGTGGTGGCAAAATTGAATACATTTTGCAAATAGCCGTTCATTCTAAAATCAGATTGTCCGTACGCTGCCAAGAAATTGTTGAAAGACATTTTGTCTTGGTTGATTTTGAAAACGCCCTCTTTGATGAGAAATTTTTTGGGCAAATATTCGGTTGCAATTAAAATATTTCTAAGTTCTAATGTGCCTTTGTTTTGCAATTTGCTGTAATTTCCTTTTTCGGCATCGCTTTGTTTGCCTTTTAGCGAAACGTCCGCTTTTACAAAACCATCTACATCCAAGCCTTTTTGGGAGAAAACTTGATAGATTTTGCCAATGTCTAGTGTCCCTTTTGCTTTTATGTCGTACGCGAGATCTTCGAAATTAAATAAATTGGCTTCTACAAAAACGGGTTTCCCCTCGAAGGTGAATTCAGCAGGTTTTAGAATAACTTTCAAATCGCTGAAACTGCCATTTTTGTTTTCGATGGTAGTTAAAATATTGATGTTGGTAATTGGATTTGGATAGTATTGGGTTTTTATGTAACCGCTTTTCAAATTGATATTGGCATTTGTAATGGGAAATTTTCCGTTCTTTTGATCGTATTTTCCTTTGGCGGAGCCTTCGCCAACTAGCATTCCTTTTAATTCGAAATTGGTTACTCCAAGTGCTTTGTTTAGCTTTTCTAAGTCGATTTTTGCATTGAAGACGGCATCTATTTCAGGGTTTTTCATCCCTTGAACAAACACTTTTGCCTTTAAATAATCCTTGTTGATGTTGAGCGAAATGCTTTTTGTATCAACAATTAAAAGTTCTGGATTTAGTGAAGGCAAACTTGTGGATAAATCCAAATTTAGGTTCGAAACCGGGAAAGCACTTTTGTCATAATTGACATATCCATCTCTTATTTTTAAATCTAAATTGAAGTCTGGCGCGATGGCTTTCGATTCGATATAATTTCCTTTTAAGGTAAGTAGTACATCGGTTTTGCCCTTAAGTTCTGTTTTACTCAGCCAAGCGTTGTATTTTGGGGGCAAAGCTGTAAATAAATGCTCAAGCTCGCTATTATTCGATTTGACTATAAAATCCATATTGTAGCCGTCTTTCAAGAAATCGAATTTTCCTTTGAAGTCGACAGGAAGTTGGTTGATCATCAGGTCGTTTTGCTCGAAAACAAAGGAAAGCGAGTTGACATTGATTTTGGTAATCAAATCGGCATCTACCTTTTTGTTCATCAAATACTGTTCGTTTTCGTACAATAAATTGAGTTTGTCAATTTTAGCTTTCGAATATAAATCAAAAACATCCTTGCTCAAATCGCCTTTTCCGAGATAATTAAAACCAAAGGAATCGAAATGAAGATTGGTTGATTGGTCGTCGTAAGTCAATTGGCTGTTGATGATTTCAATGCGTTCCAATTTTATGGCTGACGATTCTTCTTCTTCTTTCTTTTTGTTGTCTTCTTCTGCAATATAAACGTTGTAATTGGCCAATCCTTCTTTATTGACTTTGATATTTATGGTCGAATTAGACAAATATATTTCATCGATGTTTATGGATTTTCCAAAAATCAAACTTGGAATATTGATTCCGAAGGAAACTTCTTTGGCGTCAATCAATCGTTCTTTTTGAAATGGAGCCGAACCGTTGAGTTTAAAATCATTGAGAGTCAAGGTCAATGAAGGGAAATGTTTAAAAAAAGAAACATTCACATCGGAATAATTCATTTCTCCAGCCAATTTTTTGTTGGCAGTTTTTTTGATTTCTTCCTTGATTTTGTCGGAGAAAATGTAAGGAGTAACAAACAGCAGCCCAAGAATGACCGCAAGGCTTATTACCATATATTTTGCCGTTTTAACCAAAATTGATTTTACTTTAGAAGCCTCCATATTTGCTGTTGTTATTTTGTCTAACAATTTTAAAACTTAACAAATAGTCTTATTTAGTTTTAAAAATGTAGTACTATTTTATGCAGTTTCGGCTCGTTCTCCTTTGCTTCGGCAGTTCGCTTTCGCTTATGTATAAAGGGCTGGGGAGAGGATTTTATCCGTGAACCGTTTCGGTTTTTCCGTAATTGGTAATTAATTTTCCTTCAAAATCGAGCCATTCCGCCCAACGTTTGTCCACATCTACTTTCTCTGAATATTTTCTGGCAAAACCTAGAAAAGTGGTGTAATGTCCCGCCTCGCTAATCATTAATTTTCTGTAAAACTCGGCTAATTCTCGGTCTTCAATGTTTTGGGATAATACTTTGAAACGCTCGCAGCTTCTTGCTTCAATCATAGCCGAGAAAAGCAATCGATCAACAAAAGCGTCATTTCGGCTACCGTCTTTTTTCATAAATTTGAAAAGTTCGTTTACATAATGGTCTTTTCGTTCTCTGCCTAATTTCAATCCACGTTCCTTGATGATATTGTGCACCATTTGGAAATGTTCCAATTCTTCTTTGGCAATTTCCAACAAATCGGTAACCAACTCTTCGTGCTCCGAATTGTAGGTGATGATGGTAATGATGTTGGTCGCTGCTTTTTGTTCGCACCAAGCGTGATCGGTCAAGATTTCTTCGATGTTCGATTCAACGATATTGACCCATTTTGGATCGGTAACTAGTTTTAATCCTAACATTTTTTCTGTGTATCTAAATTATTTACAAAAATACAGTTTTTATTTATTCGATAACAGATTGATTTTCGGATTATTTCCCTTATTTTGTATAGTAATTATTAATTTATGAATGTAATTCAGCGCGTTTTAATTATTGGTTTTGTTTGGCCAGAACCCAATTCATCGGCGGCCGGAGGAAGGATGGTACAGTTGATTTCCGTTTTTGCAGCCCAAGGTTTTGAGGTTACTTTTGCCAGCCCAGCAATGGATAGCGATTATATGGTTGACTTGGAATCTCTAGGTGTTACTAAGAAGTCCATCGCTTTGAATTGTTCCAGTTTTGATGTTTTTGTACAGGAATTGAATCCTTCAATCGTTTTGTTTGATCGTTTTATGATCGAAGAACAGTTTGGTTGGCGTGTTTCCGAAAATTGTCCTGATGCTTTGCGATTATTGGATACCGAAGATTTGCATTGTTTGCGCCTGGCACGCCAAAAAGCATTCAAGGAAAAGAGATCTTTTTCAACAGATGATTTATTAATTGAAGATAGTGCCAAAAGAGAAATTGCAAGTATTTTGCGTTGCGATGTTTCCTTGATGATTTCTGAATATGAAATAGAATTGCTGCAAAATGTTTTCAAAATTGATGCTGATTTATTGTATTATTTGCCTTTGTTGTTGGAACCGATTGACCATTCAACTAGCCAAAATCTTCCTTCATTTGAAAATAGAAATAGCTTTGTTTTCATTGGCAACTTCCTCCACGAACCCAATTGGAATGCGGTGCAATATCTAAAAGAAACGATTTGGCCACTCATCAGAAAGCAAATGCCGGAAGCTGTTTTGCAAATTTACGGAGCTTATCCTTCTCAAAAAATAGTGCAATTACACCAACCAAAAGATGGTTTTCATATTATGGGTCGAGCCGATGATGCCCAAGAAGTGGTGCGAAATGCGAGAGTAGTTTTAGCTCCTTTACGTTTTGGAGCCGGAATTAAAGGAAAATTACTAGAAGCAATGCAATGCGGAACGCCTAGCGTTACGACAACTATTGGAGCTGAATCAATGTGTGGCGATTTGCCTTGGAATGGCTTTATTGCTGACGATCCTCAAGTTTTTGCCAAGAAAGCGATGGAATTGTATCAAGACAAAATACTCTGGCAAAAAGCCCAAAAAAATGGTTTTGAAATTATAGAAAAACGTTATTTGAAATCTTTATTCGAGGATGATTTTGTTGAGCATATTTTAAAAGTGCAAACTCGTTTAAAACAACATCGTATGAATAATTTTATGGGTGCACTATTGCAACATCATACTTTAACAAGTACAAAATATATGTCGCGATGGATTGAGGAGAAGAATCGGAAGGGTTAATATGTGAATTATTTTCAGCTATTGGATTGATGATTACTTTATACTTTTCCATAACTCTTCAGCAGAAGTCATAACACGACCTTTTTCATTTCTTGCTTTATTTATTTTAGCAACAAATTCAGGGTTGTAGGGGCTTTTGTCTTTTTCGTCTACAAGTTCAATCTCATTGTTTTCTTCATAAAAAACTTTAGCAAGGGCTAAAAATGCTTTGCCTTGTTTGGTTCTCTCGTCAATTTTTAAAGTGATTGTTGTCATAATTATGAATAATACAAAACAAATATACAAAAGGGATTTATTTTTATTTCCAAATAGAGAAACAAATTGTATTCTTGAAATTTATAACTGAATTTTAAAATCGTTTTTTATAAACTTTAAAATGAACTATATTTGCTATTGAACTAAAACAAAAATATAGTAAACAAATAGAAATATAAAATATTAGCGTTTCGCTTTAAAATCCCGCTCCTGAAAGGTCGAAAATTTCAAATAGCACGGGGAAGTAAGAGTGGAAACGCCTGCGGTAAAGCGTGGGCGTTCCTTTTGCTTTGTGCTATCGGTATTCGACCACCGCAGGAGCAAGCATTGGGAATTAGCTCACGCCTCTTTTTACCCTAATATGGTCGCAAAACAATTTCAATACGAAATACAATCTTATCAAGAGGACTGCATCAATAATATAACAAGTCTTTTTGAAAATATCCACCAACATAATAAGTTTGGTGATATATTTTTTGAGCACCACAAAACAAACAAGTATAATTTTCCTGTTACCGACAATCATAACATTGATGTAATGATGGAAACTGGAACAGGAAAAACGTTCACATTTATTAAAACCATTTTTGAACTGAGCAAAAACTTTGGTTACAAGAAATTTATTGTTCTTATTCCAACCGTTCCAATTCGTGAAGGCACCAAAACAAACTTAGAAGACACAAAAGATTATTTTAAAAGTTTTTATGCCAACGAAAAAGAAAAGGAAATTGAAACTTTTGTTTACGAAGGAGGAAACCTTTCAGCTGTAAAACAATTTATTGGCACTTCACATTTGTCGGTTTTAGTAATGACCCCAAGTTCGTTTAACAGCCGTGACAATATCCTAAATCGTCCATTAGAACGAGAAATTAATACACCTGAATTGTTTGTAAAAAATCAAGAACCGCCCAAATCGTATTTAGAATGTTTGAAACGCTTACATCCTATTGTGATTATGGACGAACCGCACCGCTTTGAAGGAGATGCATTTAAAACATATTTCAAAGGTTTTGACAATTACTATTTGCGTTTTGGAGCAACATTTCCAAAGAAGAAAGATAGTTTGCCTTTATCAAACGTGGCTTATGTGTTAGACAGTATTTCATCTTTCCGACAAAACTTGGTAAAGAAAATTGTGGTTTACACGCAAGACGTAATTGAAAATAAAGATACTCTTATTGCTATTGACAACAAAAAGGCAATTGTTAGCACATTAATCAATGGAATTATTGCAAAAAGAGAGTTGGGAATTGGTGCAGTTTTCAACGGAAAAACCATCAGAAAAATAAACAAAGACACAATTGTTTTAGGAGACGACACCATTGAAAAAGTTGATTATTCTTTGTCGGACGAATCATTACGGACAATGATTGCAGCAACAATTAAGATACATTTCGAGAAAGAAAAAACATTGTTTGAGCAGGGAATTAAAGCACTCACTTTGTTTTTTATGGAAAGTGACATCAGTCTATTTCGAGGCGTAAATCCAAAAATTAAAAACATATTTGAAGAAGAATACACAAAGCAATACAACGATTTGATAGTAACACTTGACCAAACAAGCGATTACTACCAATACTTGCAAAACGATTTTGATAGCGATAACTCTTTGCAAGTTCACAAAGGTTATTTTTCGGGCGATAAAGGAAACGGAGACGAAAAAGTAAAAGTAGGTATTGATGAGATTTTAAGAGACAAAAAGAAATTGCTTTCGTTTGAAAGTTCCTCTCGTTTTATTTTTTCAATTTGGGCTTTGCAAGAAGGCTGGGACAATCCAAATGTTTTTACCATTTGCAAACTCTCCAATCAAGGAAGCGAAATTTCCAAAATGCAACAAATTGGACGAGGGTTGCGGATTAGTGTAAATCAAAATTTGCAACGTAACACACTGAAAAATTTGAATGACAATCAAGAGGAATTTTGGAAAATCAACAACCTTGACGTTGTGGTTTCAAGTAAAGAACAAGGTTTTGTTGAGGCAATTCAAAACGAAATTTTAAGCAATTCATTTTTGATTTCGGAAACATTTACAGAACAAGAATTGATTAAAATTCTAAAAGAAAAATCGGGTTTTGATGATGATACAATTATTACTTTAGTTGATGATGTATTGAAAGACAAAAAAATGATTGTTCGCAAGGCAATAGTTGACGGACAAAAAATTTACGAAAAATCACCTGATTTTTCTTCTATTCTCAAAGAACAAAATTTACCAGAAGAACAAGTTAAAGCAATAGAAAGCTTGTTCGCTACAGACACAAATATTTACATTCAAAAAGCTGAGAAGAAAAAAGAGAAAAAGAAAATTTATATTAAAGCTTCGCACCTTAAAGAGTTTCAAAACTTATGGAACGCTATCAATAAAAATGCTTTTTATATTTTGGAATCTTTGAGCGAGCAACAAGAAAATTTATTAGTACAAAATATTAAAACACAAATTGAAGCCGTAAACATTGAGGAAATCTTATTGCAAACCATTCGCGCAGAACTTAATGTAAATAAAATTGGTGAGCAAGGTTCAATAACTGAAAAGCTAACCAATACAGTTTCTTATAAAAGCAAAATTGATTATTTGGAGTTGGTTCGCACTTTATCAAACAATACCAAAACTCCAATTTCTTTTGTTGTAAAGGTTTTTAACGCTTTGAGCAACGATTTCAAGAATAAAATGCTCTGCAATAATCCCGAACAAGCCCAAAGAGAAATTACCGAAATAATCCGAAAAAACTTAATTGCAATGCTTAAAGCAAATATTAAGTACGACGGAATTAACGGAACAGCCTTGCCAAACGTATTCAAAACCGAAAAAGGAAAAACCTATTTAGATACGGGAAGCGTTGGCAAGTTTCAAAAAGACATTTCAAGTAATTTTTCATTGAAAACAAAATGGGTATTTGAGGAATTAATTGAATACGATAGCGATTTTGAATTAGAAATTATAGAAGACCCCGATATGGACAGTATTGAAATTTTTGGAAAACTGCCAAGACTTAAAATTAAAACCCCATTAGGAGACTACAACCCCGACTTCTGCTATGCTATTAGAAGCACTGATGGCAACAAAATATTCCTTGTGGTGGAGGCTAAAGGCTACAAATCTTCTACAGCAATCCCCGAAGATGAAAAAGGGAAAATTGATTTTGCCAAAAAATATTTTGAGGCACTTGGCGAGTACTACAAGAACGAAAATATTAAAATTTCATTTAAAGAACGTATCAATAAAACACAATTAGCGGCATTGATAAACAACGCATAAAACAATGGCAAAAGAAGAATTTATAAACGCAGGATTTACTATTGTAGGAGCAGAAGACAACGAAAACAAATTGTTGAGTTTTCTGAAAGAAAACTACCCCAGCGTAATTCGAGACAACGAAATAAACATAGAAGAACTAAAAACTGTTTTGGGCTTGCCTATTGACGAAAAAGTAAACGGGTACGGTTTAAATTTTGTAGGCAGAAACTTTGCAAGAGCTAAATATGCTCAAAAAACAGAGAAGGAACTTCGCTTAAATACCACATTGAGCAAAGAAATTGACACTACACAACATTTGGTTTTGAAAGGCGATAATTTGGATAGTTTGAAAATTCTGAAAAACCATTACAGCGGAAAAATCAAGTGTATCTGCATTGATCCACCATACAACACTAAAAGCGAAGAATTTGTCTATCCAGACAAGTTCGACAAAGAAGAAGCTGAAGTGTTGGGTTTGGCGAACCTGAGTGAAAGCGATTTTGAGAGAATGGACTTTAGTTTTAAAACTAAAAAGAGCCACAACGGTTGGTTAGCGTTTATGTATCCACGCCTTTTGTTGGCAAGAGATTTATTGAGCAAAGATGGTGTTATTTTTATATCAATTGATGAAAATGAACATGCTCAATTAAAGCTTCTTTGTGATGAAATTTTTGGAGATGAGAATTTTGCAGGTGATATTGTTTGGAAAAACAGCAGTAAAAATGACCAAGCTTATGTTTCCATGCAACATGAATATGTACTTGTATATGCAAAAAGTAAAGTTTATAATATCGGAAAGTGGGAAGAATTAAAAGAAGGACTTCAAGAAATTTATAAAGCTTTTGATGCTTTAAAGAAAAAACATAAAAGTGATTGGCAAACAATACATGAAGAAGGATTAAAATGGTATAATCAATTTCCCAATTCAAATCCAGTGAAAGACAGTAAACATTATAGTTGGATGGATGAAAGTGGAGTTTATTTTCCTGATAATATTGCAGGTCCCAATCACGGTCAATATGTTTATGATGTATTACATCCAATAACTGGAAAAATTTGTAAACCTCCAGCAAGCGGTTGGCGTTTTCCTGAAGATACTTTAAAACAAAGAATAAGAGATGGATTGGTTCATTTTGGTAAAGACCATACTGTTGTACCAAATAATAAAACATATCTAAAAAATACTGAATATCAAAGCATAACAAGTTTAAAATTTAAAGATGGTCGTGTGGCATCAAATTGGTTAAAAAATCTTTTTGGAGTCAAGGATGTTTTTACAAATCCTAAAGATTGTGGTATATTATTGAGTTTTATGAAAGCTATATCAGTTAAAAATGGAGATATAGTCCTTGATTTTTTTGCCGGCTCCGGCTCAACAGGTGAAGCAGTAATGCAACTTAATGCAGAAGATGGGGGTAATTGTAAATTTATTTTGTGTCAAATTGACGAGCCAATAAAAGAAAATAAACCAGCATATAAATTTTGTATAGATAATAACTTACCTCCAGTAATTTCAAGCATTACCATAGAACGCTTAAAACGTGCAGGGGAAAAAATAGCAAAAGACATTGAAGCAGCAAACAGCAAAGTAGGTCTGTTTGAAGAAGATAAAAAACAAGTTCCTGATATTGGTTTTAAAGTGTTTGACAGCATTGAAGCGCCTAAGCTAAAAGTGGATGAAACAACCAAACAAATTTCAATTATTGAAAATGAAACGGATGCTTTAAGTCGCATTTATAATATGATTTTCACCATAGGTTTAGACGAACCCTCACAAGTCCCGGAAATGGTTCTTGAAGATTGCATTTATAAAATCGGTAATCATTATTACATAACCAACTGCGATAAATTAAACAGTTATGATTACTCAAATGCTATTAAAAATGGCAAAGTTTTTATTGACGGTTGGACAGCAAGTTTGAATGGAACATTGCAGAATTATAAAGAAGATGTGAAGATTATTTTTTAAGGCACTGTTGCCCTAAAAGGTTTACATAAATATCATTGTAATTCATCAATCAATTCCGCCACAATTCGTCCTGATTTCATTGCTGCGTTTATCGAGCCATTCAATAAATGATCCCCGCAAATAAAAAGATTTTCGTTGATTTTAATTTCTGAATTAGGTACTTCATTGGAGACTTTTTCTTGATTGGGCAAGGCATAATTGATGCGGTAGGTTTTCAATAGTTTCCAATCATCCACTTGGTTGCCATACCATTGTTTCAGTTCGGTTTTCATATTTTCGGCTAAAGTGGCGTCGTCAATAGCTGGAATACCATTGTATGAAATTGAAATCAACACTTTTCCACTTGGAGCATATTGACTGGAAATATTGGATAGTACCGTCAAATTATTTGCCCATTTTTTATTGGTGGCAGCATTTAAAACCACAACCGCTTTTTGGGTCGGAGCTATTTTCGCTTCAAAATAAATATTGGTTACTTGGTGGAAGTTTTGTTTTGTTTTCGAAATGTAAGTATTGGCAAGACCAATAGCTTCGGTAGCAATAATGATTTTATCCGCGTCTAAAATTGTCCCATCTTCGCAAATGATTTTGTTGTTCTCGATTGCACTAACTTTCACATTGTATTGAATTGAATTTTCTGGAAGCATTGCCACCAATTGTTTTGGAATTTCTTCCATACCCAATTCTGGAATAGCAGCATCACCTTCGCAGAACATTTTCATAACAAAATCAAACATAGTACTCGATGTTTTCAAATCGTTTTCCAGAAAAATACCTGAAAAGAACGGTTTGTAAAATCGATTAATCATTTTTGAACTGAAACCATACTTTTTGAGTTGCGCACTAGTTTCGATTTCTGGTTGTTTGAAAAGATTTGAAAGAGAAATATTCACTAATTTTTTTTTCAGAAAAAAGGTGTTTATTTTATCTTTTAAAGAACCAACTGGCGCAAATAAGGTAGCAAATGTTGCCGTTGGACGCCGAAACGGGTCGGCAATTTCGAATTGTCCTCCATCATAAAGTACCGTGGCGCCCGGTAGAAATCGTTTCAGATTTAATTTTTTGTAATCCAATAAGGCTTTGGTTTCTGGATATTCCGTTAACAAAACCTGAAAACCTCTATCGAGTCTGAAACCATCAATGATATCGGTTTTGATTCGGCCACCAGCTCGATCGCTTGCTTCCAAAATTTGAACTTTGTACCCTTTTTGGTGTAAATAAACTGCAGCCGTTAAACCTGAAATTCCTGCGCCAATAATAGTAATGGTTGGTTTCATTTATTGAGTTTTGTTTAAGATTTCAAAATTAATGATTTAAACTTTCTAAAATCAAAAATCCCGTTCTGATTTCTCAAAACGGGATTTCTATTTATAAAGTAACGAGCTATTAGGCTAGCATCGTCACAGGGTTTTCGATATATTGTTTCAAAGTTTGCAAGAACTGTGCTCCGGTTGCTCCGTCGATAGTTCTGTGATCGCAAGCTAATGAAAGCATCATTGTATTTCCAACTACAATCTGACCATTTTTCACCACTGGTTTTTCTACAATCGCTCCAACGGATAGGATAGCAGAATTCGGTTGGTTAATGATGGAGTTGAATTCGGTAATGCCAAACATTCCAAGGTTGGAAATCGTGAAAGTACTTCCTTCCATTTCGGTAGGTAATAATTTTTTGTTTTTGGCTCTTCCTGCAAGGTCTCTTACGCTTGTTCCAATTTGTGACAAACTCATACCATCTGTAAATGGCAATACTGGAACAACTAATCCGTCTTCAACAGCAACTGCAACACCAATATTCACGTGATAGTTGATGATTATCGATTCAGCAGTCCATTGTGAATTGATTTTTGGGTGTTTTTTCAAAGCCAATGCAGAAGCTTTAATTACCATATCGTTAAAAGATACTTTGGTATCTGGAACGCTATTGATAATCGCTCTTGATTTCATTGCTTCGTCCATGGTTACCTCAATTACCAAGTTGTAATGTGGTGCAGTGAATAAAGATTCGGCCAAACGCTTGGCAATAACTTTACGCATAGTAGAGTTTTTAATCTCTTCAGTGGCAATTTGTCCTGCTGGAACATAAGGTTTTGATACTGGTGCAGCAGATTCTGATTTTGTAGGAGCAACTTCCTGCGTTCTGCTATCGGCTACCTGCGAACTGCTTGCTGGGGTAAAATTCTCCACATCACTTTTGGTGATACGTCCGTTTTCGCCAGAACCTTTTACTTGAGTCAATTGAATTCCTTTTTCGCTGGCAATTTTCTTTGCCAATGGCGAAGCTAGAATTCTTTGACCGTCAGCTGGTGCTTCTTGAACAATTGGTGCTGCGGTTTGTGCAGCAGCTGCGGCTTTCACTTCTTCAGCTGGAGCGGCTGCAGGTGCAATTCCTCCGCTAGCAATAATTCCACTAACGTCGGTCCCTGCGGGGCCAATGATCGCTAATAAGCTATCAATTGGAGCAGATTCTCCTTCTTGAATGCCGATGTATAATAAAGTTCCCTCGTTGAAAGATTCGAATTCCATTGTGGCTTTATCCGTTTCGATTTCGGCAAGCATATCACCTTCGGCAACTTTATCGCCTACTTTTTTCAACCAAGTGGCTACAGTTCCTTCGGTCATCGTATCGCTCAAACGAGGCATAGTCACCACGACCACTCCTGCTGGTAAAGCGGCTGAAGTTGTTGTTGCTGGAGTTGTAGTTTCGGTTTTAACTTCCGTTGTTGCTGGAGCGGCTTCTGATGCAGGAGCAGCAGTTGCACCTCCGGCGATTAAAGCTGAAATATCTTCGCCTTCGTTTCCGATAATGGCCAATAAAGAATCGATTGGGGCAGTTTCACCTGCTTGAATTCCGATGTATAAAAGAGTTCCTTCGTTGAAAGACTCGAATTCCATTGTTGCTTTGTCGGTTTCAATTTCAGCTAGCATATCGCCTTCGCTTACTTTATCACCTACTTTTTTTAACCAAGTTGCTACCGTTCCTTCCGTCATTGTATCGCTCAAACGGGGCATTGTTATAATTGTTGCCATAATTGATTTATAATTTATGAGGGGTGAATGGATAGTTTTCTTGTTCGTAAACTACATCGTATAGCTGCTGGATTTCTGGATAAGGAGACTCTTCGGCAAATTTCACACATTCTTCGATTAAATCTTTTACCCTTTGATCGATGGCATCAATTTCGGCGTCTGTAGCGTATTTTTGATCTTTGATTACATCTAAAACTTGAGTAATTGGGTCAATTTTTTTGTACTCTTCTACTTCTTCTTTCGAACGGTACAATTGTGCATCCGACATCGAGTGTCCTCTGTATCGGTATGTTTTCATTTCTAGGAAAGTAGGTCCGCCTCCTGTTCTTGCTCTTTCAATAGCTTCGGTCATCGCTTCGGCTACTTTTACAGGATTCATTCCATCCACTGGTCCGCAAGGCATTTCATAGCCTAAACCTAATTTCCAGATATCAGGATGATTGGCAGTTCTTTCGACAGATGTCCCCATCGCGTATCCATTATTTTCTACGATGAATACTACGGGTAAGTTCCACAACATCGCCATATTGAAGGCTTCGTGTAACGAACCTTGTCTCGAAGCTCCATCACCAAAATAAGTCAAAGTTACTCCACCTGTATTGTTGTATTTATCTCCAAAAGCAATTCCAGCTCCCAAAGGAATTTGTCCTCCTACGATACCGTGTCCTCCATAAAATCCGTGTTCTTTTGAAAAAATGTGCATCGAACCACCCATTCCTTTGGAGGTTCCAGTCGCTTTTCCTAAAAGTTCAGCCATTACACGTCGCGGATCTACACCCATTCCTATAGGTTGCACGTGATTTCGGTAGGCGGTAATCATTTTGTCTTTTGTCAGGTCCATAGCGTGTAGCGCTCCCGCTAAAACGGCTTCCTGGCCATTATATAAATGTAGAAATCCTCTGATTTTCTGTTGAATGTACAATGCGGCAAGTTTGTCTTCAAACTTTCTCCAAAGGAGCATGTCTTCATACCATTTTAAATAAACTTCTTTTGTAACTTCTTTCATCTGAATTGATTCTTTAGCAATTAGTTGTTGCGTTATGATTGTAATTGAAAACGAGTAGGGTTTAGCTCCCTAAATTTGCAAGCTGCAAAAATAGAACATTATGGGGAAGTAGTAAAATTTAAAATAAACTTTTAGTATTTATTTTGTTTATTTTATAGAAATTTTTTGTCAAACATCAAAGGCAGTAGATTTTTGAGCGAATCCGATTGGTATATGGAGCCTATTTCGCCCATAAAATAAATGTCAATCGGATAGTCCTGTTTGATCTCATATTCGGCTATGGATTGTCTGCAAGAACCGCAGGGAGGAATGGGAGCGTTAGTCTGATGGGTATCAGAAGCCGCTGTAATTGCCATTTTTAAAATTTTTGCATCGGGATATAGCGTTCCTGCCTGAAAAACGGCAACACGTTCGGCACATAGTCCCGAAGGATAAGCTGCATTTTCTTGGTTTGACCCTAAAACGATGTTTCCATTATCTAATAGTAAAGCCGCCCCAACTCTAAATTTTGAATAGGGAGCATACGCATTTTTTCGCACTGCAATGGCTGCTGCCATTAGATTTTGAATGTCAGTTGGTAATTCTGAAAGGGTATCAAAAACCGAAAATTGCGCAGAAATAGTGATGTTTTTCATTGGTATTAGTGGAAAAAAAATCCAAACTTCATAGAAATTTGGATTTGTTGTTATTTTTTATGTTTACTAATATTCATCGTATTTGTCTCCGAAATTAAAGGTAAGCGAGAACCGCAAAGTGTTTTCCAATGGATTTCTAACTTTAGAGGTTGAAAACAAATAGGAAACATCCACTTTGATTGCGGAATATCTAAATCCTGCTCCTAGAGAGAAAAACTGTCTGGCTCCTTTATCAGGATTTTCGTGAAAATATCCAGCTCGTAACGCAAAGGAATCTTGATATAAATACTCAGCACCGGCAGAATAGGTAACTTCTTTCAGCTCTTCGCTGAATCCGCCTGGAGCATCCGAAAAGGATTCTAAAACTCCCGAGAACCAACCAATACTTTGATAGTTTTCATTATTTTGATTTCTTTCTTCGGTGGTAATGGTGCCATCTCCATTTAAATCAGGGTCTTGCGGAGTTGGTACTAATAATTTACTGACTTCTACATTCAGTGCAACTTTATTATAGTCATCCAAAATAAAATCGAATCCACCTCCTAATTTCATATTGGCAGGCAAAAAGTTGGTGCTAGACTGGGTGTTGTCATAGCTCATTTTCGGACCTAAGTTTTGAAGGTTGAATCCAGCTCTCCATCTTCCGTTGAAATCGCTAAAGGATAATTCTTCGGTTTGGAAAAAACCAGCCACATCCACCGCAAATGAACTTGCAGAGGAAGCGTCGCCTACGTCTGAAGCAACTTTTAAATTCGAATTGATAAAACGCGCACCAACAGCCATCGAGAATTTCTCGCTTAATTTTAAGGAATAGGATCCGTCGAAAGCAAATTCGCTAGGCGAAACTACTCTTGGTATTTCATTTGGATCACCAGTTTCGCGCAATTCGATATCCCCCAATCCGAAGAATCGAAAACTACCGGCAAAGGCACTTCTTTCGTTGATTCGGTTGTAATAATTGAGTTGCCCCAACGAGATGTCATTGACCAAATCCGTAAGATAAGGTGTATAGCTTATAGAAAAACCTGTTTTGTCTATAGCGAAGGCATATTTTGCAGGATTCCATTGTTGCGAATACGAATCAGCTGACGAAGCTACTCCGTTATCGGCCATACCAGCGGATCGAGCATCGGCACTTATTAATAAAAATGGGACTGCAGTGGTAATAACATTTTCCTGAGCTTTTGCGATAGTTAGCGCAAATAAGCACACAAAAAGTAGAAGAAATTTTCTCATTGGATTTGAATAATAATTGGACAAATATAGTATTTTATTAAAGTATTACAAGTTTTTCAATTTTTTCAGCTTTCGAGTTGGTTAGGTTCGATTTTACCGTAAGTCTATACACATAAACCCCTTTTCCTATTTTATTTCCAAAGTCATCTTTGCCGTCCCAACTGATCTCTTTTGAAAGGAAACCTTCGGTTGTAATTATTTGGTTACGCGTCCAAACGACCTTTCCTGTTATGGTTATTACCTGAACTTGAACTTCCAATGGTTCGTAGGGTCTGTTATGCGAAAACCAAAATTCAGTATAATTTACAAACGGATTGGGGTAATTCAAAACATGTGTCAATGTTATGGCTTCGTTGCCCACCACTACAAACTGAATTTCAGCGGTAATCGGGTTGTTGTACACATCCCAAGCCTTGAAAGTTATAGTGTGGAGCCCAACTGATAAATTTCGCAACGGAAATCGTAAGTTTCCTTTGGTAAAATCATTCAGACTGGTTTGATAATAATCGTTCAATATGTAAGGATTATCTACGTCGCCGTCTAATATTGCTACAATATCGTGACCAATTCCGCTCGCTGTATTGATTCCGCTTTCGTCCTCTAGATTGGCTACAAGGAATGGAGATTCGTTTGTAGTCCCTCCGGAGACAAAAGTTTCGTCGTTCATATATAACTTCACTCTTGGATTAATATTGTCTGCTACTGCATTTTCATTTATTCCGCCTACTTTTATGCTGGTATCAAAACCGGCTTGATTCTCGAATTGTTGATTTTTTTTAGCATAAAAACTAATTTTTCCGTTCGAAATTGGAATGCGGATATCTCTAGGAACAATAAAACTAAATTCGAACTGTCCGTTTACTATCGATGCATTGCCTCTGAAAATGGTTTCTCCTATTTCATTGAAGGGCATCGTAGGACTATTTCCGTCATTGTTCAAAGTGCTTCTTGTGATGAATTTATCGAAAACTGCTGTCGATAATTCACCGTTATAATTGGGTATTGGCAGATTGTTTTCATCTACAATTTCACCAGAAATTTTCATTTTCGCCAATGATTTGAAATCGTCGATGGTTTGTGAAACAGGAATGTCATTTACTTTCGTTAGTCGAATTTTTGGTTTGGCAATGGCAAGCTTCAATGCGGGGTCTCCAATGTAAAATACCACATTAGTCGAGGAATTGGGATTGCTGTTTTTGGAAAGTCGGAGGGCTTCGGCTATCGAAGTATAATTATTTGAGCCGTATGAAAATAAATTTCGTGCCAAGACATCATTAAAATTTTCTGCGCTAAATTGGCCAATTTCACGAATGGTGGTAATCATAGAAATGGCTCCGCCTTTGGGATTCCAATACGTGTATTCGCCCGCTGTGGGTCTCGATGGATTGTCAAATCGCGAAAAATCGCAAGTAATGGTAATAAATAAAGGGTATTTGTACTGATTGCTTAAATTTTGCCCATCGGATTTTTCCCATAGGCGTTCGCTCGCAAGGCCGTCCTCGCCACCATGACCTAAATAGTTCACCACCAAAGATCCTTTTTCGAAGGCGCTGAAGAAATCGTTTCTAGCTTTAGGATAACGCGATCCTCCAGCAGAAGCTTCCTGAACATAGGAGTCCAAAAGCACTTTGTTCACATTCAAAAATGGTTTTTCGAAGGTGATTTTATCAGCTAAAGTATTTTGTCTGTTTTGCAAGCTGGCGTCTGATGATTTATCGGAATCGTCACTCACCATCACATAATTGTTTCTCCAATTTCCATACGATTTCACGTCATGATACTCGATTACTTTGTTTACCATTTCGTCTGCTTGCGAACTGTTGTCATTGATCATTCGGCCCACCGCAATGTCAATTCCTCCAAAAAAACCGCCGATATCACCCTCATTATTATCCATCAATGCGTAGAAGTCATCCGATGCATAGGAGGATTCTCCTGTGGTATTGCTATTCAATGCGTGATATATGGGTACGATATTAGTGTTGTTCGGAGTTTTGTTTTTATAATCATAGGACGCATCTCCAAAGAGATTGACATATTTTATTCTTTTGTCTGCAGCTGAGGCATTTTGATACACGTATCTTATACAATTTCTAATGGCTGCAATGTCTTGCTTGCCTGAAGAAAATTCTTGATAGATGGTTTCAAGGCTAAGTACTTTTACATTCAAATTGGAGTAAGAACGGTGAAAATCAGCTAGTTTTTCGGCTTGACCGGCTAGGAAAGCAGGTGCTATTATGAGGTAATCTAAATCTTGAAACTGTCCCTGGGTGTTTTTGAAAAGAGTTCCTTTCAGGTTTTGATTGGTTATTTTTGTTTTACTCGTTTTCAATGGAGTGTAATAATCTGCGGGGTCTACGGCAACATATTTTCGTAGTTGTCCTAAATTAGCCTTAAATGAAAACGATGCTTGATTGGCGTTTTCTAATTTGGTTGCATTATAAATGTCAGTGACATCCCAAACTTGCGAAATTCCAATGGCATTCGACAGTGCATAACTTACAATTCCTAAGCTAGCATACGATAAATCATATTGAAAAAGAAATTGTTTGCCATAGCCTTGAAGTTTTCGTTTGGCGGTCAGTATAATTTTGTCCAAGTAACCTTTCGACCCTGGGACGCTGTTGTTATTGTAAGACAATTTTATTTTTACATTTTCTGAGGCAGGAAAAGTTGTGTTGCCCGGCAAAGACGCTGCATTAAATAAAATTCCGGAATATTGCACTAGCGCAGGAAACGACATAGTTCCGATCTCAAGTCCATTGGCCGAAACCTTAAAACTTGTGGGTGTATAGGCTACCGAAGCGGTGTTGAGGCTTACTTTTATAGGCGTAGCAGTGTCTACATTGGGAAAACTAAACGAAAATTCTTGGTCTTGGTTGATATCAAACACTTCGCCAAACCACTGTCTTCCCAGTTTTCCAATATTGGTTAAGTCTAGCTCGTAAAATTGACGGTCGTCAAAAGTGCTTAAATTCAAGGTGCTGCTGCCAGATGGCTGCGCCATCGTTGCCATTCTTTTCCCGTCATTGCCTTGTATGGTAATATAATAGTAAGATTTGGTGTCGTACAAGTTAAGGTTGGTTTGACTTTCATCATTCCAAGTGTCGACGCCTTCTGCATAGAATAAAATGTAATCTTCATTGTCAAAAGCACCATCGCTTTCGCCAATGATTTGAATGGCGTTTTCAGTTAAGTCTTCGGGGTAAAAAGTAGCATTCGATAGGGGAAGCATGCGGCCTCCGTTGCCATAAATTTTTAATTTTCTTGGGTCGATACCGTTGATATTGAGTCCCAATTGCTGCAAAAACCCTCTTGAAATTTTATAGACACCAGATTTTTCTATATAAAACTGATGCCAATCTCCGGTGGCTAGAACAGAATTTGAAATTGCTGCCGCTGCTTTAGTTTGTGAAATGCGCGATGCGCTACTATTATTTAGGGTATATGAAAAGGATTTAATTCGTTTGTAGCCAAAATCGTCCTTGATAATAGGTGAAAGTACAAGGAACGCTTGTTTTAGGTCTCTTGATTCGTTTATTTTTATAATTGCAGAAGCCGTTTTTGGGATATTTAATGGGTCTAGGTCGCCAATTTGAGTTTCGTTTAGGGGCTCATAAACTATATTCGACAACTGAACATTATTTCCAAGTGAAGAATCATTCAAGTTGTATATGAAAAAAAGTGCCTTTTTACCTGAGTCATAATTGAAGCTGTTTCCCGCAAATTGTGGGATATTTAGTTTGCTTTCACCAAAAAACATTTCTTTCTTTTCAAGCCATTCTAGTGTTAGGTCTCCTTTGATTTGCGCAAAAGAAACGAAAGGAATTAGGAATAAATACGCTAAAAGTGTTTTTCTCATAATTTTGTAAAACGCAATAATTAGGAATATATTACGGGGAGTAAAAATATATCATTTAGTGTAATTTTAATAATAAATAATATAAATTTGCGTTTGTGTTTTGTGATATACAGAAAGAATACACAGTTCAGTTTATTAAATAAAAAAATGTTGTTGTGGTTTAATGGTTAATTATTATATTGCACCACTCAAATTTTAACCTACAAAAAAATGAAAGTAAATAAAATTATGGCCTTACGTTTGATATTATCAATGATTTTGATCGTTGGTTTTTCTAGTTGTAGCAAAAAATCTAGCTCCAAAGGCACTTCCCAAGGAACAGGTTGGAATGTAGATAGTAAAAAAGGATCTCCAAGTAAAAAACAAGAAGCTGGCCCCGGTTTAGTGTTTGTAGAAGGAGGAACATTTACTATGGGAAAAGTTCAAGATGATGTTATGCATGATTGGAACAACACCCCTAATCAACAGCACATTCAGTCCTTTTACATGGACGAAACCGAAGTAACCAATGCGATGTATTTAGAATATTTGGATTGGACCAAAAAAGTAACCCCACCAACAGATGAAAGGTACAAAGATGTGTATCCAGGTGCAGTACCAGACACTTTAGTTTGGAGAAACAGATTGGGTTATAACGAAACGATGACCAACAATTATTTAAGACATCCTTCGTATTCGCAATATCCTGTTGTTGGAGTCAATTGGATTCAGGCAGTTGAATTTGCAAAATGGAGAACCAATCGTGTAAATGAAGCGTTACTAGAAAAAAACGGATATCTTAAAAAAAATGCTAAAACATTGGACGTAACCGCTGATAGCAATTTTGATACCGATACCTATTTAATCTCGCCAACATCTACTTATGGTGGAGATGCACAAATTGTTTTGCCCGGAAAATATGCTGATAAAAAAGGTGGCATTCGTCAACCAAAAGCGCCAAAAGGCGGAAAAGTGGTTCCTCCTACTAATATTTATGCACAACGTTCCTCAGGTATTTTATTGCCAGAATACAGACTTCCAACGGAAGCAGAATGGGAGTATGCCGCTGCTGCCGATGTAGGACAAAGAGAATACAATATTTATAAAGGACAGAAAAAATACCCTTGGTCTGGTAGCTACACGCGTTCTGGGAAAAGACAAAACAAAGGCGATCAATTGGCCAATTTCAAACAAGGAAATGGAGATTATGGTGGGATTGCCGGATGGTCTGATGATGGTGCTGATATAACCAACCAAGTTAAAAAATATCCAGCTAACGATTTCGGCTTGTATGATATGTCTGGAAATGTAGCCGAATGGGTTATGGACGTGTACAGACCGATTGTAGATAATGAAGCGAATGATTTTAACTATTTTAGAGGAAATCAATACACCAAAAATAAAATTGGTAAAGACGGTAAAGTGAAAATTATCGGAAAAGATAGTATTCAGTATGCCACCTTAAGTAATGGTAAAAAAATAGCTACTAGTTTTCCGGGTCAAATTGCTCAGGTTCCAGTGGATGAAAACGAAACTTATCTGAGACAAAATTTCGATAAAAGCGATAATATCGATTACAGAGATGGTGACAAGCAATCTACAAGGTACTATAATTTTGGCGATTCAGAGACGGATTCTAAAAAATTGAAAGACGATAGAGCGATGTACAATTCTCCTAAACACAATGTTAAGGTTGATAGTTTAGGGAATATGGTCAGAAACTACGATAAAAATAACAAGCGAACTACTTTGATCGATAATAATGTCAGAGTTTACAAAGGTGGTTCTTGGAGAGATAGAGCCTATTGGCTTGATCCAGCCCAAAGAAGGTATTTCCCTCAAGATATGGCTACGGACTACATAGGTTTTAGATGCGCCATGTCTAAAGTTGGGGCTAAGTCTGATAAAAGAAAAACCGCTAGAAACTAATCTTTTAAATAACAATACGAAAAGCCCTTTGATTAGGGCTTTTCTTTTTTAAAATCATTATCAGATGGATATTTCATACCTTCACAGTTTGTTTTTAGAAAGCCATTCGGTTGGCATTGACAGCCGAAAAATCCAGCCTAAATCCCTTTTTGTAGCTATCAAAGGGGACAATTTCGATGCCAATACTTTTGCCAAAGAAGCGCTTGACAAAGGAGCTTCTTACGTAATTATTGATAATCCAAATTATTACATCGACCAAAGGACTATTCTAGTAGAAAATAGTTTGATGGCACTTCAGGAATTAGCCAAATTTCATCGACAATATTTGAAATTACCTATTATTGCTCTTACTGGCAGCAACGGGAAAACGACCACCAAAGAATTGATACATGTTGTGCTTTCTAAAAAATACAGAACTAAAGCCACTGTTGGAAATTTGAACAATCATATAGGTGTGCCTTTAACTTTATTGTCTTTTGATCAGCACACCGAAATCGGAATTGTAGAAATGGGTGCCAATCACCAAAAAGAAATAGAATTTCTCTGCGAATTAGCCCAGCCTGATTATGGTTATATTACCAATTTTGGAAAAGCACATTTAGAAGGTTTTGGTGGCGTAGAAGGGGTTATCAAAGGCAAAAGTGAGATGTATAATTACATCGCAGCCCATTCTAAATTGGCTTTTATTAACTTAGAAGATAAAATTCAAGTAGAAAAATCAAAGGCATTTCAATCCTATTCCTTCGGTATCAATAGAGAAAATGCCGATGTGGTTATCAGTACAATCAAGGCGAATCCGTTTGTTGCAATTCAATATGCGGACCTTCTGATTCAAACCCATTTGATAGGCTTATATAATGCCAATAATATCAATGCGGCGCTTACGATGGGTAAATATTTTGGCGTTGAAGATCAGGATATCAAAGCGGCATTAGAAAGTTATATCCCCGAAAATAATCGTTCTCAAATGATAACCAAAGGAACGAATCAGATTATTTTAGATGCTTATAATGCCAATCCGAGTAGTATGGCAGTTGCGATCGAGAATTTTTTGCAATTGGATAATTCAAACAAGATTTTGATTTTGGGCGATATGTTCGAGCTAGGTGAGGATAGTTTTGTTGAGCATAAAACCTTGGTGAATTTGTTAGTGAAGCAAAAGGATGCGACTGTGTACTTTGTAGGTAAAGAATTTTATAAGCACCAAATGAGCAGCGAGAACTTGCATTTTTTTGAAACATTCGATGCTTTTTCTAACTTTTTAAAGAATTTGTCCATAGATACTAGTTCGATATTGATAAAGGGATCCAGAGGAATGGCTTTGGAGCGCACTCTTGAGTTTTTGTAACAGAAACTGCTACAATAAGCTGCAACTAGTACATTTTTTATAACGAGTTTCTAAGGATCAAATGGCATTTATTTTCTATTTGATCCTTATTGTTTTTTAAAACCATTTGCGCTAGAACTCTTCCCATTAGTTCAAAATTGGTGGAAATGGTTGTGATGCCGTTTTCGATAATTTTTTTTAAAGGTGTTTCGTTGTACGAAATAACGCCAAAATCCTGACCGATTTTCAAATCCTGATTTTTTGAGGTTTCGATGACTCGTACCAAATCTCGATCGTTGGGAATAATATAAACCTCCCCTTTTTGTAATACTCTATTTTTGAATTCAGTGATAATTTCGAAAGCGAAACCATAATCCCTACAAAAATCTTCAAACCCCAACTTCATTCCTAAAGGCTCGCGAAAGCCGGGAAAAATTAAGATAAGTTTCTGGTATTTATTCAATTTGATTTTCCCTAAAACCAAGCAATTGTAGATGTCTTTTTGATGGTTTTGAAAAATCGCAGGGTAGAGTTTCAATTCGGGATTGGTTTGGTCTAGGATAAAGACTTCGTCAACTGGTAGGGTTTGAATAGCTGAGGAGGCTCCAACTAAATTTGTTGGCATAATAATGTATTTGGTGTAATTTCCGTTGCTCTCATCGATTAGTTTTTGGAAGACTTTAGTGTTGAAATGATGGAAATAAATATCAACTTGAACGTCTTTCCCTACCTGCAGGAGGAAGGAATTATAGAGGTCTTCTTTGAAGCTGTTCAGCTCGTCAAAAAGCACGAAAATACGATGCTTTATATTGATTTCAGTGGTCTTAACGTAGTAGCCTTTACCCAGAATTGCGTAGATTACGCCCCTTTTTTTTAGTTCTTCATACGCTTGCAAAACGGTGTCGCGTGAGAGTGAAAACTCAAGACACACTTTATTGATAGAAGGTAATTTTTCATCTTTTTTTAACTGACCGGAATCAATATTTTTTTCGATGGAGGAAATGATCTGTTTGTATTTTGGTATTCCTCGATGGGGTTGAATATGTATGAATTTCATGATGGATTTCTATTTTATTCAAAATTACAACAAACTGGTAGGTACTGGTGTGTAAAAGTAAATAATTATTTTATTTTTGTTTTTCATATTTAATAAAAATTCAAACTAAATAAAACGTTTATCCTATTTTGATGTAAGTATTATTATGGATTTATTTTTTTTAGTAAGGTTTTAGAGGCGAGTATTTTCATTTCGTTCAGAAGATTGTTTTTGTCACAGATGGCATCAGTAGTATAATAGGGAAACCTTCAAGTATAGTATTTAAATAGTTAGATTATGAATGAGATTTTGGTAAAAAAAACAACTGATTTTTTTCAACAAAAGTTTAATTCCGTGGCAGATAAAGTGGTTTTGTCGCCCGGAAGAATAAACATTATCGGAGAACATATTGATTATAATGATGGATATGTTTTGCCTGCCGCAATCGATAAAATTATTTGTTTTGCTTTCGAAAAAAACAATACAAACACGGCTAATATTTATGCTATTGATCTCGACGAGTCGGTAGGCATCGATGTTACACAAGAGCCGCAATTGACCGATGTGGTTTGGACCAATTATTTGAGAGGAGTTTTGTTGCAATTGAAATTGAAAGGATTCAAAGTTGGTGGTTTTAATTGTTCGTTCAGTAGTAATATTCCAACTGGCTCTGGGCTTTCGTCTTCAGCGGCTTTGGAATGTGGCTTTTTATATGGTATAAACGAAATGTTCAATTTGGGTATTAAATCAATTGATATTGCCCTAATGGGACAAAGCGCAGAGCATTGGGTGGGCATCAATTGTGGTATTATGGACCAGTTTTCTAGCGTTGTGGGATTAGAAAACAAAGTGATCAAAATCGATTGTCGCACTTTAGACTACACCTATCACGAAGCCAACTTTGTTGATTATTCTTTGATTTTGTTCGATAGCAATGTGAAACACTCTTTGTTTACCTCTGAATACAATAACAGACGCCTTGAGTGCAATGAAGGACTGCGAATTATTCACGAAAATTTTCCTCAGATTGAAAGTTTCCGCGACTGCGATGTTGATCAATTGATTAGTTTAAAATCTAAAATGTCGGATACTGTTTTTAAAAGAAGCTTGTATGCTGTAAAAGAGATCAAACGCGTTATTCAGGCTTGTGAAGCCCTCGACAAAGGCGACATTGCGACTTTAGGAAAATTGATGTTCGAAACTCACGATGGTTTGTCCAATGATTATGAAGTAAGCTGTGTCGAGTTGGATTATTTGGTAGATTTAGCCAAAGCCGAAGAAGATGTAATTGGGTCGAGATTAATGGGAGGCGGATTCGGAGGATGCACGATTACTTTAGTCAAAAAAGGAAGCGAAGCAGTCATTAAAGAAAAATTCACCAAATTGTACTTCGAAAAATTTAATATAGATTTGAAAATTTATGATGTTAAAGTGTCAAACGGTACATCATTGTATAATAATTAACGGACATGAAAAAATTTGATATCTACGAAGATCCGCACAGAAGATTTAATCCTTTAATCAACGAATGGGTTTTGGTATCTCCGCATCGAGCCAAGCGCCCGTGGCAAGGCCAGAAAGAAACCGTTGCCGATGATAGCAGACCGGAATACGATCCGGAATGTTATTTGTGTCCCGGAAATGTACGAGCCAACGGAGAGATAAATCCACAGTACACCAGTTCGTTTGTGTTTGAAAATGATTTTGCTGCCTTAAAACAAGAAGAAATTGAGTTTGAAGAAAGTCAAGACGCTACTTTCTTTAAAGCCAAACCTGAAAGAGGCATTTCTAGAGTGGTCTGTTTTTCGCCAAAACACAACATAACCTTGCCAGAAATGGATTTGCCCACTATAGCAGACATCATTCGCACTTGGCAAAAAGAATATACCGATTTAGGAAATGTAGATTATATCAATTACGTTCAAATTTTTGAAAATAAGGGCAGTGTGATGGGGTGCAGTAATCCGCATCCACACGGTCAAATTTGGGCGCAGTCATCCTTGCCAACTCAAATCGAAAAAACACAAAATAGTCTAAAAGCGTATTTTGACAAGAACGGAAGTAACTTGCTTTTAGATTATTTAGAAAAAGAATTAGAAGCCAAAGAACGAATTGTGATCGAGAACGAACATTTTGTGGCTTTAGTTCCTTTTTGGGCAATTTGGCCTTTCGAGACTTTGATTGTGAGCAAACGTCACGTTACTAAAATAACCGATTTTACTCCGGGAGAAGTAATTACGTATGCTTTGATTTTAAAACAATTGACTGCCAAATACGACAATCTTTTTGAAACCTCTTTTCCCTACTCATCCGGAATTCATCAAGCGCCAACAGATGGTCTCGAACATCCAGAATGGTTGTTTCATATGCACTTTTATCCGCCATTGTTGCGTTCGGCTTCGGTTAAAAAATTTATGGTCGGCTACGAAATGATGGGCGAATCGCAACGGGATATCACAGCTGAAAAAAGCGCTCAAATGTTAAGAGATTTGTCTGACATTCATTATAAAACCAGATAATTTATGAAAGTATTAGTTACAGGAGGGCTCGGTTTTATTGGTTCACATACGGTTGTCGAATTGCAAAACGTAGGATTTGAAGTGGTTGTAATCGACAATCTTTCGAATACTACTGAAGATGTTTTAAAAGGTATTGTTGCCATTTCTGGCAAAGAACCTATTTTCGAAAAATTAGATTTACGAGAAAAGTCATCAGTTCAAGATTTTTTTCAAAGACATCAAGATATTAGTGGAGTGATTCATTTTGCGGCTTCAAAAGCGGTCGGCGAAAGCGTTACGAATCCCTTGTTGTATTATGAAAACAATATTGCGTCTTTGGTTTATTTGCTTCAAGAATTAGAGAAAAAAGAAGAAGCTTATTTTATATTCAGTTCGTCTTGTACAGTCTATGGCCAAGCCGATGTAATGCCCATTGACGAAAACGCTCCGATCAAGCCAGCGATGTCGCCTTATGGCAATACCAAACAAATAGGAGAAGAAATTATTACAGATGTTACCAAAATTAGTAATATAAATGCTATATTGCTTCGCTATTTTAATCCTATAGGTTCACATCCTTCTGCCGAAATAGGCGAGTTGCCAGTTGGTGTTCCTCAGAATTTAGTCCCTTTCATTACTCAAACAGGTATTGGCTTGCGAAAGGAATTGATGGTATATGGCAACGATTATCCCACCATAGATGGTACTTGTATTCGCGATTATATTCACGTGGTCGATTTGGCAAAAGCCCATGTGATTGCTTTACAGCGTTTATTATCTAAGAAAAATTCAGATAAAATTGAAATTTTCAATTTAGGAACAGGTGTAGGAAGTTCTGTTTTAGAAGTAATTGCGAGTTTTGAAAAAGTGAGTGGCAAACCATTTCCTTACAAAATAGTCGACAGGCGAGAGGGTGATGTGACATCAGCCTATGCAAGCACTAGCAAAGCAAATGAAATTCTGGGTTGGAAAACAGCATCTTCCTTAGACCAAGCCATGGAAAGTGCTTGGAAATGGGAACAAAAAGTAAGAACAATATAAGCTTTAACATATTTTATTAGCATAAACATTTATAGTATTAACCAAATTAAATCACCAACAAAACCAAAATTATGAATACATTACAAATTGCCGACTATTTAGTCTTTCTCGTTTACTTTTTTATCGTAGCAGGCTATGGCTATTGGATTTACAAACGAAAACAAACTGCCTCTCATACTGCTTCTCACGATTACTTTTTAGCCGAAGGATCTCTTACGTGGTGGGCTATTGGAACATCTTTAATCGCATCCAATATATCTTCTGAACAATTTATTGCAATGTCAGGAAATGGATTCAAAATGGGTTTAGCCATTGCAACCTACGAATGGATGGCGGCTTTGACCTTGGTTATTGTAGCCATATTTTTTATTCCAGTGTACTTAAAGAATAAAATCTACACGATGCCTCAGTTTTTGCATCAACGATACAACGGAGATATAGCGATGATTATGGCGGTGTTCTGGTTGTTATTGTATGTAATTGTAAATTTAACCTCAATACTTTATTTGGGTGCATTGGCCATTAACGGAATTTCTGGTATCAACCTCGATTTGTGTATGTATGGTTTAGCTTTCTTTGCCATAATTATTGCGCTTGGAGGTATGAAAGTAATTGGTTATACCGATGTTATTCAGGTAGTGTTCTTGATCTTCGGAGGGTTGGTAACCACTTATTTGGCTTTAGATAAAGTGGCCGAATTAAACGGACAACACGGAATGGTTCAGGGATTCAATTATATGATGGATCAATCGGGAGACCATTTTCATATGATATTTAAAAAAGACAGCCCCAATTTTCCAAGTTTGCCAGGACTTACAGTCTTACTTGGAGGTATGTGGATTGTAAATTTAAATTATTGGGGATGTAACCAATACATCACGCAACGAGCGCTTGGGGCCGATTTAAAAACGGCTAGAAGTGGTATTTTATTTGCTGCTTTCCTGAAATTATTAATGCCTGTGATTGTAGTTTTACCGGGTATTGCGGCTTATGTAATTTATATGAAAGGCGGTTTGCAAACGGAATTATTAGGACCTGATGGGGTGTTAAATCCAGATCGATCGTATCCAGTATTATTGAATTTATTGCCTGTGGGTTTAAAAGGATTGTCGTTTGCAGCCTTAACTGCCGCGGTTGTAGCTTCATTGGCAGGTAAAGTAAATAGTATTTCTACCATTTTTACTTTGGATATTTACAAGAAAAAAATTGATGTAGATTGTAGTGAAAAGAAAATGGTTCGTGTGGGTAAATTGACCGTTTTAGTGGCGATGTTGCTCGCGGTAGTGATTGCTCCTCATTTGGGAATTGACAAAAAAGGAGGTTTCGAATTTATTCAAGAGTACACCGGTTTCGTAAGTCCAGGTATTTTTGCAATGTTTATCCTAGGATTCTTCTGGAAAAAAACAAGTTCAAATGCGGCTATGTTTGCCACTATTGGAGGTTTCGCTTTGTCAGTTTTATTCAAATTCTTGCCTAAAATGATGAATTTAGAATTTTTACATTCATCTGGTTTTTCGGCTTTAGTGCCTCAAGAAGACGGAACAAGTATATATGAAATTCCATTTTTAGATCGAATGGGATTTGTATTTGCTATTTGTGTTGGAGTAATGATTATTATTAGTTTAATCGACGAAAAACGTGGCGTTAAATCTAAAGGATTGGAAATTGATTCTTCAATGTTCAAAGTAAATAATTCGTTCTTGGCAGGAGCCTTGCTCATTTCCGGAGTGCTGGTTGCGTTATACACCATATTCTGGTAGAATGACAATTTCAATAGAACAAGGTTTAAATTAATGGAACAGAAAACTTCAGCGTATTTTTTATGCTGAAGTTTTTCTTTTTTCAGCAAATTGGTTGCGACCTTTTCGCAAAGTATGGAAGACAAAATTGATATTAAAAAAATGATGAAGAATACAATTGTATCTAACGAAAATTTTAAAAAGCAAATAGACAACCAGGAAGTTGCTCTGTTCAATTTGAAAAACAAGAACGGTTTTGTTTGTCAAATCACCAATTATGGAGCAAGAATTGTCTCGTGTTTTGTGCCTATAACGGATAATTCCGCCCTAGATGTCGTTTTGGGGTATGACTCAATTGATGATTATCTAAAAGATGATTTTTACCTTGGAGTTATAGCCGGTCGTTATGCTAATAGAATTGCAAAAGGTAGGTTTATGCTGGATGGGACAGACTATTCATTAGCTGTAAATAACGGGGAAAACGCACTCCACGGTGGGCAAAAGGGTTTCGATAAAGTGGTTTGGAAAGCAAGGCTTTTTGCAAATGAAAATGACGAAGAATGTCTCGAGCTTGCGTATCTTTCAGTTGATGGGGAAGAAGGCTATCCCGGAAATCTGACAGTAAAAGTGAATTATTCGCTAACTAATAAGAATGAAATAAGAATCGATTACACCGCTGAAACAGATGCCAAAACCGTAATTAATCTGACCAATCACGCGTACTTCAATCTAAAAGGAGCTGGAGAGGGACTTGTTACTTCGCACGATTTGGTATTAAATGCAGATTATTTTACACCAACCGATGCCGGTGCAATTCCGACGGGAGAAATTCGGACTGTATCGAACACTCCAATGGATTTTCGAGTGCCTCATAAAATAGGAGAACGCATCGAAGATGATTATATCGAATTAATTCAAGGAATTGGATACGATCATAATTGGGTTTTAAATAAGGAAAACGATGTGTTAAGTCAAGTTGCAACTGTTTCAGATTCTGCTTCAAGAATAACAATGAAAGTATATTCAACTGAGCCGGGAGTGCAATTTTATTCGGGGAATTATTTGAACATTCAAAATGGTAAAAACGGCAAGTCCTATCCAAAACGTTCAGGATTTTGTCTCGAAACGCAACATTTTCCCGACTCGCCAAATCACGATAATTTCCCAAATACAATATTGAATCCTAACGAAACCTATAGCCAAACTACAATTTATCAATTCGAAGTTAAGTAAAGCAGCATATATTTTATATTGTAAATCGTAGATTCCATTGTACCTTTGTAGCCGAAAAACAACCTCTTGGGTTGACATTCTTTAGGAATAGGAATTGAAAAGCCATTTTTACTGAGTGGCTTTTTATAATTATAAAATATAATGTTATGGCACATAAAGCAGGTTTTGTAAATATCATCGGAAATCCAAATGTGGGGAAATCCACTTTGATGAATGCCTTCGTGGGCGAAAGATTATCCATCATCACCTCGAAAGCGCAAACTACTCGACATAGAATTCTAGGCATCGTAAACGGCGAAGATTTTCAATTGATTTTGTCAGATACTCCCGGAATCATCAAGCCCGCTTACGAAATGCAGGAATCGATGATGAACTTCGTGAAATCCGCTTTTGAAGATGCCGATATTTTGGTTTATATGGTCGAAATTGGTGAGCAAGAGTTGAAAGACGAAGCTTTTTTCAATAAAATCATCCATTCCAAAATTCCAGTTTTATTGCTTTTAAATAAAATTGATAACTCCAATCAAGAGCAATTGGAAACTCAAGTTGCTTTCTGGACAGAGAAAGTTCCCAATGCCGAAATTTATCCCATTTCAGCTTTACAAAATTTTAATGTTCCCGAAGTTTTTCAAAGAATCATCGCGTTATTGCCCGAATCTCCCGCGTATTATCCTAAAGATCAATTGACAGATAAACCAGAACGTTTCTTCGTAAACGAAACCATCCGTGAGAAAATCTTGTTGAATTACAGCAAAGAAATTCCATACGCGGTCGAAATCGTAACCGAAGAATTCTTCGAAGACGAAAATATCATCCGAATTCGTTCGCTGATTATGGTGGAACGTGAAACTCAAAAAGGAATCATTATTGGTCACAAAGGAATCGCCCTAAAACAAGTAGGAATGGAAGCTCGTGCCGATTTAGAGAAATTTTTTGGCAAACAAATTCACATCGAATTGTATGTAAAAGTCAACAAAAACTGGCGAAGCAACGCGAATATGTTGAAAAGGTTTGGGTATAATCAGTAGTTTTTTGTTTAAAGTTTCAGGTTTAAAGTTTAAAAAACAAACTGTTTCTAAAAATAATGATTAACTTTGAGAATAAATAGTTGTAAAAATGCTTATAGAAAGAACAAATAAAGAAATAATTATTAGACTTCCGTCTTTTGTTGACACTACTGGACTTCAAAGTTTGGTGGACTATTTGACCTACAAAGAAGCGACTTCCAAATCGAAAGCCACACAATCTGATGTTGATGCTTTATCCCAAGAAGTGAAAAAAGGGTGGTGGGCTGAGAACAGAAACCGATTGGTTAAATGAAAATTGTCGTCGACACTAATATTATCTTCAGTGCGCTTCTTAATTCTGATGGAATAATTGGTGATTTAATTTTTAATTCCAGCAAACATTTTGAATTTTATAGTTGCAGTTATATGCGATTTGAAATTCAGAAGCATTGGGAAAAATTAAAGAAAATCTCAAAATTATCAGACGACCAATTAGAAGTTTCTTATTTACAAATCCTTACTAAAATAAAATTCATCAACGAAGAAATTATTCCAATTGAAATTTGGTTGTCTTCAGAAAAAATCACAAAAGATATCGATATTGATGACACAGATTTCGTAGCATTAACGAGATTTTTGAAAGCCACTTTATGGACAGGAGATAAAGTTCTTTATAACGGACTAAAAGAAATTAGTTTCAAGAAAGTACTGAATACCTCTGATTTATTGGAGTTGAGCAATATCAAAAGAAGTAAATAATTTTTTTCAGGTTTTTAAAAATAGGCAAGAATGGAAGCTCGCCCCGATTTAGAGCAATTTTTTGGCAAACAAATCCATATTGAATTATATGTAAAAGTGAATAAAAACTGGAGAAGTAACGCGAATATGTTGAAAAGGTTTGGGTATAATCAGTAATGTGATTTGTTTTCAAAAAAAATATAACTAAAAATAGAAATTCTATGAATTTTGTAAAAAACTTAATTTTTTTATCACTCTTATTACTTTTATTTTCTTGTGATCCAACTGCTGCATCATTTATTATTAACAATAGAAAGGATGAAATCACTGTAAAAGTAAAAATTGATCAAGTAGCGATTGAAAAACTAAATAAAGAATATATTGAAAAAGGTTTTATGGTAGGTGAAGAAACCCTTGATGACTATGAAGTGAAAATTGATTCTTCTGAAACGTATATGTTTGATATGAAAAAGGGTATAAAACCTGACTATTTTGGCATTAAAGAGATTGAAATTTATTCCGGAGATACATTGATTCTGAAATGTAGAAAAGATCAAATGCAAAAGCTTTTTACAAGTGGGCAAAATAACGAAGGTTATAATTTAGTAATTAATTAATTTTCTACGATTAGATTATTGCCCCGATTACAACGAAAATCCTTTTTTGAGGTTTTTTTACCGAAAAAAAGATGGAGGTGTAAAGCTGGAAATAGCTCCAAAAAAACTTTTTCTCAAAAAATATCTATATATTTGTCAAATAGTAACATAAAAAATCTCGTATTATGATACAATTGGTGGAAGAATATGATAAATACGTTTCTAATTTACCTGCTTTAGTGAGTAATTCGTATTTCAAGGCAGAATATTTTATTCAAAACTTGAATTTAAAAAATGCTACTTATTATCGCAAATTAAAAGAAAATAACTTTACGCCTCAAGAAATAAAAAAAATCACAGAATTGCTATTTCCAGAGGAAGTTTTATTGCAAAAACTTCAAAAAAGCGAGGAAGATATAAAGTCAGGAAGAGTTATGGAACACAATGTTGTTATGGCAAAATTACGTTCTAAGTATCGTGTTTAAGCCTATTGGATTCTTAGCATTATTCCAAAAAACCGACAAATAAATAATTTTGTTCTCGATTTTATAGAATAAGTAGGTTTGTTTTGCAATTAAAAACTGTCTGTACTTTGTTTTTTTATATTGACTTCCTACTTCCAAATTATTGGAAATAATTATCAACGAAGCTTCTGTTTTGTCCAAGAAATCATTGGCTTCTTTCAGAGTGAATTTGTTACTTATGTAGTCTACAATTTCTTCAAAACTTTCTAAAGCGGTTTCTGTCCAAATGATTTTCATAAAGTTGGCTCTTTTAATTCCAAAATCTCCAAAAACTTTGCTTCCAATTCATTCATTTGTCCATTGCCTTGGAATCGGATTTGTCTTGCGATGAAATACAGCAAAAACCAAACGATAACCATTAGCAACATCACGATCAAATCCATCGCGGTGGGTTGTTTTAAGACATAGTCGGAGTAGGCGATGGCGCTGAAAATCACAAAAATTCCCGCTACCATAAAGTGCAGAAACATAAAAAGCGTCCACAACGTAGGGTCTGGACCAAACAATCCTCGGATGTGAGTTTCGTTATTTTCTTTGGCTTCCAATTCCAAGTGCAAATGAGGTGACCAATATTCGCGTTTAGATTCGGGCATATTTATCCAAATGTGATTGTGTTTCGTTTTTAAATGATAATCTTTGGAATTCGTCAGTTTAAATTGCTCGAATTTTTGACGTACGGACGCAATGTTTTCATTCACATCTTTGTAAAATCGAAGCCGAAGTCTGATTTCATTATTGGCATCCATAACAACAATTTTTTAGGTTAGACTATTATTTTAAACCACATAGATTTAATAGAAAAACATAAATTACAGGTTTTAATAGGTATTTTATTTACACATAGTTTTGAACACTATGTTAAGCGAAGCGACTTTCTATTAAAAAAATCATTTTTCTATGTGGTTTAACTTTAAAAAAAATGAATTTAAGTTAAAAGCACTGCAAAATAGTAAAAAAATTGATAGTATGGTATTTAACACTACCTTTGCAAAAAATTAAAAATACTTTATTGTTTGATTTTAAGCGCATAATGATTTTGGTTAGCCAAAATCTAAAATCTAAAATCTGCAATCTAAAATCAAAAAAATGAATAATATTGTTGCGATAGTAGGAAGACCTAATGTGGGGAAATCAACCCTTTTTAATAGGCTGATACAAAGAAGAGAAGCTATTGTAGATTCAGTATCTGGGGTGACCCGAGACAGAAACTACGGTAAAAGCGAGTGGAACGGAAAAGAATTTTCTGTAATTGATACCGGAGGATATGTCCGTGGATCGGATGACGTTTTCGAAGGTGAAATCCGTAAGCAAGTAGAATTGGCCATCGATGAGGCCGATGTCATTATTTTTGTGGTGGATGTCGAAGAAGGCATAACGCCAATGGATGATGCTGTAGCCAAAATGTTGCGCAAGATTACAAAGCCAGTTTTATTGGCTGTAAATAAGGTTGATAATGCGATGCGCGAAAAAGATGCGGTCGAATTTTATAACCTTGGGTTGGGCGAATATTTTACATTTGCCAGCATTTCTGGAAGTGGAACAGGGGATTTATTAGATGCTTTGATCGATGCTTTTCCAGACAAACCTGAACCTGCAAAAGAAGAAGTAGTTTTGCCTCGTTTTGCCGTTGTGGGTCGTCCGAATGCTGGAAAATCAAGCTTTATTAATGCATTGATTGGAAAAGATCGTTTTATGGTGACGGACATTGCGGGAACTACTCGTGATGCGATCGATACCAAATTCGACCGTTTTGGATTTGAATTTAACTTGGTCGATACTGCCGGAATTCGACGCAAAGCGAAAGTGAAAGAAGATTTGGAATTTTATTCCGTGATGCGTTCGGTTCGAGCCATTGAACACGCCGATATTTGCATTTTAGTAATTGATGCCACTCGTGGATTCGAAGGTCAAGATCAAAGTATTTTTTGGCTAGCCGAAAAAAACCGAAAAGGTGTCGTGATTTTGGTAAACAAATGGGATTTGGTCGAAAAAGACACGATGTCTACCCGTGATTACGAAGAAAAAATCCGAAAAGAATTGATGCCATTTACCGATGTGCCTATTCTTTTTGTTTCGGCATTGACCAAACAACGTTTGTTGAAAGCCCTGGAAGCTACCGTACAAGTTTATGAAAACCGTCAACAACGAATCGCCACTTCAAAATTCAATGAATTTATGTTGAAAGTGATTGAAGCCTATCCACCGCCAGCGACAAAAGGAAAATATGTGAAAATCAAATATTGTATGCAATTGCCAACATTAACACCACAATTTGTGTTTTTTGCCAATATGCCGCAATATGTAAAGGAACCTTACAAACGGTATCTTGAAAACAAAATCAGAGAAAACTGGGATTTCTCAGGAGTTCCCATCGATATTTATATTAGAGAAAAATAAACTTGAAATCCCGAGCCATCGGGATTTTTTATGGGTAATAGTAGGTAAAAGGGATACGATTTTTACTAAAAAAAACGTTTGTATTAATGTTTTATATTTATCTTTAAACCTTTGTGCTTTTTCTGAGTCAAAGTCTTTTTTATCCTGAATTCTACATGTCTAAATATTTTTGTTTTTCTATACTTTTCTTTTTTTTACTTACGTCAAATGCGCAAAATGATATCAATGTCAGCGGAACCGTTTTAGACATCAATACTCAATTGCCTATTGAGTTTGCTACCGTATTTTTTTCAAATGTTAAAGATTCGACGGTAATTGATTATACTACTACGGATAAAAATGGGGTATTTAAATTGAATACAAAAAAATACGAAACCCCAGTTTTTTTAAAAGTAAATCATACGGATTATCAGACTTTTGTCGAAGAACAACCTAGCCTTTTAGAAAATAAAAATTTCGGAAAATTATATTTATTAAACAACAAATACGCCTTGAATGATGTTGTTATTGTACAGGAAGTTCCGGTTCGAATAAAAAAAGATACCTTAGAATTTAATGCTGCCTCATTTAAAGTCCGTCCGGATGCCAATGTAGAAACCTTATTAAAGCAATTGCCCGGAGTTGATATTGATAGTGATGGTAAAATCACCGTAAACGGCAAAGATGTGACTCAGTTTTTGGTCAACGGCAAGCCATTTTTTGATAAAGACGGTGCAATGGCATTGAAAAATTTGCCGGCGGACATTATCAGTAAAATTCAGGTCTCCGATTTCAAAACCAAAAAAGAAGAATTGGCAAAACAAGAATCAACTTCCGACTTTGCGAGCATCAATATTACAATTGACGAAAAGAAAAACAAAGGTGTTTTTGGTAAATTTTTAGCGGGGTACGGGTCTAGTGATCGGTATGAGAGTAGCTTTATTTTAAACTTTTTTAATAACAAACAGAAAATAAGTGTTCTCGCTTCCTCTAATAACATAAATGCAACTGGTTTTTCGATGGACGACGTGTTTGATAATATGGGAGGAGGACGGAATAACAGAAAAGATGTTACAGCATCGGCAGGAGGAAAGGGTATTACACAATCTAATATTGCCGGCTTCAGTTATTCTGACGAATGGTCGAAAAAAATGGAAGCAGTAGGAAGCTATGATTTTAAGAATACTACGAACACCAATGAAAGCAAAGCAAAACAACTTAACTTTTTGCCGGCGGGAGCCAATATAACCGATTCAGAATCTAAAACTAAAAACGAAAATACTACCAATAAAACAAATTTTGAATTAGAATATAAAATAAACCCTACAACGAGACTGATCTTTACACCAAATTTAAGTCAAGGTCATTCAAATAATAGCACTATTTTTTCCAGTGATACTCAAAACGATAAAGGAGAGGCATTAAATGAAAGTGATTCAAGATCAACCAGAGACAACAATAATTTTCTTTTTGGGAACACCATCAATTTCAATAAAGTGTTCAAGAAAAAGTCCCGAAATCTAAGTTTTGTTTTTACCAACACCAATAGTGCGAATGATTCCGACGCATTGATTGTCTCCAAAACTGTTTTTTTTGTAAATAACAGACCCAATATTGAGCGAAATCAGAATAGTTTGACCAACACAACTTTAGGGTCGTATTCAGCCGATTTAGAATTTACAGAACCAATTACGGACTCTTTGCGTGTTAGAGTTGGAGTAGATTTAGATTGGAGTAGGGACGAAAATGACTTGAAAACCTATGATTTTGATAGTGCGTCCCAATCCTATACCGATTTAAATGAGTCGCAATCTAATTTTTTATCGTCAAGTCGAAATTCGGTGCGGCCGAAAGTGGGTGTGACTTACGAGAAAAACAAGTACACCTTTAATTTCAATTCGAGTACCTCTGTGACGGATTATGACAATCATTCCTTGTACTTGAATAAAGCAACAGATTTGAATCAAAAGTATTTTCTTCCCTTTACCAATGTACAAATTAGATATAAAATAAGTCGTTCTAAGTATTTCTCGATGAAATACGATTATAGTAATTCGCTTCCCACGCCATTGCAATTGATGCCTGTTGCGAATTTGGCAAATCCGTTAAACACCATTATTGGTAATCCAAATTTGAATCCCACTGAAACGCAAACGGCTAGTATTAGTTTCAAAAACTATAATTTTAGAGCTCGAACAGGCTATAATATTTATTTAAAATCAGATTTTTATCAGAATGAAATCGTATCGACTGCGATATTTGATGCCAATGGAAAAAAAACCACTACTTATTTCAATATCGATGATACTTTTTCGACCTCATTTGGCGGAAACTGGAATCAGAGCATCAAAAAAGAGGCTCACGTCCTGCGGTATGGTCTTTCTTTAAATGGAAATTATTCTTTTGACAAAGGATTTACAAATGCGGTATTTTTTAGTACTCGTGCCATTAGAGTGACGCCTGGAATTTATGGAAGTTATGATTATGGAGAACTTTTAACTATTGCGCCCTCGTATCGGTTTACTTACAACGAGACTCGATATGAAAATTATTTGATCGATGCCAATTCGACTGTTTTGCACAATGTAAATTTGCAAACGACTACCTATTGGCCAGAAAATTGGGTTTTCGGGAATGATTTTGGTTATACTTACAATTCTAATATTTCAAGTGAATTCAAAAAGGATTTCTTTTTGTGGAATACCAGTTTGTCGTATAGTTTTTTTGATAAGAAGATGATGTTGAAAATGAAAGTCTATGATGTTTTAAATCAGAATCAAAGCGTTACCCGAAATTTGTCGCCCACAGCAATTCGCGATGAAGAAAATACAGTTCTCAAACGCTATGCTATGTTTTCACTAACTTATAAAATGGGAGAATTTCGCGGTAAAAAGAAAAAGGGCAAGGAACGTGAAAAGCAGAAAGACGAGGATGAAATTTAATCTCAATTAAACCATTTTTTAATTGCAGTGTCTAAAAAGTATAACTTAAAAAAAACATAAAATGAAAAATTTATTTATTGCAGTACTACTACTAGTTGGAGTTTCTAATTATTCGCAAGAAGCAAATGCTCCTAAAAACAAAAAAGAAAAAGGTTCGAAAGAAATGAAATCTCCCGAGCAAAGAAACGAAGCTATGTTGGCTAAAATGACTACCGAATTGAATTTAGATGCGAAACAACAAGCGCAAATCAAACCGATTATTGCAGAGCAAAGTGTGAAAATGGACGCAATGCGAGCTCAAATGAAAGCCAATAAAGAGAATAATGTTGAGCTTTCAGATGCGGATAAAAAGGAGATGAGAAAAAAACGTATGGCAGATAAAGAAGCAACCGACAACAAGATTAAAGCCATATTGACTCCAGATCAATTTGTAAAATACCAAGCAATGCAAGAAGCTGGAAAAGCAAAAATGCAGGACCTGCAAAAACAAAAAGCGGGAGAATAAAGAAACCTTTTTTAATTTTGCTGAAAAGTCCCAACTTATATTGTAAGAAGGGACTTTTTTTAGGCTGTCTTTTACAGATAAATTTTGTGAAAAAATGTAAAGCGAATGATGTCCCGGTCAAAATAATCAACGCCGCTGGCACGTTGTTGAAAACTCTTTAAATAACCCAATTCAATGGCGATATTTTTGTTAACACCATAATGTAAGGCAGCATAAATTCGGTTTTGGTCAAAGGTATTTTTTATTATATTTTTTCCGCCATTGATCATTAGTTCGTCATAAATAATGGCTTTAAGAAATTGATGTTCTTTTTTCCAAAAAGTATAATCTCCTTGAATTCGATATCTAAATCTCCAAAAAAAAGTCGTTCCTGGCAGTAATTCCTCCTTATTTGCATTTTGAAAAAATCGTTCTTCCACCTGAAAACGTTGTTGCAAACTAAAGTTCTTAAACTCTTGCTTCCAAATCAAATCTTGTTGACCACGGTATTCAGGCAGATTAAAGTCAGGTTGGATCTCGGGATCTTGAGTAGCGGTAGAAAAATAGGCAAATCCCGCTCCTAGTTCAATTTCAGGATTCATTTTAAACCGCCCTTGAATTCGAAACTCATATAGGTTTTCTTTGACTGGGTTTAAAAAGATACGATTGTCAAATTCAGAATGTACAGTCCATTTGTCGTTTAAGGTCAAAATATTGTAATATCGGGTCCAAAGCAAACTTTGGTGATCTACATTTTTTTCGGTTTGGGCATGTAAAGTAAAACAAATAAATACTAAATAATAAATTCTTAAATGCCTCATTTTTTTAAATTTGACGGCAAATATATAATTAATTCTATAAAAATGGTAGAGTTTAAAAATATTTTTTATTTATTAATCAAAGAAGCAATGGTAATACTTTCCATCGCGGCCAAGGTCTTTTCTCGAACGGCAATAAATCCTAGTCTTAATAGGCATTCCGACTCGGTTTTGCAGTCCAAACAAGGCTCGTAAAAATTTAAGGAAGCACAAGGAAGAAGCGCAATTGCACCATCAAATAAGCGATGAATATCCGCCAGTGTGATGGTGTTTTTGGATTTTATGAGATAGTAACCGCCTAATTTTCCTTGTTTGCTACTCACAAAATGCCCCCTTTTAAGCTCCAATAAGATTTGTTCCAAAAACTTTTTGGGAATATTGGCAGCTTCAGCAATTTCAACAGTTCGGGCAATATAACCTTCCTCTTGCTGGGCTAAAAATAGCAAAGCTTTAAGCGCATATTTTGTTTTTTGTGATAGCATTAATTTTAAATAGGATGGTTTATAGACTGAATACTAATCCCGAAGCCTCGGGACCGAATACCGATTACTTAATTCTACCAACTTCCGCTGCTTCCACCGCCAGAAAATCCTCCTCCGCCGAAACCGCCTCCAAAGCCGCCACCACCAAATCCTCCTCCAGAAGAGCCTCCGCCAAATCCGCCGGAACCGCCGCCAAATCCGCCACGACCCAAATTACTTAAAATAATGACATCTAGCAAACTTGGTCCGCCACCGCCAGAATTTCCTGAATTTCCTCCTCCGCCTCTTTTATTTTTGGAAGCAAGAACGAGAATAATTACCACAATGATAATCAGTGGTAAAATTGGAAAATTTTTGTTTTTATTTTGTTTTCTCTCGCCTTTGTATTTGCCTTTGAAAACATCAAACAGCGCATCGGCACCTTTGTCTAAACCTCTGTAATAACTTCCGGCTTTAAATTCAGGAATGATAATGTTTCTGATTATTTCACCGCCAATACCAGCTGTCAGTCGGTCTTCCAATCCATAGCCAGGGTTGATGGCAATTTTTCTTTCGGCTTTTGCCAATAAAATAACGACGCCGTTATCGTCTTTTTCTGTTCCGCCAATCCCCCAAGTTTGTCCCCATTTTGTGGCTAAAAGACTTACATCTTCGCCTTTCAGACTTTCGATGGTAATGACTACAATTTGAGTCGTTGTCGAATCAGAATAGCGAATGAGTTTTTCTTCTAATTGTGCTTTTTCATCTGCACTTAGCACCTTGGCATAATCATAAACCGAAGTTTGAAAACTAGGTTTTTCTGGAATTGTAAATTGTGCAAAACTGACAGTGAAAGTAAAAAAACCAAGTAAAAAAAAGGTAAACGGAAAAATCCCTGTAGAATTTGGAATTATATTTTTGGAATTTTTCATTTTTTAACCTTTAGATATTTCGTTTGATAATTCATTCGTGTCACTTTCGTGATAAGGGAAGTAGTGTTGCAATTTTTCACCAGCTCTTGTGATTCCGTCTATTAATCCTTGCTTGAAGTTTCCAGACTTGAATTGGGTCGCCATAACATCTTTGGTACAATCCCAGAAATCGGCAGGAACAACTTCGTTGATGCCTTTGTCACCACAAATTACAAATTGATGATCTTCTACGGCAACATAAATCAAAACCCCATTTTTGAGTTCGGTGGCATCCATTCCTAAATCGTGAAAAACTTCCAAAGCTCGGTCATAATGAGCTTTGGAAGTTGTTTTTTCTATATGAACTCGAATTTCGCCAGAAGTTTCTTTTTCAGCCATACGGATAGCTTCAACAATCGCTTGTTCTTCTTCTTTGGTTAAAAAATCTTCTACTTTTGACATTGGTGAAATTTTTGAATGAAGATAAACGATTTTTGATTACAGAATTAAAACCTCTAAAATCAAAAATCGTTAATCGAAAATCTGAAATCGTTTTTAGAATTTTACTTCAACTGGTTTTTCAGCTCCTGCAACTGCTTGAAAATAAGCTTTTTCTTTAAATCCAAAAATCCCTGCGAACAATGAATTTGGAAAGGTTTTAATATGCGTGTTATACGGTTTAACCGCTTCGTTAAAACGCGTTCTAGCTGTTAGAATTTGATTCTCTGTACTTGCCAATTCGTCTTGTAGTTTCAAGAAATTCGCATTGGCTTTCAATTCTGGATAGGCTTCAACAGTTAATAATAATTTAGATAATGAACTACTTACACCACTTTGTGCTTGGTTAAATTGTGCCAATTGCTCCGGTGTAATATTTTTTGGATCCACAGTTACTGATGTAGCTTTTGCTCTAGCCTCGATTACGGCTGTCAAAGTTCCTTTCTCGAAATCAGCAGCTCCTTTTACGGTATTTACCAAGTTGCCTATAAGGTCATTTCTTCTTTGGTAAGACGTTTGTACGTCACCCCAAGATTGTTCTACAGTTTGATCTAAAGTCACTGCAGTGTTGTTTATTCCTTTAACCCAGCCATAAATTCCGAAAATCACGACTGCTCCAATAATCCAAGGTAAAAATTTTTTAAAATCCATTTTTGTTTAATTTAAAGTTTAGTATTTATTTTCTGTTTTTAAAATCTGCAATCAAAAATCTGCAATCAAAAATCTGCAATCAAAAATCTATAGTTCATTCTTGATATTCGTCAACTGTACTTTTATGCTTTCCAGTTTGCTGATAATGTCAAACTTGTCCAATGTTTTCTTTTGTCCTTCTTTCAAATGTGTTCTGGCACCTTCGAGCGTGAAGCCTCTTTCTTTCACCAAATGATATATCAATTGCAGATTTTTCACATCTTCGGGTGTAAACATCCGGTTGCCTTTGGCATTTTTCTTGGGTTTCAGGATGTCAAATTCACTATCCCAAAAGCGAATAAGTGAAGCATTGACATCAAAGGCTTTAGCCAATTCCCCAATGCTGTAATATCTTTTGTCTTTGGATAACTCTATGTGCATATCTATGATTTAGTTCAATTATTTTTGTAAATTCCTCCCTCTTCAAACTTCCCTCTTCAAACTTCCCTCTTCAAACTTCCCTCTCCCAGCTTTTACTAGTCAAACGACTGATTTTCCTGATCGGCTAATTGTGCAATAGCAACATATTCCACCGCCGAAATATTGCCGTAATAAAAGTTCAACGGATTCACTACTTTCCCATTTTTGTGCACTTCATAATGCAAATGAGGCCCTTCTGACCTTCCTGTGCTTCCTACATAACCTATAATGTCACCTCGCTGAATACGTTGACCCGCTCTACATTTGTATTTGCTAAGGTGCGCATATAAAGTTTCATATCCAAATCCGTGTCGAATTACGATGTGATTGCCAAATCCCGAAGCGGTGTTATCGGCTCTTTCTACAACTCCATCACCTGTGGCAAATATTGGTGTTCCTGTTTTGGCTGTAAAATCCATTCCCTCGTGCATTTTTCTAGCCTTGGTAAAAGGATCTGTTCGATATCCAAAACCAGAAACCATACTTTTCAAATTTTCATTTTTCACTGGCTGAATTGCAGGAATCGCAGCCAATAATTTATCTTTTGCTTTGGCCATTTTCAAAATTTCATCCAACGATTTCGACTGAATAGCAAGCTCTTTTTGAAGGACATCGATTCTTTTGGTAGTGTACATCACCAATTTTGAATTGTCAAATCCTTCTAATTCCTTATAGCGATTCGCTCCCTTATAACCTGATTTACGTTCCTCGAGCGCGATAGGCGAAGCGTTAAAATAGACCCGATACAAATTGTTGTCGCGATCCTCGATTTGGTCAATTACATTTTCAATTTGATCTATTTTTTTATTCAAAATGGCATAACGAATTTTCAAATTTTCAAGTTCTCTCGCCTGAATTCTGTTTTTCGGGGTTTCAAAATATGGAGTATTCAGCAAAAACACTACACTTAAAAAACCAAACAAGGCCGAGGCCACTAAAAACAAAAAAACAACGCCAATTTTCTTTCTCGTTTTAGTAATAATCTTTCTATAGGCTAGATTTTCGGAATCGTAATAATATTTTACTTTCGCCATATTTTAAAATACCCTATTTTTGCACATCGAAAAAAGTTAGTCGAACAAATTTAATAAATGTTTCAGGTTTTTCTCGTCTTTTTGCATAATTTTATCAAAAGGCCAAAATCTGCCAACTGAAATCTGCCAACTGCAAACTTTTTTTCGTGCCTTTTCCAGCTATTCGTTGCAAGTTCTCGTCTTGAAAATCTTTTTTTCTAATGAGCCAGCAGGAGCTTCCTTTGGTCGCTCTGCCATCTCAAGAAAAAATAGATTTCAAAACTTCGAAGCTTTCCACTATTATCTGGGGCAAAATGACAAAAAGACAAATAAAAAACTCTGTGCCTTAAAGCATTAGTGGCAAATAACTAAAAAATGAGGATGAGATTGCTTCATTCCTCGCAATGATATTATGAAATCACAAGACGTACGCAAACAATTTCTAGATTTTTTCGAAAGCAAAGGACACTTAATCGTTCCTTCAGCTCCGATAGTGCTTAAAAATGATCCAACCCTGATGTTCAACAACTCGGGAATGGCACAGTTCAAGGAATATTTCCTTGGCAACGGAACACCGAAAAGCAAAAGAATTGCCGATACGCAAAAATGTCTTCGCGTTTCAGGAAAGCATAATGATTTGGAGGAAGTTGGAATTGACACTTACCACCATACGATGTTCGAAATGTTGGGCAACTGGTCCTTTGGCGATTATTTCAAAAAAGAAGCCATCAACTGGGCTTGGGAATTGTTGACCGAAGTCTATAAAATACCAAAAGACATTTTATACGTTTCCGTTTTTGAAGGAAATGCAGACGAAAACGTGCCTTTCGACCAAGAAGCCTATGATATTTGGAAAACCTTAATCGATGAAGACCGTATAATTCTAGGAAACAAAAAAGACAATTTCTGGGAAATGGGTGATCAAGGACCTTGTGGCCCGTGTTCCGAAATTCACGTAGACATTCGTTCTGCCGAAGAAAAAGCATTGGTTTCTGGAAAATCATTGGTAAACAATGACCATCCTCACGTAGTCGAGATTTGGAATAACGTTTTTATGGAATTCAACCGTAAAGCCGATGGTTCGTTAGAAAAATTACCAGCACAACACGTCGATACTGGAATGGGATTCGAAAGATTGTGTATGGTTTTGCAAGGCGTTCAATCGAATTATGATACGGATGTTTTCACGCCGCTTATCAAAGAAATCGAGTTAATCACCGGAACAAAATACACGATCAAGGCTTCCAATGAACAAGAAGATAAAGTAAATATTGCCATTCGTGTGATTGCCGATCACGTTCGTGCTGTAGCGTTCGCTATTGCCGATGGTCAGTTGCCTTCGAATACGGGTGCAGGTTATGTGATTCGTAGAATTTTGCGTCGCGCCATTCGTTACGGTTTTACGTTTTTGGGTACCAAAGAACCTTTTATTTTTAAATTGGTCGAAACATTGAGTCACCAAATGGGAGATTCATTCCCAGAAATAAAATCACAAAAAACACTTTGCAGCAACGTGATTCGCGAAGAAGAAAATTCTTTTTTAAGAACTTTGGATCAAGGTTTGGTTTTATTGGAAAACATTATTACCAATTCAAATGACACCGTTATTTCTGGAAAAAAAGCTTTCGAATTGTTTGATACTTATGGTTTTCCAATCGACCTGACGGCTTTGATTCTTTCGGAAAAAGGATTGAGTTTAGATGAAACCGCTTTCGAAGCCGAATTGCAAAAACAAAAGGAACGTTCTCGTGCAGCATCCAAAGTAAAAGCGGGAGATTGGCAAATTTTAGCGGATGATGATGAGCAAGAATTTATAGGCTACGATTATACCGAAGCCAAAGTTAAAATTACCAAATACAGAAAAGTAGATAGTGTAAAAGACGGTGAAATTTACCAATTGGTGTTCAATATGACGCCATTTTATCCAGAAGGAGGAGGACAGGTTGGAGATGTTGGAGTGCTGGAAACCGCCAACGGAGATGTGATTTATATCATTGATACCAAAAAGGAAAACAACCAGATCATTCATTTTGCCAAAGAATTGCCTGAGAATTTAAGCGAAATTTTCAAAGTTATTGTTGGCCCAGATTTAAGACGCAAATCGGCTGCAAATCACTCGGCGACCCACTTGATGCATCAAGCGTTGCGGACTGTTTTGGGAACTCACGTAGAGCAAAAAGGATCTTTGGTTAATCCGAAAGCGCTGCGCTTCGACTTTTCTCATTTTTCTAAAATGACAGACGAGGAATTAAGTCAGGTAGAAGATTTTGTGAATGCAAGAATTCAAGAACAATTGCCTTTGATCGAAAGAAGAAGTATTCCTATCCAGCAAGCTTTAGACGAAGGCGCAATGGCTTTGTTTGGAGAAAAATATGGCGACACTGTTCGCGCCATCAAATTTGGTGAAAGTATGGAGTTGTGTGGTGGAATTCACGTGAAGAATACCGCCGAAATTTGGCATTTCAAAATTGTTTCGGAAGGTGCAGTGGCAGCGGGAATTCGTCGTATCGAAGCGATTACTAGCGATGCGGTGCAAACGTATTTTGAAAACCAAGAAAGCACTTTGATAGCCGTTAAGAATGCATTGAAAAATCCTCAAGATGTGATCAAAGCCGTTCAATCGCTACAAGACGACAATGCGAAATTGAAAAAACAATTAGAAGGACTGTTGAAAGACAAAGCCAAAAATATGAAAGGCGAATTGGCTCAAGAATTACAGGAAATTAATGGAATTCAATTCTTGGCAAAACAAGTCGATTTGAGTCCGGAAGGAGCTAAAGATTTGGCGTATGAGCTGGGAACTTTAGGTGCCAATATTTTCCTAGTTTTGGCCACAACCACCGAAGACAAACCAATGTTGAGTTGCTATATTTCGAAAGAATTAGTTGCCGATAAAAATTTGAACGCAGGGCAGGTGGTTCGTGAATTGGGTAAATTCATTCAAGGCGGAGGAGGAGGTCAACCATTTTTCGCTACGGCAGGAGGAAAAAATGTGACAGGAATTCCTGAAGCTTTGGCAAAAGCTATTGATTTTGTGAAGTAAAAATTCAATTAAATATAATAACTAACAAAGGGTTTGACAATTGAATGTCAAACCCTTTTTTTAGTTAAAATCGGAGCCTTATTTAGGCTGAGCAGCTTCTTTTTGAGCTTTCTGAGCTTTTTGAGCTCCTTTGAAAGCTTTGAACTTTTCGTCACCTAATTTTTCTTTTAAATTGTCATTTTCAGAGATGACAAACTCTCTATCCTTAGCTTTTCTCTCTTCATCGGACAATGAAGTATCTTCTTTTAATTTTCTAGAAAATGCAGAGCGCGCCGCAGCACTTTTACGAACAAGTTGCTGTTCTTCAGCCGTAAGACCAGCGACTTTGAATGCCTCTTGCAAATCGGCTTCTTTTTTAGCTTTAGCAGCTTCTTTTTCTTCCTTAGACATTGTTTTTTCTTGTGGAGCTTTGTCCGCAGTTTTTTCTTGAGCTTGAACTGCAGTAAAAGAAATGCAGAATGCAAATAATGTTGCAAATAAATTTTTCATTTTGTGTTTGATTTTTGGGTTAATTAATAGTACTATTTTAGTACAATGTTGGACAAATATAAAAAAATAATTGGAGGCTATTTTCAAAAAAATAATTTTTAATTCCTTTTTAAGATGTTGGACAGTACGAATCAGAAATCTTGCGTCAAAAATGAAAAATCATGTTTTTAGTTCGTAGTTTATCCGAAAAAATGGGTTTGTATCGGCAAAAATTGCTGTCCTTATTTTTTTGAAGTTGATTTGCGAACCAAATCAGCAAGCTGATTTTTTGAAGAGAATCCGTATTCAACTTTTATGAAAGCAGCTTTACCCTATATTTTAATTTTAGTCTTGGTTTTTAACACGCTTTGTTCTTGTTCCACCGAAACTGTAGAACAAGTGCCAATGCTAAAAAGCATCGTTGAGATTTCCCTAGATGGCTCTTCGACGACAACCAGCCTCCGTTATAATGCGAATAAAATTGTAAGTATCGATATGGCAGATACTTTTTTAGAGTTTCAGTATTCCGAAAATTTTATTACAAAAATTATTGAAACCAATAAAATATCATCTCAAAAAAACACCCTCGATTATACATATGTGAACGGTGTTTTAAGCAAAATCACTTCGTCTGCTCATTACGAAATCATTTACAAATCGAATAAAGACGGAACAATCTCTTATGAAAAATGGAGTAAAGACGCTACTAATTTGGCAGTGCGGGATTATTATGGAACTTTGGTTTTTCAGAATGAAAATCTAGTCAAAATAGAAAAAACAGTAGAGGACAAACAGAAAAAAATGCTCCTAACAACGACTGTAAATTGTGCTTTCGATAATCAAAAAAATGCCTTGCGAAACATTTTGGGTTTCGATAAATTATTAGATTTTTCCAACTCCATTTCGCTCAATAATTGCATCCTAAGCACTCAAAGTACTACTGAAAAGTATTTAGATGACAATCAGATTGTATCTTCCATAAAAAGATGGGACAGTAAAATTCAATACAATTCCGATGGATATCCCACTGAAATTGTTTCAGAAAAAGGGTTCTTTGGCCAAGCCAACGCGAAACATTTAAAGTCACAATTATTCTACAATTAATTTTTATCTTTGAAAAAAGATTCAATGCAATTCCGAACTAAAATTTCCATTCCACAAAGCGATTTCAAAATTGATTACCATTCCAAGATTGTGTCAATTGGTTCCTGTTTTGCTGTGAATATGGCAGATAAGTTCGACTATTTCAAGTTCGAAAATACGTGCAATCCTTTTGGGATTATTTTTAATCCCGTTTCTATCGAAAAAATGATGTATCGCATCCTGAATCAAAATTTTTTTACAGAGGAAGACATTTTTTTTCATAACGAACTTTGGCATTGTTACGAGCTGCATTCTGATTGCAGTAATCCGAATAAAGACGAATTTCTCGTGAATTTGAATGCTGTTTTGAAAACTTCATTGACACAACTATTTCAAGCTTCGCATATAATAATCACCTATGGAACTTCTTGGGTGTATCGAAATATTGAAAGCAATACTATTGTGGCCAATTGTCATAAAGTGCCTCAGTCAGCATTTTCAAAAGAACTTTTAACTGTTGCAACGATTGAAAAATCCATTCAAAACACCATCGATTTCATTCGGAAAATCAATCCAAGTGCCAAGTTTATTTTTACCGTTTCGCCAGTTCGGCATCTCAAAGACGGTTTTGTCGAAAATCAAATCAGTAAAGCGCATTTAATTACAGCAATTTATCAAATTTTGGAATCTGAAATCTGCAATCTAAAATCTGCAACCTACTTTCCTTCCTACGAAATCATGATGGACGAACTGCGCGATTATCGTTTTTATGCAGAAGATATGATTCATCCCAGCCCAATGGCAATAGATTACATCTGGCAACGATTCGCCCAAACCACAATTTCTGAAGCTACTCATTCGATAATGAATGAAGTCGAAACCATCCAAAAAGGATTAGCGCATAGACCATTCCATCCGCATTCAGAACAACATCAAAAGTTCTTGGATTCTTTGAATCAAAAAATTGCTTTTTTGAAGAAAAAAATGCCTCATTTACGATTTTAGTCAAAATACGTAATTTGCCGTATTGACGCACTTCATTAATAATCAGAGATTTGTTTTTATTATTAACCAATAAAACTTCTGATTATGAAAACTTCAATTTTAAAAACAGTACTTGTTTTTTTAGTTGTACCATTTGTATCTTGTACGAATGATGATTCAACTGACAGTTCAACTGCTACTTCTGCAGATAAAACCAGCTTCAAATTAAATGGGACGCTCATTACAGCCGATGAGTCAACGGCAACGCATTATACCAACTCCGTTGCCGGCGGTAAATATATAGACGTATTTGTAAGCAAGGGTGGCAAAGACGTACTGGAATTCCATTTTCCAGCTGTCGCGGGAACCTATCCTGCCCAACAAAATTTTAATATGACTACTTCTTGGCTAACCTATGAAGCCAATGGTGGAGTGGCATTTCCAGCAGATTTCTTCCATTCGACCTCGGGCGAAATCAAAGTGACTACTTTGGATGTAGCAGGCAAGAAAATTCGAGCCACTTTCAATTTTGTGGGCAATAACTCTACAACAAATGCAACCATTACCGAAGGTGTTTTAGTTGTCAATACAATCACTGTTCAATAATGAAGCGGCTATATGTATGCGTAATTGTAATCTGTTTGACAGTTACGACCTCCGTTTTTGCTCAAAAACAACTGCTAACAGATGAAGAACAGGTTGGTGAAATGGTGACCAAAGAAATGGACGAACTCTTTCAATCCAAAGATTTTTTAAAACAAAAGGATAAGAAATTCAAGGATGTCAAAGGTACAATTGTGACCGATATTGGAGTCATTCAAAGCGGTAAAGTGTCTACTTTTTTCAAAGTAGACAGCGATATCAAGAATCCAATGTTTACCAACTTTCTGTCGGACTATGTTTTAGACCATAAATTTTATTTCAAACTTCAAAAACAACAGCGCTATAAGGTGCGCTATTCCATTACTTTTTAATATTACTAACTAAAAACGCAAAAAAAAATGAAAAAATTAGCAACAATTCTGTTAGCTATCTGTTTGATGGCAGCCGGACCCTCATCGGCACAATTTGGAAAATTATTAGATAAAGCTAAAGCAAAAATAAGTGGAGGTGGTTCTGCAGCAGGAAAAAAATCGGGCAGCTTTGCCACCGTTTGGGAATCCGAATTCGAAAATAAAGCGACAAGGTTGGCGGTTTGCGGATACGACGGAGAAATTGTTATTGGTACAGATGATAATTCGGCTTCTGTATTAGACGCAAGTGGGAAAGCCATGTGGAACGGAGATTACAAAAAACTAACCACTAATGGTACCAATAAATCCGAATACCAATACACGCAATGGCGATCTGATAAGGGCGGTTATCTTTTCCTTTTTGATGAACGAAAAATGGGTACCGATAGAGTGGCTTGTTTGGATATTCAAACCGGAAAGGAATTATGGAATTCCGAAGCCTATCAAAACTTGATTCCAAAAGGAACCAAGGCTGAAGATGGAGCCGATCAAGGAGAACTGGAAACTGTAAAATACATCTCGGAATTAGATGCGTTTATGATTTCTCAAAAAGGATCCATTATTTTGGTAAAAGCCAATACAGGCGAAAAAATTTGGGAAACCAATAGATTCAAAGGTGGCGTTGGAAAATACATTTACAACAAAGAAAAAAACGAAATTATTTTGGCCAATTTCAAGCCAACGGCTTTGGGCGCTTTGTTTGCTGGATTCAAAAATCAATTGGTTAGAATCAATGCTTCCAATGGTGAAATATTATGGGACGCAACATTCGTAGGAACAGTAGAAAAAGAATTGGTAACTCGCAGAGCTATATTGGATATGTGGATCAAAGACAACAAAGTTTTTCTATATCTCAATGGTTTAATGGTTTACGATTACAATAACGGGCAAAAACTATGGGAAGCCATTTATGAAAATGATATGGATGGCGGCGGCGGCGGAATGTTCAGTAATACCAAAGAAAAAAAATACTACCGAACCATTGCCGAACCATTATTTACGGATAATGCAGTGTATATCGTGATGCTGGGAACCCGCGACAGAACAAAATATGTCGAAAAACACGATTTATCTTCCGGTAAATTATTATGGGCTACCGAGAAAGTAGCAGGCGCATTTTGTGTTCCGAATATTTACAAAACAGGAAGCAAAGTATTGATACAAATAGGCGGAAAAGTACAAGTTCAAGAGTATCGAATGGAAAGTAGATCAGATGGTATGGGCGGAACATATAAACAGCAAGTGCCCTATATTTATTGGGATTACAAAGCGCAGAAAAACGGCTTGGTTTGTTTGGACGACGCTAACGGGAAATTGGCTTGGCGTTCGGATAAATTCGACAAACGAATTACCGATTTGATTTTATATGAAGATAAAACCGTTTTTGCAGGCGATGGAGACCAGTTTTATTGCTATGAAATTGCTTCAGGAAAATCATTATTCGATGTGAAACACGACGATGCGGGTGTGGGAAAAGCGACAGATGTAATCGATTTTGATGATAAAGTGGTCGTGCTTTCCGAAAAAGGATTGGCGGCTTACAACAAGAAAGACGGCTCAAGAGCATACGCCACCGAAAAAATAAAAGGCGTGGATTATTTTTATCACATAGGAGATAATTATTTCTTGAGAGATCAAAGAAACAGCAAAAACATCATCTACGGAATCGATATGAGCAATGGGGAAACCAAAGGATCGGTGCAATCTAAAGGAAAAGGAGGAAGTCCTCAATATGGTGATGGCATCGATATTACATCCGATGGAGAATACATTTTTGCTTTCAAAGGCAGAAAAGTAGAAAAAATCAAAGTGAACAATTAAGCGTTTTTAGTTGTAATGAAAAGGGTTGTGGATTGATTTTCATAGCCCTTTTCTAATTCAATTCTGCCAAAAACACGATGCTTGATAAACTTAATTTTCTTAATGGTTTAAAAATATTCAAATGAAAAAATCTATATATTTTCTTCTGTATTCTTTGTTCTTTATTCTCGCTTCTGCGCAAGCCCAACAAATTCAATGGGCGAGCAAACTCATTAAATTTTCAACCGATCTGGGAGGGAAACAAAACAGCATCAAACGAATTTTAGGCAAACCCGATGCTTTTCCGCAAGGTGGTGCTTCGGCCAATGCTTGGATGCCCAAAAGAGCTCTCGATGGAAGTGAAACCATAGAAGTGGGTTTCGAAAAACCACAAACCGTAAAACAAGTCGCTGTGTTTGAAAACTTGAATTCGGGTTGCGTGACCAAAATTTCGGTGGACAATGGTTCGGGAAATTATGAAACGGTTTGGACCAGAAAAAGGGATTGGAAAACGCCCACTTTCAAATCGACAGCTTCTGCAGATCACGCGTATTATTTTGGTCGAAAAAGAAGAAAAGTACAAGAGGTTCCTGATGTTTTCAATCCAGGAATCGAATATGCCATTCTACAAAATGCGGTGTCGAATGTTGTGGCTGTCAAAGTCGAATTCAATTTTGCACTATTGCCAGGCGCGAAACAAATAGACGCTATCGGTATTTCGGATTCAGATACTCCTATCGAAGTAAAAATCAATACTATTCCTGTTTTCGACAATTTACCAAAACCGGAATCTTTGGAGTTCGAAAATAGTGAAGTTTCCAATGTAATGGTTTCGCAAGATGGACAAAAAATTTTCTATTCGGCTTTTGCCAATGGCAAAGACGTTGTTTTTTCAAGCCGTAAACAAGCGGACGGAAAGTGGGCAAAACCTCCCGTGGCAGAACCAAGTTTGAGTTTGAATGACGATTATAATTATATGGAATTTTATAGCGATAATTTTATCCTCAAAGGTGGCGTGGAATACACGAAAAACACGACAGAAACAGGTTTTGAATTCTTCGAAAACAAAAACGGAAATTTCCAAAGTCTGAAACCACTGAAAATTGCCGCCTACAACAATTATGAAAAAACCGCCGATATTACCATCACCAACGATGGTAAAATCATAATAATGGGAATCGAAACCGACTTCACCCAAGGTGGAACCGATTTGTATTTTGCCAACCAAAAAGAAGACGGAACTTATGGGCTGCTTCAAAATATGGGTAAAGTCATCAATTCAGCCGCCGATGAGGGAATGCCACAGTTGTTGTCCGATACCAAAACGCTGTTTTTTAGTAGCATCGGTTTCAGTAGTTATGGAAATTATGACATCTATGTTTCTTACCGATTGGACGATAGTTGGAAAAAATGGTCGGAGCCCATCAATCTTGGAAATAAGATAAACAGCGATGGTTTCGAAGGCTCTCCATTTTATGATGAAACCACCGAAATGCTTTATTTTACTAGAATAATAGAAGGAAAATCGGCTATTGGCAGGGTCAAGATTCCAAAAAGTGAGCTGATGAAAAACTGATTTTTGAAATTTAAAAAATACGAATTTTTTCGTATTTTTTTGTTTTTGTTCGCTGCCTATTTTTGACTTATAATTTTTAAAACTATTATTATGAGAAGAATATTTACTTTACTATTGGTGCTGTTTTTAAACACGGTGACCAAGGCACAATGGACAAAATGTAACAATCCAGCTGGGGCGCTACCTTATTCATTAACAATTCAGAATGACACACTTTATCTCGGAACTTTAAGCAATGGTATTTATCGTTCTACAGATGGAGGGTTCAATTGGACACAAATAAACAATGGAATAACTAGTATGCAAATATGGAATATAGCCTATGTCAATGGTGTTCTTTACGCGAGTTCTACAAACGGAACGGTTTTTAAGTCGCTAAATGGCGGAGATAACTGGGTTTTGTCGAATACTGGAATTAGTTCGACAACTATAATTAGGAATTTTGCTTTTTTCAATAATAAGATATTCGCCACTTCAACAAATAAAGGAGTTTATATTTCGTCTGATAATGGAAGTTCTTGGGCTCAACACAATTCTGGAATTGTAGGTTTAGTTGCAGAACCTCTATTAATAGTTGATACTGATTTGTTTGTAGGAGTCAATCAAAAGGTTTACAAATACGATAGTGTAAATCAAAATTGGATAAGTAAAAGTACTGGAATTCCGAACAATACAGTGGGCTCCTTGGCTTACATAAAAGATAATTTGCAAAACATAAGCTTATTTGAAGCAACTGTTAATACGAACGATGTCACAATATCAACGAATAAAGGAGACAGTTGGACAGTTGCTAAAAGTGGACTGCCGAGTGTTGGTGTTTATTCCCTTCTAGGCATTGGAACTGAGGTATATTTAGGAAATGATTATGGCGTCTATAAAACTACTAATCAAGGAGTTAGTTGGGTTGATGTTTCGGGATTTACTAATGCTAGTCCAGCCAAATTTCTTTGTAAGAGTTCAACTGATTTGTATGTGATACAGGAAGCGAAGCTCTGGAAAAAAAGTTTAGCAAGTTTAAGTGTTTCAGATCAAGTTATAAGTGTTCAGAATGTAAATTTCAAAATCTACCCCAACCCATCTTATGGTAATTTCAATATCGAAGTGACTGAAAATTTAATAGGAGCAAAAGCCACTATTTACAATCTTCTAGGTCAAAAAGTCAAAGAATTTGAATTGAAATCTATGACTACAAATCAAAATTTAAACCAAGGAATTTATCTTCTGGAAATTGAAAAAGAAGGAAATAAAACCACCAAAAAACTGCTTGTAAACTAGGGTTTTAGAAAATCATTTAATTGAAAAATACGACAGTTGTCGTATTTTTTTGTGTTTACAAAAGTCATTTCTTTGACCTATAACTTCCAAATACTTTAAAGATGAAAAAATCATTACTATTATTCGTAGTTTGCTTTTTAAGCTATTTTGCAAATGCACAAACTCCTTCCTTGACTTGGGTAAGACAAATGGGGAAATTTGGTGGGTTTGTAACTCCACGGGCCAGCGTTGTTGACGCATCGGGCAACGTAATCACAACAGGACTATTTAAAAATAGTATAGATTTTGACCCCGGCGCTGGTGTAAGCACTTTAACATCGGTCAATAATCCAAACACCGCTAATAATCAAAATGATATTTTCATTTCTAAAGTTGATTCAAATGGCAATTTTGTTTGGGCAAAACAGTTAGCAGGTATTGAATTAAAAGATGCTACGGCTGTTGGTGTTGACGCTGCTGGTAATGTTTATACCACTGGGTTTTTTTATGGCACAGTAGATTTTGACCCTGGTGCTGGTGTAAGTAATTTAACTTCTAAGGGATACAATGATATTTTTATTTCGAAATTAGATGCTTCGGGTAATTTTGTTTGGGCAAAACTAATGGGAAGTATATTTGGAGATAGTGGCTATGCTATTACAGTAGATCCAGCTGGGAATGTGTTTACAACAGGAAGTTTTTCAGACACTTGCGATTTCGACCCCAATGCTGGAGTTAGTACAATGACTGCTTTGGTAGAAAATATTTTTATTTCAAAACTAGATACCAACGGCAATTTTGTTTGGGCAAAATCAATGGGCGGCATTGCTTACAACAGAGGTAGGTTAATCACATCAGATGCCGCAGGGAATGTCTATGTGGGCGGAACTTTTGGCGGAACCACTGATTTTGATCCCAATGCGGGTGTGGCTAATTTGACCAGTGTAGGGTCATTTGGTGGTAACGAAGATATGTTTATTTTAAAATTAGATTTGAATGGTAGTTATGTTTGGGCAAAACAATTTAGCGGTACTGGAACTAAGTTTTTAAAAGGAATGGCAGTTGATGCTTCAGGCAACATATTTACTGCTGGAATGTTTTCAGGTACAGTTGATTTTAATCCAAGTGCAGCAGTTGCCAATTTGAGCGGCCCCACTTATGGTGATGACGGTTTTATTTCAAAATTAGATGCAGCCGGTAATTATGTATGGGTAAAACAGCTTGAAGGAACTATTAGAGATGTAGCTTCTTTAGCTCTTGACACGGCTGGTAATATTTACACGACCGGAAACTTTTATTCAGATTCACCAACTGATTTTGATGTAGGAGTAGGAATTTATAATTTATCGATTATGCATCGATTTGGTGATGATACATACATTTTAAAATTAAACGCTTCGGGAAGTTTTGTATGGGTAAAACAAATTGGCGGGGTTCCGAGTGTAACCGCAGGCGCTGACACCATAGGGAAATCAATTGTAGTGGATGGTTCTGGAAATATATACACTACAGGAACATTTGGCAGCAGTACAAGTGATTCTGGAGATTTTGATCCCAATGCAGGAGTTGCTCTTTTAACTCCAACAGGTGGTTCAGCCGATATGTTTGTGCATAAAATGGGTCAAACTGCATTAGGATTATCAAAAAAACCAATTGAAAGCAAGATCACCATTTATCCCAATCCATCATCGGGTATTTTCAATATCGAAATTGACGAAAATTCAATTGGTGCAAAGGCGACTATTTATAATCTTTTAGGTCAAAAAGTAAAGGAATTCGATTTGAAAACAACAACAACAACAACAACAACAAACCAAACTTTAAACAAAGGAATTTATCTTCTGGAAATTGAAAAAGAAGGTAATAGAACGACTAAAAAACTGATGGTGAAGTAGGTTATGTGAATGCCATGAAATCGTTTATTAACAATAAATTAAAACAAGATGAGGACAACATTACAACAATTAGGGCTATTGATTTTGCCAATTTTTGCTTTTGCACAATATGGCGTTTTAGACACTTCATTTGATTTAGATGGGAAAAAATATTTTGGCTTTGCAACACCAAATGATTATGGTGAATTTGTATTGGTGCAACCGGACAATAAAATTATTGTTGGAGGCAGATCTTCTTTGACGGGTGGTGCTTTGTCATTTTCATTGGCACGGCTTAATTCAAGTGGCTCTTTTGATAGCTCTTTCGGGACAAGTGGAAAAGTGACAACATCCTACGGAACGGAAGGTTTTGAAGCAATTTCAGGAGCATTACAACAAGACGGGAAAATTGTGGTTGCAGGAAATTCATTTACCAATGCGAGTTTGGGATATTCACAAATTGCGGTGGTACGATATAATGCAAATGGATCGTTAGATACTACTTTTGATTCAGATGGCTTGGTTTTTACTCAAATTCCAACATCGAATGAAGATTTTGCAAAAGCGGTTAAAATTCAGCCTGACGGGAAAATTGTTGTAGGTATTCAAACCAAAGTTAATTCTAATTTGGATTTTGCTTTATTACGATATAACTCCGATGGAAGTTTAGACACAACTTTCGATTCCGACGGGATCGTTAGAACCATTTCGCCAAAAACTGAAGCAGTCTATGATATTGCCATTCAAAATGATGGAAAAATTGTAGCAGTTGGCTATCAAAGCAATGCAAATGATGATATCTATGTTGCGAGATATTTGCCTGATGGAAGTTTGGATGCCTCATTTGGTTCTAGTGGTTTTTTTAAGTATGATTTTGCTTCGAATCATAATTATGCAACCGCTGTAGCTATTGCATCCGACACTAAAATTGTAATAGGAGGAAGGTACCAAAATGGAGCAATTTTTAGCTCTTTTGTAGCAAGATTAAATTCAAATGGAACTTTCGACACCAGTTTTGACTTGGATGGGATAGTAATTCAAACCACAGATGAAACCATAAGTGATGTTTTGGTACAATCGGACAATAAAATCATAACAGCTGGTACCTCAAATGGAAAATTTGGCGTTTGGAAATTGAATACTAGTGGGGTTTTCGAAAGTACTTTCGGAAACAGCGGTAAAGTGGAAACTGTGGTCAATATTAATACTTGTTTTGCAAATAGTGTTGCACTACAGCCCGATAGTAAGATCGTAGTAGTGGGAAGTACTTATGGTAGTCCGTTTACCAAATACGGAGTGGTACGATATACAAACGATGTCCCATTATCAACAAATTCGTCTTTTGCGGGCAAGGCAGAAATCTATCCAAATCCTTCTACGGGAAATTTCAACATTCAAATCGATGAAAATTCAATTGGTTCAAAATGTACTATTTATAATCTTTTAGGGCAAAAAATAAAAGATTTCGAGTTGAAATCGACAACTACAAACCAAACAGTAAACAAGGGAATTTATCTTCTGGAAATAGAAAAAGAAGGAAATAAAACCACCAAAAAACTAATGGTGAATTAATTGAAAAGAAAATATGGTTTACATCTTGATACTAATAGTAGGGGCGCTTTGTTTTGTAATACTTGGCTTGGTGGCAAGTTTCAAAAAGAGTAACTTAGACTTCCAGAGGCGGATAATGCTTCTAGAAGAAATTATTTTGGATATGAAATCCAATTTGGAGAATCAAAATCAAAAAGTGCAACTTTCAGAGGATTTAAGAGTTAAACTTAAATCTTCAAACGAGAGCTTGAGCAATTCCATTTTTAATTTGAATTGCGAAATATTTGAAGAATTGTATGCCAAAAGATAAGTTGGAGATATTTTATTATATTTATGCTATAAAAGTCATTTTATGAAAAAATATTGCTACTTATTAATTCTTCTAATAGTTTCATTTTCAGCCAATGCTCAAAAGTCAGAGCACATTATTGATAGTTTAAAAAAATCTCTTAATAAAGGAAATAGTAGTAAGCAGTTTAAGACACTGACAAACTTGTCAGATGAATATAGTAACAGTGATTTAGATAAGGCTGAATATTATTCGTATAAAGCTTTAAGCAAAGCCATAGCAATTAAAAACGACTCTTTTGTTGCGCTATCGTATAACAATATTGGCAATATTCATCAGTACAAAAGCGAACTTGATTCTGCATTATATTTTCATAAAAAGGCATTGCAAATTCGACAAAAGAACAAAGATTTTATAGGAATTGCTGACTCTTACAATAATATCGGAATTGTTTTCGACACAAAAGCTCAGTTTCCTCAGGCTTTGACAAATTATTTTAAAGCCCTGCATTATTATGAACTAAATAAGAATTTTGGAAAGCAAGCAATGGTCAATACCAATATTGGTATTGTATACAAAGCTCAAAAAGAGTACAAGAAAGCACTAGTTTATTATCAAAATGCCTACAACTTATATCGAAAAGCTCAGAGTGAGATTGGCATAACAATTTCGTCGGGAAATTTAGGTTCCATTTTAATAAATTTCAAAAAATATAAAGAATCTTTAAAATATTCTGAATTAGCCAAAAACGGTTATAAAAAACTGGGCTATGATCGATATGTTTGTTATCCTATTTTTAATATAGCAGTAGTCTATGATAGTTTGCATCAATATGAAACGGCAAACAAATACTATGTTGAAACAATTCAATTATACCAAAAGTATAATAATTCTTTCGAAATAGCTGAAGCTACGATTGCATATGCAAACTGCTTGACGAAGCAGAAAAAATTTGAAGAAAGTATTGCATTTTCGCATAAAGGAATTGATTTTGCAAAAAAATCTCAAGCTCATTTATTACTTATCGAAGGCTATAAAAATCTTTCTAAGGCTAATGCTTCAATAGGAAAGTATAACGATGCGTATTATTATTCAACTTTATATAACACTGGTAAAGACAGCCTCTTTGCAGAGGAGAAAACAAAAGCTGTTTTTGAACTCGAAACAAAATACCAAACCGAAAAGAAAGAAAAACTCTTACTTGAAAAAGAAGCCGAAGCCAAACAAAAACAGATATTACTAATTGGACTTTCACTTTTAACTTTTTTCATCGCACTAATTGGCTTCTTAATTTACCGCCAACAAAAACTTAAAAACACACAACAAGCTCAGGAATTTGAACTCAAATCCGCAATTTCGCTCATAGAAAGCCAAAACAAATTGCAAGAGCAACGCTTGAATATTTCCAGAGATTTGCACGATAATATTGGAGCACAGCTTACTTTCATCATTTCATCGGTCGATAATATCAAATATGCTTTTGAAATTACAAACGAAAAATTAGACAACAAACTATCCAATATTTCCAGTTTTGCCAAAGAAACTATTTTGGAACTTCGGGACACCATTTGGGCAATGAATAGCAACGAAATCACCTTCGAAGACTTAGAAATCAGAATTAATAATTATATCGAAAAAGCCAAAGAGGCCAAAGACCAAATCAGCTTTTCGTTTGCTATTGATGAAATTTTAAAGCCTCAAAAGCTCACGTCTATACAAGGAATGAATATCTACAGAACCATTCAGGAAGCGGTCAACAATTCGATAAAATATGCCCATGCAAGTGTAATTTCTATCAATGTCAAGCCAATTGAAAATCGAATAAAAATAACGGTTCAGGACAACGGTCTCGGATTTGATGTGAAAACTATCGAAAAAGGGAACGGCTTGCTCAATATGCAAAAACGTATTGAAGAAATTGGCGGAGAATTCCATCTTTCCTCTTCGAATGAAGGGACTCAAATAGAAATAGTGCTTAAAAACAAGGAGATATGATAAAGATAGCTATCGTAGATGATAATTCATTTTTAATAAAAACGGTTCAAGAAAAACTATCCTTTTTCGAGGATTTCTCTCTGAAATTTACTGCCATAAATGGTCTTGATTTAATCGAGAAATTAGAAAAAAACCACACTATCGATTTGATATTGATGGATATCGAAATGCCCAAAATGAGTGGAATTGAAGCTACTTGTTTGGTCAAACAAAAATACCCTCAAATCAAAATCATTATGCTCACCGTTTTTGATAATGATGAAAATATTTTCAATGCTATCAAAGCGGGTGCCGACGGTTATTTGCTTAAAGAAGTTAATCCTAAAGAGTTGCATCAAGGGATTATTGAAACGATGAACGGAGGTGCTACAATGACGCCATCCATCGCGATGAAAACACTGAAATTGTTTAGGAACCCCATTGTTTTCGAAAGCATTTCAGACCAAGAGCAGTACAACTTAACACCTCGTGAAATCGAAGTTCTCGAACAATTGAGCAAAGGATTAAAATACAATGCCATTGCTGAAAATCTGTTTCTTTCAGCAGGAACCATTCGCAAACATGTAGAAAACATCTATACTAAACTACAAGTTCACAACAAACTCGAAGCGGTTCAAAAAGCCAAAGACAATAAGTTGATTTAACTTTTTTAAATTCTATTTCAATATTTTATTTACTTTTATAAAAAAAAGAAATGAAATACAGAATCATCATCGTCCTTGTTGCCATAGTCTCCATTTTTCTACTTTTTAAATTCTGCGATTTCAAAAAAGAAGACGAATCCACCATCGATTACAACACGAATCTGATTCAGCAACAAATTGTAAACGTTGGAAAACTCGTGGTTACCGAAGGCCATTTTGCCGAAGTGGTCACTTATAAAGACCAAGAGAAATACTTTATGGATATGGTTTCTTTCGAGAAGAAAGCCATCGTAATTGTCAATGCCGATGTGACGGTTGCCTATGATTTGCACCAAATGAAATACGATATCGACGAAAAAAACAAAATTATCACCATTATCAATATCCCAAAAGAAGAAATAAAAATAAGTCCGGACATTAAGTATTATAATGTAGAGCAAAGTTCAATGAATCCTTTTACTGGCGATGATTACAACAAAATAAGCAAAACCGTTCGAGCTAATTTGTCGAAGAAAATCGAGAAATCTTCTTTGAAATCCAATGCCAAAAACCGATTGATTTCTGAACTTTCGAAAATGCTGATTCTCACCAATACGATGGGTTGGAAACTCCAATATGACGGTCAAGTAATCGAAAAAGAATCCGATTTTAATCAGAAAATTAAAGGGTAATTTTACTTTTCAAACAAATCATCGTTTACTATATTTGGCAAAGTTACTTTCAACAAAGGTTGTGTTTCCATCGCCCTTTTTATCGCAAAAATAGCACCTTCATTTCGTGCCCAACTTCGTCTTGAAATTCCGTTGTTGACATCCCAAAAAAGCATCGATTCGATCCGTTTTGAAGCTGCCTCAGAACCATCGAGGACCATTCCAAATCCGCCATTAATCACTTCGCCCCAGCCTACGCCTCCACCATTATGAATGGAAACCCAAGTGGCACCGCGAAAACTATCGCCAATTACATTCTGAATCGCCATATCGGCAGTAAAACGGGAACCATCATAAATGTTCGAGGTTTCTCTGTATGGTGAATCCGTTCCCGAAACATCGTGATGATCGCGGCCTAAAACCACGGGGGCTATTTCGCCTTTAGCGATCGCCTGATTAAAAGCTTCGGCAATTTTCATTCTCCCTTCGGCATCGGCATAAAGTATTCTAGCTTGGGAACCCACAACCAATTTATTTTCTTGAGCTCCTTTTATCCAGTGGATATTGTCCTGCATTTGCTGTTGGATTTCGACTGGTGCTGTTTTTGCCATTTCTTCTAAAACTTCACAAGCAATGGTGTCTGTTTTTTGTAAATCTTCTGGTTTTCCTGACGCACAAACCCAACGAAAAGGTCCAAATCCATAATCAAAACACATTGGACCCATAATATCCTGCACATAACTCGGATATTTGAAATCGATTCCATTTTCGGCCATAATATCAGCACCAGCACGAGAAGCTTCTAGTAGAAAAGCATTTCCATAATCAAAAAAATAAGTCCCTTTTGCCGTGTGTTTATTAATCGCATTTGTATGTCTTCGCAAAGTTTCCTGTACTTTTTCTTTGAATAATTCCGGATTATTGGCCATCATTTCATTGGCATCTTCGAATGAAATTCCTACGGGATAATACCCGCCAGCCCAAGGATTGTGCAATGAAGTTTGGTCGGAACCCAAATCGATATGAATATTTTCTTGGTCGAATTTTTCCCAAACATCGACCACATTTCCTAAATAAGCGATAGAAACAATTTCTTTATTGGCTTTCGCCAAAGCAACTCTTTTGACCAATTCGTCAATATCTTCTATTATTTCGTTGATCCAACCTTGACTGTGACGAATCTGGGTAATTTTTGGATTAACCTCAGCACAAACGGTGATACATCCCGCAATATTTCCCGCTTTGGGTTGTGCGCCAGACATTCCACCCAATCCTGAAGTGACAAATAAACCGCCTTTGGGATTGGTTTTTATTTTTCTAAAACCATTGAGAACCGTAATTGTAGTTCCGTGGACAATGCCTTGTGGACCAATGTACATATAACTTCCTGCGGTCATTTGTCCGTACTGCGAAACGCCAAGTGCATTCATTCTTTCCCAATCGTCCGGTTTAGAATAATTCGGGATGACCATACCATTGGTCACTACAACTCGTGGAGCTTCTTTATTTGAAGGGAATAATCCCATCGGGTGACCCGAATAAATCGTGAGGGTCTGTTCCTCGGTCATTTCCGATAAATATTGCATAGTCAATAAATACTGAGCCCAATTCTGGAAAACAGCTCCATTTCCGCCATACGTAATCAACTCGTGTGGATGTTGCGCCACGGCATAATCCAGATTGTTCTGAATCATCAGCATAATAGCTTTTGCCTGTTCGCATTTTCCGGGATATTCCGAAATGGGACGGGCATACATTGTATAATCGGGACGAAAACGGTACATATAGATACGGCCGTAAGTTTCTAATTCCTCGGCAAATTCTTGAATTAATACGGCGTGATGTTGTGGCTCAAAATAGCGAAGCGCATTGCGAAGTGCCAGTTTTTTTTCTGCTGCAGAAAGAATTTCTTTCCTTTTAGGAGCATGATTGATGTTGGCTTCAAACGGTTTTGGAAGCGGTAAAATAGTTGGAATTCCCTGTTGGATTTGTTCTTTCAGCCCCCTAACCCCCGAAGGGGGAACTCTGTTAGGCTTTATCTCGTGTAAATTACTCATATAAAAGTCGAATTATTTTATTCATAATCTCTTCTTTTTCCCCCTTTGGGGGTTAGGGGGCTTTCATAAGGACAATGCCTACAACCACTTTTACAGCAATACCCTCTTTTTAAGTGGTGTTTCTCGGTAAAACATTTGTAACCCTCGGGAGTATAATAAAAATCTTCTCCTTCGATTAATAATTTTTCATTACTTTGTTCTTTCATAAGGGCAAATTTATATACTTTACAGCAAATGTTTCTAATTGTTACCAAATATTTAATACCGAAAGGCTATCGCGGAATGGCTGTTTTTCCGTTTGTTTTTGTGAAATTCAGAATGGATAAAGAAAATGTAGTATTTATAAATCACGAACAAATTCATCTGAAACAGCAACTCGAATTGCTGATTATTCCTTTTTTTGTTTGGTATATTATCGAATTTCTAATCCGATTGGGACAATTTAAAAAATGGAGTTTAGCGTATCGAAATATCAGTTTTGAGCGCGAGGCTTACGCCAATGAAAAAAATATGGATTATACAAAAAACAGGTCTCTTTGGACGTTTTTCAAATATATTTAACGCTATTGTTTTTAAAGCAAAAATCATCCTTTTCTAACGTATCTTTGCAGCAAATCTCGATTGTTTTGCAAGACATCTTAACTCAAGAAATACTATCTCCCAAAGACAACATCTCCGTTTTTATTAGACGTGAAGACCTAATTCACCCCTTTATTTCAGGCAATAAATTCCGAAAACTCAAATACAATTTGCTTCAAGCAAAAGCCGAAAATCAAAACAGCTTACTTACTTTCGGCGGAGCATTCTCCAATCATATTGCCGCCGCCGCTTATGCCGGAAAAGAGCAAGGATTCAAAACTATAGGAATTATTCGCGGAGATGAATTGGAAAGTAAAATTTCAGAAAATCCAACTTTGAAATTTGCTCAGGAATGTGGCATGCAATTCAAATTTGTCACTCGAGAAGACTATCGCCAAAAAACTGAAGACTATTTTATTGAAAACTTAAAACACGAATTTGGCGATTTTTATCTTGTTCCAGAAGGGGGAACTAATACATTTGCGGTTCAAGGTTGTGAAGAAATTTTGTCTAAAGCAGATTCGCAATATGATTTTGTTTGTTCAGCTGTAGGAACCGGTGGCACCATTAGTGGTTTAATCAATAGTATTTTGCCACATCAGAAAGTTTTAGGTTTTCCTGCTTTGAAAGGTGATTTTTTGAATGATGAAATTCGTAAATTTGCACATAATGAGCATTGGGAATTAATTTTGGAGTATCATTTTGGCGGTTATGGTAAAGTGAATCCCGAATTAATCGCTTTCATCAATCAGTTTTATAAAGTAAATCAAGTTCCCTTGGATCCCATTTATACAGGAAAGCTGGTTTTTGGCGTTATGGATTTAATTGAAAAGAATTATTTTCCTGAAAATTCTAAAATCTTACTCATTCACACCGGCGGTCTTCAGGGAATCGCAGGGATGAATATTAAATTGAAAAACAAGCATTTGCCAACAATAGAAATAGATGTATAAAAAAATAGTACTCTTAGTTGTAATTTTATTTTTAACAGGTTGTAGCAACTCAAAATCTGTTATTGTAACTCCAAAAAAGACGGCGACTAGCCAGAAAAAAGTATCTGGTTCCGAAGTGATTGAATCGACTTCAAAAACGGTGGTTACTTCAGATTTGATCAATGGCTATGTTTTTCATTACAAAGATATTGCAATGAGTAATATGAAGAATTATGGCATTCCCGCGAGCATCATATTGGCTCAGGGAATTTTGGAATCTGGTGCCGGTCAGGGTAAGTTGGCCACAACCGCGAACAACCATTTTGGAATAAAATGCTACACCGATTGGAAAGGTGAAACGACGCTACACGATGACGATGCAACTCAAGAATGCTTCCGAAAATATGGCAATGCAGAAGAATCCTATCAAGATCATGCGGCTATAGTTTCCAAAAGAACACGGTATGCTTCGTTGTTTAAATTGGAAAAAGGCGATTATAAAGGGTGGGCAAAAGGTTTGAAAGCCGCAGGATATGCCACAGATCCTAAATATCCTGAAAAATTAATTAGTTACATCGAACGCTATCATTTGGATCAATACGACAATCAGGTTTTGGGCAAAGCTTATTTTTTAGACAAAAGCCAAAATGCAAGGGCTGTCGTTGTTAGTGATGAGAAAGCAAATCTGTACGAAGTTAAAAAAGGGGATACCTTATATTCCATTTCCAAAAAATTTAATATTTCCATCGAAGACTTAAAAAAACAAAACAATATTTTTGACAATGCCATTTCAATAGGTCAGAATCTAAAAATTCAATAACAATTTCAATCGCAATTTCAATGACAATCACAATGTCAATTGAAAAAGTAAATCTAAAATCTAAAATCGTTAATCTGAAATCTAAAATCTAAATGTTATACCAAAGAAGCAGTCAGCTTTTTGCAGAAGCAGAAAAAGTAATTCCCGGTGGAGTAAATTCACCAGTTCGTGCCTTCAAAGCAGTAGGAGGAACACCCATTTTTGTCAAAAGTGCCAAAGGAGCCTATCTGTATGACGAAGATGGAAACAAATTAATAGATTATATCAATTCTTGGGGCCCCATGATTTTGGGTCATGCTTTTCAACCCGTTGTTGATGCCGTAATTGAAAAAGCAAAACTCGGAACTTCCTTCGGAATGCCAACGGAAATTGAAACTAAAATCGCGGAATTAGCTGTTGCTATGGTGCCCAATATCGATAAAATACGTTTTGTCAATTCAGGTACCGAAGCTTGTATGAGCGCCATTCGATTGGCTCGTGGATTTACCAAAAGAGATAAAATAATCAAATTTGCGGGTTGTTATCACGGTCATTCCGATTCGTTTTTGATACAAGCAGGAAGCGGAGCTATTACTTTTGGTTCGCCAAATAGTCCCGGAGTAACCGCCGGAACTGCAAAAGATACTTTGCTTGCTAAATACAATGATTTAGACAATGTAGCCACTTTAATCGAAGCCAATAAAAACGAAATTGCCGCCATAATTGTAGAACCAGTTGCCGGAAATATGGGTTGTATTCCACCCAAAAAAGGGTTCTTGGAAGGCTTGCGCCAATTGTGTACAGAAAACGATATTCTCCTCATTTTCGATGAGGTAATGACGGGATTCAGACTCGCTAGAGGTGGAGTTCAGGAATTATTAAATGTCGATGCGGATATTGTTTGCTTCGGAAAAGTAATTGGTGGCGGTTTGCCAGTTGGTGCTTTTGCGGCTCGAGCAGAAATTATGAATTATTTAGCTCCACTTGGACCAGTTTATCAAGCGGGAACTTTGTCGGGAAATCCTTTGGCAATGGCTGCAGGATTGGCGATGTTGCAAGCATTGGATTCTGATCGCGAAATTTTCAAAAGATTAGAAGAAAAAACGGCTTATTTGGCTGCTGGAATTGATAGCGTATTAAAAGCCAATAAGGTCGAATTTACGATTAATCGAGTAGGTTCAATGATTTCGGTACATTTTGATGCTGCTCCAGTTTTCGATTTTCAAACAGCTGCAAAAGGCGATAATGAAACCTTCAAAAAATTCTTTCACGGCTTGTTGCAAGAAGGAATATATATTGCTCCATCAGCTTATGAAACTTGGTTTATCACCGACGCACTCACTTATGAAGATTTAGATTTTACCATTCAAGCTATCGATAAAGTTTCTAAAACTTTTTAGTAATAAGAGGACATAAAAAAACTTCCGGTAACCAGCCGGAAGTTTAACAAACTAACCAATTCTACTAACTATTATTACTTAACCTTGTCTTTGTCTTTGACCTTGATTTTTTCCTTGGTGATTTTCTTTGTTTTTTCCCGGTCTTTCTCCTTTATGATGTTCTTTTAGAGCGCTCCATTTTTCGAATTGCTTCGCATTCAGAATTTTTTCTACTCTTTTTTTAGTTGCAATTTGTTCGTCAAGCATTTTCATTTGCATAGCGAAACGTTCGTCTTGCGTAGGTTCTACTCCTTTTTCTTTTTTGGCTTTCATTTCAGTCTTCATCGCTTCTTTTTTGGCCATATTCTCTGAAATAATAGCGCTCATTTCTTTTTGTTGCGCTTCATTTAAGTCCAAATCCAAAGTCATCTTTTTGAGCATCAATTGGCTTTGTTGTTCAGGTGTAAATTGCTCCATTTCACTTCCTTGATGTTTTCTGTTTCTTTCTTGTGCAAAAATGGTTGTCCCAACCATTAGTAGTGCGATAACAATTAATTTTTTCATTTTAAATTATGTTTTTTTAAATTATAGCAATAGGACTTTGAAAAGTTTTAAAGGTTTAATTTTTAACAAAATTTTTTGTTCAGCACTGATAGTCAATGAGGTGAAAAAATGAAAAAGTATGATTGCAATCATAATTATTCGTTAAAACAATTCGCAATTTTGTTCTAGAAATTTTTAAACTAACTTTTATGTACAAATTATCATTATTTATTGTTGCCGCAGCATTATTTGCTTCGTGTGGAAAAAAAGAAAATACTACAGAAGATTTTTCAACAGGAGCAGCAGCTACCGAAACGTCAAAGGATGCCTCATCTTATGATCCCAAAAGAGGGCTTGGAAAATACACCACTGTCGAGCTTGGAGCTACAATAGATGCAGCGATGGCGGCCGAAGGCGAAAAAATTCAGTCCGTAAAATGTTCTGCTTGTCACAAATTGACAGATGAAAAATTAGTTGGACCGGGTTGGAAAGGGGTTTCAACTCGTCAAAAACCAGAATGGATTATGAATTTCATAACCAATCCTGACCCTATGATTGATAAAGATCCAGAGTTACAAGCACAATTAGAAATTTGTTTGGTGCGTATGCCAAATCAGTCCTTAACCGATACTGATGCTAGAAATATTCTTGAGTTTATGCGCAAAAACGATGGCGTTAAATAAGAAATAGTAAACAAATTAAAACCAAAATGTAATGAACAACACATTTACAAAAGCGGGTATCGCCATAGTTTTGGTAGCCGCATTTTTTAGCTCTTGCAAACCCAAAAATTCAGGCGATGCAGTTAGTGGTGATGCAGCGCAAAAAGCGTACGTAGCACCTGGAAAATATGACGAATTTTATAATTTCGTTTCAGGTGGTTTTAGCGGTCAAGTGAGTGTTTATGGCTTGCCAAGCGGAAGATTGTTTAGAGTAATTCCAGTTTTTTCTGCCGATCCGCAAAGTGGTTATGGTTACAATGAAGAAACCAAGCCAATGCTAAACACTTCGCACGGTTTTGTACCTTGGGATGATCAGCATCATACTGAATTATCACAAACCAACGGAGAAGTCGATGGACGTTGGCTTTTTGCCAATGCCAATAATACGCCTCGGATTGCACGTGTCGATTTGAAAACATTTACTACTAAAGAAATTATCGAATTGCCCAATAGCGCCGGAAATCACTCTTCTCCTTTCATTACAGAAAATACTGAATATGTGGTTGCGGGAACTCGTTTTAGCGTTCCACCGGACAATGTAAATGGTGATATTCCTATCAATACCTACAAAGAAAACTTCAAAGGCTATTTGAGTTTTGTAAAAGTAGGGAAAGCTGGTGAACTAGATATTGCTTTCCAAATTGAGGCTCCAGGAGTAAATTTCGATTTAAGTCACGCTGGAAAAGGGAAATCTCACGGTTGGTTTTTCTTCTCTTGCTACAATACCGAACAAGCCAATACTTTGCTTGAAGTGAATGCTTCTCAAAAAGACAAAGATTTTATTATGGCTGTCAATTGGAAAAAAGCCGAAGAATATGTCAAAGCGGGAAAAGCTAAAAAAGTGGCTACCAAATATGTGCACAATAGTTATGACGAAAAAACACATACTGCCAAATCTGAAATGAGAACCGAAGTTTTGGTTTTGAGTGCCAAAGAATTAAAAGACATTTGTTATATGATTCCTTGTCCAAAATCGCCTCACGGTTGTGATGTCGATCCTACTGGCGAATACATTGTAGGTTCTGGAAAATTAGCTGCTTTGATTCCTGTGTTTAGTTTTGATAAAATGCAAAACGCCATCAAAAACAAACAATTTGATGGAGAATACGATGGAATTCCGGTAATTAAATACGAAGCTGCATTGCACGGTGAAGTTCAAAAACCAGGACTTGGACCATTGCACACTGAATTTGACGGAAAAGGAAATGCCTACACTACTTTCTTCGTTTCGTCTGAAGTGGTAAAATGGGACATCAAATCTTTGAAAGTTTTAGATCGAGTTCCTACTTATTATTCTGTTGGACACCTTTGTATTCCTGGCGGAGATAGTAAAAAACCTTTCGGAAAATATTTGATAGCTTACAACAAAATCACCAAAGACAGGTATTTGCCAACAGGTCCAGAATTGGCTCAAAGTGCTCAGATATTTGACATTAGCGGTGACAAAATGCAATTGATTTTAGATTTTCCAACCATTGGCGAACCGCATTATGCGCAAGCAGCACCAGCCGATTTGATTCGAAATAACGGTCAGTTGAAATTCTATAAAATTGAGGAAAACAATCATCCTTTTGTAACCAAAGGCGAAAAAGAATCGAAAGTTGTTCGAAAAGGAAATAGAGTTGACGTTTATATGACATCTATTCGTTCGCATTTTGCTTCGGATAATATCGAAGGAATAAAAGTAGGTGATGAGGTGTATTTCCACGTGACGAACTTAGAGCAAGATTGGGATGTCCCTCACGGATTTGCCATAAAAGGAGCCGATAATGGTGAATTGCTAATAATGCCAGGAGAAACTTGTACCTTGAAATGGATGCCTAAAAAAGTAGGTATAGTTCCATTCTATTGTACGGATTTCTGTAGCGCACTACACCAAGAAATGCAAGGTTATGTTAGAGTGTCTCCGGCAGGAAGCACTATCCCATTGACTTTTAGTTTGGGTACAAATGTGCCAGCGACTAAATAATTAAAACAAGCTTAACTTTTTTCGAACCATTAAGAAAATTAGGAATATTAAGTTACACATCTTAATCAACTTAAATTTCTTAATGGTTCATTTTTTTACTTTAAGAAAATTAATTATGAACACGAATAAAATTTCTTTGGTTTCAAAAGTGTTGCTTTTGGTTACAGGATTGTTGTTTATTGGTTCTTTGTTTGTGCCAATGTGGCGCATAGAATTAGAAGCGCCTCAATACCCCGAAGGTTTAGTTTTGCAGTTGCACGCTAATAAAATTGGTGGCGATGTGGCAGTAATCAACGGATTGAATCATTATATTGGAATGGCCACCTTGCATACTGAAAACTTTTTTGAATTTACGATTTTACCCTACATTTTCGGCGCTTATGGACTTGTTTCTATTGTTTTAATTCTCATAGCGCGTAGAAAAGCAGTTCTGATTTTTTTAATTTCGTATGTAGTATTTGTGGTTCTAGCCGCCGTAGATTTTTACAGATGGAATTATGAATACGGGCATAATCTCGATCCAAATGCCGCGATTGTTGTTCCTGGAATGGCATACCAACCGCCACTACTCGGTTACAAGCAACTGCTTAATTTTGGTGCTTATTCTATTCCTGATACCGGAGGTTGGATGCTGGTGCTGGCAGGAATTCTTCTTGCAACGGTAGTTTTACTTGAATTTAAATTTTTCAGAAAAGCAAAACCATGAAACATTATTTTTCTATGCTAGTTCTCTTTTTAGCAGTATCTTGTGGTCTAAAAGAGGCGCAACCCATAAAAATTAACGTCGATAATTGTGATTTTTGCGGAATGAGCATCGCCGATGGAAAATATGCAGCCGAAGTAATTACGGAAAAAGGCAGAGCTTACAAATTTGATGACATTTCGTGTATGATGAATTATTGCAAAGAAAATTCCAATACCAAAATGGGCGCTTATTTTGTAAATGATTTTGCGCAAGACAATGTTTTAATTCCAGCCGAAACTGCTTTTTTCCTTTCAGGAGGTGCGATTCAAAGTCCGATGAGAGGTGGAATTATAGCTTTTTCTAAAGAATCGAATGCCAAAGAATTTGCAACAAAACTTAACGCTGAACCTAGGGCTTGGAAAGCTATTTTATCGAAATGATTTTAGAGCACCTTTGTCAAAGTTTTAAATTTTGACAAAGGTTATTGATACCAATTAATGAAAAAATCCTTTTATATATTCCTGTTGTTTTCAAGTTTTCTTCAAGCTAACTTGATTGAAGTTGGCGTAAATAAACCTGTAAAATCAATCAAGAAAGCGATTTTAATTGCAAAAGTGAACGATACTATTTTGGTTTACAAAGGCGTTTATCGAGAAGGCAATATCGTCATTAATAAAAAAATTGTTTTCATCGGCAAAAACTTTCCAACATTAGACGGTCAAAAAAAATATGAAGTTTTGTCTGTTAAAGCCGATGGTGCACTAGTAAAAGGCTTTAAAGTAATCAATTCAGGCTATGGAACTTTGGAAGATCCTTGCGGCATAAAAGTCTACAACCGAAAAAATGTTGTGATTCAAAACAATATTCTCGACAATAATTTCTTCGGGATTTACATTCAAAACGGAACCAATTGCATTATCAAAAACAACAAGATAAATGCATACGGAAAGCAGGAACAACTCATAGGAAACGGAATTCATTGCTGGAAAAGTGATAGTCTTCAAATTACTGCCAATAGTGTTTCAGGTCATCGCGATGGGATTTATTTTGAATTTGTTACAAATTCAGTCATCTGGAGAAATATTTCTACGCATAATGTTCGCTACGGTTTGCATTTTATGTTTTCGAATGATGATGCCTATATTTCGAATGTTTTTAAAAATAATGGTGCCGGTGTTGCGGTAATGTATACCCAAAGAGTGAAAATGTTCAATAATTATTTCGAAGAAAATTGGGGTGATGCTGCTTACGGTTTGTTCCTAAAAGAAATTTCGGATAGTTATATCATCAGCAACAAATTTGACAAAAACACATCTGGAATTCATATGGAAGGAACAAGTAGAATTCTTGTCGAAAAGAATATTTTTGAGGCCAACGGTTGGGGAATGAAAATTCAGGCAAGTTGTATGGATAACGTCATCAAAAACAACAATTTTGTTGGAAATACTTTTGATATAAGCACTAACGGAAGTCTTGTTTTAAATACTTTTGACAGCAATTATTGGGACAAATACGAAGGATACGATTTAGACAAAAACGGCATTGGAGACGTGCCTTTTCGACCCTTGAGTTTGTTTGCTGTTCTTACTGAAAATAATCCTTCGGCGATGTTGCTGTTCCGAAGTTTTATGATTACACTTTTAGACAAATCCGAGAAAATTTTGCCCAGCATAACTCCTGATAATTTTATTGACAAAACGCCTTTAATGAAAAAGTTTTCAGGTTGAGGGTTACGGGTTTCGTGTTGTGTTAGCGCTATAGTTTGGGAATATTGTTATTATTGAGTAATCTTGTAGCGAGAAGTTTTACTCCCAATCCGAAAATAATATTAACCCGCAACGAAATAAATATGGCTACAATTAACACATTTGAAGAATTAGAAATTTGGCAATTAAGTAGGATAATCTGTCAGGATGTCTGGGATTTATTTGAAAAAACTACGCTCGGTAAAGATTTTGAACTAAAGAATCAAATGAACCGCTCATCAGGTTCGATAATGGATAATATTGCAGAAGGTTTTGAAAGAAATGGCAGAAGAGAATTTATTAATTTTTTGAGTTATTCCAAAGGTTCTTGTGGTGAATTAAGGTCCCAACTGTATAGGGCTTTTGATCGAAAGCACATTAATAAAGAGGAATTTGAATTTTTAACAATAAAAACGGTAACTGAAAGCAAAAAAATTGGAGCTTTTATGTCTTATCTGGTAAAATCCGATAACAAAGGGAGTAAGTTTGATAAATAAGTCATTTGTTTAACCCGCACGAAACTCGCAACTCGCAACCCGCAACAAAAAAATGATTGAAATTAAAAATATTTATAAAAAATTCGGGAAATTAGAGGTTTTAAACGATGTCAATCTTTCTTTCAGCAAAGGAGAATGCATTGCGCTAATTGGTCCAAATGGTTGTGGAAAAACCACTTTGATAAAAAGTATTTTAGGAATGGTGATTCCTACCAAAGGCGATATTATGTTTGACCAAAAATCGATACTTAAAAAATATAAATATCGGGAACAAATAGGATATATGCCGCAAATAGGGCGTTATCCTGATTATATGACGGTGGGCCAAATCATTGAAATGATTAAAAAAGTCCGAAATTCTGATGCTGTTTTGGACGAAGATTTAATAAAAGCTTTCGAACTCGAAAAGATATTCGACAAACAAATGCGGACACTTTCGGGAGGAACAACCCAAAAAGTAAGTGCCATTTTAGCGTTTTTATTCAATCCCGATGTGTTGATTTTAGACGAACCAACGGCGGGTTTAGATCCATTGGCATCCGAAATTTTGAAGGAAAAAATAATCAAGGAGCGAGAAAAAGGAAAACTCATCCTGATTACTTCCCATCTTTTGAGCGAATTGGACGATATGATTAGCCAGATTATTTTTATGCAAGATGGCAAAGTCCATTTTCATAAAACGATCGCCGATTTATTGGAATCCACAGGAGAACAAAAAATTTCAAAAGCCATTGCTAGTATTCTAAAACAAAAGAAACACGTAACTCACAACCCGAAACTCGCAACCTTATTATGAACAGAATCATTAAAATCATATTTCTCGACATTCTAAAAAACAAGATCGTATTGGGTTACACTTTGATTCTGGCCCTACTTTCTTGGAGTTCATTTGGATTGGAAGACAATTCAGCCAAAGGATTACTCACCATTTTGAACGTGATTTTATTCACGGTTCCATTAGTTTCCATTCTTTTTGCAACAATTTATTTATACAATTCATCGGAATTTATAGAACTTTTGCTTAGTCAGCCTGTAAAACGAAGAAAGATTTGGTTGAGTTTATTCCTAGGATTGTCATTGTCTATGGTCGCTGCATTCTTTATTGGTGCCGGAATTCCGTTATTGATTAATGCCCCCGATAGTGTAGGAATAATGATGATTGTAGTAGGCTGTTTGATTTCGGTAATATTTGTGGCTTTGGCCTTTTTGAGTTCGATTCTCACCAGAGACAAGGCGAAAGGAATCGGAATCGCCATAATGACGTGGCTATATTTCGCCTTGCTTTTTGATGGATTGGTTTTGTTCTTATTGTTTCAATTATCAGACTATCCAATCGAAAAAGCGATGGTGGCGGTTACCGCTTTTAGTCCAATAGATTTGGCGCGAATCCAGATATTGTTACAGCTCGATGTTTCGGCAATGATGGGGTATACTGGAGCCATTTTTAAAGATTTTTTTGGCACCGCAATGGGATTGACCGTTTCCTTTGTTTTATTGTGTTTGTGGGTAATTTTTCCGTTTTATATTTCGCTTAAAAAGTTTAAAAACAAAGATTTGTAATTTAAACTAACTTCAAATGTTTTTAAAAACTTTGGGGTTTAATAATTAAATTAAATGAAAACAGACATCAAAAATAGGGCCGATATAGAACGGCTTGTCTATGCTTTTTATCTCAAAATAAAAGCGGACAAGACCATCAGCTATTTCTTTGATGAAGTGGCTCAGGTAGAATGGGAAAAGCACACGCCGAAAGTCTGTGATTTTTTTGAAAACATTCTATTCTATTCTGGGAATTATGAAGGGAATCCTATGGTAACTCACGAAAAACTCAGTCAAAAAAGTAAAGTGACCGCTGCGCATTTCAATCTGTGGAATCACTATTTCATCAGTACTGTCGATGAATTATTCGTTGGAGTAAAGGCGGAGGAAATTAAGGAACGAGCCATCAAAATCGCCGCAGCAATGATGTATAAAACTTTGGCTTGAACTAATTGATAAAGAAAAAGCGTGTGTTTTTCGAGACACACGCTTTTTTTAACCAAGATAAGATGAATTAGTAATTTTATTTTGGCAATAATACGTCGCCAATCACGTGAATTATTCCGTTAGAGGTTGGTATTGAGGCTAGTATTTCTGATCCATTGACAAAAGTTTTATCTCCTTTTTTAGTGATTTTCACTTTTCCACCAAAAACCATATCAAATTCTTGTCCTTCTTGCATATATTCAACTTTCAAAGTGCCAACATAGGTGTGGTATCCTAGAATATTTTGTAAATCCCCTTTTTTCTCTGGTTTCAATAATCCTTCTACAGTTCCAGCAGGTAGTTTGTCGAAAGCGGCATTTGTAGGAGCAAAAACGGTAAATGGGCCAGCATTACTTAACGATCTTACCAAGTCTGCTGCTTTTACAGCCGCCACTAAGGTAGTGTGGTCTTTGCTTCCAGAGGCAACTTGAACGATGTTTGGTGCCGAGTTCGAATCGACGACTGCTTCTTGTCCTGTTGTGGTAGCTTCGGTGCTTTCGGTTGTGCTTTCGGTTGCGGCTTCACTATTTTGTTTGCAACCAAAGGCAGTAAACAAAACGGCAACTAGTAATAAGTGAATTGTTTTTTTCATAATCTAAATTCTTTAGTTTTATTACACAAAGCAATTCAATTTCAGGCATTTATTTTATGACTGTAATCATAAATGATGTTTATTTTTCACTTTTTTTAGAGTAAAAAGTGGTCAGTACAATCCCTACAAATAGCACTATTGCCACAACAAAAAGGGACTCATTTGTATACGGAATAATAGTGTAGCTAAAGGAAGATATTCCCTGAACGGCTAAGATGATTTCATTCAAAACGACGCCTATAGTTAGTAAAATCAAACCGTTTTTTAATTTTTTTGTTATGGGAAACAATTGATTTGCGTAGATAAAAAACAAAACAAATAAACTAATCACAGCCAATAACACGAGATGCAAATAGGCAATAACAATAGGTCTGAATCCGAAGGCTAGTTGGCTTACCACTGGAATTGTCGAGCCCAATTGAAGTAGTAATTTGACACTAAAGGCAAAACTAATAAATACTAACAGATATCGGAAAATAGGCGCGAAATTTTGCAGTATATTTTTTCGTATTTTTATTAAAATCACCACAAATTTGAACCAAGCATAAACTTGAATTAGTGCCGAAAGTACTGTAATTATATAAAGAATTACAGGCAAATCCAACCAAAGAATCGATAGGAGGTAGGCCGGAACGCAGGTTATGGCAAATAAATAGAAACTGCTTTCAAAAAAGGGATGTTCGGGTTTTCGGAGGTTTAAAAAGCCGAAAATTAAGCCCATACAAGCAAAGAAAAACCAACCGTTGTATTGAAAATGTAAGTAATAGTAAACGGATGATAAATATAAATCTTGAACAAAGTTTTTGCTAGCCATCATATAGGCCAAATAAAAGGTGCCCAAAGACGAAATTACATTAAAAAACAAGGCGGCTTTAAACCAATTTTTGGCTAATAAATCGGAATCTAGTGATTTTAAATCTTTGTTGAATCGGTAAGCAAAGACATAGGAAACTACAATGGAAGCGGTCGAGAAAATTATTGAGATCATCCCGTAGCCTTGAATGATAAAAAAAACCAACATTCCATAGGCACAAATCAGGTTGGCAATAATGAGGTTTTTGTATTTTTCACCCGAAAAAACGGCAATTTTAGTTTGAAGATAATATACCATCAACACCATCAGGGTATGACTCAGCCAACCTGCGAAAGCAAAATGAGAATGGGAATGTTGCAAGTGTTTTTGGTCAAGATATGGAAATTCAAAACCAATTTTATAACGCATCAAAACGCCTAGTGTGGCCACAATGCACAAGTTTAGTAAAGAAAGTTTAAGCCAAAATTTGATATTCAATGGCATCTAATAATATATTTTGTGGTTGACGATTTCTACTTTATTGTTTGCTTTCATTCTGGTAAAAACCCGTATTACCGTTTCTACTCGAAGTCCGGTATAATTGGCAATTTCTTGCCGGGTATAAGGAATCAAAATTTTTTCATTGGAACAACCTGATTTTTTCTTAAAGGAATTCAAAAAAGCGACAATTCTAAATTCGGGTTTTTGATTGATGATTTCTTTTGAAGTCTTCGACTTCGAATGGATTTTTTGTGCCATTAAAACCAAAAACAGCTTTTGTATAGAAGGATATTCGTCCAGAATTTTAAGAAATTTTTCCTTAGATAGTTTCAGGATGGTACTGTCCAAAATGGCAACCGCTTTAGCTGGATAAGTTTCATTGATAAATAATGGCGGTTCCCCAAAACCGTCTCCACAACAAAAAATTCCTTGAGTAAATTCCTTGCCTTCGTCATTTGAATTGAACATTCTGACACTTCCATCCATAATTTGATAATAAAAGTGAGCCATTTCATCTTCTTCAAAAATGATTTCGTTCTTTTTATATTTTTTAGCAACCGCTCCCCAAGAGTAAAGTAAATCAATGTCTATTTGCATAAATCAAAGTAGCTATCTGTCAGTTTAAAACAATTAAAATGGTAAAAATGGCGCGTTAGCGCAAATATATTAGGCATAAATATATATAAAATATGATTAGAATCATAAGGATTTTTTTAGTTCAAGCTTTATATTTGCATCGTGAAAAAGATGTTATTCCTATTGGCGATATTTATATTACTGAAACCAGTACTTCCGGTATTGGACTATGTCGTTAATTATGAATATATTACCAAGGTACTCTGTGTCAATAAAGCGAAGCCAAAACTGCAATGTAACGGTAAATGCCATTTGATGAAGGAATTGGCCAAGGCTTCAGATCCCGAGGCTTCGGGAGAAAAACCAATTTCCTCAGACAAAAAAACAATGATTCAAGAATCGGAAGTGTTGTTTTATGAAGAAATCAATTCTTTCACCCTTACAGCCATTTATTGTGACAAAAAGCAGCATGCAACTGCCAACTATTCGAACTCATACTCCTATTTGAGTAGTGTTTCAGTCTTTCGACCACCCATTTTCATTTCTTAATTTTTCCCAGTTTTTTACAATGGCATTATTCAATAGCGATACTATTGATGTGCTTTTTATTATCAAAATTTAAATAAATAGAAATGAAATTTTTAAGAATATTACCATTGGTTTTAGTAACCATATTTGCATCCTGTACTTCAGATAAAAATGATACTTCAGTTGACGAATTAGAAGGAATGACCCAATTTAAAGAAATCTCCAACACCACACATACCATAGAATTGTACAAACATATGGGCGGTTTGGAGCAAGGTTTCAACGAGATTGCACTTAAAATAAAAGACAAAGCGACCAATCAATACATAAAGAATGCGACTGTTTCTTGGATGCCCGTGATGCATATGACAATGATGAGCCATTCTTGTCCTAAATCGCCCGTGACCAAAGTTTCTGCTGAAGGTTCTGTTTATGAAGGCTATATTGTTTTTCAAATGGCGCAAAACGCAACAGAATATTGGGATTTAAAAGTAGACTACACTATTGGAGGAACTGCTTATACGATGACTTCTGTTATTGATGTTCCGGCTTCGGCGAAACAAAAAGTAAGCTCATTTATGGGTTCAGATAACTCAAGATATATTGTAGCTTACGTGGATCCGCATCATCCAAAAGTAGGAATCAACGATATGGTGGTAGGAGTTTGGAAAATGCAAGATATGATGACTTTTCCTGTAGTAGATAATTACAAATTGAAAATTGACCCTAGAATGCCAAGTATGGGCAATCACAGTTCCCCGAACAATGTCGATGCAACCCAAACCGTTGCTGGAGATTTATACAACGGAAAATTGTCGCTTACGATGACGGGATATTGGAAATTGAATTTGCAATTGCTCAATGCATCCGGAACTGTCTTGAAAGGCGAAACGATTACCGATGCTGTTCCAGCAAGTAGTATTTACTTTGAAATAGAGTTTTAATAAACCGAGTTTAATTAAAAATTTTTAACCACATAGATTTTTAAACAATGTTGTTCGATTAAAATTGTAATGAAACTAAAATCTCGAACAAATATAGTCCCTACGGGACATTAGAGGTCGAATGACTTGTTTTTTGACTACCAATATTTTGCTCCTAACGGAGCATACCTTGTAGAGGTTAAATGTTGGTAGCGAGAGGATTACGAATAGTAAATTTGTCCCGTAGGGACTATACTTGCATTTCATCGGACAAGAGTGATTTTTAAATATAATTTAAAAGGATTTTACTTCGTCAGTTCGCTTCGCTCGGGTCATAGGCATTTTAATTACTCATAGCTATGACATCTATGATAAGCAAAGCGTCTTTCTATTAATTTTTTTTTCTATGTGGTTTAAACTTTTTAATATTAATCGAGTTCAGGTTTATAATCAATAGTCTTTGCCAGGAATTCAACTTTGGCAAAGATATTTTACCATTTTTCAGATGAAAAACTTTATACTTTTTATAGGCTTGTGTTGCTCTATTTTCCAAATTAGTTTTGCTCAAGAAAAACCAACAGATACGATAATTCCAAAGGATTTAAAAGAAGTTATTGTAATTGGAAAAAAGGCACAATTGTATCAACAACAAGCCAAACCATTGGCTACAATTGACGAGTATTTGCAACAATCGACCAAGGTGGATATGATTCGTCGGGGGAGTTACGCTTGGGAACCTTTGATCAATAGTATGCCTACCGAAAGAACGTTGGTAACCATCGACGGGATGCGGATTTTTGGCGCTTGTACCGATAAAATGGATCCGATTACTTCCTATGTCGAGGTTTCTAATTTGTCTGAAGCGACAATACAATCAGGGCAACAAGGTGCTTGTCACGGAGCAACAATAGGTGGTTCTGTCGATTTGCAAAGAAACCGTACTGGATTTTCCGATTTAGGCTGGGATACGGCTATAAATGCTGGTTTTGAAACCAATAGTCAGCAAAAAATTATTGGTTCAGCCGTAAATTATTCGGATAAATCGTTTTATGTAGACACCGATTTTATGTTTCGAGATGCCGAGAATTATACCGATGGAAAAGGTCAGGAAGTGTTGTTTTCGCAGTTTCGGAAATTCAATATATCGGCAACATCTGGGTTTTCTTTTGATAAAAATAAATTACTCGAAGGGTCAATAATTTATGATAAAGCGACTGATGTGGGTTATCCCGCTTTGCCTATGGATGTTTCCTTGGCCGAAGCCTTAATCACTTCACTGAAATTGGAATATGTTCCTGAATCATCTCGTATTGAAAACTGGGAAACCAAAATATATTACAATACCATCACGCATAAAATGGATGATACCAAGCGACCTTCGGTTCCCATTCATATGGATATGCCGGGTTGGAGCGATACTTTTGGATTTTATTCGAAAGCAAAAGGAGTTTTCAATAGCCATCATTTTATGGTTGATTTAAACTCATTTTACAATCGTTCGGTGGCTGAAATGACGATGTATCCGGAGGATTCTAATGAAAAATTGATGTTTATGTACACTTGGCCAGACGTGAGAACGATTTATACGGCCTTGTTTTTAGAAGATAATATTGCCTTGAATTGCCATTCGAGTTTGAAATTTTCGACCAGTTTAGCCAATCACTTTAATCAGGTTGCCAGCGAGTTGGGATTAGAAAGTTTGCAGATTTTTTATCCGAATATGAAAGATAGCAAAAACCGAATTTTACCGAGTATTTCTGCTAATTATTCCTATGATGAAAATGGTTTTGCGTATGGTTTTGGCTTGGCGTATGGCGAACGAGCGCCCTCGGTTTCGGAAGGCTATGGGTTCTATTTATTCAATAGTTTTGATTTGTTCGATTACATTGGAAACCCAGAATTAAACAATGAAAATTCGCTTGAAGGAAGCGTTTCTGTAGGCTATAAAACTCAAAAATGGAGTGCAAGAATGTCGTCTTCCTATTTTCATATTTCTAATTATATCGTGGGGAAACCTGATGATTCTTTGATTCCGATGACCATTGGGGCAAACGGCGTGAAAATCTATACCGCATTAGATTATGCAACAATTTTCAACACCGATTTGAATTTGGAATACCAGTTTTCAACCAATTTGAAATGGAAAGGCCAATTGGTGTATAGTTATGGAAAAGATTTCGAGGATCGAAATTTGCCTTTCATCAGTCCGCTGCGGTATTTTTCATCTTTAGATTTCAGAAAAGGAAAATTTACGTCAGAAATTGCGGTTCAGGGAAATGCTACTCAAACCCAATACAGTCCTTTTTATGGAGAAGACAGAACGCCAGATTTTGCTGTTTTGAATTTAAATGCAGGCTATTCTTTTACTTTCGAAAAGTTGAAATGCAATGTCAAAGGAGGAATCGAGAACCTTTTCGACACCTATTATTCGACTTTTTCAGATTGGAATAATATTCCCAGAAAAGGTAGAAATTTCTTTTTGAATGTTGCGTTTGGTTTTTGATAGGATTAAAAAACCTCTCCAATTTTTAGATAAACATTGGTGAAATCCTTGCTAAATCCTACATCAAAGGCAACATTTACTTTGGTATATTTGTTGAATTTCAGCCGAATTCCTGTACCAACGGCGGGTTGCCAATGGGTGAAATGTTGCGTATCATAATCAGAGGCTGAGGTCGTGTTGGCAAATACAACTCCACCTACAAAACCGTTTCGCGTAATATTAAATCGATATTCCGATTCTAGGAAGATAATGGCATTGCTTCGATATCGATCTTTTTGAAGTCCGCGCGAAGAGCTAGCTGTTCCTGGTTCAGCCCGAGTAGAAGGCAAATCGAAATAGGGAACTTTACCTGATAAAATAGTCCAATAATACGATCGTACAGCAAGAACACTGCGGGCGAATGAAAAAGGAAAATATTTTCGAACATCGATAAAAAGCGATTGCCAATTGGTGTCACTCCCTAAGCTGGGGTCATTGTACAAATAAGTTACACTCGAATACATTCCTTCTTGCGGATTGTTGATGTTTTTTCTGCTGTCATACACCAAGGGAATCGAAATACCAGAGGAAATGGATTTGTACTTTTTTCCAGCTGAAAATTCTGGATGGTTATTTATAAAATCACTGTTTAGGATTTCGAGATCGTAATGTTTATCAAACTGATAACCAATTCCCACAGCAAAATTAGGCATAATTCCTCTCAGAACATTTTGATGGAACCGAATCTGTTTGCCATCGACTAAGGTTTCATTGTTTTCAGAGGTATTTCCTCCCAAACCCCAAGTATCTTGCGGGTAGTTTAAAATAAAATATTCGCCAACAAAATTCCAGCTGTTGTTTTTAAGCCAAATCGTAGGATATAATTCGATGCCGTATTGATTATTAAATGAAATATAAGGTATCAAATAAACAGTCGAATCATTGGTATTGGATTTATCTCCCATCAAAAATGTAGCATTAAAGGACGAAACGAGCACCCTTCCACCAGCATTTTTAGTATCGGTGGGAAAAAACGAAAAATGGACTTTCTTATTTTCGATTTTTTCTTGACTCTTATTGATTTTGAATAATTGAATCAAATAATCAATACCGTCTTTTTGAACTAAGGTGTCTTTATTGGGAGTAACAAAATAAGTATCCTTGTCTTGAGCTGTAATGTCAAGAGCGAAAAGTAGAAACAGTAGTAGTAAAAAAATGAATTTATTTTTCATTCTATAAATCTAATGAAAATCAATTAAAATATAAATTCATCAATTCATTTTTAATTACAGTCTGTTGAATTTATTTTTCACCTTAAGAATTCACCTTAACAAAACCACCGCAATTTTCTTTTCGATCGATAGATTGTTGCACTATAAGTGTTCCAATGGTTATCAAATTTTGCAGCTCACATAAATCAGCATTGATTTGATATTGGTTTATTTTTTCTTCGATTTCCGTTTTCCAAAGCGTGAGTTTGTCTTTGGCTTGAAGCAAATCAACGTCATTCCGAACAATTCCAGCATTTTGACGCATCAAAAGTTGTAATTCTGCTTTTCTTTTGGCTACATAATCGGGATTGATTACTGGTTTTGGAACCAATTTCCAATCGGTAACTTTTCCCTCAAATTGGCTTTTGTCGAATGTAGTTTTGGCCAAATAAGTATATATTTTATCCGAATACACTAAGGCTTCTAGAAGAGAATTTGAAGCGAGTCTATTGCCACCGTGCAAGCCCGTTCGGGAACATTCGCCACAGGCAAATAAATTTTCAACAGAGGTTTTCCCCGTTTTATCGACCACAATTCCGCCGCAAAGATAATGTTGCGCAGGAACTACTGGAATCCAATCTTTTGCTAAGTCAATCCCTAATTTTTGGCAATGTTTATAAATCATCGGAAAGTGCTTGATAAATGCCTCCATATCTAAATGGGAACAATCAAGATACACACAATCGTCACCTGATTTTTTTAATTCTAAATCGATGCATTGCGATACAATATCACGCGAAGCCAAATCACCTCGGGAATCATAATCAGGCATAAAACGATGGCCGTTTTTGGTACGCAAATAAGCCCCAAAGCCACGAACCGCCTCAGAAATTAAGAAAGAAGTTCCAGTTGATGCATCGTATAAAGCCGTTGGGTGAAATTGGATAAATTCCATTTCTTTGATACTAGCTTTGGCTCTATAAGCCATTGCAATTCCGTCTCCTGTAGCAATTACTGGGTTTGTAGTGTGGCCATATAAATGTCCAATTCCACCAGTAGCAAGCAAGGTAAAATCAGACTGAAATGTTAGAATCTCATTTGTTTTTTCATCTAAAACGTAAGCACCCAAACAGCGATTATGTTCGGTAATCAAATCGATGGCCAAATGATAATCCAAAACTAAAATATTGTCTTTTTGGTGCACTTGATGCGAAATGGCACGTTGAATTTCCTGACCTGTTTGGTCTTTATGATGTACGACTCGATTTTCGGAGTGGCCGCCTTCTTTTCCTAAATCTAAAGTTCCTTTGCTATTTTCGTCAAATTTTGCACCCCATTCGATTAATTCTTTTAATCGTTTTGGGCCTTCGGTAATGACCATTTTTACTACTTCTTCATCACACAAACCGTCTCCACAAATCAAGGTGTCTTCGATGTGTTTTTGATAGGAATCCACCATTTTATCGGTCACAATAGCGATGCCGCCTTGAGCATATTTGGTGTTGGATTCATCGGCATTGGCTTTGGTTACAATCGTAACTTTTTTATCTGGAAATTCCTCCGCCATTTTAAGCGCAAAGGTCAATCCAGCTACGCCAGAACCAATAATTAAGTAGTTTGTTTGGATCATTTATTAAGATAGTTCAAGCATTCGTTCAATTGGAATCAGTGCTTTTTTCATTATAGTATCAGGGACAAAAATTTCGGGACTTTCGTGGAGCAAACAGTTGTACACTTTTTGTAAAGTATTCATTTTCATATAACCACATTCGCTGCAAGCGCAAGTATTATCTTCGTTTGAAGGTGCTGGAATTAAAATTTTATCCGGTACTTCCTGTTTCATTTTATGAAGAATACCAGCCTCGGTGGTAACGATAAATTTGTTGCTCGGATTTGTTTTTACATAATTGATCATCCCTGCAGTGGAACCAATGTAGTTGGCTGTTTTTAGAATGTGCGTCTCCGATTCGGGATGCGCAATGATTTGAGCGTCTGGATTTTGCTTGTATAAAGCAATGAGCTTATCTAATGAAAAAGCTTCGTGAACCACACAAGCACCGTCCCAAAGCAACATTTCTCTACCCGTTTGTTCCATTACATATTTGCCTAAATTTTTATCTGGTGCAAAAATGATAGGTTTGTCTTTTGGAATTGAATTTACGATTTTTACGGCATTCGATGAAGTAACCACAATATCGGTCAGGGCTTTTACTTCGGCAGAACAATTGACATAAGTGATGACAATATGATCGGGATGCGCCTCGGTAAATTTCTTAAAATCTTCAGGCGGACACGACTCAGCAAGGGAGCAACCTGCTTTCAAATCCGGTAGAATTACTTTTTTGGTCGGATTTAATATTTTGGCGGTTTCGGCCATAAAATGTACACCAGCAAAAAGAATGATATCCGCTTCGACTTTCATCGCTTCTTGTGACAATCCTAAGCTGTCACCCACATAATCTGCTACATCTTGAATATCGGATTCTTGATAATAATGGGCTAAAATAACCGCATTTTTTTCTTTTTTTAGTTCTAATATTCGTTCTTTAAGATTTTTCATTTCTTACTAAAATTTAGTATTGCCAGAGGAATTACATTATTTTACAAATATACACTTATTTAAAAAAACAAAAAACTCAAATTATGTTTTGTAATTGCTATAAAACGATAGGAATATACGTGGTTTTCGGCTAGTCTGTGATAAAAGTACGTGACCGTATGATAATTATCAGTTTTTGTGTTGATTGCTTTTGTGATATTTGCATCTTAAACCATAAACAAATTATTTAACTACATCATGACAAATAAACAGTTACATACATTTCATATTCCAGTGATGGGATTGGCTTTCACCATTGATAGTCCAATTCGAGTAGCAAAATACGGAATATCATCGGTTATTGCGCTTGCGGATGATGAACTAATTGAGAAAATGAGAGCTTTTTACAGCGAAAAATTCGATGTTCCTTACCAAGAAATAACCAAAAAAATTCAGGATTATCGCGCTGAACGAATTACTTCGTATTTGAACTTAGTCGATACCATTGTAAAAGAAAAATTTGAAAATTTCAAGACGGAATTATCAGAGAGCAAACAGGCATTAGAAAATTATATTGCAATGTTGCCGAACAAATCGGAAATCAAAGAAGGATTAGAGCATCTTTTAGAAGACGGAATGGCTTTGAAAGAAAACATCAAAAAGTACCTCGAAGAGCACATTTATCGTGGAGATATTGATGTCAACATTATGACAAAGTTGGATAAAGACAATTTTGCCAATGGAGAACAATTGCCAGTAGAATTCAATGATGCACACGCGGCGCTTCGTGGTTTTGCCAACAGTAATTTGACGTCTTCCATCGTTTTGTCGGCGGGAATGAATCCAAGGTTATTCGCTTATTTCGAAAGTTTTCCTTGCTTTTTTCCAGATGCAAACAACCAATTGAAAAAGAAAATTATTCTGAAAGTAAGTGATTACCGTTCGGCAATGATTCAAGGAAATTTCTTGGCTAAAAAAGGGCTTTGGGTTTCGGAATACCGTATCGAATCAGGTTTGAATTGCGGTGGGCACGCTTTTGCTACCGACGGATTTCTATTAGGTCCGATTATGGAAGAATTCAAACATAAAAAAGACCAATTGGTACAATCTGCTCACGATATTATGGTGAAAGCCTTGGCGCAAAAAGGATTGCCAATTCCTTCAACTCCTTTGGAATTGAAAATTACGGTTCAAGGCGGTGTTGGTACTGCTGAAGAACACGATTTTATGATGGAGTATTACAATGTGGATGCCGTAGGTTGGGGAACACCGTTTTTATTGGTGCCAGAAGCTACTTCGGTTGACGCTGAAACTCGTGAATTGTTGCAAAATGCCAAAGAAAAAGATTTGTATTTAAGTCATATTTCGCCGTTGGGAGTGCCGTTTAATACTGTTCGAGGTACTTCAAACGAAATGTTCAAACAACAACGTATTGATGATGATAAAGCAGGAAGCTCGTGTCCGAAAAAGTTTTTAGCGCTGAGCAAAGAGTTCGGTCCCGAAGGAATTTGTACCTCGTCTAAGAAATATCAAGATGTAAAATTAGACGAGTTGAACGAAATAAAAGAAACTTTATCGCAAGAAGCGTATGATAGAATGAAATTCGATATTACCGAGAAAGCTTGTCTTTGTGTTGGTCTAGCCAATGCCTCTTACCTCGAAAATGACATCGAAATAAAAGGGCAGTCGCAAGGTGTGATTGTTTGTCCAGGGCCTAATTTGGCTTATTTTGACAAAGAAGTTTCGCTTTCGGAAATGGTGCGACATATCTACGGCAATTTTAATGTGATGACGGATCCAAACAGACCCAATTTATTCATTAAAGAGTTAAAGATGTATATTGATTATTTGAAAAATGACATCAAAAACATTTCGACTGAAATTAATGCTTCGCAAGTGAAGAAATTGAAAGCCTTCAAAAGTAATTTGTTAGAAGGTATTGGCTTTTACCAAAACTTTTTTGCGAATTCAAATTATTTTGAAAGTAGTATTGAAGCAATCCAAAACCAATTGGAATATTACACCAATGAGCTAATTGGAGTTGAAGTGCCAGAATTGGTGGTCGCTTAATATTTTTAAATTAAAGTCTAAAAAAGTAGTTTTTATATTATTATTGACCTCAAAGAGTTTTATTTTCTTTGAGGTCATTTTTTTTTATGTCAAAAACGAATCGCCAGAATTGATATCCAAAGCAAGTTCTTCGAGGTAAGTGCTCTCGAGCATTTTGGCAAGATCTTCTCGGATGCTTTTGAATTTTTTGTTAAGCGGACAAGGGCGTTCCTGTGAGCAATGATGTAAACCTAAGCCACATCCCGTAAAAATAACATCGCCATCAATGGCTGTCACAATTTGAGAAAGACTTATTTTTTTTATATCTTCTTTCGGGATTTCAAAACCGCCACCGATTCCTTTGATGGATTGCACAATTCCTTTTTTGGCTAAAACTTGCAAAATTTTGGCCGTGAAAGACAAAGGAGAATCAATATTTTCGGCAATTTCTTTTATCGTAACTCTTTTATTCTCGTACGATTGTGTTGCGATATAGATGGTGGCACGAATGGCGTATTCACAGGTTTTTGAAAACATTTTTTTTGAGTTTAAGCAATAATTATTAATCTCTTATGCTAATCTTTATTGTTGGTGTGGATAATTTTTCGCAATCAATTTTGTTGTTGGAATGATTTAGTTTTGATAAGGTTTCAACATTGTTTTTAAAATATTGAATGTAATAATTGCCTACATAATTTTTGCTTTCCAAAAACTGAATCATTGCGGTCAAATCGTTTTCTGTTAACAAGTCAGAATGGTAGGTGGTTCGAACTTCAAAAGGAATTCTGCTTTCTAAAATTAAATCGAAAGTTTCTTCAAAAGAATCATACAAATCGGATTTGGTTATCGATTGAAATTTTGATTTAGGCGCTTTGTAATCTAATGCGATGTAATCGACCCAATTTTGATTTAGTAATTGTTGCATTACTTCTGGCGAACTGCCATTGGTGTCAATTTTTACCAAAAAACCCATTTTTTTGACCTGGCTAATGAGGTCAATGATTTTTTTATGCAATAAACATTCGCCTCCGCTAAAAACGACAGCGTCTAACAAATTTTTTCGAGACTGTAAAAACGAAAGAATTTTTTCGAAAGAAAGACTTCCTTTTCCGAGCACAATCTCGGGGTTATAACAATACAAGCAACGCATATTACAGCCTGCAAACCAAAGAATGCAGGCTGATTTATGCGGATAATCTAATAAAGTGAAAGGTGTTAAGCTGTAAATGGGCTTACTAACATTTTCCTTCAGTAAAATGAGTTCGTTGTTTGTGTTCACCTTTTTTTCCAATATTAAAACTTTCTACGGGTCTGTGATAGCCCATTACGCGTGTGTAAACCAAACATTTTGTTCTCAAATGCTGATTTTCCTCTAAAATCGGATTGGTTTTGGTTTCTGTTTTCATATTTACTTTTTAGTTTATAATGGTTTAAAGTTGAATGTTATTTTGATTTTTCTTTTTTCAATTTTTCAAATTCAATTAAGGTATCATCACATTTAGGGCAATATTCGTGCTCTCCATTCAAATAGCCGTGAACAGGACAAACACTAAAGACAGGAGTAACTGTGATGTAAGGCAACCTAAAGCTGGAAACCACTTTTTTGACAAACTGTTTACAGGCTTCTGGCGAACTCATTTTTTCGCTCATATATAAGTGGAGCACAGTTCCGCCAGTATATTTGCATTGCAATTCGTCTTGCAATAATAAAGCTTCAAAGGGGTCTTCGGTGTGATCGACAGGAATTTGGGAGCTGTTGGTGTAATAAATGTTGTCTTCTTGTCCGGCTTGGAAAATGTTTGGGAAACGTTTTTTATCTTCTTTGGCAAAACGATAGGTAGTTCCTTCGGCTGGCGTGGCTTCCAAATTATATAAATTTCCCGTTTCTTCTTGAAATTCTTTCATTCGATTGCGAATATGATCTAGAATTTCAGAAGCAAAATCAATTCCTGATGCAGAAGTAACCGTATCTTTTCTTCCTGTAAAATTCACAATCATTTCGTTGATTCCGTTGACACCAATCGTAGAAAAGTGGTTTCTGAAATGTTGCAAATACCGTTTGGTATACGGATACAAACCTCTATCGTACATTTCCTGAATAAACACGCGTTTTTTCTCCAAAGTCGATTTGGAAATGTATAATAATTTGTCCAATTGTTTGAATAATTCGTCCTTGTTTCCTCTGTACAAATAACCCAAACGCGCCATATTGATGGTCACAACTCCAATACTTCCAGTCATTTCGGCGCTTCCAAAAAGACCGTTTCCGCGTTTCAATAATTCACGTAAATCGAGTTGCAAACGACAACACATACTGCGAACCGCATTGGGTTTATAGGCATTTTCGTTTTCTATTTTTTCTCCATTTTCGTCTAATTTGTATTGGCTTCCGATGAAATTTTGAAAGTACGAGGAGCCAATTTTGGCGGTATTTTCGAAAAGCAAATCGGTGTTTTCGCCGTTCCAATCGAATTCTTCGGTGATATTTACTGTGGGGATTGGGAAAGTAAAGGGTTGTCCGTTGGCATCACCTTCGGTCATTACCGTATAATAAGCTTTGTTGATGAGGTTCATTTCTTTTTGGAAATGCTCGTAACGCAAATCGGTAACTTTGGTAACGCCACGTTCTTGAGCTCTAACCAAAAGGTCGTGATTGAAATTATTTTCAAAGAAATGGAAGTCGTTTTTAGTTGGAATTTGAGTTTTCAAATCTTCTGGAACTACCCAATCCAGTGTGATATTGGTGAAAGGTGATTGTCCCCAACGCGCAGGAACATTCAAGTTGTAAACAAAACTGCGAATGGCTTTCAATACATCGTCAAATCCTAAATCGTCTTTGAAAACGTAAGGAGCTAAATAGGTATCAAACGAACTGAATGCTTGGGCGCCAGCCCATTCGCTTTGTAAAATTCCCATAAAATTGGCCATTTGACCTAAGGCTTCTCTAAAATGTGAGGGTGCTTTGCTTTCGACACGACCACGAACTCCGTTGAATCCTTCGTTGAGCAAAACGCGTAAACTCCAACCTGCACAATAGCCAGTTAGGCAATCTAAATCGTGAATGTGAACATCGCCATTTCTATGCGCGTACCCTTCTTCTTTGGTATAGACTTTGTCCAGCCAATAATTAGCAATAATTTTTCCTGCTACATTATTCACTAATCCCGCATTGGAATAAGAAGTGTTCGCATTAGCATTGATACGCCAATCGGTTTGTTCTATGTATTCTGCAATGGTTTGTGAGCTATCGACATAGGTAGTGTCTTCATTGATACCTGCTACGTGTTCCCGTTGTAATTTTCGGGTGTGACGGTACAACATAAAAGAGCGCATTACTTCAAAGTACTGTTTTTCAAAAAGACTTTTTTCGATTAAATCCTGAATTTCTTCGACTGCCCAAGTTTCTTTGTATTGCAATCTTTTCATTACATCTTCAAAAACACTTTCGTCAAAGGCAATGGTTGCACTTTTGAAACTTTTTGTGATGGCATCTTCAATTTTGAAGCTCTCAAACGGTTTGTAATCGCCGTTCCTTTTGATAACGTACTTTTCCATAGTTTTTACTGGTTTTGGTTTTTATGTTGGGTTGTGGTTGTTTTATTCTTCTGTCGAGAAAAATTTCTCTAGCGCTTTGGCTTTTGGAAATAAGATATTGCTTTCTAAATGGATATGTTTGTGTAAATCTTGCTCAAATTCTTGCAACATAGCATAGGTTACTTGGTAGGTATTGCAAGCCTCTTCGGGTGGCGTGTAATTATTGGTCAAAGCCGAAATTGCTCTAAATCGTTCGCCTTCGGTTTCATGTTCGTTCATCATTGCAGAAATCGGATTTTTTACAGTTTCAAAAAAAGGTTTTCCGATGGTTCCGTGACTTTTTGTGGCATTAATCATTTCTTTGACAAATGGAAAAAGTATCATTTCTTCCTTTTTCATATGTGATGCTAATTCTTTTGCACCTTCTTTGAAAAGAGCATTTATTTCGCATAATTCAGGATGATTCACTCCGTGAACGTTGCATAATTTATCCAAAAAAGGAATTAGAGCTTGAGTTTTTTCTTCGACATATCGATGGTGTGTTTTTTCGATATAATCTATCAATACATCCAAAGACCAACAATCAAAATCATTTTCAGAATCATTTTTTGTAGCTAAAACAGCGTTTAACTCGTGTAATAATTGGGGTTCGTTTAGATTCATTTTTTTGCAAACTTCATCAATGGTTCTTTGCCCTTTACAGCAAAAATCAATTTCGTATTTTGTAAAAATTTCAGCAGTTCTATAGTCCTTGGCTACAAAATCACCAATAGTTGTTATTTCTTGTAAGCTCATGGTTAATTGTTTTAATAGTGGATTAATAATCAGTGAATTGGCTTCTGATTTATAATTATTTTTCTGGGTATAATTCTACTTATTATTATAATTATATCCTATGATTTAAGTCATATTCTCTTTTTTTTATCATTTATTTATTAACAGGAGGTTGATAAAAAATGAATCCAAATTCAGGGAATTTTATTCAATAGTTCTTGCGAAAGAATTAAAAATTAATTATGCCATAGGGTATGATTAAGATCATAAAACGCAACTTAATTGGGTGCTTATTTTGCATAAAATAAATAACGGATATTTTTGTCCGTTATGCGAATTTATGTTGTATCTTTGTCTTCAAATAATAGAAAATGTTTTCAAAAGCTTGTGAATACGGTATTAGAGCATCAATTTTTATTGCTGAGCAATCGCTGTTGGGCAAAAAGGTGGGTTTGAAAGAAATTGCGTTGGCAGTTGATTCACCTGAGGCTTATACTTCGAAAATATTGCAAGAGCTTTCTCGAAATTTTATCATTAATTCTGATAAAGGACCTCACGGTGGTTTTTCTATGAACCAAAAGCAACTTGAGGAAGTAAATTTAAGCGCCGTAATCAATACGATCGATGGTGATGCTATTTATAATGGTTGTGGTTTAGGATTAAAAAAATGCGGGGATGACGAGCCTTGTCCGTTGCACGGGCAATTTAAATTTGTCCGAGAAGAACTTAGAAAAATGCTGGAAAATACATCAATCAAATCGCTGTCAATGGATCTCAAAGAAGGATTAACCTTTTTGAAACGTTAAAAAAAAAATTTGCAATAATAATGGACAATTTTGTCCGATAATAAATACTAACTTAAAATACAAAAAAAATGAATATTCAAGAAAATCAAATTATTGGTGAATTAGTGGCCAAAGATTATCGTGCGGCTTCCGTGTTCAAAAAATACGGAATAGATTTTTGCTGTCAGGGCAACAGGAACATTGCTGATGCCTGCGATAAGAAAAAAATAGATTCAAAAATGGTGTTGCGTGATTTAGATGTCATAATTCAGGGACAAGAAGACAGAACCATAGACTATGCTTCTTGGCCGCTGGATTTATTGGCTGATTATATCGAAAAAAAACACCATCGTTATGTAGTTGAAAAAACGGCAGAGATTTTACCTTATTTGGATAAAATTTGCAGAGTTCACGGGGAACGCCATCCTGAATTGTTTGAAATTAAGGAACATTTCTATGCCACTGCTGGCGAATTGGCGATGCACATGAAAAAAGAAGAATTACTATTGTTTCCCTTTGTTCGAAAATTGGCAAAAGCCCAACACGAAGGTTGTAAAGTGGAAGGCGCTCCTTTTGGAACGGTGCAAAATCCGATTGAAGCCATGATGCAAGAACATTCAAACGAAGGCGAACGATTTAGGAAAATTGAAGCCTTGAGCAACAATTACACTCCACCACAAGATGCTTGCAATACTTATGGAGTGGCAATTGCATTGCTCAAAGAATTTGAACAAGATTTACACCTGCACATTCATTTAGAAAACAATATTCTTTTTCCAGGAGCCATTGAATTGGAAAAAGAATTGTCGTAAATGCTATCAGAATCATTCTAAGTTTTTACCGAAAGTTGTGCAAAAACAGAAAGAACACTAATTATCAGAAGGGTAGAGGTTGAGCAGTTTTCAAAACGATTTGCTCCCTAATACTTACATTAAAGCCGTTTCGAAATGTATATTTTAAAACGGCTTTCCAAAGAAAAATAGATTCGCCAGGATTGAATTTCTTTCTTTTATATTAAAATATGACTTCTGTCATAATAAAGGACATTTTTGTCTAGTAATTTTGCAAAATAATTTAATGCCTTTTGGAGGTCATTTGACGTATTAGCCTATCAAGATATTTTTTTTAATTTTATTTTTTATAAAGTCTATTTTTGATAACAACATAAATTTTAATTTAACTGAATATATGAATACCTTAAAAACAATCGCTTTATCAATTATCGGACTGGCAGGAATGAGCGCTTTCGCCCAAGAATTCGACGCCAACTTACAACTTCGTCCACGCTACGAATACCGAAACGGTTTTAAAGCACCAATTTCTAACGGAGAAAGTCCAACTTCATTTATCGCACAACGTTCTCGTTTGAATTTAAACTTCAAACAGGAAAAAATTAAATTGAAATTATCACTTCAAAACATTCGAACTTGGGGAGATGTTACCACGACTTCGCAAGCGGACAAAAATGGGACAGCCGTTTTTGAGGGTTGGGCGCAATATGAAATCAATTCAAAATGGAGCAGCCGTTTGGGACGTCAGGTTATTTCCTATGATAATCAGCGTATTTTTGGAGAGTTAGACTGGGCACAACAAGGGCAAAGTCACGATGCGGTCCTGCTAACTTTTCATCCTGAAAATCATCAATTGGACCTTGGATTTGCTATTAATGCGAATGCTGAAAACCTAATTGAACCAACAGCGGCATACACCACCAGTTACAAGTCAATGCAATACGCTTGGTATCATACTCGAATAAACAAATTGAACACGAGTTTATTAATGTTGAATACGGGCTATGAATACGGTCAACCCAATACCCCATTGGATGTCGATTACAAGCAAACCTTTGGAACGTATCTTTCCTTCAAAGAAAAAAAATGGGACACTAATTTAGGTTTGTATGGACAAACAGGAAAGAGTACCAATAAAAATGTTAGCGCTTGGTATGCTGGAGCCAATTTGGGATATGCAGTTACCGAGAAATTCAAGGCAGGGCTCGGCTATGAATTCCTTTCGGGAAAAAATCAGGATGATACCAGTAATTCCATAAAATCTTTTAGCCCTCTTTTTGGAACCAACCACGCCTTTAATGGGTTTATGGATTATTTTTATGTAGGAAATCATCAAAATAGTGTAGGGCTTCAAGACGCTTATTTGACTTTGAATTACGCTCAAAACAAATGGCAATTCACTTTGATGCCACATTATTTTTCCGCACCAGCCACAGTTTTGGATGCGTCAAATAAAAAAATGGATGATTATTTGGGAACGGAGATCGATTTTACATTTAGTTATGCACTTCATAAAGACATTAAAATCAACGGCGGATATTCTCAAATGTTTGCCACTGCTACTTTAGAGCGGCTCAAAGGGGTTACTAATCCTGCATCAACTAATAATTGGGCTTGGCTAATGATTTCCTTTAATCCCAGACTATTTTCATTGAAATAATTTTCAACGCATTCAAAAATAGGGATTTATCTTTTTTTTAAAATACTTTTTTTAAACAAAAAAAGACATTTTTATCCTTTTTTAAACGATAAACTTGTACTTTTATAACATTTTAAAATTTAAATTTCGATTATGAGTAATTTATCACAATCGCACAAAATATTGTTTTTAAATACATTAGCTTTCACCATTTGTTTTGCGTGTTGGACATTAAATGGAGTTTTGGTGACCTTCTTAGTCGACAAAGGCATTTTTAATTGGACTGTAGTCGAGGTGGGTTGGTTGCTTGGTATTCCTATTTTATCAGGGTCGATTTTTCGACTGCCCGTCGGAATTTTGACGGATAAGTTTGGTGGTAAAATTGTTTTTTCGTCACTCTTGTTGCTTTGTTCTGTTCCGTTATTGCTCTTGCCATTTGCAGATTCTTTTTGGAGTTTTGCCGTTTTGAGTTTCCTTTTTGGATTGGTAGGAACCAGTTTTGCAGTTGGAATTGGGTTCACCTCGGTCTGGTATCCTCAAAATTGGCAGGGAAGAGCTTTGGGAATTTTCGGAATGGGAAATGCGGGTGCGGCCATCACTACTTTCGTTGCGCCCACTTTATTGAATTTTTTTTCGAAAAATGACCCAACAGATGGTTGGAAAATGCTGCCAATAACCTATGCCATTGTGCTGGTTATGATCGGGCTTATTTTTATCTTTTTTGCCAAAAACAAAAAACCTTCTGGCGATTCCAAAAATATCAAAACGCTTTTAACCCCGTTGAAATCGGTTCGAGTTTGGCGATTTGGAGCCTATTATTTCTTGGTTTTTGGTTGTTTTGTGGCGTATTCGCAATGGTTATTGCCCAATTTTATGAACGTGTACCAAACCTCATTGGTTATGGGAGGACTGTTTGCCACAATGTTCAGTTTGCCATCGGGCGTGATTAGAGCTTTGGGTGGGTATTTGTCGGATAAATTTGGCGCTCGAAAAGTAATGTATTGGGTTTTGGGTTCTTCGATAGTAATTAGTTTTTTATTGATGTTTCCTAAGATGGAAGTGTTTACAGCGGGACCGGGTGTTCTCGCTGCAGAAAGCGGAATAGTTACCCAAATCTCGGCTACCGAAATCAAAATTGATGGAAAGGGACAAAGTATACATTCAAAAGAAAGTATAGAAAACGGAACCACATCGATGTTACCGATTAAAAATTCCTGGCAAGAAATTGTAGTCCAACAAAATCAAGAAGTCAAAAAGAAAGAATTGCTAGCCAAAGGAATTACTCAAATTAAGTTTGAAGCCAATATGTGGGTGTATTTGGTGCTGGTAATTCTGATTGGGATTTCTTGGGGAATCGGTAAAGCCGCCGTTTTCAAACACATACCAGAATATTTTCCTAATGAAGTAGGCGTAGTGGGAGGAATGGTCGGATTGATCGGTGGTTTAGGTGGTTTCGTAGGTCCTATTATCTTCGGATATCTCTTGAATTCTACCGGACTTTGGACTAGTTCTTGGATTTTTATTTTTATTATTTCGGTGCTTTGTTTGCTGTGGATGCACCGTACGATTATCAATATTTTGAGAGTGAAATCGCCGAGTTTTACCAAAGATATTGAGCACAATCATTAAGGAATTACAATGTCAATGATGAATTTCAAAGACAAAATTAAATATTAATTTAAATACTATCAATATGAAAACTTGGCTAGACAAATGGGAACCTGAAAACGAAGAATTTTGGGAAAACACGGGAAGTAAAATTGCTTGGAAAACATTGACGATAACTACATTATCATTGATTTTGTCTTTTGCCTCTTGGTTTTTGATGAGTGTAATAGCCGTCAAATTGCCTGGACTTGGATTTGGTTTTTCAAAAGATCAACTTTTTTGGCTAGCAGCCATACCCGGTTTGGCAGCAGGTATACTAAGAATTATTCACACCTTTATTTTACCCATTTTTGGTACAAGACACGTGGTGGCTTGGGCTACGTTGATTAAATTAATACCGGTTATAGGCATTGGGTTTGCCGTGATGGATGTCAATACACCTTTTTGGGTCTTTGCCGTTTTGGCATTTGCCTGTGGTTTTGGCGGTGGTGATTTCTCTTCCTATATGCCAAGCACCAGCTTGTTTTTTCCAAAAAGATTGAAAGGGACCGCGTTGGGAATTCAAGCCGGAATCGGAAATTTTGGAGTGTCACTGGCACAGTTTGTTACTCCACTAATATTGAGTGTGAGCATTTATGGAACAGCTTCGGTTTTTACAAGTATTGATGCGAAGGAAACCCTTAGTGTTTTCCAAAATTCAACCATTGAAAAACAAAAAGAAGTATTCACTGATTTAGATGCCGAAGTGCAAACCAAAATTCTAGCGAATGTAAAAAAACCAGTATTGGATTCGGTTACTGCTGCAGTTAACTCGTCTGATAATGCCATAATATTTGCCGCTTTGCCTTTAAAAGTAAAATCAAAAGCGATTGCTAATGCCAATCCAAAATTGGCTGAGAAAATTTTGAACAAAATCAGTCCCGACAATGGAGCGGTGCAGAACAAGGATATTTACATTCAATCCGCTGCTTTTTGGTTTATTCCTTTTCTTCTAATTTTGTCTGTTATCAGTTGGTTTTACTTGAAAAGCATTCCGATGCATTCTTCTATCAAAGAGCAAATGGATATTTTCAAAAACAAACACACTTGGTATTGCACGATTACTTATATGATGACTTTCGGAACATTTGCTGGCTTATCGGCTGCCTTTCCGTTGATGATTAAATTTTTGTACGGAGATTTTCCCAATGCTCCCGATCCATTGGTGTATGCTTTTTATGGGCCATTGATTGGTTCTGCTAGCCGAATTGCTTTTGGATTTGTTGCCGACAAAGTAGGGGGCGCTATTTTGACTACTATCACTGGAATTGGAATTCTAGCTGGAGCGGTAATCTTAGTAACTCAAGGATTGGTTTCGCCAACAAGTATGGATCAGTTTCCGCTGTTTGTGGGAGTGATTCTAGCAATGTTCTTCTTTACCGGAATTGGCAATGCGGGTACCTTTCGTCAATATCCAATCATTTTTGCTGAAAACCAACGTCAAGCGGCTGGTGTGATTGGTTGGACTGCCGCGATTGCAGCTTTTGGTCCATTCATCTTTTCAAAATTAATTGGGAATAATATCACGATCAACGGAACTGTAAATCAGTTCTTTATTGGTTTAATTGTTTTTACTATCTTAGCAACAATAATAAATTGGTGGTTTTATAATCGTCGAGGATGTGAAAGACCAAGTTAGAGTTAATAATCCAAATTCTTATATCTGCTAGATTCTTTGTAATAACAAATGGTGTTGCGGATTTAGATAATTGCAAAACACTTTGGAAATTTTGTTTAAACAGCATTAGTACATTTTATGAAAAACAAAACCTTTAATACCAAAGCACTTTTAATCGCAACTGGACTTTCGATTTTTATGATTGTCCTTGTGTTTTTTGGTTCCAGAAATTTACAAAATTTTGATGCAGCATTAATCACGTATTTATTCGGAACTGTTTTTGCCTTCTTCGGCATTGTATATCGGTATTCGGTTTGGCTGCAAAGACCGCCCACTTGGATTTATTTCAAACGCGGAATTACCTATCTGATAACCGGAAAAGTGTTTTCGCATTTTTGGTTTGCCACCAAAGAATCTGTAGAGAATATTGCGTTTCAAAAGTTTATTTATCCCAGAGGAAAATACCGTTGGGTTGCCCATTTTATGATTGCGGTGGGTTGTACTTCAGCTTTTTTGATTACCATTCCGCTTACTTTTGGATGGATTCACTTTGCGATGGCGCCCAACACTATTTCTACCTATGAGGCGTACTTTTTTGGTTTCAAGGTGATGGATTTTGAATTGGATTCGATAATTGCTTTTTTGACTTTTCACGCCTTGAACTGGTCTTCCTATTTGGTAATTTTTGGATCATTGTATTATTTAAGAAGACGTTTGACCAATCCCGGATTAATCGCAACCCAAACTTTTGAGGGCGATTTGTTGCCACTTATATTATTAATTGCTATTTCGGTAACTGGTTTAGGATTGACTTATTCGTATCAATTTATGAAAGGATTTGCCTTTGATTTCTTGGCAGTACTTCACGCAGTTACAGTAATTATGTTCCTGATTTGGATTCCGTTTGGAAAGTTTTTTCATATCATTCAGCGTCCGGCGCAAATCGGGGCGCATATTTATAAAAAACAAGGAATGAAAATGGGAATGGCGGTTTGTCCCCACACGGGCGAAGAGTTTGCCACCAAATTGCATATTCAGGATTTGAAAACGGTTACAGAACAATTGGGCTTCGATTTTTCGCACGAAGACGGAACCTCGCATTTGGATTTGAGCCCAGAAGGAAAAAGATCCCGATTGGCACAAGCCCATTTGAAAGCCAGATTGGAAGGCGGGAATTTATTTGGATAAAGCCCTCCAACCCCCGAAGAGGGAGTTGTTGTAGCAAAAATAAGAAGCTAAAAAAAACAAAAAAAACACCCAAAACTAGTTCCTCCTTTGTGGGCTAGGGGTCTAATAATATAAAAATGGCAAAATTACCAGTAGCAGAGGAAAATATTGTAACTAAATTTGGTCCTCACAAAAATTATAGCCCAAAAGATGGCTATCCGGGAAGAGATGAGCCAGATGCATTGGTAAAAACACACTGTTGTTTTTGTGGGATGCAATGCGGGATTCAATTGTCGGTCAAAGACAATAAAGTCGTGGGTTTTGAGCCTTGGATGGAATTTCCGTTTAATGAAGGAAGATTGTGTCCAAAAGGTGTACAACGGTATTTGCAAAACAACCATCCCGACCGTTTGATGACTCCTCTGAAAAGAGTGGAAGGACAAGGATTTGTGCCTACTTCTTGGGACGAGGCTATGAGCAAAACGGTTTCCGAAATCAAAAGAATTCAAGAAAAATATGGCAATGATGCCTTTTCGATGTTGTCGGGAGTCTCATTGACGAATGAGAAAAGTTACCTTGTTGGAAAATTTGCTCGTGTGGCGCTAAAAACCAAAAACTTAGATTACAACGGGCGTTTGTGTATGGTGAGTGCTGGTGCGGGCAATAAAAAGGCATTTGGTCTGGATAGAGCTTCGAATAATTATTCCGATTTAGAATATGCCGAAGTGATTATTGTGGCTGGAGCCAATATTAGCGAAACTTTTCCAACCTTGACACACTGGATCTGGAAGGCCCGTGATCGCGGTGCCAAAATTATAGTGATAGACCCGAGGATGATTCCGCTGGCGAGAACTGCCGATATTCATTTGGATGTTCGACCCGGAACCGATTCGGCTTTGTATGGTGCAATGCTGAAATATTTGGTCGATCACGATATGTTAGACCACGATTTTATTGACAATTACACATCTGGTTTTCAGGAAACAATCGATGCCGTTAAAGACTATACCCTAGAATGGGCGGAAGAAGTAACCGGAATTGATAAAAATAAAATACGCGAAGCCGCCGAATTATGGGGCAAAGCCAAAACCAGTTTCTTGCTTCACGCCCGCGGAATCGAACACCATTCGAAAGGAGTGGACAATGTTTTGGGTTGCATCAATTTGGTACTTGCTACCGGAAGAATAGGTAGACCCTACTGCGGTTACGGAACCATTACCGGTCAAGGAAACGGTCAAGGCGGTAGAGAACACGGCCACAAATGTGATCAGTTGCCGGGAAACAGAGATATTGAAAATCCAGAACACCGCAAGTATATTTCGGAAGTCTGGGGAATCAACGAGAAAGATTTGCCTGGAAAAGGGCTTTCGGCTTACGAAATCATCGAAGCCATTCACCGTGGAGAAATAAAGGGATTGATTTCAATTTGTTTCAATCCATTAGTGTCTTTACCCAACAGCAATTACGTTCGAGAAGCTTTAGAAAAATTGGAATATTATGTGTGCATTGACTTTTTCTTGAATGAAACTGCGCGCCACGCCGATATGGTGCTGGCTGGTTCATTACAGGAAGAAGAAGAAGGAACTACCACTTCTGCTGAAGGAAGAGTGATCCGAATTCGTCAAGCGGTTACTCCTCCGGGCGATGCTAGAACAGATACTTCTATTATTTTGGAGATAGCCAAACGGTTGGGAGCCGAAGATAAATTTACCTACGAAAACAGTGAAGCCATTTTCAACGAATTGAGAGTAGCCTCGAAAGGCGGAACTGCAGATTACAACGGCATTACTTACAAAAGAATTGAGGATAATATGGGCGTCTTTTGGCCTTGTCCAACCGAAGACCATCCCGGAACGCCAAGATTGTGGGAGGATAAAAAGTTTAAAACACCGGACGGAAAAGCACATTTTAATCCAGCTCCTTATAAACTTCCAGGCGAAGTTGTAGATGCTGATTATCCTGTTGTTTTGACTACCGGTCGTGTGGTATCCCAATATTTGAGCGGAACACAAACCCGAAGAATCGGAAAATTAGTCGATCAATATCCTGAACCTTTATTGGAAATTCATCCAAAATTGGCACAACAATACGGAATCAAACAAAGAGAATTAGTAAAAGTTTCCACCCGACGCGGTCAAGGAATTTTTCCGGCGAATATTGTAGAAACTATACGGGAGGACACGGTTTTCATCCCGTACCACTGGTCTGGAAAAAAATCGGCCAATCAATTAACACCGGGAACCTTAGATCCCATTTCTAAAATTCCAGAGTTTAAAGTATGTGCTTGTCATTTGGAACCGCTTAAGGAAATTGCGGCACCTTCAACAGAATCAACAGCGTATGCAAGTGTTTAATCTATAAAAGAGCAATATGAATTACACCAGTTTCAATAAAAACGAGGAATTTTTTGTAGATATGCAGCGTTGCATTGGTTGTAAAGCCTGCGAAATGGCTTGCGCTGAATGCGAAACGAACGGTCACGAAACCTTGATCCACGTGAATTATGTCGATCGGGCGGCAACAATTCAAACCACCGTTCAGGTTTGTATGCACTGTGACGACCCAGTTTGTGCCAATGTATGTCCCGCCGATGCCATTTCTAAAGACGAAAACGGGATTGTGCACACTGCCAACACCGAAAGATGTATTGGTTGTTCGAATTGTGTCATGGCTTGTCCTTTTGGCGTACCCAAAAAAGAGGAGTCCTATGATTTGATGATGAAATGTACGATGTGTTATGACCGAACCAGCGTGGGTAAAAAGCCAATGTGTGCCACAGTTTGTCCAAGTGGTGCTTTGTTCTACGGAACAAGGGAAGAAATCAAGGAAATGCGTCCGAACAGTTCTCCCATCAATACTTTTATTTTTGGAAAAGAAACCGTCAATACCAAAGTCAATATTATGATGCCAAAAGGAAGCACGGAACTTATAATATATTAGTAGTTCCTGCCACCCAAAGGGGAACTTCACAGGACGTTAAAAATTAAAAACAGATAACCGAAAACAGATAACTGTCTTATGTCAAAAGAAGATAATTTAAATAAAAATTGGAAGAAAGACTTTCCAATTCTCAAGCAGCAAGCAACCAATGTAAGCCGTCGTGATTTTGCAAAATTCCTAACCCTTGTCTCAGGAGGATTGATGGTGGGTAGTGGACTCGTAGCTGCCAAAGCCTATTTGTTACCCAAAGAAGAAGTAGAAGGCGAGCATTTTGTTTGCAAAAAAGAAGAAATTCCGGTGGGAGGAACTCGAGCCTTTGTTATTGAAGGGAGTACAATCCCTTATATTTTGATTCACCTCGAAAGCGGAGATTTCAAAGCGTATGAGCAAAAGTGTACCCATTTATCGTGCTCGGTGTTTTACAAGCCGGGAACCGAAGTTATTTACTGTCCTTGTCATAATGGTTCATTTGATGCTAAAACTGGTGAAGTTTTGGCAGGCCCTCCACCAAGAGCTTTACCAAGTTTAGAAGTTTTTTTCAAGGGAAATGACATCTTTGTGAGAGCTTCGCATCAAGAAGAAAAAACAGTTTAAAAACGAAAATAAAAAGCTATGAGTACTTTTAGAACCAGTCAAAATCAGGCGAATCCCAACAAGCTGAATAACATTCTTTCAACCTTGATATTCATTTTAATTTTGAATGTCACCATCCAAATTTGGTTGTTGTATGCTTCGCTAAACAACGCTTTAGAAAACAATCGCGAAATACTAATTCCTGCTTTTATCGCCTCTTTAATTCTGTTTTTGATAGGATTTGGATGGTTGTATTATTTGCCTTCTGGAAACAATACTAAAAAGTAATTTTTTTACCCAAAACCATTCTGCTTGCTGCAAAGTGAGGAACAGTGAAGTGTTTTTTACTTGTTTATTTAGGTGGAAAGGAGTAAAATAGTATTCTTCCGGAGAATCGGTATTATCGTTAGCATTAAGTTAATTAAACTCAAATTTTAATTTTTGACTATTGAATTGGCTACTTTTGTACGCTAAAACAAAACGATATGTTCATTAAATCAAAAGGCTTCATTCTTCCCTTATTTTTGCTGCTTTTTTTAGACAGCTTTGCACAACAAAACGAATATTTGTTGCGATTCAAAACACCTAAACAGTTGCATCGGTTTTTGAGTTATTCCGATACATTTATTCCCTTAGTGAGTGCGCATCGCGGCGGTCCTGTGAAAGGTTTTCCAGAAAACTGCACAGCAACATTTGCCAATTCCATAAAATACAATCCTACAATCGTGGAAACCGATATAGCCTTGAGTAAAGATTCGGTTTTGGTGATGATGCACGACAATACATTAGACCGAACCACCACGGGAACGGGCAAAATTGACGATTATACCTATCAAGAATTGCAACAATTGTTTTTGGAAGACAATGATGGCAATCAAACACCTTATAAAATTGAGACATTGGACGAGGTTTTGAAATGGGGAAAAGACAAGGTGATTTATAATCTCGATGTCAAGAAAGGGGTTCCGATGCAAATGATTGTAGATGCCGTTCGAAGAAACAAAGCTGAGGCGTATTCGGTTATCATTACCTATAATGCGAATCAGGCTGCCGAAGTAGCTATATTAGCTCCCGACTTAATGATTTCAGTTTCTGCCAGAGGGAAAGAAGATGTAGAACGTATGGAAAATCTAGGCGTTAAAGCCGAAAAAATGGTTGCTTTCGTAGGCGTTTCAGAGCCAAAACCCGAAGTGTATCAATATTTGCACGACCGAAAAATAGCTTGTATTTTGGGAACGATGGGGAATATTGATAAAAGTGCTGCTGCCAAGGGCGATGATTTGTATTATAAACTGATAGAAAACGGAGCCAATATTCTTTCATCCGACCGGCATATCGAAGCGGGAATTCAATTAATGAAGTATGCCGATGATAAGAAATTGAAGTCGAAGCATATTAAAATTCGTAAAATCTAATCAAGTAAAAAAGGCGTTTCATAATCGAAGCGCCTTTTTTGTACTTGTAAAACCAAAAGGTTTCAAAATTAATTTACCAAGAACAAAGCATTGCTGAATAATAGGATTCCGTTTTCCCAAAATCCTCTAAACAGTGGGTTGTCCACCATATAAATCACCGCACCTTCGCCTTTTTTGTCCACCGCATAACTGACGGTTTCGGTTAGTTTTTTCTTCATTTCGTGACCAACAAATCCATAGCTTAAATACTCCTTTGGCACGTATGCGACATTGATTGATTTTTTCAACAACGGATAACACTTTTCACCGGTTTTAAGGCTGTAGTACGAATCACCAAGTCCGAAGGCCATTGGGTAGGTTTTGTCGATTTTGTTTTCGATAATTGCCCCCGGAATAGAACCCGAAATCGCTCTGCGTTCTGAACCTTCAAAATCTAGGAAACGTTTTTTCAATTCCAATTCCTTTTCTTCTTTCACCGATTTTTCCTTTTCTTCGGTTGTGGCAAATGGACTTAAAGCGTAGCCTTCTCTGTCTTCAAATAATGAAATTGCGGCGTTCATTGCAATCACTCTTCCACCATTTTTGATCCAAGCATCAATTTGTGTTTTTTGGTCATTGGAAAGATCGTAATAGCCATCGGCCAAAATTAATGTGTTGTAATTGTATAATTTCACTCGACTGAAATTGGCTGTTTCTACAATGCTCACCGGGTAATTGATGGTTTCGTCGAGATAAAACCAGGTAGCGCCAAATTCGGTCGAATTCACGCCTTTTCCCGACAATAAAAGTATTTTTGGAGCTTTTAGTAAATTGAAGTTTTCTCCTCCCAAATCTTTTGAGTTGGATGAAAATCCCGTAGCAATACAATTGTAATCGGATTTGACTTTTACAATTTCGCTAACTGTTTTTTCAAAATCGACTATTTTTGGATTTTCGGCCTTGCTCACAATCAATCCTCCAGGTTCAATGGTAATATCACCAAAGACAGCCTTTTTCATTGCCGATCTCACCTTGATGCCCGCCTGATGTAATGCAGCAATAACTTGGGCTGAGGTTCTGTTATTCCAAGGAATATGAAAGGCGTAAACTGATTCTGGAACATTTTTTGCCACAACCGCAAGGCCTGGTTTGGTCTTGATGTTGATATTGTTTTTCACGGCATAGGCTTCTACTCCGTACGCAAGTGGAATAGCCCAAGCAGTAATATCGTAGGATAAACTGTCATTCAATTTTTGATTGGGTTCAAAAAGCACCTGAGTCAAAACGGCTCTGGGTTGATCCACTTTTATAATCAAATCGTTGGGTTCAATTTTGAAACTCTTATTCTTTTTGGATTGGTAATGAAAACCAGATTCGTTGGCAGTAGCATCTGCATAAGCAAAATCGATATTGTTTTTCTTCAATAAAACGGCCATTTGTTCGAGTTTTGGATTGCTCTTCATAACGTACGTTTTGTATGTTCCTTTGATTTTTTTTCGGGCATTGTTATTAAAATCTCTAAACCCTTTAATCAAGGCATCTTTTTGTGAGGAGGCACTTTCTACGATGGTTAACACTGCTGTGGCGTGATGCGTCAAGCGGTCTTTTATAGTGACATTGGTGCCATTTTCCATTGTGATTTCTCTTCCAGCGCCTATTCCTCCTTGTTCCAGTGTCATTCCTACTGCACCATTGTACGTGGGGTAGGTGTCGCCATAACTGGGATAAAATAAATCGAATCGTTCCCTAGTATTGTACATCCAATTTTGTTTGTCAAATTTGGCTGAGATGTTTTTTCCTAAAGTCGTATGAAAATCTTTTTGATATTGTTCGATAAATTCGTGCAAAGGTTCGGCCGATGGTGGGAAAAAATAGGGAGAATTATAGCCCATTTCGTGCACGTCGGTATGTACCTGTGGCATCCATTGATTATATATGGCAATGCGTTGTTGGGTTTCGGCTTGAGTTTGCCAAGCCCAATCTCGGTTCAAATCAAAAATGTAATGGTTGTATCTGCCACCTGGCCAAACCTCCATATGCTCTCTATCGTATAAGCCTGGATGTGTTTTTTTGCCTGAAATCTCGCGCAACCAATTTCCGTAACGCGAGTATCCATCTGGATTGATGCAAGGATCCAGGATAACGATGGTGTTTTTTAACCAAGTTTTTGTCGCTTCATTGGTTGGGTTCAAAAGTTCATAGGCTACGGTCATGGCGCTTTCGGTGCCAGCAAATTCATTTCCGTGAACATTGAAACTCAACCAAACGATTACTTTGTCGTCAACGCTGGCTGTTTTGGTATCGGACATTCCGATGGCTGCGAGATTGTTGTTTCTGATTTGTTCCAAGTTCGCCAAGTTTTCGGGAGTCGAAATGAAAAATAAATTCAAATCTCGTTGCTCGGCAGTAACGCCATATTTTTGCTTTTTGATAAGTTTGGATTCAGTGACCAAATAATTGAAATAATTTTCAACCTGATGGTAATACGTGATTTGATTGCCGTAGTTGGGTATGTAATCCGATGGGCTTTTGAGTTGTGCGGTAATTGTGTTAAGAAAGAAAACTAAAAATAATACGGTATAGCAATGTTTTTTCATAATGGGGGTTGAATTAGGAACCTGCCAAAAATACTTATTAACTTTATATTGACCTAAAAAACACAATAAATAGTAGAAACTATCGCAATAAATTTATTTAAGTGGTTTTAATTCATAAATTAAGCAAAAAAAGTGAAGGAATTCAATATATTTTGTAATATTATTTTTATATAAAAATAGTATTTATGTATTTTAACGGTAATTTTATGCATTTTATCGTATTTTTTTATAAAACTTATGATTTTTTAAATTACATTTGAATTACGATTATAGTGTAAGTCTGTTAACGGACTGAAACAAAATTCTCGTTTTTTATAAGTTGCAGATTTCTTAATTGTTATAAAATGTCGTTGGAGATCTGCAAATTTGCTAACGAAAGAATAAAAATCGGTAAAAGAGATTTTGAAACCTCTAGTCCAAAGGATTTTGTGCTTCTCAAAACAGAAAAAGTACAACAAAAGAATTTGACCATCAGTCAGTACAGTTTTACCAAAATTAAAGAAGAAACCAAATTGCAACAAATATAAAATAATCGATCTCCCTTGTAGCGAAGCCCCCCTTCGCAGCAAACGGGAATCAAACAACCCAAACCTACAAAAAATACAACGCTAATGTTATTGATAAACTTATACCTCGTAATTACCTATATCGTATCATTTGAAATCGCCAATAAAAAAGCAAATAATGGAGACGGCTGGGACGTTGAACTATTGACAACATTTATACTATTCCCTTTGGTTATGCCCATTCTGGTACTATTGGAGATTCACGCTTATCTTACTAAAAAATCGTTGTTCTAGTGATTCGTAATTCGGTAGATTGCGCGCCGGGCAAGTGATTGATCAATCCTATAAACTGTGATGGACTAAAAATTTAGCTGCAGTACTACGGATAGGAATAAAAAAAGGAGCTTCAACAGAAACTCCTTAAATTAGTATTAATTGGAGGATAAACTTATCCCACCAATTCCATTATTTTACTCTCACCAACAAGACTTACTTTAATCAAATTGTGTTTGGATAAACCTTTGGTGGCGGCATCCCATTTTTTACCGCTCAAATCCGATTTGATTTTCAATACTCCCAAATCCATTTTGTTGTCATTGGTTTTGAGTAAATCTAGAATCAATTTTTCCTCATTGGTTAATTCAATTTGAACTTGTTTTTTCTCCGGACGCATTTGCGGAAACAATAAAACTTCCTGAATAGAAGCATTATTGGTCAAGAACATCATCAATCGATCCATTCCAATTCCTAAACCAGAAGTGGGTGGCATTCCATATTCTAAAGCTCTCAAGAAATCCTCGTCAATCGTTCCGGTAGCTTCATCATCTCCTTTTTCAGACAAACGCATTTGATCTTCAAAACGTTCTCTTTGGTCAATTGGGTCATTCAATTCCGAGTAAGCGTTTGCTACTTCTTTACCACAAACCATCAATTCGAAACGTTCGGTCAAATCTGGATTGTCACGGTGTTCTTTGCAAAGCGGCGACATTTCCTTTGGATAATCGGTAATGAAAGTGGGTTGAATATAATTTCCTTCGCATTTCGCTCCAAAAATTTCATCAATCAATTTTCCTTTACCCATAGTTTCATCCACATCAATTCCCATTCCACGAGCCGCTTCGAATAATTCAGCCTCGCTTTTGCCAGAAATATCAAAACCAGTAAAATGTTTGATAGAATCGGTCATCGTCACTCGAGCATAAGGCGCTTTGAAACTAATTTTATGTTCGCCAAAAGTAGCTTCACTAGTTCCATTGACGCCAATGGCACAATGCTCTAGTAAACGCTCGGTAAAATCCATCATCCAGTTGTAGTCTTTGTAGGCTACATATATTTCCATAGCGGTAAATTCTGGGTTGTGTGTTCGGTCCATTCCTTCGTTACGGAAGTTTTTCGAAAACTCATACACACCATCAAATCCACCAACAATCAATCTTTTCAAATACAATTCGTTCGCAATACGCATATAAAGCGGGATGTCCAACGAGTTGTGGTGCGTGATAAAAGGTCTCGCCGCAGCACCACCAGGAATCGATTGCAAAACAGGAGTTTCAACCTCCAAATAGCCCGCATCGTTAAAGAAACCACGCATCGCGTTGAACAATTTAGTTCTTTTGATGAACGTCTCTTTTACATTATGATTCACAGTCAAATCCACATAACGCATTCTGTAACGCAATTCCGCATCGTTGAACGCATCGTGCACTTTTCCTTCTTCATCCACTTTGGGCAAAGGCAGCGGACGTAACGTTTTACTCAAAAAAGTAAATTCATCTACACGAATACATTGCGCACCCACTTTTGTGGTAAACAATTCCCCTTCAATACCAATAAAATCGCCCAAATCGGTCAATTTTTTGAATACTTGGTTGTACAAAGTTTTATCCTCACCCAAACACAACATATCACGATTCACGTACAATTGAATACGTCCTTCGCTATCCTGCAATTCGGCAAAACAAGCTTTTCCTTGGTCTCTCACGCTCATCAAACGTCCGGCAACAATCACCTTCTTGCCTTCCTCAAAGTTTTCTTTTATTTGTTTTGAAGTATGATTTACAGGAAAAAGATCGGCTGGATAGGGGTTAATGCCCAAATTGCGCAAGCCTTGTAGTTTTTCTCTTCGGATAATTTCTTGTTCGGATAATGCCATTGGATTCTGATTTTTAAGAGTGCAAAGATAACAAATAGATTGCAGATTTCAGAAAGCAGATTTCAGAATTTTCAGGAGCAGAAATATGGATTTTTCAATAGGCAGTCGTCCCGCTATTCGCTCTATCTTTTGTGCCGAACACCGGCACAAAAGGATGCCGCTACTATCGGGGCTAAGCGACAACTTTTTGTTTTTCATAAAACCTTTCCAAAAAAATACCAATAATTTAAATCCGTGCCAATCCGTTGTATTTGCGTCTTATCTATTAAATCAAAAATCAACATTCGTTAATCATTAATCTTAAATCTATCCTTTGTAACTTTGCAATTCAAAATAAGGCAATGAACAAAACCATCCAACTGCAAGATTTAGGACTCCAAGATTATAAAACTACTTGGGAATACCAAGAAGAATTATTCAAAGGCATTGTCGATTTGAAAATCCAAAACCGAAATTCTAACTCCCAACTTCCAACTCCCAACTTCCTGCTTTTAGTTGAGCATCCTCACGTTTATACGCTGGGGAAAAGTGGTGACTTGGAAAATTTATTGCTCAACGAAAAACAACTCGAAGCCAAAGGCGCGACTTTCTACAAAATCAATCGTGGTGGCGATATTACCTATCACGGTCCCGGACAAATCGTGGGTTATCCTATTTTAGACTTGGAAAATTTCTTTACAGATATTCATAAATACCTGCGTTTTCTTGAAGAATCTATCATCCTGACTTTGCAAGAATACGGATTGGAATGCGGACGAAGCGAAGGCGAAACAGGCGTTTGGCTCGGACTGGGAACACCATTTGCGAGAAAAATTTGTGCTATGGGTGTTCGTGCTTCTCGTTGGGTAACGATGCACGGTTTTGCCTTAAATGTAAACGTAGATTTGGGTTATTTCGACAACATTATTCCTTGTGGAATTCGTGGCAAAGCGGTAACTTCCCTAAACGTAGAGCTCGGTGTAGAAAAAGTCGATGAAGCCGAAGTGAAAGCAAAAATTCTGAAACATTTCACTCAATTATTTGAAGCAGAGTTTGTGACAAAATAGGCCACAGATGACACGGATTGAACAGATTGTCACTGATTTATTCGGGGATTAATAATTCATTGTTCTCGCTGCACACGCAACGAAACTCTTGCTGTTTGTGGTTGTTTTTCTTAACTTATCCAAGTTCTCCAAGAGTCAACTATTTTCCATTTTCCATTAATTTTTTCCAAATAAATAGATTTTCCACTTCCACATAGACGTCCACAATAATGGCTCAATTCTACATATGCTTTTTTATTATCTAAAGAAAAAATGGGGATAGTTATTTCGTAAAAATCAAATGATTCTTTGGTATTCTTTTTACCAATTTCTTTTTCTCTTGTTGTTAAATTAAATTTATCAAAAAGAACTTTGTCAATTTTAAATATTTGAGGATTTGAATTTTGATTGACCAGAGTCAACGAATCTTTAACATTAAAAAAACCTATTTTTCCATAATGTAGCAAACTTTCTATTGAAACATTCCCAAATGGAGGTGGCGGTGGCTGAGAGATTTCACCTTTTTTAGTTTTTTCAGGAATATAAATTCTTAATTTGGTCAATTCTTCACAAAGCATTCTTGAATCTTTCCCATTTTTCAAAACTTCTAAAGTGTCTTCAATAATTATTGTTTCAACAATTTGATTAATATCTTTAATTTTTGAATCTTCAAAATCGGTTTCCACGTTAGAATTTTTGCAACTCAAAATAGAAATGAAAGCAAAAAGTAAAATTGTATTTCTCATTTTGTCGGATTTTTAACGTTCCTAATCTGGTGCTCGATTGCATCGAGTACCTGCTTACTTTTATAAACTGAATAAAGCGTTTGCAACGCGGCTCTTTTCACTTGTTTTTTTATTAACCGCGTTGCAAACGCTACGTTTTTTGTCTTTTAATTTATGTAGGTACTCGATGCAATCGAGCACCAGAGAACGTGGACAAACGAGTGCTAGCGGGGTAGTTTTTTCATTCAATCCAAGTTAATTTCGATTCAATTAGTTTCCATTTGCCATTTTCATTTTTTAATATTGCTTCTCCACCTTGATAAATCATTCTAAAATAAATTTTAGCATAATTCATTTTCTTGTCAAATATGATTGAATAAGCTTCTGGATAAGTTGTTAATTGCCAATATCCTCCCCAATGTCCATCATATATTTTTATATAATTTTCGATGAACTTTTTTCTATTTTCCTTTTCATCATTGGGCGAAATTTTTGTGTCTGTAGAATCACTTAAAAAAAGACTAATTTCTTTTTCGTAATTGTTATTTAAAAAGACAATTTTTCTACTTCTAATATTGATTTTTGGTCTAAAATTAAGTATTGAATCCCTTTTTATAAACTTTAGATTTTCAAATCTTATGTTGTTTGGATTGTATCTTTCAATAACTCTTTCAGATAATTTTCCATTGTTCTTTTTTAGTAAATTTTGCTTTATAGAATCTGACAATTTACTTTGGGATATTCTTAAAGGAATATATTGTTCAACTTCTTTTTTTGAATAATATATTTTGTCCGTAAAAAATATTTTCAATCTATTTTGAACAACATAATATTTTACTTTTTTATAAATTTTATTTCCAAATTCTGAACCGCCAAGTTTTTGTATTCGACTTGGATTATAGAATTCAATATATGCATTATAAACTTGCTTCAAAGTGTCATTTAGAATATTTTCTTCTTCTTTTGATAAAGGCTTTATATCATTTTCCCATTTCAAGAAAAATTCTTTAAGTAATTCTTTTGAATTAGTTTTATATGCAATATCTAATTGCTTTTTTTCAATACTTTGAGATTGAGCAATAAATGATATTACTAATAAAAATATGGTTGTTAGGTTTTTCATAAAATTACTGCAAACGTCCCGCTACTACAGCGGGTTTGGGACTAAATTAAGCTCTATTTTCGGATTTGCCAAATATTCCCAAATACAAAACCAACTTTCCATTAAGCCAATTGCCCAAATCCGTTGTAGTAGCTGTTGGCAAATCGGTTTTATTTATGTTCAATACTTATGTTAAAGTACTTTTTAATAAAAATAGTTGTCTTTTCGATTTCAGTGGCGTTTAATTCAAGATGTGAAAAAATATACTTTTTATTATTATGAAGGTTTAATCTAATATCACTTTCGGATAATACTATACTTTCAATATGTTCAATTTCAAAACTATTTATTTCTTTTCCGTTTTCTAAATACAACTTTCCGTTATCATTTTTAACTAATACTGATGGAATAAAAATTAAACCCTTAAAAATAAAAATCAATCCTGATATAAAATAAAGTACAGATAATAATTTTTCATTTTCGGTTATAAAGAAAAATATTATTGAAAAAAAACAATAAATTACACCGAAAATGAAAGGTATAATACTATAATAATTATCGTTATTACTTTTTATTCTGATTTCGTTTTCAGGTTTGTTTTTTGAATATCTAATGGATTCAAAAATATCAATAATATATAAAAACGGTATAAAAAGAGGTAAACATTCACTGAAATTTGGAATGTATTTGTTTATATCAATAAATATTGACAACGTAATAATGAGTAAAAATATAGTTGTAAATATTAGACCTAGTTTATCTTTTTTTTGAAACTTCATTCCTTTGTTTGTTTCTTTCGTTTTTTCAAACTGTTTGCCAACTACATTATATACGCATAAAATTACCAGTTTTTATTCCAAATGGGTATGTTATGCGCAAGTTTTTACTAGTATTTATGCGGATAATTTTTAATTTATGCAACACAAATATATAAATAATTCTTTACAAATCATCAAAAGAATTTTTATTAAAAAACAACCTAAATCTCCAATTTCAACTGCTCGGGCAACAATCTGAAACTCATTCGGTGGTATTTGGTAGTGCCGTATTTTCGGATGGCTTCACGATGTTCCATAGTAGGATAGCCTTTGTTTTTCTTCCAATTGTACATCGGGAATTCCTCGTGAATAGCGTTCATATATTCGTCGCGATAGGTTTTTGCCAAAACGGAAGCGGCAGCAATACTCAAATATTTCGAATCGCCTTTTATAATACTTTGGTTGGGAATCGATTTCAAAAATTCGATTTCTTCTTTTGTAAATTGTTTTCCAAAACTGTTTTTTAAACCCAATTTAGCATTCAAAGCGCGATTGCCATCCACGATTATGAACTCGGGAGTGGTGTTTAATTTCAAAATAGATTCCTGCATTCCTTTCATCGAGGCATTCAGGATATTGATTTCGTCAATTTCTTTCGGATGCAAATGCGTTACAGCAAACGAAACAGCGTATTCTTCGATAATGGGACGGAGTTTTTCTCGGATTTTTTCAGACAGTTGTTTGCTGTCGTTTAGTTGTTCTAATAGAAATTTTATAACATCCGTTTTAGCTCCCTCTCCTTTGGAGAGGGTTGGGGACAGGATCACAGCTGCCGCCGTAACGGGACCAGCCAAACAACCGCGACCGGCCTCGTCGGTACCGGCTTCTAGAATGCGATTCGAAAAATTTGTATGCAGCATTTGGAACTATTTGAAGACAAATATTAACATTTTTTGCGAAATAGTAGGTTTTAGATTTGACAACTTTCAAAAAGTTGTCAAATCTTGTGGTGTTGGACCGCGTGAGGGATGGCAGTGGAGCTCTTTTTATCAATTGCCACGGGTTTAAACCCGTGGCAATTGATAAAAAAGCGAGAACGTACAGCCCGACCCGAAGTTTTTCACGAAGGGGCACGCCCAAATAAAACTGCTTTTTTATCTATTTTCTGAAATTTCCAAAAAAAGTATATCTTTAGCCAACCAAAAAAACCAAAATAATATGCAAGACAACAACGAAGAACATTTTAAAAGAGAACTCGGATTACTAGACGGAACAATGCTCGTGGTGGGCTCGATGATTGGTTCGGGAATATTTATTGTAAGCTCAGACATCGCTAGACAAGTAGGTTCGGCAGGATGGCTTACTTTAATCTGGGTGATTTCGGGATTAATCACAATGATTGCTGCAGTAAGTTATGGCGAGTTGAGTGCGATGTTCCCCAAAGCAGGCGGGCAATATGTGTATCTCAAGGAAGCTTATAATAAACTAATTGCTTTTCTCTATGGTTGGAGTTTTTTTGCTGTTATTCAAACAGGAACGATTGCCGCAGTAGGTGTAGGTTTTTCAAAATTTGCAGCTTATTTAGTACCGCCTTTAAGCGATGAAAATATTCTTTGTGAAATAGGCTCTTTCAAACTCAATGCGGCTCAAATTGTTTCAATAGTAATGATTGTTTTATTGACATACATTAATAGTAGAGGAGTAAAAAAAAGTAAAATAATGCAAACCGTTTTAACAATTATCAAGATTTTGTCTTTGTTTGGTTTGATTGTTTTTGGTTTTCTTTTGGCTGCCAAAGCCGATATTTGGAATGCAAACTGGGCTGATGCTTGGAATACTCGTTCCTTTAATGTGGATAATGGTTCTTGGATGCCAATTGGCGGGACGGCTTTAATTACCGGGATTTCGGCAGCGATGGTAGGTTCTTTGTTTTCAAGTGATGCTTGGGTTGGTGTTACTTTTATTGCTGGCGAAATCAAAAATCCAAAGCGGAATGTGGGGCTAAGTTTGTTTCTTGGCACTTTTATAGTGACCATTATTTATGTCTTGACTAATTTGATGTATCTTGCAGTTATTCCGTTGGACGAAATAGCAACTGCAAAATCTGATAGAGTTGCTGTCGTGGCTTCCCAATATACTTTTGGTGATATGGGCACCATTATTATTGCAGTAATGATTATGATTTCGACTTTTGCCTGCAATAATGGTGCAATAATGGCTGGAGCCAGAGTATATTACACAATGGCAAAAGACGGTTTGTTTTTAAAGAAAGCGGCCAGCCTAAATGAAGCTAGTGTGCCAGAATATGCTTTGTGGGTACAATGTATTTGGGCTTCGGTTTTGTGTTTGACAGGAAAATATGGTGATTTGCTCGATTTTGTAATCATTATCGTATTGATATTTTACATATTGACAATCTATGGAATATTTATTCTACGCAATAAAATGCCCGATGCCGATAGACCTTATAAGGCTTTTGGTTATCCTTTCTTACCGTTGTTGTACATTGTAATTGCGTCGGCTGTTTGTGTTTCGTTGTTGTTGACTAAATTCTCGACTTGTGGCTGGGGTGTTTTGATTATGCTAACAGGAATTCCAGTGTATTATATGACTAAACAGAAAGAGTAGTGCTTATTTGAAATAGATTTCACAAATTAATCTGTGGGAATTTGTGAAAAAATCTGTGTCAAGCTTGTGCATTTTAATACAAAAATCCGTCTCGTTATACAACTTGACGGATTTTGAATTTTATAAGATTTAAGTCTTACTATTAATAAATTATAGGCTTCACTAGTTCTGCAATACGCTGTCCACGTTTTCGAATGGCAATCCCCAAGCTTGGGCAACTCCTTCATAAACTACTTTTCCGTTGGCTACGTTGAGTCCTTTTTTCAATTCTTCGTTTTCAGCACACGCTTTTTTCCATCCTTTGTTGGCCAATTGCAAAGCATAAGGTAAAGTAGCATTAGTTAGAGCCAAAGTAGAAGTATAAGGAACGGCTCCTGGCATATTGGCAACACAGTAGTGAACGATATCATCGATGATGAATGTTGGATTTTCGTGGGTTGTTGGAGTACAAGTTTCGATACAACCGCCTTGATCTACCGCAACATCAACTACCACAGTTCCTGGGTGCATTAATTTTAGCATATCGCGAGTGATTAAGTGAGGCGCTTTGGCTCCTGGAATTAATACGGCTCCAACAATCAAATCGGCTTCGGCAATAGCTTCGCGAATGTTATAATGATTAGACATAACTGTAGTTACATTGGCTGGCATAATATCGGCCAAATGACGTAAACGAGGTAAGCTTACATCCATAATCACGACCCTTGCGCCGAATCCGGCAGCCATTTTTGCGGCTTGTGTTCCTACGATTCCGCCTCCTAAAACCAAAACTTTTGCTGGTGGAACTCCCGGAACACCTCCAAGAAGGATTCCTTTTCCTTTCATTGGTTTTTCAAGATATTTTGCGCCTTCCTGAATAGCCATTCTTCCAGCAACTTCTGACATAGGTACCAATAAAGGCAAACTGCGATCTGATTTTTCTACTGTTTCGTAGGCCAAACAAACTGCTTTTTGCTCGATCATTGCGTGAGTCAACGGTTCGCAAGAGGCAAAGTGGAAATAGGTGAAAAGTAATTGATCTTTTTTGATTAATGGATATTCCGAAGCGATCGGTTCTTTTACTTTGATGATCATCTCGGCAATGTCATAAACAGCTTCTATGGTCGGTACTATTTCAGCTCCAGCCGCGGTGTATTCCTCGTCGCTTAGACCGCTATTTTCGCCAGCGCCTTTTTGGACATAAACTAGGTGACCGTTTTTTTTGAATTCGGCTACTCCTGCCGGTGTAAGTGCTACACGATTTTCGTTGTTTTTGATTTCTTTTGGGACTCCGATGATCATAATGTATAAGATTTTATTGTTAGTGAATAGTATCGCAAAGTTAGTATTAAAGTAAATGCACGTAGTTTTATACATAAAACTAAGAAAATATTTATTTTATTTATTATATTTGGATAAAATATTTCTTTAAAGAGTGCAAATGGTATTTCGAAAACGAAAAAACAACTATTAAAAGAGGATTCATTTAATTTTTTTTAAAATATGATACTAGACGAAACCGACAAAAAAATCTTACGACTGCTTCAAGAAGATGCTCATTTGACCTTGAAAGATATTGCGGGAAAAATAAATCTTTCGCTGACACCCGTTCACGACCGGATGAAACGGATGGAAAAAGAAGGGATTATCGAAAAATACGTTACGATTTTAAACAAAAAAAAATTAGGCCAAAACCTAATTATATATTGTCAAGTGACCCTAATCAAGCAAACACACGATATTTCGGAAGGCTTTAATCAATCGATTATGAATATGCCTGAAGTTTTGGAATGTAATTTTGTTTCAGGAAATTTCGATTATTTGCTCAAAGTAGTCTTGCCCGATATGGAAAGTTACCATTATTTTCATCAAAAAAAATTATCGGTTTTGCCTGAGGTTTCGCTGATAAATAGTTTTTTTATTATCTCCGAAGTCAAGAGCACAACAGTTTTGCCGATATAAAAAGAGAACCGCAGATACAGAGATTTTTAAATTAATCTGTGCATCTGCGGTCTGTTTTTACTCTATTTTATGAGTTTATTTTAAATGATAATGCAACTTGAAATGTTGTGCATATTTAATTTTTTCAAACCATTAAGGTCAGTAAGTTTGCTTCGCTTTTGTCTATAAAGATATCCTGTAAAACTTAATGCTCTAAATGGTTTAAAATATTTGCACTTCTTTTTACACAAAAAACTGTAATATCTAAATGATAATTCGGATGATTTCTCCTCTTTTATTGATCATTTCCATTTGAACGCTTTCGTTTTCAGCTTTAGTATTGAAAACTCTCGAAGCCGATTCGATGTCCTTGATTTTGATATTATCAATGCTCAAGATGATATTTCCAATGAGGTCTGCCTCGTATTGTTTTAAGTTTTCATTGGTAACCGATTTTATTTTCACTCCATCGGCAAGACGAAACCTTTTTTTGTCGTTGGCATCGATATTTTCTAATTCTAAACCTTTAAATTCAGAACTGAAAATTTCGTTTTTACTCAAAACTACCGAGGCTACTTTGTTTTTTCCTTCTCTGATATACATAACTTCCACCTTATCGTTGGGTCTTTTGGTGTTGATATAACCCGAAAGATCGGCATAAGTTGCAATGTTTTGATTGTCAAGCTTGACGATGATGTCACCTTTTTGCAAACCGGATTTTTCGGCTCCCGATTTTTTTCTGACATTACTGATATAGAATCCTTGCGTTTCACTTACGCCCAATTCTTTGGATGCTTTCGCGTTCAATTCGCCTCCTTCAACCCCCAGAACGCCTCTTTGCACATTGCCAAATTCTATCAAATCATCGATTATTTTTCGAGCATTATTCGAAGGAATGGCGAAAGAATATCCAGTATAACTTCCTGTTGGAGAAGATATCATAGTGTTGATTCCAATTAATTCACCTCTAGTATTTACCAAGGCACCACCACTGTTTCCTGGGTTTACAGCTGCATCAGTTTGGATGAAAGATTGAATGCCACTGGTGTCTAAATTTCTGGCTTTGGCCGAAATAATTCCTGCCGTAACGGTCGAAGTTAAATTATAAGGGTTTCCAACGGCCAAAACCCATTCGCCAATTTTTACCGAATCCGAATTGGCAAAAGTGGTATAAGGTAATTTATCCTCGGCATTGATTTTTAATAAGGCAATGTCCATTTTCGAATCGGTGCCGATGAGTTTGGCTTTATACGATTTCTTATTGTTCAGGGTGATTTCGATTTCGGTGGCATCTTTGATCACGTGATTGTTAGTCACGATATACCCGTCTTCCGAAATGATTACCCCGGAGCCTGTCCCCACTTGTTCTTGTTGCTGTCCGCCTTGAAAACCGTAGAAATATTCCAATATTGGATTGGAAACGGTGGTACGCGAAACATTTTTTACGTGAACGACGGTGTGTATAGTCTTGTCGGCGGCTGCAGTAAAATCGACAGCTTCAGCAGATAAACCCACATTCCGTCCAAACGATGGTTCGGCTTGAGTTACAATTGAATTTTTCGAAAAATAGCCATTGTCATCAAAAAGTAATTTATAGGAGGCTAATGTTACAGCTCCGCTTAACAATGACACTAAAAAAAGATTGGAAAATCGTTTCATTTTAATTAGTTATTTAAGAATTTACACTGTAAAATTATGAATTTTGTTTTTTCAAAAAAGCAGTTTAACGCTCACTTAACAGACTTTAACGTATCATTAATAATTTGGTTTGTGCCACGAGGTCCCAAAGACACCAAGACAAAGAAGTTCCAAAAAATGGTATAGTAATCGTTGGGATAAATTTGTGATTTAAGGAATTGCGTTTTTAATTAAAACTTTTTATGCTTGAATCTTTGCGACAGAAATTAGCCACGGCATTCACTGTTAAAAAAAGTTGACACAGATTTGCTTCGTCTGTTCGCTATCGCTCGGGTTACAAATTGACACAGATTTCAATTTATTTTTATTACACGAATTATTAAAACAACTAAAATTCGTGGAATTTAATTTTAAAACAAATACAATTTGTGCTAATTCGTGTAATTGCTTCGCCAGTTCACTTCGTTCGTGTCGTGTCTGAGAATTTTAAACGCGAATGCCCTGGAAATTAACTTAATGTTTTCAATTCAAATTTGTACTTTTGCAGTTCTTAAATTGAGCCAAAATGCAAATAGAATTTTACAAATACCAAGGAACCGGAAATGATTTCGTGATGATTGACAATCGTTCTGGTTTTTTCCCAAAGGAAAATAATGAACTCGTGGCGCGTCTGTGTGATCGACGTTTTGGAATTGGTGCTGACGGCTTGATTTTATTAGAAAACAACCCGATGTCCTCCATAATCGCTATGCCGTCCGATTTCCGGATGGTCTATTACAATTCGGATGGAAATCTAAGCTCAATGTGCGGCAATGGTGGCCGTTGTATTGTTGCCTTTGCCAAAAAACTGAATATTATCCAGAACAGCTGTATGTTTATGGCTGCAGATGGTTGGCATCACGCTTCTGTTGACGAGAATGGCGTTGTCTCTCTTAAAATGATTGATGTGACGGATATAAAAAAAGAGAGCGATTATACTTTTATGAATACCGGCTCGCCGCATCACGTGCAATTGGTTGAAGATTTGGAACATTATAATGTAAAAGAAAACGGAGCTGCGCTTCGTTACGGTTCATTATACGGAAAAGTAGGAAGCAATATCAATTTCGTAAAAAAAATTAATGAGGATACGTTCTCGCTTCGCACTTACGAAAGAGGGGTTGAGGATGAAACTTTGGCTTGTGGAACTGGCGCAACCGCAGTTGCCATTGCAATGAATGCTACAGGACAAACCGATGCAACTTCGATTAATTTGAACGTGGAAGGCGGAAAATTAGCCGTTTCTTTTGATAAAAAGGGGGATATTTTTACCAATGTTTTCTTGATTGGTCCGGCGGAATTTGTTTTTAAAGGGGTGGTTGAGGTTTAAAAACTTCTAACTTCTAACTTCTAACTTCTAACTTTGAAAATGATCACACTAAAAGGCGAAAACATCTACCTCCGAGCACTCGAACCCAATGATTTGGAGTTTGTATATGCTATGGAAAACGACCAAAGCATTTGGGAAGTCAGCAATACGCAAACGCCTTATAGTCGGTTTTTGGTGAAGCAATACCTCGAAAATGCACATCAGGATATTTATGAAGCCAAGCAATTGCGATTGGCGATTTGTCAGGATGAAGATTTTCCAGCCCTTGGACTAATCGATTTGTTTGATTTTGACCCCAAAAATAATCGCGCAGGAATTGGCATCGTCATTCAAGGTGCTGAACATAGAAAACAGAATATTGGGTCCGAAGCTTTGGAGCTTTTGATTCGATATGCTTTTTATCATTTGAACTTGCATCAATTGTATGCAAATATTGGAACAGAAAATGCAGCCAGTTTGGCACTTTTTGCTAAATTTGGATTCGAAAAAATAGGCACCAAAAAAGATTGGAATTTAGTGAAAGGCCAATATCAGGACGAAGCTATTTTTCAGTTAATTAACAAAATTTAAATCATATCGTTTTGGATAAAAAGAAAATCATAACCATCGTATCTGTTGTTTTAATGTCAGTTTTGCTAATTTATGGAGGAATTTTGGCGAATCAAGTTTTTTCAAAAAACACTAAGTTTTCCCAAAAGGAGTTCTACGTTCAAGTGCCAACGGGCTCAAGCTATGAAGATGTCAAGAAAATACTGGAGCCCTTGGTCGAAAATATGAATCGTTTTGAAATGGTAGCCAATAAACGAAGCTATCCCGAAAACGTAAAACCAGGTCGGTTTTTATTGACTAATGGGATGAATAGTTATCAGTTGGTTAAAGCCTTAAGGAGTAATGTTCCTGTAAAATTGGCTTTTAATAATCAGGAACGATTAGAAGATTTTGCTGGAAGAATAAGTTCACAAATCGAACCCGATAGCTTATTGTTAATAAATACATTTCAAGATTCCACTTTTTTAAAAGAAAATAATTTTACTAGCGAAAATGTTTTTGTAATGTTTATTCCCAACACTTATGAAGTGTATTGGAATATTTCAGCTGAGAAATTTCGGGACAAAATGATCAAGGAATATCATAATTTCTGGAATAAAGAGCGAACCGAAAAGGCAGCAAAACAAAGTTTGACACCTGTAGAAGCCACTATTTTAGCTTCGATTGTACATAAAGAATCGGTCAAAAAGGACGAAAGACCGAGAATTGCTGGAGTATATTTGAATAGAATGAAATTGGAAATGCCGCTTCAAGCGGACCCTACTGTTATTTTTGCAAAAAAATTGAAGGACAATGATTTCAAGCAAACAATCAAAAGAGTCTTTTACAATGATTTGTTTTTGAATTCGCCTTACAATACCTATAAAGTGATTGGGCTTCCGCCTGGACCTATTGCTATGCCTGATATTACCGCACTTGAAGCAGTTTTGGCACCAGAAAAACACGATTTTATCTATTTCTGTGCCAGTGTGGATCGTTTTGGATATCACGAATTTGCTGCAACTTTGCCAGAGCATAATGTGAATGCCAAGAAATATTCGGATTGGATTAACGGCCAAGGAGTGGCAAGATAATTTTGAAGCATAGACAATACATTAGTTTGTTTTTGTTGGTGTTCCAAAGCGTTTTGGCGCAAAAATCATTCGATAATTTTTTCAAACCGGCCGATTCTTTACATCAGAAAAGACAAAATTCGGTCTTCATTTCAGAAGCAGTTGTAGGTTCTGCGGCTTTGATTGGGTTAAATCAACTTTGGTATGCCGATTATCCTAAAGCCGATTTTCATTTTATCAATGACAATTCCCAGTGGTTGCAAATGGACAAATTAGGGCATCTCTATTCGTCTTACCACCTAGGTCGTTATGGTGCCGAGGCTTTAAATTGGAGTGGTGCTAGCAAGAAGAATCAATTGCTTTATGGAGCCGGTTTGGGATTTGTGTTCTTAACCGCTGTTGAAGTGATGGATGGCTATTCAGCCGAATGGGGAGCATCTGCGGGCGATATCTTTGCCAATGCGGTTGGAACGGCCTTGTTCGTTTCTCAAGAGATAATTTGGAAAGAGCAGCGTATTATTCCCAAATTTTCATACCATAAAACGCAATATTCAGATTATAGACCTGATGTTTTGGGAAGTACTTTTTCGGAGCAAATTCTCAAAGATTATAACGGACAAACCTATTGGTTGTCGGTCAATTTATATTCCTTTACTAAAACTTCAAAAATACCCAAGTGGTTGAACCTTGCTTTTGGTTACGGAGCAGAAGGGATGATTAGCGGAAATGGGGGAGATTTTGCCTTAGTACTAGACCAAAAAATAGAAAAAAACCGACAATTTTACCTCAGTTTGGACGTCGATTTGACAAAAATCGAGACGAAATCACATTTTTTGAAGACTTTTTTTTCCGTTTTTAACACGATAAAAATTCCAGCGCCAACGATTGAGTACTCGCCTCAGAGCGGTTTCAAGTGCTATGCTTTTTATTTTTAGAAAAGTTTAACAGCTTGATTTTCAGTTATATTTTTGGTTTTTGGCATTTTTGAGTATCTTTGCACCGCAGAAATTTCAAAGGGTGACAGCGTTTGAAGAAAAACATTTTATGATAAACAAGTGGACTTTTTATGCCAGTTTGACTCTTATTATTGCCTTTTTAAGCGCGGGTTTTAAACCTGCAAATTCAGATGCTAGCGATTGGTTTCTTATCAATGAAAACGACGAAGCACACTACTTATTTCCTTCAGAAAAACCAGATGAATACACCAGCTTAAACATTCCTTATACAGGAAAATTTTTTGTGGGATATAAGGAAGCAATTGCTCATAAGGAATCTCAGGGGAAATACAAAAAAGTAAATTCTTTAGGGTATTTGGGGAAATACCAGTTCGGTGAAGCAACCTTGAAAACGGTCGGAATTCACGATAGTAGCCGGTTTTTAAATAGTCCCAAAATGCAAGAAAAAGCTTTTGTGACTCTTCTTGCTCAAAATAAAGCGATTTTAAAGGATGTTATTGATAAATATGAAGGTCAAGTCGTTGCCGGAATATTGATAACAGAATCGGGAATTTTGGCCGCAGCACATCTCGGTGGGCCAGGTTCGGTTAAAAAATTCTTTAAGTATGACGGCAAACGCTATTTCAAGGATGCCTATGGTACCTCGATACGAAGTTATATGAGAGAATTTGGCGGATATGAAACTTCAGGAATTGAAGCTGATAGTAACGCTAAAGTGCAATAAATATAAAGAGATTAAAAATGCAGGTTCTACTGGGTTTTGTGTGAGAATAAATTTGAAATTAATTTAAACCACATAGAAAAGTAGTCGAAATTGTTAAAAAAGATTGACATAGAAAATTCTTTTTGCACATAGTGCTTTGCATACTATGCAAAAGCGAAGCTTTCTAAAAATAAAATCTACATCCTGATAGCTATCGGAACCTTATTAAAAACTATGTGGTAAAAAAAACTTCACAACATTTCCAGTAATACCAAAATGCAAAACCATCAGCAACAGTTGATGGTTTTTTTGCTTTTTACATTTTATGAATGATAAAAATGGTCGGCCGATTGTGTAAATCTACTTTTATTTTTTTCCAATCTGCAGCTCTCATTGTTTTGATGAATTCGGTAGGTAGAGTAATGTCTGTAGCAACACAAATAAAGGTCGCTGGATTCACAGCCTGAATGATATCCTCGAGCATTTTATTATTACGATACGGAGTCTCTATAAATATCTGAGATTGATTTTTGTCTTGTGATAACTTTTCTAAATTTTTCAGAGCGCTTTTTTTCTCGGCTTTGTCGATTGGAATGTAGCCGTTGAACGCAAAACTTTGACCATTCATACCAGAGGCCATAATTGCCAATAAAATGGAAGAGGGTCCAACCAATGGCACTACTTGGATTCCTTTCTCATGCGCCAATTTCGCAATGACAGCGCCAGGATCGGCTACGCCTGGACATCCGGCTTCACTCATTAAGCCCACATTTTTTCCGGCTAAACATGGTTGTAGCATTTTTGCGTGTTCAGAAACTTCGGTGTGTTTATTCAAAGCACTTAATCGTAAGGAAGCTTGAATCTTTTCGGGTTGAATGCTTTTTATAAATTTTCGAGCCGTTTTTTCGTTTTCGACAATATAATCCTCAATGAAATCGATAGTTCTTTTGATGGTTTGAGGCAAAACATCATTGGGGTCACCCTCGCCTAAAGTGGTTGGGATTAAATAAAGTTTTCCAAGAAGGGGGTTTGATTTCATTTATTAAATACAATTCTATAATTTGCGTGAGATTATTTTACTTTCTTGAAAACATCTTCAACTTCAATTTTCATTTCTGGAAAAAGAATACTTTTTATTATTTCACCTTCTGAAAATGGTTTTGATCCAATATATTCTCCATCTTTAAGTGTATAAACCAAAACAATATGTTCTTCGGGTTCAACAATCCAATATTCTTTTACGCCACTTTCTTGATATAAATTAAACTTGGTATCGACATCGTGTTTGCTGTTTTTTGGCGACAAAATCTCTACTATTAGGTCCGGAGCGCCATTACAGCCTGTGTCATCCAATTTATTTTCATCACAAATAATGCACAAATCTGGTTGTACTACGGTAGTGTTTTTTTTTGCAGATTTTATAGGCAATCGAACATCAAAAGGAGCAACATATACGCTGCAACTATGGTTCTGAAAAAAACTATAAATTTTCCAATTCAAATTTTGTGATATGGTTTGATGATTTCTGCTCGGCGCAGGACTCATTTTTAGGATAAAACCTTTTATCAATTCTACACGCTCGGAAAATTGCCATAGCAAATAATCCGAATACGTATAGGTTTTTGTTAAATCTAAATCCGAAAAGTTTTTTACTATGGTTGGCATAACGAATTCGTTTTTTACAAAGTTAAAAAAAAACTATCAATTGTTTTCTTGCTTTTTATGAAGTAGCAAAAAGTAAAGAGAAAGGGTGGTTTAGCAATGTTTTTCGATGAGTTTTTTTGCAATAACCTCACAAGTTTCATCCAGCATTTTATAGACTGATTCAAAACCGTGGGCTACTCCATAATAAGGGTCTGGTACATCTACATTTTCATCGGGAAACAATTCATTTAAAATGAGCTGTACCTTTTTTGTTTGTTCCAAATTGTCGGCAAGACGTACAACATCCTGATAATTAGCAATATCCATAACATAGATGTAGTCAAAAGCATCAAAATCATCTTTAGTAAATTGTCTGCCTCGCTGTTGCGAAATATCGAGCTTGTGCTTTTTGGCAATGGCTATAGAGCGTGGGTCAGGGTGCCGGCCAATATGCCAAGCACCTGTTCCTGCAGAATCCACTAGGAATTTTTTTTTGGGAAGTTTTGAAGCTAAAATTCCTTCAGCTAAAGGAGATCTACAAATATTCCCCAAACAAACCATTAAAATTTTGATGGACATAAACGTTTATAGCGTTAGTTTTTTATTGATGTCTTCGACAAATTTTTTAAATTGCTTATCAGTGGCAACTAAATTATCAACGGTTTTACAAGCGTGCAAAACGGTTGCGTGATCGCGATCGCCTATTTGCGAGCCAATGTTTGCCAAAGATGCTTTGGTGAATTTTTTGGCAAAAAACATAGCCAATTGACGGGCTTGAACAATATGTCTTTTTCTGGTTTTAGATTGTAATGTTTCTACATCGAGTTGGAAATAATCCGATACAATTTTTTGAATGTAGTCGATAGAAATTTCGCGTTTTACATTTTTTACGAACTTTTCAACAACATTTTTGGCGAGTTCTATTGTTACTTCTTTTTTGTTAAAAGAAGATTGTGCAATCAAAGAGATTATTGCCCCTTCAAGTTCTCTAACATTCGATTTGATGTTTCGAGCCACATATTCAATGATATCTTCTGGAATTTCGACACCATCGCGATACAAAATATTTTTGAGGATTGAAATTCTGGTTTCGTAATCAGGTTGGTGCAATTCTGCCGACAATCCCCATTTGAAACGGGACAATAAACGTTGTTCGATGTCCTGCATATCAACAGGAGCTTTGTCCGAAGTTAAGATAACTTGTTTTCCGTTTTGGTGTAAATAATTGAAAATATGGAAAAACACGTCTTGCGTTCCTGATTTTCCCGACAGGAATTGCACATCGTCAATGATTAAAACGTCTATCAATTGATAGAAATGAATAAAATCATTTCGGTTGTTTTTCTTAACGGAATCAATATATTGTTGGGTAAAAATTTCGGCCGATATGTATAAAACTGTTTTTTCTGGATATTTATCTTTGATTTCAACTCCAATAGCGTGCGCTAAATGGGTTTTTCCTAAACCGACTCCGCCAAAAATTAATAAAGGATTGAATGAAGTCCCACCTGGTTTATTGGCCACAGCCATACCGGCAGAACGTGCCAATCTGTTGGAGTCTCCTTCTAAGAAATTGTCAAAACTATAGTTCGCATTCAGTTGTGATTCGATCTTAAGGTTTCGAATCCCGGGAATTACAAAAGGATTTTTGAGTTCTGGATTTAGATTTTTGTATGGAGCATCAACATCTTGTGGTTTCATAGGCACACGATTCGAACTAGGTAATTGTTCCGTAAACGGTTGTTTATTACCATAAGTGTTTTCCATTTTAATTTTATAGAGTAACTTTGCATTTTTCCCGAGTTCTTTGGTTAGAGCTACTTTCAATAATTTAACATAGTGTTCTTCTAGCCATTCGTAAAAAAATTTACTTGGTACTTGAATGTAAAGTGCATTATCGGTAAGTTCAACTGACTTGATGGGTTCGAACCAAGTTTTGTACGCTTGGTCGGGTATATTATCTTTTATAAAAGAGAGGCAGTTTTCCCATACTGATTGTGCAGTCTTGTTCATAAATTTGGTTAAATTATTTCGTTCTGTAATGTTTTTCTATAAAAAAATATGATAGGTAGGGTCTATTTTTTTGGGATAACAAATATGTGAATAAAATTAGCTAAAAAAAAATATTTTAGATGTAAATTTTACAAAATATTGTTGTATGGAGTGTGTAATTTTTTAATTTTTAAAAGCAAAATTTAATGGAATATCATCAAACTCAAATTCGAGTTCGTTACTCAGAAACCGATCAAATGCGGGTTGTTTATCACGGAAATTATGCCCAATATTTTGAGATAGGAAGGGTCGAATGGCTTAGAAACAAAGGAATATCATATAAATGGATGGAAGAAAACGGAATTATGCTCCCTGTCGTATCGCTCAGCATGAATTATAAAAAACCGGCTCGATATGATGAACTTTTAACCTTAAAAACAATTCTGAAAAATAGGACGACTGTTAAGATTGAATTTGACTATGAACTTTACAACGAAAGTGATGAGTTATTAACAACTGGCAATTCTATTTTGGTTTTTGTTGATATGAAAACAGGCAAACCTATGAGTCCGCCTCAATATATTTTAGATGTATTAAATAGAACTTAAAAAAAGGTGCCGTTTTTTAAAAAAATGACAAAAACAACTCTTTTTTTTAATTTTGTTTCAGTTGTTTAATTTTGACTTCAAACATAGAATCAAAAATGTCGAAAATCATTTCGGCATTTTTTTTTCGGGTCACAATTTCGATTTCGCAACTCATTTCCATAGTTTGAGCCACTATTTCCAGTTTTTTTTCTTTTACTACCCGCATTACTTTATTTATGTTTTTATAATCGAATGCAATAATAAAATGAATATTGATGGTTTTTTCGATTATTTCAGCCGATTCTAATGTCATTTGAGCGGCAGTTCGATAAGCCGAAATCAAGCCGCCAACTCCCAGTTTGATACCTCCAAAAATTCGGACAATCACCACCAAAACATTGGTTATGCCAAAAGATTGAATTTGGCCATAGATGGGCATCCCGGCGGTATTACTTGGTTCACCATCGTCATTTGCTCTATACATAATAGAATGGGTTCCTAGTTGATAGGCATAGCAATAATGAACAGCATTGGGGTGTTGCTTTTTTAAAACATCCAAAATGGGCTTAACTTCGGCTTCAGATTCAATTGGAAAACTGTAACCGAAAAATTTGCTGTTTTTTTCTTTGAAAAGAATTTCATCCGAAGGAAAGGCGATGGTTTTATAGGTGTCTTGCATTTTTAATGGCAAAATTCAAATTCAAAATCAATTAGTAATAGAAAGGGCTTGATTTTAATGCTTTGTTTTTCATTGCTATTGCCATTGAATTTTTTTACAATTCAAATTCTTTTTTCTGGAATAAATCGACCACATCTTCCTGACCCACTTGAAGATTCCAAACTTGAATTCCAAGTGCAAGTGCTGCATCGGTATTCTCTTTTTTGTCATCAACAAAAAGGGTGCGTTTTGGCGATAATTCGTGGTTTTGTATTAAATATTCAAAGATTTCTGCATCGGGTTTCCGCATACCCATTTCAAACGAAAAATACACTTTTTCAAAACATAAGTAAAAATCTTTAGTAAAGGATAGGCCGTTTTCGCGCTCGAAAGTGTCGATATGAATCGAATCGGTATTGCTCAATAAAAACAATCGGTATTTTTTGGCGAGTTTTTGAAGGAATTCTAAACGGCGCAAAGGAAAATCCAACAGAATAGAGTTCCAAGCGTAAAGAATCTCTTCTATCGATGCGTTTGGCAGCTGTTTTTGGAAGCCGGCCAAGAAATTTTCTTCGGAAATTTGCCCTTTTTCGAATTGTAGATTCAATTGATTCAAGTCCTCATTCCATTGGGTTAATCCCAATTTTTTCAGTTCAAGAATAGGCGCTTCTTTATCTAAATTGATAAAAATATCTCCAAAATCAAAAATAATTGTATTAATCATTATTTCTAGAAATTAAAAGTAAGTCATTTGTTATGGCGAGAGAAGTGTTCTTTTTTAGCGCTAAAAATGGCGCTTTTATCCCAGTTTCAAAGCGACAATTTCCATTGAAAATACGTGCTTCATCCCAAAGATTTTCGTCGATAAAAGTTTGTATAGTTTGCGAACCGCCTTCAATAATTACCGATTGAATTTGGTGTTTGTACAATACATTTAATAGCTGTTCGGCCAAATTTTGTTTAAAGTCGATGACCTCAAAGGTAGTGTTTTCTTCATTAATTGCGATTGATGCATTCGAAAAAATGATGGTTTTCGATTGGTTGTCAAATAGATGATTGTCTTTTGCAATCCGATTATTTTGGTCTAAAACGATTCGGATAGGGTTTTTACCAGTCCAATCTCGAACATTCAATTTTGGATTGTCGTCAATAGCAGTCTGCGTTCCCACGAGAATTGCCTGTTCTTCGCTGCGCCATTTGTGCACTAACTGACGTGAAAAGGTATTGGTAATCCAAACAGGTTTTTGTTCTGACTTGGTCAATGGCGCAATAAAACCGTCCTGACTTTCGGCCCATTTCAATATAATAAAAGGTCTTTTCTTTTTGTGAAATGTAAAAAAGCGTTTGTTAAGCTCGTTACACTCGGCTTCGAGTAAGCCAACAGTAACATTTTTTCCGGCTTCGATTAATTTTTTGATTCCGTTTCCAGCCACTTTTTTATTGGGATCCACTGTTCCAACCACCACATTTGGAATCCCGTTTTCGATGATCAAATCACAACAAGGCGGTGTTTTTCCGAAATGACTGCAGGGTTCCAAGCTTACATAAATTGTCGATTTTTTCAGCAACGACTTGTCTTTTACGGAATTTACGGCATTCACTTCGGCGTGTGGTTCCCCCGATTTTTTATGCCAGCCTTCGCCAATGATTTTGCCATCACACACAATAACGCTACCTACCATTGGGTTAGGATAGGTTGTTCCCAAACCATTTTTGGCAAGTTCGAGACATCGGCGCATATATTGAGTATGTTTTTCCACAAAGGCAAAAGTAATGATTTTGAGTTTAGTCCCGAGATTTCGGGATTAGTTTTGAAACTTTAGAAAATTACCATAAACAATAGCTATTTTTGTGTTACAGAATCAATATTTCAAAGAATGGAAAATTGGATTATTAGAAAAATTGAAAAGAAAGACAATCCTGCGGTTGCCAGTTTAATACGCGCTGTTTTTGACGAATTGAACATTCCGAAAGTAGGTACTGCGTACGCTGACCCTTATTTGGATTTGATGTTTGAGGAATACAACAAATCAAAATCGGTTTATTTTGTAGTAGAAAGTGAGGGCAAAATTCTTGGTGGAGCTGGAGTAGCGCCACTTGAAAATGAAGCCGACACCATTTGTGAATTACAAAAAATGTATTTTCTGCCCGAAATTCGTGGTTTGGGAATAGGAAGCCAAATGATGTACAACTGTTTGCAAGCCGCCAAGGATTTTGGTTATAGAAAATGCTATCTCGAAACGATGCCATTTATGCACGATGCCCAGAAACTCTACAAAAAAGTAGGTTTCGAATATATTTGTGCGCCAATGGGAAGTACAGGCCACGTTTCTTGTCCTGTATGGATGTTGAAGGAATTAGCCCCTAAGCTCGAAGAGGGAACAAAAAATAGCATTGCAAATGAAAATTAAACAATACAGAACCCAATTTATTCAGGAGCTTTCGGCCATTTATGATGCTGGAGAAGCGGAAAGTTTTTTCTATTTGATTTTGGAAGAAAAGCAAAAGCTGAAAAGAATTGACTTTGCTTTGGATCCTGATTTGACTTTTTCTGATGATGAAATTGAGATTTGGAACTCCATTTTAGAACAACTGAAGCAAGAAATTCCAGTGCAATACCTATTAGGGAAAACCAGTTTTTATGGTTTGGATTTTGAAGTCAATGAAAATGTCCTGATTCCAAGACCCGAAACCGAAGAATTGGTGGAATGGATTATACAAAGTGGGAAGATGGAAGCGGGAAGAGGGGAGCGGGAAGATGGGAGTAAAAATTTAAAAATTTTGGACATTGGAACGGGGAGTGGTTGTATCGCTATTTCGTTGGCTAAAAATATTTCAAATGCGGAAGTTTTCGCTATTGATGTTTCGGAAAAAGCATTGGCAACAGCCCAGAAAAATGCCGAAATTAATGAAGTCAAAGTGATTTTTATAAATACCAATATTTTAGAGACGGATGATTTAGAAAAACTTCCCACTTCCCACTTCCCACTTCCCACTTATTTTGACATTATCGTTTCGAATCCTCCTTATGTTCGAGAGTTTGAAAAAGAGGAAATCAAGAAAAATGTCTTAGACAACGAACCGCATTTGGCACTATTTGTTGATGATAATGATGCCCTTGTTTTTTACAGAAAAATAGCCGAATTAGCCCAGAAAAACCTTTCTCCAAACGGACAATTATTCTTCGAAATCAATCAATATTTAGGGAAGGAAATGATAGGATTGCTCGAAAATATGGGTTTCAAAAACATTGAATTGCGCAAAGATATTTATGGGAATGATAGAATGATTCGAGGCACAATTTAAGTGTTCGGTGATCAGTTTTTGAGTGTTCAGTCTTTTGACCACTTCATTTTTTTGTAAATTCGCAAAAATTCTCTGCTACAAACTGCAGCCAACTGACCACTAAAAACTGAACACTGCCAACTTATTCGTATCGCAACGCCTCGATAGGATCCAATTTAGATGCTTTTACGGCTGGATATAGACCCGAAACTATAGCTACGGCAAAACTGGTTACAAACGCCGAAATAATCGCTCCCCAAGGAATTACAAAAGCAAAATCAATGGCCGATGCAATAGCAAATCCAATCGATATTCCAAAAATTATTCCCACTAATCCGCCCATTTGACCTATTAGTAAGGTCTCAATAAAAAACTGAAATGCAATAGTGCTTTTTTTGGCGCCCAATGCTTTTCGGACTCCAATTTCTCGGGTGCGCTCGGTAACCGAAACCACCATTATATTCATTAATGCAATCGAAGAACCTAGAATAGTGATGATGCCAATAAGCCAAGATGCAACGCCTAAATATTGTGTGATGCTTAGGATTCTGTTGATCAGATCGTCACTTCTTACGATGGCAAAATTATTGTCTTGCACCGGATTTAATTTCCGAATTCTTCGCATCGTGCTGTTGGCATTATCGATGGCTTCGTCTAAAAAATCTTTTTTATCCACCATCACACTTAGGGTATAGTTGATGTTGGGCGCCGTAAACAGCGATCGCGCCAGTTGGATTGGGATTAAAACTCTTAAATCTTGGCTGTTGCCAAAGGTGGAACCTTTTTCTTTTAACACGCCAATAACCTTAAATTTGGCGCCACGAATGGAAATGATTTTGTCGATGGGGTTGACATTTTTGAGTAATCCTTTTTCAAAATCAGAGCCCACGATGCACGAATAGGTATTGTTTTGAATGTCAAAGCTTGTGAAATTTCTACCGGAGCTTGTTTCTAAACCCGAGTTAACCATAAAATATTCATCGACACCCACCACTTTATTTTCGGGATCGGTTTTTTCGGATTCAAATTTTATTTCAGCCGTTGAAGTCGCTGTAAATGAAATAGAAGTCTCTGTCAGCGGAAATTTATATTTGTTTTTGAAAGCTACGGCTTCGGGATAGGAAATGATCGGATTTATGATTTCCCGTTCTTCGCCACCCCGTCTTCTCGAAGTGTTTTCGTATTGATTGATATTGAAAGTATTGGCTCCCATCGAAGCAAAATCCGAAGAAATGGTATTTTCTAAAGCCGTAACCACTGTCAAAATACCGACTAAAGCGGTAATTCCAATGGCGATAATCAAGACCGTAAGTATGGTGCGCAGCAATTGGGTTCTGATGGAACCAAAAGCAATTCGGACGTTTTCTCTAAATAATTTAAACATAGTACGTATTTGACACGAAATTACAATTTTTGTTACAAGTTTGCCTTAGAAGATGTGATTTTTATTTTAAAAACAAGATATTTGCAACGTGAAGTAGGAAGATGGAAGTAGGGAGATGGAAGTTTAATGCTCCCAGCTTCTAACTTCCAACTTCTAACTTCGGACTGTAAACTTAAAAAGATGGCATCAAAACCAAGCATTCCCAAAGGAACCAGGGATTTTTCACCCGCTGAGGTGGCAAAACGTCACTATATTATCGCAACTATAAAGAGCAATTTCGAGAAATTTGGTTTCCAACCGATTGAAACGCCTTCGTTCGAAAACTCCGAAACCTTGATGGGGAAATATGGAGAAGAAGGTGATCGTTTGATTTTCAAAATTTTGAATTCGGGTGATTATTTGGCGAAAGCCGATGCTGCATTACTGCAAAATAAAGAAAGTAATAAGTTGACTTCAAGCATTTCTGAAAAAGCGCTTCGCTATGATTTAACCGTTCCTTTTGCAAGATATGTAGTACAGCACCAAAGTGAAATTGAATTTCCTTTCAAAAGATATCAAATCCAACCTGTTTGGCGAGCCGATCGTCCGCAGAAAGGGCGTTTCAGAGAATTTTTTCAATGTGATGCCGATGTGGTAGGCTCGAAATCCTTGTGGCAAGAAGTCGAATTGGTGCAATTGTACGATTCGGTTTTTACCCAATTGGGTTTGGAAGGTGTGACGATAAAAATTAATAATCGAAAAATCCTGGCTGGCATTGCCGAAGTCATTGGCGCCCAAGATAAATTAATTGATTTTACGGTGGCTTTGGACAAACTCGACAAAATTGGAGAGGACGGTGTCAAAAAAGAAATGATCGAAAAAGGAATTGAGGAATCGGCGATTGAAAAAGTGCAGCCGTTGTTTCATTTTTCAGGAAGTATTTTGGAGAAAATGGATCAACTTTCGACATTATTGGCTGAATCGCAGGAGGGAATGAAAGGTGTGGCAGAGTTGCAATTTATTTGTGACAATGTAACAAATCTAGGTTTGAATAAAGCCATTTTAGATTTAGACGTAACCCTAGCTCGCGGATTGAATTATTACACAGGTGCTATTTTTGAAGTAGCGGCACCCAAAACCGTCGCGATGGGCTCGATTGGAGGAGGAGGAAGATATGATGATTTGACCGGTATTTTTGGCTTGAAGGATATGAGCGGAGTCGGTATTTCTTTTGGTTTAGATAGGATTTACCTAGTTCTTGATGAATTGAATTTATTCCCAGAAACAGTGACTTCGACTTCAAAAGCCTTGTTTATCAATTATGGTGAAAAGGAAGCGTTTTATTCGATGCAAGCCATCATAAAATTGCGCAGTTATGGCATTAAAGTGGAATTGTATCCTGATAAAGCCAAGGTGGGAAAACAATTTCAACACGCCGATAAACGCGGTATCTCTTATGCTGTAATTGTGGGAGAATCTGAAATGAACGAGGGGAAATTCGCTCTGAAAAATTTAAATTCCGGGGAACAGGTTTTAGTCAATTTTGAAGAGCTAAAAGCAGCTTTGGAATAAAATAGTATGCAGTATAAAAAAAATGCCTCGAAAATTTTTCGAGGCATTTTTGCTTATAAAAAGAAGAGTTAGGCTTTTTTAGCACAACAACTTTTAGCAGTTTTATCACAACTGGATTTGGCTTCGGTCGTAGCTTTTGTTTTCTCTTCGGTCGTAGCTTTTTTAGCTTCTTTCTTAGCTGATGTTTTAGCTGCTGGTTTTGTTTCTTGAGCGCTAATGCTTATCGAGAAAAGCGCTAGTGCTACTACAGTAAATAATTTTTTCATTTTGTATCAATTTAATTGTTATGGACTAGGAATAATTTCCAATAGGGTTAACAAATATAACAAGAAAAATGTATAAGCAAGTAGCAAACAAGTTAATGTTTCCTTAATTAATCTGGTTTTTGGTTTGATGTTTTTTTCCAAAATATCAATTTATTTGATGATGATTTTTTTACTCAGTTCGCCGTGGTTAGTCATTAATTTTGCGATGTAAACCCCTCTACTAAGATCTTTTATTGGAACCTGAATATTTTGTTGATTTTGATTTTCGATTTTCCAAGAAGCGATCGATTGACCATTAATAGCGAACAAACTAACTTTTTCGATAGTATCAGTAGTGTAATTGCTGATGGCTAGAGTGTTAGTATTTTGAATATGCCTCATGTTGATTTTATTGGCTAAGGCATTGTTTTCATCTACGCCTAAAGTTGTTTTATTAATTAACGATTTGTCTTTAAAACGCAAAGAAAAACGACTGTTATTTACTCCCGCAGGCAACGAGACTTCAAAGGCATTATTCTGAATTTCGTTATACGTATCCGTTGTACCGTCATAGAGGTATACCTTTTGTTGTGGGTCAAAATTTTCGAGAGCATCAATTGTAAAGGAAACTTTGCCTTCGACATCGGTTTTTATACCGATAGGGTATGAGGCATCTTCGTTGAAGTAGCCTTCACCTTGAATTACCAATTGATTTTGACCATTCAAGAAATACATATCGTTTGGAATTTCATCGAGGCTAATGGCGTCGTAACCATAATCCATTTGGCTCGAAGCTTTTTCGTTCATAAATCCTAGTAATACTTGGCGATGGTAGTTGTTGTTCGAATTAAATCCTAAACGAACTCTTTTTATAGTGTCTTTTTGAGGCGTATCATTCGAATTATTGTTCCAGTGATCTATGGTTGCTGTCTTTGATGAATTTGGACGGGACTTGTACATTATATTCGAATTAATTGCATCGTTCTCTTTAAAGAAGGCTCTTTGATTATTTTTGAAAACTATAGAACCTCCAGAGCCCACTTTTCCGTTAACAAAGAAGCCTTGACCCACGGGAATATATCGGTTGGGAATTCCTCTAGAACTTGTTCCAGATTGATTAATGAAATCGACTCCTGACGAAACTGGTGCAACTCCACCGATCAGATTTCTAACAGCATAACCGCCTTGATAGTCTTTTAAAACATGGGTATTATTACTAGCGTAGTGTTCCCAGAAATATAATGTACCATCAATTCCCTGATCTACTGAACTCAAATTATCATTTATGAAGGCAACGGCATCCAAAGCAGAGGGATACGGATTTCCTGTTAGTAACAATTGGTCCGATGCTACTGTATTGGTATTAATTAGGCCGTTATTAGGTTTGCCTACGAAGGTGTAATTCTGTGTTCCTGAGCCTCCACTGCCTTTCATAGTGAAACCAAGGCCTACTGGTATTACAGTTGTTTCGCTAATTTTATTCCAGTTGGCATAAGCATTCGTTTTGTTGTCAAAAGTGTAGAGCCAATAGCGGGCAATACTCATAGCTGTAGTTGCGTTGCCGGCAAGACCATTATAGCCTCCGATCCAATTGATTTCTCTCGGGATGGCATTGAAACCATCTTTCATCATGCCTTTAACAGTGTAATTGGTGTTATTGGCAGTCGAATTTATCGGGCTGACAGGCGAACTCCAATAGTTATAATTATAGGTATTGGCCTGACCTTGTTGGTCTCTTTCGACTGACCCGGAGCTGGTTACATCCAAATCGCAATCAAGGGTTTGAACCAACTGCGACATTCCAACCAAATCTATTTTACCATCTAATTTTAAATAATTTGTAACTTCAATTTTGGTATCATTCGAGGCTGTAATTGTGTTGATATTGACCATCAATCCTAAAACAGTTTTGTTTCCTGTTGAGCTTACATTATGTGATGTTTTAACGATATTCCAATTTACAGGAGTTACACCATCTACAATCGAAAGACTGTTAGGTAAATCCTGAACGGTGTTATTCAACCAAGTTGCAGCAGTTTGCCAAGAGCCATTTGAGGCAGACTCATAGGGTAGTGGTGCTGTCTGTTTGTTGACGGTGATTAGGTTTTTTAATGCTAGTGTAAAATTGTTAACCGATTCATCTTTGGCATTGGTAAAGGTATATCTAGACATAGGGTAATAGGCCTTTAAAGCAGTCCAAGGAATTGGCATAATATCATTTTTGGTAATAGTACTTGGGATTATACTTCCAGTTGTTGCACTTCCATAAATTTTAATTTCTTGGTTCATCACGTATCGCATTTGGTTTTCGGTCAAGGCGACATCCCAAACTCTTATTTCGTCAATTGTTCCACTAAAATAGGCAACAGGAGTAGTTCCCGAGCCATTTGCAGCTGCAACCAAAAATGAGTTGGTGCTTGAGATAGGAGGGGGCAAAGTCGCTGTATTATCTAGAACTCCATCTATGTATAGTCTTGCGGTAGTTCCGTTGTAAATAACGGCTACATTATGCCAAATGTTATTGGGTATAGTGGTGTTTGACGTAATACTTCGCAAGGATCCATTCATCCAGCTCATAACTAGTTTTCCTGAAGCGTTTATTGTTAAATCATACCCTTGAGTATATGGCGTGTTTCTTTTAGAAAATATTGACATATTTGCTGATACCGTAGGTTTGATCCACGCAGATACTGTGAAATTAGTGTTTAAATTTAAAACATCTCCTCCATCTAAGTAATCTGATGTACCATTAAAATCTACAGATCTTGTAAATCTTCTTTCTGAGGCATATCCAAAAGTGATATACCTTACACCGTTAAAATCAAAATTTGTTTCTAAATTATCCCCTACTAGGTTCATAATTCTATATTCTGCAGATGGCGAAAAAACGGGTGAAGTAGAAATAAACATTAAAAAATCGCCAGGAGGGTTTATTGTTGCCGCAACTACAGCTTTTGGTATAGAAATTTTTACGGTTCCAACATCTCCTCCGGATTCTACCACTTTCCACACCCTATTTATGCCTATAAAGTCTACTTTAGTAGCTATTGCACTAACACCAGAGCTCAAATCAACCACCACTGGAGGAGTTTGTGTTAATACAGCATTATTGTGCCCCCAAATTAAAAACCTTTTGTCTCCTGCAAAGGTGTTTGTATTTGCGGAGTTTGTATCTGCAATTGTTGCAAGCCCCATAGTAATATCGTCTACAGTATATTCGGTTTTAGATTGTTTTTGATTTAATTCCGATTTATCATCTCTACCAATACCCGCTATGTTCGTATTAAAACCTGTTGCTTCCGGATAAATAGTTGTTCCATCAGAATTTACGTAATTAAGACTGGTGCTATTGACGCCTAATGTGATACCGTATTTTAGTGCCAAATAGGTTTCAACTTTACGTCTATCGGCATCGGTGTTTCGGGCATCATAAGTAATAATCTCTAATACATCGCCTACTAAATCGGCATCATAGAATTCGCTTCTTCCTATATAATATTTAGTATTTCGGATATCTTTGTATGTTGTATTAGAATTAGGAATGATTGTAATATTTGAAGTTGTCAGTTTTACGCCATTATGAAAAATATCCATAAAACCACCAGCGCCAGCTATTCTTTTTCTTGGATTAAAAATATTGGCTCCCGAATACGATTTTGGTTGTGGCGCTAAATCAATTTCACCCTCACCATAATAATTTCTTGACCCTTGATTATATGACACGACCTCGTTATCATATCTGGAAGTTTGAGAACCCAAGGAAAAACCTGTTATGTCTTGATTTGATACACCTTGAGGGTTAACATCAACATCATCTCCAATAAAAACGCTGTATGAGGTTGAATTTCTGGTAACGATACCCGTTTTAAGGGCAATAAAGACATCGTGATTATTGAATCCTTGACCTCCATATAAGGTCGAACTACCATTGAAACGAATTACGGGATTGAAGTTTACATTATCAGTAGCATTGTTCAAAAAAACAGGCTCTAAACTTGTCTTTGCACTGGCGTTTCTAGTGCTTCCAAGGGCTTTGTCCCTCCAAGTGCTTACAAGACTGTTGTTTGCAATGGTGCCAATTTCGTTATTGGCTTTTAGCCATAATTTTAAATTTGTTGTTACGCCTCCCGGTGCCACGGCAATAACAGGTGCTGCAGCAACTGTTACCCTTATATTAAAATTATACGGACCTTCATTGGAATCATTATTTCCGAGTACCACTGATCCGGTAAATGTTCCTGTTGTACTTGGTGTAAAAGTTACTTTAAAACTTGTGGCTTGACCACCAGCTATTGATGATGTAACCATATTTGTTATCGCAAAACCTATTCCTGTTGTAATAGTGTTTCCAGTAAAACTTAAAGTGGAGGCAGTGGGGCCGAAATTGTACACAACAAATGGTATAGTTATAGGAACGCCTACAAAAGTAGTTCCGAAATCAGTGAAATCGACGGTGCTTGGGGTAATGTCTCCGTCAGGTATCGAGACATCGTTTCCTAGTACATCAATTTCTCTACCTGTTGAAACTGTACCAACGCCTTGTATGGTAAAATCGTAATTGGTTTCGTCCGAATCATTACTAAGTAAGGATATTATACATACAGATTTACCAACAATTACAGGGGTAAATGTTACAGTAAAAGTTGTTGTTCCTCCCACAGGCACCACTGATACAGGGGGTTGTGTAATCGTAAAAAGTGCTGCGTTAGGACCAATAACTCGTACCATTGGAGTATCGGTTAAGTTTAACGGAAGTAAACCCAGATTTTGTATAGTGAAAATTCGTGCCACTGGAGTTCCAATCGTAGTACTCCCGAAATCAGTACCAAATGCAGGGTCAGGGCCATATGTATTATCTAGTATTGATTGTGCGGGGGCGCCGTAATAGATATTAATTTCGGAATCTGTGGCTGTACCTTGCAAGCTAAAATTATAAGGGTTTTCGTTTGTGTCGCTATTGTATATTGTAAAAGTGGCATCGTGTACCCCGGGAGATGTAGGTGCGAATGTAAAGACAATATTCGCTGTTCCCCCAGAGGCAATGCTTGTGGGTGGCGGCGTAGTTAAGGTAAAACTACCTGCATTTGCTCCTGTAATGGTATAGGTGCCTACGGTTAAAGGTCCTGCTCCCGTATTTCTAACAACAAAGGTTCTTGTTGTACTGGTATTTATAGAGATACTCGGAAAAATTGTAAAATCTGTCGCGCTTGGAGTTGTGTCTCCATCTACGATTGAAACACCATTACCTTGAATATCAATTTCTGGAAACAAAGTTATAGGGGTACCTACTATTTTAAAGTCGTCAAAAGCAATACCAGAAGCGTTAACAGTTCCGTCTGAAGCAAATTTTATTCTAAATTTCACATTACTATTGTTGTCGAAATTGATATCAGCAGCAGTAAGATTAATCGTTTTTGCTATCCAACCATTCGTATTACCAGACCAGCCATCTAAATCATTACCTAAGGTATATATTTCAGTGTCTGAATAAAAACCATCCCCCACGATACCTAGAATGCTCCAAGTTCCTCCTCCGTCGGTTGAGTATTCTACGTTTGCACCATCCCAATACGCTTCGGTGTTATACCAAACATTAAAAGTTAAAATTAGGTTGGTATAATTAGTAAGGTTTACCACTGGACTAGTTATACTTGATATGGTGTTGCCGTTGTACACATTGCTACCTGTATATATATTGGAATACATGTAATTACCCGTTGCGCCTGTAGCGTGAGTTGCTACAGTACCATTGGTCCATCCACCTGCTCCAGAACCTGTTGAGGCAGATACCCAAGCGTTGTTTCCTGTTCCTGTGCTAAAATTGGCATTGAACAATGTCGTTTGTGCAAAAGTTATTGTGCTTATTAACATAAAAACAAAGCACAGTAATGATTTCGTAAAAAGGGTAATTTTTTTCATGACTTTGGGGCAAAAGGATGAATAAATGATTTGCTTAACCAAATTTAGTTGACCTGTATATTTGTTTAAGTATTCAAATGTAGAAAAGAATATTCAGAAAAAATAATTTTTTATCGATTAAATGCGTTTTATATCGATGAAATACACAATTATCTAAAAAAAAGTAAGAAATAATGTATATTTACAATTAATTTTAGCTCGTTGGTTAATTGGAAATAAAAGAAAATAAAAAAACAGTTCAAGCAATCCGTTTTCGGATTGATTGAACTGCAAGTCAAATTTTTAGTGTTTTTTAAGCGCACTAAAATGGGGTTTCTAGCGGTTTTTTGTATATTATGGGCGAAGAGCAATTGTTTTTTGAAAGTTCTCTTTTTGCAATTCAAGGATTAGTTTGGTCCCATAAATCAAACTCACCAGGCATAAGCCGCAGGCAATTTTGCTATAGACTTCTACATATTTGGCTTCATCTGATAATTTTGCAATAAGAATTGTACTGACACAGAAGGCCAAGACGGTGATGTATTCTTTTATTTGTTTGGTTTTCATTTTTTTTTCTTCTTAATTTTAGTAGTCTTTAAGGCCTGAATAGCAATTTTGTTTAATTTGCAATTTTCTTGTTTACGACTTTCTTGTCTGCTGAAGTGATTTTTACAATTAAAACCTCATTTGCAAATCGTGCGCTTTCAATACTAGTTTCGTTTGAATTTACTTTCGATTTTTCGATCATTAATCGTCCTCTGACATCAAAAAGTTGCACATTATCTATTGCTGTATTATTTGATTTGATATGGATAGAACCGTTGTTTTTGAAAACCACAATGCTATTTTCATCGAAAACTTGCGCGTTGATTCCCAATGTTTTTTGGTATTTCAAGGTGAATCTTGTGTTCGATTGTCCCGCTGCTGCTGTAAATGTATATGAGCCTGTTTTCAAATCAGTTTCTGTTCCAGTTTCGCTATCGTTCAGAATGATATCTTGATTTCCTGCAAATAAACCGTCTACATGGTCAATACTTATCGAATATTCACCAGCATTCGCTGCAGTAAAACTCAAGGGTACTTCATCGGATCCATCAAATGGCAAGGCTCGTCCTTGGATAACATAATCAGAATTGTCCAGTATCGAATTTAAAGCAATTGCTCCATCGTTATAATATTTTCCGTCATATTCATCGACGCCCTGAGTCGCATTAGTCGTATAACTTACAGCCATTTGCGAAAAATTACCAGTTGCGCTAGTCGCATTTAACCATATCGTACTTCTTTCGATTTCTTTTGTTTTGAAGAATTGATTGGCATTATTAGCAATTCGCTGTCCGTTATTGAAAGTAACTGAGGTCGAAGAATTTAAAGCTTCAACAAAAAACCCTTGTCCAGTTTGAATTATGCCAAGCGGGTCCACAACTTGGGCTCCTCCGTTAGAAGCAAATACTCCATTAGTCCAAGTGGAATAGGTTGGATTCGATAATCCATTTGTTTTTCTCCAGAAATATAAAGTGCCCGTAATTTTGGTATTATTATCAGCAACAAATTGAGTCATACTTATGGGAGAAGGATACGGATTTCCAACTAAATTAAATCTTTTTCCCACCCCTCCATTAGTCATCGTGAACGGAATCACTCCATTATTAGGAACCCCTATAAAGCTTCCGTTCCATATTGTTGGCGTAGTTGGGTGTGTGTTCGGCATACGGATTAAATAGCCTTTTCCAAGCGCAAAATTAGTGGTTGAAGGACTTGCAATAGCAGTGTACAAATTGGTTGATGTATCATAGCCATAAAATCTATTTACAGTCGTTGCCGGAGAAAAAGATTGTAAAAATAAGCTCGCATTATTAGTGACAGGTGATGACCACGCAGTGTAATCCAGACGCATTAGTGCTGAACTATTTCTTTTTACAATAATATTTCCTGAATTGGCAACATTCGAAGTTTGTATCAAATTGGCATTATTATTCAAAGTAAAACTTCCTGAACTAACGGTTAAAGCACCATTTAAAGTTACGTTATATCCAGACGGAATACTAACAACAGCGTTATTATTTACAGTCAAAGAACAAGCATTGATATTTGTAGCCTGGCTATAATCGCCTGATATTAAGACTGATTTCGTGCCGGTGGGAGCTCCATTAGACCAAGCCGAACCGTTCCAGGTAGTACTATCAATCGATAAAACCGCAGAGCCGCTATTTGTGGGGCTCAAGCATCCCTCGGCGCTAGTTACAGAGACCAATGTATAGGTAGTAGTCAATGTTGGAGCAACAATAATGGCAGATCCGCTGGTATAGTTGCTAACGGTAAAATTGCTAGTGCCATTGGTGTAAACCACAGTATATGGTGAAACACCGCCAATAATTGTTACTTGTATATTCGAATTAGTTCCTGAACAAACGGATGCAGTTCCAGCAATAGCAGCTGACATGGTATTGTTTACAATGATATTTTGGGTCTGTACAGATGTATTTCCGTGTCCATCATTATAAGTCCAGGTGACTACAGTTGTGCCTTGTGTGGTTATTGGAAATACGGTTGCTGTAGTTGCAGTGATAGTGCCGTAACAATTACTTGTGGCCGCTGGCACCGCTGGAGTTACTGAGCATTGGGCATTTACATCAGGTAAATTACTAACATTAGGGGTTGGCGCTGTGCAAATAAGAGCGCTTACGCTAATATTGTAGGTTTGCCCACCTAAAAGAGCTAGGTTAATACCGCTGATTGAAAATTTAAAACTATCTGGATTCGCATTTGTTCCATTGTTGGTGTAACTTATTAGGTTGTTATTGAGGTCTGCTTGCGTAAAAGTTCCACCTACAGCCATTGCAATATTATTGCGTTTTAAAATTCCGTTTATAGGTAGTTTAGTAACCGTATAGATTAATTGCGCTGTAGTAGCCGCAGGTTGTGTCGCTCCTAATTGTGCTTGTGTGATGCTCGCAGAGGCACCTTGAACGACGCTTAGTGAATTATTAGCTAGGGTAATATTATTTACAATTTGCAATTTTCCACAAATAGATACTTGAAAGTCTGTAAATGTTCCTCCAGAAGTATTTGCACCTCTATCTGTAGCTAATAAAACCCAAGTGCCTAAGGAACTTGTACCATTGAATTTACTCAAGGATTGACTCGCTTGTTGTGTTCCACTCATAGCTGGAGTAGTTCCACTACAAGTTGGTGCCGTAGTTCCAGCATCATCAAAATGGACATCAATATTAGCTCCAGTACAATCTCTATTGTAGATTTCTGCAAAAATACCAGTAGGACCACTAAATTGCATTTTTATATCTGCCAGCGAAGCGTGTGTCGCTTTTACATAAAAACTTACTTTGCTGACAATAATATTATCTGGAACATCCATTCTCGCACTTACAGCATTTGTCGAGTTAAGTTCCCAAGTAAAGTCATTATTTTCATAATATTTGTTCGTATAAGTTTTGCAAAAATCACTAGCAATTTGAAATACAAATGTTTCTGAATTTGCTCCAGTTACACAGGAATTCAAAGGTCTAACCCTCCAATAATTAATTGTTCCTGATGTTAAACTAGCGGTTTGATAGGAGTTGGTCGTAACTGTTGCTGTTTCTAGAATTGCTGCAAAAGTTGGACTAGCGGCTACTTCTACAATATAAGATGATGCGCTGGCTATTGCTCCCCATTGTAATAAAACTGAAGTTTGTTGATTCGCAGCTCCGTTTGTTGGCGAAGTCAATGTTACGTTTGCAATGTTGTTATCAAATACTTTTAGTGTTAATGGTAAATTGATATTGGCATTTGTCGATGTGCCATTTGCATTAAATGAATAACTACCTGTTGCAACATTTGCTATACCAGACACAGTCATTGTAACCGTCCCTGCTGTACTTCTAGTAGTTGGTACAAAAGTAGCAATCGCTCCAACGGGTAAACCAACGGCTGAAAATGTTGTTGTTTCCGCAAAACCTGGCGCAGGCGTATAATTTAATGTATAAACAGCATTAGATGGTTTACATACAGAAACAGTTGGTTGTGTGCTAGTCAAATCAAAAGTGTTTGCTTTAATTTCGAAATTTGCATTAGATATATCAAAGAAAATATTGGCGGCAGCCTCTACTTTAATTCTATTATTTTTGCCAATATTGTTAGGAACTGTAATGGCTTGCGTTCCATCATTTGGTGTGTTGGATAGCAGTGTTATTGGATACGTTAAACCGCCATCGGTTGATAATTTGATATTGACATTTACGGAGTAAGTAGCAGTATTTGTGCTAGCAACATTCCAAGTTACAGTTTGTGATGTTCCAACATACCATATAACCGATGTATTTGGAGCGGTTACAATAAATGGACCAGCAGTACCAACGGTAACAGCTACATTATCCTGGTTCGTTTGGCCACCTATTGGGTTATTATCCCTGACGGTTAATCTGAAATTTAATGTTCGTCCTACACTGGGCAAAACTTCCCAAGTGGGCGTTGTATTGCTTATGATATCGTTAAGATTCGGAAACGTTCTTGCCGGCGAAAGTGTTGGAATAATCGACCTAAAAGTAGGTTTGGTTGTACTTGTAGAAACTGGCGCTACATTACCAGAACTTGCAGCGTCCATTTGTTCCCAACAATAGGTTAGTCTGGCAGCATCTCCAGCATCGGTATCAGTAGCAATTCCAGTCAAAATAAAAGGGGTTGATTTTGGGATTGTACGATCTGGAACAGCAGTTATTACAGGTTCATTATTACCAGTGAGAGTTTCAACTTCACAGGTGTTTGCATTAACAGTTACAGTCATTTGTTGAATACTGTAGGCATGAAAGTAAGCATCTGCATCCGCTTGAATATTTGGCGGACAAATTCCGGCGTAGGACATAATTGTTGTGCCACTACCTGGTTCCATAGATGATGCGGCCGAATTTTGACACGAATTGCTTTGGGTATGTGTAGCGCCAAACTGATGGCCCATTTCGTGAGCTACATAACCTATATCAAACTGGTCAAATTGTGGCGTTACAATTCCAGTAACACCTTGTCCTTTGGTACTAGCGGCACACGGAACAGATAGTGAGGCAATTCCGCCGCCACCAGTGCTGAAGGCGTGACCTATATCGTAAGCTCCAACTCCAAGTAAACCAGTAATATTTGCAGTATTTGCTCCAAGCATCTGTGATCCATCGTAATTATCATACGGATCTGGATCCGGTGAAGCGTCGATATTGACATTGTTTCTATAAATCAATCGATCATTACCAGAAACAACCTGAAATTGAATACCTAAATCCGTTTTGAACACACTATTCACACGGGTAATAGTGGTGTTTATTGCGGCCAATGCTCCCGCAACAGTGTTGCCATAGTATGCGGTATATTCTGAGGTACAGGCAACGGCGAGGCGATAGGTTCTTATTTTACCATCGATTACATTAGTCGTTTTAGCGGTACTAGTAGTTTTAGCCTTCGATAATTCAGGCATAACATCAGTAGGCATATCTGCACCACAAGTAAATACATCTTGACGATTTTTAGTATAATCTTTTTTGTTATAGACAATATAATCAATCGTATTGTTTCTTTCAATAGGATCTATATAAATAGATTTTTCTCCTGTTATTAATCCGTTGAACCCACTTGGGGAAATACTTATGTAGATTTTATTCAGTTCGTTTTTAGTGCTGACGCCATAGAAAGATTGGATTTCTGGATATTTAGCTTCTAAATCAGGATGTAAAACACTAATTTTTTCTACACTAAAAGTTTCCATTGTGCCATCCTCCTTAGGGAAATCCATTAGCAATGGGGTATTCGTTTTTTTGCCAGTAGTATTTATGGTTGCTTTTTTAAAATTTGATTTTAAAGATTTAAAATCTAAGGTTAAAATCTGGTATTTACTGGGAATGTTTTTTGGGTCTATTTTAACCCTCGCTTTTGAAGTTTCTGATGTGTTTTTTAAAGTCCAATTATTAATGGATTGCGCAGCCGAAAACTGAAAAATGATTATTATTAACAATAACGATAAATAAGTAATTCTTTTCATAAGTGATAGATTTAGAGTAACAAACCTAAAACTTATATTTTAAAAAACAAAATAAAAAATCGTTTAAATGCGTATTTTATCGATGAAATACATATAATGCGAATTATTTGTAAGTAATAATTGATTTATATGTTAACAAAACTAACTGAATCTTGGCGCAAAATATCCAAAAGGATAATAACAATACGTTAAATACACTGTTTTTTGTGCGAAGATGCGGAATATCATTTGCTTAGGATGTGAAATGGAGTTGAGTTATTCATCATTAACAACAATGGGGGCTTTAGTGGTCTACAGAATAGCAGAGTCAAAAAACTTTTAAACAACTAGTATAAGGAGCAAACAAAAAAAAACTTCGTTTGAACAAACGAAGTTTTTTTTAAATATAATACATAGTGAATTAATAATAATTTAAAGCTTTCAAGCCAACCTTTCCTTGTTTTTTTACAATTTTGTAATCCTGACAAATGTAAATAAACTAAAACGTTATAGTCTTAAAATTATATTAAATTTTCCCGCTGCTATTCTAATTTTTAACTCCAATGCGAAAGTGCTAGCCTTAAAAAAAACTGATGATTCAGTTGAAATTCTTATCGATGCCTTTTTTTGCGCCAAATTTTTCTTTAAAAACCTACTGTATCGTGGTTTCAGAACAATGTATACTTTTATTTTTCAAACATCAAAAAGTCTAGTGTAGTGGTAATATTATTGTCTAAAATGCTTTGATTTAGCGGTAAAATGTAACCTGGCTTATTTTAATGAATGACAATTTGACATTTTTCAAGTTTTGGCAGTACTTTTGCAATCCATAGAAAAGATTAAAAATGAAGTTTACCAATTTTTTTAAAAACAATACAAGAATGACGACTGAAAACAAGCTAAACGACGAAATTGTTGATCCAACACCCATCGAAAATAATACTGACGCTTTGGATGCCGCAATTGAAGAAAGAGTAGAAGAAATATCTAGAGAAGAACAATTATCGCAAGATTTAGCCTCAGAAAAGGACAAGTTCATACGGTTATTTGCGGAATTTGAAAATTACAAACGCCGAACGGCCAAAGAACGTATCGAGTTGTTTAAAACAGCCAATCAGGACGTATTATTGTCTTTGCTTCCCGTGTTGGACGATTTTGACAGAGCTTTATCCGAAATCAAAAAAACGGATGACAATATTTTGATTCAAGGAGTAGAATTGATTCAAGAAAAATTAAAAAATACTTTGGTATCCAAAGGATTAGAGCAAGTAGATATTAATGCTGGAGATACTTTCGACGTCGATTTTGCTGAAGCCATTACTCAAATTCCTGCTCCCTCTCCTGAAATGAAAGGAAAAATTGTTGATGTAATAGAAAAAGGTTACAAATTGGGTGACAAAATTATCCGTTTCCCAAAAGTGGTAATCGGAAATTAAAAAAAAATCATAGTATTACTTCCAAATTCCTATTCATCTAATTGGAATTTGGAATTTAAAATTTTGGAATTTACTTTATTTATGAAAAAAGATTTTTACGAAATACTTGGCATTTCTAAAGGTGCTGATGCTGCCGAAATTAAAAAAGCTTACCGAAAAAAAGCAATCGAGTTTCATCCCGATAAAAATCCGGGTAACGCTGTGGCTGAAGAAAATTTTAAAGCTGCTGCAGAAGCTTATGAAGTACTGAGTGATCCGCAGAAAAAAGCCAAATACGATCAATATGGACACCAAGCTTTTGATGGTTCGGGAGGTTTTGGCGGTGGTCACGGCGGTATGAATATGGACGATATTTTCAGTCAATTTGGCGATATCTTCGGAAGCGCTTTTGGCGGTGGCGGAGGTTTTGGCGGAGGCGGAGGACAACGTCGTGTCAAAGGAACTAATCTGCGAATTAAAGTGAAACTGACACTAGAAGAAATTGCCAATGGTGTCGAGAAGAAAGTGAAAGTAAAGCGAAAAGTTCAAGCCAAAGGAGTTTCTTATAAAACGTGCTCTACTTGTAACGGTCAAGGTCAAGTTATGCGGGTGACCAATACGATTTTAGGTAGAATGCAATCGGCTTCCACTTGTCCAACTTGTGGTGGGTCGGGTCAAATATTAGACAAAAAACCTTCTGAAGCTGATTCGCAAGGAATGGTTATGGAAGACGAAACAGTAACCATAAAAATCCCTGCTGGTGTGGTTGACGGTATGCAACTTAAAGTTTCCAACAAAGGAAATGACGCTCCGGGCAATAGCGTTCCAGGCGATTTAATAGTCGCTATCGAAGAAATTGAGCACGAATTCTTGAAACGCGAAGGTGAAAATTTGCATTACGATTTATATATCAGTTTCTCGGAGGCGGTTCTTGGAATTTCTAAAGATATTTCGGCTGTCAACGGAAAGGTGAGAATAAAATTAGACGAAGGTATTCAATCTGGAAAAATCCTGAGATTAAAAGGGAAAGGAATTCCAAATATTAATGGATATGGCAACGGAGATTTGTTGGTACACGTAAATGTTTGGACCCCAAAAACGCTCAATAAAGAGCAAAAACAGTTTTTTGAAAACAATCTCGAAAACGAAAATTTTATTCCACATCCTGAAAAAAGCGACAAATCCTTTTTCGAAAAAGTGAAAGATATGTTTTCATAATTTTAAATTATGATAATTTTTCCCATCCTTGTGAAAATAAGGGTGGGTTTTTTATGTAAAAACATTTTTCTTGCTTTGTTGGTATTCAATATTTGAATTGGAGTGAGGCTTTTTATCCAAAAATAGATTTTACTAACTTCAAAAGGGTGTGTTTTGTAATTGTGCTCTCTTCTGATTTGTCATATATTTTTACCAAGTAAACGGTAAAATTCAATTCTTTTTCTTCAACTAAATAGGATATTATTCTATATCCAGCACTTTTTCCTTTGACTTTATCCGAATTAGCAAGTCTAATTTTATACAAACCAGCTCCAAGATTTTCGCCAAGTTTTGGGTTTTGTAACAATTGTTGTTCTAACTCCAGAAAATCATTTTTTAGGCTCGGAAATTTTTTATTGAATCTTTTGAAATCAGGAATAAAACTCCGTAGAGGAATAATTTTATTTGTCATCCCAAAGATCATTTACGGATAAAGGTTTAAGTTTTCCTTCTCTAATTTGCTTTACTTCTCTCAACCCTTTTTCAATATCTGCTAACAGAGTATTGTTTTTATCCTTTTCGTTTTCTGAATTTACAAACTCTACAAACGAAAAACCTTTGATGTATTCTAGTAAAAGTTTGGCTTGTTTCGAATTTTCTTTAATTTTTACGATAACCATAACATTTTTGTTTTAGAATTACAAAGTTACAAAAAAATACTATTGCTGTATTTGCTTAATTTTTCTTTTAGAAAACTTGTATGACAAGGTGGGTTTTTTTGTTTTATTTAACACCTTATTAGCACTATTTTTCTATTTTTACACACCTGTTGCCGAAACTGCCCAACAGATGAAATAAATCAAAAATCAGTATGAGTTCTATACTTGAAGTAAACAATGTTGTTAAGAAATATGGCGATTATGTTGCCTTGAACGCCGTTTCGCTTACTGTTCCCAGAGGCAGTATCTACGGGCTTTTAGGTCCAAATGGCGCCGGAAAAACTTCTCTAATTCGTATCATCAATCAAATTACAATGCCCGATAGTGGCGAAATTATTCTTGATGGTGAAAAACTAGATCCTAAACACATTTCTCATATTGGCTATTTGCCTGAAGAACGAGGATTGTATAAAAGTATGAAAGTGGGGGAACAGTGTTTGTATTTAGCCCAAATGAAAGGACTTTCGAAAGCCGATGCCAAAGCGCAATTGGATTATTGGTTTGATAGATTGGAAATTCAAGGCTGGTGGAACAAAAAAATTGAGGAACTTTCCAAAGGAATGGCGCAAAAAGTACAGTTTGTAGTTTGCGTTTTGCACAAACCCAAATTATTGATTTTTGACGAACCCTTTTCTGGTTTTGACCCCGTAAATGCTAATGTCATTAAGGATGAAATTTTAGAATTGCAAAAACAAGGTTCGACTATTATTTTCTCGACCCACCGAATGGAAAGCGTCGAAGAGTTATGCGATCACATTGCCTTAATCCACAAGTCGAATAAATTGATTGAAGGAAGTTTGGACGAAGTGAAACGAAAATTCCGCACCAATAGTTTCGAAGTAGGGATTTTGTCCGATAATGTTGAGGGATTGATGTATGACATTACCCAAAAATTCAAAGTGGGACAAACAAATTTCAAATCACTTAATAACGAAATCAAACTCGAAGTGCAATTAGGGAATGCCTTGCCAAATGAGTTGTTACACCTTCTAACACAAAGAGGGCAAGTAACGCATTTTATGGAAAAAATTCCGAGTGTCAATGATATTTTCATTCAGGCAGTAAGTGACAAATAAAATCTAAAATAAACTAAATCCCAAAATCCAATTATTTGGAATTTGGAATTTTTTAAAATTGTAATTTCCGAATAATGAGTATCATATCACTAATCATAAAAAGAGAGTTTATTGCCAAAGTGCGCAATAAATCATTCATTGTAATGACCTTTTTAAGTCCGTTGCTTTTCGTAGGAATCGCCGTTTTTGTTGGTTTTCTTAGCACAATGAAAGCCGATACCAAAAAAATTGCCATTCACGATGAATCGGGTTTGTTTGTCAATGAATTTTTATCCTTGAATAAATCCGAAGCCGAATATAAGTACGCCGATTTTTCAGCAGTAGAGGTCAATTTCCTCAAAGACAGCATTACAAACGAAAGCTACGAAGGCCTAATTGTTATTCCAAAAGTGGCAAACGACAAGGATTTTGAAAGTAAAATTCAGTTCATTTCTAGTGAGAGTCCTAGTATTTCATTTGTAGAAAATGTACAAGATATTATTGCCAAAAAATTGACCAAACAAAACTTCGAGAAAGCGAATTTAGACACTTTGGCCATCAAAAATGCAGAGGCTAAAGTCAATATAGGTTTGGTAAAAGCATCAGGAGAAAAAACGGTCAAAGGACTAAACGAAATCAAAATTGCCATCGGCGGAGCTTTCGGATATCTCATTATGATGTTCATCATTATCTACGGCAATATGGTAATGCGCAGCGTTATCGAAGAAAAAACCAATCGCATTGTCGAAATTATTATTTCATCGGTAAAACCTTTTCAACTGATGATGGGGAAAATCATCGGAACTTCATTGGCAGGGCTACTTCAGTTCTTTATTTGGGCAATTATTGGGTTATCGATGATGCTAGTCGCCTCTTATTATCTGGGACTAGAAACCTGTCCAGCGCCCAAAATTCCGTCAGAAGCGATGCAAACTGCGCATTTACAAATGACCGGGACCGCACAAATGTATGTGCAGGAATTATGGCAAATGCCCATCGCCACGATCCTAATTAGTTTTGTAATTTATTTCATTGGCGGCTACTTTTTATTCAGTTCTTTTTATGCAGCCATCGGAGCCGCGGTAGATAACGAAACCGATTCACAGCAGTTTCTTTTGCCGATTATAATGCCATTAGTATTGGGAGTTTATATCGGTTTTTTTACCGTAATCAACGATCCTCACGGAACGATCGCTACCGTATTTTCTATGATTCCGCTCACATCGCCTATCGTAATGCTGATGCGAATTCCATTTGGAGTGCCTTGGTGGCAATTAGTGCTTTCGATTTCAATACTATTTGCAACCTTCTTTTTAGTGGTTTGGTTTGCGGCCAAAATTTATAGAGTCGGAATATTAATGTACGGCAAAAAACCATCTTGGAAAGAATTGTATAAATGGTTACAATATTAAATTCCAAATAATAAATTCCAAATTCCAATAGTTTGAATTTGGAATTTTTAAAATTTGAAAATTACGAAGTATGAGTAAAATATTAATCATCGAAGACGAAGCCGCTATCCGAAGAGTATTGACCAAAATACTTTCCGAAGAGAATGATTCGTATCAAGTCGAAGACGCCGAAGATGGAGTTGTTGGACTCGAAAAAATAAAAAACAACGATTACGACCTCGTTTTGTGCGACATCAAAATGCCCAAAATGGACGGAGTCGAAGTATTAGAAGCGGTCAAAAAAATAAAACCGGAAATCCCAATGGTGATGATTTCAGGTCACGGCGATATGGAAACGGCTATTCAAACGATGCGTTTGGGCGCTTTTGATTATATCTCAAAACCACCCGATTTGAACAGACTTTTGAATACCGTTCGCAATGCTTTAGATAGAAAACAACTCGTAGTCGAGAATAAAATTCTAAAGAAAAAAGTCAGCAAAAACTACGAGATGATTGGCGAAAGCGAACCCATCAATCGCATCAAATTGATGATTGAAAAAGTTGCTCAAACCGAAGCCCGAGTTTTGGTCACAGGTCCCAACGGAACCGGAAAAGAATTGGTTGCCCATCAATTGCACGAGAAGAGTGCTAGAGCAAACTTCCCATTAATTGAAGTGAATTGCGCTGCCATTCCAAGTGAATTGATAGAAAGTGAATTATTTGGTCACGTGAAAGGCGCTTTTACTTCGGCGGTAAAAGATAGAGCAGGTAAATTTGAAGCGGCGGATAAAGGAACCATTTTCTTGGACGAAATTGGCGATATGAGTCTTTCGGCTCAAGCCAAAGTATTACGGGCGTTGCAAGAAAATATGATTACTAGAGTGGGCGCCGACAAAGACATCAAAGTCGATGTTCGTGTCATTGCAGCCACCAATAAAGACTTGAAAAAAGAAATCGCCGAAGGTCGTTTCCGGGAAGATTTATACCATCGATTGGCTGTAATTCTAATTAATGTGCCTTCGCTGAATGAAAGACGAGACGATATTCCCTTGCTAATGGCCCATTTTGCTGAAAAAATCGCTTCTGAACAAGGAAATGCGGTCAAACATTTTTCCAAAGAAGCTATCAAATTATTGCAAGAATACGATTGGACAGGGAACATTCGGGAACTCCGTAATGTGGTCGAGCGATTGATTATCTTGGGTGGAAATGAAATCTCTGAAACTGACGTGCAATTGTTTGCTAGTAAATAAAAACTATCAAAAAAATCTAAATAATCTAAAAAAGCAAAATAAATTGTTTTAGATTTTTTAGATTTTTTAAATTCTTTAGATTAAAACATGAAACTAAAAAAAATAAACGAAAACCTTCAAGAAAACCTTCAAGAAAACGGTTTGACCGATGCCAATGAACTGCAACAAGAAACTTTTTCGACTCTAAAAAGTGGTGCCGATTGTCTAGTCATTGCACCAAACGGAAGCGGAAAAACAACGACAATTGTAATCAATGTGATTCAAAAATTGGCTGGAAGCACCGAAGAATCGCCACGTGCCTTGATTGTTGTGGAGGACAAAACCAAAGTACTCGAAATGGTGGCCTTGTTTGAATCGTATGGCAAAAATTCAGGGCTTGAAGTGTATGGTGTACACGACAAAGGCGATATGGATTACGACAAAAACTATGTTTCTACCGGTATCGATATTCTGATAGGCACTCCCAATAAACTGAATGACATGTTCAGTACGGCTGGATATAATGTCAACCGATTGCGGATGTTTATTATAGATGATGCTGATACCTTATTGAAATTGCGTCACGAAACCAAAATTATGCGCATTTCGAGCAGTATTGCCAAAACCCAACGCATCATCTTTACCGATGCTCTTACCGAAAGAATCGAAATTCTAGTCGATAAAATGTTGGTAGAACCTTATGAATTCGATTTTGAAGAAACCGAAGATGACTTTGAAGAGGATGATTCAGCAGAAGAATCAGATTTTGAAGAAGACGAAAACGATCTGGAGGAGGAAGAATAATTTTTTCAACAACAAAAAACAAACAATACTATGGGATTAATGAAAGTGTTTTCGGGAAGTGAAATTTTGGCAGTTTCCCTTAAAAGTAAAATAGAAGCAATAGGAGTGGAAACCGTCATTAGAGACAACAATCAATCCAATGTATTTCCAAGTATGGAAAATACAAAAGCAGTCGAATTATTCATTCAAGAGACTGATTTTGCAAAAGTTAATCCTGTAATTGAGGAATTCAGGTTGAGTATTTAACTGCTCCGCAAAGTCTTCGACTTTGAGGATGTGTTTTTCAGTCTCCGACTGAAGAATAAAAACAAATTAAAGTACAAGTAATGAAATATAAAATGCTAGTGGTCGATATGGACGACACTTTGTTGACCGATGACCACGAATTATCAATCGAGAATAAATCAATGCTCTTGAAAGCCCAGGAAATGGGAGTTTATGTCGTATTGGCATCAGGAAGGCCTACATCGGCAATGATTGATTATGCCAAAGAATTGCAATGTGACCTCAATAATTCCTTTATGATTTCGTTCAATGGTTCTACAATTACAGACCTAAAAGAAGATAAAATCCTTTTCGAACATTCCTTGACCAAAGAACAAATTCATTCCATTTACGATTTCAGTCAGGAAAACGATACTCATATTATTACGTATTTAGATGGGAAAATTATCAGCGAAACGAGTTCAGAGTATATTGATGTCGAAAGTACTATCACTGGATTAGAATTGGTTATTGTTCCTAGTTTTAAGGATGCCGTAACAACTTCGGCAGTGAAATGCTTGTTGCTCGAAGAACCCAGTTATCTCAAAACTGTAGAACCTTTACTAAAAAATGCTATGCCCGATTTGAGTGTCTGTATGTCGAAACCCTTTTTCCTAGAAGCCGCACCAAAGGGTGTTGACAAAGGAGCAGCGGTCGAGATTCTTGCCAAAAAGCTCAATATTCAACCAAGCGAAATTATCGCAATTGGAAATGCAGGAAACGATTTATCAATGGTGCAATATGCCGGATTGGGCGTTTGGGTCGATAATGTCGATGCCGAATTAAGAGCTTTTGCTGATGTGATTGTTGCTTCCAATAATGACCACGGCGTGGCTGAGGTGGTGAGGAGGTTTATTTTGGAATAATCATTATGGAAACTTTCCGATCCATATTTCTAAATCTATTAGTACTCTTTGGTGGAATATATTTACTATATGTTAGTTATGTTTATTTCAATCAAGGAGAAATGATCTTTATGGCAAATAAACTGCCAAAAAATTATAAGTTTGAATTCAAACAGGATTTTGAAGAAGTAAATATTCCATCATTTGATGCTAAAATACTGAATGGTTTATTATTCAAAACACCAAATACTAAAGGCTTGGTTTTTTATCTTCACGGAAACGCAGGCTCTCTCGACAGCTGGGGTTCAATCGCCAAAAATTATACTGATTTAGGATATGATATTTTTATTTTGGATTATAGAGGTTTTGGAAAAAGCGAAGGAGAAATAGAAAATCAAGATCAAGTTTATCAAGATTTAACTTTTGCGTACAATAAATTAATAACAAAATATGATAGAAATAAAGTTGTGATAATTGGGTATTCGATTGGAACTGGATTAGCAACACATTTAGCATCATTAGAAAATCCTAAAAAGCTAATTTTACAAGCACCTTATTATAATTTTATTGAGTTTTCAAGTGGAAGAGCACCTTTTGTTCCAGATTTTTTGAAGAAATTCAAATTTGAAACTAATAAATATATCGTAAAAGTAAAATCACCCATTTATATTTTTCACGGAAATAAGGATCAAGTTATTTCTTTTGATAATTCAATTCGACTGAAAAAGCTTTTGAAACCAAATGATAAAGTTTATATTTTGGATGGTGAAGACCACCTGGGAATAAATGAAAATTCAGATTTCCAAAGAAAATTGAAAGTGATTTTGGAATAATTGATTTTTTAAAACTTAAAAACAATTCTCCATCCCTAAAATTGCCCAATTCCTTATTTAAGCTATCTTTGCAGCTTTCAAAAAAATAAGAGATTTGACAACTTTTAAAAAGTTGTCAAATCTTCTAACTTCTAACTTCAAAAAATGATTACAGTCAACGATATTTCCGTACAATTTGGCGGATCCACTTTATTTAGCGACATTTCTTTTGCCATCAATGAAAATGACAAAATTGCCCTTATGGGGAAAAATGGTGCTGGGAAATCAACTCTTTTGAAAATTATTGCTGGCCAAAGCAAACCTTCAACTGGGAATATCTCTGCTCCAAAAGAAGCCGTAATTGCCTATTTGCCTCAGCATTTATTGACTACAGATGGCGCAACGGTGATGGAGGAAGCTTCGAAAGCATTCGGAGAAATCTTCTCAATGAAAGCCGAAATCGATGAAATCAACGAGCAATTAACCATTCGCACTGATTACGAAAGTGATGCGTATATGAAATTGATCGAAAGAGTGTCGGACTTAAGCGAGAAATTTTATGCCATCGAAGAAGTGAATTACGAAGCTGAGGTCGAAAAAATATTAACAGGCTTGGGTTTCGAGCGTGAAGATTTCAATCGTCAAACCTCGGAGTTTTCGGGAGGTTGGAGAATGCGAATCGAATTGGCCAAAATCCTCTTGCGAAAACCAGATTTGATTTTGCTGGACGAGCCTACAAATCATATGGATATCGAAAGTATCCAATGGTTGGAAGATTTCTTGATTAATTCGGCCAAAGCGGTTGTGGTGATTTCGCACGACAGAGCTTTTGTCGATAATATTACCAATCGTACTATTGAAGTGACAATGGGACGAATTTATGATTACAAAGCCAAATATTCTCATTATTTAGAATTGCGAAAAGACCGAAGAATTCACCAACAAAAAGCCTATGATGAGCAACAAAAATTTATAGCCGACAACCAAGCTTTTATTGATAGATTTCGTGGTACTTTCTCTAAAACCGATGCAGTGCAATCGCGTGTAAAAATGCTGGAAAAATTGGAAATTGTAGAGGTCGATGAAGTAGATACTTCGGCTTTGAGATTGAAATTTCCACCTGCTGCTCGTTCGGGACAATATCCTGTGATTGTGAAAGATATGTCGAAATCATACGGAGATCACGTGGTTTTCAAGGATGCAAATATCGTCATCGAAAGAGGACAAAAAGTAGCTTTTGTAGGTAAAAATGGGGAAGGAAAATCGACGATGATCAAAGCTATTATGAAAGAAATTGGCGTGGATAGCGGTTCGGTTGAAATTGGTCATAATTCGCAAATTGGGTATTTTGCCCAAAATCAAGCAGCCTTGTTAGACGAAACTGCTACCATTTTCGAAACCATCGATGCCATTGCCGTTGGCGATATTCGAACTCAAATCAAGAATATTTTGGGAGCTTTTATGTTTCACGGTGATGATATTACCAAGAAAGTAAAAGTGCTTTCGGGTGGCGAAAAAACGCGTTTGGCAATGATAAAACTATTATTAGAACCTGTGAATTTATTGATTCTCGATGAGCCTTCGAATCATTTGGATATGAAAACCAAAGACATCATCAAAGATGCACTTCGCGATTTTGATGGGACTTTAATATTGGTTTCGCACGATAGAGATTTTCTTGATGGTTTAGCTACGAAAGTTTTCGAATTTGGACACAAAAGAGTAAAAGAACATTTTGAGGATATATCCGGATTCTTGGCACACAAAAAAATGGATAGTATGAAAGAAATCGAGAAGTAATTTTCTTTCTAGAAATATAAAAAGTCCGATGCTTAATGTTAAAGTATCGGACTTTTTTATTGATTTTAGGCTTTTTTCAAAATGCTTTTCCTTTTGAAATACAAAGCAATATAAGATAGAACAGCACAAACCGCACCAATAATCAACAAGTTGTAAATGGCTCCGTACGTTTGCGAAAAGCTTCCTCTTTCAACAATCAAAATCCGAAAGGCTTGCAAAAAATGGGTTAGCGGAATGCTATTGGCTATGCCCTGAATCCAAACCGGCATTTGGCTTAAAGGCCAAGTAAAACCACTAAGGATAAAGCTAGGCGTTGCAACAACCATCAGTATTTCGGTTGCTTTTAGCTGGGAAGGAACCATTATACTGACCATTATTCCCATAAAACTCACTGCCAAAATAAATATTCCAGCCACAAATGTAAGTGGGAACAATTTATCAGACAGCGGAATTCTAAACCAAAATGTAAAGAGCACATACATAATCCAAATGCCAAAGCTCATTATCAGATACGGAATGATTTTGACGCATATCAATTTGAACAGTGAGGGGCATTTTTTTACTAGTTTTTTAAACGTGCCATTTTCAAATTCTGAAGCGAATGACAACGCCAATCCCAATAATAAAACTTGTTGCAAGACCGCTGCCAAAACTCCCGGCCAAAGAAAATACATATAGTTGGTACTTCGGTTGTACTTTTTGATGAAGGTTGTTTTGAAAGGTTCATATTGTGAACTAATCAGATTTTCGGGTGTACCTTGTTTTCTTAATGTTTCCATTTGAACACCTACCTTGAAAGTTCCTAGGCAAAGTTGTAAAGCAGACGAAGAATAATTCGCCGTTAAAACATTTGATGCGTTAACGATTGTTACTATTTCGGGATATTTTTTCGTAAGCACCATTTTTTCGAAACCTTTTGGAATAATCACTACGCAAGTAGCCTCTTTGTCGATGGCAATTTGTGCTAGATTATTTTGGTCATAAAGCAGGTCAGCAATACTTAGTACTTCATTGTCCTCAAACATTTGTATGGCTTTCGAACTCATTTCGCTACGGTCTTCATCCACTACGATTATTGGCAAATCGGTCACTTTTCCTTTTCCATAAACATAGCCTAGCAAAATTCCATATAAAAGGGGAGCTCCAATGAACAGAAGCCGAAGGATTTTATTTTGCCAGAACATTTTGAATTCTCTCTTGAGAAGCGCGGTGAAATCTTGCATAGTTTATAGCGTTAGGGTTACCGTTGCTTTAGTGATTAATTCCTTGGCCTCATCGGTATTTAATGGCGTTATTTTTATTTCGAATAGACTTTCCTGCATTTCAAAATCAGGATAAGCGGTTGCAATATTTCCGTAAGCGCCTAATTGTTTTATGGTAGATACGACTCCTTTAATTTCCTTTTTGTTATAAAAAACCACAACGGGTATTTCTTGACCTTTCTTGATTTTAGCCAATTTGCTTTCGGGAACTGTAAAGCGGAAATAGGTACTATTGCTTATATAACCATTAAATAAAGTATAACCCGGCAGGGCCAATTCACCCAAATTGAGTGTGATGGTTTCGATGCTCATATCTTGAGGCGCAATTACGAAACGTTCTTTGTCGGCGGTTGCTACTTCTTGTAAAGCGCCATAGGCTCGGTCTTGTTGTCCTAAAGCCATCGTCTGTTGCTCGATTCGCGCTCCTTTTTTTGCATCGTCCAGTTCTGCAATTACGGCATTGTATTGTGCCTGAGCTCCTTGATATTTGGCAAAAGCTTCGTCAAAGGTTTGTTGTGAAACCAAAGAATCTTTAAGCATATTACTAAGTCTTTTGATTGATTTTTGGGCGAATTCATATTGCTCTTTTAAACCCATTTTTTTGGCTTCCAATTGTTTCAATTGATTTTCGGTAGCTCCTTTAACCGCCATCGAATATTGTGCTTTTGCACTAGTAACTGCGCCTTGAGCTTGACTTTTTTTAGCATCCACTTCTGGAATATCTAGAATGGCCAGCGTATCTCCTTTTTTAACAAAATCGCCTTCTTTGACAAATATTTTTACAATTTTACCCGGAATCTTGCTTACCACCGTAATCTGTTCGTTTTCTATTTTGCCCTGGATAATGGTTTTGTCCTTGGTTTTATCACAGCCGATCAATAGAAATAAAAAGAATAGTATTTGGATTGATTTTTTCATAGCATTTATGTTTAACTTTTTATAAAATGGGAGCGTATAACTAAAAAAAATAAAAAATTATTTGTCTAACTTTTTAGACAATTCACCAGTTGCAATAACGGTTTCTATAGCCGCTAATCGTTGTTCGATTATGGTGTTTACTTTATTTACAGCACTTTTGAAGGAGTCATTTTCGGCTTCTAGTCGTTCAGAAATCGTGATCAAACCCTCTTTATATTGTTTTACGGCTAACTTCAAATTGTTGGCTGCTACTTTTTCTTGCTGGGCTGTGATGTCAATTTTTTGATTTAAAACTGTATAATTTACATAGTTGTTTTCTAATAATAAACCCAGTTTTTCTTTGGTATCGTCGATTTGATTTTGTACTTGTTCGATATTGATTTTGGATTCGTGTATTTTATGCTTTCTTTCAAAACCTGCAAAAAGTTCCCATTTCATTCCCGCACCAATTATCCAATTGTTGCTTATGGTGAGGTCGTTTAGTCCCAAATACAGGGCTTCGTTGATGCCCGTAATGACTTGAGTGGTCGCTTTGGCATCGAATAAACTCGAGTAGGTCAGTCCACCAAAAGCGCCTAATGTAGGTAAATAAGTGCCTTTTTCTTTTTTTAATAAAAATTCATAAGCAGATTTAAAGGATTCTAATGCTTTGATTTCTTGCTTATTTTCGGTGCTTAAATTTTGATCTGCTATAATGTAAGGAACTAGTGAATAGCTAACTTGTTCAATTTCTGTTGGATTGTAACCTGTTAAATAAGTTAATTTTTTGTACACCAATTTTCGTTTACCTTCTAGTTCTATTTTTTTGGAATCCAATTCTAAGCTGGCTAATTTTATTTTATCTCTGTCATACGGGACGGCTAATCCTTGTTCGATGGCTTTAGTTACTCGTTTTGTTTCCGTTTCCAATCGAAGGCTGCTGTCGTTTATCAGTTTTTCGATGGCGGTTAAAAGTGATAATTGATCGAATGTGTTGATTACCTCTTTGATGATGACATCTTTTTCAGCCTCTTTTAAAAATTCGGTTCCTTTGGTTTTTTCTTTGATTGCTTTGGCACCATTTTCTATTTGTAAACCAGTAAATAAGATGGTTTTCGCTATTATACCAGCATTGAAAATATTGCCGTAATTATCGAAGGATGTTTTGCCATCAAAAACGGGAGCGCCAGGAATCGGTATTGAAGCGGAGATGGGAAGATTGACCGATAGTTTATTGTCAAAATACAAATATTCTGCATTGGCTTCAATTCTGGGGATGTATTTGTTCCAAACACCTTTTTCTTGTAACTCTAATTTTTCAATTTCAAGTTCTTTGTTTTTGATGGAACTACTTTTTGTTAAAGCTTTATTTATGGCTTCTTCAAGAGAGGTAGAAACCACTATTTGTGAAAATGAATTGGCAACACAAAAACAAAAAGTAACTATAAAGAGGATCTTCTTATTCATAACAACTATTTTTTAGATAAAATAAGCAGTAACAAGGGATTGCTAATGTAATGAAAAAAAGAATATCCTAAAGTTAGTCAATTGTTAAGAGCGTTTTTTTTTTTTAACTAGTTAATTCGTAGCTGTCGCCAAAAGAGTAATCAGACCAACAAAAAATATAACAATTTAAGCGCGGTGGTTATAGTGTTGTAGGATTCTGTTAAAAACGAAGAAACCGTCTTGAAATGCTTCAAAACGGTTTCGTTGTTTAATTTTTAAAACTATTTTTAGTTCTTGCTATCCGAAGCTGCCATATCTCTAATGCAGACAAATTTGCCGTTTCTTTTTTCGAATAAACTGAAATAGTTTCCGCTACCGGTTGTAGTATTTGTTGAATCCACTAGTTTGAATTGACCAATTTCAGTGACATTAATTCCATCGTTCGATACGTGTACCTCGGTTGTGGTAAATGAAATTTTGACACCTTTTTTCAAACTTTCCATATCCTTTTTTAGGTATTCAATAATAGAATCTTTACCTGTTATAGGTTCTCTTCCGATAAAAAAACTTTTTGCATCATCGGCATAATAGGTAATGCTATCGGTATTTTTCGCATTGTAATGTGCTGCAAAAGTATTTTCTATAGCCTGAATTTCCATTTTTATTTGTTCTTTGTCAACTACCGGAGCAGCAGTTGTTTCTTCTGCTTTTTTATTGCAAGAAATACTTAAAGTGGTCAAAAAGACAAAAGCACCTAAAATTAAAACCTTGTTTTTCATGATTATAGTTGATTAAAATTATTTGATAAGTTGATGTTGAAGAGGTTATTGCTAACAAATTTAATTTATTAATTGGTAAGTTTTTGTTTTTTTTAGGTTTTTTTATGCCAAGCCATACATTGAATATATTTTTAAATGAAATTTTTTTTAAATCTGCTTGCGAGTTGAGACCTACTGTTTAATATTTTAGAGTTATTTTGAAGTATAAAAAGTAATTATTTGTAATTTAGCATAATTATGAAAGATCATTAATAGAAAAACTATAAAAATAAAAAGATGAAAAATAAGTTTTTAGCAATCGCGATAGTACTAACAAGTTTGCTCTCTTCTCCCGTATTTGCGCAAAGCAAGGATGAGCCTGTAACCTTGGGTTTGCCCGGAGATGATTTGGATTTATATGCTGTAATGGAAGTTTTTCAAAAATCAAAAACCATAGAGGGGTTTGAGAAATCAATAAATGAAAAAGATTCAAAACTCAATAATCTTGATTTAGACAAAGATAACAAAGTCGATTTCATTAAAGTAATTACCAATAAAGATGGTGATTCTTTCGAATTTATTTTGCAGGTTGCGGTGAGCAAAACCGAAAATCAGGATGTAGCAGTTATTTTGGTATCAAAAGATAAAAGCGGTCAGGTTTCTGTGCAAATCGTAGGAGATGAAGATATGTATGGCAAAAATTATGTGATTGAGCCCAAAGGGTCAACTTCAGGTGGAACGGCGAATCCAGCGTATACTGGCGGAAGCTCTGAAACGATGAATTTGCCAGCTCAATCTACGACCACGACAACAGTGGTTCAATCCGCGCCGATTGTACAGTATGTGTATTCCCCCGCTTATGTTCCGTATTATCCGCCCTATTATTATGGATATTATCCTCCTTATTATTTTCCAATTGTGCCTATTGCACGCGCTATTTTTTGGGCTAATAATTGGGGTTGCCACGGCGGATATTATGGTGGATACCACGGTTCGGTCAATATCAATATCAATCACATAAATCATTATAATAATTATAATAATAATTCGAGAAATAGGTCCAATACAGTGGCCAACAATAAGGCCAATGGCAACTATGGTAATCGTCCAGCAACGGGAAACAATGGGAACAGAGCCAATAATGCTTCAACCCGACCTGCTACAGGGAATGCATCTGTGAATCGTCCTTCGGCAGGGAATTCAGCTTCAACCCGACCATCTACCCGACCATCGACGGGGAATTCGGCGGCTACAAGACCCTCAACAAGGCCTACAAGTCCATCAGTTTCGCCCTCAGATCGTCAATCATCTGGTGGTGCATCCAATTATTCTCGTCCTTCTACGTCTAATAATTCTTTTAATAGTGGTAGTAGTAATCGCAGTAGCAATCGTAGTAGTGGAGGAGGTAGTAATTATAGTGGTGGCGGACGTAGCGGTGGTTTTAGTGGTGGCGGAATGCGTGGCGGCGGCGGAAGAAGATAATTGTAACTCTAATTTGTTTGTAAAAAAAAAGGAGGCTGTTTTAAACGAAACAGCCTCTTTTTTTATATTCTTATTCCCGGCGGAAGTAATTCTTTATAGACAGGATTCTTTTTGAAGAAAACTACAATTTTCGGAAGGATGGGAACAACTTTCAATTTTCGTTCAATAGCAATTGCCATTATTTCTTTGAGCACATTCGAAATGAACAATTCGTCCTCAAAAGCATCGGGAATATTGATTTTCGTTAAGAATATTTTTTTCTCTTGAAATGAATATTCCACCGTTACTAAGCCTTGTTCGGTTGTGGTTTCAAATTGTCTGGCAAAGGTATTGTCTTTAATTTCTATAAGCACTGCGGTTTCCATACTAGTATATTTAATTATTTGGCGCTACTGCCAAAGCTGTTTTTAAATCAGAATTGATTGTAAGGGGGCGAAATCAATGTTTTGTTTTTTGAAGAAAAAAACTTTTGCAAAGGTAATGATTTGATATTCAATTTCAAACGATTTTGATAGGTATGTCGGTCTGAGAATTTCTTTGTCAGGCAATACTCATAATGTTTGGATGTATTTTAAATTAAATGGTTTTACTGGAAATGTTGTGAACTTTTTTTACCATAAAGTTTTTATTTTTAGAAAGCTTTGCTTTTGCATAGTATTCACAGCACTATGTGCAAAAAGAATTTTCTATGTCAATCTTTTTTAACAATTTCGACTTCTTTTCTATGTGGTTTAAATTAATTTCAAATTTATTCTAACACAAAACCCAGTAGAACCAATTAAATCAAGAAAATAGGTTAAACGATTAGTTGTTTTAATTTATTGCTAAAATTGGGTTGAAATGCATTTTGGTTCGAATAAAAAAATTAATTTTATGCGCAATTCATCATTTAGTTTAAATTATAATTATGGGTAAAATTCCAGTTTATTTTATGCCGGGATTGGCGGCGAGTTCGACTATTTTCGAGAGGATTGTGCTTCCGGATAATCGTTTTGAGATAGTGCTTCTTGAATGGGAAATTCCAGTGGATAATGAAACTTTGGTTGATTATGCCAAACGAATGGCTTCTAAAATTACACATCCCCATCCGGTTTTGATCGGTGTTTCTTTTGGTGGGATTTTAGTACAGGAAATGTCGAAATTTATCGAGGTTCGAAAAGTAATTATCATTTCGAGCGTCAAAACCAATTTGGAATTTCCTAAAAGAATGAAAGTAGCCAAGGCGACCAAAGCCTATAAATTGATTCCAACTCATTTGATTGCTAATATCGAAAGTCTATCTGCGTTTTCATTTGGAAGTAAAATCAATCAACGTCTCAAATTGTATGAAAAATTTCTGCGGGTTCGGGACAAGCGTTATTTAGATTGGGCGGTAGAACAAGTTATTTTGTGGGAAAGAACCGTGGCAGACGGCAGCGTAATTCATATTCACGGTGATCAGGATGATGTTTTTCCGATAAAAAATATTCGAAATTGTATTGTTGTCAAGGGAGGGACACATGTGATGATTCTTACCAAATACAAATGGCTGAATGAAAATTTGCCGAAAATCATTTTGGAATTAAAAAATTAGCCACGAATTACAAGAATTTTCACAAATTGAATTAGTGGAAATTAGTGTAATTCGTGGCTTAATTGATAGCTCTTGCTGTGAATTAGATTTTCTTCATTTGCTCCTTCATCATTTTAATCTGATCGGTGAGCATGTTTTGTTTGTCTAATTTTTTCGCCTCATTCAATAAATTGGTCGCTTCGAGCTTTCTTCTTCTAGACATTGCAATTCCGGCTAGATTCAATTTAGCTACTGCCAAATCCATATCCATAGACAATCCGAGTTCGATGGCTTTCTTAAAGAATTTTTCAGATTGATTAATGTTGGTTTGCGACAGCATAATTCCGTGCAAATAATTGAAATAACCTTGCTGTTTTCGGACCAAAGCCCCTTCGGGATTTTTGATGTAAGCCAACCATTTTTTGGCTCCTTCGAAATCTTGTTTTCTTAATTTTAGAAAGGCCAAAAGAATGAATTCGTTTTTGAAATAAAGGAAAATTGGAAAAGCAGTCAATAATATAAGGAAAATTCCATTGCCAATATTAGATTCTGTAAATTGCCAAATCGCTGCAACTACCAGAAGGCCAGCGATAATAAGTTTAATATTCTTGTGAAACATAGTATGTAGATTTATAAGAGCAAAGATAGCAAAAGGAATTAAAAAAAAAATTATAAAACCACTTGCCAGAAATAAAAGTCTTTGTATATTTGCACTCGGTTTTGGAATAACGGAATCCAAAACAATCTAAGACACATAAATACATTTTTTAAAGATACAAAGCAATGAGCAAAAGAACGTTTCAACCATCGAAAAGAAAAAGAAGAAATAAGCACGGATTTATGGACAGAATGGCTTCTGCAAATGGAAGAAAAGTCCTAGCTCGTCGTAGAGCCAAAGGAAGACACAAATTGACAGTTTCTAGCGAACCAAGACATAAAAAATAATGATTTTATAAAAATCAAAATTTAGCCGTTACTTTTTTTAGTAACGGCTTTTTTTAAACTTATTTTTTAAAATTGTAACTTTGTAAAAAAATAAAGTGTATGGAAGTTTTAAAACCACAAAATAGAAGTACCGATGAAATTATTCGCTATTTGTTAGAAATAAAAAAGCAAATAGTAGAAGAAAGTAAATCATTTGCAAAAACAGAAGATTTTCAAGTTATTAGACAGAAATTGAAAGAGTTAAATAAAAAAAATGAGCTATAATTTTTATTTTGAAGGAGGTCAAAATAATAGTTATTTCTTTGAAACGGTTGAAGGAATACTGTACGAAGTCATTTTTAAGTTTACGCCTTATCTGTTTGATTTAAAAAATGTTGAAATAATTGAAAACACTTTTGAATTTTCACTTTTATTGAAATACAATCCTAATTCAAAATTGCCTTCCAATGATAAAAAAATAGGAGCCACTGTCGTGGCTATTTTTATGGATTTTTATGCAAAAAGAAGCAAAGCAATTTCCGTTTATATCTGCGATTCAGCAGATGGAAAAGAGTTAGTCAGAAAAAGAAAGTTTGATCAATGGTTTCTAGAATATAATGATGAAACATTTGTAAAAGTGGATGAGATGTTGGTAGATAAGCACAATAATAAATTCCCAATATCTTTAATTTTTTCAAAATCAAATCCATACAGAATAGAAATTTTTGAAGCATTTGTTCAAATGTCGATGAATAATAGAAAATAAAATAAACAACAAACAACTACACTATGCCAAAAGACAATTCCATAAAATCGGTTTTAATAATAGGTTCAGGTCCAATCGTTATCGGTCAAGCTTGCGAGTTTGATTATGCAGGTTCGCAGTCAGCGCGTTCTATTCGTGAGGAAGGAATTGAAGTGATCTTGATCAACTCGAATCCGGCAACCATTATGACCGACCCTTCGATGGCTGATCATATTTATTTGAAACCACTAACCACCAAATCGATTATTGAAATCCTAAAAGCACATCCTCAAATTGATGCTGTTTTACCAACAATGGGAGGGCAAACCGCTTTGAACTTGTGTTTAGAGGCCGAAGAAAAAGGAATTTGGCAGGATTTCGGTGTGAAATTGATTGGGGTTGATGTAAACGCTATCAATATTACCGAAGACCGTGAGCAGTTCAAACAATTATTGAAGAAAATCAATGTGCCTTCGGCGCCTGCAGAGATTTGTACTTCTTATCTTCGAGGAAAAGAAATTGCACAAGAATTTGGTTTTCCATTAGTAATCCGACCATCATTTACTTTAGGAGGAACTGGAGCAGCTATTGTGTACAAAAAAGAAGATTTTGACGAACTTCTAACACGTGGTCTAGAGGCTTCTCCTATTCACGAAGTATTGATTGACAAGGCTTTGATGGGTTGGAAAGAATACGAATTAGAGCTTTTGAGAGATAAAAACGACAATGTTGTTATTATCTGTTCTATCGAAAATATGGACCCAATGGGAATTCACACAGGAGATTCGATTACTGTTGCGCCAGCGATGACTTTATCGGACACCACTTTCCAAAAAATGCGTGATTATGCCATTTTGATGATGCGTAGTATCGGGAATTTTGCTGGAGGGTGTAATGTGCAATTTGCCGTTTCTCCTGATGAAAAAGAAGATATCGTGGCGATTGAAATCAATCCACGTGTGTCTCGTTCCTCGGCTTTGGCATCAAAAGCAACAGGGTATCCAATTGCAAAAATTGCTTCGAAATTGGCTTTGGGTTACAATTTGGATGAATTGCAAAATCAAATTACTAAATCAACTTCAGCTTTATTCGAACCGACTTTAGATTATGTAATTGTAAAAATACCGCGTTGGAATTTCGATAAATTTGAAGGTGCCGATAGAACTTTGGGACTTCAAATGAAATCGGTTGGTGAGGTAATGGGAATTGGACGTTCGTTCCAAGAAGCTTTACACAAAGCCACTCAATCTTTGGAAATTAAAAGAAATGGTCTTGGTGCTGACGGAAAAGGATATACCAATTATGAGCAAATTATCGATAAATTGACGCACGCCAGTTGGGATCGTGTTTTTGTGATTTATGATGCTATTGCTCTGGGAATTCCATTGAGCCGCATTCACGAAATCACTAAAATTGATATGTGGTTCTTGAAACAATACGAAGAACTATATACTTTAGAAAAAGAAATTTCTAGTCATAATCTAGAAACTTTGCCAAGAGAATTGCTTTTGGAAGCGAAACAAAAAGGTTTTGCCGACAGACAAATAGCGCATATGTTGGGATGTTTGGAAAGTCAAATTCACGCATTACGTATGACGATGAACATCAACCGTGTGTTCAAATTGGTTGATACTTGCGCGGCGGAATTTACAGCAAAAACGCCTTATTATTATTCCACGTTCGAAGCGGAAATCGAAAAAGCGAATGGAGAACGTTACGTTCACAACGAAAGTATTGTAACCGATAAGAAAAAAGTAATCGTTTTGGGTTCTGGTCCGAATAGAATTGGTCAAGGTATCGAATTTGATTATTCTTGTGTTCACGGCGTTTTGGCCGCCAAAGAATGTGGGTACGAAACCATAATGATCAACTGTAATCCCGAAACGGTTTCGACGGATTTTGATACTGCCAACAAATTGTATTTTGAACCTGTATTTTGGGAGCATATTTATGATATAATCCAACACGAAAAACCAGAAGGTGTAATTGTGCAATTGGGTGGACAAACGGCTTTGAAAATTGCTGAAAAATTAGCCAAATACGGAATCAAAATCATTGGAACTAGCTTTGACGCCTTAGATTTAGCCGAAGATAGAGGGCGTTTCTCTGATCTTTTGACTGAACTTAAAATTCCTTTCCCACAATTCGGTATTGCTGAAACGGCAGATGAAGCCTCGGCTTTGGCAGATAAATTAGATTTTCCTTTGTTGATTCGTCCTTCTTATGTTTTGGGTGGTCAAGGAATGAAAATTGTGATCAATAAAAAGGAATTAGAAGAACACGTAATTAGTTTGTTAAAGCAAATTCCAGGCAACAAATTGCTTTTAGATCACTATTTAGATGGTGCGATAGAAGCCGAAGCCGATGCGATTTGCGATGGCGAAAACGTGTACATTATTGGAATTATGGAGCATATCGAACCTTGTGGTGTGCATTCAGGCGATAGTAATGCGACTTTGCCACCGTTCAACTTGGGTGAATTTGTAATGACGCAAATCAAAGATCATACTAAGAAAATTGCTTTAGCTCTCGAAACTGTTGGTTTAATCAACATCCAATTTGCGATAAAAGACGATATTGTTTACATCATCGAAGCCAATCCTAGAGCTTCACGAACAGTGCCCTTTATTGCGAAAGCCTACAACGAACCCTATGTAAATTATGCTACGAAAGTGATGTTGGGCGTAAATAAAGTCACTGATTTTACATTCAATCCTCAACTAAAAGGATATGCGATTAAGCAACCAGTTTTCTCTTTCAGCAAGTTTCATAATGTGAACAAAGCCTTAGGACCTGAAATGAAATCGACTGGGGAAAGCATCTTGTTTATTGACGATTTGAAAGACGACCAATTCTACGAATTGTACTCAAGAAGAAAAATGTATTTGAGTAAATAAGATCGTATTAAGATCAGATTATTATTAAGCAGGATTATCTTTTTCATATCGAACTCGATAAACCTGCAATAATTTTTCTAATTCAGAAAATGTGATTTCTAAGTCGTCTATTGAAATTTCCTCATCATTAAAAGCTAGGCGACTTGTAGCACTTTTACCAATACTTTGACAATAAACCCGATCATGATGAATCCTATCCCAAGTAGTTAAATTCTCGTTTTTTAATTTTATCCCTTGATTATTAATAACTATTTGGGGGCTTTTATTTTTAATTTTTTTAAATTGATCATACGTTAAATACAAGCCTAATACAATAAATATTAAGCCAATGTATTCTTTTTCTAATAAGAAATAACCACCCAATACACTTATACCTAAATAAAGAAATAATAAAAATATAAGTGTAAATCTTGAATAATAAATTACTGTTTCTTTTGGGACTGAAACATCATCCTTATAAATATCTTTTTCAAGAAATTTTTTCTCCAACTGTTTCAATTTTTGCTTTTGTTGATAATCTTTAAACTCTGTTTTTTCAAACCAACTTCCACTAGACCAAATGAGTTGCTCCTCGACTGCTTTTCTTTCTAACTCATTGATATTTCTAACATTCTCATAAGCCCAAATTTTCCATTTGACTACAAAGTAACTCCATACCAACCAACCTAAAATAAATCCTAGAATAAAACAAACCGGATATATCCAACCTCCACAAATCCCCTTAAAAGAAAGAAAAAATCCAAAACCAATACATCCAAAAGTAGCGATCATTGGCAAATACTTTAATTGCCATCTACCTTTACTTAATGCCTGCTCAACAGTTACTTTTCCTTCCATAAAAAATTATCAAAATTAATTTCACCCTCTCCCTTGATGTTTTCGAGATGCTTTTCAAAAACAACAAACTTTCTTTGATATATTTCATATGAGCAACAAGCACCTAAAAACCCTTGAAATTTATGATAAACAATTATATCATTTTTCTCAAAAGCTTTTTGTTTTGGAAAAATAGGAAACAATAAAATAGATCCTAAAATCCCAACCAAAAAAACACCTCCAAAAACATATCCTAAAAGTGCAATTATTGGTGTAATGAAATAATACATAAAATAAACAGCTATTTTTTTAAAGGGTTTCACACTCATAAAGAAATAAACAAAACCACTTGCACAAAGAATAATTTTCAAAGCAAAAACGATTGCTTGAATTAAACCATAACCGATTAATTTACTTATTAAAGAATGAATTATTAGTAAAATTAAAAGGAAAAAATGAAATTTAAATATCTTGTTTTTCATAAATCTGAAATCAAAAATCGTTAATTTGAAATCTTCAATCCAATCTGCCTTTTCGCTTCCCCAACCACAAAGGCAACGGAATTAGCAATATTAAAACTTCTAATTAATTTTGACATCGGAATGGTCAAATGATTTTCGAATCGAGCTAAAACTTCTTGGCTTAAACCCACACTTTCTTTACCAAAAACCAACCAATCGCCATCTTGAAATTTGGCTTCATAAATGGATGTTTTGGCGTGTGAACTCATCAAAAAAACTCTTGACCTATCAGGAATCTGCGAAATCCATTCTTCGATATTTTGGTATTCGGTCACATCCAAATGCACCCAATAATCGAGTCCGGAACGTTTCAGGTTTTTATCATTGATGACAAAGCCAAAAGGATGAATCAGGTGCAAACGGCTTTCAGTACCCACACACAAACGACCAATATTCCCGGTATTGTTGGGGATTTCAGGTTCGACTAAAACGATGTTTAACATTTTTGTTTTGGATTTTGGGTTTTGGTTTTTGGGTTTCTGTGTTAGTTCAAATTACTTTAAAAATTTATAACTCAAAACTCATAACTTCTCTCACTTCTCCCGCTTTTAAATCATTCAAATGTACGTTTCCTATTCGAATACGCACCAATCGTAAAGTAGGAAAACCAACGGCGGCGGTCATTTTTCGCACTTGACGAAACTTCCCTTCGTTGACCGTAATCGAAGCCCAAGAAGTGGGTCCGTGGCGTTCGTCTCTTATTTTTTTGCCTCTCGGACCAAAATCAGGAATTTCAGGAATGAGTCGCGCTTCACATTTTTTGGTTTGGTATTTCTCACCGTTAAACCCAATTTCGACACCTTCTTTCATTTTATCAATCGCTTCTTGAGTGATTATTCCATCGACTTGTACATAATATTCTTTGTCCACTTTTTTGCTACGAACTTGTTCGCTCATTTTACCATCAGTAGTCAGTAGGAGCAGCCCTTCGGAATCTTCGTCCAAACGACCAATGGCCATCGTTCCTGCCGGAAAATCGTATAATTCACCCAAAAGTTTTTTCTTTCGTTTCAATTCATAAATAAATTGACTCAAATAGCCGTAGGGTTTGTGGAGGATGAAATGGCGGTGCATTTTAAGGAAAATAATAATTTTTAAAAAGAAAAGAACAAGAAGTCCTTAAGTGAATTGTGGTTATGAAATACTAACTATTTAATTGCTTTACAACATTGGTTCTTGCCGGTTGTCCCAGAAATAAGACAACTGAATTGTTTCTTTGTTTATTTCGTAAAACAACGAACATTGCTTGCTAATAGTAGCTTTTCTAACCTTATTATTAAAATTAGAACTTTTATAAATATAGGGTTGATTAGAAATGGATTGAATTACAGAATCTACTTTTCTTATAAACTTTTTTGCAGGCAGAACACCAAATTTTGCTTCAATATAAAGTACAATTACATCAAAAGTGGTTTCGGCGTTTTCTGACCATATCACTTTCATAAATTATATTTGGTTTTGTATTTTTCCATAACTTCTTCGTGAGTAGAAAATTTTCCTTGCGTAAATTGTTCTTGACTTTCAAGTATTCCAGCTTTTACGTGTTCTGGAAGTTCTTCCCAAAAATCCCCTTCTTTATCTTCAAAAGTAATTTTTGCTCTGATGGCAATCGCAATTTCTTGCAACATACTTTTGTATTCCTCTTGGGTTTCAATAACTACTCTCATAATCTTTGTTTTTACAAATATACAAATTATTACAATTGTGTTTTTGGTTTACACCTGCATATGCATAGAAACGAAAAAATGATTCAATCTAACCTATCACGAACTAAAAAGGAGCATTTTACTTTATGATATCACTCTTTATTCTTTTTTAAAACTAGAAAATTATCTGCTATTTTGTCATAATAATCTCTTCCTTGTAAGAATTTTTAAAGTTAAGGAGAAAATAATTAGCCACATTACGGTTTTTCTCATTGTAACTAAAGTTTTTTTTATTGATTTTTGCTAAGATTAAAATTTCTAATCTTTAATCTTATCATAATAATCCGCCGCGGTGGAGTAGATGTAAATCTTTAGTCCTGCTTCGGTGGGACTTTTTTTTTAGGATTTCAAATAATATTGATTAATTTTAACAAATAATCACGAATCAAAAAATACTTGTACGGACAGGTCCCGACCTGCACCTACGGAATCCAAACAAAAATCAATATTTTATGCCCACCCTACTCCCTTTTTTATTAATTTTCATTATCGCTCTCGCAGTCGGAATCTTTATTGGCAAACTTATTTTTTCGGCACGATTTCAAGTCGAAAAAATTAGTCTAGAAGAGAAATTAATCGCTACCAACAACCAAATTGACCAAATCAACCAACAATTTGCATTCGAAAAAAATGCTTTCGAAAAGCAATTAGGTATCGCCAATACTGAAAAAGAAACCATCCGTAACGAGAAAGATAGCCTCGCTCTACAATTGACCAAGAAAGAAGTTGATTTTGACAATCTGTGGCAACGCAACAAGGAACAAAAAGAAGAAGTCGAAAAACTGCAGGAAAAATTCACCAAGGAATTCGAGAATTTAGCGAACAAAATATTAGACGAAAAATCGAATAAATTTACCGAGCAAAATAAGGAGAATATGAAAAACATCTTGTCGCCTCTGCAAGAAAAAATTCAATTGTTCGAAAAGAAAGTCGATGATACTCATAAAGAAAGTATTGATTATCACGCCGCTTTACGCCAACAAATCCTTGGTTTACGCGAAATGAATTTGCAAATGAGCAAAGAAACTTTGAACCTGACCAAAGCGCTGAAAGGTGATAGCAAAATGCAAGGAAATTGGGGCGAATTGATTCTAGAAAGAGTGCTCGAAAAGTCAGGATTAGAAAAAGACAGAGAATATTTTGTGCAACAATCGCATACTAACTCCGAAGGAAATAGAGTTTTTCCTGATGTTGTCATCAATCTTCCTGACGGCAAAAAGATGATTGTCGATTCGAAAGTGTCGCTGACCGCTTATGAAAAATACATCAACGAGGAAGACGACAATCTAAAAATGGGCTTCCTGAAAGAACACGTCAATTCTATCAAACGACACGTAGAACAATTGGGCGATAAAAACTACCAAGATTTATATCAAATTGAAAGCCCAGATTTTGTTTTGCTTTTTATTCCAATGGAACCTGCCTTTGCACTTGCACTCAACGAAGACACCACTTTGTATAATAAAGCGTTCGAGAAAAACATTGTCATTGTGACGCCTTCGACCCTTTTGGCTACCTTGCGTACCATTGATAGTATGTGGACCAACCAAAAACAACAGGAAAATGCCTTTGAAATAGCGCGACAAGCGGGGGCTTTGTATGATAAATTCGAAGGATTTGTCGCCGATTTAATTAAAATTGGCAAAAAAATAGACGAAAGCAAAGTCGAATACCAAGGCGCAATGAACAAACTCGTTGACGGAAAAGGAAACCTCATTATCAGCGTCGAAAAATTGAAGAAAATGGGGGCTAAAGCCAAAAAAGCATTACCCGATAACATTTTAAACAGAGCTGGAAAAGACGAAAATATAGAACTGAATTAAAACAAAATAAGGATGAAAAAATTTTTAGGAATTCTAATTGGAATGGCAATTGTATCCACTGTTTGTTACTTTGCATTTGTCTACTATGCGACCTATAGCGAAGGCGTTCGCTCTGGCGAATTGATTAAATTCAGCAGCAAAGGAATGGTTTTCAAAACCTATGAAGGCGAATTGAGTCAAGGGATTTCCGGTGCGCAAATTTTTAGTTTCTCCGTTTTGGATAGTGACGAAAAAGTTATCGCCGATTTGAAAGAATTGGAGGGACATTATGTGAAATTGACCTACATCGAACGGTATAAAACATTTCCTTGGTGGGGTGATTCTGTCTATTATATAAAAGAAGTAAAAAAGGAAAATTCTCCCTTTAAAATAAAATAGAAGATTTTATTTTTTTGGCGATTTCACATACAATCGACGGATAAATTTCCTAACTTTAGAGGAATCAAATCGGTCGATATGAAAAAAAATATCCTTTTTCTGCTTTTTTTTATATTCCAGTACACCTCCGCACAGACTGAAATGAGAACAGCATCCGGGATCATCAGTTTTGAAGCATCGGTCCCTTTTTACGAAGAAGTAACGGCAACAAACAAAACTGCGGTCTGTATTCTAGAACTGAAAAATGGGCAACTATCGAGTAGGGTTCAAATGAAAGATTTTCGTTTTAAATTGTCTTTAATGGAGGAGCACTTTAATAAAAAATACTTGGAAACCGACGACTATCCACAAGCCTCTTTCAAAGGAATTATAGAAGGGTTCAACATTAACATCATTGGTGAATCGCCAAAAGAATTCAAGTTGAAAGGAGACTTAAAAATTCATGGAAAGTCTAAAAAAGTTAATTCGGTAATCTTTCTAAAAAAAGAAGGGAATGGACTAGAAATTGTTGCTGAACTTCAAGTCAATACTAAAGACTACAACATCGCTATCCCCGAAATATTGCGAATGAAAGTAGCGGAAACAGTACAAATAAAATATTATTTTTTCGTAAAATAATAGGCTTACAATAGGCAATTTTTCAAAGCTTCCTCTAGGTTTTTGAAGCGGAATTGAACCCCCATTTTTTCGATTTTTTCAGAAGAAACTCTGCGACCTGTCAAGAGAATTTGAGCCATTTCACCCAAAGCAATTTTCAGAATAAAAGCAGGGACAGCCGGCAACCAAATGGAATAGCCGTAGATTTTTGCCAAAGCTTTCGAAAAAAATTCATTAGTACAGCTATCATTTATGGCTGCGTTGTAAGCACCCGACATTTGGCCGTTACGAACAGCTTCAAGATAGATCGCGGACAAATCATCAATATGAATCCAAGGCATATACTGTTTGCCTGACCCCAATGCCGACCCTAAATTCAATTTGAAAAGCGGCGCCATTTTCTTCAAAAAACCATCTTCTTTACCAAGCACGAGCCCAGTCCGGATTTTAACCGTTCGGATGCCTAAACTTTGAATGGTATCGGCGGCAGCTTCCCATTTTTGGCAAGTAGAACCTAAAAAATCAGAGACAGCGGGACTCGATTCGGTGCAAATTTCAGAGCCGTTTATCGCGCCATAAACTCCAATTCCAGAAGCCGAAATGAAGGCATCTAGTTTTTTATCATTGCGCTTCAAAACATCATAAATCAACTGAATGGATCTTTCCCTGCTTTCGATGATAGCCAGTTTTCTTTTCGAGGTCCATCGCTTGTCAGCAATGCCTTCGCCAGCCAGGTGGATGATATAATCCGCCTTCAGGACTGCTTTTTCATCAATCTGCCCCCGAGCTACATCCCATCGGTAGTAAAAAACATCAGCACTATTTTGTTTTAAATTCCTAGTTAATACTGAAACAGAATATCCAGACTGAATCAACAATCTAGTGAGATTCCTTCCAATAAAACCTGTACCTCCGGTAAGCAATACTCTCTTTTTCATAGTACAAATATACACAATTTGAGGTTAACTCAAAAAGATTAACAAAATATTTTGTTTAATTTTTATTGTTATTTATTAAACAATTTATATATTTACCAAATAATTTAAATAAAAACTCAGATGGCAACCAAAAAAACACCTAATACGAAAGATAAAATAGTGTCTTTGTATATGAATTATCGTTTAGAAAACGCCGATAGACCAAAATCCGTTTACCTATTTGCTAAAGAAAATGGTTTCACCGAAACTGAATTCTATTCCTATTTCGGAACCATCGAAAGTATTGAGAAAGAAATTTTCAAAATGTTTTTTGATAAGACAAAAGAATTGATTGAAAAAGATTCGGCCTTCGATAGTTATGACATGAAGACAAAAACCTTGAGTTTCTATTTCACATTTTTCGAAATGATGGCGGCCAATCGAAGCTATGTTCAATTGACGCTACAGGAGCACAAAAACCAACTCAAAAACCTGATGCAACTCGCCAGTTTGAGAGTTGAATTCAAAAATTTTATAGGCGAAATCTTTACAGACGATTTAAGAATTCAATATGAAAAATTTCATAACGTCCAAGAAAGAGCGCTCAAAGAATCGGCTTGGATTCAGTTTTTGATGATTTTAAAATTCTGGTTGGAGGATTCTTCACCGGCTTTCGAAAAGAGCGATATTTTTATCGAAAAATCAGTAAAAGCAAGTTTTGAATTAATGAATATGGCGCCAATTGAAAGCCTAATCGATTTTGGAAAATTTCTATTTAAAGAAAAAATACAGCATAACTAACGAACTGAGCATTGGAGGAAATACAATTCAATCGCCTATTAGGATAGATGCGAATTACATATGACCTTTAATAAACAATTAACAACGACATATGAAAACTATCGACTATATTCCCACGTCAAAAATTGAAAGAGCGACAAAACTCGTGCAAACGGGCGCTAAAGTTGGTGTCAACTACCTTAAATACTACAGTGAAAAAATGGTCAACACCGACCTGACTCGCGACAAACTGAACGAAGATAACGCTGAAGATATTTATGATGGACTAAAAAGTATGAAAGGCAGCGCATTGAAAGTGGCGCAAATGCTAAGTATGGACAAAAGTTTTTTGCCACAAGCCTATGTGGACAAATTTTCTTTGTCTCAGTTTTCGGTTCCACCGCTTTCTGCACCACTAGTATTGAAGACATTTAAGTCGAACTTCGGAAAAACACCTTATGAAATTTTCGATGAATTCAATCCCAATTCCGTAAATGCTGCGAGCATTGGGCAAGTTCATTTGGCCGTAAAAAACAATAAAAAACTAGCAGTCAAAATTCAATATCCAGGTGTTGCCAATAGTATTTCGTCTGATTTAGCCTTGGTAAAACCCGTTGCAATTCGAATGTTTAATCTTCAAGGCAAAGATTCTGATAAATATTTCAAGGAAGTGGAAGACAAACTTACCGAAGAAACCAACTATTTATTAGAACTTAAACAAAGTCAAGAAGTCGCCAAAGCTTGCCAGAAAATCGAAAACTTAGTTTTTCCTCAATACTATCCTGAATACTCTTCAGAGAAAATCATCACAATGGATTGGATGAGCGGAATTCACCTTTCGCAATTTACAACTAAAAACAAAGACGTAAAAGTCGCCCAAAAATTAGGTCAGGCACTTTGGGATTTTTATATGTATCAAATTCATATTTTAAGAAAAGTGCATGCCGATCCGCATCCTGGAAATTTTTTGGTCAACACTGAAAATCAATTGGTAGCCCTTGATTTTGGCTGTATGAAGAAAATTCCAAATGATTTTTACAATCCCTATTTTGAGTTGGTCAACAAAAAAGTCATCGACAACAAAATGCTTTTTGAAGAAATATTATTTGAATTAGAAATTCTTAGAAACGATGATTCGCAGGAAGAAATCGAGTATTTCAGCCAAATGTTTTATGATTTATTATCCTTGTTTACCAAGCCTTTTCAATCAGCAACATTTGATTTTTCGGACGAAGTGTTTTTTCAAAATATTGCCAAATTAGGAGAACGTTTCACCAAAGATACCACGCTACGAAAAATGAATGGCAATCGCGGTTCGAAACATTTTATTTATATGAACCGAACTTTCTTCGGATTGTACAATTTAATGTTTGATTTAAAAGCTGAAATTGTGGTCAATGAATTTAAAAAGTATAGCAATTGAAAAGAGATTTATCTGAAATTGAGATAGACCGCATCATAGAAATGGCTTGGGAGGATCGAACCACATTCGACGCGATTCAGATGCAATTTGGTCTAAAAGAACAAGAAGTTATCGACTTGATGCGACAAGAAATGAAACCTTCCAGTTTCAGAATGTGGCGAGAAAGAGTACAAGGAAGAAAAACAAAACACGAAAAATTGAGGGTTTTCGATAAAGGCAGATTCAAGTGCAGCAGACAACGACAAATCAACAACAATAAAATTTCTAAGAGATAGAATTTATGAGAAACATAGTAATCATAGGCGGTAGCAAAGGAATTGGCAAAGAAATTTTGCAACAGCAACTTGGCAGTAACCTAGTACATAACATCAGTAGAAATACGCCCGAAATTTCACATCCCAATTTAAAACATTATTCAATAAATGTGTTGCAAGACCCTTTACCCGAAATCGAAAATGTTGACGTTTTAATTTATTGTCCGGGATCCATCAATCTGAAACCCATTGGGAGTTTGAGCATAGAGGATTTCAGAAATGATTTTGAAATCAATGTGATCGGAGCGGTCAAAACAATTCAAAAATATTTACCCGCGTTAAAAAAAGGGAACAATCCCTCTATCATTCTGTTCAGCACGGTTGCCGCTAAACTAGGAATGCCTTTTCACGCCAGTGTAGCTGCGGCTAAAGCAGGGGTCGAAGGATTGGTAAAATCTCTCGGAGCCGAATTGGCATCGGTCGTTCGTGTCAACGCCATTGCGCCAACAATCACCGAAACTTCGCTTGCTGCAGGGATATTACGGAACGATCGAATGAAGGAAAATATGATGGAACGCCATCCGATGAAAAACTATTTGAAACCCGAAGAAGTGGCGAGTATGGCCAATTACCTCATTTCAGACCAAGCAAAATCAATATCAGGACAAGTATTTGAAATGGATTATGGAATCGTAAGCTTCAAAATCTAACCTCAATAAAATCAAATTCACTCACTAAAAAACGAATACAATGATCGCAAAAGAATTAAACGGATACGAAAAAATCGAAAATTACGATGAAGAGGCAGTACAAATAATGGCGGATAACTACCGTTCCATCATCGAAAACATCGGCGAAAATATTTACCGAGAAGGCCTATTAAAAACTCCGGAAAGAGCCGCAAAAGCAATGCTTTATTTGACCCACGGTTATGGTGTAAATCCGTTGGAAATACTGAAATCGGCATTGTTTACCGAGAATCATCAACAAATGATTGTTGTAAAAGATATAGAAGTGTACTCGATGTGCGAACATCATATGCTCCCCTTTTTCGGAAAAGCGCATATCGCCTACATCCCCAATGGCAAAATAGTAGGTTTAAGTAAAATCCCTAGAATCGTAGATGCGTTTTCAAGAAGAATGCAAGTGCAAGAACGACTCACTGACGAAATAAAAGATTGTATTCAAGAAGCCTTAAACCCGCAGGGAGTAGCCGTGGTTATTGAAGCCCAACATATGTGTATGTGCATGCGAGGCATCCAAAAACAAAACTCTGTGACTACCACCTCATCGTTCAACGGCGCATTTGAAAAAAATAAAACCAGAAAAGAATTTATTAGCTTGGTTTCCAATAAATTGAGTTAACTTTATGCATTAAAAATAAAACCATGAAAATCCTCTTAACCGGCGCAACAGGCTACATAGGCAAGCGACTTTTACCCATTTTGGTAGAACAAGGGCACGAAGTAGTTTGTTGTGTAAGAGATAAAAATAGGTTTTATGCACCAAAACCCTTGCTGAAAAGCATCAAAATTATAGAAGTTGATTTCTTAAAAAAAGAAAGCTTGACTGCTATTCCCGAAGATATCGATGCTGCGTATTATTTGATTCACTCGATGTCTTCATCTGCAGCGCATTATAATGAATTGGAGAGAATTTCGGCCGAAAATTTCGTGTCCCGAATCAACGAAACAAAGGCCCAGCAGGTCATCTATTTAAGTGGGATTGTTAATGACAGCTCACTTTCAAAACATCTTTCTTCGCGAAAAAAAGTGGAAGATGTATTGAATACTGGCAGTTTCGCCGTGACCACATTGAGAGCGGGAATTATTGTAGGTTCTGGCAGTGCTTCGTTTGAAATTATTCGGGATTTGATTCAAAAGCTCCCCATTATGATTACGCCGCGGTGGCTCGATACAAAATGTCAGCCCATAGCCATCAGTGATGTACTTGAATTTTTGTCGAAATCGCTGCTAAATCCTTTGACTTACGATCAAAATTTTGATATCGGCGGTCCTGATATTCTCACGTACAAAGAAATGCTATTGGGTTTTGCCAAAGCGAAAAATTTGAAAAGACGTATTTACACCATTCCGATAATGACGCCCAAATTATCATCCTATTGGTTGTATTTTGTAACTTCAACCTCCTACAAATTGGCTACGGCATTGGTCAGCAGTATGAAAGTGGAAGTAATTTGCAAAGACAACAGAATTAATACATTGCTTGATGTACAGCCTATGACCTACGAATTAGCCGTGTCGAAAGCGTTACTAAAAATAGATAAAGACGACGTCACTTCGAGCTGGAAAGATTCATTAATTAGCGGACGGTTTAGAGGGAACATTTCTAAATTTCTAAAAGTTCCGAAAAAAGATTGTTATATCGACCGTCGAAAAAAAGAAATCATCAACAAAGCCTTTACCATTGAAAGAATTTGGTCCATTGGCGGAGAAACAGGCTGGTATTATGGCGATTGGCTTTGGAACCTGAGAGGATTTATTGACAAATTATATGGAGGCGTGGGTTCTCGAAGAGGCAGAACGAACAAACACGACATACACGCTGGAGATGCCTTGGATTTTTGGAGGGTTTTGTATGCCAATAAAGAAGAAGGGAAATTAGTTTTGTTTGCTGAAATGAAGTTGCCAGGCGAAGCTTGGCTAGAATTCAAAATCATCAACAATACCTTGTATCAATCGGCAACTTTTAAGCCAAAAGGCATTTGGGGAAGACTCTATTGGTATTCCGTTTTACCTTTTCACGGCTTTATTTTTCAAGGAATGTTGAATAAATTAATTCAATAAATTCGACACTGCCACCATAGTGACTGCCCACATTTTTTTAAACCATTAAGCATAAAGAGCATTAGGTTTTTTTAGTTTTACTTAATTCCTTCTTGAAAGCTTAATGGTTTAAAAATCTTAAAGAAACTACCAGATTACTCCAAAAATCGGCGCCGTATTTACTTCAAAATCCCAGCCTTATAAGTAGCAATCGCTCTATCTCTGGCAAAGGCGTGATCAACCATCGGCGCACCATAACCCAAATCAAATTCGGGTATCCATTTTCGGATGTAAATTCCTTTTTCGTCAAATTTCTTTTGTTGAATTTCGGGATTGAAAACCCTGAAATATGGCGCAGCATCACAGCCTGTACCGGCGGCCCATTGCCAATTACCAACATTGGCAGACAATTCAAAATCCAATAATTTTTGGGCAAAATACGCCTCACCCCATTGCCAATTGATTAATAAATGTTTGCACAGAAAACTCGCCACCACCATTCGCACTCGGTTGTGCATATAGCCTGTGGCGTTCAATTCGCGCATGCCAGCATCGACCATCGGATAACCTGTAGTTCCAGAACACCACCGTTTGAAATCTTCCTCATCATTGCGCCATTGAATGCCATCATAAGCTGATTTGAAATTATGTGAAACCACTTTAGGGAAGCTGAACAGTATTTGCATAAAAAATTCTCTCCATATCAATTCACTCAAAAAAACTTGATTTTTCCGAGCTGCCCAATTCACTAATTTTCGAATACTGACGGTTCCAAAACGCAAATGCGGCGAAAGATGACTGGTAGTATCCAAGGCAGGAAAATCGCGGGTTTCATGATAATTGCCAATATTTTTGAGATTATGAGGAATGACTTTTATGGCACTTTCCTCAAATCCAATTTGGCCCAAAGAGGGAAATGCAAAATGGCCTTTATGAAAATTAAAAAATGTATTCGACGCATCGTATTCGGCTGCAGGAGCAATGGAGTTGTACTTTTCTAGCCATTTATTTTTATACGGGGTGTAAACCGTATAGGGCAAACCATCGGATTTACTGATTTCTTTTTCTTCGAAAATAACTTGGTCTTTATAGGCAAATGAGCTGATGTTTTTGGATTTCAAAAGTGCAACAATTGCCATATCTCTTGTGATGGCGTAAGGTTCGTAATCTTTATTGAAATAAACTTCTTTGACATCAAATTCTTGTAAAAGCTGCCCCCAAACCTCCTGAGTTTTACCTTTTTTTATCAAAATAGCGCTTCCTAATTCTTCCAATTGCTGATTTATTTTAGCCAACGACTCGTGTATAAAGCCAACGCGGGGATCATCTTTTGGCAAATTATCCAAAATTGCCAAGTCGAAAATAAACAACGGAACCACAGGAAACTTCGATTGCAATGCAAAAAAAAGACCTACATTATCTTCTAATCGCAAGTCTCTTCTGAACCAAAAAAATGTAATTTCTTGTTTGCTCATTTTTTAGAATTAAATATTTCGTCCACTTTTACTACTCGGTAATCGAAAATTTGTTTCAATTTATTTTTCACAACTAAAGTGTTCATTATTCTGCCAAGGAATCCCAAAGGCAAGGCATAATGAACGACATCGGTCATTTTTACGCCACTTTCGGTAGGCTCAAAAAAATGTTTGTGATGCCATAAAGCATAAGGTCCAAAGCGCTGTTCGTCGATAAAATAATGATTTTCCTTAACCGAAGTAATCACGGTCATCCAACTCAATTTTAGACCCAAAAGAGGCGAAACCTTGTACTGAATAACTTGTCCGGCATACACGCTCTTTCCATCATAATCAGTAATTTGAAAACCCATATCTTCGGGTGTAATCTTCTGTAAATTTCTTGGACTCGAAAAAAAGGCCCAACATGCTTCGATGCTAGTACTGATGTGCTGAACGGTTTCTATTTTGTAAATTTTCATTATTATTTATTTTCAATTTTAGTAATCAAAACCACACTCATCAACAGCATCGAAAAGGCGTAGCCAATATCTTCGATAGGAATAGTTCCGAGGCGAATTCCTAGATTTTCAGCATTGTTGTAGCTCACTACTGGCTCGTCTATAAAACTTCCGGTAAGAATCCCGTTGACAATAGAAAACGGAATGAGCACAATCAGGAAAGTGATAAAAAAAGTATTCAAAACATGGGGCACTTTAAAAACGGTATAAGTCAAAAGAAGTACCAAAACACTATAATTTATTACTGTATATAATTTAGTATAATTGAATATAATGGTAGGAATCAATAGTACAACCAAAGCCCAATATATCCTTTTCACCAATTGGTCAGAAAGCGCTACGGCTGGAAAGAAAAACCGAAAAGCAAAATGAATAAAAAGACTGGCATAAGGGATACAAATAAAAAACAACCATTCCTCGATGGGTAGTTCAAAAAATTCAACACCCAAATGGTAACGGGGATTGAAACTCCAGACTCCCAATTTGGTAAAAATAATATCCCAAACAATAAAGAAAATCGCCGTGATGAGTATAGCCGAAAAAACCGCCTTGGCTCTTTTAATATAGCGCATCCTGCTTTCGAAACTGTACAAGAATGGTATGATGAAAGAGGCTATATTTAAAAAAAAATATAAAGACATACTAAATCTTAAAGTATTTGAAAGGAACGAAAAGCATTCCAAAACATTCACCATCTTCTTTTCCCAGATGCTTGTGATGTACCTTGTGACCTTTGCGCAGGGCTACCAAATATTTGTTTTTAGTATTTTTAAACAATTTAAAACGTTGATGAATGATGATGTCGTGAACAATGAAGTAACTTAATCCATAAGCAAAAATTCCAAGTCCAATAAAAAATCTATAGTCGAAGCCCGCTTGCGCACCAAAATAAAATAACAAAATACTTGGGATGGCAAAAATTACGAAGAACACATCATTGCGTTCGAAAACATTAGCGTATTTAGGCTGATGATGATCTTCGTGCAAATACCACAAAAATCCGTGCATTACATATTTATGTGTACACCAAGTCACACATTCCATCAATAAATAAGTGCCTAGAAAAATTAAAAAAGAAATCATTTTGAATCGTTTTAGAGTTTCAATAAAGGTATAAAAAGTTACACCATTTTAAGTTTATAGGTCACAAAAGAATTGGCGAACAAAATTCCCTTGGTATAATTAGAAATCCTAACTCTTGAATTTCTGATTTCGAAATAAGGAGTATTTTCCAATTTTTTTAATAATTTTTTGTAATATACATAGGCGGTGTAAACACCAAACTTGGCTTCGATTGGTAATTTTTTAATTCCTTGAAGCGCCACTTTAAAATCTTCTTCGATTTCTTGAATAATCATGAGTTTATCTTTTTCATCAAAAGAGCGCAGATCTACTCCGGGAAAATAATTGCGATTCAGCACCAAATTATCATCTTTCAAATCACGCAGAAAATTGACTTTCTGAAAAGCAGATCCCAAACGCATGGCCTCGTCTTTCAATTCATCGTATTTGGTGTCGTCACCGTTCACAAAGACTTTCAAACACATTAAACCCACAACATCTGCTGAACCGTAAATGTATTCATCGTATTCTTCTTTACTATGATAATCTGATTTAATCAAGTCCATCTTCATACTCTTCATAAAAGATTGAATCATATCGTCCGGAATATTATATTTAGTGACCGTTTGCTGGAAAGAATTCAAAATGGGATTCAAACTAATACCCATTTTTTGGGCTTTATAGTACTCGTTTTCAAAATCCTCGATCAAAGTTTTTTTGTCGAAGCCGTGAAAGGAATCGACGATTTCATCAGCAAAACGAACAAAACCATAAATACTGTAAATGGCCTCACGAATACTTGGGGCAAGCATATATACCGCCAAAGAAAATGAAGTGCTATAACTTTTAGTCACTAACACACTGCATTTAAACGATACATCATCAAATAAATTTTTCATAGAAATAGTATTTTTGGTTGGTTTAGAATACTTTATAACCCGTTGGGTGTAATTCAATTTAATTTTTTTAAACACATAGAATCATAGTTTTTTATTAATTTTATTAAGACGCTTCGCTTGATTTTAGTAAATCATAGCTATGTGAACCCAAGAACTGGGCTATCCAACTCTTTTTTCTATGATTCTATGCGTTTCAATTTTACTATTTCTAAAAATTTAATAATTTCACCCAACGAGTTACTTTATAATATAAAACTAGTACAAGTAATTCTAATTTCAAAATCAATTAACAAATAAAATAATCAAACAAAGTAAGCCTTAACACTTCGCAAGCTTGAATCCGCTTTAATTTCCTTTGAATTTGTCTCCGCGCCATCAGATTTGCTACCCTTTTCGGATTGATTTTGAAATGATTTTTTAATCAATTCCGACACAATCTTTCCAGATATTATTGATGGAGGAACACCGGGTCCAGGCACAGTCAGTTGTCCGGTAAAGAATAAGTTTTTCACTTTTTTGCTAATGATTTTCGGTCTCAGAAAAGCTGTTTGCGTCAGGATGTTGGCCAACCCATAAGCATTGCCCTTGTATGAATTATAATCATTGATAAAATCAGTAACACAGAAGCTTTCTTTGAAGATGATATTATCCATCACTTTTTGGTGGGTCAAGGATTCAAATCGCTCCATTATACTGTTAAAATATTTCTCTCTAATTTCAGGCGTATCTTCGATTCCTGGCGCAATCGGGATTAAAAATATTCCAGCTTCTTTGCCTTCTGGTGCCACGGTTTCATCAGTTTTGCTTGGAAAACTAGCGTAAAATAGTGGTTTTTCAGGCCATTTTGGATCATCATAAATCGCTTGTGCGTGTACATCAAACTCAGTATCAAAAAATAAAGTATGATGCGACACATTTTTTATTTTTTTGTCGAAAGCCACATAAAACAATAATGAGGATGGAGCAAAGATTTTCGAATTCCAATATTTTTCGGAATAGCCGCGGTATTTTTTATCCAATAAAGTTTCGGTATGATGGTAATCTGCACCACTCAAAACCACATCTGAAAAAATGGTTTCGCCATTGGCAACCACACTTTTTACTGTGCCGTTGTCGACATTTATTTTTTCGACATTCTGATTGGTTTTAATTTTCACGCCCAATTCCATCGCCAAAACATAAATCGCTTTGATGACTTCATACATTCCGCCTTTGGGATGCCAAGTTCCTAAACCAAAATCAGCATAATTCATAAAACTGTAAAAAGAAGGCGTGTTGGATGGTTTTGCACCCAAAAACAACACTGGAAACTCCATAATTTGCTGCAAGCGACTGTCTTTTATATTTTCGCGAACTGCAGTACGAATGGTGCTAAAAAACTGATTGGCTTTTTTTATGGTAACAGGAGTAATTAATTCCGTAATAGAAATACCCGGACGATAAACCAAATCCTTGATAGCTACATCATAATTGTGCTTGGCATTGTCCAGAAACGATTGCAAGTGTTTGGAACTTCCTTTTTCTTGAATTTCAAAAATATCCAATATATCGGGTAAATTATCGGGAATTTGAACCGTGTCTAACTCATCAAAATAAACCACATACGCAGGATTTAATTTTTCGAGCTGATAATAATGAGAAGGCTCCTTGCCGAAATCAGCAAAAAATTTCTCGAACACATCGGGCATCCAATACCAAGTAGGCCCAATATCAAAAGTAAAGCCGTCTTTGATTAACTGCCGTGCTCTACCACCTATTGTGGCATTTTTTTCGAGGATAGTGACTTCATATCCTTCTTTCGCCAAATAGCAAGAAGCCGCTAAAGACGAAAACCCAGAACCGATTATTGTGATTGATTTTTTCATTTGTTTAGCAAATATACGTAAAAGTTAAACAGAATATTGATTTTAACAAAAAATTACAATTCTAATACAAAATCCGCAATCGAATCAAAGACTTTAACTTTATCTGATTTGAACTTGTCGTCGATGCATTCGATTTGGCGCCCTAGGAAACAAATTTCCGCATTCGAATCAATAATTTCGTCGGATATTTGCTTGATATAATTGGGCATTTCGTCTTTGGTTGGCTCAACGGTAAGATACGATACATAGACAATTGTATCAAAATATTTTTTCATATCCTTCAAGCTTTCAATCGGAACACTTTCGCCAAGATAAATCGTTTTGTAGCCATTTAACAAAATTTCATAATTCAAATACATCAACGCCAATTCGTGGATTTCATTTTCGGGCAGATACAAAACAAAGACTTTGTCGGTTCGAGTGGGTTCTAAGATTTGTAATTTCTCGGTATTCAAAAGCAATTTTTGTTTGATTAAAAAACTAATAAAATGCTCTTGCGCTGGTGTAATTGTTCCCGCCTGCCACAACAAACCAATTTCTTCCATTAAAGGGACAACCACTTCATAAAAAACATCACGAAAACTTTTTTCGGCTAGCAAGCTATTATAAGTATTAAAAAACAAAGCTTGATCAAAATTGATCATTGCCATTTTAAAAGCATTTAAAGCATGATTCTTGGTGCTTTTTTCGGAAATAATTTCACGCACCAGAATTTCTATCTTTTCGGATGAATGTTCCGCAATTCTGGATATCTTGTACCCATAATCATTCAACAAAACTACATTGAGTAGTTTTTGCAAGCTTTTTAAATCGTAATTTCTGATATTGGTATCAGAACGCATAGGTTCAAGGATATTGTATCTTTTTTCCCATATTCTAATGGTATGAGCCTTTATCCCCGATAAGTTTTCAAGATCCTTGATACTGAAAACACTCTTTACATTGTATGTACTGTTTATCATTTTTTGAAATTTATTAAACAAATGTATAAAAAATATATTAATTGATACTACTAAACCTAAATAAAATTTTAAAAGAAATAGAATTATATTTGAAATTTGCAATTTGGAGCAATCAAATCGAAGTTCTTTTCCCTTAATCACTAATTGTAAATGCATTATGACAAACGTAGATATCATTGGCTTCATAGGTGTCGCCATCCTATTATTTGCTTACTTTTTGAACCTAAATAACAAACTTGACAAGGATAATTTATCCTATTTGATGATGAATTTTATCGGAGCGGGTTTGGCATGTTTGGCTTCGGTGCTGATGCATTATATGCCATTTATAATTCTGGAAGGAAGTTGGACAATAGTTTCAGGTATTGGCATACTAAAACACATCCGTGCCAAATAAAACACAAATAAACCCTTTCTTTTCCTAAAGCCATTTTTAATAGACTACCTTACCAAAAAAATGGCAATTGAACAAAAAGTTCGGCAGGTTGAAGCATTGTATAGTCGACTTGAAAAAGAAATTACCGCTTTCAAATCCGCAACCAATTTACATTGCCTTGTTGGCTGTGGCAAATGTTGCTCCAAACCCGACATCGATGCATCGCCCTTGGAATTTCTACCTTGGGCATTTCATTTATTTTTAAACGGAAAAGCCGAAGAAGTCTTATTAGAATTAGACAATTCTCCCATCACAACTTGCCACATTTACCGACCTCTAGCCCTTTTGGAAGAATACAACGGAAGTTGCAGCAACTATAGCTATCGTGGAATGATTTGCCGACTTTTTGGCTATGCCGCCAGTCGAGACAAATACGCCAAACTCCGATTAGCCATCTGCAAAATCATAAAAGAAGACCAACTAGAAAACTTCAATTCGACTGAAAAATTAATAAGCGATGGACTCTATGTACCTATTTTTACCGATTACTATATGCAATTGGCACAAATAGATTACCAAATGGGAACCATTTTGGTCCCAATAAACGAGGCTTTGAAAATGGCGATTGAAGAGGTGCTACATTATTATGCTTACAGACCCTTCCCGGGCGGATTAGAGAATATTGCTTAATTTTATTTTAACCCGTTGGGTGAAATTATTAAATTTTTAGAAATAGTAAAATTGAAACGCATAGAATCATAGAAAAAAGAGTTGGATAGCCCAGTTCTTGGGTTCACATAGCTATGATTTACTAAAATCAAGCGAAGCGTCTTAATAAAATTAATAAAAAACTATGATTCTATGTGTTTAAAAAAAATTAAATTGAATTACACCCAACGGGTTATTTTAATTTAATTTTTGTTGAATTTTTGGATTCAGAAAGCGCAATATGACTTTGCACATTACCCAGATTGGACAACAGCGAAAGTTTGGTTAAAATAAATGTTTCGTAACTCTCAATATCTTCGACCAATACCTTTATTAAAAAATCGAAATTACCAGTAATTCGATAACATTCGATAACCTCTGGAAACTCTTTCACTTCTTTGACGAATTTTTCTAAGTAACTCCGCGTATGTTCTTTTAAGGTTAAATTGATAAAAATAACTTGTTTCAAACCCAATTTGCGTTCACTCAGTAAAGCCACATATTTCTTGATATAGCCGTTTTTTTCTAATTTTTTTATTCTTTCAAAAACGGGTGTCGCTGATAGTTTTAAAATTTCCGACATGCTTTTTATGGTGATGCGGCTATCTTCTTGCAATAAATCAAGAATTTGTAAATCGATAGGGTCTAATGGTGGATTCATATTCAGAATAAAATAATTGTTTCAACAAATCTACACAACTTTTTTAGAATAATATTCTGCTAAAATACATTTATACAGTCTAAAATACCAAAATTAAACATTATTAATAGTGATTTGTTCAATTATACAAGGGTTAATTTATGTTTGTTGCACGTAATTCTAAACACAATCACATGCCGAACCTAATTGAGATTTTCGAACATACTGCGCCAGAAATTATTTTTGAATGGAATGATAAAGAGACTGAGGCAAAAGGTTGGGTTGTTATTAATTCCTTGCGAGGGGGCGCCGCTGGAGGTGGAACGAGAATGCGCAAAGGGTTAAATAAAGATGAAGTGGTCTCTTTAGCAAAAACAATGGAGGTAAAATTCACCGTTTCTGGCCCTCAAATTGGGGGCGCAAAATCGGGTATTGATTTCGATCCGCACGACACTAGAAAGCTTGGTGTTCTAAAAAGATGGTATAAAGCCATTCTTCCCCTATTAAAAAATTATTACGGAACGGGCGGCGATTTGAATGTTGACGAATTGCATGAAGTTATTCCTATTACAGAAAATCTTGGATTAGCTCATCCACAAGAAGGTGTTGTAAACGGCTATTTTAATTTAGACCGAAGTCAAAACCAAACGAAAATAGAACGACTGCAATATGGAGTATCCAAAATCGTTACGGATAAAAATTATATTCCGTCGGGAACTGTTCGCTATAAAATAGCAGATTTAATCACAGGATTTGGCGTTGCAGAAGCAGTTAAACAGTATTATTCCATTTGGGGTGGCACGCTAAAAGGCAAAAGAGCCATCATCCAAGGTTGGGGAAATGTAGGCGCTGCGGCCGGATTTTATTTAGCCCAATATGGTGTCAAAATCGTTGGAATTCTCAATTATAACGGAGGATTTGTTAATGCAGAAGGATTTAATTTTGAAGAAATACAACATTTGTTAGCAAAAAAAACTAACTTAGAGTCGGAATTGTCCTTTCTTTCTTTTGAAGAGGTGATGCAAAAAAGTTGGTCCATTGGCGCAGAAATTTTTATACCAGCGGCTGGATCCAGAATGGTCGAAAAATCACAAATGGATACTTTAATTCAAAACGGATTAGAAGTAGTAAGCTGCGGAGCAAACGTACCTTTTAATGACAAGGAAATCTTTATGGGGCCTCTTTTGTCTGAAATAGACCGTAAAGTAGCCGTTATTCCAGATTTTATTGCCAATTGTGGTATGGCACGAGTTTTTTCCTATTTAATGGAACACGAAGATGAAATAACGGATGAAATTCTATTCGAAGACACCGCCGCCATTATTAAAGGCGCACTACTAAAAACCTTTGAATTATGCCCGAACGGTCTTAACCTAGCTGAAAATTCGCTACATTTAGCCATACAAAAATTACAGAACAATATCGAAAAGGGAAGTGAAACTATTAATTTTAATGAAAAATTATGCCATTTTATCACAAACTAGGAAATATACCCGCTAAAAAGCACACTATTTTTAAGAGCGAGCAAGGAGATTTCTACTACGAAGAGCTTTTTGGCACTGTCGGTTTCGATGGTATGTCTTCGCTATTATATCATACACAACGTCCGACCCAAGTAAAAGAAATTTTGAAATCTTACGATGTTTTACCAAAAATTGCGGTCGAAAAAAATATGAAATCTTTGAGCCTCAAGGGATTCAATATTACGCCAACAGATGATTTTTTAGAAAGCAGAAAAACAGTTTTAGCAAATAGTGATTGTTACATCGTTTTGGCCGCTCCAAAAAAATCCTTGCGCGACTATTTTTATAAAAACACTGATTCAGACGAAGTTATTTTCGTTCATAAAGGTACCGGTAAATTAAGAACGCACTTAGGGAATATTGACTTTAAATACGGTGATTATCTTGTCATTCCCCGTGGAATCATTTACCAAATCGATTTTGACTCGGAAGACAACCGACTTTTTATTGTAGAATCTAAAAGCCCTGTGTATACTCCTAAAAGATACCGCAATTGGTTTGGCCAACTGTTAGAACATGCTCCCTACTGCGAACGCGACATTCACGGACCTTCCGAATTAGAAACGCATAATGAACAAGGTGATTTTATCATCAAAGTCAAAAAGCAGAATACGATTCACGAATACGTTTATGCAGCACATCCCTTTAGTGTAGTGGGTTGGGATGGCTATAATTTTCCATACAAATTTTCGATTCATGATTTTGAACCCATAACAGGTCGCATTCATCAGCCGCCACCTGTGCACCAAACTTTTGAGACAAAGGCGTTTGTAATATGTTCATTTGTACCGAGGCTTTACGATTATCATCCCCAAGCTATTCCAGCACCGTATCATCACAGCAATATCGATTCCGACGAGGTTTTGTACTATGTTGATGGTGATTTTATGAGTAGAAAAAATGTAGAAAAAGGTCAAATCACTCTGCATCCTGCGGGTATACCACACGGACCACATCCGGGAACAATGGAAAAAAGTATTGGCAAAAAAGAAACTTTGGAGTTAGCGGTGATGGTCGATACATTCAAACCCCTTATGGTTACTGACGAAGCATTGAAGATTGCCGATGAAGACTATTATCAATCTTGGCTTGATAGCCATCATTAAATCCTAATAACAAACAAAATGGCAGAAATTAAACAATTAAAAGGGCTCCAAAACACAGAATACGGACTTAAAAAACTGTTTTCTGATGCGGAAGACTTTCTTCCTTTGTTAGGAACCGATTATGTGGAGTTATATGTAGGAAATGCAAAGCAAAGTGCTCACTTTTACAAAACCGCTTTTGGATTTCAGTCGCACGCTTATGCCGGTCTAGAAACAGGACTTAAAGATCGTGTTTCTTATGTATTAAAACAAGATAAGATAATACTTGTGCTAACCACTCCGTTGGGAAAAGATGGATTAATTAATGAGCACATAAACAAACACGGAGACGGCGTTAAGGTCATTGCACTCTGGGTTGAGGATGCTACAAAGGCTTTCGAAGAAACCACCAAAAGAGGTGCAAAACCCTTTATGGAGCCTACAAAAGAAGCCGATGAAAAGGGCTATGTCATTCGCTCAGGAATTTACACTTACGGCGAAACAGTTCACCTTTTTGTAGAACGAAAAAATTATAATGGAGTATTTTTACCCGGTTATAAAAAATGGGAATCACACTATAATCCCGAACCTATTGGGTTAAAATTTATAGACCACATGGTAGGCAACGTCGGCTGGAGCGAAATGAATACTTGGTGTAAATTTTATGCGGAAGTGATGGGATTTGCCCAAATTATTTCTTTTACTGACGACGATATTTCTACAGATTACACGGCACTAATGAGCAAGGTGATGAGTAACGGAAATGGCAGAATCAAATTTCCAATTAATGAACCTGCCAAAGGAATAAAGAAATCCCAGATTGAAGAATATTTAGATTTCTATGGTGGTCCTGGAGTCCAACATATCGCCGTAGCCACTGACGATATTGTCTCGACTGTTTCAGCAATGCGAGACCGAGGAGTAGAATTTTTGTATGTACCCGAAGCCTATTATGATGATTTAATAGCCCGAGTGGGAGCCATTGATGAAGATGTAGAAACACTAAAAAAACACGGAATTTTAATTGACCGGGACGAAGAAGGCTATTTATTGCAATTGTTTACGAAACCCATTGTCGATCGTCCGACGATGTTTTTTGAAGTGATACAGCGAAAAGGTGCACAATCTTTTGGTGTAGGAAACTTCAAATCTTTATTTGAAGCTATCGAAAGAGAACAACAAAATAGAGGAACATTATAAATTTATAAAAGCTACTATGGAAAGGGGTCTAAGTCATCAATTGAAATGGAATACAGTAACAAAACGACTGCCCAAGCATTTGCATGAATTTATTGTCAAGCAGCCCTACGAGCAATACACCGCGCAAAATCAAGCTGTTTGGCGTTATGTGATGCGATTAAATACGAATTATTTGCCAAATGTAGCTCACGGCTATTATCTGGAAGGGATTGCCAAAACAGGAATTTCCATCGACAAAATTCCTGAAATGGAAGGCATGAATCGCATCCTGAAGGACATTGGTTGGGCAGCGGTTTCAGTAGATGGTTTTATTCCGCCAAATGCGTTTATGGAGTTTCAGGCTTATAATGTACTCGTAATCGCCTCTGATATTCGTACCATTGATCATATTGCCTATACTCCAGCCCCCGATATTATTCACGAGGCTGCAGGACATGCTCCAATTATTGCAAACCCCGAATATGCAGAATACCTGAGGCGATTTGGCGAAATTGGCAGTAAAGCAATTTCTTCCTCTAAAGATTATGAATTATATGAAGCCGTCAGAAAAGTATCTATTTTAAAAGAGGATCCCAATACGCCCGAACCAGAAATAGAAGAAGCACTTGCCGTTTTAAATGATATTCAAAACAATATGGGTGAATTATCAGAAATGGCTCAGATTCGAAATCTCCATTGGTGGACCGTCGAGTATGGTTTAATTGGGGAATTATCGAATCCGAAAATATATGGTGCTGGATTATTATCTTCTATTGGAGAAAGCAAATTATGTTTGCAAGACAGTGTCAAAAAAATACCTTTTTCAATAGAAGCGGCAAATGTAAGTTTTGACATTACAAAGCAGCAACCACAGCTTTTTGTAACACCCGATTTTGCTTATTTAAGTTACGTTTTGGAAAAATTTGCCAATAAAATGGCTTTGCGGACTGGCGGACTTTCTGGAGTTGAAAAATTGATTCAATCCAAAAACATTGGTACCATCGAGCTGAGTACAGGAATTCAAATTTCTGGACTATTTTCGAAGGTCATCAGTAGTGAAAATAAACCGATTTATATTCAAACCAGTGGGAAAAGTGCTTTGGCTTCAAGAGACAAAGAACTAATCGGACACGGAACCAGTTATCACGCGGCAGGTTTCGGAAGCCCGATAGGAAAATTAGAAGGAATCAATTTGGCCATCGAGGATATGTCGCCCCGCGATTTAGAAATCTACGGCATTTATGAAGGAAAGCGAACTACTCTTTTATTCGAAGGTGGAATAAAAGTGGAAGGCCAGATTATTACTGGAAAGCGTGATTTAAGAGGGAAAATAATCCTAATCTCGTTCCAAGATTGTACCGTATCGCATTATGAAAACATCCTCTTTCAGCCTGAATGGGGCGTTTATGATATGGCTATCGGAAAAGAAATTATTTCGGCTTATGCAGGTCCTGCAGCGGTTGAATCTTTTCAGGATTTATACCAAGTTTCTACTGTTAAAACCCATAAAATAAACTATTCGGAATCCGAATTAAATCTGCACCAACACTATCAAACAGTGAGAGATATGCGCGATACTAAAATTGTGGATATCGAATTGCTGTCCAAAATATTAGACGAGTTAAAAGACAAATACCCCAAAGATTGGCTTTTGCCCTTGGAGATTTACGAACTAGTTTTCAATGCTGATACTCCACTAAAAAAAGTGGTTTATGACCATTTAACCCATTTGAAATCAGACAGTAATCTCGAAAAATTAATTTCTAATGGAATGAATTTAATTAGTTAACCAAAATTGATACTTTAATTTGATGGCCAAAAAGAGAATCTTTTAACCTCCGTTGTAAATAATTTCGAAACCTAAAAAATCACCTTATGAAAACTTGGATTTCCATACCCGATCCATCCGATTTTACAATTTATAATATTCCCTTCGGAATTTATTCCACTCCTTCCACAAAACCGAGAGTTTGCATTGCAATTGGAAATCAAATTTTAGATCTCACTATTGCACGAAAATTAGGCGTTTTTAAAGGATTGAAAATTAAAAAAAGTGTGTTTAAAAATAATTTTTTAAACGACTTTATTGCTTTAGGAAAAGAGAAAACCAATACCGTTCGCGAAATTATTCAAAAGGAATTGTGCGACGAAAATTCTGTTTTTAAAAAGAGTAAAAACCTATTTCATTTGCAAAGCGAGGTTCAAATGCATCTGCCGATTGCGATTGGCGATTACACCGATTTTTATTCCAGCATCGAGCACGCAACCAATGTAGGAATGATGTTTCGAGATCCCGATAATGCGCTTTTACCCAATTGGAAACATTTGCCTGTGGGATATCATGGCAGAGCCTCTTCGATTGTCGTGAGTGGTGAAAACATTCATCGACCGATGGGACAAGTTCAACCACCTAATTCAGATGCTCCAGTGTTTAAAGCCTCGTGTCGTGTCGACTTTGAATTAGAAATGGGTTTTATTATTGGCCAAAATACTAGTCTAGGTACAAAAATAAATACGGCTGATGCCGAGAACTATATTTTTGGAAAAGTGTTATTCAACGATTGGTCGGCAAGGGATATTCAAAAATGGGAATACGTTCCGCTAGGCCCCTTTTTAGCAAAAAACTTCGGCTCCTCAATGTCTCCGTGGGTAGTAACTTTAGAAGCTTTAGAACCATTTAGAATTAAAGGACCAGAACAAAATCCAAAAGTATTGCCGTACTTGGAGTATGATGGTCTAAAAAATTATGACATAAATTTGGAAGTAGCGATTGAGCCAAAAGACAAGTCTGAAACGATAGTATCACATTCTAATTTTAAATATATGTATTGGAATATGTCACAGCAATTGGCCCACCACACCAGCAATGGCTGCAATGTAAAAATAGGCGACTTGATGGCATCGGGCACTATTAGCGGGAAAGAATCCAATAGTTTTGGTTCTATGCTAGAACTCGCTTGGGGAGGTCAAAAACCAATCACTTTAAATGATGGCGAAAAAAGAACTTTTATCGAAGATTTTGACACCGTGATTATGAGAGGTTTTTGCGAAAAAGACGGCATTCGAGTGGGCTTTGGCGAAGTCAAATCGCAATTATTACCGGCATTATAAAGTATTTCAAATGGAAGAAAAAACGACCACAATAGACCCAAACACGATCTCCACAGTGGAGTTACAGCAACTATTGCTAACAGCCGTTGCGCCAAGACCTATTGCATTAGCAAGTACCGTGGACAAAAATGGAAATGTGAATTTGAGTCCATTTAGTTTTTTTAATGTTTTTAGTGCCAACCCGCCTATCCTGATATTTTCGCCCGCTAGAAGAATAAAAGATAGCACGACAAAGCACACTTACGAAAATGTCAAAGAAGTCAATGAGGTAGTGATCAATATTGTCAATTTTCCAATGGTGGAACAAATGTCACTCTCCAGCACAGAATACAAAAAAGGAATAAATGAATTTACAAAATCTGGATTTACTCCCGTTGCCTCCGACAAGGTAAAACCACCACGAGTTGCCGAAGCCCCAATTTCATTTGAATGTATTGTCGAAAATGTGATTGAATTAGGTGCCGAGGGTGGCGCCGGCAATTTAATCATTTCGAGAGTAGTAAATATTCATATCAGAAATGAATACAAAGGAAACGACGGCAATTTAGCTACCGAAAAACTGGATTTGGTGGCGCGAATGGGCGGAAATTGGTATTGCAGAGCAGGTAAAGATTCGCTATTTGAAATTCCAAAACCTATTTATAGCAAGGGAATTGGCGTAGATGCTTTGCCAATACACGCCATAAATAGTAAAGTCTTAACTGGAAATGATTTGGGAAGGTTAGGAAATATGGCCGAGAAACCTTCGCTTGAATCCATTGCAAAATGCAAAAAAATACCAGAAGTTATTGCCGCTTTACAAACTCCTGATTCAGAAGAAAAATACAAAAAACTGCATAGCATTGTAAAAAACCAATTGGATAATACGAATGTTGAACAAGCCTTGAGCATCTTATTTTGCATCTAATTTTTCGGTAGCCGAATACATTCGATTGCCAGCACGCACCACATTTTAAAGTTGTTTTTTGAAACAAGACGTCGGAGGTCGACTTTGCATATATTGGCAGATGCTCAAAAAAACTCTCTGACTTATTGCGCTTTAAAAAAAATAAGGCGACAATCATATTATTTGCTAAATTGTAGGCTTCAAAAACAGCTATTATGAAAAAGATAACTAAAGAAGCTATTAGTCAAGAAGTATTTGACTTGTACGACGACTACGCCCACAACAAAATCGAAAGAAGGGAATTCATCGAAAAACTATCCGTTTTTGCCGTGGGAAGCCTCACTTTGCCCACCTTACTCAGTTTTATGACACCCAATTACGTGGATTCGATTACTATAAAACCGGAAGATCCAAGGCTAAAATCAGAATTCATAACCTACGAATCTCCAAAAGGCGGAGGAAAAATAAAAGGGCTTTTATCACAACCCACGGGAACCAAGAAAAAATTACCGGGAATTATTGTTGTACACGAAAATCGCGGCCTAAATCCCTATATTGAGGACGTAGGAAGAAGAGCCGCTTTGGAAGGTTTTATTACTTTGGCTCCCGATGCATTGTCACCCTTGGGAGGTTATCCCGGCAATGATGATGCGGGAAGAGAATTACAAAAAAAACGAACTCGCGAAGAAATGCTCGAAGACTTTATTGCCGCCTACGAATACCTCAAATCGCACAAAGATTGTACTGGTTATGTTGGCGTGGTAGGATTTTGTTTTGGCGGTTGGATTTCGAATATGATGGCCGTGAAAATCCCCACTTTACCGGCCGCAGTTCCTTATTATGGAGGACAACCTACCGCTGAAGATGCCGAAAAAGTAGCCACTCCACTACTCTTACAATACGCCAGTTTAGACAGCAGAGTAAACGAAGGCTGGCCCGCTTATGAGGCCATTCTCAAAAAGAATAAAGTAGAGCACACCGCTTATTTCTACGAAGGTGTGAATCACGGTTTTCATAACAATACTACTCCACGTTATGATGAAAAAGCAGCTAGTTTGTCCTGGACAAGAACTATTGATTTTTTTAAAGAGAAATTGAAGAAAAAATAAATTCAGAATATGATAGTCAGAAAGTCCCTTTATTGGGACTTTTTTTATGTGAAGTTTGAAATTTTAAGAAAATACTTTGGAACTGAATTTGTCCAAATTATTTAAAAACTAACGTGCTCAAATTCGTTTAGCATATTCAAATGCAAAACAGTCTTGGAATTATCATTACTTCTAGTAAACATTGGCTTAAATTTAGCGCCATAAACTACCTCAGCAAAAGTGTAAGAAGTTCGAGTACTGACGACCGTGCTATACATATCGTCAAAGACTTTTACGAAAACCATTATTTCGCCCGTAGTATTGGTGAAATTCTCCTTTAAAAATCCATACAACGGACTCTCTTCTGTGATAGGATGCACCAAGGTCCAACTTAGATTTAAGGAATTTACTCTATCCATCTCCAAATCCAAGGTATAGAATTGATTCTTCATTACACCATTTTCAGGAACATTCATTCCTAATGTCACTTTGACCTCGGCCTCAGTAAAATTAGTGTTTTTAAAAGGTGTAACCCTTAGCATCAAGGCGGTACCATCTCGATAAGGAGCAATGATTGCGTTATGAGAAAATTTCAGAAACGCTACTGGTTTACTAAATCTCCCAAAGAATAAACCTGTAGCAATGGCAAAACTTAGCAAACCCGTCAACGCTTCGGCTGCCGAAATGGCACTTGTCAAAAATCCCGACGGACTGATATGACCGTAACCCACCGTTGTAAAAGTTTGGGCGCTAAAAAAATAAGCCTGTCCAAATTGTACCCATAAAGAACTAGAAGTATTAATACCATTTAAGTGCTCGACCCCTATTGCAAAGTAAATAAGCGCAAAGACAAGATTAATAACAATATAAAAAAATAAGATAACAGAAATAAACTTCCAAGAAGGCATATCGAGCAAAGTGTGAAACCAACTGATGTGGTTAAAAAAACCCATTCCACGTTTTTGAACATTTGCCGTACCATCTTTATTGAGAAAACGCCCACCGTAACTACTAGAATTGGTGCCAAATCCAGAATTAAGCAATGCTTTTGCTTTACTATTAATGCTATTTAAAAACGCCATTGCTTCTAATTTTTTGAAAAGTAAATTTAACTAAAAATAGCATACAAAAAAGGCCACTGTTTAGGGCTTATTTATAGCAAATTTGAATATTTTTTTTAGGAAAATACATTGTAAACATAAAGGAATTTAGCTATATTTGAATACTAATAAAGTCTGATTGCTGTCAGACCTATCCACTCATAATTGGAGTGATAAGTCTGATTTTGTCGGACCTATAAACGAGTTATAAGCCATTTATGAGAAACCTAAAAATAACAACATTCTTTTTGTTAATACTCCTTTTTTCTTGTAAAGAAAATGCTCCTGATATGACATTTGAAAAAAGTCATATTGCAATGCATCAAGAAGACGAAAAAATTTCAGAAGAAATGCGAAATTTCGAAGTTGTTTTAACTAAATTATATCGCGAATCTGAAAAGAATCCTAATAGAGTGCTTTTAAAAATTGACAGTTTATTTACTGCAAACCAAAATAAAACAGATAAATACAAATCCCAAATTAAACCTAACATAGACCAAAGCTTACATAGTTTTAAGGCAGAGTTGTTTTATCATATTGGCAAGTACAAAGAATCGATTAGGGAACTAAATTTCGAAGATGACAAAACTGGAAATACAGCTATTTCCTATGCAGCAAATTATGTCAAATTAAAAGACTTCAAGACAGCTAAATCATTTATTGACAGCATTGGCAATTCGAATGGTGATTATTATGCGATTGGGAATTATTATGAAAGTATAGGAGACAAAACATCTGCTCTTAAAACTTATAAGTATGGTCTCAAAGATGATAAATCGAGAAAACATTTTATTTATTACATATGGACTCAAAAAAGAGTTGACGAACTTGAAAAAAATAAGCCTCTATTGAATGAAATTTTTTTTCCTACTGGAAATCCAAATTTTGAAATTTGTGAGATTTGTAATGTTGATAATGAAAAACGACACAAGATTACGCAATTACTGATAAAAATGCCTGAAAATCAACATTGGTCTTCAACTACCATTTTAGAATCTCCATATGATACTGGAAAAAGTTATTATTGGATTAGAGTAGAAGCCGAGAATAAAGAATTAAATTATTATGTAGACCAAAAAACTTTTGAAATAAAATACTTCAATCCAAAAACTAAAACTTTGAAGACACTGGAAGAGTGGCGAAAAGGAAATAAAAACGGCTTATAACCGTCGTTTGGCAATATGGCGGGATTAGGCTTAATTTGAAGTTGGTTTTGTACTTGTAAAATTAGTCATTAACCGAAAGATTTCGCTTGCTTAATCCGCCACATTGCCAAGCGACCAAACGTTAAAAAAAAATTAATAAAGTACTTATGGCTACTAGCCATTTTTATATTTAACATAAAAAAGCCCCGAAATTGCAATGCCCCCAAAAAGTTAGACACTATTTGGGGGCATTTTATGAAAAGAAAAGTCTCTACGCAGATGAGGTGGGATCCTCTCTAGCATTACAAACAGACTAGTCAGATTTGGTTAAAATATAATTTTATTTAGTATTAGTAAATGCTACTCCAAATAAACTTTTAAAACGCTTTGCCTTTTTTGGAGGTTTTGTTGTTATGAACTTATCACAAACTTACCCTTTTCTCTATCAAAAACAATATGTTCGTCTTTGAATAAAGTATTGAAACTGCCTTTCAAAATCAAATTACAAGGCTGATCTTGTACTGTATTTTCGGGAGTCATAATTATCATTTCGTCGCTCAGTTGTATCGCCATATCGATGTCGTGAGTTGAAAACAAAATGCATTTTCCTGTTTCTTGGGTTAGTTTTTTCAGGAGTTTAAAAAGCACGACTTTGTGTAGTAAATCCAAGTGGGTAGTGGGTTCATCCAAAATGATTAAAGGCGTATCTTGAGCCAAAGCTCTTGCAATCAAAACGATTTGCAATTGTCCGTCGCTGATTTCGTAATGCCTTTTGGATATCAAATGCTCAATTTGAGTCAGGGCAATAGCTTCGTTTATTTTGGCAATATCATTGTCTGTAAGCGTTCCAATCCAATTCGTGTACGGTTGTCTACCCAAAGCGATGAGTTCCCAAACCGTCAAATTGCTTGGCGGCAATTTTTCGGTCAAAACGACACTTAAATTTTGTGCCAAGGTCAAGGAATCCATTTCGTGAATGTTCTTTTCGTTCAACGAAACCGTTCCTGCAAGTGGTTGTTGAATTCCCGTGATGGTTCTTAAAAGTGTTGATTTTCCAATACCGTTGGCACCGATTAAAGCGATAAGTTTTCCTTTTTTTAAATTCAATTTGAGATTTTCGGCAATGGTTGTTGTTGTTGCACTTTTGGTTTTGTAACCAATGCTTAAATTTGAAGTTAAAAGAATATTAGTATTGTTCATTTTGATAAAGATTTTTTAAACGCATAGAAACATAGTTATTTGATTCTAAATAAAGAGTTTATAGTTGAAACTTTGTTTCAAACATAGGGAAATTGTTTATTTTTCGGGTAAAATTTATTCATAAAATTATTATTTTAAACTCACAGAAACATAGCTATTTGATTCTAAATAAAGAGTTTATAGTTGAAACTTTGTTTCAAACATAGGGAAATTGTTTATTTATCGGGTAAATTTTTAAAATATTCGTTGACATAAGTCTTTTGCCCATCTTTAAAAATATTGAAACAATTAAAATTGATTAAAATTCCTTTTGGAGCTTTTAAAAGTTTCATATACGTTAAAAGTTGAGCTTCGAATATGGGATTTGGTTGTATTACGGATTTTAATTCTACAACTAAACAATTTTCAATAAATAAATCACATTTAAAATCTACTTTGAGTTCTTTTGTTTTATAGACTAGAGGAACTTTCATCTCTGTAGAAAAGTTTATTTTTCTAAGAGCTAATTCTTCTTTTATGCACTGATGATAAACACTTTCGAGCAAACCTCTCCCCATTATTTTATGCACTTCAATCGCAGATCCAATGACTTCATAAGTCAAATCATCTAAATATTTTTGTGTTATCATAGTAGTGCTTTTTTTAATATTAAATAAATAGAATCTTAAGGTTATTTAACCCAATTCGTCGTTTATAAAACTATGAATTACTTCAATTAAGCGAAGCGTCTTGATAAAAGTAATAAAAACTATGTTTCTATGCGTTTAAAAAATCTAGTGCATCATTTTACGTTTTCGAATGAGTAGCCAAATCACTATTGGCGCGCCAAAAATCGAAGTAACAGCATTAATTGGCAAGGTAATATCACTGCCCGGAAGTTGCGAAATACTGTCGCAAACCAACATAATAATTGCTCCTAATAACAAAGTACTCCAAAACAAAATGGTGTGATTGCTGGTTTGAAAAATCAATTTGGCAATGTGAGGCACAGCCAACCCTATAAAGGCAATCGGACCGGCAAATGCAGTAATACTTCCAGTCAAAATGCTGGTGGCCAAAATGATAATCATTCGGGTTCTTTTGTAATTCATTCCCAAACTTCGGGCGTAGTTTTCGCCAAGCAGTAATGCGTTCAAGGGTTTGATGTTTGCAAGACTTAAAAGCAAACCAATACCCACACAAACGGATAAAATCACAATGGATGACCAAGATAAATTTCCGAGGTTTCCAAACGACCAAAAAGTGAATTTTTGCAATTGTTCGGCGGAACTGAAATAAGTTAGTGTTCCCACAAAAGCACTAGTTAAACTACCAAACATCAAGCCAACGATCAAGATGGCCATTGTGTCGCGTAATCTTTGCGAAACCGACAAAACCGCCAATAAAACCAAGAAACTACCTAAACTGGAAGCGAGAATAATTCCATAAGATGAAAGCAAAAACGAAGACAAAATTGGTGGCAGAAAAGCCGCACCTAAAATAACCGTTGCCACGCCCAAACTCGCCCCGGAACTTAATCCCAAAACATCAGGGCCGGCCAATGGATTTCGGAATAAAGTTTGCATCAACAAACCGCTGATGGCGAGTCCCATTCCTACGAGGATGGCTGTAATGGCTTTGGGTAATCTATAATTGACGATGATATAATCCCAGGTTTCTTTGCTGGAATTTCCTCCAATTAGGTTATTGAAAACGTCTTTTATTGGAATGGAAACCGATCCCAAACTAATGTTTACCAACAAAAAAGTTAGTAATGACAAGGTCAATAGGGCGAATAGAAGGGTATTTCGGTTTTTGTTTTGCAAGCTTGTTTGTTTTTTTGCCACGAAGGCACCAAGTCGCAAAGTTTTTATCTTTAAAATTTTCTTTGAGTCTTCGTGTCTTTGTGGCTCTTTTTAATCCAATTTCTGAAAGAAATAAAGTTTATGATTCGGTAGCAATTCCGGATGAAAAATCTTGATTAAATCTTTCAAAACCAAGTCAGGTCGCGTTGGCGATAATTCGAAATAAAGAATTCCACCTTTTGCACCTTTCTTTACAGCATACGAATATACTTTTTTATTTTTAAACGAGGCAAACTCATTGTAATGCGGATTGCTGTCGCTCATTTCTTTTAGGGAGGAAAAGTTACCGGGAGCAATCCAAAATTCGGCATTTTTCGCTTTTTCTAGTACTGCTTCAAAGGGAACAGATAAACTTCCAGTTCCTTTCGTTTTTGCCCATAAATAAGAGGATTTCGCATCTTTCAAAAATAGAGAAGCCCAACTTTCACCTTGTGGAACATACCATATTTTCTGATACATTGCGCCGCTGAGAACCGTTGGTTTGTTTGGTGCTTTTTTAGCCAAAGCCAAAGTAGTATTGTATTCCTTTTCAATCTCGGAAAAGATGGTGTTTGCCTTGGCATCCAATCCATATAAGGCACCAAAAAACTTAATCCATTCGGCTTTTCCCAATGGAGATTGTTCGGTCCAATCGCCGTTGAGCATTACTTTTAGGCCACTTTTTTGAAGATTATCCAATGTAGGATTGCTGTTGTTCAAGCCAAAACTAACAATCACATCGGGTTTCATATCGATTAAAACTTCGGTGTTTAGGTTTTCATTGACGCCTACTTCTCTGACTTTTCCAGTGTCAATGCGCTTTCTGGTTTTTTCTGAAGAAATGTAATCGGTATTCGGGAACCCGACCAAGGTATTTTCGACGCTCAACAATTCCAGTGCAGGAATGTGAGTCGTTGAGGTCACGACAATCGATTTTAAAGGAACTGGAATTACTGTGAATTGCTTCAAGCTATCCGGAATAATTCCGTTTTTTTCTTGGAGAATATAGGTGAAATTTTCTTTGGCGTTGGGCCAAGGATTTGTGATTTTCAGTATTGTAAAACCTTTGTGTTTGTAGATTTCTAGGCCTTTGGCATATTGAATTTCATTTTTTGAAGAGGCAATTTCATTTTCATTTTTAGGGACTTCTTTGCATTGGATGAAAAGCAAAAAGACTAAAAAGCAGATAGCATTATTATGTAAAGATTTCATCTAAAGTGATTTTCTACAAAAGTATCATTTTTGTTTTTACAAAATTTAACTTGTGTAACTTTTGATACATTAAAGCCCAATCAAAGAAAGTAAATTTGTTAAAAAGGAAGTGATGAGAGGCGATTCAAATACTTTTATGTACGTCGTTGCAGGAATTATCGTCTTGCATTTTCTGATTGGTTTTGTTTGGCTAATTATCAAACTTTCAAAGAAAAAGGAGGATGAGTAATAATGGTGATTTTAATAATGACCTTTTAGGGAATCTATTAAAATTAAATTATCAGCTACTAGGACTTCGTAAACTAATCGATGTTCTTAATTAATCCTTCTGCTCCAAAGTCCAGACAAATAATGTTTTAATGGTTCTGGCTTTCCAATTCCAGAATAGGGAGTTTCTACAATTACTTCTAAAAGTTGACGGATTTTCTTCAGAATCATTTGGTCATTTGTTCTTTTGAAATAGTTCAAATGATCTGTTGCTTCTTTAGTAAAATCTATTTCCATATATCATCAAGTTTGATTCTAGTAACTTTTCCTTCTTTCGCATCTTGGATACTTCGTTCCATAGTAGCAACAAATTCAGGATTATAATCAATCTTCTCGGATTTGGTTTTAGGGTTTTCAAACTTAATTTTCAATGCTTCTAGAAAAGCTTTGATCACTTTTTGTTCTTTGTTGTTTTTTGGATGGACGATAATCGGTTCCATAGCGTTTTTATTTATTACAAATATATAAACAAATTGTAATGAATTTAAAATTCAAATATTCTATATTTGCAACCGAATTAAGGTTGTGTTTTTACTTTTTACGAAAACACATTAAAAGGGAATTGGGTGAGAGACCACTGATTTCGGAGTTTAGTCTTCAGGTTTTTTTTAAATCTGCAATCTAAAATCTGCAATCTAAAATCTTAAATCCCGAGCTGTTCCCGCAACTGTAAGCTATAAAGCTTGTTGTTATCTACAAAACCACTGTTCTGTAAGTGGGAAGTAGGAAGAGGAAAGTTAGAAGTCTACTACTTCTAACCTCTAACTTCTAACTTCTAACTTCAAATGGGAAGGTCAACAACAAGACGCAAGCCAGGAGACCTGCCTTTTTTCATGACGAATATCGAACTTTCGGGAAAAAAGGTTCAGAAATTATGACTTTAAAAAACTGCTTTGTTTTTTGTTTATTATTGCTGTGCCAATTTATATCGGCGCAACAAGATTCTATTATCAAATTACAAGAAGTTTTAATATCGGATTCCCAACTAAAAAAATTCTCTAATTCACAGTCTGTTGCAAAGCTGACCGATTCCGTTCTGTCAAAAAACAGAACTTCGCTGACTAGTTTACTGAATTACAATTCCGTTATTTATTTTAAAGAAAACGGACTGGGAATGGTTTCTTCGCCTTCGTTTCGGGGAACCACAGCCTCGCAAACAGCCGTTATCTGGAACGGAATCAATATCAATTCGCAGTTAAACGGTCAGACGGATTTCAATACCATTTCAGCCAAAGATTTTAATTCGGTGGCTATTCGTGCGGGCGGCGGAAGCGCTATTTATGGCAGTAGCGCCATTGGCGGAAGCATCCATTTAGATAGTGATTTGAGTTTTACAAACCAATTTGATAATAGGCTGCAAGTCAATTACGGCAGTTTTAATACGCTGGGTGTACACTATAAAATGCAAATGGCAACGGAAAAATTCAGTACTCAAGCCAGCATTTCCCGCAATAGTTCTGATAATGATTTTCAGTATTTGGATACCAATCTAAAGAATGAAAACGGACAATTTTACAATACGAGTTTCAATGTGAACTTGGGATATAGAATGAATTCGAAAAACGTTTTGAAATTTTACAGCTATTTGTTTGAGGGCGAAAGGCATTTTTCCGGGACACTTGCTGCTCCATCAAAAAGCATTTATGTGGACTTGAATACTCGAAATTTACTCGAATGGGTGGGGAGTTACGATCAATTCACTTCTAAATTGAAAATGGCTTTGCTGTCTGAGAAATATAAATATTTTGAAAATGCCTCTACTTCAATTTTTAGCTACGGTGAGGCCAAAACAGCTACTTTCAAATATGATTTGTTGTACAAAATAAATTCAAGGATAGAATTCAATTCTATCTTAGATTACACTCAAACTAATGGTTCGGGCAGTGATATAGGGGAGGATAAACGGCAAATAGGCTCTGGTATTTTACTTTTGAAACACAAACTTTTTTCAAAATTTCTTTATGAAATAGCCATTAGAAAAGAAATAACTACTAATTACGATAGCCCTTTGTTGTTTTCTATCGGGACTAATTATTCGCCATTCTCCTTTTACCAATTAAAGTTTAACGGATCACGGAATTTTAGAATCCCCACTTTTAACGATTTATATTGGCAGGGCAGTGGCAATCCAAATTTAAAACCGGAAAGTTCCTATCAAGGGGAGCTTGGTCACGTTTTTAAATTTAATAACACTAGTTTTTCTATAACCAATTATTATATTAAAATTCAAGATTTGATCCAATGGTCACCCGATGCTGGCGGAAATTGGAGACCCAATAATGTTGCTGAAGTCACCACTTACGGTCTAGAATTTTTATTTAATCATACCCGAAGACTGGGCAAAAATCAATTTGATTTCAACGGAACTTATGCCTACACCGTTTCAGAAGATGAGTTAACGGAGAAGCAATTGATTTATGTTCCCTTTCATAAAATGACGGCTTCGTTGGCGTATTCCTTCGAGAATTTTGGTGCTTACTATCAATATTTGTATAATGGCGAGGTATTCACTTCACCAGACAACTATTATTCGCTGGAGGATTATTGGGTTTCTAATCTAGGAATCGATTATCGTTTTGGCAAGAAAAAAAACCTACAGCTTGGGTTGGATGTGCTCAATATTTTCAATAAAAACTACCAAAGCGTTAGTATGCGACCAATGCCGGGTAGGAATTACACAATAAATTTAACCTTTAATTTTTAATACGATGAAATTCAGTAAATTAGTTTTAGTAGCTTTTGTTAGCTCTGTTTTTTTTGTTTCTTGTACCGATAATGACGATAGCAAGGAAACGCCCTTGGGGGATTATGACAATGGTGCTTTGATTTTAAATCAAGGCGGATTCCTCAAAGGAAACGCCAGCGTTTCTTATTTGTCGGATGATTTGCTTGTTCAACAAAATAATATTTTTTCATTGGTAAACCCAACAATTACCCTTGGTGACACCGCGCAAGATATCGGTTTCAATGGTGATTTGGCATTTATCGTTCTGAATGTTTCCAATAAAATCGAAGTGGTCAATCGCTATACAATGAAGCACGTGGCTACTATTGCAACAGGGCTGGATAATCCGAGATATGTAGCCTTTTCGAATGGAAAGGGATTTGTAACCAATTGGGGCGACGGCGGCAATGTATCCGATGATTTTATTGCTGTTTTAAATCTGTCGAACTACACGGTTTCATCTAAAATTGCTGTGGTCGAAGGTCCCGAAAGAATAATTGCCAACAACAATAAATTATATGTTGCTCATCAAGGTGGATATGGTTATGGCAATTCTATTTCAGTAATTGATGGCGCTACCAATGCGGTATCGGCTAAAGTTTCCGTGGGTGATGTTCCGAATTCTTTAGAAATTAGCAATGGGTCGTTGTATGTGATTTGTGGCGGGAAACCAAGTTATGCGCCAACTGAAACCGCCGGTAGTTTGGTTAAATTTAATATTTCTACTAATACAGTTGCTAATGCCCTAAATTTCGCAGCAAAAACACATCCTTCCAATTTGGATATTGTCGATTCGAATGTTTTTTACACCGTTGGTTCAGATGTATATAAATCAACCTTGTCTGCGACTTCTTTACCTACAACGCCCTTGTTTACTACAACTCCACAAGGTGTGTATGGTGTGTATAGTTTTGCGGTGCACAATAACAAAATCTATGTGGGCGATGCTGGGAATTACAGTTCCAATGGAAAGGTTTTTATTTATTCGTCAACTGGAGCTTTAGAAAAAGAGTACACTGTGGGAATTATCCCTGCCGGATTTTATTTTAACTAAACAAATAGCCTAAATTAAGTACTGCGCGGAAGTTTTCAAGATGTATTTTTTATAATGAAGTGAAAGTTTCAAAAATAGAAGAAGTACTTGAGATTTGACTATTTGAGGAACCATATTCTGAAAGGAGTTCAACAATAAAATAAAAAGAGGCTATTGCACGATTGATGCGATAGCCTCTTTTCTTGTGTGATAATTGTTATTATTCTAGAGCTTTCATCAAGCCTTCTGGTGCTTTTTCAAGGTACATCTGATTTCGCATACCGTTGGCTGATTTACTATCGCTGAAGAATTCGAAATCCATTTCAGGAGTACTTTTTGAAATCTTAGCAGTTCCGGTAATTTTCCCAATAGCTAAGTTTAACAAGGGCTCGGTCGAGGTTCCTAAAACACCTAAATTGCTTACCGATTCCGCTTTTTGAAAGGTAGGAGTTAACCCGCTTTGATAATCACCAAAACCGTCTTTGTTGACAATCTTCAGTGTAAGAGGTTGCATTGCGTAGCGGTGGTTAGGGTTTCTTTTGTCTTTGCCAAAGGTTGGTGAATCGTACAAAGTAACAGATCCTACGTTTTTACCCACAGTTACATCGCCTATCTGAACTACATTGATATAGGGTTTTAATCCGTTGATTACTAATTCGCTCGCCGAGGCTGTGTTTTTTGAGGTCAAAATATAAACTTTTGTCATATTCAAACTATTGATTGGTGTGGTGCCAATTTTGTCGACAAAATAATTTTTCAATGATTCGGGATCGTTAGCAGCATAATACGATTCTATTTTGGCGTTCCATTGTTGTTTTGCAAACACTTGTCCGGTGTAGGATCCTGTAATCATACTTGCCAATCGTGCTGCGGTTTGCACAGAACCACCACCGTTGTATCTTAAATCCAATACTAAATCTGTTATTCCTTGGGTTTTCAATGTTCCAAAAGCATCATTAAGCTTGTTGTCATAGTTGGAGTAAAAGCCATTATACATTAGATATCCAATTTTTTTAGCCCCCGAAGTGATCACTGTATTGACCAAAATAGGGTTTTCATCTAGGACCGTTTTGGTCAAAGCCACGGTTTTTCCGTTAGGTACAATCGCGCCGGCGCTAATGTCTGCCATATTTAAAGTATAGTCATTATTGGAGCCGAATAAAAGACTTTGATAATTAGAGGTGGTTAGTTGCGTGCCATTGACAGCGTAAAATATATCGCCTCGTTTGATATTTTTTGTTGAAGCATCTGAATTGGGAATAATATAACGAACCCAGCCAACTACGTCGGTCGAGCCGGAAGCTTTTAAACTTAAACCAAATTCTACTCCGTTGTTATTTGTTGTGCCTTGAAGTTGGCCTTCGAGTTCTAAATAGTCATCGACAATCCAACTGAATCTATCGATGGTTTTGTCTACTCTCAAGGATTCAAACAAGTCTTCAGGTTTTGGATAACCAGAAAGGAATGAATTTAGTTCGGCTTGATTTTTAAATTTGGTATCAGATAAATTTGGCACATCGGCTTGCCATAAATAATAGAGGTTGAGTCCTTTCCAAACAAAATTTTGAACTTCAATATTCATTGGCGGAGCAACATCATCTTGATCCTCATTTTGGCAGCTTACAAAGACAATGGCTGCAAAAACAACTAATAAAAAGTATTTGAAAATTGGTTTCATAGGGTGGTTTTGATTTATGGTGAAAAATAGTTGTTCAATTATTTATATCTTTATCAAAAGTTATTCCAACTTAGTTTAAAAATTATATTTCTACATTTATACACTAAATTGGCACAAGCTTTGTTTTAATTTTTAAAGGTACAGTTTTTACAGTATATACATTAACTTCAAATTATGAAAAAAATTATATTAACATTGGTTTTCTCTATAGTTTCTATTCTCCTAACGGCCCAATCTGTTTTGGATAAATATGCGAAACAAGAAGGAGTTAGTTCTATTTTGGTCAATAAGAAAATGTTTCAAATGATGGGCAATGTCAAGGTCGATAGCAATGATCCCGAAACACAGCAATATTTGGCATTGATTAAAAAATTAGACAATCTAAAAGTATATACCACTTCCAATGCAAAAATTTCATCCGATATGCAGGTTACTGTGGGTCAATATGTCAAATCGTCTGGTTTAGAGGAAATGATGACCGTAAATGATAATGGGAACACGGTCCGGATTTGGGTTAAATCGGGCGCAACCGAAAACGAGATTAAAGAACTGCTGATGTTTAATGACGAACCCAATGCCAAAAATGAAACCATACTGATGTCGTTGACTGGTAATTTTGACTTGAATGAAATTGCGGTATTAACCGATAAAATGAAAATTCCCGGCGGTGATGATTTGAAAAAGGCTACCAAAGGCAAATAAATGCTGCGTTTTTTTTCAACGGAAAAGCCGTCTCAAAAGGTTGCGACGGCTTTTTTAGTATTTTAAAAATGATGTTTTACAAGGTTTTGTAGATCTCGATACTTTTTTGCGAAATTTGCGACAATTTGTATTTTTTGAATAACATATCAAAGTACATTTTCGATTTTTGATAATCTTTATCGTGATAATAATAATTCCCTAAGTATTCATACATTTCAATTGAAGCATACCCTTTATCAATAACCCTTTCGTATGTTTTTCGTACATCTACCAATGCTACCTTTTGCTTGCCGATTGAATCATATATTATAGATTGGGCATTAGTATTCAAGGAACTCAAAACCGCAAAAGCAATAGCTAGGAAAAGGAATATACTGCTTTTTGAATGGGCTTTAATCATTTGAAATTCATTGGTGAAACTGTAATTGGGGTAACAAATGTACGAGTGTGAATTTAATATGCAAATTTTTTCGGCTTTTTTTTAACTTAGAATCGACATTAGATTTTCTGGCTAGGCTGCATTATTCAAGAAAAGCAAGAGTTCACGGACTATTTTGGATGCCCGTAAACTTCAGGTATCATTTTCTTTTAAAATAAAAAAACCGCCTCGATTTATCGGGACGGTTTCTGATTGAGCCGGCGGAGGGACTCGAACCCACGACCTGCTGATTACAAATCAGCTGCTCTAGCCAACTGAGCTACGCTGGCGACTCATTACGGGTGCAAATATAAGTCTGATTTTTAATTTTCCAAAAAAAACCAGACTTTTTTATTGACTTTTTTTATTGCAATTCGTTGATTTTAGCAATCAATTGATTAGCAGTTTGTTCCAATTCAACATTGATTTGTTTGAAATGGGCTTTTTTATTTTCAACATTTTTCGCGTTTACTTTTGTGATTAAAGCATCGAAAGCTGCAATTGCCTCATCGATTAAAGCATTAGTTTCTGTTGTTGGTTGTCCTGAAGTTGAAAGTTCGAACAAGTACACTGCTTCAATAATATCTCCTAAAACGTAGTTGATGTCTTTTTTTAAATTCTTAACGTTTGCCATTTTATTTTTATTTTAATTTGCGATTGCAAAAGTACACATAATCTTTGTATTAACGACTATGAAATCGCCACAAACAACAAGTTTGTTGCAAACAAACACCAATAAGTAAAAAAGCGATACCATAAATGACCCCTAAAAAATCAAAATTTACATTTATGAAATGTATATTTCTAAAAGCGACCCTTTCCCGCTAAGGGCAAAAGTTTTTAACGCTGCAGGAATTAAAACAGTATCCCCTTTGCTGTAGTTGAATTTAGAACCTTCATACTCTAATTCGAAACCACCATCGACACACATATACACCGTAAAGGATTCCCCTGATTTGTTTACTGCGATAGTTCCATCCAACGGGATAAAATTAGTGGTGAAATAAGGACAATCTACAACCGTATTCGATTGATTCAGGTTTTTATTGTATTTTTTATAGGTGTCAATTTTATCATAATTGATCGCGTCCAAAGCCAAATCTACGTGCAATTCCCTGTGATTTCCTGCAGCATCTACTCTATCAAAGTCATACAAACGATAGGTAATATCAGAAGTCTGTTGAATTTCGGCAATTACTAATCCAGCTCCAATGGCGTGAACCGTTCCTGTTTCAAGAAAGAATACATCACCTTCTTTTACGGCAACATAGTCAAGAATCGAAAGTAAGGTTTTGTTTTCTAAATTTTCAACATATTCAGCAGCATTGGAGTCTTCTTTGAAACCCACAATCAATTGAGCATCTTGATCCGCTTGCAGCACATACCACATTTCGGTTTTCCCAAAAGAATTGTGACGTATTTTAGCCAATTCATCGTTAGGATGCACTTGTATCGATAAATCTTCGCGGGCATCGAGGTATTTAAATAATAATGGAAATTGGTTTCCGAATTTTTGATACACTTCAGTCCCCAAAACTGCCGTTGGATTGGAATGAATCAAATCATTGAGTGATTTTCCAGCTAATGCGCCGTTGGCAACCACACTTACATCGCCTTCGACAGTCGATAATTCCCAACTTTCGCCAGTGATTTTGGAACTAATAGGCTTATTTAAAATCGTTTTTAGTTTTTCGCCTCCCCAAATTCTTTCTTTCAGAATGGGTTCAAATTGTAATGGATATAATTTCATTTGTACTATAATTCAAAAGATTAATGCAGCGCGAAAGTACAAAAAATCTCCGAATACTAGGACAAAAACAAGTGTAATTTATACAAATTTACGAAGGAGCGTCAATGCTTTGGGGATATGGCTTGTCGCGTTCATACTATCGAAAATCAATCGAATAATTCCGTCTTTGTCGGCAACATAAGTTACACGACCAGGCAGCAAGCCAAACAAGTTGGTTTTTACACCAAATAGTCTTCTCAATTTACTAGAATCATCCGATAGCAAGAGAAAAGGGAGTTTGTATCGTTTGGCAAACTTTTCGTGCGAAGACACGCTATCGCTACTAATTCCGATTACCTCGGCTCCAATATCTTTAAAATCTTCATATTGATCACGGAAACTGCAGGCTTGAGCCGTGCAACCCGGTGTATTGTCTTTGGGATAAAAATATATGACTACAGTCTTTTTACCCACAATGCTAGCGCTGTCAAAATCTTGTCCATTGCTATCTTTTGCGGTGAAGTGCGGAATTTTATCGCCAAGTTGTACTGCCATTATTCGCCTTTATAAGTTACAAAATTACGTGGAGTTTCGTATAAAACCACTTCTAAATCCATTTTTGTTGCAATCTTTTTCCGGAGTTTGTTCCAAATAACCACCACAATATTTTCGGCGGTGGGATTTATATTTTCAAATTCCGGAACATCCAAATTCAGATTTTTGTGGTCAAAAGGTTTTTCGACTTCATCTAAAATCAAATCGCTTAAATGTTTCACATCCATCACATAACCCGTTTCCGGATCGATTTCTCCGGTAACACTGACGATCAATTCGTAGTTGTGTCCGTGAAAATTAGGATTGTTGCATTTGCCAAAAACGGCCTGATTCTGTTCGAAAGTCCAATCTTTTCGATACAATCTATGGGCTGCGTTAAAATGGGCTTTTCTGGATATGGTAACTCTCATGCTGATTTATGATTTTAGAGTTTAGATTTTAGAGTGTGGATTTCTGAAATCTGAAATCTACAATCTGCAATCTTACATTTTATGTTCTTCTAAGAAATGATAGAATTCGTCAAATATAATTTTGAACCAAACGGTATAAATTTCAGGATGCAACTGCATGTCTTTGGAGACCGCTTCGATGCTCATCCATTTCCAGCTTTCGACTTCATCTGGATTTATTTTCGGCTCTTCATTAGAATATCCAATCATCACATGGTCGAGTTCATGCTCGGTCAATCCGTTGTCGAAAGGCGCTTTGTAAATGAAATGAAATAGTTCCTTCAGCTCGGTTTTGAAACCCATTTCTTCCCATAATCTTCGGCTGCCAGCCTGAATATTGGTTTCGCCTTCACGTTGATGGCTACAACAGGTATTGGTCCACAATAGCGGGGAATGGTATTTATGATGCGCCCTTTGCTGCAACATGATTTCATTTTTATCATTCAATACAAATACCGAAAAGGCGCGATGTAAAACTGCTTTTTCGTGCGCTTCCATTTTAGGCATTAAACCAATTTGTTCGTCATTATGGTTGACCAATATTACGTTTTCTTCTTCCATTGTGCAATTATTGAAACAAAAATACAAAAAAAGCCTTCGCTTTTAGGCTTCTCAAAAGTTTGTGAAAAGTTTAACGACTGTTTACGAATAATAAGTTTTAATTTTAAACTTTGGAATTCACAAGATGGATTTGCGGTGCAATCATTTTTTAAATCTCTTAAAACACGTAGCGTTAAGTATTTATTAAAGAAAATGCTTTTGTAAAGTAGCAGACATTTGGTATGTGGCATCCGCCCTACTTTTGAAAATAAAAAATAACAAAATGAAAACAAAAAATCAATTTCGAATGTTCCTATTCTTGATGCCGATGTTTATCCTTCAAGCTTGCGGACAAAGTACCAACAACAAAAACAAAAAACCTCAAACGACCACATCTATGGAAAATGTAATTATTAAACCCGAAAATCCGTATTATTCGAATACAGACCAAACTAAACTTCATGTCAGTAATGTTATTTGGAAAAAAATACTATCGCCAGATTTGTATGCTGTTTCCAGAAATGCCGACACCGAAAGAGCTTTTACAGGTAAACTTTGGGATTTAGATGCAAAAGGCACTTACTATTGTGCGGCCTGTGGCAACAAGCTGTTCAAATCCGATCAGAAATTTGCGAGCAGTTGTGGTTGGCCTAGCTTTTTTGAACAAGACAATAAAAATAGTGTGGTGTACAAAGACGACAATTCGTTTGGTATGCGAAGAATAGAAGCGCTTTGCGGCCGCTGCGACGGACATTTAGGACATCTTTTTGATGACGGCCCAGCACCAACAGGCAAAAGATATTGTATGAATTCTATTGCATTGGATTTTGTTCCCGAAGGCTTTGTTTCAGCTACCAACAACAAAAGTAATATTGAAACCATCACTCTTGGCGGCGGTTGTTATTGGTGTGTGGAAGCGGTTTACGAAAATTTGAAAGGAGTCCAATCCGTAGTTTCGGGTTATGCTGGAGGAAAAAATCCAAATCCTACTTACGAGGAAGTATGCAGCGGTCAAACCGGACACGCCGAAGTAGTTCAAATTACTTACGACAAAACAGTGACTAATATTGATGAGATTTTCAAGGTTTTCTTCACCGTTCATGACCCAACAACTTTGAACCGTCAAGGTGCGGATAGAGGCACGCAATACCGTTCTGTGATTTTTTATGCCAACGAGGAACAGAAAAAAGAAGGACAATCGATTATCGCTCAATTGAGTGCCGAAAAAGTCTATGACGATCCTATTGTCACTACTTTGGAACCCTTGACTCAATTTTACAAAGCCGAAGACTACCACCAAAATTATTACCAAAACAATAAAAGGCAGCCCTATTGCGAAATGGTAATTCAACCCAAAATAGCAAAATTCGAAAAGATTTTTAAAGACCGATTGAAGAAATAAGCCTAAAATTGAATAGAAAAACCGGAAAGAAATTTTCGGTTTTTTTATTGGTTGCCATTAGATTTTGTGACCAGCACTATAAAATTGCAATCGGATGTATGTAATTTATTATATTTGAATAGATAAATAACTCGTTGGGTGAAATTATTAAATTTTTAGAAATAGTAAAATTGAAACGCATAGAATCATAGAAAAAAGAGTCGGATAGCCCAGTTCTTGGGTTCACATAGCTATGATTTACTAAAATCAAGCGAAGCGTCTTAATAAAATTAATAAAAAACTATGATTCTATGTGTTTAAAAAAAATTAAATTGAATTACACCCAACGGGTAAGATAAATATAAAAAAGATGGATTTAGAAGACAAATTCAATTATCACACCATTAATTTAAAGAACGATTACGAAGGAAAAGTAATTGCCACCTTAATCTCTTCGAAATCAAATACGGATAACCGTAGTCCGGTTTTATACATTCACGGTTTTATTGACTATTTTTTTCACCCTCACTTGGCCGAAGAATTTCACAAAAACGGTTATGATTTTTATGCTTTGGAACTCCGAAAATATGGACATTCTTTACAAGGCCATCAACATCCCAATTATTGCAAATCCATTGAAGAATATTTTGAAGAAATTTCAATTGCGATCCAATCCATTTACGACAAATCCCAGAAAAAAATGGTTTTGATGGGGCATTCTACAGGAGGTCTAATCACAAGCCTGTATATGAATTTAGGAAATAAAAGAGATCTAGTTTGCGGCTTGGTCCTAAACTCCCCTTTTCTAGAGCTTAATATGCCTCCCTTAGCCAGAATATTGGCACCAGCTTTCGCAAAAATTATTTCATTTATTGCTCCTTTTTCTAAATTAAATAAGGCCATTTCTCCCGTGTATGGGCAAAGTGTACATAAAAATTATTTTGGTGAATGGGATTTTAATTTGAAATGGAAACCAATCAACGGTTTTCCTGCTTATTTTGCTTGGTTTGTTGCTGTTGTTAATGCCCAAAACCTACTCAAACAAAAATCCTCAATCAGTGTGCCAATTCTGGTCCTGTTCTCTTCCAATTCCCTTTTATTGAAAAAATATACTCCCGAAGCACAGACTGCAGATATCGTTCTTAATGTAAAACAAATCAAAAAAATTGGAAGAAATTTAGGTTCAAATGTAACCTTACAAGAAATAAATAATGGAATGCACGATCTGTTTTTATCAAAAAAAGAGGTGCGAAATTTGGCCTTTACAGCACTTTTTGACTGGATTTCGGCTCAGGAAAAAAAATTTAAACATTAGGTCAATAAAAACAGTGGAACTCGCTATATTTACAATGGTAACGAACAAAGAAAAATTGTATTATTAACTTAAACACACCAACTATACTAATGAAAATAGCTTTATTTACCAACGAATTTCCTCCAAACATTTACGGAGGCGCCGGTGTTCACATCGATTTTTTAAGTCAAGAATTAGCCAAATTAGGTCAGGTCGAAGTACGTTGTTTTGGCGACCAAAACGTAGATACCGATTCGATGCATGTTCGCGGAATTAATTCCTCGCTGACCAAAATGGTCGATGATGCCAATCCGCACATCAAAATGTTTCACAATATGAGTCGAAATGTAGAATTGTCGCAAGCCACGCCAGAAGCTGATGTCATTCATTGCCACACTTGGTACACACATCTTGCCGGAATTATGACCCGCGAATTGTTGCAATCGCCATTGATTTTGACCACGCACAGTTTAGAAACGCATCGTCCTTGGAAAGTAGAACAACTAGGAAACGGTTATTTTCTGTCACGTTGGATCGAAAATAGCGCTTACAACACGGCCGACGGAATTATTGCCGTGAGCCAACAAATGAAAGAAGATGTCATCGAAGCCTATGGTGTAAATCCTGAAAAAGTGACCGTAATTCATAACGGAATCGAACCAGAATTTTACCAACCAACATTTGACAATGAGTTACTTTTAGAATTAGGTATTAATCCCAACATTCCTTTCGTGTTATTTGTAGGACGCATCACGCGCCAAAAAGGGATTTCGCAATTAATTTCTGCTGCTAAATATTTCAATAAAAATTGCCAAATCGTACTTTGTGCTGGAGCTCCTGATACCAAAGAAATTGCAGAAGAAACCGAAGCTTTAATTGCCGATTTGAAAAAAGATAGAGACGGCGTTATCCTCATCTCGGAAATGCTGCCACGAGAAAAAATAAAAGTGTTATACAGTCACGCTCGTGTTTTTGCCTGTCCATCATTGTACGAACCTTTTGGTATCATCAATCTCGAAGCGATGGCTTGCGAAACGCCTGTTGTTGGAAGCCACGTTGGCGGAATTCCGGAAATCATTGTCGAAGGAGAATCAGGATATTTGATACCGCTCGAAAGTGTTTCCAGAACTGATTTTAATCCTGCCTATCCAGAAGCCTTCCAAAAAGCTTTTGCTGCCAAAATAAATATCTTGCTAGAAGACGAAGCCTTGGCAACCCAAATGGGAAAAGCCGGAAGAGAACGCGTTTTGAAAAATTTTAGTTGGGAATCTATCGCCAAAACTACATATGATTATTACCAAAAAGTGATTGATGGGTTTGTGAAGGAGAAGGCGTAAAGAAATATATATTCTTTTGAGAGTTGGCATTTTATTAAGTATGACTTTTATCACTACAAACTGCCCAAAATCGATGGTATATTGGCGTCTAAGTCATTACTGTAAACAAGTTGGCAGAGATTTCTGCCTAAAAAGTGAGAATAAATAAAAAAAATTTAAAATTACTAATTATGAAAAATATTATTTTAATTTTAGTAGCACTATTTTGTTTTACAAGTTGTACCCAAAATGATGTTGAAATTTCAAATCAATATGTTTATAATGGACGAGGCGGAATAAAATGTGAAGTTGATGGTGTTTTGTTAAAACCAAGTACTGCAATAATTTATAGTAATGCAGAATTAAGATTTGATTCTGACAATAATAACATAAATTTTATGAGTATTAGTTTCCATAATAGTAATACCAGCACAGGATTAGGATTCCAATCAGTAAGGGTGAAAATAATGAATGTTAATTCAAATACAGATTTGAAAGGAAATATTTACTCACTAAAAGATGAAATTAATAATGAAAGCTTTGGAAATTATTTTAGAGAAGATTTAGATGATAAATATAGGACAAATAACATTGTTAACGGTGAATTGAAAGTTTTATATCACGACCTAAAGAAAAGCAAAGTTGGAGGAACTTTTTGGTTCGACGCCATAAATGATAAAGGAGTAATAGTGAAAGTTAGAAACGGACAGTTCGATTTAACAAATTAAAACCATCCATAGCGGGAGCTTCTAGCTCTAGCCCACAAACAAAAGCAATACAAAAAATAAAATATTACTATATGAAATTAAACCGCTTACTGTTTTTAATTGTATTGCTACATCAATATGGATTTGCACAACCAGCAACCGAAGTATATTTACTCGATATTAAAAATAATGCAACTTCGTTTAGTATCGACCCAAGTACAAAACCAGTAAACATCAGTAATAATGAAGGCTACGATAACCAACCCAGTTTTATCGAAAAGTTAAATGCGGTGGCCTATGTAAGCTCCAGAAATAAAAAACCAACGGATGTTTATTTGTACGATTTAGCTACTGCCAAAACCCAACAATTTACCAATAATAAGGAAGCGGAATATTCGCCAAAAACGACTCCAGACGGTAAATTTATTTCTGTGGTAAAAGACACAGACCAAAATCTGACCCGAATTTCGTTAGATGGTTTAGTTACTGAAAAACTCTATACTTCAAAGGATTCTATAGGATATTATTGTTGGTTGAATAAGTCCGAAATTGCTGCATTTACCTTGTCGAAACCAAAAATTACATTGAAATTAATCCATATTAAAAACAAAACTGAACAATATTTGACGGATAGCATCGGTCGTAGTTTGTATAAATACCGTGATGGAATTGTAATTTGTCAAAAGCTAAAAAAAGGAAGTTATGTCTCATTTATTGACAAAAAAGGCGCCATAACGCAACTGATTGAATTACCAAAAAATACCGAAGATTTTTATTTAACTGCCGATGGTTGGCTGTTTTCTTCGAATGAATCTAAGCTCATTTATTGTAATCTTACGGCTAAAACTAAAGTTTGGCAAGAAGTAGCCAATTTGAAAGCAATGGGAATTTCTAAAATATTTCGATTGGCTGTAAACCAAGACAAGAACAAACTTGTTTTTGTTGCTGAAGGAAAATAGTAAAATAGAACCCGTTGGGTGAAATTCAATTTGTAAAGTTTTTTAACCACATAGAAATATTATTATTGTGATTTCTAAAAGGCGTTTCACTTTATTTGAGAAAACATAGCTATGTGAACCCAAGAATTGGGCTATCCAATTCTTTTTTTCTATGTTTCTATGTGGTTTAATTTTTTATTTAATCCATTAATTGAAATTTTAATAATTACACCCAACTGGTTAAAATAGACATAAAAATCAATCCATCAACTATGCTCACAGACATTCATCCAAAGTTGCCCATGCGGGACAAAAAGGCAACAAGGAACTTTTACAGCAACAAATTAGGCTTTCAAGAATTTGGAAGTGCTGACTTTGATGGTTATTTAATGATGCAAAAGGACGGCATTCAAATTCATTTTTTTGAGTTCAAAACATTGGATCCAAAAGAAAACTATGGCCAAGTGTACATCCGAACGGATGCTATTGATAACTATTACCAAACTTTGTTGGACAATAAAACAAGCATTCATCCCAATGGACAATTGCAACTAAAACCTTGGGGACAAAAAGAATTTTCAGTTCTTGACCCAGATAACAATTTGCTGACTTTCGGACAAAGTATCTAAGCTAACAATACAATGAAAAAAATCTCTCTATCTTTAGTAGTTTTGCTTTTTGCAGTCTCAATTCTTAGTGCACAAAAAAAGGAAACTTGCCTTATTAAAACCTCTTTGGGTGATATTACGGTAGAATTGTATCCTAAAAAAGCGCCAATTACGGTCGCCAATTTTTTGAAATATGTCGATGCACGTTTATACGACAACACGACTTTCTTTCGATCGGTAACTTTAAACAATCAGCAGAAGGATTCTGTAAAAATTGAAGTCATTCAAGGTGGCGAAGTCGATTCGACAAAAGTATTTGCAGCGATCCCACTCGAAAGAACCTCAAAAACAGGCCTTCTTCATAAAAACGGAGCTATTTCTATGGCGAGAGGCAAACCCGATTCAGCAACCTGTAGTTTTTTTATTTGCATCAATGACCAGCCTTCTTTGGATTATGGTGGCAAAAGAAACAAGGACGGACAAGGTTTTGCCGCTTTCGGAAAAGTTATAAAAGGAATGGATGTGGTCCAGAAAATTCAACAATTGGCACCTAATAATGAGCAATATTTTAAACCTCCAGTAGTGATTTTGTCCATCATTCGAAAAAAATAAAAATTCGATAGCATTTTAACCATTAAACTATGCTTTAAAATTCTTGAACCATTACAAATAAAATTTCCAATTTTCCTTAATGAAACTTAATGGCTCCAAATAATGGTATTCTCAAAATACCAACAAAATTAATATTTCGTAGAAATAGCATCTTGTGTAACCAAAGTTACTGTTTGAGCACAATCCTAGCCTTACTTTTGTGCCATAATAATTCGTGAAGCATTTTATATAACGGGTAAAATCATTAAAATCTGAGAAAATGGATATTGAAAAAATAATTTTAGAAAATCAAGGCACAATAGTAGATGTGCGATCTTATGGAGAATTTCAAGGTGGCAATGTAGCTGGTTCTATCAACATTCCGTTGAATGAAATTCCCGAAAGAATTAAAGAACTCAAAGCGCTAAATGCACCACTGGTCCTGTGTTGTGCTTCAGGCGGCAGAAGCGGTCAAGCCCAACATTTTCTATCACAATACGGCATCGAATGTTACAATGGAGGCTCATGGTTAAACGTAAATTACTACAAATCTAAATCAATTTAATAATAATGATAAACACAATCAAAAAATTATTCGGTCTTGGCCCCAGCGTCAACTATGCCGAATTGGTAAAAAACGGCGCCATAATATTGGATGTACGTTCAAAAGGAGAATATGCTGGCGGTCACATCAAAGGTTCTTTAAACATTTCGGTAGATACTTTGAGAAACAATCTAGGAAAACTAAAGGACAAAAATAAACCCATCATCACCTGCTGCGCTTCGGGAATGCGGAGTGCTTCGGCCAAAAGTATTCTGATATCAAACGGATACACTCAAGTTTACAATGGTGGCGGATGGAGCAGTTTGCAAAATAAAATAGGATAATCTTTTTTGAAACAGGAATACCAATTCCTATCTCCTTTAGCATAAAAAAACCTCGAAAATTGATACTTTCGAGGTTTTATTTTTTCGTGAAAACAAAATTATAGTTTAATTGGGTAAGCAGAATCAATATGTATTCTCGTTCTGCCGGGTGTTGTATAATCAAATGTCTTATTTATTTTATCATACGATGGAATCCCTTTAGTTTCGGTTTCGATTGCTGTAGTCAAAGGATCATCTGCAATCGGGTCGTATGGAAAATAGAGACTCAACCCTGAAATTGTTCCTGCTGGTTTTGTGATTTCGAGTCGGGTGGTATAATTATCTCCATCGTCATCTACATCTAAAAAGTCTGGGATGCCATCTTTGTCTGTATCGTCTATATTGGTTGTAGGAGTTGTTGGGTATGCAATAGTATTTCTGTAATCATAAACATATCCGTCCTTATTTAAATCCTCCTGATACGAAAAAACGCCATCATTATCTTGATCTAATCGCTGAACATTGTATAATTTGATGCTAAAAACCAAGGGCGAATACGACGGAATGGCACCGGAACCGCTATTGTAATATGCTAAGCCTGAAGGCAGAAACATCACCCCAGAACCAAAGTCAAAATAAGATACTGTACCATCATTATTAATTACGGAAGTACCCGACTTAAATTTTGGAAAAGCCTCGCTCCAACCCGTTATAACGCTGTACAAACTAAAAGTAGTTTGCGGGAATTTGGATTCTTCAAAGAAAGTGGCTGTGAGTTCGGAAGGTGCCGTGGCTGTAGCAGCACTTTTCGATAAATACGTTCCTCTATACGAGGTCAAGACGCCATCGACATTGCAAGGCGACACTCCGCCATATCCAGTAACCACATCTTTTTTACCTTCTCTCAGAACCAAATAGTATAAATTATAAACGATGTTGTGCAATTTTACTTCTTTTATCAAAAGTTTTGGAAAAGTAGCTGCATTCAAATAAGAATAAATAGAAGGTTGAGTTCCTCCTGTTGGAATTTTTGTAATTGTAACATCTTGATCATCAAATTTTCCAGGATTACTGACGACGGTAATATAGTTGGTTTTCAAATACTCTTCAATTAGGGCAATGTCGGCATCGTATTGAACCTTGTAATCTCTTGGCGGCTCTACGGTTACACCTGAACTATCATTGTTTGAACACGAAAAAGAAAGGACTGCAAATACTACTAAAAAATAAAACTTAAATTTGTTCATTATAACTCATTATTTAGGTGCGCAAGATACAATTTTGATTTATTTTTGCGTAGAATTTAACTTCGATTTTTGAAAATATATGAGAATAGATAAATATTTATGGTGCGTGCGCTATTACAAAACTCGGAATATGGTTACCGAGGCTTGTAAAAAAAATCACGTTACTGTAAATGGACAACTGGCCAAACCGTCGAAAGAAGTTTTTCCTACAGATAAAATCACGTTTAGAAAAGACCAAATCACCCAAATCATCACTGTTTTGGACATTCCTGACAATCGAGTTAGTGCTAAATTGGTCGATATGTATCGAAAAAACGAAACCCCTGCCGAGGTATACGAACATTTAGAATTATTGAAGTTATCGAAAGAACATTATCGAAAAAACGGCACAGGAAGACCTACCAAAAAAGACAGACGTGATATAGATGAGTTTGGCAATAGCCCCAACCCAACCCTTCCCGAAGGAGAGGGCGACGAGTCTTGATAATTTTAATTACTAATTTTAACAAATCTGAAATCTAACATCTAAAATCATTTTAAAATGAGCAAAAATATCATCTTAACGAATCAGGAAATCGAACATACTATCAAGCGAATAGCCTATCAAATCTATGAAACTTTTATAGACGAAGAGGAAATTGTTATCGCAGGTATTGCCTCCAATGGATTTGTATTTGCCAAAAAAATTGCAGATTCGCTCAATACAATTTCCAATTTGAAGGTATCACTTTGCGAAGTACAAATTAACAAGCATCAGCCTGTATCCGATGTACAAACATCACTAACTAAAGAGGAATACTCGAATAAAGGATTGGTTTTAGTCGATGATGTGCTGAATTCAGGAACCACACTGATTTATGCGGTTCGACATTTCTTGGATGTCCCATTGAAGAAATTCAAAACGGCAGTACTTGTCGATAGAAATCATAAAAAATACCCCGTAAAAGCGGATTTCAAAGGAATTTCACTCTCAACATCTTCCTTAGACAATGTTGAAGTAGTTTTTAACGAAGAGGGTGAAAATTATGCGTATTTAAGTTAAAAGGGCTATTATATCCTGGGTCGTTTCGTCTTTGCTTTTGCCGTCGATAATCACCTTATATTGTGCTTGACTGTAATAGTAGCTTCTTTCAAAAAGATGGATAGCAATAAATTCCTTGAGTTCTTCGTCTGTTTTGGCAGCAATAATCGGGCGCTTACTTTTATTAGCGACCAATCTTTCAAACAAAGTATCTACTGAAGCCTTGAGGTAAACTGAAAGTATATTTTCACCTCGCAGCAATTCGTGATTATTCGCATAACAAGGAGTTCCTCCCCCTAATCCAATAATTAAAGATTCTGGAGCAGCTAATAATTCGATTAAAACTTCACGTTCTAGCTTTCGAAAATATATTTCCCCACGCTGCTTGAAAATTTCATTTATAGTCAAATTTGTTCTTTCTTCGATGCTTTTATCCAAATCCACGAAGGGTAAATTTGTAATTTTTGATAATCTATTGGCAATTGTGGACTTTCCACAACCCATATAACCTAATAAAATAATTTTTCTCATCTGAATAAAGCCTTATATATTAAGGCATTAAGTACTTTTGTTTAAAAAAGACAAATTTATAATAAAATACCTTTGAAAAATAGAAAATAAGACCTTATATTTGCACCCGCATTCAAGAAAAGAGAAAGACTCGATAGCTCAGTTGGTAGAGCACAACACTTTTAATGTTGGGGTCCTGGGTTCGAGCCCCAGTCGGGTCACAAATTTTGTGATTATAAAATACTTTTCTTGAAGCAATGACTCGATAGCTCAGTTGGTAGAGCACAACACTTTTAATGTTGGGGTCCTGGGTTCGAGCCCCAGTCGGGTCACAAAATAATGCGCATACGTTAATAGAATCTTGATAGTCTGTCGACTTGATAGCTCAGTTGGTAGAGCACATCACTCTTAATGTTGGGGTCCTGGGTTCGAGACCCAGTCAGGTCACACGAAGAAAAATATAGAGACGTTGCAATGCAGCGTCTCTATATTTTTTAGGCCACGTGGAGAAACGGTAGACTTGCCATCTTGAGGGGGTGGTGCTCGTAAGGGCGTGTGGGTTCAAATCCCACCGTGGTCACTTTTTTATCAAATTTAAATCCTAATCACATAGCAACGAGGTGATTAGGATTTTTTTTATCTGTTGAAGATTGTATCCGCCCATCGAATGTTTGTTTAAAATATTTCATTAAACAAAAATGTATTTTTTGTTCTAGACCATTTTTTGCAAAAGAAACAAAAGATAATATTTAAAAAAAATAGTGTACAAGCAATTGTTTTTTAGGAAATTTCATTAAATTTGAGAAAAAAAACTATGGAAGTATATAATGAAATAGAAGAAGAAGTAACTGAATTGCAATTGAATGATTCCGCAAAAGGATTTTTGAAGGAAGCGGCTAAATGGGCCTATTTCTTATCGATATTAGGGTACATTATGATTGGATTTTTTGTTGTATTTGCCTTGTTTGCCGGGGCGATTTTTTCATCGGTCGGACAAATGATGCCTTTAGGACAAATGGGGATGTTTGGTTCCTCTTTTGGGATTATCGTAACTTTTTTTTACTTGTTGATTGCGGCGCTCTATTTCTTCCCCATTTATTATCTAAATAAATTTTCGTCGAATCTGAAACTTGCCTTGAAAAATAAAGATTCGGCTGCGCTTGCCGGTTCATTCGAATATTTGAAATCGCATTATAAATTCATTGGAATTATGGCAATTGTTACCCTAAGTTTCTATGCATTGTTCATCATTGGTGCAATCGTAGTAGCTGTAGCGGCTGCTTTTAGTCATTAATCAGTAGTTGCCTGCAAGTTTGCCGAAAAAACGCTGAAAACAACACCTTAAATTGAAAAAAACCTTAAAAATTATTATATTAATTATTGTTGCGCTTTTTGTAACATATAGTTTTTTGTTAAGCGATTTTAATCCAATGTTTAAAAATGCAGAATTTGTTTATTTGACAAATGCTTTAAAAGAAAGTCGAAAAGAGAATTTTAAATCAGTATTAGATATTGAAAATAAAATTTATAAAGTAGTTAAACAAAGAAGATGTAATTGTGAAACAGCAACTACATATATTGGTCCATACAGACACGGATTTTCTTTGACAAAAAAAATATATTTATTAAAAATTGAAAAGGAATTTTCGAATAACGAATGTTTAAAATTTCAATTACTAAACTATGATTTTGGAAATAATATCATTGGATTAAAAAAAGTTTCAAAATTTTATTTTGGCAAAACGGTTGATAAATTGAATGAAGATGAAATAATGACAGTTATAATAATGCTTGAAAATTCGCGCCTTTATAACCCTGTTCGTAATAAAGAAGGAGTTAGGAATAAACTACTTGTTTATAAAAGAATACTAAATAAAAATACAAGCTGGTAACAAATAGGGTTCGGTGCGGCTGAATATAAAGTTGCCTTTGTACTTGGAAAATTTGTCCGTAATGGAAAAATATCGCATCTTTAGTCCCAAACCTCGTGTAGCTGCGGGACTTTTATATCAACAAAAAACCCGTCATGATAATACATCGTGACGGGATTTTTGCTTTCTAAAAGATTGCTTTATTGCTGTGCTTTTATTTTGGATAAATATTCAGTTAGCTTTTTGCCATAGAGTGATTGTGCTACTTTTGGTGTCATCGATTTTTGAATGGTATCTAAATATTTTACATTGATATCGTAAATATCAGTCAATGCGATATAAGGGGCCACTTCGTAATCCTTGTTGTTGATAGCAAAATTGGTGGCGAATAAGTATTTTCTTTTTGTATTATTCTCCTGCTTGGCGTTCAAACTATCTAAAGTCGCGGTCTTGCCATTTTTTAAAGCAAGAAATTTTTGTTGAATCAAATCTAAATTTTCATCTCTATAACGAGCATTTATTTTTTGATATTCTTGGTATTTATCTTGATTTTTTGAACCCGTAATTTTTGCACTTACAATATAAGAATCTAAATTAGTGTCGATGTTGATGTTGCCCGCTTCGGCAAAAAACAAAATATTATTGTCCAATGAGTTGGTTACTCCTCGATCTAAAAATAAATACAACATTTCAGGCGACTTTAAGTCAATATTGCTTTCAAATTTTGAATCTCCGTCAATTTTTATGGTGTCAATTGCTACAAGACTTGTGTCTACCACTCTTTGGATGTACAACACTCCGTTTTTCAGTCCTTTTATGTTTCCAGTGAGGTGAAGATTGGTTTTTGACTCTTCTTTGTTGCAAGAAGCTAAAACCAAAAGCGTAAAGATCGCTACAATAGATTTTTTCATTATGTGTTTTTTATTTTTTTTGCAAAATAAAGCAAATTGAAGGATATATTTGCCTTTTACGAATGTAAATTAATAAAAAAACCAATCTATTTCTAAATTGGTTTTTACTTCGGTTTTTTTATTTAATTAGCCTTTTAACCAAGCATTTTTCAGCGCAGATTTTGTTGCATCTGTCGCTTCAAAACTTTCTTTATCTTCATACGGAAGTTTTACTTTTCCGTTGATGGTTTGTTCTTTTCCGTCTCTTTTAATTTTGACCGCGATTGCGTCGTTTTCTTTCCAATTTTCGCTTTCCAAAATCATATCATAGATATTGTCTAAAGTATAATTTTTGTCGTTGATACTCAGCAAAATATCGCCTCCTTTTAGTCCTAGATTGGTGTAAAAATCATTCAATTCGATATTGGGAACAACGATAATTTCTTTGGTCGATTGATTTACAGTAATGTAGGGAACTTGACCTTTTAAGAAAACATTTGTGGGCGATTTTTTGATTGCTTTGGTAACTCCCACTTTTGCTAAGTATTTGTCATAAGGAATTGGGGTTGGACCTGCCACATAAGTCTTTAGGAAATCGCCCACTTCAGGGTAAGTTAATTGGGTAATTTTTGCAAAAAGTTCTTCGTCATTAAACGCTTTCGAAACCCCGTATTCGTCAGATAATTTATGCATCAAATCAAGAATGCCTCTTTTGCCATTGCTGTTTTCTCTGATGATAATATCCAAGCACATTCCAATCATGGCGCCTTTTTCATATACATTTAAATATTGCGCTTTATAAGGTTCTACAAATACGTTTTTACTCATAGTCGTAAATGGCATAGTATCATTGAGCTTTTTTGAATTTTCAATTTTCCCTGCAATTCGAGTATAAAATTCACTTTCCTCAATTAGCCCTTGGTTGATTTGAAATAGATTGGCAAAATATTCTGTTACTCCTTCATACATCCATAAATGTTCCGACATTTTCGGGTCATTATAGTCGAAATTTTGAATTTCCTGTGAATGAATCGTCAACGGAGTCACGATGTGAAAAAATTCATGCGAAACGACATCCTTCAGTTCTTTGTTTAAGGCTTCTTTAGGCATTAATTCAGGAAATACGACTGTTGTTGCTGTTGGGTGTTCTAAGGCTCCAAATCCTTGTGCGTCTTGATTCATTGTCGATAAATACAATAAAACACTATATTTTTTTGTTGCATTTACAGGGCCTAAGAATTTTTTTTGAGCGGTCATCATGGTTTTCATGTCAGGGGTAATATCCTCGGCAGTGATTTTTCCGGAAGGAGAATAGACTGCAATTTGAATTTCCATATCATCAACCGCGAAAGTGGTATAATTGGGTTTAGAATACATAATCGGATTTTCGACCAATTCCGCGTAACGTGAGGTCATAAACAAATCATTGGTATTCGCTGGGTCTTGGTCCTGCATTGAGGTAGCTCCCCAAAGTTCGGCAGGATGCGAAACGCTAACTTTGTAGGGTACAGCCATATAATCTGTAAAATAACCAACAAAACAATGTGTGTTAAGCATAATATTTTTACTTGCATCGATATTGGAGCCTGCTGGCGAAAAAATCTCATCACTACCAAAACCTTTTCCGGTTTCGAGATCGTAAGTATCATTGACTAGATACGTGATCTTATCTAAATTTTTAGCATTCGAAATAGACCAGGAATTTGTATCTTTTTTAGTGACATTCAAGGCATTTCCTTTTTTGTCATAAGCTTTTAGATCATCAATATATCTGCCATAATTGTCTTGTGAATAGGTGCCAGGAACCGTTTTGGGGATATGGTACGATATTTCATCCGTTTTGATTTTAGGTGATTTGACCGTAACCAAAACTTTGTCTTCTTTGATTTCGTTAAGATTGATGTTTACTTGGATGTCTTCTTTTGGAGCAGCGCTAGTCGACGAACTTGTGGATTTACAACTCCATAGAACGGTTGCAAATGCTAATGCAAATACTATTTTTTTCATTTTGTGTTTTTTTGTTTTTGATAGGTCTTTGTCAAGACGGAAATGTTACGGAGGATTGTAATTTAGGATGGTATTTTAAGAAAAAAACTCCCAAACAGGAGTTTTACTTTAATCGAGTTTATTTTTTATATAATATTTGCCGTCTAAATCTTCATCAAAATCATCAATTTTTGCCGGTTTTGGTTTTGGTTTACTGGCTAAAGCTTTCTTTTTCCACATTTCGTATTTTTCTGCGGGCATCTTTTTTTTCATGATTTCAAGAACCTCTTTTTCAGATAACCCAAATTCTTTTTTGATGATTTCGAAAGGGTTTCTTTCTTCTAAGGCGAACGTAACCAGTTTTTCGGTTTGTTCCCAATTTAATTCTATGCGGCTGCTCTTCTTCATTAGGTGAAAATTAATTCAATTTTAGTAAGGTTGGTTAATGAATAGTTTTGTTTTATAAATCTTTGACCAATATTAATAAAAAAAATAATTACTTTTTATTTATAGCTAATTTTTTTTATGCTTTTTGATTGTTTTCAGTCAATCGGGGTTTTTCAAATGGTATTTTTAGTAATTTTCCCAATCGATTATGCTCTTCAGGGCTCCTATACGTGTCGATTCCGTAAACAATTTCTTGTTTAGGGAGGTACATAAAAGTCCCAAATAGCCGGTCCCAAATCGAAAAAATATTCCCGTAATTACTGTCTGTATAAGGTAATTTGTAATGATGGTGTACTTTATGCATATTGGGTGACACCAAAAAACAACTCAAAAAAGCGTCTAGTTTTTCGGGTAATGCAATATTTGCGTGAGTAAATTGTGTAGAAATTACCGAAATAGTTTGGTACATAAAGACCAACCAAATTGGGCATCCAATGATCAAAACCCCAAAGGTGGTAAAGACAAATCGAATAACACTTTCACCCGGATGATGTCTATTTCCTGAAGTGGTATCTATCCAAGTGTCGGTATGGTGAATCAAGTGAAATCGCCATAGGAATTTGACCTTATGCTCGATAAAATGCACCAAGTAAGCGCCAACGAAATCTAATAATAGCAAACCAACAAGCGCATAAAGCCAAGCCGGCATCTTGGGCAACCATTGTAAAAGACCAAAATTATTGGCAATTGTCCAATTGGATGTTTCTAATAAAATAAAAGCCAAGGCGAAATTGATGGCAATGGTTGTAAAGGTCATGAAAAAATTAATTCCCGCATGTTGCCATTTTTTATAAGATAAATTAAAAAGTGGAAATCCATTTTCGATTAGCCAAAAGAAAGTAATTCCGCCCACAAGAATCAAACTTCTATGCGAGGAGGGAATGGTAGCAAAATAAGTAATAATTTCATTCATAATCAAAGAATTAAAGTTCAAAGCTAGTCTTTTTTACAGCATCTTTAAACAATATGGCGAAAAGTTAGATTTATTCTTTTGCCAATGGGTTTTGAAGTTTTCGGAATTTGGTGTTTCCAAAAATGTTGTGTCGTTCCTTTCATTAGCAATAAACTTCCGTGTTCGAGTACAATATTTAGTTTGGCATTTGAAATTGAATTGTGTCTCAATTGAAACATTCTTTCGGCACCAAAACTAACGGACGCAATTATTGGATTCTGACCTAATTCTTTTTCATTGTCGGCGTGCCAGCCGTTGCTGTCTTTTCCGTCCCGATATTGGTTGAGCAAAACTGTTGTAAAATTTGTGTCAGAAGCACTTTCGACCTTTGATTTTATCTTTTGCAAAATCGGAGTCCAAGGCTGCGGATGCATTTTTATATTCGAATAGGAATAGGATTTTCCTTCATTTCCAAATAAAGCCGTCAATCGAGGTTGCGGATGAATTTTTCCAAAAACTCGAATGTCGTCCTGTTGCCAGGGAATTTCAGCAACTAATTGATTTAAAAGGATATCAGCATCTTTTATGTCGAAAAAATGAGGAAAGTAGATGATTTCTGCATCGGGCAAGTTAAAAATAATCGGCTCTGGTTGAAATGGTAAATTCATTAGACAAAAATAAAGAGAAAAACGAAGATTTTCATCTTTGCTTTTCTCTTTAGTATGTTTTAATATAAAAAATTAGGCTTCGGAAGTGTCTTGAAGTAAGTTTTTATAAATCAATCCAGCTACAATTGCGCCTAAAATGGGGGCTAACCAAAACAACCAAACTTGTGATAATGGTTCGCCACCTACAAAAACGGCTTGCGACAAAGATCGTGCTGGGTTTACAGAGGTGTTCGTAATTGGAATACTGATTAAGTGTATTAATGTCAACGCGAGTCCGATGGCAATGCCTGCAAATTTACCATTGGCAAATTTATCTGTGGCTCCAAGGATTACTAATAAGAAAAACATGGTCAATATGAATTCTGCAATAAATGCCGCTTGCATAGAATAACCATCAGGGGAAAAAGCGCCAAAACCATTCGAAGCAAAAGCACCTGCTTTTGAGGCATCAATGGCAAATCCGGCTTTTCCTGTAGCAATAGCAAACAAAGTACCTGCCGCAGCGATGGCTCCTGCACATTGCGCGATGATATAAGGCACTAATTCTTTGGCAGAAAATCGTCCTCCAGCCCATAATCCAAAAGAAACTGCGGGATTAAAATGTCCTCCTGAAATATGCCCGACAGCATAAGCCATTGTAAGAACAGTTAAACCAAAGGCGAGGGAAACGCCTACAAATCCAATTCCTAAATCTGGGATTCCAGCCGCAAAAAGAGCGCTACCACATCCGCCAAAAACCAACCAATAGGTTCCGAAAAACTCGGCCAATAATTTTCTCATAATGTAATTTTTAGATTGTTACTACATACGAAGTTAAGGGAAATGTACTGTATAATCAAAAAAAAATGTTAATTTTTTTAAATATTAGCAAAAATAGAGGCGAAAATGCTGTTGCAATTGCTTTGCGATTAGAAAAAGATGAGGATCTAATTCAGGACTTGGTGCTAAAATGCTTTGTCAAATAGTATATATTGACACCCAAAATAAAGGTATTGGAAATGATAATCGGCCAAGATGTGGACAACATAAATCCATAGATTACAAATAACAGACATCCCGTCGAATTGATGATTCGTAAGGTGTTGATGTTTTTCATTAAAAATGAAATCATTAATACTAAAGAGGCCAAGTAGCCTACCCATTCTGTCAGTGGAATATCGAACATAAATTTACATTTTAGTGGAGGGCAAAAGTAGGCTATTGTTGCGGTTTTTATATAGAAATCATTGATTTTTTAAAACAAACCCTCCAGAACTCTGTTTTGAATGCCAATTTTGGAGGCATCGAAATTCAATTTATTTTTCAAAATGGAGGCATATACACTCCTGAAATCAATTTCGTGTTTCAAATCCCCATTGTCCAAATCCGAAAGATTAGGATTTTTTCCAATGATTTGTCCTCGATTGTTTCCTCCGATGACAAACATTGGTGCAGCGGTGCCGTGATCGGTTCCTCGTCCGTTGTCTTTTACTCGACGGCCAAATTCCGAGAAAACTACAATGGTCACGTTCTGTAATTGCTGCGCTTTTTTCAAATCCTGATAAAAACTATATACAGCATTATTCAATTCGGTTAGTTTGTTTTTGTGGATGGCCAATTGATTGTCGTGCGTATCAAAACCACCAAGCGAGGTGTAATATACCTTCGAGTTCAAGTTTCCTTTGATCAATTTCGAAATCCATTCGAGGTTTTTTGCCAAATCCGTTTTGGGATACACAACATCCGAAGGAGCCGATTTAGCTAATGCTTTTTGAATATCATCGGCGCCTTCGACGACGGAGTTGGCAATTTTCCGAACAAAATCCAATTGCGGATTATCCGATAATTGACCTTCGTTTTCCAACTTGTTTTTGGTTTTGAATCGGTTAGGGTCTTTTACAGTAATCGAATTGGGTTCTTCGCCTTTCAATGCTAAATTGTCGATATTGTCAATATTGATACCCGCTGTGGGTTGGTGTTCTTTGCATTGCAAATCAAGATAACGACCCAACCAACCATCACTGAGATATTCTTGTTTCGTGGGGGCAGTTTGCCAAATTTCCTGACTTCGGAAATGGGAGCGAACCGGATTCGGATAACCAACGTTCTGAATCACCGATAAGTCGCCACTTTGTTGCATCGTAGCAAATCCGGACAATGCGGGATGAAAAGCCATTCCTTTGTGCGAATTTAAAACTTCATTTTTCGAAAGTGAGATAGCGGGGCGTAAATTATGATAAAGAGAGTCCTCAAAAGGGATAAAGGTGTTCAATCCGTCATTCCCACCATTCAACTGCACGAAAACAACACATTGCTCGCCTAAAACCAAATTATTTTGCGAACCAAACGAATATAAAAAATCAGGAAGTAGGAGTGAACCTCCGGTAAATGTTCCTGTGATGGCTAAAAATTTTCTTCTGTCCATTTTCTTGATTTTTAAATGAGTTGAAATTCGGGTGTTTTTACCATAAAATTGAACAAGCGCAGGACGGCATTTTCGGAACCGTCTGTTTTGCTGTCGAAATCGTATTTTAGTAGTTGCTCGAAATCGGTTTGATTATTTTTGTCCGTTTGAAATAGCAAACGGTTGGTGAGTTCAGCAATAATTTCTTTGTTGTTTCCTTCTTTATTCCAATCTAATTTTACATTCAGTTGTTTTTTTGGATTTTGTTTCATCATCGAATTTTCATCCATTTCTTTCTTGCCTGGGGTTAAACTTCTGCCATTACAAAGCAAATCGGCGACATTGTTTCGTTGCAGAAATATTTGAGAGGTGAGCCAAGCATTTCCGCCATCCCAGCCTTTTACATTGGGCTGATTGAACAAATCCATTCCTTGTGCTCTTAGGAAAAAGGCAATAGATTTTTCGTTTGGGTCTTCAATACTGAGCTCGTTCATCAGTTGTAAACTGAATTCCAAAGGATTTTTTATCTTGGAACCGGAGTTGTTTTTAGCAAATTCCTCTGTGAAAATTTTAATTAGTAAGGGTTGAATTTCAAAATTCATCGCCTTCAAATAAGCGCCATAATAGTGCACTAATTCTTCCTTCGGTTCATCATAAATAAACCATTTTAGAATTTTTCTAGTAATTAAATACGGAATATTAGGTTGTTCAAAAATGATATCAACCATTTCATCCGCTTTGAAATTGCCGTTTTTTCCCAAGTAATCGAAGTTTTCATTGTTTTCGAAAAATTTGCGGTAAATGGCGTTTTCTTCTCCAATTCCTAGGCCAGCGAGTCCCTTAGCTCCATTTTTTATGTCTTGTTCGGTATAATTTCCGATTCCTAGCGTAAAAAGTTCTAGCAATTCCCGACTTAAATTTTCGTTGAGTTTGTCTTTTCGATTGTCAACATTGTCCAAATAGCGGACCATTGCATTGCTTTTGATGATTTTCTTGGTCAAGGTTTTGAAGTTGCCAAAAGCATTTTCTCTTAAAATTTGATTGTGTTGAAATACCCAATAATTGACCTTTACTTTTTGAAAAGTCGACACATAATGATTGTGCCAGAAACAAGTCATTTTTTCGCGAAGCGGAAATTCTTCTTGATTCATTTTTCTGATCCACCAGGCTTTCATTGCTGCCGAAGTTTGCCCTTCTTTTTTGAGCATTTGTTTTTTTTCGTCGGGACTTGATTTTATTTTTTTTCGAATTTCCTTAAATTCGGCATAGGTTTTAGGACTTTCACTTAGAAAATCAGGAATTTTAGAATCGAAATTGGTGGCAAAAGAAAGATCCAAGAATTTTTTCAAGCCATTTTTTTCAATGCTTTTGGCTTGTTTTGCCGAAAAACCGAGTCGCAAGGACCAGAGAATGTTTTTGTCCATAATCAAGAGTGCTTTGGGATTCTGACTTAAATTTTATGAAAAGGTTTAATCGATTGAATTCAAGATTACCATTGTTCGGTTTCTTTTTTTTCGGTCAAATCGCTCAAATGTACTCGAAGTGCGCCAACAGAAATATTGATTTCCCAGAAGGATAAACCCAATGAAATGAGCAAACTCAATAAACTCAACCCGAATACATAAACACCAAATTCTTGCTCGTCAATAAACAACAACAGCATCGAAAATACTGATAAAAATAAGCTTAGAACACCCGCCATTTGCATAAAGCGAATGAGCGTTAGTCTCAAGTTGAGGTTTTTTATTTCGAGTAAAACCATACTACTTGCCTTTTCTTTATATGCTTTTTTTAAACCTCTTATGATGGTTGCTATGGTCAGAAAACGATTGGTATAGGCCAATAGAATCAATGAAGTTGCAGAGAAAAGCAGGGCAGGGGTTTCGATTTGTAAAGTCATTTTGAGCTGGTTTTAGAATTTTACTGTAACTGTTTTGGTCTCTCCATTTCTTTTAAAGGTTACAGGAAGCTCCTCGCCTGACTTTATTTTCGAGAGACATTCCATATAACTATACACTTCTTTTACATCGCAGCTCCCAATTTTAGTGATGATGTCGCCCGCAAGAATTCCAGCTTTTTGTGCTGGTCTGTCTTCGGTTACACCATCTACGTGCAGCCCATCGCTACTGTCGGCGTAATTGGGCATAATACCTAGTGTTACTTTGTATTTTGCCCCGGTTTTTGCTGCTGTGATTTTGGTTTTTGTGAATTCAACTTTATCTAAATCGGCAATGGAGTTGGTAACTCTAAAAACATAATCTACAATATTTTTTTCACCGGTATAATTTATTTTGTCTTCGTCGTCAGTCGGTTTGTGGTAGTCTGAATGTGTTCCGGTAAAGAAAAACAATACTGGAATATCTTTCAAATAAAACGAAGTATGGTCTGATGGGCCTACACCACTTTCGTCTAGGCTGATATTAAATCCAGCCGGTTTGTTAAGTTCAACACTATTTTTGAATTCGGGACAAGTTCCAATTCCGCCAACTGTCAATTCTTTTTTGTCATTTAATCGCCCAATCATATCCATATTAATCATTGCGATTACATTTGGATACTTATTTTTCAAAGTTTCAGCCATAAATTTAGAACCAATTAAACCATCTTCTTCACCTGAAAAAAGAGCGAAAATATAATTTACGTTTTCGATGGTTTTGTTTTGAGAATACATTCTGGCTAATTCTAAAACGCCAGCAACGCCAGAAGCATTGTCATCGGCACCATTGTGGATTTCTCCTTCCGAATTCATTTTGGTCGAATTATGGTGTTGGTTCAAACCTAAATGATCGTAATGGGCGCCTATAACAATAGTTTTACTCGCTTTATTATCTAAATAGGCAATGACATTTTTTCCAGTATTTTCCAAACCGCTATTAGCAATAGTGTCGTGAGGATTTAATTTTACTTTGTAATTAAAATTTTGAAAGTAATTTTTGCCCTCGTAAGGTTTTAATTTTAAGCTTTTGAATTGATTAACCAAATAATTAGCGGCTATTGTTTCTTCTTTTGAACCTGTTAGCCTTCCTTTCAAATCATCAGAAGCCAAGAAAGAAATATTCTTTTTGAGATGGACTGATTTGGCGAGTTCCGTATCATCAGTATCGATCCAATCGGCAATAAAAACATTCGTTTCACGTGCTGCATTTTGTTGGCGATTACTGGAGAAAACTAATTTTTTTCCGTCAGGGGAAAACATTGGGAAGGCATTGAATTCACTTTCCCAAGTAATTTGCTCTAAATTTTCGCCATCGATATCTATCATATACAACTGAAAATCATACCCACGAGTGGAATGATGGTTAGATGAAAATATAATTTTTTTGTCCGATGGGTGGAAAAATGGAGCCCAATTGGCTTTGCCTAATTGCGTGATTTGTTTTAGATTGCTACCGTCAACATTGCATGTGTAAATTTCCATTTCGGTCGGCATTACCACATTTTCTTTCAATAATGCTTTGTATTCGGCTATGTCTTTTTCGGTTTTGGGACGCGAAGAACGAAATACTAGTTTTTTGCTATCGTGCGAAAAGAAACTTCCGCCATCATATCCTAAACCATTGGTGATTTGTTTCAAATTTGTTCCATCAATATCCATTGTCCAAAGTTCTAAATCACCACTTCGGCTGCTGGTAAAAGCGATTTTCTTTCCGTCAGGAGAAACCACAGCTTCGGCATCATATCCCGGAGAATTTGTCAATTGTTTTACAATTTTTCCAGTTAAATCAGCCATATAAATATCGAACTCCGGATAAACTGCCCAAAGGTATTTTCCATCTTTTGGTTTCGGTGGAGCGGGACATTCATTGGAAGCAGCGTGAGTTGATGCGTAGAGAATGTGCTTTCCATCCGGCATAAAATAAGAGCAAGTGGTACGCCCTTTTCCGGTGGAAATCAATTTTAAATTATCTGAAGAATAGGTATTGCTTTGCAAATCATACAAAAAGATTTGGTCGCAAGGAATTCCAGCCTTGGGATTGGAAACTTGCATAGTCAACAATTGACTATTGGGACTAAAATAAGCTTCGGCATTATCTCCTCCAAAAGTTAGTTTCTGTATGTTTTTAAGGTGTTTTTCTTGTCCAAAACTAATTTGAAAAATGGAAGAAAGTAAAAAAAATAAAATTAAATTTTTGTTTGAGGATACTAGTCGCATATTTTGTGTTTTAACAATTTTTGTTTGAATATTCAAATATCGTAATTCTTTATTGAAATTCTTTTTTTAAACAAAAAAAAACCTGCAAATTTTCATTTGCAGGTCTCAATTTCCGCTCCTTTGGAGGAGTTAGGCTAGGATTATTTTATCAATTCAAAACTTCTTTTCACGAAAGCCGTAAGTTCTTCGCCTTTCAATAAATTTTGAGATAATTTGGCCAAATCCAAAGCTTGTTTTACCAAGTTTTCCTGAGCCGATTTGTCTTCGGTGTTTAAGATATTGGAAGCCAAATCAGAGTTGGTATTGACTACCAAATTATACATTTCTGGCATATTCCCCATTCCGAACATTCCGCCTCCACCGGTTTGGCTCATTTCTTTCATACGACGCATAAATTCTGGTTGCGTGATGATGAATGGCGCCGCCTGACTGTCCATAGCTTGCAGTTGCACTGTGTATGCCTTTGGAATATAGGCTTCAAGTGAGGTTTTTAAAGTTTCTTTTTCGGTATCCGATAATTTGGAAATGGTAGTTTCCTCTTTTTTAATCAAATTATCTATATGGTCTGAATCGACACGAACGAAAGTCATATCATTATTATTGCTTTCAATTTTTTGAATCAAATGCGGAATAATAGGAGAATCCAAAAGTAAAACTTGGTATCCTTTTTCTTGAGCAATTTCTATATAGGAATGTTGAGCTTCTTTATTTCCAGCATATAAAACGACTAGTTTTCCATCTTTATCGGTTTGATTATCCTTTAGATTTTCTTTCAATTCTGCTAAAGTGTAGAATTTATCATCAACCGTTGGATACAAAACGAAAGCATCGGCTTTTTCGTAGAATTTCTCTTCAGACAGCATTCCGTATTCCAGTACAATTTTGATGTCATTCCACTTTTGCTCAAACTCTTCGCGGTTTTCAGTGAATAAAGATTTCAATTTATCGGCTACTTTACGAGTAATATAGTTCGAAATTTTCTTCACAGCTCCGTCTGCTTGCAAGCTAGAACGAGAAACATTCAATGGAATATCTGGAGAATCAATTACACCTTTCAGCATTGTCAAGAATTCAGGTACGATTCCTTCGACGTTGTCCGTTACAAATACCTGATTTTGGTACAATTGAATCTTGTCTTTTTGGATTTGTAAATCAGCACCTAATTTTGGGAAATAGAGAATACCTGTCAAATTGAAAGGATAATCAACATTTAAATGAATATGAAATAAAGGCTCTTCAAATTGCATTGGGTACAATTCGTGATAAAAACTTTTATAATCTTCATCAGTTAAGTCCGCTGGCTGTTTGGTCCAAGCCGGATTTGGATTGTTGATAAAATTGTCAACTTCGATAGTTTCATTTACATAATCTTCAGGGGCGTCTTCCGGTTTAGGAAGTGTTTCTGTTTTAGTTCCAAATTTAATTGGAATAGGCATAAACTTATTGTATCGGTTCAATAGTTCTCTGATTTTGAACTCTTCCAAAAATTCTAATGAATCTTCAGCAATGTGCAAAATGATTTCAGTTCCACGAGAGGTTTTATCGGCAGGCTCCAAAGTAAATTCAGGGCTTCCGTCGCAAATCCAGTGGGCTGCTGGTTCGTCTTTGTATGATTTTGTAATGATTTCCACTTTTGAAGCGACCATAAAGGCAGAATAGAAACCAAGTCCAAAATGACCAATAATTCCAGAATCTTTGGCAGAATCTTTGTATTTTTCTAAGAATTCTTCGGCTCCTGAAAAGGCAATTTGGTTGATGTATTTTTCTACTTCATCGGCGGTCATCCCCAAACCTTGGTCGATAATATGCAATTTCTTGCCTTCTTTATCAATTTTTACTTCTAGAATTGGGTTGCCATAGTCCACTTTGGCTTCGCCAATGCTTGAAAGGTGTTTTAATTTTAAGGTGGCATCCGTTCCATTAGAAATCAACTCACGCAAAAAGATTTCGTGATCGCTGTATAAGAATTTCTTAATCAAAGGGAAGATGTTTTCTACAGAAACATTAATTTTTCCAGTTGTCATAGTTGAAGTTTTTTAAAAATTATTTGAATTGTTTTTATGCTTTCAAATAGAATACCAAATCCTATGAATGTGACAAAATGACATTTTTTTATAAGTTGGAAGTAGGGCTTTGCTTGAGATTGTTTTGTGAATGGACGATAAAAAAATTAAGAATTATTTTTTTTGGGTTAGGTCGCTGTTTTTTCAAAAATTAAATAATAACTTTATAGTCTGTAATTTAATTATTTACTTAATCCAAAAAAAATAAATTATGAAGAAATTTGCCGCATTATTTTTGTTAGTATTGTTTGCGATTGCTTGCAAGTCTACGTCTACATCTACACCTGCACCTGCGCCGGTTGCCAACACGAAGTTGGACAAAAGTTCTCAGGTTGCCATCAAGGGTGATTGGAAAATCACAAGTGTTGCCTATCCGGGTTCAGACTATTTTAAGGTAGATTCCTTCGGAATTGCCGATTCACAATGCTTCGTGGGTAGTGTTTGGAACTTTATCTCGAATAACAATAAAGGGTATATGAGTATTGCCACTGCCAATTGTCCCGCTTTTAGTTCGCCGATAGTTTGGAGTATCAACAAGGATGGAATGTTTGTTTTGAAAATTGTTGAAACTGGAGTGAAATCAAAAACCGTTACTTCGGGTTATGTATTGCGTGTTGCCAATCAAACAGAAACCTCTTTTCAGTTGATTGATAAGATTGATGTAGGCGGGCAAAAAAAGGATATTACCTATCAATTCGAAAAATTAAATAACAAATAAAGTCAACTTATTATGAAAAAAACAATATCATTTGGATTAGCTATTTTGTTTGTATTGGCCAATCTTACTACAAGTTGTAGCTCTGTAAAAAATGCTAATAATGCACAAAAAGGAGCCGGAATTGGTGTGGCTGCAGGAGCTTTGGTCGGAGGATTAATTGGTGCTAGTTCAGGAAATGCTGCGGCTGGGGCTGCTATTGGTGCCGCCATAGGTGGAGCCGCCGGTGGATTGATAGGTCATAAAATGGACAAACAAGCCAGAGAAATAAGTCAATCTTTGCCCGGTGCCGATGTGCAACGAGTAGGCGAGGGGATTCATTTGACATTAAAAGAAGATTCGGTACTTTTTGATACTGGAAAAGCCACCTTAACCGATAGAGCCAAAACCAATTTGGACAAATTAATACCTGTTTTTACTGAATATTCAGATACCAATATTGAGATTTATGGGTATACCGATAATACTGGATCGGCAGCATTCAATCTTACGCTTTCTGAAAAACGAGCCGAATCGGTTAAAACTTATTTAATCTCAAAAGGCCTAGTAGCCTCGCGTTTCAAAACCACTGGATTGGGAATTGAGCAACCCATCGCGACCAATGACACTCCAGAAGGTAGAAGTCAAAACCGTAGAGTTGAATTTGCCATTACAGCCAATGATAAAATGAAAGAGGATGCTAAAAAAGAAGCTGGACAATAATATTTTAGGAATTTAAGTAAGGCTGCTTTGTAATGAAGCAGCTTTTTTTTGGAATAATTTTGTACATTTGAATTTTAAAGTTGTTTTACAATGAACAAATCAAATAAAAATTCTCTACCTACTAAAATAGATGGAGTTCAGGAGTCTGAACTCATTTACAAACCTGAGAATTTGAATCAAACTTTTCGTCAGGAAAACATCATAGGTTATGCTATAGACGGTTCATCAGTATCTGAAAAAGAATTTGTAACTGATATCGTTGATGCATTAGATTGTCTTGCCAAAGGAACATTGGAAACCTATTCTAGTGAAGTAGTGAAAAAGAAAATTTTAGGTTAATGGAAGTCCTTTGGAGAAAAAAGGCTTTTTATGAATTAGAAGCAATTTATAAATATATTAAAAAAGAAAGTCCGCAAAATGCAATATTGGTTTTCAATGGCATTTATGATTTGGCAGCCTCACTCACAGATTTTCCTTATAAATTTCCGATCGATCCATTTGTTAATATCGAAAAAGTTAGGTTTGCAGTAATATGGAGTTTTAAAATTATTTACGCTGTTGAAAAAGATAAGGTCGTAATTTTAAGAGTTTTTAATACTAAGCAAAATCCAAAAAAACTTAAAAAGTAAATTTTGCAACTATCCATCATCATTCTCAATTACAATGTTCGGTACTTTCTCGAACTTTGCGTTCTAAGTGTTCAAAAAGCAGTCGAAAATATAGACGCTGAAATTATTGTTATAGACAATAACTCAGCAGATGACAGTTGCGCAATGATAAAACAGCGTTTTCCGAACGTTAAACTCATAGAAAATTCTGAAAATTCAGGTTTTCCAAAAGGAAATAACGTCGGTGTAGCTGCGGCTAAAGGTGAATATATTTGTATTTTAAATCCCGATACTGTTGTAGCAGAAGATACTTTTTCGAAAGTTTTGGCTTTCGCCAAAAGACAAAATGATTTAGGTATTGTAGGTTGTAAGCTCATTGATGGGACGGGGAATTTTCTGCCTGAATGTAAGCGTGGTGTTCCAACGCCATTTGTGGCTTTTACCAAAATTACGGGTTTGTATAAAGTGTCACCAAAATTATTCGGAAAGTATTATGCTCAACATTTATCGGAGAATGAAACGGGTAAAGTGGATATTCTTGTCGGTGCTTTTATGGTGATGAAGAGAGATTTGTACAATGAAATTGGGGGTTTCGACGAGGATTGTTTTATGTATTCTGACGATATAGATTTGTCATATATGGCCTTGAAAAAGGGAAAGTCAAATTATTATTATCACGAAACTTCGGTTATACATTATAAAGGGGAGAGCACCGTAAAAGACGGAGCCTATATGAAACGCTTTCAGGAAGCGATGAATTTCTTTTACAAAAAGCATTTTAAAGTGTCTTTTTTATTTTCAGTTTTTATGAAATTGGGAATTTTCTTTTTTTCATTGGTCAAAATGATTCAAGGAAACCCATCCCGAAGTTTCGGGACAAAGCCTAATCCTGAAAAATATATTCTGGTATCAGATTCGGAAACTTCAGGCGCAATTTTGAGAAAAAAAATAGAAAATCAATTGAAAAAACCAGTCGTTTGTCAACTAGGTTCGCAATCGTTTTCGGTAAGTTCAACTGCAGAAATCATTTTTGACCAAAATTATCTCAAGTTTAAGACCATAATTACTACTTTGGAAGCCAATAAAAAAAAGGGTTTAACTTTTAAAATTCATCCCGAATCCTCTGACTTCTTGATTGGTAGCAACAGTAGTTTTGACAGGGGAGATGTCATAAAATTCAGTGTTTTTTGAATTCACGTAAATTTGTGTAATTCGTGACTTAAACTAAAAATAATTACTAATTTTGCACTCATAAAATCAAAATCACCTTTTGGGTTAATAATATGGCAAGATTTGAATTGAAACTTCCAAAAATGGGAGAAAGTGTTGCAGAAGCGACAATCACAAATTGGTTGAAACAAGTGGGCGACAAAATTGAGGTTGACGAAGTAGTGATTGAAATTGCGACAGATAAGGTAGATAGTGAAATTCCCAGTGAAGTTTCAGGGATATTAGTTGAACAATTATTTGCCAAAGACGATATGGTTCAAGTAGGACAAACTATTGCAATTATTGAAACTGAAGCCAATTCTGTTCCGGAAATTGCAAAACAAGAAGTTGTAATTCCAATAGAAGTTGCCGCAATTGAAAAAAGTATAGAAGTTGCCAAAGAAACCGTATCAGCTCCAATTAATTTTTCTGATTCTGAAAAATTCTTTTCTCCATTAGTAAAAAACATTGCTAAAGAAGAAGGAATTTCTCTAACTGAATTAGAAAATATTTCCGGTTCAGGTAAAGAGGGCAGAGTGACCAAAGAAGATATTTTAAATTATATAAAAAGCCCCCTAACCCCCAAAGGGGGAACTCCTAGCGGAAGTACTCCATCAGATATTCAAAATCTGAATGAAATCAGAGTGGAAAGTGTCATAAAAAGTCCTCAATCAACTCCCCCTGTGGGGGTTGGGGGGCTTAACAGCGGAGATGAAATCATCGAAATGGACAGAATGCGCAAACTCATTGCAGGGTATATGGTGGCTTCGGTTCAAACTTCGGCACACGTTCAGTCGTTTATCGAAGTAGATGTAACCAATATTGTAAAATGGCGTGATAAAGTAAAAACTACTTTCGAAAAAAGAGAAGGCGAAAAACTGACGTATACCCCCATTTTTATGGAGGCTGTTGCCAAAGCTTTAAAGGATTTTCCAATGATGAATATTTCTGTTGATGGCGAAACCATCATCAAAAGGAAAAACATCAACTTGGGAATGGCTGCCGCTTTACCCAATGGAAATTTAATCGTTCCTGTTATAAAAAATGCCGACCAACTGAATTTAGTGGGTATGGCAAAAGCGGTCAATGATTTAGGAAATCGAGCTAAAACTGGAAAATTAAAACCAGACGATACGCAAGGAGGAACCTATACAGTAACCAATGTGGGAACTTTTGGCAGTGTTTTCGGGACGCCCATTATCAATCAACCGCAAGTTGGAATTTTAGCTCTTGGCGCCATTCGAAAAGTGCCCGCGGTTATCGAAACCCCAGAAGGAGACTTTATTGGTATTCGCCAGAAAATGTTCCTTTCGCACAGTTACGACCATCGTGTTGTGGATGGTGCGCTTGGTGGAAGCTTTGTGAAACGAGTTGCCGAATACCTGGAAGCCTTTGATGTCGAAAGAAGTTTTTAATTCGATATAAAGCAGAATACAAACCCGACTGTTTTTTTGAACGAGTCGGGTTTTTGGTTTTATTTGTCCAAAACTTTTTTAAATAATCGACGAACGGTAAGTTCAAAAAGATATATTTGTCATTCTAAAAATTTAAAATGGAGCTCAAGCTTAACAAACCAATTTGTTTTTTCGACCTCGAAACCACAGGGACTGATGTTGCCAAAGATCGAATCGTTGAAATAGCAATTTTTAAAGTTTTTCCAAACGGAAATAAAGAAAGCAAAACTTGGTTGGTCAACCCAACTATTCCTATTCCTCCTCAATGTACAGCAATTCACGGCATCAGCAATGAGAAAGTGGCTAATGAGCCTAGTTTTAAGGAATTGGCGTCTCAGATATACACTATGATAAAGGATTCCGATTTGGCGGGATACAATTCTGACCGTTTCGACATTCCGTTGTTAGCCGAAGAAATGCTGCGTGCCGGAGTAGATTTCGATATGAAAAATAGAGTTTCGGTTGATGTTCAAACCATATTTCACAAAAAAGAGGAGCGCACATTGAGTGCAGCTTTGAAGTTTTATTGTGGTCAAAATCTCGAAAATGCACATTCTGCCGAGGCCGATACGATGGCAACTTACGAAATTATGTTAGCACAATTAGAGCGGTATCCCGATTTAGAAAATGATATAAAGTCATTGGCAGAATATACCACTAGAAAGAAGATAGCTGATTTTGCAGGGATGATCGCTTTCGACAAGGATGGCGAAGAGATATTCACCTTCGGAAAGCATAAAGGAGCTAAAGTGGATAAAATATTAGAGACTGAACCTGGTTATTTTAGCTGGATTCAGAATGCTGATTTCCCATTGTATACTAAAAAAGTGTTGACAGCGATAAAGTTAAGAAAATTGAATACGAAATAGGTTGCAGATGGCAGGTTTCAGATAGCAGATTGCAACCTGAAACCTGCTATCTGAAATCTGAAATCTAAAAAGAATGAAGATTATCTGTATCGGCAGAAATTATGCCCAACATATCGCGGAGTTGCAAAACGAAAGACCAACCGAACCGGTTATTTTTATGAAACCCGATTCGGCTATTGTATTGAAGCAACATCCTTTTGTGATGCCCGAGTTTTCAAATGATATTCATCACGAGATTGAGCTGATTGTCAAGATCAACAAGGTTGGGAAATACATAGACGCGAAGTTTGCGCATAAATATTATGATGAAATCAGTGTTGGAATAGATTTTACAGCGCGCGATTTGCAAAACGAATTAAAAGCCAAGGGATTGCCTTGGGAAAAAGCCAAAGCATTTGACGGTTCAGCCGTTATTGGCGAATTTTTACCAAAAAGTAAATTCAATTCATTAGAAAATATTACATTTGAATTAACCAATAATAATCAAACAGTACAAAAAGGCAATACAAGCCATATGTTGTGGAAGATTGATGAACTAATTGCTTATATTTCGCAATATTTTACATTAAAAATTGGTGACATCATTTTTACTGGGACGCCTGCAGGAGTTGCTGCAGTAAAGCCAGATGATGTTTTAGAAGGATTTTTAGAAGGAAACAAATTATTTAGCATACAAATCAAATAAATGGCACTATATTACAACTTAGCAAAAGTGTACGCACTTTCAGATAACGACCCAGAATTTGTTCTTCAAATCGTAACGTTGTTTGTAAACGAAATTCCCGAAGATATCGCACAAATCAAAGAAGGAATCAAAAAGAAAGATCACAAACACGCCTATTCTTATGCGCACAAAGTAAAGCCATCTCTGGATTTGCTTGGTTTAAAAGTGGCTTTCGAAGAAATTCTTCAAGTCGAGGCCTGGACGAAAACGGAGGGTGAAACTAAAGAAATCAAAGAAACATTCAAGAGTATCAAACATCAGGTGAAAGATGCGGTAAAAGAATTAAAGAAAGATTTCGATTTATAAGAAGCTCATCCTGCTGTACGTTACAAGTTTTTTTTAAATCACTTTTTTTCTAAAAAAATAAAAAAGGAGCTTCCTCTGGTCGCTCTTTTTTATTTAGAAAAAATAGTGATTTTGGCAAAAAAGCTTTCCACTTCCATCAGGGCTAAAAAGATTTCAGATTGTAGATTTCAGAATTTAGATTGAAATTTCAAAATTGACATTCTTTAACTCCCAACTTCCAACCTCAAACTTCAAACTTCCGACTTCAAAATGAAAGCATCCATAATAACCATTGGCGACGAAATCTTAATCGGGCAAATTGTTGATACCAATTCGGGATTTATTGCCAAATCATTGGACAGAATAGGTGTCGAAATTCACGAAATGATTTCAATTAGTGATAACAAACAGCACATTCTTTCCACTTTTGAAAAACTGCAGGACGAAGTTGATTTGGTCATCATTACAGGTGGACTTGGTCCCACAAAAGATGATATTACTAAGAAGACTTTTTGTGATTATTTTGATGATGAACTCATTCAAAACGACCAAGTACTGAAGCATGTAACCCAGATTATAGAAGGTTTTTATAAGCGGAAGATTACCCAATTGAATATTGATCAAGCCTTAGTTCCATCAAAATGCACAGTGCTTCACAACCAAGTAGGAACAGCGCCAGGCATGTGGATGAAAAAAGGAAACACCGTCTTTATTTCGCTACCAGGAGTTCCATTTGAAATGAAATATTTGGTCGAAAACGAAATTATTCCAAAAATTGTCATCGAATATCAACGTCCTTACATCATTCATAAAACGGTTTTAACCTATGGGATTGGCGAAAGTTTATTGGCCGAAACCATCGAAAATTGGGAAAATAATTTACCCGATTTCATAAAATTAGCCTATTTGCCAAGTCCGGGTCGAGTACGATTGCGACTATCAGCACGTGGTAACGATAAAGAATTTTTGGAGAAATCCATTTCTAAAAATGTGACCTCTTTATCTAAAATACTCGGCAACAGTATCGTGGGTTTTGAAGATGATGAGACCTTGGAAATAGTCATCGGGCGACTTTTGACGCAGCAAAACAAAACCATTGCTACTGCCGAAAGCTGTACAGGAGGGAAAATCGCTCAGATTTTGACTTCGGTTTCTGGAGCTTCCAATTATTTTAAAGGGAGTGTAGTTTCCTATGCGACAGAGGCTAAAATAGCGATTTTGGGAATTTCCGAGGATAGTATCAAAAAACATTCGGTAGTAAGTGCGGAAGTGGTGAAGGAAATGGCGATAAATGTTCAGAAAATGATGAAAACAGACTATGCAATTGCCACAACTGGGAATGCTGGACCATCAAAAGGGGATTCAGAGGCCGAAGTAGGAACAGTATTTATTGCATTGGCAACACCAAATGAGGTGATAATTGAAGAGTTTAATTTTGGTCAACCCCGTGATAAAGTCATAGATAGAGCGGCTATCAAGAGTTTAGAAATGCTTCGAAAAGAAATTTTGAAAAATGTCTAATATTTTTTTTGCACCATCCATTTATTTTTCTTTTCTTTGCACCCTGATTTTGAATAACGATAAAAGATAAGATAATGTCAAGAGTTTGCGACCTTACAGGTAAAAGAGCGATGGTAGGAAATAACGTTTCTCACGCTATGAACAAAACTAAGAGAAAATTTTCTGTAAACTTAGTTAAAAAGCGTTTTTATCTTCCAGAAGAAGATAGATGGATTACTCTTAGAGTAGCTGCATCTACGGTAAAAACAATTAACAAAAATGGAATCGCTGCAGTTTTGAAAAAAGCGCAAGCAGGCGGATTTATTAAATAATCCATTCCTAAAAAATAGATCAAGATGGCAAAGAAAGCAAAAGGAAATAGAATCCAAGTAATTTTAGAATGTACTGAACACAAAACAACAGGTGTTGCAGGAACTTCTCGTTATATTACAACAAAGAACAAAAAAAATACTCCAGACAGATTAGAGATTAAAAAATTTAATCCAATCTTGAAACGTGTAACAGTTCACAAAGAAATTAAATAATAATTAGAGATTTTGAGATAATCTTAGATGTCGCATTTGAGATTTATTAAAATACAAACAACATAGAATCATGGCAAAGAAAACCGTAGCATCCTTACAGACATCTTCTAAGAGATTATCAAAAGCCATCAAAATGGTAAAATCTCCTAAAACTGGCGCATATACATTCGTAGAATCTATTATGGCTCCTGAAGCAGTTGATGAATTCTTGAAAAAGAAATAATTAACTATCGCATTATATAGAAAAGCTACTTTCATTCGGAAGTAGCTTTTTTATTTTCTATATTTGCCTCGATTGATTGCTGTTGTATAGCCTTTGCGCCAATTTTTTGTGGACTTAAAACGTTTTTAGATTTTGTACTAAATGAAAAGCGGAAGTGGAGTTTTCTAACTTCTAACTTCTAACTTCTAACTTCTAACTTTTTACTATAATGAGTTTTTTTAAAAAAATATTTTCTTCCGAAAAAAAGGAGTCCCTCGACAAAGGTCTTGAGAAAACAAAAACATCTTTTTTTTCTAAGTTAACCAAAGCTGTTGCAGGTAAATCTAAAGTTGACGATGAGGTTTTAGATAACTTGGAGGAAGTCTTGGTTGCTTCTGATGTGGGCGTGAATACTACACTAAAGATAATCACCCGGATTGAAAAACGAGTTGCCGAAGATAAATTCCTTGGAACAGACGAACTCAACCAAATTTTACGTGAGGAAATTGCAGGTTTGCTTTCTGAAACTAATTCAGGAGAAGCAACTGAATTTGTAATTCCAATCAAAGCCAAACCTTATGTTTTGATGGTTGTTGGTGTAAACGGTGTTGGAAAAACGACAACTATTGGGAAATTAGCTTATCAATTTAAAAAAGCAGGACATAAAGTAGTGCTTGGCGCAGCCGATACGTTTCGTGCCGCAGCCATCGATCAACTACAAATTTGGGCAGACAGAGTGGGCGTTCCTATTGTAAGACAAGATATGGGAAGTGATCCCGCTTCAGTAGCTTTTGATACTTTGCAATCGGCTGTTGCTCAAAATGCAGATATTGTTATTATTGATACAGCGGGTCGTTTGCATAATAAAATCAATTTGATGAACGAGTTGACCAAAGTAAAACGAGTAATGCAAAAAGTAGTTGGCGATGCACCACACGATGTTTTGTTAGTTATTGACGGCTCGACAGGTCAAAATGCTTTCGAACAGGCCAAACAATTTACAGCTGCCACCGAAGTGACTTCACTTGCTGTCACAAAACTGGACGGTACTGCCAAAGGTGGAGTGGTTATAGGGATTTCAGACCAATTTCAGATCCCTGTTAAATACATTGGAGTTGGCGAAGGAATTGAGGATTTACAAGTCTTCAATAAATATGAATTTGTAGATAGTTTTTTTAAATAGAAGTCTAGTGAGTTTTTATGAGAACATCAAACCGATTTATTTCTACTTTGCAAGTATTATAGCATTTGTATTATCTAATGTTGTGCGAGACAAAAACATACCTCTTTATTATATTTGTTTACTATTAGGGGCTGTTTTTTTTATTCTTGGTTTTTTTAAAGGGATGAAAAGCAAATAATACTTATTGGTATAAAGCATTTATTTTTTGCCAAAGTACATCATCAAAATCAGATAAGGCTAGATTTACTGAATCGGCAGCCTCTCCCATCCTGATGACTACCATTTTTTTGCTTGGAATTACGTAGATTTTTTGATCATTTTTCCCTAAAGCCATAAACATGTCATTGGACCCAGTTGGAATTAAACTTCCTTTAAATTGTAGTTGAGACTGAGGCAAATGATAACTTTCTTTTCCATTTAGCCACCACAAATAACCATAACCTAAATTGATGTTTTGAGAGGTGTTCGTGGCTTCGTTAAAAAAGGTTTCGTTGAGAATGGTTGTGTTTTCCCATTTCCCTTTGTTGAGCATTAATAAACCAAAGCGAGCCATACTTCGGGTTGTGCTCCAATAGACGCTATTGTTGCCATCTTGTATCCAAGCGCCCGTCATTCCTAGTTTATCTCTCAATTTGCTATTGAAATAGTTGGACCAAGTTTGTCCGCTGGCTTTGGCAATGACATCTTGCAATTTTACATATACATTGTGATATGCCCATCGTGTTCCTGCATCGGCTTTGTAAATCAGTTTTGCAGGAGTTACATCATCAGTGGTGTCATCAAGACCTGAAGTCATTGTGAGCAAATGTTTATTGGTAATCAAGTTTTCTTTTGCCAATGGTATACTTGTCCAACCGGTTCCGATGTAATCAGAAACTTTATTGTTGATGTTGAGCAAGCTTTCCTGTTGGGCGATTCCTGTCATTGTTGCCGTTAAAGTTTTGCCTGCACTAGCCCAATACCAAGGAGTTGCAGCCGAATGCCCGTTGAAATAATTTTCCATAACGATTCTGCCATTCACCAATATGATAAAACCTTTGGAGTTTTTGAGTGCTAAATAATCTAAAAGTGGTTGAACGGCAGTTTGTTTCCAACCTAAGTCGGCTATAGATTTAGTTTCCCAAACATCACCTGTCACTGGTGGGAAATACATGGTTTCGCTTGGTGTAGGGGTTTGTTCTGGGTTTTCAGAACTGCAGGAAGTACATAGTACAACGATTAGTAAAAAGTAAAATAGTTTATACATAGTTCGAAAGTTTGGATGTAAGACCAAAAATATCAAAAAAAGTTTAATGAGTTTTTTTAAATTTTGTTTGCGTTGAATTTTTTAAGACTAACTTTGTCGTAAAGAAAAAAATATTTTATTTCTAATATCCTAGCCCCGATGGAAGCGGCATCCTTTTTATTTTTTTTCTTTAAAAAAATAAAAAGATACAGTGTACAGCGGGAAGAAGCTCCTAATAATTATGAAAAATACCGTTTGCATTTTATTCCTCTCATTACTATTTGTTTCTTGCCAGCAAAAGATAAATCCTTCCGCTATTTCCAAAATCAATGGCTATTGGGAAATAGAGAAAGTGGTTTTTGAGGAAGGTGAAGACAAAAATTACACGGTCAACGAAAGTTATGATTATTTTGAAATTGACGCCAATAATAACGGTTTTAGAAAAAAAGTGATGCCACAATTGGACGGTACTTTTGTGGTAAACGATACTCAGGAGAACCTAAAAATTCGATTCGCAAATGATAAGGTATTCTTTGATTATAACACGCCCTATGCTAAATGGTCGGAAGAATTGATTGCAGTTTCGGAGGAAAAATTAGTATTCAAAAATACAGAGGACAAAGAATACCATTACAAAAAAGCAACCCCGATAAATATTCTAGGCGATGGCAAAAAGACTAAATAATCAAAGCACTGTTGGTGATGTTTTGAAACAGATTATACAAGTCAACAAATTGCAACCCGGAATGGATCAGATCGACGTGAGGGAGGCATGGAAAAATCTGATGGGGAATGGCGTGAATTATTATACTAAAAATGTGGTTTTAAAAGGCAGTACACTGTATGTAGAACTTTCATCGGCTGTTTTGAGGGAGGAATTAACGCACGGAAAATCGAAAATTGTGGCTATGATTAACGAGGAATTGCGTCGTGATGTGGTGAAAGAAGTGGTTTTGAGGTAAAATTTAAGTAGCCCATTTCAGGAACTAATTTCTGTTTGTTTAGAAACGGGTCGAAGTTATTGTCATCCAGAATATTTTGGATTTGGATATTGAAAAGTAGCTGTTTTAAAATCAGAACAGTGTTGTTTTAGGAAGTAACGACTTTTTTAGCTATACGATTATTAATCATTTTTTTTGCCTAACTGCTGAATACTGTTTCCTAATTACTCAGCACTTCTAATTGCTCACTGAATACTAAATTTTCTTCACATATTGCGTTATAATCACAATCGTTTGACCATCAACACGACCTTCAATATATTCGGCATTTTCGTGGTCTAGTCTAATATTTCTGACCGCAGTTCCTTGTTTTGCCACCATACTCGAGCCTTTTACTTTCAAATCTTTAATCAAAACTACAGAGTCTCCAGTGGTAAGAATTACTCCGTTGCTGTCGCGGTGAATTACTTTGTTTTCGTCGTCTTCGCCTTCGCCTGTGGCTTGCGCCCAAGCTAAAGTGTCTTCGTCAAGATACATCATATCTAATAATTCTTGCGGCCAACCTGCTGCGCGCATTCTGCTCAACATTCTCCAAGCCACAACCTTAACCGCTGCGTGTTCGCTCCACATACTGTCGTTTAAGCATCTCCAGTGGTTCAAATCTACATTTGCTGGATTTTCTATTTGGTCGATACAAGTACTGCAAGCCAAAATACTTTCGTCTGCGCCTCCTTTTTTGGTTGGCAAAACCTGGTATACTTTTAAGTTTTCTGTGGCTGCGCATAGTTCACATTGAGAACCGCTGCGTTTATTTAATGTTCTTTCCATTTCTATTTTGTCAAATTTTTTGCGAAAGTAGTGTTAATTGAAGCTTTTTACAAATTTGAGGAAATGTAACAGTGTATTCTCTTTTAAAAAAAAGGCAGACACGAATTTCACAAATTTACACGAAATAACAGTATTTTTAAATTTCACAAATACAAAAAAATCAGAAAATTCGTAAAATTAAATTTTGAAATATTTAAAATTTGTGCTAATTCGTGAAATTCGTGTCAATAAATCTTAAATGCGAATGCCGTGACGCATCGCTATTTTTTTACTCTTACCGCATCAGGAACCAATATTTCATATTCTCCGTTGTGTCGAATGACGTCTCTAACAATGCTGGAACTAATAAATGAGGTTTTTGCAGCGGTTAATAAAAAGACTGTTTCGATTTTTGACAATCGCCGGTTGGTGTGGGCGATGGCTTTTTCGAACTCGAAATCGGCTGGATTTCGTAAGCCTCTGAGGATAAAATTGGCTTTAATTTTATGACAAAGTTCAATAGTCAAACCTTCATACACGATGACTTTGACTTTGGGTTCATCTTTGAAAGTTTCTTCGATAAAACGTTGCCGCTCTTCAAGCGAAAACATATATTTTTTCTCGGCGTTGACACCAATGGCAATGACAATTTCGTCAAACAAGGGAATCCCCCTTCTAATAATATCTTCGTGACCTAGAGTAATGGGGTCAAACGATCCAGGAAAAATAGCTTTTCTCATTTTAAAGTTTATTTATTTGATTTTCGATTCTTTTATCTGGAATAATCCAAATCAGAGCCACTGCGATGTATAACAATCCAGATATCCAAGGCGAAACAAACGCCAATGGAACTGCAGCAATATAACAAGCTAAAGATATTTTTCCCTTTTTATCTTTTTCAACGGCTTTGTATAAGGTCGAATCTTTACCTTCGAGTTTTATAATTTTATTTTGTAGAGAAAAATAGGAAACAGCGCACATTAGCAAGATAAATCCATATATGCTCATTGGGACTGATGCAAATAATTGTGAACCAATCCAACTCGTGCCAAAGGGAATCAAGGACAACCAAAAAAGTAAAAACAGATTATGCCACAAAATAGAGCCGTTAACTTTTTTAACTGCTTGCAGCATATGATGATGGTTGTTCCAATAAATTCCAATATAAACAAAGCTCAAAACATAACTCAAAAAAACAGGAATAAGCGGTTTCAATGATTCGAAACTATGGTCTTCGGGTACTTTTATTTCCAAAATCATTATGGTAATGATAATGGCTAATACTCCATCGCTAAAGGCTTCGAGTCTGTTTTTGGTCATAGTTTATCTATTTAGTTAGCTGTTAATTTCACGATTCAATTTGAATATTATGTTTAGTTTATTATCTGCTGCGTAAAAAAGACAAGCCTTGATTTGGGTTTCGTTAAGCTCGGGGAAATCTTCAATAATTTCATTTATGGTCATTCCATTTGCTAGCCAATTTAAAACGTCAAAAACAGTAATTCTAGTTCTGATTATAATTGGCTTGCCAAAACGTCTATCGGAATTTAAAGTTATATATTGTTTGTAATCTATCATATTAATTTATATTGAAAAAGAACGAAACTATTTTTTTATTCTTCTTTTAATTTCTATAATTTCATCCTCCTGATAAAGTTTTATTATGTCTTTCTTAGAATAATGTACTTTTCTATTAGAATAGTTTTCAGGCTTGTCGATATCATCGATTTCGTATGGCAAATAGGCGTTAAAATTATTATGAGTGGTATAAACACTGTCGTTTGTTACCTTGTCTATCCTCATAGAGGAATAATAGCCATTTGAAAATTTTAAATTATATACGTCGCCTATAATCGGATTTTTTATTAAAACGCTAGTTTCATCATTTTTTTGAATGTATTTATTTATTGTAAAAATGATAAACAAAGCTAAAATAAATGAACCTGTAAACATCCAAATTGAACTTTTTAGTTTTTGATCTTTTAGTTGATTTTGAATGTTTTCAGATAAATCTTCATATTCAAAGGATTCGTTACAATTATTACACTTAATATTAACATATTTTCCAACTGGAAATAAAGGGATTAAAGTTAGATGAGTATATCTTTTATAAATACTAAAATGTAAAGCATTTTTTGTTTCACATTTTGGACATTTCTCATTTATAAGTTTTCCATTTTTAACATTTGAATCCCGAGTTCCAACTATAACTATCATAAAATTATAACTTATTTTTCTAAAGCCAATTCAATAGCATTACTAAACAAATCGGTCAGCGTAATTCCAGCAGCTTTGGCTTGTTGCGGAATCAAACTTTCGGTAGTTAATCCGGGAATAGTGTTCATTTCGAGCATATGAGGTTCGCCATCCACAAAGATGAATTCGCTTCTAGAGAAACCTTTCATTTTCAACACTTCGTAGGCACGTTGGGCAGCTTCGCTCACTTTTTGAGTCATTTCTTCGGAGATTCTAGCCGGAGTGATTTCCTGTGATTTTCCTTGGTATTTGGCTTCGTAATCGAAGAAATCATTCTCCGAAACTATTTCGGTGATAGGCAAAACAGTTACTTTTCCTTGGTAATTGATTACTCCAACCGAAACTTCAGTTCCGTCAAGGAAACTTTCGATGATAATTTCGTTGTCTTCTTGATAAGCCACTTCTATAGCGATTGGTAATTCGGCTTCGGTTTTTACTTTTGAAATTCCAAAACTGGAACCCGATTTGTTGGGTTTGACAAAACAAGGTAAACCTACTTTTTTTACAATTTCGGCAGTATCGATATGGTCGCCTTTGTTGATGTAGTATGAGGTCGCCGTTTTGATTCCATAAGGTTTCAATACCGAAAGCATATCGCGTTTGTTAAACGTTAGCGCGGCTTGGTAATAATCGCAGGAAGATTGTGGCATTCCTATCAATTCGAAATAAGCTTGCATTAAGCCATCTTCGCCGGGGGTTCCGTGTATGGCGTTGAAAACACAGTCGAAAGTGATTTTTGTGCCGTTTACGGTGGTTGAAAAATCGTTTTTGTCTATTGGAAATTCGGCTTCATTGTCATCGACATAGACCCATTTTTCTTTGAAAATATGGATTCGAAATCCGTTGTATTTGGTTTTGTCAAGAAATTGATACACAACGTTACCGCTGATTAAGGATATTTTGTATTCGCTTGAATATCCGCCCATTATGATGGCAATGTTTTTCATTTTTAAAGTTTAATCGGTTAATCGTTTAACCGATTAATCGATTAAACATTTTCTAAACAAAATTAGAATTTTTTTTCAAACGAAATAGCTTTATCTTTGTGACTTATAAAAATATATTTATGAGTTTAGGAAAATATCTTAGTAGTCGTGTGTTTTTCGGACAACTAGTAGCCGCACTTTTGATTCTTGCTTTTTTGACCTATTTGTTTATGCATTGGTTGACTTTTACCACCGATCACGGGCACGAAATTACCGTTCCGAATTTGGCCAAATTGACCGAGGAACAAGTAGAAGACAAACTAGACGAGTTGGACTTGGATTATGTGCTTTTGGACAGCGTAGATTTCAATAGTGATTATCCAAAATATAGCGTAGTAGAGCAAGATCCGTTGCCGGGTGCGAAAGTGAAAGAGGGTAGAAAAGTATACATCAAGATTAATGCTTCGGGATTTTCATCAGTAAAAATTCCAGATTTGATTGACAAAACCTATCGTGAAGCGGTTCCAACACTCAAAGCTTTGGGACTGGAAGAAGGCACGATTACTTATATTCCAAATCTTGGCAAAGATATGGTGCTTGAAATGCGTTTCAAAGGCAGAAACCTCAAAGTGGGTGACCGCGTTTTGAAAGCCTCCAAAATCGATTTGGTGCTAGGAGATGGTAAGGAGAGTTATGTTGAAGAAGTGGACACAACCACCACACCAATTGAGGAAATGCCAGCAAATGAACAGTAATAGTGAACCTACCGAAGATTTAGAAGACGAATTATTCGAACATTATCGATTTGACGTTCCCAAAGGACAATTGCTCTTGAGAATCGACAAGTATCTGATGAATATGATTCCGAATGCGACTCGAAATAAAATCCAGAATGCGGCCACAAATGGTGATATTTATGTCAATGATATTCCTGTAAAATCGAATTATAAGGTAAAACCCTTTGATGTAATTCGCATAATGCTCTCACATCCACCGTTTGAAAACCGAGTAGATCCTGAAGATATTCCGCTTGATATTGTCTATGAAGACGATGCGCTTTTGCTTATAAACAAACCACCCGACTTTGTAGTACATCCCGGTCACGGCAATTATACGGGAACTTTGGTGAATGCTTTGGCGTTTCATTTCGAAAATTTGCCAATGAACAGCAGCGAACGACCAGGATTGGTGCACCGAATTGACAAAGACACTTCGGGACTGTTGGTGATTGCCAAAACCGAAGCCGCGATGACGCATCTCGCCAAACAATTTGAAGCCAAAACTACCGAAAGAGAATATATTGCCTTAGTCTGGGGCAATGTCGTTGCCGAGGAAGGAACAATTGAAGGCAACATTGCCCGACACCTAAAAGACCGTATGCAAATGGCGGTTTTTGCCGATCCCGAAATCGGAAAACCTGCCGTGACTCATTATAAAGTGTTGGAACGTTTTGGTTATGTGACTTTGGTTTCGTGTAAGTTGGAAACGGGAAGAACGCACCAAATTCGAGTGCATATGAAGCACATCGGTCATCCGCTTTTTAATGATGCCCGCTATGGTGGCGATTTGATTCTGAAAGGAACCACATTTACCAAATACAAACAATTTATAGAAAACTGTTTCAAGGCTTTGCCACGTCAGGCTTTACACGCGAAAACGCTTGGATTTATGCATCCAAATACTGGGGAATATATGCGTTTTGACACGGAATTACCACAGGATTTTCAGGATTGCTTGGAGAAATGGAGAGGCTATTCGAAAACACATTCGAGCGAGGACGACGAATAATTTATATTGATTTTAGTAGAAATAAAATAAAGACTGAATCCAAAATAGCGGATTATTTATTTTAGATTATTCGTCAATGTACTTTGGTTGCACTGTCAAAAATTAGAATGGATTTAAATAGTGTTTTTTAGTAGTAATAATGCGATAATAGCCTTTAGCGAAAAGGATTAGCTTGTGAAAACTTCTTACTTTTGTAATTAAAAATAAACTCCAAGTACAATGAAAAAATTAATTTTATCTCTGATCGTTTTAGCAACATTATATAGTTGCAAAGAAAATGTTACTGCACCGAAACAAGAAAAAGTAAACTATGCGGTTTTTGGTGATTCTATTTCGGCAGATGCTGCTATTACGGAAGCAAAAATGCTTGAAAAATACCAAACCTTGAAAGAAGGCGATACGGTTGAAGTAGTTTTTAAATCAAAAATTGTTGATGTCTGTCAGAAGAAAGGGTGTTGGATGAATTTAGCCTTGAGTGATAATGAATCTTCGTTTGTAAAATTTAAAGACTACGCGTTTTTTGTTCCTTTGAATGCAGCCCAAAAAGAAGTAGTTGTGAAGGGGAAAGCTTTCGTCAGTATTGAATCGGTTGATGAATTGAAGCATTACGCGCAAGATGCTGGTAAATCACAAGCGGCTATTGATAGTATTCTAAAGCCTAAAACTACCTTTGGTTTTATGGCGGATGGCGTTTTGATAAAAAAATAAGGATGAATAGAATACTAATCTTTTTCGTTACTCTTTTATTGGTCTCCTGCCAATCTAAAGAAAATAAAACTGTAGATAAAGCCGTTTGCAAAACCGATTCCACTACAAATGATGATGGTTTTAAAATGTATCAAATGTCGGAAATGGGTGCCTTGATGGAACAAATGTATGTAGACAATCAGCGACTGAAAGACCGAATTATAAAAGGGGATACCATCGGAAAATTTCCGCAGCATTTTGAAAGAATTCACCAAGCGGTAATGACTGACGGCAAAGATAGAGATGCCTTTTTTGAAGAACAAGCTCAAAAATTTATCATTGCACAAGAGCAAATTTACAAAGACCCTAAAAACGCTAAAGCCCATTTCAACAGAGGAGTTGATGCTTGTATTCAATGCCATCAACAGAAATGCGGCGGGCCAATTCCTAAAATTAAAAAGCTGTATATTAAATAATTAATGCACTTGCAACTCATTTCTCAAAAGTTGCATTTAATTTTGAATTCAAGCTTCATTACAATATATTTTTTAATATTTCATCAGCTTTTCACTGTTTAGTCTATTTATTGGTTCTGATTTCTATGCCAGACAGGTGAAAAAATACTTTTAACATTTTTTAAGACTTGCAACCTGATATAAATCATTTTTAAGCACTTTATTTTTTTATACATTTACCGTGTATTTAAAGATAAAGAACAAAATTAATTTAAAAATATAGAATGAAAAGAGTATTAGTAGCCACAGGAGGTGGTGATTGCCCCGGATTGAATGCCGTGATTAGAGCCATCGTAAAAAGAGCCGCACAAGAAAAAGATTGGGAAGTAATAGGCAGTGTTCAATCCTTTGATGGGATTCTTCGCGAACCAACCGAAATAATGATTTTAGATGACAAAGCCGTTGCAGGAATTCACGTCGATGGTGGAACGATCATCGGAACAACCAATAAAGGAGGCCCTTTTGCTTGGCCAATTAAAAATAATGACGGAAGTTGGGATTATGTAGATCGATCTGACGAGATGATTCGCAAGCTACAGTATATGGGAGTTGATGCGGTAATCAGTATTGGAGGTGATGGTTCTCAGCGAATTTCGCAAGCACTTTTCGAAAAAGGCTTGAATATTATTGGAGTGCCAAAAACAATTGACAATGATTTATCCGCTACCGATTTTACTTTCGGATTTCAAACGGCCGTTCACACCGCTACCGAAGCGGTCGATAAATTAGTGACTACAGCAGCCAGCCACAATCGGGTTTTAGTTTTGGAGGTAATGGGTAGAAATGCGGGATGGATTGCCTTAAATGCTGCCATTGCTGGTGGTGCTGAAGTTTGTTTGATTCCTGAGATTCCTTATGACTTGGAAGCTGTTGCCAAGAAATTGCAAAGCCGATACAATAGTAAAGGCAAAGGAAATGCTATTGTGGTGATTGCCGAAGGAGCAATGCCGAAGGGCGGAACTTTATTATCCGAAAAAAGTGATGAAATAGGCTATGAAAACCTACGTTTGGGTGGAGTGGCGCGCAAATTGGTAAACGATTTAAAAGCTATTGGTTTTGAGGCGGATATGCGTGAAACGGTGCTTGGACATTTGCAAAGAGGAGGAAGCCCAATTGCTTATGATAGAATTTTGGCAACACAATTTGGAGTGAAAGCCTTCGAAATGGTGTTGGAAGGAAAATTTGGTGAAATGGCAGCCTATCGTCATCCGGATATTATTTCGGTTCCGTTCAAAGACGCGATCGATAATCCGAAATTAGTAGATCCAACCTGCGATTTAGTTAAAACGGCTAAAGGTGTTGGAATCGGTTTTGGAGATTAAACTAGTTTATTTCAGACACAAATTACACAGATTTACACAGATTAATTCGTGAAAATCTGTGTAATTTGTGTCTTTTTTGTTTTTAATGATAGCTATTTTGTGTAATAACGGCAAGCCTAAATATAAAAACTGACGACCTATCGCTATCTTCGTGAGGGCTTTTTTTTGATGGTTATTTTTGTGATTTTTTGATCTTTGAGGTCTCTTATCTTCTAATCATTGTCTTCCCAAAGGAATATTTTATTAAAATAATATTGTAAAAAAAGAATTATGGGAGAGAAAAACAATGGAAATATCATAAGTGGGAAATGACATCTAATTTTATCACTTTCTGGCTGAAAAAGGGCGTATATCCAATCAAAGAGAATTGAATAAGCAAAAACAGCAACAATTGTGAAAAAGTAAGTTAATCCCCTGTGTCTATATTCAAATCTAGTAAATAGTTTAGCCATAAGGTATGGAATTAGAAAGAAAGGTAATAAAGTTAAAATTACTTCCATAGGTTATTTTTTTTTAATGAATATTGGTTTTTATTCTTCTAAACGTTATGAATTTTATAATCTAAACTCCGCTTCTTTATAAAGCGAACCCTGCACAATTCCCCTACGTTCGATTTCTTGCTCCATATAGCTTTGAATTTGGGTTTTTTTCAAACCCCAGTTGGGTGCAATGAGCAAATCCCAATCCGAAATTCCGAACAAACGTTGGATGACAATATCAGGGCGCAAGAGCGGAATCAATTCGCAAAGCAAATCGGTGTATTCCTCCAAAGTGAAGAGTTTAAAAGGTTCTCTTTTGTATTTGACACCCATAATCGAGCCTTCGACAATATGCAAATGATGGAATTTTACGAACTTTATTTGCGGAAAACGGTTGATTTCGTGAATGTAATTCAACATCATTTCTCGAGTTTCCCATGGAAAGCCAAAAACAGTGTGGACACACAAATCGATGGGGCTATCTTTCAATAATTCTACCGTCTTTATGAATTCGGAGTGGCTGCAACCACGGTTGATTTGTTCTAAAGTTTCGTCATAAATCGATTCCATTCCCATTTCTAAATCGACGTCGAAACGGTCGCAATAACTTTCTAGCAAGGCCACTTTTTCGGCATCGATGCAATCGGGACGTGTGCCTACTGAAAAACCCACAACTTTCTCAGTGTTGACAGACAATGCCTCGTCGTACATTGGTTTCAAAATCGAAACAGGCGCATAAGTATTGGAATTCGGCTGGAAATAAACAATAAATTTATCCGCTTTGTAGTGGTTTTTAGCACGTTCCATTCCCTCGATTAACTGCTTTTTCATCGTTAAAGCCGTTCGGGATATTTCGGGCGTAAACGAATCGACATTGCAATAGGTGCAACCGCCGTAGCCTTTGTTTCCGTCGCGATTGGGACAGGAAAAACCGCCATCGACTATGACTTTATAAACGCGTTGATTGTTGTATTTTTTGCGCAGGTAGGCACCGTAATTTTGGTATCCTTTGGCTGCTGTTGTAGGTGTATTATTCATTCGTCAAAATTACGAAATCCGAAGCATTATAATAAATTGGCTTGGTTGATTATTCGGAGTTCCATCAATAAATCGGTTTGAACATCGCCACCTAATGTGAAGGTATGTTTATCGAATTCGATAAAATCATTTTTGCTGTAAAATTCTATTGCTTTATGGTTTTCTTCCCAAACGCCAAGCCAAATCGAATCGACTCCAGATTGCTGCCCAATTTTTACGGCATGATTCAGAAATAATTGTCCAATTTTCTTGCCATGAAATGCTTTCAAAACATAAATCCGTTGAATTTCCATCGCCTGAGGGTTGTGGATTTCGGTTTGAGCATTGCCGAAATTTAGTTTAAGGTACCCCAGCGTATCAGTTCCTAAAGTAGCCAGATAAAATAGTGATTCCGGATGGTTTATTTCGGAGGCGACTTGTGCGGCATTGAAATGTTCTTGAATGTAATTTTCTAAATTTTCAGAAGTGTTTGATTCTGCAAAGGTTTCGACAAAAGTTTTCGTGCTAATTTCTTGTATGATTTCAAGGTCGGCTATGCTTGCTTTTCGGATTCTAATGGTATTCATGTCATTTCACTTTAATAGAATTTCATTGTATCCAAATATACTACAAATAAATGGTATTCAGTTTTCATTTTAAGATTTTCAATTTGTACTTTTGAAATCGCATTCAATAAATATAGAAAATGAAAATCGTTCTATCGCCCGCTAAATCTTTAAATTTCGAAAGCGCCTTGCCAACAGCGGCTTTTTCAGACTCGTTGTTTCTGAAAGAGTCTCGTCAAGTGCACAAGGTGTTGAAACAAAAATCTCCTGCTGAACTTTCTGAATTAATGGATATTTCAGATAGATTGGCCGAATTGAATTGGCAACGCAATCAGGAATGGAGAACACCTTTCTCGGCGGAAAATGCTCGGCCCGCTGTTTTCGCTTTTGATGGGGATGTTTATACCGGTTTGGAGGCACATACCATTCCGTTGGAAAAAATAGAGCTTTTGCAAGACCGTTTGCGCATTTTGTCAGGTTTGTACGGACTCCTAAAACCGTTGGATTTGATGCAAGCTTATCGTCTGGAAATGGGAACCCAATTGTCTATTGGCGAAAGCAAAAACTTATACGAATTTTGGAAGCCCATTATCACCAAAGCCTTGAATAAAGAACTCAAAAAAGGGGAGTTGTTTGTCAATCTGGCGAGCAAGGAGTATTTTTCGGCTATTGATGTCAAAGGATTGAAAGTCCCTGTAATCACTCCTGAATTCAAAGATTATAAAGACGGAAAACTAAAAATCATCAGCTTTTTTGCCAAGAAAGCCAGAGGGTTGATGGTGCGTTATATCATCGATACCAATGCCGAAACCGTAGATGATTTGAAAGGATTTAATTATGAGGGTTACTGTTTTGACTCCAATTTATCGAAAGGAAATCAGTTGGTTTTTACGAGATGAAGCTTCTAGGAGTCCAAACTTATTTTATATTTGCGTCAAACAATTTAATAGTGATAAAGATGAGAAGAATGATAGTGGTTTTAGGGATTGCGATTTTAAGTTTTTCGAAATCAAATGCTCAAATCAAATTGGACGAAAATCTGATGGGAGCGGTTCAAAAAGGAGTTGCAGGATTGACTTTTAGCGATGCTGATGCTCAAAAATTATCCAAAGCTACGGTCGATAAATTGGATTCTGAGCACATTATTGCTGGACCAACGGATCCGTATACTGTTCGTTTGAATAGAATTTTCGGTAAATACACCAATGGTTACGGGATGACTTTGAATTACAAGGTTTATATTCTCAAAGAAGTGAATGCTTTTGCAACAGCAGATGGCAGCGTTCGTGTTTATTCCGGTTTAATGGATGTTATGGATGACAATGAATTGCTCGTGGTTATTGGTCACGAAATTGGGCACGTAGTCAACAAAGATACGCGCGATGCTATCAAGGCGGCCTATCAGAAAGAGGCGTTGATGCAAGGCGCTGCTTCACAATCACGAACTATTGCTTCGGTTACCGATAGTCAGTTGGGGCAATTAGGGAGTGCAATGATTGATAGTAAACACAGCAGAAAACAAGAGTCGGAAGCCGATTTATTTGCCTACGATTTTATGAAAAAAAACGGATACGATGTCAATGCTGTTGAATCCGCATTTGCTATTTTGGCTAAGATGAGTGGCGGAAAGCAAGCTGATTTTTTTACTCAAATGTTGAGTTCGCATCCTGACCCTTTGGCAAGATCAGAAAACGCTAAGAAAAAAGCGCAAAGCGATGGTTTGTATAAGCCGTATGTTCGTCAATTGCCAGTGGCAACTACTGCGAAACCAACTACTAAAACAGCAACAAAAACAACGACTACAAAGACTGCTACAAAAAAGTAAATTAGATTTTGGTTTTTAATAATTGAAAAGCATCCCGGTTTTCGGGATGCTTTTTTTATATTTTTAACTCGTTGGCTGTAATTGTTGAATTTAAAGAAATAGAAAAATGAAACGCATAGGGTCATAGAAAAAAGAGTTGATAGCCCCGTTTTTGGGTTCACATAGCTATGATTAACTAAAATCAAGCGAAGCGTCTTTTTAATTTTACTAAAAAAACTATGAATCTATGCGTTTTAAAATAGAAAATTGAATTACACATAGCCTGTTGTTTTCAATTCATTTCAACCGTAATAGGTAAATTATACGAAGTGCGTACCGGTTTTGAACCCATCATTCCCGGAGACCATTTGGTTTTCAAAGATTTCAAAACTCGAATCGCTTCTTTTCCAAGGCCAAAGCCTGGATCTCGGATGACTTTGATGTCGGTCATACTGCCGTCCCTTTCGATTACAAAAGAAACATAAACGCGATACGTATTGCCACCGTCGATATCTGGTTTTTCGAAATTATTGCCAACGTAGCTGTAGAATTTGTTGATTCCGCCCGGAAATTCAGGTAGTTTGTCTAAGGCAGTCGTATTGACGATTGTTTTTTCATCGATAGGAATTGACGGAGTTTCTACTGTTCCAGAAGGCAAACTGCTTGTTGCTGTTCCAGTTTCTGTTCCGCCTTCGCTGCCTGAATGGCTGTTCAAAAGTTCTTTAGTGGTGGGCACTTCAACCGTTGGGTCAGGAGTAGCCGAAACCACCAAGGGCAAATTGGCTTTCGTTTCATCAGGAGCCTTTGTTTGCGGGCTGCTAGCTGTTGTTTTAGGCTTTTCGGGCAGCACAGTATACGGTGTTACTGTGATGGGTTCATCAAAAATTGTTGGCGTGGCAACAATAATAGGTTTGTTCATCAGATTTGAAATCGAAAAAAGGACACCGAGAGCGGCAATCAATGCTATTCCGGACACAAAAGCCATTGCCAAAGTTTTGGAACTGTCGCGACGCAATTGGTAAGCACCATACTCTTTGTTTCGGTCTTCGAAAACAAGATCAATCCAGCCGGTTTCGTAAATACTTAATCTAGACATAATTTATGGTTTTAAAGGTTAAGTATTTATCGCATCATAAGCTATCTTTTAACATATAACGTAAAAGATATTCGAAATAATATATAAAATAGTGATTATTTTCAAAATATTTTAACAAGAAGTTGGAAGGCTTTTGTTTGCTGGGTTTTAAGTGAAATACAAACAAAAGGACAACTTCACTAAAACCGCTTTCTGTGACTTGAACAACCCATTTTTAGGGCTCTTTATTTTTAAAAACTACAACTTAAAACTAAAAATAAACCTCGCTTAAATGTGCTTAAACGAGGTTATTTTTTATACTTATTTTGAAAGTTTAGTTTTTGAATGAGGTTGCGCAACAGCTACCGCTGTTGAACTAAACCTTCGGTAGCACTCGCGCTGATTTTGTACCTTTCAAAGATAATTAAAACTTTGAAATTATGACTACAAAAAAAAGCATCCAGATTTATTAAGAGAAAACAAAATTATCAACCAAGCCAAGCGCGAAGTTCCCGGTTTTGAGGAACTATTAGCTCGTTTTGAGCGCACGGTTTCGGTATTGGGACGAAGCCAAAGCACGTTTAGCAATTATTCGCGGCACGTGGCGGCTATTTCGTTGTATTTTGGCAAAATTCCAACGGAATTGGATCCTGAACAAGTGCAGGACTACTTGTTTTACCAACAGAAAAAGTCCAAAACCCCATCGCAAACGTACTTTAAACACTGTGTTTATGGGCTTCGGTTCTTGTTAAAATCAGAAGGACTTCCGTATGAATACCTTCGATTGCCGTCGATAAAACACGAGAAAACGCTTCCAGTTGTTTTGAGCAAAGAAGAAGTCTGGGCGATGCTTCAAAACGCAAAATTGCTCAAACACCGCATTCTTATTGGCTTGCTTTATGGTTGCGGCTTGCGTTGTATGGAAGCCAGAAGTGTACGTTTGCAGGATTTAGATTTCGACAGACAACAACTCAAAGTAGTGCAAGGCAAAGGCAAAAAAGACCGTTACGTGCCGCTTTCGGAACACTTGATTCGGGGATTAAAAAAGTACATCGAAGCCGAAAAACCCAAGGATTATCTTTTCAACGGTCAGCCCATTGAAAGAGCCGGAGGCGATTTTGACAGTCGGTACAGCCAGAGAGGCGTACAATGGGCAGTCAAACAAGTAGCCAAAGCTGCTGGTGTGAAAAAAGAAGTTCATACCCATACGCTTCGGCACTCTTACGCCACACATTTGCTCGAAGATGGTATGGATATTATGACCCTGAAAGACCTTTTGGGACATCAAAATATCGAAACTACGATGGAGTATTTGCAGATAGCCCAGCTCGCGAGCCAACGCATTTTTAGTCCACTCGATACGCTTTTCGAGAAATGCAGACGGAAGTAGCCGATGTACTGAGAAAGGTAGGCTCGAAGATCGAGAGCTATGGATTGAATACTTGGCAATTGCGCACTCTTTCTGCTATCAAAAAATGTCGAACAGCCCAGTTGGGTGGTCATATCGATGCTTGCGATCAATGTGGAAATCTGACTATTAGTTACAACTCTTGCCGCAACCGTCATTGTCCCAAGTGTCAGGGCAACAAACGAGAAGATTGGATAGAGGCTAGAAGTACGGAACTCTTGCCAGTGCCATATTTTCACCTGGTTTTTACTTTACCCGATAGCATTAATGCATTGGCGATTCACAGTCCAAAATTGGTTTATGACACGCTCTTTGAAGCGACTTGGGAAACGATTCAAACTTTTGGCAAAACCAAGGAAATGCAAATGGGAATGATTGCGGTTTTGCACACTTGGGGGCAACAATTGAGTTTACATCCACACCTGCATTGCATTGTTCCTGGCGGCGGAATAGCTAAAAACGGACAATGGCAAAATAGCCGAACCGATGGCAAATTCTTGTTTCCAGTCAAAGCCTTGTCAAAAGTGTTTAGGGCTAAATATTGTGCAAAACTCAAAGAAAAAGAACCCATAAAGTATGAGCAAATCCGGCAAGAGTTGTGGCAAAAACCTTGGATTGTTTTTGCCAAAAAACCTTTTGGAAGTCCCAAATCAGTGGTGGAATATTTAGGGAGATATACCCATAAAATAGCCATTAGCAACCGAAGAATAAAAACTATCGACAACGAAAATGTAACTTTTGAGTACAAGGATTATCGAGTGGCGGGAGTCAAAAAGCAAATGACGCTCACGCATCAGGAGTTTATTAGGCGATTTGCTTTGCACATTTTGCCCAAACGCTTTGTCAAGATTCGTCATTATGGTTTTTTAAGCAGCAGTTGGAAGCGGGAGAAGCTCAAACTTTTGCAGGAGAAACTCGCAGTAAAAGTACTAGAAAAACGCGAAAAAAAGCTCTTTTTGCCCAAGTGTCCTTGCTGTAAAACGGGCAATTTGCACCGAATAGCCGTTTTTGACCAGCGTGGGCCGCCTGCTTGGTATCTTGGCGGTAGCCAAAGCTCTATTCCCTATAAAAACTAAATAATGGGTAAGGGATTTTATGCTCAAAAGTGACCGAAAACACTATAAAACGATTTTGAAATCGCTCCAAAAAAAAAGAGGCGCACTTGCCTCTTGATCCCGACCCTTCGGGGTTCTCTCAAAACTTTACGAAAACTCCATAGTGTTGAAGGACATGTAATCGGTTCCGTTCAACACGGGTTTCATTGTTCGGCTTGCAGCCGCAACGAAACCCTAGCTGTTAGCGGTAGGCCTATTCGCCCAAACTTGTTACTACTTCTAATCTGTCAAATGTTGAATTCAAAATTTCCAATTCCCAACTTCCGTCAACGCATTTTAATTTAAAGTTTTTTTTGTCGGTTAAAGTTAACCATATCACATTCAAGTTCTTTTCTGCGCATAGATTTTCTAACTCATTCGTTGAAAAATCAAGTTCAACTTCTTTATTTTCGAGCAAACTATGCTTAATAAACCAATATTCTGCGGCAAATTCTGTTGACCATTTCGTAAACGGTTCAACTTCAAATTCTCCAATCAAGAACGAATCGAATTTATTTCCAAGAGTTTTTAGAAAGCTTAGAGAATTAATTTCTTTGTTGATTGAATATTGCATAAGTTCTATTTACAGGGATTTTAGGCTTACCGCTAACGTTCCGGCACTACAGCGGGTTTGGGACTAAATTAAGCCTATTCTTCGGATTTGCCAAATCATAACAAGTACAAAACTATTTTCCCATTAAGCCAATTGCCCAAATCCGTTGTAGTGGCTGTTGAACTAAACCTTCGGTAGCACTCGCGCTGATTTTGTACCTTTCAAAGATAATTAAAACTTTGAAATTATGACTACAAAAAAAAGCATCCGGATTTATTAAGAGAAAACAAAATTATCAACCAAGCCAAGCGCGAAGTTCCCGGTTTTGAGGAACTATTAGCTCGTTTTGAGCGCACGGTTTCGGTATTGGGACGAAGCCAAAGCACGTTTAGCAATTATTCGCGGCACGTGGCTTCGATTTCGTTGTATTTTGGCAAAATTCCAACGGAACTCGATCCCGAACAAGTACAAGATTATTTGTTTTACCAACAGAAAAAGTCCAAAACCCCATCGCAAACGTACTTTAAACACTGTGTTTACGGACTACGATTTTTGCTAAAATCAGAAGGACTTCCGTATGAATACCTTCGACTTCCGTCGATAAAACACGAGAAAACGCTTCCAGTTGTTTTGAGCAAAGAAGAAGTTTGGGCAATGCTTCAAAAAGCCAAATTGCTCAAACACCGCATTCTTATTGGCTTGCTTTATGGTTGCGGATTGCGTTGTATGGAAGCCAGAAGTGTACGTTTGCAGGATTTAGATTTCGACAGACAACAACTCAAAGTAGTGCAAGGCAAAGGCAAAAAAGACCGTTACGTTCCGCTTTCGGAACACTTGATTCGGGGATTAAAAAAGTACATCGAAGCCGAAAAACCCAAGGATTATCTTTTCAACGGTCAGCCCATTGAGAGAGCAGGAGGCGATTTTGACAGTCGGTACAGCCAGAGAGGCGTACAATGGGCAGTCAAACAAGTAGCCAAAGCTGCTGGTGTGAAAAAAGAAGTTCATGTGCATACGCTTCGGCACTCTTACGCCACACATTTGCTCGAAGATGGTATGGATATTATGACCCTGAAAGACCTTTTGGGACATCAAAATATCGAAACTACGATGGAGTATTTGCAGATAGCCCAGCTCGCGAGCCAACGCATTTTTAGTCCACTCGATACGCTTTTCGAGAAATGCAGACGGAAGTAGCCGATGTCCTTAGAAAAGTAGGTTCTAAAATCGAGAGTTATGGACTCAATACTTGGCAATTGCGCACTCTTTCTGCTATCAAAAAATGTCGAACAGCCCAGTTGGGTGGTCATATCGATGCTTGCGATCAATGTGGAAATCTGACTATTAGTTACAACTCTTGCCGCAACCGTCATTGTCCCAAGTGTCAGGGCAACAAACGAGAAGATTGGATAGAGGCTAGAAGTACGGAACTCTTGCCAGTGCCATATTTTCACCTGGTTTTTACTTTACCCGATAGCATTAATGCATTGGCGATTCACAGTCCAAAACTGGTGTATGATACTTTGTTTGAAGCGACTTGGGAAACGATTCAAACTTTTGGCAAAACCAAGGAAATGCAAATGGGAATGATTGCGGTTTTGCACACTTGGGGGCAACAATTGAGTTTACATCCACACCTGCATTGCATTGTTCCTGGCGGCGGAATAGCTAAAAACGGACAATGGCAAAATAGCCGAACCGATGGCAAATTCTTGTTTCCAGTCAAAGCCTTGTCAAAAGTGTTTAGGGCTAAATATTGTGCAAAACTCAAAGAAAAAGAACCCATAAAGTATGAGCAAATCCGGCAAGAGTTGTGGCAAAAACCTTGGATTGTTTTTGCCAAAAAACCTTTTGGAAGTCCCAAATCAGTGGTGGAATATTTAGGGAGATATACCCATAAAATAGCCATTAGCAACCGAAGAATAAAAACTATCGACAACGAAAATGTAACTTTTGAGTACAAGGATTATCGAGTGGCGGGAGTCAAAAAGCAAATGACGCTCACGCATCAGGAGTTTATTAGGCGATTTGCTTTGCACATTTTGCCCAAACGCTTTGTCAAGATTCGTCATTATGGTTTTTTGAGTAGCACTTGGAAGCGGGAAAAGCTCAAACTTTTGCAGGAGAAACTCGAAGTAAAAGTTCTGGAAAAAGCAGAAAAAAAGCTCTTTTTGCCCAAGTGTCCTTGCTGTAAAACGGGCAATTTACACCGAATAGCCGTTTTTGACCAGCGTGGGCCGCCTGCTTGGTATCTTGGCGGTAGCCAAAGCTCTATTCCCTATAAAAACTAAATAATGGGTAAGGGATTTTATGCCCAAAAGTGACCGAAAACACTATAAAATGATTTTGAAATCGCTCCAAAAAAAAAGAGGCGCACTTGCCTCTTGATCCCGACCCTTCGGGGCTCTCTCAAAACTTTACGAAAACTCCATAGTGTTGACCGATATGTAATCGGTTCCGTTCAACACGGGTTTCATTGTTCGGCTTGCAGCCGCAACGAAACCCTAGCTGTTGTGTGCTGGTTTTTATTCACTTTTTGTTGTTGTATTGCAATTACTACACCACCAAAATTCCGTACTATTATCTTTCAGTTTAGTTTCGGATTTATGATTACACACTAAACAATTTCTTTCGTCGCTTTCATTTTCAAATACAACATAATTACAATTTAGACAACTCCATTTTGTTAATGAAGTTTCTTCCTCATCAATATTCCAAACAAAATTATCTGTTTTGCATTTTGGACAAATTTGTGTAGCCATTTTTAATTTTGCTAAGTTTTTGCTGTTGTTTAATGTTCGCGGTAATACTTTACAATTCTAATAAGAATCAATATTATTGTTATTGGGACTAATAGAAATATCATCGCAAATCCTCCGCCTGGATTACACATATCTCCCGGAACCAAAATATTTACAAGTATTGCCAATAAAAAGTATGCTACAAAGAATATGATTGTGGTTTTAATTTTGTTGAAAGGATTTTCCATTAATTGATTTTATCTGTTTTCTTTTAACCGTAAATTTTCTGATAAACTTGCACACAACGTTCTGGTACTACAGCGGGTTTGGGTTCTAAATTAAGATTTATTTTTCGGTTATCACAAAACTGCCAAATACAAAACCATTTTTCCATTAAGCCAAATGCCCAAATCCGTTGTAGTAGCTGTTGAACTAAACCTTCGGTAGCACTCGCGCTGATTTTGTACCTTTCAAAGATAATTAAAACTTTGAAATTATGACTACAAAAAAAAGCATCCAGATTTATTAAGAGAAAACAAAATTATCAACCAAGCCAAGCGCGAAGTTCCCGGTTTTGAGGAACTATTAGCTCGTTTTGAGCGCACGGTTTCGGTATTGGGACGAAGCCAAAGCACGTTTAGCAATTATTCGCGGCACGTGGCTTCGATTTCGCTGTATTTTGGCAAAATTCCAACGGAATTGGATCCTGAACAAGTGCAGGACTACTTGTTTTACCAACAGAAAAAGTCCAAAACCCCATCGCAAACGTACTTTAAACACTGTGTTTACGGACTACGATTTTTGCTAAAATCAGAAGGACTTCCGTATGAATACCTTCGACTTCCGTCGATAAAACACGAGAAAACGCTTCCAGTTGTTTTGAGCAAAGAAGAAGTTTGGGCAATGCTTCAAAAAGCCAAATTGCTCAAACACCGCATTCTTATTGGCTTGCTTTATGGTTGCGGATTGCGTTGTATGGAAGCCAGAAGTGTACGTTTGCAGGATTTAGATTTCGACAGACAACAACTCAAAGTAGTGCAAGGCAAAGGCAAAAAAGACCGTTACGTTCCGCTTTCGGAACACTTGATTCGGGGATTAAAAAAGTACATCGAAGCCGAAAAACCCAAGGATTATCTTTTCAACGGTCAGCCCATTGAAAGAGCCGGAGGCGATTTTGACAGTCGGTACAGCCAGAGAGGCGTACAATGGGCAGTCAAACAAGTAGCCAAAGCTGCTGGTGTGAAAAAAGAAGTTCATGTGCATACGCTTCGGCACTCTTACGCCACACATTTGCTCGAAGATGGTATGGATATTATGACCCTGAAAGACCTTTTGGGACATCAAAATATCGAAACTACGATGGAGTATTTGCAGATAGCCCAGCTCGCGAGCCAACGCATTTTTAGTCCACTCGATACGCTTTTCGAGAAATGCAGGCGGAGGTAGCCGATGTACTGCGAAAAGTAGGTTCTAAAATCGAGAGTTATGGACTCAATACTTGGCAATTGCGCACGCTTTATGCCATCAAAAAATGCCGAACAGCCGAATTGGGTGGTCATATCGATGCTTGCGATGAATGTGGAAATCTAACCATTAGTTACAACTCTTGCCGGAACCGACACTGTCCCAAATGTCAGGGTAAAAATCGAGAGGATTGGATAGAGTCTAGAAGCACGGAACTCTTGCCAGTACCATACTTCCACGTTGTTTTTACCTTGCCTGAAGCGATTAATTCATTGGCTATACATCAGCCCAAAGTAGTGTACGATACTTTGTTTGAAGCGACTTGGGAAACCCTGCAAACTTTTGGCAAAACCAAAGAAATGCAAATGGGAATGTTTGCGGTTTTACACACTTGGGGACAACAGTTGTCTTTACATCCGCACCTGCATTGTATTGTTCCTGGTGGAGGAATAGGTAAAAACGGACAATGGCAAAATAGCCGAACCGATGGCAAATTCTTATTCCCAGTCAAGGCATTATCGAAAGTGTTTAGGGCTAAATATTGTGCAAAACTCAAAGAAAAAGAACCCATAAAGTACGAGCAAATCAGGCAAGCGTTATGGCAAAAACCGTGGGTTGTTTTTGCCAAAAAGCCTTTTGGAAGTCCCAAATCGGTGGTGGAATATTTGGGAAGATATACGCATAAAATAGCCATTAGCAATCGGAGAATCAAAAGCATTGACGACCAAAACGTGACTTTTGAATATAAAGATTATCGAGTGGCAGGAGTCAAAAAGCAAATGACGCTCTCGCATCAGGAGTTTATAAGGCGGTTTGCGTTGCATATTTTGCCCAAGCGGTTTGTGAAAATCAGACATTATGGTTTTTTAAGCAGCACTTGGAAGCGTGAGAAGCTCAAACTATTGCAGGAGAAACTCCAAGTAAAAGTACTAGAAAAGCGAGAAAAGAAGCTTTTTTTACCCAAATGTCCCTGTTGCAAAACGGGCAATTTGCACCGGATAGCGATTTTCGACCAGCGTGGGCCGCCTGCTTGGTATCTTGGCGATAGCCAAAGCTCTATTCCCTGTAAAAACTAATTTATGGGTAAGGGATTTTATGCTCACAAGTGAAGGAAAACACCAAAAAACCAAGCTGAAATTACTCCAAAAAAAAGAGGACTCTAAATCCTCTTACTCCCGATAGCTATCGGGACTCCAAATATTTTACGATAACTCCATAGTGTTGACGGACGTGTAATCGGTTCCGTTCAACACGGGTTTCATTGTTCGGCTTGCAGCCGCAACGAAACCCTAGCTGTTAGCAGTAGCTTTTTTAGATTTTTAAACGGTTAGTAATTCTCTGAAGCAATACTTCCAATTCAAGTTCTCCATCAACAATTTCATTGCGCTCGATTTTAAAGATATTCAATATTGAACTCAACGATTCCATTTTCCACGCATCTTTTTCCACTCTTTGAGTTTTCAGAAACCTTTCAATGTTTTTAAATGTAAGCTTTGAATTTATATGGAGTTTCAATTCTGTTACAAGTTCACTTGGCTCACTTATACTTGTAGGCCAATCGCTTATAGCTTCTAATAAACTTTCTGCAGCAGATTTTAAGTCAGCTTCTGTCGCATCATTGTCTAAAGTGTCAATTAATTCTTCTACGGTTATCATCTCTAGTTTTATATTACGCTGTTTGCAGTAGCTTTTATTGTTAATCAAGCACATATCCAAAATACCAATTCATATAGCTAAAACAACAGAATTGGATATAAACGAATATATTTATAGTTATTAGTATTAAAGCTAATTTTTTATATAGATTAATATTATTGTTGAAAAAATTTAAAATGAAAAGTAATGGTACAAATCCGAAGGAAATAGCAATTGTAAATAAATATGCTAACATAATAATTGTTCCAGCTTTTTCAGGAAAAATATTGAATTGCTTTCCAGAATCTACAAATTCTTGAGTAAAATCAATTGAAGAAGGAACTTCTCCATATCGCAAATAAACATTTAAATATGAAGCAACAGAAACTATTACGAAAACTAATATAATAGTGAAAATTGAGTAATAGATAATTTTGATAGATTTATTTATAAGTTTCATCACGAAAGTTTTTTAAAGTTACTGCTAACGTTTCGGGGCTTTGCGTTCGGGCGGGAAATCGAAGCACAAAAGTTGATATTATTATTAATGTTCAATTGAAATACTACCGTTGAATTTTGCACTTCAGCCCGCCTGACGCAAAACCCTTGTTGAACTAAACCTTCGGTAGCCCTCGCGCTGATTTTGTACCTTTCAAAGATAATTAAAACTTTGAAATTATGACTACAAAAAAAAGCATCCGGATGATTTAAGAGAAAACAAAATTATCAACCAAGCCAAGCGCGAAGTTCCCGGTTTTGAGGAACTATTGGCTCGTTTTGAGCGCACCGTTTCGGTTTTAGGCAGAAGCCAAAGTACGTTTAACAATTATTCGCGCCACGTAGCGGCTATTTCGCTGTATTTTGGCAAAATCCCCACAGAACTCGATCCTGAACAAGTTCAGGACTACTTGTTTTACCAACAAAAAAAGTCCAAAACCCCATCGCAAACCTACTTTAAACATTGCGTTTACGGGCTTCGGTTTTTGCTAAAATCGGAAGGGATTCCTTATGAATACCTTCGACTTCCGTCGATAAAACACGATAAGAAATTGCCTGTTGTTTTGAGCAAAGAAGAAGTTTGGGCAATGCTTCAAAACACCAAACTACTCAAACACCGCATTCTTATTGGTTTGCTTTATGGTTGCGGACTTCGTTGTATGGAAGTTCGAAGCGTTCGTTTACAGGATTTGGATTTCGACAGACAACAACTCAAAGTAGTTCAGGGCAAAGGCAAAAAAGACCGTTACGTTCCACTTTCAGTACATTTAATTCGGGGACTCAAAACCTACATTGAAGCCGAAAAACCACAAGATTATCTTTTCAACGGTCAGCCTATCGAAAGAGCTGGCGGAGACTTCGATTCTCGGTACAGCCAGCGAGGTGTGCAATGGGCAGTCAAACAAGTAGCCAAAGCTGCTGGTGTGAAAAAAGAAGTTCACGTACATACGCTTCGGCACTCTTACGCCACACATTTGCTCGAAGATGGAATGGATATTATGACCCTGAAAGACCTTTTGGGACATCAAAATATCGAGACCACGATGGAGTATTTGCAGATTGCCCAACTCGACAGTCAACGCATCTTTAGTCCACTCGATACGCTTTTCGAGAAATGCAGACGGAAGTAGCCGATGTCCTTAGAAAAGTAGGTTCTAAAATCGAGAGTTATGGACTCAATACTTGGCAACTTCGAACGCTTGATGCTATCAAAAAATGCAGAACAGCCAAATTGGGCGGTCATATCGATGCTTGCGATGAATGTGGCCATCTGACCATTAGTTATAATTCTTGCCGCAATCGTCATTGTCCCAAGTGTCAGAGCAACAAACGAGAAGATTGGATAGAGGCTAGAAGCACGGAACTCTTGCCAGTGCCTTATTTCCACGTTGTTTTTACCTTGCCTGAAGCGATTAATTCATTGGCTATACATCAGCCCAAAGTAGTGTACGATACGCTCTTTGAAGCGACTTGGGAAACGATTCAAACTTTTGGCAAAACCAAACAAATGCAAATGGGTATGATTGCGGTTTTGCACACTTGGGGACAACAATTGAGTTTACATCCGCACCTGCATTGCATTGTTCCTGGCGGCGGAATAGCTAAAAACGGACAATGGCAAAATAGCCGAACCGATGGCAAATTCTTGTTTCCAGTCAAAGCCTTGTCAAAGGTGTTTAGGGCTAAATATTGTGCAAAACTCAAAAAAAAAGAGCCTATCAAGTATGAGCAAATTCGGCAAGAATTATGGCAAAAACCTTGGATTGTTTTTGCTAAAAAGCCATTTGGAAGCCCCAAGTCGGTGGTGGAATATTTGGGGAGATATACGCACAAGATTGCCATTAGCAACCGGAGAATCAAAACTATCGACAACGAAAATGTGACTTTTGAGTACAAGGATTATCGAGTGGCAGGAGTCAAAAAGCAAATGACGCTCACGCATCAGGAGTTTATTAGGCGATTTGCTTTGCACATTTTGCCCAAACGCTTTGTCAAGATTCGGCATTATGGCTTTTTGAGCAGCACTTGGAAGCGTCAAAAGCTAAAACTTTTACAAGAAAAGCTGAAGGTAAAAGTATTGGAAAAGCGAGAAAAGAAGCCTTTTTTTCCCAAGTGTCCGTGTTGCAAAACGGGCAATTTGCATCGGATAGCGGTTTTTGACAAGCGTGGTCCGCCTGCTTGGTATCTTGGCGGTAGCCAAAACACAATTCCCTGTAAAAACTAATTTATGGGTAAGGGATTTTATGCTCTAAAGTGAAGGAAAACACGAGAAAAACCAATAAATATCTACTCCAAAAAAAAGAGGCTCACTTGCCTCTTGTAATTCTCTCTAAAATTTTTACGATAACTCCATAGTGTTGACGGATATGTAATCGGTTCCGTTCAACACGGGTTTCATTGTTCGTGCTGCGCACGCAACGAAACCCTAGCTGTTGTGCGATCGCTTTTCTTTTTTATAATTGCCAAGTTGTTATTAATTCTTTTACAGTGATATTTTTTTTAGTTGTTCCATTTAATAACTTTCCGTTTTCTGAAATATAAATTATAAATCCACCTTTATTTATTTCTAATTCGTTTGGATAATTAAATAATCCAAAATCTAGACGTAATCTTTTTGAGATTATAGGAAATTTTATATATGGTTGTTCGCTTTTTCCGAATATTCTGTAATGCTCATTAAAATTTTTTATCCAAGTAAGAATACTTACAAATTCATCTTCGGTAAATTCAAAAGATGTTTCGTTCTGTATAATTATATCGTCAGGCAATCTTTTTTGAATTTCTATTAAATATTTTGAGGTTTTCATAATTTGCAATTTATTCGTTTAGATTATTTAGATATTTTTGGAAATTTCCATATCCATTTTCTTCGGGTTTTTCGAGGTTTATCATTTTGTCATTTCCGCTATCATAAATTTGCCAATTTTCCACTTTTGCAATTTTGATTAATTCAAACAATCCATTTTCGCCGTATAAACTTAACATTTTGTTACTAACCAATTCTTCATCATCAAAAAAATCAATAGAGAAATCTTTGCCAATAATTTCGTTATGGTTTTCGGATTTTTTTATGTTTTCAAATTTTGATTTCAAAACTTTGTCAAAATCAATTGGTTTTAGTAAATCTTCGTTTAGATTTTCTAAAGAAACTAAATTTTGTTCTGAACTAAATAATACAATATCCCAACTCATTTTTCTATTTTTATTTTCGGTTTCTGTCGCTCGAAAGTGTCGCACAACGTACCGGCCGCTTGGTGAAGGGAAAAAAGGCCTTGACGGTGTCAAGAATTTGGCCTTTTTTTCTTTCTCCAATCGGCCTGTTAGGCGAAGTTACTAATTTTTTAGTAATGGAGTTGGCGATCCTACTCCAAATAATTTTCAATGCAACTATTTTAATGAAACTATTATTTATTGCCCTTAGCAAGCCTGCTAGGCGCAGTTAATAATAGGGTTTTAGGGCTCTATTTTTTATGCGATTTTTAAGTTCTCGAAGATAAACTCTTGACTTTGTCATTTATTTTCGATAACTTAGCCAAGTCTTTTACGTTGTCAAACGTATTGAAAGTGAACTTTCTACGATTCTCAATCGAAAGACTTGAAGCCTAAATGCTTTATTCTTCTTAAAATCACAATAAAAATATCTCTAAAATTCATTGCGCATTGTACGCGTAGGACTCGCCAATTTCGCTCTAACGTCCCGCTACTACAGCGGGTTTGGGACTAAATTAAGCCCTATTTTCGGATTTGCCAAATCATCCCAAATACAAAACCAACTTTCTATTAAGCCAATTGCCCAAATCCGTTGTAGTAGCTGTTAGCAAACGTTTTTTTAGCCCTAATTTTTATTTCCAAAAATCATTTATTTTGCTAAATTGTTCTTCGTTATTGCCTTGGTTTTCATATTTATATAAATTATCCCAATATATTTTTCCACCAATTTTAACGAATACTTTATAATATCCTTTTGCAAGAGTTCCTATGTTCATTTTAAAACTGTTTGAAGATTGTCCAATAAGAGAAAAATTTGAATTTGAGATAATTGATTGTTCGTTATACAAATTTGTATTCAAAACATTGCTGAAGTTTACATCTTGATGAATTTTTTCTGGATTTGCTGATACAAACCAAACATCTGTAACATTTTCTTCTGCTAAAATATAAACCGATTCGTTTGCCGGATTAGGATAAAGTAAAAACTTGTTATTTACTAAAACATTTGGGTTTCCAAGTTTTAATCCTGTATCGTTTGTGTCTTGTCTAAAATTAACTCCTGTGACTAAATTTATTGAACTCTTATCAGTTTGAACATCAGTTTCATCTTTATTACAGCTTATTGCCAAAATAGAGATAAGGATAAAAAGTTTTTTTTTCATATTAATTATGTTATATTTCTGTTTTTCAGTTGGTTGTGGTAAAATGTTTGCTAACGTTTTGCCGCTTTGCGAAGGCGGGGATTTTCAGCACTAAACTTCATTAGAAGCACAAAGCTTGAATTTAGCACTTCACTGTCATAGAAGCACAAAACCCCCGCTTTTGCAAAACGGCTGTTAGTGGCTGGGCTTTTTCTAATCATCTGTTTTAGTTCCATAAAATCCTGTCGCACAACCGTAAAAATAAGAATTGAATTCTGTTTTTAAACCCGTGTCTGCAAATATCTCTGTCGCCTTTTTTGCATTGTCAAACTTGTTAGTGTATTGCCAAAGCATTTTATATTCTTCTGGGTTTCCAAGTAATAGTCGTCCTAAAATTGGAATGATTTTCCCAAGGTAAAAGCCATATAGTGTTTTTAATATTCTGTTGTTTGGCTTAGAAACTTCTATAAATGAAAACTGTCCACCAGATTTTAATATTCGCTTTGTTTCTAAAGCTAAAACATTTAATTGTTCATCATTAAATGTTTTAAGTCCGAACGCACAAGTTACAAAGTCATAATGATTGCTTGGTAGCTTGTTTTTTAAAATGTCTTGTTGCAATACAATAATTTCATTGTTGTATTTTGTTTCGCTTTTCTGTTTTGCATATTTCAACATTCCATCTGAAAAGTCAAGAACTGTCAAGGTAGAGTTCGGTAATTTATTTTTTGTTGCATTCCAAGTTTCACCCATTCCTGTTAGCAAGTCAATTATTTCTGCTTTATGTTGTGTCTGTTTAAAAGTTTCCAAAAATTGTCTTCTCCAACGAATTGAAAATCCAAATGAAGTAATAAAATTCATTCGCTCATAAGAACTACTCATCTTGTTAAAAAGTCCTTTTACATATTCGGGATTGTAAATATTATTCTCCATCAAGTACTTCTTTCCATTTTTCCGTCTCCGCAAATTCTTTTATTATTTGGTTTCGATTGATAAGTAATCTTTTCAGATAGTTTGTTAGAACGAGCTGATTGAATAATTTACCTAAAAAACCAAACGGTGAATGAAATTCAAAAATATCTTTCATTATAACCATATTTCCAACTTTTTCAAATTTGTGTTCGTGAACAATTGACTTAAAAATACCTTTTACTTGTTTGTCAGTAAAATAATTTGGTCTTTCCAATGCAGTAATTTTTGAAGTCAGTTTTTGTTTAACTCCAAAGTGTGTTGCTTGCCAAGTTACAGTCTCATTTAAATTTATTAGTCCGCTCGTTCTCCCTGCAATTGCTTGTTCATTTGTTTGAGCAGTAGAAATTTTATGGAGGTCAATACTTCGTGACAAGTCAAAGCAAATTTCAAGTGTAGAGTTTATTTCAGTTATGAGTTCAATTTTAGGCATCTGTTTTTTGTCTGTTTGTCTTTTTGGTGCAGTTCTCGTTTAGCCTTGCCACTAACTAGTATATAGGTCTGACAAAATCAGACCTATCACTCCATATTCGGGTGGATAGGTCTGACAGCAGTCAGACTTTATTAGTATTCAAATATAATAATTTTTTCTTACAAATCATCAAAAGGACTTTTTATTTGTTGAATACTTTTCGTACTAACGTGAGTGTAAATCTCGGTCGTTTTACTACTACTATGTCCTAATAGTTCTTGTATATATCTCAAATCGGTGCCGCTTTCGAGTAAATGTGTAGCGTAACTGTGTCTTAACCAATGCAAGGTCACTGGTTTAGTAATACCAGTTTTTTGCAGAGCTTGTTTCAATACGCTTTGCAAACTCTTTTCAGAATATTGTTCGCCTTTAATTTGTCCTTCAAATAGCCACACTGCTGGTTTGTAGTCTTTATAATATTCTCGTAGTATTTGCAGAATTTTTGGCGATAATGGCGCAATTCGGTCTTTTTTGCCTTTGGCATTTTTGAGCAAAACTATATTTCTATTGGAATCGATGTCCGAAAACTTAAGATGCAATAACTCGCTGCGACGTAATCCACAACTATAAATCATCGATAGCATCGCTTTGTGTTTGATGTTGCTGTGGGCATTCAAAATCAATTTAATTTCTTCTTTACTCAAAACATTAGGTAAAACCTTAGCGCGTTTGGGTCTGTGTATTTTATCGACAATCATTTTAGTGTTGCGAATGGTTTGAAAGAATAGCTTTATTGCATTCGTTACCTGATTTTGATACGAAGCCGAAAGATTATTTTTCAAAATATACTCGTTGTTGTACACAATCACATCCTCATTGGTAATTTCGGCAACGGCTTTGTCACGATAAAAAACCAAGAAGGATTTCAAGGCTTCACTATAAGTAGCAATCGTGCTTTCGCTATAGCGTTTGGAACGCATCCATTGTTTGAACCTTTCTATTTGTGCGATGCCTTCCTCCGAAGGAATAGTGTGTTGTAGGGGTGTAAGTTTAAACCGAATTCGGTTTTCCTCAGTATCAGGTAGGTGCCAAGCGCGCAAGGTTTGACTCCAGCGAACGCCATCAATTTGTTTGATTCGAGCAATCAAGTCAGCATTCTTTTCGAAATAGACTGCTATTCTCTTTACTTTTTTATGGGTGATGATTTTTGCGCTCCAGTTCATAATCAGAATTTAATGGTCTCAAAAATAGTTAAAAATTTGTGCTCTTTTAAAATTCTACTACTGTTCAACGCAGATTGTTGGTTGTTTCAGTTTTGTGAACACCCAAATTACCGCTTATCCTGAATGATTTCCGCCAATAATTTCTTGGCGCGAAGCAGTTTTATTTTCACATTGCTCAGGGGTTCGTCAATTTTGCTGGCAATTTCCTGATAGCTCATTTCCTGAAAATAGCGCAGTTGTATGACTTCCTGATAATGGGGTTTGAGTTCTTTGATAAACTGCAATAATTGCGACAAATTTTGTTCGGTAATCAGTTCATCCTCAGCCGACGGAGTAGTGTCGGCAATATTGTACGCTTGCTGGTTTTCATCGTCCGTAATTTCGATGAAAAGACCCGATTTTTTTTTGCGTAACAAATCGATATGAACGTTTTTGGCAATAGCAATTAGCCAAGTATTGAACTGAAATTCAGGATTGTAACTCGCTATTTTGTCAAAAGCTTTCGAAAAGGTTTCTATGGTAATATCCTCGGCATTGGTTTCGTTTTCGGTGCGTTTGAGCATAAAACCGTACACTTCATTCCAATAAAAATCCAACAGAAAAGTGAAGGCAACTTGATCCCCTTTTTTTGCTTTTTCTATCTGTTTGTTTATTTCCAATGGACGGGTTTTGAGAAAATATTGCTAATGAAGATATTTAATTGTGTGAAGATAAGAACTATTTCGATAATGGGAAACCAATACATCACATCTTTTTCTTTTAATTTTCCGGCTGAGAAGCCAAGAACTATCCAAGTGCATAAATAACGAAAGCCTATTAAACTCAAAACGATAATCCATTGAAACTGAAAAGCAAGTAAAACAGTTGCTAAAGTGATAAATAGCAATTGAGTTAAATAAAATAGGGCCAATTGAATTTTGTCGAAAGTTTTATAATGTTGCGCTGTTGATACGTGTCGGCGTTTTTGCGTAAACCAACCTTTGAAAGTGGTTTTTGGCTCCGAATAAGTGAAACTTTCCGGCGAAAAACAAATCGTCGTATTTTTTTTGGTCGCCACCTGATTGATGAATAAATCATCGTCGCCTGAACGAATTTGAATGTGACTGATAAACCCATTTACATTGAAAAATTCCTCTTTTTTGTAAGCCAAATTGCGACCGATTCCCATATAAGGCTGGCCGATTTTTGCCCAAGAAAAATACTGAATTGCGGTAAGCATCGTTTCGAAACGGATGATTTTATTTAGGAAAGAATTGGCAACTTTTTCGTAGGCTCCATAACCCAAAACAATGGTTTTTTGCATGGTAAATTGGGAACTCATGCTCGTAATCCAATCTTTCGAGAAGGGGTAACAATCGGCGTCAATAAACAATAAATAATCTTTTTTAGCCGCTTTTATTCCAAGTGTCAATGCATATTTTTTGTTTCCCCAAAAGGCTTCGTTGTTTTTTACTTTGACCAATCGGATATTGGAATATTGTTTTTCAAATTCTTCGAATATTTCCAAAGTGTGGTCACTCGATGCGTCGTCAATCAAAATGATTTCGTAATCGTGATAGTCTTGTTCCGCAAGCAACGGAACGAATCGAATGGCGTTTTCGGCCTCATTTTTGGCGCAAACAATGACAGAAACCGATATTTTTTTTGGTGTTGATTTTTGCGCTTTGGCGAAAGCAAATTTCGCAAAAACTAGGAGGTAATATATAAGTTGGATAGCAACTACAACAATAAAAAAGTATAGAGTGAACAGTAACATATTGGTTTGGCTTCTTTTTAAAATGGGTACAAAGATAATTATCAATCACCAATTTCTCATTGTCAAACTGCAATTAGTTTTATATTTTAATTGGACCGGTTTAAATTTAGATGATATTGACTTCGGCTTCGATAGCAATGCCAAAGGTTTTAAAAACAGTTTCTTGAATGTTTTTGGACACATTTAAAATTTCTTGTCCGCTTGCATTTCCGTAATTGACCAATACTAAGGCTTGATTTTTGTGAATTCCCGCATCGCCAAAACGTTTTCCTTTGAAACCTGCTTGTTCAATGAGCCAACCTGCTGGAACTTTCACTTCGGTTGCTGAAACTTCATAGTATTTCATTTCGGGAAATTTTTGGTGAATTTTCTCGAAATCTGTTTTCAATAGAATCGGGTTTTTGAAGAAACTTCCGCTGTTGCCCAATTCTTTGGGGTCGGGCAATTTACTTTGTCGAATAGCGATAACCGCATTGCTTACGTCCCTTAAAGTTGGGGTTTCGGCATTGTTTTTTGCTAATTCTGCCTTGATATCGCCGTACGAAATGTTTATGTTGTGATTTTGTTTGGTCAATTTAAAAACCACCGAAGTAATGATGTATTGGCCTTTCACTTCATTTTTGAAAACACTTTCTCTGTAACCAAAATGACAGTCGGCTTTGGTAAATGTTTTCATTTCCTGATTTTCAATTTTCATAGCTTCGCAAGATTCGAACGTGTCTTTGATTTCAGTCCCGTAAGCGCCAATATTTTGCACTGGTGTTGTGCCCACATTTCCCGGAATGAGTGACATGTTTTCCAATCCGCCAAAATTTTGTTCGATAGTCCAAAGCACAAATTCGTGCCAATTTTCGCCGGCTTGACTTTCGACCCAAACAAAATCATCGGTTTCTTTGATGATTTTTTTGCCTTTCAAATCCACGTGAATTACCAGGGCATCGATATCTTGAGTCAAAAGCATATTGCTTCCGCCACCAAGAATAAATTTTTTTTCGGTTTTGTATTCTTGTAAAACAACACCTAATTCGGCAATAGAATGTACGGCAACAAATTGTTTGGCACGGGCTTCGATACCAAAAGTATTGAAGTTTTTAAGAGAAAAATTGGTTTGTATTTCCATAAAAGGAGAGGAGTTTTTTTAATACATCAGTTGCATCAAATTTGATTTGTTCCCTTTGTATAGATTAAAAAACGCAACAATATCGTTTGCGATTTCCTTGACTTTTTCGATGTTTTTATGGTTTAAACGATAGACTTTACCGCTTTTGTTGACGGCTATATAGTTGCCCTCATCCATATCTAATATCGTGTAGTACACGTTTTTATTGATTTCGATTTCAATTGCTTTTTCGATATCTAATTGACTTAGTTTTTCTTTTGAAATATCTTTAAGAATAGCTAAAGTTATTTTTTCGTCCTGATTTTGGTCAAATACTTCTTTTGATGACAATTTGCCAATTTGTAACTTTTCATAATCATAATTGGCGTGAAATCTTGTGGGACTTTTCAATTCAATCAGTGTTAGAAGGTTAGAATTGAAAAACAAGGTCACTTCTTCGTATTCTTTCCTTTTTTTATTGAAAACTTTTAATCCATAAATATCAAAATTCGCCGCTTTATTTTCGGATTTTGGTTCAAAATTATCATTACTTAAATTTCGCGATAGATATATTCCGCTAGGTTTTTTTAGAAATTGTAACGAATAATCATTTGACGAAGAGACCCACGATTCGTGAATAGCAGGGAAATTGGTTTTTAAAATTTCCGCAACATTGCGTTCGAAAATTTCAATTTGTTTCTTAGTAGTTTTAAAATTGAACATAATTATTCTATTTTAATTGTTAATTTGGGCAGTCTTGGGACCTCAAATATAATAATTAAAATTGAGTTGCATAGGTTTTTTGCCAAATATGCATCATAAATAGCGGCATAATGTAAGAAATCATTGTCAAGTCACCTTTCTGTAAGTCGGAAACCAATTTTTTTACATTAATATTTTCAAAATAGGGCTGAAGGAATAAATCACTTTTTGCAAAGGATTCTAGTTCTGCCATAAATTCAGGGCTTTTTATCAAATAATCGCCCCAAGGAACACTCAGTCCCACTTTTTTGAATTTCAAGATTTCCTCGGGCAGCCTTTCTTTCATTGCTGATTTCAGGATGTATTTCCATTTTTTTCCTTTAAAGAGCCATTTATCATCCAAGGAACCCAAACCTGCTACCAATCTTTGGTCTAAAAACGGTTCTCGACATTCGATAGATGCTCCCATTGTGCAACGGTCGTTTCTGTCAAGCAAGGAGCATAAATAGGTGTGCTGGTCGAAATACAGGGCTTGGCGCCGCAAATTGTTGGGATATAATGCTTTGGCGTCGGCTAAAATTTGCTTTCGGTATTCGTTTTTTGGAGCATGACTAATTCCAAAAGTCTTTCCGATATCCTTTGGATAAATATTAGAACCATTGTAGAGAATCAAATCATCAAAATCATCTATTTGGGAGTAGCGTGCCAATTTTTCGAATCTTGGCTTAGTAGTGAAATAATCCATATGACCAATTGTGGCGATTGCTTTTAGAATCGAGGGATACTTCAGGGCTTTGTACCGCACATAACCACCCATCAATTCATCCGCTCCTTCGCCTGAAAGTAAGACTTTTACTTGTGGTTTTGCCAATTGCGCAAGGGCCAAAATATGGGGTTCGCTCAAATGCATAATCGGTTCGTCTTGAAAATAAGTGGAACTAACGAGTTTGTCAAAAAGCGAGTGATCTTCTAATTGCATGGTGTGAAATTCGTAATCGAATTTTTTTGCCATATTTTGCGCCAAATGCGATTCGTTGTGCTCTTTTTCTTTAAAACCAATATTAAAAGTCTGAATGTCTCTGAAATTCTGATGGTTTAGTGATGCTAAAATGGAGGATGAATCTAGTCCGCCGCTCAATAAAACGCCCACAGGTACATCGCTGACCATTCGAAGTTTTATGGAGTCATCAAAGGTTTCCCGAAACCAGTCGACCGGATTTTTGATTTTGGGTTGGTTTTGAATTTCAGTTTTCAAATCCCACCACTTTTCATTGGTGATTTTTCCACTTTCGTGAATGCTTAAAATGTGTCCCGGAAGTACTTTTTTTACATTTTCATATAAAGTATTTTCGCCAGCCACAAAACGATTGAAAATATATTCTTCCATTCCTTCTGCTGCCATTTTCAGCGGAACTCCAGCAGTAAAAAGCGCTTTTTGTTCAGAACCGAAATAGAAAGTTTCGTTGTAAAATGAATAATACAGAGGCTTAACACCCATTCGGTCGCGAACAGCGATCAATTTGCGTTCCAGTTTGTCCCAAATCACAAAGGCGAACATTCCGTTGAGCCTCGGTAGTATTTTCAATCCGTGCAATTGAAATAATTTCAATAAGACTTCGGTATCTGAATTGGTTTTTATATCAAATCCGTGGCTTCTCAGTTCAGGATAAAAATCTCTAAAATTGTATATTTCGCCATTATAGGTCATTACGAAACGACCATCATCGGATAAAAAAGGTTGGTGTCCTGCTGCCGAAACATCCAAAATCGAAAGTCTTCGATGGCCTAAACCAATATTATTTTCAATAAATATTCCTTGATCATCTGGTCCACGATGTGCTAGCGAGTCGCGCATTTTAATCAAAAGGCGTTCGTCCACTTTTTTCTGCAATTGCAAATGAAAAATACCATTAATTCCACACATAATTAATCGATTTTTAATGTGTTAATTAATTGGTGATACGCGTCGGCAATGATTTTCATATTGGTTTTGTAATTCGCATTTTCTTCTACAAATTTTCTGTTTTGTGCTACAGCTTCCGCTCTGATTTCTTTATTTTCGAATGCCCAAAGTATTTCATTAGCCAGCATTTCAGCATCGCCAAGCGTTATCAATTGTCCGTTTTTTCGATGGGTAATCCAACTTTGGTTTCCCGGAATATCAGAAACAATAGGGTAGCACTTGCAAGCCATTGCTTCGAACAAAGAGGCCGAAACCCCTTCGGTAATAGGCATACTGATATATAAATTAGATTTTTGTAAAAGTGCTGGCAATTGCGTATTTTGAATCCTTCCAGCGAACTGAACTTTGTTCGCAATCTTTAATTTTGTTGCTAATTCTTTTAACATTGGTAGCAATATTCCATCGCCAACTATGGTCAATTCAAAATCGATGCCTTTTTGGTTCAGAATCCAAAAAGCTTGTAAAATGATGTCATGGCTGTATTCGGGCATCAACGAACGCGTGATTATGGCGGAAATTTTCTCGGATGAGGTGTTGTGGTCTCCAAATTTTTCCAAATCGATTCCTTTGGGCAAAACCATCACTTTGCTCATATCGACCTGAACCTTTTTCATTGAAATCGCCATCACAGGACCCCAAGCGTGAATCAAATCGGCTTTGCGGAACGCATAATTTTGGGTTATTTTTTTTAATGGCAATAAAATCGATTTTTCCGGCCATAAATCGGTTCGGCCTTGTTGAGCGATGGCTATTGGTTTGAAATTTAAAAGTGCCGCCAGAAAGCCATAGCTCGTGGTTCTCTCGGCAATGACCATATTGGGCTGCTGTAATTTGATGATTTTTTTTACTTGAAAAAGACCTGTAGAAAATTCCAAAAGACGCAGACAGCGACTAATAAAGGAATGATTCGAAGATTTTAATTCCCAAGTGATGATTTCGAAATCGCCAAATTCTTTGAGGCCATTCATCCACGTAATAGCATCTGCTCTGTAGGTTTCTCCTAGAAATAGTATCTTTCTTTTTGGCATACACTGACTTATTCTTCCGAGGTTAATGCCCTGTTAATAAAAGCATTCAAGGGTTTTAAACTAATTAGTTTTTGGCTCATTTTAGCAACAAAATCGGCTCTAGTAACTTCTTCAATGTCGAATTTTTGCGAGGTTTCGAAACTTTTTAATTTCAGAAATTCGATAGCCGGATGATCCTTTTCGTATCCTCTTGGCGGATTTTTCAAAACATTAGTTTCATTTCGATCGAAATCAGTAAACTCCTTTTTGAAGGTTTTTTCGCGTAGAATTTCCTCCAAGTCTTCGTAGAAGTAAGCAATCTCTTTGCGCACTTTTTTCAAATCCTCAGCTTCGGGACAGTAAAATCCTCCCGCTATAAAACTGCCTGAACGGGCAATGTGAACGTAGTATCCTGCTCGATTATTTCCTTTAGATCCGCTAGATAACCAAACTCCAAGGTGGTCTTTATAAGGAGATTTGTCTTTAGAAAATCGAATATCACGATTGATTCTGAACGTACAATTTTTGACTTCAAGCATTTCAAGCGAAGGATCGAGCGGTTTCATAACATCGAGAAAAGCGCCAACCAATTGATGATAGTCTTTTTTGAAAACCTCATACCGCTTTTTATTGTCCAAAAACCAATCGCGATTGTTATTGGCTTTTAAATCATCCAGAAATTGTAAACTGTCTTTTGAAAGCATATTTCCTTGGTTATTGTAATTGTTTTTTCAAATCTTCTTCGCTCATAAAACCAGTGTGTTTCCATTGTAATTCCTTGTTTTTATATAACAATAGCGTCGGAAGTTCATCAATTTTCATTTCGTTGATTAACGTTTTATTTTCGTCAGCGTCCAAACGGATAATAAGCAGTTGGTCAGCCATTTCCTTTTGGATTTTGTCTATATACGGAGCCATTTTTTTGCAAGGAGCACACCATTTCGCATTAAAATCAATCAGCACTTTCTTGTCGGTATTCAGTAAATTGGCAAATTCCTGCGGGCTCATCCCAATGATTTTGTTGCTTGGTTTGGCTTCGCCCTGTTCGCCTTCGGCTCGGGTGGATAAACCGGCGGCATCCCATTTCATTATTCCGCCTTCGAGGTTGTAGATTTTTTTGAATCCTAATTCTTCTAATTTTGCTGCAGCTTTTGCACTTCTTCCACCACTTTTACAATACACAAAAATAGGTTGGGATTTGTCCAGTTTTTCAGTAGCGGCGACAAAATTATTGCTCAGCCAATCGATATTTTCAGCGTCTAAAATATGTCCTGCATTGAATTCGCCTGGAGTCCTCACATCTATAAGTTGAGGTTCTTCTAGCTGTGCTATTTCTTTTGAAAAGGTTACTGGGTCTACAGATTTTAAACTTTTACTAGGTTGTCCGGTGCACGATAACATTGTAAAAGTTACAAATGAAATAAAAATAAGAGAACGAAATTTCATAATAAGTATCAATTGATTTATAAGGGCTAAAATAGGCAATTTCTATCTCAGATTTTGAAAGTAAAAGTTAAAATATTTGCGTTTTAAAGATTAAAAATTTTATAGGTTTGATGGGTCGATTTGACGATTTTTTCAGTTCGTTCAGGATGGGTGTCTGAAATAAATAACTGTCCAAAGGTGTCGCTGTTGACCATTTCTACAATTTTCGACACTCGGTTTTCGTCTAATTTGTCGAAGATGTCATCGAATAATAAAATGGGTTTAAATCCACTTTGTGTTTTAAGAAATTCGAATTGCGCGAGTTTCAAGGCAATTAAGAACGATTTTTGTTGCCCTTGGGAACCAAATTTTTTAATCGGAAAATTATCGATTTCAAAGGATAAGTCGTCTTTATGAATACCCACGCTGGTGTAATGTAAAGCCCTGTCTTTATTGATATTTTCCTCTAATAATGACAATAAATCTTTTTCGAATAAATGGCTTTCGTAAACCAATTGAACTGTTTCTTCTGAGCCCGTAATGGCTTGATGATGTGCATTGAAAATCGGAATAAACTGTTCTATAAATTCTTTTCTTTTTTCGAAAATGTATTTGCCAAAAGTATCGAGTTGCTCATTGTAAATGGAAAGGGTGTCATTGTCGAAAACATAATTCAAAGCGAAATATTTCAATAAAGCATTGCGTTGACTCATCACTTTTTGGTACTGAATGAGTTGTTTCAGGTATTGCGAATCGAGCTGCGAAATGACGCTATCCATAAATTTACGTCGGGTTTCACTGCCCTCGACAATTAAATCTCGATCGGCAGGCGAAATGATTACTAAGGGAATAAAACCAACGTGTTCCGAGAATTTCTCATAGATTTTTCCGTTGCGTTTGAGGATTTTTTTTTGTCCTTTTTTGAGGCTACAAACGATTTGCTCGTTTCTTTCGTTGATTTCAAATTCGCCGTCAATGACAAAAAACTCCTCGCCGTGCTTGATATTTTGGACCGCTTGGGGATTGAAATAGCTTTTTCCTTGAGACAAATGATAAATAGCATCCAAGACATTGGTTTTTCCGATTCCGTTTTTGCCAACAAAACAATTTATTTTGCTAACCAATTCGAAATTAGCTTCCGAAAAATTTTTGTAATTGAATAATGAAATTTTTTTTAAATACATTTTGGTCTTGCTCGAGTGGAAATTTAGCTTCTTTCAGAGGGCGCAAATTATTGAAAATTATCCATAAAAATGGCTTTTATGCAATTTCAAATGGTAAAAATTTTTCAATTGGAAAGAAAGGAATACATAAATAGTAGATAATGTATTTTTATTTGAATTTAAAGTTACTTTTTTTATGACGATATGAATAAAAATTTTATTTTTGCGGCTCACTAAATTAAAATTTAAATGGCTACTTATAACAAAAGAGGATATAAACCAGCAAAAGAAAAAGAAGTTAAAGAAGTTAAAGAAGTTTCCGAAGATATTTCTGTATTAGAAAAAAACAGTACTACAGCAGAAGTTTTTTCTACCCTTGATGCCACTGCATCAAAAACAGAAGATTTTGTAGCCAAAAATCAAAGAATCATCATCGGTGTTGTAGGGGCAATTGCATTATTGACCGTGGGCTATTTAGCTTACCAAAAATTTGTAGCTACACCTAAAGAGGAAGAAGCTGCCAACGAAATGTTTGTTGCGCAACAAAATTTTCAAAAAGCGACAGACGGTGTTGCAAGTGATTCTTTGTATAAATTAGCATTGAATGGGTCTGAGGGTAAATTTGGTTTTGTAAAAATTGCCGATGAATATTCAGGAACCGATGCCGGAAACTTGGCAAATTATTATGCGGGTATCGCTTATTTAAACACAAAAAAATACACAGAGGCAATTGATTATTTAGGGAAATTCAAATCGGAAGACCTACTATTGTCTGCTATGGCAACTGGCGCTATAGGTGATGCTTATTCTCAAAAAAATCAAGCCAAAGAGGCGTTAGAATATTACGTAAAAGCTGCTGAATCGAATAAAAATGATTTCACCACACCACGTTTCTTGTTGAAAGCTGGAAAAACTGCTTTGGCGATGGGAAATAAAGAAGAAGCTTTGAAATATTTTACCGATATTAAAGATAATTACGATGCTTCACCAGAAGCAGCTACCATTGATGGTTTGATTGGTTTAGCACAATAAATCCAGAGGGCAGTTGACTAGATGGCAGTTTTTCTGCAATCTGCAATCTGCAATCTGCAATCTTAAATAAGAGATGGCAACTATAAATAAAAACTTATCCGAATACGATAAAAACACAATCCCAGACGCGAAAAATTTTCGGTTTGGGATTGTTGTTTCAGAATGGAATGATACCATAACAGAAGGGCTTTGTTATGGGGCAGTTACTGGCCTTTTGGAAAATGAAGTGCCATCGGAACACATCATTCGTTGGAATGTGCCTGGAAGTTTTGAGCTTATTTACGGAGCAAAAAAAATGCTTCAAACTCAAAATGTCGATGCGGTAATTGCTATTGGATGCGTGATTCAAGGGGAAACCAAGCATTTTGATTTCGTTTGCGAAGGCGTCGCACAAGGTATAAAAGATTTGAACGTGCAAACCGATGTTCCCGTTATTTTTTGTGTATTGACCGACAATACGATGCAACAATCTATCGATAGGAGCGGAGGAATACACGGTAATAAAGGAACCGAAGCCGCTATTGCAGCGATCAAAATGGCGTATTTGCGACACCAAGCTTCGTTCAGTCACCAATTGAAAAATCAGCAACTCCTATCAACCGGACCTTTACAAATTGAAGGTTTGAAAATGATAGAAGAATAAATACTATTTTTACTTCCGATAGCTGTCGGAAATAAAACCTATACTATTCTGATGATGGTATAGGTTTTTTTATGATTACTTTAGGTAGTAATCCCAATAGAAATTACTTAAATTTGTGAACTTTGGGTTTAAACCTTAAACCCTAACTTTAAACCATTTTTTAATGTCGAGTATCATACAATTACTTCCTGATCACGTTGCTAATCAAATTGCCGCTGGCGAAGTCGTACAGCGTCCGGCGTCGGTTGTCAAGGAATTACTCGAAAATGCCGTCGATGCTGGAGCTACCGATATTAAATTGATACTAAAAGACGCGGGAAAATCGCTGGTTCAAGTGATTGATAACGGCAAGGGAATGAGTGTGACTGATGCGCGATTGTGTTTTGAACGTCACGCCACTTCCAAAATTCGTCAGGCCGAAGATTTGTTCTCTTTGCACACCAAAGGATTTCGTGGCGAAGCGTTGGCGTCGATTGCTGCAATTGCTCATGTCGAAATGAAAACCAAGCAAGACCAAGAGGAATTAGGAACTCATATCGTAATCGAAGGCAGTAAATTTGTATCGCAAGAAGTAGCGGTTTTGCCAAAGGGAACTTCGTTTGGGGTCAAAAATTTATTTTTTAATATTCCGGCTCGTCGTAATTTCCTGAAATCGGATACCGTGGAATACCGCCATATTGTGGATGAATTTCAAAGGTTGTCCTTGGCACATCCCAAAATATATTTTACCTTTTTTCATAACGGAAGCGAAATGTTCAATTTGCCTCCTTCCAGTTTGAGGCAGCGTATTGTGGCTGTTTTTTCGGGTAAAACCAATGAAAAATTAGTACCGGTGACCGAAGAAACTGAAATTGTAAATATTCAAGGTTTTGTTTGTAAACCCGAATTTGCAAAAAAAAATCGGGGAGAACAGTTTTTCTTTGTCAATGATCGATTTATAAAAAGTGGGTATCTGCACCACGCCGTTATGGCTGCTTATGATGGTTTGCTCAAAGATGGTGCCCAACCCAGTTATTTCATTTACCTGCAAGTGCCACCCCATACGATTGATATAAATATTCATCCCACGAAAACGGAAATCAAATTTGATGATGAGTCGGCTTTGTATGCCATTTTACGGGCATCTATAAAACACAGTTTGGGGCAGTTTAATGTGGCGCCCGTATTGGATTTTGAGCGTGATGCCAATTTAGACACACCTTATCATTATAAAGACCTAGAGGGAGCTACTCCAACCATTCAAGTGGATCGAAGTTTCAATCCTTTTGCGGAAGATTCCAAACCCAATAAGCATTTTACCAATTCCAATTCTAGTTTTAGAAAGGCAGAGCCAAGTGCAAACTGGGAAAGTTTGTATGTAGGCCTTAAGCAAGATTCCGAGGAAATAGACACCACGATATTTGAAAATGAAGCGGTAACTTCTTCCTTATTCAACACGGATGAGGTGGAGCAAAAAGTCAATAAAACTTACCAAATTCATAAAAAATATATTGTAAATCCGATAAAATCAGGAATGATCATTGTCGATCAGCAGCGGGCACATCAACGGATTTTATACGAACAATTTTTGACCAATATCACGGTTCATCTAGCGTCGAGCCAGCAATTGTTATTTCCGTTGCATTTGTATTTTTCCATAGATGAAATGCAGTTGATAGCCGAGTTGAAACCTTCGTTGACCAATACTGGTTTTGTTTTCGAAGAAACCTATGAAGATAGTGTAGTCATTTCGGGATTGCCTGTCAATGTTTCCGAGAGTGAAGCTTCGATAGTTTTAGAACAGCTTTTGAGTGATTTACAAAACGGAATTCCCGAAAGCAGTTTCAGTCAAAACGATACGATTGCCAAATCGATGGCTCGAAGTTTAGCTGTAAAAACAGGTACCTATATGACCGAAAAAGAACAAGAAAACTTGGTCAACGGTCTTTTTGCCTGCAAAGACCCTAATGTTTCTCCCTTTCAAAAACCTACTTTCATCACCATCCGTGTGGAAGATTTAGACAAAAAATTTGCCTTATGATGAACATCACACCGGTTGTAAAACAACTATTGATTATTAATATTTTATTCTTTATTGGTTCCTATTTTGTACCAGTAGCCTATGATTTTTTTGCGCTGTATTACCCTGAAAGCGATAGTTTTAAGGGATGGCAATTCATAACTCATATGTTCATGCACGCGCCATTTCCGAATATTGCACATATTTTATTCAATATGTTTGCGCTTTATTCTTTTGGAAGTGCTTTAGAACATTTTTGGGGTGGAAAAAAATTCTTGTTTTTCTACATTTCTTGTGGGCTAGGCGCTGCTTTGTTGCATACAGGAGTCAATTATTATGAAATACATTCCTTGTTATCCGATGTGTCCAATTTGAAATTAACTTCTTCTGAAATTCATCTTTTATTGAATGCTGATTATAGCTCCTTATTTGATGCCAAAGGCCAAATGATGGCGGGCGAAATACAAAGTATTTTAGAGCGAGTGAATTGTAGCCAACAACAGTTCAATACTATTGTTCAGGCTTCGATGATTACCAAAGGCACTGTTGTAGGTGCTTCAGGAGCTATTTATGGATTATTGGCGGCCTTCGCTTTTATGTTTCCCAATGCTGAATTGGCTTTGATGTTTATTCCAGTTCCCATTAAAGCCAAATATTTTGTACCCGGAATTTTGGCGATCGATTTGTTTTTAGGATTCAAAGGAAGTTCCATTTTTGGGGCAGGAAGTACCGGAATTGCCCATTTTGCACACGTTGGTGGAGCCATAACAGGTTTCCTGATGATGTGGTTTTGGAAGAAAAATCAATTTAATGGAAATCGTTGGAATTAAACCTCCACACGAGCGATAGTGAGCTGGCGAAGCAAACCCTCGAAGCGGGAATTAGTAATAAACTTTATATTTAAATGGCTAGTATAATAGATGACTTAAAAATGCAGTACAAATTCGGTGGATTGGCCCAAAGGCTGATCTATTGGAACGTAGCCTGTTTTTTGGTATCCTTGTTTTTTTATGATTTTGCTGTGGGAGCTTTTAGGTTCCCAAATTGGATTGCACTCAGTTCTGACCCCTTGGTTTTTATCACCAATCCTTGGACTTTGCTGAGCTATGCTTTTTTTCACGATGGATTTGGGCATATTTTTTTCAACATGATTATTTTGAACTTTTCCTGTACCTTATTTCTAACTTTTTTCACTCAAAAACAATTGCTTGGATTGTATGTTTTGAGCGCCATATTTGCTGGAATGGCTTTTGTAGCAGGATATTATTTTTTGAATTTAAGTGCTTCTATAGTTGGTGCTTCGGCGGCGATTATGGCTGTTTTGGTGGCCACTACCACTTACAGTCCTCTAATGAATGTACGGTTGCTACTCATTGGTAATGTCAAACTTTGGCACATCACCTTGGTCATTGTCGTTATTGACCTGATGCAAATCCGGATTGAAAATACAGGCGGACATATAGCGCATTTGGCTGGGGCATTTTTCGGTTTTCTTTATATTAAATTTCTTGAAAACGGAACCGATTGGAGTAAAATTGTTTCGAACGTATCCGATTTTTTTGTTAATTTGTTTACTAAATCATCATCAACGCCTCTCAAAACGGTGCATAAAAATTATAAAAAACCGGAAACAAAGTCAACATCAAGAATAGTTGTCAAGGATAAAACCCAGCAGCAAATCGATGAGATTTTGGATAAAATAAGCCGCTCGGGTTATGATTGTTTGTCACAAGAGGAAAAAGAATTTTTGTTTAAAGCAGGGAAATAAAAGGTTTGTAGTTTGGAGTTTGTAGTTTGGAGTTGTTCGAAACCGCAAACTAAAAACCATAAACCATAAACAACAAACATAAAATGAAAAACCTTTCTTGGTTTAATAAAGTGATGTTTATTTTGAATATAGTACTAACTGTATCCACATTTGTTGCTTACGTTTTACCTTTTTTAGCACCTACATTATTCCCCATACTTTCCGTTTTTACACTGTTTATGCCCTTGTTTTTTATATTGAATGGGCTATTTTTTTTCTATTGGGGAGTTCAATTCAAAAAGCGAATGATTTTGTCCGGTTTGGTGCTTTTGATGGGCATTACTTTTATTAATAAATTCTATAAGTTTTCTGCTAAAGAGTATCCCGAAAACGAAAAAGATTTTACTGTGATGAGTTATAATGTTCGCTTGTTTAATGTGTTCAAATGGCTGAGCAGAGATGACGTACCCGATAATATTTTGACCTTTATCAATGAAAAAAATCCTGACATTTTGTGTATTCAGGAATATTCAAATTCTGCCGATATCGATTTGAAAGTGTACCGTCATAAGTACATCCTGATGGAAGGCAATCAGATTAAGACTGCTCAGGCTATTTTTTCTAAATTTCCGATCATCGACCAAGGAAATATCGTTTTTCCCAATTCGAATAATAATGTGGTTTATGCGGATATCAAAAAAGGGAAGGATATTATTAGAGTCTATAATATGCATTTGCAATCGATAAAAATTTCGCCGGATGTCTCGGAAATCGATGAGAATATTGAGACCATCAATCAGGGAAAATCGCAGAAATTGTTTTATAGAATTAGCAAGGCTTTCAAAAAGCAACAGCAGCAGGCGGAGATTATCAAAGAGCACAAAAAAGATTGTCCTTATCCTATCATTATCTGTGGGGATATGAATAATAGCGCGTTTTCGTACGTGTATCGAAATATTAAGGGTTCCTTGAATGATACTTTCGAAGAGGCGGGAGTTGGTTTTGGAGCAACCTATAAATTCCGGTATTATCCAGCTCGAATAGACTACATTTTTGCCGATGATAAAATGAAAGTCAGAAGATTTGAAAGTTTTCCAGATTTCGAAAATTCAGATCATTACCCGATTATGGCAAAACTTTCGATGGAGTAGAGGAATTCCAACTTCATTAAATTGACTTTTTTAACCACATAGATTACATTTTTTTGACATAGCTTTTTAGATTTTAAAAAAGAAAGCTTCGCTTTTGGATAGAAAGGCATAGCTATGAGTACAATGAAATTTCTATGTCTGCCTTTTAAAGTTAAGATAAAATTAGAACTATGTGGTTTAAAAAAAAGATGATGCTTTTAAATAAACTTCTGGCTTTTCAGATAATCCAGAGCATATTTCCCTTCGTTGAACAACAAATCCAAAACGCTTAAGTTGCTTAAGAATCCGTGTTTGTCATCAAAAACTTGGGTGTAACTTTCGAATTGGGATTTATCTTTTTTTCCATCAGCCAAAAACCTAAAATCTTGAATAGAATTTGAATCTACTTCGTGGAAATATTCTGTTGTAGTCTCGAAATTCAATTTCAATCTGAGGCATTTTGAGACAAATTCCATCGTTTCAAAATTCAAATCCATCAAGAATTGGTGTTTTTTTTCGAAAATTGGGAAAAGTTCATCTTCAAAAAACTCAAAGAAAGGCGAAGTTCTATAAGCAGCTTCTAGTGATTTGAAATGCTGTTTTTGCCAATTGAAATCATTTTCGATCCTGATTTCTTTTGTTTTTTGGTGCGCTTCTTTCGAATGTTTTACAGGAATATTCAGCAACTGAATGCCATTAGGGCTATAAATATACGTTCTATTTCGGTTGGTTTGTTTTTGGAAATTATCCTCCATTTCAAACACAATTGTATCACATTGAGCCATCGCAACATAATGGCTAATCGAGGGGAAATAGGAGGGGTGTATAAGAATGTTCATTTATTAATTGTTTAAGGTTTAAAGTTTAAGGTTTATGCGATATTTAACCTTAAACTTTAAACGCTTTTAAACTTTTGAATTTTTTGCTTTTCTCTTTTTCCAAAAATAGTCACCTATAAAAAAGACTGCCAAAAGTATCAAGAAAATTTGGAAATACGATTGTGGTTGTCCATCACCGCCGACAGTAGTAAATAGGCGTTCCCAACGAATTTTGCCCAATCCTTTGCCATTGGTATCCCAACTCATCCAAATAAAAACGGGTTTCCCTACGATATGGTCTTCGGGAACAAAACCCCAGTAGCGGCTGTCTTCTGAACGATGGCGATTGTCTCCCATCATCCAATAGTAGTTTTGTTTGAAGGTGTACGATTTGGCAATTTCACCGTTTATTTTTATGGCTTGACCATTGTTTTCCAGTGTATTGCCTTCGTAACTTTCGATAATTCTTTTGTAAAGAGGAATGTTTTGTTGCGTCAATTGAACTGTTTTCCCTGCTTCAGGAATTGTGATTGGACCATAATTGTCCACAGTCCAATTGGTATTGTGCGGAAAAATACTGGGATCTACTACAGTTTTTTTAGCAATATGTCGTATTACAGAATCGATTGCCGTGTTTTTGCGCAATTCCGCTGCCGCTTTTAAGGTAAGATTGACATCGTTTTTGGCATCGTACACTTCTTGAGCATAAATTCCTGTTTTTTGGATGACACTCAGTGGAATTCCATTAAAACCAGTCATCACCGTAAAGGATTTGTCTTGGTTTTGTGATGCGTTTAAAACGTAAGGTTGCACGGCGGCAATTTGCTCCTCACTATTTGGTTTTAAGATATAAACTCTATTAAATTCGGTTGATCCAGAAGCGACCAACAGCTCATTCGAAACCCCTTTTGCCGAATACACAGTATGTTCGTATTGTGATTTGGCTCTTTCAGGCAGCACTAAAGGTTTACCGTCGATATAGACCATTCCCTCTTTAATTTCCAGAACATCACCCGGAGTTCCTTGGCATCTTTTTACATAATTCGATTTTTTATCAATAGGTTTAAGAACCGCTTTTCTGCCTGATCTATCAAAAAATTGGTACACTGTATCGGCAGGCCAATTGAAAACTACAATATCATTTTTTTCAATTTTCTGAAACGAAGGCAATCTCAAATAGGGTAGTTGTGGCCAACTCAAATACGACTTCTTTTTCGTCAACGGGATAGAGTCATGAACCATGGGCAGAGCCACTGAGGTCATCGGAACTCTCGCGCCATAATTCATTTTGCTTACAAATAAAAAATCACCTATCAATAACGATTTTTCTAAGGATGAGGTGGGAATAGTGTAAGGTTGAATGAAATAAGTGTGTACAAAAGTGGCAACGATTATCGCAAAAAGTAAGGAACTCACTGTGTCTGCAGCTTTGTTTTCAGGATTTAATTTTCTGTCAGCAATGTAATGTAAGGGTTGAGTATAATTGATATAATAAAGGTAAAAACCACAAGTAACTACGCCTAAAAAAGTATCTAATGAAGATCGTTTTCCGAAGCTTCTTAGGGTTTCGACCCAAATAACCGGAAACATAATCAGATTGATAATTGGAATGAAAAGTAATAGTGTCCACCAACTGGGACGACCAATTATTTTCATTAAAACGATAGCGTTATATACTGGAACAGCGGCTTCCCAACGTTTTCTGCCTGCTGCTTCATACAATTTCCAAGTGCCTAAAAAGTGAATTAGTTGTACCAGTAAGAAAAATACAAACCATTGATATGCTGTCATAATATTTTAGATTTCAGATTAACGATTTCAGATTTTGTATCTGTATGAATAGGTTTTAATTTTGGAATTTGGAATTTTTTATTTGGAATTTAATTCTAGTACATCTTTCATTGTAAATACGCCTTGCTTTCCTACAATCCATTCGGCGGCAATCACTGCGCCAAGTGCAAAACCATCGCGATTGTGTGCTGTGTGCTTAATTTCGATGGAATCGATACCTGAATGGTACGATACGGTATGTGTTCCGGGAACATCGCCCGTTCTGACAGCTTCAATATGAACCTGATTTTCTTTCGCCTCGTCCAAGGTCCAATTGGTGTAATTGCTGTTTTCGATTACGCCTTTGGCTAGAGAAATTGCGGTTCCGCTTGGTGCATCGAGTTTTTGGGTATGATGAATTTCCTCCATTTCGACTTTATACGAATCGAATTTGGACATCATTTTTGCTAGATATTCATTGAGCTCAAAGAAAAGATTGACCCCCAAGCTGAAGTTAGAACTGGAAATAAAAGCCCCATTTTTTTCTGTGCAAAGAGCGAGCATTTCATTGTATCGGTCTAACCAACCTGTCGTGCCAGAAATAACAGGAACGTGGTTATAAAAACAGTTTGAAATATTTTCTACAGCAACCGCTGGAATACTAAAATCGATAGCCACATCGGCATTCGAAAGTCCTTCGTAGGTGTTGAATTCGTCCTTTTTCAAAACAATCTCGTGACCTCTTTCTAAGGCAATTCTTTCGATGGTTTTACCCATTTTCCCGTATCCTAAAAGTGCTATTTTCATTTATTGTACTATTTGTTTTTCAATTCTCGATCTAGGAATTAAAAATTATAATTAAAAGTTAGTCCAAAATTGGCTCGATATGTTACATCATTAATATAAACATCCGGTTTGACCGATAAGTTTTCATTGACATTAAATTGAATTAAAGCCGCGTCAACATTGGCATCCACAATATTTAATACATAAAATCCAACCACAAATAAAGCTGAAAAATCTTTGTTTCGTTGGTAAAATTTTTGTGCAGAAATTAACTGTTCGTCATTGTAATAGCTGAATTCATCGTCTGTATAACCCTCTAATCTCCGTTTGTAGGCATCCCTGTATTGATGGTATTTTTGGCTGCTATCAATATAATAGTACAAACTGACGCCAATTGCTCCATACACAATGGGGATTTTCCAGTATTTTTTATTGTAAGCTTGACCTAAACCCGGAAGAATAGCCGAATAAAAAGCTGCTTTTGCGGGTGTTAAAGGGTCGATGTCCTTTGATTTCAGAGTGTCTTTTGCTATCAAAACTTCCTCTGTTTTCTTTTGAGAAAAAACGGAGCAATTTCCAAATGCAAAAAGGAATAGCACTATGAAATACAATTTATGCACTAGCCTTTTATTAGTTTAATAATTCTGTTGAAATCCTCTTCAGAATGAAACGGAATACTGATTTTTCCTTTGCCATTTCCAGCGATTTTCACCTCTACTTTGGTTCCGAAATAGGTATTGAACGTATTTTTCTCCGCATCGGCAATTTCAAAACCAGCTGATTTTGGTTTTCCTGCTGGCTTGGGCTTCAAGCTTTCCTGGTAATTTTTGACCAAGGCTTCTGTTTCGCGAACTGATAAATTCTGGCTCACGATTTTTTGGTAAATATCGGTTTGAATATCTTGATTTTCGATATTGATAATGGCTCGTCCGTGTCCCATACTGATAAAACCATCTCGGATTCCGGTTTGGATAACGGGATCTAATTTTAATAGTCTAAGATAATTGGCAATAGTCGAACGTTTTTTTCCTACGCGTTCGCTCATTTGCTCTTGTGTGAGTTGAATTTCGTCAATCAATCTTTGGTAGGAAAGTGCAATTTCTATGGGGTCTAAATCGTGGCGTTGAATGTTTTCAACCAGAGCCATAATCAAGGATTCGTTGTCGTTTGCAATACGAATATAGGCAGGAATGGTGGTCAATCCAACCAAGGTCGAAGCACGTAAACGGCGTTCTCCCGAAATCAATTGGTATTTATTGAAGTCTAATTTTCGGACAGTAATAGGTTGAATAACTCCTAATTCCTTGATAGAAGTGGCCAATTCTCGAAGGGAATCTTCGTTGAAATTACTTCGGGGTTGAAACGGATTGATTTCTATCGCCTCAATTTCAAGCTCAATAATATTACCCACCACTTTATCGGCGTTTTTATCGTTTACTGATTTGATATCGTTTTCAGGATCTTTCAATAAAGCCGATAATCCTCTTCCTAAAGCTTGTTTTTTTAGTGCTTGTGCCATAAAAATTAGTTGCTATTTTTCTTTATAATTTCTTGAGCCAGTTGTAAATAATTATTGGCACCTTTACTTGTAGCGTCATAGTTTATAATGCTTTCGCCAAAACTTGGTGCTTCACTCAATTTGACATTTCGCTGGATTATTGTTTCAAAAACCATATCGTTAAAATGTTTCTGAACCTCTTCTACAACTTGGTTGGACAACCGCAATCTCGAGTCAAACATAGTCAACAGCAGTCCTTCGATATCCAAATTTGGATTGTGGATTTTTTGAATACTTTTGATGGTATTTAATAATTTTCCTAATCCTTCGAGTGCAAAATATTCGCATTGAATGGGGATAATCACAGAATCGGCAGCTGTTAATGCGTTCAAAGTAAGCAATCCCAATGATGGAGCGCAATCGATAATAATATAATCGTACTCGCCTTTGATGCTTTCCAACGAATTTTTGAGCATATACTCGCGTTCGGGTTTGTCAACGAGTTCAATTTCGATAGCCACAAGGTCAATATGAGCCGGAATCACATCGACATTGGGAGCAGTGCATTTCAACACAGCCTCCATCGGACTATTGCTGTGTTCGATAATTTGATAGGTTCCAATTTCAACCGTATTAACATCAATTCCAAGACCTGAACTCGCATTTGCCTGAGGATCAGCATCAATCAATAACACTTTTTTTTCTAAAACACCCAGTGATGCTGCCAGATTTACTGAAGTTGTCGTCTTTCCAACACCGCCTTTTTGATTCGCTATCGCTATGATTTTGCCCATTTATTTTTCTAAATTTTGAACGGTAAAAATACAATTAATTATGGTTTCTGAAAATCTATTTTGTTAACAAATGTTAAGGGTTGATTAGCAGTGGTTTTTTGAAGAATCTCGCTATATTTACAACAACAGGCTTTTATTTATTGGTAAAAAAATAAGGGAAATCTAAATATGCAATCCCGTGTTGAAAATGAATAGATTTAGCAATACATTTACCACTAGAAATTTTAATTGCAATCGAAAACTATACAATGACTTTTGCCATCATCACCCATGTTCCTCATATATTGGAGCAAAATCGATATTATGCTTACGCTCCCTATGTACGTGAAATGAATATTTGGACCAAATACGTCGAAAATGTAGTTCTTATTGCCCCCATATCCAAGGCTAAAAAATCACCAATTGATTTGAATTATGACCATCAAAATATTGATTTTGTTGCTATTGAAAGTTTCGATGTTTTAAGTATTTTGGGTATTTTCAAAACGATTTTCAAAATTCCACAAATCTGTTGGAACCTATATTCTGCGATGCAAAAAGCAGATCACATTCATTTGCGATGTCCCGGAAATATCGGTTTGTTGGGGTGTTTGGTTCAGATTTTATTTCCAAAGAAACCCAAAACAGCCAAATATGCTGGAAATTGGGACCCCAATTCGAAACAGCCGTTGTCGTATCGATTGCAAAAGTGGATTTTGAGCAACAGTTTTTTGACTCGGAATATGCAGGTTTTGGTTTATGGCGAATGGGAGGGAAGTGCAAAGAATATCAAACCATTTTTTACAGCAACTTATCACGAACTGGACAAATCGCCAATTATTCCGCGGGATTTACAAGCACAAATTCGTTTTATTTTTGTGGGAACAGTGGTTGCCGGAAAAAATCCTTGGTACGCCATTCAATTAGTAGAAACCTTATATAAAAAAGGATATGATGTCGTTCTAGATGTATATGGTGATGGAATAGAGAGAAGTAAATTGGAAGACTATATTGATCAAAATGCACTAGAAAACTTCATTTCTTTGAAAGGAAATCAGCATCAGGAAACGGTAAAAAAGCAGTATCAAACGAGCCATTTTGTGATTTTGCCCTCGGAAAGTGAAGGTTGGCCAAAAGCCATTGCCGAAGGGATGTTTTGGGGTTGTGTTCCACTAGCTACCAAGGTTTCCTGCGTTCCCTTTATGCTGGATTATGGAGGTCGAGGCATTTTGCTGGAAACTGATTTGGAGCACGATGTACATCAATTAGAAACTCTTTTAAGTAATGAAATTCTTTACAAAAGAATGAGCCAAAACGCTAGTGATTGGTCTCGAAACTATACTTTGGATGTATTCGAAAAGGAGATCAAAAAAATGCTAGTATCATGAGAATTATCCAAATCATAGATTCGCTTGAAGCGGGCGGTGCAGAACGAATGGCGGTGAATTATGCCAATGCTCTTGCCCATAAAATTGATTTTTCGGGACTAGTTGCTACGCGAAAAGAAGGCGCGTTAATCAATCAACTTGATAGTGATGTTTCCTATCTTTTTTTGAATAAGAAAAGCGCATTTGACTTGAAATCTTTAGGTCAATTGCGACAATTTGTAAAAAAAAATAAGGTCGAAATAATTCATGCGCACAGCACTTCATTTTTTACCGCCTTTTTGTTGAAGCTTAGTTGTCCTAAAACAAAATTGATTTGGCACGATCATTATGGCGACAGCGAATTTTTGGCTAAAAGATCCTCTTTTGGGTTGCAGCTAGTGCTTCCATTTTTTAATGGAATAATTGCGGTAAACCAGCAACTTAAAAATTGGGCAGAACAGCAACTGCATTTTAAAAATGTTATTTATTTGCCTAATTTCCCTGCCGCAGACAATAGAATCGCAGCAAAAACCATTTTGGATGGGATGCCAGGGAAACGCATTGTATGTTTGGCCAATTTGCGAGTTCAGAAAGATCATTTTTTATTGCTTGAAGTGGCAAAAAAAATGCAAAAATCCCATCCTGATTGGACATTTCATTTGGTTGGAAAAGATTTTGAAGATGATTATTCTAAAAAAATCCGTGCTAAGATTTTGGACTATAATCTACAGAAAACAGTCTATTGTTATGGATCTAGAAATGATATTTCGGCTATTCTTGAACAATCCGAAATCGGCATATTAACATCACAATCCGAAGGTTTGCCTGTTGCTTTGTTGGAATATGGTTGGCATTCAAAACCAGTTGTTGTGACAAGTGTAGGTGAAATTCCATTAGTGATTCAAAATGGAATTAACGGATTTTTGGTTGAAACAGGTTCGGTAGAATTGTTTTTTGATGCATTGGTCAAATTAATGGAAAAGGAGTCTTTGAGGGCCGATTTAGGGAAAGCTCTTCAACAAACAATAGTAAGTACGTATTCTGAAAAGGCCGTTTTGCTTGAATATTCTAATTGGATAGCAAAAATGATGAAATGAATACAGCGTATCTAGTTTGTAATTTTAAATTCGATTTTTGATAATTACTTGCCATTAGTCGATTTTTTATTGATTTCAGCAGATGTTTATGTAGATTTGTCCACATTGAAGACAGTAGCTTAAGTAAGTATGAATAAAAATAAAAAAATACATTTTGAAGTTTCTGAACGAAAGGTTTTGCTCAGAGGTTTTGATGTCCTTTTTGTTTTGCTATCCTTGTATTTAGTCGGTCACTTTTTCGAAATGCAGTACATTGAATCTTCGGTTGGTACTTATTATTATATGTTATTGCTTGCTTTTTACATCTCAATTATAGGTTCTGTATTTGAAATGTATGACTTACAAGTGGCTAGTAATCAATTTAAAGTTTTAAGAAGTACCATTTTAACCGCTTCTACGGCCGTTTTACTCTATTTATTAACGCCTGTTTTTTCGGCTGAGTTACCCAAGAATAGATTTCAAATTGTTGTTTTTTATTTGACTATACTTTTTGCTTTACTTCTTTGGAGAACTTTTTATGTTAATTTTCTGGCATCCAATCGGTTTGTGCAGAATGTTTTATTGGTCTGTGATCAAGAGCAGGTCGAGCAATTAATTCTTGATCTTGAAAAATCGGATCCTCATTATCGCGTGGTAGCCTATGTAAATTCTGTTAGGAATAATAATGATTTTGCCGAATATAGCTACGTGCAACAAGTTTGGATCGATGATTTAGTTTCATTTGTGAACGAAAATAAGTTATTTGAAATAGTAGTTGCCTCGCAAAATACGGAAGATATTACAGCCGATTTGTATTTGCAATTACTGCATTTGCTAGAATCTGGAACTACGATTCGGGAGTACGTCCAAGTCTACGAAGATAAAACACAACGCATTCCGCTTCAATTTATAACGAAAGATTTCTACAAATTTTTTCCTTTCAATAGAAGCAATAATAATCAATTGTATTTGCTCCAAGTGCGAGCCTTAGAAATTACAATTTCATTAATTGGTTTGTGTGTAGGAGTGCTTTTGATTCCTGTAATTCTATTGGGAAATGCTTTAGGCAACAGAGGAAAACTGTTTTATACTCAGGAACGAGTAGGCAAAAACGGGAACATATTTCAGATTCTTAAGTTTCGGACCATGGTCGCTAATGCCGAGTCGCAAGGCGCTGTATTTTCGGGTGGAAGTGACTGCAGGGTCACTCCGTTTGGAAAATTCATGCGAAAAACGAGAATGGATGAATTTCCGCAATTTGTCAATATTTTAAAAGGAGAAATGGCAGTTATTGGACCCAGACCTGAAAGGCCTTTCTTCGTAAAAGAAATTTCCCAACTTATGCCTTTTTATGAAACACGGCACGTAATAAAACCGGGGCTTACCGGTTGGGCTCAGGTCAATTTTTCTTATGGCGAATCCATAGAAGATAGTCTAATAAAACTGCAATATGATTTGTATTACATCAAACATCGAAGTATTTTTTTGGACTTAAATATTACCATAAAAACCTTTAGTACGATCTTGTTTTATAGAGGTCAATAATCAAATTATTACAGGAATTCGTTTGCTGATTTTATAAATAAGTCTTGCCATTATAAAACTACTGGCCACCACTAATGGCAACACAATGAATAAATGTGCCTTGTTGATCATAATGATGAGGTACACCAGGAGGCAAAGAAAATTAAAAACCGCTAGATTGATAATCCATTTGTCTATTTTCTTTACCGAATAGTAGAGTAAAAGAAGTAAGCTAGGGTTGAATAACAATACGTTATAATTGTTAGCTAACTCTTGGTGAAAAGAATAAAATCCTACCGTAGCAAAGAATATTCCCAACAATCCCATTAGTAAAAGGTAAAAATTATCAAGGTATTTTTTGTTTAAAATTAAAATTAGCCCAAGAAATATCAAATAGGAATACACATTATTCCACCACGAGGCAGGCGCTTGTTTTTCGAATTTTAAAAGAGTTTTACTTTCCTTACAAAGCGGTTGATTTTTGAATTGCGTCTGTTCCAGACTTTGGAGCAGTTGCAAAGGCAAAAAAATGTGATTGCTATATTCGTCCACTTTGGTACCGAAAATAATGCTTGTTCCCAGTTTTTCGTAAAAGAAATTGTCGAAATAAGGGAATAAAATGCTTCGGTAGGTTTTGTCGGTGTCAATTTTAGAAACAATTGCTTTAGATTCTAATGTTTTATTTAACATATCGACCACCATCGATGTGCAGTTTTTGTCAATGAATTTATAGGTATAATAACTTTCGCTTGACGCTAAAACGGCAGTCAAATTATCAAATAATTTTTGTTTGTACGCCAATGGTATATTCAATTCTTGTTCGAAAACACTTCTTTGTTCATAAGTATATTGACTCATAAAGTCCGAAAAGGTATTGGCAACAGCAAAATATTGTAAATCTCCTTTGGCAAATTTTGCCACAAAATTAGGAGTTCTAAAATCAAAAGCGCCGTAATTATAAACCACATCCAAATTGTTTTCTGCATCCGAAATTCGAATGGCGGTGTGACCAAAAAGCGAATAGGATTCGTTACCTGTATCGCAAGTAATTACGCTGGCTTGAGCGTTTTTAGTCAATTGAATATTTTGCCCAAAACTAGAGAGTGTTCCAATAAAAAAAAGGAAAACAATTATATTTTTTAATGAAGAACAGCTCATTTTTAATGTTTTATAATTTAATTTCTAAAAAGTCCCAAATCTACTTTCACCGAAAAGATATTCGAGTACAAAGAAGCACTTTGGTTTCCTAAATTGGTCAGCGCATAGTCGATTTGAATGCCTTTGTATTTGAATCCTAAACCGATATTGGGCTGAAAACCTACTTTCTCAGTATTGTCTATTTGTTGTATATTCTGAAAATTCCCAACTCCAGCACGCAAGAAAACCAAGTCGGTATAACCAAATTCAAAACCCAAAGCGGGATCAATACTCACAAAATCGGTTGAAATAATATCGTTTGTTCTTGTAAACTGCATATTCAAATTGGCGGCCGCCAAAATGCTGTAATCGTAGTGAATTATAAACTTTTTGGACATACCCAATTGTGCTTTTGGAGCCGTAATCTCTGTGCTTTCGGGTAATTCCTGATTTTGTCCCGGAATGGCATCGGCAATTTTTTTATATTCGGCTTCGTCAATGCTCCAAACATTATAGGTGGTCGTAATATCTCGGAGCATCAAACCAAATTTCCAATCATTTCTTTCGAATTGGAGCCCAGCATCAAAGCCAAATCCCCACGAACCGGCAAATTTTCCAATGATTCGATGAATAATTTTAGCATTTACACCATATTGAAATCCGGGAACTTGCAGTTTTCGGGCATACGAAAAGGTAAATCCATAATCGGCTGTCGAAAAAAGACTGATGCGATTGTAATCAATATTGCCCTGACTGTCGATCAATTCAGTGGTATTCAAAATGTCATCTACACCAAAACGGATGAGTGAAATGCCCCAAGCGCTCTCATTATCGATAGTATTGGCGTAAGCGATATAATCGTATTGAGCGATATTCGCAAAATAATTGGCGTGCATTAACGATATTTGATGGTCTTCTAGATGCACCAAACCCGCGGGATTCCAATAACCTGAATTGACATCATTGGAACTTGAAGTTACAGCGTTTGCCATTCCCAGTGCAGCGGCGTCAACGCCAATATTCATAAATTCGTTGGAATATTTTCTGACGGTTTGAGCAGGCGAACTGGCGCAAAGTAGGAGGAGGATGAAGAATTGAATTTTTTTCAACATGAATTCTTTTGCAGACCTGAGGGCTGTTTAATTTTTTCCAAAAATATAATTTTTTACCGAGCTAATCTTTATTTTAACAAGCCTTTCAGAATTGTGCAGGCTGAATAATTAAATCTCTTTTAAAAAACGCACTTCTCTTTCACTTATTATATTAAATTTGTGAACTTTGTCAATCTAATTCATACTCCAATGCAAATTAAAAAACACCTGCCGAATTTTATCACCTTGCTCAACCTTTTTTGTGGTTGCGTCGCTGTCGTTTATATATCGGATTTGAATTTTGAAATGGCATTCTTTTTTGTGAGTTTGGGTATATTCTTAGACTTTTTTGATGGTTTTTTTGCCCGATTATTTAAAGTTACCGGTGACTTGGGTTTGCAACTGGATTCACTTGCCGATATGGTAACTAGCGGTGTTGCCCCGGGATTTGTGATGTTTTGGTTGTTAAAACAAGGACAAAATCCAGCAGATGCCAATCAGATAATACCGTATTTAGGCTTTATTATCACTTTGGGTTCGTGCTATCGATTGGCCAATTTTAATATTGATACCCGGCAAAGCGATTCTTTTATTGGGCTGCCAACGCCTGCCAATGCTTTGTTTATATTGAGTTTGCCTTTGGTTCTAAAATATTCTGATTCGCTGGTGATTTTGGAACTTTTGACCAATCAGTGGGTTTTGCTGGCTATTACTTTGTTTAGCGCTTTTATTCTCAACGCCGAAATCCCGTTATTTTCCTTAAAAATTAAAGAATTTAGTTTTAAAAAATATTCGCTACAAATCATCTTCCTGATTTTGTGTGGATTATTGTTGATTTTCTTTCAATATTTGGCGATTCCTTTGGTAATCCTTACTTATGTTTTGTTGTCCGTCATTAACAATAAATTTTTGAAAAAGTAGGTTGCCGAATGAGCAGAACATCAAGCCGAAGTAAGACCACCTACAGACGAAAACCCCGAAAGAAGACCCCGATTTTCTCAGGAAAGATTCGTAGTTATTCGATAATTGCATTTTTTATCTTGCTGCTTCTTGGAGTGGGCTATCATTACCGAAACGGATTGTTATATTATTTGGGTTTCAAATCCTATAAAATACGCTACGAACAGGCCGAAGCCAAACGCATTTCGGATATTCGTAATTTTCAGGTTTTGGAAAATCATCAAGGAAAATCCATCGGTCTGGATGTATCTGAGTATCAAGGAAAAATTGATTGGAAATCGGTCGAAAACATCGAAGGTGATTACCCTATTGAGTTCGTTTTTATTCGTGCCACAGCAGGAAACGATAGGGAAGACGATAAATTTGATGAAAATTGGCTAGGTGCCAAAAACAGAAAAATCATTCGCGGAGCCTATCATTATTATCGTCCCAACGAAAATTCATTGGAACAAGCTCAACTTTTTATCAAAACAGTTCGACTGCGAAAAGGCGATTTACCACCTGTTTTAGATATAGAAAAACTCCCAAAAGGACAATCTTTAGACAGTTTGAAAATAGGTTTGCGACGATGGTTGAAAGCGGTTGAAGCGCATTATAAAGTGAAACCTATTATTTATACTGGCGAGAAATATTACGATGATTTCTTGAAAAAAGATTTCTCGGATTATCTTTTTTGGATTGCCAATTATAATTTTTATCGCGAAAAAATAGAAGATGATTGGTTGTTCTGGCAGTTCACCGAAAAAGCATCTGTTTCAGGAATCAAAGGCAATGTGGATGTCAATATTTTTAACGGCGATGTGGAGCAGTTGAAGTATATTACAATGGAGTAGTGTCTTCGAGTAATTTGGCTATTTCAATTTTCAGTATAGGTAAATGATTAGTGAGGATAGCCCAAATTGTTTCATCAGAAATATTGTCATAAGCGTGGATTACCTGATTTCTTAAACCAACAATAGCTATCGAATCAGTAATTTTTGAAGAAAAAGAATTGTCGGTTTTTATAATTCTATTTATGGCTTCGCCAATGATTTCAAGATTCCTTTCAACCGCTCTTTTTCTCATAGAATTTTTCTTGTATTCTGAAAAATCCATTTGTTCCTTTATAAAATAGCTTTCGATTTCATCAATCGCGACTTTAACATCAAACAACCATTTTAGAATTTTTTTATCCATAGATTAATTCTTTATTTTCTTCAATGGAACGAATGAGATATGGGTTTTTTAAGGTTTGTTCCTCTAACAAATCGATTTCCCTTCGTAATAATTCTTTTAATTTCGATTTGAAATCAACGTAGTTTATGAAGTACAACTTAAGATCGAAAGGTTTGAATTTTACCAAGAAATCAATGTCGCTTTCTGCGTTGAATTTTGTTGTTGTTGCGGAACCAAATAGATATAGTTTATCCACATTATGTGTTTCGCATAAATTTTTAATAATTTCTTTATTTTGGTTTATTAAATGCATATAACAAATGTATATTTTTTTTGGTATAATAAACGGTAATCAAGGGGATTAGATAATAATTATTTATTGATTTTTGTCATTATCACAACAAACAGAATAATTAGCAGCATCGTAAATACAAACAAAAACACGGAATTTCTATTGGCAAAATTCACTGTCCAACCCATATATGGGATTCTTTTTGGAGGCAATAAGCGTTTGTCTTCTTTATTGTAATAAAACATTCCCCAAATCCAATTATTAGGGTCTTTTCGCCATCTTTCTTTAGTTTTTTGACTTGGTTCTTCTTGATTTTCCATTTTAAAAAATTAAATTTCACCAATTATAACCTGCATTCTGAGATCTGCCATCTGTTATTAAAATTCCAATTTCTTTTTTCGCAATTCGAAATTTTGGCCTAAATAAACGCGGCGCACCATTTCGTCTTCCACTAATTCTTCTGGAACACCGGCTTTCAAAATTCCACCTTCAAACATAAGGTAGGTTTTGTCAGTAATGGCAAGGGTTTCCTGAACATTATGGTCGGTAATCAGTATGCCGATATTTTTATTTTTTAATTGGGCTACAATGCGTTGAATGTCTTCTACGGCAACAGGGTCAACCCCAGCGAAGGGTTCATCAAGCAGAATGAATTTTGGATCGGTCGCTAAGCATCGTGCAATTTCGGTACGACGACGTTCGCCACCCGAAAGCAAATCTCCGCGGTTGGTCCGAATGTGGCCCAAGCTAAATTCTTCGATTAAGCTTTCCATTTTGGCTTCTTGTTCCTCTTTGGTGTATTTTGTCAATTGCAAAACACTCAAAATGTTGTCCTCCACACTTAGTTTTCTAAAAACAGAGGCCTCTTGAGCCAAATAGCCAATGCCTTGTTGGGCTCTTTTGTACATTGGAAATGCTGTAATGTCTAAATTATCTAGGTAAATATTGCCCATATTGGGTTTTACCAAGCCTACAATCATATAAAAAGAAGTCGTTTTTCCGGCACCATTGGGACCCAAAAGACCTATAATTTCGCCCTGATTTACCTCTACCGAAACGCCTTTTACAACACTTCGTCCTTTGTATGTCTTTACTAGATTTTCGGCTCTTAACTTCATTTTTTATTTGTTATGCAAAATTATTATTCAAAACTTCCAACTTCTAACTTTTCTAGTTCTTCCCAAAATTCATAGGCTCTGCGCAGATGCGGAATAACAATCGTTCCGCCAACAAGTGTCGCAATTCCCATAGCTTCCATCATTTCTTCTTTCGAAATCCCTTCTTTGTGGCAATTTTCTAAATGGTATTTTACACAATCATCGCATCTGAGAACGGTCGAAGCGACCAATCCCAGCAGTTCCTTAGTTTTTACATCAAGTGCTCCCTCGGCATAGGCATTGGTATCGAGATTGAAAATTCGTTTTACTATTTTATTGTTGTCTGCTAATAATTTTTCGTTCATTTTAGAACGATAATCATTGAAATCTTTAACTAAGTTGCTCATTTTTTATTTTTCTTTTGTAAACTATGGAGGAAATTATTACACTCAATTCAAAAATAATCAGCATCGGAATGGCGACAATGGTTTGGCTCACTACGTCGGGTGGCGTTACAATGGCAGCTACAATCAATACAATGACGATGGCGTATTTTCGGTATTTTCGAAGGAATTCGGGGGTTACTAATCCTAATTTGGTTAAGAAATAAATGATGATGGGCAATTCAAAAAACAATCCGCCTGCAATCACCGATGTTTTAAACATTCCGATATAGGATTCTAAGGTAAACTGGTTTTTAACCATTTCACTTACTGTAAATGTAGCCACAAAATTGACCGACATCGGGATGATAATAAAATAACCAAATAGTACGCCAAAGAAGAATAATAAGGAAGAAATAAAAATGAAAAATTTGGCATTTTTTCTTTCGTTAGGATACAAAGCAGGACTAATAAAACCCCAAATTTGCCATAAAATATAAGGAAAAGCGAGGATGAAACCGGCTAATAAACACATCCAAACAAACATGTTCACTTGACCTTCCATTTCCGTATTTTGAATTATAAAAGGCAATTCTTCGATACAAATACTTTCGCCAAAATTCAACTGGTGTGATAAATCACAAAACCAACGGTAAGTATAAAAAGAAGGTCTTGTTGGGCCAAATATTATGGTATCGAACAAGTAGTCACTCACAAAATACGTCAGGAATGCCATTATTATAATAGCTAAAGTACTTCGAACTAATAACCATCTTAATTCTTCGAGATGGTCTAAAAAAGACATTTCTTTGAGTTGTTTTTGTCCCATTATACGATTCCTTCTTTTAATATATCGTGTAAATGAACAATTCCTTGGTATGCTCCATTATCTGAAACAATCAATTGTGTAATTGAAAAGTCTTCCAGAATATTTAATGCCTCAACGACCATCGTTGTGGATTGAATCATTTTTGGCGTTTTGGTCATAATATCTTTTGCGGTCAAATGCGCGAACGTATCATTTTCGTTAAGCATTCTACGAATATCCCCATCGGTAATTACTCCGATTACTTTTTCGTTTTCGACTACTGCTGTAGCTCCAAGTCTTTTTTCGGAAATTTCGAAAATAACTTTTTTTATAGAAGTGTCAGGAGATACCGTTGGTTTCAATGAATTTTCGAGCAAATCTTTTACTTGCAGTAATAGTTTTTTGCCCAGAGCCCCACCTGGATGGTATTTTGCAAAATCTTCTCGAGTGAAATTGCGCATATTCATTAGGCAGATTGCCATCGCATCACCCATAACGAGTTGAGCAGTTGTGCTATTGGTCGGAGCGAGATTTAGCGGACAAGATTCTGCCTCAACCGTCGTATCCAAAACATAATCAGATTCTTTCGCTAAAAAGGAAGTTGTATTTCCTGTAATGGCAATTAATTTGTTGCCAAAACGTTTTATTAAAGGAACTACTATTTTTATTTCAGGGCTGTTACCGCTTTTTGAAATACAAAGAACTACATCATCCGTTTGTACCATACCCAAATCGCCGTGAATGGCTTCGGCAGCGTGCAAAAATAGAGCTGGAGTTCCAGTAGAATTAAAAGTGGCAACCAATTTTTGAGCTATTATGGCACTTTTTCCGATGCCGGTGACAATCAATCGTCCTTTGGAATGATACAGTAATTGTGTGGCTTCTACAAATTGAAGGTCAATATAATCAATGAGTTTGGCAATAGACGCGCTTTGGGATAAAATGGTGTTTTTTGCTAAAATCAAAATGTTTTCTTTTGTGTCCAAAATAGAATTTTTATAAAAATTTGTAAATATGAAAGAAATTAGTATCTTTATGAAACGCAAATTTAGATAAAATACCATTAATAAAGAATGAATTCAAACGAAATTGACATCCACAGAGAATTAAAGAAGTATTTTGGCTTCAGCCAATTCAAAGGTTTACAAGAGCGAGTTATAAAAAGTATTCTTAATAAAGAAAACACTTTTGTAATTATGCCTACAGGCGGTGGCAAATCGCTTTGTTACCAACTGCCTGCTTTAGTTCAAGAGGGAACAGCGATTGTTGTTTCCCCTTTAATTGCCTTAATGAAGAATCAAGTCGATGCCATTCGTAGCTTGTCATCCGACAATGGAGTGGCTCATGTATTAAACTCTTCACTGACCAAAACTGAGATTTCCCAAGTAAAAAAGGATATTTCTGCAGGAATAACCAAACTTTTGTATGTGGCGCCGGAATCGTTGACTAAAGAGGAGTATGTTACTTTTTTACAGTCGGTGCCCTTGTCTTTTGTAGCAATTGACGAAGCGCATTGTATCTCGGAATGGGGGCACGATTTTAGGCCTGAATATCGAAATCTAAAACATATTATCAAGCAATTAGGTGACGTTCCAGTCATTGGACTTACCGCCACGGCTACTCCGAAAGTACAAGAAGATATTCTTAAAAATTTGGATATGGTCGATGCAACCACTTATAAAGCGTCGTTCAATAGGCCTAATTTATATTACGAAGTTCGTACCAAAACCAAAAACATAGAATCGGATATCATTCGTTTCATCAAGCTTCATAAGGGAAAGTCCGGGATTATTTACTGTTTAAGCCGCAAAAAGGTGGAAGCGATTGCCGAAGTTTTGCAAGTAAACGGAATCAGTGCAGTGCCTTACCACGCTGGCTTAGATGCAAAAACGCGTGCCAAACATCAAGATATGTTTTTGATGGAGGATGTAGATGTTGTTGTGGCTACTATTGCTTTTGGGATGGGAATTGATAAACCCGATGTTCGTTTTGTAATACATCATGATATTCCAAAATCATTAGAAAGTTATTATCAGGAAACTGGACGTGCTGGCCGTGATGGAGGAGAAGGTCATTGTTTGGCTTATTACTCCTATAAAGATGTAGAAAAGTTGGAGAAATTTTTATCCGGAAAACCAGTCGCGGAGCAAGAAATTGGTTTTGCATTATTGCAGGAAGTGGTGGCTTATGCCGAAACTTCTATGTCTAGGCGAAAATTCCTTTTGCATTATTTTGGTGAAGAATTCGATAACGAAACCGGCGAAGGAGGCGATATGGATGACAATGTTCGCAATCCAAAAGTGAAGGTAGAAGCCAAAAAAGAAGTCGTAAAATTACTTGAAGTAGTTCGCGATACCAAGCATATTTATAAATCCAAAGAAGTAGTTTTTACTTTGATTGGCCGCGTAAATGCGATTATAAAAGCACATAAAACCGATGTGCAAACTTTTTTTGGTTCTGGTGTGGATCAGGACGAAAAATATTGGATGGCCCTGTTGCGACAAGTTTTAGTAGATGGTTTATTGTCTAAAGATATTGAAACCTACGGTGTGGTGAAAATCACGAAAAAAGGACTGGATTTTATAAAAAATCCAACTTCTTTTATGATGTCTGAGGATCACGAATACAACGAATCCGAGGACGAAGCGATAGTAACTGCAGCCAAAGGTACAGGCGTTGCCGATGAGGTTTTGATGGGAATGTTGCGTGACTTGCGTAAAAAAGTAGCCAAAAAATTAGGCGTACCACCCTTTGTCGTTTTTCAAGATCCTTCGCTCGAAGACATGGCTTTGAAATATCCCATTTCAATGGATGAATTGATTAATACCCACGGAGTTGGAGAGGGAAAAGCAAAAAAATATGGTTCTGAATTTATCGCTTTAATCAATCAATATGTAGAGGATAATGACATTATTCGACCAGAAGATTTGGTGGTAAAATCAACAGGAGCCAATTCGATTAATAAACTGTATATCATCCAAAATATAGATCGGAAATTATCGCTTGATGATATTGCTTCTGCCAAAGGTTTGACGATGGAAGCCTTGATTACCGAAATGGAACAAATCGTTAATTCGGGAACTAAACTCAATATTAAGTATTGGATTGATGAAATGCTTGATGACGACCAACAAGAAGAAATTCATGATTATTTTATGGAGTCACATTCCGATAACATCGAAGATGCACTCAAAGAATTTGATGGTGATTATGATATCGACGAATTGCGCTTAATGAGAATTAAATTTATTAGTGAAGTAGCTAATTAAAAAAAATCCAATTAAAAAATTCCAAATTCCAAACTTGTTGATTGGAATTTGGAATTTTTTAGTTGGAATTTAACTTTCAAAAACTTCCCCTCGATGTGGTTTTAAGGCATCTCGAACTTGAATCATCGTTTCATCCGTTACGACCATAAATGCAGTCGCATACATTTCGTTTAGAATTTCAAAGCCGGTAATATTAGGTGATAATTTCTCGGCAATGATATATTCTTTCAAATGAATTTCGTGATGCTCGGCCGTTTTTGCTGAAGCTGGACCTCGAAAATCCCAGATTAATTTTATTTTTCTAGACATGATAAACTATTAATTTTTCAAAGGTAACTTTTTGTTAATTTTGAAAAAAAATTATGCAATGAAAAATTATAAATATTTACTACTATTTTTTTCGATTACAAGTTTTTCTCAAGAACTTACCATCGTACAAGCAAATCATTTGGCTTCTCTTCCAATCAAGTGTATACAGCAAGAATATCCGAATAAATTAAGTCAAATGCTTTTAGATAGTACCGAAATTCAATCACCCAAAAAACTTCATCCCGCTTTTTATGGTTGTTTCGATTGGCATTCTTCAGTTCATGGACATTGGAGTTTGGTTTATTTGCTGAAGCGTTTTCCGAATTTAGAAAAGAAAGAAGTAATTATATCCAAACTCAAAATCAATCTGTCAAAAGAAAATATTCAAAAAGAGATTGAATATCTTTCAAAAAATCATGAGAAATCATACGAACGGACTTATGGTTGGGCTTGGATTTTGAAATTACAATTGGAATTAGACACTTATAACGAACCTTATGCGCAGGAATTAGCGCAAAATTTAAAGCCTTTGACCAATTTATTTATCCAACGATATTCTGAATTTTTGCCAAAACTATTATACCCAATCCGAGTTGGAACACATACGAATACTGCTTTCGGATTGTCATTTGCATACGATTATGCACTGTATTCTAAAAACCTAGCTTTTCAAAAAGTGATTAAAGAAAATGCTATACGAATGTATCAAAAGGACCAGAATTGTCCTTTTAATTGGGAACCAAGCGGCACCGATTTTCTTTCACCTTGTTTGGAAGAAATGGGTTTAATGCAAAGAGTTTTGTCTAAAAAAGAATTTTTTGTGTGGTTGAAAAAGTTTGCACCTCAACTTTTTAATCCTAAATTTTCTTGGGAAGTAGCTAAAGTTTCCGATAGAACAGACGGACATTTAGTGCATCTCGATGGATTAAATTTTAGTCGCGCTTGGAATATGTATCATTTGATGAATCAGTATCCAAAAGAATTTGCTCATCTAAAAACTTTGGCGGATAGTCATTTCAATTTTTCTTTGTCTACAATAGTCGATGGGAATTATGAAGGCGAACATTGGTTGGCTTCTTTTGCTTTGCATACTTTTGAAGAAAAAAAATAACTGCAATTCCGTACTTTTGCCAAAAATAATTTCATGCCACAAGAACTTCTTTTTCAAGTATCTCCAGAAATAGCTACAAACGAATTGTTGCTGAAACAACATATTTCCAAATTGATTCGGGTCGATCTCAAAGAAATTCAGCATGTTTCGATTTTAAAACGTTCGATAGATGCACGTCAGAAAGCGGTGAAATTCAATTTGAAAGTCAGTATTTATTTGGTTGGTGAACCCATTCATGAAGCTAAAATTGAATTGCCAGACTATAAAAATGTCGAAAATTCCCAAGAAGTTATCGTCGTTGGAGCAGGTCCTGCGGGATTATTTGCCGCTTTGCAATTGATAGAATTAGGCTTGAAACCAATAGTTATCGAGCGAGGGAAGGACGTTCGCGGAAGGCGAAGAGATTTGAAAGCCATCAATAGAGACCATATTGTCGATGAAGATTCCAATTATTGTTTTGGTGAAGGTGGAGCAGGAACTTATTCGGATGGGAAATTATATACTCGTTCGAAAAAACGCGGAGACGTAACTCGAATTCTCGAGCTATTTGTTGCTTATGGAGCTTCACATGATATTTTGGTCGATGCCCATCCGCATATTGGAACCAATAAGTTGCCCCAAATCATTCAAGATATGCGGGAGAAAATTATTGAAATGGGCGGTAAAGTCCTTTTCGAAACCCGATTGACGGATATTATCATCAAAAATAATGAAGTTCAAGGTATCGTGACCAAAAATGGCGACACGATTTTGGCCAACAAAATCATCTTGGCAACAGGACATTCTGCACGAGATATTTATGAATTATTAGATAGAAAACAAATATTTATTGAAGCCAAAGCCTTTGCCTTGGGCGTTCGAGCCGAACATCCACAATCCTTAATCGACAGCATTCAATACAGTTGCGATTACCGAGGACAACATTTGCCACCATCGCCTTATTCTATCGTCAAGCAAGTAGGAGGTAGGGGAATGTACTCTTTTTGTATGTGTCCCGGTGGTGTGATTGCACCTTGTGCGACAAGTCCCGGCGAAGTGGTTACTAATGGTTGGTCGCCCTCTAAAAGAGATCAAGCTACTGCCAACTCTGGGATTGTGGTCGAACTTAGACTCGAAGATTTCAAACCGTTTGCTAAATTTGGTGCTTTGGCTGGAATGGAATTCCAAAAAAGTATCGAACAAAAAGCTTGGCATTTGGCTGGAGAGACCCAAAAAGTTCCTGCTCAAAAAATGGTCGATTTTACCCAAAAGAAAGTTTCGTCTAATATCCCGAAAACTTCTTATGTTCCCGGTACAACTTCGGTGGAAATGGGCGAAGTTTTCCCCGGATTTTTAACACAAATATTGCGAGAAGGTTTTGTCGCATTCGGCAAATCGATGCGTGGTTTCTTGACCAACGAAGCGGTTTTGCATGCGCCAGAATCGAGAACTTCTTCTCCGGTACGCATACCGAGAGATGCAGAAACCTTGGAACATCTTCAAATAAAAGGCTTGTATCCTTGCGGAGAAGGCGCAGGTTATGCAGGTGGAATTATTTCTGCAGCAATTGATGGAGAGAAATGTGCAATGAAAATTGCTCAGATTCTCAACAAAATTACTTAACTATTTTACTTTTTGACGAACGCATGTTCATAGTAAAGTCAATTAAATTTTTTCCTGCAAGGCTTTTATTTCATCGCGAAGTTTTGCTGCTTGCATAAAATCCAATTCTTTTGCAGCTTTTTCCATGGCTTTCCGTTTTTCGCGAATGCGTTTTTCAATTTCGGGTTTCGAAAGATATTCAGCGATGGGTTCAGCAGCAGAAGGGAGCGTATAGCCCAATTCATAATCTACCAGAGGATTTTTAGTAAAAGCAGTTTCGATTTTTTTATTCAACGCCATTGGGATAACATTGTTGGCAGTATTGAAATTGATTTGTTTCTCCCTGCGGTAATTGGTCTCGTCGATGGTTTTTTGCATACTCGCCGTAATTTTGTCGGCATACATAATGGCTTTTCCGTTGAGGTTTCGCGCGGCACGACCAATAGTTTGAGTCAACGAACGGTGGCTTCTTAAGAATCCTTCTTTGTCGGCATCAAGAATGGCAACGAGTGAAACTTCAGGCAAATCCAAGCCTTCACGCAATAAATTGACGCCAATTAACACATCGAACAATCCTTTTCGTAAATCTTGCATAATCTCGATGCGTTCTAATGTATCAACATCAGAATGGACATAGCGGCAACGAATGGAAACTTTATCTAAGTATTTCGCCAATTCTTCCGCCATTCTTTTGGTCAGAGTAGTGACCAGAACTCGTTCATCAATCTCGGCTCGGGTTTGTATTTCTTCGATTAAATCATCAATTTGATTCAAACTAGGACGGATTTCAATGATTGGATCTAATAATCCGGTGGGACGAATCACTTGTTCTACATAAACACCATCGCATTTTTGCAATTCATAATCCGCTGGAGTTGCCGAAACATAGATAACTTGGTTTTGCATCGCTTCAAATTCCTCAAACTTCAACGGGCGATTGTCCATCGCAGCGGGAAGTCGGAAACCATATTCTACCAAGTTTTCTTTTCGAGAGCGGTCACCGCCATACATAGCGTGAACTTGAGAAATGGTGACGTGACTTTCGTCTACAACCATTAAATAATCTTTTGGAAAATAATCTAACAAACAGAAGGGTCTTGTGCCAGCTTCTCTTTGGTCGAGATAACGGGAATAATTTTCGATGCCAGAGCAATATCCCAATTCGCGAATCATTTCCAAATCAAAATTGGTACGTTCTTCTAGTCTTTTGGCTTCGAGATGTTTGCCAATTTCCTTGAAATAATCGACTTGCTTGACCAAATCCTGTTGGATTTCCCAGATGGCATTTTGCAAAACATCTGGCGAGGTCACAAACATATTGGCAGGATAAATGGTGAGTTGCTCCATGCGTTCAATTACCTGCGAGGTTTTCACGTCAAAACTTTCGATTTCTTCGATTTCGTCCCCAAAGAAATGAATTCGAAAAGCATCATTAGCATAACTGGGATAAACTTCGAGTGTGTCGCCTTTGATCCGAAAATTTCCCGGATTGAAATCGGCCTCGGTTCTCGAATATAAACTTTGAACCAAACTGTGTAATAATTTGGTTCTTGAAATGACTTGATTTTTTTCGATTGCAATGACATTCTTTTGAAATTCCACGGGATTTCCAATACCATAAATACAGGAAACGGAAGCCACCACGATGATGTCCCTTCGTCCCGAAAGTAGGGAAGAAGTGGTGCTCAAACGCATTTTTTCCAACTCCTCGTTGATGGACAAATCCTTTTCTATGAATACACCAGTGACTGGCATAAAAGCTTCGGGTTGGTAATAATCGTAATAGGATACGAAATATTCTACGGCATTATTCGGAAAAAATTGCTTGAATTCGGAGTACAATTGTGCCGCCAAGGTTTTGTTGTGTGCCAAAATCAGGGTTGGTTTTTGTACTTCCTGAATCACATTGGCAACAGTAAATGTTTTTCCAGAACCTGTTACACCTAACAAAGTTTGATAGCGTTCATTAGCTTGTATACCTTGGGCTAATTTTGTTATAGCTTGCGGTTGGTCGCCTTTGGGCTGGTAATCTGAGATAACTTGGAATTTCATTGACTAGAATTCAGAATGGCAAAGTTACAAAGGAAATCCCGAAATATGAGTTTAGAAAAATTTAAAACTTCCGCTTTGCAATGCCGTTTGGATTTAGTATTTCAATTTTTCAGGGTTTTGTCTGGTGTCCCAAACAGATAGAATTATAATGTGGGTTTCATTTATTTCATAGAAAACATAATAATTTTCAATTAATAAACCTCGAACATTTATAGAATCAGTTTTTTTGCCAATATTGGGCTGTTGGAGTAGAGTTTTTAATTCAGTTTGAATTAGGCTATTCAATTTTCTAGAATATAATTTACTTTTATTTCTAAAATTAAAATATTCAAAAATGGTTTTTAATTGCAGTTTTGCAGATGATGACCAAACTATTCTTCTTGCAACCATCTTTCCATTTCTTCATTTAGGACATCGTTTTCAATAAAATTCCCATCCACATATTCTTTTTGAGCATTTTGAATTTCCTTTTTTTGCAGTTCAGAAAGAATTATAATTTTTTGTAAATCTTGATTGCAGTTGGGGACGCTTCTCGATTTGCTTTCCAAAATGGTGTTTATTGCTAACAAAAATGTTTCATCATCTATTTTGTCTATTTTTGATTTCAATATTTCTCTAAGTTCAATAGTGCTCATAATAAAACAGTTTATACAAATTTAGTCAAAAGAGTGTTAGGAATTTTAAAACACGCAAAATTGTTGTTGACTCCCTAAATGGAAAGTAAAAGCTAAGAATTGTGGCAACTTGTTTTGTTAGGTCTGCTGTTTTGTAGATGAGTTTATCAATCTGTGACTAATAAAAAATTATTAATCTGCAATAAATCAGTTGAAAACTTAAAGTCATATCTACAAAGGATCATAATTTACAGATCTTGATAAAATATCCAGCTTTAAAAAATTATTTTAAATCCGAAATTTTGATTTAGCAGTAAAGCTTCTTGTTGTTGCTGCAGCTGCTGTGGGATTTTATTGTTGTGAAAATCAAGTTGTTTTAGATTTTTTAAACTGTTCATTTCTTTTGGGATCTGAATAAAATTGTTATCATTCAAAAAAAGTTGCTCTAATTTCTTTAATTCATAAATCTCTTTGGGTAGATTTTTTAATGCGTCATTTTCTAAATGCAAAATTTTTAAATTCAAAGGAAGATTCAGTGCTGTACTGTTTGGGTTAAGAAACAAGTTTTTTTCTTCATTCAAATACAATTCTTCGAGGTGGTTTAATTTTCGCAACGACTGTGGCAATACAGTAAAATCATTGCCACTCAAATCCAACACTTTTAAATTCGGCAAGTCACCTATTTCCTGTGGGATTTCCTTTAAATGATCGTTTCTAAAACTTAGTGTTTCCAAGTTGGTAAATTTGGCCCAAGCTTCTTTGGGAACAACAACGTTATTTTGGTTGCTTAAATTTAAGTTGTACACCTTTTCAGGATTTTTAAGCGCTTCTTCAATCGAGGTATATTCTTTATGTTTGGTTTTCGAATTAGTTTTCGTTTGACAAGTCACAATTTGCGAAGTCATAACTAACAGAAAAATAGATATTATTGATTTCATAATGTATGGTTTAATATAAAGTAAACTTACAAATCCTATTTTTATAAATGTTTAAACAAAACTTAAAATTTCCATATTTTTTGTTGCGTCTTTGTCTGAAATGTCCACGCCAAAATTCTGCTGGATTTTTGTCCTTGAGCCATATCAATTGTTTTTATTTCAACAACATTTACTTTGTTCAGGGTTTTGTATAAACTAGAAAGGTTTTCTTTTTTGGATACCAAAGTGGTGAACCAAAGACACTGCATTGGGTATTTGGCACTTTCGAAAATCATTTGAGTGATGAAACCCAATTCGCCGCCTTCGCACCATAATTCGCCGTTTTGTCCACCAAAATTTAAGACAGGCTTCGTTGTGCGGGTGTTTTCGAGGTTGTTAACTTTTCGACTAGCCGCTTTTGTGGCCTCTTCTTGTGAGTTATGAAAGGGGGGATTGCAAATGGTGAGCGAAAATCGGTCTTCGGGCGTAATGATGTTTTTGAAAATAAAACGCGATTCGGTTTGCAATTGCAAACTGATGAAATCGATTAATTTTGGATTGGATTCAATGATTTTTTTGCAGTTTTGAAGGGCTTTTTCGTCGATTTCTGTTCCCACGAATGACCAACCGTACACGGAATTCCCTAACATTGGATAAATACAATTGGCGCCAATACCTATGTCCAAGACTTGTACGTTTTCACCTTCAGGAATGATACCGTTGTTGTTGGAAGCCAACAAATCAGCGATGTAATGAATGTAATCCACTCGACCGGGAATCGGCGGACAAAGATAATTTTCCGGAATATCCCAATTTTGAATATTGTAATTGGCTTTAAGCAAGGCTTTGTTGAGCGCTTTCACTGCCTTCGGATTGCTGAAATCGATAGTTTCTCCAGCTTCGGGATTGTATTTATTGTCGGCAACAAACTGTTGGAGTTCAGGACAAGCAGCTGTTAATTCTCTGAAATCATATCCCAATCGATGTTGATTTCTGGGATGTAAATTCGGTTTTTCGATAATCGGTTTTTGTTTCATTTTTTATATTTCGATGCAAAGATAGTTTAAAAAGAAGAATAAGTTGGTGAGGAAGTAATTTCTAAGGTCTTCATTATAAAAAGGTTTGCTTTTTAGAGTTGGCTTTAATGATTAGCCTGCTTTTTCGAATTTTTGTGTTAATACGATCGATTTATTCGATGAAAATACGAACGGTTCGATATTATCTTTATTTTTGAGAAATTATAAATAGTTAGGTTATGAAAAAATGTGTTGTGTTATTGGTAGTAATAACTTTCGGATTCACCTTTGCCAATATTTCGTGTAACAAGAAAACAGAAGATACTAGAGAAATTGTTGCGAATAATATTGCTGTAACTCCAGTTTATAACAGTTTTATACCTATTGATAGTGCAGCCATTGTATCTTTTTATAAAAGCTATCCAGATTTGAAAAAGTACCAAGCGGAGACTATGGCTTTGTATCGAAAACATAATTTCAATCAGGTTTGGTATGATGATCAGGGAATTATTGAATTCGGAAATTCATTGTATGCCAAATATTTAGATATCGAAAAAGAAGGATTGAAAGTGGTTTTTCCATATCACAAAAGTTTAGAAGGGATTTTTCATGATGATGTTGAAAATAATTTGAGCCAAGAAAATGCGGAATTGATGATCAGTAATCTTTATTTTTTTTATGCCGATAAAGTGTATAATGGATTAAATTCGAAAGTGACTACGGAAATCGGATGGCTTTTGCCGAGGAAGCAAATTTCATACGTGAATTTGTTAGACTCATTGATGTCGCCGTCTAAAACGACATTGGAAACTGAAAAAGTACAAATCAGTCAGTATTATAAACTTCGAAGTTTTTTAGAAAAATATAAAAAAATAGAAAAAGCGGGAGGATGGAATCCCATCGATGTGGCTCCTGATTTTAAGTCGTTTAAACCAGGTGATAGCACCAAAGCGATAGGTCAAATTAGAGAGCGACTATTTATTACAGGCGATTTGAAAACGAATTCGAAAAGCAATGTTTATGACCCAGAATTGGTTGCCGGGGTAGCACGATACCAGCTGAGGAATGGCTTTAAATCAGACAATCTAATCTTGCCAAAACACATTAATGAAATGAACAAACCTATTGCTGATAGGTTGAAACAGATTTTGGTTAATATGGAACGATGCCGCTGGATGTCTCCAGAAATAGCCAATTCATACGAGTATATTTTGGTGAATATTCCATCCTATACGCTCTCTTTTTTTAGAGATGGAAAACTGGCTCTGGCCTCGGCAGTAGTAGTGGGAAAAACAATGAATAAAACGGTTATTTTTAGTGGCAAAATGAGTTATATCGTTTTTAGTCCCTATTGGTACATTCCTACAAGTATTATCAAAAAAGAGGTGAAACCAGGAATGGCCAAAAACCCCAATTATTTGGCACAACACAATATGGAGTGGAACAATGGCAATGTGCGACAAAAACCGGGGAAAAGAAATTCGTTGGGATTGGTAAAATTTATTTTTCCAAATTCAAATAACATTTATTTGCATGATACTCCTTCGAAAAGTTTGTTTGAAAATGAGACTAGAGCCTATAGCCACGGTTGTGTGAGGGTTGGAAAACCGAGAGATTTAGCTATAAATATTCTGAAAGAAGATAAAAATTGGACGCCGGCCAAAATTGATGCTGCGATGAATGCAGGCAAAGAAAATACCTATGTTTTAAAAAAGAAAATTCCGGTCTATATCGGTTATTTTACCGCTTGGGTTGATGAAAATGGTCAGATTAACTTTTTTGACGATGTTTACCAACGAGATGATCGATTGGCAAAACTGATTTTTAGTGACAATTAACCTGACTGTTTGGTTTTTTCAAGGAATGCTTTTAGAATGTTTTTGCAAAAGGGACTTTCAGAATCGCTCATTCTTTCGGGATGCCATTGCACAGCAATTAAAAATTGTTTTTCGGGATTTGAAGATTCTATGGCTTCGATAACACCATCTTCTGTTTCTGCGACAGCTTTCAAGCCTGAACCTAAACGATCAATAGATTGATGATGTGCGCTGTTAACTATCCCAAACTCTTGTTGCACCATCGAGTAAAATATCGAATCTTTTTCAACTTTAATGGGATGTGTTTTATCCTCAGATTCTTTTTTATGTATTTTATTTTTGGCTTCGCCATTGTCTAGATGCAAAGTTCCTTCCAGAAAAACATTGATCAATTGCAAGCCTCTACAAATGCCAAGAATGGGTTTTCTTTCCTCTAATGCTTTTTTCAAAACGGCCATTTCAAATTGATCTCGAATGAGATTGAACTCTTTTGGCGCATTTGGATATTCGATCTGCTCGCCGGGATCCATATCGATACCACCCGAAAAAACTATAGCGTCACATTGAGCGACCTCCTGTAAATTTTGCGATTCATAAGAAAGTTCAATGATAGCAATAGATGCATCATTTCCTTTAATCCATAAAGGGTAATTTGGATAATTCGATTCAGATAAGGTAATTCCAATTTTTGTCATAAAGATGATGGTAGTTGCGAACAGTATAGATTTACGAAAGTCTTAAAAAATTAAAAAAGGCTATCAATAATTCCGCTTATCTTTTGAATTCTAGTCCAAAAGGATATATTTGCTATATTTATAATTGGCTAAAGATTTATTTTATTTATCTTTATGACCAATAGCTGCAGAATTGAATTTGCCCTGATTCTATGAAAAATTTTCGAGACCTAAATACCTATTTCAAACTACTTGTTTTAATTATAAGTACTAGTGTTTTATTCTTCTTGTTATATGTTGCTCTTTATTTATATACTGCAAAACAAGAAAATAATTTATACAAAACTACTCAAAAACAATATTATAAAGAAGTATCCTCTATCATTCAGCTTAATTCCAAAACGCCCATTTCAACTATAATCGATATCACTTTTTGGGATGAGTTAGAAAAATTTACAAAAACCAAAGACAAGAACTGGTATGAAACTTATATTTCCAGTCAATTCGAGACCTATGGCGTCGACTATCTTGGTATTTATGATATTGAGGGACAGTTTATCATAAAAACCTCGAATTCTAAAATTAAGTCCAGTCAATTTATTCCTGCGGAGGCGATGAAAAAATTGTATCAATCGAAGTTGATGCAATTTTATGTACAAATTCCTGAAGGCGTTGTTGAGGTTTTCGGCGCGACCATTCATCCATCAGACGACCCAAAGAAAATCAAGTCGAAGCCCTCAGGCTATTTTTTTATGGCAAAACTTGTAGATAAAAATTACTGTAAAATTTTGAGCGATTTTAGTAGTTCCGAGGTTAATTTGCACCCTGTAAATGCGATTGCTACAGTTGATGAAGATGTTTTGGAAGCGGATGTCAAGCTAAAAGATTATAAAAATTCTGGATTGGTCTTTTTAGAATTTACAAGACCTTTTAATCTGCATTTCAAGAATACCAAGGAAATTCTGTTGATACTGATGCTCGTGTCCTTAATAAATATAGTGGTGTATTTATATTTTGCGAGAAAATGGATTTATAAGCCCTTGAAGTTTATTACTGATTTTTTGGAAACGGGAAATGAATCTTCCATTTCTTCTTTAAAAAGTGAACCCGGCGAGTTTAGTTATATTGGTAACCTATTTGAAGAGAATAATTATCAAAGGAAACAATTGGAAATTTCAAAGGAAAAAGCAGAGGAAAGTGATAGATTAAAATCCTCCTTCTTGGCCAATTTATCACACGAAATACGTACTCCAATGAATGCCATTGTTGGTTTTAGCGATTTGTTGAATGACCCAAATTTGAGTGAGGAAGTGCGAAATGAATACCTCACTATAATTCAAAACTGTGGAATTAACTTGGTTTCGATCATCGAGGATTTAATAGAAATGTCGAAAATTGATTCGAAACAAATAACGCCGAATATTGTTTCAATAGATTTAGAGTCGTGCATCAAAGAATTATATGAAACCATAAAAGTCACTATTCCAGAAGGTAAAGATGTCGACTTGCATTTTGTTGAAAATAAGGATGGTATCGGTAAAAATGTTTTAACGGATGCGATCAAACTCAAACAAATCATCGTCAATTTGATTTCAAATGCCATAAAATATACTGACAAAGGTAGTGTGACTTTTGGCTACCAGCTCAATGAGTTGAATAATACCATTGTGTTTTCAGTAAAAGACACGGGCTTAGGTATCGACAAAGAAAATTTAAAAGTAATTTTTGATCGATTCAGGAGGATTGAAGATGAATTTTCAGTCGAATTGAGTGGTTTAGGACTTGGCCTAGCTATTTCTAAGGCTTATGTAGAAATGCTTGGGGGCACAATCAGTGTGCATTCTGAGCTAAAAGTGGGGTCCGTATTTACCTTTACAATTCCGTTGCAGTACGATTATTCTACTCCTGAGCGAAATCAGTTTGCCGATCCAAAAGTATTCGAAAAATCGAAAGGTGAAACCATTTTAGTCGCCGAAGATGATAATATTAATTTCTTGCTCCTCAAGAGAATTTTGGAATTAAAAAAATACACGGTTTTGAGGGCAACAAATGGAGAAGAGGCTGTTGAGCTATGTCGCTTGAACTCTGAAATTCATTTGGTATTTATGGATATAAAAATGCCGGTTTTAAATGGTTTTGAGGCTTTCAAGATGATCCACGCTTTACATCCAAACCTTCCAGTTATTGCCCAAACTGCCTACGCTTCGGCAGATGATTTTGAAAAAATTATACAAGCAGGTTTCACCGCTTATGTATCTAAACCTTTAGACAAAGAAAAAATATTCGATTTGGTAGATTCTATTTTTCACCATCAATAAAATAAAAAATTAAAATTCTTCGGTCCAGGAAAAATATTTTTTTGCTATTTGTTCCTTTTCATTTTTTAGATAGTTGAGATAGGCTTGAGCTACAGGGCTTAGTACTTTGTTTTCTAACCAAACTATTCGCCACTCGGATGTAATCGGAAAACCAGATACCGGTATAATGCGAAGTTCGTCATTGATTAATTCATTGTTAGATCCAATTAGGGGCATGATGGAGTATCCTAACCCAGCAATGACGGCCTGTTTCACAGCTTCGTTTGAGGTCAGTTCCATTTTCATCGGTGCCTTGATTTCGTTGCGGTCGAAAAATTGTTCCATGATCAGTCGTGTTGCCGATCCTTCTTCTCTGTAAATGAGTGGTATCTCAGCAAAAATGGATTTCTCGAACGGAGTGGTAGATTGAATTGCCTCTTTATTTCCAATCAAATGCAATTTGTTTTCGAGCAAAACTTCTGAATTCAAATTTACGTTTTTGGGTAATACAGAAACCAGAGCAAAATCAACTTCATTATTTTCTATACTCGCGATTACCTTTGCTTTGTTGGTAACATCCATACTTAAATCGATGCCGGAGTTCATTTTCAAAAAATCAGTTAGAAAATAAGGCATCACATATTTTCCCGTCGAAACCACAGAAAATCTTAATTTTCCTGAAAGAATTCCCTTAAATGACATTGTTTTGTAATTGATGGCTTGGACCTCGTTGATTATTTTTTGGGCCGTTTCTGCAATTTCGAGACCAAAGTCGGTAACGAACAATTGCCTACCAACAACTTCAGTTAGAGGAATATCGAATTGATTTTGCAAATTTTTTAATTGGATAGAAACGGCAGGTTGGGTCAGATGTAATTCCTCAGCCGCCTTTGTAATGCTTTTTGTTTCAGTAACTTTGAGGAATATTAGCAATTGATGAAGGGTGTAGTTCATAAAAATAGTTAATGTTTAACATAGCAAATATAAATATTTATTTATCAAAAATCCGAAATATATTTGCAAAAACATAAAAATAACAAAAAAATGAACGCGCAATCTACACACGAGTTTAAATTAATTGATGGTCAATTTTATCCAAATGAGGCTTTGCAGGTGCTGATATCTTTATTTAACAGTAAAATTAATTACCATCAACTAGAGTCTTTTAGTAATCATATTCGACATGGCAGTGATCTTTCCCTCTCTGAAAATCGGGTGCAATCGTTGCGAGATTCTATCGAGGGAATTAAAGAGTTAATTAAGATTGCTGGCACAAATGGAAAACAATTAAAAATTCAAAGTTTAGTTCAAATTACCTTTGAAGATTAACAATTGACTGTAATAAACTAATTTTTAGCCCAATAAATGATTAAGACAATTTCAAAAGCAGCCACATTACTCCAAGACGGTGAGGTAGTTGCTATTCCAACCGAAACCGTATACGGGTTGGCAGCCAATGCCTTTAATGATGAAGCCGTCGCTCAAATTTTTCAAATTAAAAATAGACCTTTATTCAATCCTTTGATTGTACATATAAAATCCATTGAATATTTAGATGTCGTTGCCACAAATATTCCTCCTATTGCTTACCAACTCGCCCATACATTTTGGCCAGGACCACTGACATTAGTTTTAGAAAAAAAATCAAATGTGTCTACTATGGTCACAAGCGGAAAGAACACCCTTGGCGTACGAATGCCATCACATCCTGTTGCCCTAGCCTTGCTAAAACAGCTGGATTTTCCCCTCGCCGCTCCCAGTGCCAATCCGTTTGGTTATATCAGTCCGACGACCTCGGAGCACGTCAGATCTCAATTAGGCGATAAAATTCCCTACATACTTGAGGGTGGCAGTTGCGAGCGAGGAATTGAATCGACAATTGTGGGTTTTGACGGTAACAAACCCATTTTGTATCGAGTAGGGGCTATATCGAATGAGGAAATTGAAAGTTGTATTGGAAAACTAACGGTCATAAATACAGCTTCCGCCAATCCTGAGGCTCCGGGAATGATCAATAAGCACTATTCTCCTAGAACCAAGTTTGTGGTTTCGGAGCAAATCGCCGAAGTGGTTTTAGAAAATGTGAATCGGAACGTTGGTTTCTTATTTTTCAAAAATGAGAATTTTTCTTTACCTTCTAGCCGGTATATTGAATTATCTGATACCAAAAATTTGGTAGAAGCAGCGAGTAATTTATATGCTGCAATGCATCGATTGGATCAGATGAACTTGGATGTTATTTATGCTGAAAAATTTCCTGATAAAGGACTGGGAATAACAATAAATGATAGATTACATCGAGCGCAAGAAGAAAACTTTGAAATGAATATTACATTATAAATTAAAAAAAATAAGTTATGAATACAGATCTATTAATGGATAATCTTACAAGTCCGGCATTATTATTTTTTCTATTAGGGATTATCGCAGTTCAAGTAAAAAGCGATTTAGAAATACCGGAGAATACCTCCAAATTTATTTCACTTTATTTATTATTTTCAATTGGATTCAAAGGTGGGCAGGAATTGGCGCACAGCTCCTTTACATTAGATATTATTTGGGGAGTGGTGTTTGGAATTGCGATCTCTATTATAATCCCGTTTTATTCTTTTTTTATCCTGAAGAAAAAGTTAGGCCCATATAATGCCGGTGCAATTGCAGCTGCTTACGGATCGGTAAGTGCGGTTACTTTTGTTACTGCTATTTCTTTTTTAGAGGTTCAAAATTTGGAGTTTAATGGGTATATGGTCGCTATTATGGCTTTGATGGAAGCGCCAGCAATTATAATCGGTGTTATTTTGATTTCTTTTTATAAGAAAGACAATGCGTTAAGGATAGGAGGTATTATAAAACATTCGTTCACCAACGGAAGCGTTCTTTTGATAATGGGAAGTTTGATAATAGGTATGCTTGCCAGCGACAGCCAAGCAGCTGGTATAAAGCCCTTTACAACGGATATATTCAAAGGGTTCTTAGTGCTCTTTTTGCTTGATATGGGTATGACTAGCGGTCGGAAATTATCAGCCTTCATCAAAAATGGATGGTTCACAATCGCGTTTGCATTACTTATTCCTTTAATCAACGGTTGTCTGGTGGCCGTATTAAGTGGATTTGTAACGCAGGAAACAGGAGATCGTTTTATATTTGCTATTCTGGCGGCTAGTGCTTCCTATATTGCGGTGCCGGCCGCGATGAAAATTGCAGCACCAAAGGCAAATCCGGGTTTATATTTGCCAATGGCTCTCGCGGTAACCTTTCCGTTCAACATCACCTTGGGATTTCCAGTGTATTTTGCAGTAATTCTGTCGACTTAGGTAAAAAAGAACGGTGCCGATTCCCTCAATTTTCAGAATAAGTTTGTTGGGTTTATATCGAAATAGTTGAAATTTGCAAGATGATAAATTACAGCGATTTACAGCAGAATTATTCGTAAAATATTAGTAGTGGTACATCGCTTTTATTATGGAAGTCCGCTAGTATCTAATTGAGCTCAATTAGTCCTTAGTTTTTGAATTACCCTGCGGATAATTCATATTCTCTTCTTTAACTAATTTTCCCTGTTGGAAAAACTGCCAAATTCCTGTTTTTTTACCATCGGTAAACTTTCCCTTTGACACGATTGTACCGTCATCTGGATCCCTGAAAATGGCAAGGCCGTCAAATTGATTGTTCTTATAATTCGATTCTTCGATGATGATTCCAGATTCAGTGTATCGTTTGTAAAGACCGTTTTTTAGGTTGTTTTTGTACATCATCTCCTCGGCAATTTTTCCGCTGGGATAAAAAACAGAACGCATACCTTCCAATTTGCCTTTGCTGTAATTTTCAATCGTCATTATCGATTTTGAGGCTTTGTGGTAGTATTTCCATTCCCCTTCATACACTTTAGTAAGCACTTTGCCTTCGCTTACTTTGTTTTTGAGAGGATCATAAAAAATGGTGTAAGCTGAATTGTCTTTGGGATTGAATGTTCTGGTTGCAACTATGGTCTTTGTTTTGGTGTTATCATAATAGGTAAAAACACCTACTTCTTTTCCATGCTCAAAAGTTCCCTCGTATTTTAAATTTTTGGTATCGGAATAAAATCCTTTCCAAGGTCCGTTTTTACTTCCATTTTCGTCCACTTTATTCATAGCTGTTTGCGCCACGATACAAATGCTCGTTAAATAAAAAAGTACTGCAAAAAATTGTTTTTTCTTCATTTTTAGGTCATTTCAATACACATTCTACGCCCAACTGATTTTGAACATCATAGCTAAACCCCCGATTTCAGTGGCAAAGCAAAATTACAAAATAAATTAAGGATCGGTAAGGTATTCTAAAATAAATTTTGTTTAACAAATTAGTATATTAAATAAACAATAAATATAGTAAAAACCAAAATATCTTTAAAAATCCTTTGAAATACAGTACAACGAGAGTTAATTATTTCATAAAATATATTTTTGTTTAATCTTTTCTTTATAAATTTGAACAGAATTTAAAACTAAACATTAATTTTTTAAAATTAAAACTATGAAAAATTTATTGAAATTTAAAGTTATCATTGCACTAGTTGCACTAACCTCTTTCACAATCTCTTGTGATAATGACGACGATGAAGTTATGGCAGACAACACCATTACTGGTCTTGCAAAGTCTAATGCGAATTTGTCTATTTTAGTTCAAGCTTTAACTAGAGCTGAATTAGCTGCAACCCTACAAGGTGTAGGACCGTACACTGTTTTTGCTCCTACAGATGCCGCTTTCGTGGCTTACTTGAAAACAACTCCTTATGCTACATTGAACGATGTACCTAAAGATGTGTTGAAACAAATTTTATTGAATCACGTAGTTAGTGGAAAAGTAAAATCTACCGATTTAACTACTGGTTATGTAAAAACTCTAGCTACCAGTGCTACTTCTGGAACCAATACAATGAGCATGTACGTTGATTTACGTTCTGGTGTGAAATTGAACGGAACCGCGATGGTTACCACTGCCGATGTTATGGCTTCAAACGGAGTGATTCATGTTGTAGACAAAGTAATTGGTTTGCCAACTGTCGTAACTCACGCTACGGCTAACCCTAATTTTACTTCATTAGTAGGCGCTTTGACAGGTGCTGGACAACCTAATTTTGTAAGCATTTTGTCTGGTGTAGGTCCATTTACCGTTTTTGCTCCAACTAACGATGCTTTTACTGCTCTAAATACTGAATTAGCGCCAGGGGGAATCGCTGGTGTTTCTACAGCTAATTTGACAAAAGTTTTACAATATCACGTTGCCAACGGGAATGTTTTAGCTGGTAGCTTGACTGAAGGACAGATGGTTAGCACATTGCAAATGCCACAAAAATTCACTATACTCCTTGCTGGTGGGGCAAAGATCAGAGATGTTAATAATAGAATTTCAAACATTACTGCTACCGATGTACAATGTTCTAATGGTGTAATACACGTAGTAAGCAGAGTTTTATTACCAACATTTTAAGTAGATAAAGTCGTTGAGAGTAAAGCCGAACTTACTCAAATGAACTGCTTAACTATATAATTATTCAATTCAATGCCTTCTAAAGTAGCTACTTTTGAAGGCATTTTTTTATTAGAAAATATTAATTGAAAATATTAATTTGTAATATAATGTTTTCAATTTTTTAAAATAAATGTATTTTGTCGGTTTTATTTGTGTTTTAATCGTTGTTACTGTAAGTTTACTAGACCAACCTAACCTACTTACTATGAACACATTTAACCTAAAAGAAGTCAATTTCTCCAGCAAAATTTTGTGCGCTCTATTTGGTCATAAAATAACCACAACCCGGACGGTTACCAATCATTTTAAGGAATACAAATGTTCTATTTGTGGTTTAGAAATGACAAACGACATTCAGGGTCATAAAATATTCCTCACTCCTGAGCTGAAAGACATCAATGAAATATTGAATAGATTGTATATTAAGAAACATTACCCTGTTTAACGTATCAATCTAAAGTCGAAATTATGCTACTATTGCTACTCATAAAAAGTATCTTGCTTTTGAAACAATCGGCAAATCGAAAGCGTTTGGCCAAAATTTTGGAAATAAACCCAAATCGATAAATTAATTCTTAGTGTTTTCTAATTTGGCCTAATCAGTTAGTTATAAAAACATTTTTATAATTTCTAGTCACAAAATCGAAAGCCGAGTCAAGCACTTTTCCCATTGAATTTGCCCTTTTAAAATTGATGTCGTGGGTCAATCGATACAATTCCATTTTCAGTTGTTCTACATGGCTATCTGGAGCTAAATTATCATTTCCCATAATGTGCAACAGCTTATTAACTCGCGTTTCGTTGCTAAAAATTCGTTTGGCCAGAGCAGCTCGCTCTTCATTTTTATATTGTTCGATCGAACTATTCTCCAGTTTGTCTTTAACCAATTTTACCATTGGATAATTTTCTTTAAAAAATTGTGGACGATACACTTTCAAATTGCCTTCGTAGCATTGTTGATCAAAATCTATCGGACGAATTTTGAAAACCACTTGATCAAAATCGTGAATCGGCACAATCACATAATTATAGGCTCTCATATCGCCTAAAAGCCGAATCATGCAGCGCTCATTGAACTTGACAAACTCTTTGGCAATCTGAGATTTTTCGACCTCGGTACAATTAATAAGGAGCGTTTCCATAAAGACATCGCCTGGAATGCCCATAATGTGTTCTTCAATAAGTGTATCTTTGTATACTAAAAAATGGATTTTATCGGGCGAAAGAATGTGCTCCAATTCTAAGCCATACACGCGGGATGCATCGGCTTTTTTTACATAAAAATAGGTGTAATTGTCATTGAGAATGTTTCGGACTTTTATGCGAAACGGCTTAGAGTTTCCAAAAGTACAGTAGTCAATAGCATCGACATTTAAAAACTTAATGATATCGGTGTTTCCGTCGGAGTGCAGGTAGGAGTATATTTTTTTTAAATTCAAATCAATTTCTGCCCTTTCGAACTCGTTGTAATACACTCGAATCCATAAAGTATCGACTTCATTTTTATCAAAAACAGTAATGGAACCTGAAAACCGCAATAAATCATCGTAATAAATAGACACTTTGGACACCCGATCAAAACGCTCTAAATACTCTAGGAAAGCTGGATTTATTGGGTAAGAAGGTTTTTTGAAAACCATTAATTGCTCGTCACTCATCTTGAAACATTTTGATACAAATTTACAGTATTATGCCTTCTTAATTCCAATTTTCGACTTAAAATAGCAACTTATACTTTGTGAGAAAGGTTGAATTCTGAAGATCAGTCGAAGCGTATTGCAATAGTTTAAAAAAAAATCGAAATTTAAGTATATTTGTATAACTATGAAGTGGGCACAAACCTTATTATTTTTTGGCATAATATACTGCACGATGCCAATTGTATCAGCACAAAATATTACTGTTGATGATACCAAATCAGCACAATATTTAGTCGAAAATGTATTGGTCAACAGTTCGTGTGCGACGGTTTCGAATGCTTTTGCCAGTGGAGATGTTGCCGTTCCGGTTGGGCTAAATAGTTATGGATTTTTTACCAATGGGGGAGGGAGTTTCCCCTTTTCCGAAGGTGTTCTTTTGAGCACACAATATGCACAAAAATCCGTTGGTCCTTATGCTTTTGTCGTAGGTAATGACAATGATACTGCTTGGCTGGGCGATGCTGATTTGAATCAAGCAGTAGGAATTTCAACTTCTATAAATGCTACTGTATTAGAATTTGATTTTATTCCTTTGACCAATTTTTTGAGTTTTGACTATATTTTTGCCTCTATTGAATATAACGGTAATGGTTCTTGTCGCTTTACAGATGCATTTGCATTTTTGATACGAGAAAATATACCGGGAGCAACTTACCAAAATTTAGCCGTTATTCCGGGAACTTCAACTCCAGTATCTTCTACAAATATCCGCCCTACAATTCCTACCGTTGGAAATAATGTAGGTTGTCCGGCTGTAAATCAACAATATTTTAATGGGTTTAATGGTAGCACAAGCCCAATAAATTATGCGGGGCAAACCGTGGTAATGAATTCGCAGTCCAATGTTATTGCAGGAAAAAGCTATCATATAAAGTTAGTTATTGCAAATGATAAAAATGAATTTTACGATTCAGCCGTATTTCTAAAAGCGGGGAGTTTCGCCCCAAAAATTGACTTAGGTCCGGATAGATTATCCTCGAACAACCCTGTGTGCTTTGGGTCAACCTACACCATTGATACTAAATTATCTGCAAGTTACAGTTACAAATGGTTTAAAAACAACGTCGAAATTAGTGGAGAGACCAAACCTAGCCTCGATGTCAAGGATACGGGTACATATAAAGTTGAAGTTGTTTTTTTGCCAGCAAGCTGTATGGCAACAGATGAAATTAGACTGGAATATGCTCCAGAAATTATGCTCTCTGATGCCACATTAGCCCAATGTGACGACAACGGCGATGGTATTTCGATTTTCAATTTAACCCAATTGGATAACATCATAAAAAATAACAATACTAGTTTAGGACCTGTAGTGTATTATGAATCGTTTACAGATGCCCAAGGCAAATTAAATCCTATAGTGAACCCTACAACTTATAACAATAAGCCGGCAATTCCAATGCTTTACGCCAGTGTTAGCAATTCATTTGGGTGTGCCAATTTTGCAAAAGTAAACCTTGTTATTGCCAATAATACGATCCCATCACAAAACCCAATAGCTACTTGTGATATCGATGCGGTCCAAGATGGTTTGTACCAATTTGATTTGAATGCGCAGGTGAGTCCACAAATTATGAGCAGTGTACCGGCAGGAATGATTGTCGAATATTATGCAAATACTGCCGATGCTATTTCACAGAAGAACATACTACCAAATATTTTTAAAAATACTACTCCAAACCAACAAATTATTCAAGCGCGAATTGTAAATGGCCCTGATTGTTATGGTATTATTCCAATTAGATTGATTGTAAATACTTTTAGCCCTCCCAATTTTCAAGAAGAAACTGTTGGTCTCTGCTCGGGTTTAAAAACCGATTTGCGCGTAGCTTCTGGATTTTCGCGCTATTTATGGAATACAGGAGAAACAACCGAACAAATCACTGTGTCCTCTGCCGGCAATTATTCGGTTACGGTTACCGATGCAAATGGATGCGAAGCCACAAAAAAATTCACAGTTACGAGTTCTGAAATAGCCGTCATCACAGGAGCAGTAGTAAACGATTTTTCTGGCAATAAAAATATTGTTGAATTAAAATTTTCTGGTAACGGCAATTACGAATTTTCGCTTGACGGACTAATTTATCAGGAAAGTCCAATTTTTGAAGCCATTGCGCCTGGCAAATATTTTGCATTGGCCAATGATAAAAATGGTTGTGGCTTATCAGTTCCCTTTGAAGTATACGTGTTGGACTACCCGCGATTTTTCACTCCCAATGGTGATGGATTCAATGAGGTTTGGGAAATAAAAAATCTAAATTTGTTTCCATCTGCCACAAGTATCATTTACAATCGTTTTGGCAAAATCCTTTTTGAAATCAATTCCATAAATACCGGTTGGAACGGAAAATACAAGGGTACCGCCTTGCCATCCGACGATTATTGGTTCCTTTTAAACTTTGGCGACGGAAAACTAATAAAAGGCCATTTTTCATTAAAAAGGTAAATTAATTTAAGAAATACTATTATTTAGTACATTTACTAGCTTTTTTGAATTAAAAAATGATGCATTAAATAATTTAGCCTTAAATTTAAACCAATTTTATATTTTGCTATCTAAAAATAGCCCAGTTATTATCCCCATTCAATGAAAAAAATATTTCTTTTTGCTATTGTATTAACTTCTTTTGTTTGTTTCCCGCAATTTAGTAAAACGCATTATATACCACCACTTACTGCCCAGACGAATATGGCTGAAGATCAGTATATCTTCATTTCAACTCCCAATTCAAGCAATGTCAATTTTAAAATTTTTGAAATTGGTGGGGCAATAATTTCTGGAGTGGTTAGTAATTCGACCCCCTATATTTATAGTATTGGTTCAGGTGATAATTCAAGATTACTCACTCCAAAAACAAGCATTGGAAAAATAAGTGACAAAGGGTATGTAATTGAAGCCGAGGATTTAGTTTACGTAAGTGTGCGAGTTAATGCCTCAAGAAACAATAACGGAACCTACAATCACGCAGGTGGATTGGTTTCCAAAGGAAATAGCGCTTTGGGAAAATTATTTAGACTAGGAGGAATGTTAAATCCTAATGTTGACAACAGTTTATTGAATTTTGCCTCCATCCTTTCTACAGAAAATAACACTAAGATTACCCTTTCCGATTTTCCCATTGGCACCGTATTTACAGACGGTACTACCTATTCTACTCCAATTGTTGTAACCTTAAATAAGAATGAAAGTTATGTTTTGGCTTTAGAAAACATTGCAGCCAATAATAGTCCTTCGAACAGCTCAAAAATGCTGGGTGCACTTGTCGAATCGGACAAACCCGTAGTAGTAAATTCTGGTTCTTTCGGCGGCACTAATAGTACCGGAAACGGACGAGATGTTGGGTTTGACCAAATTGTGTCTTACGAAAAAACGGGTAAAGAATATATCTTCGTCAAAGGAATTGGCGCCAATGATATGGAACGCGTTTTGCTAGTTGCTCAAACGGCAAATACAATTATCTATTTGAATGGCAACACAACACCATTTGCTACCTTATTAAACCCAGGTAATTATATCGTGGTTGATGGCAGCCAATTTCTCAATGGAAACTTATACGTAAGCACCTCCGAAAATGTATTTGCTTATCAAAGTATCGGAGGTTCGGGATCTCCAGCCAATCAAAACTTATTTTTTGTTCCACCTATCAATTGTGCCACACCAAATACGGTAGATAATATTCCTCTGATTCAATCAATAGGTAGTATTAATTTCAATGGAGGATTAAATATTGTAACAGAAACTGGTGCTTTGGTAAAGATAAATGGAGTGAACACCACAGCTAGTCCGGTAGCTATTACAGGAAATGCTGGATTTGTCCGATACACCATCAATGGTTTAACGGGTAATATATCTGTTAAATCAGACAGGCAAGTGTATGTTTCCTATTTTGGAACCAATGGAGCAGCAACTTATGGTGGTTATTATTCGGGTTTCGATCTTAAACCAGAAGTAGTCTCTGATAAATTAACGGTTGCTAGCTCTTCTTGTATTCCAAATGTTGTCTTAAAAATTAGCAGTCTATCTTCCTATAATACTTTTCAGTGGTTTTTTAATGATGTAGCCATTCCCGGAGCTACCAGTAGCCAATATACGCCAACCGTTCCCGGATATTACCAAGTGCGGGGTGGAATATCCGGTTGTCCGAGCAATGGTTTTGTTTTCTCAGATAAAATTCCCGTTAGCGAATGCCCAACGGATTCGGACAATGATAAAGCCAACGACAATATAGACGTAGATAACGATAATGATGGTATACTCAACTGCACGGAATCATACGGAAATCAAAACATAGACATTTCAAATCCTCTATCAGGAACAGTAAGTGTTGGTACTTATTCGAATTCATTTACGGGAGTGATTTCAACCGCAGGAGATGGATTGCCACCCGGAACCTTTACAGGGAGTGTCGATGGTAGTTTTATTTCAGAAATTCCTGCCGGAAAAGAAAATAAAGAAACAAATAAGCAAGCAAGCAGTGTTACTTATACACTGACTTTTGCCCAACCTATGAGCGTAGGAATGGAATATATCACAACAGCAAATGCGACCGATTTAATCAATTCAGATGCGGAATATGTGATTCATTCGGATCTCAACAAAACAATAACAGTCTTGAATCCCAATAACCAACTTTTGATCGATATCAACTATGATGGAATATACGAAACCGGAGTAACCGAATATTCCTCATTTGAAATCCGTTGCAGACTCAATGGTACGGTGCCATTACCGGCGGGAACTGGTACTTTCAAATTTTTAACGTATTTGGCTAATTCGATCAGTTTTACTCATAAAAATCTTTCAGATACTAATGCCAATAAATCGACATTTCAATTTTTTGTTCCGTGCGTACCAAAAGATTCCGATGGAGATGCCATTCCCGATCAATTGGATACCGATTCTGACAATGATGGAATTTTGGATACCATCGAAGCACAAGTGAATAACACTGTGCTAATTTCAAATTCTGATACCGATAAAAACGGTTTAGACAATGCATTTGAACCCGGATTTACTCCTCTGGATTCTGACTTGGATGGAATTCTAGATTATTTGGATTTAGATAGTGACAATGATGGTGTTTTGGATTCCGTCGAGACCGGAAATAACTTCGACGCAGATGTATTAAAAAATTATCGTGATTTAGACAGTGATGCAGATTTATGTTCAGATGTTATCGAAGCCGGTTTTACAGATGCTGATGGCGATGGAAAATTTGGAACTGCCCCACTTTCGGTTGATGGTAACGGTCTTGTAATAGGTGCTCCTTATACCACGCCAAACCCTAATTATTTAATTTCGGCACCGATAGTTATCACAAAACAGCCTATTGTTGCACCAACTTGTGAATTGCAAAACGCAACAATTACTCTAGTCGACAACGGTGGAAATACCTATCAATGGCAACTTTCGACGGATGGTATCAATTGGAACAACTTGACGAACGATTTGACCTATTCGAATGTCACCACAAACACATTATTGATTTCGGCTGTAACTAATGCGATGAATGGTTATAAATACCGGGTGCAATTGAGCAAAATAGGCAATTCCTGTGGGTTGACCTCTGCCGAGACTAGCCTCAATGTATATGTTTTGCCCGTAGTAAATGATATATCAATTATCCAATGTGGCGCTGATTTGCTAGGTTTTTCTACCTTTAATCTTACCGTAAAAAACAATGAAATTTCTAGCGATTTTGCTAATGAAACATTTACGTATTACACCTCTTTGGCAGGAGCCAATTCTGCCGACAGTACGCAATTAATTACCAATCCATTGGCCTATACCAACTCGATTCCTTTTACGATGCCAGTTTGGGCCAGAGTTGTCAATAAAAATGGATGTTTTCGAACTGCGCAAATTACTTTAAAAGTTTTGGTGACGCAAATCCCTGCAACTTTCAAAAGATCATTTGAAACTTGTGATGATTTTCTGGATAGCAATGGGGTCAACAATGCCAACAATAACAAAAGAGATGGTGTGTCAACCTTTAATTTTAGCAGCGTTACAACGGACATCCAAGCATTATTACCCCCAGGAAACTATTCGATAACATATTATAGAAATCAAGCCGATGCCTTAGCGGAACTCGATGCGATAACTGATATTTCCAATTACAGAAATATAGGGTATCCAAATACTCAAACCATTTGGGGACGTGTCGATAGCGATGTAGATAATGCTTGTTTTGGCCTCGGACCTTATGTGGATCTCACCGTTGAAAAATTGCCTTATGCCAATCCCGTAACAATTTCTAGACAATGCGATGACAATCAGGACGGAATATTCAATTTTGATACCGCTACTTTAGAAGCAACTTTGTTAGGAACGAATCAATCATTTCCGGTAACTGTGACTTATTTTGACGCTGCCAATAATCCGTTGAAAGATGCCAATGGAGTTTTGATTACAAGTCCGTTTCCCGCTATTTTTGCCTCAAGTTCACAAATTATAAAAGCCGTAGTTACCAATACTACTGCGCTAAAATGTTTTGATGAAACCACCATTCAATTTATAGTTGATGATTTGCCCGAAGCCTTTCCGATTCCAAATTCATTAACCACAATTTGCGATGATGAAGCAGACCCTTTGGCACAAGATGGCAAAATTGCTTTTGACACTTCTACATTTCAATCTACCCTTTTGGGAACACAAACAGGAATGAAAGTGTATTACTTTGACGGTAGTGGAAATGCACTACCAAGTCCATTACCCAATCCATTTGTGACTGCAACTCAAAATGTAAAAGTTATAGTTGAAAATCCAATTAATACAAATTGTACAGCCACATTCACTATTCCGTTTATCGTGCATCCATTGCCAAATATTGACTTAAATAAAGACAAAAGTGACGATAATTTAGTGTGTCAAAATGATCCTACATTCTTTATACAGATTGATGCGGGAATCCAAGATGGTAGCTCTCCAAACGACTACGCTTATGTATGGGAAAAAGATGGTGTTGTCATTGGTGGCAATACTTATACTTTACCGGTAAACGAAGAAGGATTGTATTCTGTTGAGGTTATCAATGCAAGTGGCTGCAGTAGAATTAGAACCATAAAAGTTACTGCTGCCGATGTCGCTAAAATCGATTCTATAGCTATTGTGGATATGGCCGACATCAACACGGTGACAGTAAATGTATCAGGCTTAGGAGACTATGAATTTAGTTTGGATGAGCCTACGGGTTATTTCCAAGATTCCAATTTCTTTGACAATGTTCCAGCGGGAATACATGAAGTATATATTCACGATAAAAACGGTTGTGGCACAGTTTCTAGAACTATAGCGGTGGTGGGAGTACCAAGATTCTTCACGCCAAACGGCGATGGATATAACGATTATTGGGGAGTCAAAGGCGTAAATGCCACATTCAATAGCCAATCTGTTATTTATATTTATGATCGATTTGGCAAATTGCTCAAACAATGGGTTCCATCGACTAGCGAGGGCTGGGACGGCACATTCAATGGTGCTCCACTGCGCGCCGACGATTATTGGTACACCATCAAACTAGAAGATGGTCGGGAGGCCAAAGGTCATTTTAGTCTGAAAAGGTAAAACGCTGAGGTCATGCAAAAAATCTGTTTTATACTGATCACTTTTTTCCTTACAAGTGTAATTTCTGCTCAGGAATTGTCTGTGTCATCGGGAACGATAAAGCGATTTTCAAACTATAAATCTCAATTCGTCGATGCCCGAACCATTGATGTTTGGTTGCCAGAAGGTTTTTCTGAAAATGAAAAATACGCCGTTTTGTATATGCAAGATGGACAAATGCTATTTGATGCTAAAAGCACTTGGAACAAACAGGCTTGGGAGATTGATGAGGTAGCCGCAACATTACTTACTCAAGGAAAAATACAAAAATTTATTGTGGTAGGTATTTGGAACAACGGCCAAAAAAGGCATTCTGAATATTTTCCACAAAAACCATATCAAACTTTAAACAGCACCCAACAAACCAATATTTCAAATATTTTACTTAAAAGAGGGAAAATAAATTCGGAATTCATTCCAGCGTCTGACAATTACTTGAAATTCGTTACTGCCGAACTAAAACCCTTTATTGATAGTAATTTCCCAACCCAAAAGGACGCAAAGCATACCTTTATAGCGGGTTCCAGTATGGGGGCATTGATTTCTTTGTATGCTATCTGCGAATATCCTACTGTTTTTGGTGGTGCGGCCTGTTTGTCGACCCATTGGACCGGTATTTATCAAAACGAGGACAACCCAATACCCGATACTTTTTTTTCGTATTTAAAAAATAAGCTCCCTGATTCAAAAAATCATAAAATATATTTTGATTATGGAGACCAAACTTTAGATAGCCTGTACCAACCATCACAGCAAAAAGTAGATGCTATAATGAAATCTAAAGGATATACTAGTAAAAACTGGGAAACCCGATTTTTTCCGGGCGAAAATCACTCCGAACTAGCTTGGGCAAAAAGAATGCAATTTCCCTTATTGTTCTTGTTGTAAAAATAAATAAAACGAAACGTTATGGGTGTTTTTGAAACCAGGATCGAATCTAAATCCAACGAGTCTCCAACTACTCCATGCAATCGTTCCTTCATCAAGGCTACTGCAGCCTCAACAATATCCTTTTGATAACAAGTTGGTAAATCCGCTCCAGATAGTGTCAAAAAAAAATCCCAAACTCCGGTAATTTGGAATTTGGGATTTGCAATTTGTTATTTTAGAAAATTTATACTTTAAATCTTTTTCTATCTGTTTCTGTCAAATATATTTTTCTCAAACGAATCGATTTTGGTGTAACCTCCACATATTCGTCTTTTTGAATGTATTCTAAAGCTTCTTCTAATGAGAAAATAATCGGTGGAATAATTCTTGCTTTTTCATCATTTCCAGAAGAACGAACGTTAGATTGTTTTTTCTCTTTAGTTACGTTCACACACATATCATCTCCACGAGAGTTTTCACCAATTACTTGGCCTTCGTATATTTCAGCATTTGGTTCAACAAAAAACTTACCACGATCCTGCAATTTATCGATAGAATATGGAATCGCTTTTCCTTTCTCCATAGAAATCAATGAACCTTTGTTACGACCGGCAATCTCACCTTTGAAAGGTTCGTATCCTATAAAACGGTGCGCCATAATCGCCTCACCAGCAGTAGCAGTCAATAATTGATTACGCAATCCAATAATTCCACGAGATGGGATATTAAATTTCACAACCATACGTTCGCCTTTAGTTTCCATTGAAAGCATTTCGCCTTTACGCATAGTAACAAATTCTACCGCTCTTCCTGAAAGAGATTCTGGCAAATCGATAGTTAATTCCTCGATTGGTTCACATTTTTTACCATCAATTTCTTTGATAATAACCTGTGGTTGACCGATTTGTAATTCATACCCTTCTCTTCGCATTGTTTCGATAAGGACAGACAAGTGTAATACACCACGACCAAAAACCATAAATTTATCAGCAGAATCAGTTTCGCCTAATTTCATTGCTAAGTTTTTCTCCAATTCCTTGGTTAAACGCTCTCTAATATGACGAGAAGTTACAAATTTACCCTCTTTCCCAAAGAAAGGTGAATCGTTAATTGTAAACAACATACTCATCGTTGGCTCATCAATTGCAATGGTTTGCAAAGCTTCTGGATTTTCGAAACAAGCAATAGTATCGCCAATTTCAAAACCTTCAACTCCAATAATTGCGCAAATATCACCAGCTATAACTTCTTGTACTTTTTTACGACCTAATCCCTCAAAAGTATGCAATTCTTTAATTCTTGATTTGGTAATAGCACCATCTCTTTTCACCAAAGAAACAGGCATTCCTTCTTTTAAAACTCCTCTTTCCAAACGGCCAATGGCGATACGCCCTGTAAAAGCTGAAAAATCTAAAGAAGTAATTAACATTTGTGGAGTACCTTCAGAAACTTTTGGAGCGGGTACATTATCAATAACCATGTCCAATAAAGCTTCAATATTATCCGTAACATTTTCCCAATGGTCAGACATCCAGTTATTTTTGGCTGAACCGTACACCGTTGGAAAATCTAATTGCCATTCTTCAGCACCCAATTCAAACATCAAATCGAACACTTTTTCATGCACTTCTTCAGGAGTACAATTTTCTTTGTCTACCTTGTTGATTACCACGCAAGGTTTTAATCCCAAATCGATGGCTTTTTGCAATACGAAACGAGTTTGTGGCATTGGCCCTTCAAAAGCATCTACCAAAAGGCAAACTCCATCAGCCATATTCAATACACGTTCCACTTCACCACCAAAATCGGCGTGGCCAGGAGTATCAATAATATTGATTTTTGTTCCTTTGTAAACCACCGAAACATTCTTTGATGTAATTGTAATACCTCGTTCACGCTCTAAGTCGTTGTTGTCAAGAATTAAATCACCTGTATTTTCGTTGTCACGAAATAATTGACAGTGATACATAATTTTATCAACCAAAGTAGTTTTACCGTGATCGACGTGGGCAATAATTGCAATGTTTCTAATAGCTTCCATCTTTGATTTTTTGTGGGTGCAAAGGTACACTTTATTTTCATATAACAAATCTTTATGGTGTTGTTTGCAATTTGTTAACCTATTGAAGTAATAAATAAAGGATTGAAAATAAGTTTTGAATGATTATAAATAATAACTTATATTTATTTATATTTGAATAATGAAAAGTAAAACCAATAAAATAACGGCGATATATATCCTTGCATCCATATTCTTGGCTGTGATCTACCGCAAAGTTTTTACCATTTTAGCTCCATCAAACCCGTCGGCCTTTAGTTTTGTAAATGACCTACTTTTTATTTTAGTTTCTGGAGTCTTGCTCAAGTACGTTTTATACAAAAGCGACATTAGAAATTCTGAAATTTATCGAAAATTAAAAAACTCAAACGACGAGATAAAAGAGTCCAATGAAAAATATGATATAGTATCAAAAGCAACAAGTGATATCATCTGGGATTGGAAAATAACAGAGGATAAAATGAGTTGGAGCAAAGGGATTGAAAACATTTTCGGCTATAAACAAGACCAAGTTGGCAAATCCTCAAAATGGTGGTTCGATAATATTCATCCCGAAGACACCATCAAGATGTCGATAAAATTGTATTCTTTTATCGAACAAAAAACCGAAAAATGGCAGGATCAATACCGATTCAAATGTGCAGACGGTTCCTATAAATATGTACTAGATAGAGGTTTTATTCTAAAAGACGAAACTGGAAAATCAGTACGAATGATTGGAGCAATACAAGATATTACCAAGCAAAAGGAAGAAGAACAGCGACTTAAACTCCTAGAAACGGTAATTACGCACACCAAAGATTCTATCATCATTACTGAATCCAATCTTAATGAAGGTAAAATTCCTAATATAGTGTACGTAAATCCGGCTTTTACCAAGATTTCAGGCTACAATTCAGAGGAAATTATCGGAAAATCTCCTGACATTTTTACAGGCCCAGAGTCAGATGCCGAAGAACATTACAAATTGGTAAATGCGATAAAAAACAAGCAAGAATGCCAAATAGAAACGCTTAGTTATACAAAAGAGCAAAATGCCTATTGGGTAAATTTCAATATGCTACCAGTTTACGATTCCGAAGGAGAGCTTTCGCACTGGGTTTCGATACAACGAGACGTCACAGAAGATAAAAAACAAGAGGTAGAAAAGGAGCAACTTATCAAGGAATTGACTCAAAACAATAAAGATTTACAACAGTTTTCTTATATAACATCGCACAATCTTAGAGCTCCCTTATCCAATTTGACAGGATTACTGAACTTAATAGATGATATTCCGATTGAAAATCCTGAGCTGAAAGAAATTATAGATGGCTTCAATAAATCGACCCATTTATTAAACGAAACCATCAATGATTTGGTGAAAGTAATAATCATCAAAGACAATCCATCAATAGAAAAAGAATCATTACTTTTGAAGGATATTTTCGAAGATGTTTTTAGTCAATTGGATTTTCTAATTGGTTTGCACAAACCCATTATTTTGTTTAATTTTGAAGATGTGGCTTTTTTGAATACCAATAAGTCTTATTTAGAAAGTATTTTGCTCAATTTATTGACGAATTCGATCAAATACAAATCCGATAAAAGAAAATTAAAAATCAACATAAACGCCCATCAATTGGGAGATAACGTCGTTTTAATTTTCAAAGACAACGGCATAGGTATTGATTTAGAACGAAATAAAGATAAAGTTTTTGGCTTGTATCAAAGATTTCACGACTACCCAGATAGTAAAGGATTGGGCTTGTACTTGGTGAAATCGCAGGTTGAAACTATGGGAGGAACGATAAGTATTGAAAGTAAGGTTAATGTAGGGACTACTTTTACCTTGACTTTTAAAAATAAATAAAAATAAAAATGCTCGAAACGATTTTATTCATTGATGACGATCTCATAACGCTAATGTTGTGTAAAATGGTCATTTCCAAAGCTTCGTTTTCCAATGAAATCGCTACTGCCAAAAATGGGGAGGAGGCATTGAGCTATTTTGACAAACTCAAAACAACTCAGGCTAACAATAAACCTCAATTGATTTTTTTAGATCTCAATATGCCTGTAATGAATGGGTGGGAATTTCTAGATCGTTTTACGACCGAAATCTATTCGGAATTTCACAACACAAAAATCGTTATTTTATCTTCGACTATTGATCCCGCAGATTTAGAAAGGTCCAAGAAATACCCTATGGTACTCGATTTTCTTTCGAAACCCATCTCCAAAGAAATGCTTGAATATCTAAAAGATAAAATCTAATTCACATCCATAAAAAAAGTCCCGAAATCGGGACTTTTTTATATAATTGTAAATTGTAGAAATTACAATTTCGCAACGTGTTTCGTTAATTTAGATTTTAAATTAGAAGCTTTGTTATCGTGAATGATATTTTTCTTAGCTAATTTATCAATCATAGAAATTACACTAGACAATTTAGATGCAGCATCCGCTTTATCAGTAGATAATCTTAATGCTTTTATTGCATTACGAGTCGTTTTATGTTGATATCTATTTAATACTCTTTTTTTCTCGTTGCTTCTAATTCTTTTTAAAGCTGACTTGTGATTTGCCATTTTTTTTTATTTTTAATTGTTATAAACTATCAGTTAAAAAAGAAAAACCTCCCACAATTGCCTAAACAATCACTTTGGTTTTAACTAATAAAACAAAAACCAGAGACACTAATCTTTATTTTATAAAACTTATTTACAACTAATTGTAGTCCCTGGGGGAATCGAACCCCCCTTACCAGGATGAAAACCTGGCGTCCTAACCGATAGACGAAGGGACCATTGCATTATTTTACATTACAAAATCGAATTGACTGGATAAATTGTAGTCCCTGGGGGAATCGAACCCCCCTTACCAGGATGAAAACCTGGCGTCCTAACCGATAGACGAAGGGACCATTATTCTGTAATGCGGATGCAAAAGTACAACTATTTTTTATTCGCACAATAGCTGATAGAAATTTTTTTATTTTTTTTTAATAAGCCTTAGCAAACAAGACCCTTCCCACAGAAGGATTTCCAGTTAGTATACAGCTTCCCGCTTCATCGACTCTATTCAAAGGAATACATCTAATGGTAGCCTTAGTGGTGTTTTTAATTTCCTCCTCAGTAGCAGCTGTTCCATCCCAATGCGCTGAAATGAAACCTCCTTTGTCTTCAAGTACTTCTTTAAACTCCTCAAAACTATTCACTTCAGTAATGTGAGTTTCTCGATACTGCAATGCTTTGTCGAACAAATCAACTTGAACTTGCTGCAAAAGTTCTTTTATATACGTATCAATTCCTTCTTTAGAAACCACCTCTTTGGTTAAAGTATCTCTCCTCGCTACTTCAAAAGTTCTATTTTCGATGTCTTTTGGTCCAATTGCAATTCGCACTGGAACTCCTTTTAGTTCCCATTCGGCAAACTTAAATCCTGGTTTTTGATTGGTTCTATTGTCATATTTAACCGAAATGTTTAGTTTTCGCAATGCAGATGATAAATCATTTACAACAGCGGATATTTCATTTAATTGTTCTTCGGTCTTATAGATTGGTACGATAACTACTTGAATTGGGGCTAAATTAGGTGGCAAAACCAATCCTTTATCGTCAGAATGCGTCATTACCAAGGCACCCATCAATCGAGTTGAAACTCCCCAAGAAGTTCCCCAAACGTGCTCTTGCTTTCCTTCGGCGTTGGCAAACTTCACATCAAAAGCTTTAGCAAAATTTTGCCCTAAGAAGTGAGAAGTTCCTGCTTGCAGCGCTTTGCCATCTTGCATCAACGCTTCGATACAATAGGTTTCTTCTGCTCCTGCAAAACGTTCTGTTTCTGTTTTTAAACCTTTGATAACGGGTATCGCCATAAAATTCTCAGCAAAATCAGCATAAACATTCATCATTTTTTCAGATTCCTCGAGAGCTTCTGCTTTTGTTGCGTGTGCTGTATGTCCTTCTTGCCATAAAAATTCAGCAGTTCTTAGGAATAATCTGGTTCTCATTTCCCAGCGAACCACATTGGCCCATTGATTGATTAGCAAGGGTAGATCTCTGTAGGATTGAATCCAACCTTTATAAGTAGACCAAATAATAGCTTCACTCGTAGGGCGAACAATCAGTTCTTCTTCTAATTTTGCATTGGGATCTACAATTAATTTACCTGCATTGTCTGGGTCATTTTTCAATCGATAATGCGTTACGATGGCGCATTCTTTGGCAAATCCCTCAGCGTTTTTTTCTTCGGCTTCAAACATACTCTTAGGTACAAACAACGGAAAATAAGCGTTTTGATGCCCAGTTTCCTTAAACATTCTATCCAATTCAGCTTGCATTTTTTCCCAAATTGCATAACCATAGGGTTTGATTACCATACAGCCTCTCACTCCTGAGTTTTCGGCTAAATCGGCTTTCACCACCAGTTCATTATACCATTTTGAATAATCTTCTTCTCTTGTCGTTAGGTTCTTGCTCATATCGAATAGTTTGGCACAAATTTTGTTTTAATAATTTTAACTAAATAGTTCAGCAAAACTAAGTATTTTTGTAATGTGCAACAATAAAAAATCCTATTGATATGAAAACAAATATTTTTTCCTTCAAAAAAGCTACACTTTATTCACTAATTGGATTTTTAAGTGTTTTGGTAACCTCTTGTGGCACCTATCAAAATAGTTCTTATTATGATAGCGATGGCATATATGGAAATTCTCCGAAAGAGACTCAAACTGTTTCTAGTGCTCAATATAAAAACTATTTCAGTTCTTTACAGGAAAACACCGGTGAAGTGAATGATACCATCAAAATTCAAAACCCGGGCTATACCGAAACTAATACCATAAATGTCAATAACGATCCTTGGGACGTTTCTTTTGGTATTGGTTTTGGATGGGGATTTCCCGGTTATGGCTGGGGTTGGGGTTATCCTTATTACGGTTGGGGCTGGGGTTATCCAGGTTATGGCTGGGGTTGGGGCTATCCAGGTTGGGGTTATCCAGTCTGGGGTTATCCATCATATGGATATAACAATAATTATTCATATAATTCAAGCCGCAGAGGATCTTCGTACGCCTATGGTGTAAATGGAAACCGATATTCACAAAATCAATCGTACAATAATGGGACTGCAAATTATTCTAACACGCGAAGAGGCGGAACTGTTGATGCGCGGAATAGTTCTTCATTTATGACGGCAGATTATTCATCGCAAAATAGTTCCTCTAGAACAAGATCGAGTGCAACAAATAGCAGTAATAGGGGTTCAAACTACTCGAGCAGTAGAAACTATTCCCAAAATTCAAGCGATTATAACAGCAATAATTCAAGGAATTCATCTCCAAACAGCAATTACAACTCGAGCAGATCGTCAAATAATTACAGTAGCGGTGGTTATAGTAGTGGAAGATCTTCTGGTGGAGGCGGAGGTTACAGCGGCGGAGGTGGAAGATCATCTGGTGGCGGTGGAGTCCGACGATAATTAGGTTCATTCGCTGATACAAAACACAAACTTAATTGAACAAAAATGAAAAAAATCATATTCCTTTTAGTTGTAGTTTCCTTTTATAGTGTACAATCGCAAGAAATTCCAGATGCTATGCGATACGCTCAGGATAATTTGAACGGAACGGCTCGGTTTAGAGCCATGGGTGGGGCTTTCGGAGCCTTGGGAGGAGATATGTCTGCATTGAATGTGAACCCTGCAGGCTCAGCTATTTTTTCGAATAACCAACTTTCGATATCTTTAAGTACTTTCAACAAAAAGAATGATTCCAACTATTTTGGAACCACAACTTCTGATTCTGAGGGTAATTTTGATATGAACCAAACCGGAGGTGTATTTGTTTTTAAAAACAGAAACAAAACTAGCAACTGGAGAAAGTTTTCTGTTGCAATAAACTATGACAATATCAATGATTTTGACAATTCAGTGTTTTCTGCGGGGGTAAACCCGACAAATTCAGTTGATCAATATTTTCTAAGCTATGCTAATGGTGTACCTTTAAGTGTTATCAAAGACAATAATTATGCGCAGTTGGACAATGGCGCGCAGCAAGCGTATTTAGGGTATGAGTCCTATATTATTAATCCTGTGGCAGATGTGCCGAACAATAGCAGGTATGTTTCAAATGTAACGCCAGGTGGAAATTATTACCAAGAAAATAGTATCTATTCAAACGGGTATAACGGAAAATTATCTTTTAATGCGGCTACTTCGTATAAAGATAAATTATACATCGGGCTAAATTTGAATTCACATTTTACGGATTATGTACACTCTACCAGTTTTTATGAATCGAATAGAAATACGCTCACAACAGATTATACGGTAACCAATATTCGTTTTAATAATAACCTTCACACTTTTGGTACTGGATTTTCTTTTCAAATTGGGGCGATTGCAAAAGTTACAAATGAAATTCGATTAGGATTAGCGTATGATTCTCCGGTTTGGTACAATTTGAGTGATGAACTTTCTCAAAGCGTAACGGCAATCAGTGCGAATACCTTAAATGAGTTGCCTCCCGACGTGGTAGATCCGGGCATCATCAATTATTATGCACCCTACGATTTGACCACCCCAGACAAATTTACAGGAAGTTTTGCCTATATCTTCGGAAAATCGGGCCTTATTAGCCTTGATTATTCTATAAAAAATTATGGAAATACAAAATTCGAACCAGAGAATGATCCCTATTATAGAGATTTAAATGGTGAAATGAGCAACATTCTAAAAACATCGGGCGAATTACGAGTGGGTGCCGAATACAAAATTAAAGAATGGAGCCTGAGAGGTGGATACCGTTTCGAGGAAAGCCCATACAAAGACGGCACAACCATTGGTGATTTGAACTCTTTTTCTGGAGGTTTAGGGTATAATTTTGGGGCCTTCAAATTAGATTTTTCGTACACCAATGCACAAAGAAAATCGCAACAACCTTTCTTTAACCAAGGTTTTACTGATGCAGCGAGAATCAATACCATCGGCAATAATTTCACAATGACTTTATTGTTTGAAATGTAAGGCCCGCTAAGCCTCAAAGGGGGAATTTGGAAATAAAAAAAACCGCTTTCGATTATAAATCTAAAGTGGTTTTTTTCTTTGAAAATGAGCTACTGAAAAACAAATAGTCATCAAATAGCCCTGATGGAAACGGCATCCTTTGTTGCCGGTGTTCGGCAACAAAGATAAAGTGTACAGCAGGACAAAACGTGTTTAATAAATAAAGAGTTGTGCTCCTTAGAATAAAAATCGTAATTTTGCCGACTTCCAATTTAAGGGAAATATAAAAATATGAGAACCAAGTCTTTAAAAAAGAATAAAATCAATGTAATCACTCTTGGGTGTTCGAAAAATGTGTACGATAGCGAAGTCCTGATGGGGCAACTCAAAGCTAGCGGAAAAGATGTGGTTCACGAAGAAGAAGGAAATATCGTCGTGATTAATACCTGCGGATTTATTGATAATGCAAAGGCCGAATCAGTGAATATGATTCTGGAATATGCCGACAAAAAAGAGCGAGGACTAGTCGATAAAGTATTTGTTACTGGCTGTTTATCGGAACGTTACCGGCCTGATTTAGAAAAGGAAATTCCCAATGTGGATCAATTTTTTGGTACTACAGAATTGCCTGGTTTGCTCAAAGCGCTGGGAGCGGATTACAAGCACGAATTGCTTGGCGAACGATTGACAACGACTCCAAAAAATTATGCCTATTTGAAAATTGCCGAAGGTTGTGACAGACCCTGCAGTTTTTGTGCTATTCCTTTAATGAGAGGAAAACACGTTTCGCAAACCATAGAAAAATTGGTCAAGGAAGCCGAAGGTTTGGCTAAAAATGGTGTGAAAGAATTGATTTTGATTGCGCAGGATTTGACGTACTACGGTTTAGATATTTATAAAAAGAGAAATCTTGGCGAATTATTGGAAGCCTTGGTAAAGGTGGAAGGGATAGAATGGATTCGATTGCATTATGCCTTCCCGACTGGTTTTCCGATGGATGTTTTGGAAATAATGAAGCGGGAACCCAAGATCTGCAATTATATTGATATTCCGTTGCAACACATTTCAGATTCTATTTTGAAATCGATGAAACGGGGCACTACCAAAGAAAAAACAACGCAGTTATTACAAGACTTCCGAAAAGCGGTTCCCGGAATGACGATCAGAACTACTTTGATTGTGGGTTATCCTGGCGAAACTCAGGAAGATTTCGAAACTTTGAGAGATTGGGTTCAGGAAATGAAGTTCGAGCGCTTGGGCTGTTTTGCCTATTCCCACGAGGAAAATACAACTGCATACGAGTTGGTTGATGATGTTCCTGATGAGGTGAAACAAAATCGTGCCAACGAAATTATGGAACTTCAATCGCAAATTTCTTGGGATTTGAACCAAGAGAAAATCGGAAAAACATACCGTTGTATTATCGACCGCAAGGAAGGTGGGCATTTTGTGGGAAGAACTGAATTTGACAGCCCCGATGTTGACAATGAAGTCTTGATTGATGCCACTAAACATTATGTAAAAACAGGCGAATTTGTTATGGTAAAAATTATCGAGGCCACCGAATTTGATTTATTCGCAGAACCTGTTTAAATTTACATTTTAAAAAAAAAGACTTAAGATGAAAATAACATTTAACATTTTTTCAATTTTGATTTTCTTGTGTACAATTCATAGCGTTTCCGCACAATATGGGAATGGTTACGGAAATGGCTACGGAAGTGGACGAGGAAATGGTATGAACCAAATGGGAGCCATGAGCCAGCGAAGCGAACCAGAAAAACCAAAAGAGACTCCTCCAGAAGAAATTGTTGCCAATTATATGGAAGAAATGAAGCCAGCCTTGAGTCTGGATGAACTGCAAGCCCTAGCGATTTCAAATGTTTTGGTAGAAAGTGTTAAAGCACAAGGAAGAATTTCAAAACTTAATTTGCCACAGGAAGACTTAATGACAGAATATAAATTACTTTCTGAAAGTACGGATAAAAAAATAAACGATTTTTTGAACAAAGACCAAAAGGAAAAGTATCTCACGTTTAAGGAAGATATGAAAAAACCAAAAAAATCGAAATCAAAAGATAAAAAGAAATAATTTTTGCCAAAAAACTCAATCAAAACTATCCAGATGAAAATCCAATTATTTAAAGCATCGTTCTATTTCGTTTTGACAATATTTGTAGTTTCTTGTTCATCGAATCCATACAAAGTCAGCGAGAAATCATACAAAGAACAGCTGGAAAATTATAAAAAAATCATTTCAAATATGGAAGCTGCTAAATTGCAAACCAGTAGCACCACTATTTTACCACATTCTGAAAACACTGTAGATCCCTTGGTGCTGTACAAAGATACCTTGTCTATAAAAGGTCCAATTGCTTTGCCAAATGGTATTAGCACCGAATGGATTAGTACCGTAAATTTCAACCTGAGAAAGCCAAATTTTATAATTATTCATCATACGGCTCAAGATTCGCTAGCGCAAACTATAAAAACGTTTACCATCACAAGGCCACAGGTCAGTGCACACTATGTCATTGCCGATGATGGTAGAGTGGTGCAAATGGTCAATGATTATCTCAGGGCTTGGCACGGTGGCAGCGCAGTTTGGGGGAGAAATACCGATATTAACTCCGCTTCTATCGGAATAGAATTAGACAATAATGGTTTTGAACCGTTCTCCGACAAACAAATTACGAGTTTGCTGGCATTATTAACCAAGCTAAAAAAAGATTACAATATCCCAACACAAAATATTATTGGTCATTCTGATATTGCACCAAGTCGAAAAACAGACCCCAGTAAATTATTTCCTTGGAAACTTCTGGCGCTGAATGGATTTGGTTTGTGGCCTGATGATGTTTTGGAGCCAGCACCTGAAAACTTCGATGCCGAACAAGCCTTGCGTATTATTGGGTATAACACAAAAAATCTTAATTCAGCGATTTCGGCTTTCAAACTACATTATATTCAAACCGATGTAGATAATGTGTTAGATGTAATAACGCTCAATACTATTTATAATATTTACAAAAAGCAATAGTTTAGTTTTTGTTTAAAAAATATAAAGCAGGCTTTCTTATTCAAAAGAGGAAGCCTGTTTTTTTTATTCCAATAGTAAAAAGAGCCGCTAGTTTAATGCCAAAAACGCCTATAACATAGTCCAAAATACTAGGCTAGTTGTAAGTCCGTAGTAGTCCCTGCTACCGAGAGTCAGGACCCTTTACAGTCTGGCAAGCAAACCCATTCGATTGGGTTAAAATATAATTTTGTTTGGTATAACTTAGATTTCTAAGGCAGATTCCGACTTCAAATTATTTACACTGAGCTAACTCCGTTTGCTGTTCAGCAGGTCTGACAAGTTAAGATTGCTGCAACTCGGGTTTATATAGCTTCAAAGCAGTATGATCAACGAGTGTTTCTTATGAGTTGCTTTACTGTAGCTCAAAAAAAACTGCCAAAACACTTGAAAAAAGCATTTTGGCAGTAAAAAAAAATAATGTTTTTAAATATTAGAACCCGTAAACAACTGCTAATAGAAATTGAGAAGCAGAATTACAAGGAGCCATATCAGAATCTACAAACGCATCTTCTGAAGCGCTGTCCAGTCTTAGCTCAGGAATAATTGCAAAACCACCAACTTTATAGTTACCAGATAAAGTAAAAGCGGTTACAGACTCATCTCCACTAATACCTGTTAACACTGAACCTTCTTTCACACTAAAGTATTCAGCACGCAATCCTAAGCTAAAAGCACTAGTAAGCGCATACGAAGGGTACAATGCTACACCTGTGTAACCTTGATCACCTGTGTTTGAAAAATCAGCAGCATTTAATCCTAATTTGAATTTTTCTGAAAGTTGGAAAGTAGCTGTTAGGTCAAAAATAGTTCCGCTAACAGAACCATCCATAAAGTTAAGATAAGCGCTTACTGGACCACTTGCATAAGACAATTGTCCTCCAATAGCGTTCAGACCTTTAGTTGGATTGGCTTTGTAGGTGTTCCAAGTATCATTAAACAAACCTAACATTGCACCGAATTTGTCTGATATTTTATAGTTGGCTTTAATACCTGCATTTTGGAATGGTCCATTGGTAAACATATAAGAGGTTGAGTAATGAAAGTTTCCTACTGGCGAAATCACCTCATAACCGATAAATGTTCCCATATAACCAGCAGTCATACTAAATTTTTCGGTAAATGCATACGTAGCGTATAAGTTTTGAATGTGGAATGAGTTCATATCCACGCCATCCCCATTCGGAATAGATTGATATTGACCTCTTGGTCCAAAAGATACTTCACCGACAAACGATGCTTTCCCTACTGATTTTTTCAATGCAATATCAAGCATACCTAGCGAAACTGAATTTTGATCAGTCCCAAAACTCGTTAGAATGTTCGGAGTTTTTGAAAAATCGTATTTGTAATACAAATCACCTGAGCCGGAAATTTCTAATGGAGTAGATTTTGGTGCTTCTGTAGCATCTTGTGCAAATGATGCCATACTTGTTAGTGCTGCTGCTAAAATAAAAGTTAATTTTTTCATTCTTGTTCTAGTTTAGTTATTAATTTAGTTTTGATTTAGTTTAATTTTTACTACAAAATGGATCTTCAAAAAACTGTAAAAATCGCTGTTTTATAGGTCAAAATTTAAGCCGAAATAGGTCTTATTTCTGAGGCAAATCTATCAACTTTTGTCTAGCTACAACAATAAAGAAAAGTTTTTTTTACGTATTGCAGAAAGAATTATCAATAACCAAAAATTGCTTGTTAAAAAATAGTATATCCTTATTTAAATTATTTTTTTTTATGATATTACTATTTATATTTTTTTTTAAACCCTTCTTTTTGTAGGGTATTTTATAAAATATGGAGACAAAAAGGATTAAATCATTGTTGTTTTATCACTTTTTATTAGCATAGCCCCTAAAAAAGTATCGCTATTACTATAATTTTATCAAACAGGGCAAATTATTAAATCTAATCGAAAATTGTTAAAAATCATGATTTGAAACACAAAATTTTTCATTATAAGCTGGCTTGTAAAGTAAATAAGTGACAAAATCCTATCGCTGTTATTTGAAGATAAGCTGGTCCAAGTTTGAAGTTGCATACAAAGCAAAAATGATGGTGAGCAACTATTTGATTTTCCTGTAAATAAATGTATTTTTAGAGCGGTTAATTTGAGTTCAAAAACAATCAATTATGTTAAATTTTTTTCATTGGTTTTAAATTTAGCTATCCGCAAAAAGTATGTGTAGGGCGACATACCGGTGAAAAAAAGAATCTCCGAGAGGCAGATGCCGAAAAGAAGCAGTTTTTATTTGAAAAACTGCGTAAATAGAATTTTTTTAAGGTGTGCTCACGAAAATTGCGCTGTTCGAGAATAGAATTTTTTTATCTTGATATGCTGAATTTCAAATTCATTACCGAAAACTTGGCTACCTCGAACCAAAATGGTAATGAATGCACAATAAATAAATCCTTTCGAAAATCTTTGTAACTTTGCGCCCTTATTAAATTATAATTATTTCAAAATGAAACGTGTAGTAGTTGGGCTTTCGGGTGGTGTTGATTCAAGTGTTGCGGCCTATTTATTGCAGCAGCAAGGCTATGAAGTCATCGGTCTTTTTATGAAAAATTGGCACGATGATTCCGTTACGATTTCTAACGAATGTCCTTGGCTTGAAGACAGCAACGATGCTTTATTGGTTGCCGAAAAATTGGGTATTCCTTTCCAAACCGTGGATTTGAGCGAAGAATACAAAGAAAAAATCGTGGACTACATGTTTAACGAATACGAAAAAGGGCGAACTCCAAACCCTGATGTATTGTGCAACCGCGAAATAAAATTCGATGTTTTTATGAAAATCGCTTTGAGTCTTGGTGCCGATTTTGTGGCAACAGGCCATTATTGTCGAAAAGGGGAAATCGAAGTCAAGGGCGAGAAAGTCTATCAACTTTTGGCGGGAGTCGATCCTAATAAAGATCAATCCTATTTTCTATGTCAATTATCGCAAGAACAATTGGCGAAATCTTTGTTTCCTATTGGTGAGTTAACCAAACCCCAAGTACGTGAAATCGCATTAGAATTAGATTTGGTTACCGCCGAAAAAAGAGATTCTCAAGGTTTGTGCTTCATCGGTAAAGTAAGATTGCCTGAGTTTTTGCAACAAAAATTACAACCCAAAGAGGGCTTGATTTATCAAATTGGTGCCGATAATCCAGTATATAATTTAGAAATGGCAGCTAGCCTTTCAGCGGAAGAAGTCCTAGCTTTCGAGGCTCAAAAAATTGAGTATACTCCTTCAATGGGGAAAGTTGTCGGCAAACATCAAGGGGCACATTATTTTACTATCGGACAGCGAAAAGGGCTCAACGTTGGTGGAACCACCGATCCTTTATTTATCATTGCTACCAATGTCGAAACCAATTCGATTTATACAGGTTTAACGAGTCAGCATCCGGGTTTGTTCCGAAAAGCATTGTTCATCGAAAAATCGGAAGTCCATTGGATTCGTACTGATTTGGCTATGGCCAATGGCGAAAAAATGGAGGTAATGGCACGTATTCGCTACCGTCAACCGCTGCAAAAAGCGACTTTACATCAATTCGAAAAAGGGATGTATGTGTCTTTCGACGAACCTCAATCCGCCATCACCGAAGGGCAATTCGTCGCTTGGTATTTAGACGATGAATTAGTTGGTTCGGGAGTAATTTCATAGATTCGTATTTTAATTCAAAATAGATATGAGAAAAGTAATTGTTTTCCTGTTTTTGGTTTTTAGTCTTGTTGGCTTTTCACAAGAAGAGGCTTGGGTTTATTTTAAGGACAAACCCAATTCGGCCACTTTTTTTAGCAACCCGCTTTCTGAACTTTCGCAACGGGCATTAGACCGAAGAACCGTGCAAGGAATTGTCTTGGATTTGAAAGATGCGCCCATTCATCAATCCTATATCGACGAGATCAGTAATTCAGTGGGAATTGCGGTCAAAGCTAAGTCAAAATGGTTGAATTGCGTCCACGTTCGTGGTTCGATAGCCGATATCAAAGCATTAAAATCCTTGCCTTTTGTGCTTAACATTGACTTTGCTGATAAGGCTTTGAATGGTTCGTCTAATAAAATTGCGGCAAAAGTAAAATCAAAAGCTACCAATAAAACAAAGGAAACTGCCATTACTTATAATTATGGCAACTCGGCAAATCAAATTCAAATGCTCAACGGACATTTACTGCATCAATTGAATTATACTGGTTCGGGTAAAATTATTGCGGTTTTGGATTCCGGTTTTCCTGGGGTAGATTTGGCAACATCATTTAAAAGATTAAGAGATAACAATCAGATTCTTGGGGGATACGATTATGTGAACAAAAGCACGAATTATTTTTCTGGAAACTATCATGGGACCTCCGTTTTGTCTACGATGGGAGGTTATGTCGATGGACAATTAATTGGAACCGCGCCAGATGCAAAGTACTATTTGTTTATCACAGAAGATGCCGTTTCTGCATTTCCCTATTCTGAAAATCCTGTGGAAGAATCCAATTGGGTTGAAGCTGCCGAAGAAGCAGATAGAGTAGGGGCAGATATTATCACCTCGTCCTTAGGTTATTTTGGTTATGATAATCCCAACTATAGTCACACCTACGCTGATATGACAGGGAATTTTGCTTTTGCATCACAAGGAGCTAATGTTGCGTTTGATAAAGGAATTGTTGTGGTAGCAAGTGCGGGTAATGAGGGACAGCAAGTCGAAAAACACGTTGGAATTCCTGCCGAAGCCAAAAATGTAATCGCGGTTGGAGCAGTAAAATCAGATGAAAGCTACGCCTTATTCAGCTCCATTGGTCCAAGTTACGACAATCGAGTAAAACCCGATGTGATGGCTCAAGGGCAAACGGTGGTAGTGTCAGACATACAAGGAAATATAGGTACGGCAAATGGAACATCCTTTTCGTGCCCCATCACTTCAGGTATGTTGGCTTGTTTGTGGCAAGCTTTACCGACCAAAACGGCAAAGCAAATCAAAGAACTTTTAGTTCAATCCTCGGATAATTTTACCGATCCAGCAATAAAATCCAGAACTCAGTTCGGTTTTGGAATTCCTGATTTCAATTTGGCTTTGGCCAATGGATTGTCAGTAAATGATTTTTCGAAAACTGATTTTGTGGTGTATCCAAATCCAACCTTTGACTCAATTTCTGTCTCTTTGCCCAATGATTCGGGTAGCAAGACCATCGCTATTTATACTATTTTGGGTCAAAAAGTTTTAGAGAAAAATATTACCAACCAATCGTCTACTATTTCGCTGAAATCCTTGAATAATGGAACCTATTTCTATAAAATTGAATCGAAAGATTTTTCTAAAAGCGGAAAAATTATCAAACAGTAATTCGATACCTCAATGAATAAAATTACCCAGCTTTTCAAAATAAAATATCCGATTATTCAAGGCGGAATGATTTGGAATTCGGGGTACAAATTGGCCAGTGCAGTCAGTAGCGCTGGAGGTTTGGGATTGATAGGCGCGGGTTCGATGTATCCCGAAGTTTTGCGCGAACACATTCAAAAATGCAAAAAAGCAACCGATAAACCTTTTGGCGTAAACGTCCCGATGTTGTATCCCAATATCCAAGAAATCATCGATATTATTGTTGAAGAAGGCGTGAAAATTGTTTTTACATCAGCAGGAAATCCTAAAACTTGGACCTCATTCTTGAAGGAAAAGGGAATCATCGTAGTTCACGTTGTAAGCAGTTCGGTGTTTGCTTTGAAAGCGCAAGATGCTGGTGTCGATGCTGTTGTTGCCGAAGGATTTGAAGCCGGCGGACACAACGGGCGAGAAGAAAACACTACTTTTACTTTGATACCGATGGTAAAAGAAAAAATCAAGATTCCACTTATTGCGGCGGGTGGAATTGCAAACGGTCGCGGAATGCTTGCTGCCATGATTCTTGGCGCTGATGGGGTGCAAGTAGGAAGTCGTTTTGCTGCTTCAGTGGAATCTTCGGCACACGAAAATTTCAAAAATAAAATTTTGGAAACTAATGAAGGTGGGACGCAAGTGACCTTGAAAGAATTGGCACCCGTTCGATTAATCAAAAACAAATTTTACCAAGACGTTCAGGATTTGTACGCAAAATGCCCAACGAAAGATGAATTATCAGCATTGTTAGGCAGAGCAAGAGCCAAACGAGGCATGTTTGAAGGTGATTTAAACGAAGGCGAACTCGAAATTGGCCAAATTGCAGGATTAATTCATACCATACAGCCCGCAGCAGAAATAGTTAAGGAAATGATTGCCGATTATAATTTGGCTAGAAAAGAAGACGAGAAGTTCCATTTCTAACACCAAATTTTAGTACTTTTGAAAACCTACAATTTTATAAAAAATGACTAAAATAAAACTAATTATAGTTCTGGCATGCATAGCTTTCGGATTCCAAAAATCATATTGTCAATCCTATACTTTCAAAACCTCGGGTTTTAGTGTTTTAGAAAAGGACCAAAAAGGGAATTGGGGCAAATGGTCTGATTTGGGCTTGGTCAATATTTTAGTCAAATTAGATACCGATAAAAACCGAATCGTAGTCTATTCCGAGATTATTCAACTCTTCGAAATCATTGATTATATTCCCTTGGAAGAAAGCGAATCTGACAGTGTTTATAGTTTTACTTGCAAAGACAATAATGGTGAAAATTGCACGCTTTCGATAATTACAAGAAAAAAACAAGACAATCGAAAACAACTTTATATTAATTACGACGATAGAATTATTCTCTACAATATCTTCAATTACAAGTAACGGTTGAGTTAAGATTATATTAATTTCATTCAAAAAAATCTAGCATATTCGATTTTACACCATGCGAATCCGTATTTTTGTGCGATTAAAATTTACCTCTATGAAATCGCCATCAACAAAAAGTTTGCGTGAGCAAACACCAATGAGGAAAAAGGCGATAACATATGTGACCGCTGAAAAATCAAAATTTACACATATGAAAAAGTTATTTTTGTTATTGTTCTTTGTTTTAATTTCAAATCTCCAAGCACAACAACGACCAAAATTAGTGGTTGGAATTGTAGTCGATCAGATGAAAATGGAATATTTATATCGTTTTTCAGATGATTTTTCTAGCAATGGCTTCAAGCGTTTGATGGATAAAGGATTTGTTTTCCATAACGCCAACTTCAATTATATGCCTACTTATACCGCTCCAGGGCATTCTTCAATTTATACAGGTACCACGCCTTCGGTCAATGGTATTGTAGGGAATGAGTGGTTTAGCAGAAAGTTGGGAAAAACAATGTATTGCACCGATGATGATGCCGTAAAAACGGTTGGAAACGGCACAGAAAAAGAAGGAGCAATGTCTCCAAAAAATCTGTTAAGCACTACCATTACTGACGAATTGCGATTGGGAACCAACTTCAAAGGAAAAGTAATCGGGATGAGTTTGAAAGATCGTGGCGCTATTTTACCCGCTGGACATTTTGCGAATTGGGCTTTTTGGTATAGTGGAACAGGCGCTTTTATTTCGAGTACGTTCTATGGTGCCGCATTGCCGGATTGGGTAACGGAATTCAATAACGAAAAAAATTATATGCCGTATATCAACTCGGGTTGGAGTTTGTTGAAACCCGCGGCAGATTATAACGAAAGTTTGCCTGATGACAATCCGTATGAGGGTAAATTATACAATTGTGACAAACCTGTTTTTCCGTACAATCTAAAAGAAATGTACGATAAGCATGGTGCCGAAGTAATGCGTTCGACTCCTTTTGGAAATAACTTATTGGCTGATTTCGCCAAAAAAGCGATTGAAAAAGAAGCATTAGGAAAAGACAATGTCACTGATTTCTTGACGGTTAGTTTCTCATCGACAGATTATGTGGGACATATTTTAGGTCCAAGGTCGATGGAGTTACAGGATACGTATTTAAGATTGGATCTTACTATCGCCGATTTCTTGGATTATTTAGACAAAACGGTTGGGAAGGATAATTATTTACTTTTTTTAACGGCCGATCACGCTTGTGCTGAAAATGCTAGTCATTTGAAAGACTTGAAATACAATGTCAAAAATATTCCAGGAAAAGATATTGCAAAAGGGATTAAAGAGTTTTCGACAGCAACTTTCGGTGAAAATCTCGTAGTGGAATATTCGAATTTTAATATCTATTTCAACAAAGATTTAATCCAATCGAAAGGGTTAGAATTGTCCAAAGTGAAACAAACATTTAAGAATTATTTGATGACTCAGGAGCAAATAAAACGAGTGTATACTGAGGAAGAAATTTTGGCTTCGACGGGGAATGATTATTTCTTGAATTTTATTGCCAAAGGTTATGATGTTACTCAAAATGGAGATCTAGTGGTTTTAGACAAACCGGGCTATATTGAATATGGAGCTACAGGAACTTCTCACGGAACACCTTATGCTTATGATACGCACGCCCCTTTACTTTTTTACGGTTGGAAAATAAAACCCGGTGAAAGTTTCGATAAAAAAGAAATTACTCAAATTGCGCCAACCCTAGCCCTAAAACTTAAACTTGAAATGCCAAACGGCACAGAAGGCAAGGTTTTGACGGAAGTTTTGGGGGAGAAATTGTCGCCATAGATTTGACAACTTTTTAAAAGTTGTCAAATCTGTAAAACTGAAAAATTCCATTTTATTTTTCATTGAATTGGGATTACAGACCGATTATATTAGTGCAATTTAGAAGAAAGAACATTTTATTTATGAACTTAACACTATTTAGGATAGTGTGTCTTAATCGCGTTTTATTGGTTTTTTGTTAGGATTTCGCCACGTATTGAAAACAGCATATACAATTATGTTATTTCCTTCAATTTCAAAAATAATTATATATGGAAAGTTTTTTATAAAAGCTTCTCTATACGGTGTTCTTTTGATTTGATAATGTTCAGGATATTTTTGAACTCGTTCTAATTAACTTACCAAAGTTTCTAAAAAGCGATTTCCTAAGCCTATCTTTTGTTCTTCATAGTATAAATATGCTTCGTTTATGTCGAGGACAGCTTCTTCTTTGATTTCTAAAGAATACTTCATTTTCTTATGATTTCAGAATGCTTTCTTTTGCTTCTTTCCAAGAAAATGATTTGCTTTCACTGTTTAAATGTCTTTTTCTACGGTCATCAATTATTTTGTAATCTTCTGCTGTAAGTTGGTCTTGATCTTCTTCTAAAACCGCTCTAACTTTTTCTAAAATTGCTTCTTTTCTTGTGTTTAAAAGCATTTCTATCAGTTCCATTTTTGTCAGTTGTACATTCATAATACTTTATTTATAGTTTCAAAGATACAGTTTTTATAGTTTTTTTATTTGTTGTTTCGAAATAATTCTTTATTTGTGAAACAAATCCACTACGTTTTAGCTTGAAAAAAATCCCATTTCATTTTTTATTGAAATGGGATTCCTTTTTTATAAAAACTGAAGTTTTACTTATTTTACAAGTACTGCGTCTTCAATAAGAACATCATATTTATAGCCAGAGCCAAGATCTTTATTCAAAATTACTTTGCCTTTAAACGAAACAATGTCGTCCACTTTTACCTTTTCTAAAGTGGTAATAGTAATGTCATTAAATCCGTTAAAATTAGATCCATCTTGTAAATGTACCCAGTTTTTCTTCATTATTTCAGGCATAAATTTTACTACTTTCCCAGTTAAAATCACTGTTTTTCCAGCCAATTTATCTCTATTGAAATATAAATCGAATACTGAAATTCCACCTTTTGCCAATGTGATTCCTTTGGATAGTTCCTTGGATGAAACCGCCTTAGGAGCGGCGCTGGCAGTCGTTTCGGTGGCAGCGGGAGGATTTGGATCTATTATTCCTTCGACAAATAATACAGAATCGAACGTTCTTTTCAAATCTTTGCTTTCAAATTTTTTCATCTCCATACCACCTTCATAAGTGTAGGTTTTTCCGACTTTTACCTCTGTTTTTGGAATGGCAATCCAATAGTCTTTTTCAGCTTCTGTGACTAAAAGATAGGTATATGCATTGGCTTGCAGGACTTCTTTTATTGTGATTTGGTGTGTATTTAATTCTTCCATCACAGATTCTTCCGTCGGCGCAGCTTCGGTTTTTTCGTTATTGGGTTTGCATTGAACAAACATCGCAACTGTCAGTACGCTTGAGATGCCCCAAAATAGTATTTTTTTCATCTTTTTTGTGATTTGATTATGGGAGCAAAATTAGATAATTTATTTTCGAATAAATATGATATATCTCAGTTTATGCAATGAATTAATAACTAGCTTGAAAAGCCGCTAATTGATAGCATTTATCACTAATATAGAGATGAAAATTTAGATCAAAAAATAATTCCATTTCGTTTTTAGTTTAGACAACTTTTTAAAAAGGTGTCCAGTCAGTCAAATTTTTACAAAAAAAAATCCCATTTCGTTTTATGAAATGGGATGCTATAATTATTATACTACTGCCGTTTCGACTGGCAATGAAATTTGATTTTTGAGTAAATCTTCGAAAGTTTCTCGAGCTCTAATTAAGTGGCCTTGACCATTAAGCCATACAACTTCGGCTGGTTTGTATCTCGAATTGTAATTGGATGACATCGAGAAGCAATACGCACCTGCATTTCTAAAACTTAAAATGTCACCTTCGTTGATTTCGGCTATTCTACGGTTGTTGGCAAAAGTATCGGTTTCACAAATATAACCTACAACGGAGTAGAAACGTTCTTTTCCTTTTGGGTTCGAAATGTTTTCGATATGATGTTGCGAACCGTAAAACATTGGTCGTATCAAATGATTGAAACCGCTGTCAATTCCAGCAAATACAGTTGAGGTAGTTTGTTTTACCACATTTACTTTGGCTAAGAAATAACCCGCTTCGCTCACTAAAAATTTGCCAGGTTCGAATATTAAGGTTAAGTCTTTTCCGTATTCGGCACAGAACGAATTGAATCTTTTGGATAATTTTTTTCCTAATTCTTCTATGTCGGTTTCGATATCGTCTTTTTTGTAAGGTACTTTAAATCCGCTTCCGAAGTCAAGGAATTCCAATTCTTTGAAATTTTTGGCAACATCGAATAAGATTTCTGCAGCATATAAAAATACTTCAATATCCAAAATATCAGAACCCGTGTGCATGTGGATTCCCACGATGTGCATTTTGGTATTTTCAACAATACGCAACAAATGAGGCAATTGGTGAATGGATATTCCAAATTTACTATCGATATGCCCCACAGAAATATTGGTGTTACCACCCGCCATTACGTGCGGATTGATGCGAATACAAACCGGAACATTTGGGTATTTTGTTCCAAATTGCTCCAAAATAGATAAGTTGTCTATATTGATTTGAACGCCCATTTCCGCCACTTCTTCGATTTCTTCTAAAGAAACCCCATTTGGTGTAAAAAATATTTGGTCAGGAGAATAGCCTGCGTGAAGCCCTAATTGTACTTCTTGTATGGAAACGGCATCTAAACAAGATCCCATCTCTCTCAATAATTCTAAAATAGCAACGTTGGATAAAGCTTTCATTGCATAATTGATACGCAATTTTTCAACCTTCGAAAAAGCTTTTGTTAATCTTTGGTATTGTGATTGGATTTTAGCCGCATCATATACATATAATGGACTTCCGAATTGTTCTGCTAATTGTGCTAAATCTTTTGCTTGCATTGGTATTATTTTTTGGCAAATTTATTACTCTTTATTGATTCATACAAGTAATTAATAAAATGAAACAAAATATAACAAAATGTTTTAAATAGAACATTTGATGTTGTTATTTGCGTTTTACAGTCCTATTTTTAGAGAAATTTAAAAAATAAATCCATAGTTTTGCCTGTATCGGCAATAATAGATATATTTGAAGTATTATTTAATTAATTTTTGCCGATACAGGCAAATTTAAAAAGTATGAATTATATTTCAGTACGAGATTTTGCCAAAAAATGGAATGTTCCAGAAAGAACAGTTAGAAACCATTGTGCTAAGGGAAAAATAAAAGGCTCTTTTTTGACGGGTAAAACTTGGAATATTCCCGAAGATGCTGGTTTACCTGAAAAAGGAACTCCAAAAAAATTCAGCAATAATAACCTTCTCAATCAACTCAAAGAACAAAAAGATATGAAGCTGAAAGGGGGGATTTACCATCGTACTCAAATTGATTTGACCTATAACTCGAACCGCATAGAAGGCAGTAAACTTACTCAAGAACAAACGCGCTTTATATTCGAAACCAACACCATAGGCATTTCTGACCAAAGTATTTCCGTCGATGATATTATCGAAACCAACAATCATTTTCGTTGTATTGATTTGATTATTGAAAAAGCAAAATCTAAATTGACGGAATCACTCATCAAGGAATTGCACTTTTTGTTGAAATCAGGAACCTCAGACAGCCGAAAAGATTGGTTTAATGTTGGTAACTACAAGAAATATCCGAACGAAGTTGGCGGCAATGCAACTTGCCCTCCCAAAGACGTTGCGGAAAAAATGAAGGAATTGCTCTTGAATTATCACAAAAAAGACCAAAAAACTTTTGAAGATATCATTGATTTCCATCAGAAATTTGAAGTTATTCATCCTTTTCAAGATGGCAATGGTCGCGTAGGAAGATTAATACTCTTCAAGGAATGTCTTGCTAATACAATTGTTCCATTTATTATTGATGATGAATTGAAATTATACTACTATCGCGGTTTGCAACAATGGGATACTATAAAAGAATATCTATTGGACACTTGTCTTTCAGCCCAAGACCATTACAAAACTATTTTGAATTATTTTGAGATCGATTTTAAATGAGTACAGATAGTTTGTTTTTTTTGAGTATTTTGTAATGCTGCAACTTTACTTAATAACACTCCGCCGTTCGGGGATGTTCTAATTTTTCAAATGCTGAACAGTCGCAATTACACCATCCATTTGCGCTAAAGCAAACATTCGGCCGTGAAAAGAATAACCGGGATTATACCCTTTGTCTTCGTCCCCCAACATCATTCGACCGTGATCGACACGCATAGGTAATTTTGTATTTTCGGCTTCAAATATTTTTACTAATTCAATCAAATGACCACGCCCTTCGAGATGAGAAGCTTCCATAAAATTACCTCCTTCTAAAGCTTCGGTGCTTCTTAAATGTACAAAATGGGTTCGTGAAGCAAATTTTCGTGCCAAGTCTGGAACATTATTTTGAATTCCAGTACTCAACGAACCTGCGCAAAAAGTCAATCCGTTATGAGGATTATCAACCGAATCCAAAATCCATTGAATGTCTTCCTCATTCGTAACTATTCTTGGCAAACCTAGCATTTGAAACGGTGGATCGTCCGGATGAATACACATATTGATACCGTATTGTTCGCAAACTGGCATAATGCGATTTAGAAAATATCGCAAATTTTCACGCAATTCATTTTTATCAATATTGTCATATACCGCAAGCAATCTGTTGAAAATCGCCACCGGATTTTGATCGCCAGCTTTGATGTTTCCGTTAATAAATCCTTGGGTTTTTACAATAATAGTATCGATCAATTGTGCTTTTTCGGCTTCGGTAATGGTTTTGTCTAATTCGTAAACTTTGGCCAGTTCATCGCTTGTATAATCCTTATCTGCTTCTTTACGATTCAGAATTAAAATATCAAAATAAGCAAATTTGATTTTATCGAAATACAAAGTCGAAGTACCGTCTTCCAATTTATAATCTAAATCCGTTCGAATCCAATCGATCACGGGCATAAAATTATAACAAATGGTTTTCAAACCAGATTTTCCAAGGTTTTCGAGACTTACAATATAGTTGTCAATAAGTTGATCTCTATTGGACGCATTGTTTTTGATCCCTTCACTCACCGGAAGACTTTCGACAACCGACCAACGCAAACCTGCATCTTCGATATAATGTTTCAAATCCAGAATAGCTTCTTCAGTCCAAATTTCCCCATTAGGAATATCGTGTAAGGCCGAAACGATACCTTCAACCCCAATTTCGCGAAGCATGGATAACGCTATTTTATCCTTTTTGCCAAACCATCTCCATGTTTTTTCCATAATTATAGGCCGCTAAATGCACTAAAACCACCATCTACTGGCAACACTACTCCTGTAATAAAACTGGCTGCTTCACTACACAAAAACTGAACCGTTCCATTCAATTCTGAAATGTCTCCAAAACGTCCCATTGGCGTTTTTGCCAATACTTTTTTGCTTCTATCGGTAAGCGAACCATCAGGATTGATCAGCACTGCACGATTTTGGTCACCAATAAAAAATCCTGGTGCCAAAGCATTCACCCGAATACCATCACCATATTTCAACGCCATTTCTGTAGCCAACCATTGGGTGAAATTGCTAATTCCAGTTTTCGCAACCGAATATCCCGGAACACGAGTTATCGCCGAATAAGCCGCCATAGAAGACATATTAATGATGCTTCCGCTTTTTTGTTTCGACATAACTCGACCGAAAACCATACTCGGGAAAACGGTTCCATTCAAGTTTAAGTTGGTTACTTTATCCCAATCGCTGATTTTCATATCGAAAAATTCTTGGTCAGGCATTAGCGTTGCTCCCGGAAGATTTCCACCCGCAATATTCAACAAAATGTCGATTCGTCCCCATTTGGCCAAAACTTCTTTGGCCACATTTTCTAGGCTTTCCATATCAAGCACATTGCCTACCACTCCTATAACATCACTGCCAAAAACGGCAAGTTCAGCAACTCTTTTATTTAGGTTTTCTTCGTGAATATCGATTGCCACTACTTTGGCTCCTGCTTGCAGAAAACTTTTGGCTATACTTCCTCCCAAAACGCCACCCGCTCCAGTAATTATAGCTATTTTGCCTTGAATACTAAATGCATCATTCATAATTGTTTGTTTTAAAAATTTAACACACACAAATTTAAGGATAAGTATAGCCAATTATTTTTCCTAAATTTGCACATACTAAGTCTATTTTTGCAAATTAAAACATATTCACAATGAAGGCAATTATGAACGAACGACTTCCTATTTCGAAGTCTTCGCCACTGAAAGCAAGGTTTTTTGATTATGAGCATTTTACATATCCTTTGCATTTTCATTCGGAATTTGAGATTATCTATATCAAGGAAGGAACCGGAACTCGGTTTTTGGGAAATAGCATCACTACATTTCAAGCGGGAGACCTATTGCTCATTGGTTCTAATTTACCTCATTTTATGAAAAGTGACGATGCCTACCATCTTGGTAATACGGATTTAAGGGTAAAAGGCACCATTATTCAGTTTGAAAAAGATTTTATGTATTATGCCGTCAATAATTATCCGCATTTTATTAAAATTAAAAATCTGCTTCAAGAGTCGCAAAGAGGGATTTATTTTGCTGCAGCCAACTTTCCAAAATTGCAGGATTTAATTGAAAAAATCCCCTTAGAAAATGGTTTAAATCAACTAATGCTTTTCTTGGAAATTCTCAAAGAAATGTCTGAAACCGAGAATAGACAAACCATTTCGACAACTGATTTTGTTAATGAAACCATTTATGATACCGCAAGAATCGATAAGGTCATGTCCTTTTTGAATAAAAATTACACGCGAAATATCAGTCTTGAAGAAATCTCTTCTTTTGCTGCGATGAATACAGCTGCTTTTTGTCGGTATTTTAAAAGTAAAACAGGGAAATCTTTTAAAAACTACATTTTAGATATGCGTATTGGCTATGCTTGTAAACTATTGCTGATGGAAGATATCGGCATTTCGCAGTTAAGCAGCAAATGTGGTTTTGAAACGATATCCCATTTCAATAAAACCTTTAAAAAGAACACAGGACTGGTTCCATCTCAATATCGGAAGATGATGCTCAATCTATAATTTTTCTGTATTTTTATCAGTAGAATCTAAAAAAAAAGACCTCGAAATGCATCAAGGTCTTCATGAACATAATTAGTATTGGTTTACACTCCTGGCAAATCTCCACCTTCTTTGGTAGGTAAATTTGAAGAACCCATCAAATAGAGATCAACTTGTCTAGCAGCTTCTCTACCTTCAGAAATTGCCCAAACGATTAATGATTGTCCGCGACGCATATCGCCAGCGGTGAAGATATTAGGAACGTTGGTTTGGTATTTGCCATATTCCGCTTTATAGTTGCTTCTTGCGTCAAGTTCAATACCCAATTGACTGCTTAAAGTTTTTTCAGGACCTGTAAATCCTAATGCAAGCAAAGCTAAATCGCAAGGCCAAGTTTTCTCTGAACCTGGTACTTCAATTAGTTCGGGACGTTGTCCAGGCACCATTTTCCATTCGACATTGACTGTTTTTAGAGCGATTAATTTACCATTCGCATCTTTGATGAATTCTTTGGTGTTAATCAACCAATTTCTTTCGCAACCTTCTTTGTGCGAAGAGGAAGTTTTCAACTGCAAAGGCCAGTAAGGCCAAGGTGTCGTTTCGCTTCTTCCTTTTGGCGGTTTCGGCATAATCTCGAAGTTAGTAACCGATTTTGCACCATGTCGATTCGATGTTCCAACGCAGTCAGAGCCGGTATCTCCACCACCAATTACGATGACATCTTTTCCTGTAGCCAAAACTTGATTTTCTACTTTTTGACCAAAAACTACTTTGGTTTGTTGCGTCAAGAAATCCATTGCTTGAACTACTCCGTCTGCATCGGCTCCTGGAGTTGGTAAACCTCTTCTTTCGGTTGCACCACCACAAAGCACGATGGAATCAAAAGCTTTCAAGTCATTGATATCGTAGTTCACACCAACGTGTGTATTTACTTTAAACGTAATTCCTTCTGCTTCAAGAATAGCAATACGGCGATCGATAATTTCTTTTTCCATTTTGAAATTAGGAATTCCGTAACGCAATAATCCGCCTATAGCATCATCTCTTTCGAAAACGGTAACATAATGTCCCGCTCTATTCAATTGTTGAGCAGCAGCTAATCCTGCAGGGCCTGATCCTACAACAGCAACCGTTTTTCCTGTTCTTGTTTTAGGTGGTTGAGGTTTAATCCAACCTTCTTTGAAGGCACGTTCTACAATATTTTTTTCAATATTTTCTATTGATACTGGATTTTCAATTAATCCCAAAACACATGCTTTTTCACAAGGTGCTGGACATAACCGTCCTGTAAACTCTGGAAAATTATTTGTAGAGTGCAATATCCAAGAGGCTTTTTGCCATTCCCCTTGATGCACCATGTGATTGAAATCGGGTATCAAATTGCCAAGAGGGCAACCACTGTGACAAAAAGGAATGCCACAATCCATACAACGAGATCCTTGTTTTGTAATTTCAGCTTCACTCAGGGCAACCGTAAATTCCTTATAATTGACTACGCGTTCATCTACCGCAATATATGATTCATCTTTTCTTTCGAATTCTTTAAATCCTGTAACTTTTCCCATTGTATTATGCTGTTAATTCTTCAAAAATCTGTTCTTCTGTTTCCAGACGTTTCAATGCTTTTTTGTACTCTGTTGGCATCACTTTAACAAATTGGCGCAAGCTTGTTGCCCAATCTGCTAATAACTCAGCACCTCTTGTACTATTGGTGTATGCAACGTGTTTTGCAATCAATGCTTTCAATTCCTCGGCTTCTTGCGCTTCAATGGTTTCGAATGCTATGGATTCGGTGTTGCATAATCCGTTTTTGAATTTGTTTTCGGGATCGTAGATGTAAGCGATTCCTCCACTCATACCTGCGGCAAAGTTTCTACCGGTTTTACCCAAAACAACTACTTTTCCACCAGTCATATATTCACAACCGTGGTCTCCAACTCCTTCTACAACTGCTGTTGCACCGGAGTTACGAACTGCAAAACGTTCTCCGGCGATACCATTGATGTAGGCTTGTCCTTCGATGGCTCCAAATAAGCAAACGTTTCCTACGATGATATTATTCTCGGCAACGAAACTTGCTTTTGCCGGTTTTTTGATGATCAATTTGGCTCCCGAAAGTCCTTTTCCTAAATAGTCATTGGTATTTCCTTCGACAGTAAATGTCAATCCGTGAGCGCTAAAAGCTCCTAAACTTTGACCCGCACTTCCTGTGAAGTTGATGTTTAAGGTGTCTTCAGGCAAACCTAGATATCCGTATATTTTTGAAATTTCATTACTGACAATAGCTCCAACAGAACGATTGGTGTTATTGATAGGATAATTCAAAGTCATTTTTTCTTTGCGGTACATCGCACGATGCGAATCTTTCAAGATTTGGAAATCCAGAACATTTTCTAAATTATGATCTTGTTTTTCGGTATTTCGAACAATTTTTTCACCGTATCCGTCTGGTGTATGCAGGATCGCTGATAAATCTAAACCTTTGGCTTTATAATGCGTTATCGCTTTGTTGGTGTTGATTTTATGTGTTTGTCCCACCATTTCTGCCAAAGTTCTAAACCCTAACTGAGCCATAATTCCTCTTAACTCTTCAGCAACATAATAGAAGAAGTTAATCACGTGTTCTGGAGTTCCTTTGAAGTTTTTACGCAATTCTTTGTCTTGGGTTGCAATTCCCACGGGACAAGTATTCAAATGACATTTACGCATCATAATACAGCCCGAAGCTACAAGAGGAGCAGTGGCAAAACCAAATTCTTCGGCGCCTAATAAAGCTGCAATGGCCACATCACGACCGGTTTTCAACTGTCCGTCACATTCAACAACAATTCTACTTCTTAGGTTGTTTAATACCAATGTTTGTTGCGCTTCAGCCAATCCTAGTTCCCAAGGAAGACCTGCGTGCTTTAATGATGTTAATGGAGATGCTCCAGTTCCACCATCGTAACCTGCAATCAACACAACATCGGCTTTTGCTTTGGCAACACCAGCAGCGATAGTTCCTACACCCACTTCTGAAACTAGTTTTACATTGATACGAGCTTCTCTGTTGGCATTTTTCAAGTCGAAAATTAATTGTGCCAAATCTTCGATAGAATAAATATCGTGGTGTGGCGGTGGCGAAATCAATCCCACATAAGGAGTTGAATTACGCGCTTCGGCAATCCAAGGCAATACTTTTTCGCCTGGCAACTGTCCACCTTCTCCAGGTTTTGCACCTTGAGCCATTTTAATCTGAATTTCTTTGGCACTTGACAAATAGTGTGAAGTTACTCCAAAACGTCCCGAAGCAACTTGTTTGATAGCCGAGTTACGACTGTCACCATTCATATCGGGTTGAAAACGTTTTCTGTTCTCTCCACCTTCACCTGAATTCGATTTTCCACCGATACGGTTCATTGCGATGGCCAAGTTTTCGTGAGCTTCTCTTGAAATGGATCCGTAAGACATTGCTCCGGTTTTGAAACGTTTTACAATTTCTGTCCAAGGCTCTACTTCGTCCAATGGTATTGGATTTAAATTGTCAAATTCAAATAAACCTCGAATGGTCATCAAATTGTGTGCTTGATCATTTACGGCTTTTGAATATTCGTTGTAACTCGATTGATCGCTCAATCGCACCGCTTGCTGCAGTTTAGCAATAGTTGTAGGGTTGAACATATGACGTTCCCCGTTTCTTCTCCAACGGTATTCTCCACCAATATTTAATCCTAAACGATTCGGAATTAAATGATCTGGGTAGGCATATTTGTATCTTTCGTTGATTTCCTTTTCAATTTCGTACAATCCAATTCCTTGAATTCTTGATGTTGTATAGGGGAAGTATTTTTCGACGAATTTTGAATTGAAACCTACGATTTCGAATATTTGAGAACCTCTGTAGGAATGTAAAGTAGAGATTCCGATTTTGTTCATAATTTTTACAATTCCGTTTCCGATGGCTTTATTGAAATTGTGAACGGCTTTTGTTTCATCGATTCCGGTAATAAATCCTTCGCGCACTTGAACACGAATAATTTCATTGACCATATACGGATTGATCGCACTGGCACCATAGCCAAATAAAGTAGCAAAATGATGTGGTTCGCGTGGTTCAGCCGATTCGATAATAATATCAAAATAAGAACGCTTGCGCAAACGGTTCATCTGATGATTGACATACGAACAAGCCAATAAAGAGGGGATAGGAGCTAAATCCTTATTCACGCCTCTGTCGGATAAAATGATGATATTGGTACCTCTTTCTACGGCTTTAGTTACTTGAATGATTAAAGCGTCTAAAGCATCTTCTAAACCATTCAATCCTTTTGCTTTTGGATATAAAATGGAAAAGGTTTCGGCGTGGAAATGGTCGATCGAAATCGCTCTAATTTTTTCTAAATCTTTATTCGAAATTACCGGATTTTGAATTCTTAATTTTCTGCATTGTTTGCTAGAAATATCAAAAATATTGCGGTCTTGACCTAAAGCTAAGCTAATATCAGTTACAATTTCTTCCCGAATTCCATCCAAAGGCGGATTGGTCACTTGGGCGAATAATTGTTTAAAATAATTGGCAATTAATTGAGGTCTGTCTGATAAAACGGCTAGTGGAGTATCCGTACCCATTGAGCCTAGGGTTTCTTTCCCGGATTGAGCCATTGGCGTAATTACATCTTGAATGTCTTCTAAAGTGTAATTAAACAAACGTTCTCTAGTTGCTAAATCAATAGTTTCGATCGAACAAACTTCGGAAGTACTCGGCACATCTTTCAGGTGTAATCGGTATTGATTTAACCACTCTTGATAAGGTCTTTCGGAAACAATTTTGCTTTTTATTTCTTCATCATTGATGATGCGTCCTTCGTTCATATCCACCAAGAACATTTTGCCTGGTTCCAATCTTCCGTGGCTTTCTACATCTTCCGGAGCAACATCGACAACACCAATTTCTGATGCCATAATCAATTTACCACTTTTGGTCACAGTGTATCTCGAAGGTCTCAAACCATTTCGGTCTAATAAAGCTCCCACATAATCACCATCGGAAAATGGTACCGAAGCCGGTCCATCCCAAGGTTCCATAATACACGCATTGTATTCGTAAAATGCTTTGCGTTCAGGCGACATGGTTTGGTGTTTTTCCCAAGCTTCTGGGATCATCATCATCATTACTTCCGGTAGCGATCTTCCGGTGTGCATCAACAATTCAACCACCATATCCATAGAAGCAGAGTCTGATTTTCCAGGAATAATGATAGGGAATAATTTATCTATTTGAGGCCCAAAAACATCACTTTTCATGATTTCTTCCCGAACACGCATTCTGCTTACGTTACCACGTAAAGTATTGATTTCGCCGTTTTGACAGATGTATCTAAACGGTTGTGCCAATTCCCATGAAGGCATAGTGTTGGTCGAAAAACGTTGGTGAACTAAGGCCAAACGCGTTACTAAATCGGTTTGTTGTAAATCGGTATAATACGGCCCAATATCTTCAGGCATAATGATACCTTTATATATTAAAGTGGTAGTCGATAAACTTGGAATGTAAAAATAGGAATTCTCAGAAATTTTCGAATTAATGATAGTGTGTTCCGTGATTTTACGAGCAGCATACAACTTGGCTTTGAAAGTAGGCTCATCAATAACTTCACTTTTTCCTATAAATATTTGTTTTATAGTCGGTTCAGAGGCTAAAGCAATTTCTCCTAACTGCGAAGAGTCTACAGGAACATCTCTCCATCCCAAAATGGTTAAGCCTTGATTCTTTATTTCTTTTTCAAATATGCCTTTACAAAAAACATATTGATTTTCAGTTTTTGGTAAAAAGACCATTCCGACCGCATATTCACGGGCAGCGGGTAACTTGAAATCACAAACTCTGTTGAAATATTCGTGAGGGATATCTATCAATAAACCAGCACCATCACCGGTTTTTCCATCTGCACTTACACCACCACGATGCTCCAGTTTTACTAGGATTTCCAAAGCGTCGTGAATAATTTGATTGGTTTTCTCGCCTTTAAGATTGCAAATAAACCCAGCTCCACAGTTCTCATGCTCGAATTCGGGCAAATAAAGACCTTGTTCTTTAATTTTCATGCTTATTATTTTTTTATGCAAAAATAAAGATTTCATTATTCACATCAATTATTATGTTTGTCTTTAACTTATTTTTGCTATTATGTTAAAAAATCATTCAATAAATAGCAATTAATCATTAAGAATCATTCAAATTAACAAAACGATAATTCTAATTTGATAATTTGGACTAATTTCAATAAATATGCCCCTTGTTTTCGTCGTTTTATTTCAAATTCTCAAACGATATAGTGATTTTGTTTTGTTTGATTTTTATGCAATATTGTGTTCGAAAAATTGGATTTATCGGAGAGAAAACCCATTAATTCTGCGTTTTTTTTATCCCTAAAAAATTATGCTTTTATTAAAAAAAAGATTTTTAGTTTTAAGATGAATTTTTGTTATGTTTGTAGCACTTTTTTATAGACGCAAAAAATAACTCAATAATGGACATACACGAATACCAAGGAAAACAAATCTTAGCCAGTTATGGTGTAAAAGTGCAACGTGGATATGTAGCCAACAACCCACAAGAAGCTGTTGCTGTTGCTAAACAATTGACTGCCGAAACCGGAACAGGATGGCATGTAGTAAAAGCACAAGTTCACGCTGGTGGACGTGGTAAAGGCGGCGGAGTGAAACTTGCCAAAAATCTGCAACAAGTGGAAGAATTAGCCGAACAAATCATTGGAATGAATTTGATCACCCCGCAAACATCGGCTGAGGGGAAAAAAGTTCATAAAGTTTTGATTGCTGAGGATGTGTATTATCCTGGCGAAAGCGAAACCTCTGAATTTTATATGTCAGTTTTGCTGAATAGAGGTAGAGGTCGCAATATGATTATGTATTCTACCGAAGGAGGAATGGATATCGAGCATGTTGCCGAGACAACACCTCATTTAATTTTTACCGAGGAAATTGATCCTACTGTGGGATTGCAAGGTTTTCAAGCCAGAAGAATCGCCTTTAACTTAGGTCTTTCTGGAAATGCTTTCAAAGAAATGGTTCAGTTTGTTGATGCATTATACAAAGCTTACATTGGTTCTGATGCATCCATGTTTGAAATTAATCCAGTTTTAAAAACTTCGGATAATAAAATCATTGCTGTTGATGCTAAAGTAAATTTAGATGATAATGCCTTATATCGTCATCCGAAATTGGCCGAAATGCGCGACGTTCGTGAGGAAAACCCAATCGAAGTAGAAGCAAAAGCAGCTGGTTTAAATTATGTCGATTTGGACGGAACCGTAGGTTGTATGGTCAACGGAGCTGGATTAGCCATGGCGACGATGGACTTGATAAAATATGCCGGTTTTGAACCAGCCAACTTCTTGGACGTAGGAGGAACAGCCGATGCCAAACGTGTGGAATTGGCCTTCCGTATCATCTTGAAAGATCCAAATGTAAAAGCTATTTTGATTAATATTTTTGGAGGTATCGTTCGTTGTGACCGTGTGGCACAAGGTGTTGTTGATGCTTACAAAAATATGGGTGACGCTATAAAAGTGCCAATTATCGTTCGTTTGCAAGGAACCAATGCTGAAATTGCCAAAGAATTGATCGATAATTCAGGAATGCCAATTTTATCGGCGGTACAATTTCAAGAAGCTGCTGACCAAGTTAAAAAAGCGCTTTCTTAAATTTAGAAATCATACTATACTGAAAATCCTGAGTGAGAGCTCAGGATTTTTTTTATAACAAATTCTTTTTCGTGCGAATTAGTGCAATTCGTGTTTCTATTTTTTATTCGTATTCAGACCAATTGTGGCTGAATACTAAAAACCGAACACTAAATACTAAAATTGTTCTCTTCCAGCAAAATGAAAAGCTCCTTCGATGGCAGCATTTTCATCGCTATCTGAACCGTGAACCGCATTTTCGCCCATTGAGGTCGCATACAGCTTGCGGATAGTTCCTTCGGCAGCATCGGCGGGATTGGTCGCTCCGATCAAAGTTCTGAAATCGGCTACTGCATTTTCTTTTTCAAGGATAGCTGCTACAATTGGTCCACTGCTCATAAATGCTACCAATTCGCCAAAGAAAGGTCTTTCAGAATGAATCGCATAAAATTTTTCGGCATCTGATACGGTTAATTGTGTCAATTTCAAGGAGGTAATTTTGAATCCTGCATTGGTAATCATTGCCAAAATTGATCCAATGTGTCCGTTTTTGACCGCATCGGGTTTGATCATAGTAAAAGTTCTGTTCGTTGCCATTTTTCTTTTTTTTTTTTTAATTGGGGGCAAAAATAGCGCTAATTAATCGAATAATTCATTCATTTTAACGTAAAATTCGCAAAAAAAAGTTCAATATGCTTCGATTCGCTCTTTATACTTTATAAAACAATTTGTTTTGATATAAAATCCATAAAATAACACTCCAAAACGTAACATAAAAAAGCGCAAAAGCCAGGGAGGCATTCAACGGGTTTTCGAACAAAGGAACAATGCCGTAGTTGTAGAAAAAACTTTGAAACCCAAGTTGTTCTCCAGGCAGTTCCGGGTGATTCACTTTTATCATAGTCAGAACTCGAGGCAAAATGCCCGAAAAGAAGAACACAATCATAGGATTGACTCCCCAAATAAGGAAGAGTTTGGTTCCTTTTGAGAAATCTTTGATATCAATGATATAGTATAAAACGCTTAAAATAATACTCGCCAAACCAGCGGTATAAAGTACATAGGAACTGGTCCAAAGGGATTTGTTGATTGGGAAAACGAGATTATAGAAATTGGCGATAAAAACCAGCAATACGCCAATCCAAAATATTTTTTTAAATCGTAAGAGTTTAGGCAAATCACGGTTTAATTGTTGACCAATTAACATTCCGATTATTCCCGTGGCAATGGCCGGGATGGTCGATAGTATTCCTTCTGGATCCCAAGTTTTTGTCTGGCTGTACATATGGTTGTGTAGGAATAAATCGTCGATATAGGCCCCTAAATTGGTTCCTTTTTCAAGATTTGCTGCTCCAAATCCCGGGACAGGTACTAGGGTCATCAGTGCCCAATACCCCAATAATAAAATGGCGGCAACGATTATTTGAGTATTCATATTTCCTTTTAAATACAAGAGCGAACTGAAAAAATAGACGATTGCAATGCGCTGTAAAACGCCAGGAATTCTAACGTCTTGATAGGCGGGAAGCCCGCTGTACGCCAAAAAGAGTAAAATTGCAAAGACCGAAAATGCTAAAATTGTTTTTATTTTGGGGCTAAAAGTGCCCAATAAGGCGTACGCAACTAAAAACGTCAATACCAATTTTTCCAGTAGTAAAGGAATACCCTCTAAACCAAAAAAATCTAATCTGCTAAAAAAATTCAAGAATAATCCCAAACAAAATATGCGTAAGGAGCGCACTAAGATTTTATTGAAAGTCGCGCCATCGAAAGTTTTATTTGGCATGGCAAAAGGCACTGCGGTTCCCATTATAAAAATAAAAAAAGGAAAGACCAAATCGGTTGGGGTACAACCATTCCATTCAGCATGTTCTAATGGTGGATAAATCGAGCTCCAACTTCCTGGATTATTGACAATTGTCATCAAAATAATAGTAAATCCCCGGAATACATCAAGTGAGGTTAGGCGTTCTTTAATCATTTTTGTGGTGGTTTTAATTAATTTTTGGTTTTCATAGTGCACTGAATTCTTCTCTAATGCTAACAAATTTATCAAATAATTTAACATTAATTGGGTAATTAGTGCTATTTTCAACAAATTACGGTAAATAGTCCAACGCTGTTAGCCTAGTACAATAATTTCAAAAGAAGTTTCTAGTGGTTGCAATCGTTGCTTTAGGTTGTGTATTAAATCTGGTCCATATTCTAAATAAAATTCTGAAAAGTTGGCTTGACGTTCCTGTAGACTTTTATTGGGAAACAATTCGTTTTGCAAATCGGTCAGGCGCTCTAAAGTTTCAGAATGCTTCCGTTTTTGGGCTTTTAATAATCGTTTTTCGAGATTTTCTAAACCTTTTAATTGTTTGGCTTCTTGCGCTTTTACAGCTCCTGCAAAGGATTTATCTGTTTTTAGTGCCAAGCTGTTTAAATAATGAAACTGATTTTTTAAAAAATCTTTTTGAATCGATAAATCTATTGGAAACTCGGATAGTTCAGCAGTTTTTCGGTTTACTAAATCGCCTTGTTTTGCAAATAAATCCGCCCAACTGAGTCCAAGTTTATCTGCTTTTTTGGCTTGCTTTTCTGTTGCTAATAGAACTGAATTACGGACTAAAAGAATCGGAAAAGTAACCTTTACAGCATCAAAATAAGACTTTAATTCCAGCCAATAGGCGATTTCTCCGCCTCCGCCGATGTAGCATAAATTGGGCAAAATCACTTCCTGATACAACGGACGCATAATTACATTGGGGCTGAATTTTTCGGGATGATTTTCTAATAATTCTAAGATTTCACTTTCCGAAAATTCCATTGTAGTGTTGTTCACTTTGTAGATGCCTTTTTCTAAAACGATCCGCTCGCGCATATCATCTTCCAAATAAAACAAATTGATTTCACGAGGATTGACTTGAATGCTATAATCTTTTAGTATTTCTGTGGTCTCAAGAACTTTTTTGTGGGAAGTTTGTACTATTAATTCGTCCTTAATGTAAGGGATAAAGATGCGTTTCAAATCGGGATTATCGGCATCAATGATTACCAGACCAAAGTCAGCAAAGAGTTCGTTGGCAAGATAACGAGTGGCATCTGCTAGATTGGAATGCTTCAAATAGGATTCGGTAAACATTTTTTGGAGGGTCTCCGCATTTTTGCTAGCGCCTAATTCTTGTGCAAAGACTTCAAAAAAATCCGCTAAACCATCCGTCGATAATCGACCGACAGGCCCTGTGCTAACTGTGTTCCAGCGAAACTTCCGACTCTGGAAATTAAAGTAATTTATTTCGTCAAAATCGTGGTCTTCGGTTGCCATCCAATATATAGGGACGAAATTATTTTCAGGATATTTTGCTTTTAACTCTTTGGTTAAATTAATCGTCGAAATAATTTTATATAAAAAATATAAAGGTCCCGTAAACAAATTCAGTTGATGGCCAGTGGTAATGGTAAAAGTATTGGATTGGTTTAAGAGAGTAATGTTGTTTAAAGTTGTTTCAGAAGTATTTATTTTGGCATATTGCGCTTTTAAAACCGAAACTAAAATTGCTCTTTTATTTGAAGAAATAGTTGTGTTATTTATTTCTGCTCCCTCTCCTTCGCGGAGGGCTGGGGAGGGGAAATTGATTTTTTTTTCATTGATTTGAGCTTCAAAATTTTCCAAACTTGGAAACCTATTGACCAACAATTGCAAATTATTTTTTTGGTCTAAATAGTCGTTCATCAAAGGAGAGAAATATCCGGAATTTTGATAGCTGATACAGTCTGTTGGCATATTGCAGTTTATTTGATGCTAATTTAGTGAAAAATTATTGGAACTAAATATTTGTTAGTTTCGAAAAATAACATCATTTTTATCAAAATATTAGCTACACCAATGCAAGAAAATTCCAAAGTCGTTACGGTAAATTCATTAAAACACGTTTTGTTCGGCAGTTTAATAGGTACCACCATAGAGTTTTTCGATTTTTATATTTATGCCAATGCGGCGGTTTTAGTGTTTCCGCAATTGTTTTTTCCAGGCTCAGACCCGACAACTTCTACTATTGAATCTTTGGCAACTTTTTCGATAGCCTTTTTTGCTAGGCCAATAGGTTCGGCGGTTTTTGGTCATTTTGGAGACAAAATTGGACGCAAAGCGACCTTGGTTGCGGCTTTGTTGACGATGGGAATTTCGACGGTCGCCATCGGATTTTTGCCTACTTATCAAAGCCTTGGTATCGTTGCTCCTTTATTACTGATGCTTTGCCGTTTTGGTCAAGGTTTGGGTTTGGGCGGCGAATGGGGTGGAGCGGTTTTATTGGCTATCGAAAATGCACCGGCGGGAAAACGTGCTTGGTACGGGATGTTTCCGCAACTAGGAGCTCCCATTGGTTTGTTACTTTCAGGAGGAACTTTTCTGTTGTTGAGTGATTTGCTAACTGAAGAGCAGTTTTTTGACTACGGTTGGAGAATTCCGTTTATTGCCAGTTCGCTATTGGTGGTGGTTGGGTTTTATATTCGTTTGAAAATTACGGAAACTCCCTCTTTTGCGAATGCTTTGGAAACGAAAAAGCAAGTAAAAATTCCAATACTAACGATTTTGAAATCCTATAAATGGGAGTTGATTTTTGGAACTTTTGCAGCGGTGGCTACCTTTGTGACCTTTTATTTAATGACCGTTTTTACTTTGAGTTGGGCCACCACTGATTTGGGTTTTTCGAGACGTGATTTTCTAATCATCCAGTTGTTTTCCATATTATTTTTTGTGCTTGGAATTCCAATTTCGGCAGTTTTAGCCGATAAATTCGGGAGAAAAATGGTTTTGAGTCTAATTTCTACCTTAATTTTACTTTTTGGATTCAGTTTTTCGTTCTGTATGGCATCGGGAAGCACTCCAATGATTACCACTTTTGTCTGTATCGGTATGGGATTGATGGGATTGACGTACGGGCCTTTGGGCACTTTTCTTTCGGAATTATTCCCTACCGAAGTGCGGTATTCGGGAGCTTCATTGACCTTTAATCTGGCGGGAATCATAGGCGCTTCTTTTGCACCGCTAATTGCGATTTGGTTGGCCAAAAGCTATGGCATAGCCTACGTTGGCTTGTATTTGTCCGCTGCTGCTTTGATTTCGGTTTTGGCGCTTTTGGCTATTCGAAAAAAGGAGGAGGAGTTTTAAGCCTTTACCGTTTCAAACTAAAATGCCCTTTGTATTCTTTGCCGTTGGCTCTAGTTACTATAAACCAATAATCATCTGCTTGAAGATTTACACCGTTAAAGGTTCCGTCCCAACTGTCGGAATTGGAAACTAAATTTTTAATCAATTTTCCGTAACGATCAAATATAGTAATGGTTAAACCAACTTCAGCATCCGAAAATTTAATTTTCCAATTGTCGTTGTAGCCGTCTCCATTTGGAGTAAAGAATTTTGGAAACATCAAAAGATTTACTTCTTGTGGTGGTGTCGTTCCGCAGCCATTTTTGTCCCGAACGGTGACGGTATAGTTGCCACTGCTTAATCCCGAAAACACTTTGCTATCTTGGTAATTTTCGCCGTCGATAGCATATTCATATTCCCCATCTCCATCAGCAAGAACAGTGATCATATTGTCGTGATCCGTCCAGTCTTTGATTTCTATAGTTTTAATTACAGCTTTGTTTGATTGCTTCACTATAAAATTTTTGGTACTCGAACAAGTTAGACTAGTATGATCCTTGGTAACTGTCACTGAAAAAGTTCCTGGATTAGCGACAATTATTTTTTGGGTTTTCTCTCCATTGGACCACAGATAAGAATCAAATCCTGAGCCAGCATCAATAGTGATGGTCTTGCTTTCGCAAAGAGGTACAATGTTGGTAATATTGATAAATGGTTTGGAAAAAAGAGTTAATTTTATTTCGGCAACGGCGTAACAGGCGGTGTTGGAATTGATGCGAACATAGATTTTGTTGTCTCCCAAAGCCAATTTATAGTTGGTGAAATTTGCTATTTTACTGCTTGCTGCTTCGTTTTCGGCGCCCAAAACAGAAGTGTAATAAGAGAAATTATAGTTGGTTGTATTTGAAATAATATTAGAAATGTAATTGCTTAAATTCACGGTTTCAGAACCGTCATTCAAGTCATCACAGAATAATTCTTCAAAATTTGTAGCAGGCAAAGTAGAAATTAGTGCTACTGTAATGGCTGACCTTGTTGTGCTTTCACAATCATTTATGGTTTGAGTAGCATAATAAGTTTGCCCATTTTGTAAAGGAGTTGATGCAGGTAAAAGACTACCTGCAGCGGTGCTGTCATACCATTTTATGGTGCTTCCTGTGATTGTTAAATTGGATAAAGTTGGATTTTGGCTGGCACAAAATGTTTGTGGAGAAATTGCTGTTGGCGCAGCTGTATTTTGAATGTTTATAAAAACAGCAACTCTATCACTTTCGCAGCCGTTGATGGTTTGCGAAGCATAATATGTTATTCCGTTTTGTAATAAAGTGGTATTGACAAGAAGATTTCCATTTGTCAAAGCATCGTACCATTCTATGTTTTGTCCTGTGATTACAATGGAATTTAAAGTTGCATTTTGTTGGATACAGAATATTTGAGGGCTTGCTGATGTAGGTTGTGGAATAAAATTTGTAAAAGCTGTGATGGTAACAGTGCTAGCATTTGAAACACATCCAATGCTGCTTTTTATTTTGATATCGTATGTTTTTGGATCAAGATTTGATTGCGTTGGATTGCTTGTCCAAGTGGCCCCATTGTCGAAACTATACCCTGCGGCAAGGCTTGTAATCGTAATAGTTCCTTTAAGATTATTACAATCTGGCTGAATAGTTGTAAATGTTGGTTCGGAAGGGTAATCTGTTGGTGCATGAATGATTAAAGACAAGGCTTCGGATTCGCAACCACTACTGTTTTTTACACGAATCTGGTAGGTTCCTTCCGATAAATTTCCTGAAAGTGGATTGGTCGAATACGTCACACCATTATCAAAACTATACTGATAGGCAGGGCTTGTTATGGCGATCGAGCCAAAGGGATTACTACAACTCAGAGGTTGGGTAACGCTGATTGTTGGAATTGAAGGTACGTTTGCAGGTGGATTGATCGTTGCAGTATAGGCAACTGAAGGGCAACTATTAGTGTATTTTATTCGAATTGAATAAATTCCTGGCGCTAAAATAGCTGTATTGTTCGTAATCCAAGTCAGACCGTCATCAAAACTATAAAGATTTGCAACCGTAGAAACCATAATGCTACCGGTTGAAGTGGTGCATCCAATAGGGTCTGTGACTACAACCTGTGGTGCAGCGGGAGTTAGTGGAGCGGCATCAATTGTAACAGGGGTACTAAGAGAAATACACCCAGAATTATATTTAATCATTACATTATAGGTTCCCGGGCTTGCATTAGCCTTACTATTTGATGTTCCAAAGGTGATTCCATTGTCAAAGCTGTACAAATCTGCGACCGTATTAATAGTTACTGATCCCGTTAGGTTGTTGCAATCGGGTTGAATTGCTTTGTAATCGGGGGCTGGAAGTGCAGATAGTGAGGGAATAGTGACAGTAGCAGCCTCAGAAACGCAACCCGCTAAATTTTTAATTTTTATAAAATAAATCCCTGGATCGAGATCTGTTTTGGTATTAGAAAAAACGTAGGTTAAACCATTATCATAACTATAGGTTGCGGCAGGGGTAGTAATAGTGATGGAACCTTTTGCAGCGCTACAGTTCGGTGGGGTTGCTGAATAAGTAGGTGCGGGAATGGTCGTGCCTGAACTTAAATTTACAACAGTGGTGGAGGAATCACAACTATTCGAATTGGTTTTAATTTTAATGATATAGGTTCCAGCTCCTACATTTATTTTTGTTGGGTTTGTGGTCCAACTGTTACCATCATTGAAACTATAACTTTGCGCTGTTGTTGTTATGGTTATGCTACCGTCAGTTGCTCCACACGAGGAGGGTTGAACAACTTGTACAGCGGGCGCAACAGGAACATTTGGTGGTGAGTAAATATAGGCATAACCGCTCTTAGAGGTACATCCCAAAGTGTTTTTTACTACTATATAGTAATAGCCGTTAGCTAAATTTTTCTTTATAGGGTTTGTGGTCCAAGTTCCACCATTATCAAAACTGTATTGATCTGCAGTGGTATTTACTATTAAAGTACCTGAAGGACTGCCACAAGTCGGCTGAATAGCAGTGATATTGGGTGCAGGTAAATAATATTTATTAATGTAAGTATATTGCAACCGAGATTGACAACCGGTGGCATTTTTAATGGCAATATTATATGATCCTTCAGCAGGATTTAATAAAATGGGATTGCTAGTCCATGTAGTACCTCCGTCAAAACTGTATTTATCAGCAGCAGTAGTAACGGTAATACTCCCGCCATTTCCGCAACTTGGTTGTACAATTTTTATATTTGGATTAGGTAGATAAAATGGGTTTATATGTAATGTTAAAGCGTACGATTTGCAACCGGTTACGTTTTTAATTACGATATTATAATATCCAGAAGTGAGTCCAGAAAGTTTAGGGTTTGTAGTCCAAGTTGAACCTCCATCAAAACTATAAGAATCGGCAACGGTAGCAATAGTAATACTTCCAGCGGTGCCACAAGTTGGTTGAACTACAGTAAAATCGGGATTTGGCAGATAATACGGTTTCAATGACGTGTTAAAACTATAAGGTGAAGATGTACAACCTGCGGCATTTTTCACAACCAGATTATAATAGCCAGAATTTAGATTACTAAATACAGGATTGGTGCGCCAGGAATTGCCTCCATCAATACTGTATTCTGCTGCGACAGTTGTAAAAGTGATACTTCCACCTTGTCCACATGTGGGTTGTGTTGTGGTAAAAGTAGGTGCAGGAAGATAAAAAATTTGAAGATTTAAAGAATTTGAGGTGGAAACACAACCTTGGGCATTTTTTATTTTAGGGTAATAATAACCGGGAGAAAGATTAGTAAAAATTGGACTTGTTACCCAATTGTATCCGTCTATAGTATACAAATCAGCAGTTGTGGTAATGCTTATTGAGCCTTTGGTTCCACAAGCTGGTTGAACTACAGTGTATTTTGGAGACGCTAAGTTTTGGGGATCTAAATAAACAGATATATATCGTGAGGAGCAAGTAGCTGTCTTTATTAATAAGGTATAATATCCACTACTTAAATTATTAAAAATAGGATTTGTACTCCAAGTTCCACCAGAATCGATGCTGTAGAAATCGGCAACAGTGTTGAAAACAATTTTACCTATATTGCCGCAACTTGGATTAGTAATCGTGTAATCAGGATCTGGCAGGTTGGGGTAATTAACGGAAGCATAAACATTTAAAGATACACATCCTAGATTGTTTTTTATAGCAAGAGTGTAATTTCCGCCAGAAGTAAGATTCGATTTAGATGAGCTGGTTCCCCAAGTGTAGCCGCCATCAAAACTGTAGAAATCGGCAACAGTATTTATTGTAAGGCTATCTGCTGTTGTACAGGTTGGATGTATGACAGTATACGCAGGTTCGGCAATATTCGGATTATTTAACCAAACACTAGTAGGAGCGGAAGTGCAACCAATGCTGTTTTTTGTGATTACAAAGTAATGTCCCGGAGCCAATGATTTAGTATTTAGGGTTGTCCAAGTTGTGCCATTGTCAAAGCTATAAAAATCAGAAATAGAATTAATCGTGATTTTTCCGTTTACACCACAAGTTGGTTGTTCAATGCTCATAATTGGTGCATCAATGTAGGGTTGATTCAAAGCTACATAATTTGAAGAACTGATACATCCCGCGTTATTTTTTACTTTTATTTGATAGTAGCCATAAGGCAAATTGGCTACGTTATTGGTAGTCCAAGTTGTGCCATTGTCAAAACTATAGAAATCAGCAATCGTGGTGATAGTGATGCTGCCATTGCTTCCGCATACGGGTTGCTCTGTAGTGTATTCAGGACTGTAATATTGATAGTCATATAAATAAATGTAGGTGTAATAGGAAGTACATCCCAAAGCATTTTTAATTCCTACGGAATAATTTCCCGGATCTAAATTACTCTTGGTGTTACTTGTACTCCAGGTTGTACCTCCATCAAAAGTGTAAAAATCAGAAACCGTATCGATAGTTATGCTGCCTTTAACGGCGCAAGCGGGCTTCACCAAAGTATAATTTGGAGTTTCTAATGTAGTACTGCTAAGAACAACATTGTTTGCTGAAGAAATACAACCTTGTAAATCTTTTGTACGAATTTTATAAACTCCTGGTTTCAGATTGGACGCCGTGGCATCATTTACCCAAGTTACACCGTCGTCAAAGCTATAATATGCAGATGGAGTAGTGATGGTAATGGTACCAGTATCTCCACAAAACAAGGGATTAGCATATGTATAATTTGGATATAAAGTAGATGAAGCCGTTATGGTTACACTTTGAGAATAGGAAGTACATCCGTTTACTGTTTTTATTTTTACTAAATAGGTTCCGGGATACAAATTACTCTTTGTATTGCTGGTACTCCAAGTTGAACCGTCATCAAAACTATATTGCGATGCTACCGAAGTTACTTTTATGGTTCCTGTGGTCGAAAAACAAGAGGGTTGAGTGATTTCCAAAATTGGCGAAACAGCAGTTTGGCTTGGTTCTATTTCCACAGTAGCATCGCTACTACAGCCATAAGAATCGGTCACCACAACAGAATATTTTCCTATTGATGTTACCGTAATGCTTTGTGTAGTTTCACCAGTACTCCATTGGTATGTCGAGCCTGAGGAGGCTTTTAGTATTGTGCTTCCGGAACAAACATTGAGAATACCGGTAATATTTGCTGTAGGATTTCTTAGTTCTAAACTTGCCGAAATTATTTTATAGCAAGTGGTATTTTTACTCACTCGAACAAAGAGCGAAGTACTGGAACTTGGGTAACTGGTAAAATTAGTAATGGCATTCAAGTTGGCTTCAGCTTCATCATAATTTTTGAAATAACTAAAATTTAACCCTGAAGTAGAAGTTACTAGCAATGGATTTAATGTGGACAAATCAAAAGTTTCATTTCCATCTCGATTTGTATCGCATTGCGATATTTTTGCAGTTGTGACATCAATATCACAGCTTGCATTGCAATTTAAAAAAGAAATATCCCATCCCGGATTTGCATCAGGATCTTTGGCCGAGTTAAAACTGGTTCCTGCGCAGGAGGTTCCTGCAATATCATAATCTATTTGTACACCGACATTATAATTGGCATTGGTGCTATTTGGAAAATCTGTAGCCTTTAATGTGAAACAAAATTTTTTATTTGTGGTGTCTAAGCTAGTGGTTGTTGAAGTACTGTAAACAGAAACTTTATTACTGTTATAAACAGTTAAAGTAATTTTATTTACTGTCGCCGAAATTCCACCCGAATTAGGGATAGTATAATTTCCACAAACAGAAAGGGGTAAACTTGGACAAACTTTATTCAAAGGTTCTAGTTCTATAGCACCTTGCAAATTTTCTGCAGAATGCAGTAGACAAATGTCATCAACATACATATAGCCAAAATGTCCTCCCAGACCACATCTTGAAGCCATAAATTCCACCGTAAATTCTTCATTGTTAGGTATCGAGGAAATGTCTAATATCCCGGATTGCCAGTTGGCAGTGTAAAGTGTAACATAAGACGAAGTTTGACTCGGAACTTTGGTGAAAATGCAATTTTTTTCGTCTCCTACTAAACAAAATTCATTTACAACAACCCTATTTTTATCTAAAATTCTTGCTTTAACAAATGGCTGATTATCAGTATGACTGCTATTATATACAGTTTGCAATACGGCTTTATAGTTAAATTTCAGGTAATTTTCATTATTCGTTTTAAATCGTTTACCTTGTACAATAGAGCCATAAGTAGAAGAGTTTTCGTGATTAATTTTGATCGCATATTGGTCAAATGCCTTGATATCACCCATATAAGGATCAACAAGGTTGGAAGATACACCGGTCGCCATCACGTTCATATTGGTCGGGTTGTACCGATTGATGTATGCATCGGCGGTATTGGTAATCGACCGACATTGTGTTGGGCCTGGCGGATCGCCTATAGTATAGAGAAAATTCTTGAGTACGCTACTGCCACTTATAGTTTCAAATTGTTCGAAACCACTATTGGTGCACATTTCTACCGCTTGTTGCGCTGCTGCTGTTTTCGAATTCAGATTTACTTTTTTTAAATTCAGGATTTCTTTTTTCCTGTTTTCTTCTCGAATTTGCAGCAACTCGTTTTGCTTTTCCAATGATTGAATTAAATGACCATTTTTATCTTCTAATAAAATTTTATGGGATGAAATTTGATTTGTTTCTTGGGAAAAAACAACAGTAACTTGATAAAAAAGGACAAACAGTAGTAGGACTTTAAGCTTCATTGTGGGAATTTTGCACACAAAAGTAAATAAAAAAAATCAGCGATTTAGTGTTAAATCAATTAAATTTGTATGAATTTTATATTTGAAATGTTAATTGTTGCAACACAGACTGAACATTGTTTTTATAGTATTGTGAAGCAATCTTGGTATGTGAAGCATTTTGTTGAAAAACAATAAATATCTCCTATTTTTGCACAAAACAATTCCTTTTGAAAACCCAAGTATTTCTCATCACGCCACCGTTTACCCAACTGAATACACCCTATCCAGCGACGGCTTATATCAAAGGATTTCTGAATACCAAAAACATTTCAGCAACGCAAGCCGATTTGGGTATCGAAGTGATTTTGAAATTGTTTTCGAAAGAAGGTCTTGAAAATTTGTTTCAAGTTCAAAGTTTAAATTTTAAAGATTCTGACCAAATCATTTCAGATAATTCAACACGCATAATTGCCCTACAAGACGAGTACATCAAAACCATAGACTCGGTTATTGCCTTTTTGCAAGGGAAGAATCCAACCTTGGCACTCCAAATTTGTCAGGAAGATTATTTGCCAGAAGCGTCTCGTTTTGCACAACTTGAGGAACTCGATTGGGCTTTTGGCACTATGGGAACGCAGGACAAAGCCAAGCATTTGGCGACTTTATACCTCGAAGATATTTCCGATTTTATTGTAGAATGTGTCGATGCCAATTTTGGCTTCAGCCGTTACGCGGAACGTTTGGGGCGATCTGCCAATTCTTTCGACGAATTATATAATGCTTTACAACAAGAACCAACCTATATCGACGAAATTTTAATTTTGCTTTTAAAGGAAAGAATCGAAACCATTCAACCCGAATTATTTCTGATTTCTGTTCCCTTTCCGGGGAATTTATATGCTGCTTTTCGCTCGGCGCAATGGGTAAAGAAGCATCATCCAAATATCAAGATTTCGATGGGTGGCGGTTTTCCCAATACCGAATTGCGTTCGCTTTCCGATCCTCGGGTTTTTGAGTTTTTTGATTATATTACTTTGGATGATGGGGAATTGCCGGTAGAACTTTTAAATTCCAAAATTCAAATTCCAAATTCCAATGAGTTTAAACGTACTTTCCTTCTTGAAAATGGCAAAGTAGTATATAAAAATAATTCCACCCGAAGTGATTACAAACAATCCGAAGTCGGTACTCCTGATTATTCTGATTTGCTTTTGGACAAATACATTTCCGTTATCGAAATTGTGAACCCAATGCACCGAATGTGGAGTGATGGTCGATGGAACAAACTCACAATGGCGCACGGTTGCTATTGGGGGAAATGTACTTTTTGTGATATTTCATTAGATTATATCAAAATCTACGAACCTATTGCCGCCAGTTTATTGTGCGATCGAATGGAAGAAATGATAGCGCAAACGGGGCAAAATGGTTTTCATTATGTCGACGAAGCGGCGCCACCAGCATTAATGCGTGCTTTGGCACTCGAAATTCTGCGTCGAAAGTTATCCGTTACTTGGTGGACTAACATTCGATTTGAGAAAAGTTTTACCCAAGATTTGTGTTTATTGCTCAAAGCGTCGGGTTGCATTGCCGTTTCTGGCGGACTCGAAGTCGCTTCCGACCGATTATTAAAACTAATCGATAAAGGAGTTACGGTGGAGCAAGTAGCAAAAGTGACCCGAAATTTTACCGAAGCTGGAATTATGGTGCACGCTTATTTGATGTACGGTTATCCCACACAAACCGTTCAAGAAACCGTCGACAGTCTCGAAATGGTGCGGCAATTGTTTGAGGTCGGTGTTTTGCAATCTGGTTTTTGGCATCAATTTGCGATGACGGCGCACAGTCCTGTGGGAATGGACCCAGAGAAATTTGGAGTGGTGAAAGAAACCGAAACCATTGGGACTTTTGCCAATAATGACATAAACTACCGCGACAAAACAGGAATCGACCACGATCAATTTAGTTTTGGATTAAAGAAATCTTTGTTTAATTTTATGCACGGCATATGTTTTGACTATGAATTGCAAGAATGGTTCGATTTCAAAATACCGAAAACCAAAATTCATCCCGATTTTATTGGCAATGCATTAGAGGAAGAGGAAGATTTCAATATAAAGCCTACTGCCAAAATCGTTTGGCTAGGAGGAAAGCCACTTATAGAGCATTTCACGAAATCCAAAAAAGGGAATTCTTGGGAAATGATGAAACTGACTTTTCACGACAAAAAGGAAAGTTTTAGCATTCAAACTGGTAAAAATGAAGGCGAATGGTTAGTTCGATTACTTAATAAAATAGCAGTTTCTAAAGCGAAAATCTATTCCTTTCAAGAAATAAAATCCGATTTTGAAACTCATTTGGAAGACTTTGAGTTGTTTTGGTTTTCCAAGCCTGTTGTCACTTTGAGGGAATTTGGGTTGTTGGTTTTGTGAAATTATAATTTTAGTGATCATCATTGTATGCATTCCTACTTTTATCATTGTTTATAAAATCAGCAACGAAATTGGGATGAGTAAAATATAATTTCTTTGGTTATTTTTTTTTGTTTAAACCCTTTAAAATCAGTTTTTTTAATTTAACAAATGTTCATACGAAATGAACTATAAAATTTATTACATTAGCAACCTAAATAGTAATTCAGTTGAAAAAAGTCTGTATTTTAATTTTATTTCTGAGTTTTAATGTAGTTTTTTCTCAAAACACTAATTGTTTTGATATCGCTAGAAAAGGCAGTTTAGCAGAGATGAAGTCGCTTTTTGAAAAAGATAAAAGCATAGTAAATGCCGTTGATGAAAATGGGTCAAGTATGCTAATTTTGGCTTGCTATAGAGGAAATCACGAGGTGGCGAAATTTTTGATGAATCAAAATGCAGATCTTAATTATAATTCTAAAAATGGAACTGCTTTGATGGCTTGTGTTGTTAAAGGCCAGTACCAATTGGTGGATGAATTAATAAGTAAAAAGGCTAACCTAGATTTGACAGATGCCAATGGCACAACTGCACTAATGTTGGCGGTGCAATTTAAAAATGTAGAAATGGTCAAAATATTGGTTGCTGCGGGAGCCAACAAAGCGCTAAAATGCAAACAAAACAAAACAGCTTTCGAATACGCTGTTTTTTCTAATAATGAAGAAATTATAAACTTATTAAAATAAATTACTATGAAAAAAATTACTCTTTTACTTTTTTGTCTCTTACATTTTTCTGGGTTTTCTCAGTCAAAATCTGCTTCGATCGTCCTTACATCGGGTCTGACTGCTCAGTTCACTTTGAATAGTAATACCAACAAAGTTACTTTAGTCTTAAAAGGACCCTCAGATAGATGGTTCGCTATAGGATTGGGAGTGCAAAGTGGTTTTGGTATGGCTGATGGAGATGTACTAGTTTACACCACGTCATTGTCAGATAGAAATTATGTTGGAACGGGTGCTCCTGCAACAGATGCAAGTCAAGATTGGACAGTAATTAGCAATCCGACCCCTGTTGGAGGTGTTAGAACTTTAACTCTCGAAAGAGCTCTCACAAATTCGGATGCGAATGATTTTCAACTACCTTATGCTACCACAAACACTATTGATTTAGCTTGGGCAAGATCAGCATCAGCAAGCACATCACTAGCTAATCATGGTACAGGAAATAGAGGGTTCGCTAGCGCAACATTTACCACTTTAGGGGTTGAAGATTTTTCTTTAAATGCGACCTCGGTCTATCCAAATCCTGCATCGGGTGAATTTTTCATTAAAGCCAAGACGAAACTTTCTAAGATCAATCTATACAGTCAGTTAGGCGCTTTGGTAAAAACAGTTCCCGTAGCCGATGATGCTCGAGAGGTACAAGTAGAAGTTAATGGTATTCAAAAAGGCGTTTATTTTTTAGAATTACAAAATGAAAAAGAAAAATCTTGGAAAAAGATAATCCTAGAATAGTCTATTGCAGCTTCGGAATAAAGTATTTATAAAATTCTTTTCAATGAATAAAAAAATTATAGTTACGTCTTGCCTCGTAGTTGTTTTATTGCTATGTTTTTTTTCATACAAATACGTGATGACGGGTGGTGGAAGAGACTTAAAAACTGAAAAGTCGGAATTCGATGTGACGGCAGTAGCGATTTTTGCAGAGTTTTCAGCAGATTCTGAAATGGCATCAAAAAAGTATCTAAATAAAGCAATTGAAATCTCGGGAAAGGTGAGCAGTGTAAAAGGAGATGTGATTACACTTGACAATAAGGTTTCCTGCCAATTACTTGTTATAGAGAAAGTAGAAACCGACAGTCGATTGAAAATAAAAGGAAGAGTTACCGGTTATGACGACCTTTTGGAAGAACTTAAATTAGATCAATGCTCAATTGTAAAGTAGTATTTAGTATGAAAATGTCAAAAATTGTTTATTTCTTTTGTTTCTTTTTTTGTTTTGGAATTGCCCAGGCACAAGATGATTTGTTAAAGGAATTGGATTCGGACAGTATTGCAAAAAGTCAAATTACGGCGGCGGCTTTCAAAGGATTGCAAATATGTACGATGCAGTCTACGAAACTAGCCTCAAAAGGAGAATGGTATTTTTTAGTGGCACATCGATTTGGAGATTTAACAGAAGGTTTTGATAATTTCTTCGGATTTGATAATGCTTTAACCAAAATAGGTGGGCTCTATGGCGTGACCAATTGGTTGACGGTTGGTCTGTCGCGCCATACGCTAAACAAGAATTACGAGCTAACTGCAAAATATAAATTGGCAAATCAAGAAGAACAGGGGTTTCCTGTTACCATAGTTGGCTATAACACAATGGATATAAATACAAAACTAAGCACAGATGAATTTCCCGAACTGAAAGGTACCGATCGAATGGCTTTTAGTACTCAATTGCTCATTTCAAGAAAAATTACGACTGGCTTTTCTATGGAAATAGTTCCAATTTATATTCATAAAAACCTTTACGAACCCCTGTCTGAAGAGGTAGATAATTTTTTATTGGCCGGTGGCGGAAGGTATAAAATTTCAAAAAGAATTAGCATCAATGCTGAATATGCTCTTCGATTGAATGCTAATGATTCCAGTTTTTATCATAATCCTGCAACAATAGGTTTAGACATAGAAACGGGAGGTCATATATTTCAATTGGTTTTTTCAAATAGTCAAGCAATGAACGATGTCAGTTATTTTACGAATGCGAACGGGATTTCTGATGGAAAAGGTATTTATTTTGGATTTAACTTATATCGAGTTTTTTAATTATGAAAGCTTTTAAAATTTTTAGTATTCTGATCGTCCTAACGCTGATACTTTTTTCTTGCGAATCCTCTACTTATGAGGAAATTGCTGGCGAAAATGCAAATCCTACTTATAGTCAAAGTGTTCGTCCCATTATCCAAAGCAATTGTCTGTCATGCCATAGTGCAACTGCTGGTCAGAACCCAACTTTAGAAACCTACGCCCAAGTTAGAGACGCTGCAGAGAACGGGAGTATGATTTGTAGAATAGATGATCAATCTTGTGGTTCGGTTATGCCCCAATCAGGACGAATGCCGCAACCCACAATCAATACGATTAAAAAATGGGCTGCGAACGGATACCCAAACTAAAATAGAACTCCTATGCTAAAACGATCTTGTACTCTTTTTTTATTATTATTTTCGACAGTTTTGTTTTCGCAGAAATTCATTACACGTTCTGGTGAAATAAAATTTGAAGCATCTATGCCTGCTTTTGAAGAGGTAGCTGCCAAAAATAACACGGTTTCCTGCGTGTTTGATTCCTCAACATCCGAAATTGCTGTTCTAGCCTTAATCAAAGCTTTTCGATTTAAAGTGCCTCTGATGGAAGAGCATTTCAACGAAAACTATATAGAAAGCGATCAATTTCCCAAAGCCACTTTCAAAGGGAAATTAATCAATTACGATGGTGCTAAAATGAAGTCTGAAAAAACTGCTTTTGAAGTCGAAGGTGTTTTGACCCTGCACGGACAGTCCCGAAATATTAAAACTAAAATCAATTTTGTGCCTTCTGGCAATAAGCTATATCTGACTTCTACGCTTAAAGTTAAAACCTCTGATTTTAAAATTGAAATTCCGTCGGTTGTGAAAAATAAAATTGCTGAAACCGTAGCGATAAATTTAAAGTTTGAATTAGAAAAGCAAAACTAACCGTCATTTTGTACTTCCTTTCAAGAAATTAAAGCCAATTTTAAAACGCAGTTTGGTAATTTTGAATTGTTTAGATAGTCAAAGCCGCTGAAAACTAATCAGAAGCGGGGGTTATTGGATTTGTAAATAATTAGTTTTATTATTAAGGTATCGCGCTGATTTTAAGAAAATTATAAAAAAAAAGGCTGCAAAATCAAAAAAACACTAAATTATAATTGTATTTTCCGAGATTAACTTACTGACATTGTAAATTTTGTTTCGCTTGTAAATTGTAAATGATTTATAGTTAAATTTATACTATAAAATTTACAGTTATGAGTTCCAATTTTAAAGTTAAAGTAAATGATACTTTTGAGTTTGATTTCAATACCGAAAACACCTCGAAATTAGACGCGGTAAGTGTCCAAAAAAACAAGTTTCACATTCTCCAAGACCACATTCCTTACAAAGCTGAAATTATCTTTTCAGAATTCAATCAAAAAAAATATACCGTCAAAGTCAATAATAGTCTCTACGAGGTTGTTATTGCTAATCCACTCGATATTTTAATCAAAGATTTGGGCTTTGAAGTGGGACAATCCAAAGTGATTAAGCAACTGAAGGCTCCTATGCCAGGTTTAATTTTAGAACTCAATGTCCAAGTCGGGCAAACGGTTCAGGAAAATGATAATTTACTGATTCTTACCGCGATGAAAATGGAAAATAGTTTGCTTTCGCCGCGAGATGGAGTCATCAAATCGATTGCTGTAGCTGTGGGCGATTCTGTGATAAAAGGAGATTTGTTAATTGAATTTGAATAATGATGAAAAAAATACTAGTAGCCAATAGAGGAGAAATTGCCATACGAGTGATGAAAACTGCTCAAAAAATGGGAATAAAAACAGTAGCAGTTTATTCGACAATAGATAGAAATTCACCCCATGTGAAATTTGCCGATGAAGCCGTTTGGATCGGAGAAGCACCCTCCAATAAATCGTATTTGGTGGGCAGTAAAATTATCGAAGTGGCCAAAGCTTTAAACGTAGATGCGATTCATCCGGGGTATGGATTTTTGAGTGAAAATGCCGAATTTGCCCAAGAATGTGAGTCGAATGGCATAATATTTATCGGCCCTAAAACCAAAGCTATTGAGATAATGGGAAGCAAACTAGCCGCGAAAGATGCCGTTTTGAAATACAATATTCCTATGGTTCCCGGAGTAGATCACGCGATTACCGATATTGAAGAAGCCAAAGCTACTGCCCATAAAATTGGATTTCCTATTTTGATAAAAGCTTCGGCCGGAGGTGGAGGAAAAGGAATGCGTATTGTAGATAAGGAAAGTGATTTCGAGTCTCAAATGAATCGTGCGATTAGCGAAGCCATTGCCGCTTTTGGTGATGGTTCTGTTTTTATTGAAAAATATGTGGCCTCTTCTAGGCATATCGAAATTCAAATTATGGCGGATAGTCACGGTAATGTGTTGTATTTTTTCGAAAGAGAATGCAGCATTCAACGACGCCATCAAAAAGTGATTGAAGAAGCGCCTTCCTCTGTTTTGACTCCTGAAATTAGAAAGAAAATGGGCGAAGCTGCCGTTTTAGTTGCTAAATCTTGTGATTATCTCGGAGCAGGAACAGTAGAGTTCTTATACGATGAAAATGATAATTTTTATTTTCTGGAAATGAACACCCGTTTGCAGGTAGAACATCCTGTTACCGAAATGATTTCAGGCGTGGATTTGGTCGAACTACAAATCAAAGTCGCTCGTGGCGAAGCGTTGACCATCAAACAAGAAGATTTGAAAATTAAAGGTCATGCTGTTGAATTGCGAGTGTATGCCGAAGATTGTATGAATGATTTTTTGCCAAGTGTTGGGCGTTTAGAAATGTATCAATTGCCCATAGGCGAAGGAATTCGTGTGGATAATGGATTCGAACAAGGAATGGATGTACCGATTTATTATGACCCCATGTTGTCTAAATTGATAACCTACGGAAAATCAAGAGAAGAAGCTATCGAAATTATGCTCAAAGCAATAGACAAATACAAAATAGAAGGAGTGGAAACGACATTGCCTTTTGGCAAATTTGTTTTCGAACATGAAGCTTTCCGCTCCGGAAAATTTGATACCAATTTCGTAAAAAAATACTATTCACCCGAAGTAATCGTCGCCCACAAGGAAAAAGAAGCCGAAATCGCAGCGCTTATTGCCTTGAAACAGTATTTTGAAGATCAAAAAGTTTTACGCTTACCAAATTAAAATATCATGGAAAATAAAATAAAAGAACTCAACGATAAAATAGCTGAAGCATCTTTAGGTGGAGGTTTGAAAAGAATTCAAAAACAACACGAAAAGAAAAAATTATCGGCAAGAGAGCGTGTAAATTATTTGATGGATGAAGGCTCTTTTGAGGAAATTGGAATGTTGGTAACCCACAGAACTTCCGATTTTGGAATGGATAAAGAAATCTATTACGGAGATGGTGTCATTACGGGATACGGAACTATAAACGGTAGATTGGTTTATATTTTTGCTCAGGATTTTACTGTTTTCGGAGGCTCGTTATCGGAAACTCATGCCGAAAAAATCTGTAAAGTAATGGAAATGGCGGTCAAAATGGGTGCGCCAATGATCGGTTTGAATGATTCGGGTGGTGCCAGAATTCAGGAAGGCGTGCGTTCACTTGGTGGTTATGCCGATATTTTTTACAGAAATGTACAAGCGAGTGGGGTAATTCCGCAAATATCTGCCATAATGGGCCCTTGTGCTGGAGGAGCCGTTTATTCTCCTGCTATGACCGATTTCACTATGATGGTCGAAGGCACTAGTTATATGTTTGTTACCGGTCCAAACGTGGTGAAAGCAGTAACCAACGAAACGGTTACATCTGAGGAATTAGGTGGGGCCACTGCACATTCAACCAAATCGGGAGTGGCGCATATCACTTCTGGAAATGACCAAGAATGTTTAGATGATTTAAAACGACTGTTGAGTTATCTGCCTCAAAGTAATAAAGAAACGCCAGCAAAGTTGCCTTATGAATTAGGTGACGAACTGCGTATGCAATTGGCCAATGTGATTCCGGACAGTACCAATAAGCCGTATGATATGCACGAAGTGATTTCGGGAATAATTGATGAGGATTCTTTCTTTGAAATTCATAAAAATTATGCCGAAAATATCATCGTTGGTTTTGCAAGACTAGCAGGAAGAAGTGTAGGTATTATCGCCAATCAACCTCTATTTTTGGCCGGTGTTTTAGGGGTTAGAAGTTCCAAAAAAGCAGCTCGTTTTACTCGTTTTTGTGATTGTTTCAATATTCCTTTAGTGGTATTGGTTGATGTTCCTGGATTTTTGCCAGGTACCAATCAGGAATGGGAAGGAATTATTATTCACGGTGCCAAGTTATTGTATGCTTTAAGCGAAGCTACAGTGCCTAGAGTTACTGTTATTACTCGAAAAGCGTACGGTGGAGCTTATGATGTAATGAATTCAAAACACATTGGTGCCGATATGAATTTTGCTTGGCCAACAGCCGAAATTGCCGTAATGGGAGCAAAGGGTGCTTCGGAAATTATTTTCAAAAAAGAAATAAGCGACGCCGAAGATCACGAGGCCAAACTGCTAGAAAAAGAAAATGAATACGCCGATTTGTTTGCCAATCCGTATATTGCTGCTCAACGTGGATTTATCGACGAGGTGATTCTGCCTCAGGATACGAGACGTAAATTGATAAAAGCATTTAGTATGCTCGAAAACAAAGAAAGTGTCACACCCAACAGAAAACACGGAAATATTCCTTTGTAAAAACGTTATGCCAAATCTTAATGAGAATCAAATTATAAAATTAGTTAATAAATCAGTTTGAAATTATTTACCAGTAAAGTACTATTTGTTCCTCCTTCTAGTAAATCACCTTTGAAACTAGAAGCAAACACTACTGAAATGTGGGTAACTGCTTCGTTAGAAGTAGCGTATAAGCCGTTTTTTGGTTTTTGATAATCAGGAAAATTACCACTAAGTTCCCCGTAAGTCAAATCTATAGTCAATGTTTTGAAGGCATCGATTACTTTTTCTTCTGATCTAAACCAGGCTGTAGCGACTCTTTTTGTTGTAGTTCCGTTCCTATTTTCCAAAAGGACATAAATATCGCAAGCATCTTTGGTGTTTAGAATTTGCCCTTTGTTATTTAAATAGGGAGATCCAGGATTATAGGCGTATTCAATCGAAAATTTTTTGGGTCTGGCTGCGAACGGAATTCCAGTTTTTGCTGAATTAATTGGATTTGATAAATCCAATTCAAATTTACCGGTAAACATTGATCCAGCACCCATACGTTGTCCTACCAGTCCTGCTAAATTGCCCATATCTTGGGTTACCAGTTTAGCCGCCAAATTAGTTCCGTTTATAGTAAAGGGAGTAACATTGGCGGTGCTCAAAGTGGTGACGCCAGCATTCCCGCTGACCCAAATAGAATTAGAGTCCAATCCTGGTTCATAATAATTTTTGGGTGTCATATACCATTGGTCAAAATTACTATTTTCTAGTTGAGGTTCACTTCCTTCTTGTTTAACGGTTACAGTATAGGTTTTGGTACTACCATCTTCAGCTTTTACTGTATATATTTGTGGTGTAGAAAAGTCTAAAGTTTGGTTTTCGGATGGGGTAATTGATGCAAATGTAGAAAGTGTGATTTCTGTTGGTTTTAATTGTTTAATAGTCGCAGATGCCGAAACAGTAACTTCAATAGTTTGTTGAGTTTCGTTAATTATAGTATTACCGACCTGATTTTCAAGTATAAATGTCACTATCTTTTTTTGGTTAGAATGGCCATAATAATCTTCTGACACGCAGTTTGAAAGCGCCAAACATAGGAATGCGATGAAAAGGATATTTTTTTTCATTTTATTAAGTTTTAAAAAAGTAATAAAAGCTAATATTTAAAGATAAAATATTTAATTTTAAATCCAAATCGCTACTTTTAACTGTGGAACTTTCTATCTGATTTACAGTGGTTTTTTTGTTAGAATGAGTTAATCCAGCAAGATTTACTCCGACCTCAGTTGCAAATCCTTTTATAATAAAAACCTGGATACCAGGGGTTATTCCGATACTATAATTGTTAGTCGTGGTATAATAGCGGGTTAATATATCATCGGTGGTTTGTTCAGAAACTTTATTTTCAACATTCATTCCTAAGCCAACTACATTAAAAAGGTTGAATCTCCCATTGGGAGCTATGGGAAGATAATTTTTCATAAAAACACCTCCTCCAAGGCTGGTTTTTGCCTCTTTTACATAAGTAATCGCGCCTTCTGAATTTTCTAAAACCTGATTCAATTTTGCCCAGTCATATTTAATTATGCCTCCAACGGCAAATGACTTACTTAAAAAATACCCACCATTAAGTTGAATATTATATCCGTCTTTTTGTTTATCAATAATTTTTAAAATTAAGATGTCTTCGTTTACACTAGTTCTGGTACTAGCTCCGCCTGTTAAACCAATAAAAGCTAAGCCTTTTTGTAGGTTGGTAAATTTATAAAAATTTTTATGGTCACTGTTCGATTGTGCATAGATTGGTACAGAAGTGAAGTAGAGATGAATCACTAACAACAAAAGGAATATATTTTTTAAATAAAGCATCGAAGGTAGTTTATAGTGTTGGTTTTCAAATTTCTACAAAAAAAAGAAATTATTTTGTTTTTTATAAAAAAAAATTGAGATAACAATAAAAAATAAAGAGGTAAAAAAAGAACTCAATTGAATGAAGTTACGTGATTTGTTATTTACAATTAAGGAAACATCGAAATATTCCTGTATAATTTTTAATCGAAGGGTAACGCAAAGATTTTCTGCCACTTTTTTCGATAAGAATTAAAAAACAATTTTAAATTCTTCGTTTGGATACTTTAATTTCGCGTCAGAATGCAGAATTTTTACATACTTTTTTAAAATCTATTGCAGTTAATCCCAACATTCCATCAATAACAAATCCCCTTGTTCATGTTCTATAACAACCAAACCATCTTCTTTGACGTGGTTGCTGCTTCCTGTTCTGTAGCCAATAGTTAAGCTATCGTTTGCTAGCGGATAATAGAGGTTTTGCGAATGAATTCCGGTGACTTGTCCAACAGGAATTAGCGATATAGTTGTACGGGCTGGATACCATTTTTGGAATTTTTTGGGCAACAGAAAAACTCTTGAATGATCGTCGAGAAGTACTATTTTTAATAGATTTCGGTATTTAGAAATCGTGGTGATGTTGGTTATGGTGTGATCGGCTCTTTTTCCGGTAGCCCAAACCACATTTACCGCCGGAATTTTTCTTTCTATCAGATAATCAAATGCTTTTTCTAAATCGGTTTTGTTTTGGTCTGGGGTGTGAACAATGTCCAATGGGAATTGTTTTTCCTTGTAGTAATTAGGATCAAAACCTCGATCGAAGTCCCCCAACAGCACATCGACTTTTATGTTTAAGTCCAAAACACGTTCCATCGCCGAATCGAGTACGATTACTAATGGAGACCATTCGAGTAATTGTCCCAACAACTCCTGTTTGCAGGAAGCTCCGTTGGCAATAATTAAAGCGGGTTCTTGGTCATCGCGAACAATGTGGTGTGAAGACATTTGAATTTAGATTTTAGAGTTCTGATTTTAGATTTCAGATTTTGTGCAAATGTATGCAAAAATAGAAGATCGTTGATTTTACAATTCTAAAACATCTGAAATCAAAAGTCGTTAATCAAAAATCTACAATCACTAGCCCAGACAGCAATGGAAAGCCCGGACTGCAAAAAACTAATTTTTCTTGTTCTAAAAGAGCGACTCCCGAAGCTTCGGGAGAAGCTCCTTTTAGAGCTTAGAAAAATAGTTTTTTAAGGGAGGACTTGTAATGAATGGCTGGATTAGCTCCTTATTGAATGGTGTACTCTCGAACATCGACTTCGCTTAAAGAGAAAAATCCCAAGGCATAGTTGTCGATATTTTTTTGGTTTACAATATTTCCTCTAACGGTTGCTGGCGGCGTTTGGAAAGGACTTCCGCCACCGGAACTACTCGAAAGGGAAATGATTTTGTTCATATAATTATAGTACGATTCCGAAACTCCGTAATGCGTGATGGCAATTTTTCCACCTACTTTTAGGTCTTCGTCGCTAAACTGCCAGGACTTTTCATTTCCGTTGGTGTATTCGTCTTTGATGATGCTGTAACTTGGTGCTTTGAAAATGTCGGGAAAGAATTTTACCATATAGAAGTTTTTGGCAATAGGGTCCTGAAAGAATACTTGTATTTCGTAATCTTTGCCTGAAAATCCTCCGTTATCCTTTTGTTCAATTCTAGCTATTGGCGTGACAGATTTGAGTGTTTCTGTAGACGTGTAAGTTTCGCCTTTATAAACAACAGTCAAAGTATAACTTTCGTCAATTATGGGTTTGAATGTGCTGCATTGGTATTCGCCTGTGTTGGGAATTTCAGTAAAAACATACGTTAAATTTCCCCCGCTTTTTATAGAAACAGTAGCTCCAGAAACTTTTGGAATCACATTGCTATAAAAATCAGTGGTGGTCGATAAAATAATTTTTTGATTTGCTCCGGTGGTGCCTTTTTGCCAATTGATAGCAGCATCGATTACTAATCGTGGCGCGGCTGTGTTCAAATCGACCTCGATAACATCTTCGCAACTTGCAAAGAATAGAGATGCAAAGAATAAGGCTATATATTTTGTGATTTTCATGATATTAGAATTTGAAATTATAACTTACAGAAGGGACTGCGCCAAAAATGGAGAGTTTAACAGCTTCATTTGAGCCGGAAATTTGGTTTTCTCTAAAACTGATGGATGCTGCATTTTTTCGATTGTAAATGTTGTAAACACTAAATACCCATTCGCCTTGCCAGCCTTTTGTTTTGTTGGGTTTGGGAATATAAGTTGCCGATAAATCTAAATGATGATACAGTGGCAGGTTGTCTTCGTTTCTAGCGCCATAACTTGGAATTACGATTCCTTGATACTCGTATTGCCCATTCGGGAAGGTTACGGGTTGCCCAGATTGCAGAATAAAATTTCCTCCAAATGTCCATTTAGGGCTTAAACTATAGTTGGCTGTTACGGCCAGATTATGTAATTTATGAAAGCCTGTTTTGTACCAATTGCCATTGTTTATTCCGGATTCATTTGGTGTTCTGCCGGGTGTTTGTTGTTCGGAATTGGATAGGGTATAGGCAATCCAACCATTGAGTTTGCCTGAGTTCTTGCGTAGTAATAATTCAAGACCATACGCTCTTAACTGTCCGTTGAGGATGACTTGTTCGATGGCATTATTGGCAATCAAATCGGCGCCATCAATATAATCAATTCTATTTTTTATTTTTTTGTAAAAGCTTTCGACTTCTAATGAATACCGGTCATTGTTGAAATTTCTAAAATAACCCACAGCTACTTGATCGGCAATTTGCGGTTGAATGTATTCGTCACTTGGGGTCCAAATATCCAATGGAGTTGGTGAGGCGGTGTTCGAAACCAATTGTAAGTATTGCACCATTCGATTATAGCTTGCTTTTACCGATGATTTTTCGTTTAAAATATACGAACTCGAGAAACGTGGTTCTAGATTTGAAAAGGACGTAATTACCTCGTTGTAGCCATATTCTTTTGTTCCGATGGGAACACCTTTTTCGTAAATTTTGAGTTGGTCATTGTACGTTACGGCTAAACCGTCTTTGTATAAATTGACAGTCGATGCTCCCAATCTGTAAAACATACTATAACGCAAACCGTATAAAAAGGATAGTTTTGGCGATGCCTGGTGTTCAGCTTCTAGGTAAATCGCAGGTTCAAATGCATTCTTTTTATCTAATTGACTGAAATTGATACTGGAATTCTCATCAATGGGTTTAATTGTTCCGGGATTGAATTTGTAATAAATGGAGTTTAATCCATAATTCAATTTGATTTTGTCATTCAAATAATATTTCAAATCGTATTTCAAATTGAAGTTTTTGATACTCGATTGCCAATCAAAACCAACAGAGGTTAGTGTTAATCCATAATAATAATCACTAAAAATGGCTGATAAATTGGAAAAATGTCGTTCTGAAAACAAATGATTCCATCTCAAATTGAAGGTGGCGTTTCCATAGGTATTTTGGAATTCTTTACTAATATTAAAAAAATCTCGACCAAAATAACTGGAAATATAGAGGTTATTGTTCGGGTTTACTTCGTAGTGCAGTTTGGCATTCAAATCATAAAATGAAGCAGAATTATTATTATCAGTCAACTTCAAGAACAAATGCGCATAGGAAGTTCTACCTCCAACAAGGAAAGAACCTTTGTCTTTCACCAGCGGCCCTTCGGCCAATAAACGGCTAGAAATTAGTCCAACTCCGCCATTCATATGAAAGGAATTGCTATTTCCGTCTTTTTGATAAATGTCTAAAACCGAAGAAGCTCGACCACCATAACGCGAAGGAATTCCACCTTTGTACAATTTTAAATCTTTAATCGCATCGGGATTGAAAACCGAGAAGAACCCAAAAACGTGTGAAGAGTTGAAAATGGTGGCTTCGTCCAATAAAATTAAGTTTTGGTCAGCGCCACCACCACGAACATTGAAACCCGATTGGCCTTCGCCAGCGCTGGTCACGCCGGGAAGAAGTAATAAGGATTTTATCACATCGACTTCACCTAAAACCACTGGCATTTTTTTAATAGTGGCCATCGAGAGTTTGTTGACACTCATTTCGGGTGTTTTGATATTGGTGCTTTTTCTATTGGTAGTGATAACAACTTCTTTCAATTGTTGTTCGCTACTAACGAGTTTAAAACTTTTTTTAATGTTTTGTGTCAATTCAATTTTTTCCTCGATGGTCTGGAAACCTAAATAGTTGATTTGTAAAGTATAGCTCCCTTTGGGCAAGGTTATTGAATAAAACCCGTATTCATTGGTTGTTACCCCAGTTTTCAATTCTAAAATAGATACATTAACACCAATTAATGTTTCGTTATTTTTAGAATCTGTTATAGTTCCGCTGATGGTGATTTTTTGTTTTGAGGCATCACCTGAATTAGTTTCTTGAGCAAAAGAAGTAAGCGACAGCGACAAAAACAGGAGTAGGACTTTGATTTTAATAGCGTTCATTTCGAAAATTTTGTTATGCAAATTTCGTTATGTTTTTAGATGTTTTTACTAGACAAGTGTTAAAGTTTTGTGAAATAAAAAAGACAGCCTTTTCCAGCTGTCTTTTAGATATTTATAGAAATTTTATGGTGTATTAAGCGATTTTTGCCAATATCGAATTGAATGTTTCACTCGGACGCATCGCCTTACTAGTCAATTCCGGATTGGGTTGATAGTATCCGCCAATATTTTGCGGTTTTCCTTGTGATCCGATCAATTCGGCGTTGATTTTAGCTTCATTTGCAAAAAATTCAGCAGCGATTGGAACAAATGTGGCTTTGAGTTCAGCGTCTTTGTCTTGTGCTCCCAAGGCTTCTGCCCAATACATTGCCAAATAAAAATGAGAACCTCGGTTGTCGATTTGTCCCACTTTACGCGCGGGAGATTTGTCATTGGCCAAGAATTTCTCGGTGGCGACATCTAGGGTTTCTGCGAGAACAATCGCCTTCGGATTGTTGTGTGTTTGTCCAATATATTCTAAAGAAGCGCCTAATGCCAAAAATTCTCCTAGCGAATCCCAACGCAGATAGCCTTCTTCTACAAATTGCTGCACATGCTTCGGAGCCGATCCGCCAGCACCAGTTTCGAACAAACCTCCACCATTCATTAAGGGAACGATAGACAACATTTTGGCCGAAGTTCCCACTTCAAGAATTGGGAATAAATCGGTGAGATAGTCACGCAATACATTGCCCGTTACCGAAATGGTATCCAAGCCTTTGACGATTCTTTCCAAGGTAAAGTTCGTAGCCTCCACCGGATTTAGGATTCGAATGTCTAAACCTGTGGTATCAAAATCTTTTAAATATTGGGTTACTTTTTCGATCAATGCTCTGTCGTGTGCTCTTTTTTCGTCTAACCAAAATACGGCTGGCGTATTCGATAATCGCGCTCTGTTTACAGCTAGTTTTACCCAATCCTGAATTGGAGCGTCTTTAACCTGACACATTCTGAAAATATCTTTTGCTTCAACAGCTTGTTCCATTAAAACGGTTCCGTTAGCATCCACAACACGAACCACTCCGTCTGCAATGATTTGAAAGGTTTTGTCGTGAGAACCATATTCTTCTGCTTTTTGTGCCATCAAACCTACGTTTGGAACACTTCCCATAGTTGTTGGGTCGAAGGCACCGTGTTTTTTACAAAAATCGATGGTGGCGGTATAAATTCCAGAATAACAACGGTCTGGTATCATAGCGATGGTATCCTGCTGCTTACCTTCTTTATTGTACATCTGCCCCGAAGTACGAATCATCGCTGGCATTGAGGCATCGACAATTACATCTGATGGAACTTGAAGATTGGTGATTCCCTTATCTGAATTGACCATCGCCAAGGCGGGACCGTTTTCGATAGCTTGGTTTATGGCGGCTTCAATTTCAGCTTGCATTGCATGTCCAGCAATTTTTGCATACACATCACCCAAACCATTTCGGGTATCAACATTTAATTGATCAAATAAAGCGGCGTATTTTTCGAAAACCTCCTTGAAATATACTTCCACCACGGCACCAAAAATAATGGGGTCTGATACTTTCATCATCGTTGCTTTCAAGTGAACCGACAGCAATAGGTTATGTTCTTTGGCTTCTTTTATGGTTTTGGTTACGAAACTTTTCAACTCTTTCAAGTGCATTACCGAACTGTCGATAATTTCACCCGCTTTTAATGGAGTGCTTGCTTTCAAAACAGTAGTGGAGCCGTCTTTGGTCACCAACTCAATTTTCACATCTGTTGCTGCTGCAATCGTAACCGATTTTTCACTTCCGTAAAAGTCACCCGTTTCCATCGAAGCGACTTTGGTTTTTGATTCAGAGGACCAAGCTCCCATAGTATGTGGGTTGGCTTTGGCATAGTTTTTTATGGCTTTTGGCGCTCGACGATCCGAGTTTCCTTCGCGTAAAACAGGATTCACGGCAGAACCTAAAATTTTAGAATATTTACCTTTTACAGCGACTTCTTCTTCATTTGCAGGTTCATCAGGAAAATTTGGAACCGCATAACCGTGCGATTGCAATTCCGAAATAGCCGTTTTTAATTGCGGTACCGATGCGGAAACATTCGGTAATTTGATGATATTGGCTTCGGGAGTGTTGGCCAGTTGTCCCAATTCCGATAAAGCATCTGCTACTTTTTGATCTTCTTTCAAGAATTCAGGAAAGTTGGATAAAATTCTACCCGCAAGAGAAATATCTCTAGTCTCAATTTCTATATTAGAAGTGGTGGTAATTGCTTGTACAATTGGTAAAAAAGAATAGGTGGCCAATAAAGGCGCCTCGTCGGTAAGCGTGTAAAAAATTTTAGATTTTGTAGACATTATACTGAAAAATTACTTAATATTATTTTCGGGCTACAAATGTAAGAAAAACGTTTTCGTAAATAGTTAATCAGTCCTAATATGTTTCAATTTTAGCTAATATTTATGATATTATTATTTTTTAATTTGCGAAAAGAGAATAGTTAAATTTAGCTTGATTTTTTTATTAAATTGAAAAATTTGACTTACTATTTACTGCGCCTTATCCTAGCATTCCTTCGGTTTAGAGCAAAAAAAAGTCCCGAAATAATCGGGACTTAAAGGTAAAAAGATAATTTGACTATCTTCTTTTATCTCTAATCTTAGCTTTTTTACCGGTAAGTTCTCTAAAGTAGAAAATTCTTGCTCTACGAACGTGACCTTTTTTGTTGATTTCGATTTTTTGCAAAGCTGGCAAGTTTACTGGGAAAATACGCTCCACTCCAACTGAACCTGACATTTTACGAATAGTAAAAGTTTCTGTGATTCCAGAACCTCTTCTTTGAATTACAACACCTTTAAAAAACTGTGTTCTTGTTTTTTCACCCTCTTTAATTTCATAGAAAACTGTGATAGTATCACCAGCTCCAAACTCAGGGAAATCTTTTCTTGTTACAAACTCGTCTTGTACGAATTTCAATAAATCTGCCATCTTTTTTATTTATTATGATTTAAAATAGAGCAACATTCACGGTTTTCGCCAGAGGTTGGTCTAATGAGGGTGCAAATGTAATTAAAAATGTTTAAAGTTTAAAGTTTAAAGTTTAAAAATTTTTACGATAGTTTTAAATTCCCCCTTTGGGGGTTAGGGGGCTGTTTATTCCAACAAATCCGGTCGTCTGTTCTTAGTATGTTCATACGCCATATCCTCGCGCCATTTGTCGATTTTGGCAAAATTTCCGCTAGTGAGAACCTCAGGAACTTTCCAACCTTTGTAATCGGCAGGTCTTGTGTATATTGGTCCAGACAATAAATTATCCTGAAAACTATCCGTCAAAGCCGAAGTTTCATCGCTCAAAACTCCGGGAATTAGTCGTATTAAAGCATCACATAAAACCAAAGCGCCCAATTCTCCGCCGCTCAAAACATAGTCGCCAATCGAGATTTCTTTGGTAATAAAATGGTCGCGAACACGTTGGTCCACACCTTTGTAATGCCCACAAAGAATGATGATATTCTCGTACATCGACATCGTGTTGGCCATTTTTTGTTTCAAAGTTTCTCCGTCGGGTGACATATAAATGACTTCGTCGTAGGTTCTTTCGCTTTTCAAATGCGTGATGCAATCGTCGATAGGTTGAATATTCATCACCATTCCGGCGCCGCCACCATAGGGATAATCGTCGACACTTTTTTGTTTGTTGGTCGTGTAATCTCGCAGATTATGAAAATGAACTTCTACAATTCCCTTGTCGATGGCACGTTTCATCATCGAAGCCTCAAACGGACTTCGCAATAATTCAGGTAAAACGGTAATAATATCTATGCGCATTTTTTTATTTTCTAGGTTGCAAAGGTACAAAGTTTTTTTTGAGGAGCTATTTCCAGCACTTAATTGCAATCTTGTGGTCTTAACTGATAGATTTTTAGAGAAAAATAATCATTTATATTTTAAAATTTGTAATATAAATTTTATATATTTGATACATAATAAAGCGAAATAAACCTTCGCCAATATACCCTTTTTTGGGTTCGTATACGAAGGTTTATTTTGCCTATAAATGAGTTAGCAGAAATTTTAAACTAAACATTTGTGAAAATGAGAAAACATATAATTTTACTTTTTTTAATTACGCTAATATCTTGTGGAAAGGATGATAATAATGAACTATCAAGTGATTATTTTCGAAAAATTGAAATAAATACAACCCAAGGATTGACTGATATTTCGTTTATTAATGAAAACCAAGGCATCGTATGTGGAACGCTAGGATATTTTGCAAAAACAAATGATGGTGGTAAAACTTGGAATAAGTTAAATGTCGGAATTAATCATAGCTTTTTAAGTGCATTTATTTTAAATGAAAATAGTTTTTTTACTGCAAGAATTGGATTATATAAAACACAAAATTCTGGCTCTAGTTTTAATGAGATTGGGAGCTTAAATGGGAGTAGTATTTTTTCTATAAATTTTAGAGATGATAATTTAGGATTTATTACTCAAGGAGGAAGAATACTTAAAACAACTAACGGTGGCAATAATTGGGTTGAAAAATATAATACAAATACCTATTATAGTTTAAGTAATTTACAATTTGAAAATAATGTTGGCTATGCGTGTGGAGGTAGTAATTTTGATAACTTTAATGAAGGTGAAATTGTTAAAACAGTCGATAATGGTGTAAATTGGATTAAAATAACTTCATCTATAAATATAACTTCAATTAGTTTTGTTGATGAAAATATTGGGTTTTACTCAAATATTAATCAAGAAATTTTCAAAACTTTAAATGGAGGAATGTCTTGGATGAAAATATCTACAATAGGTTATTTACCATTAAGTATTTCTTATAAAAATGAACAAATAGGGTTCTTATCAACATACGAAGGTAAAATATTGAAGACTGAAAATGGCGGAAAAAATTGGAAAGTAATTTACGACAAAACAAATACGCCAATTTCAAAAATAATAACAATTGGAAATTCAGTTTTTGCAATCGGAGATAATGGATTATGTCTTAAATCAAAATAAAAAACTTCTGCTAACAGCTAGAGTTTCCTTGCGTGCGCAGCACGAACAATGAAGCTCCTGTTGAACGGAACCGGAGTACCTGCCGCCAACACTATGGAGTTGTCGTAAAGTTTTGAGAGAGCCCCGAAGGGTCGGGATCAAGAGGCAAGTGCGCCTCTTTTTTTTTGGAGCGATTTCAAAATCGTTTTATAGTGTTTTCGGTCACTTTTGAGCATAAAATCCCTTACCCATTATTTAGTTTTTATAGGGAATAGAGCTTTGGCTACCGCCAAGATACCAAGGCTTCGCAAAGTCTCCCAACTTTGATGTAGTAACTTTCAGTTTTCAACCGATTTTGTTTTAGTTATTTAATTTCTAAGTCAGTGAAATACTGAGGAACACAATTTCTTAGCTAGAGACTTTGCCGAGCGAGGTGGCACAGAAAGGAATCAATAAAAACTCCATTCTTTGTAATTGAGTTCTTTTTCTATTTTTTCTTCAATTTTCTCGGCCAGTTTTTCATTGAAATTGATTCCAGTGATTTCCTCGATTTTTTCGATGGTAGTGGCAAAATGATACAGCGCAGCATCTGACTTTTCATTGGGTACCAAAAACGGAATCATTACTAATGCGTCATTTTGCACTCGAACTACGATTTTGTAAAAATAATCAGGAACAGACACGTCTTCGTCGCCAATTTTTGTGAGTTGACTATGAAGTACGCTTCCCGTTACAATAAAAATTGCAGTATATTTATCGGCCCAATATCGTACTTTTTCTTCGAGTCTATTCCATATTCCAGAATTGAAATCTCTATTTTGTGGCGCTACATTCGAGGTTAAAAAAGTTTCGTTGTACGCTTCTTGACTGAATTTCATATCAGCAGCAGGCACCAGATGCCCTTTGTCGAAACCTGTATTTTTGTAATTTCTCCAATGCGCTGATTCGGTATCGACCAGCGGGTCTTGTTTGAAATACGGTCTTTGATAATGGTGGCGGTTGTTCTTATCGCTGGTTAAATAGTAAGCGGCCCATTCTGCTTGTTCGTGCTCTTCAGAATAGGACAAAAAGAAATGTTTGTGACGAACGATGCTCATAATAGTAAGATGAATAAGCGATGTATAGCGAGTTTAAACCCCAAATTGTTTTAAATGATGATCCAAATGTTTCCACATCAATTTATCCCAATCTTCGGATGTCATCTTTCCCCAAAACGGATGTTCGGTGATTTTGATTGCCTCCGGACCTTGGGCAAAACGGCTAAAATTGATGGTCAAATCTTTTTTTGCAGCTTCAAAATCATAGTGTTCTTTGAAAATAAATTCAGGAGCTGTGGGACTATTTTTTTTAAATTCGGAATTGAAAATTTTATGCTTCATCATTTTTCCTAAAAATCGCATTAGGAAATTAATTTTCAAGGTTTTTTCATCAAAAGCAATCAGAATGGCTTCGTTGGTGTGTTTCAGCATTTGATCAACTGTCATTTTCCCCCAGAGCGCCTTGCTTTCTGGTTTAAGAGATTCAATTCTGGAAAGTATCGCAGCATTGTCACTCGCATTATAAATTGAGCTCATAATGATTTTATTTTTAGTATTTCAAAAATACGATTATACTGCATTCATTCCTGAATTTATATAGTAAATTTACATTCCAATCAAAAAATAGCAAATATGAAACAGATAGGCTGGATCGGTCTCGGCAATATGGGAACGCCAATGGCAAGCAATTTGTCCAAAGCAGGTTTTCCACTAACGGTATTTAACAGAAATATTCTAAAGACAAAACCTTTCGAAAATACAGGTGTCACAATCGCTAAAAATAGTAGAGAATTAGTAGCGCAATCCGACATCATTTTTACAATGCTCAGTAATGACGAAGCCCTTGAGGCCGTCTTTGGCGAAATTCTTGGGATGGACGACATAGCGGGGAAACTTTTTATTGATATGAGTACCATTTCGGAACAACTTTCCGTGAGTACTGCCCAAAGACTAAAACAGAAAAAAGCTTCCTTTCTAGATGCTCCTGTGGCCGGAAGTACGCAACCCGCGGCCAATGGAACGCTAACCATTATGGTAGGCGGAGACGCAGCGGATCTGACTAAGGCGATGCCTTATTTTGAAAAATTGGGTAAATTCATCAAACACGTTGGGGTCAATGGCAAAGGAATTGCAACCAAATTGAGCGTGAATTATTATCTTTCCATATTGTATTTAGGCTTAGCAGAAACGGTGTTGTTTGCCGAAAATAATGGTATTGATCGTTCGGATTTGTTAGAAATTATTAACGAAAGTGCCTGTGGGAGTGGTGCTTCTAGGGTGAAAACCCCAATGTTGATTAAGGATGATTATCAAGCGGCATTTGCCTTGAGTTTAATGCATAAAGATGTATTGTTGGCTCAGAAAAATGGAGTGAATTTCGCATTGACAGATGCTATTATAGATACTTACACTAATGCTTTGAATTCTGGTTTGGGAAATCAGGATGTTATTTCGATTATCAATCAGTTGAAAAAACCTAATTCATAATTTAGTGCCTCCATATAAAACGGAAAACTAATAATTTTTGTAAATTTGCACTTCATTAAAAAAAATAAAAGAAATGGAAAACGGAATATATGCTAAATTCAACACTGCAAAAGGTTCGATTTTAGTTAAACTTACTCACGAATTGACACCGGGAACTGTAGGAAACTTTGTTGCCCTAGCTGAAGGAAATATGGAGAACAAAATTAAACCTCAAGGACAAAAATTCTACGATGGTTTGAATTTTCACAGAGTAATTCCTGATTTTATGATTCAAGGAGGTTGTCCTCTAGGAACTGGAACGGGAGATCCAGGGTATAAATTTGATGATGAGTTTCACCAAGATTTGCGTCACGATGGGCCTGGTGTTTTGTCTATGGCAAACTCTGGACCGGGAAGCAACGGTTCGCAATTTTTTATCACACACGTGGCAACGCCTTGGTTAGACAATAAACATACCGTTTTCGGAAATGTGGTTGAAGGACAAGATGTTGTAGATGCCATTGCTCAAGGCGATAAATTAGAAACTCTCGAAATTATAAGAGTAGGTGAGGAAGCTCAAAAATGGAACGCTATCGAAGCGTATGTAGGATTGAAAGGGGCGCGTTTGAAAAAATTAGCCGCTTTGAAAGCAGAATCTGAAGCCAAAATGGAACAACTAGCGGCTGGTTTCGAAAAAACAGAAAGCGGTTTGCGTTACCAATTTATCCAAAGAGGAAGCGGAAAACAAGCAGAGAATGGAAAAACAGTTTCAGTGCATTATGAAGGTTCATTAGAAAACGGAAAAGTGTTTGATTCTTCTTATCCAAGAAAAAAACCAATCGAATTCAAATTAGGAATCGGACAAGTAATCGAAGGCTGGGACGAAGGAATCGCATTATTGAAAGTAGGCGATAAAGCTCGCTTTGTCATTCCGTCGGATTTAGGATACGGGCCAAGTGGGGCGGGAGGAGTGATTCCACCAAATGCAACTTTGATTTTTGATGTCGAATTGATGGACGTGAAATAATATTCGATGTACACTATTTGTTGTACGATTTACAAGTCCCAAAGCGAAAGTTTTGGGATTTTTTTGTATTATTTTTTTGCAAAAAAAAAGCCTGAAAATCATATGACTTTCAGGTTTTTTTAGGGATTGGTTAGTTATTTTGGTAGTTGTTTTACAATTTAAATATCATCAAATTCGATATTCGTAAAATTCGAAGTGGACGGTAACTTTTCTTCTTCAAATGTTTCTGCTTCGTATTCTTTCTTGAAATCTTTTTGATGTCTTTCAGAAATTACTTCCTCGCCTTTATGGTTCAAAACATACGAAGTCATTTCTTCTAAAATTTCAGTAAAAGCAGCAAAATCTTCCTTGTATAAATAAATTTTGTGTTTTTTGAAATGAAACGAACCATCTGCTTCTGTAAATTTCTTGCTTTCGGTAATCGTAATGTAATAATCATCTGCTTTTGTTGCTCTCACATCAAAGAAATAGGTTCTTCTTCCAGCTCTTAAAACTTTCGAAAATATTTCTTCTTTTTCTAACAAATCGTGTTCTCTCATAATCATTCTATCTATTTAGTGTTCTTAAGTAGTACTCAAAAATCTAAAAAATAGTTGATTTACACAACATTTATTGCAATTCTTTTTCAGAAAGTTGTTTCAAATATAAAGCGGCATAATAGCCCTCTTGATTTAGTAATTGATTATGAGAACCTTGCTCAATAATTTGCCCTTCGTCTAGAACAATAATCCGATCGGCATTCTTAGCTGAGGAGACTCTGTGACTGACAATAATGGTGGTTTTGTCTTTACAAATTTCCTGAAGATTGTTCAAAATTGCCTCTTCGGTTTCGGTATCTACAGCAGATAAACAATCGTCGAGAAGCAAAATTTTTGGATTTTTGATAATAGCTCTAGCGATTGAAACCCGTTGTTTTTGTCCGCCAGAAAGCGTAATGCCTCTTTCGCCCAAAATCGTGTCGTATTGTTTGTTGAAGCCGATGATATTGTCGTGCACTACAGCACTTTTAGCAGCCGTTTCAACCTCCTCATCGGTAGCGTTTTCTTTTCCAAATTTGATGTTGTTTCGAATGCTATCCGAAAATAAAAATGCATCTTGGGGAACGATTCCGATGGTGTTTCTCAAATCGAATAAGTTCAGTTGGCTGATTTCTTTTTCGTCGATTGTAATTTGTCCCTCGCTGACGTCATACAGTCTAGAAATCAACGAAATAATCGTCGATTTTCCGGATCCCGTTTTCCCTAAAATCGCTAAGGTTTCGCCTTCTTGAACGGTAAAAGATACATTTTTCAAGGCCGTAATATTAGTGTCATCGTAAGTGTAGCTCACATTTTCGAAAGAAATTGCGCCTTCGATTATGGATTTTTCGGGATTGTTGTTTTGAATTTCAGGAACGATTTTCAGGAATTCATTGATGCGTTTTTGCGAAGCTTCAGCTTCCTGCACCATTGATGAAACCCAACCCAATGAGGCTACGGGCCAAGTGAGCATATTGACATATAAAATAAATTCGGCGATGGTTCCAATGCTTTTGATGGTTCCGTTGATGTACATTAAACCACCAAAATAAATCACCACCAAGTTGCTTATTCCAATAAGTGCCAACATCAATGGACCAAAAAGCGCTTGAATTTTGGCCAATTTCAAACTTTTGCTTTTGCTTTCTTGTGATAAATCCACCATATTTTTTTGATGTTGATCTTCTAACGAATACGCTTTTATCACTCGAATTCCTGAAAAAATTTCTTGTGTAAAACTCGAAACTTTAGATAAATATTGCTGAAAAATGGTACTTCGTTTATTGATTTCAGAGCTAATTTTGAAAATAGCATACGACAAAATCGGCAGGGGAAGCAGCGTGTAAAGAGTGAGTCGAGGCGAAACACTAAACATATACATAATGACGATTGCAAAACGAATGAACGTATTGATGGTGTACATTACCGCAGGGCCTACATACATTCTTACTTTCGAAACATCTTCGCTGATGCGGTTCATCAAATCGCCCGTGCGGTTTTGTTTGTAAAAATTCTGTGATAGCATTTCGTATTGGCGGAACACCTCGTTTTTCAAATCGAATTCGATGTGGCGCGACATCACGATCAGGGTTTGACGCATCAGAAAAGTCAAGAAACCAGCGATTATTGTGGTGGCAATGATGAGTAAAATGTTCGTAATCAACTCTTGTTGAATGATGCTTTTCGATACGGATTTATCTTTTGCAAACGCTTCGATGACCGTGAAGGATTTGCTGATTAACTTCGGTGTAAACAAAGAAAATATTTGCGCCACAATCGTAATCACGATGCCCAACAAAAAGCTGTATTTGTATTTGAAAAAATATTTATTTAAATGCTGTAATTCTTTCATCTGGATTTTTATTCTTTTAGAATTCCAAAGGTAATAGGAAAATTAGATATTTTTCAGGTTTAATTCTGTTTTAAAAAATGAAATTCTTATTTTTGCAAACTAATTTAAAAAAGTTCTTACAAGGTGGTAAACAGAAGACATATTCGTATTAAGGTAATGCAAACCATTTATGCGATGCATCAAAATGGGTCAGATAATCTCGAAAAGGAAGAAAAATTTCTTTTTTACAGTATCGACGCAATTCAGGATTTATACCTTATAATGCTTTCCTCTTTGATCGAAATTTGCAAAAAAGAATCTGAATTTTTGCACCTATCCAGTCAGAAACATCTCGCTACTCCGGAGGAACGCAAGCCCAATCAAAAATTCATAAAAAACGCTATTTTTCAGATACTTTCTGAAAATAATTCGTTGAGTATTGCTCTTGAAACTCGAAAAATCAACAATTGGACTTTGAATGATGATTACATTATTCTGCTCCTAAATGATATTAAGCAAAGCAAATTATATGCAAAATATATGAGCAATGCGGTGAACAATTTTGAGGAAGACAAAGAGTTTATTGCCAATTTGTTTCAAGAAGTAATTGTTCCCAACGACAAATTATACGATTATCTCGAAGATCATAAATTGACTTGGATTGATGATATTCCGGTGGTAAATACGGAGATTATCAAACAGTTAAGAGCTATAAAACCAGTAGAAGGCGGAAATTTGAAAGTACCTAAAATTTTCAAAGATGCTGAAGACCGCGATTTTGTTCGCGATTTATTCCGAAAAACGGTTTTAAACGAATCGGAATTAGCCAAAGAATATGTCGATAAAACCCCCAATTGGGACACCGAAAGAATTGCAGAAATTGATACAATTATCCTGAAAATGGCGATTTGCGAATTGTTGAAATTCCCTTCGATTCCGGTGAAAGTGACGTTGAATGAGTACTTAGAATTGGCCAAAGAATATTCTACACCAAAAAGTAGTATTTTTATCAATGGAATTTTGGACAATTTGGTCAAAGAACTACAAGTCGGCAACAGAATTCAAAAGATGGGACGTGGATTAATGTAAATTTCAACACAATTAATAATAAATAAACAAAAAAATAATTCAAAATTATGGGACAGTTAACTCAATTTGCGCCTTTTTTATTAATGTTCGTGGTTATCTATTTCTTTATGATTAGACCACAACAAAAAAGAGCTAAGCAAGAAAAAGAATTCGAAAGTGCTTTGAAAGTAGGCGACAAAATCATCACCAAAAGCGGACTTCACGGGAAAATCGCTGAGGTTGCTGAAACTACGGTTGTTATCGAAACTATGGCTGGAAAATTGAAAATGGAGCGCTCTGCTATTTCTATGGAAATGAGTGCTGCTTTGGCAAAAAAATAAATAGTGCACCACAATTAAAAATCCCAAATTCTAATTTTACAATTGGAATTTGGGATTTTTTAATGGAATAGCATCATACTATTTCTTTTTGTTCTTTTTGTTTTTCTTTGCTTTTTTAGCTTTTACTTTGGCCTTTTTTTCTTTCAGTTTGGCTTTCAGTTTGGCTTTTTTAGCTTTCTCTTTCTTTGCTTTTTTTGCTTTTTTAGCTTTCGCTTTTGCTTTTTCTTTTGCCTTTGCTTTTTTCGCTTTTTCTTTTTCTTTTTCCTTCATCTTGTTTTTTTTCTTTTTTTCTTTTTTTTCTTTTTCCTCTATTGGTGCAAAAATTTCTTCCAAGGTAGTTTCTTCTATAATTACCTCCTCTGCCGTTTCGGCTACAGTGGGTTGCTCGATTATTTCTTCAACGACTGCTTTTGGTTTACGCACTGTGGTGGCTGGTTTCCGAGCTCTCGGTTTTCGTGCTGCAGGCTTCGCAACCTCTTCCACTTTTTCTGTAGTAATTTCATTTACTGTTTCTTCTTTGTTTTCTTCCATGTGATATTTTGATTTTTTATGTTAATTAATTGTAAATTATGTGTTATCAAATATAATCATTAAATCAATTCGTCAATGTTAAGTTTTTAATCAGGGCATTCGCGTTTAAAATTCTCAGACACGAATTGCACGAATTAGCACAAATTGTATTAGTTTTAAAACTAAATCCCACGAATTTTAGTTGTTTTAATAAGTCGTGTAATCAAAATAGATTGAAATCTGTGTCAACTTTTTTTAAATGTGAATGCCGTGGTTTTTACTACAGAACAAAAAAACCATCAAACGATGGCTTTCTGAAAACGATTTTCAAGTGGTAGAAAATAGAATTATGGCTTAAAAGCGAGTGGTCCACCTCAATTCAACTCCTTCGTAATCCAAGACTTCATAACAATTTCCGGCATTGCACGCAGGGCCACCACGACGTTGTCCCGCAAATAACTGCAAGCTATTTTCGTTGTTGATTTGGTATTTTAAATTACCTCCAAACCAAGTTTTCCACGATTTATTTGTTAGAAATGGATCATTAGATAGCTCACTGACTAAGGAGAAAACCCATTTGGATTGGAAAGCGTACCCCAAGGTTAGCAATTGATTTTGGACATTGATGCCTCCGCGGTTGAAATACTGAAATTCATATTCCGTTTTTATTGATGATTTTTCGGCTATTTTCCAATCTGCATAAATTCCGGTGGAGAGGCGGTCAGTTTGGTCCTTGAACGGATCTTGAGCATAATCTAAAAATAGTTTGAAATCGTGATGTGCCGCGATCGAGAAGGAATATTCGGCGAAGTATTCTTGAAAAATATATTCTTTATCCAAATCATTTTTTGCCAGGGCGTTGTTGAGGGTCAAAACGGAGGAATCCGGGAAGGTATAATAGACTTCTATTTGGTAGCCAGATTCATTGATCGGTTGTACAACGTGCGTGCTTCTGTTGAGTACTCTGTAGCTGTGTTCCTTGATTAAGGCTGGAACTTCGTTGAAACCAGAGCCCAGAAGAAAATTATTGTAATCCTTGACTTCGGCGGTTATGCCTAAATTATCAAAAGTGAAATTGATATTGCCATAATAGGCGTGAGTCGCCGCATTGTCGAGATCATTAGCAATTTCGGTGTAATAATTTATTTTTGGCGAAAGCACGCCCGATAACGTAATCATACTATAATTGCTATTTCCTTTGTCGTTGTCCAGTGCGAGAAATGAAGCGCCCAGAGTTTGTTTTTTGAATGTATAATCAGAATAAATGGCTTTTATTTCATCGATCCTTCGAATGGCGTTGTCTTGATTCGGCGGAAAGACATTGTTCAAAGGCTTTCCCCAAATCACTTTGGTGGTAAAGTCTTTGAGTTTCAATTTTGCAGTTACTCCTTGTACATCTCTGAAAAAATAATTGCGGGACCTAAAGCCTTGGTCTTCGAGTATGGCTCCCGGAATTTCGAACGACCGCAGTAATATGCCACGTCCGATGGTTTCGTTGAAGTTCCCTAAGGAAACATCTAAAATATTAGAATTGTATTTTAGCGAATATTGGGTGAATTGTGTATAATTCCGCTCTTCGTAACGAGTGTAATAATTTTCTAAGGTTACACCTGCGGTAAATCGTTTGTAGGTATAGCCCAGTAAAGCTCTATCGTAGGCTGTACCAAAATTAATGGTGTCGGTGGGCAATTTTCCATATTGTGTTTCTAGGATATTGCTGCCATAAAATTGGGCAAATCCTCGATTGGTGCAGCACAGCAAAAGCATCACCACGGCGGCAAAAACTATTTTATTTTTCATTGCTGTATTTTTCGATTTGAGCCATTATTTCTTTTTCGTCACCGGGAACGAAACCTTCGTGAAACCATACAATTTTTCCTTTGGCATTGATAATAATTAAAGTGGGGAATGCCGATAAATTGAGTTGGGTTTTGATGGTAGAATCGATATCTAAAAGTACAGGATATTGTATTTTCAGCGATTGGCTCATCGGTCCTGCCTTGGCTATACTTCGCGGACCATCGCAATTAATGCTAATAAAGGAAACCCCTTTGTCGTGGTACTGCTCGTAAATGGTGTTGATGGCAGGAATCGATTTTAGGCAAGGTTTGCACCAAGTAGTCCAAAAATCGATGACAGTGAGTTTTTCACCTTTTAGATCTTCATAACTTTTGGTGTTGTTTTGAGTATCTTTTAAGCTGAAATTTTTGATCGTTTGTGCCTGAAGTTCAATGCCAATAAAAAACAGCAACGCTAAATAGATTAATTTCATAGTTTTTTGATTTTAAAATGGAATGCGATTTCAACTGAATTTTTGTAACAATTAATTTGTTCACGATTTCAAGACCGCGCCTGAGTGACATATTATTTGCATTATAGAGTAAAAAGAACCAAATAAGGGGCTCTTTTTTGGTTCTTTTTATAATTTTCTGGGCCAAAAAGAAGTTGAAATTTACTTTAAAAGTTCTTCAATTTTTGCTTTTGCAGCAGCAATATCTGAGGCAGCACCTTGATTTCCAGAGAACATAATTTTACCCGTTTTGTCGATAACAACAATTCGATCGTAGGTAGTTTTGTAACTAGCCGCAACCCCTGACCCCATCAATAATAAGGGGAAACTTACTGCAGTAATGGTTTGAAAGCTTTGCACTTTGGCTTCATTACCGTCCCATTGATCAATGCCATAGAGTTGAAAATCAGTTCTTTTGGCAAAAGGTGCGTTTAATTGCATACAAACCGAAGGAGCGGCTGCTTTGCAGGAAGGACATTCGTTTCCAAAAAAGAAAAGTACCACAACTTTGTTTTTGGAATCCGATAGTTTTACGGTTTGTTTGCTCAAGGATGTTAAAGTAAAATCTGGTGCCACATTTCCGGCTACTGGTGGTGTAGTAGGATTTGAATTGTCATCATCACTCGAACAAGAGTTTAATGCTAATAGAAAAAGCATTACTAAAGAAACTTTAAGCATATTTTGTAATACGCTCGATACTGTTGAAATTTTTGTTGCATTCATAATTTAAGATTTAAAGATTAGTGTTTAATTGTTTACGATTTATTTTGAATTATAGCAAGGCTTCGCCCAGGCATTCTTAGAATACTATTGAAATGGGTTGATAAATGAAATAGAATGTTGGTAAAGAAGGTGTCTACTACCTATCTTTTTTTAAATACATTTTAGTTTAAAAATGAAAGAACTTCCAGCGTTTTCTTTGCTCACTAAATCGAGCGTCGATTGATGTAAATCGAGTATCTTTTTTGCAATGGCCAGCCCAAGTCCTGTACTGTTTTTTAAATCAGTAAAATTATTGGCTTTGTAATAGCGGGCAAAAATTTGTTCTCTGTCGTTTTCAGGAATTCCTATTCCGTTGTCGGTGACCGATATTTCGATATTATTATCGGTGCTTTTTATGGTTTTTATTTCTATTTTTCCACCACTTGGGGTGAATTTTAAAGCATTGTCAATCAGGTTTTGCATTACTCTTTCAATCAAAGAAACATCGGCAAATACGGGTGGTAATTCTTTAGACAAAACAGTATTGATAGAAATATTTTTTGTTTCTGCTATCAATTGGTATTTGCTGCTGATGTCACTCACTAATTCGCTAATAATAAAGGGTTCTTTTTTGGCTAAAACTTGATTAGCTTCTAGTTTTGACAATTCAAAAAGCTCATTTACTAATCGTTCTAATTTCTCTGCACTTTCCCGTACGGTATTGATGTACTGCTTACGTTCTTCGATGGTTATGGTTTCTTCCTTCATTTGCAGGGTTTCTACATAGCCCCGAATGATGGCGATTGGCGTTCGTAAATCGTGAGAAACATTGGCAATTAGTTCTCGTCGAAGGTTTTCGACTTCATTGAGTTTGTCTATGTTTAAAGTTAGAATATCGGCCATTTCATTAAACATTTCGCCCAATTGTCGTTCGTCGCCCATAGACTTAAATTCGACTCTCGCTTTCAAATCTCCTTGACGGAATTGTTGCATTACCGTTAGAATTTTGGAGTAATTATTAGTTATTATCCTGATGATTAACAAACCAATTAAAAAGGTAAATAATAAGGTAATTCCCATTGTTCTGGCGCCTAATTTTAATAAATATCCACCAAAAAGTGAGTTGGAAGCTGCTTCTTGTTGCTCTCCGTTAAGTACCACATAAATGTAGGCGTACAGCATATTATTCATTGTCAAAGGCGACGCAGAGAATACTTTTTGCTGCGAAGGATTAAGCGGATCGTCACCCTTAATATAGGAATTCGCATTCGCAATGAAACTTAAAACCGGTTTTAGATTTATTTGTTTCAACGCAATTTTTCGTTCCGGCGGATACCAAGCAATTATTTTTCCTTTGGGATCGACTAGATATACCTCAAGACTTGGATTGATGGCTCTCACGTGGTGAAACATTTCTTCAAGAGCTGGTTTTATAACTTCGCCATTGTAAAAATTAGTGGAGTTCTCCACGATATTTTTGGCGGTATCGTGATTGAGTCTTTGGTTTACTTCCTCAAGATAGGTTTTAGAATATTCGTGACTTACATAAGTGTACATTACTCCAACTCCTGCAAGAAGAATAAAAAACACAATGGATATTTTCCAAAACAAGCTGTTAAATGTCGACTTTTCCATAATTATTTTAATTCATCAGTAAAACGGTAGCCAACTCCCCAAGTGGTCAATATGTATTTTGGATTGGTAAGATCGGCTTCGATTTTTGTGCGTAATCTATTAATGTGTGAATTTACCGTATGTTCGTAGCCCGAAAATTCATATCCCCAAACCAGATTCAAAACATTTTCTCGAGAATAACTTTTACCGGGATTTGACATAAAAAGATACAATAAATCAAATTCTTTAGGGGTAAGTTCTACTTTTACTCCTTCGAGTGTTACTTTTCTTTTGATGGGGTCTATCTTCAATCCGCTGCATTCAAAAACTTCTTCTTCTACTTTTTTCTCTGTATTGACCATTTCATTTCTTCGCAAAATGGCTTTTACACGAGCAATAAATTCTCTAATGCTAAAAGGTTTCGTCAAATAATCATCGGCTCCAGTTTCAAGACCAATTATTTTGTCAATTTCTTCGCTTCGGGCGGTTAACATTAATATGGGTGTGAATATTTTATCGGCGCGCAACCTTCTGCATATCTCGATTCCGTCCATTCCAGGCAGCATCACGTCAAGGATAATCATATCATACTTATTTTTGGAGGCCAAGCTTAATCCGTCAGTTCCGGTATGGGCTTTGGTCAATTCACAATAAATATCTTTCAAATGAATCGCAACAAGTTCCACTATGGAAATGTCATCTTCAATCATTAAAATATTTTTCATATCGTTCTATTTATGCTTAAAATCAGAATTTGTTTTACTCTTATTTAAGGTGAAAATTATTTTTATTTAGTTGCAATATACTCATTTTGACATCAATTCTATATGGCCTATCTTGAATGAGTAAAAATCATTGACTAAATAACTGTCTTTTTACAGTTACAAATCTCGCTCGAAGTTATCACGAAAAGATTGCGGAAGTATTCTTTTTTGATATTTATTAACCCGTTGGGTGAAATTATTAAATTTTTAGATGTAGTAAAATTGAAACGCATAGAATCATAGAAAAAAGAGGTTATAGCCCAATTTTTGGGTTCACATAGCTCTGATTTACTAAAATCAAGCGACGCGTCTTTTTAAAATCATTAAAAAAACTATGATTCTATGCGTTTAAAAAATTTAAATTGAATTACAACCAACGGGTTATTTATTAGATTTAAAATACAAATCCCAAAACTGTTGGTTTCAGCTTTGGGATTTAGGACTTCCTTAAAATTTAATTTTTATAGTTGCATTGCCTCTTCTAGATATTGCAAAATGGTTTCTTCGTCGATTTCGTCTTTCGATCTAAATCGCCATTGACGCATTGATTTTGTGACACCTTCTTGAGCATTTATCAAAACTTTTTTTTGGTCTGTTAGTTTCGCTCCATTAAAAAACCAAATCGTAAAAAAGTTTTTGAATCCCGCAATCCCAACTATATTCTTGCCATTGTGAACATATACATTACTGCCCCATTTGATAGTTTCGGTTAACTCTTTTTTAGCGATAATCGTTTTTAATAGGTCTAATTCAAGTGCCCATTGGTTTACTTTGTCCATCTTGTACAGGCATCGTTTATTTTATTTTTGACTTTACTTCTTTTTTAATAAAATCCCCTTTGGCCGTTAGTTCAGCAATTCTCACAATTACTTCTACCGCTTTTTGCATACTTTCTACCGGAACATATTCGTATTTACCGTGAAAGTTATGTCCACCAGCAAAAATATTTGGACAAGGCAATCCTTTGTACGACAATTGGCAGCCATCAGTTCCGCCACGAATAGGTTTTATAACAGGTTTAATTCCCAGTTCTTTCATCGCCTTTTCAGCAATATCTACAATATGTTTTACAGGAACGACCTTTTCTTTCATATTGTAATATTGGTCTTTTACCTCTGCGATTACAATGTCTTCGCCGAATTGCTTAGCGAATTTCTTGTTGAATTTCTGGGAGATTTTGGCAATTAATTCTTTGCGTTTTTCGAATTTTTTCTTGTTGTGATCGCGGATAATAAGTTCCAACACGGTTTCTTCGATACTTCCGGTTAAATGATGCACGTGAAAAAATCCTTGGTAGCCTTTTGTTTCTTGCGGGGTTTCTCCTTTTGGCAACTCGTTAATAAAATCATTGACAATCAGCATTGAATTGATCATTTTGCCTTTGGCATAACCAGGATGCACACTTTTTCCTTTGAAAGTAATTTTGGCTCCAGCCGCGTTGAAATTTTCATATTCCAATTCGCCTATTTGGCTTCCATCCATAGTATACGCCCAATCACAGCCGAATTTTTCTACGTCGAAATGGTGAGCGCCACGACCAATTTCCTCGTCAGGTGTAAATCCAACGCGTATTTTTCCGTGTTTAATGTCGGGATTATTGATTAGGAATTCCATCGCGGTAACAATTTCGGTGATTCCGGCTTTGTCATCGGCGCCGAGTAGGGTAGTGCCGTCGGTGGTAATCAAAGTTTGCCCTTTGTATTGCAATAAATCTTTAAAATACGTGGGCGACAAAATGATGTTTTGGTCCGCATTTAAGACAATGTCTTTACCATCATAATTTGGGATGATTTGTGGCTTTACATTGGCACCCGTAAAATCAGGTGTGGTATCAAAATGCGAAATAAATCCTATTGTTGGAACCTCTTGTTCTACATTCGAAGGCAAGGTCGCCATAATATAGGCTTTGTCATCAATGGTAACGTCTTGTAATCCAATAGTTTTTAGTTCTTCAACCAGTTTATGGGCTAAATCCCATTGTTTTACTGTACTTGGAGTAGTTTCTGAACTCGAATCCGATTCGGTATCAATCGTCACATAGCTTATAAAGCGGTCTATAATCTGTTGCATAAAAAAATATTTTCAACAAAGATACAAATAGGAATGATTGTGCAATGCATTGTCAATTAAAGATAAATTTTGGCAATGTAAAAATCGAATTTTTGAAATAGTGTAGGCGTTTTATTTTGTTTCTTCAGGAAACCCAAAGGTATATCCTTGCCCAGTGAGCATTAGTATTCCGTGAATGATGGATACTGGCAGAAAATCAAGTTTTTCTAAATAATTGTCAATAGTCTTATTGTCGTAGTTGGAAATCAGAAAGGGCAAAGAAATGGATGAAAGATAGATTTTTTTTACATTGTCGATGTCCAAAGCAGCATTTTCGTTAATGTTTTTGATGTTTATCGTTTTATTTTCTTTTTTTAAACGAATATATTCCAAAGATGAGAGTGGGATTTCAGGATTCGAAGCATAGAAAATAATCGATTTGGCTACATCTATCATTACCCATTTTTGTAGTTCATGGCAATATACTTCATTGTACGAATGTCCTCCTGAAATACTTTTGTCCGAAGAAAGATTTTTCATTCCCCATTCTCTAACTTTCAGCTCATTAATAACACAGAAATTATTGTAAATTTGCGAAAAGTCACTGCAAACACCCCCTTGACCAGCAATCATTTTTTGGAGTGCCATTGCCGAAGAATTCCCTAATCCTGGACCGCCTTTGATGTTGTTTCTTAGCCAAATCGCTATAGTTTTGGCTTTTTCAAAATCATTTAATTTTTTGGTAGTAGTATCAAATATTAGTTTATTTATTTCAAAAAATAAAGGTGGAATTTGGTTTTTCTTATTGATGTCGTTGTAACAAAAATTTTGGATATTTTCCGAAGCAACAGTTTTAGATACTAATTGGTACCTGATTTTATATAATAGTGGATGCCTTCTTAAGTACCAAATTAGCGGTTTGCTCATATTAGGATGGTTTTATACCATTTTTTACTCGAACCAATGGGTTTTGTATCATTTACTTCGGTACGTTATCATTTCTCAAAGAAACAATTTTTTTTTACAAAGTCCAAAAATAGTATGAAGAGTATATTATATTTGGTAATACTTTAGTTATTGTGCATCAAAACTGCGAATTCTTTCACTTTATCCCAATCGGTGTATTCGATTTTTGCTTTTGAATTGGTTGGACCTTTTGTCATCCACATGATCAACTGAATCATCCATCTGTCGGTCAAAGGATATTTTTGATAATCGAGATTACCGGCAAAAACGGCTGATGTTTTGGGTATCCAATGGATGGTTTGAAGGAATTTGATAAAATACGGATTGGTTTCCGGGCTTGCTTTTTCTGGTTTTCTGGCCACTAGATTCACCGAAAAGAAGGCATTTTCTACTTTGTCGAGTGCTATTTTATTTTGGTTTATGAATTCGATTATTTTTGGATTATGTTTCCCATAGCGGATGCTTGCACCTATGATAAACTTGTCGAAATCAGCTACTTTTCCATTGAAATCGTCAATAGAGAACAGTTGGACTAGATTGCCTTTTTCAACTAAAACATCCGCAATGACTGTACAAATTTTAAACGTTTGACCGTCAACAGTAGCGTATAAAATGCCGATATTTGAATTCATGCATTGTGTATTTTAGTATAGTTCAGTCTTTTTTATTCGGTCGATTTATATTTGCCCCGGTTTTTCACGATTTTGTCGCGCGCTACGATGCGGTTATCGTATTATCATAATCGCAATTCGTCCTAAAAAATGCGGCCAGTAAAAATGTTCTAATAAATACTACCCTAGTGCTTTACTGCCGCATCTGATTCGGTAGTACTTTTATTTTTGATAAGCTCCAGACGAATAGGTCAATTCATAACTATGGGTATATATTTCAAAAATAATTCCGAATGGATCTTCTACATAAACCATTTTATATGGTTTTTCATTAGGATAATATTCCCTTATTGGCATCCTTTGTTTGCCACCATATTCAATAATTTTTGTTGTCAAACCTTCGATATCAGGATCTTGTACGCAAAAATGAAATAGTCCTGTGTTGAAAGGTTTGAATTCAGGCGCTTTTTTTTCACCATGTGGAAAGCTAAAAAGTTCTATGCCTATACCATCCGAAGTGGACATATGTGCAATTTCAAATTCTTCCCAATCTTCACCGAATACATCAATACACATTTGTCCGATAGCCGTTGTTCTTTCTTTTTTGACTAGAGAGGGCTTCATTATGACGTACCATCCCATCACTTCACTATAGAATTTTACAGCCTTTTCTATATTAGGAACCGATATTCCAATGTGGGAGAATGATCTTGGATATTTAATTTCTTTCATATTTTTATATTTTAAGGTTTTAATAAATTCTTATAATCTTCAATCATCAGATCACTTTGATGCCCATCTATTGTTTACGAATTTGATGATTGACAATAGAATCTCATTATTGGAGTGCAAAGGCATTTTTATTTGAGCTACTAATTTAAGAATAAATATAATAGCTTTTTATTATTTTTACAACATGAGACTTACGGACGAATACATCTTTAGACAACCCGAGAAATATCAAGTGATTCTCCTGCATTTGGTTGCAGTTTTCGAAAGAGCAATTCCGGAAGTAGAATTGTTGTTCAAATGGGGGATTCCCTATTTTTATTATCGTAAAAAGCCGTTTTGCTATTTGGCTCCGAATCACAAGAAGGGCTTTGTTGACGCTGGTTTTGCAAGAGGTTTTGAATTGAAGCGAAACCAAGATTATCTAATCGGGGAAAATCGAAATACAGTCAAATCCCTTCGCTATTGTACCTTAGAAAGTATTGATAATCGGATTTTGGAAGATGTAATTCAAGAGGCATTAGGTTTGTATAAATAAAAAAATCTCCCTGAAGGAGATTTTTTTTATTGAATTATAATTTGGTTTAAAGTCTAAAAATTCCTCCAAAAGCGATGATAGTTTCGCCAAAGAAAAACTCTTGTTTTGCCGAGTCTGAACTGTTTTGAGTGGTTCGAATGTCAGGCATATTGATGTAGCCACCTTTCAAAACACCTTCTACAGTGAAATACTTGAAAATAGTCAGATTAAGACCTGCTTTGAGCGATGTTCCATAACCCGAAATATGAAACTGATCGTATCTTTCTTTGCCCAGCAGCGTAGTATTGGTTTTGGGATACAAAAGCCCAATACCAAAACCACCGTTGATATTGACTTGAAATTTATCGGTGTTTTTGATACCCAACCATTTCGAAATATCATCTTGACGGGCAATTTCGGTATACACATAATTTAAACCATCGGTATGTTCGAACATTAGAAAAGCAGGAGTCCCCACCTGCGTAGTACCTTCCTCGAAACCACCTTCTTGGGCGCCATTTTGAGACATATCTACAGGGGTGTTGCTGTAACTTCCGTTGTAATAAGATCCCGATTGATCTGCAGGTAAATTAATGTAACCAGTGACGTTAGCAATTTGGTTTTGGGTCATTACATATTTCATATGATCCACTCCGACAGAAATACTGTATTTGTCAGTGAAAAAATAGCCCAATTTGAAATTGGTTTGAGGAACGGTCATCCGACCTGGTGTAATGTAGTCGATATGCCAACCTTTGGGTTTGTCGTGTGCCTCGGCACTTTGTACCACAAAATTGTAATCCTCCCCCATAAAATGGATGTCGGATTGCGTAAATTTTTCGCGGTTTCCGCCCCACGAAATGGTGAATTTTCCCTTATTGTGTGCGGTATATCGCTCTGTTTTAATCGAGTCATTTTGTGCAAAGCTGTTGAATGCAAAGCTCAGAATTAACACTAAAGCGAATGATATTCTAGTTTTCAAAATATAAAAGTTAAAATTGATTTATGGTTTTTCGGATAGCGACTAACTTGGTCATCAAGGCTTCGAAATAGTCTAAATGCAACATATTGGCACCATCACTTTTGGCATTGGCAGGGTCAAAATGTGTTTCGATAAAAATTCCATCAACACCCACAGCGATTCCTGCTTTGGCGATAGTTTCGATCATATCAGGTCTTCCGCCCGTTACCCCCGAAGTTTGGTTGGGTTGTTGTAAGGAATGTGTTATGTCTAGGACGGTGGTCGCATATTCTTTCATTGTGGGAATTCCGCGAAAATCGACAACCATATCTTGGTAGCCAAACATCGTTCCGCGGTCGGTGACCATTACGTTTTGATTTTGGCAATCCAATACTTTCTGAACTGCATGTTTCATACTTTCGGGACTCATAAATTGTCCTTTTTTGAGGTTTACGACTTTTCCAGTATTGGCAGCAGCCACCACTAAATCGGTTTGACGCACCAAGAAAGCGGGAATTTGCAGCACATCCACATACTCGGCAGCCATCGCAGCATCTTCATTGGTATGAATATCGGTCACTGTTGGAACGCCAAAAGTTTCGGAAACTTTTCGTAGAATTTGTAATGCTTTTTCGTCTCCAATACCTGAAAAACTATCAATTCTGGAGCGATTGGCTTTTTTAAAAGACCCTTTGAAGACGAAAGGAATCTCCAATTTATCGCTAATTCCAACTAATTTTTCGGCAATTCGCATTGCCATTTCTTCGCCTTCGATAGCGCAAGGTCCCGCCAATAGAAAGAAATTGCCGCTTTCGGTATGTTTTATTTGTGGAATGTTCTGTATGTTCATAATGTGATTTTTGAAAGTGCAAAGATAGTTAGGATTTGTGGTTTTGAATTATTTTTTTTTCAAACTCATTCCAAAAGGCACCATCAAAACTCCTTTTTCGTAAATGTTGAGATATAAAAGTACGGGCGTTTTCTGACCTTCCCATTTTAGTTCGTAAACATCTAACAATCCTGCTCCCATTTCACTTCTTTTGGTGGGAAACGGACAGCAACTTTCTAGCTTGGTATAGCTTATTTTTTCGCCTTTAGGTCCAGCCAAAGCATTCAAAAAGCGTTGCTGATTGATAGTTACATTTCGAGTACTTTCGAAGAAAATATTAATGGGATAGTCCTTATCATACCCGTATTTTTTGTCTTTGCTGAATTCCGAAATTAAAAAAGTATTGTTTTCGACCAAAGTAAGATTGGGTGCATTATTGTCGATATTTTTTATGGTCGATTTTGTACTCGTACAGGATGCAATGCTAATGAATACGGCGATAAAAGGAAGTATTTTTTTCATATGTTGATATTTATTGTTTTTTATTTGTTCAATGTAATTGGCATATTATCATTGGTGTTTGCTACCAATTATCGGTTATGCTCATTTCATAATTGAAGGATTCGTTTTTTAAGGGATGATAGTTTTTGATTCGAAATATTGAATTGATTTGGAGCAACAAATTTAATAGGTATTGCTGCGATAAACAACAATTATGCCTTATTTATTCGCTATTATAAAATTAGAATTATTATTTTCGCTCCTTAAAAATGAGATGATGGAGATTTTATTTCAAACTTGGCCTTGGTATGTTTCAGGCTTTTTGATAGGAATGGTGATGATTAGCCTGATTTATTTCGGAAAGACTTTTGGTATGTCCTCCAATTTACGGTCCTTGTGTGCAATGTCAGGATTGGGTAAAAAAGTTGGTTTTTTTGATTTCGATTGGAAAGCGCAACGATGGAATTTATTGGTAGTTTTAGGAGCGATGTTGGGCGGATTTGTCGCAGTACATTTTATGAGTGATGCATCCAATGTGGCCATCAATCCGAAAACAATCGAGCAATTGTCACAACTTGGTATCGATGCTCCCAACGGAAAATTATTGCCCGATGCCTTATTTGCAAACGACATTTTTCAGTCGCCCAAAACGATTTTGATATTGATTATTGGAGGAATTTTGATTGGATTTGGAACCCGTTACGCCAGCGGTTGTACTTCTGGACACGCCATTTATGGTTTAAGCAGTTTCCAATTACCCTCTTTAAAAGCCGCAATTGGTTTTTTTATAGGCGGATTGATTATGGCACATTTTATTTTTCCTTTACTTTTTTAGACTATGAAAGCAGTAAAATACATCATTGTAGGATTTGTTTTCGGGATTGTGTTGACCAAATCCGAAGCGGTTTCGTGGTACCGAATTTATGAAATGTTTCTATTTCAATCCTTTCATATGTACGGAATTATTATGGTTGCTATCGTCACAGGCGCAATAGGAATCCAAATTATAAAGAGAAAAAATATCAAAGATTTCAGAGGTTTGCCAATAGAAATTATTCCCAAAGAACCCGGTTCTATTCGTTTTTGGATTGGTGGAATATTATTTGGATTGGGTTGGGCTTTGGTCGGTGCTTGTCCCGGTCCGATATTTATATTGCTAGGCGCAGGATTTTTGCCAATTATTCTGGTGCTTTTTGGAGCACTTTTCGGAACGTTTTTGTACGGATTGCTCAAAGATAAATTGCCGCATTAAAGCCTCACCCCAACCCTCTCCATAGGAGAGGGAGGTGAAATTGGATTAAAATAATTGTATCTTGATATAAAAAAAGCAGGATTTTCCAAAACGAAGATCCTGCTTTTTTATGGTGTAAAATGTAATTTTAAATTATTTCGGCACTCAAACCTGCTTAGAGTAATTGGGTGCACTGTGGTTTTAGTTTTTCTAAAACATCTGTTTTTACAGTACATTTTCCTTTGTAATGCACAATCAGCGCACATTGTTCTGCTTGTTCGGGTGTGTGATTGCATACTCGAATCAAGGTTTCGATCACGTGATCAAAAGTGTTCACATCATCGTTGTACAGTATAATTTCGTTGTTGATGGTGGTTGCTTCTTTAAGGCTTACTCTTTCTCTAACTTTTTCTTTAGTGCTCATTTTTAGATAAATTGTAGGTTATAAATAAAAATTGAATGGGTATTATTTGATTTTTTTAAATGTACAAAACGTGAAATTTTGCTTGGTTTCAAAAGGAGTTGTATGATCTTCTGTGATGCATTTTAGTTTTACAAAACCATTTGAAAACTGATTTTCCAATGCTATGTCTGAATATTGTTTGATGTCTAATCCGCTGCATTTTTTAGGGCCATTTTCAGAAAAAGTACCTATTATCAAATAATCATTCACCCATTTTTCGATAATTTTCACATAAGTTTTTATTTGTTCTGATGTGGTCAAAAAATGAAATGTAGCTCGGTCGTGCCAAATGTCATAACTGGTTTCGGGCTTAAATTCGGTTATATCCGAAACAATCCAAGTTACTTTTTCGGCATTTTTCCCCAATCTTTTTTTAGCTCTTACTAAGGCGTTGGCCGAAATATCCAAAACAGTGATATTTTCGTAGCCATCAGCTAACAAATAATCCACCAATTTACTGTCGCCACCGCCAATATCAATGATTTTTGCAGTTTTGTCTAAAAAGGTTTCGTGAATAAAATCAATCGAAGTTTTTGGATTTTCCTGTGTCCAACTCACTTCGTCGGGTTGTTTGGTTTCATAAACCGTTTCCCAATGATTTTTTCTATCGATTTCCATTTTTTATATTTGATTACTAATTTACATATTTTAAGGATACCCAATTGTTTCTTTCAAACTTTTTAACATACGTTAATCCTTTGTGGGTGCAGGAAGCATCAATAAACGGAATGTCTTCGGTATAAAATCCACTCAATAAAAGCGTTCCTTTTGGATTCAAACAATCGACATAAGATTGCATATCGTTCAACAAAATATTGCGGTTGATATTGGCAATAATCAAATCGTATTTTTTATCTTTTAACAAGGCAGCATCACCTTCATAAACTGTGATCTGCTTACAATTATTGCGTTCGGCATTTTCGATAGAGTTCAAATAGCACCAGTTGTCAATATCGATAGCATCGATAGGTTGAGCGCCTTTCATCTCGGCCAAAATGGCTAAAATGGCTGTTCCGCAACCCATATCCAATGTTTTCATTCCAGTAACATCCATTTCTAATAAATGCTGAATCATCATATGTGTGGTTTCGTGATGCCCAGTGCCAAAACTCATTTTAGGTTCGATGACAATGTCAAATTCGGCATCCGTTTTTGGGTGAAAAGGAGCACGTACGTGGCATTTTCCATCTACATCGATGGGTTCAAAATTCTTTTCCCATTCCTCATTCCAGTTGACTTGGTCGATTTCTTCTATTTTATAAGAAATGGTAAATTCAGGTGATTTTAGGATAAACAAATCGTCCAGAATATTTTCATTCCAAAGGTCTTTTTGGATATAGGCAACAATGCCTAAATCAGTATCGATAAAGCTTTCGAAAGGCAATTCTCCCAGTTCGGCAATCAAGATTTCGGAACCTAGTTCTTTGGGTTCAACAGTGAAGTGATAACCTAAATATATATTTGACATAAAATTATTTTTTGCAAAGGTAATAAAAAAGTTGGCAGTCAGCCTGTCTGTTGACAAGTGGCCAGTTTGCATTTTACATTTAAGGGGTAATCAAATTTATTTTCTAATATACTAAGTTCGATTATTGATTTTTAACCACATAGGCTATTAAAATAATATAATTTGGGTAGATTTTCATAGGTATTTTATTTACACATAACTATGACACGAGCAAAGCGAACTGACGGAGTAAACCTATGATAAGCAGAGTGCCTTTCTATTTATAAAATTTTTTTTCTATGTGGTTTAAATTTTTTAATAGTAATCGAGTTCAGGTTAATATGTTTTTAATAAAGGGAAATTATTTATGTAAATATTTATAAAATCGATTAGATAATTCTATTTTTGCAGTACAACACTTTTATTATGTACAAACAAATTATACGTCCTATCTTTTTCTGTTTTGACCCTGAAAAAGTGCATTATTTCACCTTTTCTCTCATTCGAAATTTATCCAAAATACCCGGAATACCTTCACTTTTTAGGGCATTATATGTTGTCGATGACAAGCGATTGGAAACCGAAGTCTTTGGCTTGAAATTCAAAAATCCAGTTGGATTGGCCGCCGGAATGGATAAAGACGCTTCTTTGTATAATGAATTGTCTAACCTTGGTTTTGGATTTATTGAAATAGGAACAATTACGCCAAAAGGGCAAGAAGGAAATCCTAAAAAACGCATTTTTCGTTTGGTTGAAGATACGGCTCTTATTAACAGAATGGGTTTCAATAACGGCGGAGTTCAAGAAGCTGTCGAAAGATTAAAGAAAAACAAAGGCGTTCTTATAGGTGGAAATATTGGCAAAAATAAAGTGACTCCAAATGAAAATGCAGTCGATGATTACCTGACTTGTTTTGATGCTTTGTATGATTATGTCAATTATTTTGTGGTGAATGTAAGCTCGCCAAACACCCCCAATCTTCGCGAATTACAAGAGAAAGAGCCGTTGAAACAACTATTGCAAACCTTGCAAAACCAGAATTTGACTAAGCCCAAGGCGAAACCTATTTTGTTGAAAATCGCTCCCGATTTGACCGATTCTCAATTGTTGGATATTATTGATATTGTCAAAGAAACTAAAATTGCAGGCGTTATTGCTACCAATACCACTTTGTCGCGTGAAGGTTTGCAATCTGAAAATAAAGTAGAAGTGGGCGGAATGTCTGGAAAACCATTGAAAAATCGTTCCACTGAAGTGATTCGTTTTCTTTCCGAAAAAAGCAATAAAGCCTTTCCAATTATTGGAGTAGGAGGAATCCATTCAGCCGATGATGCGATTGAAAAATTAGAAGCAGGAGCGAGTTTAATCCAATTGTATACTGGTTTTATCTACGAAGGACCAGGATTGATAAAAGCCATTAATAAGAAGATTTTAGAAAAACTTTAAGTTTTTAGAGACTAAACTTTCTTATATTTGGGCTTCTATGGAAGCAATAAAAATTATCGAATGTCCACGCGATGCGATGCAAGGAATAAAAACTTTTATTCCTACTGCAAATAAAGTAGCTTACATTCAATCTTTGCTGCGAGTAGGCTTTGATACTATTGACTTTGGGAGTTTTGTTTCGCCCAAGGCCATCCCACAAATGCAAGATACCACTGAGGTTTTGGCTCGTTTAGATCTTTCAAAAACGGAAAGTAAATTATTGGCTATCATTGCCAATACACAAGGAGCAATCGCTGCTTCGCAACACCAAACTATTCGATATTTGGGTTTTCCTTTTTCGATTTCTGAGAATTTCCAAATGCGGAATACCCACAAAACTATTGCAGAATCCTTAACTACTTTACAAGAAATTCTTCAAATTGCTGATAAAAGCAATAAAGAAGTGGTGGTTTATCTTTCGATGGGTTTTGGAAACCCTTATGGCGATCCTTGGAACGTGGAAATAGTGGGTGAATGGACTGAAAAACTTTCAAATATGGGTGTTAAGATCTTATCCCTTTCGGATACTGTTGGCAGTTCTACACCGGAAGTCATTCAGTATTTATTTTCGAATTTGATTCCAAAATTCCAAAATATAGAATTTGGTGCTCATTTGCACACAACTCCAGACAAATGGTTCGAGAAAATAGATGCGGCTTACAATGCGGGTTGCCGACGATTTGATGGAGCCATTCAAGGTTTTGGAGGATGCCCGATGGCAAAAGATGTTCTTACAGGAAATATGCCTACTGAGAAAATGTTGTCTTACTTTAATTCCAAAAAAGAAAATATCAATTTGAGAGCTATGAGTTTCGAAAGTGCTTACAATGCGGCTTCAAAAATATTTTCGAGCTTTCATTAAATAATACTAAAAAATAAATATCTTCGTTAAAAATGTAATTCCCCAATGCATTGAAACTATGAACAAACTATTAGGAATATTTATCATTTTACTGTTTTCTACATCCTGTTCTAGTGATTTAGATTTTAACCAAGCCAATGACTTAAAGTTGGAACCTGTAGTGGTTGCCAATATGGCTTCATTTGATATAAAAGCCAATCAATTTATTATCGGAGGAGTGGAGCAACCTTTGGTAGGTGATGTAGTGAATTTTGAAGTGTTTAATGATCCGGATTTTTCAAATAATATCCGAAGAACAGACTTTTTTTTCGAATTCACCAACACCATCAATAGGGCTTTTATCATCAATTTGTATTTATTAGATGATAATAATACTAGGCTTTATGCGATTCCATTTAGTTTGCCCGCCTATTCCGGAAGTCCAATTGTGGTTTTGAAAACTGAAATATTCGAAAATACCAAACTCGATATTTTGAAGAAAACCACAAAAATTGCCTTTGCAATTGTTCTTCTTCCCGGCACACCATTGACAGCCACTAGTTCAGGAAGCCTAAAACTTCGCTCCAGTGGCACACTTTATTTTGAAGTGCAATGAGAAAGTATTCCTTAGTTTTTATCCTTTTGGTTTCACTAGGTTGTTTTTCTCAAAACAAGCAAATCCTCTATAATTTCACCTCCGTGCCCCAATCTATGCTCAGTAATCCGGGTTCGGATGTTGACTATAAATGGTTTGTTGGTATTCCATTGCTTTCTGGATTTTCAGCAAATATGGGTTCGAGTAGTTTCTCCGTTTATGATTTATTTGCCAATGATGGAGTCGATTTTAATACCAAATTACGAAATGTTGTGTTTTCTACTTCCAGAAATGATAAGGTTAGTTTGAATCAACAATTAGAAATTTTTAGCGGTGGATTCAAATTGGGTGACTGGCAGGACAATGCTTACCTTTCCTTCGGTTTGTATCAGGAATTCGATGTTTTGACCTATATGCCCAAAGATTACGCTATTTTATTGTTGGATGGAAATCAGAATTATTTGGGAAAAGTTTTTGATATGGGCGATTTGAATGCCCGAGGCGAAATGCTTTCCGTTTTTCATATTGGTTATCACAAAAAAGTGAATGATAAACTGATTCTTGGCGCCAGAGGAAAAATTTATTCTAGTATTTTTAATGTGTCTTCTACTAAAAACTCAGGCTATTTTTATACCATTCAGGGAACCAATTCTATTTACGAACAAGTAATTTCGGCCAATGGATTGGTCAATACTTCTGGATTGACAAACTATCTCGAAAATTACTCCGGAAATGCAGGAAGTGATATCATGAAAAAAACTTTATTGGGAGGGAATCTCGGTCTAGGATTGGATTTAGGGTTGACTTATTACCCAAAAGAAAACCTGCAATTGACGGCTAGTTTGATCGATATTGGCTTTATAAATCACACCAAAGAAATCGAAAGTTACCGTTGGAAAGGCTATTATAATTATGTTGGATTAACACCAGATTTTGTTCTTGGCAACTCAAATGACATATTAGATGAATTTAATGATGCCATTCCTTTAGACACTTTGCATACAAAATACAAGACTTCGCGCCCCTTGAAATTTAATTCTTCTCTCCAATATTCCTTTGGCGATGGCAGAAGTTCGGATTGTAATTGCGTTGGTGGAAATGAAATTAAATATACAAACTCCGTTGGAGCACAACTTTTTGCAATGGCAACGCCCAGAACCCCTCTGATGGCATTGACAGCTTTTTACAGAAGACAAATTTTCGATTCTTTAGAAATGAAAGCCACTTACACCGTAGATTCTTTTTCTGCCAAAAACATTGGTCTTGGCTTGTCAACCACCCTTGGTAAAGTCAATTTTTACCTCTTAGCCGACAATCTTTTGGAATACCAAGATATTTCTAAGGCGCATAGTTTGTCACTTCAATTGGGACTCAATGTTATTTTTCCTTCTAAAAATACGCCTGATTAAATCAAGATTTTCTTCGCTTGAATGCTTTATAAATTTCTATCCAAAATACGCAAACAAAACCCACCATAATACTCATCCCTATTTGTAAAGTCGAAACGGCCTCAAACATAAAGAATCGGGCGAATACGGGAACAAACAGCAGTAAACTTGTGATGATAACGGTGATTCCTATGATCATTAATACCAGATTGTTTTTGTATCGAATAGTCGTAAATATCGAATAATAAAACGAACGATTGGCCAAGGTCAGGAATATATTCGACGCGATTAAAGTGAGAAAAACAACCGTGCGAGTACTGCTTTCTGAGCAGTTTTGGTACACACAATATCGATAGATAAATAGAAGTCCCAATGTAATCGCCAGCCCTTGAATCAGGCTAATAGTTATTTCTTTCAGATTGAAAAAGGTATTCGTTAGCGGACGTGGTTTTTGAAGCATTAAATTCGATTCCATAGGTTCATTTTCATAAATTATGGAACAAGTGGGACCCATAATTATTTCGAGAAAAATAATGTGAACAGGTGAAAAAATATTGGGATAAATCCATCCTAAAACCAATGGAATAAAGACAATCAACACGATAGGAATATGAATGGAAATGATGTATTGGATGGCTTTTTTCAGGTTGATATAGATTTTCCTTCCCATAGCAATAGCATCAGTCATTTTCGATAAATCATCGTCGATTAGGATGAGGTTTGCCGCTTGTTTGGCAATTTCGGTTCCTTTTTTTCCCATTGCAATTCCAATATGGGCCGATTTTAGGGCTGGCCCATCGTTTACACCATCGCCAGTCATTGCCACAATTTGGTTATTGGCTTTTAAAGCCTCAATAATTTTGAGTTTGGCTTCGGGAAACATTCTGGTAAAAATAGTCGTGTCCATTACTTTTTCTTTCAAAGTAGCTTCATCCATAGTCATCAATTCATCGCCGTTCAAGCTGTTTTCGGGATTTCTAAATCCAATTTGTTTGGCAATTGTAGAAGTGGTTGTGGCATTGTCCCCAGTTACAATTTTCACCTGAATTCCAGCATTATAAAAAGCATCAAAAACCGTTTTGATGTTGTCTTTTGGAGGGTCATAAAAGGCCACTATTCCTTTGAAATCGAATAGAAATTCCTGCTGCGTTTTTGGAAAATCTTTTTCTGAAAAGGGAGAAATACCAACACCTAGTACTCGAAAGCCTTCTTTCGACATCGATTCAATGGCCCTATTTATTTTTTGAATTTCTGCTGCAGAAAGTTTGCAAGAAGCTATTATGGCTTCTGGGGCGCCTTTGACCGCAATAATTCTGGTCCCTTTTTGGTTTTCAAAAATGTGAGTCATCATTGGTGGATTTCCACTCAATGGATATTCGTGAATTAATTTATAATTGGGTCTTTCATCAAGAATAGTAAATTTTGCATAGGCATCGTGAAGCGCAATTTCCATACCATCAAACGGAATGGGTTCGCTGGCCCACATTGAGATGCTGAGTAATTCCAATTCATCCTCGGAAAGTCGTTCTTTTGGATGTACAATTTTGTCTGATGAAAATAAGTAGAGTTGAGCCAGACTCATTTTGTTTTGAGTAATTGTTCCTGTTTTATCGGTACAAATTACGGTTGCGCTACCTAGGGTTTCGACCGTTTTTGTGTGCTTAACGATAATCCCCATTTTCATCAATCGCCAGGCTCCCAAAGCCATAAAAGTGGTAAATGCCACCGGAATTTCCTCTGGAATAATGCTCATTGCTAGAGTGAGTGCTTTGAGTAAACTGTCTAAAAACAGTCCAGAATTGTAGAAATTTATTGCCCAAACAATTCCGAAAAAGAATAATCCAATGATGGATAAATATTTTACAAAATTTCCAATTTGTAGTTGTAGTGGTGTTTTTTCTTCGATGATAGAGGCTAAACTATTTCCAATTTTCCCGAGTTGTGTTTGGTTTCCAACAGCGGTCACTTTACAAATGGCCAAACCACTGGCGACAATCGTTCCCTGAAATATTTGATTGATTTCGGATTTTTCATTTTTGAAAACCGAAAGAGATTCTCCTGTTAAAATAGATTCATTTACCGAAAAATCATTGGATTGAATGATGATTCCATCCGCTGGAACAAAAGTGCCTTCTTCGGTTTGGATAGAATCACCTACAACTATTTCTTCGCTCGGAATCTCAATGAGAGCGCCATTTCGAATGACTTTACTTTTGGGTTGCGATAACTTTTTAAGTTCATCAATAGCATTTCGACTTTTTGATTCTTGGTAGAGTGAAATGGTAGAAACCAAAAAAATCGCAGCCAGCATAAAAAAACCGTCGCCGTATTTTCCGGTAATAAAATAAACACTGGTCGCGATGATTAAAAGCAAGAACATCGGTTCCTGAATCATTTCAGTAAGGGAGGAAATAAAATGGTTTTTATTCTGATGTTCTAGCGAATTGGAACCGCTTTTTGCTCTTGATTGTAGTACTTCTTCGTCGGAAAGCCCTTGTAGTGACTGATTTGACTGTTCCATCTGTAAAATATTTTTATTGATTTCAGTAAAGTTTAAAATTCGTGGTGCTAGCTAGTAAAAATTGAGGCTATACAAATTTAATCATTAAAATTGCTTTTTATGATGTAAATCTGCTTAAGATTGCCTAAATTTGCACGCAATTTAACTACAACTTCAAATTGCAATGATAGCACACAACTCCAAGATTATCGGCGAAGGTCTTACATACGATGATGTATTATTAGTTCCCAATTTTTCCAATGTACTTCCTCGCGAAGTGAGTATCAAATCAAAATTTTCCAGAAACATATCGCTGAATGTTCCCATTGTATCCGCTGCTATGGATACTGTGACCGAAAGCGAAATGGCAATTGCTATGGCTCAAGAAGGCGGAATTGGTGTTTTGCATAAGAATATGACTATCGAACAACAAGCAGCAAAAGTTCGAAAAGTAAAACGTGCTGAATCCGGTATGATTATCGATCCAGTGACTTTGCCTTTGAATTCGATCGTTGCCGATGCTAAAAAAGCAATGAAAGAATACGGAATAGGTGGTATTCCAATTGTGGATGAAAATAGAGTGCTGAAAGGTATTGTAACCAACCGTGATTTGCGTTTCGAAACGAACAATGCCAGACCAATTATCGAGGTAATGACCAGCGAAAATTTGGTTACGGTGGCTGAAGGAACTTCTCTAGCTCAGGCAGAAGTAGTTTTGCAAGGCTATAAAATCGAAAAACTTCCGGTGATCAATTCAGAAAATAAATTAGTGGGATTAATTACTTTTAGAGATATCACCAAACTCACTCAAAAACCTAATGCTAATAAAGATATTTACGGCCGTTTGTGCGTTGCCGCAGCTATTGGCGTTACAGGCGATGCGCTTCAACGAGCTACCGCACTTATAAATGCTGGAGTCGATGCTATTATTATTGATACGGCTCACGGTCATACTCAAGGAGTTGTCAATGTATTGGCAGCTATAAAAGCTAATTTTCCAAAAGTAGATGTTATCGTAGGAAATATTGCTACACCAGAAGCCGCTAAATTTTTGGTAGAAAATGGTGCCGATGGTGTAAAAGTAGGTATTGGCCCAGGTTCCATTTGTACCACTCGTGTTATCGCCGGTGTTGGATTTCCTCAGTTTTCGGCTGTTTTAGAAGTGGCTGCAGCATTGAAAGGAACTGGCGTTCCCGTTATTGCTGATGGTGGAATTCGGTATACAGGAGATATTCCTAAAGCCATTGCTGCAGGTGCTCATTGTGTAATGTTGGGCTCGCTTTTGGCAGGAACTAAAGAATCTCCGGGTGAAACTATTATTTTCGAAGGAAGAAAATTCAAATCCTACCGCGGTATGGGTTCTGTTGAAGCGATGGAAGGCGGATCGAAAGACCGTTATTTCCAAGATGTCGAAGACGATGTCAAGAAATTAGTTCCCGAAGGAATCGTAGGGCGTGTGCCTTACAAAGGCGAATTGGAAGAAAGTATGCAGCAATTCATCGGTGGACTTCGTGCTGGAATGGGTTATTGTGGAGCCAAAGATGTTCCAACTTTACAAGATACAGGACGTTTTGTTCGCATCACCTCAAGCGGAATCACCGAAAGTCATCCTCATAATGTGACGATTACCAAAGAAGCTCCTAATTATTCGAGATAAAATAAGACGAAAGTCTAAAATAGAAAAGGTGTAAGATGTAGTTCTTGCACCTTTTTTATTGGTTGGATTTGTACTATACTTGTTAGTGTTCACGAGCGGGACGCTCGCGCTAGCAGGGGAATTCGGAACCAATTATTTTTTATCAAAGATAAAATTTCTTACGAAATATAAACTTGTATTTACTGCAAAATTCGCAATCTTGCCAAACGCCTGTTGAACTAAACCTTCGGTAGCACTCGCGCTGATTTTGTACCTTTCAAAGATAATTAAAACTTTGAAATTATGACTACAAAAAAAAGCATCCAGATTTATTAAGAGAAAACAAAATTATCAACCAAGCCAAGCGCGAAGTTCCCGGTTTTGAGGAACTATTAGCTCGTTTTGAGCGCACGGTTTCGGTATTGGGACGAAGCCAAAGCACGTTTAGCAATTATTCGCGGCACGTGGCGGCTATTTCGTTGTATTTTGGCAAAATTCCAACGGAATTGGATCCTGAACAAGTGCAGGACTACTTGTTTTACCAACAGAAAAAGTCCAAAACCCCATCGCAAACGTACTTTAAACACTGTGTTTATGGGCTTCGGTTCTTGTTAAAATCAGAAGGACTTCCGTATGAATACCTTCGATTGCCGTCGATAAAACACGAGAAAACGCTTCCAGTTGTTTTGAGCAAAGAAGAAGTCTGGGCGATGCTTCAAAACGCAAAATTGCTCAAACACCGCATTCTTATTGGCTTGCTTTATGGTTGCGGCTTGCGTTGTATGGAAGCCAGAAGTGTACGTTTGCAGGATTTAGATTTCGACAGACAACAACTCAAAGTAGTGCAAGGCAAAGGCAAAAAAGACCGTTACGTGCCGCTTTCGGAACACTTGATTCGGGGATTAAAAAAGTACATCGAAGCCGAAAAACCCAAGGATTATCTTTTCAACGGTCAGCCCATTGAAAGAGCCGGAGGCGATTTTGACAGTCGGTACAGCCAGAGAGGCGTACAATGGGCAGTCAAACAAGTAGCCAAAGCTGCTGGTGTGAAAAAAGAAGTTCATACCCATACGCTTCGGCACTCTTACGCCACACATTTGCTCGAAGATGGTATGGATATTATGACCCTGAAAGACCTTTTGGGACATCAAAATATCGAAACTACGATGGAGTATTTGCAGATAGCCCAGCTCGCGAGCCAACGCATTTTTAGTCCACTCGATACGCTTTTCGAGAAATGCAGACGGAAGTAGCCGATGTACTGAGAAAGGTAGGCTCGAAGATCGAGAGCTATGGATTGAATACTTGGCAATTGCGCACTCTTTCTGCTATCAAAAAATGTCGAACAGCCCAGTTGGGTGGTCATATCGATGCTTGCGATCAATGTGGAAATCTGACTATTAGTTACAACTCTTGCCGCAACCGTCATTGTCCCAAGTGTCAGGGCAACAAACGAGAAGATTGGATAGAGGCTAGAAGTACGGAACTCTTGCCAGTGCCATATTTTCACCTGGTTTTTACTTTACCCGATAGCATTAATGCATTGGCGATTCACAGTCCAAAATTGGTTTATGACACGCTCTTTGAAGCGACTTGGGAAACGATTCAAACTTTTGGCAAAACCAAGGAAATGCAAATGGGAATGATTGCGGTTTTGCACACTTGGGGGCAACAATTGAGTTTACATCCACACCTGCATTGCATTGTTCCTGGCGGCGGAATAGCTAAAAACGGACAATGGCAAAATAGCCGAACCGATGGCAAATTCTTGTTTCCAGTCAAAGCCTTGTCAAAAGTGTTTAGGGCTAAATATTGTGCAAAACTCAAAGAAAAAGAACCCATAAAGTATGAGCAAATCCGGCAAGAGTTGTGGCAAAAACCTTGGATTGTTTTTGCCAAAAAACCTTTTGGAAGTCCCAAATCAGTGGTGGAATATTTAGGGAGATATACCCATAAAATAGCCATTAGCAACCGAAGAATAAAAACTATCGACAACGAAAATGTAACTTTTGAGTACAAGGATTATCGAGTGGCGGGAGTCAAAAAGCAAATGACGCTCACGCATCAGGAGTTTATTAGGCGATTTGCTTTGCACATTTTGCCCAAACGCTTTGTCAAGATTCGTCATTATGGTTTTTTAAGCAGCAGTTGGAAGCGGGAGAAGCTCAAACTTTTGCAGGAGAAACTCGAAGTAAAAGTACTAGAAAAACGCGAAAAAAAGCTCTTTTTGCCCAAGTGTCCTTGCTGTAAAACGGGCAATTTGCACCGAATAGCCGTTTTTGACCAGCGTGGGCCGCCTGCTTGGTATCTTGGCGGTAGCCAAAGCTCTATTCCCTATAAAAACTAAATAATGGGTAAGGGATTTTATGCTCAAAAGTGACCGAAAACACTATAAAACGATTTTGAAATCGCTCCAAAAAAAAAGAGGCGCACTTGCCTCTTGATCCCGACCCTTCGGGGTTCTCTCAAAACTTTACGAAAACTCCATAGTGTTGAAGGACATGTAATCGGTTCCGTTCAACACGGGTTTCATTGTTCGGCTTGCAGCCGCAACGAAACCCTAGCTGTTGGTTGTACTTTTTTATTGCATTGCTTTAATAAATTTTTTCATTTCGTCCATTTTACCCACAGTAATTCTTGTCCATTTACCTTGCTCTTCATATATTCTTCCCACTTGAATTTTATTGTTTTCTAATTGCTTGAAATAGTCCTTGTTGTATTTTGCAAGTGAAAAATAGATGAAATTTGTATTAGAAGAAATGCATTCACAATTTAATTTTTGGAGTTCGCTGATAGCATATTGTCTTACATTTTCGTTCAGCAAGTAGCAATTTGAAACAAATTTATCATCTTTCAACGAAGCTATAGCAGCAAGTTTTGATAATACACTTACGCTATTATTTGTATTGGATTGCGAATTTGTCAAATTATCAATTATCGTTTTGTTCGCAATTGCATACCCGATTCGTGCTCCAGCCAAACCATAGATTTTTGAAAATGTTTTGGCGACAATAATATTTTTGTTGTCATTTACCATATTGCTAATGGATTGCTGTTTAGTAAATTCCAAATATGCCTCGTCAATTAAAACAATTGTATTTTGTGAAATCTTGGTTACAAATTCTACCAATGCTTCTCTTTCACAAATTGTTCCTGTTGGGTTATTTGGATTACAGATATAAACAAGTTTTGTATCTTGGTTTACAGCTTCCAACATAGCTTGTAAATTAATTTTCTTGTCGGTTGTAAGTGGTACTTTATTTTTAGTTAAACCTAAATTATCTAATGTAACTGTCCAATAATCATAACTTGGTTCTGCGATTACATAATTTCCATTGCCTAATGATACATATTTTGCAACCAAATCTAAAATTTCAGTTGAACCAGCTCCTAACAATATGTTTTCGTCTTTAACTCTATTTCTTTTTGCAAGGACAGAAATCAGTTGCGTTGCAACATCCCAATTATATCGGTTACTAATATTTGCATTGTCAATAAATGCTTTCCTTGCTAATGGAGATGGACCATAGGGATTTTCATTTGAGCGTAAAAAAACTAAGTTAGCATCACTCTCAATACTATTAATTAAATTTTCTGATGCAAGAGGTGAAGCAAATGAATTGAAGTTTGTAAGTCCAATACCAGCTATTCCAATTCCAATTTTTTTCAGCCAAAGTCTTCTGCTCTTTTCCATATTTTCTTTTTCTTAAATTGGTCTTTAAAAAAAATAGTTTGTTACAACCGCGGAGTGTTAAAACTGCCACTAACTTGTTTGTAGGTCATAAGATGTCCGACTTATCCACCCTAAATCGGGTCGCTTTGTCTGACAAAAGTCAGTGTTTTTTGTTTCTCAAATATATAAAAAAATCATTACAAGTTTTAATGATTTAACTTTGAAATAGTTTTTAGAATGAAGAATATTTTCTTTAGCGCCGATGGAAGCCAATATCCTTGTGGGCTAGTCCCGATTGTTATCTAGGTGACAAACTGGGTGGAAATACGGAGCTCCAACTAAACCAGTCCGTTTGTCATTCCGCAGGAATCTCAAAGCAATTGGGAGGAGAGGATTAATCGTGAACCAAATCGGCTAGTAATTTTTTATCGCCCACAATCCACAAAATGTCGTCTTTTTCCAGTATAACATCCGATTCTGGATTTAAGGTTCGAATGCCTCTTTTTTCAATGCCTACCACAAGACCTTTGGTTTTTTCGCGGAGCCTAGATTCCTTTATGCTTTTTCCGATGAAAGTGTGATTTTTCAATTCGATTTGGTTTAAGACAATATCGGGTTCAATCATTTCAGGCGAAACATCAGTTTCGTGTTGGTCTAAGTATTTTTTAAATTCTTGTACTTGTCGATCGGTCCCAATGACACAAATTTCATCACCTGGAAAAATACGTTCGTTTCGCTGTGGAATATGAATCGTGATTTCACCTCTTTTGATGGATACAATATTGATGCCCAAGAGTTCTCTAAGTTGTAAGTTTCGTAACGATTCACCGGCAATATTCGATTCTTTCGCTATATCAAAAACCGCCATATGTCCGTCCCAAGGCGTTAAATCACTTCTGCTTCTTTTCGCTTTTTCAATTTCTCTTCCGTGCAAATTGGCTAGAAAATGATTCTCAATTCGGTGGTATTGTTTATGGAGTTTCTTTTGGAAAATCAAATAAATAGTTATGGCAATTAATAAAGCAATCAAGGTGATTTTTTGGGAGAAAAACGCATTCAATAATAATCCAATGAAGAAAATCGCCATCAGTATCCGAATAAAAAACAACATCGTCAGCGGTCCGCGAGATTTTCTATCGGTCATCAATTGTTCCACTTCTTCTGCTGCAACTCTTCGAAAGGCTAGCGCCCACAAAAAGGGTGAAATAATAATCAAAGTAATCAGTGCTCCCAATGCAATGCCAAAATGATAATTCTCTACTAAAGGTTTGATGTAGGTGGAGGAAAGCAGAATGATAGCCAAAATGATGACCACAAGCGCTGTCACTTGAATTAGAAAAGCATTGATTACTTTTTGCCATAAGCTTACCGTTTTTATCGCTTGGGTGCTGGCAGAATAACGTTCGATTCGTTTGGTCCATTTTCGAGGTAATTGATGCGCTACATATTCCGAAAAAGGCAGCGAATATTTAATCATAAATGGAGTTGTAAACACCGTGATTGCCGAAACTGCCACGACAATTGGATACAAAAACGAATTGGTTGCATTCAAAGTTACACCCAAAGTCGCAATGATAAAAGAGAATTCTCCAATTTGCGACAAACTCATTCCAGTTCTAATGGAATCTTTTAGCGGTTGCCCAGACAATAAGGCTCCAAAAGTAGAACTGATAGATTGCCCAAAAATAGTCACAATAGAAAGAATGATGACTGGAATCGCATGCTGATACAAAGCATCCGGGTCTATCAACATCCCTACTGACACAAAAAATACGGCACCAAATAGGTCTTTTACAGGTTTTACCAAATGTTCAATATGCTCGGCTTGAGTGGTTTCGGCTATGATGGAACCCATAATAAAAGCGCCCAAAGCGGGAGAAAACCCGACATTGGCGGCAAGACCAACCATGGTCAAACACAAGGCTAAAGAAATGATGAGCAACATTTCGTCGGTCAATAAATGTTTGGTCTTTTTGAGCACTGTTGGAATGATGAAAATGCCTCCTAAAAACCAAATCACCAGAAAAAAAACGAGTTTCAAAACCGATAATAGGAGAGCCATTCCAGAAAACTGATTGCTAACAGCAATGGTTGACAATAAAACCATCATCAAAATGGCTAAAATATCCTGAACGATGAGAGAACCGATTACATTTCCAGCAAATTTTTGTGTTTTGACACCTAATTCATCAAATGATTTTAATATAATGGTGGTGGAAGAAATCGAAAGGATTACGCCCAAAAAGATGCTGTCCATTTTGGACCAATCCATCCATTGTCCTACAGAATAGCCCAAAATACACATGGCAATAATTTGTGTGCTTGCCGTAATGGAGGCTGTTCCGCCCACTTTCATTAACTTTTTGAAACTAAATTCTAGTCCGAGGCTGAACAATAAAAAGATGATTCCAATTTCAGCCCAAACTTCTACGCTTTTAATTTCTTTGACCGATGGAAAAAAATCAAAATGGTTTCCAGCCAAAAATCCAGCAATCAAATACCCTAGCACTAGCGGTTGTTTCAACTTTCGGAATATCAAAACAGCAATTCCAGCAGTCATTAATATTAGCCCCAAATCACTGATTAAGGGTTCTAAGTGATGGGAAATTTCGGCTACTTTTTCGGCTGGATTCATAGTTCTTGAATTCTATGTTGGTAATATACAAAAAAATATATTTCAAAAAAAAAACAGTAGTTAATCTAAAGGGTGTCACTTTTAATAATTTTTAGTCACGAATTTCATCAATTGCATCAGAAACGCCTATAAAATTGTACAAAACACAGGTTTTTTGTAACTCCGTAGGAGTCTAAACGCACTAGAGCAGGGACGCTTTACAGCGTGACAAACGAACTGGAATAAATGGATAAAAATGCAATTGTGAAATTTCGATAGATTAAAATTCGAGTTAATTCGTGACTTGAGTCATAGCGAATGGGCTTAGCAAATTCGTGGCTAAATTTTTTTAAAGTCTTTTGCAAAGAAGCAATCTATAATTTAAACCACTGTCATTTTTGCAACTTTTCTAAATCAGATAAAGTATAAAAATTCATATTATTGCTTTTGATGTATTTGCAAATGTATTCCAAAGTGGCATTTTTTGTTTGGTAATCGCCACTCACTTTATCGACCGTTTTATGGCTATTTAAAATTAAAATTTTGTTGTTTTTCTTGGCGTATTCCAACAAGCCCAAAAGGTGGGGAATGTTGAAGTGGTTGTGGGTGTCGTCTATGCTAAAGCTAAAAACCAAATTGGAGTTGTCGTAATAACAGCCTTGTTTGTTGGCAACGTGTTCACAAAAAGCCCTTCCTCTAATGAATTTGAATTTTTTTAATAAAGCAGCATCTAATTTTTTGCTTCTTCCGCCGTAAGGATAAGCAAAAGTGCTGACATCCAAACCATAGAAATTCATTAGTCGGATCATAGGGTCAATTTCATTATTCAAATATTCTCGAATAGTATATACTCGCAAATAATCAACAGCATTGACGTGATTGTAAGTATGCCCTGCAATTTCGTGACCTTCCTTCTGCATTTCCAGAAGTTTCTCAACTTCGGATTGGTTGAGCGTATTGATTTTGCAAACAAAAAAAGTTCCCTTCCAAGAATACTTTTTTAGCTTTTGATTGGTCGCAAACCATTCGTTTACATAAGCATCATCAAAAGACAAAATGACTCCCGCTTTATAAGGTTTGTTTACGGGTTTTGGATTTTCTTTTTTACAAGAAAAGAAAAGAAAAAAAGCACAAAGCAATACCATTTTTAGAATTGAATTCTTCATTATTACTTTGTGCTTTTTAAAAGTGTTTTTTATTAAATCCCCAAGAAATTACTTGGTGTAATTTGCATCAATTCTGCTTTGATTTCGTCTGAAACTTCAAGTGTGCTAATAAATTCGTGAATCGAATTTTTTGTCAAACAGCTAAATTGCTTTAATTAAGATAGTTATGATTGTGAAGCAATTCGTTTATCAAAGTTTTTTATAAACCGTTTGAAATACTCACAGTTCAAAGTTTTGTCAAAGTCAATTAATTCAAAAATATCAGCATTATGAGATTCGCTATATTTTCTGCTTGCTTTTTTTAAATATTCTTTTGGTTCAGTAATTGTCATTACATTTTCAATTTCTTTTAAATTTGCACCATATTTGGAATTAAAAACATCAACATCTGTCAATATCAAAGCTTCAATTTCATAAATATGCAATAACGGAATTCCTTTTTTGTCAACTACTCTATTTGAACTCGTAAAATAATTCTTTCTAGCATAGAGCTTTTCTTTATTTGGCAATGTAGAATCTAGATCTCGAATGAAAATTAAAATATCAGGTTTTTGAGTTTCAAATTCGATTCTTAATAATCTTTTTGTTTTTTGACTATCCAAATTTGAGCCGTTAATTATTTGTAGCATTGATACAAATATAAACTCATTAGCTAAATACCTCTTTTCTAATAAATTTTTAATTGATTGGGTATCATTTGGGGCTTCTCCGACTAGACCTATCTTCATAAAATTATTTTTCAAGATCCGAATAAAGCCAATAATCACTTAAAAAGTCTTCTTTTATATATTCATTTGCTTTTATTATTTCGGTTTCATTTAAATGACGAAGTTTAGTTCCTTCTTTGGAATTTGTTGAATATGCAATTGTAATTCTATTTAATTCGTTTGGATTTATTGCATCTAATGCTTGAGGAGAATGTGTAGTTAAAATAATTTGTTTGTTTTGGGCTTCCTCTTTTAAGAAACCCAAAAGTTTATGAAATTGATGCGGATGAATACCTAATTCAGGTTCTTCTATCAATATTATTCTACTGATTTGTGATTGACTCGTATATAAATCAACATTAGTTGGTCTTATATGTGTATTTTCATCATTCTCGAATACTTCTGATATAATATAAAATAATCGTTTAGTTCCATCAGATAAATTTGAAAATGGTAGCCAATCCCCTTCTATTTTAAACTCTATAAATACGTTATTAACTGAAATACTTTCATTGTCTTCAGTAATAAAAATATTGAAATTGTCACTAAATCTAATATCTTCAATCGGGGAATATTTTTTTAATGTCGATTTAATTATTTCAGTTTTTCTAAAAACATTTCTGAAAGTACTTTTTAAAATATCTAAATCAAATTCTTCTTTTAACCCCATAATTTCCAATATAAAGTCTATAGTAATACATTTTATAAAATAAGGGCTGGAAGAATTACTAAAAATATTATGCAAATCTGTTGACCATTTAGTCTTATTGTCAACTCTAAATGAAAGTGGTTTGTCAACTATAAAATAATCTTTATATATTCCGTGACAAATAAAAGTATTATCAAAAATAATTTGATTTTGTTTAAATTTTTCATAAATAGAGGTTTCTTCACTTCCTTTTTTATCTTTAATTATTTTTTTATTGACGCTTAGTTCATAATCAATTTTAGAAGTTGTATTATTTATTTTAAATAATTCATCTATTTCAATATTTCGTTGCGATTTAAATAAAATTTCTTTACCGTTTTTAAAAGTTAAACTTGAAGAAAAGTTGTTTAAATTTTCATATTTTAATGATAATATTTTTCGTAGAAATTTGATAAAATTTGTTTTTCCTGCAGCATTTTTACCTATAATAATATTTAATCCATTTTGGAACTCTACACTTACATCAAATATAGATTTGTATCCAGAAAGTTTGACTTCTTTTAGATATGTATTATTTTTCATTTTCATTTATTAATAGAACAAATATACATTATGCATTTCAATTATAAATAGATTTTATAAATATTATATCCCCAAAAAATTACTCGGTGTAATTTGCATTAATTCGGCTTTGATTTCGTCTGAAACTTCAAGTGTGCTAATAAATTCGTGAATCGAATTTTTAGTGATGGCTTCGTTGGTTCTAGTCAATCCTTTCAGAGCTTCATAAGGATTTGGATAGGCTTCGCGACGCAAAATCGTTTGAATCGCTTCGGCAACCACTGCCCAGTTTTTCTCTAAATCTTCGGCGAATTTGGATTCATTCAACAGCAGTTTGTTCAAGCCTTTCAAAGTAGCTTCAAAAGCGATTAGAGTATGTCCGATAGGTACGCCAATGTTTCTTAAAACCGTGCTATCAGTCAAGTCGCGTTGCAATCTCGAAACTGGTAATTTGGCCGAAAGATGTTCGAAAATGGCATTGGCCATGCCTAAATTTCCTTCCGAATTTTCAAAATCTATCGGGTTTACTTTGTGTGGCATTGCCGAGGAACCAATTTCTCCCGCTTTGATTTTTTGTTTGAAATATTCCATCGAAACATAGGTCCAAATATCTCTGTCTAAGTCAATGATGATGGTGTTGATTCTTTTCAACGCATCGAAAAATGCGGCAAAGTGATCGTAATGTTCGATTTGTGTAGTCGGAAAGGAGTGGTGTAAACCAAGAATTTCTTCTACAAAATTTCCTCCAAATTGTCTCCAGTCAATTTGAGGATAGGCCACGTGATGGGCGTTGTAATTTCCGGTGGCGCCACCAAATTTGGCAGCAAACGGAATGTTGAACAACAAACGTATTTGCTCCTCAAGACGTTCTACAAAAACACCAATTTCTTTACCCAAACGGGTTGGCGAAGCCGGTTGTCCGTGGGTTTTGGCAAGCATTGGAACGGCTGCCCATTCGATGCTCAACTCTTTCAATTTTGAGGTCAAAGAGATTAACGATGGCATATATACTTTTTCGAAAGCCTCTTTGGTCGAAAGCGGAATCGCAGTATTGTTGATGTCTTGTGAAGTCAATCCGAAGTGGATAAATTCTTTGTATTGTGATAAACCTAGTTTTTCGAATGCGTCTTTGATAAAATATTCTACCGCTTTTACATCGTGGTTGGTCACTTTTTCGGTTTCTTTGATCCAAAGGGCATCTTCGGTAGAGAAGTTTTTATAGATATTGCGTAAACTTTCGAATACATTTGGGTTTACGGTGGCAAGTTGAGGTAAAGGAATTTCGCAAAGCGCAATAAAATATTCAATTTCAACCAAAACACGGTATTTGATTAAAGCTTCTTCAGAGAAGAATTTTGAAAGTGAACTGGTTTTGCTTCTGTATCTTCCGTCGATAGGCGATACAGCGTTTAATTCGTTTAAAGTAGTCATTGTTGTTGGTTTTTTAGAAAGCGCAAAGATAACATTTCAGATTTCAGATTTCAGATTTCAGATTGAAAAATTGCAATTGATTTTTGAAATTGCTATTGAAATTGCCATTGTTATTGTTATTTCAATTTTTCAAGGTCTTTTTGCACTATTTTCACTCCTTCCGAACCCGTTGCGGCAATGATTTTAAGGTCATTTGGCAAATCATAAATGGGTGCTGGTTTGGGATCGATATAATAGACCGGAATAGTCTGTTTGGCAAAATTCATCAAGCCTGCTGCAGGATACACTTGAAGCGAAGTTCCAATGATAATAAGGATGTCGGCTTTTTCAACGATGGTAACGGCTTTTTCCAAAGCGGGAACTTCTTCTCCAAACCAAACAATATGGGGACGTAATTGGTTCCCTTTGTCGTCAAAATCACCTAAATTTAAATCGGTTTCCCAATCTAAAATATAATTTCGATTGGCAATACTACGCACTTTCAACAATTCGCCGTGAAGATGCAAAACATTCGAACTTCCCGCTTTTTCGTGCAAATTATCTACGTTTTGGGTAATAATGGAAACGTCAAAATCATTTTCTAATTCCGTCAAAATTTGATGCCCGAGATTGGGTTGCACATCGTGTAATTGTCGGCGTCTTTGGTTGTAAAAATCGAGTACCAATTCAGGGTTTTTATGCCAGCCTTCGGGCGTTGCCACATCCATCACATTATGACCTTCCCAAAGTCCATCGGCATCGCGAAAGGTTTTGATGCCGCTTTCGGCACTGATTCCCGCTCCGGTTAGTACTACTAGTTTCTTTTTCATATTTTATTTTGCCACACCCGAGCGACAGCGAACTGACGAAGTAAAGGCGCAAAGGCACTAAGATTATTTTGAATAATAAAAGTAGTGATTTTAATCTAAAACTAGGAATATTTGTATATTTGATTTTAATTTTTTTGCTTTTAAAAAAAACCTTATGAACAGACTCATAATAGTAGTTGCCTTATTCTATAGTACGTTTTTTTTCGCGCAGGATAGACTTTCCGTTGTAGATACAATGGCTATAAGAAAGAATTACTTCAAGGTTTATTTCGATAATTTGCCAGTTGTAAAATACACTTTCGACTTTAGTGCAAAAAAAGATAATGTACCTCAGTTGTCTATTTATAATTTTAATTCAAGAAGTAATGATGTTTATTTTTTACAGAGTGGTACGTGTATAATTATGAGTCCAAGAATAAATCTTGAAAATAATTGGATAGGAAGTAGAAAAGATTCTTTTAATCCTTATGGAACAACAAATATAGGTTCGGCTGTCGTTATGGGTTTAATCACTATGTTGTTTGAAAAACAGTAAGAAAATAGTTTTCACAAAAAAAAGTGACCAAAATTTATACTATATCAGCAATTCTCTTGAGTTTTGCTAGGTCTTTAATCACTATTTTTTTACCAATCAAACCAATCAAACCCGTTTTGTTGAAATCGGACAATAATCGGATACAACTTTCGGTCGCGGTTCCAATCATTCCGGCTAATTCTTCACGAGACAATTGAATGCGTAACGAACCATCTTCTTTTTTGCCAAAAGTTTCTTCAAGATAAACAAGGGTTTCGGCTAGACGTTCTTTGACGGTTTTTTGAGAAATCGAAATCATATGCTCACTGGCTTCTTTTAAGTCGCCGCAAATCGTTTTCATCATATTCATCGAAAACTGATTGTTCTTATCGAACATACTGATTACTTCAGATTTGGGGATAAAGCAAACTTCCATGTCCTCCAACGCTACAGCACTTAAATTGGCTGGTTCATCGCTAATCATCGATCGTTGCCCTAATAATTCTCCTGCTTTTACTAATTTTATGATTTGGTCTTTGCCGTTTGGACTTAATTTAGACAATTTACAAGCGCCAGTGGTCACGCAATAAATGCCGTTTACAAGATCTCCTTCTTCAAAGATTGGGTTTCCTTTTTTTATAGTATAGGATGTTTTACATTCTGCGAGCTTAATAAGTTCGTCTTTGTTTAGCGCTTTCAAAGAGCTGATTTCTCTAACTATACACTGTTCACATTTACCCATAAACTAAAAATATTTTTTTGTACTGCAAATCTACAAATAATATGATAAATATCATATTTTTAATTTCTTCGCAGAGTATATTTGTGTCCTTAAAAATTTTTACAAAGTTATGGATGATAATTCCTGTTTTCATTGTGGATTAGAAATTGCTAAAAGCGAAGAAATTTTCTTTGACGACAAGTCTTTTTGTTGTCAGGGATGCAAAACAGTTTACGAAATTTTCAGTCAAAATGATTTAAGTTGCTATTATGATTTCGAGAAATCGCCCGGTGCGACACCACTTGATATTAGTGGTAAATACGACTTTTTAGACAACGAAGCCATTGTATCAAAATTATTAGAATTCCAAGAAGATAAAACAGCCATAGTGTCGTTAAGCATTCCTCATATCCATTGTAGTTCGTGCATTTGGATTCTCGAAAATCTTAACAAATTGCAAAAAGGAATTAGTACTTCGCAGGTCAATTTCCCGCAGAAAAAAGTTCGAATTACGTACCATCCAGAAGCGGTTTCTCTCAAAGATATTGTTCATTTATTGAGTTCAATAGGCTACGAACCTTATATTAGTTTAGAAAATTATGAAACCGGAAAAAACAATATTGACCGCAGTCTGACGTACAAATTGGGATTGGCTTTTTTCTGTTTTGGCAATATTATGTTGCTGTCTTTTCCGGAATATTTTGAAGTCAAAGAATATTGGTTGGATACCTACAAACCTTTTTTCCGTTGGTTAATCTTTGCTATATCATTGCCCTCTTTTTTATATTCGGCCAGTGGTTATTATGTTTCAGCTTATAAAAGTATCAAATCGGGCTTGTTGAATATCGATATTCCAATCGCTTTAGGAATTATTATTTTCTTCATTCGAAGTACTTTTGATATTGTAATGGACTATGGTTCCGGCTTTTTTGACAGCCTGACGGGTTTGATTTTCTTTATGCTTTTAGGTAAAATGTTTCAAATTAAAACCTATAGTTTTTTGAGTTTCGAAAGAGATTTTAAATCCTATTTTCCGATAGCCATTACCCGAATCAATGCCGATTCTTCCGAGGAAAGTGTGCCTATTTATGATATTGAAAAAGGCAATCGACTCTTGATTCGAAATCAAGAATTGATTCCTGTAGATGGCATTCTGATTTCTGAAAAAGCCGAAATTGATTACAGTTTTGTTACGGGAGAAGCAATTCCGATTACCAAGAAATCGGGCGATAAAGTCTTCGCAGGAGGAAAGCAAATAGGTAAAGTGATTGAAATGGAAGTCCTACATTCGGTGAAGCAAAGCTATTTGACGCAATTGTGGAGCAATGATGTTTTTCAGAAAAAAGTAGAGCAAAAGCACAAATCCATAACCGATACGATCAGCCATTATTTCACGCCAATACTTTTACTAATAGCTTTTGGTGGATTTGGTTATTGGATTTTTATCGATGCCAATATCGCCTTCAATGTATTTACTGCAGTGCTTATTGTGGCCTGTCCCTGCGCCTTAGCCTTGACCGCGCCTTTTACAATGGGAAATGTCCTGCGCATTATGGGTAAAAAGAAATTTTACCTTAAAAACGCATTGGTGATCGAACAATTGGCTAAGGTCGATACCTTGGTTTTTGATAAAACAGGAACGATCACTACCAATGTAAAATCGAATATTTCGTACGAAGGAACCGAACTTTCCGCTGATAACTTAGTGATTTTAAAATCTGTTCTGCGAGCTTCAAACCATCCGTTGAGCAGAATGCTATATGAATTTTTGCCAGAATGTAACCGATTAAAAATTATTGACTTTGAGGAAATCACTGGCAAAGGCATTCAGGCGACTCTAGAAGCTGCTCAGGTGAAGGTTGGTTCTGCTGATTTTGTTGGAAATCAAGAAGAAAACAGTATTCAGCAAACTTCGGTTCACATCAAGATTAATGAAATTTATTTTGGGAAATATATTTTCAACAATCAATATAGAGAAGGTTTAGCGGCTCTTTTTGAAGGACTGAATCAGAAGTATCAGATCAAAGTCTTGTCGGGCGACAATGATGGGGAGCGCGCTTCCTTAGAAAAATTAGTGCCCGAGGGAACCGAATTGGTTTTCAATCAAAAACCGGAACAAAAGCTCGAATACATTAAAAAACTGCAAGAATCAGGTTGTAATGTGATGATGGTTGGCGATGGTCTCAACGATGCAGGGGCTTTGGCACAAAGTAATATTGGGATTTCTATATCTGAGAATGTCAATGTTTTTTCACCAGCTTGCGACGCCATTTTGGATGCGAGTGAATTTCATAAATTACATTATTTCTTGAAACTTGCCAAGAAATCCATAACGACTATAAAAATGAGTTTTGCACTTTCTATACTTTATAACCTTGTTGGATTGTATTTTGCAATAACGGGTAATCTCCTACCTTTAGTAGCGGCAATAATAATGCCTTTGAGTACCATAACAATTGTCAGTTTCGTAACAATTGTTAGTAATTATTATGCAAAAAGGTTGAAATAAATGTAGTAATTTACAGTTTTTGTTATAAATTTGATAAAGCTGTAGAATATGATAATTATCATAATCTAAAAAAAATCGATGTTCTATCTTTGCTAATCTAATCTAATTAAATTTTATGAGTGTCATCTATTTGCTAATTTCTATCAGTATTGTCGTAGCTGTTTTTTTCTTTTTTGCTTTTGTACGAGCTGTAAAAACAGGTCAATACGACGATGATTACACTCCTTCTGTCCGAATGCTTTTTGATGATGAGCTTGTTAAAAAAGTAAAGGACGAACCTATTCCTAATGCAGAAAAAAAACTTAAACCTTAAACCTTAAATTTTTAAACCAATTAACAATTATTATTTATGGAAATGCAACAGTTTTATTATGACAACAAAATTGTAAAGAAATTCATTTACGCAACCATCGTTTTTGGTGTTGTGGGAATGTTGGTAGGGCTTATTTTGGCCACTATGTTTCTTTTCCCAAATATGACCGACGGGATTTCGTGGTTGAGTTTTGGTAGACTGAGACCTTTACATACCAATGCTGTGATTTTTGCCTTTGTAGGAAACGCTATGTTTGCTGGAACGTATTATTCCTTGCAACGGTTGTTAAAAGCGAGAATGTTCAGTGACTTTTTGAGTAATTTGAATTTCTGGGGATGGCAATTGATTATCGTTGCTGCCGCAATTTCCTTACCATTAGGATACAGCACTTCCAAGGAATACGCCGAACTGGAATGGCCAATTGATATTGCCATCGCCCTAATCTGGGTTGCGTTTGGTGTCAATATGATTGGAACTATTTTAAAAAGAAGAGAGCGTCACTTATATGTAGCGATTTGGTTTTACATTGCTACTTTCGTTACGGTAGCGGTTTTGCACATTTTCAATAGTTTAGAATTGCCTATCTCTATGACCAAAAGTTATTCTGTTTACGCAGGAGTTCAAGACGCTTTGGTGCAGTGGTGGTACGGTCATAATGCAGTAGCGTTTTTCTTGACTACGCCATTTTTAGGATTGATGTATTATTTTGTTCCTAAAGTAGCCAATCGCCCTGTGTATTCTTACAGACTTTCAATTGTGCACTTCTGGTCTTTGATATTCTTATATATTTGGGCTGGACCGCACCATTTATTATATACTGCTTTACCAACTTGGGCACAAAATTTAGGTGTGGTATTTTCGGTGATGCTGATTGCGCCATCGTGGGGAGGTATGATCAACGGACTCTTGACCTTACGAGGTGTTTGGGATAAAGTACGTGAAGAGCCCGTATTGAAATTCTTTGTGGTAGCAATTACTGGTTACGGTATGGCCACTTTTGAAGGACCAATGTTATCGCTTAAAAATGTGAATGCCATAGCGCATTTTACCGATTGGATTATTGCACACGTTCACGTTGGAGCCTTAGCTTGGAACGGATTTATGTCATTTGGTATAATTTATTGGTTGATACCTCGTATGACAAAAACGAATTTGTATTCTACCAAATTGGCTAATTTCCACTTTTGGATTGGAACATTAGGAATCATTCTTTATGCTTTACCAATGTATGTGGCTGGATTCACACAAGCTTCGATGTGGAAACAATTCAATCCCGACGGCACTTTAACTTATGGTAATTTCCTTGAAACAGTAACTCAAATTATGCCTATGTATTGGATGAGAGCTATTGGAGGTACCTTATATCTAGCAGGAATGTTGGTATTGGTTTACAATATTATTCAGACGGCAAGAGCAGGTGAACCTGTTGAAGATGAATTAGCCGAAGCTCCTGAATTGAAAGCCATCAGTGCGGGAAGAATTAAGGGTGAAAAATACCACGCTTGGTTGGAAAGAAAACCAATCCAGTTAACGATTTTTGCTTTAATCGCCATTCTTATTGGTGGAATAATTCAGATTGTTCCCACTATTATGGTGAAATCGAATATTCCAACGATTACCAGCGTGAAACCTTATACTCCTTTAGAATTACAAGGACGTGATTTATACATTCGTGAAGGTTGTGTAGGTTGTCACTCCCAAATGGTTCGACCATTCCGTTCCGAAGTGGAGCGTTATGGCCCACAAGGTAAAGCCGGTGAGTTTGTATACGATCACCCATTCCTTTGGGGATCAAAACGTACAGGGCCAGACTTATTGCGCGTTGGTGGTAAATACAACGACAATTGGCATTTCAATCACTTTTGGAGTCCACAAAGTATCTCTGCTGGATCTATAATGCCAGGGTATAAATGGTTGTTTGAGAATAAAGCTATGGATATTTCAATGACTGAAAATAAAATGAAAGCCATGCAAACGCTTGGGGTTCCTTATACTGACGAAGATATTGCCAATGGTCAGAAAAATTTAAGAGCGCAAGCTTTGAAAATTGAAGAGAGTTTGAAAGCAGATCCTGACTTTGTAAAAAGTTATGATGAAAGCAAGAAAAAAGCTGCCGCCAGAGGGGATCAATTTGTTCCAATGAACGAAAGAGAAATAGTTGCTTTAATAGCTTATATTCAAAGGCTTGGAACTGATATCAAAGTAAAAGACAATTCTAAATAGAACCTAGGAATTATGTTTGAGCAAATTAAACACAATATGGAAACCATTGCTGGAATTGAAATATTTCCAGTACTATCATTGATTATATTCTTCGCATTTTTTGTCGGACTAGCCGTTTGGGTTTTAGGATACAAAAAAGATAAGATTGAAGAAATGAGTCATATTCCGTTGAACGATTAAAAATAAATACAGTACAATTTTCAAAATAGATATAAAATGAAAAAAATAATTCCCTCATATATACGAGTTCTTGTCATTTTCTTTGCTGTTTTTGGAGCAATGGAATATTTCATAGACTCAGGAGATAAGCCAGCTTTTATCAAATTCCCGATGGTTTCTCTCTTTTTATTAGTATTTCTTTTCTTGTTGATTGCTATCGAAGTAACCGTGAATGCTGTGGATACTATCACTTATCACTTACTGACCGAGGAGCAAAAAGCAAAATTGGCCGAAACCAAGGAGTTAGGTTTTGAAGATAGTCCATTTGTCAAAAATGTGAAAAACTTTCTATTCAAAACAAACCAATCCGATGACGAAGGAGAATTACTATTGGAACACGATTACGATGGTATCAAAGAATTAGACAATAATTTGCCGCCTTGGTGGGTATATTTGTTTTATGCTTGTATCGTATTTGCCGCTGTGTATTTGGTTCGATTTGAAATAATGGGAGGCGATGACCAAGAAACGGAGTTGAAAAACGAAATTGCTCAAGCCCAAATCGAGATTGCCGAATACAAAAAAACGGCTCCAGATACCATGGATGAAAATTCGGTTACCTTGCTAACAGATGCTGCTGATTTGGCAGCAGGTAAAGCTATTTTTACTGCGAATTGTATTCCTTGCCACAGAGCTGATGCTGGTGGACAAATTGGACCTAACCTAACCGATGACAGATGGATTTTGGGTGGTGGAATCAAAAATATTTTCCATACTTTAGTCAATGGAGGTCGCGACGGAAAAGGGATGATTTCTTGGAAAGGAACTTTGAAACCAAAACAAATGCAAGAAGTTGCCAGTTATGTAATATCCTTGCAAGGCAGTAATCCGAAAGATCCTAAAGCTCCAGAAGGGGAAGTTTGGGTAGATCCGAATACTCCTAAGACTGCAGCTGCAACGGCTGTCGTTCCAGATAGTACAACTGTAAAATAGTGTAAGTTTAAATTAGATGTATTAGTAACAAATCCTGAATTATTTCAGGATTTGCTTTTTGTAAAATCAAATCTAATTTTAATCTAACTTTGTTGAAATTGATTTTTTGCTGTTGCTAAAAAAGAAAATAATGAACATCGGCGGATTTAATTTAAGTTGGCTTTGTAACATTAGTTTCACAGCAAATCAATTCAATTCTTTACTTTTAGACTTCTAAATTTAAAAATGTAAATAATGTCAAAATTGCCAAACGAAGCCTTTAGAGATACCATCGGAACCATTGATGCCGAAGGGAAAAGAAAATTTATTTTTCCTAAAAAACCTTCTGGAAGATTTTATGATTATCGCAAGTGGGTGAGCTATTTCTTATTACTGATTCTAATTGCCAATCCATTCCTAAAAGTGAACGGCAATCAGTTTATGATGTTCAATGTATTGGAAAGAAGGTTCAATCTATTTGGATTCCCTTTTTGGCCACAAGATTTTTATCTTTTTGTGATTTCGATGATTGTCGGTGTTGTCTTCGTGATTCTTTTTACCGTTATTTTTGGACGTATATTTTGCGGTTGGATTTGTCCTCAGACCATATTTTTAGAAATGGTTTTCCGCAGAATCGAATTTTGGATTGAAGGCGATCGTGGCTCACAAATTCGCCTTGAAAAACAAGAATGGAATGGGGAAAAAATTAGAAAAAAAGCCCTAAAATGGTTTATTTTTCTCATAATTTCATTTTTTATTGCCAATGTTTTTCTTGCTTATCTCATCAGCAGTGACGAATTGTTTAAAATGATTTATGAAGGCCCAGAGCATCACATTAGCACCTTAATTTCGCTATTGATATTTACCGGAGTATTCTATTTTATTTTTGCTTGGTTTAGAGAGCAAGTGTGCATTATTGCTTGTCCTTACGGCAGATTGCAAGGCGTTTTATTGGACAATAAATCTATCAATGTGGCCTACGATTTTGTTCGTGGCGAGAAAGAAACCGGTCGAGCCAAATTCAATAAACAAGAAGACCGTTCAGTCACTGGTAAGGGAGATTGTATTGATTGCAAACAATGTGTACACGTCTGTCCTACTGGAATTGATATTCGAAACGGAACCCAACTCGAATGCATCAATTGTACCGCTTGTATCGACGAATGTGATACTATTATGGAAAATGTGGGGCTTCCCAAAGGGCTTATTCGATATGCATCCGAAGATGAAATTGAGAAAAATGCTAAGTTTAAATTCACTGCCAGAATGAAAGGCTATTCGGCGGTATTGTTTATTCTGATTGGAATATTAGTGGGATTACTTTTTTTAAGAACCGAAGTCGAAGCCGTCTTTTTGAGATTGCCGGGACAATTATTCCAACATAAAGGAGACAATATCAGTAATGTCTATACTTTTAAGGTCATCAATAAAACGAATAAAGATTTCAATGCCATTCATTTTAAATTGGTGGGAATCAAAGGGACATTGAAAGTGGTCGGGGAACAAGAATTGAAAGTTCCCAAGCAAGGAATGAAAAGCGGTACTGTATTTATCGAAATCAGTAAATATGTATTAGAATCAGACAAGACCCAAGTGGAAATTGAAGTTTATGAAGGTGATAAAATAATTGAAACCAGTAAAACAAGCTTTTTGAGCCCGAGAAGTTTTGATTAAATCCCTCCAGGTGCTGAAGGTAGGTTCTCGTTGAAAAAAAATAAAAACTAAAAAATGGAAAATCAGGTTTCAAATAAAAATAACAGTAATGCCAAAGTGACGCCTTCTGGTTCTACAGGTTTTAAAATAAACTGGGGAACCGGAATAGTACTAGCTTTTGCATTTTTTATCTCATTTATTTTGTATTTTATAATTAAAGTACAATCCAATTCGAAATACGACAATGATTTGGTTTATGAGGAATATTATAAACGGGATGCAAAATTTGGAGATGAAATGATTCGCCTTCAAAATGCAAAAGATTTGCCTGTAAAACCAAAAATAACGAATGATGCAGCCGGAATTACCATCGTTTTTCCAACTGATTTTGTGCCGGCAGCAATCAAAGGGAAGATTACAATGTACAGACCGTCAAACAAAAAATTTGATTTTGATTATCCGATTTCGATTACAACTTCCTCATTGACTATTCCCAAAGAAAAGTTGTTAGGAGGACGATGGAACATCAATATGGAATGGCAATATAATGGGAAAGCGTATCTTACAAAAGAAACTATTTATATGCAATAATTCGAGCTAAGAGGCACGAAATAAGAGGTAGAAGGAGGGTTGTCTAAAGTGATCTGAAAATGTATCAAATCTTAACTCCCAACTCCCAACTCCCAACTTCCAACTTCTAACTCCCAACTTCTAACTCCCAACTAACTATGCTTTTCACCGCTTTTTTCTTTGGTTTAATCAGTAGTTTTCACTGCATCGGAATGTGCGGTCCCATTGCTATGATGCTGCCTGTAGAGCGAAATAATCAAGCCAAAAAAGCAGCGCAAATTCTTACTTATCATTTGGGCAGATTATCGGCTTATGCCAGTATTGGTTTGGTTTTCGGATTAGTAGGAAGAGGATTGTATTTGGCTGGATTTCAGCAAAAAATGTCTATTTTCATTGGAATTGCAATGATACTTGTTGTATTACTTCCAGAGCGGGCATTTGCCAAATATAATTTTTCTAAACCAGTTTTCCGATTTATTTCGAAAATCAAGTCTCGCCTAGGGAGTCAGTTCAAAAACCGAAGTTATAAATCCCTTTTTATTATTGGTTTGTTAAATGGTTTTTTACCATGTGGGATGGTGTACGTAGCTTTGTTTGGAGCCATAGCGATGCAAAACGAATTATTCGGAGTCTTGTATATGATTTTGTTCGGATTGGGCACAATTCCTATGATGAGCAGTGTGGTTTATCTCAATGTATTGTTGTCGGTTTCAGTTCGAAATAAAATTCAAAAAATCATTCCAATTTTTGCGGTTATTATCGGAATATTGTTTATCTTTAGGGGGTTAGGACTTGGCATTCCTTATATCTCTCCCTCAGACCTGAGTTTGTTCGTGCGATCAAGTCCAAATTGTCATTAATTATTAATTAACTCTTATATAATTATGGAAAACCAAGATCTGCTACACGTGACTCCTGAGGTTCAGGAAAAAATTGACAAATTAGTAAACGAGAATGATCATTTTAAAGTGTTATTTGAGGAATATCTTAAAGTTAAACATGAGGTTGCTTTAATCAAATCGGAAGAAGTAGTAACCACAGATGAGCATTTGAAAGAATTAAAAGTTAAAATCCTTCACTTAAAGGACGAAATATATTCGATATTGCGGAGATAAAGACCAAAAAAATCTCGCTAATTTTAAATTAGCGAGATTTTTTTTGAAACGAATTGCTTTTTAGATTGTCATTGAAAAAAGTTTGGTTCCTGGAGCTTTTCTTTTCAATCTTAGATCAAAAGCCATGCAAATGTTGCGTACAAATGGTTTTCCGGCATTCGTTACTTTAATACCATTTTTTTCAATTTGAACTAAGCCATCATTTTCCATTTCTTTCAACTGGATTAGAATTTCAGGAACTTCTGCAAAATAAAGCGCTTTGTCTTTCCACGACGTTTCAAAATGGCACATCAAGTTCAGAATATGTTTTCTTATGATAAGATCTTCATCTGTCAATAAATGACCCCTGAAGATGGGTAGTTTGTCCGCTTTTAGCAATTTATAATACTCTTCTAATTCTTTTACATTTTGAGCAAAACTGTACCAACTATCGCTTATTGAGGAAACGCCTAGTCCTATCATTAGTTGCGTTTTAGAAGAACTGTAGCCCATAAAATTACGGTGTAATTGCCCTTTTTCGAATGAATCATATAAACTATCGCTTTTGAGTGCAAAATGGTCCATTCCAATCTCGTAATATTCATTTTCGAAAAGCAAATCTTTGCCTACTTCATATAGTTTGCGTTTGGTTTCGTCTTTAGGAATATCTTCATCATTGAAGCCCCGTTGACCGTTTCCTTTTATCCACGGCACATGCGCATAACTGTAAAAAGCCAATCGGTCCGGTTGCAACGAATTTGTTTTTTCGATAGTATCAATAACATCATCTATTTCTTGAAATGGTAAGCCAAAAATGATGTCATGACCAATTGAAGTATAGCCAATTTCTTTTGCCCAAAACGTAACTTTTGCTACATTATGAAAGGGCTGAATTCGATTAATTGCGTTCTGAACTTTTTCAGAATAGTCTTGTACGCCAAAACTCACTCTTCTGAAACCTAGATCATATAGTTTTTGCAAATGAGCACGTGTGGTATTGTTTGGATGACCTTCGAAACTAAATTCGTGATCTTTGGCTTTTACTGCATAGCAAAAAATGCCTTCTATTAAATCCTCTAAATGTTTAGTGGAAAAGAAGGTGGGAGTGCCTCCGCCCAAATGTATTTCCTTGATAATTGGTTTTTCTTCAAGGATATTGCAGTACAACGCCCACTCTTTAAGGAGCGCTTCTATATAGGGATGTTCGACATCGTGATTTTTGGTAATACGTTTATTACAGCCACAAAAAGTGCACATACTTTCGCAGAAAGGTAAATGAATGTACAAACTTAGTCCTTCCTTCGAATTGCTCTCTGAAAAAGACCTTTTTAAAGTGTCAATCCAGTTTTGATACGTAAAATCAGATTCATCCCAATAGGGGACTGTGGGATAGCTAGTGTACCGTGGTCCGGGGACATTGTATTTTTGTAGGATTGAGTTTTTCATAGAAAATAGTATTTTTCAATAATCAAAAGTAGTATGCAATTGTTAAATTTAAAATGATAATTATCATATTCCATTTTGAGGCAAAAAAAAACCCCATTCATTTGTTTTTGAATGAGGTGATCTTATTTTTTACTATTTATTTTTACGCGTCGTTCAACTTCCTTAACTGTTTGAGTTTATCTTTCAAAAGTTCCATTTCTTCTCGGTGTTTTTCGATGTTTTTTCGAACTTCTAGCACAATAGAATTTTCTTTTTTAGCATTTCTAGTGTTGGCGAAAAACTGAATATTATTTTCTAATTGGAATATTTCGTTCTTAATTTCATCAATTTTACGCATTAGGAAAATTTTCTCCCCTTCCAGTTTTCGAGTATCATTATTCTCTGACAATTGATCCATTCGGTTCGAAAAGCGCATCATTTCTGATTCTTTTTTACTCAAACTCAGTTTTTCAAATAAAGCATCAAGCACTTTATTGAATTTTCCTTCGACATGTCTTCGGCTGAATGGTACTTTTCCGAATTTTTTCCATGTTTCGATGTGCAATTTTATGGCATCTAAATCGGTTTTATGGTCACCTGTCATCTGAAAGGATCTCAAGGTTTCGAGATAGGCTTTCTTGTTGTCGAATGCTTGAATTTCCTCGCTATTCTCCTCATTTTTTTGCTCTTTTAATTTGTCAAAATAATGGTTGCAAGCGTCTTTGAACTCGATCCAAATTTTATCAGAGTATTTTCGTGGCACATGACCGATTTGCTTCCACTCTTCTTGAATTTGTTTCATTATTGGAGTGGTCACCGCAAAGTCAGTACTTTCCTGAAGTTCTTTGGCTTTGGCAACAAGGGCTGTTTTACGGCTTAAATTATTGTTTTGGTCTTTTTTAATGTCTTTGTAAAATGAATTTTTGAAAGAATTAAAATTCCTAACAGCTGTTTTAAATGCGGCCCAAGTTTCTTCATTAACTTCTGATGGGACTTTTCCAGCGGAGAAAAAAGCAGTTCTCAGGGCTTCGACTTTTTCAATTTGTTGCAGCCATTGTGCGTGCGCATTGACTTTTTCAGTAGCCAAAACTTCAATTTGGGCAATGATTTCTTTTTTCTTTTCTAAATTTTCAAGCTCGGTGCCTCTCATTTTTTCAAACAAAACTTCACGTTTGTCGTGCATTTGTTTGGTCAAATCACTAAACTTGTTCCAGATTTCGTCTCGATGTTCTCTTGAAACGGGGCCGATATCTTCTTTCCATAGTTTGTGTAAATCCTGCAATTCGCGGAAAGCTTTGTTGATGTCGTCTTCGTTGACCAATTCTTCAACTCGGGCTATTATTTTTTGTTTTTGTTCTAGATTATGCTTGAAATCGAGGTCGCGAGCTTCTCGATCTAAGTGTAAATAATCGTAAAAATTTTCAACGTGGAAATGATAATTGTTCCAAACGTGATTGTATTTGTCTTTAGGAATAGGACCAGCATTTTTCCATCGATCTCTTAATTCATTAAAGTGTTTCAAAGTGTCTTTAATGTTTTCCTGCGGATTGATAAGCTCTTTCAATTCTTCGACAATCGCCAATCGGTTTTCTAAGTTGGATTTGAGATTGCTTTGCAAACTTTTGAAATGGGCATTTTTATTGTCTTTGAACAGGGAATAGTATTGGTCAAATTGTGTTTTTATAGGCGAATGATAGGCAAAATCCTCTGTAGTATCAGGGTTTTCAGCCAAAAATTCTTCTTTTTTCTCTTCGAGAAGGTGGTAGTATTTCGCTAAGAATGATTTTTTTATTTCTTCGACATGATCCTTTACCGACATCACTTTTTCATTAGTAACTAAATTTTTCAATTCGGCTACAAGAGACTCAAGCGAAAGTGCATCATAATCCAACATTGGGATGTCGTGACGTTCTTTGAGGGTTTCGTCTTCACTTTCTTCGGCATTGGTGCCAACGATAGCTTCGATAATGGTTTCGGTTTCTGAAATTGTGGTATTTGTAATTGGAGTCGGTTCAGCAACGATGGTTTCAGAAGCTGCATCTTCCGGAATTGTAGCTTCAATTTCATCTGAAACTGTGGTAGCATCCGCTATTGGAGTTTCATTTTCTGCTACCGCAATATGCTCCTCAATAGTTTGCCCATTTTCAATTGCAAAATCGGCAGTGCTGGTTGCATCAGCTTCGATTTCATTGAGGGTTTCTACTTCAGATTGTAGAATTTCAATTGAATTGTTTTCTAAACTTCCATCTGCTTCAAGCAGGTTATCATTCTTTTCTTCTAACATTTTTTGAATGTTTAAGGGTTCGATTTTTTTTTGAATGCGAAAGATAGTAAAGGTTGTTCAAAATTCAAAGGAATTCCCTTATTTATAGTCGTTTTATGTTGATGCAAGAGGTTGCTACGGCGTTCGTTGCTATGTAATACCTTCTGAATATAAATCAATTTGTCGATTATTTTGTGAATTACATAAGGTTTTTGTGTTAAAATCTGTGTTTTGTTAGGAATTTTTAAATTTATCGAAGGTCAAAAATAAACAGCTACAACAAAGTTCTGTGCTTGGGTAAAGTTGTATTTGTTGATTCTGAAAGCCAGCACAATAATTGGGCTAGCTATGGTTTGCTCTACGATTGCATTAGCGATTTCGACAAAAAATTCTGCCAATGCAATGTTGATTTGGTGCTGCAAGAGGTGGAATAAAACCTCAGAAAGGTAGTCATATGTTATAAATACTAGGTTAAAAGTAAGCTTAGTCGTCGATTGCTTGTTCAATCGGTTCGGCTTCAAATAGTCCTTTTTTCATTTTGAATTTCACCCAACAAAAAGCAAATACCGCTGTTAGGCCAATAAATAGTGCTACATTGATAAAAACAGTAGATCGCAATTCGGGACTTGGTGAATTATGGATAAAGGCATAAGTCATTCCTAGTATTCCCACGATTTGCAGTAGAGGGAAAAATGGAGACTTGTACGAACGCGGGTAATTGGGATATTTTTTGCGCAATACAATTAAGTCGATGTGCGTAATAATGTATGCCAGTAGGTAACAGCTCGCCCCAGAAATAACAAGCATCAACAAAGTATCTGTACTTTTTTTAAATAGTAGAATAGCAATTGTTAGTAGGGTCGCAAGTACTAGTATACCAATCCAAGGAGTTCTCCATTTGGAATGTAATCTCATAAAAATTGGCGGCAATTGTTTGTGATGTGCCATGCCGTACAATAAGCGGGGTGTTGTTGCAAATCCAGTACTAATAAAACCGCAGGTTGTGGTTATTGACAAAATCAGAATAACTATTTTGCCCACATTCCCAAAAATTACTTTTCCTAAGAGCAAATGCGGAACATCGGTCTGGGCCAGTTGTTCTGCAGGAACAAGTTTCATGGCCACAAAGGCTAACAAACTATATGCAAATAACAAAACGATGCATGCCGTGAACATTGCTTTCGGAATATGTCTTACTGGATTTTTTGCTTCTTCAATAAAGTCACACACCATTTCAAAGGCTATAAAAGGCCAAAGTGCTGCTAATACTAAAGTAAATACAGAAGCATCAGGGTGCATCAAATCATGCATTATCTGATGAGGTGGAAGACCCTGATTGTTGAATGTTCCTAATCCTGCAATTCCGATGACGATCAGCGTCACGAGCATTGTGAACGAAATGATACTTTGTACTGAGGCAAATAAATCAATACCAAAAATATTAAGAAATGTAAAGGTCCAAACTACTGCGAGGGCCACGGTTGTAAAAGAGCTTGGACTGATGGAATCGAGCACATTTTGCAACAAAAGTAGTTCGGCTAATGCCCCAAATAGTGCCGGTGCAGCATAAGCTGATAGTGATGCAATAATTGCCATAAAATGTCCCACGGAAACGGCAGTATACGTACTGATGCTTCCTGCTTTTGGCATCATCAAGGCCAACTCAGAATAAGTAGATATGTAACACAAGGCTATGATAAAAGCAATAAAAATGGCCATAAAAAAAGTCCCGCCACCTAAGCCTGCACCCTGTACGATAGAAACAACAGAGGTTTGTGAAACTACTATTCCAATCGTAATGATAAATAATGAAGTGAGACCTAGTACTTTCTTCAGCCCACTTGTCAGGCCCGCTTTTTCATTCATGAATTCTATTTATGGTTGTAAGAGGAGTAAGGATGTTCCATAATTTGGTATTTGCGTTACGATACGTTGAGGAGTTTTTAGCGTAAAGAGCCAAATCCTTCGTTTTTGCATTACCGCTTTGCGCATCCTAATATCAGGGCAAATGTATAAAACAAAAATTGCAAACAATACATGTAAACCTAATTTAACTATACCAAGGAGAAAAGAACGCACGCCGAAAAAAGGTGCAATCAATTTCAGTAGCAGAACCTGATATCAGAGATAGTGAAGGTGATTCAAAATTCAAAGGAATTCTCTAAAATAAAGTCGTAGGATTTTGATAGGGTCCGGTAACGACATTTTTTGTACGTACTGTTTGCTAAATTTAAATTGAGTAATCGGTTTTCGCGCAAATAGCGGTGGGATGGGGATTTAATTTTTACTTATGGTAATAATTTAAAAATAGCACCTTGGGTGAAATTTAATTGGTGAAGTTTTTTATCCACATAGTTCTAATAGTTATCGGAACTATGTGGTTAAATTTTTTATTTAATCCAATAGTTGAAATTTTATTATCACGCTCAATGGGTAATAATTAGATGCTAGAAAATAGGATGTAAAGTAACGGTCATCTCTTGTTGGTGAAGTCGCAAAAAAAAACAAAAATTATACAGAACAGCATGCTGCACGGTTGGTGTATCGTTTTGATTTGCAATGGTTTTTGCTGAACACTGTTGGTAGTTTCCGCCGCAGCTTGCAAACGATTTTTTGTGAGCGCGACGGAACTTTGGTTGTAGTCAAGCCCTCGGTGTTTTCGGATGTGGTTACTATTCTAATGGCGGTCCTACTATTTCCATATCGTGGTCAGAAAATAGTTTTGCCCCTTCCTCTGGTGTAGGTTGTCCTTTAAAAGTGGCCAGTTTTCTGAAGTAATCTTCCATTTTGCCTGAAGGTTGAAACATAAAATACATTTTCCCTTTTTCAGACCGTTGTGTAAAGGCATGCGGCTCTTTTTTGGGCAAAAAAATGGTATCGCCTTTCTGCAATTCGTAGTAGGTGTCATTTATTTTAAAAGTGTATTCCCCTTCAATAATAAAAAAAATTTCGTCTTGATTGTGGTGAATATGTAATGGAGGACCACCTTTTACATTTCCTGTATATTCAAATACAGTTAGATTTCCGCTGGTATCTTTGCTCGATACTTTAATATCGTTTGGGCTCGTACCACCAAATAGCTTAGTCGTTTCTTTGAATCGGCTTTCGTTTGCCTTCACCACAAAACCTTTGTCTGTTCTGCTTTCTGTAGTCAGAAGGGTTTCACCCAGAGCAATGGCGGGAATTGAGACCACTGCTGTAGCAATAAATTTTCGTCTTTGCATGTCGTATTTGTTTTAAGTTCATTACAAAGAAAAAATAAAGCCAAAAACATTTAGTGGTACAAATACGACTATTTTCAATAAGTGTCTGCTTCGCCAAATATCCTTTCCGGGGCATTGAGGTCAATTTGATGAAAAACATTAGGTGTGTATCCTGTCAAATCTTTGTAGTCTCTCGCAAGATGCTGATAGTCGTAATACCCGCAACTTATGGCGATGCTGAGCCAATCTAACTGGGGGTTCTTATTTTTCATTCTAAAAGCATTTTCAAAGCGCATTACTTTTAAATAGTACTTGGGTGAAATGCCCATTCGTTCCTTGAAGTTTCGCTCAAAGTGGCGAGTCGATTGACAAGCGATTTTTGCCAAAACATCTACAGTTGGGGTCAATGAAGTACTGAAAAGATTGGTTGTAGCGATGTCTACAGCGTGCTGGTCGCAGCCGGTTCGTGTTAGCTCATGGATCAAAAAAGTTTCTACTACTTCAATCATTTGCAGATAGGACTTGCAATCATTGATCTTATCATTTACTTGTTTTATTTCCTTAGAAAAAACCGCTTCAGCATCGATATATTGATTGGTAAAATTATTACAAGGGATACCTGTAAGTCGGTATAGACCTCCGGGTTTGAAAACGACCTGAATCAATAAAAAATTATTGCCTACAAATCGGTTAGTAAGCTCGGTTTGGTGTCCGAACAAAACCGACGAAAGATTACCGGCCTTTGTTCCGCTATTTTGATACTCGACAGTTTCGCAGTCCCTTGCGTAAAAGCTCAAACATTGTTCAGGTCTCGGCGGATAAGCTTTGATGGGTAAGGAGCCATCTAATTTATACTCATAATGCACCAGTCGAAACGTACGAATGTGTTCCGAAAGCATTAAACTGGGTTTGTATTCTTGAAGTACCATTTTATTATTTTGTAGCGGTAAAGTCTTTCAAAAGTCTTTCAAAACGGCAGATTAAATCAAAAATCTGTTACGCCAGTAACAAATGTAACGAAATAGTAAGACAAAAAATATATTTTCTTGACTTCGATTGTGCATTTTAATACTAACAACAAAACGAGAAGAATACATCCTTTGGTTATTTTTTTCCAATCCTTAGGATAGCTTCATGGCGTTGATGGATTTGCAATCGTTGAGCATATCTTGAGTATTTCGAATGGTTTTACTGGAGTTTACTTCAATTGTTTATTTTTTTTGGAATTCGATAAATTTATTTGATTTCTTCGTCCGTTTACAATCGTTTTGGTGTTTGTTTTGCGAACAAAACGAATCTTTGGTCGGCGGCCAAGTCCTTGTATTTTATTCTAGTTGTTGGTTCAGCAACTCAATTTTAGTAATAATTTCGTCTAATTTAGTTTGTTGTTTTTTAATTTGTTTCGGTCGTAAATAGAACCAATTCAAAAGTATCCAAATTGCTGTAATTCCGTAAGCAAATATTCCCCAAAAAGAAGTCATTCGCGAGGTGTATTCGTACATATACAAACCAATTCCTATCGAAAGCAAAACAAAATATACGTTTACCATTGTGGTTTCCATAAATTTTTGTTTTGCCTTTATGGTTAATAAGTCTTTCAGATAATCGCTATTGCTCTCTGCGTTTTTGTCGCTTTTGAAAAGAGAATAGCTATTATTATAGGCGAACAGGAATACTACTATTGCTAAAATAATCAATATAATTCCAATTTTAGTGGTGAGGAATTGAGGTTGGTACTGCGTCCAAATTAAGATGATAAATAAAGCTGTTACCAGTAATAATAGGTTGGTCAAAAGTAGCTTTCTTAAATTGTTTTGTTTTAATTTTTTTACTTCAAAAATTAAATTTTCCGGATGTGGTGCAACGCATTTTTGTTGAGTCCATAGGTCTTTGAAATTTATATCATCGCTCATTTTTACTAAATTTTTGTGTTAATTTTTCTTTTATCCTGTGAATTTTCACTCGTACGTTAGCCTCTGATAATCCCACGATAATGGCTATTTCGGCTTGTTTGATATCTTCAAGTTCCAACGAAATAATGATACGGTCTATTTCTGATAGTTCGGCAATGCATTTGTATAAAAACTGAATTTGAGGTTCAATATTAATTTGCTTTTCTTCAGATAAATTGATAGGAAATTGCGCTTTTGGGAAGCGCTTTTGTTTTTCAATTTGCCGCAAACAATTATTGGAAGCAATTCTAAAAATCCAAGTTCCTATGTTAGATTCATTTCTGAATTTAGGGAGTTGTTCCCAGACGCTTATGAAGGTTTCTTGGGTTAGGTCTTGTGCAAGGGTGTGATCGTTTACATAACCCATGCACAAGCGAAATATCTTTTGCCAATAACTTTCATATATTTCTTCAAACACCTGCATTTATTTTTTAATTACTTTAATTTTAGATGCTAAGCTAAATATTATTATTAACACAATACCTACAGCAATATTTTTTGTTGCTATTCCAACTGCGGCACCAATAATTATTCCTTGTCTAGTTGGTATGAAATAATTTAATTTTTTCATAATAATTAATTTAAAAAGTTATTTAATTGGTTCAAATACCAGTCTTTGTCGTCATACATTATAAAATGCAGTCCTTTGTTTGAATATTGTAAATTGGCAGTTTTCAAGTTTTTGTATTGCTCCTCAATTGCCGGTTTTAGGTTTTTAAAATATTCTTCCAATAAAATTAGTGAAGGGCATTTTATTGTTTTTATTTTTTCTCGCAAATCAGTGTTTGAAAAATCGCAATACATTGCTCCAAATGTTTTTCTGTCGGAGGTAACACTCCAACCCACGATTAAATCTTGTTTCGAGGTGTCTGCAACAAGTCTTGCAATTGACATTTTTTGCATTTGATAAAATTGTTCATTCGTTGCAGCGCTCATTTGATCAATCATCGCCGAACAGTCTATTTTTTCTACTGCTTTAAACGCAGGATCCATCAATGCAGCCAAACAAGGAAGTGCGTCAACGACAACTATTTTTTTAATAAGGTCCGGATAGTCAGACGCAATGGCCAAAGCCAAACCGCCCCCCATACTGTGTCCTATTAATATGGGCTGTTCAATTTTGTTTTCCTTAATGTAGTTGACAATACTCGTTTCCCAATTTTTGAATGTTGCATTTGGTTGCGCTTTTACATCTGCAAAACCTGCCATCGTCAAGGCGTAGCAAGTGAAGTCCTTTTCATATTTTGCTTTTGTTTCGTTCCATACTTCACCTGAACTGGCAAAACCAGGAATAAATAGGATTGATTCTTTGCCTTGTCCACTTATTTTTACCGTAAATGGATATGACTTGTTTTGTCCAAAAAGATTTAAAAATAGAGCACTAGATAAAAATAGGGTAGATAAAAATTTGATTTTGTTCATTTTAGCTGTTTTTTAGGTTATTTCTCTTTTAGATACGGGCTAGTCTAAAATGTTACAGTCTTTTAGAAGATAATTCCAAAATGCTCTAAAAGTTCTATAAGGGAAGTCATTTCGATCGTTTTACGATTGAGTCAAACGTTGACAATCTTCCCTAGAAAAATACCTAAATACGGGTACGAATATTAAATACTTGCTTCCATGAACGTGGCAGCACTAACGACACTTCGGGATAAGGAATTTTCCGAAATCAATCGCAAATGATCGCTGTAGGATACACTCCGTTGGATCTGCATTTGGTTTTATATCTCACAAAATTATATTTTAACCCATCGGACGAGTATATTTATTGCGCGGTAAAGCGTCTTTACTCCTAGACCCACAGATTCCTGCGGAGGGACAAATGGCCTTGTGTTTTTTGGATTATTTTAAATGTATTAGTGGTTTTTATAAAAAAAGTTAATTTGCTATATTTTTTATACTTATCTACTTTTTAGAAAGGTATCCAAAAAAAAAGAGGCGCACTTGCCTCTTAATCCCGACCCTTCGGGGCTCTCTAAATATTTTACGAAAACTCTATAGTGTTGACGGATTTATAGCCGGTGAGCCTGTCATGGGTTTATCGAAGGGTTCAACACGGGTTTCATTACTTCGTCCGTTCGCTGTCGCTCGGGTGTTCGGCTTGCAGCAGCAACGAAACCCTAGCTGTTAGCGGTTGTATTTTTTTGTTAAGTTGTCTTCTTCTGAATCAGTTTTTATAATAATTTCATTCTTCGTCACAGTGTCAATTACGATACAGTTTCTTAATCCACCAGTGTGAGTACATTCTAAATTATCAAAATCGGTTATTATTTTTTCCTTGTTATTTTTGATGTCAAGCAAAATTAATTTTTCCTTTTTTTCGTGTTCGTTTTTGATATATAATAATACTTTTTCAACTTCATTACTGTCAACTAATATACCATCAGTTATTACTTTTCCATTTTCCTTTTCAATAAGTTGAATTTCGTGAGGATTTCCAGAACCAAATGATTGAACAAATAGAAAAGTTTCTCCAAAATCAGCGCCAATATAGCCTAAGTTTTTATGCAACATTGGAAAACTTGTTTCACTAATTTGTTTTATATCTTTTTTTCCTTTTACTAAAGTTAAACTTTGTAAAGTTTCATTTTCAATTGTGTCTTTATAAACTCGATAAGATAAATGAAAACCATTTTTTAGTATTGTATCAAAATCGTAAGGCTCAATTTCTAATTTTTTCGGTTCCTCAATTCTAGGTGTCTGTTTTAGGTTTATATTTTTAGTTATAGGACTTTTTATATTAGAAAAATTTGTGACTTCTGATTTCTTTTTTGAACAAGAAATTACAATTGAAAATAGTAATAATGCAAAGGTCTTTTTTCTCATTTTTTTTCTAATATAACCGCTAACTTTCTGGTACTACAGCGGGTTTGGGACTAAATTAAGTCCTATTTTCGGATTTGCCAAATCATCCCAAACACAAAACCATTTCCAAATTAAGCCAAATGCCCAAATCCGTTGTAGTAGCTGTTAGCAAATCGGTTTTTTATTTAAATGAATTTACAAAGTTATCCTCCATTATTTTTCCTTGTTTTAAATCATTGTAACCGATTAAGACACCGAAAATATTTTTGTCAATAATTGCATTGTAATATATTTGAGAAATTACTAGTTGATTATTCAAATTATATCCCTCAATTTTTAATCTGTAAAAATTGTATTTACCAAGTTTAATGTTTGATATTTTTTTATCAAAACGAGCTCCTTTAATTTGTTTTAAGCTTTTTGAGAGTACTTCGTCAAATAGTTTTCTATGTTCGTTTAGCGTTATGTTTTTAGTCTGTTGAGGAGTGAAGCTTGAAGTGAATGTGTTTTTATTATTATATTCAAAACTAATTAAGTTAGTTCGACTTTTATTGAGGTTTATATTTGGATTGCTTTTCTGTGCTTGTTGAATTCCTTTAGAGTGTTGTTGTTCAATATCTTGAACATCAGACACTTTATAGTCGTTAGGTATTTTTATTTGCCAATCAAAACTTCTACAGATAAAGATATTATCTTTTATAAATCCATTTCCTGGATCACCTTTAATAACTTCATTTTGTGAAAAAAGTGAAAATGTTGTTAGGAGCAATATTTTTATAAATACATTAATAATTTTCATAGGATTTTTTTTAAACTGTTTGCTAACGTTTTGCTGCTTTGAGATGGCTGGAAGTTCGTAAACGCTCAGTTTTTGGTTTAACGAAAACTTGATGCGAGACGGTAATTCCACTAAATTCCAGCTATATCAAAACAGCTGTTATATGCTGCTTGTTTTTAGTCGAAATTACGATTTTAACCGCAATCTTTTCAAGTTTTTGTTGGCAAATTAAAACTTTCACGCTTCTGTTTTTCGGTTCGTAATTTTTAGTTTTAATTATACAACTTGTTTATTATTTACAATTGTTATGAAATTCTTCTTTATGAACATCGGTATTAATAAAATCAAAACAATAATTAAAGAAAACAAAATTGATAGCCAAATATTAAACGGATTAAAAATCGGCAATGAAAATATTCCTAACGACAAAATAAAAAATGTCCAAGTAAATAATTTTCTATTCAATTTTGCAGTTAATACATTCTGAATTATTACAATGATAAAAAAAGCAAGTATGATAAAAGGAAATACAGTTCCTATAACTAGTTTTTGATTTGGCGTTATTGTTAAATATACTACAGCCAGGAGGAAGGAATAAAATATAGTTTGTATTATACTGGTTAAAAATCCAATTGCTAAAATTCGTTTCATATTTCAAACACTATAAAATTATTTTCTAATAAATCTAAATTGTATTGTTAAGTGGAAATTACAATTAAAAGAAAACTTTCCACTTTTCACGTTTCCGCTGTCAAAATCCACCTTTTAAGCCTCAATATTTTACACTCAACAAACTATTTTTAAAATTGTTTCCATCAGCGTATTTTCGGCACAAGTAGCATATAACTTATATATAGGCGCTACAAACTAGCGCATATAAACCCAAAAATGGGTAGATTGGCGCTATAAAGTAGCGTAATATTAAACAAATATAAAAATAATAATTGTATTACAAATCATCAAAAATGACTTTTAATTTGTTGAAGTCTTTTGCTTCAAAAAGTTTGAAAAAAGCCATCAAAACCCCTCAAAAACGCCCAATCCAAACAACGCAAAATCATATTTTACAGGGTCATTTGGGTCGAGTTCACGGAGTTTTAAATCGAGTTCTGCCAACGCTTTTCCATCGTTTTGTTTTCGGGTTAGCAAACCTAATTTTCGAGCGACATTGCCGGAATGAACATCCAAAGGACAGGACAGGAGTGCTGGCGAAATACTTTTCCAAATGCCTAAATCAACACCTTTGTTGTCTTGGCGACACATCCATCTCAAGTACATATTGATTCGTTTCGCTGCAGAACCATTCGTTGGGTCGGAAATGTGTTTCTGAGTTCGGTTTTGATGTTCGATTTCAAAAAATATTTTTTTGAATTCCGAAATGCTTTTTTGCATCGAATCAGGTTCTTGGTGTTTTGCAAAAACAGCTTCAAGACCATTGTGGTTTTTGTAAATATGTCGCAAACCTTTTATAAAACTAGAAAAATCTTCTCCTTTGAAGGTTCTATGAACAAAGGATTCTATTCGTTCCAAATCATCTTCGGAATGTGACATCACAAAATCATAAGGCGAATTGCCCATCAAATCCATCATTTTGTGTGCGTTTTTGATAATCATTTTGCGATTGCCCCAAGCAATGGTCGCACTCAAAAATCCAGCAATTTCAATGTCTTCCTTTTGCGAAAACAAATGCGGAATTTGAATAGGGTCACTTTCGATGAAATCAAAGGTGTTGTATTGAATTACCTTTTCGTCGAGGAAGGATTTGATTTCTGATTTATTCATTTTCGGCTGTATTTTTTGAATAAAATCCATCAGCTAGGTCAGATGTTCTAAGTTGCGGTATGAAATTGTATTTCTTTTTTAAATAGTCTACTTGGACTTTGTTGACGCAAGGTAATTCCCCATTGGCTGTACCGTAAAAAAAGAAATTTTCCTTAGGGGAATTAAAATCTAAATTGCCTTCTGTTACTTTTTCGAATGCTATTTCAGCATATTTCGAATTTTTTTTTGGAATTAATATTTGAGTCCAACTGTTGCTTTCTTTATCTTGGTGCAGTCTATTTTTTGTTAAATTTGGATAGCCTATAATTTCTGTAAAGGCTAAAGGGACAACGATAGCGATTAGAAATGAATACAGCGCAGTTTTGATACTGCCTTTAAAGCAGCAAAAAATTGTGCTAAAAATTACAACAAATAAAAATACAAATTCAGGTAGGAAATAGCGGTATTGTGGGGAAGTAAATAATAAAATTAAAAAATTGAGAGCAAGGACTAAGTATAAAAAAATATATTTTGTTTGATTTTTATAGCGTTTGATGACTAGCCCAACTGCAAAAAGCAGAATAATTCCAAAGTTAAAAATGCGATTTATACCGCCGAGTTGAATCCAGGAATTTAATTTATGGAGGATTGTTGGATTTTTTAAATCACTCGTTTTACTATACCCTGAATTCTCGGTGATATGGATTACAAATTTTAATAATTTCTCAGGGATTGTCCAATCTCTGTTTATTGGTAAAATTTGTAATGGATAAAACGGGTAACCCGTTATAATAAAATTTTTAAGACATAAAACAGCTCCAATTATGGCACTTGCGGTAAGAAAGAAATAGAGCCTTTTTTTACTTTTGTACATTTTATAAAACAGTAGTAATATCAGGGGAGCTATCGTGATTTTTATAAATAGCAAATTCAAAAATAGGAGCGTTGCGATTTTATAATTTTCAAGAGAATCCTCTTTATCCATAAAATAATAAAATAGTATTTGGGATAAAATGAAAATTAGTAAATCGGGTGATGGGGAGCTAATAAATTGAAAAAATAAAATATTGAATATCAGAATAAATCCAATCCAATGAATTTCACCATTGATTTTATATCTTTTTTCAAATTCGGTTATGAAGTATAATGAGGATAAGTTTAAAATTAAACCATTAATATCATTACTTCGTTCAGTTAAAAAATTGAAATTAAACCCAGCCTGCAAAATGTGAAACGGTGAAGTCTGTCCAAAATAAATATGTAAATTCCCAAGGCCTTTTACTAATCCATATTCGTTTATCCACTTTATGGTTTGAAGATAGTAACTTTCATTATCAACAATAAATGGAAATTGGCTGCATTTAAACAGGGAAAATATAAATATTGATAAAAGACTACACTTTGAAGTAGTCGAAAGTGCTCGTAAATCGAATAGAATTTCTTTTACACTTTCTTTTATTTCTTTTGATTTCCAATAAGTTATTACGACGCTGATTAAAAAATTGGCGATAAATACTTCTAATCCAATTTTAAAAAAGAAACTGCAAATACTCAGTCCCAAACACTGGATAAAAAGGCCTAAAAATATTGGAATATAATTTCCTGAAGATTTTAATTTTAAAAGCGATTTTACGGCAATTCCGCACGGTATGAAGAACAATAAGAGTATAATCCAACTCAGTGCAATTAAAATCATAATTAATATTTAGAAATCAATCCATCGACCATCACTAATTTTCTATCCGCCATATTAGCGAGTTCTTCGTTGTGAGTCACAATGACGAAGGTTTGCCCAAATTCATCCCGAAGTTTAAAAAACAATTGGTGTAAATTTTCGGCAGAATGGGTGTCAAGATTGCCCGAAGGTTCATCGGCAAAAATAATGGCTGGTTTGTTGATTAAAGCTCTTGCAACAGCCACACGTTGTTGTTCGCCACCCGAAAGTTCGTTGGGTTTGTGGTTGATTCGGTGGGATAGTCCAAGATATTCGAGTAATTTTTTGGCTTCAGTTTCAGTTTCCTGACGTGATTTATTGGCAATATAGGCAGGAATACAAACATTTTCCAAAGCTGTGAATTCGGGCAATAATTGATGAAATTGAAAAATGAATCCCAAATTCAGGTTTCTGAATTTAGACAAGGTTTTGTCATTCATTGACAGAATATCTTGATCGTTGATACGCAATCCTATTCCGTTTTCGATGGTGGGTTGGTCTAATGTTCCAAGAATTTGCAAAAGCGTCGTTTTTCCGGCACCCGAAGCACCTACAATAGAAACGATTTCGCCTTTTTGAATATGCAAATCAACGCCTTTGAGCACGTGGAGTTGATCGTAATATTTATGAATGTTTTTTGCTTGTATCATAATTTGCAACTGTTTTCACAAAGAAACAAAGATTTTGCTTAGCAATGCCAAAATTTTTATAGTTTCATTTCTTTCCAACCGCCAACCGCCAACCGCCAACTTCCCACTTCTAACTTGAATTCGTATCTTTGTTTTGAAAAATTGTAAAAAATGACAGAAGAAGTAATCATCGAGCAAGAAAGCAATAAAAACAGAAATCTTATTTTGGGAATCGTATTCGACGCGATAGGAATGTTGTCCTTCTCCATTCCAATGATTGGTGAATTTTCAGATGTGGTTTGGGCTCCAATGGCAGGGTTTTTAATGACTTGGATGTATAAAGGAAGGGTAGGGAAAGTGGGTGGAATTTTTACTTTTCTAGAGGAAATTATTCCGTTTACAGATTTTATCCCATCTTTTACATTGACTTGGATTTACAATTATTGGATCAAAAAAGAAAAATAAGTTACTTTTTCTCCTCTTTGAAAAGAAATCCTAATCCCATACTTTTTAACATTTTCTTTTCGAAGGCCCAGAAAAATTTAAATTGTCCGAAAATAAATCCGATCAACACTAAAAGTACTTGGTAAATGGGAAAAATTAAAAGCAATCGAACCGGAGTAAACCAAAGACCTAAATCTTCTTTTACAATTCCCAACCAATCACAAAATGGTTTCGACAACCAAGCAGAAGCCGAACCGGTGATGGCAAAAACGATAAAAATAATGCTGAGCTGAAAATTTGAAGTTAGTCCCCAGCGTTTTTTTAAATTCTCCATTTTAAATTAAAACTAATAGCACAAATATAGTGTATTATCTTGGAGGGACAATTCCATATAATCGCTGGTTATAGGTGTTTTGAAAGTAAATCATATAATTGTAAATCAAATAATTTACTTCATAGCCGTAATTGATATTTTGGTCATAATCGATTCTCATTTCATACAAATTCGGGTTATAGCGTTGCGGTTGTACCACGCGGTTATTCCATTCGTTGATGTAGAAAATGTTTTTAGTTTCTAGATAAGATTGAGAATGGTATCCTCGCGGAAAAGATCGGCTAGCGATCCACATACTAAAACCTGGGTCAATAATAATCACCTCATATTCTAAGGAATCATTAGCAATTCGGATGGTGTCGTTGGTAACTTTTATGTCTTTTTTGGCGATTTTGATGGTGTCGTTGACTACAGTTAATTTTTTTTCAGTAACCGACACAATTGATTTTGGGCTATTGCAGCTCAGAATAAAAAAGAAAATTAAAGTTAGTATGTAAAAATAATTTTTCACTTTGGAGTTTTGAATGCTAAAATTACGAAAACAAACGTTGGATTTTAACTTTTTAACAAAAAAATAGGCCGCCCTTATGAGACAGCCTATTGAGAAATTATTTCATTAATTTAGCTTAAAATGCTAATAATTTGTGACGCTAATTCGGTTCCAATTCGATCTTGAGCTTCTCCAGTTGCTGCTCCAATATGTGGAGTCAACGAGATTTTTGGGTGCATCAAAATGGTCATTTCTGGTTTTGGTTCACTTTCGAAAACATCTAATCCTGCAAAAGATACTTTTCCAGAATCTAATGCTTTTATCAAAGCTACTTCGTCAATTACGCCGCCACGAGCACAGTTTACGATTCCAACACCATCTTTCATAATTGCTAGTGCCGCTTCGTCAACGATGTAGCCGTCTTGTGCAGGAACGTGCAATGTGATAAAATCAGCTTCTTTAAACAAAGATTCTAAGGATTGTGAAACGATTTTAGTTGTTATAGATTGACCGTCGAAAAATTCAACTTTCACCTCTACTTGTGGAATAAAACTATCGGCAGCAATCACTTTCATACCCAAACCTAATGCCATTTTTGCTGTGGCTTGACCAATACGTCCAATTCCAACGATTCCAAGTGTTTTTCCTCTCAATTCCGTTCCGTTGGCATAGGCTTTTTTCAAACCTTCAAAGTTTGAATCTCCTTCTAAAGGCATATTTCTATTCGAATCGTGCAAGAAACGAACTCCCGAGAATAAGTGAGCAAAAACTAATTCAGCTACCGACTCTGATGAGGAAGCAGGTGTATTTATTACGTGTATTCCTTTGCTTTTAGCATAGTCAACATCGATATTGTCCATTCCAACACCGCCACGGCCTATAATTTTTAACCCTGGACAAGCATCAATAATATCTTTACGAACTTTGGTGGCACTTCTTACCAATACTACGCTTACGTTGTTTTCATTTACAAAATTGGCTACTTGTTCTTGGGCTACTTTTGTAGTAATAACTTCAAAACCACCTTTTTCTAAAGCAAGAATTCCACTTTTTGAAATTCCGTCATTGGCTAATACTTTCATTCTGTTTTTGTTTAAAAGTTTAAGGTTTAAAGTTGTTTAAACCAAAATAAATATTTTATTTGATCATCAATTCGTTTTCAGTACATTCCCAAATTGATAATAAAGGTTTTCTTCCTTCGCTTGCTTTTTTCCGCTAGGGAGAAAGTAATTGCGTTCTTATATTATATTTTTATACTGCAATCTGCAACCTGCAATCTGCAACCTGCAACCTGCAATCTGCAACCCGATTATTAAACTCTGTTTTCTAAATCTTTCATCACTTCAACCAAAACTTGCACGCTTTCTAGTGGCATTGCGTTGTACATTGAAGCTCGGTAACCACCTACAGAACGATGTCCGGGTAGACCAACAATTCCGGCTTCTTTCAACATAGCGTTGAATGTATCGGTGTGCAAAGGTGTGTCTAATAAGAAAGTAGCGTTCATTGTCGAACGGTCTTCCACAACTGCAGTTCCTTTGAATAATGGATTTCTGTCAATTTCTGTGTACAATAAATCTGCTTTGGCATTGTTTATTTTTTCGATAGCAGGAATTCCTCCAAGATTTTTCAACCATTGCAAAGTCAATAAAGACGCATAAACAGGGAAAACGGGTGGCGTATTGTACATACTTTCTGCTTTGATATGTTTAGCATAATCCAACATACTTGGAATATGACGACCATTTTTTCCAAGAATTTCTTCTTTAACAACAACTAGTGCTGTTCCGGCAGGTCCCATATTTTTTTGCGCTCCAGCGTAAATGATTCCAAATTTAGAAAAGTCAATATTTCTAGAGAAAATATCCGAGCTCATATCGCAAACCATTGGGATATCCAAATCTGGAAATTCCTTCATTTGCGTTCCAAAAATGGTATTGTTACTGGTGCAGTGAAAATAATCTGCATCAGCGGGAATACTATAATCTTTAGGGACGTGGTTGTAATTTTGCTCTTTCGAAGAACCAACAATCACTGTTTCTCCGAAAAATTTAGCCTCTTTTATAGCTGCACTCGCCCAAGTACCGGAATCAAGATAAGCCGCTTTACCGTTTTCTCTCATTAAGTTGTACGGAGCCATCAAAAATTCCATACTAGCTCCGCCAGCAAGAAAAAGGGCTTGGTAGCCTTTGCCTTCTAATCCTAAAAGTTCCAATGCCAATGCTCGAGCCTCTTCCATTACGGCAACGAAATCTTTGCTTCGATGCGAAATCTCTAAAATGGATAGATCCGAATTGTTGAAATTTAAAATGGCTTGAGCTGATTTTTCAAAAACTTCTTGTGGTAAAATACAAGGTCCTGCGCTGTAGTTGTGTTTTTTCATGGTATAATTGATGTCCAAAAAATTAAGTTGCAAATTTCGGAAATCGGACCCGAATATGCATTAAATAATTCGAAATAATTCGCTTGATTTTTTTTAGATTGTTGACAAAAATGTGATTGTATCCACATTATCTGCATAATCCCATAAATTTGGCGTTTGGGTTTGTCCAAAGGCAATACTGTTTTCGACAAGATTGTTACTGACAATACATTGAATTTTTTCCTGTTCTAATTGTAATCGAATTTGTACTGCTGCGATGCTATCGTAGTATTCGTAAAACACACTCGAAATCGGTGAAGCATAACTAACATCTTCCTTAATGGTCAAAAAGCCATTGTCTAATAATTTGAAATTGCTCATCAGGAAAACTGCTTTGTTGTAATCGTAATTGTTGGCGTATTTTTCATAATGAATGATGTCCTGATAGTCGAAAATTGCTTCAAAAAACGCATCAAAGGAATAGCCTTTTGGTACAAAAAGTTTCGAAACATTGCGGCATCCCAAGCCAAAATACCTGAAAATATCTTCACCCAACGCTAGGAGTTGTTCTTTGGTTTCCTTTCCGTTTAGTACAGCAACCGAATTTCTGTTTTTGCGAATAATACTCGGTTTGTCCCTAAAATAATATTCGAAATAACGAGCCGTATTGTCACTTCCGGTGGCGATTATTGCATCAAAATTTTCTAGTTTCCCTTCGACAAAGCTAATTTTGTTCGCAAATGAGGGTTCGACGGCAATGAGGTATTTGGCTAAAAATGGCAACAAAAACTGATCGTTAGACGATGTTTTTATGACCACATTATGACCAGAAATTAAAACAGATAAAAAATCGTGAAAACCTACCAATGGAATGTTTCCCGCTAAAATGAGCCCGACGGTTTTGGGTTTTACCTTATCAAAATTATAGGCGGACAGCCACTTTTCGAGGTTTTCTTCAGTCAAAGCTGTTGCCCAAGATTGCACGGCAAAAATTACGTTTTCAGGCGTGTACCAACCGTTATGCGATTGCGAAAGTTGAATTAAGTTTTCAAAATCTTCAAAAAACAAATCGTTTTGCAAAACGGATGGATCCATAGTAGACTCTTTCTCGGAAAACTGACTTAAAAATCGCCCTAATTCAATAAATCCATTTTTTTTATCGTTTTGTAGCATCTGTAATTTGTATTTGAAAAGTTTTGATTGTATTTTTGGCAAAAATAAGCTTTTTATTAGCTTTAGGCAATAGCTTCGAATGGTGTTCTAAAGCCCTGAAAACTTTACAATTCAGTATATAAACCAAAAACAATATAGATATGGCAATTATTATAACAGACGAGTGCATCAATTGCGGTGCCTGTGAACCAGAATGTCCAAATACTGCAATATACGAAGGCGCAGACGATTGGCGATATAAAGATGGGACTAGAATCAAAGGAAAAGTAGTTTTACCATCAGGCGAAGAAGTCGATGCAGACGAAGCGCAAACTCCTATTTCTGACGATATTTATTATATCGTTCCTGGAAAATGTACTGAATGCAAGGGATTCCACAGTGAACCGCAATGTGCCGCAGTTTGTCCTGTAGACTGTTGTATTCCGGATGATAATCACGTAGAAAGCGAAGAAACATTGCTTGCCAGACAAGCGTTTTTGCATAACGAATAAGAAAATATCGAAGTATAATTAAATCCTCGAGGTCTACTTCAGGATTTTTTTATGCTACTTAAAGGGCATTTCAAATAAAAAAGGGCTATTGATAAGACAGCCCTTCATTATTTATTTTTAAAATTCATTAAAAGCTAAATCCTAACCTTGTATAGTAATAAGCTCCGCTGAATCCCATTTGAACTGCATCCCAATATCCGCCCGCTTCAACCCAGTCGTCTTGTTGGTCAGGATAAATATTGAAAATATTATTACCGCCAACGGTTAATTTAAGTGATTTGGAAAGTCTAAATCCAAAAGTCAAATCCGTAACCATTTTTGCACTGTAAGTATCTGTTGCTGCTACAATTTGGTCAGCAAAACTTCCATAATCGGCGACGTCTTCGTACATTTGATAATCTAATAATTTCACTTCACTGAATCGTGTGAACGATAAACCAGCATTAAACCATTTTCTGTCATAGGTAAGATTCAATCCAAATTTGCTTTCAGGTGCCGATGCCAATAAGAAGGCTTTATCACGTTCGCCAAAGAAAGTCTGTTCATCAAGATTTCCGTTTTTAACCTCAGTAATCTCCATATGATTAATATTTCCGGTCAATGTCGCACCAAAAGTGTTTTCGTTAAATTTCTTTTTCCAAGCCAATACGACATCCAGACCTCTTGTTTTAGTGTCGGCTCCATTCACAAAAAACTGAGCCGCATCTACATTCAAGCCTAATGATGATGCATCAAAATAGCCTGTCAGTACAATTCGGTCTTTTACATTAATCATATAGCCGTCAATAGTTGCCGTAAAGTTACCTTTGGTTACTGTAAAACCTAAGGAGGCATTCAAGGCTTTCTCTTCATTTAATGATTCTATACCAAATGCCTTGGTGACCGGACTATCATTGGCCGAAAGCAAAACTTCGGTGGCTCCTGAACTGCTAAAATTGGTAAAACTGGTATTGTAATAAATTTGAGCTAGGGAAGGTGCTCTGAATCCGGTACTAATGGAGCCTCTCAAATTTACAGCATCCGAAATTTTAAATCTTGAAGAAATTTTTCCATTGATAGTACTTCCAAAATCGCTATAATTTTCAAAACGAACAGCTGTGCTTACAAGTAGATTTTTTGTAATGTCAAATTCAGCATCAACATAGGCCGAAAAATTAGAGCGAGATTCATCAACCACGTTTTTTGGGCTATAGCCAGGAAAACCTTGTGAGCCACCCGGTCTTGGTTCGCCAGAAATAGGGTCAATAGGTGCAGATTGAGTTAATGGATTGGTAATTGGATTTCCATTGGTATCATAAGTTGCATAAGAGCCCACTTCACCAGCAAAAATTTCGAAGTTCTCTGTTCTGTATTCTGCTCCAAAGGCAAGATTCATTCCTTGAAATACTGAAGAATAGTTTTTAGAAAAATCTAAATTTAATGTGTTTTGACTAAGACTATGTCCACCAGCATCGAAACGAGTTGGGGAGGCACCTTCTAGCGAAGCATTTAAAGTTCCTTTGATGGTGTAATCAAAAACATTTTTGCCGTATGTATTGCTTAAATCAATATTCCATCCGCTAGCAGTTTTGGTTTTGAAACCAGCGGCAATAGCGTTGTCAACAATTATGGAAGTAATTCGCGGGGTGAAACCACCTGGATAGATAGATTCAACCACTCTTTCACCATCATTTCTGGTAAATGCGTAGGCATCGGTGTCTCTATAATTTCTACCTCCAAAGGCATAAAAGTCAATTTTATCCGAAACCGGAAGTGATAAATTAGCCATAAAATTTGCGCCGACAATGCTGGCTTCACCAAATCCTTTTCTAAAGTCAAAACCAGGTCTTAAGGTTTTTTCTTTGTTTAAAAATTCACCGGTAAAGTTCACAAAACCGCCCTTTTTTCCTAAGCCAGTTCCGTAATTTGCCGTAATTTTTGTCGAAGCACCATCAAATTGTTTGTTTTTACCAAAGCTATTTCCATTTCCATTGGTGTCCAATCTAAAATCTTTTGTATTTGCTGTTCCTGCCGGGAAATCACCTTGTGCATCCGTATTATAAACCCCAAAGGAAACTGCTCCTGTCAGTTCATTGATATTGTCGTTCAATACAATATTTATTACACCGGATATGGCATCTGAACCGTATTGCGCAGCAGCACCATCTCTCAAAATTTCAATTCTCTTAATGGAAGATGCAGGAATTGCATTTAAATCGGTTCCAGTATTTCCTCTTCCACGAGTTCCAAAAAGGTTAATCAATGACGATTGATGTCTTCTTTTTCCGTTAATCAAAACCAAAGTTTGATCAGGTCCCATTCCTCTCAAAGAAGCGGGATCTACGTGGTCGGCACCGTCTGAACCGGATTGTTTATTGGCATTAAAGGAAGGCGCAACATATTGCAATAATTCATTAATTTCTAACTTTCCGCTTTGTGTAGTCACGGTTTTTACATCTATAATATCAATAGGCACCGCAGAGTTGACAACCGTTCTTTTGGTATTTCTGGAACCTACAATTTGAACTTCTTGCAATTCTTGTTGGCCATCAGCATCTAAAACAATATCAATCGTACTGCCAATAACGCTTTTAGCAATAGATTTGTATCCTATGTAGCTAAAAACAAGAGTGGCACCCTCTTCCACTTTTATCTTATAAACTCCATCAATATCCGTTGAAACTCCATTTTTAGTTCCTTTTTCGTATACATTTACACCTGGTAAAACGGCTCCAGAATGGTCTCTTACAATTCCGGAAATTTCTTTTTGTGCAAAAAGAAATGTGGTGCATAAAAACAATAGCAACAATGTGATTTTTTTCATAAATAATCGGTTTTTAATTTGACTTTGGTTTAGTAATAGTTTGCAATATATACGTTTTTAACAAAACATTTGCTGAATGGCTTATTTTTTCAATAAAAATTAGCGGTATACCATTAATCTATCGTTTTTAATGTGCTAAACCTTTTTTTTAATCTTATATTTGCACACTTTTAAAAAAAATAACACTATAATGAAAGCAGGAATTGTAGGATTACCCAATGTTGGAAAATCAACATTATTCAATTGTTTGTCCAATGCCAAAGCGCAAAGTGCCAACTTTCCGTTTTGTACCATAGAACCTAATATAGGAGTGGTCAATGTACCCGATCCTAGAATCAATAAATTAGAAGAATTAGTAAAACCAGAACGTGTTCAAATGGCAACTGTGGATATCGTGGATATCGCAGGTTTGGTAAAAGGGGCTAGTAAAGGGGAGGGTTTAGGCAATCAATTCCTTGGAAATATCAGAGAATGTAATGCTATAATCCACGTTTTGCGTTGTTTTGACAATGACAATATTGTGCACGTTGACGGAAATGTAGATCCAATTCGTGACAAAGAAACGATTGATATCGAACTCCAATTGAAAGATTTGGAAAACGTTGAAAAACGTCTCGAAAAAGTGAATCGCGCTGCCAAAACCGGAAATAAAGAAGCTCAAGTCGAAAAAGCGCTTTTAGACCGAATTCGAGAAACATTATTGCAAGCAAAATCAGCAAGAACTGTTGTGCCACAATCTAACGACGAGGAAGTTCTGATGGAAGGTTTTCAACTGATTACTGCAAAACCTGTTTTATACGTTTGTAATGTAGATGAAAATTCAGCTGTAAACGGTAACGCTTATGTGGATAAAGTTCGTGAATTGGTCCAAGATGAAGACGCTGAGGTAATCGTTCTTTCGGTTGGAGCCGAAGCTGATATCACTGAATTGGAAAGCTACGAAGAACGTCAGGTTTTCTTGGAAGATATGGGACTAACAGAACCCGGTTCAGCAGTTCTGATTCGTGCCGCTTATAAATTATTGAAGCAACAAACGTATTTTACGGCTGGTGTCAAAGAAGTGCGTGCTTGGACTATCAATATTGGTGCGACAGCCCCACAAGCTGCTGGAGTAATCCACACCGATTTCGAAAAAGGATTCATCCGCGCCGAAGTGATTTCGTACGAGGATTTCGTCAATTATGGTTCTGAAGCCAAATGCAAAGAAGCCGGAAAATTCAAGGTCGAAGGAAAAGAATATGTGGTGAAAGATGGCGATGTGATGCACTTTAGATTTAATGTGTAAGCAGAAAATAGAATAAAGAATAAAGAAAATAGACAAAACTGTTCAAGCAATTGGGCAGTTTTTTTATTTAATTGGTATTCCGATTTTTAGTATTTTTAGTCAAAATAAATACTAATGAAAAAATATATTTTAATATTGGGAATATTAGCTTTTCTTTCTTGTAAAAGAGCTGAAGAAGCTCCAATCGGACTCCGTTTTTATTTTGAAAATCCTCAACCGATAAATGATACTGAATTGTCTAAAATCCCCAATAAATTTAAGGGATTGTTTATGAATTCTGATTCATTATATTTGAATATCAAGGACGATATTATCCTAACTGAAAGTTTTTTTAAGTTCAAGTTTCATAACAACTACATTGATTCCCTGAGAAATGAATTTGTTCTTTCAAATGGAAAGTGGGTTGCTAAAGACGATAATGAAGTATTTGATTTTAGACAACTCAAAGATTCCATCGAATTGTCAAGTAAAAAAATTGACACTTTTTTTATCTTTTCACCAACACAGAAAGCCAAACGATTTGATGGCAAATTAGTCCTAAATTACAAAGATTCTATTTATTGGACTGTCAAATCGATCAGTGTAGAAAAAAATAGTTTAAAAATAAAATACATCTATTCTGATGAGGATTTAAAGCGAATAGATTCTTTGATAATAGTCAAATCGACAATGTTGGACTCTTCTTCATTTATTATTAAACCGTCTAGAAATGAGTTCAAACGAATCTTAAATTTAAAGCGATTGGGGATGGATTCTGAATATAGAAAAGTGAGCAAATACTATTAATAGTAACCCGTTGGGTGTAATTCAATTTAATTTTTTTAAACACATAGAATCATAGTTTTTTATTAATTTTATTAAGACGCTTCGCTTGATTTTAGTAAATCATAGCTATGTGAACCCAAGAACTGGGCTATCCAACTCTTTTTTCTATGATTCTATGCGTTTCAATTTTACTATTTCTAAAAATTTAATAATTTCACCCAACGGGTTAATAGTAGTAGTTTTCAATTTTTCATTTTTTGTTTTACATTTAGAAAAAAATATTTACTATGAAAATCATCGCCTTTGCCGGAAGTAATAGCCTGCATTCTATCAATAAAAAATTAGCAACCTATGCTTCTTCTCTTTTCGAAAACCCCGAAGTCGAAGTTTTGGATTTAAACGATTTTCAAATGCCATTATTTAGTGTTGATGTCGAAAAGGAGATCGGTCAGCATTCTTTAGCGAAAGCCTTTTTAGATAAAATTTCCATTGCCGATATTTTGGTAGTTTCCCTAGCAGAAAACAACGGAAATTATTCTGTTGCGTTCAAAAATGTTTTCGACTGGTGTTCCAGAATCAATGGAAAAGTCTTTCAAGAAAAACCAATGTTACTAATGGCAACTTCGCCTGGTGGTAGAGGAGGAGCATCGGTTCTTGAAATAGCTAAAAGTAATTTTCCGCGTTTTGGCGCTATCCTAAAAGGGATTTTTTCATTGCCAAGTTTCAACGATAATTTTGATGTTGAAAACGGGAAAATTTCGAATCTGGAATTGGATAATGAGTTGAAGGGAATTGTAAAGGATTTTTAAATGTCAATTCGCCTAGTCTTTGCTCTATTTTCTGTTTTCTAAAATCTGCAATCTAAAATCTGCAATCTGCAATCCAAAATCCACTGTCAAAAACATTCTTAATAACTTTGATGTTTCCTCTTTCAAATTTTATCAAATTACACTATATTAGCAGACGTGGCTGATGCGAGAAGTATTGGCAAAATAAAACACAGATAAATTCGATAAAATCAAAAATGTCAGATCAAACCCAGTATAACGAAGATAATATTCGGTCACTCGACTGGAAAGAACACATCAGAATGCGTCCCGGAATGTACATCGGAAAACTCGGTGACGGTTCTTCACCTGACGATGGTATTTATATTCTTCTCAAGGAAGTCCTGGACAACTGTATAGACGAATTCGTTATGGGAGCCGGGAAAACCATCGAGGTAACCATCAAAGACAAAACGGTTTCCGTTCGCGATTACGGTCGTGGAATTCCTTTGGGGAAAGTGATTGATGTAGTTTCAAAGATGAATACGGGAGGAAAATATGATTCGCTCGCCTTCAAGAAATCTGTTGGATTGAATGGTGTCGGAACAAAAGCTGTGAATGCTTTGTCCAATTATTTCCGAGTGGAATCGGTTCGTGATGAAAAACAAAAAGCGGCCGAATTTTCAGGTGGAAATTTGGTTTTAGACGAAGAAATTATAGATACCACCAAACGAAAAGGGACCAAAGTTACCTTCATTCCAGACGAATTGATTTTCAAAAATTACAAATTCCGAATGGAATATGTAGTTAAAATGCTCAAAAACTATTGCTATCTGAACAATGGTTTGACTATTTTGTTCAATGGTGAAAAATATTTTTCTGAAAATGGATTGAAAGATTTATTAGAAGAAACCATCAATGTGGAAGATTTGGAATACCCAATCATTCATCTCAAAGAAGGCGACATCGAAATTGCTTTGACGCATAGCAAAACACAATACAGCGAGGAATACCACTCTTTCGTCAACGGACAAAATACCACTCAAGGAGGAACCCATTTGGCTGCTTATCGCGAAGCGCTTGTCAAAACTATTCGGGAGTTTTATAACAAACCGTTCGAAGCTTCGGATGTGCGTAAATCTATCGTGACGGCGATCAGTATCAAAGTAATGGAGCCTGTTTTCGAATCGCAAACCAAGACTAAATTAGGTTCAACAGAAATCGGTTCAGAGCCCGGAATGCCTTCGGTACGTACCTTTGTCAATGATTTTGTCAAAAACAAATTAGACAATTATTTGCACAAAAATCCCGAAACGGCCGATGCTTTATTGCGCAAAATTATGCAAGCGGAACGCGAACGCAAAGAATTGTCTGGCATTCGAAAGTTGGCCAAGGATAGAGCCAAAAAAGCCAATCTGCACAACAAGAAATTACGGGATTGTCGCGCGCATTTGACCGATACGAAAAACCCAAGAAACCTAGAAAGCACGCTTTTCATCACCGAGGGAGATTCGGCTTCCGGCTCGATTACCAAATCACGTGATGTCAATACGCAAGCCGTTTTCAGTTTGCGTGGAAAGCCTTTGAATTCGTATGGAATGAGCAAGAAAATTGTGTATGAAAACGAAGAATTCAATCTCTTGCAGGCGGCTTTGGATATCGAAGACGATATGGAAAACCTGCGTTACAACAACATTGTAATCGCCACCGATGCCGATGTCGATGGGATGCACATTCGATTGTTGCTGATTACTTTTTTCCTTCAATTTTTCCCGGAATTGATCAAAGAAGGCCATTTGTATATTTTGCAAACCCCGCTTTTTAGGGTTCGAAACAAGAAAGAAACCATTTATTGTTATTCTGAAGAAGAACGAAAAGACGCTATCGAAAAACTGAAACCAAAACCAGAAATCACTCGATTCAAGGGATTGGGAGAAATATCGCCAGACGAATTCAAGAATTTTATTGGAGATACGATTCGTTTGGATCCCATTATGATGGATAAAAACACTTCAATTGAACAATTGTTGTCTTTCTATATGGGAAAAAACACACCCGATCGACAAGATTTTATCATCAATAATTTGAAGGTGGAATTGGATACAATGGAGGCTAATTAAACTGGGAAATAATGGAAAATCAAGACATTCGTTGGAAACAGAGATTTGAACATTATAGCAATGCTTTAAAGCTTTTAAACATTGCTGTATCAATTGGTTACGAAAAGATGGATGATTTGCAAAAAGAGGGTTTTGTGCAAAGATTTGAATTTACACACGAATTATCCTGGAAATTGATGAAAGATTATTTGAATTATCAGGGTAATTTTGAAATAAATGGAAGTAGAGACGCAATTCGTGAAGCTTTTAAAGTGGGATTGATTCAAGATGGTGAAGTATGGATGGAAATGATTAAAAGTAGGAATTTATCATCACATACTTATGATGAAGCAACATTGAGACAAATTTTAGAAAGTGTTTCCCAAAAATACATAAAAGAGTTTAATTTGTTTTTTACTAAAATGACTAGCTTACGATAATGTTTGGTATCTATCCTAAAAGCCACCAAGAAATTTTAAAAATAATTGATAGTTGTTCTTCTATCGATGAGGTTATTATTTATGGGTCTAGAGCTAAAGGTAATTATAGAGAAGGTTCAGATATTGATATTACTTTAAAGGGAAATATTAGTAGAGAAGATTTAAATAAATTGTGGCATAAGTTAGATGATAGTTATATCCCATATAAATTTGATATTTCTATTTTTAAAGAATTAAAATCTGAAAGTTTAATTGAACACATACAAAGAGTTGGTAAAACTTTGTACAAAAGAAAAACTGAAAGTTAAAAAAATGTCAGAAGACCTTCAAAATAAAATGTTGTTCCAACAAGTAGCTGAGCTTTTGCAAAATGCTCGGCAACAGGTTTTACGTACTGTAAATTCAACAATGGTTTGTACGTATTTTGAAATTGGAAAAATGATTGTGGAAGAAGAACAAAGTGGAAAAGACCGAGCGGAATACGGAAAACAAATTCTAAAAGGACTTTCGGAACAGTTAACGAATGAGTTTGGGAAAGGTTTTTCATTAAGGAATTTAGAGCAAATTAGAAAGTTTTATTTGATTTATTCAAATTCCGCAACAGTGTTGCGGATTTTCGATATTCAAAAAACGCAGACAGTGTCTGCGCAATTGCTTGATAACATTCCGCAGACAGTGTCTGCGGAATTGAATTCTCAAACATTATTTTCTATTTTCAAACTTACTTGGTCTCATTATTCGTTTCTAATGCGAATTGACGATGAAAACGAAAGACGTTTTTACGAAATAGAATCCGAAAAATACAATTGGAGCGTTCGGGAATTAAAACGACAATACGATTCGGCACTTTACACAAGATTGACCTTAAGTCGAGACAAGGAAGGTGTTTTAAAACTTTCGGAACAAGGGCAGATTATTGAGAAACCAAAAGATCTTATCAAAGATCCCTATATTCTTGAATTTCTTGGATTGCCAGAATTACATCAATATTCTGAGTCAGAGTTGGAAGAAGAAATTATCAATAAATTAGAGCATTTTTTATTAGAATTGGGACACGGTTTTACATTTGTAGCTAGACAAAAGCGAATTACTTTTGATGATAAACATTTTAAAATTGATTTGGTTTTCTATAACAGAATTTTAAAATCATTTGTTTTGATTGATCTGAAAATTGGCGAATTAAAACATCAAGATTTGGGTCAGATGCAAATGTATGTAAATTATTATGACAGAGAAATGCGTTTAGAGGATGAAAACAAAACGATAGGAATTGTGCTTTGCCAAAATAAAAGTGATTTGGTTGTAGAATATACTTTGCCAGAGAATAACGAGCAAATTTTTGCCAGTAAATACAAAATGGTTCTTCCAACTAAGGAAGATTTAATAAAATTAATTTCGGAATCAAAATAAATGAAAGACGAAGAAGAAGACAACATTATTCCAAACGAAGACGAGAATAACGAAGAGTTGAACGAATCCACAACCGAAGAAGGATTCGAAGACATCATCCGTTCGGGAGGAAATCATTTCTACGAGAACGACGAAAACAGCGAGGACACCATAACCAAAGTAACAGGAATGTACAAAGATTGGTTTTTGGATTATGCTTCCTATGTAATTCTGGAGCGTGCCGTTCCTGCGATTGAGGACGGTTTCAAACCCGTTCAGCGTAGAATTATGCACTCTCTTAAAGAGTTGGATGACGGTCGTTACAATAAGGTGGCGAACGTTGTGGGGCACACGATGCAATACCATCCGCACGGAGACCAAAGCATTGGTGATGCGATGGTACAAATTGGCCAAAAAGAATTGCTAATCGATTGTCAGGGAAACTGGGGAAATATCCTCACGGGAGATGGTGCTGCGGCTTCTCGTTATATCGAAGCGCGTTTGTCGAAATTTGCTTTAGAGGTTTTGTATTCTCCAAAAATTACCGATTGGGGTGTTTCCTATGATGGGCGTCGTGCTGAGCCGAACAATCTGCCTGTAAAATTTCCATTGCTTTTGGCACAAGGCGCCGAAGGGATTGCCGTGGGACTTTCGACCAAAGTCTTGCCACACAATTTCAATGAATTAATAGACGCTTCAATAAAAATATTAAAAGGAAAATCTTTCACGCTTTACCCAGATTTTTTGACAGCTGGTATTGCCGACGTTTCCAATTACAATGATGGAATGCGTGGCGGTCGAGTTCGGGTTCGTGCCAAAATTGCTCAATTGGACAAAAACACTTTAGTTATTACCCAGATTCCGTTTTCGACCAATACGACCACTTTGATTGATAGTATTTTGAAAGCCAATGAAAAAGGCAAAATCAAAATCAAAAAAATTGAAGACAATACCGCTGCGGAGGTCGAGATTTTAATTCATCTTTACCCTGGAGTTTCTCCAGATAAAACCATCGATGCCTTGTTTGCTTTTACAGCCTGCGAAACTTCGGTGGCGCCATTGGGCTGTGTGATTGAAGATAATAAACCTTTGTTCGTAGGTGTTTCGGAAATGTTGAAAATTTCGACAGCTAGAACGGTTGAATTACTCAAAGCAGAGTTAGAAATTCAATTAGAAGAACTCAAAAATAAGTGGCATTTTTCCACATTAGAAAAAATCTTCATTCGTGAAGAAATGTACATTGATTTCAAATTATATTCTGATAGAGAGGCACTTTACAAATATATGTACGATCGTTTTGAGCCTTTTGTGAAATCATTTGTTCGTGAAATTAACGATGATGATTTACAGCGATTGACTCAAATTCCGATGATTCGCATTACCCGTTTCGATTCGGACAAGGCTGATGATTTCATCGCTAAGTTGGAGGACGAAATGAAGGAAGTGGAATTTAATTTAGCCAACTTGACCGATTTTGCCATTGCCTATTTTACCAAATTAAAAGAGAAATACGGGAAAGGCAGAGAGCGCCAAACAGAATTGCGTGGTTTTGACAATATCGAAGCGACAAAAGTTGCCTTGCGCAACACCAAACTTTTTGTCAATAGGGCAGAAGGTTTCATAGGAACAGGGTTGAAGAAGGACGAATATGTTACCGACTGTTCCGATATTGATGATGTGATTGTTTTTCTCCGAGACGGTAGTATGATGATCAGCAAAGTCGATGATAAGAAATTCGTTGGAAAAGATATTATTCACGTTGCCGTTTTTGACAAGAGCGACAAACGGACTATTTATAATATGATTTATCGCGACGGAAAGTCGGGTCCAGCCTATATAAAACGTTTCAATGTTTCGGGGGTTACTCGGGATAAATTGTATGATTTGACCAATGAAAATAAGGGTTCGCAGATTCTTTATTTTACCTGTAATCCCAATGGTGAAGCCGAAGTTATAACCATATTATTACGTCAAATAGGAAGTATTAAAAAACTGAAATGGGATCTGGATTTTGCTGGCATTGCCATTAAAGGGCGCGCCTCGAAAGGGAACTTAGTTTCTAAATATCCTATTAAGAAAATTGAAATCAAGGAGAAGGGAATTTCGACTTTATTGCCGAGAAAAATATGGTTCGACGATACAGTACAGCGCCTAAACGTAGATGCTAGAGGTGAATTATTGGGAGAATTTAGACCCAATGACAAAATTCTTGTGATTTCGCAATCGGGAAAATTGAAAGTAATGATTCCCGAATTATCCACACATTTTGATGAAGATATGGTAGTTTTAGAAAAATGGCATCCTAAGAAACCAATTTCAGCGATTTATTATGATGGTGAAAAAGAACGTTATTATGTAAAACGTTTCTTGATAGAAAGTGAAGGAAAAGAAGAGAGCTTTATTACAGAACACCCCAAATCGCAACTCGAAATCGTCTCAACTGATTATCGTCCGATGGCTGAATTGGTTTTTACCAAAGTAAAAGGCGTTCAAAAAGAAAATCAAATCGTAGATATCGAGAATTTTATCGCCGTGAAAGGTTTTAAAGCACTCGGAAATCAATTGACTTCGGATAAATTGAAGCAAGTGAATCTTTTGGATCCATTGCCGTACGAAGAACCTGAAGAAGTGATTCCGGAAGAATTAGAGGTCGAAGGGGACACAGCAGTTGGGTCTGGAACGGATGCCGATGATGATGTTCAGCTCAATGACGACGGTCAAATTACCTTATTTTAATTAGTAACAATTTTCAAGGATTTAGTTTTACATCAATATTTAAATAATTGTTGTAAGCTAAATCCTTTTTTATCTTTCAGTTTGTTCACTATTTTCAAAAACGCGATTGCCGTTATATAGGCATCTCCCATTGCAGTATGTCTGTCTTTTTTTGAAATGTCAAATTTATCAGCAAGGTCGTCGAGGCTGTAATTGTCTTTTCTGGGTAATAAGGGAGAGTTCAATAAGGTTTTTTTGTATAACAGACCTGTGTCTAGCGTTTTGTTTTTTAATTTGGATAATCCATTTCTTTCCAAAGCCTTATTAATCATTGTGATATCAAAATGGGTATGATGTGCCACGATGATAGAGTCGCCTAAAAAATCGATCAATTGCTGTAAAGCCTCTAATTCATAAGGACGATCCAATACCGATGCTCGTAATATTCCGTGAATTTGTGCCGTAGATTGGTTGTAATGTTCCTGCTGAATATAAATTTCCAAACTTTCCTGAATTGGAATCTTATAATTTTGCAAAACAATAGCACCTATGCACAAAATTCGGTCTTTTTCATAATCAAAACCAGTCGTTTCCGTATCCAGAACTACAAAACGAGTCGAATGGATATCTCCTTGAATTTCATCCGCTACGCGTTGAGGAGAACGACCGACAAGTGTGAAAAGGAAGTTTTTTATTTTTGTTAAAAAGTCCATTACAATAGGTTTGAAGTATTAAATCGTACTCGGATGATTTCTTGTAACTCTTTGATGGTTTTAAAGGTACTCTTTAATTTTATTTTTTCAGCTTTTGATAAAGTTTCCAAAGCGATAAACTGCCCAGAGTCATTATGCAAAAGGCCTTGATTGGTTCTAAAACGCAATAAAATTTTATAGGAAGATGCACAAGATAGATACAATTCACTATTCTGTGGTTCTAGCTCGGCCAATTTTTCAAAACGTTCTACGGTATTACTAATTGATTTTATGGAGTGCGAAAGGATTAAAACTCTCGCTGCATCGGCTAACGGCATTAATGCACGGTTTTTTATATTGAAAAAGTCTTTGTTGGCTCCATCTTGCTCCAATAGAAATTCTCTAAAAAAACCGGTCGGTGATGGACTTTGCAATGCGCCACTGACTAGGTGAATATAAAAAGTTGGATTTGCTTTGACCTGCTCGAAGATATAATCAGACAAATCGTTTACCAAATCCCTGTCGCCATAAACTAAACTATAATCAAAGAAAATGAACGATAGTAACACTTCATTTTTTCCGGTATTGGTAATCCAATGGCGCACTTTTTCTTGGCATTCGCTGAGACTTAAACACCAATTGGGGTTGGATGCCATCATTTCGGCAGGGCAATATTCGTACCCAATTTCAAAAAGTCCTTTGGTGATTTTAGTGGCCAATTCTAAAAAGTATTTTTTAGTTTGGGCTTCTAATGGGGCAGGAACATCCTCATAAACAAGAGCATTGTCTTGGTCGGTTTGCAATAATTGTTCACTCCTTCCTTGACTTCCCAAGGCTAACCACGAAAATTTTACAGGTGGAGGAGTATCCATTTTGTTCAGCACGATGGCGATTACCTGCTTAGTACAGGCGTCATTCAATTCTGAAATTATTTTTGAGGTCAGCATCATCGGAATATTTTGGTCCAAATAGCCGCGAAGTAATTGCATAATACCTACTCGAATAAGCTTGATTTTCTTGAATTTCTTAGCTCGTTTTATGGCTCGTAACAAAACGGCTGGATTGTTGCCTATCGACACCATCACATCATGTTTAGATAATATGCCAACTGCTTTGGAATTTGCAGTTCCGTCTAGGGTGAGGCATAAATGACTAATATCACTTTTCATCATGGCCATTTGTGCCTGCGTAATGGTCATTTTGGTGGGATAAGTAATAACGGGTGACGTCATTATTTCTGCTGCCGGGGTGGTAATAGGGAATTGTCCCGTAACAATTTTGTTTCTTAGATCTTTGTCCGTAATGATGCCAATGGGAAGCGAATCTTCGACGACAAGAATCGCACCTACATTTTTGTCGAGCATAATTTTAGCGACTTCTTTTGCACTATTTGTAGGATAACAACTGATTATTTTTTTAGAATATTTGACTTCTTGCAAGTCCAATAATTTTGTATCAGTTTCAATTTCCTCGCCGTATAATTTTCCTCTATGACTTTTAGAAAACGGGTTCAAAGTATTGGATGCAAAGCTTTCAATCAGAAAATTACCAACCGCCTTGTTTTCTAGTGCATAAGGTTTGAAAATCTGAATGGGAATGGCATAAAGAATGGTTTCTTCATAAGTTCTCGCTTCCATTTTATAATTTTCATTGGCAATAAGGGGTCTTAAACCAAAAATATCTCCTTCGTCGCACATGTCCATAATGTCCGTTTCTTGGTCCGCTTTAAGGGTCACCGCTCCTTTGTGTACGACATAAAAACTATCGTGAGTATCTTCATTAACTGCAAAGATTACACTGTCTTTTTCTTTGTAAATAATGCTAATTTGTTGCGAAATTATTTCTAAATCTCTTGGTTTCAAAAAACTGAAAGGGGGATAGTTTCTTAAAAAGTCGGCTACTCTTTGTGAAATGGTGTTTTTCATATGTAACGATAAAATAGAATTAAAAAATCCAGTTACGATTCTGTAACTGGATGGGTTTTAATTTGAGTTTTGAATGATTTGGTTGCTTTATTCGATGAATATAGGGAAACACAAAAGGGAGTTATGTAGGTCAAAATAATTTTAATTATAGTTCTACTGCTCCAATTTCCTTCCAAAATCAAATCATAACTATTGATTGCATTTAGAATAGTGCCGACGACAACTGCCAAAATTAGCGCGTTTTTTATGTTTTGTGACATCCTATTGTTTCTTTTTTTTATCGACTTTCATATTCAAAACTTCAACAAGTAGTGAAAATGAAATCGCAAAATACAAGTATCCTTTTTGCACTGGAGTCACGTGACTACCAAAAACTAGGGCATTCGATAAATGAGCGCTTTCGGTGATGAGCATAAAGCCTATAAGAATTAAAAAGGACAATCCCAGAATTTGAATCGATGGATGTTTGTTGACAAACGCGCCAACAGGGACAGCAAATTGCATCATAATTAAAACCGAAATAATAACTGCCGCAACCATAATATAAAGCGCACCTTCGACTCCGTTGGTCATCCCAACCGCGGTGAGAATACTATCAAACGAAAAAACTAAATCGATCATAATAATTTGCAGTAGTACACCCTGAAAAGATTTTGCAGCCGTTTTTTTGATTTCCTTTTCTTCTTCGCCTTTTACATCCACCTTTTCGTGGATTTCCTTGGTACTTTTATAAATTAAAAACAATCCACCTAGCAAAAGGATAAGGCTTTGTCCGGTCACTCCAGCCGAAAACCAGCTGAAATCAATAAAAAACCAAGGTTTTTTCATTTGGATCAAGAAACTAATGCCAAACAAGAGGGCAATTCGCATAAACATAGCCAAAAACATTCCAATTTTTGTGGCACGTTTTCTCTTTTCGGGAGGCAATTTTCCTGTTACAATCGATATGAAAATGATATTGTCAATACCCAGAATGATTTCCAGAAAAGTCAATGTTAACAGCGCTATCCAAGCATCTGGATTTAAAAATACTTCCATTTTTTTTATTTATAAGTTTTAATTTTTATGCAGTGCTACTCCCATCTTCCATCTCCCAACTTCCAACTTCAATCTCCCATCTTCCATCTCCCATCTTCCAACTTCCAACTTCCAACTTCCAACTTCAATCTTCCAACTTCTCCACAGTTCCCCGCTGTTTTTGGTCGCTTCCTACGATCCCGAATTCAAAAGTATATGAATTTTTTGAGGTGCTCAAAATTTTCATCGAAATTGCCTTTTCTTCTGCCATATTCTTTGGGTGAATTTTTTGCAAAATGTATTCACAATCGTTTACCCATCGAATGCTTGAACTGTCGGTTTTGCCCTCAAATGTTTCAATTTCGATGTTATCTTTGCGTTCAAAAAACGTAGTTTTTTTGACACCATCCACTTCATATTCAAATTTGAATTTTCCAGTTTTAAAATCTTTACAATTGTGTTCAGCATTGTAGCATGACATTAACACCAATAGTGGGAGTAGGAAGATTATTTTTTTCATTTGTTAATTTTATGAAACCTTAGGTTTCGAAACCATAAGGTTTGTTATTTTAATTTATTCAACTCTTCGTCGGTAAAATGCTGAATACTTTTTTCTTTAGAAAATTTTTCTGAGTTGTAACTATTCGATTTGTTTTTTGGAATAGACAAGCTTGTCCATTCGCTTTTCTTCAACATTTTGGCATAGAAGACAATTTGTCCAATATGATAGGGATAATGGGCCAATTGGCGATTTATTGCTTCAATTACGGTATGTCCCTCATTTCGGATATAAATAATAGTAGAAAGTTGTTCGGATTTTAATCCATTCAAAGCATCCAAAAAGCAATCCCAACCTTTGTTCCAAGTTGCCAATAATTCGTCTTTTGTTTTGTTGGTGTCAACAAATTCAGCGTCACGATTTCTCCATTCTTTCTCACCATCCGTATTTAGAAAATTAGTCCAACGCGAAAGCATATTTCCCGAAAGATGCTTCACAATTGTGGCAATGCTATTGGTGTCTTCGTTTATCGAAACAAAAAGTTGTTCTGGTTCGAGTTGATCCATCGCTTTTTCTCCCAACGTTTTATAATAGAGAAATTGCTTTTTTACGCTTTCTAAATAGGAGTTGTTCACTTCCATATCACTCTATTTTAATATCATATTTATCCAAAAGTCCAACAATGCCTTGTGTCGAAAACTGGGCCTTTTTCATCGGATTGAATTCAGGATCGATTTTATAATGGTACGCTTTTCTAAAATCAGCTCCGGCCAATTGGGTATCATTGAAAATAGCATTGTCCAAATTACAATTTTCGAAACTTGCATTGGTGAGATTCGTTCCTATAAACGAAACCTCTTTCATCGAACAAGCGTAGAACTTGGTTTTCGGCATTTTCTTGTTGGCAAAAGACGAATAATCCAAAACGCAATCCTGAAAACGCACATTGAATAGGAAATCCGTGCAAGTGTGGAATTGAATTCCCATTAATTTACAATTTTTAAAATCAACCGTTTTCAAACTCGTCCCGACCAATTGTGTCATCGATAAGTTACAATCGATAAACTGGCAATCCATAAAAGTGTTGTTCGAAAAATCACTATTCGAGAAATCACAGTTCTTGAAAACGCAATCTTCAAACTCCCGATTGTTGACTCTTTGGTCAATAAAAGCTAGTTTTTCAAAGGTATGATTCGTGTACAGTAGATTTTCCATTAAAATTTTTTTGGTTTCAGTGCTGTGTGTCTAACTCGAAGAATCTGAATGTAATCTGTGGTAATTTGGTATGAAATCATATAATCATAGACAAAATATGCTCTGAAACGACCGTCATTGCTCTTCTTTTTTAGCGTCCAATTTATAGATTTCTGGACTGGTTTTTAGAATTTCAGTGCTTTCAAAAATTTTGTCAATCACTTTGTCAGCTATCTGAATGGATTTACTTTCAAAAAGAATGTAAAAATGAATGTCTTCTAATTGTTGCAATGCATCCGAAGCCCAAATTATTTTCGTCCCCATTTTCTTGAAATTTCCCTTGCTTCTGCTTCAGAGTGAAAATGGCCATTTTTAATACTTTCTAAGGCCTTTTCAATATCAATATTGTAATCAACATTAGTAGTTTCAGAAACTGTTGAATTTGTAGAAAGCAATAGACGTTTTAATTTTTCAACAAAAGTTGGGTCTTTAACTTTGTCGATTTCTTGATGTATCCAATTTATTTCGGCTTGAATATCCATAATTCTAATTTTTAGTAAATGTACAAATTAATCGTTAAATAAACTTCGCATCAATAGTCTCAGTCCAGCAAAAGCCAAATACACCGCACCCAAACAAACCGCAATTCCAATTCCTAAAACCAAATAATGCCATACATTTTCCTTGTTGATAAATGCATTGTAAATCACAGAGGGTCCAATAAAAAGCAAAGGCAAAGCCCAAGCTAATTTTTTAATTCCCTTCGATAATAATTCTTTGTTGGTTGACATTTAGATTTTAAAATTTAAAAAATTATACGTGTAAAATATAATAATTGCTAACCCAATAATAATAACAATTGCAGATAAATTTTCCATAATTTTATTTTCAACTATTACTTCTATTTCAGATTCATTTTGTTTGTAATATATTTTTGTGATGTATGGTAAAGTTTTTGTTGATTTAATTGATGTTCCAATTTCAGACTTTCTTACTAAAATATTCCCTTTCTTGTCCTTAAATCTTATAACTGGATAATAATAATATTTGTTTATACTATCCTCTGTATAGTTACTTTCTTTCATGAAATCAATAACTTCTCCATCAGTACAAATTCCGTTTTCTTTAATTTTATTTATTTTATTATTAAATAGTATTCCAATAATTAAAATGATGAAACCAAAAAGTAATTGTAATACAAAGTGTTGATTGTTAGCAATGTATTCAATTGTATTTTCCATTTTTATTATTTTTCAAAATGATCCACTGCTTTCCGAACACTACCATATTTTTCCAATAATTCAGAAGCTTTTTCGTAAGATACAGGAATTTCTGCCATTATCATTTTTACGCCGCGATCCACCAATTTGCTATTACTTAATTGCATATCGACCATTTTGTTGCCTTTCACTTTCCCCAATTGAATCATCGCTGAGGTCGAAATCATATTCAATACCAATTTTTGCGCGGTTCCAGCTTTCATTCTGGAACTTCCGGTGACAAATTCTGGCCCAACAATTACTTCAATAGGAAATTTTGCCGTTTGCGAAAGCGGGCTTCCTGCATTACACGAAATACTTCCGGTTGCGATATTATTTGCATTGCACATTTTCAATCCGCCAATGACATAGGGTGTGGTCCCTGAAGCGGCAATTCCGACTACGACATCATTTTGGTTGATATTGTGTTCTTGTAAATCTATCCAAGCTTGGTTGGCATCGTCTTCGGCATTTTCTACGGCTTTGCGAATGGCTTTGTCGCCACCAGCAATAATTCCGTTGACGAGCTCCGCGGGAACGCCATAAGTAGGAGGGCATTCGGAGGCATCTAGGATTCCTAAACGTCCTGAAGTTCCTGCTCCAATATAGAATAATCGGCCGCCCAATTTCATTTTGGCAACGATTTCAGAAACTAAAGGTTCGATTTGCGGCAAGGCTTTTTCTACAGCAAGAGGCACGGTTTTGTCCTCGTTGTTGATATTAGCTAATAATTCAGAAACCGACATTTTTTCTAAATGTTCGTATTTCGAGGATTGTTCGGTGGTTTTTGTAAAGGTCATTTTAGATTTTTTAAACTTTAAACTGTTTTACCATTTAATTTTTTGGTTTATGAAAGCAATCAAACTATCTGCCATTGCGCTTTGTTCATTGACTTTGGGGTGACCCGGAGTATTTTTATACTCAAAAAAATGGGTGTATATTTTTTTGTCATTCAAATTTTCGACTGCTTTTACAATATAATTTGGCCAGTTCGAACCTACTTTTGTGGCATCCATATTGCCTAGAGCACAAATAATAGAGGCTTTAGGATATTTCGCTCTAATTGTTTTTACAAAGTTCTCGTACGCCTTAATTATAAAATCTTCTTTAGGTTTTTCGGAGCCAAATCTATTCTTAAACTGTTCATGTTTGGGCATATTGACAAGCCAGGAATCATTTTGGAAAAGATTAATTACCACAACATCAGGTGAGTATTGGTCAAAATCCCATTTCGTATTTTTGTCGTGGGGATCTGTCAAGTCATAAGTGTCTGACATGATTGTAGGAAACCAACTTATCGTAATTCCGATACCACTTGTGGCGATACAGTGAAATTGTGCATCGAAATGTCGCGCTGTAATTGCACCATAGGTTAAATAATGGTTTTCGAAATGCCCGGTTCCAGAGTCTTGTCCGTTTAGAACTTCGTTGCCATATCCGCAGCTAATGGAATCACCATAAAACTCCAGTTTCTTTTTTTTCGGCTTCGATGGAGATACAATTTTATCATTTTCATTGGTTACAAAACCATAAAAAAAAGTTTGTCCCTTTCCCCATTCGGTTCTTTTGTACAGTTGAATTTTGTGTTTTCCCTCGCTCAAACCCGAGGCAAGAACGTAGTTTCGCTTTACCGTATCAAGTTGAATTTTTGAAATTACTGAATCGTCTAAAATCACATTGTAGTAATTGGCGGTATCCGCATCTTTCAGAATGGCGGAAATTTCAGAACCCTTAAAATTCAGGCTGATCGAGGAGCCTGACCAATTGATGCAGGCGGCGCTATCTTTGAAAGCGATTCTTCCCTCGTACTTAATTTTCGGATGATTGAAAGGAATGTTCTTTTTTTGAGCCAAAATAGAATTGGACCACAGAATTACGCCTAAAATCAGTATTGATAAATTAATTTTCATCACTATTTTTTTAAAAATTATATAAAATACGCTAGCATTACACCAAAGATAATCATCGAAACCTTGGCAACATTAAATTTATGACCTTCGCTGCTTTCGAAAATAATGGTCGACGAAATATGGAATAATATTCCAATAACCACTGCGGTTATTTCGATGTAATACTCGTTTAGTATCGGTAAATATTCCGACAAGATCGTTCCCAACGGCGTCATAACCGCAAAAGTAATCATAAAAGCAAAAATGGCTTTTTTATTTAAACTTGAATTGATAAAAAAAGTAGTTAAAATCACAGCAATGGGCAAATGATGAATGGCGATTCCAATGGCTAAATTGTGATGGTGGCTCACAGGAAATCCTTCTAAAAAAGCGTGAATACAAAGGCTGGTAAAAAGCAACCAAGGAATATGAGACATCGTTTCGTGACCGTGAACGTGACCGTGTTCGGCACCTTTCGAGAAAAATTCTAAGACAATTTGAAACAAAATCCCTCCCATTATAAAAAGGCCAATATTATGATTATGGCTTTCGTAAACGTCTGGTAGCAAATGAATCACCGTTAGAGACAATAAAAAAGAACCGCTAAACGCGAGCAATAATTTTAGGTTCGTTTTACTTTTTGGTTTCAAAAACAAAGCGATTCCATAACCGAGAAGTACAGAAAATAAAGGTAAAAGGTAATTCATTTGGTATTATTTTTTGTTTCTTAAAACAACAAACATATTTCTATAACTTGTATTGATGACAATTCCATCAACATCAATTTCATCTGCCATTTTGAAAAGTGTTTTTGATTCAAGTTTTACATAGCGACTTGTTTTTTTTAACCAATCTTCTAATAATTTTAAATCGGTAAATGCTCCAAGATATTTTTTATTTTCAATTTCATAAATGCCAAAAGTCAATTTAGAATCTTTACCACCTATTGAATTACCCTCTTCAATTCCAACACTTTTGACGGCTTCAATAAATAAATGTGAATTTCCATTTAATAATTCTAAAACTACATTTTCATATGAATTTCCAGAATTACCAGTTTCCAACCAATTATCTATTAGCGATAATAATCTATAGTTTTCCAAAGTATTTGATTCGATATCTGAACTCATAAAATTAATTTAACTTCTAGCTTTTAAATTCTTACTTGAATATCATTATCAATCGTTCGCTATCGGTTTTATGAAATTTTTTGAGTTTGTAATCTCCAAAAATATCCAAAAGGAAAATTCCGGCTTCTTCCATCATTTCTTCGAAATCCTTTAGTGTTAAGGCTTTCACTTTCTCGGTAAAATGGAATTTTTCGCCTTGATCTTCAAAATCGATTTCTTTATAAATATGCCCCTCGCTCAGATATCGTTTGATGTGAAAGTCAATTCCATCGACCGTTTTTATTTCTTCAGGAACAATAGTATTAATCACTTGATTCACATTCATAAAGTCTATGACAGCAAAACCGTGTTCGGTCAAACTCGCCTTCATCGCCTTGAGCGTGGTCAGGTTGTCGTCGTCATTTTCGAAATAACCAAAACTAGTAAACAAATTGAAAATAGCATCAAATTTATCCTCAAAAACATCGCGCATATCGTGAACTTGGAATTGTAGCGTTTTATTTTGGTTTTTGCTGGCTTCGGCTATACTGTTTTCAGACAAATCAGCACCCACAACTTCATACCCCAATTGATTCAAATAGATGGAATGTCGTCCTTTGCCACAAGCTAAATCGAGTACTTTCGCTTTCTCTGGAAGATTGAGATAATGGGTCAAATTGTCCATAAAAATCTGAGCTTCTCTATAGTTTCTTTCTTTATAAAGAATATGATAATAGGGAGTGTCAAACCAAGAGGCAAACCAGTTTTTGGTAGATGGTTTATCGTTGGTGGTTTGCTTCGCCAGTTCGCTATCGCTGCCTTGTTGTTGGTAGGAATCTAACATTTATTAATTTGAATTTCAATTAAAATGCAAATTTAGACTATTTTTGTCCAAAATAATTTTCAAATCGTTTGGAATTTGGAATTTTAATATTGGATTGTAATACGTCTATGGAAAATAATTTTAGAATGATTGCCAAAACCTTTTTTGGTTTTGAAGAAATATTGGCAAACGAGTTGAAAATGCTGGGCGCTCAAGAGGTCGAGCAAGGTGTGCGGATGGTGAGTTTCAAAGGGGATAAAGGGTTTATGTACAAAGCTAATTTATCTTTGAGAACGGCTTTGAAAATATTGAAACCCATCTATTCTTTTAAAGCGACCAACGAACAAGCATTGTACAAAGGAATTTCGGGAGTCAATTGGTCGAAATACCTCAGTGCCAATCAGACTTTTGTGATTGATGCCACCGTGCACTCCACTTATTTTAATCATTCGGAGTTTATTTCACAAAAATGTAAAGATGCCATCGTCGATCAATTCAGAGAAAGAACCGGTCAACGTCCGAGCATCGAGAAAATTCATCCCGATTTGCGAATTAATATTCATATTGACAAAGACCAAGTTTCGGTAGCATTGGATACTTCTGGAAATTCATTACACCAACGTGGATATCGGTTAGCAACGAATATTGCGCCTATCAACGAAGTTTTAGCAGCGGGAATCCTTTTGCTTTCGGGTTGGGAGGGTCAAAGCGATTTCTTGGATCCAATGTGTGGTTCAGGAACTTTCTTGGCAGAAGCGGCAATGATTGCTTGTAATATTCCAGCCAACATCAACCGTAAGGAATTTGCTTTCGAAAAATGGAACGATTGGGACAACGATTTGTTTGACCAAATTATGGATTCCTTACTGAAAAAAGTTAGAGAATTTCACTACACTATAAAAGGGTATGACAAAGCACCATCGGCAGTTGCGAAAGCCAAAGACAATATTAGAAATGCCAATTTAGAGGAATACATCAGCATCGAAGAACGTAACTTTTTCGACACAGAGAAAACGTCGCAAGGCAAGTTGCACATCGTGTTCAATCCGCCTTATGATGAACGATTGGACATTCATATGGAGCAATTCTACAAGAATATTGGCGATACTTTGAAAAAAAATTACCCCGGCACCAATGCGTGGTTCATTACCGGAAATCTCGAAGCTTTGAAATTCGTTGGATTGAAACCTTCTCGAAAAATCAAACTTTTCAACGCCAGTATCGAAGCGAGATTGGTAAAATATGAGATGTACGAAGGTAGTAAGAGAACGAAGTTTCAAAGCCCCCTAACCCCCGAAGGGGGAATGTAGTAGTTTTTCCGAAAATATTAATTAGTATTTATTTTTTAAATTTATAAAACCCTATTTACCCCTAATAGGATTCCCCCTTCGGGGGTTAGGGGGCTAATATGACAAAATTACAAGTACGTGCTTTTTTATACCAACTGGGATGTTTTGGAATATTATTTGTTTTATTCCGATTTTTGCTTGGGAATTATACCCATTTAGAGGGAATATGGGTTTCTTTGACAGCTTTTGTGATAGGAACTATTTTGGCTCCCCAATTCAAGGCTGCCAAAACAAAAGAGGGCGAAAAACTCTTTATGTCTTGGATTTTTATTAAAGGAATTAAGGAAATCGGGTAATCAGGAAGTACGATTTACGAAGTACGATTTACGAAGTACAAAATGCGATGTACGAATTATAAAACTAACGAAATTTTATCCTTTACTGTTTTCCTTTGGTTTTACAGTCTTTTTATACAGGGGAATAAAATAGGTCACTGTGTAGTTGAAACCAGCGCCAAAGTTCCCATCATAAGTTCTATTGAATCCCGGAATATATAAATTTTCGAAGTTGTCACTGGGTTTCTTTTCGTAAAGAAGTGTGTTCAATCGAAGGCTGAAGCCTACAAATATATTATTGTATACTTTTACTTTTACGCCTGCAACCACTTCAATCCAACCCGCAGTGAGGCCACTAAAAGTTTCCCCGGAAGCAATCGGCGGCATTTCTCCCCAATAGGGATGAGGATTGTAAATTTTGTAGCTGTTCAATTCTTGACTAAATGCGCTAAAACCAGCGCGCAAACCTATAGAAATGATGTTCTCCATATCGAGCCAATTGTTGTAGGCATTGTAATCGAATCCGCCTTTGATGTAGGTTCCTTTGGTGGTTGTATTCAAGCGGTCATCTTCGGTTGTTTTATCTTCACTTCCTAGTTCAGCTGCTAAAAAATATTTTTTGGTCAACCGGTAATCACCAACGAGCTCTATTCCTTTATAGTTTTCATCGTATAAACCTCTAGTCAGTTTGTATAAATCAACTCCTACACGCACGCCATAGCGGTCTTTTTTAACTGGCACAATAGTGTCAGCCTTGGGCGTTTTTGTGGTTTTTTTTGTGGCTGGTTTGGGTGCTTTAGGAATTTCGCCAACAATTTTCGTTCTTTCGAGCTGCGTTTTGCTGGGAATCGTGTCTTGTGCATTTGTCATTATCATTGACAACAATAGACAAAAACTAAAAAAATACTTTAATATGTGTTTCATTTTCGTTATCTATGTTGCTTTTTTCAATATTTATAAACTGCATCCATTTGCTTTTCGTTGCTGGTACTGCGATATGGAGGATTGGGTTGTTGGGTACAAAAGTAAAAAGGGTTTTAAAACCACAGGCTCTCGACACAAAAACATCATTTCTGGTGTAGTTGAAGGTAACCTTGTCCGTGTCAATCAGCGTTGGGTTTGGATTGCCAGAATTTAAAATAAAACTGTAGGTAGTGCTATTGGCATCAGTTTTTAGTGGAATTGAAATGCTGCTTCCATTAGCCAGATATTGCGCTTCACCACTACTTCCTTCATTGAAAATAATACCTTCGGTCATTCCCTCTCCAATAACTTTTAAATCGGTTACATTTTTCTTAACCGATGGCGTGGTGATATTATAAAAATCAATCACCAAACGAGGCGTTGTGGGCGTATTGGCATCGCAAATATCATCCTTTTCACAGCTCGAGGAAGTGAATAGTACTATTAGTAATAGAGCAACTATTTTTTTCATAAGTTTTAAAAATCTATGGCAATGGCAATTTCAATGGCAAAAATTAATTTCAATTTTCACTAAAATCTGCAATCTCGAATTATCTCCTCTCCAAAAGTACAACATTTTCTACGTGATGCGTTTGCGGAAACATATCTACGGGTCGCACGCGAGCTACCTTGTATTTTTCGTCCATCAAAGCCAAATCTCTCGCTTGTGTCGCCGAGTTGCAACTTACATAAACGATTTTTTCTGGTTCAATTTTCATAATTTGCTCGATCACGTCTTTGTGCATTCCGTCACGCGGCGGATCCGTGATAATCACATCGGGTTTTCCGTGTTGTGCAATAAAACTTTCGTTGAAAACTACTTTCATATCACCCACATAAAATTCACAATTAGTAATATTGTTGCGTTCCGCGTTGGCTTTGGCATCGATAATGGCTTCGGGAACGCTTTCTACACCAATAACTTTTTTGGCTTTTTTCGATACGAATTGAGCAATGGTTCCAGTTCCGGTATATAAATCATAAACGGTTTCTGTACCAGTCAATCCAGCAAAATCTCGTGTAATTTTATACAATTCGTAGGCTTGGTCGGAATTGGTTTGGTAAAATGATTTGGCATTAATGCTAAATTTCAAACCTTCCATTTCTTCCAGAATGTAATCTCTTCCTTTGTACAATTTAATGTTTTGGTCGTATAAAGTGTCGTTGGCTTTATTGTTCACCACATATTGCAGCGAAGTAATCTGCGGGAATTTTTCGTAAATATGATCTAAAATTAATTCTCTACTGGCTTTGTCATTTTCGAAAAACTGAATCAAAACCATAATTTCTCCAGTCGAAGCAGTCCGCATCATCAAGGTTCTCAACAAACCTTCGTGGTTTCTCGGGTTGAAGAATGTTAAATTATTTTCATTGGCGAAAGCCCGAATCTCGTTGCGAATCGCATTTGATGGATCTTCCTGCAAATGGCATTTATTAATATCCAAAATCTTGTCCCACATCTTCGGAATATGGAAACCTAGCGCATTTCGGTTGCCTAAATCTTCGGTGCTATCAATTTCTTTTTCGGTCAACCAACGGCTGTTCGAAAACGAAAATTCCATTTTATTTCTGTAGAAAAATTGTTTTTCGGAACCTAAAATCGGTTCAAACTCGGGAAGTGCTATTTTTCCAATGCGTTGCAAATGATTGAAAACCTCGTTTTGTTTGTAGAACAATTGTTGGCTGTATTTCATATTTTGCCATTTGCAACCGCCACACACGCCAAAATGTTCGCAAATAGGTTCGATTCTGTGTTCGGAATATTCGTGAAATCGTACCGCTTTTCCTTCATAATAAGCCTTGCGCTTTTTGAAAGTTTGCACATCGACCAAGTCGCCAGGAACGACATTGGGAATAAAAATTACTTTTCCATCTGGGGCTTTTGCCACCGATACGCCTTTTGCACCTGCATCAAGGACTTTTATATGATCAAAAACGATCTTGTCTGTATTTTTCTTTGCCATAGCGCAAAAATAAGTCTTTGAATGGTTTTATAAATTCAAATTCGGAAATATTTTTGAAAACTTGTTATTCCTCCATAACTTATCAAAGAAATGAGTCTTTTATAGCAACCTAAGAATGATTGTTTTTTTTACCTCATAGATTTTCAAGGAAATGATTTACAAAGTAATTCTATGATAAGCGAAGCGCCTTCGAGTTAAATTTTTTTCTATGTGGTTTACGCTTTAAAGTATTCATTAAGTGCAAGTTATTTTTGTTTCCTCTTAATCATTTCATAATTAAGTATGGCAAGACCATAGAAAATGGAATCAGCCGAAATTTTCCCGAATAGGATTCCCATAAAATAATTTTCGGTCAAAATGGGCATCCAATACATACAAAACGGGCGAATGAAAAAGAAATCGAGTAGGGCAGGATAGCCAAATTCTAAGAGTAAATTTCGAGTCAGGATAGCTAATTCTTTCAGAGACGTTTTTTTACCCAATAACCGATTGGTTTTGATCAATTTTTGATACGCCATAAATACAACGACGCCATAAAACGCAAAATATTCGGCAAAAGTGATTAAATACGCTGTTACCAAACCATCAAAGATTCGGCTGAATTGCGAACTTGCCAAGGCTGCCGATGTAGCAGCGATTTCGGCATATTTATACCGATCAAACCATTCTTTGAAATTGGATTTATTGAACATTTTTAGTTTTTATTGTAACCGCAGATTCACAGATTTTAAATCAATGTTTATAATCTGCGAATTTGAGTTAAAGTTTTTTACAATAAATTACCACAATTGATGTACTTGCGGCTTGATAAATTGTTCGTAAATTGCATTCATAGCAGCAATTTTCTCTGCTGTCAAGGGAGGTAAATCATAAACCGATAAATTCGATTCTACGTGACTGGCTTTTGACGCTCCCGGAATAATACAACTGATTTCATTGAAACTCAAAATCCATTGCAAGGCAATTGGCGCCAAATTTTGAACTCCGGGAAATAAAGCTTTCAAGGCTTCGACTGCTTTTAAACCCAATTCATAATCGATTCCCGAGAAGGTTTCTCCTTTGTCGAAAGCGGCTCCGTTTCGGTTGAAATTTCGATGATCTTGCGCTCCAAAAGTGGTTTTGGAATCGAATAATCCAGTCAGAAGTCCGCTAGCCAATGGAACTCTTGCAATGATACCTATATCTTTTTTCTGGGCTTCCTTGAAAAACAATTCGGATGGTCGCTGACGGAACAGATTGAAAATGATTTGAACCGTGGTTACATTTGGATATTCAATGGCTTTCAGTCCTTCTTCCACTTTTTCTACGCTTACACCCAAGTTTTGAATTTTCCCTTGTTCTTTCAAACGGTCAAACAATTCGAAGATTTCGGGACGATAATAGACCTCAGTTGGCGGACAATGCAATTGGATTAAATCTAAAGTTTCAAGACCGGTTCTTTTCAAACTGTCCTCCACAAATTTTTGTAAAACCTTAGGTTGGTAGCCTTCATTCACGTGTGGATTGATGTGGCGACCGCATTTGGTGGCCACATAAATACGTTCCGAACGAGAACGAACGACTCTACCAACGGCTGTTTCGCTCAAACCATTTTCATACACATCGGCAGTATCAATGAAATTCACGCCATTATCAATAGCCGTATTAATCAATTCGTCTGCGGTTTTATCATTGAAGGGTGAACCCCATTTTCCGCCCACTTGCCAAGTTCCCAAGGCTATTTCGGAGATGTTGAAATTGGTTTTGCCTAGTTTTCTGTAGTTCATTTTTATTAGTAATTACAGTTAAGTTTATTTTTTCGACAACACTTTCTCTATCCCTTTTTCCACAATCGGTCCCATCACCTCATATCCTGCTTTATTAGGATGCACTCCATCTTCGGAATAAATGGCTTTCAATCCTTGTCGTTCATCTACCATTGCTGAATAGTAATCCAAATAAAGGATTTCATTTTCATCGGCATATTTTTTTATACTAGTATTTAGTTTTGCAATTTTTTCGGCAGGAAAAGAGCCTTGTTTCCAAGGAAAATCATAGGCGGGTAGGATCGAGCATAAAATTACTTTAATGTTGTTGGCTTTGGCCAATTCCGCCATCGAGAAAATATTGTTGGTTATCATTTCAAGAGTCGAAGGACCAGTATTTCCAGCAATATCATTGGTCCCAGCCATGATTATAACTAAGGAGGGTTTCAATGCAATTACGTCAGCGCGAAAGCGGATTAGCATTTGAGGAGTGGTTTGTCCGCTAATGCCGCGGTTAATGTATGGTTTTCCGACAAAAAACTCGGGATGCAGCACCGACCAGAACTCGGTAATGGAATCGCCCATAAATACGGTTCTTTTTTGTCCAAGTTCGAGAGGATTTAGAGCAGCATTTTCATTTTGGTATTTTTTTAAATTGGCCCAATCTTGAGCATTTGCTTTTGCTGCCATAAATAGTGAAAGTAGTACTATTAAGTGAAAATATTTCATATATCAATCAAACAAATCCGAAGATAGGTAGCGATCCCCTCGGTCGCATATAATAGCTACGATGACACCAGACTCCATTTGTTCGGCGAGTTTCAAAGCGACCGTTACAGAACCACCACTGCTCATTCCCGCAAAAACTCCTTCTTCTAGTGCCAATCTTTTGGTCATCGCACGGGCTTCTTGCTCGGTAACTTCTATGATGGTATCTACTTTTGAAGCGTCAAATATTTTTGGTAAATATTCCTTAGGCCACTTTCTGATTCCTGGAATTTGAGAACCATCGCTAGGTTGTGCACCTACAATTTGTATTTCAGGATTTTTTTCTTTTAAATAGGTCGAAGTTCCCATTATGGTTCCCGTAGTTCCCATTGCCGAAACAAAATGGGTGACGGTTCCCTGAGTATCTCTCCAAATTTCTGGTCCAGTAGTTTTATAGTGGGCTTTCCAATTGTCTTCGTTGGAAAATTGGTTGAGCATGAAATAACCTCCTTCAGCCACTTTTTTATCGGCTAAATCTCTCGAGCCGATAATTCCTTCTTTCGCAGGAGTCAAAATCACGGTGGCGCCATAAGCTCGCATCGTTTGAGTGCGTTCTTTGGTTGAATCTTCCGGAAGGATTAATTCGATTTCAATATTAAGCAATTGCGCAATCATCGCCAAGGCAATTCCGGTGTTTCCGCTCGTCGCTTCAATAAGTTTATCTCCTTTTTTCAAGTCGCCTCTTTCTAAAGCAGATACAATCATGTTGTAGGCAGGTCGATCTTTTACACTTCCGCCTGGATTGTTTCCTTCCATTTTAAAAAAGAGTTTTACATTCTTGTTTTTAACGAGATTTCGGGCTTCGACTAAAGGTGTGTTTCCAATGAGTTTCAGTATATCTTGGGTATTCATTCTATTTTAGCTCTTTTATTTTTACTTCGGTTATAGTGGTATTTGTCACCACAGATTTTGCTGGAATTGATTTTGTAATCCAAGTATTTCCTCCGATGATGCTATTTTTTCCAATGGTTGTCTCGCCTCCCAAAATGGTAGCATTGGCATAAATGCAAACATTTTTTTCGACAGTCGGATGTCTTTTGGTGCTTTTAAGGTCTTTGCTCACGCTTAATGCACCTAAAGTAACCCCTTGGTATAATTTTACATTTTCTTCAATTACCGTGGTTTCTCCGATAACAATTCCTGTAGCGTGATCGATAAAAAATGGCGAAGCTATTTCTGCTCCTGCGTGAATATCCGTGCCGGTTATCCGATGGGCATACTCGCTCATCAATCTCGAAAAAAGTAACATGTCTAGTAAGTATAATTCGTGACTGAGCCTATAAATGGCAATAGCATGAAATCCTGGGTACGCTAAATATACTTCCTCAATACTATTTGAAGCGGGGTCATTTTCTAAAATAAAAATGGCGTCTTGATTCAGTTTTTCTAGAACAAAAGGCAGTTTCTCAAGGAACTTCCTCCAAATTTCATCACACAAGGCGTCAGGTTTTTTACAAGAAATTTTCGAAATGCCTTTAAATAATTTTTCAAGTTCGTCGATGCTCTCGTCTAACGAAGCATTGGAGTCAAAAAGAGTATAAAACAGTTTTTCAGTAAAAGCTTCTGACATTGTCTTGATCCCATAATTGATAGACGAATGATTTTTTAAGGCCGCAATTGTTTGTATAGTTCGATCTTTAATCACGATGGTTTAATTCAAATGTTAATACAGTAGGTAAAAGTAAGTTGTTTTTGGAAATTGTCGTAGAGATTATGAAAATAAATTTACTTCTGCATGTGGTTTTGTTTTTCTGTTTTTTTATCATAAATACTTTAAAAAAAACTTAAATGTTTAGTCTTTTTATTCGATAAAGACTTTTTAAATGCGTAAATTAGCAAGTATTCTTGAATGGGATTTGTTGTTTTTACTATATTGATTATCCAATAGATGAATAATAAAGCAAAATTAAAAAACAAACTCGGGAGTTTTTGGAAACTTCTTGGACCAGGGCTTGTAACTGGAGCGAGTGACGATGATCCATCAGGAATAGCTACCTATTCGCAAGCTGGCGCTGCCTATGGGCTTTCGACTTTATGGACCGCCTTGATTGCCTTTCCGTTAATGACAGCTATTCAGCAAATGTGCGCCAGAATTGGTCTAGTAACTTCTCACGGATTGACGGGCGCGTTAAAAAATAATTATCCTAGACCGATTTTGTACCTTATGCTTTTATTCAGTTTTCCGGCCATTGTATTGAATATTGGTGCGGATATTGCTGGAATGGGAGCGGTTGGAAATCTATTATTTCCATCAATCGATTCAACTTATTTTAGCGTTTTGTTCACGGCAATTCTATTGGGTTTTATTATTTACCTCCCATATCAAAAAATTGCTGCAATACTAAAATACCTTTGCATCGTGATGTTGGTATATTTCATTGTGCCTTTTTTATACAAGCAGGACCTAATTCAAATTCTCCAGTCCACTTTAATTCCCACGGTAAAATTTGACAAGGAATTTATGAGCGTGCTCGTTGGTATTCTTGGAACAACGATTTCTCCCTATCTTTTTTTTTGGCAAGCCTCTATGGAAGTAGAAGAAAGAAATAAAATAGAGAACAAAAAACATCTGATAGTAAACAAAAAGATTATTCAGGAAATAAATGAAGATGTTGATTTTGGGATGACTTTTTCTGGTTTTGTAATGTATTTTATCATTTTGACTACAGGAACGGTTTTGTATGCAGGAGGCATTCATCAGATTGACACAGTAGAGCAAGCAGCAATTGCTTTGAAGCCATTGGCAGGGAATTTGTCTTATCTTCTTTTTGCTGTCGGAATAATTGGTACCGGACTTATTGCTATTCCGGTTTTGAGTGGTTCACTTTCCTACATTATAACAGAAACTTTTGGATGGGAGCAGGGGCTTGATAAAAAGTTCCACGAAGCCAAAGCATTTTATACCATTATTGGAATTTCTTTACTTTTGGGATTATCACTAAATTATATCGGTTTTTCGCCTGTTAAGGCATTGATCTATACTGCTATTCTTTATGGACTTACTGCCCCAGTCCTAATTGCAGTCATTCTTCATATTTCGAATAATAGAAAAGTGATGGGGCGATTCACAAATACTAAAATTGCAAACTTTTTTGGTTTCACTACTCTTCTAGTGATGACGGCTGCCGCTGTGACTTTACTTTTTTTGCAGTTAACGACGGATTAAAATCTTTACCCATTAAGGCAGAAAGATTTTTGATAATACATGATACTATTTCAAAGTTCATTACTTTTGGGAGGCGATAATCAAAACACAAAATAGTAATCCAAAAATAGAAAAAATGTTCAATAAAGGAGATCAAGTTTCGGTTTTAGACGAAGATGTAAATGGGGTAGTGCTTTCGGTCAAAGACAGGCAAATTACCATAGAAACTACCGATGGATTTGTGATGACTTATTTTGTCAACGAATTAATTAAAACTCATAATTCCAACAACTTAATGAAATCTATCGGAAGAATAGATGTAGTTGGGATAGCTAAGGAAAAAGAAATCCCAAAACCTAGAAGTTTTGTCAAAGAGAAGAAAGATAAACGTGAAATTCCAGCTCCTGAATTCGATTTACACATCGAAAAATTAGTTCCCAACAAACGAGGAATGTCTAATTATGACATCTTAACTTTACAGACCGAAACCGCTAAAAGGCATATTGAATTTGCTATAAAAAACCGCATTCCTAAAATTGTTTTTATCCATGGTGTTGGCGAAGGTGTCTTAAAATCGGAGTTGGATTTTTTGTTAGGACGTTATGATAATATTGCTTTTCAAGACGGGAATTACCAAAAATACGGACAAGGTGCAACCGAAGTTTATATCAAGCAAAACAGTAAATAAGCTCTATAAACAAAAAAATGAGTTCTAAATCAAAAAAATAAACCACAAACTCGAAATTAAATTGGTCCGCATAAGGCAATTTAATTTCGATTTTGTGGTAAACTATTTTTAAAAATCCTTCTGTTAGAAAGTGATTAACTCCCCGTACGTAAAAACGTCGCCCAATTTAAAACTACTATTTCCCTTTTTCAAGGTAGCGTTTTTGATTACAATAGTATGTTTAAATGCAGTTGTGCCGCTTTTTATCGTGGTTACTTCAATGATTCCGCTAACGTTATCAATTCCATTCACACCATTCCATTCTTCGCTCACAGTAGGCAGTGCAGGTTGAATAAGATTGCAGAAATAACTGGGTGTTAGCACGCCATTGGAGTAAAGTCGGTATACAAGTTGGTTTTTCGCAGCACCAATAAGTGCCGTTCTTGGACTATTTACTGGGGTTTCTACATTGCTAATAAGCGAAGGTTCGAGTTTGTCTAAAGTTAATGATTCTCCGCTTGTATAATTATAGACTTGTTTGGTGGTCGTGTTAGAGCATTGCTCCAAGGTTTTATCAAATCCAAAAGGCAAAGGCGTTGCCGGTGTCACATAGTCGCCAAACACGAATGTTTCGTATACTTGTGTACCATTTGTTTTTAAAAATGTGATGTTTTTGAAAACGATTCGATGCTTATAACCTGTAATCACGGTGCTTCCCGGGATACTTCCGGCTGAAGTTACGGTAGTGGTTGTGATTTCTATTTTTCCCGAAGTTGCCGTCCATTGATCTGTAATATAGGGTTTTGCGGGAGGAATTGTGTTGCAAATATTGTCAGCACTCACCGTTCCATCATAAAATCGGTACACCACTCGATTGGTTGAATTGTCTATATCTATGACAATTGGGGACGAAGGGTCAGTCGGTTCATTTACGAAAGTGGAGTTTGGGATTTCTAGTAATAAAGCCTCTTTTTCTTTGAGTTTGTAAATGATGTCGTTAGACCCACAACTTTGGGTTGGAGCATCTTCAAAATCTATCGTTTCTAAAGTTAAATTACCATCATCACATCCATTTAAAAAAAGTGCAAAAATCAATAGGCTAAAAACTCTTTTCATCGTCTAAAATATTTGGGGCAAAAATAGTGAAAAAATTGCCAATTGATAGTACTGCATTCACAATTGATATTTCATAACTTTGCTACTATGAAAAAAGTATATCTCGATAATGCCTCAACTACTCAACTTCGGCCGGAAGTGGTTCGCGAAATGACGAAAGTTTTGGCGGAAGATTTTGGAAATCCATCCTCAACGCATAGTTTTGGACGAAATGCTAAAAGTGTTTTAGAGCTGTCCAGAAAGTCGATTGCCAAGATTTTGAATGTGTCAGCTCAAGAAATTGTCTTTACTTCTTGTGGAACCGAAGCCAATAATTGGATTCTTCGCTCTGCCGTTCGGGATTTGAAAGTTAAAAGAATAGTTTTAAGTAAAATAGAGCATCACGCTGTTTTACATACCGTTGAGCATTTGCAAAAAGAATTTGAAATCCAAGTGGATTATGTTTCAGTAAAGCCAAATGGAGAAATCGATTTGACTGATTTGGTCGATTTGCTTTCGCAAGATATCAAAACTTTGGTGAGCTTAATGCACGTCAATAATGAAATTGGAACGGTCTTGAATATTGAAAAAGTGGGTCGGATTTGTGAACAAAACAATGCCCTTTTTCATTCGGATATGGTGCAATCTGTCGGTAAGTTGGTAATAGATTTAAAAACAACATCCATTGATTTTATGGTGGCGAGTGCGCACAAATTTCACGGACCCAAAGGAATTGGATTTGCATTTATTAAGAAAAATTCAGGTTTGCAACCCTTGTTTTTCGGTGGTGAACAAGAGAAAGGCTTGCGTCCCGGCACCGAAGCTGTACATCAAATAGTGGGAATGGCCAAGGCTTTGGAACTTTCGGATGCTAATTTGGCAACCGAAAGAAATCACATTCAGGGATTGAAAAATTATTTAATTGCTCAACTGGAAATTGAATTTCCTGCCTTTGCAATCAATGGAACTTTGGATGGAATTGATACTATTTTGAATGTTTTATTGCCTTTTCCTGATACCAAAACTTCGATGATTTTATTTAATTTAGATATGAAAGGAATTGCGGTTTCTCGTGGTAGCGCTTGTCAATCGGGGAGTATAAAGCCGTCTCACGTATTGGCTGAAATGCTTTCGAAAGAAGATTTGAAAAAACCAAGTTTACGCATTTCTTTCAGTCATTACAATACTAAAGATGATATCGATTTGTTTGTCGCAGCTTTGAAAACCATTTAAAAGACTATTTTTTTTGTGTTTTAGCTTTTTCTTTTTCCTGTTTTTTGAAATAGCCACGAAGTAAAAAATTATGCTGCATGGCTTCTAAATCTTCGTTCAGTTTAATGCTCGCCGAATTGATATTGGTCATTGTAGAATCAATTTTTCTAACAAGTTCAGGATCGTTTGCTAGATAATTTATGGCTCCTTTCCCGTCTTTGATATTGATAATTGCAGCGTTGAGATTCGTGACTACTTTGTTGATTTCAGCCGATGATCGCTCTAAATTGGCAATGGTTTTTTTAAAATCATTAGCTACAGCTGTATCTTTTATTACACCTATCACGTTATTTTTATTATCAAGTGATACTATAATTTGGTTTAACTTAAGTATTGATTTAGAAGTACTTTCAGTTGTTGTTCTTAAATTTCGAATGGTTTCTGCGAGGTCTTTTGAAACGCTGGTGTCGTTCAGTAACGTTCCAATTGTTCCTTTTCCTTTGATGATTTCGGTAGTGATTTTAAGCAAATTTGCCGTAAGCGCCGCCGCATTTTGATTGGTTACATTTAATGTGCTTAACATGTCTTCGGTGCGAATGCGATTGAAGGAACGAATTTTATCACCTGATGCTACTGAGGCTTGGTTTCCTTTCCCGGGAAGGATGTTAATAATCATATTTCCGACCAATCCATCGGAGCCAATTGTGGCAATTGCATCTTTTTTGATATAGGAAAAAATAGATTTATCTATAATCATATCGACGCGAATACTAGTGTCATTTATCATTTCGATGCCTCGTACAGTTCCTACGCTTATTCCGGAATACCGAACGCTATTGCCTAATTGTAAGCCGTTTATATTGTTAAAAACGGTCTCCAAATGATTTGTTTTTCCGAACATATTTTGCTTTTGGCCAATGAAATAAACGGCGAGTATAAAAATCAATAATCCAATGATTACGAAAAGTCCAAGGTTTATTTTTTGTGAAGCTGTTTTTTCCATTTTTAATTTATTTAAAGAAAGCTTGTATTTTTGGGTCTTTTGAGGCAATTAATTCATTAAAAGTACCTTCCGCATAATTGATGCCATCGACTAATAAAATCATGCGATTCGAAATGGCTCGAGCACAATCCACATCGTGAGTGATAATTAAAGCAGAGGTGTTGTATTTTTTTTGAACGGATTGCATTAGCAAAATAATTTCTTTGGCAGTTATGGGGTCTAATCCGGTCGTGGGTTCGTCGTATAGAATGATTTTGGGTTGTAAAATCAAGGTCCTGGCCAGTGCAATTCGTCGTTTCATTCCACCCGAAAGTTCTTCAGGCATTAAATCAATCGTTTTGGCTAAACCTACATTTTCTAAAGCTTCCATTACTAAAGGGGTGGTGTCTAGTATCACTCCAAATTTTTTGGTATGGCGACGCAACGGAAATTCTAGATTTTCTCGAACGGTCATCGAATCATAAAGTGCACTTCCTTGAAAAAGAAAACCAACTTCGGTACGCAATTCGTCTAGTTCTTCGTGTTTCAAAGTGCTAATATCTTTGTCCATTACTTTGATTGTTCCGCTATCAGGCTCTTCGAGACCGATCAAGCATTTTATCATCACCGATTTTCCGGAACCAGATTTACCCATAATCACCAAGTTTTCGCCTTCGACTAATCGCATATCAAAGCCATTCAAGACCTGATTGTCACCGTAGCTCTTTTTCAGGTCTTTGATTTCTATTATGGTCTTATTATTTTTTGAGAAGGCTTCCATTAGTTATAAATCATAAAAAATATCGGTTATAAAAACGGCAACAAAATCGATTATAAAAAGCAGCATCGAGGTGAAAACTACTGCGGAATTGGCGGCAAGTCCGACACCTGCTGTACCTTTTTTGCAATTATACCCTTTGAAACAACCGACCAATCCGATGGCGAAGCCAAAGAAGAAAGTCTTTATAGTGGCAGGAATCAAATCACCAAATTCCAAAGCTTCGGCTACTTTATTGAAATACAATAAAAATGAAACATTTCCTTTGGTGTTTTCAACAAGGTACGAACCATAAAGTGCAATTATATCGCCAAAAAACACCAGAATAGGAAGCATTAGCGTAGTCGCCAAAATTCTTGTCACAACCAAATACTTGAAAGGATTTGTTCCCGAAACTTCCATCGCGTCGATTTGTTCGGTCACTCGCATCGAACCTAATTCGGCTCCAATTCCAGAACCAATTCGTCCTGCACAAATTAGGGCGGTTATGATGGGACCAATTTCTCGAATAATCGAAATGCTGACCATAGAAGGCATCCAAGATACAGCTCCAAATTGCTGTAAGGTTGGTCTTGATTGTAAGGTAAAAACTAATCCGATGATAAAACCGGTGACGGCTACCAAGAGGAGGGAACGGTTTCCCATATTGTAGCATTGCCTTAGAAATTCTTTGAATTCGCAAGGGCGTTTGAAAACTTCTTTAAAAAAACGAGCTGCAAACTGAGAAAGTTCTCCAATATCAAGAAGGAAAGTCTTAAATGATTCGATTATTTTAGAAATAGTTTTCATCATTAGGATGTATTTTGTCAAAAAAAATACACACTAAATTTACGAATAATCTGTTGGTTTTTAAGTTGTTTTGTGGATTTTGTTTTTAAATCCAAAAAATTTATAAACGATATTCCCATTAACAAAAAAATCCGCTGTTAAACGGACTTTGAATGGCAATTAAATTGTGTTTATTAGTACTTTTTATTTCTTTTCAAAATATAAATCTAGTCCATCAACGTATGAATTTCCTAATACCAATGTCCCATTACTTTGATTATAAGTCCATTTTGTAGAATTTATTACAACCATAAATATTTTCGTTTCTGCGCTACTTGGAGATCCTGATAAATAATCATTTTTGAATTCATATTTGTAATTTCCGGCATTATACCCATTATTACTAGTGTTAACATTGAGGTTTGAATTTGAATCAAATTTGTAAATTATATTTTGAGAGGAATAATCTGTAGTACTTTTGCTATTTAATGCATGATAGTGTTCGGACTTCATTAATTTCCATTCTCCTACTATTGGATTTGAAATTTCATTGTCGTTTTGAGAACAACTGATAAATAGCGTTGCTAAAATAGTTAAAAGTAAAATATTTTTCATCTTTGATAAATTTAAGCTATGTTTAATTATATATGAAAATAATAAAAAATTATACAACAACACAAAAATAATAATAATCTATTGATTTAACGCTGTTTTATCAATAGTTTATTTGAGTAATTACAACTTTAAATAGATGTTTTACCAATAGTTAGCAAAGGGTCTAATACAATCTTCTGAATCTTTTTTGCGGTAAGTAGGTGACCATTATTTCAATAGTTCTAGTGGTCCAATACGAAAGCCAATTGATTAATTTTGAAACTAAACCGTACTTCAACGTAAGCGTTTCGGGAGTAATTCTTTCGCATTGCGCGATAATCTCCGTTAAATGTGTCAAATAATCCTTTGCAAATTCCTCCGAATCGATGGCTACATTCATTTCGATACTGGCATACGAGCTTAAATTATTCAGGTTAAACGAACCAATGGTGCTCCAATTTTGATCAATCACGGCTGTTTTTCCGTGCAAAACCGATTTTTTCCATTCGTATAATTCGATATTGGATCGTAAAAGTTTTGAATACAAATGACAGCTCGCTCGTCTCGCCATAGGCACATCGGATACTCCTGAAAGAATTAACTTGATGGTAACCTTATTTTGTGCTGCATTTTTAAGGGTGTTTATCAATTTTTTTCCGGGAAGGAAATAACTACTCACGATTACAATTTCATTTTTGGCAGTACTAATTTTATTGATATACGCTTTGAAAACCTCATTTTTTCTCTTCAGCCAGTCATTTTGAAGCACTTTAACCATCATTCCGCCTGAGGTTCCAAAAACCGATTTTATTTCTTTTCTGCGAATAAATCTTTTTTTTAAATAAAGGTCAGTGCACAATTCTTGCAATGATTTTGCAATTTTGTCATCATTGATTTCTACAGCGTAGTCAAGCCAAGGTATTTCATTCGGGGTTCCGTGGTATTTTTCGGCAATATTGATACCGCCAATTAGAACTTTTTTGGCATCAGCAACAACTATTTTGTGATGCAATCTTCTTCCAATGTATAAAGAATTTGCGGAGAAAAAAGGAGAAAAAATTCTGAACTCTATTCCCATTTTCGATAGTTCATTGCTAATTTCTGTTGGAAAGGATAAGGAACCAAAACCATCGAGTAGAATATAGATTTTCACTTTTCTAGATGCAGCCAATTTCAAGGCGGAAATAATTCGTTGACCAGTTGAATCGTTGTCTAAAATATAAGTTTGAAGGTGAATTTCGAATTTCGATTCTAAAATGATTTTCTCAAGGCGAGAAAAATAATCTTCTCCACTATGAACTAGTGTTATTGTTTGTGGAATAGCAGTAGATTTGTTCGAAGAAACCATTTGAAATGTGATAAAAGTACCTATCAAATTTACGAAATTAGTGTTTACATCGGTTAGAAACAAAATTAAAAAATCCCCAACTATTTTCATAATTGGGGACTCTTTTAAAAAGTGAATCTAAACTTTTAGATAGCGTTTACGATTGCCATAAAATCTTTGGCGTTAAGCGCTGCTCCACCAATTAGACCGCCGTCTACATCTGGTTTAGAGAAAATTTCTTTGGCGTTGTCTGGTTTTACACTTCCACCATAAAGGATAGAAACATCTTCGGCGATATCGCTTCCAAAAGCTTTGCGAACCGTTTCTCTGATGAATTCGTGCATTTCTTGCGCTTGTTCTGGACTAGCCGTTTCGCCTGTTCCAATAGCCCAAACTGGTTCGTATGCCAAAACGATTTTTTCCCAATCTTTGGCTTGAAGATGAAACAAACCATCTTTCAATTGGTTTTCAACGATATTGAAATGGTTTTTCGATTGACGGTCTTTCAATTCTTCGCCAAAGCAAAAAATAACAGTCATATCGTGTTGCAAAGCCGTGTCCACTTTGCTAGCAATCAAGGCATCCGATTCGTGAAAAATAGCTCTTCGTTCTGAATGCCCAAGAATTACCGTATTTACCCCAACACTTTTAAGCATATCGGCTGCGATTTCGCCAGTGTAAGCGCCACTTTCGGCTTGGTGCATATTTTGTGCAGCTACTTGGATTGGAGTTGACTCCAAAAGGCTAGTGGCCAACACCAAATTGACAAATGTAGGTGCTACAATTACTTCTTTGTTATCTTCTTTCGAAACTTGAGTTTTTAATTCGTTTAATAATTCTGCAGTTTGAGTGGCATTTTTATGCATTTTCCAGTTTCCTGCAACAATCTTCTTTCTCATTTTAATTGTATTTATTGTTTGTTGTTTATTGTTTGATATTTCTCAACAATTGATAAGTTTCCTGCTTCCATCTTCCCACTTCCCACTTCCATTTACTAGCTTCCCGCTTCCAACTTCTTCAATTCAGCATTTATTTTTTCAAAATCGGTTTCGATGGCTCTGTAAATCACTATTTTTCCCGTTTTATCTATAATAATGTATCTCGGAATCCAATCTAAGTCTATTGCTTTTCCGAAAACCCCTTTCATTTGGTCATTAGCCATATAATGATCTCCGATGATTCCGTGTTTTGCGATTCCTTCTTTCCATTTGTCGGCTGTTTTGTCCATCGAAATGAATACATAATCTACCGTAGGATTATTGGCTTGTAATTCTTTGATTTTCGGCATTGCTTTGACACAGTCACCGCACCAAGATGCCCAAACTTCAACAACAAGGGTTTTGCCTTTGTGACTTTTTAGAATATTTTTGAAAGCGACTTGTTTGCCATCATTAGACAATAAAGTTTCTGATAAAGCTTCTTTAGAAAAAGAATTTTTTTGCGCTTGCGAACAAGAGAAACTTGTAACGGCTATAAGCAATAGAAGTATTTTTTTCATTTTTAAAAAGTTTGCCCAAAGTTACATTTTAAATCTAAATTAGCGAAGACTAAAACGCATTATTTCAGGTAATTGTACTATTTCGATTTCGTAAATTTTTGTAATTTATATCTAAAAAAGCTTTACTATTTTATTTCGAATTTTCGTCGGAATTCTCATCTAGATACACTCTTTTGGTTCTTTTTCTTTTCTTAGTAAAATACAATTGTTTGATCGTATAGCCGATGTAAATGCCAGATATTGCCATTAAGGTACATCCAAAAATAACGTGAAAAGTCAAGCCTAAAGGGACTTCATAAATTTTAGACACCACATTCAGAAAGAAATATCCTATTCCAAATACAATGCAACTTATAAAAACTAATATCAATTTCCTTTTTCTTCTTTCTCGTCTACTGCTCATAATCAAATGCAAAATAATAGGTTATAGTTTCAAATCTTCGATGTCGTTGTAATGTACTTTTTGTGTTACGGTTCCGTAATTCAGAATAACGAAGCTAGGATTCGCTCTTTCGATCGTTTTCAAAGCGGTTGCATCGCAAAATAGGCAGTCAAAATCAAAGTTATTTTGAGTTTTAATCTTTGCGATTACTTCTGCCGAAGAGCCTGTTAGTAGGCCAACATAATATCCTTTTGCAGTTGCTTTTTTGTGTAATTCATTTATTTTTTGCAATCCAAGAACATTTGCTTTTTCTAAATCATACGCTACAATTAGCAGTGCTTTTTCTTTAGATAAAATCATATCGGTTTGCTCTTCTCCGTTTAATTCTAGTTTGAAATCGTGAATAGGGGGGACATAGCCTTGTACAATAATTTTGTCTTTTCTATCGACAAATTCGGCACCTTCAGGAAGATTCATCAAATCTTTTTCGGTAAATTCTTTGTCAACGCCATTCACTTTATAGATGAAAATCATTTCAACGACACTTTTTGGAGCGCTATCAGGAATTTCCATTGATTTTCGGATGTTGGTGCCTACTTTATAAGGTCTAAAATCTTTCAAGGGCAAATGATTGATAACCCAATATCCCATAAAAGAACACAAAATAATACTTGTTAGAACCAAAATATTTTGAATTTTATTCGAAAATAAGGGTTTAATAAGTTTTTGATTGAAAAATAAAATTAGAATAAAAAATAATAAGATAAGGTCTTTCGAAAAAGATTGCCAAGGAGTTAAATGTAAGGCATCGCCAAAGCAACCGCAGTCTTTTACCACATCAAAATAGGCGGAATAAAAAGTTAAAAAAGTGAATAGAATCACCAAAAGCAACAAACTCCAAATCGTCCATTTTGATTTGTAACCAATGAGTAACATGACGCCTAAAACCACTTCAAGAATGACCAAAAATAAGGCTATTGCCAATGAATAAGGCACAAAAAACGGCATATTGAAAACAGGCTCACTAAAATATTCGTCCAGTTTATAAGAAAATCCTAAAGGATCATTGAGTTTTATTAATCCTGAAATAATAAATAAAATCCCGACAAATAGTCTGGAAAATTGGGTGATGATGGTTTTCATTTTTTTATTGTTTTGTGGTACAATTACAATTTTGGAGTTCCCCCTTTGGGGGTTAGGGGGCTTAATATCAACGCAAAAACCGCATAATTTATCATATCCTGATAATTGGCATCGATACCTTCTGAGACTAAAGTTTTTCCTTTATTATCTTCGATTTGTTTCACACGAAGTAATTTTTGAAGAATCAAATCTGTCAAAGAACTCACACGCATTTCGCGCCAAGCTTCACCGTAATCGTGGTTTTTGGCTTCCATCAATTCTTTGGTCAATTGTACTTTTTCGTCATATAATTGAGTGGCTTCTTCTACATTTAAATCCGGTTGATCGACCACGCCCAACTCTAACTGAATCAGCGCCATTATCGAATAATTGATGATTCCTATAAATTCTCCAGTTTCGTCTTCGTCTACTTTTCGAACTTCGTTTTCTTGTAAACTTCTTATACGTTGTGCTTTGATAAATATTTGATCGGTTAGCGACGGCAATCTCAAAATACGCCAAGCACTGCCGTAATCTTTCATTTTATTGATAAATAGCGCTCGGCAAATTGCAATTACGCTATCGTATTGTTGCGAAGTTATGTTCATTTATTGGTTATATTTGTCAAAAAATTTCCTCAAAAATAGGGAATATTTATGGGATGTAAAAATGATAATTAACGAAATTTGATTTAAGATGACAATAAACTGCAAAGGACAATTGATTGATTTGACAACTCCCAAAGTAATGGGGATTTTGAATGTGACTCCCAATTCATTTTACGATGGGGGAATGTATAAAAGCAACAGTGAAATGCTAACTAAAGTAGGCAAAATGCTCCATGAGGGAGCGACATTTATTGATGTTGGAGCCTATTCTAGCAAACCCAGCGCCGAATATGTTTCGGAAGAAGAAGAACTGCAAAGAATTATTCCTATTATCAATCTTATTTTAGAATATTACCCAGAGGCGCTGCTCTCTGTGGATACTTTTAGAAGCGAAGTGGCGAAAGTTTGCATCGAAAATGGTGCGGCTATGATCAACGATATTTCGGCAGGAAATCTGGATGATAATATGCTGGAAACCATTGCAAAATGCAATGTTCCTTACATTATGATGCATATGCGTGGCACTCCTGAAACTATGCAAAAGATGACAAGTTATGAGGATATTGTCAAAGAAATCCTTTTCTATTTTTCTGAAAAAGTGGCTAGAGCGAGAAGTTTCGGAATCAACGATTTGATTATCGATCCGGGCTTCGGTTTTGCCAAAACTTTGGATCAAAATTATGAAGTTTTACAAAAAATGGAACTCTTCGATATCTTGGAATTGCCTTTGCTGGCTGGATTTTCAAGAAAATCTATGATTTATAAAACCTTAAATTCTACTGCCGATGAGGCTTTGAATGGAACCACGGTTTTGAATTCGATTGCATTGATAAAAGGAGCTAAAATTCTTCGGGTTCACGATGTAAAAGAAGCGATGGAATGTGTTGATTTATATAATAAAATCAACAAGTTGTAATGAAGTATTTTAGTTTAGTAATTCTTTTTGTGTTGTTTTCTTGCGGAAATAAAGAAACTGTTTTATTGCCAAAATCCAATGTTACAATTGTTTCGGAGGTGCAAGATCATTCGCCGATTTATATTTTCTTTATAACCAAAGACAAAGATACGTTGGCCGAAGTCAATCGAAATAACTCGATTAGTTCAACTAACGGGATTTTTAATATTGACAAGCGATTGCCATTGAAATTAGTCATTCCCGAAGTGATGAAAATACAAGAGAAAAAGCGAAATTCAGCACACAAAAATGAATTGGCCGAAAATTATTATTCGTATGCGGATAGTATAGGGAAGAATATGGCGTTTCTGCCATTCACGAAAGTGTTTTATAAAATGGAGAAACCTGAATTTGGTCACATAGTTTTTTTTGATAAGCAGAATAAAATTAATACAATTGATTTGTTATCTATGAAAAATGTTTTAGTTAAGAAAGAAAATTTACAAGAATATTTGAACGGTTTACCAAGTGATAAACCTCATAAATTTATATTTTGTTTTGCCAACGATTTACCTTTTGGAAAGTATATTGAAGATGAAATTTTAATTCAAAGTTTGAAATTTCCTATTCCTAATATAAATAGAACTAATGTAGAATTCATATTCTAATTCCGTAAATTGAAATCCCTTTAGAGATTCCTACGGAATGACAAAATGGCTAAAAATAAAATTCAAAAATCTGCAATCTGCAATCTGCAATCTGAAATTACTGATGATGATACGGTTCATTCTTCAAAATCGTAAATCCGCGATATAGTTGTTCGATAAAAAACAAACGCACCATTTGGTGGGAAAAGGTCATTAGCGAAAGCGATATTTTTCCTTGTGCTTTGGCATAAACCGTTTCCGAAAAGCCATAAGGGCCACCGATAACGAAAACCAAAGTCTTTACACCCGAATTCATTTTCTTCTGCAATTCAGCTGAAAAGCCAACGCTCGAAAAAGTTTTTCCGTTTTCGTCCAATAAAATAAGTTGGTCGGCTGGTGTTATTTTCGCCAAAATCAATTCGCCTTCTTTTTCTTTTTGTTGACTTTCCGATAAGTTTTTTACGTTCTTGATGTCTGGGATAATCTCTAAATCGAATTTGATATAAAACGACAACCGTTTTTGATATTCGTCAATCAAGGATTGCAAATTTTTATTGTCGGTTTTGCCAATGGCGATGAGTTTGATGTTCATTGGAATTTAGCTGTCTAGAAACGAATCAGTATTGTTTTTGTTCTTCTTTACTAATTTTAGCAACAGCATTATTCCGGCAACAGCCTCAAAAGTCATCCCAATTATGAGGAAGAAAGTCGTCCAATCTTTTCGTTCGTTGGTGATTTTGAATAGGGCGCCAATGACCGTCAGCACCGCTCCAATTAGGAATAGAACAAGAATTTGTGAGTTTTTCATAGAATTACTTTCCTTTAAGAATCGTCGCAATTTCACGTATCAAAAGAGCCGTTAAAGCGCCAATTACAAAAATAGATAAAAATTCTACTGTTCGAATTGTTCCATTATCGATTATTCTTGAATAATTTCCAATTGAAATAATAAGCAGTATTGCTATAACTAACGTTCTTTTTTTAGTGTCCATAGGATGGTTTTTTAGATTATCAAAGATATAGAAAAGAATTATAACTTACATTTTTTGTATGGTTGTCGTTTTTATATAATTCACGCTCCTCTCTTTTAAATAATTCAAAATATAGTTAAAACAGGCTTCGTGTTTCCCAATAAGTTCTGGAGGAAAAATTCCTTTTTCGGTAAATAATCCTTCTAAAAATAGGTTCGCAACAGCCGTTGCAGTATATCCTGTGGTTCTCGCCATTGATGAGGTTTGAGTTTCTGGACAATATTCGTCGTATAAATTATAAACCACCTGTTCGATTTGTCCGCTTTTATTTTTTCCTTTCAAAGAGACGCGCATCACGGTTAATTCCTCTTCAGTTTCGCCTAATTTCCATTCATTGAAAAGGATTTTGCTGGTAAATTCGAGTGGTGATATTTCGGCTCCATTTATCATTATTTTCTTTTCACTGAAGAATCCGCTGTCTTTCAAGACTTTCACATATTCAACGTGGCCAGGATATCGAAGTGTTTTTTCTTTCATATTCTTGATGTGCGGCATTGTATAAAGAATGGAGCGCAACCCATCAGAGTTGAAAGATTCCAAGGTTCCCACTTTGTCAAATTCTACCAATTCACAGTCTGTCAAAGCTTCGCGAGTGATTATATTTCCGTTTTCGACATAACGTGCCGGACGAGTATATTCTTCGATGACATCAATAGGCGAAAAAGGGGCTTTGTAATTGAACGGCCATTTTTTAACTTTTGGCAATCCGCCAACTAAAGTTTCGAAATCAGTCAACTTCAATTTTTCATTATAATAGCCCAAAATGATATTGTGCATTCCTGGTGCAACGCCACAATCGACGATAGCAGTGACATTGTTTTCTTTTGCCAAGGCATCTAATTCAAGCGCATTTTCAGGAAAAAAGGAAATGTCCACCACATTTTTTCCAGCTTCAATTACGGTTTTTATAGTCTCGAAACCTAGAAATCCGGGAACAGCACAAACCACAAAATCAAAATCGACAAGAGTGGATTGCAATTTTTCTTTGTGAGTCACATCGACTTGCAAAATTTCAATTTTAGGATGTTTTTCTTTGATGTGTTCTAATCGGTTAAGGCTTATATCTGCTAGTGTAACAGTGTGGTTTGCTGATAAATCCGCAGCCATCGCACTGCCCACCATTCCGGCTCCTAAAACTAGTATATTGGTCATTAGTTCGATTTTAAATATTTAATTTTAAAGCTAAGATAGCTGTTCTTACTTAATTTAAAATCATTGCTGACAGACAAAAGTTTTTGAAATTGATTAAATCCTACTAAATATAGTCCCTACGGGACATTTTATAAGGATGTGACTTTATTATTTGCTACCAATATTTTGCTCCTAAAGGAGCAAACCTCGTAGAGGTTATGTGTTGGTAGTAAGTCAGTTGTAAATAAGATGTTTGTCCCAGAGGGACTATACCATTTTTTTATCGGACAAGAATGATTTAAAATAAAGTAGTACTGTGTTATTGAAACAAAAGACCCACAAAGTTTGGTTCTTTATGGGTCTTTTGAAAAGTATGAAATAATAAATGTGCTCAGGCTATTATCCTGGCATATCACCGCCACCTTCTTCCATTTCGCGTCGCGGTTGTTTTTCTTTTTCGTTTTTCGATTTGTTCAGTCTATAGGTAAACGAAAGTGTAAATTGTCGTACATTTCTTTGTCTTTCAGAATACGATTCGATAACACCTGGGATTAGGGTTTCCATTTTCATTTTTCTGGTATTAAAAACATCGCTAACATTGAATGCCAGAGTAGCTTTGTCTTTTAAAACATCTTTGCTAAAGCCTAAATTCATTGCAAAAATACCAATAAATTTGCCCTGCGCTGTTTTCTGGTCGCCAAAGTAATTCATATTCGTTTGCCAATCAATTTTGGCAGGCAGAGTCACTTTTGAATTTAATCTTGCTGACCAAGAAGTTGTTTTTTGATCAAAATTTTGCGTGATTTCCACATTGTTAAAATCGGTATAGGTGTAATCGCCTTGGGTATCCACATTAAAAAAATTGAAATTGCTGTTCAATTTCCACCATTTATATGGAGAATAATTGAGATTGAACTCGAAACCAAGTCTGTTTTCGGTGGCTAAATTGATAGGAGTAGAAATAATGACTGGTACTCCATTGACTTCGCTACCCGAGTTTATTCGGACAAAAAGGAACGCATCAGTAGTTCGATTATTGTATAGAGAAGTGCTTAACAAAAATTTGCCCCATTTTTTCAAGAATCCAAAATCGATCGCATCAGACATTGCCGGGTCTAAATCAGGATTCCCTTGAAATATGTTGATGTTGCTCGAATAATTACTAAACGGATTGATTAATCTCCCTCTAGGGCGCGTAATTCGGCGGCTGTAACTCAATGACAAACTACTTTCTTCCGAAATTTCATAGGTAACAAATGCCGATGGAAAGAAGTTGTTGTATTTTTTGGTATTGAAATCATTGTTGCTCAACTGATTTACATTCACTTTAGTATCTTCCCAACGAAGCCCAAACAAATAAGAGAATTTATTTACTTTAAGTCCATACTGAGTGTAGAAGGCATTGACGTTCTCGATGTATTCTAAATTATTGGTAAAGTCTGTATTGATAACACCGTTATTGAAAACGCTCACATCGGTCAATTGATCGACGAAACTACCGCGATATCCTGCTTCGAACTGACTGCCTTTACCAAAGGGCAAAACATAATCCAATTGATACAATTGGCGCGTATTTTTTTGTTTGTTTTCCGTAAAATCGTTCCCGTTTTCGCTGTCCACGATATCGGCTATTTCTTTTTCGTTGTTGTTAGAAATTTGAACATCAACATCTAATTTGTGGCCGTCTTTTTTGAACTTTTTTTGAAGATTGGATTTGAATTCGACATCATTTTCTTTATTTTCCTCGTTACTAACTCTGGTTCTAGTATCGTTTTTGGAGGGATCAGCATATTGATTGTCGTAGTTTACATCATCTAAATTTTCCTCATTACTGTTTCTGTAATTTAGGGTATTGGTCCAAGTCGTAGAGTTGTTTAAAAATAATTCAATGCCCAGATTTCCGTTGTAGCTTTTGCTGTTATCTTCTATATCTCTAATTTCTTTGATATAGCTTGGTGAATTGGGTTTTGGATTCAGATAATTGGTTTCGTATAGTGCATTACCAAGTGCTAATCTATCGGCATAGCCTTGATTGGTAAACAAATTGTATTTTTCTGTTTTGTAGTTCAATGTGCCGCTAAGGCTGTTGTTTTTTGGGGTTCCCAACCCGCCAATAAAGGTTCCATTAAAGCCTTGATTTTTTCCTTTTTTGAGTACGATATTCAAAATTCCTGCTCCACCTTCGGCATCATATCGCGCGGATGGATTGGTAATCACTTCCACTTTATCGATCGCATCGGCAGAAATTAAGCGTAAGGCTTCATTGATATTGATGGCATTCGAAGGTTTTCCGTCTATAAAAATGGTTACGTTTTCATTACCTCTTAAGCTGATGGCTCCTTCAGCATCGACAGAGACGGATGGAATATTATTCAATACATCGCTCACGGTTCCTCCTTTGACCATCAAGTCATTTCCAACACTGTATACTTTTTTGTCTAATTTGATATCGACCGTCGTTTTTTCAGCGCGAACTTGCACCTCGTTAAGTTGGGTTGCATCTTCTTCGAGAGCGATAAGGCCTAAATTGGTTTTTTCAAGAAGTTTACGGTCTTTTAAAATTATTGGTTTGAAAGATATAAACTCTATTTTAATGTCATAAGTACCGGGAACAATATCGATATTAAATTCCCCTTTTGGGTTGGTAATTCCTCCAGCAATTGATTTGGTTGAAGTTCCATTTGTGAATGTTATCGTGGCGTATTCAAGATGTTGTTTGCTCACTTTTTCGATGACGATTCCCGAGATTTTAATTTTGGGAACTGGTGGTTTTTGCTGTGAATAGTGATTTATCGAAGTTAAAATCAATACTAAAAGACTAATAAATTTAAGGTTTTTCATTAAAAGGTAATTTTTTTCTCAATTAGAGTGCAAAAGTAGTTTTTGGTTTAAGGAACAAATCACAAAGGTTTGTTAATGTTTGATGCGCCTAAATAATAGTTGCTGCATTTTCGAGAGGCCTAGCGATTACCGCTTTTTTTCCATTAATGACAATGGGTCTTTCGATGAGAATAGGATTGTTCAGCATCGTTTGAATGATTAGGTCATCTGACATAGTTTGGTTTTTGAAGTTTTCTATCCAAACTTTCTCTTTTTGGCGAACTAATTCGATTGGTTTTATGCCTAATTTCTCGATGATTGACTTCAATTCTTCAAAAGTTGGAACATTTTCTAAATATTTGACAACTTCATATTCTTTTCCTGAATCTTCAAGAAAAGCAAGGCATTCTCTGGATTTTCCGCAACGGGAATTATGATAAATTTGAATCATAAGTACTATTTTTTATTTTTTGACAAAGTAACGCATAAAAACAGAAAATTAAGTTAATTTCGGTATTCATTAGAAAAACTAAGACAATAATAAATCAATCTGTTTACAATATGTTTATCGAACAAGGATATAAAGGAATTAATAGTTGGTGGAGGTTTGCTATCACTACGGTTTGTACTGCCGGAATTTTCATTGGTAATTATGTGCTGTATTTGATGATGACTGCCGAAGAAATGGAAAAAGTGTACCAATCGATGAGCAATATCCCAGCTAATTTATCTCTTGTAGCGAATTTGATACCCTTTGCTTTTCTGCTGGGGCTATTATTTTTACTTGTGCGAAATCTGCATAATCGAAGCATACTTTCGCTGACTACAGCGAGAAATTCGGTCGATTTCAAACGCATTTTTTTTTCATTCTCGGTGGTCGTATTAGCTTCAATTGTGGTCTTTGTCGTATCGTATTTTGTCGATCATTCGGATGTAATTTGGAATTTTAATCCTGCGAAATTTTTTGTTTTATTTCTTATCAGTTTGTTGTTGTTTCCCTTTCAAATTGGGCTTGAAGAATATTTATTCAGGGGCTATTTGATGCAGCAAATTGGCATCGCAGTCCGAAACAAATGGTTTCCATTGGTCCTAACATCGGTTGTTTTTGGATTGTTTCACAGTGCCAACCCCGAAGTAGCTCGAATGGGTTTTGGGGTGATGTTTTTTTATATAGGCACCGGATTTTTGTTGGGAATAATGACCTTGATGGATGATAGCTTGGAGTTGGCATTGGGATTTCATTTGGGCAATAATTTGATGGCGGCTTTATTGATTACTTCCGATTATTCGGCGATTCAAACCGATGCCCTTTTTAGATATTCTGGAGTTGAAAATCCCGTTGATATATTAAATGAAATGATAGTTTCAATTGTAATTGTGTATCCGATTATCTTATTTATATTTGCAAAAAGATACCATTGGACGAATTGGAAAGCAAAACTAACCGGTAGAATCCAGCCTCAAAATTTACAAAATGCAAAAACTACAGAAAATGCACCAAATAACATATAAAAATATTCACAATCGTTTCAAATTGAATGGGGTACATATTTCTCGAGAAGAGATGTTTTATGTGGCCTATTGTTTTATTAAAGAAGGAAAGCCATTTGAACAACATATTGGTACTTTCTTATTGGATTGGTTTGATGAGAAATCCTATATCGAATTGAGTACGTCTGGTACCACTGGCACCCCAAAAATTATTCGAATTGAAAAACAAGCTATGTTGGATTCGGCACTAGCTACAGGCGATTTCTTTGGATTAGAACCGGGCGATACCATGTTACATTGTTTGCCAACCAATTTTGTGGCTGGTAAAATGGTTTGGGTACGCTCTTTTATTCTGGGTTTGGATATGAAATTTGTGGAGCCCAATTCGAATCCATTAGAGAAAATTGATCAAAATTTTGATTTTTGTGCGATGGTACCTTTGCAGGCCAAAAATTCACTTAAAAAATTAAAAGAAAAAAAGATTAAAAAATTGATTATTGGCGGTGTAAAAATTCATAAAGCTTTAGAAGATGAATTGGTAAAATTACCAATGGATATTTATGAAACCTATGGTATGACTGAAACTATTACGCATATTGCTGCCAAGAAAGTTGGGACTGTTGCGTTTACTACTTTGCCAAACGTAACCGTTTCAGAGGATGACAGGCACTGTTTGGTCATTAAAGCCAAAAAAATAAGTAAAAATGCTATCGTCACGAATGATGTGGTAAAATTGATTTCGGATACGCAATTTATTTGGGAAGGGCGATATGATAATATTATAAATAGTGGAGGTGTAAAATTGATGCCCGAACAAATCGAAGAAAAATTATCCAAACTTATTCCGAGGCGTTATTTTGTCTATGGAAAGGCAGATATGGAATTGGGCGAAAAAGCAGTACTTTATGTCGAAGGGGAACCCTTTGAAATCTTAGATTCAGTTTTTAATGTTTTAAACAAATTTGAAATTCCCAAAGAAATTATATTCATTCCTAAGTTTCAAGAAACAGCAACGGGAAAAATTCAGAGAAACGAAAGTATTAAGACAGTTTAAAACCTGAAGTATAAAGACAAAAAGAGAGGACAATGCCCTCTCTTTTTTTGCATTATTCTTGCATTTTGAAATAATAATCGGCAGAATGTTTTCCGCTTCCGTAAATAATAAATGCAATGCAGAACACTAGTGTGATGATAGAAAACAATAAATTTTGAGTGTGCATTTGCCCCATAAAATTGATGATAATGGCACCAATCAATATTGGTAATTGCACAATTATTGCCCATCTAGTAAGTAAACCAAAGAAGATTAAAATGCCTCCCAAAATGTGGGCCGAAGCCACATAATGTAATACAATCATTCCGCCACCTATACGTTCAATGGGTGACAATAAATCCGCTAAGTATTGGGTATTGGTAATAAAAGCGATGCCTTTAAAAAACAAAATAACCCCTAGCGCCATCCGAACCAAATCTACTGAGAAATAAGTGTGCGCATTGGCCCACTTATTCAGATGTTTTACATTGTTCATCGTCATTAAGTTTAAAATGTTGCTCTAAGTTACTGATTTTAAACTACAATTGCAATATAAATGTTTAAATTTCAAGGCTTTTTTAAACTTGAATCACGCCTAAATTAAATTTCTTTTCGATAGGCGAGTGGTTGGCTGCTTCAATTCCCATCGAAATCCAAGTTCGAGTTTCCAATGGATCAATTATGGCATCAGTCCACAGCCGCGAGGCTGCATAATAGGGCGAAGTCTGTGAGTCGTACCGTGTTTTTATTTTGTCGAATAATTCTTTTTCCAAAGCTTCGTCTACGATTTCTCCTTTTGCCTTGAGCGAAGATGCTTCTATTTGAGCTAAAACTTTTGCGGCTTGGGTTCCGCCCATAACCGCGAGTTCGGCACTGGGCCAGGCCACGATTAGTCTAGGGTCGTATGCTTTACCGCACATCGCATAATTACCAGCGCCATACGAATTTCCTACAATTATTGTAAATTTTGGCACCACCGAATTGGAAACAGCATTCACCATTTTGGCACCGTCTTTTATAATTCCTCCGTGTTCTGATTTGGATCCCACCATAAATCCGGTGACGTCTTGCAAGAAAACCAAGGGTATTTTCTTTTGATTGCAATTGGCAATAAATCGCGTGGCTTTATCGGCAGAATCAGAATAAATGACGCCCCCAAACTGCATTTCGCCGGTTTTTGTTTTCAATACTTTACGTTGATTGGCAACGATACCTACTGCCCAACCGTCTATTCTTGCATAACCAGTAATAATGGTTTGTCCATAACCATCTTTATAGGCCTCAAACTCGGACTTATCGACCAATCGACTGATGATTTCCATCATATCGTACTGTTCGTTCCGCGCTTTTGGCAAAATGCCGTAGATTTCTTTTTCTTCTAAGCTTGGTTTTTCCGACTTAATTCGGCTAAAACCAGCCTTATCATAATCGCCTATTTTGCCTACTATATTTTTTATTTTATCCAAAGCGTCTTTATCATCTTTGGCTTTATAATCTGTCACTCCCGAAATTTCGCAATGTGTGGTTGCTCCACCAAGAGTTTCATTATCGATGTTTTCGCCAATAGCAGCTTTGACTAGATAACTTCCTGCCAAAAATATGCTCCCAGTTTTATCAACAATCAATGCTTCGTCGCTCATGATAGGAAGATAAGCACCGCCTGCAACACAACTTCCCATTACGGCCGAAATTTGGGTAATTCCCATACTGCTCATCAAAGCATTATTTCTGAAAATACGTCCAAAGTGCTCTTTATCGGGAAAAATTTCATCTTGCAATGGCAAAAACACACCCGCAGAATCGACCAAATAAATGATTGGGATTTTATTTTCCATTGCGATTTCTTGAGCTCTGAGGTTTTTCTTTGCGGTAATCGGAAACCAAGCTCCTGCTTTTACGGTGGCATCATTGGCTACAACAATGCATTGCTTTCCGTTGATGTGTCCAATTTTAACCACAACACCACCCGAGGGACAACCACCATATTCTTTGTACATTCCTTCACCAACAAAAGCCCCAATTTCTATCGATTTTCCCTTATCTAGTAAGTAATCAATACGTTCTCTTGCTGTCATTTTTCCTTCAGCATGCAACTTTTCGATGCGTTTTTCGCCGCCACCCAACTTGATTTTGGCAAATTTATGTTTGAGTTCGGAGAGAAGGAGTTTATTGTGGTCTTCGTTTTTATTGAAGTTTAAATCCATTTTTTGGTTGGGTTTAGAAAATACTGCGCTAAATTACAAAAAAAACAGTTGAAATTTTGGTTTAGATTGCAGGTGAAAATGACTTTTTGATCAATTTTTAATTTATAATGTTGCGAAATTAACTGATAGTCAAACGCATACAATGTTTGAGTAAATTATTTGCTATTTTTTTTGATAAGCCAGTATAAAAAAATAAATTTGCACCACTCGGGATGTAGCGCAGCCAGGTAGCGTACTAGCATGGGGTGCTAGGGGTCGCTGGTTCGAATCCAGTCATCCCGACTTTTTTATTTTGTTTTGCTTTCGTTTACTAATCTTTTCAAAATTGCCCATTGTTTCAGGGCATCGCGAGCTTCCACTGCAGGATAACCCAACATCGTTTTTCCCGCGGGAATGTCAGCCGTAACACCTGAGCCAGCGCCTACAATTGCTCCATCTCCAATAGTTACATGGTCTTTTATAGAAGCGCTTCCGCCAATAATTACGCCGTTACCTAATGTTACGGAACCGGCTAATCCAGAATTTCCTGCCATAATGCAGAATTTCCCTAATTTACAGTTGTGGCCTATTTGCACTAAATTATCAATCTTGCAACCGTCACCCAAAATAGTCGAACTGAATTTTCCTCTATCGATACAAGAATTAGCGCCAATTTCGACATTGTTTCCAATGATTACATTTCCAATTTGAGGGATTTTGACTAACCCCCTTTGCGGGTCAGGACGAAATCCAAAACCATCCGCTCCGATAGTAGCGTTAGGATGAATTATGCAATCGTCACCAATTTGACAACGTTCCCTAATGACAGCGCCCGACCAAATGATGGTGTTTTTTCCAATAATACATTCGTCTAGTAGGGTCACATTCGGATAAATAGTAACATTTTCTCCAAGTCGTACTTTTGGACCAATATAACTTCCAGCTCCTATTCGAGTGCCGTTTCCTATGATTGCCGTTTCTTCAACAACAGCTTTTGGATGAATTTCGAAGCTAAACAAGGGAGTAGGTGGGGCAAATAATGCCAAGATTTGCGACATTGCCAAATCGGCATTTTTCACTTTGATAAAAACTTTGTTTTTGCCGGGTTCTATAGCAATATCTTCGTTGACAACGGCGGCACAAGCTTTGGATGAATCCCAAAACTTCTCGTATTTTTTGTGACCAATAAAAGAAATTTCTGTTGCACCGGCAAGATCTAATTGTTCGGGAGCCGTTATTCTTATAGCTGTTTCACCAACAATGATACCTTTAAGAACTTCGTTTATTTCGTGGATGGAATAGGATAACATTGGTGTGGATTTGGGATATATTTATCAAATAACGCCAATTTTGAGTTGAAAACCTAATGGCAGGTAGAGAACCGAACCTTATTTGATAATCTGTGTACTTTTAGTGGAATAGCAATAGATTAATCTTACTTATGGTTGGTATCTTTATGATTTTTTTTAACCTAAATCATTAATTCAATCATTTTATTTGAATTTTTCGATACTATGAAAGCGTGTTTTTTAAGTATTTTGTCGTGCCTTCACAATTCGTTTGAGTTTCTTGCGAAGATAAATGATCGAGGTAAAACATTTCGCTTAAAAAAAAGCTCATTTACTTTCGTGAATGAGCTTTTTTTGATTTTTATTTGTACAACTTCTTATAATATTCGTCAACCATTCGTCCGGATTCAAAAAACGGTGCTACATGACTCATACTGGTTTCTACCAAATCCCACCATTTCTTTGGAGTGTCATAATATAATGGTAGTATTTCGTTTTCAAGCATTTCATACAGATTGTGCAAATCTAAATCATCTTGTTCATGAGTAGGCAATGTGTGGTCTACGATTGGTAAAACAAATGAATTTTGTTTTTTATTTAAATCTTTGAACTCGCGAACCCAACCGTCATTGGTCGAAAAATTGACGGCGCCATTCATCGCTGCTGTCATTCCAGAGGTTCCAGAGGCTTCTCGCGTAACTCTTGGGTTATTCAGCCAAACGTCGGCACCTTTTTTCAGTTGACGAGATAATTTCAATTCATGACCAGCCAAAACCGCCATATTTTTGATATTTTTACTAATATGTGTCAAATTATCAAAGTTATGAATCGCACCATAATCAGCAGGATATGGTTTTCCTGCAAAAATGATTTGCACCGGTCTGTCACTATTTTCTAATAATTGAATAAAACGATTGTAATCTCTGGTGATTAAATGGGGACGTTTGTAGTCGGCAAATCGTCTTGCCCAAACGATAGTGATAATATTGGGGTCGAAAAGTTTTCCTGTTTGATCCGCAACAATTTCAAAAAGCTTCGTTTTTAATCTCGTTTTTCTTTTGATCAAGGCTTCTCTGTCTTTATTCTGAAAGGCTTCTTCCAGCCAAGCATCTACCCAATATTTTTTATTTTGAGCATTTGTAATGTTAATAATCGGGCAAATCCCAGGATAATCTTTCCACATATCACGAGAAACTTCGCCGTGCAATTTTGAAACTCCGTTCGCAATGCGACTTAATCGCAGCCCAACGAGGGTGTGATTGAAGGTGTCATCATAAATTCCAGTTATTTCTCTCACTTTTTCTAATGGAATACCGTCAAAAAAGCTCAAAGAGTTTAATAAATGAATGTTATGTTTTTCATTACCGGCTTCTTCAGGAGTATGGGTGGTGAACACCATTTTTTCACGGATGGCTTCCACGCTATTGAATTTATTGTACAAATGAAACACACAGGAAAGCGCGTGGGCTTCATTCAAATGATACAGATCAGGTTCATAATCTAAAGCGTCTAATAATTTTGCGCCACCCAATCCTAAGACCATCGTTTGTGCAATTTTGGCCATCGGGTCGGAATCATACAAACGGAACGTGGTTGATTTTGCTAAATAATCATTTTCAGGCAAATCGGTGGTGAGGAAAAACATGGGAACGGTACCGAACGTCTTTGGGTTCAAATAATAAGCCGTCACCCAAACGTCGGCATTATTGATTTTGATGGTGAATTTGATATTGGTTTCTTCCAAGAAATGGTATATTTTTTCTTGAAATTGAACCCCCATCGATAGGTCTTCTTTTTTGAATTGGTCGTAATATCCTTTTTTCCATAAAATCCCAATTCCAATAACATTTTGTTTTAAGTCATGGGCGCTTCGCATATGAGAACCCGCCAAAAATCCTAAGCCTCCAGAATATATTTTCAGAGATTGGTCAATGGCGAATTCCATTGAAAAGTAAACGGCCGATTTTTTGTATTTTGAATCAAAAGCGTAAGGGTGTCTATATTTTTCAGGTAGTGTCTTGCTCATTTTATTTGTGTTTTAATTTGAAAATATGTTTCAACAAACGTATGAAATATAAAGAAATTAAGGATACGTTTTTGCTTGAAATTCAGCCAAAATAGCGATAATTTAACACTAAATACTACTATCACGTTGTAGTACATACGATATAAAAAAAACAAACCCGATCGATTTTTAAAGTCTATCGGGTTTAATTTATTTGAGTCAATCTGAAATCTGCAATCTAAAATCTGCAATCTATTCCTCCTCACGTTGTCCCATCATCATCAGGAACGCTTTCAGGAATTCGTCAATTTCGCCATTCATTACGCCGTCTACATTGCTGGTTTCGTAACTGGTACGAACGTCTTTGACTAGTTTATAAGGTTGCATTACATAATTTCGGATTTGAGAACCCCATTCGATTTTCATTTTTCCCGCTTCTATATCAGAGCGTTGTGCTTGTTGTTTTTTGAGTTCAATCTCATACAATTGCGATTTCAACATTTGCATCGCCCGTTGCCTGTTGTCGTGCTGCGAACGCGTTTCTGAGCATTGGATTTGAATTCCAGATGGTTTGTGAACCAATTGCACTTTTGTTTCTACCTTATTTACATTCTGACCACCAGCGCCGCTCGATCGAGCCGTTGTGATTTCGATGTCGGCAGGGTTGATTTCAATTTCTATGGTATCATCTACTAAGGGATACACGTACACTGAGGCAAATGAGGTGTGTCGCTTGGCATTGCTATCAAAAGGAGAAATGCGGACTAATCGATGTACCCCGTTTTCACCTTTGAGATAACCAAAAGCAAAATCACCTTCAATTTCGAGCGTCACTGTTTTTATACCAGCTACATCGCCTTCCTGATAGTTGAGTTCTCGTATTTTGTAGCCCGATTTTTCGGCCCACATCATATACATTCGCATTAACATCGAAGCCCAGTCGCAACTTTCGGTTCCTCCAGCTCCAGCCGTAATTTGTAACACGGCACTCAAACTATCCCCTTCATCCGAAAGCATATTTTTTAATTCAATTGCCTCGATATGATGTTCCGTCAGATGAAATTGTTCGTCCAATTCTTCTACTGAAAGTTCTCCTTCTTTATAGAATTCGTAGGCTAGCTGCAACTCATCGGCCATTTCGACCGCTTGGTTGTAATCTTCAATCCATTTTTTTTTGGAACGAAGTACTTTTATATATGCTTCGGCTTCTTTGGCATTGTTCCAAAAATCGGGAGCCAAGGTTTTTTCTTCCTCGTTGGTAATTTCAATTAATTTGGCATCAACGTCAAAGATACCTCCTCAACGCACCAAGGCGCTCCACAATACCTTTTATTTGTTCGGTAGTTGTCATAAATTATACTAATTTTGTCGCACAAAAATAGAAAAAATATCGGTAGGGACAAGTCGCGACTTTTCTGTACATATAGATATAAAAAAAAATGCAATGCGAATAAATTTAGTAAGTGATACGGTAACCAAACCCACTCAGGAAATGTTGCGGGCGATGTTTCGTGCAGAAGTTGGAGATGATGTCTACAAGCAAGACCCAACCGTTATTGATTTGGAGGCCAAAGTAGCCGAAATGTTTGGCATGGAAGCGGGGCTTTTTTTTCCTTCGGGAACGATGGCCAATCAAACGGCAATTAAACTGCACACACAACCAGGCGAACAATTAATAGCCGATAAATGGGCTCACGTTTATAATTATGAAGGTGGTGGGGCGTCCTTCAATAGTGGGGTTTCTTGTTGTTTGCTAGACGGAAATCGCGGAATGATTACTGCCGAACAGGTGGCAGGAGCTATCAATGATCCTGAATTTTATCACAGTCCGCTCACAAGTTTGGTTTGTGTCGAAAATACCACCAATAAAGGCGGAGGTGCTTGTTATGATTTTGAAGAATTCAAAAAAATTCGAAAAGTTTGTGATGCCAATAATTTGAAATTTCATTTAGATGGCGCTAGAATTTGGAATGCTTTGGTGGCAACCAATGATGTGCCTCAGGAATATGGGAAACTATTCGATACAATTTCAGTTTGTTTGTCTAAAGGTTTGGGCGCGCCCATTGGATCTGTTTTGCTGGCTGACAAAGCGACCATTCACAGAGCGTTGAGAGTTCGGAAAATTCTCGGAGGTGGAATGCGTCAAGTAGGCTATTTGGCTGCTGCAGGAATTTTTGCCTTAGAAAATAATATCGACAGATTAGCAGAAGATCACCGACGCGCTAAAGAAATTGGAGCAGTTTTGCAAAAGAAAAATTGGGTAGCCAAAGTAGAACCCATCGAAACGAATATTTTAATTTTTTCATTACATCCGCAAATTAGTGAGGCTGTAGTAATGGAAAAATTACACCAAAAAGGAATTGGTATCAGCTCAATGGGACACGGTAAACTGCGCATCGTTACCCATTTGGACTATCGTGAGGTAATGCATACCTATGTTTTAGAAACCTTGGAGAAAATGGTTATTTAGTTTCAAATTTAAGGTTTCAAGTTGTATATTGAAACTTGAAACCTTAAACTTGAAACCTGTTTTTTTATTTAAACATTTCATCCATTCCAGGAATCATTGGCATGTCGACTTTGGCAACAGCATCTAATTCGGCTTGGTTTACTTTTGCTGCTTTTTCGATGGCTTTGTTCAAGGTGACAATCAAATAATCTTCCAATTGCTCTTTGTCTTCCAATAAAGCATCATCAATAGCTATAGATTTCAGTTTTCCATTGGCAGTGAAGGTTACTTTCAATGCACCGTCATTGCTTTGTTCGTCGATTAAAACCGAATCCAAACGTTGTTTTGTTTCTTCTATTTTTCGTTGGGTTTCTTTTAATTTACCCATCATTCCCATCAAATCCATTTTTGTTAAATTTTAAATTTATTCATTGCAAAATTACTATATTGCAAGGTCTTATTTATTAAAATTTTGCTAAAATATAGATTCATTCTAAACTGACTTTGTGTTATTTTTGTATTGAATACTTCAAAAAAAATAAAAATAAAAAATGTCTAAAAAAATTCAACCGCCTATTGCCAAAATAGTTCCGAAAGTGATGGAGAAATTCGGTGATCTGAGAACCGACAATTACTATTGGTTGAATGACAGAGAAAACCCTGAAGTCATTGATTATCTGAAGAAAGAGAATGCTTATTACAAAAAAATGACCGCTCACACCGCAGCTTTTCAGAAAGAATTGTTCGAGGAAATGAAGAGTAGAATCAAGGAAGATGATGAGTCAGTTCCTTATTTGTACAACGGTTATTATTACATTACTCGTTTCGAAACCGGGAAAAATTATCCCATTTATTCTAGAAAAAAGGAAAGCCTTTCGGCCAAAGAAGAAATTTTATTCGATTGCAACAAATTGGCAAAAGGGCAATCCTATTTCCAATTAGGAGGTTTGAGTATTAGTCCTGACAATACATTGGCCGTTTTTAGTACGGATGTCATTGGTCGAAGGATTTATACTATTCAAGTGAAAGACTTGGAAACAGGAAAAATTCTATCTGATACAATCGAAAAAGTGTCGGGAAATGCCGTTTGGGCCAATGATAATAAGACCATTTTTTATTCGAGTCAAGACGAAGTTACATTGCGTTCGGATAAAATTTTCAAACATAAATTAGGTACAAGTCAAAGTGAAGATGTTTTGGTATATTTCGAAAAAGATGAAACTTTCAACGTTGAAGTGGCCAAATCTAAATCTAGAAAATATTTGGCAATTGAGTCCGGAAGTACGTTGACTACAGAATATCAAATATTAGAAGCTGACAATCCTGATGGAAAATTTAGAATTTTTCAAAAACGAATTCGCGGTTTGGAGTACAGTATCAATCATTATGGTGATAGTTTTTACATTATGACCAATGCCGATAAAGCGACGAATTTCAAGTTGATGAAAACCTTGGAAACCGCTACTGCTAAAGAAAATTGGACAGAAGTTGTTCCTCATAGAGAGGATGTTTTACTGGAAGATATTGAAATATTCAAAGATTTTTTGGTTTTAGACGAGCGTTCAAATGGCTTGAATAAAATTCGGATTATGCCTTGGAGCGGAGAAGGGGAATATTATTTGCCTTTCGAAAGCGAAACGTATACAGCATATACCTCGACCAATGTAGATTTTAACACCGATATTTTGCGGTATTCGTATCAATCGATGACGACGCCATCCTCGGTGATTGATTTCAATATGAAAACTAAAACCAAGGAAATCAAGAAGGAACAACAAGTTCTGGGAGGAAAATTTGATAAAAATAATTACGTTGAAGAGCGAGTTTGGGCTACTGCCAAAGATGGCACTCAAGTCCCCATTTCGATGGTTTACAGAAAAGGATTGAAGAAAGACGGCAGCAATCCGTTATTGCTTTATGCGTATGGTTCGTATGGTCATTCTATGGATGCCACCTTTTCGACCACTCGACTGACATTATTGGATCGAGGTTTCGTCTTTGCGATAGCGCACATTCGAGGCGGGGAAGATTTAGGACGAAAATGGTATGAAGACGGGAAGTTGTTGAAAAAGAAAAATACATTTACCGACTTTATTGATTGTTCCCAATTTGTAATTGAACAAAAATACACTTCAGCTGAACATTTGTATGCCGAAGGAGGTTCTGCAGGTGGTTTATTGATGGGAGCTATTGTGAATTTAGCGCCGGAATTATACCACGGAATCATCGCTCAAGTGCCTTTTGTTGATGTAATTACGACCATGCTAGACGAAAGTATTCCGCTAACGACAGGAGAATATGACGAATGGGGGAATCCAAATGTTAAAAAATATTACAATTATATGGCCTCGTATTCGCCTTATGATAATGTGCAGCAGCAACGATATCCCAATATGTACGTTTCAACTGGTTTGCACGATTCGCAGGTACAGTACTGGGAGCCAGCTAAATGGGTTGCAAAATTACGAAGCCTAAAAGCAGATGATACTGTCTTATACCTTGATACCAATATGGTTGCTGGACACGGAGGAGCCTCGGGGAGGTTTGAAGCCATTAAGGAATTGGCCAAAGAATATAGTTTTTTATTAGATTTAGAGAAAATTGAAAAGTAATTAGATTATTTTTGTTAAATTTGCAGGGATTTAAGGTTGAATAAAAAAGAGTCCTTGATTAACTATTTTTTTATGAAAGAAGAAATAAATGCTTATAATAATATTTTAGAATTAATAGGCAACACACCGCTCATTAAATTAAATAAAGTTACTGAAAATTTAAAAGGAAATTTTTACGCCAAAGTAGAAGCTTTTAATCCGGGTCATTCCACCAAAGATAGAATTGCTTTATTTATTATTGAAGAAGCCGAAAAAAGGGGAATCCTAACTCCAGGCGATACAATCATAGAAACTACTTCGGGAAATACAGGTTTTAGTTTAGCAATGGTAAGTATTATAAAAGGATACAATTGCATTTTGGCTGTTACTTCAAAATCCTCCAAAGATAAAATCGATATGTTACGGGCCTTAGGCGCAAAAGTTTATGTGTGTCCTGCCCACGTTTCTGCCGATGATGAGCGTTCGTATTACAATGTTGCTAAGCGTTTGCACGAAGAAACAAAAGGTTCTGTTTACATCAATCAATATTTCAATCAACTCAATGTTGATGCACATTACAAATCTACCGGTCCTGAAATTTGGAACCAAACCAATGGTAAAATTACGCATCTCATTGCTTGTAGCGGAACAGGAGGAACCATTTCTGGGACGGCAAAATACTTAAAAGAAAAAAATCCAAATATCAGAATTTTAGGCGTTGATGCTTTTGGTTCTGTTTTGAAAAAATACCACGAAACTAAAGAATTTGATAGCGAAGAAATATATCCGTACCGAATTGAAGGTTTAGGAAAAAACTTGATTCCTTCAGCTACCGATTTTGATGTTATCGACAAGTTTATGAAAGTTACCGACGAAGAAAGCGCGCATTCTACCAGAGAATTGGCCAAAAGCGAAGGCTTATTCGTAGGGTACACCTCAGGGGCAGTTCTTCAGGCTATTAAACAATATGCCGATGAAGGTGAGTTTGACAAAAACAGTAATGTAATTGCTATTTTCCCAGATCACGGTTCTCGATATATGAGTAAAGTATTTAGTGATGACTGGATGAATGAACAAGGTTTCTTCGATAGTATCAACGAGGAAGAAGCGCAAAAAATAGAATTTATCAAATAGTATAGTAAGTACAAAGAATTAAGACCTAAAAAACTCCATCCGTTTATCGAATGGAGTTTTTTTTATGCTCCGATTGCTAGATTGCAATCTAAAATCTGCATTCTACAATCTGCAATCTGCAATCTAAAATCTGTAACCTAAAATCTGTAATCTGCAATCTAAAATCTACAATCTGATTACTCTTCCATGGTATGATACACGTTCATCACGTCGTCATCTTCTTCCATTTTTTCGATTAATTTTTCTACATCGGCCATTTCCGCTTCGGTCAATTTTTTTGTGATTTGAGGAATACGCTCAAAACCAGAAGAAAGGATTTCTATTTGTCTGTTTTCTAATTCTTTTTGAATGGTTCCAAAGCTATTGAAAGGAGCGTAAATTAAGATGCCATCTTCGTCTTCAAAAACTTCTTCAGCGCCAAAATCGATTAATTCTAATTCTAATTCTTCAGGGTCAATTCCGCTGGCGGGAATACGGAAATTACAAGTATGGTCAAACATAAACTCTACAGAACCTTGTGTTCCCAGTGTACCGTTGCATTTGTTGAAGTAACTGCGAACATTAGCCACAGTTCTATTGTTATTATCGGTTGCGGTTTCGATTAACAAGGCGATTCCGTGCGGAGCATATCCTTCAAATAATACTTCTTTGTAGTTCGCCGTATCTTTATCGGTTGCTTTCTTGATGGCACGTTCTACATTGTCTTTAGGCATATTCGCTGCCTTTGCGTTTTGTATTACCGCTCTTAATCTCGAGTTGGCATCAGGATTTGGTCCGCCTTCTTTTACGGCCATTACAATATCTTTTCCAATTCTGGTAAATGCTTTGGCCATTGCCGACCAACGTTTCATTTTTCTTCCTTTTCTAAATTCAAACGCTCTTCCCATTACTAAATTTTTATTTTTTGAACTGCAAAAATACAGTTATTAGTTATTTATTCAAATGTTTTTTATAATTTATAAAATTGGAAAATGGGGTTCTGAAAGTGCAATAACTGCGTTTGTTTTTCCACCCTTAACACAGGAATCATTTTCCGTAATTATTGATGTCATTTAGGATGTCGACGGCTTCTTCTAAATAAGAATTGGTTTTCAACTCTTTCATTTTGAAGGCATTTATTTCTTGTAAATAGTCCTCTGTTTTCAGCTGTTCTGCATCGGAAGAGTTATTCGAAATAATGCATTTGGTTTCAGTAGCGGCGATCTTTTTCACTTTTTTCCAAAGGGTATCAATTTCGTGAACATCATTAAACACATTTTCAAAAGTGATGACCAATGGCTCTTTGGAATCGGCGTACAGCTTGTTGATTTCCTTATTTGTTGCGCTAATTTCAGTAAACACAACATTGTTTTTGGTGCGCGAATCACTTTGTTCGATGATTTTTGGATAATAGTCTTTTCTGAAGGGATAAAATCGCGCTTTCGAGTGGATCTGATTGTATTTTAATGCCGTTTTATAACTTGATTCGCGGGAAATGATGCTATCCAATAATATAGGAAATGCAATATCCGGCACAATACCTTTTATTTGATTACTGTCTCCTGTGACGCGATAGAATTTTTCCAGAGTTAATTTTATAAAATCTTGTTGATTGTTATCCAACGGCAGAAAAGTTTGCATTGATGCTTTTCCTAATGATGTACTTCCTACAATAATAGCCCGATTGTAATCCTGCATAGCACCCGCAAAAAATTCACTTGCCGAGGCGGAATTGCCGTTGATCATAATAATAATTGGCCCGTAATAAGCGCTTCCTCTAGTGTAATCTTTGAGAACGGTTTGCTTATTTCTGCTGTTTACAACCACCGATAGTGGCCCATAATCGATAAATAGGCCGGCTAGTTTTATGGCTTCTTCCATCGAACCACCTCCATTGTCCCTAAGATCAATAACCAATCCTTGGATGTTGTCCTTTTGGAGTTTTACTATTTCTTTGTACACATCATTGGTGCATCCTTGAATGCTAAAGCCATCAAAGTCGGAGTAAAAATTAGGAATACTGATGTAACCCGTCTTTATTCCCTTTTCGACAATAAAACTCGAAACGGCGTTGGCAGTAGCTTTCATCACCTGTTTTTTTAGAATAACCTCGAGCACATTTCCGTTCTTTTTTTGAATGGTCAATTGGATTTCCTCGTTTGCATCCGAAAAAATTAATTCACCAATTTTATCCAAGGGAGCACAAGCAACTAAATAATCATCTCCTTTGGTATTCGAAACTTTTAAAATAACATCGTTTTTTTCGAACTTTTTTGATCTGGCGGCTGGCCCACCGGGTACAATTTCGTCAATAATAATTTCATCTTTTTCGTTAAGCGATACATTGAGCCCTATTGATAAGCCGCTTGTTGATAAACTGGACATAAAACTGGATCTGGCATCCTGCGAAAAATAGTTGGTATGTGGGTCAAAATAGGTGCAGAAAATATTCAAAAAATCATTTTGAAGGCTGCTGCCAATGCCGTTTTTGCTTTCAAGAATAGTATTGATTTTACACAAAGTGTTTTCGAATATTTTTGCCTTTGCAAGGGATTCAAGTTTTGAAAAATTTTGCTTCAAAGAATCCAAATTAGAACTTAGTTTTGAAATATCTTCTAAAATGTCAAACTTCATTCTTTTTTTCCAAACTCTTTCGAAATCATTCGATTCTAATTCGAATGGAAATTTATTCTTAGAAAATCGAACGGTGTCTTTGCCATTGTATTCAAGGGTTTCAGCCTTTATTTTTAGAATAGTTGCTTTTTTTCTTTCTAATGCAAATTGATACATCGACGCAAAATCATTCATAAAGGAACACTCATTTTGCAAGATATAATTATCAATATTTAGCCTGTGTTTGCGGAGTTTTTCGTATTCTAATTTGGTAAAAAGGTTTCTGTTTTCATCCAAAGCATCTATAAAAGTGTCAAAAACATAGACCGATAAACTATCGTCAACGGGTTTGGGTTGGAAATGTTCGTGCTGGATTAAAGAATTGATTTTGGAAAGTAGTTCACAAGTTCTTGCGCTATTTTGACCAAATAGGGAAAAGGAAGATAGGAAGAGCAGGAGTGAAAACTTTCTCATTTGTGGATTTTATGGAGTGCAAAAATTAGTGCATTTACTCATTAAAAAATTCAAAAAGCAAATTATTTATAGTAGTTCTCAAGGGTTTTTCAATCGCGCCGTCAGTTTTGACGATTCTGCTTTTGTCAATGCTTTTGATGTGGTCAAAGCACAATTCTCCGGCAATACCTTTGTGTTTAGTCGATATTCTAAAAGGAAAACCTTTGGGTTTAGAGGTAAACGGTACGACCACAATTGTATTCATGTACGTATTTACACTGTTTGGTGAAACTACTAAGCAAGGTCTTACTTTCGAAATCTCACTGCCTTTGGTAGGATTTAAATCGACTAAAACAATATCCCACTTTTTATATATCGTCGATGCCATCAGCGAGAGTAGTGTCAAAATCGGTCAATTCATCTTCGGTTTCTATGGTCATTTTTGCAAGTATTTCGTTCCATTTACTGCGTGGCGGTACACTATCTTTTACGGGCTTAATGGTAACTGTGTTGTTTATGAATTCTAAAACAACCTCTTTTGTACCTAAAGCGGTAAGATATTCTTTAGGAATTCTTACCCCATTAGAATTTCCTATTTTTATAATCTGTGTTTGACGTGTTTTTATCATACTACAAATGTAATTACTTTTGTTATTACTTATGAGTTTTAATTTAATTTTTTAACCAATTGAAAACCATTAGCGTCTGAGCTTTGTTTTTGGGATAACGTCTGCTGAATTAAAGTTACTTTTGAAACTAGCTTTTATTTCTTATAAAAAGGCAATTTCACTACTTTGGCCATCACCTCATTTTTTCTGATTCTAATAAAAATAGTACTGTCAATTGTACTGTTTTCAGTAGTAACATAACCTAGACCAATTCCAATATTCATAGAAGGTGACATTGTTCCCGAAGTTACAATTCCGATAACGTTGCCCTCTGCATCTACAATTTCGTAATCGTGTCTTGGTACGGCACGTTCTTGCATTTCGAAGGCGACTAATTTCTTAGAAACTCCCGCTTCTTTTTGTTTTTTCAAGTTCTCAGAATTGGTAAAATCCTTAGTAAATTTGGTAATCCAACCCAAACCTGCTTCGAGTGGCGAGGTCGTATCGTTGATGTCGTTTCCGTACAAACAGAACCCCATTTCCAAACGCAAAGTGTCACGAGCGGCAAGACCAATTGGCTTGATTCCGAAGGCTGCACCTGCTTCAAAAACTTTGTTCCAAATTTGTTCCACTTCGGCATTTTTGCAATAAATCTCAAAACCTCCAGAACCGGTATAGCCTGTTGCTGAAATGATTACGTGGTCGATTCCTGCAAATTCGCCCACTTCAAAATGATAATAGGCAATTGCCGATAAATCGACAGAAGTCAAGGATTGCATAGCTTCAACCGCTTTTGGTCCTTGAATGGCCAATAAAGAATAATCGTCTGAAAGGTTTTTCATATCGACGCCCAAATCATTGTGACTTGAAATCCAATCCCAATCTTTGTCTATATTCGAAGCATTTACAACTAATAAATATTGCTCGTCTTTTATTTTGTAAACCAATAAGTCGTCCACGATTCCACCGTCGTTGTTGGGTAAACAGGAATATTGGGCACGACCGATGGTCAAGGTTGAAGCATCATTCGAAGTTACTTTTTGAATCAATGCCAATGCATTTGGTCCTGAAAGTAAAAATTCCCCCATATGCGAAACATCAAAAACACCAACACCAGTCCGAACGACTTCGTGTTCCGCATTGACGCCTTCGTATAAAATAGGCATATTGTATCCAGCAAACGGAAGCATTTTGGCTCCCAAACTCTCGTGTATGTGCGTCAGCGCAGTATTTTTCATTGTCGTTTGATATAAAATTTGAAGCGGCTAATTTATTGAATATTTATGGAGTGGCAAAGGTTTTTGTTTTTAGAATATTTGTACTTTGATCGGTCACAGACTGATTCACACATTCTCGAAGTCGGAGACTTTAAGGAGCGGGGGTGAATGACTTTATTATGCTTTACATAGGAGTAGCTGTTATAGTGTAAAAGGCGCAGTCCATTAGTTTTTAGCAGAACTTTCTATTTGAATTACAACAATGCTTTTGTTGAATTTCAATACCTTACAGAATAATTTGTAAAATAAATGCTTTTTTTCTTGCGAAATAAAAATTTGTCCGTACATTTGTCCGTATCCGTAAAATCGTCCGTAATATGATAAATGTAAAATTTTACCTTGATAAAGCTGATAAAAGTAAAAGGTTTCCAATTCATCTTGTTTTGCGTCAAAAAGATTTGCAAATTAAAGTTGCAACTGGTGAGAAAATAATGAAAAAAGATTGGGACAACACAAATCAGTTAGTAAAAGAAACAGAATATTCTCATAAATCAATTAATAAGTTTTTACTTTTCTTAAAGCAAGAAGTAGAAAAATATTTTGAGATTGAGCCACACACAAACTTCACAGATAAAAAAATCAAAGAAAAAATAGCTTCTTTAGTTAATAGTAGAAGAGCCAACACAGATATTAATATAGTTTCTGAAACACCAACAGAATATGAAACAAAAACTAAAGTGACTTTTGTGGATTTATTCGCTGGAGCAGGTGGATTTAGTGAAGGTTTTCTACAAGCTGAATATGGTAATAAATATTATGATTTTAGGTTAGCTAGTGATATTAACGAGAATTGTGAACTCACACATTTGGCAAGATATAATTATCAACTTGGACTAGATGCTGAATTTCTTCGACAAGATATTACCGAACCAGATTTTTTAGATAATTTTCTTAAGAAGATTGGAAATAAAGAAATTGATATTGTTTGTGGCGGACCGCCTTGTCAGAGTTTTAGTTTAGCAGGAAAAAGAAAAAAGTTTGACAAAAAAGATGATTTATTTGCGCATTATTTGAAGGTAATTAGACAATTACGACCAAAGTATTTTGTAATGGAAAATGTCAAGGGGATTTTGACAAAAGAGCAAGGCAAAATAAAAGAAATGATTTTGCAAGAAATTAGGTCGATTGTTGATTTGAAAGAATTTAATCAACTTATATTTTTTGTTTCAAATCTTAAAAAAAACGATTTAAAAAATTCTTTTATTTTGGATTGTTATAATTTGCGTTTACAATTTGAAAAGTCAACAGATAAAGAATTGGATAATTTAAAGAATACTTACATTCATAATTTAGAAAATAAGTTTAGGCTTTTAACACCAAAAATTGTTGACTATAAAACTAGTAAAACAGACAAAAATATTAGCACAATCCGTCACGGATTTAATCTCTTGAAAAGAGTTAAAGAACTCGAATATATTAGAAAAAAAGTGATTAATGAAAAAGCATTTTCTAATTTAGACAATGATTTTTTTGCAGATAATTTTGATGTTTTTTTAACTTCTATTGAGTCTGAAACTATTATTGAAAAAATTCATAATTCTTTTAATAATTTAAAACCCAATAATATTTACATAGAAGAAGTAAATCAAATTATTACTGCGCTTGAAATTTTTGATTATTCTTTTGATGAATGTGTTAAAGGACTGAACTCATTCGTAGTTAATGCTAATAAAGAAACTGAATTTGAAACAATTTTGTCTAAAATTAGGTTATATAATATTGAGCAACCATTTGTTGCATTAGCATCAAATTATGGAGTTCCTCAAAATCGAGAACGAGTTTTGTTTATTGGTTGTAGAAAAGATCAAAAGTTGATTAATAATGTTCCGTCAACTGTAAATCAAAACGATAAAGTAAATGTTTTTGAAGCTATTTATGATTTAGATTTTATTGGAAACGATGACGAAAGATTTGATTATGAAAAAATCAATTTAAAAGCTCAATATAATGGTTCAACTGAAAAAATGAAATCATTAATAAAAAAGAGAAATGTTGACGGAAAACCAAATGAAAATGATGGTTTAAGCTATTCAGATTGGTCAAAAAAAGGTCGTTTAAATGGAAGATTTGCAAATGCGAAAAATCCATTTTACGTTAGAAATTTTGAAGAACTTGAAAACACTTTAACACATCTTGTTGCTCCTTTGCAAAATCATAAAACTAGTAAGCAAAATGAAGATGTTATTAAAAGATTAGATGTAATTCTAAAGTCGGGTAATTATGAATCTGCAAAATCAAATCTCAAGGAAATTGGTTTAGAATCAGATAAACGAAATTATACAGTGTTGAAACCTGAAAGTCAAAGTTCTACAATTATGACAATTGCAGATGATTATATTCACTATTCAAATCCAAGGTCATTAACTGTTCGAGAAATGGCAAGATTGCAATCGTTCGACGATTCATTTGTTTTTCAAGGAAAGCGTTCAACAGGTGGAAATAAACGTAAATTTGAAGTTCCTCAATTTACATTAGTTGGGAACGCAGTTCCTCCACTTATGGCTAGAGCGGTAGCTCTAGAAATTTTGAAGAACATTCAATAGAGACCAAAATAAGATAACGAATTATTTGCTGTTAATTCTGGTATTGCAGCTCTAATATCTGTTCTTAAGCCAGTTCTTGAGCCAGACTGAAAATTATTTGTAAAAATTTCTTTTAATGATTTGGCAACATTTTGGATGCTAGGATTACCCCAATAGTTACCGCCAGATAAATTTGTAACTCTTTTTACTGCAACTCCATTAGGATTATAAACTGTATTTTGATTTGATGGAACTGTAACAAAAGAATAACTAAAACTTTGAGCATTCTGTATATTATAACCATTTCTGCCAATTGTAATATTTCTGCCTCGAAATCCTCCAGCCGAATATATCATATCCCATAACATTGGAATTTGAGCATTGTCATTCCAATTTGTTTTACATTGTATAATTCCAATTTCAAATTGATTAAAATCTTTTTCAGCTAGATGATTTGTTAGTTCAAGATTAAATTTGTTTCTCAAAATTGGTTGAATTTGAATTCCCAAATTATTTAGAATGTTTAATTGATTTATGTTTGTGTTGTATTCGGGTAAGTCTGGAAAAACTAGTATTGTTATATCAGATTCGGTATTACAAGCAAAATTTCCATAATTTACAGTTATTGCATCTTGTATTGCTTTGGGAACAATACTCATTTTTTTCACAGCAACAACTCGACTTCCAGCGGTGCAGAGGTTAATATACCAACAAACTAAAGATTCCCAAGCAGTTCCACTTGCTGACAATTCTCCTTGACCTCTTCCTCCGCCACCAGTTGACCTAAAAATATCTGATAAATGGTCTCCAATATTTAAGATTTCATTTTCAGTATAATTATTTCCTAAAAGTCTTAAAATTTCTGGTTGCCACGTTCTCCAACAATTTTGATATGTATTTGTGCTAAAAACATTTTCAATTGCTAATTTTCTTAATTGGTCGGGAATAGTATTGTACATTTTTATATAAATCTAAATTTCGGTAAATATCGTAAAATTTATTTTAAACTTCATTTATCAAAAAAATGTTGTTATTTGTATTATTTTTTTTATCTCGCATATACTCGCGCATATACACCCAAAATCGGGTAGATTGGCGCTATACAATTGCAGATTGTAATGGTTATTCAAACTTAATGATTTTTCTTGCAGAAACCTATTAAATAAAAATAAATTCTACCCACTTTCATTCATTTAATTTTTGTATTTTTAACGAACAAATCGTATTAAATGAAAGCAGTAATTCCAATTGACAAAACCGAAATTCTCAAAAGATATAAACCCATAAATGCGCATACCCACAAAGGGATTCAAGGTCATGCATTAATCATTGGCGGTAGTTATGGCAAAATAGGAGCGATGACTTTAGCTTCTATGGCCTGTTTGAAAACGGGTTGCGGGTTGGTTACCGTATTTTTGCCACGTTGTGGTTATAGAGTTCTGCAAATTGCCAATCCAGAGGTGATGGTTTTGACGGATATTGCGGTAAAATATATTTCTAAAATCATCCTCAATTTTGTTCCCCAAGCCATCGGTCTTGGCCCTGGAATTGGACAGGATATCGAAACGCATACTGCCATACATCGTTTTATAAAAACCAATACAGTTCCCTTGGTGATAGATGCTGACGGATTGAATATTATGGCACAGAACAAGGACTGGCTGACTTTTTTGCCTAAAAAAACCATTTTTACACCACATCAAAAAGAATTAGAGCGCCTTATTGGGAACTGGGATTCTGAAGCCGATAAATTCAAGAAAACCATCGCTTTTTCAAAACAGAATAATCTAATACTAGTAATGAAAGGTGCCCCCACTTATATCATCGACGGTGATGCAATATATAAAAACACCACTGGCAATGCCGCTTTGGCAACAGCCGGAACTGGCGATGTCCTCACAGGAATGATTACAAGTTTAATGGCACAATCTTACGAACCCATTGATGCCGCAATACTTGGAGTTTATCTCCACGGACTAACTGCAGATATTGCACTGCCTGAAACGGGGTATCAGTCGTTTATCGCTTCGGATGTGATCAAGTATATTGGGAAAGCCTATTTGAGCTTGGAAAAGTAATGGTAGCTAAAAGGCATTTACTTTTAAAGAAGAAAAAAAGAAGGTAGCCACGAATTACACCAATTGGCACTAATTTTCATCAAATTTAGAATTGAATTACACTACTTCTATTTATTTCAAGACTTCGTGAAATAAAAAATAGTTGTAATTCGTGTTTATTAGTGTAATTCGTGGCTAAAAATTTTTAAAAGCGAATGCCTTCTGGTAGCTACAGCATTCTTTTTTCCAATACCATAAACTCCAAAGGTTCTTTGGTGGTTTGACTAAAAACTTCACTTACCGGAAAAGGTTCTCTTAGTCCTGTATCTACAAAACCCTTGCGTTTGTACCACGAAATGAGTTCTTCGCGAACAGAAATTACGGTCATAACAATTTTAGGAAGTCCCAAATCCGAAGCAAAAACTTCAGCTTGTTGCATTAATTTTTTTCCAATACCACTATTTTGTAACTCTGGCGAAACGGTCAGCATTCCTAAATACAATTCATTCTCTTTTTCTTTCAGCAATACACAACCTAGAATCTGGTCGTTTTCGAAGTATTTTAGAAGGCTGTTTTTTTTGTCTTGAAGGATCTCCATTAATTCTGCTTCAGTGGTTCTTTTGCCTTCTAAAATATTGGCTTCTGTAGTCCAACCTTTTTTAGAATATTCACCCCGATAAGCTGAATTTATTAGTTTATTTAATGCATAAACGTCTTCGATAGTTGCTTTCGTAATCATAAAGTTACTAATTAAACGGTTTCCAAAAACGCCTTCAATTCCTCGTAAGTTTTGATTTTTACGCTTACTTTTTCTTTATTCAACACGCTTTCTATTTGAGTTGGAATTGGTAATTGAATGTTCAAAGCAGGTTCTACCACATCCAAAAACTTGATGGGGTGCGCAGTTTCTAAGAAAATTCCAATCGCGTTTGGATGGTTTTTCAGTTCTTTTTTCAAACCTAAATAGCCCACAGCGCCGTGAGGTTCTGCAATATAACCATCGGTTTTGTAGATGGATTGCATCGCTTCTAAAGTTTCGGCATCGGTATATGAAAAGGAAGAAAAATCTTTTTTGAAAAGCTCCAAATCGTTGTTGTACATTTCTTGGATTCGGATAAAGTTACTTGGATTTCCTACGTCCATCGCATTCGAAATCGTCGCTTTGGAAGGTTTTGGATCGTAATTTCCGTTTTCCATAAATCTCGGAACCGTATCATTTACATTGGTCGAAGCCACGAAATGTTCGATGGGCAAACCTAATTTTTTGGCAATAATTCCAGCACAAATATTCCCGAAATTGCCACTTGGACAAGAAAACACCAAAGGTTTGTTTTGCGATTTCAATTGCTTGTAAGCAAAGAAAAAGTAAAACATTTGTGGCAACCATCGAGCAATATTAATCGAGTTGGCCGAAGTTAAGTTGTGGTGTGCCAGACTTTCGTCCAAAAATGCTTTTTTGACCATATCTTGACAATCGTCAAAAACACCATCGACTTCCAATGCTTTGATATTTTGTCCCAAGGTGGTTAATTGTCTTTCCTGGATGTCGCTCACTTTTCCGGAAGGATAAAGAATCACCACTTCAACCCCTTGAACTCCTAGAAAGCCACTCGCAACCGCTCCTCCGGTATCTCCAGAAGTAGCCACTAATACGGTATTTTTATTGTCTTTTTTGTCTTTGTTGAAATAACCCAAACAGCGGGACATAAAACGAGCACCTACGTCCTTAAAGGCCATTGTTGGTCCGTGATACAATTCCAAAGCATAAATTCCTTCTTCTACTTTCTCAGTTGGAAATTCGAAACAAAGGGTTTCGGCGATGATTTGTTTCAAGGTTTCGGCAGGAATTTCGTCGCCTACAAATTGTTGAATGGCTTCAAAAGCAATTTCCTCGTTGCTTAAGTTCTCTATATTTTCGAAAAATTCTTTGCTTAAAGGAGTGATTGATTCTGGAAAATACAATCCTTTATCGGTGGCTAATCCTTGAATTACGGCTTCTTCGAAAGAAACTTTCGGGGCATTATGATTTAAACTGTAGTATTTCATTTCTAAATTTTAGATTTTAGATTTTAGATTTTAGATTTTTTAGCAATTTGCTTTACATCTGGAATCATCAATCTAAATAGTTTTTATTCTTGTATTTTATTTTTCAATAGAAATTTTTTGGCTTCTAACTTTTAACTTAGTATATTTTTTCAACGCTTAACGAGGTTTTGAAACTAGACATTTAAGCAAAATAAATTGCTGAAGCCAAGAGTGGGATTGTAATTATTAATGAAATTAATAATGGTTTCCAAATTTTCTTACTTTCAAAGATTTGTTCTTTCGGAATATATAATCCAAAATAAAATTCAGAAAGGACTAAACCACCAATTAGATTGGCCAAAAATGTATATGTAGAAACATCCTTTTCCATTAACCAAGCTACCAAAAATGGCAAAACAGTAAGAAATATCGAAGTATTTAAAACTGTTTTAGCTTCTTTTTTCATTCCAATTTCTTTCAAATTTTGAATTAAAAGAATTCCTCCAAAAATTGAACTGAAAAAAATCGAAAATCCTAAAATTGCTTTTTTGGAATAAAATTTAGGTATTTCATTTTGTTCTCTTTCAAACGAATTTACTAGTTGATTAGTTTCCATTTACATTTTTTCAATTTACTATTCGTTTCTTTTTGATTACTGCCATCGTATTTCTAACTTCTTATATTACACTCACACCATCTGCATTCACTTTCGAAACGTGAATTTCATAGGGCAAATTGATTTCATCATAGACTTTACTCATCGCCTTCGCGATTTTTTCGGCGTTTTCCTTTCCTTTGCTCAATGCAAAAATAGAAGGACCTGAACCTGAAATTCCTGAACCCAAAGCTCCGTTTTCGTATGCGGCTTTCTTAATCAAATCAAAACCAGGAATCAGCATACTGCGAATGGGTTCGATGATTTCGTCGTGTAAGGAACGTCCAATCAATTCGTAATCCTGAGTATACAAACCGGCGACTAATCCGCCTACATTTCCCCATTGGGTGATGGCACTTTTCAGCGAAACGGTTTGTTTCAATACCGATCGTGCATCCGAAGTTTTCAACTCAATTTGTGGATGAACGACAGTCGCATACAATTCGGATGGGCTGTCAATTTTGATAATATCCAAAGGATCCGAACTTCGTACCAAAGTAAAACCGCCCAATAGGCAAGGGGCAACATTATCGGCGTGGGCATTCCCGCTCGCTAATTTTTCGCCTTGCATTGCAAATTGCACCAATTCTTTTCGGGTAAAAGGACGACCCAGCAATTCGTTGATTCCAAAAACAGCTCCTGCTGAACTAGCCGCACTGCTTCCGATTCCGCTTCCCGCTTTGATGTTTTTGTAGATTTCGATTTCAAAACCAAATTCTGTTTCTACTTCTTCCAGTAGTGCCAATGCCGCCACTCCCGAAACATTTTTCTCGGTTTCCAAGGGTAAATTGGCACCCACAATTTTAGTAATTCGAACACCTTTTACGTCTGATTTTCGAATTATCATTTCGTCACCTGCAGTGGCTAAACACAATCCGAGCACATCAAATCCGCAGGATAGGTTGGCTATGGTAGCAGGGCAAAATAGTTTTATTTCATTCATATTTTTATTTTTTCGTATTGTAGAGACGTTGCATTGCAACGTCTCTACCGCAACGTCTCTACAATGGTAATTTAAATATTTCCAATTCGGATTACGTCGGCAAAAATTCCTGACGCCGTCACCGCAGCACCTGCACCGGCCCCTTTGATTAATAAAGGTTGGTCGATATAACGGTCTGTGTAAAATTGTACAATATTGTCTTTTCCTTCCAAATTATAGAACGGACTTTCTTTCGGGATGAATTCCAATCCAACTCTTGCCTTTCCGTTTTCGAAAGTGGCAACAAATTTCAATCTGCTGTCTTTGGCTTTGGCTTCAGCCAAAAGGTTTTCGAAATGCGAAGCGTGTTTCACTAATGATTTGAAAAAATCCTCGTTGTTGGTTGTCGCCATACATTCTGCTGGAAGAAAAGAATTGTTTTGAATGTCTTCAATTTCCATTTGATAGCCACTTTCGCGAATAAGTATCAGAATTTTTCGGGCTACATCCACACCACTCAAGTCAATTTTTGGGTCAGGTTCGGTAAATCCTTGAACTCCGGCTTCTTTTACCACATCGTGGAAGGAATTATTTTCGTCGAAATTGTTGAAAATAAAGTTTAAACTTCCGGATAAAACCGCTTGGATTTTGTTCACTTTATCACCTGAAGCGATTAAGTGTTTCAAGGTGTCAATGATTGGTAATCCTGCGCCTACATTGGTTTCAAATAAGAAAGGAGCATTGTATTGACGAGACAGATTTTTTAATTTTTTATAATTATCATAAGCTGATGAACACGCAATTTTGTTGCAAGTTACCACGGCGATATTATGTTTTAAATATTGATTATAGGTTTGCGAAACAGCTTCATTTGCAGTAATATCGACAAAAATACTATTGCGTAAATTAAGGGATTTCACTTTAGAAATAAAGGCTTCTTTATCGGAAGTTTCACCATTTGATAATAGCGATTGCCAGTCTTTCAGCGGCATTCCATCTTCGTCGAAATACATTTTTCTGGAATTCGAAACCGCAATAACTCTTAGGTTTATTTTTAGATTTTCTTTCAAGAATTTCTTTTGTTGATTAATTTGTTCGATAAATTTTTCGCCCACGTTTCCAACGCCCATCACGAACAAGTTCAACTGTTTGGTGTTTTCCTCGAAGAAGTTTTCGTGCAGCGTATTTAATGCTTTTTTTACGTCTCTTTCGTTGATGACAACTGAAATATTTCTTTCGGAAGCTCCTTGAGCTATGGCTCGGATGTTGACATTATTTTTACCCAAAGTACTGAACATTCGACCACTCAAACCTTGGTGATTTTTCATATTTTCGCCTACCAAAGCGATAATGCAAAGGTCTTTTTCGACGATACAAGGATCGATTTTGTTTTGAGAAATTTCTTGTTGGAAGGCTTTATTAATAGAAAATTCCGCGTTGTTGGCATCTGAATTCAAGATTCCAATACAAATAGAATGTTCAGAAGAAGCTTGGGTAATAAAAATAATGTTGATATTTTCGTTGGATAAAACTTCGAACAATCGTTTCGAAACTCCGGCAACCCCAACCATTCCTGAGCCTTCTAAAGTGATTAAAGTGATATTATCGATATGACTGATTCCTTTTACTGGACTGGTATGCGAATTATCTTCGTTAGAAATAAAAGTTCCGATAGCTTCTGGTTCAAAAGTATTTTTAATCCAAATGGGGATATTTTTCTTGAAAACAGGTTGAATGGTTGGTGGATACAATACTTTGGCGCCAAAATGCGACAACTCCATTGCCTCCTGATACGAAATAGTGGCAATGGGTTGGGCTTGTTTTACAATTTTTGGATTGGCAGTAAACATTCCGTTGACATCAGTCCAGATTTCCAATTCAGAAGCGTTCAAAGCACCAGCCAAAATGGCTGCTGTATAATCAGAACCACCACGACCTAAAGTTGTTCCAATTCCTTCTTCTGTAGAAGCAATAAAACCGGGCATCACGACGATTTGAGACTCATTTGAGGCGTAATAATCGGCAATTAATTCATTGGTAATTTCAAAGTTTACGGCTGCTTTACCAAAGTTAGTATTGGTTTTTATGAGTTCGCGACTGTCTTTGTATCCTGCATTTTTATGGTTTTGCTTGAAGGCTTCGGCGATAATGTAAGAAGACAATAATTCGCCAAAACTCAGTATCGTATCCGAAGTTCTTGGTGATAGTTCGCCCAAAAGGAAACATCCGTCTAATAGGGTTTCTAGATGATTGATGATTCTTTTGATGTGGCTTAGCAAACCGCTTTGTTCGCTCACTGGGATTAATTCTTTGATGGCGTCCAAGTGTTTTTTCTCGATTTCGGCGACAATTTCTTTGTAACTTTCGTCATTTGCAGCTGCTTTTTGCGAAGCAAGAACTAATAAATCGGTAACTTTGGTAAAAGCAGAAACGACTACAATAACTTTTTCTTGGGCTGCTTTTTTGATTACTATATCTAAGACTAATTTTATGTTTTGCGCATTGGCTACTGAAGTTCCGCCAAATTTTAATACTCTCATTGTGTTGTTATATGTTTATTTTATACTTAATTGTTTTTTTTTTTACCACATAGGAAAAATATTTTCGAAACTATAAAAGTTTTACATAGAAAATAATTTTGCACATAGCAGCTATGAATTCTATCTAAAAGCAAAGCTTTTTCTTTATTTATTACTCAAAATCTATGTTGCAACATCTATCAGAACTATGTGGTTAAAATGTTTTACAAGCATTTCTAGTAAATATTAATATTATTTTAAATGCAACTTTTTTTATGCATCTATGAACTCTCTTCATTTCGAAAAAAGCAGGTAAACTGGATAATATGTAAAAATGTATACCCCTAAAGGGTAGTGGTAGATGTAGTGGTGAAAGTAACAGCAACTGCAACTCTAGTTTGAGCTGTTATCGAAGAATGATATGTTTTGTTGTTATTTTTCATATTGATTTTTCAAAAGTACTGATTTTCACAAAATAAAAAAAAGCTTTGGGGCTGTTTTTGCGAATATTTTAAAAAACAGCGTTTGTAAAAATGAATATTTAAAATTTTACTAATAAAATCTTGTTTATTAATATTGGTTTGCAGAATTTTGACCCCTCTTAAGCTTAAAACTAAATGGATAATACACATTATATAAGTACCGAAGTACTTTCCTTGGAGACACTGCAAGAAATTATTTCGCATCAGAAACTATTGGCACTATCTGAGGAAGCTACGGTCAACATTCAAAAATGTAGAGCCTATCTCGATGCCAAAATGGTTTCGCAATCCAAGCCTATTTATGGTATCAATACGGGTTTTGGTTCGCTTTGTAATGTGAAAATTGCTAATGACAACCTTTCTAAACTTCAAGAAAACTTGGTAAAATCTCATGCGTGTGGTACTGGTGAGGAAGTTCCTGCTGAAATTGTCAAATTGATGCTGTTGCTTAAAATTCAGTCCTTGAGTTATGGCCATTCCGGTATTCAGTTGCAAACGGTCGAGCGATTGGTCGATTTTTATAACCACGACATTTTACCCATTGTCTACAACCAAGGTTCGCTGGGTGCCTCGGGCGATTTGGCTCCTCTGGCTCATTTATCCTTGCCGTTATTGGGTGAAGGTGAAGTTTTTTTTGAAAATAAAAAAGTCCATTCAAGCGAAGTTTTAATACATTTTGGATGGAAACCTATCGTATTGCAATCCAAAGAAGGTTTGGCATTATTGAACGGAACCCAATTTATGAGTGCTTATGGCGTGCATATTTTGATGAAAGCGGTTAAGTTTTCGTATTTGGCGGATTTGATTGGAACCATTTCTTTAGAGGGATTTGATGGAAGAATTGAGCCTTTTCACGAATTAATTCACGCGATTCGGCCGCACAAAGGTCAAATTGTAACTGCACAACGGGTGATTCAATTGTTGAACGGGAGCGAAATTATCAAACAGGAGAAGAAACACGTGCAAGATCCGTATTCATTTCGATGCATTCCGCAAGTTCACGGAGCTTCAAAGGATGCGATTGATTATGTAAAAAATGTATTCAAGACCGAAATCAATTCGGTTACCGATAATCCTAATATATTTATAGATACTGACGAAATTATTTCGGGAGGAAATTTTCACGGACAACCTTTGGCTTTAGCTTTGGACTTTATCGCTATTGCTTTGGCCGAATTGGGAAGCATATCTGAGCGAAGAACTTTTCAGTTGATATCGGGTTTGCGCAATCTTCCCGCATTTTTGGTGGACAATCCTGGGTTAAATTCCGGTTTGATGATTCCACAGTACACAGCGGCGAGCATTGTTAGTCAGAACAAACAATTGGCAACCCCAGCTAGCGTTGATAGTATGGTTTCGAGTAATGGTCAGGAAGATCACGTAAGTATGGGTGCGAATGCGGCAACCAAGGCTTTGCAGGTTATGGAAAATGTAGAACGAATTCTCGCAATCGAATTGTTGAATGCTTCGCAAGCTATTGAATTCAGGCGTCCTTTGAAATCAAGCGAATGGATTGAGCAGTTTTTAAAAAACTATCGTCAGGAAGTTTCATTTGTGCAGGAAGACCGAATTTTACATTATGATATCGAGAAAACGGTTCAGTTTTTAGGAAAATTTCAGTTAGAATCCAATTGTTAACAATTACTTAACATTAGCATAGAATAAAGAAGTAATTTTGTCCTCTAAAATTAATTAAACATTAAGAAAATGTCAATAAATAGTATTTTTCAGTTTTTGGTGCCAAAAGATAAAAAATTCTTCCCACTTTTTGAACAAGCATCCTCTAATTTAGTGCAGTTGGCTTCGATTTTGCACGAAGCGGTAAATCTTCCTCTAAAAGAGCGAGATGAACTTTTTTTGAAAATCGATGAATTGGAACAAAAAGGAGAGGATATAACGCGTCAAACTAATTTAGAATTGAGTAAAAATTTCATTACTCCTTTTGACCGAGAAGACATTCACTCGTTAATTGTATCCATCGATAATGTGGCCGATAACCTTCACGGTGCTGCAAGTAGAATGCGTTTGTACCAAGTAGGAAAAATTACCAAATCAATTCGAAAACTTACAGAAATCAATCTTGAAGCATGTCAGCATATCGATACTGCCGTTCAAGAATTGAGAGATTTGAAGAAGATGAAAAGCATTACCAATGCCTGCGCAAAAATTAATAAATTGGAGAGCAAATCCGATGATGTGTACAATAAAGCTGTCGCTGATATTTTCGAAAATGAAACAGATGCTAAAAATATCATCAAATACAAAGAAGTATTATTGGTATTGGAAACCGCAACCGATAAATGTAAAGGTGTGGCTAGCGTTTTAGAATCTATTACGGTAAAACATTCGTAAATAATTTAGGAATTAACCATTGGTGGACAGGATTTTTGTTTTATAACTTCTTGTTTTCAATGATTATTTTTTCAATCTTTCAACTATAATTATGGAATTTACGCTACTTATTGTCATTATCATTTTGGCTTTGATTTTTGATTACATCAATGGCTTTCATGATGCAGCCAATGCTATTGCTACTGTTGTTGCTACAAAAGTTCTTTCCCCTTTTCAAGCCGTTCTTTGGGCTGCTTTTTTTAACTTCTTAGCCTATTGGGTTTTTGGTTTTGGGGTGGCAGATACTGTTGCCAAAACGGCGCATACGATGGATATCAATCTGGTGGTGATACTCGCTGGAGTTATCGCTGCTATTTGTTGGAATTTATTGACTTGGTGGTTGGGAATTCCATCGAGTTCTTCCCATACTCTTATTGGTGGATTTGCGGGAGCAGCATTGGCACACGCTATAGCCATGCACGGTTTTGGGGGTTATGTTACCGCAGATGGTGCAACACAACATTGGTATGATATCGTGAGTTGGTACAAGGCAGGCAAGGATGGCGGATTGCCCTCAGGTGTTTTAATTGTCATCGCTTTTATTGTATTGGCGCCGCTTGTTGGGGCATTTGCTTCTTACATGATTTCGATTTGGCTATTGAATGCTTCTACAAAGAAAGTATTGCCAAAGGTGTTTACCATCGCGCTGATGTTGGGTACTATTTTATTTGTGTATGAACAAATGGTTCCTTATGAAGAAATAGAAAAAACCCGTTTTGACTCCCATTTATGGAGTGTCGTTTTTGAATCTCATAATATAAAATGGTTTTTAGTAGCCTTTATAATTTTATCCATTTCTACTTTCGCATTGACATTTAGTAGTTTGAGTTTGCACAAAGCGGATGCCGTACTGAAAAAGATGCAATTATTGTCCTCGGCTGCTTTTAGTTTAGGACACGGTGGAAATGATTCGCAAAAAGTAATGGGTATTATTGCCGCTGCGGTCGCAGTTTATATAAATACTTCTGGTCAAACTCAAGAAAGTATGGCAGATTGGTTAAACGTCGTTCTTCCTAATGATGATTTGGGTGTAAAAGGTGCGATGCCCGCTTGGATTCCTTTGGCTTGTTATTCGGCTATCGCTGCGGGAACTTTGAGTGGCGGATGGAAAATTGTAAAGACCATGGGGTCGAAAATTACCAAAGTAACCTCATTTGAAGGCGTGGCTGCTGAAACAGCTGGGGCGTTGACGCTTTATTTCACCGAGCATTTAAAAATTCCTGTGAGCACAACGCATACCATTACTGGTTCGATTATTGGAGTAGGATTGACCAAAAGAGTTTCGGCTGTTCGTTGGGGCGTTACTGTAAGCTTATTATGGGCTTGGGTATTGACCATTCCAGTTTCGGCTTTATTAGCAGCCATCTTGTATTATATTTTGAGTATTTTCTTGGGATAAAGAATGAATTCAATTCAAAAAATTCCCTCATTTGATTATCAATGAGGGAATTTTTTATACTCAAATTTTCGATTATCCATTTGACGATTCATTCTTCAAAAATCATATTTTTTCCATCAAACCTCTCTCTGATTTAGTTGGGGGCGTATTGAAAAGAGCATTCGATAGAAAATCTAGAATTGAATAGGTTTTTACTCTCAAGTTTTTTTTTCTGAAGAATAGCTTAGTTTGTTATTATTCCTAAGCCATCTTACTGAGTTGGTTTATTTTATTACTTTTTTGGTCCAATCTACAATTTCTGCTAGCGCTTTTGGAGCAAAAGTTTGTTCTAATTGGGCGTACTCACTAGGAGCTCCAGTTTCACATTCCTGAAACAAGTGATTCAAGTTGGGCAACACTTTGTAACTGCCATTTTTGTTTCCACCCTTTTCTAATGCTTTTTGAATAGCTTCCAAATTGGCTTCTGGCGGAACTTGTAAATCCTTTTCTCCATTCAGCGCCAATACCGGACATTTTACTTTTTCTAGAGCAGGAGCAGGGTTGTATTTGATAAAATATTGCATCCAAGGATAAGCAATTTGATCGACTTGAAGTTTCACATAGTCATCAGCACTCATTCCATTTGGTATTGCACTATTTGGATTGTCTTTTAAATTCTGACTAAGTAACTGAGTTAGCTCGATTTTGAGCGGTTCGATACTTGTCGAATGTTTTACAATTTCAAAAGCTTTTTTATTGATTGCTTCACTTTTTTGTAATTCTGTATCACTCATTCCAGCTGCTTTACCTATTAGGTTTTGTTGCATCAAAAGCAATTGATCGCCTGGTATTCCGGGTCCAGCGAGCAAAATGATAAAGGCGACATCTTTGTTATTACTGGCAATCATTGGAGCAATCAAACCGCCTTCGCTATGTCCTATTAGGCCTATTTTTTTGGGGTTGATTTCTTTTCTCGTTTTCAAATACGCCATGGCAGCTTCAGTATCGGAGGCAAAATCTAAACTGGTTGCTGTTTTGAAATTGCCTTTCGATGCAGCGGTTCCTCGATCATCATAACGCAGTACGGCTATACCATTTTGGGTTAAATAATCTGCTATTACTAGAAACGGTTTGTGTCCCATCAATTCTTCATCTCTGTTTTGTGGTCCGCTTCCGCTAATCAAAATTACCACAGGATAGACGCCTTCTTTTTGTGGCAAAGTCAGTGTTCCTGCCAGTGTAATTCCAGCTTTTTTATTTTCGAAACTGACATCTTCAGTATAATAGGGATAATGTTTTACAGGTTCTTGTGGTCTTCTAATTTTCTCCTTTTCGATTTCTTGCCTTGATAAATTCATCGGAAAAGTCATGCCACTTTGTTTGAAATTCCCTGATACCACTCCATCATTGCCTAAAACACCTTCGTATTCAATTTTGGGAGCATTCATTTCAATTTTCAAATTGGAGTTTTCAAAACGGGTTGTGGTCACCGGAATTCCTTTGGCTCCTTGGTCAGGACTATCCATTGTGGCGCTATAACCTGTTTCGGTTTTGTTAATATTGAACACAACTCTCAATTGCATTCCTTGCACTTTCAAAAGGCCATTCCATTTTCCTGTTATGTCTTGTCCGAAAGTGTTCAGGGAAACAAAGCTTATAAGAAAAACTACTATTATTTTTTTCATTTGGGTTCTTTATTTAATGATACTAATTTAAGTATTAATTATTGAAAATTTCAAACAAAAAGAGAAGAAACAAAATCCTCCTACTATTCTCTCTAAATATTTTACGATAACTCAATAGTGTTGACGGCAGGTACTCCAGTTATGTTCAACCCGAGTTTCATTGTTCGTGCTGCGCACGCAAAGAAACTCTCGTTGTTTGAAGAAGTATTTTTTAATTTATCTCTTTGTATGTTATTCTTAACATCATTGGCAAAGTTGTTTCAATATCTTTCCATTTAACTTCAATTTTAGAGGGTAAACCTTGTTCATTATACGAATATATCCATTTTGTTCCATCAATAAAATAAGTCATATTATTTGTGGATAAATGTCTTTGTAAATCTGCTAATTCATTAAATGGCAGAGGCTCATAAATGAAAAGATAGTCAAGATTAAAGTTTGGTCTCAAATGATTGTCATAACTAAATTCTTGAATGGTAGTTATTTTTGTTTGTGGTAGCGGATTCCCAATTAAATCCGTTTCAGGTCTTTCGTATAAATATTTAATCACATTTCCTGATTTGTTATAAATAATGGAATCTTTATATACAATAGTAGCCAAGTTGTATTTTATAGTTCCTGTTAAATTGCCATTCTTGTATCTATAATTAGAGTTATTTGAAATAAGTTGACCGTTTTTATATATTTCTGTTTTTGTTATAGTACCAATAGAATTGTAGAAGATATTGGTTTCATAGTTAAACATATTGTACGAAATGTCTTTATGAATAATTTTTGAAACACGACCGTTTTGATATTCAAATTCATCTGAGTAAGATGCCCACTCTTGTTGATAGTTATTACCCAAATGTTCAGTCACATACTTTTTTATAAGTCTATTTTCGTTGTCATAAAAGTATTCCGCTATAAGGTCGTTGTTGTAATTATATATTTTATCAACTAAAAATTTTGTTTCACTTACTTGAAATATATCATCATCTTTTTGACAACCGATTAAGGTTACCAAACTGGTTAAGATTAAAATTACTTTAATTGAAAATAATTGTTGTTTCATAATGTCGGATTTAATAGTTCTGCTAACGTCAGACTGTGAAAAAATTGGCACAATCTTCCTTACAAATATACTAAAATCTGTGTGCTCGATGATACTAAATTGTTTTAAACTTTAAAAAAAAGCGAATTTTGTAGAAAACTTTGCGAACTTTGTCGTAAAATTTACACAGATGAAAATAAATCTAAAAAACGGAATCGACAAGCTCCTTTTCGGCATGAAACAAAACGATGTTATTGCGCTTTATGGCAAACCCAACCGCAATTACAAAGACGAAGACGAGAATGTTATTTTTACCTATAATTCACTAAAAATGCGATTGACGTTCTATCAGGAAGAAGAGCTCAAATTGGGTTATATTGTGGCATCTGATCGAAATTTAGAATTATTGGGTCACACAATCATAGGCAAAAAAAATAGTGAAGCCAAAAAAGAATTGGCTACAAAAGGCATCACCAAGTTCACGCAAGAATCGTTTGATACTTTCGAAAATTATTTCAACGAAGACAATTGGTTTATCCTCCAAACCGAATTTGAAGAAGTGGTGAAATTTGAAATTGGTGCCATCATCAATGCCAAAGACGAATTTGATTGGAAATTTAAAAAATAGTTTTTAGTAATCAGATTTCTGGTAATCAGGAATTTATAGTAAAATTAAAAAAAAACAAAAACCCGACAAGTAGCATGGCTTGTCGGGATTGTTTTTCTCATTCCTCGTAGTTATTATTTGGGCTCGGCTTTACTTTCAATCATTTCTATTTCAAAAATTAAAGTAGCGTTTGGAGGAATTACACCGCCAGCACCTCTTTCGCCATAAGCAAGATTCGAGGGTAAGTAAATGATGGCTTTTTCTCCAAAAGACAATAAGCTCAATCCTTCTAGAAATCCCGGAATCATTCCGTCTTTTTTGCCAGCTTCGAAAGGGAAAGCTTGGTATCCGTTTTGAGCATCTCGATTGGCGTCATATTTTCCGTAAGTTTTGCAAACATCAGAATAACTGCTATCAAAAAGATTTCCGTCTTCAAAATAACCGGCATAATTAAAATAGATTGTAGTTCCGTCTGCTGGTTTTACCCCGGTTCCTTTTTGGGTAATTTTATACGATAATCCGGATGGGGTAGTGGTAGCAGTAGCTTTTTCAGCATCCAAATACGCTTTTTTGGCAGCGATTACACTAGCATATTTTTCTTCATACGCTTTCTTAGCTGCGGCTTCGATTTCGGCTTGTTTTTTCTTGTTTTCGGCATCAATTGCGGCTTGTTTTTTGGCATCTTCCGCTTTGTTGTTGTAATAATCTGCAAAAACTTTAGGTGCATTAAAAGCATTGGCAGAAGTTCCTTTTCTAGTGATAGTCACTTTCAAAATGACATCATCCTGAGCTATGGCATTCACAATATCCATTCCTTGAGTTACATGGCCAAAAACGGTGTGTTTTCCGTCTAACCAAGGCGTTTCTTTGTGTGTAATAAAGAATTGACTTCCATTGGTTGCTGGACCAGAATTAGCCATCGAAAGGATGCCTCCTTTGTTGTGTTTCAAATCGGTAATTTCGTCTTTAAAGGCATAACCAGGGCCGCCGGAACCGTTTCCTGAGGGATCGCCTCCCTGAATCATAAAATCCTTAATCACTCTGTGAAATTTTAAACCATCATAAAAAGGTTTTCCTTTGAGTTTAGCATCAGTTACAAAAGTATTCTTTCCTTCGGCCAAAGCGATGAAGTTGGCCACAGTTACTGGAGTTTTTTTGTATTCCAATTGCAAAACGATAGGTCCTTTGTTGGTGGTAATCGTAGCAAAAATTGCATCACCAGATGCTGGCGTCGTTGGATTTACTTTTGTAGTTGTAGTTGGTTTTTTGGTTGTAGTTGCTGGCTTTGTTGTTGCGGGTTTTTTGGTCGTTTGTGCCTGAAGGTTCAACATTCCCAAGAATAATAATACTAGAATTTTAGTTTTCATAATTGGATATTTATGTAAAAAATTTATATTTATTAACTGTTTTCAATTCGTATTTCGTACTTCGTATTTCGTACTTCGTATTTCGTACTTCGTACTTCGTATTTCGTACTTCGTATCTCGTACTTCGTATTTTGTCCTCTAGTTCGTTTTTTCTAACAACTCGATTTCGAAAATAATATTGGCATTCGGTGGAATCACACCACCGGCACCCGCTTCACCATATCCTAATTTTGAAGGGATAAAAATGGTAGCCTTGTCACCAAAAGACAATTGCTCAATTCCTTCGATAAATCCTGGAATCAAACCATCTTTTTTGCCGTATTGAAAAGGAATCGGCTGATAACCACCTTGAGCAGCTCGGTTTGGATCGTATTTTCCGTAGATTTTGGTTATGGCTTCGATACTCGAATCGAAAAGGCTTCCGTTTTCAAGATAACCTGCGTAATGAATGAAAATATTGGCGCCTGCAGCTGGTTTTTTGCCACCCGCTTTTTTGGTGATTGCATATTTTAAACCGGTTGGGGTCGTGGTTGCTTTGGCTTTTAAAACTTCGAATTCGGCTACTTTTTTGTCGAAAACCGCTTGGTATTTGGCATTTGCTGCTCTTTCTAATGCCAATTTGTTTTTTTGATTCTCAGCTTCTATTTTATAATAGTCACGGAATGTTTTGACGGCATCAAATTTTTTGGCAGCTTCACCATTGCGGATAATGGTTACTTTTTCCATATAATCTCCTTGTTCGATTTTGTTGACCACATCCATTCCATTTTCGACAACATGTCCAAAAATGGTGTGTTTCCCTTCCAACCAAGGGGTTTCAAGATGTGTGATGAAGAATTGGCTGCTGTTGGTTCCAGGCCCATTGTTGGCCATTGCCAAAACTCCCCCTTTGTCAAATCTCATTTCGGTGATTTCGTCTTTGAATTTGTAGCCGGTGTCACCAGAGCCAGTTCCTAATGGATCACCTCCTTGAATCATGAATTCTGGAATGACTCGGTGAAATTTCAAACCGTCATAAAAAGGTTTCTTTTTCAGGTTTTCATTGGTGATAAATTCGTTTTTTCCTTCGGCCAATGTAACAAAATTGGCTACTGTAATTGGGGTTTTATCATACTCCAATTGCACAATTATTTTTCCCTTGTTGGTTTCGATTTGGGCGTATAATCCGTCGGGAAGGTTGTTTTTCTCCTCTTTGCAAGAATATAGGGAGCTAAAAAGTACGGCGGCGAATGCAACTAAAATGCTTTTTTTCATTGTTAAATTTAATTGGTTAATGTGTCAATAATTTTATTTACGGGTTTGGTTTGTTTGGGTTGGACACCACTTTGATCCTGATTCAAAGTATTGCTCTGTCTGAGTTGAATTTCTTTTTTGAAAGCTTCTTCCGAAATGAAATTATGCAGGCTTACAGTACATAATAAAGGTTGATTGGGACCAATTTTTTTGTCATCGCCGTGGTAACCATAGGCGACATGCGAAGGGAAAAGAAAAATAACTTTTTCGTTTTTGTGCATCAATTTGATACCTTCTCGCAGTCCAGTCATTATATTTTGCTTATCGACGGCATAAGTTTGGGGTTTCAGTTCCACTTCTGAATAGATTATGTTGCCTTTCAAATCTTTTAATTCATAGTTAAAAAAGGCTACATCTCCTTTTTTTGGGGTGATGGTGTCGATATCGTTTTGGACTACATAGGTGTACCAATACCCTTTGGTCGAAGCCATATATTTTACTTTGGGATTGCTCTTAATCAAGGAATCGATTTGGCCTTCTTCAGTAGCGATGAGTTTCTTGTTTCGTTCTGCCGATTTTTTCATAAAAGAACCCGAGGCATGCGAAATGGGTCTGCGAGCGTCTTGACTTTGTTTGCAACTAGACACTACAAAAGTGAACAAGAATGCGATAAGAATCTGTTTGAAATGGGTCATAATGATTTATATTTTTAGTGTACGAACTAAATTTTCAAATTTAATTATCGTTTCTTCCATAGAAAGTTCCGATTTTCCTCCTGCAGCATTCTGATGTCCGCCACCATTAAAATGAGCTCTGGCGAAGAGATTCACGTCGAAATCACCTTGAGAACGAAGCGAAATCTTTATGATTTTTTCTTCGGCATTTTCGATGAATATTGCTGTAAAGACTATGCCTTTGATGCTTAAACCATAATTGACGATGCCTTCGGTGTCGCCTTTTATAAAATTGAATTGGTCTAGTTCCTTTTGTGTCAGCGTCGTATAGGTTGTTTTATGCTCTGGGAAAATTTTCATATTCTGCAAAGCTCTTCCCAATAATTGCAAACGGTCAAACGAGCTATTGTCGAAAAGTAAAGCTGGAATTTGGCTGTTCTCGACCCCTAAATCGATTAAATCGGCAATGATTCTATGGGTTGTGCCCGTAGTTTTTGGGAATCGGAACGAACCTGAGTCGGTTAGAATTCCGGTATAGATACAAGTACCAATAGTTTTGTCAATCTGAGATTTTTTGCCCAACGAACAAATAAAATGATACAACATTTCACAAGTCGAACCATAGGCCACATCCGAAAAAGTCACAACAGCATAGTCATCTGGCGATTGATGGTGATCCATCATCACAAAGGGTACTTTTAGAGTGTTGAGCACGTTTTCCATTTCGCCCACACGGTGCAACGCATTGAAATCTAAGGTAAAAACCAATTCGGCTTCCTCGAGTATTTTGCTCACTTTTTTCTTGTTGTTTTCAAAGATTTCCACGGTTTCTGACCCGGGCATCCAAGCTAAGAAATCAGGGAACTGATTGGGCGAAACCACTACAGGAAAATGATGGTTTCGAAGTAAAAAATGATACAACCCAAGGGTAGAGCCCATCGCATCTCCATCAGGATTTCGATGCGGAATAATGGCTATTTTTTTGGGTGTAGCTAGTAAAGCTTGTATGGCTAGTATATCTTGTTCGTTCATAGGTTGCGAATTTACATTTTTTTATAGTAAAGTCGAAAACAATTCTACATTTAACAAACATTTACAACTCTAAAAATCTTCAAGATCTTTCTTTTTAAATCGTTGGTACAACTTGTATTTAGACCCTTTTACAATTTGTGAATGATAAATTCCAATGGAACCCGACGAATAATAGGCTAGGATACAAGTGATTCCGATATAAGTGCCGCTTTCAACACCAAAAAGTTCCATTCCCATTATGCTGCATGCAATAGGAGTGTGAGTTGCTCCCGAAAATACCGCAACAAATCCCATTCCTGCCAAAAGCGCTATTGGCAAAGGAATAACCAGAGATAATGCACTTCCCAAGGTGGCGCCAATGAAAAAAAGCGGAGTAACTTCACCTCCTTTGAATCCCGCGCCAAGTGTAAATCCAGTAAAGAGAATTTTGAGCAGAAAATCATACCAAGGGTTGGTTGTGGAGAAGGATTCAACCAATGTTGGAATGCCCAATCCGATGTATTTTGTTGTTCCCATGAAGTAAATCGCAACCACTAAAATAAGACCTCCTACAAAGGGTCGTAAAGGGGCATCCTGAATGTATTTTGAAAATAATGTCGCCCAAAGATGGGTGCTTCTTGAAAATAACATGGCAGTTAAACCAAATAGAACACCAGCAACAATGATATAGGAAAAATGGTTTAAACTAAGTGCTGGGATTGTAGGAATCTGATAATGCGTATGCTGAACCTGCCACAATTCGACAGTAAAATAAGCAATATAGGCCACAAGGAAAGACAAAACGATACTTTTGTAAGTGATTTTGCTGAAATACAAAACTTCTAGAGCAAACAAGGCACCAGCCAACGGGGTTCCAAAAACCGAAGCAAATCCCGCACTAATGCCTAGAATAATGAGTGTTTTTCGGTCGGAATCATTCAGATGGAATGGTTTTTTGAATTGGTCTGCGATAGCACCACTCATTTGTACTGCGGTTCCCTCTCGACCTGCCGAACCTCCAAAAAGATGCGTGATTAAGGTGCTTACGAGCACCATCGGTGCCATTTTGAGTGGAATCGTTTTTTGTGGATTTTCGTATTCTTCCAGCAATAAATTATTGCCTTTTACTACATCACTTCCGTAAAATTTATACAATAACCCTATGGCGAGTCCACCCACGGGCAGCAACCAAATAATCCAATTATGGTATTCTCGATAGTGCGTCACCCATTCTAAAGATACCAAAAAAAATGCTGAGGCTGAACCAGAAAAAAAACCAATCAACAAGCAAATGAGCATCCATTTGGCGATGAGAAAGAAGTTTTTTTTGAGGTTCATTAAATTCAAGACATTAATCAGGTTACTCTTTTTCCTAGAATTATTTAAGTTTTTTTTGTCATTCTGTAGACTCGAGCGTGAGCGAACAGGCGAAGCAAATCTCTTGTTTGTTGATTTTGTTTGTTGAGATTCCTACGCAATGACAAGTTGTTGAAATTATCCAGCAACAACGGCTGTAAATTCTATTTCTACTAAATATTCAGGAGCTACTAATTTGCTCACTTCATAAAAACCAGTTGTGGGTTTGATGTCTTTGAAAAAAGTAGCGTGCGCTCGAGCCACATCTTCGAAGGTAGTGATATCGGTAGTAAAAATTCGAGTACGAATGACATCTTTCATCCCGACATTCAAATCTTGCAATACTTTTTCGATTCTTTCAAGGATGTTTAAGGTTTGTGCAAAAGCATCATCGGCTTTTACTTTTTCGCCATCGACAATAGCCACGGTTCCTGAAACTTCGATGATGTTTCCTATGCGAACGGCACGACAATACCCCATTTTGTCTTCCCAAGGTGAACCGGTCAATATGTTTTCTCTTTTCATTTTAATTGTTTTTGTGTTGTTTTGATTTTTGAAAGTGTTGCTAATGGAACACTCGGGTTTAATTTTGAGCCGCAATTTATGAAAAAAAATGGAGAAGAAATAGCTAATTTGTGCTGAGGATTCAGGGATTTATCACTTAAAGCAATTTTTTTCTTTCTATTCTCTCTCTAGCCTCAATTAGGAGCAAGTGTATTTTTTCTTCAAACTGTTTTTTGGGAGGTAAGTCGGTCCAATATTCTGCAACCATAATTCCGTCTTTGTGCATTTCGAGTAGTTCAATTTGTTCTCTACTACTTTCGGCACAAAGAATTAGTCCAATTGGTGTATTTTCGCCTTCTTGTTTTTCATATTTGTCTAACCATTTAAGGTATAGTTCCATTTGACCTTTGTGTTTTGCTTGAAATTTACCTAATTTTAATTCTATGGCAACCAATCTTTTCAGTTTTCGATGATAAAAAAGTAAGTCTAAATTAAAATCTTCGCCGTCGATAATCATTCTTTTTTGGCGTTCCACAAATGAAAAACCTTTGCCAAGTTCGAGGATAAAAGTTTCTAAATCGTGAAGTATGGCATTTTCTAAATCTTTTTCCAAGTAGCTATCTTGCAAACCTAATAAATCAAGAATGTAAGGATCTTTGAAGGTGTTAAATGGAATTTGAGTTGCTTCTACAATTTGAGCATCAGCAATGTTGGTTCTTTCGAATGTTTTTAAAGCGATTTGCCTTCTTAATTCTCTAATTCCAAATAAATTATTTGATGCGTTTTGTGCATAAAATAGTTTTGCTTCAATGGTTTTTAAAGGTAATAATTCTACAAAATGTGACCAACTCAATTGTCGTGACAGCGGCACGACAATTTGAAAATCGGTAAATTGTTCCGCAAATTGCATCATTCGTCTCAAGTTCCTTAATTCAAAATTCTTCCCATATCGTTCTTTCAATTGTGTAGACACTGTCGACACAATTTGTTTTGAATATTCAGCGCGTTTGTTTTGTAGAATATCTTGATTAATGCGATTGCCAATTTGCCAAAATAAAATAGTGACAGCGCTGTTGGCTTGAGAAGCTATTTGTTTTTTGCTTTGTTCAATAAGTTGTGATAATTCGACAACCAAATCTTGGTTTGAAATAATTGAAATATTGGTATTATTCGCCATGATAAGTGATTTGTTTATTTACAAAATGGTGAAATTTCTATCTAGAATTAAGCAAACAAAATGGATTACAAGACAAACCTACTAAAAATCAATGAAATCTCTACAGTATGCAAAACACAGAAAATAATTTTATGTTATTTTTGTGACTTCGACTCGTTGATTTCAATTATTTTTGGACTTTCAAAATATTGATTTGTCAGTATTCAGCACTTATGAAACAGATTTTTTTATTCCTTTTTAGTATCGTTTTTGCTTTCAATAGCTTTGGTCAAATCGAATTTAATTCAAAATTCAAAGCCATTCCACCACAAAATATAAAGCCTAAACCCAAAAAAGAAACACTGCCTCCTCCTACAGATTTGCCTAAAATTGTGGCTCCAAATGTGTTGGAAAATCCCAATATTCTCAACACCAAACCCAAACCCAATAATTCTTTTCAAATAGGGGTTCCTGAAAATAATTTTTCGTTAACGCCCACCCAAAAATTCGTCAATCCCGGAGATTTTGTTCGCGATCGATTGAACAAGAAAGCGGATAATGAAGACCAAATTGTTTTTCGAAGAAATCAGGATTTGGGAAGTTACAAAACCAGCTCATTGACTGCCAAAGTCAGTTATCGCGATTATGGCGAAGTCGATGGCGACCAGATTAGAGTTTTGCTTAATGATAAAACAATTGTGCCGGGAGTCTATTTGGATAGTGATTTTCAAGGTTTTGAAATTACATTGGTCGAGGGGTTTAATAAAATAGATTTTGAAGCACTCAACCAAGGAAGGCTAGGACCCAATACAGCCGAATTTCGAGTTTATGATGATAAAGGAAATCTGATTTCTGCCAGCCAATGGAATTTAGGTACTGGTTTTAAAGCAACTATTATTGTCACCAAAGAATAAAAAGACAATTTTTCTATTTTCGATTTTTGATTCCCAATTATAAAAAGTAATTTTGCCGCATGCAACACAACGTACTTATTTTAGATTTCGGATCGCAATACACACAACTTATTGCCCGACGCGTTCGCGAATTAAATATATTCTGCGAAATTTTTCCCTACAATCATTTTCCGGATGATTTATCATCTTATAAAGCGGTAATTCTTGGCGGAAGCCCATTTTCTGTTCGCGGAGAAGACGCTCCACATCCTGATTTATCTCAAATCAGAGGGAAATTACCAATGCTTGCCGTTTGTTACGGAGCACAATATTTAGCCCATTTTAGTGGTGGTGAAGTAGCGGCTTCTAATACCAGAGAATACGGAAGAGCCAATTTATCTTATATAAAGGACAACGAAGTTTTCTTCGAAGGTGTAGCCGAAAACAGTCAAGTTTGGATGAGTCATAGTGATAGTATCAAGGCTCTGCCTACCAATGGAATAAAGTTGGCAAGTACACACGATGTGGAATTTGCGGCTTATAAAATCGAAGGGGAAACGACGTATGCGATTCAATACCATCCTGAGGTTTTTCACTCGACGGATGGTGCAAAAATGTTGGAGAATTTCCTAGTGAAAATTGCTCAGGTGCCTCAAAATTTCACACCAAATGCTTTTGTCGAAGAGATTGTGGCTGAAATGAAAGAAAAATTACAAGACGACAAAGTGGTTCTTGGACTTTCTGGAGGTGTCGATTCTACGGTAGCAGCCGTTTTATTGCACAAAGCGATTGGAAAAAATCTCTATTGTATTTTCGTCAATAATGGTTTGCTTCGAAAAGATGAATTCCAAAACGTTTTAGATCAATACGAAGGAATGGGATTGAACGTAAGAGGAGTGGATGCTTCTCAACGTTTTTATGATGCACTCGCTGGAGTTTCTGAGCCAGAATTAAAAAGGAAAGCTATAGGTAACGCATTCATCGAAGTTTTTGATGTAGAATCACATCGAATCGAAGACGTAAAATGGTTGGCACAAGGAACGATTTATCCAGATGTGATCGAATCGGTTTCGGTAAAAGGACCATCGGCAACTATCAAATCACACCATAATGTAGGTGGTTTACCTGATTATATGAAATTAAAAGTGGTGGAACCTTTGCGAATGCTTTTCAAAGACGAAGTGCGTAGAGTAGGAGCAACGCTTGGCATTGACCCTGAATTATTAGGAAGACATCCTTTCCCAGGACCTGGATTATCCATCAGAATTTTAGGCGATATCACACTCGAAAAAGTTCGAATTCTGCAAGAAGTCGATAAAGTGTTTATCGACGGATTGAAATCTTGGGGATTGTATGATCAAGTTTGGCAAGCCGGAGCTATTTTGCTGCCTGTAAATAGCGTTGGAGTAATGGGCGATGAGCGTACTTACGAAAAAGTAGTAGCCCTTAGAGCAGTTCAATCTACCGATGGGATGACTGCAGACTGGGTGCATTTGCCTTATGAATTCTTGATGAAAGTGTCAAATGATATAATCAATAAAGTAAAAGGTGTGAATAGAGTCGTGTATGACATTAGCTCTAAACCGCCAGCAACTATCGAGTGGGAATAGAACTTATATTTAATTAAAATCACAAAAATCAATTTCAATAGCAATAAAGAAATTGATTTTTTGTTTTTATATTGATTTTGAAAACACTATTTTTATTGGCAAGTAAAATGTAGATCGGTAATGCCATCGAAATGGCTGTGGATTAACTTTTAAAGTATTTGAATTATGATAAAGAGAATCATTTGTATTTTTATAATATTAGTTTCTGCTAGGGTTTTGGCGCAAAATTATGATAAGCACAAAGTAGAAAAGGGAGAAACTATTACCCAAATTGCCCAGAAATACAATGTCACACCTTATGATATTTATCAATTGAACCCTGATGCTCAGAATGGTTTAAAGCCCAATAGTGTTTTGCTGATTCCTAAAAAAGGAGATAGCAAGAAAACAAATTCGACAGTAAAAACACATAAAGTAGAACCCAAAGAAACTTTGTATGGCATCGAAAATAAATATGGCATTACTGAGGAAGACTTGAAGAAAGTGAATCCCGATTTGGAAAAATTAGGACTTCAAATAGGACAAATTTTGGTTATTCCATCGGCTGCAAAGACGAAAAAACCTGTTGCAACAGCAGAAAAAGTAGTCTATCACGAGGTACTTCCTAAAGAAACCAAATATTCGATTGCCAAACAATACGGAATCACGATTGAGGAATTAGAACAAAAAAATCCAGAAATCATTCCAAACTTGACCATTGGTTACAAGCTAATCATTAAAGGAACTGCGCCAAAAGTGGCTACGGCATCGTCTCAAAAAGAAACGGTAAAACCCATTATTCCAAAAATTAATTATATTGAATATGTGGTAAAACCCAAAGAAACTTTATACAGTTTATCTAAAATGGCTGGTTTGTCTCAAGAAGAATTAGTGAAATTGAATCCAGTTTTAGCTACAGGTGTTGAAGCAGGAATGGTCGTAAAAGTGCCCGAATCGGCTTCGATACCAAAGGAATTAGATGTAAAGCGGGAATACTCCACTTTAGATATAAAAACAACCGCAAGCGAGAGAAAGAAATTGGTGTTACTATTGCCTTTTAATTTGACCAAAATTGAAGGAGACACGGTAAATTCAATTACCAATCGCTTGAAAAAAGACAAATTTTTGAATATGACTTTGGATTTTTATTCGGGCGCATTGATGGCTATAGATTCGGCTCGAAGTATCGGAATTCCTGTAGATGTTAGTATTTTCGATTCACAAGAAACCAAAAATAGTTCCAACATTGCCACTATTCATCAGCAAAATAATTTAGAGTCTGCTCACGCGATTATCGGTCCGTTTTATCAAAATAATGTGGAGAAAACCGCTGCTTTATTGACTGATAAGAATGTGGCTGTAATTTCTCCTTTATCGAAAGATATTGGTAATGCGTTTCCTAATTTGTACCAAACTATCCCAACAGCTGAAGCTTTGAAAAGAGCCGTTTTCGAATATATGATTTCAAAAGGGGGAAATATTATTGCAGTTGTCGATAAGAAAAAGGAGTCGGCAAGACAATTCATTCAACAGAATTATCCAGAAGTAAAATTTGCTGCTTTGCTCGAAAACGGGAGTTTATCTGCAGAGAGTTTCAAAAGTTTGCTGGTCAAAGGCAAAATCAATTACGTCCTTTTAGCTTCTGAAAATACGGGAATGGTCAAGTGGACTATGGCAACTATGATGAGTGTTATGGCTACTTATAATGTGGAGTTGGTGATTATGGAACCCAATGAAACTTTGGATACCGATGAGATTAATTTTGAAAACCTGACCAAATTAAAACTAATGTATCCTTCGATAGCTCGCGAAAACGAATCAATGGAAGCACTGATTTTCGAAAAAGAATACCGCAAGAAAAACAAGATTGCCCCTAGTACCTATGCCACACGTGGTTTTGATGTGACTTTTGATACGATGATGCGATTGGCTCAAGATAAAACCTATCAGGAAACGGCCGATTCTGTCGCAACAGAGCAAGTCGACAATAAGTTTGAATTTTACAAAAAAACAGATGGAGGTTATACCAATAAAGGAATTTATATCTTGTATTACGACACCGATTTGACAATAAAAGAAGCAAAGTAAGTATTAAGATTTAAGTATCAAGTATTAAGACAAAGCAAACCATAAACCACAAAACATAAACTACAAACCACAAACAAAAACTCAAACTATGACTTCAAAAGTAACTTATTTAGGCGATTTAAGAACTTCATCCATTCATTTGCAATCGGGTAGCGAAATCATTTCCGATGCACCATTAGACAATAACGGAAAAGGGGAAGCTTTCTCACCGACAGATACTGTTGCCAATGCTTTGGCCAGTTGTATGATGACCGTTATGGGAATCAAAGCTAGGGATTTAAACGTTGATTTCACAGGTTCTACCGCTGCTGTAACCAAAATTATGCAAGCCGAACCCAGAAGAATTAGCGCTATCGAAGTTGTTTTTGATATGAACCTTGCTACCGATGAAAAAACCAAAACCATTCTTGAAAGAACCGCAATGACTTGCCCCGTTTTCTTGAGTTTGAACACTGAAATCGAGAAGAAGATTAGTTTTAATTGGAAATAGAACTAAGAACAAAGAACAAAGAAAATAGAATATAGATTCTAGCTTAAGTCTATACTCTATTTTCTATATTCTTTTCTCTAAAAAAATATGGAACAAGACCCGAAACAACTTATCAAGTTGGCTCATACCAAAATGCCTTTTGGCAAATACGAAGGCAGGTATCTTATCGATTTGCCGGAATATTATGTGGTTTGGTATTCCAACAAAGGCTTTCCAAAAGGAGAATTGGGTCAACAGCTGCAATTGATCTATGAATTGAAGCTCAACGGGCTCGAAGAGTTGATTCGGAATATTAAAAAACGGTACCCAAAACCTTTGTAAGTTTATGGTTTATAGTTTATAGTTTATAGTTTATAGTTTATAGTTTATTGTGGTTTAGGTATTGGTTTCTAAATCTCGGATGTAATCCCCATATTCCCAATAAAACATTTCGAGCGCATTCATATTTTCGAAGAAAAAATCAAAAATCTCGTTCCAATGGTTTCTGTTGCTGATGCTTAATTGTAGTTTTTCGACCCAAATTCTACTGATAATTTTGCCACTTTCGAGCGTGAAATTTTTCTCGAATACCAAATCCTTGACAAAATCATCCTCTAAAATACTTTTCAGAGATTCCAACTTTTCGAAATAAATGATGCGTTTTTCGTCATCGCGATGTTCGATGTCAATAAGTACTTGCGCTTTTTTATTGTCGGCAAAAAATTTAAACGAAAAGTCCTTGATTTTGGTGTCATACAAAATCCATTTCCGAGGGTATTTTTCGGCAAATTCAATCCAAAATTCCCGCTTCAATCGTTGTGCTTCCTCTTTGCTATACATTTATGGTTTATTGTTTATTGTTTATTGTTGATGGTTTGTTTTTTTAGTTCTCCTGCGCTTTCGTTATTTTTGTTATTTGGAATTTGTTATTTGGAATTTGGAATTTGTCTTTCGTTATTTGGGGAATTTCCATTTTGGAATTTAATTTTTTTAAACTATATTTATAACAGTTTCTAATCTGCAAAAATAGGTTTTGATTATGGATTTTCAAGAATTTTTAAAATATGTTCCAAAATTTTTAGAAGTGAGCCTTCCTGCCAAGGATGCACATTTCAAAATGGTTCCTCCTGAACGATTGGAAAGCTTGAAAAATCAAAATCTAAGCAGTTTCAATCCAAAAACGGCGGCTGTGTTGATGTTGCTGTATCCCAAAAAAGGAAAAATTCACTTGGTGCTCATCGTCCGAAATTCGTACGAAGGTGTTCATTCGGCGCAAATAGCCTTACCGGGCGGGAAATTTGAACCTAAGGATGAAAATTATTGGAACACTGCTTTGCGTGAAACCCACGAGGAAATTGGTATTCATCCTGAAAATATTCAAATTATTAGGGCATTTACACAGTTATACATCCAAGCGAGTAATTTTTTGGTGTATCCGTTTTTAGGGTTTTGCCAAGAGGAAATTAGTTTTATTCCCGATGAAACCGAAGTGGCGCAGATTATCGAATTGCCCATAGCAGATTTTTTGAAAGATGATTTGATTGTAAATACTACAATGTCAACATCGTATGCGAAAAATATAGAAATTCCTGCTTTCAAAATAAACGAACATATCGTTTGGGGCGCTACAGCTATGATGTTGAGCGAATTGAAAGAAGTATTAAAAAAAGTGCTGTAATTTATAAATTTCGTATGTTTGTCGTCCGATTATGATTTTTACACATTTTTTATGGCATTGATTAAAAGAAATCCATTTGGACATATTCTTCTTCTGAAAAGAGGTTTGATACACATTTTTGCGCTGCTGACGCACAAACGGTATCGTGGATTTAACAGTTTACAAATAGAAGGTTCCGAAATAATTACAAAACTCCCTGATACCAATGTGCTTTTTATTTCCAATCATCAAACCTACTTTGCCGATGTGGTAGCGATGTTTCACGTTTTCAATGCCAGTTTGAGCGGGCGTCAAGACTCTATAAAAAACATTGGATACATTTGGAAACCCAAACTTAATATTTATTATGTAGCTGCCAAAGAAACGATGCAAGCTGGACTATTGCCCAGAATATTATCTTATGTCGGTGCCATTACCGTAGAAAGAACTTGGCGTGCCAAAGGAAAAGATGTAACTGAAAAAAGAGACGTAAATCCTAATGACACCGAAAATATTAAAATTGCGCTCAATGATGGTTGGGTAATTACCTTTCCGCAGGGCACAACGCGTTCCTTTAAACCGGTTCGAAAAGGAACCGCACATATCATCAAACAACATCGACCTATTGTTGTGCCAATAGTCATCGACGGATTCCGTCGCTCGTTCGACAAAAAAGGATTGCGGATGAAAAAGAAAGACATTCTGCAATCATTTATTATCAAAGAACCATTGCAAATTGACTATGATAATGAATCAATAGAATCTATAGTCGAAAAAATAGAATATGCCATCGAGCAGCATCCTACCTTCCTGAAAGTAATTCCCGTTGAAGAATTAAAAGCAGCCGAAGAATTGAATAAATTACGGCAATGGGAATATTAAATAAAAAAAGTTCGCCACGGCGAACTTTTTGTTTATAAATCTATTTTTTTCAATTCTTTATAATTGTCTTTTAGTTTCCTCAGAAATCTTCCGTATAATAATTTGTAAAACAGCCAGATGATCCCCATAATCAATAATGCCACTACGATTATGGTAAAACAGTTGGCTTCTAAGATTGTTTTGCCTTTATTCCCTAATGCAGTACTACCTGAATCATAACCATCATTAAAACCTTCTATAAAACTCAAAGCACCTGTAATTCCGCCAATAATAATATTCCAAAAAATATAATAAGTCACTATTTTTCGGGTCTTCAATACGTGTTTTATGAGAGTTTTTGCCGAATTCAAAACCGAAATCGATTTGAAATTTCTGTAAAATAAATAGATAAATACAATGATTACCACATAATTGAACTTTTCCAAAAAGTTGATATAGGGATGCATCCGCATAAAAGCGTCGTATTTTGGGTCATTTAGTAAAAAGGAAATACCATTTAATACCACAAATTCAATAATGCTCACAATCAAAATCCATTTCACAATCGAAGACGATTTTTGATGCAACATTTTGTAGATTTCTATATCCGAAATCTGCTCAAAGGCATTGTTGTTTTGCCAATCTTTTTTTAATAAATCTAGCTCTTTCATTTGCAGATTGTTATTTTTTTTGGAGTCAAACGGGATCGCTTTGCCAGTTCTTTGAAGCTTAGCTCGCAACACTCGTTGGCGTCTCCAACCCATTTTTCATTCTCTTTAATTCAAACTCTTTAGGGATTCAGAATTTTTTTCAATTTCCCTTTTATTCTATTCATTTTCACCCTTGCATTCACTTCGCTAATTCCTAAAGTTTCCGAAATTTCACCATAATCCTTATCTTCGAGGTACATATAAACCAAGGCTTTTTCGATATCATTCAGCTGGTAAACCGCCTTATACATCAGTTTTAAGCGTTCCTCTTCTTCATAATTATAATCCTCATTGCTAATAAAATATTGCTGTGATTCATAATCTATCGTTTTTACGGAACGGGTACTTTTTCGGTACAAAGTAATCGCAGTATTCAAAGCGACCCGATAGGCCCAAGTCGAAAATTTACTATCGCCTCGAAACTTCGGAAAAGCTTTCCAAAGCTGAATGGTGATTTCCTGAAACAAATCCTTATGCGCGTCCTCACCATTCGTATACAACCTACAAATCTTGTGGATTATATTCTGATTGGCCTTCAATTGCTGCACAAATGATTGTTCTAAATCGTCGCTCATAATCGTATTAGTGGGCAAAAAGTATATTTTGTTACAAATTTATTTTTTTTATTGGGAGCAAAAATTTTCGTTTTTTCGATAAACAGTCGTCCCGCTATCATTCCAATCTGTCATTGCGAGGAACGAAGCAATCTTACGATTTGATTGCTTTGTTCCTCGCAATGACAGGATTTTCCCTTCAAACAAAGTTCACTGAACTCCTATTAAAATAAAAGTCAAGTGAAGTAATCGGGGCTAGGCTACAACTTATATTTTTTTAAAGATCTTTCCCCTTGTAATAATTCACCATCAAGTTCACGAATTTGCTATAACTCTCCATTCCGTCTTTTTGTTGGTTTATTTTCAGGAAGTTGTCGTAAAAAAGATGGAATCCTTCATCAATAAAAGTATCATATTGCTTCCAGAATTCCTCGCTTTCCTGATAATTTTTCAAAATTCCGGGATGAATGGTTTTCAATAATTGGTCAAAAACTTTTGCATCTCGAGCATACCAATTACTCAAACAGTACCGCAAAGCAGTACTATATCCCGAATACTGAAAGTATAAATTCTCATTTTTTACAGAAGCCATAAACCCAATAAAATTGCACTCACTTTCGCTGCCAAAACCCATTTGGTGCGCTATTTCGTGGCAAGAAGTCATTGGTAAATTGTATTTTGGCATCAAATAATTCACTTGCGCTTCATTTGTAAACGGATTCAAATACCCACCAAAACCCATATACGTCAACGGCAAACTAAAGAGCGATTTCTTGATGCTTGGATGTGTATATTTAAAAAAAGGATATTGACTGGAAAGTTTTTTGTAACCGTTTAAATTCATCTCGAAAACTTGTTCATCCGAATACGGAAATACTACTTTCAGACTATCGTTTTTCGTGATTTGGGATTGAATTTCGTTCGTTTTGGCAATCAGTTTTTTGGTAAAATCCAACAAATCGCCATCCGTGTAATCTCTTTCGATTTTCATTTTTTCGAAAAGCGGTTGGCGGTAATAATTCATTGCCCATAAAAAGTGAAAAAGAAAATAGGCTACCGAAAGCACATTTAAAATTTTTAGAATATTATTTTTCCATTGCAATTTCCAAGTTTTTCGGGTTTTCCAAATTGATTTCAAAAGATATACAATCAGGATTCCATAGATGATATCTCCCACTGAAAAAGGAATTTTCCCTAGCGTTATTCTCGAAATTTTCGAAACATAAACATACAATCCATTGCTGTAAAAACGTTCTACAAATTCTGGAAAAAAGGCGATTATTTTCAGAAATAGAATTTGAAATAGGAGAAATAGAGGAAGAATGTATTTGCGTTGCATTAATTGACTTTTGGCGATAAATTTAATCATTAATCAAGAAGTAGTATTTCTTTTTTGTAAATTTGTGAAGCTTAATTTTCTTTTTCGGAATTTAAACATTTCTATAGTTATGTCAAGAGAAGAACTTATTAAAGACACAGTCGAAAAATTGCGACACCTTTCTGATTCCAGAATTCAGGAAGTGTCTGATTATGTAAGTTTTTTGGCAAGTAAAATAGATGATAAAATCATCACAGAAGGTATTAAAACACTTGCTTCAACTTCAAAATCGTATGAATTTCTTCAAAATGAAGAGGAGTTGTATCAAGTGAGTGATATAAAAGAAAAATACCAATGAAAAAAGGAGATATAGTTCTTCTTTCTTTTCCCTTTACCGATTTGAAAGGCAAAAAAATAAGACCGGCCTTGGTTTTAGTCGTATCCGATTTGGATGTAATTGTGGCTTTTATTACAACTCAATTCAAATGGAAAAATACGTTTGACATTATTTTAGAACCAAATGATTTGAATGGGTTAAAGAAGACATCATTGGTTCGGGTGTCTAAAATCACCACAATCGACAAAGATTTAATTCTCGGAAAATTAGGCGAATTGGATTCGTTGGATATTCAAAGCATCAACAAAAGTCTAATCAAGATTTTGAATTTATAACTTTAAAATTTGTGTCAAAAAAAATAAATCATACAAACAAATATACAATGAGCAAAGAAATAAGAAATCTAGAACCCAAAGCGCTTTGGAATAAATTTGCCGATTTAAACGCCGTTCCTCGACCTTCCAAAAAAGAAGAACGCGTTATCGAGTTTATGAAAAACTTCGGAAATTCACTGGGATTGGAAACCTTTGAAGACGAAATCCGCAATGTCATTATTCGTAAACCTGCCACAACTGGAATGGAAAATCGCAAACCCATTGTCCTACAAGGGCATTTGGATATGGTGCATCAAAAAAATGCGGATACCGTTTTTGATTTCGACAAACAAGGAATCGATATGTATGTCGATGGAGATTGGGTTCGTGCTCGCGGAACTACTTTAGGTGCTGATAATGGTCTTGGAGTGGCGATGATGATGGCAATTTTAGAATCAAAAGAAATCAAACATCCCGCAATTGAAGCTTTGTTTACCATTGACGAAGAAACCGGAATGACAGGCGCTTTAAACCTAAAGGGCGGAATCCTGAAAGGTGAAATCCTTTTGAATATGGACACCGAAGAAGATGACGAAATCGACATAGGTTGTGCTGGAGGAATCGATGTTACAGCTACTCGAAGTTATCAAGAAGAGGAAACTCCTGAAGATTCGGTTGGTTATACTATCACGGTTAAAGGTTTGAATGGCGGACATTCAGGAATAGATATTCATAAAGGATTGGGTAATGCCAACAAAATAATGAATCGTTTGTTGTTTGATGCTTTCGAAAATTTCGGACTTCAAGTAGCAGAAATTAATGGTGGAAGTTTACGCAATGCGATTCCTCGTGAAAGCGTTGCCAAAGTTATTGTTGCTGGGATGTATGACGAAGCATACATTTTCGATATGCAGGAAATTATCAACGACATCAAAACCGAATATAAAACTACTGAACCGAATTTGACTATCGAAATTGTGAAAAGCGATTTACCGAAAAAAGTTATGGATTTGGGTGTTCAGGAAGGAATTATTCGTTCGATTTATGCCGCTCACAACGGCGTTTACCGAATGTCGGCCGATATGGAAGATTTGGTTGAAACTTCAAATAATATTGCGAGAGTGATTATCAAAGAGGGCGAAATTTCAATTAGCTGTTTGACACGTTCTTCGGTAGAAACTTCCAAAATGGATTTGGCCAATGCCTTGCGTTCTGCTTTCGAATTGTGCGGTTGCGAAGTAAACTTTGCGGGTTCTTATCCGGGTTGGACACCTAATGTCAAATCTGAAATTTTGGATTTATTGGTTACAATCTACGAAAAACAAAACAACGAAAAACCAAAAGTTGTCGCTTGTCACGCCGGTTTAGAATGTGGCATTCTGGGAACCAATTATCCTGATATGGATATGATTTCTTTTGGACCAACCATTCAGGGAGCGCATTCGCCAGACGAAAGAGCTTCGATTAAATCTTCTCAAAAATTCTGGAAATTTGTATTGGAAATTTTAGAGAATATACCTGTGAAGTAGTGATCAGTTAGCAGATTTCAGGCTGCAGTCGGCAGGTTGCATATTGCAGAACATAGAAATAAGACAATTTATACATAAAGATAAAGCAGTTTAAAAATGATTTAAGCCATTTTTAAACTGCTTTTTTCTGCTATCTGTAATCTGCTAACTAATCCCTTTTTGGACTATTTTTCTTTTCTCTTTTTTCCTCTTTTTTTTTCTTGGCGGTTTTAAGAGGTTCTTTTTTTACGTTTTTCTTTGCGTCTTGACTCTTTGCCATTTTATGTGTTTTTAAAGGTTATATTTTTGATATATTAAACAAGTAAATATAAAGAAAATATTCCTTATGCGAAGGTTTTATTCCTACTTATTTCAAATGAAAAAATCCTCAACTACTTTCGCAATTGAGGATTGAATTGTTTATTTAGTTTGCAATCTGCAATCTAAAATCTATTTAATGAACCAAAACCCAAGTTCCGCTAGCGATTAAGCTTTCGGCTTTTTTGTATTTCATTTCTTGTGTTTGTCCATTAGCCACATTTTGAATCGTTACGGTATCGTTGCGATTAATTTTCGGTTGGTCGCGAACGATAGTTTCTGTTACCTGACGCGGTTGCGTTTGTCCCGCTTCACGATTGGCACTTTCGCTGCTTACGATTTCGTCTTTAGTCTCGGTATATTTTTCTTTCTGACGGACTTCTTTTGCTTCTTGAATGGCTGGAGCTTGTTGTTGTGGCAAATCTCCTTTGAACAAGAACGAAATCACTTCTTTATTAACCCCATTCAACATCGAGCTAAACAAATTGTAGGCTTCGAATTTATAGATAAGTAATGGATCTTTTTGTTCGTGCACTGCCAATTGAACCGATTGTTTTAACTCGTCCATTTTACGTAAATGTTTCTTCCAAGCTTCATCCACTATCGCTAGAGTGATGTTTTTCTCAAAATCGGCAACCAATTGATTTCCTTTAGATTCATACGCTTTCTTCAAATCAGTAACCACATTCAAGGATTTTATTCCATCCGTAAACGGAACAATGATACGCTCGTATTGATTATTTTTATCTTCATATACATTACTGATGATTGGTAAAGCCTCTCTGGCACTGCGTTCTGTCTTTTCAGTATAAAATTGAGAAGCCGCTTTATACACTTTTCCGGTCAATTCCATTTCGGTCAATTTGCTGAAATCGCTTTCAGAAACTGGAGAAGTGATAGAGAAATAACGAATCAATTCGAATTCAAAATTTTTGAAATCATTCGATGCTTTATTTTCGCTCACGATTAAATCGCAAGTGTCATATAGCATATTGGCGATGTCGAGTTTCAAACGCTCTCCGTGCAAAGCGTGACGACGACGTTTGTACACCACTTCACGTTGTGCATTCATAACGTCATCATATTCTAACAAACGTTTACGAACTCCAAAGTTATTTTCCTCTACTTTTTTCTGCGCTCTTTCGATAGATTTGGTCATCATCGAATGTTGGATAACTTCACCTTCTTGCAATCCCATTCTGTCCATTACTTTGGCCACTCTTTCGGAACCAAACAAACGCATCAAGTTGTCTTCAAGCGAAACATAAAATTGTGAGCTTCCCGGATCTCCTTGACGACCGGCACGACCACGCAACTGACGGTCTACACGACGTGAATCGTGACGTTCTGTTCCCACGATGGCTAAACCTCCGGCAGCTTTTACCTCGGCAGAAAGTTTAATATCCGTTCCACGACCCGCCATATTGGTAGCGATAGTTACTACACCTGGTTTACCTGCTTCTTCTACAATTTGAGCTTCTTGCTTGTGCATTTTTGCATTCAAAACGTTGTGGGTTATCCCACGCATTTTTAGCATTCGGCTCAATAATTCCGAAATCTCAACAGAGGTTGTACCAATTAAAACCGGTCTTCCTGCATTCGATAATTCGGTAACATCTTCGATTACAGCATTGAATTTTTCACGAGTGGTTTTATAAATAAAATCTTCTTTGTCTTTTCTAATCAGTGGGTTGTTAGTTGGGATTTCAACTACGTCTAATTTATAGATTTGCCATAACTCGCCCGCTTCGGTAACCGCCGTTCCTGTCATACCAGCCAATTTGCTGTACATTCTGAAATAGTTTTGCAGGGTTACGGTTGCAAAAGTTTGAGTAGCATCTTCGATTTTTACACTTTCTTTAGCTTCAATCGCTTGGTGTAATCCGTCTGAATAACGGCGGCCATCCATAATACGGCCCGTTTGCTCATCGACAATAAGAATTTTATTGTCCATTATTACATATTCGACATCTTTTTCGAATAGGGTGTAAGCTTTTAGCAATTGTGTCAGGGTATGAATACGTTCGCTTTTCACACCGAAATCTTGGAATAATTTTTCTTTTTCCTCGGCTTCTTTGTCTTTCTCTAGATTTTTCTTTTCGATAATGGCTATCTCAGTTCCAATGTCTGGTAAAACGAAGAAATTACTATCGGTATCTCCGGAAAGGAATTTGATTCCGTTATCCGTCAATTCTACCTGATTGTTTTTCTCTTCAATTACAAAATACAAGGCTTCGTCCACTTTTGGCATTTCGCGGTTGTTATCTTGCATGTATTGGTTTTCGGTTTTTTGAAGCAATTGTTTGATTCCTTCTTCACTCAAAAACTTAATTAAGGCTTTGTTTTTTGGCAAACTTCGGTGCGCTCTCAATAATAAGAAACCACCATCTTTTGTATTTCCTTCTTTGATTAATTTTTTAGCTTCCGACAAAAATCCGTTGGCCAATTGACGTTGAAGCGCCACCAAGTTTTCGATTTTTGGTTTCAACTCATTAAATTCGTGACGATCCCCTTGTGGAACGGGACCCGAAATAATCAATGGCGTTCTAGCGTCATCAATCAAAACCGAATCGACCTCGTCGACAATGGCATAATTGTGTTTTCTTTGTACCAAATCGTCTGGCGAATGTGCCATATTGTCTCTCAAATAGTCGAAACCAAATTCGTTATTTGTACCGTAAGTAATGTCGGCATTATAGGCTTTTTTTCTACCTTCAGAATTAGGTTGGTGATTGTCGATACAATCTACAGTTAACCCGTGAAATTCAAAAAGAGGGGCTTTCCACGTACTATCACGTTTAGCCAAATAGTCGTTTACCGTTACCAAATGCACTCCGTTTCCGGTCAAAGCATTCAAATAAATTGGCAAAGTCGCTACCAATGTTTTTCCTTCCCCAGTTTGCATTTCGGCAATTTTACCTTCGTGCAAAACCATTCCACCAATCAATTGAACATCGTAGTGAATCATGTCCCAAGTAATTTGTTTACCAGCAGCATTCCAGGAATTAGACCAAATAGCGTGGTCACCATCAAGTGTGATGTAGGTTTTCGTTGCCGAAAGTTCTCTGTCCTGAGGGGTGGCAGTCACTTTTATTTCGGTATTTTCTTTGAAACGTTTGGCGGTTTCTTTCACCACCGCAAAAGCTTCAGGAAGAATTTCCATCAAGGTTTTTTCTGAAATTTCGTAGGCCTCTTTTTCCAAAGCATCAATTTCTACATAGATGTCTTCGCGTTTGTCTATATCCGCAATGGCTTCTGCTTCTGATTTTAATGAAGCGATTTTAGCATCTTTTTCGGCGCGGGCTTGTTGTATTTTGTCTTTAAAAAAAGTGGTTCTAGCTCTTAATTCATCATTGGATAAGGCAGCTAAAGCGCTTTCGAATGTTTTAATTTTAGCTAAATAAGGTTGCAAAGCTTTGACATCTTTTTGAGATTTATCTCCGACAAAGGCTTTGATGATGCTGTTTATGAAACTCATTTTTATTTGCGAATTACGAATTACAAACTACGAATTGAAACTATTTCAAATCGTAATTATTATTTTTAATTGATTTATTATGTACTATCTAAATTACAGTCTGTAAATTTAACCAAAAAAAAAGCCTCTTTTGAGACTTTTTTCTTGAGATTTTTATTTAATATTCATCCTCATTCCAAAGATAATCTTCGTCAGTAGGATAATCTGGCCATATTTCTTCCATTGACTCATATATTTCCCCTTCGTCTTCTATCGACTGTAGGTTTTCAACTACTTCTAATGGAGCCCCAGCTCTAATAGCATAATCGATAAGTTCGTCTTTGTTAGCAGGCCACGGTGCATCACTTAAGTAGGATGCTAATTCTAATGTCCAATACATCTTATGTCTGTTTAGTTTTGTGCAAAAATAATTTTTTTACTGAAAAATACAAGTAAAAAAACATTTATTTTTAGTTAAAGTTAAGAACGTTTTTTCAGACAGCAGATTTCAGTTTACAGATTTCAGATTGGTAGCAGGAAAATCTATTTGAATTACTGCAAATCTGTTGTCTAAATATTTGAATTCTGCCTTCTGCAACCTGAAATCTGCAACCTGACTACTTTCTCGGTATCCATTTTACCTCCTCAGCGCTCAAGTCAAATGACAACTTTCGTGCCAATACAAAAAGATAGTCAGAAAGTCGGTTAAGGTACATTATGACGATACCAGGAATGGGTTCGATGTGGTCTAATTGAACCGCAAGTCGTTCTGCACGACGACAAATACAGCGTGCAATATGACAATATGACACAGTAGTATGCCCTCCAGGTAATACAAAATGAGTCATTGGCGGCAAAGCTTCTTCCATCGTGTCGATTTCGTTTTCGAGTAATTCAATGTCGCTGTCTATAATTCCCAAATTTTGCAATCGCAGTTCCCCATTCTTCTTTACTTCTTTTTCAGGTGGAGTGGCTAGAATAGCACCAACAGTAAAAAGGCGATCTTGAATTTCGATCAGAATAGTTTGATAATGATGGTTCATTTCTTGATCCCGAATCAGTCCAATATAGGAATTCAATTCATCAACTGTACCATAACTTTCGATTCGAATATGGTCTTTGGGAACTCGAGTTCCTCCGAAAAGTGCTGTAGTACCTTTGTCGCCAGTTTTAGTGTATACTTTCATTTTTGTATGTTTAATCGGTTAATTGCTTAATCGGTTAATCGTTTAACCAATTAAGCGATTAATCTATTTTATTGTATCACTTTCAATCATTCCATCGCGCATTCTGATGATTCTTTTGGCGTGAGCGGCAATATCTTCTTCGTGGGTTACTACTATAATGGTGTTGCCGTTTTTGTGGATTTCTTCTAAAAGAGCCATAATTTCCTCTGAAGTTTTACTATCGAGGTTTCCTGTAGGTTCGTCGGCAAGAATAATCGAAGGCTTGTTGACTAAGGCTCTGGCAATGGCCACTCTTTGTCTTTGACCGCCCGAAAGTTGGTTGGGTTGATGGTCCATTCTATCGGCAAGATTCACTTGTTTTAGTACTTCAGTAGCTCGAGTATTTCGCTCTGATTTAGAATGTCCAGCATAAATCATAGGTAAAGCTACATTGTCTAAAGCGGTGGTTCTTGGCAAAAGATTGAAGGTTTGGAATATAAAGCCAATTTCTTTATTTCGAATGTCTGCCAATTCATCGTCTTGCATTTGGCTTACGTCCTTTCCGTTGAGGATGTAGGTTCCTGAAGTAGGCGTGTCTAAACATCCTAAAAGGTTCATCAAGGTAGATTTTCCAGAGCCCGAAGGTCCCATCAATGCTACATATTCGCCTTTATTTATTTCTAAATCAATACCTTTTAGTACATAAACGATTTCGTTTCCTAGAGCAAAATCTCGTTTGATTTGGCTAATTTTAATTAATGGATTACTCATTTATTGCGATACATTTTAAGAGTTCAGATAGTTAACTATGGAATAGGACTGCTAATCTTGGGTATTGTTACAACAAATTTAAACAAATTAAACTTTTAAACAATTATTAAACTCGAATAACAAAATGTTCTTTGGGTTGCTCTATTCTAAAAAATACCAATCCCCATTGAAAAGTGTCGATGGTTACCGTTACTTTCGGATGATTTCGGATGATTTTCCAAGCGGCTTCCATTTCGGTTGACCAATGAATGTCATCAAAAATCCAGACTGTTTCATTGCAAATCGTGGGCAGTAAAAGTTGGAAGTAGTCTAAAGTAGCTTTTTTTGAATGATTGCCATCGAAATAAATCAGATTGCAGATTTCAGATTTTAGATTGCAGATTTGCAGGAAATCATTAAACTCGGTGGTGATACATTCCACATTTTCAAAATTGAATAATTGCAATTGATTTTTTGCAATTGCCATTGTTGTCGGGCAGCCTTCCAATGTAATTATCCTTGCGTTTGTATTGCCCAAGGCTAGGGCAGAAGTTGCTAATCCTAATGAGGTTCCTATTTCTAAAATAGACTCCGGCTGAAAATAATTTGCAATTCGAAACAATAATTCGGCGCGTTTGGGCGAAATTCCGGCGGTTTTTGCGATTTGCGAAATTTGTCGTGTATTGGATTTAAAAACTTTCGAACCCGCTCCGAAATCGGTAATTTGAATCGTTTTTTTGTTTGCTAAAAGTGAAGCTCTATATTTCTTTAAAACCTTGTATTGCTTCGCCTGTTCGCTCCCGCTCGGGTCAGGTTTAGATTTCCTATCATAAAAACATTTGGTAATCAAATTGAATACAAAAGGCGAATGCACAGCGTGTTCGTTTTTAGAATGCCAAAGGAATTGCAGATAAGATTTGATTTGGAAGAGCATAGTTTATTTCACAAAGGTTCACAAAGAGGTCACAAAGATACACAGAGATTTTTCAAAAATTCTAAAAACAAAAACTAGACTTTACGATACTTAGTTTTTTCCTTTGTGAAATAGCTGACGACTTAAACACTATATTTGCAGCTTGGGATTTTTACTCATGAAAATTCCTGTTTTAAATAATGATAAACGAAGAAATAGAAAATATTCGCGCCATAACTCCCGAAGAAATTGACCGTTGTATTGCGATTTTGGCGCAATTGAATACGGAAACCGATCAAATATTTGAAATTCCAAAGGAACAAAGAACCGCCTTGATCAAGGCAGCAGGACAATTTGCAAGGCCCGACCGCACCGAATTGGAAAAAAGAAAGAAAGATGGTAAAGCAGTAGCCAGACGCAAACAAGAAAAGAAAGACAGAACCGCTCGCAAAGAAACGGGTATTCGGTCGGCTCGGGAAGCGAATGTTTTTGTAGCTCCAAAATTATTGGCTTTGCAGGATTTGGAAAGCAAAGAACAATTAGAATTTGAAACGCCAAGAAAGTGTTATGTCTGCAAAACAGAGTTTACCAAAATGCACCACTTTTACGATACCATGTGCCCGGATTGTGGCGATTATAATTATGCCAAACGATTTCAAACGGCTGATGTCAACGGGCAAATAGCGGTCATAACAGGTTCGCGATTGAAAATTGGCTACCACATTACTTTGATGTTATTGCGCGGTGGAGCTACTGTTGTTGCCACAACTCGGTTTCCGGTGGATTCGGCTTTGCGGTTTGCCAAGGAAGCCGATTTTATGGATTGGGGACATCGATTGAAAATTCACGGATTGGATTTGAGACACATTCCCAGTGTGGAAATCTTCTGCAATTTTATCGAACAAAAATACGGTCGATTAGACATTCTCATCAATAATGCGGCACAAACAGTGCGTCGACCTGCGGGTTTTTACGCGCATTTGATGGAAAACGAAGAACTTCCTGTAGGTTCTTTGGCAAAATCGGCTCAGGAATTATTATTGGATCACACCAATTGTTTGGATGAATTGAAAGTACTGACTTCTGGATTTTCGACCAATGAAAATATGCCTGTAACTTGGCACGGTCCTGAGCCTGGAATTGGTTTGCGGGCTTCCGCCAAATTATCGCAGATTCCGTATTCGTTTGATAAGGCGCTGGTGGCGCAAGAAGTTTTCCCTGAAGGAGAACTCGACGCCGATTTGCAACAAGTCGATTTGCGAAAAGTAAACAGCTGGAGATTGAAATTGGGTCAGATTGAAACTACTGAAATGATTGAAGTACAATTAGTTAATTCGGTGGCGCCTTTTGTGTTGTGCAATCGTCTTTCGGAAGTGATGAAGAAAGACAATACAGGCAAAAAACACATTATCAATGTGTCGGCGATGGAAGGGAAGTTTTACCGTGATTTCAAGGAAGACCGGCACCCTCATACCAATATGGCAAAAGCTGCTTTGAATATGTTGACACACACTGCCGCGGGAACTTTGGCAAAGGATGGTATTTTTATGAATGCGGTTGACACAGGTTGGGTAACCGACGAAGATCCCGCCGAATTGGCCAAAAGAAAGCAGGAAGAACAAGATTTTCAGCCACCTTTGGATATTGTAGATGGGGCAGCAAGGGTTATGGATCCTTTGTTTGACGGAATCAACACGGGAAAACATTGGTCTGGGAAGTTTTTGAAAGATTACCGCCCGATCGCTTGGTAGTTTTTCAGATTTGACCAATTTTTGGTTCTGCTGGGTTTTGTGTAAATATTAATTTTTTAAACCATTGAGGCCATTAAGAAAATTAAGAGCAGTACAAAACTTAATTTTCTTACTGATTCTTAATGGTTATCCTTTTTTAGCTTTTCACCCAAAATTGTAGAACCAACTTTTTAAAAGTTGTCAAATCTTGTCTCGCGTGAGGGATGGCAGTGGAGCTCTTTTTTCATCAATTGCCTTGGGTTTAAACCCGTGGCAATTGATGAAAAAAAGCGGGAACGTACAGCCCGACCCGAAGTTTTTGCGAAGGGTCACGCCCAAATTATCTTAAAATCCTTCGCCATCATTGAAATAGAACGTATTTGATTGGCGTCCCAGACCGTAATTTAAAATAAAATTGGTTAGCGTATTTTTGTCTAACAATACTCGCAGCCCAACCCCCACTGCAGGCTGCACGGATTCGAATAAATGGAGGTTTTTGTCGGCAGCACTTGCTGTGGTGGCGTTGGCAAAAACGGTTCCGCTAATCATTTGATTTTTGGTGATGGGGAAGCGGTATTCCGTCTCGAAATACATCAGGTTTGTCCCTCGGAAAAGTCCTTGAATGTAGCCTTTTCCGCTCCGGCTGTTTTGGTCCCAACCTATTGCCGGCAAGTTGAGGTAGGGTAATTTTCCGCTGACCAAGAATTGCCCATAAGCCCAAAAGCCAAGTACATACTGCTTGATTTTTTTGCTTAGTGGAATAAAATATCTCGATTCGAGGAGTAAAGTAGAACTGTTTTTTTGATAATTGAATATTTTCGGATTGTAGCGGTAATTTAGGTTCAAAAACAGCCCTTTGTTGGTATTGATGAGGTTGTCTCTAGCGTCGTAAATTACATTCATACTCAATCCGTTGACCAAATAATAGTTCTCATTGAAGCCGTATTTTTTGGAATAATTGTAGTGGTCCGTGTACCTATTATTGGCAATGTCTAAATTTTTATCCTGTATGTGGGTGTAGCTGTCAAGGTGAATTCCGGCGCCAAGAAAAAAAGAGGGAAAGAGGTTGTAGGAAATGGTTTCGTGCAGCTTAAAATAATGATAATCCATAGGTTGTTCGATGCTGCTATAATCGAAATCTTGAAAACTAGCTCCATAGGGAACGATGTCTGTACCTAATCCGAAATTCGATTGGGAGAAAATATAATAGCGAAAGTCACCACTGAAAAAGTAGCGGTCATCATTGAGATACATATTATTTTTCACATAAGTAAGCAGTTGATGTTGAGAGCTATAAGAGGCGCCACCAGAGATTAGGGATATTTTGGTGTTTTCTTTTTCTTTAAAACTGTATTGGCCAATGAAACCCAACGTGAAACCATTTGCGGGCTGATAACCGAGCGTAGGGAAGGCTATTAATCGGGTTTTGGACTTCTGTTTTGGGAGTCTGATTTTAAGTGTGTCTTCTTTGGTAAACAAATCGACAATGGAACGTAGCGGGCGTTTTTTCTCTTTTTCGATGGTGTCGTTTTGCGAAAAGGTAAATTGCCACGAACAGAGGAATAGAAGGAATAGGCAAATTGGTTTTGCTTCAAAAATAGTTTTAGTATTGATGTGAAGCTTCAAGTTAAATGCAAATTATTTTCGTTGAATTCGGCAATCCAATTGTTTTAAGGCATAAAACTACTAAAAATATATTCTATTTGAATAATTTTAAGGTAAAAGAATTCTTTTTTTAAGGTTAATTGATTGAAAAATTAAATCAAAAAAAACCACAATAGAAAGTCAATTCTACTGTGGTTTATGTTTTTTAGTTTCTTCTTGAAAAAATATAAACTTCTTAGTTTTTAATTCACTGAAATTAATTTCACGTCAAAAATAAGTACTGAGCCTCCGGGAATACCTTGGTAATTATAACTTCCGTATCCAAGATGTGATGGAACTAAAAGTATACCATCGCCGCCAGTTTTGAAATAAGGAATTCCTTCTGTCCAGCCTTTGATTACTTGCTGTAGTCCAAATGAAATACCTGCATCAGGACTTTTATCGAATACTGTTCCGTTGGTGAAATAGCCTTTGTAGGCTACGGTTACATTCGAACTTGCTGTAGGTTGTGTTCCGGTTCCAAGATTTTTGATTACGTAATACAAACCTGATGCGCTCCTTTGGGCTGTTAAATTGTTTTTAGCAATATAATCTTTGATTTCTTGCTCGTTTTTGGCCGTATAATCTACTGTCGGATTATTGTCTTTTGTACAAGAAATAAAAAGAGTTAAGGCTAATAATGCGGATAAAATGTGTTTCATTGTAATTTATTTTTTTTGCGACAAATATAGGAAGATTTCTTTGCAATTGGAATTCATTTATTGAAAGCCTCAGTAGTATTTCAGATCGAACTATAGGACTAAATAGTTATTTTATTGGGCCGCATTTTTTTTGGCACAAGCCTCGATTTTGTAACAGTTGGGGGTATTTATTGATAGTATCATTTGATAGTATCATAAGTAGTTTTTTTTCTTTAAAGAGGCAATTGTTTGGATTAATTTTAGTTCGAAAGTTACATTTTGTTTGTGGTCACAAGCGTGACGCTTGTTATGGAATGGAAAATTGGATTAGGTACGAGCAATATGCTCGCACTAGCGGGGGATGTGGCGGATTTTCAGCACAAAAGGTCAATAGAATTACTGTTGTTGAACCTTGCACAAATGTTTCATAGAAGCACTTCAGCCGCCATATTGCCAAACCGATGTTACCTGCTGGCGTTATTGTCTGTTTATAATTTAACTTCATATCTGTCAGCAAGTTTTTTAATACCGTCTATGTAATATTGGTTAATATGTGAAGTTACTTTTTCTTTTCTTGTACCATCGGGCAAAACAATTGTTTCTGTAACAGTCTGTGGTTTTAAGGCATTTTCATAATATTCAAGTATTGTTTTTCGCCCTTTTTCTTTCTGGTCAGTTAACATATAAAATGCAATTAAGTAATATGGCGAAAGTGTCGGACTAATATACTTCTCGTCTTTATCTATAAATTTTTTTAGCTTTTCAAGTGAAGTGTAATTTTCGAAAATTGGTTTTAAATACGTTTCAAGGTCAGTCTTTATTTGCTCGGCAGTTTTAGATGGGTCAATATTTCTTGAAATTGTATACCAATGGTCTCGGTTGTGAGAAAATGTTCCAAGTCGGTTTTGAATAAAACAGTCATATGTTTTTGGAAATTCGTTGTGAACTTCTTTGTCCGTAATAATTGAAGTAATGTCTGAATTGTAGAAGCCAAAGTTGAATGTAAAAGTTACACTGTCATTGTATGAATTCCATTGACTTTTTTGAACATTGAAACATTGAGTAACATCATTTGTTTGTCGAGCAAAATGAAGTGCTTTTTTCTTAAAACCGTTTTCTTTGAAGAAAGGAATGATTGTCCCTTTGCAAATTTGGTCAAAATGATTTTTCAAGTCCACAGTTTCCATAGTTGAGTTGTCAGTCGGAAATTTATTTTCTGTTGCTGTTTTTTGAGCTGGTTTAATGCCAAATAATTTTGAAAACAATCCCATTGTTCACTTAATAATTTCAATTTGTCTATTTATTTCTGTCATTCTGTGTCGTTCGCTACGCTTGCAGGTAACTTGTATATAGGTCTGCCAAAACCAGACCTATCACTCCAAATTCGGGTGGATAAGTCTGACTGCAATCAGACTTTATTAGTATTCAAATATAATATTTTTTTCTTACAAATTATTAAAAGGATTCTATATATAAAACAACCCCAACAATTTTAGCTTAACACTTACATTGTTGGGGTTCATTATTTTTATTATACAAAGTTTTGCAAAGGCTCTCGAAGATTCACAATGATTAAAAGGTTAAAAAAACTTCGTGATACTTTGTGTTTTCTTTTGTGAATCTTCGTGAAATTAACGCTATTAACCTTCCATCTTCGCACTCAATTCAAACCAGCGTTCCTCTTTTGCATCGATTTTATGAATGAGGTTTTCCAGTTCTTTGGCTTTTTTCTCGATGTCGGCATCGGCTACTTTTCCTTCCGAAAATAGTTGCTCGATTTTGGTTTTTTCGATTTCCAAATCCTTGATTTCTCTCTCGATTTTTTGAAATTCTTTTTGCTCGTTGAAGGTCAAATTTCCGGTTGGATTGTTTTGTTTCCAGTCTTTCTTTGCTGTCATTGCGAGGTTCGAAGCAATCTCTTTTTGGGCTACATCGGCGCTGTCTTCATAAGCTCTAAAATCGGAATAATTTCCGGGGAATGTTTCAATTTCGCCTTGGCCTCTAAAAACAAATAATTGATCCACGATTTTGTCCATAAAATAACGGTCGTGCGACACTACCAGCAAACATCCAGGATAATCCAAAAGGAAACTTTCTAAGACATTTAAGGTTACAATATCTAAATCATTCGTAGGCTCATCGAGAATTAGGAAGTTCGGATTTTGGATTAAAACCGTACACAAATACAGTCGTTTCAGCTCGCCACCGCTCAATTTTTCGACATAATCGTATTGTTTTTTGGAATCAAATAGAAAACGCTCCAACAATTGCGAAGCCGAAATCAATCTGCCTTTGGTCAACGGAATGAATTCCCCGTATTCTTTGATGACATCAATTACGCGTTGTCCCGGTTTTGGGTTGATGCCGCTTTGGGTGTAATAGCCAATTTTGATGGTTTCGCCTACGACCACTTTTCCAGAATCTAAAGGAATGGTTCCGGTCAATAAATTCAGGAAAGTCGATTTTCCAGTTCCATTTTTTCCAATAATTCCAATGCGTTCCCCACGTTGAAAATCAAAACTGAAATTATCCAAAATCACGTGATCCTTGAATTTTTTGGAAATTTTATGAAGCTCGATGATCTTGCTTCCCATTCGTTCCATATTGATTTCGAGTTCCACTTTATTCTCCCGACGGCGACTTTGTGCTTTTTCCTTAATCACATAAAAATCATCCTGACGCGATTTGCTTTTGCAAGTACGTGCTTTGGGTTGGCGACGCATCCATTCCAATTCTTTGACGAACAGGTTTTGGGCTTTGTCCACACTCGAATTTTCGGAAGCGATTCGCTCTTCTTTTTTTTCTAAATAGTACGAGTAATTTCCTTTGTATTGGTATATTTTTCCGTTGTCTAATTCGATGATTTCGTTGCAAACGCGTTCCAAAAAGAAACGGTCGTGCGTCACCATAAACAAGGTGATATTTTCTTTGGCAAAATAACTTTCCAACCATTCGATCATCTCCAAATCCAAGTGATTCGTAGGTTCATCCAGAATTAACAAATCAGGACGATTGATCAAAATAATGGCCAATGACAAACGTTTTTTCTGTCCACCCGAAAGATTTTTTACCTTCAGTTTGAAATCTTCCAACTTCAATTTGAACAAAATTTGCTTGAATTGGGTTTCGAAATCCCAAGCGTTGTGTTGGTCCATTCCGTCGAAAGCTTTTTGGTAGGCTTCTTCGTCTTCAGGATTTTCTAATGCTTTTTCGTAGGCTTCAATTACTTTTAAACTTTCGTTATCCGAAGCGAAAATACTTTCTTCAATCGTTAATTCATCTTGTAATTTATTGTCTTGAGATAAAAAAGCCATTCTGATGCTTTTGCGCAGCACGACTTGTCCCGTGTCGGGTTCATCAAAACCATTGATGATGTTCATAATGGTAGTTTTTCCCGAACCGTTTTTGGCTATAAAAGCAATTTTTTGGTCTTTGTTGATTCCGAAGGAAATGTCTTTAAAAAGCGTGCGCTCTCCAAAAGATTTTGAAATGTTTTCGACTGATAAGTAATTCACAAGGCTAATTTTTTTGCAAAAATAGGTTTTTATAACGGAAGTTTCTAGGCTATATTCAAATGGAACGCGGGCAGCTTAGTGTGTCAATTTAAGGAGTAAGAAAAGGACTCAAATCCAGCGAGTGCCATTGTTGTCGATTATTAATTATTGGTTTTTTTATGAAGGATTCATTGGTGATATAAAACGTTTTTTCGTCGAAAGTGGCAATTGCTTCAATTTGATGAAAAGGTAATCCGAGGTCAATTCTTCGCTTGTTACCACTCGAAAAATGATTATTTTGGTAGTCGTATAAAAGGTATAGAAAGGGTTTTCCATTTCGGGTGTAGCCGCAAAGTACGATGGCATTTCGGGAACTCAAAAGGCTTGCATCGGTGACCAATCCTTTGACGTTTATGGTTTCTTTTAGTTGCGCAATGTGTTTGCCTGCTGACTTTGGCAAGGCGTAAATGCTGGTTTCATTTTGAGTCCATTGTTTGGTAAATAAGTAGATACTGTCTTGGGTTACGACAAAGGCTTCGCAATCAAAATCGGTCGTGTTTCCTTTTTTGGGGCTAAAATCAATTTGATTCGAATACGAAAAAGAGAGGGTATCAATGACGGGTTTATGGGCTAAAAAAGATTTTTTTTCGATTCTCAGAATGTGTAAGTCCGTGCGATTGCCTCTCGAATTATTCCCGAAATCGCCAATATAGAGGTATGAATTGTCCTGTGAAATAGACTCCCAATCGTTATTTTTTATATTTTCAAGATGGACTTTCTTTTGAATTTTACCATTGGAATTCAAACCATAAATGGCAGTATCGGTATCGTCATTGTGTGTCCAAAATAAATTATCGAACGCAATGAGTCCGGAGGTTTCAACCAAAGAATCGCTAAGTTGCACTGTGGTTATTGGTTTTATTTTAATAGAATCATACAAGCAACTACCGTCATTTATGGTGGCTTGACTGTTATAATTTTTGGCAAGAGAATCTGTGCAGCCTTGAATCTGGCTATAACTGATAGTGTGAATTAAGATGAAAACAAAAACGAACTGTTTCATTAGATATTGAATTAGAAGCATTAAGCCAAAAGTAAGCTTATTCGGTGAATGTTTTTTAAAAGCCAATGTCAAAATCATTGTAATGGTGTGAATTTTTGAAAAATCAAAAAAAATGGTGACACTTTCAAAATTATTGTTACATTGTGCTAGATTTTCGAGTATTCTTAGAAATGTGTGTACCATTTTAGTAAAACAACAAGATATGTATCATTCAAAAATAGCGGGTTTAGGATATTATGTCCCTGAAAATATAGTGACGAACGACGATTTGTCTAAAATAATGGACACTAATGATGAGTGGATTCAGGAACGAACAGGAATTCAAGAACGAAGACATATTCTTCCGGGAACGGAAACCACTACCACAATGGGGGTCAAGGCAGCGAGAGTTGCTATCGAACGTTCAGGCGTTGCTTTACAAGATATCGATTTTGTCATTTTCGCCACTTTGAGTCCAGATTATTATTTTCCTGGTCCTGGAGTTTTGGTCCAAAGGGATTTGGGTTTAAATACAATTGGCGCATTGGATATTAGAAATCAATGTTCTGGTTTTGTATATGCCGTTTCTATTGCTGACCAATACATTAAAACCGGAATGTATAAAAACATCCTTGTTATTGGTTCCGAATTGCAATCCACCGGATTGGATATGACCGATCGTGGTCGCGGCGTTTCCGTGATTTTTGGCGATGGAGCAGGAGCCGCTGTGATGACAAGGGAAGAGGATGTAACCAAAGGAATTTTGTCCACCCATTTGCATTCGGAAGGGCAGCACGCCGAAGAATTGTATGTGAAAGCCCCGGGAATGGGAGGTCGTTGGATTACGGATATTTTAAACGAAAATGATCCCGATGACGAGAGTTATTTCCCGTATATGAACGGACAATTTGTATTCAAAAATGCAGTTTCGAGATTTGCTGAAGTAATCAACGAAGGACTGGAAGCTAATAATTTACAGGTGTCGGATATCAATATGTTGATTCCGCATCAAGCCAATTTGCGAATTGCTCAATTTATCCAAAAGAAATTTAGGTTAGAAGATGATCAAGTTTTCAATAATATTCAAAAATACGGCAATACGACCGCGGCTTCGATTCCGATTGCTTTGACCGAAGCTTGGGAACAAGGCAAAATCAAATCAGGCGACTTAGTAGTTTTGGCTGCTTTTGGAAGTGGATTTACCTGGGGAAGTGTGATTATAAGGTGGTAGATTAGATTTCAGATTTCAGATTTCAGATTTCAGATTTCAGATTTCAGATTTCAGATTTCAGATTTCAGATTTCAGATTTCAGATTTCAGATTTCAGATTTCAGATTTCAGATTTCAGATTTCAGATTTCAGATTTCAGATTTCAGATTTCAGATTTCAGATTTCAGATTTCAGATTTCAGATTTCAGATTTCAGATTTCAGATTAAGAATGTTAAACAGCAATGTATAAAAAAAACGAAAACCTCTTGATTTTACTAGACGTTTTCGTTTTTTTTTGCTACCTGCTACCTGCTACCTGCTACCTTTTTTTATCTTTTCAAACTAAAATGCGACTTGAAAACCTTTGAACTTCCTTTTTCATCATATTCCACGGTAAACCAATAATCGTCCGAAGGAAGAAGCTGTCCGTTGAACATTCCGTTCCAGCCATCGCTTGATGGACGTATTTCCTTTAGCAATTTTCCATATCGATCAAAAATATATATTGGCGCAGTTGGATTGCTTAAAACTAAATGTTTGATATTCCAGGTTTCGTTGTACCCATCGCCATTTGGTGTAAAGAATTTCGGATAATTGATAATGGTAGCTTTTAGTGGTGCTGGATCACAATGGCCATTTTTGTCTCTAACGGTAAGCGTGTGTTCGCCCGGCAGCACATTATTGAAGGTATTGCTGTCTTGAAACGGAAGGGCATCCAATTGGTATTCATAATTCCCGGAACCAGCTCCCAATACGTTTACTGTTATAAAAGTCGGGTAATCAAATGCATCGCTGTAGGTTAGTTCTAAATAAGGGGCGTATTTAATTACTTTTGCCGAGGCGGTTCTGGAACATAAAGTTGCTATATTGGTTGCTTTTACTTCATAATCACCAACTTGAGTTGTTGTAATAGTTGGGCTGTTGTTCGCGTATGGACTTCCGTTTAGGGTCCATTCGAACAAATAGTTTGGTCCTGAGATACCAGCATCTAAAGTGATGGAATTTAATAGAGTGCCCGTCTGGTAATCTTCACAAATAAAATATTCAGGAAGCAATTGCGGTTCAGGAAAGAGATTTACGATTAATCGTAGTTCCACTACATCAAAACACGCCACTGCCGAAGTATTGTTGGCTACTCGAATCCAAACGCTGTCCGAAAAAGCAGTGTCATTTTGATAAGTCGCAGGATTTGCAATGGGACTCGCGCTGATATCATTGGCATCAGCCAAAGAAGTATAAAAAGTTAAAGTAAAATTCGCGTCTGGAGTTTGCCCGTTCAAGACTTGGTTTCGGATAGCTAAACTAGTCAAATCGTACTGCAAAATTCCGTCGTTTGCGCCAAAAGTATCACAGGATTCTATCGGATTTACAGGATTTGCAACTGGTCTTGGCGTGATGGTGATAGTGAATGGATTTTCGTCACTGCAATTCAGTCGGTCGCCAGTTTCATAATAAATATAATACATTGGCAAAACCGTTGCTGCCGTTACTGTTGTTCCCGGAGCAATAATATTTCCTCCTCCCAGTGGCCCTCCAGGAGCATCGTAATAAAAATTATTTGGCGTTGGTAATGGCGGAAAAGTAAAGCTGTCACAATAGTCTAATTGTGTTGGAATTGGATCAGCTTCAACTCCATTTATTGAAATATCAAAAAAGTTTTCATTATAACAACTTGGGTCGATTGTGTTGGCGGCATAAATATAAATTCTATTGTTTTTGCTAATGACGGTTCCTGCTGCAATTGGATTTACTCCATTCGGGTCATCAAAATAAGCACCGTTTTTCAGCGGACTTAAAACATACGAATTGCATTGGTCTACATTGGCTCGCGAATCGATTTTAGGTTTTTTGTTGACAGTAATGGTCCAAGCTTTTTCATTATAGCAACCTGCCACCGTTGTTGATGGTTTATAAATAAATATAGTTTGCGTCGTGATCAGAGTACTATTCGGAATTAATTGCACATTTCCAGGGGTTGATGGACCTCCGGCCAAGGTATAATAAGTCCCGCCTTCAGCTTGAGTTGGTAATAGAAAACTATCGCAAGCATTCACATTGGTTGGTGTGGTCAGAAATGGTGCATTGATAGTAATGTTGAAGGAATCGGTTGTGCAGGTTGCTCCGGGTACATAGGTAAATATTTGTATGGTTTTCGAAATTAGCCCCGGCGGTACCAGGTTTCCTCCGCCATTTGGAGCATCACGATATTCGCCAACGGGAGCGGGAGCTAAATTATAGGACACACATTCGATAATATCAGTAAAACCGAAACTGCCTATATAAACCGTAAATACAGTATCTGCCGTTCTACATAAATTGTTTGCAGCAAAAACATAGAGTGTCGTTGTCGTGGTTATTGGTGAAACAGCAGGAGTATAAATTCCAGTACTAGGATCATAAGTGTAATAATCCCCGACAGCCAATGGTGGTAAACTATAGGATGTACATTCAAAAACATTGGCAATTGGAGCAATTACAGGCGTTTTGTCAATAGTGATGTTAAATTGACCCTCTAAAATACAAGGATTAGCAATATCGGTAGATGAAAAATAGGTGTAAACGGTAGTTGTTCCTACTGTGGTTATGGTTGTGCCGCTAGGGAATTCGGTCCCTCCACCACTAGGTCCTCCCGGCAATGTAAAATAGCGAAGACCAAATGCAGTGAAAGGCAAAGTATATTGATCACAGGTAATAGTATCGATCGGATCGGCCTCTAACGGACTAACTATTTTGACATTAAAACTGCTTTCGACAGGGCAACTGGGCGTGGTTGATGTTGTGTTGTACAAATAAATGATTTTATCTGTTGTGATAATATCTCCAGCATTCAAGACAGGAAGGCCTTGGTTTGGACCTGAATAGTAATTCCCTGGGTTGACTAATGGCGGTAGTGTATAACTTCCGCAAACAAATTGATTTATTCTTTGATCTAAAACAGGTCTCGGAATGACAACAAGTTTAAAATTAGTTGTACTGAAACAATTCGGGTCGGTCGTCGTTTGGATCCTAGCGTAAAGGGTTGTATTGCCAGAATTAAATGGACTAGAAACATTGATTGGATTGAGACCAGCATTTGCGTCTCCAGCATTTGCGTAATAGGAAACATCATAAATTGTTGGTGATTGGCCTCCTAAAATAGGGGGTGTTTGTGCAGCAATATTAAAATTAGCCGTATTGGTTCCGGGAGTTGTCTCGCACAAAGTAATGTCTCCAACTGGATTAGCAATGGGCGGCGGAGTAAGTCCCAATTGAAATGATTTTGTAATAAAACATCCCGAATTGCTGTCCTCGATTCGCGCCCAAATCGTGAATGGCAATGTAGGAGAAGGTAGCGTCAAAACTGTTGGAAGTGGAATGATATTTAATGTTGCATTTCCTATTGAAGTATGATAGCTTACTTTTGTACCAGGAATACCAAGTATGGGCGTATTGATGGCTAAATCATAGGTATAACTTGCCGGTCCAGCATTACATTTGAGTAAATTTAATGGTGCTGGAGTTATAATTTGGGGATAAAATTCAACATTGATAAAGTCTGTAGTGACGGGGCAGGAGGTGGCAATTACAGTGTACGTAAGTCCGTAAGTTCCCGGTTGGTTTACCACTAAGTCAGGAGTATTTCCGCCTATGGGATTTCCATTCAAAGTCCAAGCAAATGAAAAAATGGTTGGATCCAGTCCTGAGATCAGTGTATGTGAACCATTATAGCAAATCGCTGTATTTCCTGCAATTGTCAAATCTGGACCTAAAACATCCTGCCCAACATTGAAGCTATTGGCACCTAAAAATATGGCAGAATCCGATTGACTGTCTTGTCTGTCAGCAATTACCAATTTGATGTGATAGTTTGTATTGGGAATTAAACTGGTTGAAGAGGCACTCATTACTACCGTCTGTCCGTTAAAATTTGTTGCGGAACCAGCCGCATCAGAACCACCATTGAAAGCTCCAAAATAGCCCGGATTTACGGAAGGACAAGAGGAGTTGTAGATAAAATCGCGAATGGTTGTAACCGAAATCGGGGTCGATGTGCCGGGGACTACAGCAAGATTTGTAGTCACTCCAGTTGCAGTATTGGTCAGCAAAAAGGTAAAAGCATCAGAAAACTTACATTGAAAATTGCCATATTCTTCTGAAGCAAATAAAAATCGAAAGTCAAAATTTGAAGACAACGGCACAAAATCAAATTCCAGCACGCTAGCGTTTGTCGAATTCACGCTAATTCCCGCTGCCAATAGGGTCGCTTCTAAATCGGTATCGCCTGGCCAAGTTGCAATTCCGTCATTAAGATCGGTTGTATTTGGACCTATTGCGTTGGAAACATTTCCTGTGCTCAAAATCACACCACTCGATAGAGGAAATGATGGATTAGTGTTTTCAAAATAGCCAATGCCATTCGAAGATCCAAAATTAGTTCCTGTTCTCCAGCTAATGTTGCTAACGGAGACACACGATTTATTAACCAAGACATCTGTAACCAATTGAGGCACGGTATAAGTGCCAGTATCCACTGTAATAGTTTGAGAAAAACATCCTATCCAAAATAGTGAAATGATGACTAGAAGGCTATTTTTCATAGGGCTTTGCATTTTGGGTAAAAATATAATATTATCGATATAAAAAATAATTTCTTCGATAAAAGACACAAAATAGTTGATTTTAGTATGTTTCTGCAACAAAATCAATGATCTTATTAGAAGGTTCTTAGGCTCTATAACGGAATTTAACTTAATTTATTTCAGAAAAAACTAGCCGCAAAATCCGACGAAAATCCATATATTTGCAGCCTTAAAATCAGATTAAAATGAGCCTATCACAGATTCTAACGTCCTCAATAGAAAAAGCAGTTTTTACATTATTTAACGTCACAATCGATAAAATTGAATTTCAGTCCACACGCAAGGAATTTGAAGGTGATATCACGATGGTGATCTTTCCTTTATTGAAATTAGTAAAAAGTAATCCAGTTGAATTAGGCAATAAAATTGGTAATTATTTGGTCGAAAATGTTTCTGAAGTATCCCGTTTTAATGTGGTTTCAGGCTTTTTGAATATTGTAATCTCTGACGAATATTACCTGAATTTTTTCAATGAAATTCGAAAAGACGAAAAATTTGGTTTTGTTACTCCAAGTCCAGAAGATAAAGCGATTATGGTTGAATATTCTTCGCCAAATACCAATAAACCCTTACATTTAGGGCACGTTCGTAACAATCTTTTAGGCTATTCCGTTGCCGAAATCATCAAAGCTTCGGGCAAAAAAGTGTACAAAACACAAATCATCAACGATCGAGGCATTCATATTTGTAAGTCGATGTTGGCTTGGAAAAAATTTGGCAACAGCGAAACTCCAGAATCGACAGGTTTGAAAGGAGATAAACTAGTTGGGAATTATTATGTAGCTTTTGATAAAGCGTATAAGGAAGAAATCAATCAATTAATGGCTGAAGGGAAAACCGAAGAGGAAGCCAAAAAACAAGCGCCAATTATCTTAGAAGCGCAAGAAATGCTTTTGAAATGGGAGGCAGGTGATGAAGAAGTTATGTCACTTTGGAAGATGATGAATCAGTGGGTTTATGCTGGTTTTGCTACAACTTATAAAAATTTGGGAGTCGATTTTGATCAATATTACTACGAAAGCAATACCTATTTGTTAGGAAAAGACGTAGTGCAAATTGGTTTAGAAAAAGGCATTTTCGAAAAAGATCCCGATGGTTCGGTTTGGATTGACTTGACCGATGAAGGTTTAGATAGAAAAATCGTGTTGCGTTCAGACGGTACAGCCGTTTATATGACACAGGATATAGGAACGGCCATTCAGCGTGTGAAGGATTTTCCGGATGTAGGTGGAATGGTTTACACTGTGGGTAATGAGCAAGATTACCATTTCAAAGTATTGTTTCTAATATTGAAAAAGCTAGGCTTCGATTGGTCTGAAAATCTTTATCATTTATCCTATGGGATGGTAGATTTGCCTTCTGGAAAAATGAAATCAAGAGAAGGAACCGTGGTCGATGCTGATGATTTGATGCAAGAAATGACCGATACGGCTCAGAAAATTGCAGAGGATTTAGGGAAATTGGATGGGTATTCTGCCGAGGAGAAAGTCAAATTGTATAAAACTATTGGATTGGGAGCTTTGAAATATTACATTTTGAAAGTCGATCCTAAAAAACGAATCCTTTTCGACCCCGCTGAATCCGTTGATTTTGCAGGAAATACAGGCTCTTTTATTCAATACACTTACGCCAGAATCCAGTCGATTATACGTAAAGCCCAATTTGATTTTACGGCACCGAGTACGATAAAAATATTACACGAAAAGGAAAAAGAATTAGTGAAACAACTCGAATTATTTCCAGAAGTGATTCAGAATGCGGCACAAAATCACAGTCCTGCTTTGATTGCCAATTATACTTATGATTTGGTTCGCGAATACAATTCGTTTTATCAAGCTGTTTCCATATTGGGAGAGGAAGATTTAGATAAAAAAATATTCCGAGTACAACTTTCGAAAAAAGTCGCCGATACCATTGCTTTAGCCTTTCAATTATTAGGAATAGCTGTTCCAGAAAGAATGTAAAACGGCTAGTAGAATCAATCGTTAAATTCTTTATTCATTTTTCAATACCGTAAGGAATAAACAAGTACTAAATTACTCTTAATGCGCCTAAAACTTGCGTTTTAATGTGGTAATTTTACTTTTTTATGATTGTGTCGACAATTATGTATTGCTGCGGTAGTGCTTCTAAGCTATTGTTGACGATGATTCTTTTCAAACAAATTTAATACGCATAATGAACGTAGAAATAGTAGCACGAATTCAGTTTGCATTCACTATCGCTTTCCATTACATCTATCCGCCGTTGAGCATCGGAATTGGGTTGATTATGGTGATAATGGAAGGATTATACCTGAAAACCGGTTTAAAACAATATGAAGTTTTAACTAAGTTTTGGTTAAAGATTTTCGCTATAACCTTCGGTATTGGAGTGGCCACGGGTATCATTATGGAGTTTGAGTTTGGTACCAATTGGGCAGTTTACTCCCGATACGTCGGCGATATTTTTGGAAGTGCATTAGCCGCCGAAGGCTTATTCGCGTTTGGTTTAGAAAGTACTTTTCTGGGGATATTAATTTTTGGTTGGAATAGAGTTTCTCCCAAAGTCCATTTTATTTCGACTATAGGAGTTTTTTTAGGCTCGATGTTTTCAGCGGTATGGATTGTAGTGGCCAACAGTTGGCAACAAACACCTGCAGGTTACCATATCGTCGGAGAGGGATTGATGGCACGGGCCGAAGTAACCGATTTTTGGGCTATGGTTTTTAATCCTTCAAGTGTAGACCGCGTAATTCATGTTTGGCAAGGAGCTTTTTTGGCTGGTGCCTTTATGGTTTTAAGTGTTCATGCGTATTATATTCGTAAAGGGATATTTTTAGAAATTTCAAAAAAAGCATTCAAAATTGCCTTGGTCGTAGCCACCATAGTTTCATTTAGCCAATTACTTTCTGGGCATAGTTCTGCCGATGGCGTTGCAGTACATCAACCGGCCAAGTTGGCGGCTATGGAAGGTCATTATGCCAAATCAGCTCCAGCAGATTTATACCTTGCGGGTTGGGTGAACAATAAAACACAAGAAGTAACTGGAATAGCTGTCCCTGGAGGCTTGTCCTTTTTGGTTTATCAAGATTTCAATAAGCCCATTACCGGATTGAATGCCTTTCCTGAAGAAGATAGACCGGGTCAGGTAAATGCTGTATTTCAATTTTATCACATTATGATTTCGATTGGAATGTTTTTGATTGCACTCACATCTTACTCTTGTTTTTTGTGGTGGCGAGGGAAATTGTTTGACACCAAATGGCTTATGTGGATCTTTTCGTTTTCCGTTTTATTGCCCCAAATTGCCAATCAAGCGGGCTGGTTTGCAGCAGAAATGGGTCGTCAGCCTTGGATAGTTTACGGACATCTCAGAACTAGCAAGGGATTTTCTCAAGAAGTCTCTGCCAATCAGATTTTGTTTTCTTTGATTTTATTTTTAGTCGTTTATTCCCTTTTGTTTGCCCTGTTTTTGTATTCTTTAAATAAAAAAATTAAGCACGGGCCCTACGATGACGAAGTTCAAGATCAATTAGCAACTATTTAATACTACTGATTATGGAAACTTTTTTAGGAATAGATTACCCTACACTCTGGTATTTAGTCGTTGGATTATTGTTTTCTGGTTATGCTATTTTAGAAGGATTTGATTATGGAGCAGGAGCTTGGCATTTATTTTTTAGAAAAGACGAGAGCCGACGGATTGCTATCAATGCGATTGGCCCCATTTGGGATGCCAATCAAGTTTGGCTAATCATTGGTGGAGGAGCATTATTTGCGGGTTTCCCAGTGATGTATGCCACTATGTTATCGGCAATGTATATTCCATTTATGTTGTTTTTGATGATGTTGGTTTTACGATCTTCTGCAATCAAATTCAGAAGTGCCGAAAAAATGTTGTGGTGGCGTAAAACTTGGGATATAATTTATTCCGTTTCGAATATCTCAATTGCTTTTTTGTTGGGTGTGGTGTTAGGAAATGTCATCCAAGGTTTTGAAATAGGGGCAAACTATAGTTACCACGGAGGCATATTTTTTTCCTTTTTAAGCCCGTATGCTCTAATGATTGGATGCACCACTTTGTCTATTTTTATGACGCAAGGCGGTATTTTTTTATTGCTAAAAACCGAGGGAAGATTGCACGCCAGATTGACATTTTTATTAAAAAAGGGAATGATATTCTTCATCACCTGTTTTTCGATTACTTCGTTGTATACTTTAATTTTTATCCCTGGAGTTACTGATAAATTTAAGGAAAATCCGTTGTTTTTTATTTTGCCTGTTTTATCTTTTTTAGCGGTTGCTAATGTGCCTCGATTGGTTTCCAAAAAGAAATATTTTCAAGCTTTAGTGTTTTCATCATTAACCATGGCATTTCTGTTGATGCTAGTTGCCTTTCAGTTGTATCCCACTTTATTAATTTCGACTATTGATCCTCAGTACAGTATTACCATTTATAATGCTGCTTCCTCTCAGAAATCTTTGGGAATTATGCTCACTATAGTCTTGATTGGTGCGCCATTACTTGCTTTTTATTTTCTATTTTTATACAAGACTTTCAATGGGAAAGTACAATTAGATGAATCAAGTTATTAGTGGAGTTAGTATTTTTTTGTCAAAAAAAATAATGTACATATTCTAATTCTATAGAAATTATGGGAAAGATTTGGTTTTGTTTTGGATTTATAGTGCTAATTACAGCATCTATTTATGGTCAATCCTCACCCATAAAAGTTGAGGGGAATGCTCAAGGAACAACCTATCATATCACGTATTTTGATGCAAAAAACAGAAATTTTCAGCCAGAAATTGAAAAGATTCTTAAAAATTTTGATTTGTCTGTTTCCACTTATGTCCCCAATTCTATCATTTCTAGAATCAATTCTAATGATAAAAATGTAATTGTTGACCAATATTTTAAAGCGTGTTTTAACAAGGCCAAGGAAGTTTGGAAAAATACTAATGGAGCTTTTGATCCCACCGTTTATCCACTTGTAAATGCTTACGGTTTTGGACCCGGTACGAAACAAAAGTTAGAAAAAACCGAAATTGACAGCATACTTAATTTCGTTGGTTTTCAATTAATTGAATTGAAAGGAAATCAAGTCATCAAGAAAGACCCAAGAGTAGCTTTGGATTTTAATGCATTTGCCCAAGGATATTCTGTAGATGTGGTTTCTGATTTTTTAAATTCTAAAGGAATAGCAGCGTACATTGTAGAAATAGGAGGGGAAGTGTATGCCAAGGGCCGAAATACAGATGGAAGTAATTGGAAAATTGGTATCGAAAAACCTATCGACAATAAAGAATCAGTAAATCCACTTAAAGCCATTGCTAAATTAGAAAATATGGCCATTGCCACCTCAGGAAACTATCGCAGATTCATTATTGAAGATGGGGTAAAATATGCTCATCATATTGACCCAAAAACGGGATATCCCACTAAAAACAATTTATTGAGCGTTTCAATTTTTGCCAAAAAATGTATAATATCTGATGCCTATGCAACAGGAGTTTTGGTTCTTGGACTTGAAAAAGCGAAAGTTTTTTTGATGAAACATCCCGAATTGCAAGCTTATTTGATTTATTCGGATGATTCAGGAAATTATCAGGTTTACGAAACTCCAAATATGAAGGCAATCATTTCCGACGTTAAAGAATAAAAAAAAGCATCAATCAAAAATGACCAATGCTTTTTTCCCTTTTTTCAAAAAAAAATATTATTTATCTAAAAGGACTTTATAGCTTGAGGAAGTTTCATTTGTTGAAACATTAATAATGTATAGTCCGTTTGCATTCCCAGACAAATCAATACTTTCTGTAGTTTCTGATGAAGATGCGTCTAGTTTTATTGATTTTACTACTTGCCCCAGAACATTTACAACATCTATTTTGCTCACAGGAATATCATTGTACTGCACATTTATTATTCCATTACTTGGGTTAGGATAGATAGCTATTTTTGTTTTGTAAACGCTGTCAAGACTCAAAGCTGATGGGGTCCAAGTAAGTGTTATTGATGTTAATGGTCCAATATTGCTAGGATTAGTAGTTGTTATTGAAGCTCCTTTGGTAAAAGAATAGCCAGTATTGATAAAATCGTGCAAGTCGGGATTATCATTCCAAGCCATTTCTACCCATACTTTATAACTACCATCTGTCACTAAAACTGGAGTTGCAGCACCCGTTTTGCCATCCCAAGAAACTGAATAAGGACCCCAAGCTAAAGGAGCAGTACTTGATGTGCGTGTAGCTCCAGTAATGGCATTTATTGTATTACCTGTTGAAGCATCTTGAACTGCCCCATTGCCATTTGTAGCAGTTCCATTAGCGCCAGATTTAAGACTAAATTGAGGCAAATGGTCACTTGTGCTGTCTCCAATGTAAAGCAAGTTCGTTTTTATAAATGTGCCGCTAGCATTTTCAATCCACACTGCATTTACCTGTTTTGTTTTTGTACCTTGTTGAACAGTTGTAAAATTAAAGGTCATTGTTCCAGCAGTTTGAGCTGAAAGGTTTGCTGTCACGAATAGCACTACAGCAAAAATGGCAAAAGAAATTACTTTTGTTTTCATAATGCGTTTTTTTTTAAGTTTATAATTATTTTTTTGGGGCTTAACTATTTTCAAAGTTATTGATTGTCTGAAAGTTAAATTATGATAAATGTCATATTAATCAAATCTTAAGTATTGCTATTCACACGTTTTTTATCGCTTGAGTTTTGTTTTATTTGGATTTGAAGTCGGCTTCTTAAAATTCCAAGTCCATTCGTTTTTCTCTTAAAAATAAATTTTTGAAAGTGAATAAATACTATTTTTATTTTTAAAACGTTATCAATATGAAACTTAAAAAAATATAAATGAAAAAAAATAATGTTTTACAGGTCGTGGTAATTGCTATAATGCTAAATTTATTTTTTTCTTGTAGTAATGATAGTTCATCAAGTACTAGTGTTGACCCTACACCAGTTGTAAATACTGTAAATAAGGGAACTTGGAGAATCACTTTTTATGAAGATTCGGGAGTCAATGAAACTTCAAATTTTACCGGTTATAATTTTACATTTGGTTCCAATAGTGTTTTAACAGCTACAAATGGCGCAAACACCTATTTAGGCACTTGGTCTGTTACTACTGATAATAGTGGTGACGATAGTCCCAGTAGTGATTTGGATTTCAATATTGCCTTTAGTTCTCCTTCAAATTTTGCAGAACTTACCGACGATTGGAATATTCTCGAACGAACAGATACAAAAATTAAGTTGGTTCACGTTAGCGGAGGCAGCGGAGGTACGGATTATATCACATTTGAAAAGAATTAATTTTTTAATTGGGCAGCTTAGAAGACCAGTCATTTCGGCTGGTTTTTTTATTGAATATTATCTGAATTTTACAAGTATGTGACTTTGAGACTTTACAACTTTAGCTTATATTTGCACCTCAATAAAAGATATTTACCATTATGTTCGATAATTTAAGCGATAAATTAGACAAAGCCTTTCACATCCTTAAAGGTCACGGAAAAATAACCGAAGTAAACGTTGCCGAAACCCTAAAAGAAGTGCGTCGTGCATTATTAGATGCCGATGTTAACTTTAAAATTGCCAAAGATTTTACCACTAAAGTAAAAGAAAAAGCGATTGGTCAAAACGTGTTGACTACACTTCAACCGGGACAATTATTAGTGAAATTAGTTAAAGATGAGCTAACCGAATTGATGGGGGGTGATGTGGCTGGAATCAATCTTTCTGGAAATCCAACTGTTATTTTGATGTCAGGTTTGCAAGGTTCTGGTAAAACTACTTTTTCTGGTAAATTAGCCAATTATCTTAAAACCAAGAAAAACAAAAAGCCACTTTTGGTAGCTTGTGATATTTATCGTCCTGCGGCCATCAAACAATTGCATGTAGTTGGAGAGGCAATAGGAGTCGATGTTTATTCAGAGCCAGACAATACCAATCCTGTGATAATTGCCCAAAACGCGATTAGTTTTGCAAAGCATCAAGGTTTGAATGTCGTAATTATAGATACTGCCGGTCGTTTGGCTGTAGATGAGGCAATGATGACCGAAATTTCTAATGTTCACAAAGCCATTCAACCGCAAGAAACCTTGTTTGTAGTCGATTCGATGACGGGGCAAGATGCTGTAAATACAGCTAAAGCCTTCAATGATATTTTGAATTTTGATGGTGTTATTTTAACCAAATTAGATGGTGATACTCGAGGTGGTGCTGCTATTTCGATTAAAACGGTAGTCAATAAGCCTATCAAATTTGTAGGAACTGGCGAAAAAATGGATGCTATCGATGTGTTCTATCCAGAACGTATGGCCGAGAGAATCCTCGGAATGGGAGATGTGGTGTCTTTGGTAGAAAAAGCTCAAGAACATTACGACGAGGAAGAAGCTAGAAAAATTCAAAAGAAAATCGCCAAAAATGAATTTGGTTTCGATGATTTTCTTTCCCAAATTCAGCAAGTGAAGAAAATGGGGAATATGAAAGACTTAGTAGGGATGATTCCCGGAGCGTCAAAAGCGATGAAAGATGTGCAAATAGAAGACGATGCTTTCAAGCATATTGAAGCCATAATACATTCGATGACACCAAAAGAAAGATCGAAACCAGCCATAATTGATGTGAAGAGAAAAGCGAGAATTGCTAAAGGTTCAGGTACGAAAGTCGAACAAGTGAATCAGTTGATGAAACAATTCGAACAAATGAGCAAAATGATGAAGATGATGCAAGGACCTGGCGGAAAAAATATGATGAAAATGATGGGAAATATGAAAGGAATGCCCGGAATGCCTGGAATGAGATAAAAAACTTGTTTTAAGTTTAAGGTTTAAAGTTGTTGAACCTGAAACTTTAAACTTCAAACTTTAAACTTTTTTGAAATGCAAATATTAGACGGAAAAAAAACATCTGAAGATATCAAAAACGAGATCGCTGCCGAAGTACAAAGAATGAAAGCCGACGGTCAAAAAGTACCACATTTAGCAGCAGTTATTGTGGGTACAAATGGAGCTAGTTTGACTTATGTAGGGAGTAAGGTAAGATCTTGTCAGCAAATTGGTTTCGAATCGACTTTGGTTGCTTTACCAGAAACTATTACTGAAACTGAACTGTTGGAAAAAATTAAAGAGCTCAACGAAGATGATGATTTAGATGGATATATCGTTCAGTTGCCTTTGCCAAAACATATTGATGAACAAAAAATCCTGATGGCAATTGATCCCGATAAAGATGTTGATGGGTTTCATCCTGCCAATTTTGGAAAAATGGCTTTGGAAATGGAGACTTTTTTACCAGCCACTCCTTATGGAATAATGGAATTATTGGAACGTTACAAAGTAGAAACCTCAGGAAAACATACCGTAGTTATTGGACGTAGCCACATTGTAGGCCGACCAATGAGTATTTTGATGAGCCGCAAAGGCTATCCAGGAGATTCAACAGTAACGTTGACTCATAGCAGAACTAAAAATATTGAAGAATACACCAAAAACGCCGATATTATTATTACTGCTCTTGGAGTTCCCAATTATTTGAAAGCGGATATGGTAAAAGATGGCGTTGTAGTAATCGACGTGGGAATCACTAGAGTGGAAGACGCTTCGCACCCAAAAGGATATGTCATCACTGGTGATGTTGATTTTGCTGAGGTTAGCAAAAAGTCCTCATTCATTACACCTGTTCCGGGTGGAGTAGGGCCAATGACGATTGCTATGTTGTTGAAAAATACATTATTAGCGCGAAAAATAAGAAGTGGAAATTAAATTATTTTCACTTTAAACCAATAAACAAGCCTATTCAACCGAATAGGCTTTGTTGTTTTAATCGAATAGGTACTCGTGCTATTTGTCACGCTGGAAGCGTCTCGATAAGGTTGCTCTCGAATGTTGAGACGCTTTCAGCGTGACAATTGGAGTAATTGGATTTGTGTTTTTTTAAAGTTTAATTGGTTTTGAAATTTTTTCCATCATTTTTTTTAATTATTAGTTTGCTAATTCAAAATATAATTTAACTTTGCATTACAAAGTACTTTAATTATGGATCAGAAACACCAAGAAGATTTATCCCATATTCGCTCTATGATGGAGCGGTCTTCACGATTTATATCATTGAGCGGACTATCAGGAGTATTTGCAGGGCTATCTGCTTTAATCGGCGGGTTGTATGTTTACCTGCTTTTAAAATCAAATGGACTTGATTATTTTAATGGAGAGCACAAACTCTATTCAGTAAATTTAGTAGCTGAATTGGTTTTTATCGCCTTGATTATTTTGGTAAGTGCTTTAACGTTCGGAATCTTTTTTACGATTCGAAAAAGTAGAAAGTACAACTTACCGATTTGGACTACGGCTACAAAAAAAATGTTGGTCAATTTGGCTATTCCTCTTGTTGTTGGAGGTGTATTTTGTATAGCACTTTTGTACCATCAAATCTATGTTTTAATTGCTCCAGCGACTTTGTTATTTTATGGTTTAGCCCTTATTAATGCTGAGAAATATACTTTTTCGGATATTAAATATTTAGGATTTTGCGAACTAGCTTTAGGCTGTGTTTCGCTATTCTTTTTAGGATATGGTTTGGTTTTTTGGATCATAGGATTTGGTGTTTTACATATTTTGTACGGATTAATAGTATTCAAAAAATATAAATAAATCCTTCGAATGGGAATCATTGATAAATTAAATAAAGATTTCGAAAGTCGTGTCCGATTAGGTATTATGTCTATTCTGATGGTCAATGATTGGGTGGATTTCACCGAAATGAAAACGCTGTTGAATATCACCGATGGCAATTTGGCAAGTCATTCCGCGGCGCTAGAAAAAGCCGCATATATCGAAATTAAAAAAGAATTTGTGGGCAAAAAACCGAAAACCTCCTATCGAGTGACCAATTTGGGTAGGGCTTCTTTTATATCCCATTTGAACAGTCTGGAAAAATTATTCAAAACTAAATAACCTTTTTTTTAACCCTGTGCTTTGAAATACAAAGTACTTTTTAAATTTATAATTATGAAAAAACATCAGTTAATTTTAGTGAGCAGTTTGATTTTTACACTGCTTTTTTACAACGAGTCAGTAGGAGTGAATCTGGCTATTTTCGGATTGGTTCTTACCGGAATCATCTGTTATTGTTTTCAGGATCGATTTACGAGTCGATCCCATTTAGTTTTAGTGATCACATCCATATTGTCTTGTATTGCTTTTGCTTGGTACGGTGATTTTGTATCGTTTTTAGCGTTGGCACTATCTGTTATTTTTTTGCAATTCAAAACGCAAGAATCGAATTTGAAAATTATTCAAGTTTTTCCGATTGCTTTTTTAAACGGAATTACGTCTTTAGGACGAATGTTGATGTTTACTCAATGGCTGCCCAAACGAGAAATTAAGAATGATTTTGCTAAAAAACTAATTGCTTATTTCATTATTCCAACTGTTTTTGTCGGCTTGTTTTTTATCATATATGCTTTTGGAAGTGACCATTTTTCGGCTCTGTTTACGGATTATTATTTGGATGTGAATTTTTTTCAACTCATTCTAATTGCATTGTTGGGGTTTTATCTTTCCTTCACTTTTTGGAATTATTGGATTCCTGAAGCTTTTTCGGATTATAATTCGATGATGGATAATGATTTTAAAGACAAACAATCGATTCGAAATCAACGAACTTTTTCGTTTCTAGATATTGATTTTGAAAGGAAAAGTGGAGAAATCACATTAGTGTTACTGAATGCTTTGATTTTAGCTTTTATTGTGACCTATAATTACGAACAATTTTTTGAAGTAGTCGAAAAATCAAAGTTGAGTGCAGCCACTCACGAGAGAGTAAACGCTGTGATTTTCTCGATTATTATGGCTGTTGGTGTGATTCTGTTCTATTTTAAAGGAGGTTTTAATTTTGATGAAAAAGCCAAAAACTTGAAACGATCGTCTAAAATTTGGATTTTCTTAAATGGAATTTTAATCCTTAGTACCATTATCAAAAACTCTGAATATGTATCTTTCTTTGGGTTAACTTACAAAAGATTAGGTGTTTATGCGTTTCTGACTTTGGCGATTATTGGTTTAGTTTTCACCTTTTTGAAAATTACAAAGCAAAAAACCAACGCTTATCTTTTTAACCAAATGGTTTGGTATTGTTACGGAACGATTCTTTTGTGCAGTTATGTCAATTGGGGAAATCTTGTTACAAATTACAATATTTCAGTCAACAAAGGAGTAGAGCCTACGTTTTTGAGCGATTTAAATTTTAATGATGAAGCACGGAGAGATTATTTTAAATTGAAGAATTTAGATGGACAATATCCAGAGGTTTCAAGGGAAGAAATAATATCTGAACGTCAAAATGATAGTTTTCTGTCCAAGGCTTTGTATTATGAATTGCTAAGCAAAAAAAAGTAATATTTAGTTTTTAGAAATTTTCGTATTACAATATCAAAATATATTTATATGATAACAATTAAAAACACATTTTATTATCTGGTCGCAATAGTGATTTTTATCTTATTGAAATTTGGTTATACAATTGCCAACACTAATGATTTATTTTTTTTACTTAATCCAACCGACAAATTGGTTGGATTATTGACAAGTTCGAAATCGGTTTATTTTGCTGATAAAGGGTTTTATTATCAGAACTTTAATGTTATCATCGAAAAATCGTGTTCGGGTTTCAATTTTTTGCTTTTATGCTTCTCTATGATTTGTATTTTGGCTTTAAAGTATATTAGGAATTCTTTATATAAAGCCTTAATAATTCCGGTAGCATTGGTGTCAGCTTACCTAATGACAATTTTTGTGAATGTGTTCAGAATATTTGCTTCCATTGTTTTGCAGCATCAAACAAATCAATTGTTGCCCCAAAACTCTCAATTAGTAGTTCACGAAACTATTGGAATCATAACCAATTTATCCTTTTTACTTCTAGGTTATTACCTATTAGAACGATTTTTTAAAAACAACACTAACTATGAAAAACGTACTTAATCCCAAATGGATTTTTATCATCAACACATTGCCAATTGTTGTGTTATTTTTCCTTTTTGCTGGAGAATTCAATATTATAAAGAGTTTATTAAATGAAGAAAATTTATATTTATGGAAAACTTTTGGCTTGACTTTAGGTATTTTAGAACTCCTAAATTTTGGATACGCTTTGTATCTAACCATTAAAAAACAAAGTGTCTCCGTTTGGTATGGGGTAGCGGCTTTGTTGCTTTATATACCATTCCTTTATTTATATGGTTATCATATTGATGAAATATTTCCTAGTAGTATTCCGCAATGGATGATGTCTGGAAACATAATAGTGTATGTTGGTACATTTTTGATGCCAACACTTGCGTATTCATTATTTGTATTGGTTTATCATTTTACTTCTGACGCTAAAGAACATCAATCGTGGAAGAATTTTTTGATTGCGTTTATTATTCCTGTAGCAGGGTATTTATTTTCTCAAATTATTTTGCCACTTTGGAGACTAAATAGTGGTATTTTTGGAATTCACAGTTTACTAATTCTTATTATAGTTGGTACTCTGGCTTTTCTGTTTTTTATTGTTCGAGCTGTTTATGTACTTGCAATCAAAAAAGCCACCGTTTTGCAGCAATACCAATTTGCGTGGAAAATACCCATTACAATTGTACTTCCATTAATAGGTTTAGCTGTAAATAACGGATTGCTATTCAATAAGTTTGAAACAACTGACTCGGGAATTTTTGGAAACTTTACTAATTATTGGTTTTATATCTTAGCGTTTTTCAATGGTGTTTTTCTTTGTTTGCCAAACCTTGAAAATAAAATGTATAGAGTATTTCTTTTCCTTGGAAGAAGTCTAACATTTGCCTATACCTTCTATTTTTTTCTTGTTTTTCTTCCTTTTTTGCCTATTTCTGTAGTTGCAATAATTGCCATTGGTTCAGGCTTTTTAATGTTAACGCCACTGCTACTTTTTGTGCTACATATCAATGAACTCTCTAAAGATTTTAGTTTTCTGAAAAGTTGTTTTTCTAAAAGAGCTATTTGGGCAACATTTTTTTTGGGTTTTTTAGTACTTCCACTTTTGATAAGTATTTCTTATCTCAAGGATAAAATTGTTTTAGACGAAGCACTAAATTATTTGTATAGCCCCAACTTTTCAAAATCATATGCTATTGATAAAGGCTCTTTGCAAATAACACTCAACACGATCAAAAAACAAAAAGAACGAAACGGAGATTTTATTTTTGGTACTCAAACTCCATATTTGTCGGCCTATTTCAATTGGTTAGTTTTAAATAATCTAACGGTTTCGGATGCAAAAATTAACACTATTGAAAATGTTTTTTTTGGAACAACTTCATTTCAAATAAATCGGGATAGGATTCAAAATGAGAGCGTAAAGATTACAAATATTGCATCGAAGAGTACTTTTGACAAAAAACAGAATGCTTGGAAAAGCTGGATTGATTTAGAAATCACCAATACTAGCGAAAACACTTGGTTTTCAGAATATGCAACAACCATTGATTTGCCTGAAGGCGCTTGGATAAGCGATTACTATTTGTTTGTTGGAAAGAAAAAAGAAATGGGGATTTTGGCAGAGAAAAAATCAGCAATGTGGGTTTTCTCCAATATCAGAAACGAAAACAAAGATCCATGTATTTTATATTATCAATCGGCTAATAAAGTCGCCTTTAGAGTTTTTCCGTTTGCAAAAAATGAAGTTAGAAGAACAGGAATCGAAATTTTACATAAAGAACCGATAACTTTTAAAATTGATAATAAAACTGTAAAACTCGTAAACAATGAAGAAAATATTATTAAAGAGAACAATACAAGCGATGCCGTAATTTATGTGTCATCCAAACAAAAACAGTCATTAAAAAAGGTTCAACGTAAGCCTTATTTTCATTTTTTAGTTGATGTTTCTAAAGCTAAAAGAAAATATTCACCACAATTTATTAATAGAATTGAAGCAGCTTTAATAAGCAATCCGAATTTAGCTCAAAATGCAAAAATATCTTTTGTAAACAGTTATATAAAAACGATTTCATTAAATAAGGATTGGAAGCAAACCTATAAAAATCAAATTTTTGAAGGAGGCTTCTACTTAGACAGAGCAGTAAGAACGGCATTATTCAAAACCTATAAAACACAAAAAGCGACATATCCTGTTTTGATTGTGGTTACAGATAGCCTACAAAAAGCTGTTTTAGACAAAGATTTTTCAGACTTGAAATGTGCGTTTCCAGAGAGCGATTTCTTTTTTGATCTTACCCAAAATGAAGAACTTCAACCACATTCTTTGGTGTCAAATCCAGTTGAGCAAATAAAGGATAGTGCTAAATTAGCTTTTAATCAAAGTGTTTTGGAATATAAAACGGGTAACCAGACTTTTTATTTACCCAATAATAATCAGGCAAGTATTGTTTTAAAAAAGGATATTTTTAAATTGGATACCAATGAAATCAAACCCAAAAATTGGCAATCAGGATTGATGATGCAAGGAAAATGGTATTCTCAATCCTTACATCCTGAAATTTCAGATAACGAATGGCTAAATTTGGTAAAGTATAGTTTTATTTCAAAAGTAATGACGCCCGTTACTTCTTATTTGGTGGTCGAAAACGAAGCTCAAAAAGCAATTTTAAAAAAGAAACAAGAACAAGTTTTAGCGAACAACAAAGCATTAGACCTTGGGGAAGAAGTGCAACGAATGAGTGAACCAAACCTTTTGATTCTTATTTCATTACTTGGAATCGTCCTATGGTATAGTACAAGAGTAAAATTTAGGATGCTAAAATAAGTATGTTTTTTAATAGGAGATAGGTCAAGACAGATATGTTTTGGGCTTTTTATTGAGTGATCATTTTTCAATAATCCCCTCTTTTCTTAAACCTCGGATCATTTCTTTTGATGAATTCTGTTCTGCGTTTTGGAGCTTCCGTTTTAGGTAAGCTTGCTTCTTCGGTTTTGCTGGAAGGTTCAATCAGTTGGTTGAGTTCCTTGATTTCGGCATCGGTTAAATCTCGAAATCTTCCCACAGGAACATCAAGCGAAATGTTGATAATTCTAATGCGTTTCAAAGCCGTAACTTCATAACCCAGATATTCGCACATTCTACGAATTTGGCGGTTTAAACCTTGTGTTAATATGATTTTAAAAGTAGTAGAACTGATTTTTTCTACTTTACATTTTCGGGTAACAGTGTCTAAAATCGGTACGCCATTACTCATTTTTTCGATAAAACGGTCTGTTATCAGTTTGTTGACGGTTACGGTGTATTCTTTTTCGTGATTGTTTCTGGCACGAAGAATTTTGTTAACAATATCGCCATCATTGGTCATAAAAATCAAACCTTCACTGGCTTTATCCAATCGTCCAATAGGGAAAATCCGTGTGGGATAATTGATGTAATCTACAATATTATTACGAACCTCCAAGTTGGTGGTACATTCAATGCCTACAGGTTTGTTGAAAGCCAAATAGATGGGTTTCTCTCTTTTTTCCCGAATTAATTTGCCGTCAATACGCACCTCGTCGTCCGGACCAACTTTGGTTCCCAATTCGGGAACAACGCCATTAATGGTGACACGACCTTCTTCGATGATTTTATCGGCTTCACGACGCGAACAATAGCCCGTTTCTCCTATGAATTTATTGAGGCGTTTTAGATTTTCTTCCATATGGCAAAAATAGGGAATTTAATTTGCGGTTGGGCTAGCCAATTTGAAATTTTGATAAAGACTAAAATTAGAACGAACTTTTTTAAAAGTAAAAAAAATAATGTAAATTTGAAATAAAAATGGATGCCTGAAATTTGCAGATTTTATGGAATAATTATTCAGATGTTTTTTAATGATCATAATCCACCACATTTTCACGTAGTTTATGGTGATTTTAGAGCCGTAATAAATATAAATGATGAAATCGTCGAAGGATTTATGCCGAAAAGAGCATTAAAGTTAGTGTTTGAATGGATGGATTTGCACAAACAGGAATTATTAGAAAATTGGAAATTGGCTCAAAATGGTGAGTTGCCTAATAAAATTGAGCCTTTAAAATAATTTATTATGAGTTTAGTTTGGATTACTAAAGCAAATTATTTGAGGGATTATCAAATTGAGATTGAATTTAACAATAATAAAAAAGGCATTGTTGATTTCAAAGGGCATCTTGATAAAAAGATTTTTCAACCTTTGAAAGAGTTAGATACATTTCGAAGATTTAAACTTAATTCTTGGACATTAGAATGGGAAAACGGTGCTGACTTTTCTCCAGAATTTCTTTTAGAAAACTTAAGTTAATATAGCACCTTCTCGATCTGGAGTGGTTGCTATTCCCTTTCAAACAAAAATTCATACACTTTTTTATACAAATCATCATCGTGCAGTTTGTGTCCCAGCCCTTTGGTTTCGATAAATTCGACATCTTTCCAAGATTTTGCTATTTTTTTTCCTTCTTCAAATAGAACAATTTTGTCTTCTATATCGTGAACAATTAGTCCTTTGACAGCAATTTTTGAAGCAAATTCTTGAGAAGAAATTTGATCCAAATGGGTATTCAAAAATTCAGTATATTTTTTTTCTAACGACTTTTTAACCTTGTTATTTAGGCTAAGTAAGGAGGTAAAATTCTTCAATATAATTTTAAAGTCACTCGGTGCGCCAAGAGTTACTATTTTTTTAATGGTTGGATTTTGATATTTATACTGGTAATACAAACTCGTTTTTCCACCCATTGAATGACCAATGAGATAATGTGGTTGGTATTTTTTGGAAACTATATCAATAAATTCTGCGTACTTTATGATGGTTAATTCTTTTCCGCTAGATAAGCCTTGAGCAGGTCCGTCGATGGCTACTATTGTACAACCTGATTTTTTCAAATGCGGTAACATTTTTTTCCATCTTGAGGAATTGCTTTCCCAACCGTGAATAAGTAACACGACGGTGTCATTGCCTTTCCAAATGTAGGTTTGGATGATGTCATAATTATGAATTATCGTTTCCGATTCTGCAGCCTGCAATGTTTTTGGTAGAGCATCAAGGCTCAATTTTCCTTTCCGTGGTTGACTGAAATAACCGTGAGCCATTTGCGTTGCTTTTTTAGGTGCAACCAGCCCCAAGAAGTTGATATAGCCCCCAATGGATTTAGTTAGCAAAAAGTAGAATGTTTTTTTCATAAATATCAGATTCAAAACGGTAAAAAAAAAGCCCGCAAAGCGGACTAAATATAGTAAAAAAAAGTCCCGATGCAAATCGGGACTTAACTAATTTAGAATTTAGCAAAAAGTTGCTCCATTTTTTCTTTCTCTTCTTGTGCCAAAACACTGTCAACCAATATTCTTCCTGAGTGCTCGTCGGTGATGATTTTTTTTCTTGCAGCAATCTCCACTTGAGTTTGCGGTGGAATGGTGAAAAATGATCCTGCAGATGCACCTCTTTCGATAGAAACAACTGCCAATCCATTGCGAACACTGAAACGGATGCGGTCGTAAGCAGCCAAAAGTCTTGGTTCAATAGAAGCTCTATATTCGGATGATTTGTCAGACAAGAAAGTTTCTTCTTTCTCTGTTTCAGACATAATATCTTCCAATTCCGATTTTTTATGTTTCAAATGGTTCGATTTGAGCTCTAAACGCTCTTTCGATTGTGCGATGATTTCTTTTTTGTGTTCGATTGAAGCTTTCATTTCTTTGATTTGCTTCTCGGCCAATTGAATTTCTAATTCTTGAAATTCTACTTCTTTTGTCAAAGAGTTGAATTCTCTATTGTTACGAACCGTTTCTTGTTGTTTTGTATATCTTTTGATGGCTTCTTTGTGCTCATCAATGGAGTTTTTCTTTACCTTGATAAGGTCTTCAATAGTTTCAAGATCTTTTTTCAATTTCTCTGAACGTGTGCTTAATCCTGCAACTTCATCTTCTAAATCTTCTACTTCAAGAGGCAATTCACCTCTCACGTTTCTAATTTCGTCAATTCGAGAGTCAATCAATTGTAAATCGTAAATTGCTCTTAATTTGTCTTCAACATTCAATTCTTTTGTAGTCGCCATATTCTATTGTCTATAAGTACTTAACTGGATTTGTATTTTCTTCTGATAAAACGATTGCAAAATTAAGGATTTTTTTCCGAAGAAAATCAACAATATAATTTTTTGTATAGCGTTCGCTCTCAAAATGACCAATATCGGCCAAAATTAATTGATTTTCGGCTTCATAAAATTGGTGATATTTCAAATCGGCGGTCAAAAAAGCATCGGCTCCCGCCTGAATAGCATTTTTAATGGCAAAACTTCCAGAACCTCCCAAGACGGCCACTTTTTTTATAGGTTTGCCTAAAAACGCACTATGTCGAATGCCATTTGCTTGCATTTTGTCTTTTACAAAGTGTAGAAAATCATTTTCCTCCATTGGATCTTGCAATTCTCCAATCATTCCCAAGCCAATATTTTGATTTTTGTTCTGCAATTCATAAATTTCATACGCTACTTCTTCGTAAACGTGATTTTTGAATAGGGCTTTCAGAATTTTGTTTTCCAAATGTTTTTCGAAAGTCAGTTCGATTTTAATTTCATCACTTTCCATAAATTCAAAACGTTCTCCAAATTCGGGATTGCTGTGCTCATTACCCATATAAGTGCCAATGCCTTTCGAATTGAAACTACAATTTTCGTAGTTGCCAATGTTTCCTGCACCAACGTCAAACAAGGCGTTTCGGAGTTTGTCGGCATTTTCTGGAATGGTGTATGTCACTAATTTTCGAATAAAATTCGACTTCGGAATAAGGATTTTTGTGTTGGTTAAACCCAAAGCATCACAAAATATTTTGTTCACTCCTTCTTGATGATTGTCCAAAGCGGTGTGAACGGCGTAAATAGCGATGTCGTTTTTAATAGCTTTGATGAGGGAACGTTCTACATAATTCTTGCCAGTAATTTTTTTCAAACCTGAAAATAGAATGGGATGAAAACAAACTACCAAATTGCAGTTTTTGGCAATAGCTTCGTCAATCACACTTTCTAAAGCATCGTGGCAAACCAAAACTCCTGTGGCTTCCGAGTCTTTATTTCCAACCAATAAGCCTACATTATCAAAATCTTCGGCATAGGCAAGTGGCGCCATTTCTTCGAGTACAGAATTTATTTCTTTGATTTTCATTTTCATTTTTATTTCGAAAAACAAAGTTAACGAATTAAAAGTTCAACTTTTTTATAATGATAAAATAGTATACTTTCGTATTATGAATTTAGTTCGAAAAATACTCTTTCCTTTTGCCATTTTATATGGATTCATTACCAGTATTCGGAATTTTCTTTTCGACAAAGGCATTCTTAAATCCTATTCTTTTGATGTTCCCGTAATTGCCGTTGGAAATCTCAGCGTTGGTGGCACTGGAAAAACCCCTCAAATCGAATATTTAATTCGATTGCTTTCGCCAAAATACAAAATAGCCACATTAAGTCGCGGCTATAAAAGGCAGTCCAAAGGCTTCATTTTGGCTGACTCCAGTTCGAATGCTAAAATCCTTGGCGACGAACCTTTTCAGTATTATTCAAAATTCAAAAATATTCAGGTAGCAGTTGATGCAGATAGAAAAAACGGTATTGAACAATTGCTTTCTCCATCAGCTAGACCCGATATTATCTTGCTAGACGATGCTTTTCAGCACCGTAAAGTGAGAGCTGGTTTTTATATTTTGTTGACTTCTTATGGAGATTTGTATTCGGACGATTTTATGTTACCAACAGGAAATTTGCGAGAAAGTAGGAGCGGAGCAAAAAGAGCTAATGTGGTTATTGTTACTAAATGTCCTGCGAATCTTTCGCTTGAAGAACAAAATAAAATTGAAGCTAAATTGCAATTGGATTCCAATCAACAGTTATATTTTTCCTATATCGATTATGACGATTCCGTTTATTCAGAAGATAAATCGATAAAAGTGAGCGAAATCAAGAATGTGGATAAATTACTTTTGGCTGGAATTGCAAAACCAGAACCATTTTTCAAATATTTAGAGAATACAAATGATGAGAAATTAGTTTTTCCTGATCATCATCATTTTACCGAAAATGATTTGTTGGCAATTAGAAACAAAGCACAAAACAAGATTATTATTACTACCGAAAAAGATTATGTACGGTTGAAAGGCAAATTATTGAATAAACAATTGTATTATTTGCCTATTAGAAGTTCCTTTATTTCAGCAAGTGAAAATTTCGATAAGCGTATTATAAATTTTATCGAATCAATGCCAATTAAACCTCAAAATTAAATCCTTTCTGGCTTAGTTTTTCGTAAATAACAGGGTCAAATTGATACAATTGGGCAGCAGGAAATGGTAAGCAGTCTATAATATTTTCATTCAGAGGAATACATATATTTTCATGACAAATTTAATTTTAGATGCAAACAAATCACATACAAAAACTTCTTTTTATACTGTCTTTTTTATTTTTTTATGGCAAAGTTACCGCTCAGTCCGCCCATATTTTATGGTACAAACAACCAGCAAATTTCTTTGAAGAAAGTTTAGTATTAGGCAATGGAAAACAAGGTGCAACCGTTTTTGGAGGGGTCAATTCCGATAAAATTTATTTGAATGACATCACACTTTGGTCGGGAGAACCTGTAAATACGACGATGAACCCCGAGGCATACAAGAATTTGCCAGCTGTTCGTGAAGCATTGAAAAATGAAAATTATAAACTCGCAGAAGAATTGAATAAAAAAATTCAAGGCAAAAACTCCGAGTCGTATTCGCCATTGGGAACATTGGAAATAAACAACCATCACACCGGAAAAGCCAGCAATTATTATAGAGAACTGGATATTTCCAACGCTATTTCAAGAGTGAGTTATGAAATAGATGGCGTAAAATTTACTCGGGAATATTTTGTTTCGGCACCGGATAAAATGATGATTATTCGGCTGTGCAGTAGTCAAAAAGGAGCCTTGAATTTCGATATTAATTCCAGCAGTTTATTGAAATTTGAAACCCAAATCAAAAACAATTTGCTTTCAATGAATGGCGTGGCGCCCATTCACGAAAACGCCGGTTACGAAGTTGTGCCAACTTTTCTTTTGGAAAAAGAACGAGGAACACGATTTACGAGTTTGATAAAAATCAAAAATGTGGATGGAACACTCACAAGTTCTAGTTCTAGTTTGGAATTGAAAAACGGAACCGAAGCTTTAATATATGTTTCAATTGCCACCAGTTTTAATGGTTTCGACAAAAATCCTGCTACCGAGGGATTGAATGACAAATCTATTGCATTAGATAATTTGAACAAAGCCTTTTCAAAATCATTCGATAAATTAAAACAAAACCATATTTCCGATTATCAAAAATTTTACAATCGAGTTACCTTAAATTTAGGAAAAACCACCGCTCCTAATTTGCCAACCGATGAACGTTTGTTGCGTTATTCCGAAGGAATTGAAGACAAGAATCTGGAAGTTTTATATTTCAATTTTGGACGATATTTGCTGATCAGTAGCTCCAGAACTTTGGGTGTTCCGGCCAACTTGCAAGGACTTTGGAATCCGCACCTGCATGCACCTTGGAGCAGTAATTATACGATGAATATCAATTTGGAAGAAAATTATTGGCTAGCCGAAAATACCAATCTTTCTGAAATGCACTTACCACTTTTGAGTTTCATCAAAAACCTTTCGGTAACCGGAAAAGTCACTGCTAAGACTTTTTACGGAGTTGATGAAGGTTGGGCTGCTGCTCATAATTCGGATATTTGGGCGATGACCAATCCTGTTGGGCAATTTGGAAAAGAAGAACCGATGTGGGCGTGTTGGAATATGGCTGGAGCCTGGTTGAGTACCCATATTTGGGAACATTATGTATTTACCCAAGATAAAAATTATCTTAAAAATGAGGGGTACGAAATGATGAAAGGCGCTTCTCAATTTTGCTTGAAATGGTTGGTTGAAGATAAAAATGGCATTTTAATCACCTCGCCATCGACCTCGCCGGAAAATCAATACCTAACTCCCGATGGTTTTGTAGGAGCAACGCTGTATGGCGGAACAGCCGATTTGGCAATGATTAGAGAATGTTTCGACAAAACTATCAAAGCTTCTAAAGAGTTGAATGTGGATTCCGAATTTAGAGTAAAACTCGAAACGGCACTATCCAAATTACATCCGTACCAAATTGGAAAAAAGGGAAATTTGCAAGAATGGTATTTCGATTGGGAGGATAAAGACCCCAAGCATCGTCATCAATCACAGTTATTCGGTTTGTTTCCCGGAAATCATATTTCGCCATTGAAAACTCCTGAATTGGCCAATGCTTGCCGACAAACTTTGGAAATAAAAGGTGATGAAACCACAGGTTGGTCCAAAGGATGGCGAATCAATCTCTGGGCACGACTTTGGGACGGCAATCGTTCCTATAAAATGTATCGTGAATTGCTTCGTTATGTTGATCCTGACGGGAAGAAAACGGAGAAACCCAGACAAGGAGGAGGGACGTATCCCAACTTATTCGATGCGCATCCGCCGTTTCAAATTGACGGGAATTTTGGTGGAGCCGCTGCCGTTGCTGAAATGTTGGTTCAGTCCAATGAAAATGAAATTCGTTTGCTCCCAGCCTTGCCAGATGCTTGGGAAAGCGGTTCTGTAAGAGGAATTTGTGCCCGAGGTGGATTTGAAATTGCATTGGAATGGAACGACAAAAGTCTAAAAAAAGTGACGATTTTTTCAAAAAATGGAGGCGAAACAACTCTGATTTCTGGAAATAAAAATAAGGCTGTCCGTTTGAAAAAAGGCAAGAAGCTGGAAATTATTTGGTAAAAACTGGAGTGCGTTGGTCATCAATGTTGATAAATTACTTTCTGAATAATCGGCCAAACTTAAACCGTTTTTTGCATCTTTGTACAGTTATAAATTAGAAAATACACTTTGAATTATGTGGGAGCAAGTACAAGAAACCGTTAGTTTTATAAAAGAAAAAACCAATTTCACTCCAGAATATGGTATCATCTTAGGTTCAGGTTTGGGTAGTTTTACAGAGGATATTCAAATAGAACATACTTTACCCTATCACGAAATTCCGAATTTTCCTGTTTCGACGGTTCAGGGACACAAAGGTGCTCTGGTGTTTGGTACAATTGGAACTAAAAAAGTCGTTGCTATGCAAGGCCGTTTTCATTTTTATGAAGGCTATTCCATGAAAGAGGTTACTTTTCCCGTGCGTGTAATGAAATATTTAGGAGTCGAAAAATTAGTGGTTTCGAATGCTTCCGGTGGGGTAAATCCAAATTATGAGGTGGGATCTATTGTCATTTTGAAAGATCAAATCAATATGATGCCGGAACATCCTTTGCGAGGTAAAAATGACGAACGTTTTGGCCCTCGTTTTTTGAATATGAGTGAACCCTTTTCAAATAATATGATTTCTGTTGCCAAAGCGTTGGCTAAAAAACTTAAAATAACGGTTCAAGACGGTATTTATCTTGGGCTTCAGGGGCCAACATTCGAAACGCTAGCCGAATACAAAATGGTCAAAATTCTTGGTGCTGATTGTGTTGGAATGTCTACTGTTCCTGAGGTGATTGTGGCCCGGCATATGGATATGGAATGCTTTGGTCTGTCGGTAATTACCGATATGGGCAATGAGGAAAGTATCGAAACAGTTTCGCACGATGAAGTACTTGAAGCTGCCAAAAAAGCGGAACCTAATGTGAGAATTTTGATTAAGGAATTGATTCTTAAGTATTAGAATTTCTTAAATATATTTCGAAATAACGCCATAAAAATCTTCAGGGACAAATGGTTTGGTAATCACATCGTTCATCCCAAACGACAATAGCATTTCTCTATTTTCATTCAATGAAATGGCCGTTAGTGCAATGATTGGTGTTATGGTGTCGAATTTTCTAATGTGTTGCGTAGCTATCGTACCGTTTATTCCTGGCAAATGAACGTCCATCAAGATCAAATCAAATTTATAGTTTTCACACTTTTTTATTGATTCTTCTCCATTGTCGATTAGTTCACATTCTATTCCTTTATTAGCAAGCATTTTCTTGGTGATCATCTGGTTGATTTTATTATCCTCGACCACTAAAATTTTCTTGTTAATAAAGGTATTTGTATCTATTTCTGAAGTTTTTGAACTGTTTTCTTTCGGTTTTTTTCCTATTTTGAAGGGTATTTCAAATGAAAATGTAGAACCTTCTTTTACTTGACTTTTAAGGCTTATTTCTCCTCCCAATAAGGTCACTAATTTTTTAACAATGGTCAATCCTAAACCTGTTCCCCCATATTTGCGGTTGATATCAATCGAACCTTGCGAAAAACTATCGAATACCGCTTCTAGTTTATCTTCCGGAATACCAATCCCGTTATCCTTAACTTCAAAATAGATTTGCGCCTTTTCCCCAACCAATGATTGCAATTGTACCGTAACCATTACCGCTCCATTTTTGGTAAACTTCAAGGCATTATTGATTAGGTTCAATAAAATTTGAGATAGTTTTGTGGTGTCGCCAATAAGATAATTCGGAATATCGGGATCGATGGTAAAGCTAAATTCATTTTGGTTTTCTACAGCCAATTCCTTAAGTGAACTTTGCATATTCACTAATAATTGCTTGAGGTTGAAGTTGATGTTGTCGATCTGAATTTTGTTGAAATCAATTTTATTTATTTCTAAAATATCGTTGATAAATTTAGTGAGGTAATTGCCCGAAAATTTCAACGATTCTAAATAATGTAATTGCGATTTTTTTGGTTTTTCTTCCAGCAATAAGTGCGTGATTCCATTGATGGCGTTCAAAGGAGTTCGAAGTTCGTGACTTACTGTCGATAAAAATTCTGATCGGGCATTGGATGCTTTTTCTACTTTTTCCTTAGCAATAATCAACTCTTTGTTTTTTTCTTCTAATAATTTATTCGATTGTGTTCGGATGATATTATTCTTGTACAAAGACAAACTTAGTAACGATAAAATCGAAATCAGTGCTATGGCCAGGATGCTGATCAGTTTCGAAAATTTACTGGCTTTTTCTTGTTGCTTGTTTTTTTCAGTAATCTGTTCTAACTCTTTCAAACGTTCCGATTCTTTGAAACTTTCATAGTCATCGACTCCTAATTTTTCGTTGTCGGATATGGCAATACTTTCTTCTAAATTGGTGTGTTGTTTCAAATAAGTGTAGGCGCTATTTTTATCCAACATATTTTCATAGACCGTACTCAAGGCCATCAATATGGTTGATTTTTGTTCCAAATTGGTGTCTTTGGAATTCAATTCCAGGGCTTTTTTGAAATAATTTAAAGCCAAAATATTCCTATTTTGCGCCATTTCAATAGTCCCGATTTGGTATAATGCTTCGGCTTTGCTATCTAAAATCAGCGGATTATCTGGTTTTACAATTATTTCGCCAAAAGTAGCCGAGGCTAATTCGAATTTATTTTTTGATTTGTAAATGATGCCCTTTTGCACGCTCAAAACTTCCGCACTGTCCGGAATCTTTAGGAAATCGAATAATTGTTGCGCTTTTGTAAATGAAATTTCAGCATTGTTGAAACTTCTTTTATGCATATAACACCTACCAAGATAATAGTACGTTAAGGCATAGGTATTTGAGGGAGATAAGGTTTTAAAATAACTGAGGCTATTATTGAATGATTTGATCGCATCGTCATATTTTTTGACCTCATAATACAGTTTTCCCAACTGATAGGTTTCATTCGCGAGTGCTGCCGTATTGTTATTGTCTTTTGAAAAATGTATGGATTTTTGAGTATACAAAAGGGCGTCTTTGTATTTATTGGCTTTAATGGCTGATTTGCGCAAATCGCTGTAATAGCCAATACTATCAATTCTCTCATTGGGCTTTTGCTTTTGAGAAAAGGATATTGTAGTGATTAATAATGCAATTAATGCAAATGATTTCATTAGTTGATATGATTTTCTTATTAAAAGAAAGATAAAGGTATTGAAATATTTTTAATTTGTTAAAATAATTAAATCTATAATTCTTGATGAATAACCAATTTCATTGTCATACCAGCCCACGACTTTTACCATTTTGTCAATTACTGATGTGAGTTGAGCATCAAACAAACAGGAATTTCTATTGCCAATAATATCCACAGAAACAATCGGATCTTCCGTATAGGCCAAGATTCCTTTTAAATTTTTTTCGGAAGCCAATTTAAAAGCGGCATTGATTTCCTCGATGGTCACAGCACGTTTTACATTGAAAGTAATATCGGTCAATGAACCATCAGGCACAGGAACACGAATTCCGCAACCTCCGATTTTACCTTCAAATTCTGGAAAAATCTTGGTCAATGCTTTAGCTGCACCGGTTGTCGTTGGAACGATGGATTGACTTGCTCCACGAGCGCGACGCAAATCTTTGTGCGGTTGGTCGTGTAAACTTTGGTCAGTGGTATAAGAGTGAATGGTGGTGATGTAGGCTTGTTCAATTCCGCACAATTCGTTGATGATTTTGATCATCGGCGCAGCGTTGTTGGTGGTGCAACTGGCGTTCGAAATAATGGTTTCGGTTCCGTCCAGAATTTTTTCGTTGACACCCAAAACCACCGTTTTTATTTCTTCAACTTCGGAAGGAGCGGAGAGAATTACTTTTTTGGCTCCAGCCAATATGTGAGCATTGATTTCGTCGAAAGTGCTGTATTTCCCCGTACTCTCCACCACAACATCAATGTTGGCAGATTTCCAATCGAGGTTCGAAATGCTTTTCTCGTGGAAAAACAAGAAGTGTTTTCCGTCAACGATTATTCCCTTTTCATCAAACGAAACTTCGAAAGGCAAAACCCCGTGGATGCTGTCGTATTTAATCAAATGCGCCATCGTTTTGGTATCGGCGATGTCATTAATCGCGACCACTTCGATGGAGGGATGGTTCAGTAGCAAACGAAATAAATTTCGCCCAATTCTTCCAAAACCGTTTATAGCAATTCTTGTTTTCAAAGTTGTATGGTTAATTGGTTAATCGATTAAACGGTTAAACAATTAACCGATTAAACATTTTAAAGAATATGTTTTTGCGCTTTATAAGAAGAACGAACTAACGGACCACTTTCTACGTGACGGAATCCTAATTCCAGTCCGAAGGCTTCATATTTGGCAAATTGCTCCGGTGTTATGAATTCTTTTACCGGCAAATGTTTTTTGCTTGGCTGTAAGTATTGTCCAATGGTTACAATATCCACATTGGCATTGCGTAAATCGCGCATCGTTTGGAAAACTTCTTCTTCCAATTCGCCAAGACCTAACATAATTCCCGATTTGGTTCTGTTGATTCCTTTTTCTTTCAAGTATTTCAACACTTCCAAGCTTCGGTCGTATTTGGCTTGAATGCGGACTTCACGAGTCAATCTTCGAACGGTTTCCACGTTGTGTGAAACTACTTCTGGATTGGCTTCGACGATTCTGTCGATATTTCTTTCAATACCTTGAAAATCGGGGATTAATGTTTCTAAAGTGGTGTTTGGGTTCATTCTGCGAATGGCTTTTACCGTTTCAATCCAAATTATCGAACCGCCATCTTTCAAATCATCTCTATCCACGCTTGTGATTACGGCGTGTTTGATGTTCATTATTTTGATGGAACGTGCTACTTTTTCCGGCTCATCCCAATCCACAGTTTCTGGTCGTCCGGTTTTTACGCCGCAAAATCCACAAGAACGCGTACAAATATTTCCCAAAATCATAAAAGTTGCTGTTCCTTCGCCCCAGCATTCGCCCATATTCGGGCAACTTCCCGAGGTGCAAATAGTGTTCAGGCTGTATTTGTCAACCAAGCCACGAAGTTCTGTATATTTTTGACCAATAGGGAGTTTCACTCTCAACCATTTTGGCTTTCCCGTAGGTAATGCATTTTCTAAAACAGTTTCCATAAAAAATTTTTTGAAAGGGCAAAGATAAGCAAAGTGATTTTAGATTTCGGATTTTAGATTTTAGATTTTGTTGGAATAAATACTAAGGGATTTATTTTGCTTTTTTTTAAATCTAAAGTTGCCAATATATTGTTTTATAATCTAAAATCCGAAGTCTAAAATCTAAAATCTTTCTTCTATCTTTGGCATCCTTAAAAAAAATAAATTATGAGTGGAATGTGGTACGAATGCAAAGTAAAATACAGAAAAACAGATGATATTGGAGCACAAAAGGTTACAACCGAACCGTATTTGGTAGATGCCTTATCCTATACCGAAGCGGAATCCAGAATCAACGAAGAAATGAAGGCTTACGTTAGTGAAGAATTTAAAATCACGAACATCAAAGTAGCGAATTATGCCGAAATTCATCCTTTCGAAAATGCCGATCGCTGGTTTAAATCCAGAGTTTCATTAATGGCTTATGACGAAGAAAGCGGCAAAGAGCGCAAGACGAATATGTATGTATTGGTCCAAGCCAACGATGTAAAAGAAGCTTACGACAACACTATTGAAGTAATGAAAGGAACAATGGGCGACTATACTATTCCTGCTATTTCTGAATCTCCGATTATGGATGTTTTTCCTTATTTCTCTGGCGATGAAGACGAATTGGAGCAAATGGAAAAGTTTAATGCACTCAAAGCTTCCAAAACTGAAAATAATGCGGTAGAAATGGATGACGCAATGGAATTTGATCCCGAGGTGGTGGCGGAAAGTTATTGATTTTTTATGCTATCGAAATTATGAAGAGGCTTTTTTTAGGCCTCTTTGTATATATTATTGCTGGCGCGAGCGTCACGCTCGTGCCCATTTAGCTTTTGTTGGTGTTCACGAGCTAGAAGCTCGCGCTAGCGGGGGCTGTTCGCCGTTCGTCTATATGATTATTGTACCACTTTTACAGAATGTTAATTTTGCTTTTTTTATAAATTCTTTCAGTTCTGTTTCTTTAGTGGCATTTGCATTTTGTAATTCAAAATACCATTCCGTTGGATTCATTTCTCCATTTCTAAAAATCCAAATTAGAAATCGTTTAGTTTTAAAATTTGGATTTAGTAAAGGCAATTCATCAAAAGCACCAATAGCAAGTGAATCAGTTCGGGTCATATTATAAAATATTTTTTCGTCTTTGGTCATTTTATCGATTTCAGCTTTTGTTTTAATTTCAGTAATTTCATTGCCCATAACAATGTTTGGATAAAAAATGCCTTTGGTGAAAATCAGTTTATATTCTTCCTTTAAATTCGGAATATTTAATGTTTTTTCGTCATATTTAATTGTAAAATCATTTACAATTATGATTTTCCCGTCAAACTTTTCGTAAGCAGTTTTTAAATACTCTTTTTCAAAAACTCTTTTTGCAAATTTATATTTACCTTGATTAAGATTTTCTGTTTGACAAAATATATTTCCAATTGAAAACAATAAGATTACAACGTATAGTATTTTTTTCATATTTTCATTGCTGGCGCGAGCGTCACGCTCGTGCCCATTTAGCTTTTGTTGGTGTTCACGAGCTAGAAGCTCGCGCTAGCGGGGGATTGTACCTACTTAACTTTTTTAAGAAAATTAATAAACACTTTTTAATTCAACAGCACCTCTTAAGTCAGCACCAACTCTTTTAATAATTTTAGTAGTATCTGATATTGATAATATGCTGTGCTTACTGTTTTTAATCCAATTCATATTATACCTGGTATATTCTTGATTTTGGATAAAAATTGACGTTCCCAACAAAAAAGTGGCATTAGCTCCATAAACTTCTGTTTTAGCATAAAGAGTGTCAGAAATATTTTTAGAATTTAGTTCCTTCCTAAATGAAGTTCCATTATGCATGTTGTCTACATACGAAAGAATATCTAGTTCACGGGAGCTTTCGTTTTTTATTTGATAGCTTACATTACCAGGGTAAACTATAACTTTTTGTGAAGTAACTAGGCCATTGATTTCAAGTTTTACGTAATGAGTTCCCGGTATGTCAAATCTATGTGTCGTTTTGTATCCGCTTATTAATTTTGTTCCGTCACCAAAATCCCAATGATAATTAGTTTTTCCTAAAGTGTCAGCTGCTTCAAAATTAATTATGTCGTGTAAATAAAGGTGACTTGCTGTCGCCTTAAATCTGGCATTTCTCACAGCAATTGTGTCCGAAGGAGAATCATTACAAGATAAAAAAAACAAAGAAAATAGAACAATAATAAAACGCTGATTAAATTTAGGTTTGTAAGTTTTCATAATTTAGTTTTATGATATAGTAAAAATGTAATTATACTTATTATTTAAAACACGTTTATGACGTTGTATTGCCACTAACTTCCTTATTGAAAATAAACCTTGGTGTATATAACCAAAATCGGCTACATTAAAGGAAATTTGTTTCGCATTTTGTTCTTCAAATATATAAAAATAATCTTATAGTTATTAAAAACTTAGTAATTTTTAAATCAAAAAAAAACGGCGTCTAAATTACCTTAAACGCCGTCTTGATCTATATCAATTTACATTTTTTCTATCGAATCGCTTTTACAAATTCCCCAATACTTTCAACTCCATTCTCAGTCAAATTTGTAATGAAAGCACTTCCTATAATTGCGCCTTTGGCAAATTGCGTGGCTTGATTGAAGGTTTCCTTATTACTAATTCCAAAACCGATTATCTGAGGATTTTTCAGGTTCATATCGGCGATGCGTTTGAAATAATTTTCTTGTGTACTTCCAAAACCAGATTGGGAACCCGTAACACTAGCCGAACTTACCATATAAATAAATCCGTCCGATACGCTGTCGATAAAACGAATGCGCTCGTCCGAAGTTTGAGGTGTAATCAGGAAGATGTTTTTGAGTCCGTATTGCTCGAAAGTGGCTTTGTATTCGTCAGCATACACGTCAACAGGAAGGTCTGGAATGATTAGGCCATCGATGCCAATTTCGGCACATTTCTGGCAGAAATTTTCCACTCCATATTGCAGCATCGGATTAAAATACCCCATAATCACCAATGGAATGGAAACTTTTTTTCGGATGTCTTTGAGTTGGTCAAACAAAACTTGGGTGGTCATTCCGTTGTATAAAGCTTGGGTGGAACTCTCTTGAATGGTGGGACCATCGGCCAACGGATCACTGAATGGCAAACCGATTTCGATCATATCGACACCTTTTGCTTCAAGGTCTTGTATAATTTGTACTGTATCGTTTAAATTCGGATATCCAGCTGAAAAATAGATAGAAAGTATTTTGGTATTTGCTTGTAATTTTTGATTGATTCTGTTCATTTATATGTTTTTACAAATTAGATTTGACCACTTTTTAAAAGTTGTCAAATCTCGAAAAATCATTTTCAGATTTGATGTTTTATTTAAAAGTGAGTTAAATCGGCAGCGCTATAAGCCCAGGCTTTTTGGTTGGAGTTCAAGTGTACTTCAACTCTTTTGTAATGCATTCCTTCGTACAAATCGGCTTGATGAAGTTCTTTTTCTGTTACGTTATAGACCATTCCATCAATGAAATCGGCTGGGTTTTCGGTTTCTACAATGACCGGATAATGGACAATTCCAAATTCTTCTTCGATTTGGATTCTTTTCAATTCATATCCAATGATTCTTTCGGGAGTGCCGTGTAAAACTCTACCGAAAAGATTTTCTTGCACATCATCGTGTTGCAAGCTGCCGTAGGTGAATAATTTTATCATATTCTACTGTTCTATTAAAGTCAATTATAATTTGAAATAATCAATATAGGTGTTCAAATCTTTGTCACCACGTCCCGATAAATTGATAATGACGAGGTCTGAAGGTTTGAATTTTTTTTGTTCTAAAACCGCAAAGGCGTGGGCACTTTCTATCGCTGGAATGATCCCTTCGAGTTGTGAAAGTTCTAATCCAAATTGCATGGCTTGTTCATCGGTAATCGAGATGAATTCTGCTCGACCTGAAGCGAATAAATTGGCGTGCATAGGTCCCACTCCAGGGTAATCTAATCCGGCTGAAATGGAGTAGGGTTCGGTAATTTGACCGTCAGCTGATTGCATCAGCAAGGTTTTACTACCGTGAATGACACCTATTTTGCCCAAAGCAGAAGTGGCTGCACTTTCGCCCGAATCTACACCCAAACCCGCTGCTTCAACAGCAATAATATTGACCTCAGGATTATCTAAATAATGGTAAAAAGCACCCGCAGCATTGCTTCCGCCACCAACGCAGGCTATGACGTGATCAGGATTTTCTCGTCCTTCTTTTTCTAGCAATTGTATTTTTGTTTCTTTGGAAATGACACTCTGAAAACGCGCCACCATATCAGGATAAGGATGCGGGCCAACCACCGAGCCGATGATATAATAAGTGTCCACGGGATTGTTGATCCAATCGCGAATGGCTTCGTTGGTAGCATCTTTTAGCGTTCGTGAACCTGAAAGTGCCGGACGAACCTCGGCTCCCAACATTTTCATTCGAGCCACATTTGGAGCTTGACGTTTGATGTCGATTTCTCCCATGTACACGATACATTGCAAACCCATCAAAGCACAAACCGTTGCTGTGGCAACACCATGTTGACCTGCGCCAGTTTCGGCTATGATTCTGGTTTTGCCCAATCGTTTGGCCAATAAAATTTGCCCAATTGTATTGTTTACTTTATGAGCACCAGTATGGCATAAATCTTCTCTTTTGAGGTAGATTTTAGTATTGTATTTTTTAGACAGTCGTTCCGCAAAATACAGCGGAGTCGGGCGACCTACATAATCCTTGAGCAAGGCATCAAATTCTGCCTGGAATTCAGGTTCTGCTGTAATTTTTAAATAGTTTTGGCGTAGTTCCTCTACATTGGGATACAACATTTCAGGTATGAATGCTCCACCAAATTCTCCGTAATAACCTTTTTCGTTAACGTTGTATGACATATTTTTTTTATTTATTTTGGAGACGTTGCATTGCAACGTCTCTACATAATTGTATATTTTTTAATCCGGGTTCTATTTCAAATTTACTGTTCACATCGATGGCGTGAATGGGTAATTTTTTTGTAGAGACGTCGGATTGCATCATCTCTACCAATTTTTTTATTTCTTCTATTCCAATTCCTCCACTCAGAAAAAACGGTTTGGTTGACGGATAATTTTCCAAAACCTTCCAATCGAAGGCGGTTCCGTTGCCTCCGGGCAATTTTCCCTTGGTGTCAAAAAGGAAAAAATCACACACCTTTTCGAAGGGTTTTAATTCTGCAAAGTCAAAGGTATCTAAAATTGAAAAAACTTTTATGATATCTGTCAGGTTTGGTATATTTTTTTTTAAGTTTTTGCAAAATTCAACCGATTCTTGTCCGTGTAATTGAACTGCTTGCAAATCGTATTTTTGAATTTTATCTAAAATTTCATCCAAAGAAGCATTCACAAAAACCCCGACTTTCTTGATTGATTTTGGTAAATCAGGCATTGCACCATCAAAATATCTAGCCGATTTCTCCCAGAATATAAAGCCCATATAATCGGGTAGGAGCGCGCCTATTTCGAGGATATTTTCGGGATATTTCATTCCGCAGATTTTGAGTTTCATAGTTTACTGTTTTTTAACCACAAAGTTCGCAAAGAAGGCGAAAAGTTCACAAAGCTTTGTGTGCTTCGTGCTTCCTCCGTGTTCTTTGTGTTTAAATTAATTTTGAAATAAATTCCATTGCAGCTTCGCCGGCATTGTCGGTTTTCATAAAGTTTTCTCCAATCAAGAAACCTTTATAACCAAAAGGTTTTAGCTCGTTGATGGCTTCGATGGACGAAATACCGCTTTCGGAAACTTTTACGAAATCATTTGGAATATGGTCTGCCAATTTTTTACTGAAATCCAAGCTGACTTCGAAAGTTTTTAGGTTTCTGTTGTTCACGCCAATCATATCTAAGCTAGGCATTATCGATTTCTCTAATTCTTCTAAATTATGCACTTCCAATAAAACTTCCAGACCTAAACCTTTGGCAAATTCGGATAAACTTTTGATTTCTTCACGAGTCAAAACGGCAGCAATCAGCAAAATTAAATCGGCTCCGTGGGCTTTAGCTTCGAGGATTTGGTATTCATCTACAATGAATTCTTTTCGCAATAACGGAATGTTCACTGAAGCTCTGGCCAATAGTAAATCGTCTAATGAACCACCAAAGTATTTTCCGTCCGTTAAGACTGAAATCCCACAAGCGCCCGCATTTTCATAACCTTTTACCACTTCTTCCACGGTGAAACTATAATTAATTTCAGCTTTCGAAGGTGAACGACGTTTGTGTTCGGCGATGATTCCCGATGGGCTGTGTCGCAAATTTTCGCTCAAAGAAAGGGCGTTTTTCTCAAAAAAAACCGAAGCTTCCAATTGCGAAACGGGAATGATGGATTTCTTAAGAATGACTTCTCGCCTTTTGTCAATGATGATTCTGTCTAATATATTCATTAGTATTTGTTTAATGTTTTCTTTGTTTAAAGTTTAAAGTTTAAAGTTGCTCAATATTCCATCAACTTTAAACCTTAAACTTGAAACTATTTTATTTACTTAATTCTTGTAATTTTTTTAAAGCTGCCAATCCTTTTTTAGTAACTAAACTTTCTTTGGCAATTGTAAAACCTTCCAGCGGACTGCATTTGGTGACCGTCGCAATGGCCATTCCCGCATTGGCACAAACTACATTATTTTGAGCTTCACTACCGATTCCTGAAATGATATTCATAAACATTGCCGCCGATTCGTCGATGGTTTTTCCGCCTTCGATTTCGTTTTGTGACAATTGGCGAACGCCAAAATCTTCTGGCTTCAAAATGCCTTCCATACTTTTTGTAATCGTTTTGGTTGGACAGGTCAAAGAGATTTCATCATAACCTTCTAATGAATGTAAAATGGTGTAATTGATGTCCGTGTTTTGGTATAAATACGCATATTTTCTAGCCAATTCTAGGTTGTAAACGCCGACCAATTGGTTTTTAGGAAAAGAGGGATTGATCATTGGCCCCAACATATTAAAAAACGTTCTTATTCCTAATTCTTTTCGAATAGGGCCTACGTTTTTCATTGCAGGATGAAATAGAGGGGCGTGCAAAATACAAATTCCAGCTTGGTCGATACATTTTTTCAAAAAATCACTGTCATTGCTGAATTTTACCCCTACTTTTTCCAATACATTACTCGAACCAGAAATGGATGAAACGCCATAGTTTCCGTGTTTTGCCACTTTAATTCCCGCTCCTGCAGCGACAAAAGCAGCCAAAGTCGAGATGTTGAAAGTGTCCTTACCGTCACCACCAGTTCCGCATAAATCGATGGTATTATAATCGGATAAATCGACTTTAATACACAATTCTTGCAAGGCTTCGCGAAAGCCGGCTAATTCCTCGATACTGATGCTTCGCATCATATAAACAGTCAAAAATGAAGCAATTTGACTGGGATTATAACTTCCTTTGGAAATGTTGAACAAAACGCTTTTGGCTTCTTCTTTCGAAAGCATTTCGTGGTTGATAAGTCTGTTTAATATTGTTTTCATTTTTATTGTTTTTGGTGCTGTAGAGACGTTGCAATGCAACGTCTCTACGTATTCAATGTTCGTTTCCGGAATAAATCCACATAGATTCTGTATTTCCAGCACGTTCAAATCCGTTTTTTTTATTGTCAAAAGGGTACTGATTACTACTAACAGAAAATAGAACACTAATTCTTCAGCCAGTTTTCTAAAATTTTCTTCCCGTTTGGTGTTAAAACGCTTTCTGGGTGAAACTGAACGCCACGCACATCAAATGTTTTGTGACGCAACGACATTACTTGTCCATTTTCGTCGAATGAGGTGGCTTCAAGAACATCAGGCAAATTGGCATCAACCACCCACGAATGGTATCGACCTACTTCGAATTCGGTTCCTAAACCTTCGAATAAAAGTTCATCATCTACCGAAGTTTTTACCATAGATGAAACCCCGTGATAGACTTTATCTAAATTCGACAAGGTTCCGCCAAAAACTTCTCCGATAGCTTGCTGTCCGAGGCAAACACCAAGAATACTTTTGGTTGAAGCATATTTGGCAATCACAGCTTTCAATAAACCGGCTTCATCAGGAATTCCCGGTCCTGGCGAAAGCAATATTTTGTCGAAATGCGAGATTTCGTCGATATCGAATTCATCGTTTCGGTAAACGGTAACTTCGCAATTCAAATCTTCTAGATAATGCACCAAGTTGTAAGTGAAGCTATCGTAATTGTCTATGACTAAAATAGCCCCCCCCGCCCCCGAAGGGGGAGTTGTTGTTGCGGATGTATTGTTGTTATTCATTTTATTTTTTTTTTAAAGTTGTAAATTAAGCCTTCCAATGTTCCCCCTTTGGGGGTTAAGGGGCTTATATTTTCTCCGCTAAGTCTAACGCTTTGTTCAGCGCTAATAATTTATTGTACACTTCCTGCATTTCGCTTTCTTCATCGGAACTTGCTACGATTCCAGCACCCGCTTGCGAATGCAATTGGTGGTTTTTGCTCAAGAAGGTTCGAATCATAATCGCGTGATTGAAGTTGCCTTCAAAATCCATAAAACCGATGGCGCCTCCATAGAAATTACGATTGGTTTTTTCGTAGTCTTCGATCAATTGCATTGCTCTGTGTTTAGGCGCTCCACTCAAAGTCCCCGCTGGGAAAGTATCGGCCACGACTTGCATAGCGGTAGCTTTTTCGTGTAATTGCCCTGTTACTTTCGAAACCAAATGAATCACGTGCGAGAAGAACTGAATTTCTCTGTATTTTTCTACCTGAACACCGTGTCCGTGACGACTCAGATCATTTCGAGCCAAATCGACTAACATCACGTGTTCGCTATTTTCTTTTTGGTCTTCCGATAATTTTTTGGCCAAAACAGCATCTTTTTCATCGTCGCCAGTCCTTCTGAACGTACCGGCAATAGGGTGGATTTCGGCTTTTCGGTTTTTGACAATAATCTGTGCTTCGGGTGAAGAACCAAATATTTTGAAATCACCATAATCAAAAAAGAATAGGTAAGGCGAGGGGTTGATGCTCCGCAAGGCGCGGTACACATTGAATTCATCCCCTTTGAAGCCTTGGGTAAATCGTCGGGATAAAACCAATTGAAACACATCGCCTCGTTGGCAATGCTTTTTAGCTAAGGCAACATTGTGTTTGAATTCTTCATCGGTCAAATTAGAACTACCTTCGCCATCACGGCTAAATTTGTAGGATGCAATATTTCGAGATTGTAATAATTGTTCGATTTCCGAAATATTATTTTTCCCATCTAAACTATGACAGAAAATGTACGCTTCATTTTTGAAGTGATTGATGGCAATGATGTTTTGATACACGGCATAAAAGACATCCGGAATAGTGGTTTGTTCGTCTTTTTTGGAGATCGTCACTTTTTCGAAATAACGAACGGCATCATATGAAATGTAGCCAAACAATCCGTTATTGATGAATTTGAAATCATTTTTTTTCGATTGGAACTGTGCAGAAAATTCCTGAATGACTTCCGGAATATCTGTTTTGGAGTCGATCAAGATGGTTTCGGTAGTTTGGTCAGGAAAGATTTTGTAGATCGTTTCGTTTTCGATTTTGATTGATGCAATAGGATTACAGCAGATGTACGAGAAGCTATTGTCGTTACCGTGATAATCGCTACTTTCTAAAAGTAAGCTATTCGGAAATCGATCCCGAATTTTGAAATAAACGCTTACCGGTGTAATCGTGTCAGCGAGTATTTGTTTGTATTTGGTTTGCAGTTTAAATAGTTTCATTTTTATTATTTGATAGGCAGATGACTAAAAATTTCAATTTATAAATCAAAAAAAAGGCTTGTCGTGATGACAAGCCTTTTGTATTTATAGTTTATACTATGGGAGCTTTGTTCACGACTATTGACGTAAATTATTCCACCACCAAGTATTGTTTGTAATTGTTTTCATAATATTTTCTTGCACAAATATATAAATCAAATTTGATTATCCAAATAGAAAAAAATAAAATTACTTTTTTTGTTGATTTTGTTAAATAACAAACCCCAACAATTTTATTGCCGGGGTTTGCGAGTAATGAACACAGTATCTATTTAGAATACAAGTTTTACATTTAATTCGAAATCATCATAGATAGCTTTGTCACCAATGCTTTCGAAGAAAGATTTAGAGTTGTATTTGATATCGTATTTTGTACGATCTACCATAAATTTTGTTGTAGCAGAATTTCCTGTAACTGTCATATCAAAAGTTACTGGCTTAGTGATTCCTTTGATGGTTAAATCTGCAGTTACAGTATAAACATTGGCAGATTTTGTTCCGATTTTTTTGAAAACTAGCGTAGCTGTTGGGAATTTAGCGGTTCCAAAAAAGTCATCTGCTTTCAAGTGACCATTCAATTTTCCTTGGTATTCTCCAGATAGGTCAGTAGCTGTTAGGCTTGCCATATCCACAGTAAAGTTACCACCGCTAAGTTTGTTTCCTTTCAAAACCACTGCTCCCTCTTTGAAATTTACGGTTCCGTTGTGTTGTCCTGTTACTTTTTTTCCTAACCATTCGATGCTACTTTTAGACACATCAATTTTTTTGGTTTGAGCAGTTCCTGCCGCTGTAGATAAAACTACTACTAATGCTAATGCAATTGATTTTAAATTTTTCATAATGTTAAATTTGTTTTTAGGTTTATAATTAAATTGTGATGAATAATTCTTCTTTTGATTTTCTGACTTTTTTATAGTGTTGAGTTGCATCTTCGCTGTGGCGATACCCGATAGGCGCTAGTAGTGATGCGTTTAGTCCTAGTTCTTTTAGTCCTAATATTTCATTGACGTCGGCAGGTGAAAAACCTTCCATCGGTGTCACATCAATTTTTAGTTCGGCCGCAGCATTCATTAAATTGGCTAAGGCCAAATAGGTTTGTTTGGAGTTCCAAATGTTTTTTGCATCAGCAGATAATTCATTGATTTTACTTTTCATAAAACCTTGATATCCTGCAAGTGATTCTATTTCGATTCCTCTAGTTTTGCTTGTGTTTTCGAAGAATTCATCGATTTGAGCATCACTAATATCCGTTTGATTGGCAAAAATTAGAAGATGAGAAGCGTCTACAACTTGCGACTGTCCCCAAGCAGCTTGCTGAATTTTGGCTCTCAAATCTTGATTTTCAATGATAAGAATTTTATAGGGTTGTAAACCGTAAGAGGAGGAACTCAAACGAATCGCTTCCAATAAAAGCTCAAAATCTTGATTTGAAATTTTTTTGGAGGAATCGAATTTTTTTGTCGCGTATCTCCAGTTTTGATGGTCTAAAAAAGTGTTCATAGTGTATTTGAAATTAATTGTAATGATTTCTATATTTTTCTAATAAGTCGTTGAGAATTTCTAACTCTTCTCTATTTAAGTTTTTGGCAAATGAATGCTCGTGTTCCTTTATTTTTGGGTCTAATTCAGATAAAAGTTCTAGGCCCTTGGTAGTAATTAGCACTTCAATTTTTCGTCGATTTTCGCTACACACCTCTCTTGTGACCAGCTCTTTCAATAATAATTTATCTACCAATCGGGTGGTGTTGCTCGTTTTGGCTAACATTCGCTCCTGAATAGAGCACATATTCGCCGGACAACCTTTTTGACCTCTTAATATTCGCAATACATTATATTGTTCAGCTGATAAATCGTAAGGCTTCAAAATTTCATTTAATTTGTCGGTTACCACATTTTGTGTGTAAAGGATATTTAAAATTACTTTTTTGGAATTGTCTAAAGGCACTGTACTTTTTATTTCGTCTTCAATTTTCATATTTGTATATATGTAATTTGTAGGTACAAATGTATTACTATTTTTATTTGTATATACAAACGAGATATTAATTTTTTGTTAAATTATATTCAAAAGTTAAATTTCTAAATTTACGATAACGTTTTCTTTGAATGTTTAGCGTATTATCAAGATTGTCATTCTATTTTTTAAAATAAAACTTCCTATTTTTACAAAAAAAAGATACTATGGACTTAACACAAGAAGATTGGGTTTCACAATATGAAGCCGATACGAACGCCGTTATTTTAGACGTTAGAACAGAAAATGAATGCAATGAAGGGATCATTTCAAATGCCATCAACATCGATATTTATGAGGGGCAGGGGTTTATTGAAAAAATTGAAGCCTTAGACAAATCCAAAAATTATTATGTATACTGCCGTTCGGGAGCGAGGAGTGCGAAGGCTTGCGAAGTAATGGAAAGCCTTGGTTTTGATCACGCTTTTAATTTGTTAGGAGGAATTTTGGGCTGGGATGGCGAAATCGTTTCTCCATAAAGAAGGAGGTATTACAGCTTTTTTCTATAATTAATTCTACACATATAAATAATGAATATAATTCCACAGGAATACCAAATTAATGCGCCTTTAGTGCAAGATACTTATTTAGTAAACGGAGATTTAGTCAAATGGACTGGAAAAAGCACTTCAGTGTATTCCACCATATCATCAACAGCGGATTACGAACCCACTTTTTTGGGTACAATCCCTTTTATGGGCGAAAAGGAAGCGATAGAAGCTGTCGACGCTGCCACCTCAGCCTATAACAATGGTCAAGGTTTATGGCCGACAATGAAGGTCGTGGATCGCATCAAATGTATGGAGAATTTTGTTTTCCAAATGAAAGCCCAGCGAACTGAAGTTGTAAAACTTTTGATGTGGGAAATTGGAAAAACATTGGGCGATTCCGAAAAAGAATTTGACAGAACGGTCGAATACATCTATGATACTATCGAAAGTTACAAAGAGTTGAACAGTCGAAGTGCTCATTTCTCAAAAGTACAAGGGATAAATGCGATGGTTCGTAGAGGTCCATTAGGGGTTGTTTTGTGTTTAGGTCCTTACAATTATCCTTTGAATGAAACCTTTACTTTATTGATTCCCGCTTTGATTATGGGGAATCCGGTTATTTTTAAACCTGCCAAATATGGGGTATTATTGATTTCTCCTTTATTAGAAGCGTTTCGAAGCAGTTTTCCAAAAGGGGTAATTAATATTCTTTTCGGACGTGGTCGTGAAGTCGCTTCGCCGATTATGAAATCTGGAAAAATTTCGATTTTGGCATTGATAGGCAACAGTAAATCAGCTATTGCTTTGCAAGATTTACATCCGAATAAAAATAGATTGCGTTTGATTTTAGGATTAGAAGCCAAAAACCCAGCCATAATTTTGCCTGATGCCAATTTAGATCTGGCCATTCAGGAATGTGTTGCGGGTTCCTTATCCTTTAACGGACAGCGCTGTACAGCATTGAAAATTTTGTATGTACACGAATCTATAGTCGATGAATTCAATAAGCGATTTGCTGCAAAAGTAGATGAGTTAATTTATGGAAATCCTTGGGATCCTTCGGTTTTTCTAACTCCATTGCCTGAAACGGATAAACCTGATTATATTCAGGAATTGATTGACGATGCAAAATCAAAGGGAGCAAAAGTGCTAAACAATAAAGGGGGAGATCGTTCACAGAATTTTATATTTCCCGCCGTTTTATATCCAATCAATAAAGAAATGAGAGTATACCAAGAGGAGCAATTTGGCCCTGTCGTACCTATTATTGCATTCAAAAACATTCAAGAACCACTCAATGATATGGCGGAATCACAATATGGTCAACAAGTAAGTTTGTTCGGCCAAAATATCAAAACCATTGCACCGCTTATCGATACCTTGGTCAATTTAGTATCGAGAGTCAATTTGAATAGTTCGTGCCAAAGAGGGCCCGATGTATTTCCGTTTACCGGTCGAAAAGATTCAGCAGTGGGAACCTTGAGTATTCACGATGCATTGCGTTCTTTTTCAATCAGGACTTTTGTGGCTTCAAAAGACAATCAGTACAACAATGAAATCTTGCAAGATTTACTCAATAGCAAAGAGTCTAATTTTATCAATACCGATTATATTTTATAGCGTTTAACCCACCTAATCCAAACCGCATCAGTTGTCTACTTTTGCGGTTTTTTTGTGTTTAAAACTAACTATTTTATAACTGTTAAGCACGCTACGGAACATTAATACGGAATGAAATTGACCACTAGATCCTTTGTCAGTAATCATTGAGAATTCATTTATTCAAGTAATTGTTATATATCCGCATTTTTTTAAAAATTTCGTGATAATTATAGTAATTTTTTGAAAAAACTGTAGTATCTTTACTATGTAAATTTTAAACTTTGAAACAATGAAAAGTAATTATTTGTTTTTAGGAGCTATCGTATTACTGTTTTTCGGAAGTCCTACTATTGTTGCTCAAAAAAGTTGGGCAGTTCCCGAATATACTAAGGGTTTAAAAAATCCATTTGCTGGAAATAGCAAAGCGACTGCAGAGGGAAAAATCATATACGAACAAATGTGTGTTTTATGCCACGGTCTTACAGGAAAAGGGAATGGAGAAGCGGCCTTAAGTATGGATAATAAACCAGCTAATTTTTTGGCTTTAAAAGACATTCCAAATGAAACCGATGGTGAAATTTTCTGGAAAATTACCGTGGGAAAACCGCCGATGTCGTCTTATGATGAATTGCTAACCGAAGATCAACGTTGGCAATTGGTCAATTATATTAGAGCGCTAAATAATAAAAAATAATTTTTTAATACCAATTAGGAGTCATTTCCATTTCTAAATGGCTCCTTTTTTTATTTTGATTATTTTGTTGTTAAAAATCTTCTTTGAGGTTGAAAATTTCGTGACCGACTGGGTCGTTTTTGCCTCTATTTTTTTATATTTACCCTGATAATTTCAGAAATTACTAATTTAATTTAATCTGCAATGAGAAATAGAATTCTTCCTTGTTTACTTTTGTGTTGTTTAGGCTTTATAAGCTGTAACAGAAATCAAAAAAATGCCGCTGATCAGGCAGTAGCGGAAAAACCCGTTAGCGTTCAGTGCTATGTTTCAATCTATGAAAAAGACACAGTTAGCATTCAAATCAACACTTTGAAAAGCGGGAAATTGACTGGGAATATGGACATGAAATTGTTCGATATGCCTGTAAAAACAGGTAAAATTGCTGGTGAATATAAAGGCGATACCCTATTTGTGGATTATAGTTTTATACAAGGGACCAATGAAAAAGTCGTTTTCAAAAATCCGATGGCGTTTTTAAGAAAGGGGAACGAACTTGTTTTAGGAAATGGTACAATAGAGACCTATTTAGGCACTTCTTATTTTAAAAAAGGTGTTCCTATCGATTTTGAAAACGTGAAATATAAATTTTCAGCCGTCGATTGCGCTAAATAGCAATAATTCATCCTCTATTTATTAATCGAAGTTCACTTGGATTGAATTTAAAAATTAATTTGAGTCAGAAAACATAATGAAATTATTTTGTCCCAAACTTGCTGTATCGATATTGTATTATTGGGCTTGCTTAAAGTCACTATGCTAATCTTTCTGATACAACTAAAAATCCTTGTCTTATGACTTATTTTAAATCATAATGAAGTTTTAATGATGTACTTCTTTGGCAAATAATACATAATATACAATCGCGATGCTAGCTCCGTCTTATCAAAAGTTAAAAGATAATTTATCGAAATTTATTGATCCAAAACGAATCTTGGACAATCCTTTGCAAACTCTTGCATACGGAACCGATGCCAGTTTTTACAGATTGATTCCTGAAATTGTCATTCTGGCGCATAACGAAGCTGAAGTAATCGAAATTATAAAACAAGCCAAAAAGCTCAATATTGCTTTGACTTTTCGCGCTGCAGGAACCAGTTTGTCAGGTCAGGCAATTACGGATTCTGTCTTGGTGGTCGCTACACACGGTTGGAAAAATTTTGAACTTTTAGATAACAATCAAAAAATTAAATTAGAACCTGGAATTGTTGGCTCGCGAGCGAACACTTTCTTGGCGCCTCACGGATTGAAAATAGGACCTGATCCTGCATCGATTAATGCAGCAATGATCGGCGGAATCGTGGCGAACAATGCCAGCGGAATGTGTTGCGGTACGGCTCAAAACTCGTATCAAACCATAGCTGATATTCGAATAGTTTTAAACGATGGAACGGTGCTCGATACTTCCGATGCTGAGTCTGTGGCGGCTTTCAAAAACAGCCATAAGGCTTTAATTCAAGAAATTGAAAGTCTTAGAAATACCATCAAAAACGATGAATCGCTGTATCATTTCATTAAAAACAAATTCAAAATAAAAAACACTACTGGGTACAGCATCAACGCCTTGGTCGATTATGAAGACCCAATTGAAATCATCAAACACCTGATGGTCGGCTCCGAAGGTACTTTAGCCTTTATTTCGAATGTGACTTTCAAAACGGTGATTGACGAAAAATTCAAATCCTGTTCGTTGCTCATTTTCAATACGATTCAGGACGCTTGCAATGCTACGATTTTATTGAAATCTGCTCCGGTTGCAGCAGTAGAATTATTGGATAGAGACTCCATCCGTTCGGTGGAAAATGATCCTGCGGCTCCTGATTATTTTAAAACCTTGCCCGAATCGGCTTGCGCTTTGTTGGTCGAATGTCGTGATAATACTGTGGAAGTTTTACAACAAAAACAAGAAGCGATTCGATTGCAAATACAATCCATTCCGACTTATACCGATTATGAATTTACGTCTGATCCCAAACAATATTATTTCAATTGGAAAGCTCGGAAAGGCCTGTTGCCAACAGTCGGAGGTCTTCGAAAAAATGGCACAACCGTAATCATTGAAGATGTGGCTTTTCCATTGCCACAATTGGCTGAGGCTTGTTTGGCATTGAAAGACTTATTCAAAAAATACGAATACCACGATGCCGTTTTATTCGGACACGCCTTAGAAGGAAATCTGCATTTCGTTTTTTCCCAGGATTTTTCAACCCAAACCGAAGTCGATCGGTACGAAAAACTGATGTCGGAATTAGCCATTTTGGTGGTCGATCGTTTCAATGGTTCGCTAAAAGCAGAACACGGAACAGGTCGAAATATGGCCCCATTTGTAGAGAAAGAATGGGGAACTGCGGCCTACGAAATTATGAAACGCATCAAAACTATTTTCGATCCGAATAATAAAATCAATCCCGATGTTTTAATCAATCCTGATCCGAAAGCGCATCTCAAGAATTTAAAACCAATGCCCGAATCCCACGCCATCGTTGACAAATGTATGGAATGTGGTTTTTGCGAACCGTATTGTGTTTCCGAAGGCTTGACTTTATCGCCACGGCAACGCATCGTGATTGCCAGAGAAATCAGCCGATTAGAAGAATCGAATGAGAATCCAACCCGATTGGCCGCTATTCGTAAAGACGTAACCTATCAATTGGATGAAACCTGCGCCACCGATGGACTTTGTGCCTTGGCTTGCCCCGTGAATATCGACACGGGAAAATTTGTAAAAACTTGGAGGGCAAACGAACTGAACGGCAGTTCTAAAAAAGTGGCAGAATATATTGGATCTTCTATGGCTGGAACCACCGCAGTTTTGAGAGTAGGATTGAAAGCGGTTTCCTTTTTCCATTCTATTTTAGGAACTCGAATTATGACCACATTATCGAATGGAATTCATTTTATTAGTTTTGGTAAAGTACCCAAATGGATTCCCGAAATGCCCAAAGGAGCCGATAAAATAAAGACACTGTAAATATGTATTTCCAAAAAATTGTAAAATAATTCAAAATGAAATCTCTTAATTATATTACCATTATAAATACAATAAATGAACTTTCAAAAGTTGAAAAAATAGAAATTTCAAATAAACTTTTAGATATTCTAAATAACAATGAATTACCAAAAGCTGAAAATCATAATAGAAAAAATGATTTAACAACCAGTTTTTTTAAAATTGAATTGGATGATGAAGTAATAGAAGAAATATTTGATTTATTAATAAATCTTGAAGTAGCCAGTTTAACAGAAAGTGGAGAATCTAGTGAAATGACAAATTTTTATGTTGATTTGTTAGATAAGTGGTCAAATTAAAACTATTTATAATTTTGTTTCAAAAGTGAAAAGTATCTGGTTTAAAATTCGCAACTGAATTTTTAGCCACAAGACAAATCAAAAGCATTAAAAATGAATACTAATTCCGAATTAAAAGTAGTGTATTTCCCTTCTTGTATCAACAGAAGTATGGGAAAAAATAGTTTTCAAGCAGCAGATGATCTGCAATTGACGGAACTTACCCATCAATTATTGGTTCGAGCTGGTTTTACGATAATTTATCCCGAGGAAATGGATGCGCAGTGTTGTGGAATGCCATTTTCTAGTAAAGGTTTTGCCAAAGCCAATCATTCGCAATCTAACGCTCTGGAAACAGCGCTATTGAAAGCGTCGGAGAACGGAAAATATCCCGTTTTGTATGATATGAGTCCGTGTTTTTATCATTCAAAAGAAGAATTTTCGGAAAACCTAAAAATCGTGGATCCAATCGAATTTATGATGGATTATGTGATGCCTCGTTTGACTGTAAAAAATAAAAAAGATACTGTTGCGGTTTTCCCGGTTTGTTCTGTCAAAAAAATTGGAAAAATGGACCAGCTTTTGGCTTTGTCCCAACTTTGTGCGCATCAAGTGACAATGATTGATAGTAATTGTTGTGGTTTTGCAGGTGATAGAGGATTCCTAGTTCCTGAACTCAACGAACACGGATTAAAAGACTTAAAAGCTCAAATTCCTGAAAGTTGTACAGAAGGTTATTCAACTAGCAGGACTTGCGAAATAGGTTTTGAAAGAATGAGTGGCATCGATTTTAAATCTATCTTTTATTTGATAGAAGAAGTGACAAGGTAATTGGTACTACTGGAAATGTTGTGAACATTCTATTTTTTTTCGAACCATTAAAGACATTAAGTTTGCTTCGCTAGTGTCAATGAGCATACTTCAGCCCTTAATTTTCTTAATCAGCTTAATGGTTTAAAAATAGTTGTGATTATAGTTTTAATTGTTTTGATTTTCACACAAAATCCAGTAGAACCAGATGAGGTATTGGAATAGTTTTTCAAATATGGATTATTTCGAATAATACTTTTTTCGAAACCAAAAAGCCATATTGACCAGTGCTATCAAGGCGGGAACTTCTACCAATGGGCCAATAACACCCGCAAAAGCTTGTCCGCTATTGATGCCGAAAACCCCAATGGCAACGGCTATCGCCAATTCGAAATTGTTTCCTGTAGCGGTGAATGCAATGGCAGTAGATTTTGAATAATCGGCGCCAAAATATTTCCCAATGAAGAAACTTATCACGAACATTATTACAAAATAAATTACCAACGGTAGTGCAATTCGTAAAACATCAAAAGGAATTTGAACGATTAATTCTCCTTTTAAACTGAACATTAAAACAATCGTAAACAATAATGAAATCAAGGTTATTGGAGAAATAACAGGAACGTATTTAGTCTCAAACCATTCCGAACCTTTGAGTGCAATTAAGGAGTAGCGACTGATAACTCCCAAGGCAAAAGGTATTCCCAAATATATCCCAACACTTTCGGCGATTTGTCCAATACTGATATTGACTTCAAAACCGGTGTAACCAAAATAGGGTGGAAGTATAGTGATAAAAACGTAAGCATAAACGCTATAAAATAATACTTGAAAAATACTATTCAAGGCGATTAATCCTGCTGCATATTCTCGATTTCCATCGGCTAAATCATTCCAAACAACAACCATCGCAATGCAACGTGCTAATCCAATAAGGATTACACCAATCATATATTCAGGATAGCCATTTAATAATAATAATGCCAAGAAAAACATTAAAATTGGTCCAACAATCCAGTTTAAAAATAAGGAAGCTCCTAGAACTTTAGTGTTTTTGAATACTTCGTTCATTTGCTCGTATTTTACTTTTGCTAATGGCGGATACATCATTAAAATTAGGCCTATTGCCAAAGGGATATTAGTGGTTCCAGTAGAAAAAGAGTTGATATAATTACCAGTCGAAGGAATAAAATAGCCAATTAAAACGCCTAATGCCATTGCTAAGAAAATCCAAAGCGTCAAAAATCGGTCAAGAAAACCTAGTTTTTTTCTTTCTACCACTGGGGCACAATTATTTGCAGACATAATTATTGTTTGATTTTAGAGAACACATAAAACATTTCGGTGGCAATTTGCACACTTCTTTCTTCGTATTTTTCGGCTTGTTGAGGTGTGTTGTCGAACGCTTTTGGGTCTTCAAAAGTGATGGGAATTCGCACTTCGGCACCGGCAATAAACGGACAACCTTGATCGGCTGAGGAACAGGTTAGAATCGCTGCAAACTCGCTTTGTGGATTGAAATCGTCGTCAAAAGTTTTAGAGAATCCAATAACGGGATGTGCATTCGTAGCATATTTTATGGCATAAACAGGGTTGTTTCCTTCTGCTATCGTTTCGATTTGAAAGCCTTGTTTTTCCAATGTTTTGGCTACCATTGGAAACATTGCAGTGGCTTCAGTTCCACCAGAATAACAATACACGTTTTTGATACCATAATGCGCGGCTGCTGTTTGTGCCCATACCTGCGACAAATGGCTTCTTCTAGAATTGTGTGTACAAATCAGGTTCAGTCTAATTTCTTTGCCGTTGTAGACTTTTCTTTGAGTATAATCTATAAGTGGTTGTAAAACTGTTTTGCGTTCTTCGGATATGCTTTCGAAGTTTAAAGTTTTGATTACATTTTCAATTGCCGGAAAAAGGATGGTTTTTGTGGGGGTCATTTACTATTGGTTTTATTATTTAAAAATTAACAACAGCTTCCGCCAGGCGTGCAGCAGCTTTGTTCTATTTTAATATCTGATAATTTTACTTTTTGTTTTTCGGTAGGAATGCCACATTGGTCTTGGGCCAAACAAGCCGTTTTTTTGTTCAGCAAAACAAAATCGTTTCCGTTGAAATTCAAATCGTATTTGCCGATGGTTTGTGTCTGATATTCCACTTCAATTTCGAAATCTTCGATGCCCAAAACGGTTTCAGACAATTCGATGATGTTCAATAATTTTTGAGGTTTCAAACGATGTTCGAAATCATTGGCATCCCACAATTGGAAGTTGACCAAGGTTTCTTTGCGAACGGTTCCGCCACAATCGATGAAGTTTTTAGTGATTAAACCCACTTCGGTCACGTGAAAATGTTCCGGCACTGAAGTTCCGTCGGCCAAAATGAAGTTTACCGCTTCAACCGATTTCAAGATGTTTTTTACTTGTGATAGCTTCATTTGTATCTATTTATTGTTTTTTATTGGTCAAATGTAATTTGCCTAGATCGTCATCTAAGTTTAGACAATAATTTTGGTTGGCTCATTTCATTTTGTTTTAAATTTAAATTAGCGTTTTTCTATAGCAGAACTAACAATCTTAGAGATCGATTACTATTTTTAACCACATAGATTATTGAAAAATATAATTTAGAATGGTTTTCATAGGTATTTTATTTACACATAGCTATGAAATCTTTTATAAGCAAAGCGCCTTTCTACTTAAAACAAACAATTTTTCTATTTGGTTTAAACTTTTTAATATTAATAGAGTTAAGGTAAACCGGTTTTAAAGACCTTTTAGGTCTGTTATTCGAATTAACAACATTGATTTTTAGTTTTCTCCAAATGATTGGAAATCTCTTGAAAAAAAACTTTTATTTTTTCGAAACCTCCTGCGTCAATGCAATAGCAAATTGAAGCGCCTTCGAAATTTCCTTTGATTAATCCCGCATTTTTGAGTTCTTTAAGGTGTTGTGAAATAGTAGGTTGCGCCAAAGGGAGTTCGTTGACAATCTCACCACAAATACAAGAATTCACTTTGAGCAAGTGTTCTATAATGGCGATTCGTGCAGGATGTCCCAATGCTTTGGCAAGAATCGCGAGTTCATTTTGTTTTTCTGTAAAACCGTCCGTTTTAGTTGTTCCCATCGTTATATATTTATATTGCAATATTACGATTATATTTTTATTTTTTGAGTATATAATTAGTTTTTTAGTAGGGGTGGAGTTAAAACAAGGGAGGTACAACAAATTGAACCTTTAAAAATTTCGCTGAAGTTCCAATTTTGAAACCGTTGGTTATGCTCATTTTCTATGTTTTCTTTCTCCTTACAGCAAACAGTTAATTTAAGATATTGGTTTTAAATAATTTAAGGTTTTATTTTTTTGCACCGTTGTCCGATCAAATACACGTGTATTCTCTGAGGGACAAATGTACTATTCGCAATCTTCTTGCTGTCAACATTTAACCTCTACGCGGTACGCTCCGTTAGGCGTAAAATGTTGGTAGTTAAAAAACAAATCATTCGCCTTTTAATGTCCATAGGGACGATATTTACTGGCGATTTTAGTTTCATTGCAATTTTAATCGGACAATAATGATTTTTTAATTATAATTTCTATTTGTCACTCGTCCAGAGCTAAGTTCTAAAAAGGAATTGGTACTAATCAATAGTTTGGAAAATATCAGGTATTTTGTTAATGAACTGTCAAAACAGTTTTTTTAGTATTGTTTTTTTGTCAATTTCTAAATTTAAATAGGATAAATAATTAACATTTACATAATAGTAACACAACATTACCACAACAATGAGTTTTTTTAGTAGTTGAAATGTTGACAGAATTTTTAGCTTAAAACCTATATACGTAATGATTTCAAACGTTTTCGTCCTTTTTTGTTTTGTATAGTTTTTGTATAGTTCAACAAAATATCAATAAGATGAGGATTGCTTACATTTGAATATTAACTTAAAAATTTATTTATTATGAAAAAAATTACTTTAAAATTGAAATCAATTTTAGTTTTGGTGGTTCTATTGACAGCGTCCTTTGGATACTCTCAAAATCTTTTGTTAGGATTTGAAACTGGAGAAAGTGGGGGCGTAAATGGAGGTCCTTTCGGCAATATGCCAGCTCCGGTTGTTGAAGCTGGTACTTTAACTAACACGTCACAAGTACTAAAAATTGTGGGAAGTGCAAGTCCTGAGCCTTGGCAAGGAATCAATTTAAATTTAACATCTCCTGTTGGTTTGACAACAACCAAAACGATGACTATGGATGTACTTTCATTTACACCAATTACATTTTTGGTAAAAGTAAATGGTGGTGTTTCTGGTGCGCCTGAAGCAGCAGCAGAAGTTACTCATAACGGTAATGGTCAATGGCAAACCCTTTCTTTTACCTTTAATACTGCTTTAGATGGCAAAGCGCCTATGGCAAATGGTATTTATAATTCGTTTGTAATTCATGCCTACTGGAAAGCTGGTGAAACGTCATTCTTTCCCAATGTAACTACTCCCGCAAGAACTTTTTATGTAGATAATATTAAAGGACCCCTTGGTGTTCCTCCTGTTGAGCCAGTCCCAACTGTTGCTGCTCCAACTCCTCCTAACAGAAACGCCGCTGACGTAATTTCAATATTTAGCAATGCATACGCTAATATTACTATTGATAATTGGAATGCAGCTCCAATCTGGTATGCACCCACCGGAAAAGTTGTTCAAGATGTTATGATTGCTGGTAATGCTACCAAAAAAGTGGATCACGCTGGAGATGGTTTCATCGGTGTTGATTTTAGTACTCTGGCAAATCATAAAGATTTGAGCGCGATGGAACGTTTTCATATGGATATTTGGACTTCTACAGCAACTTTGGATAAAAGTTATAATTTGAAGCTTTCAAACTTTAAAGCAGATAATACAGGTGAATTAAACGCTATTGAGTTTTCTACAACTAATGGAAGCAACCCTGCTTTACCTAATCCTAATCCTGGTACTTGGATTTCTTTGGACATGCCTTTATCAGCCTGGACAGTGGGAGCAAGAAATAATATCGCACAGTTTATTGTTACCTCTAATTTGGGTATTGTTTATTTTGACAATGTTTATATTTACAAAGGAACGGCTTTAGGAACTTCAAAATTTGAAACTTCAAGTGTGAAAATGTATCCTAATCCAGTGAAAAACACTTTGACTATAGAAGCTAACAGTGAAATACAAAGAGTATCGGTTTATAATATTCTAGGTCAAGAGGTTTTGAAAGCTAGTCCAAAAAGTAACAGAGCAACTTTGCAAACCAATGAACTTCAAAAAGGAGTATACATGGTCACTACAGAAATTGATGGAAAAGTAAGCACATCAAAAGTGGTTAAAGAATAGTTTTTAGGTTAAATAGTTTTGTTTTTAAAGGCACGTTTCAAAAAAACGTGCCTTTATTGTTTTTATCCCATAATTATTTCTATTTTTATAAAACAAAATTTTCAATTTCTTAATCAAATGATGAATAATCGTCTTCTTAGATTTATTTCTTTTGCTTTTTTGTTTCATTTTTCTATCGGTATTTCCCAAGAATTACCGCCAATAATCAAATATTCCCCAATAAGTTATGAGGGGGGAAATCAAAATTGGATGATTTCTCAAGACACCAATCAATATCTTTATTTTGCCAATAATGAAGGGCTGTTAGAATTTAATGGTTCCAGTTGGTCACTTTATCCTTCGCCTAATGAAACCATTATCCGGTCGGTAAAAATTATTGGAGACCGAATTTACACGGGCTGTTATATGGAATTTGGCTTCTGGAAAAGACAAGTCAATGGCAGGCTAAAATACACTTCACTTAGTTCTAAAATTAAAAACAAGTTTATAAACGACGAAATCCTTTGGAACATAATCAGTTACGATCAATGGGTGGTTTTTCAGTCTTTGAATAGAATTTTTATTTTTGATTCTCTAAAAGGAACCCTAATCATCGTGCCAACCAAAAATGGTATTACAAAATCATACAAAGTAAACAACTCGATTTATTTTCAATCCTTAAATGGTGGACTTTTCGAAATTGAAAGTGGCAAAAGTAAGTTGGTTTCGGACAATCTGGTGCTGCAAAAAAATCGAATTGTTAACATCTTCTCTATTGATGAGGGGCTTTTGATTCAGACTGAATTCAATGGCTTTTACAAACTAGCAAATGCCGTTTTGACGAAATATGCGACGGCGATCGATGGGGAATTAGCCTCGACCAATGTGTATAGTAGTATTCGATTATCGGACGGCAGTCTAGTCATCGGAACGGTTTCGAAAGGTATATTTATTTTAAACAAAGAAGGTAATTTAAAATACCATATCACTCAAGTTACCGGCCTTACCAATAACACAGCATTATCTTTATTTGAAGATTTTGATAAAAATCTTTGGGTGGGTTCAGATAACGGAATCAATTGTATAAATCTGCAATCCCCGATCCATAGTCGAACAGATGAAACCGGGAATTTAGGAACTGTTTATGCGGCTAAAATCTATCAAAACAAGCTCTACATTGGAACCAATCAAGGTTTGTTTTACAAAAACAGCGCAACCAATGAAGGATTCACGCTGATTAATGGAACTAAAGGTCAGGTTTGGTCCTTATTTGAACATGATGGCACTTTATTTTGCGGTCACGATTCGGGTACATTCGTAATCAATGATGCCAATGCCAAAAATATTTATTCGAGCTCAGGAACCTGGAAAATTCAAACAATACCGAATCAAAAGTCGGTCTTACTGCAAGGAAATTATTCCGGTGTATCGGTCATCGAAAAAGTAAATAATCAATGGATATTCAGAAATAAAATTAAGGGCTTTGATTACTCCTCCAGATATTTCGAAATCGATAATGCACTGAATGTCTATGTAAGCCACGAGAAACAAGGGCTTTTTAGACTGCAATTGGATCCGAAATTGCTAAATGTACGAGCACTGTCCACTTATGGTTCTCCGAAAAGTGGCAAAAATTCAGGTTTGGTCAAATTTAATAACACAATTTATTACGCTTACAAAGAAGGTATTTTTAAATTGAATGCTAAGACTAAGCAATTTGATAAAGACAAATTATTGAGTTCGGTATTTGAAAAAGACCAATATACTTCGGGAAAAATGATTGTTGATAATTCGAATAAAATTTGGTTATTTTCTAAAAATTACATCCATTATTTTTCGTTAAGTAAAGTGAGCAATCAGCTCAAACAAAATGTGATTCCTATTCCTGCTTCTTTGACCAATGCGATGCCTGGTTTTGAAAATATTACACAAATTTCGAATTTTGATTATTTAATAGGTACAACAGATGGCTATTATGTTTTGAATATTAGTGATCTAGCCTCCCAGAATTATACGGTATCTATCACGGAGGTTACAACCAATAAATTAGGAGAAAAATCAAATTATCAGTCTGTGAAAAATGAAGGAGAGTTTCGGTTCAGCGAAAATAATATTTCATTTGATTACTCAGTACCCGAATACAATAAATATATCAAAGCAGAATATCAGTATCTTTTAGAGGGTTTTCAAGAGGATTGGAGCGAATGGGGTACTAAATCAACGGCGAATTTCAAAAATCTTTCACCCGGCGACTATGTTTTCAAGGTGCGGGCTAAATTTGCTAATTCTGCTATAGAAAATACTGCGATTTATTCTTTCACGATATTAAAACCATTTTACAGAACAAATTTGGCACTTTTTATCTATTTTCTATTACTGATGGTAGGTTCTTATTACATTCATAAAGCGTACAGACGTTATTACCATAAACAAAGAGAAAAGTTAATCGAAGAAAACAACAGATTACTCGAAATTAAAGAGCTGGAAATGGAACAACAATTTATGAAGTTGGAAAATGAAAAGCTTGCGCTCGATGTCGATTTGAAAAACAAAGAGTTGGCAGCCTCAACGATGAGTTTGAATAGTAAAAATGAATTGCTCGCTTTTATCAAGGAGGATTTGAAAAAAACAACCGAAAATAGCGCCAGCTTGAGTGTAAAATCAGTGATTCGAACCATCAACAAAAATATTACCGAAGAGGATTCTTGGAAAGTATTTAAGGAAGCATTTGATGTAGCTGATAAAGACTTTTTGAAAAAAATCAAACAGGAACACCCGCTATTAACTCCCAATGATTTAAGACTTTGCGCTTACCTTCGATTGAATCTATCATCCAAGGAAATTGCGCCTTTACTGAATATATCACTCCGCAGTGTAGAGATAAAAAGATATCGTTTGCGTAAAAAAATGGATTTACATCACGAACAAGGACTTGTTGAGTATATCTTGGCTGTATAGTTTAGGTTTATTTCTTAAAATTTAACTATACATCACCACAACATTATCGTTTTTTTAGGAGTTGGTAGGAGCACAATTATGATTTTTTGTGCAGCATTTTCTTCAATAAACACAAAGTTTTATTTAAGTATCAAAACTTTAAGACGCTTTTTTTTGCATTGTATGTTTTTTGTTGTGGTTGTTTTTGCAGAAACTCTAGTTTATTCCTTTAAATTTACAATATTCTATTTTTCGGACTTTCGAATTCAAAAATTATTCAAACATTCAAAACTACATCTAGTATGAAAAAGGTTATTTTTTTACTCACGCTTTTTAGTTGTTCTATTTCTTTGTTTGCACAATCGGATCAAATCCAATTGGTAAATACCACTGAAGGAACCAAACTTAAAGCAAATGGACAAGAGCTCATGATCAATGGGGTAAATTGGGATTATGTGCCTATTGGTGCGAATTTTAATTACAGTTTGTGGAAACAAAAAGACGAACTTATTACAAAAGCGCTGGATGATGAGATGGGGCTTTTGAAAAATATGGGGGTCAACACCATCAGAGTATATTCAGGGATACCTAAAAAATGGATTGAATACATTTATACCAAATACGGAATTTACACCATGCTCAACCATACTTTTGGTCGGTATGGATTGACTTTAAACGGCACTTGGGTAGTGAATACCGAATATTCTAACCCTGCGACCCGCGCATTGCTTCTGGAAGAAGTAAAACAAATGGCTGCCGAGTATAAGGATACCAAAGGTTTGTTGTTATTTTTATTGGGTAATGAAAATAATTATGGGTTGTTTTGGGATGGAGCCGAAACAGAAGATATTCCTATCGAGGATAGAAAATCTACAGTACGTGCCGAATCGATGTATAAATTATTCAATGAAGCGACCCTCGCTATGAAAGCCATCGACAAATCACATCCAATAGGGATTTGTAATGGGGATTTGCTTTTTCTTGATTTAATTGCCAAGGAATGCCCGGATGTGGATATCTTAGGTTTGAATGTGTATCGTGGTATTTCGTTTGGTGATGTATTCGAAAGAGTTAAAAAAGAATATGGCAAACCAATTCTATTCGCTGAATTTGGTTCAGATGCTTTTAATGCGGTAACTAATCAGGAAGATCAAAATGCACAAGCAGCTTTGCTCAAAGGCAATTGGAAGGAAATCTATGAAAACGCCGCCGGTATCGGTAAAAGCGGAAATTGTTTGGGGGGCTTTACTTTTCAATTTAGTGATGGTTGGTGGAAATATGGGCAAACAAAACTCTTAGACGTACACGATACTAATGCCTCTTGGGCGAATGGAGGTTACGCTTTTGATTATGTGAAAGGCGAAAATAACATGAATGAAGAATGGTTTGGTATTTGCGCCAAAGGTCCTACAGATGTAAATGGCAATTATCAATTGTACCCACGATCCGCTTACTATGTACTGAAAGAAGTACATCAGTTTAACCCGTATTCCAATGGAAAAAAGCTAGCAGATGTAGAACACCATTTTGATACTATTCAAATTTTAGATGCCACTTTACGAGCCAGAGGTGATAAAGCAGCGTTGGATAGTTCAAAAAACTCAAAAATTAGACTATCGAGGTTGTCTGCAGAAATCACCACCTTCAGTACAGGAGGCGATTTAATCACAACTCCTAAAGATCCTGTTCCAAATACGACTACCTATCCTAACCAATTGGGTTTCGATAATATGCAATCTTTTTTTATAGGTGTCGAAGGAAGTCCCAGTGCTAATATGACCGCCAACGTTGAATTCAATGTTTTAGGTAATGTAGCATTGAATCCAATTGATGAAATTTTTTATGAAAATAGAGGAAGACCTGTGCAAGTAGAAAGCCCTGATGGAACCATCTCTTTAGAAGATAATAATCGAGTGGAACTTTATAGAGCAAGCTACAAATGGGATGATAAATTATTCAAACTAGACGGATTTTATAGAACCGGACACTATCATTGGGGTTATGAAGGCGATTTCTTTGGCCTATATCCTGAAGCCAATTATGGACCTAATTTAGATATTTATCAAGGTAGAGCTCCTTATGGATTAGAAATTGAAGGAAAGAAAATGTTTAAGGGATTTAAATTAGCGATGGGACCTGAACTTTGGTGGGGAGCGAATCCAGCGGTTTTACTTAAATACTCCAAAACAATTGGAAAATTTGATTTCACTGGGATTTTTCACGAAGATTTAACCCAAAGGACTAACACACAAACTTCTTATGCAATTCCACAGCCCAAAACAAGACGTTTTACCGCACATGTAAACAGAAAATTTGGAAAATTTGCTGTTGATTTAGGCGCTATTTGGGCCGGCCAGCCACTTCACGGTCGAGATTATCAAGTAGTACGAGGGGAAGGAGCCAATCAGCAAGTCTATATCAATCAAATTGAAACGAAAGATAATTTGGGTGGTAAAATGAAAGTGACTTATACTGGTGGACAAATCAATTGGTATGCTCAAGCAGCTGCTCAAGGATTGGTTGCTGGAGGTGGAGCCGATTTAACGCAGACTTTTACCGGTTGGAGACTTAAAGACAGCGGTAGTGGAAACCAGTACAATTTGTTAACTGGTTTGACCTATACTATCGGAAAATTACAAATTGCACCAAACTTTCTGTGGCAAAAACCTTTGGAAGGCCCTATCGCTACAGATGTTCCTGCTCCTGGAAGACCACGTAATATTTTAGACGACCCATTTGTGGTGAGAGCCAATAGAGAACAAGTAGCAAGCGAAATATTGTTCACTTTCGATCCAACACCGGGTACTTGGATGTATGATTGGGAAAATGACCGTTCAGAGGATTCCAAATTTGCCGTAAGTGCAGGATTTGTATTCCGTCATTTGCCTACAACTCAGGATGCTGCTATTGGTTTTCAAGCCGACCGTTCTACTTTCGCTTTTAATGGAGCGCCACCGGCCAAAGATTTATGGGAAACCAATGCACGAATTGTTTCAAAACTAAGTCCTGATCTTGGTTTTATTGGCACCATTTATGGCGGACCATCTCAAGCCAATGGTAGTGATGCCCGAACAATAGATCGTTATGGTTTGGATTTAAGAATGCTGTACAAAAAAGTCAAATTGACTTCATTTGTAAAAGTCAACGATTGGGGACCATTTGATTACCATAGAGATTTCAACTTGACATACCCATTGCAATTGATGGCGGATATCTCGTTCAATATCGGAAAACCCGATTGGTTTATTCTGCCAAACACTAGTCTGGGAATTCGCGGGACTTGGCGTTCTTTAGATCAATACTCTCCACGTTATAACCCTACTCAAACTTTAGATCCTTCTGGAATGTGGGTGCCAGACCCAACAGCTATCGGATTTTCAAACGGGCAAGAATGGGAAATTAGAACCTATTTACACATAAACATTGGTAACTAAATAAAAATATAAAAATGAGAACAATCCTAGAAATAAAATTAAATAAAGCAGTTTTTGCCCTGATGGGTTTACTGCTAGTTTGGGGATGTCAGAATGATGATGCGGATTTACAACCAGCTAAATATTCTGTTAATCCCGATGTATTTATCGATACATTTAGCCCAGGTCTCAATTTTGCTGCCTTTGGAGGGACTGTTATTTTAGGTTTCCAAGTAGATGATCAAGTGTCTTATAATAAGACTGCCGCGTCCATGCGTTTTGATGTCCCGAACGTAAATGATCCTGCAGGCGCTTATGTTGGGGGATCCTATTTTACAGAGGTTGGTAGAGATTTATCAGGTTATGATGCTTTGACTTTTTGGGCTAAATCTACTCAATCTGCTACAATCGATGTGATCGGTTTTGGGAATGATTTTGGAGCTAATAAATATCAAACCTCTATATCTGGTCTAACTTTAAGTACCGTTTGGAAAAAATATATTATTCCAATTCCTGATCCTTCCAAATTGAAAATAGAAAAAGGAATGTTATTCGTTTCAGAAGGACCCGAAAACGGAAAAGGATACACCTTTTGGTTAGACGAAGTAAAATTCGAAAAATTAGGAACCATTTCAGCCGGACAAGGGGCTATTTTGAATGGTGCCAATAAAGTGGAAACTTCTTTTATAGGAGTAACGCTCCCAATCGATGGTTTGACTGCTTCTTTCAGTTTGCCTAATGGAGTGAACCAAAATGTAAATCTTACACCAGCTTATTTTGTATTTACTTCATCAAATCCATCAGTAGCCACTGTTGATGAACTCGGAATTGTAAAAGTTATAGGCGCTGGAACCGCTGTTATTACAGCAAAATTAGGCGATAGTACTGCAAAAGGATCCTTGACTATCAACTCGGCAGGAACCTATGTACCTGCTCCAATTCCAACGCAAGATGCTTCAAAAGTAATTTCGATATTCACCGAAAAATATCCTAATATTCCAGTTGACTATTACAATGGCTATTGGCAACCGTACCAAACGACAAAATCTGCCGATTTTACCGTTAATGGAGATAATGTATTGAACTATACTAATTTCAATTTTGTCGGAATTCAATTCAGTTCTCCTACTGTTGATGCTTCGGTTATGTCGCACTTGCACATCGATCTTTATATGCCAAACGCCATAGCAGCGGGTTCGGTCTTTAAAGTACAATTAGTAGATTTCGGAGCCGATGGTGTAGCGGGAGGTACAGATGATAAAAGTTCTGTCGTGTCCTTTTCAAGCCCTACCTTGGTTACAAAAAGTTGGATTGGACTAAACATTCCTCTGTCAAGTTATACAGGTTTGACTAGCAAAACACATATTGGTCAAATCATTTTCGAAGGAACCAACATTACTAATTTTTATGCAGATAATATTTATTTCTACAATGATGGAAGTATTATTCCTGCCACGCCAACCACGGCCGCACCAACGCCTACCGTTCCTACGGCTAATGTGACATCGGTGTTCAGTGATGCATACACCAATGTCGCGGGAACTGATTTTAATCCCAATTGGGGTCAAGCTACGGTAGTTACTCAAGTACCTATAGCTGGAAACAACACCCTAAAATATGCTAATCTCAATTACCAGGGAATACAGTTGGGCAGTAGCGTAAATGTAACCTCTAAAACACAGTTGCACTTAGATTATTATTCTTCCAATTCTAGCAGTTTAAAAGTTTACCTCATTAGCCCTGGCCCTGTTGAGAAAGCTTTTACATTAACAGTTCCTACTGGTCCTGCGCCTTCGGTAAATGGATGGAGAAGTATCGATATCCCTTTAACGGCTTTTTCACCAGTGAATTTAGGGAATATTATTCAGTTAAAATTTGATGGCAATGGTACTATCTTCCTAGACAACATCTATTTCCGTAATTAATAAAAATATAGATCATGAAAAAATATTTAACAGCTAAAAGTTTTACTCTGACCATTGCAACAGCGATCGTTATACTGTTTTCATTAGTAGGATGCAGTTCAGATACCGGTCAAAAATTGGATCAGCGTAATTGGGAACTGACTTGGAGTGATGAGTTCGATGGTACATCTGGAATGCTACCGGATGCCAAAAAATGGACATACGATATAGGAAATGGGGGATGGGGCAATCAGGAATTGCAATATTATACCAATCGTCCTGAAAATGTTTCATTAGATGGAGTAGGAAATTTAGTTATTACGGCCAAAAACGAAAGTTTGGGTGGTTCCGCTTTTACATCGGCAAGAGTCAAAACTCAAGGACTTTATACTCAAGCCTATGGCCGTTTTGAAGCGAGGATTAAATCGCCTTATGGTCCTGGAATTTGGCCTGCATTTTGGATGCTTGGTGCCAATATTGATACCACTCCTTGGCCGCAATGTGGTGAAATCGATATTATGGAGATTAAAGGAAACCAGCCGAGCATCGTATATGGTACACTCCATGGTCCAGGTTATTCGGGAGGCAATGCCATAACAGATTTTTATGCATTGATGAACAATCGTTTCGATAAAGACTTTCACATTTTTGCCGTAGAATGGGACGCTGATAAAATTGATTTCTTTGTCGATGGGTATCTATACCAAAGATTAACTAAAAGCACTGTATCTGCTGAAGGCGAATGGGTTTTTAACCAACCTTTTTATATGATTATGAATATTGCAGTTGGAGGAACTTTTGTCGGATTCCCTACTGTTGATACTTCATTTCCTCAAAAAATGACCATCGATTATGTTAGGGTTTATAAACTAGCCGAATAATTTTTATTCGAATACATTTCGAATGGGGCAAAATCAAAAGTTGATTTTTTGATCACTTAATACTTACCCAAAGTATTGAATTTACAAGTTTTTACTAATTTTTATTTCTATAATAATGAGCACATTAAAAGCTCAAAAACGAATACCGAATGGAAAGCAATAATAAATCTGTATCAATTGATATAACCACTTTAGAAGGAGAACAATTCTATAAAATTTCCAACTGCGACAAGATGCGTCCTTTTTTTATGAGCATCGTCAGTGATTCCGATCATTGGATGTTTATTTCAAGTAATGGCGGACTTTCGGCTGGAAGAAAAAACGCCGAGTTTGCTCTTTTTCCGTATTATACCGACGATAAAATCACTGAATTTGCTGATATTACAGGTAGTAAATCGATTTTTCAAATCCGTTTTCAGGATGAAATTATGGTATGGGAACCTTTCTCAGAACGGTTCAATCAAAACTACAACCTGACTCGGAATATTTACAAAAACTTTTACGGAAACAAAGTCATTTTCGAAGAAATTCACAATGATTTGAAACTGACCTTTCGATACCAATGGAATTCCAGTAATCGCTTCGGTTTTGTAAAAAAATCGGAAATCATCAACGATGCTGAGGTTGATTATTCAATTACAGTTTTAGACGGTCTGCAAAATATTATGCCGCAAGGGGTAAACAGCGATTTGCAATCCAGCACCAGCAATCTGGTTGATGCCTACAAAAGAACCGAATTGCATGCAGAAAGCGGCTTGGGAATTTTTGCTCTAAGTGCCATAATTGTTGATAAAGCAGAGCCCAGTGAAGCACTCAAAGCCAATGTGGTTTGGTCGTTAAGAATGAATAATCCAACCTATTTATTATCGTCTAAGCAAATTCCAGGGTTTAGAAAATTAGAAAAAATCACCAATGAAACCGATATAAAAGGCGAGAAAGGAGCTTATTTTATTTCTAACGAATTGTATTTACCTGCTAAATCCACGGAGGGCTGGAATATCATTGCCAATGTCAATCAAAATCAATCGCAGGTCATCCAACTTTGCGAATCGATAGTTCACGACAAAACACTCGAAAGACAGGTCAATGAGGATATAGAATTGGGCAAGCAAAATCTAATTGCCTTGAGCGCTTCGGCGGATGGTTTGCAATTTACAGCCGATAAATTTATTGATTCCCGTCATTTTGCCAACACGCTTTTCAACATTATGCGAGGAGGTATTTTTGATGATAATTACCAAATTGGGAAAAATGATTTTACGCAGTATTTAGCCAAAGCGAATAGTCTGGTGTTTGAAAAAAATCAAGATTTTATCCAAAATTTGAAAGACGAGTTTTCCTATGTCGATTTGCTTGATTTGGTCGCAAAACATAAAGATGAAGATTTAGTGCGACTTTGTACCGAATATTTACCCTTAAAATTCAGTCGCCGACATGGAGATCCGAGTCGCCCTTGGAATAAATTCTCTATCAATACTCGCAGTGAAGTTGATGGTTCCAAAATCTTGGATTACGAAGGAAATTGGCGCGATATTTTTCAAAACTGGGAAGCCTTGGCCTATGCCTATCCCAATTTTATCGAAGGAATGATTCATAAATTCCTTAACGCATCGACATTCGATGGCTATAATCCGTATCGAGTGACCAAAAGCGGATTCGATTGGGAAGCTATTGAACCCGATAATCCTTGGTCCTACATTGGCTATTGGGGCGATCATCAAATTATTTATTTGTTGAAATTTTTAGAGTTTATCGAAAAATACAATCCAGGAAAGTTAAACTCTTATTTTGAAAAAGATTGTTTTGTTTATGCCGCCGTTCCTTATACCATAAAAGCGTATCAAGATATCTTGAAAAACCCGAAAGACACCATAGAATACAGTCACAGTTGGGAGAAAAAAATCAATGCCGAACGCAAAAAAATTGGCGCCGATGGAGCTCTATTTCGAGACAATAACAATGAAATTTATCATGTCAATTTCATCGAAAAAATCTTGGCGACGGTTTTGGCTAAAATGTCCAACTTTATTCCTGAAGGCGGAATTTGGATGAATACCCAACGTCCCGAATGGAATGACGCCAATAATGCTTTGGTTGGAAATGGAGTTTCAATGGTAACCTTGTGCTATTTGCATCGATTTTTGAAAGTATTCCAAAACATTTTGGATTCATCCGAGTTGGAGACTATCAAAATTTCGAATGAAATGGTTGAATTCTACCACGAAGTGAGAGATTGTTTGGTAGAAAACAAACACTTATTATCAGGAAAAATTAACAATAAATCCCGCAGAAGTATTACAGACCGTTTAGGAAAAGCAGCTTCTGACTACCGTTTGCAGGTGTATAACAGCGGATTTTGGGGCAAGAAAAGAACGCATTCTATGGCGGGTTTGAAAACCTTTGCGAACGTAGCTTTAGACTTTATAGAACACACAATCCGTGCCAATCAAAGACCGGATCATTTGTATCAAGCCTACAATTTGATGACTTTAAAAGGAGATGAAATAGTGGTTTCAAACTTGAGCGAAATGCTTGAAGGACAAGTAGCCGCTTTAAGTTCGGGCTATCTGAATGCCAATGAATCTTTACAAATTTTAGATGCTTTACGAAATAGTGCTTTGTATCGTTCCGATCAAAACAGTTATATTTTGTATCCAAATAAAGACTTGCCGAAATTCTTAGAAAAAAATAATATTCCAAAAGCGAGTATTGAAAAATCAACTTTATTGACTCAGTTATTGGCTGATTCGAATAGTGCATTAGTCAATATGGATTGCAAAGGGGAGTATCATTTCAATGGAAATTTCCATAATGCCAATGATTTGAAAGCGGCCCTCGAACAACTTCATAAACGAGCGCAATACCGTGATTTGGTGGAAAAAGAATCTGAATTTGTGCTGCAAATTTTTGAAGAAGTTTTCAATCACAAAGCGTTTACCGGAAGGTCTGGAACTTTCTTTGGGTACGAAGGATTGGGTTCCATATATTGGCACATGGTTTCAAAATTGCATTTAGCCGTTTTAGAAGTCATCGAAAAAGCCTATCAAGAAAAAGCTGATACTACGGTAATTGCTGCTCTATCGGCACATTATGAGCAAATTGGAGCAGGAATCGGAGTTCACAAATCGCCAGAAGTCTATGGTGCATTTCCAACCGATCCATACTCACACACACCTTCGCATCGCGGAGCGCAACAGCCGGGAATGACAGGGCAAGTAAAAGAAGATATTCTTACCAGAAAAGGGGAATTAGGGATTAATGTAAAAGAAGGTATGCTAACTTTTGAGCCTGCTTTGTTGAACAAAAATCAATTTCTGCAACAAGAGGAAACGGTTACTTTTAATGATTTACAAAGCAATACCTATTCCTTAAAATTGGATAAAGGAAGTTTGGCATTTACCGTTTGTCAAGTGCCAGTTATTTATTCGATAGACGACCGAAATCAAATCGAAGTGCTGTTTAAAAATGGCAATTTGGAAACTATTTCTTCCTTGACCTTAAGTCACGATTTGAGTCAGCACATCTTCCACCGCAGCGGAGAAATTAGCCAAGTTAAAGTCAGTATTAACATTTAAGTAAATGAACAAAATATTAAAATTTGTATTACTTTTTTCAATAATTACACTATCATTTTCGTGTAGTAGCCAGCTTATGAATTCAAAAAAAGAAACTGAAATAACCGCCGAGAACATTATAGGAAATCCAAAGTATCAAGCCATTTGTTATGGTGGATTTCGGGAAAAATCTAGAGATATTGAACCCACAATTGCACAGTTGAAAGAGGATTTGCGACTACTTGCTGCAATGAATATCAAAGTGCTGAGAACCTATAATGTACACAACAAAGAAGTTTCGAATTTATTAGTAGCCATTAGAGAATTAAAAAAAGAGGATTCCCGCTTTGAAATGTATGTGATGCTAGGCGCTTGGATCGATTGCAAAAATGCTTGGACCGCGCTGCAGCCTATTCATAATGTGGAAAGTGAACGCAATGCTGTTGAAATTGCCGAGGCAGTACGATTGGCCAACGAATATCCGGAGATTATCAAGATTATCGCCGTTGGAAACGAAGCGATGGTGAAATGGGCGGCCAGTTATTATGTAGAACCCGCCATTATCCTGAAATGGGTCAACCATTTGCAAAATTTAAAGAAAGAGCAAAAATTGCCCGCAACGCTTTGGGTTACCAGTTCCGACAATTTTGCTTCTTGGGGAGGTGGTGACAATGAATATCATGTAGAAGATTTGAAACAGCTCATACAAGCAGTCGATTATATTTCGATGCACACTTATCCGATGCACGATACGCATTATCATCCTGTGTTTTGGGGCGTTTTAGAAAGTGAAATGCAATTATCGGACAAGCAAAAAATTGATGCTGCAATGGTTCGAGCGCGCGATTATGCTATCAATCAGTATAGAGGTGTTTCTAATTATATGAAATCCTTGGGAGTTCAGAAACCGATTGCCATCGGAGAAACAGGTTGGGCCACTTTGGCGAGTGATTTGTACGGAAATTCAGGTTCGAAAGCGACCGACGAATACAAATCGGCGGAGTATTATAGATTAATGCGTGAATGGAGCAACAAAGAAGGAATATCACTTTTTCACTTTGAAGCATTTGACGAGCAGTGGAAAGACAGCGGAAATCCTCAAGGTTCTGAAAATCATTTTGGATTAATCAATTTGCAAGGACAAGCCAAGTTTGCGCTCTGGGATTTGGTCGATCGAGGAGTTTTCAAAAAATTGACTCGCGATGGAAAACCCATTACCAAAACCTATAATGGCGATAGTAAAGCCTTGTGGGAGGATGTCAAAACACCTCCAACCTTACAAATAAAATAATATAGTGATGAAAAATTTATTCCTAAAAAATCGTCTCCAAGTTTTAGTATTTCTTTTTTGTATCACCTTTTCAATGAATAAAAGTATAATGGCACAAGAATTAAAAACCGATGTTTATGAAACCTCGGCTTCTGGGAATTCCTTAAAAAAAATTACTACGTTTTCCGAAGCAAAAAACGCTGCGGTTGTTACCTTAAATCCAACGGAAAAATTTCAAACTATCACCGGTTTTGGAGGGTCGTTTACGGAGGCTTCTGCTTCTTTGCTCAATCGATTGAGTGCGGCAAACCGTAAAAAAATTCTGGAAGCTTATTTTAGCGAAAAGGGTGCAAAATATTCACTGACCAGAACGCACATTGCGTCTTGTGATTTCTCCCTCAGTAATTATACCTACGCCAAAGTAGAAAATGATTTAGAATTGAAACATTTCACTATCGAAGATGATCAATCGGATTTGATTCCAATGATTTTGGAAGCCAAAGCCATTTCGAAAGAAGGGTTTAATATCATTGCCTCGCCTTGGACATCGCCACCTTGGATGAAAGACAATAAGAAATATGTTGGCGGAAAATTATTGCCTGAGTTCAATGACACATTTGCTTTGTATTTTTCAAAATATTTAGAAGCATATAAAAAACAAGGAATTGCTATTTGGGGAGTTACCGTCATCAATGAGCCGCACGGCAATGGCAACAACTGGGAGAGTACGCTTTTTTCTCCCAAGGAAATGACCGATTTTGTTCAGAATCATCTTGGGCCAAAATTGGAGAAAGATGGTTGGGGGAAAGTAAAAATTTTAGGCTACGACCAAAACAGAGCGGGTTTACCTGAATGGGTAGATGAAATGTTTAAAGACGAAAAATCGTCAAAATATTTTGCGGGAACGGCCATACATTGGTACGAGAGTACTTATGATTATTTGCCTGACGCCTTGCAATACGCTCATAAAAAAGCGCCCAATAAGTATTTAATTCAAACCGAAGCTTGTGTCGATTCGGAAATCCCACATTGGAATGATGATGCTTGGTATTGGAAAAAAGAAGCCACCGATTGGGGTTGGGATTGGGCCTCTGAAAAAGACAAACATTTGCACCCAAAATACGCTCCTGTCAATCGTTATGCCACTGATATCATTGGTTGTTTGAACAATTGGGTCGATGGTTGGGTCGATTGGAATATGGTTTTAGACAAACAAGGAGGACCTAATTGGTTCAAAAATTGGTGTGTAGCGCCTGTAATTGTCGATCCTGAAAAAGATGAGGTTTATTTCACACCCTTGTATTATACGATGGCGCATTTCAGCAAATTTATGCGACCAGGAGCCGTTAAAATTGGCTGCCAAATCACTAATAAAGATTTGATGGCTACAGCGGTGAAAAATCCTGACGGAAGTACAGCAGTCGTAATTTTCAATCCTACTGACCAAGAAATCGCTATAGAAATCAATCAGAATAATAAAAAGGTAACTATTTCAATTAATGCCAAAGCACTTCAAACCATTGTAATAAAACCTTGAAAACCAAAATAATTAACTAAAACCAATATTACTATGTCAAATACTACCTCACATACAACGGAAAAAGTTCCAATGGGTCAAAAAGTCGCTTTTGGAATAGGTATGTTAGCCAATCAAATGTTCCCGGCAATGTTAGGAATTTTTACCGTTGTTTTAATACAAAATCTAGGCTTTGCAGGTTGGATGCTTGGTTTAGTAGCCTTTCTTCCAAAATTTTACGATGCCATTTTAGACCTTATCATGGGCTATATAAGTGACAATACGAGATCTAAATGGGGAAGAAGAAGACAATATGTTTTGGCAGGTGCCGTAATCCTCGGCGTTTCTTTCGCTTTTATGTGGCAATTGTATGCAAGTGATGGCGTAACCTATAATTTTATCCACTTTTTAATTGTTTCGTTGTTCTTCTATACGGGGCTTACCATTTTTAGCATTCCTTATGTAGCTATGGGCTACGAAATGAGTGATAACTTTCACGAGCGTACTAATATTATGGCTACTGCTCAATTGATTGGTCAATTAGCTTGGGTAGTGGCGCCCTGGTTTTGGGTTATAATGGCAGACAAGACCCTATTTCCCTCGGGTGATGTAGCGGTAAGAACTTTGGCGGTTTATGTAGCAATTGCGTGCGCTATTATGGCAGCCATTCCAGCATTTTTTATTCCGAGTAAATCTACTTTAAATGAAAATTACGGTTCCATTTCTCTTAAGGGAATTCTCAATAGTTTTGGCGAAATTAAGGAGGGTCTTAAAGCTTCTGTTGAAATAAAACCATTCCGAAAACTTTGTATAGCTACCTTTTTAATTTTCAACGCTTTCAATACTACCGCAGGTTTTTCCTATTTTATTATTAAATACTATTTGTTTAAGGGAAATGAAGATGGGTTCGGATTATGGCCAACTCTTTTTGGAAGTGTTGGAGCACTGATCACCACCGTGATGGTCATCCCTGTTGTTGCAAAATTATCTAAAACAATGGGTAAGAAGAAGGCATTTATTCTTTCGCAGGGGATCTCGATTTTGGGATATGTTTTACTTTGGTTACTTTTCATTCCCGGTAAACCCTACTTGTTTTTGTTTGCCTTGCCATTTTTTTCTTTTGGTATTGGGAGTTTATTTACCCTGATGATGTCGATGACATCTGATGTAATTGATATAGATGAATTGAACACCGGCAAAAGAAGAGAAGGCAGTTTAGGCGCGATTTATTGGTGGATGGTAAAATTCGGACTTGCTGTGGCGGGATTATTAACCGGATTAATTTATTCCTTGGTTGATTTTGTCCCAAATGCGGCCACTCAGTCAGATCAGACGATGTTTTGGTTAAGAATATTTTTCTCTCTTATTCCAATTCTTGGTACGCTCGGTGCGATGTGGGTAATGAATGATTATGATGTCGATGAAGCCAAAGCGATAGAAATAAGCGCTCTATTGCAAAAAAGAAAAGCTCAGAAAAAGCAATCTTCAGCTTATTTACCTGGTAAATTACTTTCCTTAGACTTAGACAATAAATCGTTGAATAGCATCATCGGTTTGGATTTAAGTACAAAAACGGAGGCGGAAATCAAAACCCAATATTCAGAAATCTTACAGCATGGTTTGCACGGTTTATGTTTCAGTCCCTATGCTGAAGGCCAAGATACCAACGATGTGGTTACCGACAAGCAAATACGCAGAAAACTCGATATTATAGCGCCACATACCAAATGGATTAGAACATTTTCCGCTACCAAAGGAAATGAATTAATTCCTGAAATCGCAAAGGAAAAAGGAATACAATCCATAGTAGGAGCCTGGATTAGCGATGACAAAGATCGAAATGAAAAGGAAATTCAATCCCTTATTTCCTTGGCGAAGGCTGGTGTAGTGAGTGTTGCAGCCGTAGGAAATGAAGTGCTGCATCGCGGGGAAATATCGGAACAAGAATTAATAGGATATATCGAAAGAGTTCGAGCTGCTATTCCTGCATCAATTCCTGTAGGTTCTGTAGATGCTTATTATCAATTTTTGGATAGACCGGCTTTGGTAGATGCTTGTGATTTAATTTTAGCGAATTGTTACCCGTTCTGGGAAGGAGCTTCAGCAGACTATGCTTTGAATTATTTAAGCAGAATGATTGGGTTTACAAAGGAAATAGCCAAAGGAAAAAAAGTTATCATAACCGAAACGGGCTGGCCAACGGTGGGAGAAACTGTAGAAATGGCCGCACCATCCCAAGTCAATGCAATGAAATATTTTATAAGTGTGCAAGAATGGGCCAAAAGCCAGAATATAGATTTGTTCTATTTTTCCTCTTTCGACGAATCTTGGAAAATTAAACAAGAAGGAGAAGTTGGTGCCGGTTGGGGAATTTGGGATAAAAATGAAAATTTAAAATTTAAAAAATAAAAAATCATGTCATACAGAGAAGGTCATAATTTTTCTTTAGCAGATGCTACAAATCGAGCTTTATTTCAGGACAATTATAAAGAAATTCAAATTTCAGAATTAAGTGCAAAAGAACTAGCCAAAATATGGCGAGAAACTTTAGAAAACGGAATGCACGGTGTTTGTTTCAGTTTATACGAAGATGGACAAAAACCAGGGGATATTATTTCAGAAGAGCAGGTGCGACGCAGAATGAAAATAATTGCGCCTTATACCCAATGGGTGCGTTCTTTTTCGTGTACGGAAGGGAATGAGTTCATCCCGAAAATTGCGCACGAGTTTGGCATAAAAACATTAGTTGGTGCTTGGTTAGGTGATGATCCTGAGGTCAATGAAAAAGAAATAGAAGGACTTATTCAATTGGCAAACGATGGGTTTGTCGATGTTGCAGCAGTAGGTAACGAGGTAATGTATCGCAAGGATTTAACCGAAGACGAACTTTTGGAATTTATCGACAGAGTACGAAATGCAATACCCAACACCGTACCTTTAGGTTATGTCGATGCCTATTATGAATTTTCTCACCGTCCTAGAATTACAGAAGCCTGCGATGTGATTCTGACTAATTGCTATCCGTATTGGGAAGGTTGTCCTATTGAATATTCGTTCAATCACATGAAAAGTATGTTTGAATCAGCTAAATATGCCGGTGGAAACAAGAGAATTATAATCACCGAAACAGGTTGGCCAAGCCAAGGTGGTTTTCTGAAAGGGGCTGTTGCATCCAAAGAAAGTGCTATGAAATATTTTATTGATGCACAAAATTGGTCCAAACAAAATGAAATTGAAATGTTTTATTTTTCCTCTTTCGACGAATCGTGGAAAGTAGGACCAGAGGGTGAAGTGGGAGCCTATTGGGGAATCTGGGACAAACGTGAAAAATTAAAAAACCAAAGATAACGAATGATAAAATTACTACCTAAATTTGTATTTATTTTACTTTTGATTCATCAATGCAGCCTTGCACAAGTTGATGTAGTCTATAAAGATTTGGTATGGTCTGATGAGTTTACAACCAGTGGAACAGTGAATGCGACTAATTGGTTTCATCAAACCCAATTGCCCGCGGGAGGCAGTTGGTTCAATGGTGAAGTACAACATTATACCGATAGGGTTGATAACTCTTATGTGGATAATGGGAGTTTGAAAATAGTCGCCAAAAAAGAAACCTATACCAATCAGAGTGTGACTAAAGCGTATACTTCCGCCAGATTGAATTCTAAATTTACCTTTTTGTACGGTCGTGTCGATATTCGCGCAAAAATTCCAAAAGACGCCGGAACTTGGCCCGCTTTATGGATGCTTGGTAAAAATGTAAATGAAGATGGAGGTTATTTTGATGCGCTTTATGGCACAGCAAATTGGCCTGCTTGTGGCGAAATAGACATTTTAGAACACGGTATTACACGTTCGCAACCCGATAATTATATTCAAAGTGCGCTTCATACACCATCTTCTTCAGGTAATACTGTCAACATTGGAGGTGTGGTCGTTGGCGATAATATTGCCAATAATTATCATATTTATTCGATGAATTGGTCGCCCAACCAAATTTCTTTTTTAGTAGACAATGTAGTTTTTTATACCTACAATCCTGCTGTTAAGGATGCAAATACTTGGCCATTCGATAAGGAGCAGTATTTATTGTTGAATATTGCAATGGGTGGTGTTGCTGGGCCAATAGATCCAAGTTTCACTCAAACTGCTATGGATATTGATTATGTGCGTGTGTACCAAAATACTACGCCGGATACCCAAGCTCCTGCAAATTTCACTGCATCGGTTGGAACAATATCAGGTTCTTCAGTTGAATTATTGTTGAAGGCGACCGATGATTCAGGAAATGTAACTTATAATGTGACTTACGGAACAAATGGTACAGCCTCGACTTTTAGTCCTTCGGGTAATATAAAATCCTTGGTGATATCCAATTTATCTCAAAACACCAATTATACTTTCAATGTTAGTGCGACGGATGCTACTGGAAATGCAGCTCTTAATAATCCCATTGCGCTGAATGCAACCACGAATACAATTTTGCAATGTTCAGGGACAGATACACAATCTTCTCAAGGAACTCCTTTCTCCACAGGCTACAAATATGCCTTTGAAACCATTGGGACAGATGTAAAGATTACTTTTGAATTACTGGATGCAGACAAAACTGGCGTTATCGCTTATTTGTGGCGACAAAGTCCTTTCGCAGAAACTCCGATGACAAACGTTTCAGGGAAAATATTTACTCAAACTATTGCGGGACAAACCAATGGTTCGACCATCAATTATGCCTGTAAATTTGCTTTCGCTGGAGGATTGTCGGTTACCAAATATCTATCCTATGTCGTTGGCAGCAGTTGTTCGTTAGGAGTGGAAAATCCTTCCGAAATAAAACAATTTGCCTATCCAAATCCAGTTGGGAACAGCTTGCAATTGCAATTAGCAGACGACGAAAACCATATTACTTTGACCGATATTTTGGGTCGTAAAGTGCTTGAAGAGGCAGTAAAATCAAATCATACTATCGATATGAGTGCTTTCAAATCGGGAGTTTACTTTTTGAAAATTAACAACTCGTTGGGTATTGAAAACTTGAAAATTATAAAGAATTAAAATTTAATTGTAACGACTACTTGCAATTATTCCGTAGTAAATAAACCCGCTCTATAAAGCACTAAATAAAAAAGAATTGCAAATGAAAACTTTCGCAACAGTAGTTTTTTGTCTACTATTTTCATTGGGATTTGCACAAAATTTCCCACTAGATTTTGAATCAACAACAATAAACTATCCATTTACTGATTTTGATGGTGGTGTGGCAACAAAGATTCCAAATCCCCAAATTTCTGGAATAAATACCAGCGCAACGGTTATGCAACTTGTTAAAGGGCCCGGAAAAGTCTGGGCAGGAAGTAAAATTACAATGGCAGCACCAATCGATTTTACCACAAAAAGAATATTTAAAATAAAAGTATTTTCTCCTGTTGCAGGTATAAAGCTTTTGTTAAAGTTTGAAGGAGCTGGTGGTTCTTTCCAAAAACTATCATCGCCTATAACAACTGCTAATGTGTGGGAGGAATTAACTTTTGATTTTTCAGCAGATGCTGTTAACAATGTAAATAATCAAGTTGTTTTTATGTTTGATTTTGGCACCCAAGGGGACGGTAGTCCAAATTCAACTTATTTATTTGACGACGTAACACAGTCGATCGGAACAGGACCTATTTTAGATTTACCTGTTTTACCTCTGAATTTTGAATCTTCTTCCTTGTCATATTCTTTTTCTGATTTTGGTGGCGGTGCGACTACAATCTTGCCAAATCCTTACCCAACAGGTATTAACACAAGTTCAAAGGTGGTAAGGATGATAAAAAATCCAGGCGAAACTTTTGCTGGAAGCGTGATTCAAATGGCTGGTCCAATTGATTTTTCAACAAATAAAATAGTTAAAGTAAAAGTTTGGGCTCCTGTTGCAGGGAAAAAACTATTATTAAAGTTTGAAGGTAGTCCAACAGATTTTGATGGAGGTGCATTTGAAACGGATGCCATTATTCCCAAAGCCAATGAGTGGGTAGAATTAACTTTCGATTATAATTCTCCTACTTTATTTCCTCCTGTAAACAATAATGATAATAAAATTGTTTTTTTCTTTGATTTTGGTGCACAAGGTGACGGCGGTCCAAATTCAACCTATTATTTTGATGATGTAGCCTTTTCGACTTCGCTTTCGGCGCCTTCTTTTTCAATTCCAGAGGTTACTATTTATTTAAGTCCAGCTTCAAACCAACTGACGATTGAAGCAAATGAAATGATTCAAAAGCTATCAATTCATAACCTCATTGGACAAGAAGTTTTGACAAAATGTCCCAAAAGTACTAAAGCTATTTTACAGATTCAAGAATTGCCCAAAGGGGTTTACCTTTTAACAACGACTTTCGAGGGTAAAAATTCAACTTCAAAATTTATTAAAGAATAGCAACAATTTTGAGCCTATTTTAAAGTATGACAATAAATTTAGATTAAAATGATAATGAAACGTAGAATTATTTTTTTGTTTGCAACGGCTGTGGTTTGTTTTTTATGCGCATTAGATTCAAGTGCACAAGTGATTCCTGTTGGAAGCGGAAGTTATACAAAAACTTTCCCTGGAACAGATGCTGCCGGTAGAAATGGTTTTCCTTCCGGAACGCCCAATTTGAGTGGTGCTGCTCTAGGAAAACCTGTGCCAACAAATGATTGGTGGTCAAAATTAGCCAAAGAAACGCAAGCGAGTAACCTTTTTACTTATCCTTATACATTAAAAACTACTCCCAATGGACTAGTAGTTTCTTACATTCCCTCTGGAGTTATTGATGATATGTCGCCAGTGGTGATGAGCGTGGTAGGAATGGCAGCAACTAAAACTACTGTTTCTGATTACTCAGACTGGACGGTTACTATGGATTGGAATGACGGAACCCGTAATTTTCAGGCAACCGCCGGTATAGCAATGCCTTTTTTATATTTCACCAAAAAAACTACTGATGTTGTACAGGTTACCGTAAATTCTGGTACCGTTACCATAAGCAATGAAATGTTAGTGATTGTTAACGCAAAAAATAGTGCAGATTTTGCAGTTTATGCTCCTACGGGTAGTACTTGGACTCAAAACGGAGGTGTTTACACTTCAACTTTAAATGGAAAAAATTACTGGTCGATGGCGTTTATTCCGCTAACAGCTTCAAATGTGACTACGGTGGCGAATGAATACAAAAAATATGCCTACGTTTTTCCAACTAGTACAACTTCAAGTTTTAATTACAACGAAAGTACTTCGGTAATGAGAACCGATTTTAATGTGATAACTGAAGTGAAAGAAGGTACTGAAAGCAATGTTTTACTTGGTTTACTTCCGCATCAATGGGACAATTTAGCTGCTAATTCTCCTGTGCCCAATAAATACAGTTACGCAACCATTCGTGGCGAAATGAAAACGCTGGATGGCAACAGTTTTAGTGTCGAAAATAAATTTCATGGTATTTTACCGACTTTGCCTTACGTAGATAATTATAGTGACGGATTTACTCCAACAGCTTTGACTGAAAAAATTGCCAGTATCGAAAACGATGCTTTGGCCACTTGGACGGATTCCTATAATGAAGGGCAAGTAATGAACCGATTAATACAAACGGCCAGAATTGCGGACGAAATGGGGAATATAGCCGCGCGAGACAAAATGCTTGCAACCGTCAAGGAACGACTTGAAGATTGGTTGAAAGCTGAGGGAGGCGAAGTTGCCTTTTTGTTTTACTACAATACTACTTGGTCTGCTATGCTAGGGTATCCAGCCGGACACGGACAAGACACCAATATTAATGATCATCATTTCCATTGGGGTTATTTCATTCATGCAGCTTCATTTTTAGAACAATACCAACCAGGATGGGCAGCACAGTATGGAGAAATGATTAATTTGCTGATTCGGGATGCAGCATCGACTGATAGGAATGATGCGCTATTTCCTTACTTGCGAAATTTTAGCCCTTATGCTGGTCATTGTTGGGCAAATGGCTTTGCTACTTTTCCGCAAGGGAATGACCAAGAATCTACTTCTGAGAGCATGCAATTCAATTCTTCCTTGATTCATTGGGGTGAAGTTACAGGAAATAAGGCCATTCGTGACTTAGGAATTTACCTATATACTACTGAACAAACAGCGATTGATGAATACTGGTTAGACACAAAAGAACGTAATTTTCCACCTTCACAACAATACAGTTTGGTTTCTCGCGTATGGGGAAATAGCTTTGATAATGGAACTTTTTGGACTGCAGATATTGCGGCCTCTTACGGTATTGAGTTGTACCCAATTCACGGAGGATCATTGTATTTAGGTCAAGATACCGCTTATGTTACTAAACTTTGGAATGAAATTGAAGCCAATACAGGAATACTTACTAACCAAGTGAATGCAAATTTATGGCACGATGTTATGTGGGAATATCTTGCTTTTATTAATCCCGCTAAAGCCATTTCATTGTATAACTCGTATCCGAATAGAGAGTTGAAATTTGGTGTTTCGGACGCGCAAACCTATCATTGGTTGCACGCAATGAATGCATTAGGAAGAGTAGATGCCACAATTACAGCGAATTCTCCAATCGCGGCTGCATTTACACAAAACGGTAAAACAAATTATGTGGCACACAACTATACCGATCAGCCTATTACAGTTACTTTTTCAACAGGATACCAATTAGCGGTTCCTGCTCGAAAAATGGTTAGCAGTATGGATAGCAAAGTAACAGGAGTAATAACAACTACGTTTCAACAAGCGTTCGTTAACGGCAGCGTGAAATTGGATGTAGTTGCTTCAGGAGGAACTCCAATCAAGGTCGAGTTTATGGACGGCACCACCTCGTTAGGCATAGCTACAGCGGCTCCTTATACTTGGAACGCTACGAATTTGACATTAGGAGTACATAGTTTTTATGCAAAAGTATACGAAGATACAGTTAAATTAAATGTTACTAATAGTGTGGATGTTATTGTTGGAAATCAAATGCCTTATGGTGGAACTGCTTGGGGAATTCCTGGGGTAATTGAAGCAGGAAAATTCGATACTTTTGAAGGTGGAAAAGGGCAAAACATAGCTTATTTGGATGGAACCACTGCTAATTTGGGCGATTTTAGAATGGATGAAGCTGTTGACGCAATAAGCAATGTTGCTGAAGGAGCTACAGTAGGTCACATTGCCTCTGGAGAATGGCTCGAATATACGGTTAATGTGGCTCAGTCAGGTTTGTACTCATTCGATTTTCGATATGCTTCAGGCAATGCGGCTGGCGGAGGACCATTCCATTTGGAATTAGATGGGAAAGCCATTTCTACTGCTATTACCGTTCCTTCAAGTTCTACAACATCTTGGGATGTTTGGGCTACTAAAACGGTGTCAAATATTCCATTAACCCCTGGCGAACATATATTGAGAGTTGTTTTTGCTTCAGGTGAATTTAACTTAGCCAAAATGACTTTTGCGCGAACAGGCGATTTAACGTATAGTTATCCCACAGCAAACGCAGGCCCAAATTTAAAAGTAATTTTACCTTTAACTACCACAGCAATTGATGGTTCTGCAAGTACGGAATCTGAAGCGAAACCATTAACCTATTTATGGACGCAAAATTACGGACCTTCGGCTGTGCAATTCTCAGATGCAACAGCAGTAAATCCTACTATTAATGGTTTGGTTGAAGGGACTTACAGTTTAAAATTGACTGTAACCAATCCTGATTTGCGCACCGATAGCGACGAATTACTGATTTTGGTAACAAATACAGCCAATGCATTACCTACGGTTTCGTTGGTTACACCTGCAGATAATGCTACATTTACCGAGGGAAAAGCAGTGAGTATTACAGCAAATGCTAGTGATTTCGACGGAACCATTCAACAAGTAGATTTCTATCAAGGTAGCACGCTGATCAGTTCAGATACTTCAGCCCCTTATGCAGCAACTTGGAATCCTAGTGCGGGAACTTATGCGCTTACGGCAAAAGCAACCGATAATAATGGAGCGATTAGTACATCGCAAATTGTGAATGTTACTATTGCAGCCGCTATGGTCTGCGTCGAAACATCTAAGCTGGCTCAACAAGGAACGTTCTCTATTGGTTACAAATCTACATTTGAAACAGTTGGAACAAATGTCTATGTTACATTTGAACTTTTAGATACCGACAAAACAGGAGTTATTGCTTATTTATGGAAGCAATCTCCTTTCGGTGAAACACAAATGGTAAATGTGTCAGGGAAGATATTTACTGCAACTTTGACTGGACAAACAATGGGGGCCACCATCAATTATGCTTGCAAATTTGCTTATGCAGGCGGATTATCCGTTACAAAATATGTAAGTTATGTAGTTGGTTCTAATTGCGGAAGTACTAATGATACGCAAGCACCTACAAACTTTACAGCTAGTATTGGAGCTATTACCGGTTCTTCTGTCGAATTGTTGTTGAATGCTAATGATAACTCGGGAACGGTAGTTTACAATGTGGCTTATGGGGCAAATTCAAGTTCAACATCAAGTGCTTCTGGTGTTCAAAAATCTTTTTTGATTACTGGATTATCTCCAAATACAAATTATAATTTTAGTGTGTTGGCAAGTGATTTAGTTGGAAATGTTGCTGTCAATAATCCAATTGTACTTAATGCGACAACATCAGCAAACACCAACACAGATTGTGCGGGAACTGCTTCGGAAGCTTCACAAGGCACGTTTTCTGTTGGTTATAAATATGCTTTCCAAACCATCGGAACAGATGTGAAAATCACTTTTGAACTGCTGGATGATAAAACGGGCGTAATTGCTTATTTGTGGAAACAATCTCCTTTTGCAGAAACATCGATGACAAATGTTTCAGGAAAAATTTTTACTAAAACTATCAGCGGACAAACAGTAGGTTCGACGATTAGTTATGCGGTTAAATTTGCCTTTGCCGGAGGTTTATCAGTTACAAAATATCTTTCGTATACTGTCGGAAATAGTTGTTCATTGGGAGTTGAAAATCCTTATGAAATCAAACAATTGGCGTATCCAAACCCAGTTGAAAATAGTTTACAATTACAATTGTTTGATGACCAAAACCAAATCACTTTGACAGACGTTTTAGGGCGTAAAGTGCTAGAAGATGTTGTAAAATCAACACACACTATCGATATGAGTTCTTTCAAATCAGGAATCTACTTTTTGAAAATAAATAACTCGTTGGGTATTGAAAACTTAAAAATAATTAAAAATTAAGCATTGTTTTTAAAATCAAAAGGTATTGTTTTGCGTAGTTATAAATGAACAATTAAATAAAAGTATCAGAAATAATTCTCGTTCTAATCAGAAAGTTGTGACTATCGAATGATAATTTTTTAGGTACTTTACTAACAAAAAAAAGGCTGTTTTCACGATTTGATTTGTGATGCAGTCTTTTTAAATTTCGAAAATGAAACCGATAATCTGTTCAATAAAGCCCAATAAATTATTCTTTTCAAATTCCTTCTGTTTTGTTTACCAAGGGAGCTGGAGTGGCTTAACTTCATTCTCATAAAAGTATACCAAATTTTTCACTAGTTCCTTTGAAATGGGATGGCTTATGCTTTCTACATTATTTACTAATTGAGCACTATTTACATTTCCCGGAATTACGGTAGTCACAGCTTCATATGACAAACAAAACGAAATGGCTTTGTGTGCCAGATTTTCTTGTGCACCTAAAATGGTCTTAACTCTATTCACAAGTTGTGCCCTAGTTTGAATATCTTCTTTGGACCAACGCTTTCTGATGTCATCAAAGGTACTTTGAGCAGTATATTTTCCGGATAACCAACCGGAGTCGAGAGGAATTTTTGCAATTATAGCCACTTTTTTTGCCATAGCCAAGTCAAAAGCTCGTGAAGTGTCTTGATGTAAAATATTGAAAAATGCTTCAATCACTTTGGCATTGGTTGTTTCCATCAGCAACTTCATATCGTCGTAGGTGTCTAAAGAGGCCCCATACCCTTTTATTTTACCTTCCTCGATCAAACGTTCCAATAGTTCATAATGGTCCGTTTTATTGCCATCCAGATATTCTACTGGTGGATTATGCAAAATGAGCGAATCTACATAATCAACGCCTAATCTTTTGAGGCTGCCTTCCAAAGATTCTCGGATATAATTTGAATCATAATTCGTTTTACCCGAATCACTATGACCAAATTTGGTATTGAGCACTATAGAGCTTCTATCAACCCCTTTTAGTGCTTTTCCCAGTCTTTCTTCGCCAGTGCCGCGACCATAATTGGGTGCTGTATCAAAAAAATTGATGCCTAATTCCAAGGCTTTTTGCACTAGTTCCACGGCGTTATTTTCGGACATACTTTGCCATCCCGAATTATTACCTAACTGCCAAGCCCCAAGTCCTATTTCGGATACTAATGCTGAGTCATCGATGTATCTGTTGTATTTCATTACTTTTTTGCGATTATTCAATGTAAAAATACGATTAAGTACGAGTCTTGAGACTTTGCGCAACTCAGGCCAGATTTAGGGGTTCAAATTTTTAATTTGTTTGTTGTTGACTAATGCTTTCATTTGAGTAATGGCAATGGTATTGAGCTGAATTAATCGTTCGGATTGCGATTGCCCTTGATGAATGAAAACGGAATTTAAACTTTCTAAATTGGATAATACTACTAATTGTTCAATGGTTGCGGCATCTCTAATATTACCTTCCAAATCTGGATTTTCGGTTCTCCATTGTTTGGCTGTTTGACCAAATAATGCCACATTGAGTAAATCGGCTTCATTGGCATACACAAAATTGATTTTGGTTTTATCAAGTACCGCCGGAATAAGATTTTGCTTTATGGCATCCGTATGAATATGGTAATTTACTTTTGCCAATGTACGTTGAAAACTCCATTCTAATTTCAGCCTATCGTTTTCATCGTCTTTTAGGCGTTGGAATTCAACTATTAGGTATAATTTGAATTCAGATGAAATCCAAGAAGCAAATTCAAAAGCAATGTCTTTGTGGGCAAAAGTACCACCATATCTTCCAGATTTTGATATGATACCAATAGCATTAGTTTCAGAAATCCAGCGTTGAGGTGAAAGTACAAAGTAATTGCTTCCTGCTTCATTTCTAAACCTCTCGAATTCGAGAGGTTTAAAATCTTCATTACAGAGTTTCTCCCATAAACCAATAAATTCAATCGTACTCCTGCTTCGCATCCAATTATTAATGACAGCAAAAGGTTCTGAATTATTTCGAGATTTTGCAATATCGGTTAATGAAATATAGTCGTTAACACCATAATTTAAAATTGAAACATTTGTTCCCTTGACATTTATTGTTTTGCTTTTTGCCATAAACTTATTTTTATGAGTTGTTCTTAGTTGTTTTTATTATGAAGTTTGAGCTGCAAGATTCCGAAGCCTTCCGATTGAACTGTTCGGAATTTCCGAACAGTTGAAATATGATTTAATTCTCTTTCCTCAAAAATGTTTTTGAGGTGTTCGCTAACCGTAGATTTCGACTTTTGAAACAATTCACAAAGTTGTGTTTGGGTAAGCCAAACAGTTTCATCCAGAAGCCGGGTTTCTATTTTAGTAACTCCATCTTCAGTTTGATATATGAGGATATTGGATTTGTTTTCTTGCATAGAAAAAGTATTGAATTGTAAAAATACAAAAAATCCCCAAGTTTAGTTTGAGGATTTGGGTTACATATGCTCTGTAATTAAGTCAGCTTATTTTCTAAACCCATCGAATTCGATGGGTTTAAAATCGAGGTTAGCCTTTTTCTTAAATTGCAATGTGTTAAGCAGTATGTCGGAATTTCCAACATACTGAATTTTATTTAATTCATATGCTAGCGCGAGCGTCCCGCTCGTGCCTATTCCAAATTTATGATTGTCTCGTTTATGTTAGTGTTCACGAGCGGGACGCTCGCGCTAGCGTTGGGTTTTGAACTCTGACAGGGTTTGTAATGAATAATTAATTAATGTACCAACTCACTCTGATTCCTAAACACCAATTTCCCATCAAAAGCATCAATCAAAACGATGCTGTCAGTAGTGATTGTTCCTGAGAGAATTTCTTTGGATAATTCATTGAGCACGTCTCTTTGAATCACACGTTTTACAGGTCGGGCTCCAAATTGTGGATCATAACCTTTCTCAGAAAGATAGTCAATTGCTTCTGGTGTGGCGTCCAAAGTGATGCCTTGGAGCGCCAACATTTTTTTGACAGATTTCAGTTGCAAGCCTACGATTTGAGCGATATTGGCATTGGTCAAAGGCGTAAACATCACGATTTCGTCAATACGATTGATGAATTCCGGACGAACGGTTTGTTTCAACAAGCCCAAAACTTCCACTTTGGCGGCTTCGGTCGTGGCTTCGATACTTCCTTTTAGATTGTCAAATTTATCCTGAATAATCTGGCTTCCCAAATTGGAAGTCATAATGATGATTGTGTTTTTGAAATCGGCGAGACGTCCTTTGTTGTCGGTCAATCGACCTTCGTCCAAAACTTGCAACAAGATGTTGAAAGTGTCGGGATGCGCTTTTTCGATTTCGTCCAACAGGATCACAGAATAGGGTTTACGGCGCACGGCTTCGGTCAATTGTCCTCCTTCGTCATACCCTACATATCCTGGAGGCGCACCCACCAAACGGCTCACGCTGTGGCGTTCCTGGTATTCGCTCATATCGATTCGGGTCATTGCGTTTTCGTCGTCGAATAAATATTCGGCTAGGGCTTTGGCCAATTCGGTTTTTCCGACTCCTGTAGTTCCCAAGAAAAGGAAGGTTCCCACAGGTTTTTTCATATCCTGCAATCCAGCTCGACTTCTACGCACGGCATCGCTCACGGCTTCGATGGCTTCTTCCTGACCTACGACTCTGCGGTGCAATTCGTCTTCGAGTTTCAAAAGTTTTTCTCTTTCGCCTTGCAGCATTTTCATTACAGGAATTCCGGTCCATTTGGCGACTACTTCGGCTATGTCTTCACGGGTTACTTCTTCTTTGATTAATGAAGTTCCTCCTTTTTGGTCTTCGGCCAATTGTTTTTGGAACCCATCCAAACGTTCCTGTGCTTCCTTGATTTTTCCGTACCGAATTTCGGCTACTTTTCCGTAATCGCCTTCGCGTTCGGCACGTTCGGCTTCGTATTTGAAGTCTTCGATTTCGGTTTTTACGGCTTGAATGTTATCGACTACATCTTTCTCGGATTTCCATTTGCTGAAAATTTCGTTTCGGTCGTCTTTCAGGTTCGCCAAATCCATTCCCAAAGCTTTTAGTTTGCTTTCGTCTTTCTCGCGTTTGATGGCGGCAATTTCGATTTCCAATTGCATAATTTTTCGATCCAAAACATCCAATTCTTCGGGTTTCGAATTGATTTCCATACGAATTTTAGATGCCGCTTCGTCCATTAAATCGATGGCTTTGTCTGGCAAAAATCGGTTGGTGATATAGCGTTGCGATAGTTCGACGGCAGCAATGATAGCATCGTCTTTTATCTGTACTTTATGATGAGTTTCGTATTTTTCTTTGATACCACGAAGGATAGAAATGGCACTTTCGGTATCGGGTTCCTCAATCATTACTTTTTGGAAACGACGTTCGAGTGCTTTGTCCTTTTCGAAATATTTTTGGTATTCGTCCAAAGTGGTTGCACCAATGGCACGCAGTTCGCCACGAGCCAAAGCCGGTTTCAGGATGTTTGCCGCATCCATCGCACCTTCGCCACCTCCGGCACCCACAAGGGTATGGATTTCATCAATGAAAAGTACAATATCACCTTCGGCAGCGGTTACTTCTTTCACTACTGATTTCAGACGTTCTTCGAATTCTCCTTTGTATTTGGCTCCGGCAATCAAGGCGCCCATATCGAGTGAAAACACGATTTTGTCTTTGAGGTTTTCGGGAACGTCTCCATCTACAATTCGGTGTGCGAGACCTTCGGCAATGGCGGTTTTACCCACACCAGGCTCACCAACCAACATCGGGTTGTTTTTGGTTCGACGCGTCAAGATTTGCAACACTCTACGAATTTCTTCGTCACGACCAATTACTGGGTCGAGTTTGCCAGTTCGCGCCAATTCGTTGAGGTTTTTGGCGAATTTATTCAAGGAATTATACGTTTCTTCGGCTGAAGCTGAAGTTACTCTTTCTCCTTTTCGAAGTTCGTCGATGGCGGCTTTCAAGCCTTTTCCGGTTACGCCTTGGTCTTTCAGGATTTGGGCTACCTTACTCTTAGAACCAAAAATGGCCAAGATTAAATGTTCGATGGAAACGAACTCATCGTTCATTTTTTTGGCAATGATTTCCGCCTCTGTCAATGTTGAGTTGGCCGTTCTGGAAAGCATAATTTCGCCACCAGAAACTTTTGGAAAGCTTTGGATGGTACTGTCCAATATTTGTTGGAACAACGGAATATTTACATTTAGTTTTTTCAAAATAAAAGGCGCCACGTTTTCATCGACTTCAAAAATAGCCTTCAAAATGTGTTCATTTTCTATTTGTTGTTGTCCAAAACTCTGAGCCAATTGCTGAGAAAGCTGAATGGCTTCCTGCGATTTGATCGTAAATTTATTGATGTTCATTTTGTTTGTTGTTTTTAGTTTATAGTTTTTTGTTAGTAGTAATTTAACTAGCTTTGGCAAATAATCGTCAAATGGTATTCCATCCTTAAAGTTACGACATTTTGACTGTAAATAAAGGGATAAGAACGACAAAATGACTTAAAAAACGACAAAATGAGTGTATTTTCAAATCTTTTCGGAAGTTCCGAAAAACAAAACAATTCTAACAGTAAAATCAATTGGATTCCGTTACAAGATTTGGGGCAATTGAATGAAATAATCAATATTTCGAACGAAAAACCCGTTGTGATTTTTAAACATAGCACCCGTTGTATCGTTAGCCGAACGGCGTTGAAGCAATTTGAGATAGAGACGTTGCAATGCAACGTCTTTACTGAAAATAACGTCGCTACATATTTTTTAGATTTATTAGCGCATCGGGACATTTCCAATGAAATTGCTAACCGTTTTGGAGTGCAACATCAATCGCCACAATTGTTATTAATCAAGGAAGGAAAATCGGTTTATGATGTTTCTCATAGCGATATTGATGCTGCGGAGTTGAAGGTGAAGTTGTAGATTTTTTTTGCCACAAATTACCACAAATTAGCACAAATTATAACGGATTTCTAAGTATAGAAAAAGCCATAAATTCAAAAATTAAGACACATTAACTCCTGAATTTGTGGCTTTGTTTTTTTGGTTGAATAGCTTAAAATGCCAATTTCATTTTTGCCTTAATCTCCTCCAAACAAAGGTTGTTGATACTTCCTTCGTGGGTGTGTTTGGTTGCTGTAGGCGATTGAAAAGTACCGTTTTCCAATTGTTCTGCAACTGCTTTGTAGGCATCTCTAAACGGCATTCCTGCGACCACCATTTCGTTTAAAGTATCAACTGTAAATAGATAATCGTATTTTTTATCGGCCAAAATATTGTCTTTTACTTTGATATCCTTGATGGAGAAAATGGCAATATCCAAACAGGCTTTTAGGTTTTGAATCGCTGGAAACAATCCTTCTTTCAATAATTGTAAATCACGATGGTACCCGCTTGGTAAGTTGTTGGTTATTAAAGTAATTTCATAAGGCAAGGCTTGGATTTTGTTGCATTTTCCACGAATCAACTCAAAAACATCTGGGTTTTTCTTGTGGGGCATAATACTAGAACCTGTCGTTAAATGGGCCGGCAAAGTGATAAAATCAAAATTTTGGCTCATATACAAACAAACGTCCATTGAAAATTTCGCCAAGGTTGCGGCAACGCTACTCATCGCAAAAGCTACCGTTTTCTCTGATTTTCCACGGCTCATTTGTGCGGCAACCGAATTGTATTTTAAGGTTTCAAAACCCAATTCTTCAGTAGTAAATGTTCTGTTGATAGGGAAGGAGCTTCCGTAACCCGCAGCTGAACCCAGTGGATTTTGGTCCACGATTTTCAAGGCGGCATTCAGCATTGTGATATCATCAATCAAAGTTTCGGCATAGGCAGAAAACCACATTCCAAAGGAAGAAGGCATCGCAATTTGCAAATGGGTGTAACCCGGCAACAAAACATTTTGGTATTTATCTGCCGATTCCATTAACAAATCAAATAAGGTTTTTACTTGCGATTTGAATTCGGTTACCACGTCTTTTAGGTATAAATTCACGTCCACCAAAACCTGATCATTACGGGAACGAGCCGTGTGGATTTTCTTTCCTGCATCACCTAATTTGGTAGTTAAAAGATACTCGATTTTGGAATGAACATCTTCAAAACTCTCGTCAATTTCGAATTCGCCTTTTTCGGCATCGACAATGATGTCTTCCAAAGCCAGAACTAAAGAATCGGTTTCTTCTTCGGTTAAAAGCCCAATTTGATGCAACATTTTAGCGTGCGCGATGGAACCTAATGCATCGTATTTGGCGAGGACCAAGTCTAATTCACGGTCGTTCCCAACGGTGAAATGTTCTATTTGTTTGTCTGTTGGTATTCCTTTTTCCCAAAGTTTCATAAGTGTATTTTTTGTTTTGTTTCGCTGAGCTTCGCAAAGAAAGCTCAAAGATTCACAAAGTTTTTTTAAATTTCAATAATGTTCTTTTCTTCTGTCAGTCCTAGCCCCGATAGTAGTGAAAATCCTTTTATGGCGGCGTTCGCCATAAAAGATTGTAACGGATAGCGGGATTAGCTCCTAAAAAAATCAGTCAATATTTTGATATATAAATCGATTCCTTCTTCTATTTCGTTGATATATATAAATTCGTCTGCCGAGTGCGAACGCAGGCTTTCTCCAGGACCCAATTTCAATGATTTGCAATACAAAACCGATTGATCGGATAGAGTAGGCGAGCCGTAAGTGGTTCTTCCTAATGCTATCCCTGCTTGTACCAATCCGTGTGAAATAGGAATAGATGAAGCATTCAAGTGCATTGAACGTGGCGTGATTTCGGCGTTTACATTGGATCTTACAGTTTCTAGAATTTCGATATTGTTATAGCAATCATTCACTCGGATATCAACAACCAAATGACATTCGGCTGGAACTACATTGTGTTGCTTACCTGCATTAATTTGGGTTACAGTCATTTTTATAGGCCCCAAAACCTCCGATATTTTTTCAAATTGATAGGTTTTGAACCAGTCAATTACAGGCATTGCATTATAAATAGGATTGTCGGGATTGTTGTGTGCAGCGTGACTTGCCGTGCCTTTTACAACCACATCCAAAACTAATAATCCTTTTTCGGCTATAGCCAATTGCATTAAAGTAGGTTCGCCCACAATGGCGCATTCTAGTTCTGGCAAATGTTTCAATACACTATTTAATCCATTTTTTCCACTGTTTTCTTCTTCCGCCGAAGCAACAATCACAATATTATAAGGCAGATTTTCATTGGCATAAAAATGGGTGAAAGTAGCGATGAGCGAAACCAAACAGCCTCCGGCGTCATTACTCCCTAAGCCAAATAATTTTCCGTCCTCAACAATAGCTTCAAAAGGATTTTTAGTATATCCTTGATTCGGTTTCACGGTATCGTGGTGAGAATTGAGTAAAAGCGTGGGTTTGGATTTGTCAAAATATTTATTGAAAGCCCAAATGTTATTGTTCTCTCTTTCGAACGGAATGCTATTTTGTGTAAACCAATTTTCGATTAAAAGGGCTGTTTGATCTTCCTCACCCGAAAAGGAAGGTGTTTCAATCAGCAATTCTAATAACGCTATAGCTTCTTTTATAAGGGTTTCTATGTTTTTCATATTTTATTTTTTACCCGAAGGCACTTTTTTTGCCACGAAGACACAAAGTCACGAAGGTTTTAAATTATTATCCGATCATTATTAGTTGTTGGTTGAGAAATTACTAGAAAATCTAGTACTTCATCTGTTTCATTAGCAATATAATGTTTGGTTTTTGGCTCTATCAAAATCCCATTTTGTTCTTTTATAATTTCAATTTCATTATTCAAATAAAATGTTGCAGTACCCTTTAAAACAAAGAAAAATTGTTGTGCATTTGTATGAAAATGTAATTTTTCTTTTGTTCCGTTTGGCATACTTTCTTGTTTTACCGATAATCCATCAGTATCAGCTAAAACCCAACTATCGCATCCTTCTCCCCAAAAATAATGTTTTGCTGATTGCTTGTCAATTACTTTACTCATATTGATTGGAGAAATTATTTATAATTCTATACTCGTACCAATAGCCGTCTCGTCTTTCAACATTTTGTGATGTCCGATTTTTATTTTTTGAACTCCCTTGGACAAACTATTGAAACAGTTGTCCAATTTTGGAATCATTCCGGAATGAATGGCACCTTCGGTTTTTAATTTGTCGTAAAGAGCCGAATTGATTTGTTGGATTACCGAATTCTCATCCTCTACATCCGTTAAAACTCCCGCTTTTTCGAAGCAATAACTTAAGGTCACTTCAAAAGCTTCCGATGCGGCAATGGCTAATTCACTGGCAATGGTATCTGCATTGGTATTTAATAATTGACCTTTTTTGTCGTGCGTAATGGCACAAAAGACGGGCACGATTCTGCTATTGATTAAAGTCTGCAAAAGTGGTGTATTTACTTTTTGAACGTCTCCCACAAAACCATAATCGATTGTGGGATGGTTTCTTTTGGTGGACTGAATTAAGTTACCGTCAGCACCTGAAAATCCCATTGCATTGGTGTTATTGGCCTGCAATTGTGCCACGATATTTTTGTTGATTTCACCGGCATAAATCATCACGACGACATCCAGCATTGGTTTGTCGGTAATTCTCCGTCCGTCAATCATTTGGGGAACCAAGCCAATACTTTGCGCCATTTTGGTAGCCGATTTTCCACCTCCGTGAACTAGAATTTTGTTCCCTTCAATTTTAGAAAAATCAGACAGGAATTCAGACAATTCCACAGGATTATCGATGATGTTACCACCAATTTTGATTATTGAAAGAGGTTTTTTATCTGACATTTTTCTTTTGTTTAGATTTGAAAGTGTTGAAAATTTTTGATTTGACAACTTTCTAAAAGTTGCCAAATCTTCACTATTTTCTATTTTCTAAAATCTTCTGTAATACTAATTGAGCTGAGTAAGTTCTATTATTCGCTTGTTCGATAACCACTGAATTTTCGCTGTCAATCACTTCGTCAGTCACAATTACGTTTCTACGAACTGGCAAACAGTGCATAAATTTAGCATTATTGGTTAACGCCATTTTTTCGGCAGTCACGGTCCAATTCGGGTCGGAATTCGTGATTTGTCCATATTCTTTATAATTGCTCCAGTTTTTAGCATAGATAAAATCGGCTTTCTCGAAAGCTTTGTCTTGATCGTATTCTATGATGGAATCTTTGGTAATTTCGGGATTCAGTTCATAACCTTTGGGATGCGTGATTACAAAGTCCATTTCAGTTTGTTTTTGCATCATTTCTACAAAGGAATTGGGAACAGCTTGTGGCAAAGCACGTGGATGTGGCGCCCAAGTCAGGACCACTTTTGGTCTGTGTTCCGTTTTGTGTTCCGCCATTGTGATAGCATCGGCAAGGGATTGCATCGGATGTCCGGTGGCACTTTCCATATTGACAATTGGCACGGTAGCGTATTTCAAAAAACCAGAAATTACCGTTTCGGCATTGTCTTTGTCTTTGTCCACCAATCCTGCAAAAGCCCTGATAGCAATGATGTCTGCGTATTGAGAAACTACCGCAGCCGCTTCTTTGATGTGTTCTGAAGCGCCTTGATCCATAATAGCTCCATCTTCATATTCCAATGTCCAACCTTCGCTGCCAAAGTTCATCACCATCACATCCATTCCCAAATTTAGGGCTGCTTTTTGGGTACTCAATCGGGTTCTTAAGCTAGAATTAAAGAACAACATTACTAGTGTTTTGTTCTTGCCTAGTTTTTTATTTTTAAGCGGATTTTTTTTGATTTTTAACGCTTGTTTCACCCAATTTTCGAGTGAATCTATGTTTTGTATGGATATAAAGTTCATTTTTTTATAGTTTAATCGGTTAATTGTTTAGGCGGTTAATCGAATTGCAGATTAACCACACAGACATTCTTATACAATCTTCGTAAAAGCAATTTCATTCTTCAAACCTTTCAAAATAAAGTTATCTTCCAGTCCGTTGATAATCCAAGTTTCGATATTAGCTGCTTTTGCAATTGCTGCCGAATCAATTTTGGATTGCATTCCGCCCGTTCCGTGTGACGATTTTTTATCTCCAATTTCTTTTTCTAAAACGCTTAAATCGGTTACCAATTCAATGGTTTCGGGAAATTCATTATTGATGGATGCTTTGGTGTAAATTCCGTTTGTATTTGTTGCAATTATAAGAATATCAACGTTTAAAAGTACCGCAGTTAAAGCAGCTAATTTATCATTGTCGCCAAACTTAATTTCATCTGTGGCAACCGTATCATTTTCATTAATAATTGGAATATAGCTGTTTTTGACCAAGACATTTATCGTGTTGACGATATTGGTTTTGGTTTGTTTTTTTTCAAAATCTGAATAGGAAAGCAAACATTGTGAAGTATGCAAACCCAAATCACTGAAATTTTCGTGGTAAATCCGCATCAAATGGGGTTGACCGATAGAGGCCAAGGCTTGTTTTACAAAGACATCTTTGTCGTGATTGTCCAGTTTTACAAATTGTTTTGCCGCCGCAATGGCACCGGAACTCACGATTATAAACTCATACTCGTCCTGTAAAGCGGCAATCTGTATTCCAATATCTTCAATCTTTCCTCTCGAAATGTGATCGGTTTCTTTGGTTAATGTATTGCTACCGAGCTTTAATAATATTCTTTTTTTTGTCATTATTTTATATTTATGAATCTAAAGAATTTAAAAAATCAAAAGAATCTAAAAAAAATCATCCAAAAAAAACTTTTAGATTTTTCAATTTTTTCAATTTTTTAGATTTTTCATCTAACCTGTCCTTCACCGTAAATATACCATTTATTAGTGACTAAATGTTGCAAACCTATTGGGCCGCGTTGATGCAATTTATCTGTGCTGATCGCCAATTCGCCTCCCAAACCAAATTGCCCGCCATCAGTAAATCGGGTAGAAGCGTTTTGATACACCGCTGCACAATCTACTTGCTCCATAAATTCTTGGGCAACTGCATCATTGGTGGTTATGATCGAAGCCGAATGTCCACCGCAGTATTTGTTGATTTTAGTTACTGCTTCCTCGTTAGAATCCACAATTCCAACAACAATTTTATAATTCAAAAACTCTTCGTACCAAATCAAATCCGATTCAATTTGGGGAACATTTGTTGCTTTTGAAAAACGTTCGTCTCCCAAAATTTCAACTTTATAGTTGCGTAATTCAGCTACTAATTTAGCGGCAAAATGGTCCCAGTTTTTTAAATTGGAATCAATCAAAACTTTATCCAAAGCATTGCAAACTCCTATGTTGGTTGTTTTTCCGTTGATGATAATGTCTAGTGCTTTTTGTAAATCGGCTTCTTTGTTGATGTACAAGAAATTATTTCCTCGACCGCTAACAATTACTGGGCAAGTAGCGTGTTTCTTTGTAAAAGCAATCAATTGTTCGCCACCACGAGGAACGATTAAATCGACTTTTTGTGTTGGGTTTTCTAGAAAAGCCTGAGTTTCGACACGATTGTAATTCAAATATTCAACCCAATCTTTAGAAATCTCATTTTCTTCCAAGGCTTGGTGCCAAAGCGAAACAATTTTCAAATTGGATAACAAAGATTCTTTTCCTCCTTTCAACAAGATTTTGTTTCCGGATTTGAATGCAATTCCACCGGCTTCAACCGTTACGTCGGGTCTGGATTCGTAAATGATCATTATGGTTCCAAAAGCTGCGGTTTTGTTGGTGATTTTTAGCCCATTGTCGTGTACAAAATGGAATCTTTCCACGCCAACAGGATCTTCTTGACTAGCCAATTGTTGCATCGACAAAATCATTCCGTCAATTTTGGCATCGTTCACCAACAAACGTTTTTCCATAGCCAAATCCTCACCAGAATAATTGCTTATATCCTGTTGATTGATGCTTTTAAGATTGGCTCTTTCTTGTTCGAGAAGTTCCGCCATTCGGCTTAAAACCGCATTTCTTTTTGCTATGGATAATAATGTGTTCATATTTTTATTTTTGGTAATCTGAATTGATTGATTGTGGTAACATTAATAAAAAGGGCAGCGCTTTTGTATAATCTAATTGTTCATAAAAAATCCCTAGCTTGTTCAAATTTTTGTAATAGGCATCCACATTCTTGTAATAGTTCAATTCACTTTGTAAAAACCAAGCTTTCGCCCCTAATTTTTCAGAAATAAACCATTTTTCTAACAGTCTTGCTGCTCTTCCATTTCCATCTTCAAAAGGATGAATGTTCACAAAAACCAAATGAATCATCGATGCAAAGAAAAAGACTTCTTGAATTGTAAGGTCTCTTTTTTTTATTTTTTCAATTTCTAACCAAAATTTTTCAAATAGGAGCGTAACTTCATTGGCTGGTGCTGCTTCATATTGTATTCTAAATGTTTGATGTTCCATTACAAGCATATTTGCTGTTCTGCAAATTCCTTGTTTGTTTTTAGGAAGTAAATGCTTCGAAATTAAGGAATGACTTTTACAAAAATTAGTCTTTGTCAAGCTATTATTTTGTGCAAATATGTAAGCTTGGTATAAATCATTTGGTTTTTCGACCAAATCTTTCTTATAATCAATTGCGAGCATTTTATGTTTTAAATAACTGTCTATTTCCAATGTTTCGCCTTCAATTTTTGACGAAGCAATTGTGGCTACTGAAGTATAAAAGTTAAACGTTTCAGTAGTCATTTCTGATTCTTTCAATTGATTAAAAGAGTCAGAAAAGGGAATAGTTACTGTATTGTTTTTATATTCTTCAAGTAAAAAAGTCGTATTTGATAAAATAAAATAATCGTTTTTCATTATTTAATTTTTAAGCAATATCATTATTTCAATTCAGCCAATGATTCCTGCAAAGCCACGATAAATGTATCGATAGCATCCGTTGTAATTGTCAATGGAGGTAAAATTCTCAATAGATTTTTATTGTTGGCCCCACCAGTAAAAATATGTTTTTCGATAATCATTTTCTTTCTCAAGGCACTCACGTCAAAATCAAATTCAACGCCCAGCATCAATCCTCTTCCTTTTACTTTGATGATTTCAGGTATCACTTTGATGGCTTCAAAAAAGTATTCCGCTACTTTATTGGCATTTTCCATTAGATTTTTGCTTTCCATCACGTCCAAAACGGCAATACCGGCAGCACAAGCCAAATGACTTCCTCCAAAAGTAGTTCCCAATAAACCATAACTTGCTTTGAATTTAGGTGAAATCAAAACGCCTCCAATCGGAAAACCGTTCCCCATTCCTTTGGCAGTGGTTACGATATCGGGATGGATTCCGTGGTGTTGGTGTGCAAAAAATTTTCCGCTTCTTCCGTACCCGGATTGAACTTCGTCTAAAATTAAAACGACATCATTGGCAGCGCAAATTTTTTCCAAAGCTTGAAAGAATTCGGTTGTTCCTTGATCCAAACCACCAACTCCTTGAATAGGCTCGATGATTACACAAGCTACGTCGCCTTTTTTTAACTCAGTTTCAACCAGATCAATTTGGTTCAACGGCAAGAAGGTAACCACTTGTTGTGCGTTTAAAGGTGCCACAATCTTTTTGTTGTCGGTAACTGCAACAGCCGCCGAGGTTCTTCCGTGGAATGAATTGTCAAAAGCGATTACTCTTGATTTATTAGTATGAAAAGAAGCCATTTTCAAGGCATTTTCATTGGCTTCGGCCCCAGAACTGCAAAGGAATAAGTTGAAATCAGTTAAGCCGGAAGCTTTTCCTAATTTTTCTGCCAATTCTACCTGCAATGGATTTTGGATGGCATTCGAGTAAAAGCTCAAATTATCCAATTGTTCTTTTACTTTGGCCACATAATCCGGTTGGGTGTGACCTATAGAAATTACTCCATGACCAGAGTATAAATCTAAATATTCGATTCCTTTATCGTCTGTAATGGTGCAGTCTAAAGCTTTTACAGGTGTAATAGGATATAATGGGTAAACGTCAAATAAGTTCATAATTAGCCTCCCCCTAACCCCCTCCGAAGGAGGGGGAACTTGAACAACGGGGGGTGTTGTCTTTATTTTTTAATTATTTTATTTTGACTCCTTTGTTCCCCCTTCGGGGGTTAGGGTGCTAGAATCCACTTGGTTTCAAATGCAATCCTGTGCTTTCGTCCAAACCAAACATTAAATTCATATTCTGAATGGCTTGTCCTGAAGCTCCTTTTATCAAATTATCGATTACCGAAGTAATCAAAATCCGGTTTCCTTTTTTCATTAAACTGATAATGCATTTGTTCGTTTGCACCACTTGTTTCAAATTGATATTAGTATTTGTAACCGTTACAAACGGCTGATCGGCATAATATGCTTGGTATTTTGCTAACAAATCTTCTAAACTTTCGTCGGTTTTGGTATATAATGTTGCAAAAATTCCTCTAGTGAAATCACCTCTGTTGGGAACGAAAATGACCTCATCTTTGAAAGTTGTTTGCAGCTGATTCAATGTTTGATTGATCTCTCCCAAATGTTGATGGTCAAAAGCTTTGTAATGCGACATATTGTTGTTTCTCCAACTAAAATGGGATGTTTCAGACAGACTTACTCCGGCTCCCGTACTTCCTGTTGTAGCGTTGATATGTACGTCATCATTCAACAATCCGTGGGTGGCCAAAGGTAATAACGCCAATTGAATGGCTGTTGCAAAACAGCCCGGATTGGCAATATATTGGGCATTTTTAATGTCCGTTTTGTTTAATTCCGGTAAACCGTAAACAAAAGTTTTTCCGTTAAAGTCTTTGTCTTTTAGCAATCTAAAATCATTTCCTAAATCGATGATTTTGGTGGAGTCAGAAAACTGATTTTCATCCAAAAAGGAGATGGATTTCCCGTGTCCTAAGCACAAGAAAACAACATCCACATTGGGATTTATAGCGTCGGTAAAATTCATTTCGATATCGCCCAACAAATCGTGGTGCGCAACCGAAAGTGGTTTTCCAGCATTGGTCGTGCTGTACACAAAATCCAATTTGGCATTCGGGTGAAACATTAGAATTCTAATTAATTCTCCTGCAGTATATCCAGAACCGCCAATTATACCTATTGAAATCATAACTTTAATATTTAAAAGTATTCGAATTGATATTTAACAATTCAAATTAGATTATTTTTAAACACATAGAGGCATAGCTTTTATTAAATAAATAAGGCGTTTCACTTTTTAAAGTAAAACATAGCTATGTGAATACAGAATGGTCTATCTAATTCTTTTTACTATGATTCTATGCGTTTGAATTTTATTTACTCGTAAGTCTCCTTATTCACAGATGAAAATATGTTTTGAGCATTACCCAAAATTTTGATAAATCCTTTCGCATCGTCAGATGTCCAGGCATTGTTCATTTCGCCGTATTGTCCAAAACCAGTATTCATCAAATCATTATCCGATTCGATTCCGTCTAATGAAAAGTGGTACGGTTTCAAAGAAACGGTTACGGTTCCATTTACGGTTTTTTGAGTGTCTTCCAGAAAAGTTTCGATGTTTCTCATTACAGGATCCAAAAATTGCCCTTCGTGAAACAACATTCCGTACCAGTTTCCCAGTTGTTCTTTCCAATATTGTTGCCATTTTCCAAGCGTATGTTTCTCCAATAAATGGTGTGCTTTGATGATGATTAAAGGAGCAGCAGCTTCAAAACCAACTCTTCCTTTGATTCCGATAATCGTGTCACCCACGTGAATATCTCTACCGATTGCATAAGCACTGGCTAGTTTTTCTAGCGCGACAATATTATTGGATGGTTTGTCTTTTTTACCATTTACAGCTACTAATTCTCCTTTCAAAAATTCTAAAGTTACCTTCTCTTCTCCTTCTTTTGTCAGTTGCGAAGGATAAGCCTCGTTCGGAAGCGGTAATTTTGCGTTTAATGTTTCTTTTCCTCCAATACTTGTTCCCCAAAGTCCTTTGTTGATAGAATATTGCGCTTTTTCCCAAGAATAATGTACGCCATTTTTAGCCAAATAATCTACTTCTTCCTGACGAGATAATTTCAAGTCACGAATAGGAGTGATGATTTCAATTTCGGGAGCGATAGTTTGGAAAATCAAGTCAAAACGAATTTGGTCATTTCCAGCACCGGTACTTCCGTGAGCGATAGCAGTCGCTCCAACAGATTTAGCGTATTTTATGGCTTCGATTGCTTGGAAAACACGTTCCGCACTTACCGATAAAGGATACGTATTGTTTTTTAATACATTACCATAAACCAAATATTTGATGGCTTTGTCGTAATATTTGTCTAAAATAGTCAAGTTGGCGTGTTTAGCACTTCCTAATTCGTAGGCTCTGTCTTCGATGGCTTGTAATTCGGCATCGTCGAATCCTCCTGTATTGATTAATACGGTGTGCACTTCGTATCCTTGTTCATTTTTCAAATATTTTAGACAATACGATGTGTCTAATCCTCCACTATATGCTAATACTACTTTTTTATTTTCCATTTTGTATTTTTTTTGAGGAGTTTGTAATGCTCCGATTTCATTTTATTTGAACGGTGTGTTGTTGTTTTATTTATTTTTCAAGAAAAGAGCTGCTTTAATTTCTTTCAATCGATTCCAAATCCGCACATTAAAGGGATGTTTAGGCGGGTCTTTTGGTTTTTCTGCTGGGTCGTAAAGCATACCGGTACAAAGGCACATTTTGTAGTCCTTGCTTTTAAGAATTTCATAATTGGTACAGGTTTGACATCCTTTCCAGAAAGTTGGATCTGTGGTCAATTGTGAAAAAGGAACCGGTTTGTAACCCAAATCGGAATTGATTTTCATTACTGCCAAACCAGTCGTGATACCAAAAACCTTGGCTCCCTGATATTTTTCTAAGGAATAATTGAAAACAAAAGTTTTGATTTTTTTAGCCAATCCATGATTTCTGAAATCAGGATGTACGATTAATCCGGAGTGAGCTACGAACTTGCCGTGTTGCCAACTTTCGATATAGCAGAAACCGGCAAACACCCCATTTTTGTCTATTGCAATTACGGCATCGCGATTGTGTATCTTTTTTTTGATGTATTCTGGAGTTCTTTTAGCAATTCCAGTACCTCGTAACAAAGCAGAAGATTCTATGGTGTCGCAAATTTGTTGCGCATATTTATAATGTTCTTCTTGTGCTATAACTATAGATATTTTCATTTCGATAGTTGAATTTTTTGATTGTGAGAAAAAATGTTAAAAGGATGAAAAAACTCCATGCAAAAATACATTTTACTACGTAAAATAGTAGCAGTTGTTTTGCAAAAACTAAATTTAGTTGGAGGATTTAATAATCCAAAAGTAAAAAAATGTAATTTCAAAATGTGAAATATGAAAAATGGATAAATATTTGAAAAACTTAATTGGAGACTATATCGATAGCATCCGCACTTCGGGAGAAGTAGTTGATCTGTTTATCCGAGATAAAGAAGTTATATGTAAACTTATTTTTTTCATTGGCGCAAATTTACGAAAAAATAATGAAGACTTTTGTTTTTTTGAAATTTGTAACAAAAAAAATCACTATTGTTTTTTATTTCCTCACAAAAGGGGGTAGTACTATTCACGAGTGTACAGGTTTGGATGGTCTAAAGTTGAAAAATTACTTTGTTTAACAGAATAGTCTTTCTTTTTTATGCAATTCATATTTAGATTGAAGGAAAAGTTAATCAAATATTTTTAAAATCAGTTTCATTAATTATTATGCTTTGTACAGTAAGAGTTTCAACATTAGATGCTGGAAATATATAAGTTGCTACTTGTTTAATTCCGTTTGATTTTATTCTATTTATATATAATTTCTGCGGATAATATTTAGAAATGTAAATCCTTCTTATAACTTGGTTGTTAGAAATAATATCGTTGGAATTGTTAGTCGGATTACGAGTAGTTTCATGATACACTTGAAATGGAAAATCAGAAACATTGTTTAAGTTTATAGTCACATCGCAAGGATATAACTTTATTAGTTGATTGTTATTGAATATAAAAGGATTGCCAATAGTAGTAATAGGCTCGGAATGGCAACAATTGGAATATTTTTGTTCACTAATTGGAGATGGTTGTATTTCTATTTGATATACATTTCCTTTTCCGCTGGTTTTAAAAGTAAAATCATACTCTCCATTTGTATTTGTTTCACTTACTTCTATTTCTTGAATGAAATCAGGAAAATTACCATATAAACTAAGATAACGTGATTTACTTTTATATTCCATGACTTTTAATTTAACATTTGAAATCGGCGAATTATTGAAATCTGTTATTCTACCGGAAACTCTTGTTTCAATGCCCTCGGATAATAGGTCTGCTTCGTCTTTGTCGCAACAAGTTAAGGTGAATGTTATTGCAAGTAGTAAAAATAGTTTTTTCATGATGTTTAAAATTAAGGCATTCAAATGTAGTTAATTAAATTCTTGAATTGTCGAATAAACCTACTTTTTTTATTGCTAAAAAAACCTTTGCCATTAAAGAGTTTGTCGATAAAAGGCATAAAAAAATCCGACATTACCTTAAAATGCCGGATTAGATTGAGTTTAAAAGAATATTTTATTTCCTCACAAAAGGGGGAAGTAATTTTGTTGAAAGCTCTCCAAATCCTATTCTAACGCCGTTGTTTTTAGAAAAACCTTTCATAATTACAGTGTCGCCATCTTTTAAAAAATTGCGTTCGGTATTGTTATTTAGTTGGATTGGGGCTTTTCCTCCGGAAGTTAATTCTAACAGAGAACCAAAACTATCGGGAGTATGTCCAGAAATGGTTCCTGAACCCATCAAATCGCCCGAATTTACTCGGCAACCATTGGAAGTATGATGCGCTAATTGTTGAATCATCGACCAATAAATATATTTGAAGTTGGTTTTAGATATAGTTGTGGTCGTCGCATCTTCCGTTTTAATGGCAATTTCCAAATTGATGTCGAAGTTGTTTTTTCCTTTTTGTTGCAAATAGGGAAGAGGCGAAGGATCTTGTTTTGGCCCTTTGGCTCTGAACGGTTCTAAGGCATCCATGGTAACAATCCAAGAGGAAATGGAAGTGGCAAAATTTTTGCCTAAAAAGGGACCAAAGGATAATGATTCCCATTTTTGAATGTCTCGAGCACTCCAATCATTCATTAATACCATTCCAAAAATATAATCTTCGACTTCGCTAATGGGAATGTTTTCACCCATAATGTTGGCATCGGTGGTGATAAAAGCGGTTTCCAATTCAAAATCTACCATTCGGGAAGGTCCAAAAACAGGAGTCGTTTCTCCAATGGGAAGTGTTTGTACCATAGGTCTATTAATAGGTATACCCGATGGAATAATAGTGGAGCTTCTTCCGTGATAACCCACTGGCATATGAAACCAGTTGAGCGGTAAAGCTTTTTCAGGGTTGTTTATTATTTTGCCAATATTTGTTGCGTTTTCCAGACTGCTGTAAAAATCAGTAAAATCGCCAATTAAAACCGGCAATTGCATTTCGATATCTTTTACATCAAATATTACAATTTCCCTGTGTTCTTTATTGTCTCTAAGTTTGGGATTGGTGGCGTCGAACAATTCTGCCAATCGATTTCGGACCAATCTCCAAGTTTTTTTTCCATCTGAAATGAAGTCATTCAAGGTGTCTTGCATGAACATATCATCGGTCAATTCGATTCCTTCAAAATAATTTAATTGTTGCAAAGCACCCATATCTATGGCGCAATCTCCTATTCGAGTTCCTATGGTTATTACATCATCCTTGGTGATGAAAACGCCAAATGGTATATTCTGAATCGGGAAATCGCTATCAACTGGTACTTCTATCCAAGATTTACGGTTGGTATTATTAGCTGATATTGGCATACTATTGTTAATTATATTGTTAAGAATTACTCATCAAATATATCATAAACTTACTATTTACCAAACGATTTTTTGTATTTTTGCGCCAAATTAACTAAAATCGAAGAAATGCAACGCGACAAACAAATTTTTGACCTTATTTTAGAGGAACAAGACAGACAGATTCATGGATTAGAACTTATCGCTTCCGAGAATTTTGTAAGTGATGAAGTAATGGAAGCAGCTGGTTCTGTTTTAACCAATAAATATGCTGAAGGTTATCCAGGCAAAAGATATTATGGTGGTTGCGAAGTGGTGGATGTTATCGAGCAAATCGCCATAGATAGAGCTAAGGAATTATTTGGTGCTGAGTATGCCAATGTGCAGCCTCACTCAGGTTCTCAAGCCAATACTGCAGTTTTCTTTGCTTGTTTGAAACCTGGCGATAAAATTTTAGGTTTCGACTTATCTCACGGGGGACATTTAACGCACGGTTCGCCAGTAAATTTTTCTGGACGTTTGTACTCACCTGCATTCTACGGTGTAGATAAGGAAACAGGAAGATTGGATTATGATAAAATTCAGGAAATTGCGACCAAAGAACAGCCAAAATTAATTATCGCTGGAGCTTCGGCTTATTCTCGCGATATGGATTTTGAGCGTTTCAGAGTAATTGCCGATAGTGTTGGAGCAATTTTAATGGCAGATATTTCGCATCCTGCAGGTTTAATTGCCAAAGGATTGATGAATGACCCAATTCCACATTGTCATATTGTTTCGACAACTACCCATAAAACTTTGCGTGGACCTAGAGGTGGTTTGATTTTGATGGGGAAAGATTTTCCAAATCCAATGGGTTTGACTACTCCAAAAGGTGAAATCAGAATGATGTCTTCTTTATTAGACTTAGCCGTTTTCCCTGGAAATCAAGGTGGTCCTTTGATGCATATTATTGCAGCTAAAGCGGTTGCTTTTGGTGAAGCTTTGACGGATAATTTCTTTAGATATGCTTTACAATTGCAAAAAAATGCTAATGCAATGGCCGATGCTTTTGTAAAAAGAGGCTACGATATTATTTCGGGAGGAACTGACAATCATATGATGTTGATTGATTTGAGAAACAAAGGAATTTCAGGTAAAGATGCTGAAAATGCCTTGGTGAAAGCAGAAATTACCGTAAATAAAAATATGGTTCCTTTTGATGATAAATCACCATTTGTAACTTCAGGAATTCGTGTTGGAACTGCTGCTATTACCACTCGTGGATTGGTAGAAGAAGATATGGAAACTATTGTTACTATGATTGATAAAGTTTTATCTGATCATACCAACGAAGATATTATCGAAGAAGTGGCCGATGAAGTAAACGAAATGATGAGCGAAAGAGCTATTTTCGTTTTCTAAGTAGTACTTTTTTTAAATATAAATTTCACTAATTTTCACCATTATATTGGGTGTTAATTAGTGAAATTCGTTTTTTTAGACACAGATTAAACACACTAATTATTTTTTTTTGCCACAAATTACACGAATTAACACAAATTATATTGATACTGAAAAATTGAATTCAATTAATGATTTTTAACCACATAGAGTAATAAAAATATAATCTAGAGAAGTTTACATAGGTATTTCATTTACTTATAGCTATAACCCGGGCCCCGATAATTATCGGGACGAACTGACGAAGTAAATCTATGATGAGCAAAGCGTCTTTCTATTTTAAAGAAACAATTTTTCTATGTGGTTTTAAACTTTTTACTATTCTTATAGTTCGTGTTATGGCAACGAAATTTGTGTTAATTCGTGTAATTCGTGGCTAATTTTATTTTGCAAAATAGCACGTTTACCTTATTTATAGCCCATCAAAATATAGTGTTGTTCCGCTATATTTTTGTAATTTTGAAAGATAATTAGACAATTAAAATCAATACCAAATGAGAATTGAATTAGAAATGAAATTGGGGTTCAAAGATGTAATGATTAGACCTAAACGATCTACATTAAAGAGCCGTTCTCATGTCAGTTTAGAAAGAGAATTCAAATTTTTGCATAGTAGCACAACTTGGACAGGAGTTCCAATAATGGCTGCCAATATGGATACTGTAGGAACTTTTGAAATGGCCAAAGCCTTAGCTGAAGAAAAACTTTTTACCGCAATCCATAAACATTATTCCGTTCAGGAATGGAATGATTTTTTACATGATTTAGCACCAGAAATGTATGATTATATCGCCATAAGTACTGGTACAGGAAAGAATGATTCTAAAAAAATAGCTCAAATTTTCGAAGCCAATCCTTTATTGAAATTCATTTGCATTGATGTGGCCAATGGCTATTCGGAACATTTTGTCAATTTTGTGCAGCAAACTCGAAAGCAATATCCCGACAAAGTGATTATTGCTGGAAATGTGGTTACGGGCGAAATGGTCGAGGAATTATTATTGGCTGGAGCCGATATTATTAAGGTAGGCATTGGACCTGGTTCGGTTTGTACAACCAGAGTAAAAACCGGAGTAGGTTATCCTCAACTTTCTGCCATTATCGAATGTGCCGATGCGGCTCACGGTCTTGGCGGACAAATCATTAGCGATGGGGGTTGCAAAACTCCTGGAGATGTAGCAAAAGCCTTTGGTGCTGGTGCTGATTTTGTTATGCTTGGAGGAATGCTTGCAGGTCATACCGAAAGTGGTGGAGAATTGATAGAAATCAACGGTGAAAAATTCAAACAGTTTTACGGAATGAGTTCGACCACAGCGATGGAAAAACACGTTGGTGGCGTTGCCGAATACAGAGCAAGTGAGGGAAAAACGGTGCAAGTCCCATTCAGAGGCGATGTTGAAGTGACTTTAAAGGATATTCTTGGCGGTTTGCGAAGTGCTTGTACCTACGTTGGTGCTTCCCGTTTGAAAGAATTGACCAAACGAACTACTTTCATAAGGGTTGCGGAGCAGGAAAACACGGTTTACACCAAATAAATTGCTTATTATATAGGAGTCATTTTTGATACTATAATTTGAATTGAAACTGTAAATCATATTAAGATAAAATTTCACTAAATCCTCTTTCGAAGTTTTGCTTTGAGAGGGGATTTTATTTAACATTTCTACAACAATTGGTTTGCTTTCGAACTAGTATTTTTTACGTTTTTTTAGTAAGATTTTAACATCAGTTAATTTGTTTTTTGAAATTCAAATTTTCGCTAGGAGTTCGTTTTCAGAAGAAAATGGAGTAAAAATTAAAAATTGAAAAAGCTATACCGTTATCGTAATTTTCACAATTTTCTTTCAAAACCCTTCAAAAAATTAGGATTTTAAATTTATGTGGCTAATAATTTATTGAATTGGTTTTCAATGAAGAAAAACTTTGCGGGATTCCTAAAAAAATCGCAAAATCTATATTCTATTTACATATTTCGTAAATTTAAACATAGAAAAAAACAGATAAAAAGTATAGTTAAAATAAGAAATATAAAATGGAAAATTTAGTAAAAAGTTTAGAACTTAAAGAAGGTGTTTGGAAAGAGAGTATTAATGTGCACGATTTTATTTTACAAAACCTTAAATCATATGAAGGAGATGCAAGTTTTCTTGTAGGACCTTCTTATAAAACAGTACAACTTTGGGATGTTTGTAAAGCAACACTACTTAAAGAAAGAGAAAATGATGGTTGCCTTGCTATCGACACCGAGGTTATTTCCAATATTACTTCTTTTGGACCTGGATATATTCAAAAAGAAAATGAAACCATTGTTGGTCTTCAAACCGATGAGCTATTGAAAAGAGCGATGAAACCTTATGGTGGAATCAAATTGGTAGAATCTGCTGTAGCCGAAAAAGGATTGAAAGTTTCTGACAGAGTAGTAGATATTTTTAATTACGCAAAAAATCACAATCAAGCTGTTTTTGATGCTTATGATGGTGAAATCAAAACTTTTCGTTCTAAACACGTATTAACTGGCTTGCCAGATAATTATGCTAGAGGAAGAATAATAGGTGATTTTAGAAGAGTAGCTCTTTATGGAGTAGATAGATTGATTGTAGAGAAAAAAGCCGATAAAGAAAAAGTGTCTGGCGAAATGAGTGATGCAAAAGTTCGTTTGCGTGAAGAAATTGCTGAGCAAATCAATGCATTACAAGATATGAAAAAAATGGCTCTTTCTTATGGAATTGACATTTCAAAACCAGCTACAAATGCTCACGAAGCCGTACAGTTTGTATATTTAGCATATTTAAGCGCTGTTAAAGAACAAGACGGTGCTGCGATGTCTTTAGGGAATGTGTCTTCTTTTTTGGATGTTTACATTCAAAATGACCTTGAAGCTGGAATTATTGACGAGGAACAAGCTCAAGAATATATTGACCAATTTGTAATGAAATTGCGATTGGTGCGTCACCTTCGTCCAGGTGCTTACGACGCTATTTTTGGTGGAGATCCAACTTGGGTTACCGAAGCTATTGGAGGTCAATTACACGATGGAAGAACTAAAGTAACCAAAACTTCTTTCCGTTTCTTGCAAACATTATATAATTTAGGTGCTTCACCAGAACCGAATTTAACCATTCTTTGGTCTGAAAAATTACCACAAGGGTTCAAAGATTTTTGTGCTCAAGTTTCAATCGATACTTCATCATTGCAATACGAAAATGACGATTTAATGAGAGAAAACCGTGGTTCTGACGATTACGGAATTGCTTGTTGTGTTTCGTACCAAGAAATCGGAAAAACGATTCAACACTTTGGAGCCCGTGCCAATTTGCCTAAAGCACTTTTATTGTCCTTGAATGGCGGTAGAGAAGAATCCGAAGGTGCTCAGGTGGTGAGTGGAATTTCAGAAATGGACGACGAAGTTTTGGATTATGATACCGTAATGAAATCGTTCAAGAAAACATTGGCCGAAGTGGCTCGTGTGTATGCCAAATCAATGTATATCATTCATTATATGCACGATAAATATTACTATGAAAGAGCGCAAATGGCTTTGATTGATAGCAATCCAAAAATTGATATTGCTTATGGTGCTGCGGGAATTTCGATTATTGCCGATTCACTTTCTGCTATTAAATATGCTAAAGTAACGCCAGTTAGAAACGAATACGGATTGACTACCGATTTCAATATCGAAGGTGATTTTCCAAAATTTGGTAATGATGACGATAGAGTTGATGATATCGCTAAGGAAGTTACCAAAATATTTATCGATGAGTTGAGAAAACATAAAACCTATAAAAATTCAACGCCAACACTTTCGTTATTGACCATTACTTCCAATGTAATGTACGGTTCCAATACTGGTGCCACTCCAGACGGACGTAAAGCTGGTGAGTCATTTGCACCGGGAGCTAATCCAATGCACGGTAGAGACGAAAATGGTGCTATTGCTTCTTTGAACTCCGTTAGTAAATTGAATTACAATGATGCTCAGGACGGAATTTCTTATACTTTCACAATGGTTCCAAAATCATTAGGAAACAATTTAGAAGAACAAGTTTCCAACTTAACTACTACTTTAGATGCTTATTTTGGAAGAAATGCACATCACTTGAATGTGAATGTTCTGAACAAAGAAACCTTGTTAGACGCATACAATCACCCAGAAAACTATCCGCAATTAACGATTCGTGTTTCGGGCTATGCTGTGAATTTTGTACGTTTGTCCAAAGCACATCAATTAGAAGTAATTAGCAGAACGTTCCACAGTACAATGTAATTTCAAATTATATTGTATTTTTATAAATTCTATTTCTTTAAATTTTTACTTAAGGAAATAGAATTTAATTTTAATAACAGACACCTATGTACTTCCCAGAGCAAGACACCCATTTATTAAACGAATCTGAAATTGACTTATTGAGAATTCATTCCTTAGAAACTTTTGGAACCCACGATGGACCCGGAATTCGAATGGTGGTATTTGTTCAAGGCTGTCAATTTCGATGTTTGTATTGCCAAAACCCAGATTCGATAGACATTCACGGAGGAACATTGGTGACTATCGATGAACTCGTTTCAAAAGCAGTAAAACAAAAAGCCTATTTTGGTAAACAAGGTGGAGTGACCGTTTCTGGCGGTGAGCCTTTGTTGCAAAGAGCCAAATTAGTTCACTTTTTCGATCGTTTGCACGAAAACGGAATCAATACTTGTTTGGATTCGAATGGGCGCGTTTTAGACGATCATACTAAAGAGCTACTTGACCGAACCGATTTACTATTGTTGGATGTCAAACACATCAATCCAGAATGGCATAAAAAACTCACCAGTTTAAGCAACACCACTACTTTAAAAATTGCAGAACACCGCGAAAGCACGGGAAAACCAATGTGGCTGCGCTATGTTTTTGTTCCCGGTTATACGGATCAGGAGAAATATTTACACGAATGGGCCAAACATTTTTCAGGTTATAAAACTATTGAAAGAGTAGAGATTATCCCTTTTCACCAATTGGGAAAACACAAATGGGAGTTAATGAATATGGAGTATGCGCTTGCAGACACTCCTTCGCCAACTACCGAAGCGTTAGAAAATGTCAAAGCCATTTTTAGCTTGTATTTGGATAACGTTACTATAAAATAAATTCAGATTTTACCGCATTAAGAATTAGAAGAATGAAAAAGAATAAATATTTGATTGTGTTGGCTGGTATGATTATGCAGCTCTCCATCGGATCTATTTATGCATACAGCAAATGGATCGAACCTTTGGCTAACGAATTACATTGGGATGCTCACGATACCAAAACAGGTTTTAGTTTAGCCATTTGTTTTTTAGGATTAACAGCTGCTTTTATGGGTAAATTTGCTCAAAAAGTAGGGCCAACCAAAGCGGGTTTATTAGCAACATTATTTTTAACATTAGGTTTATTAGGCAGTGCTTTGGCTGTAAATATGGGTAATATCTACTTATTTTACTTGACTTTTGGAGTTTTGCAAGGTATTGGTTTAGGGTTTGGATACGTGGTTCCTGTTTATACTGTTGTCAAATGGTTTCCCGATAAACCAGGATTGGCTTCTGGAATTATTATTATGTCTTTTGCCTTAGGCTCTTTATTAGCTTCTTTTTTAATTAGCCCATTGATTACTTCTATGGGATTATCAGGAGCATTTGCCACACTTGGAATTGGCTATGGGATTTGTATGTTGTTAAGTGCCTTATATTTGGCAAATCCTGAAAGTAAAAGCACAACACACCACGCTCACATCGATTTGACTCCAAAAGAAATCCTAACCGACAAACGTTTTATAGCGCTTTGGTTATTATTATTTCTGAACGTTTGTGGCGGAATTGCCATCATTTCCAAAGCGGCGATTTTGGGTCAGGAAGTAGTAGGAATGTCGGCAGCACAAGCCACGATGTTTGTCGCTATCATTGGATTATTTAATGGATTGGGACGTTTGTTTTGGTCTAGTATTTCAGATAAAATAGGCTGTTGGACCACTTTTATGTTTTTTATTGGCATCAACGTAATTTGTTTTGCTTTGATACCGAGTTTTTCGAGCCATTCTATTTCTTTTCAAATCTTGACGTATGTCATTATTGCAGGATATGGAGCGGGTTTCGCTACAATGCCTTCTTTTGTAAAAAGCATTTATGGAACTGAAAAATACGGACAAGTTTTGGGTTACATACTAACCGCTTGGTCTGCCGCAGCATTTGCAGGACCCTTATTATTGGGTTTGAGTACTGAAATCACTATTTTTTATCTGTTTTCTTTCTTATTGATCATCGCATTAATGGTTGGAATCTGGTTGAAAGGATTGTTGGCAAAATCTTATTAACTTTGTTATTCAAAAATAAAGTAACGAAGGATAAAGTAACTTAAATGTTTAATTTTAATTAATAAAAATGAAAAAAATCTATTGTTTTTTGATGCTTGTAATGATCACTTCTTCTTTTGCGCAAGAAGTGGAAACTCAATCAGAGCAATTTAAACCCTATCATTCCATCAGTGGATTGTTGAGTCATACGATGATTAAGGACGGAATTAGTGAAGGTAAAACCGAGTGGATTACTTTTCCGTCATTTGCATTTGATTATAATTTTGTTTTTAGTCCCAAATGGAGGATCGGTCTTCATAATGATGTAATTTTTGAAGATTTTATTGTAGAAAATAAAGACGGAAACGAATTAGAACGATCAGAACCTTTTGCGACTGTTTTGGTCGGAGGATTTAAACCTGGCAAACACTTTACTTTCGAAGCAGGAATGGGATATGAATTGGCGAAAGAAGAGAACCTTTTTTTAACTCGATTTGGTACTGAATATGCTGTGGAATTACCTCACGAGTGGGAGTTCATAGTCAATCTAGTATACGACATCAAGTGGGATGCCTATGATAGTTTCGCCTTTGGAATTGGAGTTTCAAGGTCGTTTGGTAAATAAATAATATTACCATAAATAGAAAAGTTCCGCAGATATTGCGGAACTTTTTTGTTTAATAATCTTGATACCTTTAAACCAGTTCTTCTTCTTTTTTAAACTCGGAAACTAATTTTTTCTGCATATCAAAAGAAACCGATTCGTAGTGATCAAACTTCGCAGTAAATCTAGCTCTTCCTTGTGTTAAGGAACGTAAATCACTGCCAAATTCCTGCATTTCTGCAAATGGGAGAAAAGCTGTTATCAGCGTAAATTGTCCCTCGGCATCCATACTTTCTACATTGGCTCGATGCGTTTGAATATTACTCATAATCGCACCCGTAAGTTCCTCGGGAGCTTGAATTTTAATATGATAAAATGGTTCTAATAATTGCGGATCGGCTTTCACAAAGTTTTCTTTAAATGCCATCATTCCAGCGGTTTTAAACGCCAAATCGTTGCTGTCAACCGGGTGCATTTTTCCGTCATATAAAATTACTCGAACGTCTCTTACATAAGAACCTGTTAACGGACCTTTGGTCATTTTTTCCATAATTCCTTTCATAATTGAAGGATGGAAACGAGTGTCTATAGCACCTCCAACGATGCAATTGTAATAGATTAATTTGCCACCCCAAGCCAAATTGATTTCTTCTTTTCCTCTAATATTGTAGCCTTTGGGTTCCTCCATTCCTTCGTACCAAGGTTCGATTTTCATCGCCACTTCGGCAAATTGTCCTGATCCACCCGATTGTTTTTTGTGTCGATAGGTGATTTCTGCACTTTTTTGAATGGTTTCACGATACGGAATTTTTGGACTTCTAAATTCAACCGATAATTTGAATTGCTTTTCTAATTTCCATTTGATGATAGCCAAATGCAATTCGCCGTGGCAATGAATAATGGTTTGATTTAATTCGGGTGAAACTTCAATTCGAATGGTGGGATCTTCTTCGACCAATTGGTGCAAAGCCATCGATAATTTTTCTTCTTCCCCTTTTTTGGTGCCTTCCACAGCGATGGAATAAGTCGAATTTGGGAATATAATTGGAGTAATTTCGATATGTTTTCCTTTTTCGTGCAGCGTGTTATTGATGTGGGTGTCTTTCAGTTTTAGCGTTGCACCAATATCTCCAGCGGTCAATTCATTTACTGCAGTTCGTTTGCTGCCTTCCACTTCGTATATTTGATTAATGCGTTCGACTTGACCCGTATTTTCGTTGGTCAATTCGTCTCCTACTTTTATTTTTCCCGAAAGCACCTTAAAGAAACTTAAATCTCCAATGTGTGGCTCAGAAAGGTTTTTGTAGATAAAAATGGCAGTTGGGCCGTTTTCGCTGCATTCGATTTCCTTTCCGTCAATGGTTTTTTGTTTGGGCATTTCATAAGCCGAAGGACAAACATTGTCAATGAATCCCATAATTCGTCCGCTTCCCATATTTTTCTTGGCTGAAACGCAAAATACAGGGAAAATTTCGTGTTTTATCAAGGAATGATGTAAGCCTAATTTCATTTCATCTTCATTCAACTCGCCTTTTTCAAAATAGAGTTCCATCAAGGTTTCGTCATTTCCGGCAATAGTTTCGATTAATTCTTGATGCAAACGATTGGCTTTCTCAGTTTCAGTTTGGGGAATTGGCAGTTTCTCTGGTTTTCCACCATTTTTTGGATATTTGTAAAGCACCATATTCAAAACATCGACAATAGCATCAAATTCAGGGCCTTGGTTCAATGGATATTGGACGATAACCACACTTTGTCCAAAATGATCTTTGGCTTCTTGAATCGTTTTATCGAAGTCTGATTTTTCGTTGTCCAATTGGTTTACGGCCAATAAAATGGGTAATTTATACTCATTGGCATATTCCCAAATAATATCGGTGCCGACTTCGACACCCATTGAGGCATTCAAAAGCATCAAACCACAATCGGCAACGCGCATCGCTCCAATAATTTCTCCAGCAAAATCATCATAGCCGGGCGTGTCCAGTAGATTTATTTTGTACCCTCTCCATTTGGTATTGACTAATTTAGAAAAAAAAGATTTGCCTTTTTCGTGCTCGATATCCGAATAATCGGCGACTGTATTTTTCTCTAGGATCGAACCTCTTCGGTTGATTAATCCCGCTTCAAATAACATCGACTCAATCAGAGTCGTCTTACCGCTTCCGGTGTGCCCAACTAAAACCACATTTTTAATGTGTTTGATATCAAAATTTGCCATATCTCTTTGATTTAAATTAGATTAGTGTATCAAATTTCAAATAAAAAAAATTTTCTGTTTATGATATATATCATATTTTAAACAGTTTATAATCGTTATTTAAGGGAAGAAAAATAAAAAGATTTGGGAAGTAATTTCAGCCTTTTAAAAGTACTACATTTTTTTAATGTTGGATAAAAAAAACAAAGATAAATTACTAAAGAAGAATTCTTAATGGTAGTGAAGGAATTATGGAATAGAATCAATTTTTTTAAGTCACAATAATATCGTGTTTGTAAAGCAAGCCTTTGACTTCCGCTAGAGAAAACACTGCCTTCTTAATCTTGGTTTTCGTTGGGTCAATGGTGTAGTTGTAGCTCGTTTTGAGTTGAGCTTTACTGAGATTGGCTTTGCTAAATTCAGAACGATATAAATCACAGTTGTCGAAAAGGACTTCAGTCAAATCGGTGCTCATAAAATCGACGGCTATCATACTGCAATTGACAAAATTAGTTCCTTTTATTTTTAAGGTATAAAATTTGGAGAAATCCAGAATACAATCCTTGAAATGAATTTCGAAGATGAGTTTATCGCACATCGCAAAATTGACATCTACGATTTTGCAACGATTAAAAAACACGGTTCTTAGGGCAACGTGATTGATTTTGGCTCCGCTAAAAATACAATCGTTAAAGGTGCAATCTATAAAAACGACTCCTATAAAATTGCATTGCGAGAAATCACAATGATTAAAAACACAAGATTCAAATTCCATTAAATTGACCTCTTTTTCGCCAAAAGAGTGGTTGTTGTATTCGACGTCAAGGAAATATTGGGTCATAATTGGAAAATGAAATGGTTTAGTTATCCCAAAGAAACTAATTTAAACAAAAAAAGCCCAAACTTTCGTTTGAGCTTTTCATTATTTTGTGACCTCGACTGGATTCAAACCAGTAACCTTCTGAGCCGTAATCAGATGCGCTATTCAGTTGCGCCACGAGGCCTTTTTTGTGGGTGCAAATATAGGTAAATTTTGTAATCGTACAAACCTAAATGCTAAATTATATCAATTTTTTTTAAAATCTGAAATCAAATATCTGAAATCTGAAGTCATCAATCTAATGCTCTTGTAGTTACGTAATAGCGATAACCAATGATGGCCATTTGCCATTTCTTGGCTTTGGTAATATCCAAGCCATTTTTAGTAAAACTAGGAAGAATAAGCTTATTGATTTTGGCTAGAATTTTGAACATAGGTAGATTTTTTTTTGCAAAAATAGAAAAGACCACTGAATTCAGTAGTCTTTTCTATTTTTATTATGAGAATAATTTAGATTTCAGTGATTGTTTTGCTTTTTCAAGTTCCACTTTTGCTTGTTCATTTTTGACTTTCATTCTTTCTACACTAAATCTTGCTTTCAATAGTGTTTTATACATTTCGAGCCATCGCTCTTTTGAAAAAACAGTTTCGTTTCCTGTGTTTTCTATTTCACCTTTGTCTAGTTCTGATTCTTTTTTAGCTTTGGATGGAGACATTTCTAAACCATCAGTATTTTCTTTGGTGATAATTTCAAGAACTCCGTTTTCGCCACTTTTACCATACTTGTCTATCGCTTTTTGTCCTTTTAATACATTCATACTTTGTATTAAATTTGGATCTAATTTGTTCAAATCTTCTAAAGTTGATAGGGTTCTTATGCCGTTAAGAATAATGAGTGGTTTTTCTTTTGATATTGTTTTGGTTTCAAAATTATCCGCCAATATATTGATTTTCTTCGTAGTTATCTTAACATTATTTTCAAAGGTATTGACTTCTACTTTGTCAATAGCATTTGGATCTAATTCTGAAAATGCGGCATTGGTCGCTTTTACACCGTCAATGTAAATGTCTTTGTCTGTTATCTTAACTGATTGTACAGCAGTTGCAGTATTAACAGTTAAATCAGTTATAGGATACTTTGAAACGATCACTTTTCCGTTGATTTTAGAATTATCCAATTCTAAAAAACCCATTTTATCACCGTCTACGAAAAATGCAAAACTTTTAATTGGTTTCGTCCCTTTTATTTCAGTAGCTCCAGAAAGCCCTTCTTTGCCTGTATAGGTAACTTTAATTGCTGTGATTTCTCCATTCGAATTTCTCTTTATTTTCGAAAATTTCAAAACCACATTGTAATTTGATTTTGCGACCGATGAAGATTCTTTGATTTCTTTTTCGGACCTATTTTTATCAATAACAATATAAAAGGGTATTTCTTTATTGGTAATTTCTTGTTTTGATGACTCTTTTTTTTGCGCAATGACTTTAATCTGAAATAAGAATACAAATGCACCTAGTAATGGAATGATAAATAAATACTTCCAATAATTCCTTTTGTTTGATTGATTTTTGTTTAACATAACGATTCGTTTTTTGATTAATGATTGATAAAAATGATTGGTAAGGACAACACAATTTTCCTGTGTCGTAATTTTTAGAAGCGTCAGTTGATAGGCTTTTTTGTCGGATATGCTTTTGGAAGCTTCGCTGTCGGCGATGAATTCCAGGTTTTGAACGATAGCTTTTTTATACAACCACACTAGCGGGTTGAACCAAAATATTACACAAAAAAAACTAGAAATCAAAACGTCAATCGTGTGATTTTGTGCACTGTGAACTTTTTCGTGTTCCAAAATGTTTTCCAATTCCGTGTCGCTGTATAGTGATGAGTTATACACGATAGAATTGAAATAGGAAAAAGGAGCGATGTTTTCGCTAACGTCAATAAACTTAAAATCGGCTTGCCGCTGAATGGTTTTGCCTTTTAAAACTTTGGATAAACTGCGAAAATCAAAGGCAAATTTCAATAAGAAACCCAGAATCCCAATCGAATAAACAACTGCAGAAATTAAATACCAATTGATTTCGAAAGTTTCCTCTTCTATTGAATTGGTAACTGGAATTTTCGACCAGTCGAAAGTGTTCGGACTTGGGTCAACCCAAACTATTTTTGTAAAAACAACCGCAGGCAATACTACCGAGCTGATTAATCCTGCCAATAAAAACCAACGATTGCTGTTGAAAAAAGTTTCCTTTCGCAACAAAATATAATAGGAAACATAAAACATTCCTATTAATCCACTGGATTTGACGAGGTAAATGAATAGCGTTTCCATACTATTGCTTTTTTTCTATCATCGCTAAAATCTCGCGTAATTCTTCCGCTGAAATCTTTTCTTCTTTGGCAAAAAACGATACCATATTTTTATAGGAACTATTAAAATAAGTATCGATTGCCGTGTTCATAAATCGCTTTCTGTAATCTTCCATTTTCACGATAGGGAAGTATTGGTGCGTGTTTCCAAAGGCATTGTGTGACACAAAACCTTTTTCTTCCAGGTTTCTGATAATGGTCGAAAGGGTATTGTAATGAGGTTGCTCTTCAGTGATTTCTGCCAGTACTTCTTTTACAAAAGCTTTTTCGAGCTTCCATAAAATTTGCATGATTTCCTCTTCTTTATTGGTCAGTTTTTGCATAGTTGTATCGTTTTTGTCATTCTGAGAACAAACATACAACTATATTTATAGTTAGAAAACTATTTTTATAGTTATTTAACTAAATTTTAAGTTTTAAATCTAAATTCGATTAATATCAAAAAGTTTAAACCACATAGTAAAAATATTATTTTCTAATAAAAAGGTGCTTTGCTTATCATAGAATTACTTCGTCCGTTCGTCCCGATAATTATAGGGACTCGGGTCATAGCTATGCGTAAATAAAATGCCTATGAAAAACTTTGTAAATTATATATTTCAATAATCTATGTGGTTATAAAATAGTAAGCGAACTCGGGGTTAAAAATAATTTATGCTGCTATTCTTTTCTCTGCTATCAGCATTCGATTCAGCCAAATACAGCAAATGGCGGCCAACATTCCCAAAGTTCCCATCACAACCCAATTGGTTTGATATCCAAAATGAGCGATGATATCCAATCCGGTTTTGGAACAAGCGATGTGCGCCAGGCTAAAACTCATTGTGTACAACCCCATATATTGGCCTTCCTGTCCTTTTGGAGCACGGTTTAAGGCAACGGCATTCGAAAACGGAAAGGCAAATATTTCTGCCAGGGTGAGTAATACAATACTAATGACCAAGATAACGGCCCAAGAGTCTAATAACAAAATATAATATCCTAAAGCTAAACACCAAGCACCATAGGAAATCATTTTAATTTTATTGATTTTTTCTCTTTCGATTCGGCTCACAATAGGCATTTCTAGCAGAAAAACCAGTAATCCATTCAGAGAAAGAAGCATTCCGGTTTGGAACTCGGTCAAGCCAAATTTTTCGTTATGATACAATGGGAGCGTGGTGAAAATTTGAAAAAACACCATGGCAATGATAAAAATGATAAACAATAATAACCAAAATGGTCCATCGCGATAAACCGATTTTGGTTTGATAATCGCGGGTTTTTCCCCAATGGCAAGCGGAATTCTTTTTTTCTCTTTGACCGTCAAAGCAAAAATCAGAATGGCAATTATACACGAACTACCATCGACCCAAAACAAACCTTGATAGCCCATTCCTAAAATAATCAAACCGCCTAAAGTGGGGCCGGCAGCAAAACCAAGATTGACAGCCAGACGAACCAAAGTCAAGGCGCGAACCCTATTTTCAGGTTTTGCATATACGCTAAGTGAAACAAACATTGCGGGACGAAACATATCGGCAATGGTCATAATGGCAAACATTCCCGCGCACAATCCCCAAAAACTTGTGATGTATTGCAGAATAAAAAACAGGATTCCACTGGTAAAAAGACTGAAAATCATAATCTTATAAAACCCAATTTTATCCGTCAATTTGCCCCCAAGCCACGAACCCAGCATAGAACCTAAACCAAAAGCCACCATAATCCATCCCACTTCACCGTATGTAAAATGTAGATTTTCCTTTAAATATTTGGATAAAAAAGGCAAAACCATCGTTCCCGCTCGATTGATAAAAGTAATGAGCGCCAGAATCCATACTTCACGTCTAAAGCCTTTAAAATTATTGATGTAACTACGAAGTCCAGTTCTAAGCATAGGGAAATTTCTTGTTTGCAAAGCTACAAAGATTTTTAGGAGCTTTTTCCAGCTATTCGTTGCAATCTTTTATTTTTTTAAAGGAAAAAAATAAAAGGATTTCCACTGCAAACGAAGTTCACTGAACTCCAATTAAAATAAAAGCTAGGTGAAGTACTCTGGGCTAGGATTCGCATAACAGAAATCATTCTTCCCAAAATATAAACGTTGTAGCTTTCTAACTTTTAAACTATTTTTGCTCAAAATAAAAATGATGAGAACAATCCTAACATTCCTTTTTTTAGCATTATTCAATTTTGGTTTTGGCCAAGAAAAATTTGAGGTCGCAGCTGTCGAAAAATTTCAAAAAGAATTGAATACGGAATTTGCCGATGCCAAGACAAGTCCATTGACAGCAGAAGATTTGGCAATATTCAAGAGTTTGGATTTTTATCCCATCAACGAAAAGTTCTTTGTGACGGCAAAATTTATCAGAACTGAAGATGAAAAACCGTTCGAAATGAAAACTTCCACAGACAGGAAGCCAATGTATGTAAAATATGGTGAAGCGCATTTTGTGATTGACGGAAAACCATTTCAATTGAATATTTATCAAAACATTGAATTATCCAAAAAAGAGGAATACAAAGACTATTTGTTCCTGCCTTTTTCTGATTTGACTTCCGGAAAAGAAAGTTATATCGGAGGGAAATATATCGATTTGAAAACGCCAACAACTGACACAATTGCTATTGATTTTAATACCTCGTACAATCCGCTATGTGCTTATAATCACAAATATTCCTGTCCTAAAGTGCCATTAGAAAACGATTTGAAAATCGAAATTAAAGCAGGAGTTAAGAAATTTCACGACTAATGAAATACTTCAATCTACATACACATCAATTCACCAATCAACCCGATGTATTGGAATTGGTGAATCAATATCCACAAGAATTTGATGGTGCGATTCCGTTTTATTCCATCGGAATTCATCCTTTGTACATTGACGAAAACCGATTGGAAAGTGATTTTAAAATTGTGGACGAAAAACTAGCTTTAACAGAATGTTTGGCTCTTGGCGAATGTGGATTAGATAAAAGAAGCGAAACTCCGTTTAAAGTGCAGCTATCTGTTTTCGAAAGGCAATTGGCTTTGGCCGAAAAACACCAAAAACCAGTCGTGATTCATTGTGTTGCCGCTTTTCAGGAACTCATCGAAATCAAAAAAAGATTGAAGATTAGTGTTCCAATGGTGGTTCACGGATTCTCAAAGAAAATAGAATTAGTCAAGCAATTAATAGACAATGGGTTTTATCTTTCTTTTGGAAAAAACTTATTGCGAAATCTCGAATTGGAATCGGTTTTTGTCAGCATTCCAAACTATAGATTCTTGTTGGAAACCGATATGGTCGAAGAAGGAATTCGAGCTGTTTATGCTTTGGCTGCAAAATATAAAGGATTAGAATTAAGTGAATTACAAGAGATTGTGAATAAAAATTATAAAACAGTTTTTGAATGTCACAAACCAAAAACAATAAACCACAAACCCTAAACAGAAATGGCAGAATGGACAGAAAGAGCTGAGCTCTTATTTAAAGCAGAAGGATTAGACAAATTAAAAAACTCCAATATTTTGGTCGTAGGATTGGGCGGTGTGGGCTCTTTTGCAGCAGAATTTTTGGCGAGAGCTGGTGTTGGGAAAATGACCATCGTGGATGGTGATATTGTCGATATTACCAACATCAATCGACAATTGCCAGCCTTGCATTCGACCGTCGGAGCGCCGAAAGTAACCATCGTAGGCGACCGATTAATGGACATCAATCCTGAATTGCAATTGACCAGAATTCGGGAATTTTTATCACCGGAAAGAGCCTTCGAGATTGTTTCTAACGAATACGATTATGTACTAGATTGCATCGATAGCGTTACTCCAAAGTTGAATTTGATCATTGCCGCCAAACGCAAAAGAGTTAAAATCATTAGCAGTATGGGAGCAGGAGGAAAGATGGAAGCGGCCAAAGTTAAAGTGGCTGATATTAGCAATACCATCAATTGTATGTTTGCCAAAACCATTCGCCGCAGACTAAAGAAAGAAAAAATAGACAAATTGAAAGTTGTTTTTTCATCAGAAATTCAAGATCAAAGCAGTCTGAAAATGACCGACGGTTCCAATTTCAAGAAATCTTTTTATGGTACTAATAGTTATATGCCGGGCCTATTTGGTTTGTATGCTGCCGAAACTGTGATTCAATATTTACTGAAGAAGTGAAAAATCTAAAAAATCTAAAAAATTTAAAATATCTAAAAAATTTAAAGAATCTAAAGCATCTAAATGCAATCTCCAATCTAAAATGAACTACCTAAAGCTCATTCGTTACCAAAATCTTTTGATGCTCGCTTTGATGCAGCTCATATTTCGATACGGTTTTCTGAAATTGCAAAATATTCCGTTGGCTTTGAACCATTGGCAATTTGGTTTGTTGGTTTTGGCAACAGTATCAATCGCTGCAGGCGGTTACATTATCAACAATATTTTGGATGTACAAACTGATTCCGAAAACAAGCCTGAAAGTGTAGTCGTAGGCAAATCGATTTCAGAAACAAAGGCTTATAATTGGTATATTGGTTTTACCGTTCTCGGTGTGGCGGTAGGGTTTTATTTGTCGAATGTTATCGACAAGCCCAATTTTGCTTCTATTTTCATTATTATTGCAGCAACGCTTTATTTTTATGCTACGAGCTTGAAACAAAGTTTGCTCATTGGCAATTTCATCGTGGCTTTGTTACTTTCGTTTAGTGTAATTATCATTGGAATATTTGATTTGTTTCCCATTACAAAGGAAGAAAATAGGCCCTTAATGAGTTTGCTTTTTGGTATTCTTTTGGACTATGCTATTTTTGCTTTTATCCTCAATTGTATTCGCGAAATAGTTAAAGATTTGCAAGATATGGAAGGTGATTCTAATCAGGGAATGAATACTTTACCTATCGCTTTTGGAAAGGTAAAAACAACTAAACTAGTTTTTGTATTGAGTTTAATTCCCATACTATTAATCGCGAATTACATCAATACCAACCTGTTTGCTTCGGGATTATTTTTTGCAACTTTATACGGATTGGTTTTTATTTTGGCACCGCTACTTTATTTTTCGATAAAACTTTGGTCGGCATCGACAAGCGGAGATTTTCACCATTTGAGCACTATTCTAAAATGGATTTTGTTTTTCGGAATCCTTTCGATTGTGGTTATCAACTTAAACATTAGGTACAATGCTTAAAATTAAATTACAAAAATACAAACTCATTTTAGCTTCAGGTTCGCCCAGACGCCAACAATTTTTCAAAGATTTAGACCTTGATTTCGAGATCAGGTTGAAAGAAATCGAAGAAATTTTTCCACCGGAATTGAAAGCGGAAGAAATTACCAATTATTTGGCTGAACTTAAAGCCAGCGCTTTCGAAGGAGAGTTGAACGATAACGAAATTCTGATTACCAGCGACACCATTGTTTGGCACAATAACAAGGCTTTAGGCAAACCAAAAGATGCGCAAGATGCTTTTGAAATTCTAAAATCCTTGTCGAATGCGACGCACGAAGTCATCACTTCGGTTTGTTTTAAAACCAAATTCGAGTCGAAAGTTTTGAGTGAAGTAACCCGAGTTACTTTCAACAAATTGAGCGATGAAGCCATTAAATATTATATTGAAAATTACAAGCCTTTTGACAAAGCAGGTGCTTATGGCATTCAGGAATGGATTGGTTTTGTAGCGGTTTCAAAAATCGAAGGTTCCTACGCCAATGTGATGGGAATGCCCACGGATAAAGTGTATGAATATTTAACTACATTAGCCTAAAAATTTGCGTTATGGAATTTTTAAATGATTACACCAAGGAAGTGATAGCAACTGGAATTTTGTTTTTCGTTGTTGTTTTGTCGCGATTAATCGTTTCAAAATTGGTGCGAAGCTTCGCCAAACGAAGTCAAACTATCGAAAAACGAACCCGTTTAGTACTCAAGTACATTCATTTATTAATGAATATCCTTGCAGTATTTGCTTTAATTATCATTTGGGGCGTTGAAACCAAAGATATTTTTGTCGTGTTTTCTTCCGTGGCAACCGTGGTTGGAGTGGCGATGTTTGCTCAATGGTCGATTTTGAGTAATATAACATCGGGCATCATTTTATTCTTTTCTTTCCCTTTCAAAATTGGAGACTCTATTTACATTCACGACAAAGATTTTCCCATCGAAGCCGAAATTGAGGATATTGGCGCTTTCCACGTGTATTTGAAAACCCAAAAAGGGGAAATTATAGTGTACCCAAATAATTTGATGTTGCAAATTGGAATCACAATTTTAAAACATCCTGACGAAGAAAAGGAGTTTACAGATTAATTAGTACATTTGAAATCAAAGCCAATAAAAAATATTAAGAAAAATGCTCAAAAACCTACTGTATTCGCTTGTTATAACCATTTTTATCTTTCCATTTTCTAATGCGCAACAACCTCAAAAATCGACTTCGGTTGAAATTTTTCATCAAATTCAGAAATTGAATTTTTTAGGTTCAGTGCTTTATGTTGCTGCTCATCCCGATGATGAAAATACCCGATTAATTTCTTATTTAGCTAATGAAACCAATGCGAGAACCGCTTATTTATCATTGACGCGAGGCGATGGAGGACAAAATTTAATAGGCCCGCAACTTCGGGAATTACTGGGAGTTATTCGAACCCAAGAATTGATCGAAGCGCGAAAAATTGACGGAGGAGAACAACTTTTTACACGAGCAAACGATTTTGGTTTTTCTAAAAATGCCGAAGAAACTTTGGAAATTTGGGACAAAGAACGAGTTCAAGCAGATATCGTATGGGCCATTCGAAAATTCCAACCCGATGTGATTATCAACCGTTTTGATCATCGTACTTCTGGTAATACTCACGGACATCATTCTGCCTCAGCCAAATTGAGTTTCGAATGTTTTAACAAGGCAAATGATGCTAGCATTTTTCCAGAGCAACTGAGTTGGGTACAACCTTGGCAACCCAAACGTCAGTTTTTCAATACTTCGTGGTGGTTTTATGGCAGTCAAGAAAAATTTAATGCGGCGGATAAAACGAATATGTTGTCTTTACAAACGGGCGTTTATTATGCCTCAAAAGGAAAATCCAATCAGGAAATTGCTGCTTTGAGTCGCAGTCGCCATCAATCACAAGGATTCGGGAGTACCGGCAGTCGGGGTGAAGAAACCGAATATTTAGAATTCATAAATGGAAGTCCCTTGCAGAACAAATCGTCCATTTTTGAAGGAATCGATACCAGTTGGAATCGAATAAAAGGAGGGAAGCCTATTGGGGAACTTTTATCAAAAATAGCCGCGGACTTCGATTTTAATACTCCATCTTCCAGCATTCCTGATTTGGCGAAAGCCTATACGATGATTAAATCTTTGGACGAAAATCATTGGAAACCAATAAAATTAGAAGAAATCAAAAATACTATCGCGGCTTGTGCCGGGCTATATCTTGAGGCTGTGGCACAAAATCAAGAAGTCACCAAGGGAAGCCTAGTGAACCTAACAATTGAAGCCATCAATAGGAGTATGGTCCCTATGCAATTTGTGAGCGTGACCGCTTTGCCGGAACAGAAAGCGACAGTTAAAAATTTGCCTTTAAATTTCAATATCTCGCAAAAAACAACACTAGATGTTCAGTTACCCGCTGCAATTGATTATACGCAGCCGTATTGGTTGAAGGACAAAGGAACTGTGGGGATGTACACGGTCAGCGAACCCAAAAACATTGGAATTCCCGATATAATTCGAACAGTTAAAGTTGTTTTTAATATTCAAATCAGCGGAATCGAAATTCCTTTCGAGCGAACTGTTGTTTATAAATACAATGACGATGTCAAAGGAGAAATGTACAATTATTTGGATATTGTTCCGGAGGTGACCACCAGTATTCTGGATAAAGTTTCGCTATTTAAAGATACTAAAAAGAAATATATTGCTGTAAAAGTAAAGGCGGGAAAAGATGCAGTCAAAGGTGATTTACAACTCGAATTGCCCAACAGTTGGACGGTGCAACCCCGCAATATTGCTTTTGTTTTAGATAAAAAAGGAACCGAGCAAACCTATTATTTCGAAGTGACTCCGCCCAATGCTCCCGAGGAAGCGGTTGCTAAAAGCGTTGCCATTGTAGAGGGAAAAGTCTTTGACAATGAGCAAATCATTATCGATTTCAATCATATCACCAAGCAGCAAGTTTTGAAGCCGGCGGAATCTAAATTTATCCGTATGGATTTGAAAACCAATAACGAAAGAATTGCCTACATTATGGGAGCAGGAGATGAGGTTCCTAGCAGTTTGACCCAAATGGGGTATAAAGTAACACTGCTGAATCCCGAAGAAATTTCACCTGAAAAAATGGCAAACTTTGATATGGTTATAACAGGAATTCGGGCATACAATACCGTTCAAGCCTTGGCAAACAAGCAGACTATTCTTTTTGATTTTGTAAAAGGCGGAAAGATAATGCTAGTGCAATACAATAATCCAAATGATTTGGTTACAGAGTATATTGCCCCATTTCCTTTGAAAATATCTTCCGATCGTGTGACACAGGAAAACGCAGAAGTTCGGTTTTTGGCGCCCAATCATCCCGTTTTGAGTTCACCAAATAAAATTACTGCCAAAGATTTTGAAGGGTGGAAACAAGAGCAAGGTTTGTATTATCCGAGAGAATTCGATCAAGCATTTACACCCATTTTATCGTCTAATGATAAAGGGGAAACTCCTAAAAATGGAGCACTATTAATCGCTCCTTACGGAAAAGGACATTATATTTACACGGGTTTAAGTTTTTTCAGAGAATTGCCCGAAGGCGTTTCTGGAGCTTACAAATTGTTGTCGAATCTAATTTCTATTCAGAATGATGTGAAATTGCCTGCACAAAAAGTGAAACCCTAATACTTCTGTTATGATAACTAAAAAAGTAAAAACCTGGAAAAAAAGCTACACTTGGGTTTTGGTAGCCAATGTGATTTACATTTTGATTTTTTGTTTATTAATGAAGTTTTATTCTTAGCCTATGCAACTATTCGACTGGATTGTATTAATAGTAACCCTGCTTTTCATTGTGATTTATGGCGTTTGGAAAACGAAGGGGAGTAAAAATGTAGAAGATTATATTCTTGGCAACAATGAAACTCCTTGGTATACCGTGGGACTTTCGGTTATGGCGACGCAGGCCAGTGCGATTACTTTTTTGTCCACACCCGGACAGGCCTACCACGACGGAATGGGTTTCATACAATTCTATTTTGGTTTGCCTATTGCGATGGTGGTGATTTGCCTGACTTTCATACCCTTATACCACAAATATAAAGTGTATACCGCTTATGAATACCTCGAAAAACGCTTCGATTTAAAAACGCGTTCACTAGCGGCGATACTGTTCTTAGTACAAAGAGGATTAGGAACCGGATTGACCATTTATGCGCCATCAATCATTTTGTCGGCTTTACTAGGCTGGAATTTAACCTTGATGAACATAGTAATTGGGGTTTTGGTCATAATTTATACTTTTTCCGGAGGTACAAAAGCCGTAAATGTCACTCAGAAGCAACAAATGTTTGTGATAATGATGGGAATGTTTACCACATTTCTTCTCATTTTGTATTATTTACCCAATGATATGACGTTTAGCAATGCCCTGCATATTGCTGGCGCAAATGACAAAATGAATATCGTTGATTTTTCATTTGATCCGGAAGAAAAATATACGATTTGGAGCGGACTTACAGGCGGTTTTTTCTTGGCTTTGGCCTATTTTGGTACCGACCAATCCCAGGTGGGACGCTATTTGTCTGGGAAATCCGTCCGCGAAAGCCAAATGGGTTTGATTATGAACGGCTTGCTCAAAGTACCAATGCAATTCTTGATATTGCTTACCGGAGTGATGGTTTTTGTGTTTTTTCAATTCAATCCAGTGCCTTTGAATTTTAATCCCAATAATAAAATTAGTATCGATAAGTCTGAATATAAAGAGGAGTATCAGGTTCTAGAAAAAAAATTAGAAGCCTTATCCGAGGATAAAAAAGTAATCAACTTATTGTACATTGATCAGCTCAATCAGGATTATGACAATCCGACGCTGCGAAAGGAATTGGTTGCCTTATCGAGTAAAGAAAAAGATTTGAGAGACCACGCCAAAGAACTCATTCAGAAAGCCGATGACCGCAATGAGACCAATGATAAAGATTATGTTTTCTTTCATTTTATCCTGCATTATTTACCCAAAGGATTGATTGGTTTATTGCTAGCCGTAATCATTTCGGCGGCGATGTCCTCTACTGCTTCTGGCTTGAATGCTTTGGCTTCGACTACAGCTATCGATATTTACAAGCGCAATGTCAAAGCAGAAAAGAACGAAACGCATTATGTCAATGTTACCAAGTTTTTCACCTTATTTTGGGGAATTGTTGCCATCCTTTTTGCAAGTATTGGCACGCTATTCGAAAACTTGATTCAATTGGTTAATATCGTAGGTTCTATATTTTATGGTACCGTTTTGGGTATTTTCTTGGTCGGTTTTTATATTAAATTCGTTCAGGCCAAAGCTATTTTTTACAGCGCCGTTTTGAGTCAAATTGCCATATTTGTCATTTATTATTTCACCATATTTATTTACCCAAGTGGCGAAGAAAAATTGGGTTATTTGTGGCTCAACTTTATAGGAGCTATGCTGACCATTGTGATGTCGATGATGATGCAGTTTCTATTTTTTAGAAATAAAGCCACGGCTCAGATTTAAACAAAATTCTTTTTAGAAAGTAAAAATAGCATTGAGAAATCAGTGCTTTTTGTTGTTTTTGGAAACAGAGGGCTTTTTATAATTCGTAAGATTTTCGTTGATGCGAATTCACTTTTTGCACAATTCTGATAAAAATGAAGATAAATTAAAAAAATAAGCAGTTGTGTAACTATTGTTACCATCCTTGTTTTTTATTCCTACTACTTTTAACCTATGAAATTAGTAAAGTAGATATGAAAAAGTTAGTCATACTTGGTGCAGGAACAGCCGGAACAATGATGGCAAGTCACCTCATTAAAAAATTAAAAAAATCAGATTGGGAAATTACCATTGTCGACCAATACAAAACCCATTATTACCAACCAGGATTTTTGTTTTTGCCTTTTGATACCTATAAACCTGAGGATGTAAAAAAATCGATTGATGAATTTATTCCAAAGGGAGTAAAATTGATTCGAGAAAAAATTGATTTTATTGATAAAGACTCAGATACGGTTGTTTTAGAAAATGGTACAAAATTAACCTACGATATTTTAATTCTTGCCACCGGAACAAAAACCGCTCCCGGCGAAGTGCAAGGAATGTTAGGTGATTATTGGTACAAAACCATTTTTGACTTTTATACTTTCGAAGGAGCCTTGGCTTTGAGAGACAAATTAAGAGATTGGAAAGGGGGAAAATTAGTGATTCATATTACTGAAATGCCCATAAAATGTCCTGTTGCTCCCTTAGAATTCGCTTTCCTTGCCGATACATTTTTCATCAATAAAGGCATACGTGATAAAGTGGATATCACCTATGTTACTCCACTTTCTGGTGCATTTACAAAAGAAAAATGTACCACCGCTTTAACGTATTTATTAAAGGACAAAAATATCAAAATTGTACCCGATTTTGCTGTAGAACATATTGATGGAGAAAACGGAAAAATTGTGGATTACGGCGGTGAAGAAGTGCCTTTCGATTTGTTAGTGACCATTCCGACCAATATGGGAGATGATTTGATGTCAAGATCCGGCATCGGCGACGATATGAATTATGTTCCGACCGATAAAAACACCTTGCAAACAAAAGTGAAAGAAAACATTTTTGCTTTGGGCGATTGCACCAATGTTCCTGCCTCCAAAGCGGGTTCTGTGGCTCACTTTCAAGCTGAAATTTTAACCGAAAACATCCTTTTGTATATCGAAGGAAAAGAATTGAAACCCGATTTTGACGGGCACGCCAATTGTTTTATTGAAACAGGTCACGGAAAAGCGCTATTGATTGATTTTAATTACGAATACGAACCCGTCTCAGGTAAGTTTCCTTTTGCTGGGATTGGCCCCTTGAATCTGCTTACAGAATCTCGATTGAATCATTGGGGCAAATTGGCGTTCAGATGGGTTTATTGGAATATGCTGTTGCCAGCAAGAAAATTACCATTCATAACTCCAAAAATGAGCAAAGCAGGAAAGAATTTTGACTAAAAATAATGTTTAATATAAAATAAATTTAAGATGGAAAAAGTATATGCAGGGCAAACGGTTAGTGTGGACAAAGAAGGCTATTTAACCGATTTAGCTCAATGGAATAAAGACATTGCAATCGAAATTGGGAAAGAAGTTGGAATCAACGAGCTGACCGATAAACATTTTGAAGTCCTCGCTTATTTGCAAGATCAGCAACGAAAAGAAGTGGCATTATCAATAAGAGGTGTTGGGAAAAGTGGGATTGTCGATATCAAGCAATTGTATGAATTATTTCCTAAAGGGCCGTTGAAATTCTCCAGTAAAATGGCTGGAATCCCTAAGCCAAAAAGTTGTATCTAATTTAATTGTCAAAAGATGGAAATTAAAGAAAAAAAACCTTTAGAAAAAGTTTGTATTATTTGTGCTAAAGGTAATTTAGAAGATGTGTATGCAGCGCTAGTTATGGCCAACGGAGCTGTTATGGAAGGAATAGAAACTAATGTGTTTTTTACCTTTTTTGGACTTGAAGGAATTACCAAAAAATCGATGAATCATTTGCATACAGCCACAACAGGTAACCCCGCGATGAAAATGCCGGGAGGAATTCCTTTTCCAACAATGCTTGGCGGATTGCCTGGCGTAGAATCGGCGGTTTCAAGTATGATGAGAAAGCAAATGGAAGAATTGGGAATGCCTCCGGTAGATGAATTTCTGGAAATGATTACTGCTGGTGGAGGTTCGATTTATGCTTGTAAACTTGCCGTGGATATGTTCAAATTGACTAAAGACGATTTTTCGGATGAGGTGAAAGACATCATTACCATTGGGGAATTTTACGAATTATGTGACGGCGATAGAACCCAAATTATTTTTACATAGCTTTTTGATAGTTGGACTAAAAGGCGATGGTTTATTTTAAATCATCGCCTTTTTTATTTTTTTATGGTAATCTGAATTTTGGTTAAATTATCATTTGTGAAATAAATAGATTGATTTTTAGTTTTTTTTGATTTTTCAAGAATACTTAGTGCATTTCTTTGAAAAATGGCAAGCAGGTCGAATGAATGAAAAAATAATACCTTAAATTTGACTCCAAATAGATGGGCTTGCTATACTGCTAAACCCAATGCATTGCCAAGAAACAAAATAATTGAATATGTTGAAAGATAATTTTGGAAGAGCACACGATTACCTGCGGATTTCGCTGACCGATGTTTGTAATTTCAGATGTCAGTATTGCATTCCAGACGAAAATACCTCTTTTATGCCTTCATCTCGTTTGATGACGGTCGATGAAATTGATGCTATCGCCCGGGAATTTGTGAAATTGGGGGTGAACAAAATTCGCCTTACTGGTGGTGAACCTTTGGTTAGAAAGGACTTTGCTGAAATAGTTTTGGCACTTTCGAAATTTCCAGTGGAACTCACTTTGACTACAAACGGACTAAGAACCAATGAGTTTATTGACGTTTTCAAAAAAGCAGGAATAAAATCGATTAATGTAAGCCTTGATACGCTTGATAAAGAGCAGTTTTTTACCATTACCAAGCGCAATGTTTTCGAAAAAGTGTGGAACAACATTCAGCAACTCATAGATGAAGGGTTTCACGTCAAAGTAAATACGGTTGTAATGCGAGATTTCAACGATTCGGAAATCCTTGATTTTATCGAGTGGACGAAAAAACAGCCTGTTCACGTTCGGTTTATCGAATTTATGCCTTTTGATAAAAACCAATGGAACACCCAAAAAGTGTTTAGTTATCAGGAAATTATAGATGTTGCGGCAACAAAATACAGTTTCCTCCGAATGAAAGACGGTGCAACTGAAACCGCCAAAAAATTCAAACCCTTGGGTCACGAAGGCACTTTTGCCGTAATCAGTACAATGAGCGCTCCGTTTTGTGGCAATTGTAACCGAATGCGACTCACCGCCGATGGTAAAATGAAGAATTGTTTATTTTCTAAAGGCGAAGCCGATATTTTGACCGCACTCCGAAATTCAGAAGATATTGTTCCAATCATAAAGCAATGTGTCGCAAGCAAAGCCGAAGCATTGGGCGGACAATTTCAAGGCGATTATAAAAAAATTGACGCCACGAAAATTGACAACAGAAGTATGATAAACATAGGAGGATAAGCCTTTTTTTTGAACACCGTTATTCCTTTTTTGGCATATCGAAAATAAATATAAAAATGATAAATGTAAAAGAAGCCAAACAGCTAATAGACGAAAATTGCTGTGCATCGAAAGTAGTAACCTTGAGCCTGCTTGAAGCCAATGGGAGCATTTTGGCCGAACCTATTTATGCAGTAATAGACACGCCACCCTTTGATCAGTCGGCGATGGATGGTTATGCTTTTTCCTTCGAAAACTGGGATCAAAAAAGCAAATTGACGGTTATTGGCGAAATTCAAACTGGGAATTATTCGGATAAAATAGTAGAATCCAATCAAGCGGTACGAATTTATACAGGAGCTCCAATTCCACCGGGAACAGATACGGTGGTGATGCAGGAAAAAGTCAATCGCGATGGAAATTCGATTCAAATTCTGGATGCTTCATTGGTCTCGGGAACGAACGTTCGCCCCCAAGGTTCACAAACAAAAAAGGGAGAAATGGCCTTGCAAGAACAACAATTAGTAACACCCGTTGCGATTTCGTTTTTAGCAGGAATTGGTATTACTAAAGTAAACGTATTTTCGAAACCAACGGTCAGTATTATTGTAACCGGCAAAGAACTTGCTGGGGCAAATGATGAAATTTCAGAAGGTAAAATTTTCGAATCGAATTCCATTGGTCTGATTGCTGCCTTACAACAATTAGGGATAAACCCTGTTTCGGTTGAAGTGGTCGATGATGTTGAAGAAGAAATTGAAAAAGCCATTTCGAAACAATTGAGTTCCGATATTCTGATTCTTACAGGTGGTGTTTCGGTAGGCGATTATGATTTGGTTCCCGCTTCGTTAGGAAAATGTGGGGTTCAAAAAATATTTCATAAAATCAAACAAAAACCAGGTAAACCCTTTTATTTTGGACGTCACAATCAAACGCTTGTATTTGCTTTACCCGGAAATCCTGCGGCGGTAATGAGTTGTTTTTATGAATATGTGGTTCAGGCGATCAGCAGTTTTACACACAAAGAATATTTTAAGAAAATGGCATTGCCATTGGCTGAAGATTTTAATAAAAAAGCAGGTCTTACGTTCTTTTTAAAAGGAAAAATGGGAGAAAATAATGTGATGGTTTTGAACAATCAAGAAAGTTATAAACTCAATTCTTTTGCTGTGGCAGATTGCCTAATCGAATTTAGTGAAGAAGGTGAGAATTTCAAAAAAGGGGATTTGGTTAATGTGAGAATGATTTTATAAAGCGTCTTTAAAGTAAATTTTTTTAGCCACATAGATTTTTGTAAATATAATTAACATAGATTTTACTTTATCAGTTCGCTTCGCTAAAGTCATAGGCATTTTATTTACTCATAGCTATGAAGGCTATGTATAAGCAAAGCGTCTTTCAATAAAATAAAGATACTTTTTCTATGTGGTTTAAATTTTTTAATAACATTCAAGTTCAAATATAATAATGATAAATTTTTAAAATGAAAAATTTAATAATAAAAGGACATCTTTCGATAGAAAACAGCAAAGGCCATTTGATGGGAATGGGCAAAAAAGAATTGCTTGAAAAAATCAGGGAAACGGGTTCTATCAAAGCAGCGGCAACTGAAATGAAAATCTCGTATCGGCACGCTTGGGAAATGATCAAAAAAATGAATGCCATTGCAGACGCTCCTTTGGTGGTAAAAAATACGGGTGGTTCCAGTGGTGGCGGCACTGTGGTTACAAAAGAAGGTGAGGAATTGATCGCTTGTTACATCAAGTTGAATGCCGCTTTCGAAGCATTTAAAACACAAATTTGCAAAACTATTTAAGGATGTATTTAGAAATTATATTTTATGTGTTACTCGTTCTCGTTGCTTTTCTCTACTCTTCGGTGGGACACGGTGGCGCAAGCGGTTATTTGGCCTTAATGGCTTTATTTTCCTTTGCCCCAGAAACGATGAAACCAACAGCTTTGTTGCTCAATATTTTTGTTTCCTTAATTGCGTTTATTCAATATTATCGTGCTGGTTTTTTTAAGTGGAATTTGTTTTGGCCCTTTGCGTTAGCTTCTTTTCCTGCCGCTTTTATTGGCGGAATGATTACGGTCGATGCGGGCTGGTACAAAAAAATATTAGCAGTGTTGTTGTTGTTTTCGATAGTGCGATTATTGGGGATTCCATTCAAAACTGCCAAATTCGATCTGAAACAAAATGTCTTTTTAGCACTTTTGATCGGGGCCATCATCGGATTGTTTTCAGGAATGATAGGCATTGGCGGCGGGATTATTTTAAGTCCCATTATTTTGTTGATGCACTGGGCAGATATGAAAAAAACCGCTGCAGTTTCGGCTTTGTTCATTTTTGTAAATTCAATTGCAGGTTTTGCAGGACTTCTGACCAAAGGATTTGAATTTACAACCGAAATGGGATGGATGGTGGTCCTGGCATTAATAGGCGGAATTACGGGTTCTTATTTTGGTGCCAATAGATTTAAAAATGCCTTTTTGAATAAAATATTGGCAATGGTATTGCTGCTCGCTTCCATAAAATTAATTTTCACCTGATGATGAAAACCAATCTAAAAGACATAACCGGCTATATTCTGGCTGGTGGCAAAAGCTCCCGAATGGGAACCGATAAAGGCTTACTGCTCTTTGAAGGAAAACCAATGATTCAATATGTCATCGAGCAAATGCAGCCTATTTTTAGTAAAGTAGTTATTGTTTCTAATAATCCTGAATACGAAAAATTTGGATTCGAAGTGATTCCAGATTTGATAAAAGATAGTGGCCCGGCAGGCGGAATTTATACAGCTTTGAATCATTCTGATACGAAATTGAATTTTATGGTGAGTTGCGATATGCCTTTTGTAACTGCAGCAGCGATAGAATTTGTAATTAAAAATAGCGAAGAATCACAAATTGTTTTGCTTGAAAATAAAGCTAGAATCGAACCTTTATTTGGAATTTATGCCAAAGATTGTGAGCCAATTTGGTTGGAACTTATGGAACAAAAAGTGATTAAATTGCAGGAAATGGTGTTGCGCTTCCAGTTGAAGACCATTCCGGTTGAAAACAATGAGATTTTTGCAACCTCTTTTTTTAAAAACATCAATACAAAAGAGGATTTAAACAACGCATTAAACCGAATTTAAAATGGAAATAAACCTACTTGCCTTTGGACAAATTGCCGAGATTACAGGCAAATCGACCTGGAAAATTTCAGAAGTGGAGGATACAAATGCTTTGATACAAAAATTAGAGGAAGAGTTTCCCGCTTTGGTCAAAATGAAATATTCAATAGCGGTAAATAAAAAAGTAGTTCAAACGAATACTATAATCAGTGATAAAGATACGATAGCTTTACTTCCGCCATTTTCAGGAGGGTAAAAATTTCTTATTAACCATTAAGGAAAATAAGGTTTATTAAGCAAAAAACTTAATTTTCTTAATGGTTTAAAAATAAATAAAATGAACAAAGCAAGCAGTCATAACAGATACCAAAGACAAATTCAACTCAAGGAAATTGGGCAAGCAGGTCAGGACAAAATTACTAAGGCAAAAGTACTGGTAATTGGCGCAGGCGGTTTGGGTTGCCCTGCCTTGCAATACCTTGCTGCCGCTGGTGTGGGAACGATTGGTATTGTCGATTTTGATGTGGTCGAAATGTCAAACCTGCAACGTCAAATTCTGTACACAGTGGTTGATATTGGTCAATCAAAAGCAAGTACAGCGGCGAAAAAAATTGAAGCGCTCAATCCGCAAATTAAAATTGAAACTTATACTGTACAAATTACCAATAAAAATGCACTTGAAATTTTACAAAACTATGATATTATAATCGATGGTTCCGATAATTTTGCCACTAGATATCTTGTCAATGACGCTTGTATACTTCTCGAAAAACCTTTAGTTTACGGAGCTGTTTTGCGTTTTGAAGGGCAAATTGGGGTTTTTAATTTTTTGGATAATGAAGGTAATTGTAAAACCAATTACCGTGATTTATTTCCAAAACCTCCCGATTCGGCAACAGCCATTTCTTGTAACGAAGTAGGGGTTTTGGGCGTGATTCCCGGCATTATTGGAACAATGCAAGCCGCTGAAGCGCTGAAAATCATTACTGGTGTTGGCAAACCATTGACCAATAAAATAATTTCATACAACGCTTTGGAAAATTCTTTTTACGATTTTGAAATTGCCGCAAATTCAAACCCATCTATTGATTTTCCAAAAAGCAAAGACCATTTTTTAGCCTTTAATTATGAATGGTTTTGCAACTCCAATTCCGATGTTGAAAGTCTTTCTGTCGAAGAATTTGATATTCTTAGGAAAAACGAAAGAATCACCATAATCGATGTTCGTGAAAAAGGAGAACTTCCTGAAGTGGACGAATTTCCTTTTACCTTAATTCCATTGAGTGCATTTGAAAATTTAATAGCAACAATTCCAATCGAAAATAAAATAGTAGTCTTTTGTAAATCAGGCCAACGAAGTGCAAAAGCGATTAAAATAATGAAAGAAAAATATCCAAATTGTCAAGCCTTTAATTTAAAAGGAGGTATCGATGAATGGAAAATTAAAAATTAAAAAATGAAAGAGAAAAAAAAACACAACGTATTCATCAATGGACCCATAACACCGGAGTTTATTGCCAATAGCATTTCCAAACACAGCACAAAAACCGACATTGGAGCCCACGATATCTTTTTAGGACAAGTCCGAAGCGATGTAATTGAGGATAAAACAGTGGTTGCTATCCACTATGAAGCCTATCAGGAAATGGCCGATGAACTTATGCACGAAATCAGAGAGGCTGCGTTTGCCAAATACAATTTAGTGTGTATGCATATTTATCACAGCCTTGGTGTGGTAAAAGCGGGTGAAATTTGCCTGTTTGTATTTGTTTCATCCAAACACCGCAAAGTAGCCTTCGAAGCCTGTCAGGATATTGTAGAGCAAATAAAAGCGATGACACCCATCTGGGGAAAAGAAATTTTCGAAGATGATTCTTTTGTTTGGAAAGAAAATCAGCTTTAATTGATTTTTAACAACCAACCAACCAATCAACCAACGGTTGAAACCGTTGGCTATGGCTTAATCTTCTAACTTTCAATTACTAACGTAAACATAAACATAAACTTAACCACAAACCACAAACCACAAACCACAAACCACAAACTACAAAGTTCCTATGGTCAATATAACATTCAAATCAAGCACGCTTCGCGTTGCAAAGGCGCAAGCCATTCTAAAAGTCAGTAAAAAAGAAACCATTGATGCCATTGTCAATAAAACGGTTCCCAAAGGAGATGTTCTGGAAATGGCTAAAACCGCCGGACTCTTTGCTGTAAAACGCACTAGTGATATGATTCCGGATTGTCATCCCATTCCTGTTGAATTTACGGCTGTAAATTACACGATTGCGGACTTAGAAATTACAATCGAAGTCGAAGTGCATACTATATATAAGACAGGAGTAGAAGTAGAGGCAATGCACGGCGCATCGGTGGTGGCGCTCACAATGTACGATATGTTGAAACCTATCGATAAAGGCATCGAAATTCACGCCATTAAATTATTGGAGAAAAAAGGGGGCAAATCCGATTTTACCGATAAATACCGCACCGATTTGATGGCGGCAGTGATTGTTTGTTCCGATAGTATTTCAGCCGGAAAAAAATTCGATCGAGCCGGTAAAGCCATCATTCAAAAATTAGAATCCTGCAATGTTGGTATTAGCGATTATTCGATCATTTCGGATGATACAGAAGGGATTCAGAACAAAGTTTTGGATTTATACGCTCAAAAAGTAGACCTTATAATATTGACAGGAGGAACAGGGCTTTCGCCAAGAGATAATTCGCCTGAGGCCATAAAACCGCTTTTAGATCGAGAAATTCCGGGAATTATGGAAGCCGCACGCAATTATGGTCAAGATCGCACTCCTTTTTCGATGTTATCCAGAGGTGTTGCCGGAATGAAAGGTAAAACACTGATTTTGACTTTGCCTGGTTCGACCAAGGGCGCTCAGGAATCTATGGACGCTTTATTTCCGTCCTTACTGCACATTTTTAGAGTAGCTGATGGAAAACAACACGATTAGTAGGTATTGCTGCATAGTTCAAAAAAACTGCCTTTTACGGCAGTTTTTTTTTGTTTAAATGTTTTAACATTTTATTTTGAATGTGGTTTTTTAAAAGCGAGTTTAACTACTATTTTTCTAAATCGTTTTCGTTTTTGATATATTTTAATTTAACTAATTGTTTTTCAATCAGTTATTGAAAATAGATAAAATTGTATTTTTTATTGAAATATGATAAATATCATTTTTTTACAAGTATTTAACTGATAAATTTACTTCATCAAATATCTTAATATTATGTTAAGTTTAAGAAAAATGAATTAAATTAAACAATCAAAATTATGAAAACAGTTACACAAACTTGGTTAGTTGTTTTAGGGCTTCTTTTTTTCGCCTTACAAGGATGTTCCCACGATGACTACATTCCTGTTCCGGGACAAGATGGTGCCGATGGTGCGCCTGGAGTTTCTGGTACCGCTTCTTGTGAAGCATGCCACTCGGTAGAGCACAAACAACCTATTGTTGATGCTTATAATTTGTCCGTTCATGGTCGGGGAATTCAAAATGCGGATGGTTCATTTACAAAACATATTTATGGCACCAATACAGTCCTTCCAGATGGCTCACTAAACAGTGATAGGGCTTTTTGTGCAGAATGTCACTCTCAAGAGGGATATATCGACGTGAAAAAATATGGCAAACCGAATCCAACTGGATATGCTAATTTTGGTTCTATTTCCTGCGAAGGTTGCCACGGTGTAACTCACCGTTCCTTTAATTTTGCAAAAGATGGTAATGATTACGGTTTAAGAAACATTGCCGCGGTACCACAAAAAATCAATCCAGCCTTTACTTTGAATGCTTCCCCTACTGGTGGTGTAAGTTCAGCTAATACTTGTATCGGATGTCACCAAACAAGACCTGATTCTAATGGGTATTACAAAAGACCTGTTATAGAAAGTGGTGAAAAAGATGCTTCTGGAGTTGTGGTGATAACTAACGACCCAGTTAAAGGACCTTTGTACAGATTCTGGTCTCAAAGGAAATTGGCCGATGCAGTTAAAGGTTATCCAGCAGGAACAACTTATTACAAAAATTACTCTAATTCATTAGATCGAGCCGTACACGTTTCAGAACAAGGTGATTTATGGATGGGAATTACGGGTATTGATATCGAAGGCACCGCAACACGATTACCAGCTGCCAAAACTGCTAAACATTATACAAATGCTTCTTGTGTTCAATGTCATATGGACAAACCTAAAGCAGGAACAGTAGATAACGGTTCGCATACTATGAAACTTTCTTATCAAACTTGCGTTTCTTGTCACCCGGCGCCAGAAACTTTATTGACTAGTTTCCACGCAAAATTCGATACTGAGGTAGCAAAATTAATAGCTGCATTTGAAGCAAAACCAACATATTTTACTGTAACTGTAAGCAGTACGACAGGAGTTAAAAGTGTAACTATTAAAACTTTTGATAGCACCACAGGTACACCGTTCCCAACAAGTCCAGCTTCTGGAACAAATACTCCAACAACTTGGTACCAATCAAGAACTGATTTCCCTCTAAAATATGTACAAGCCTATTGGAATTATAAATTAATTGTTGGTGATGAAGGTAAAGGAGTGCACAACCCACCGTACACAATGGCTTTGATTCAAAACTCAATTGAAGCATTAAAATAATAGTGAATTACCTCTGGGATTCGGTCTCAGAGGTAATCATTTTAATGACCTAAAGAAATGAAATTTAGTTTTTCATTCTTTAGCAATTGCTCACAGCATTTTAAATCCTTTGGCAATGAAAATTGTTGCCTAAGACTTTATAGCAATTATTCAATTAAAAAATAAAAGATGAAATGAGCATAACCAATACTTGGTTGCTAAAACCAAATAGGATTTGCAAATTACATATGACCATTAAAAAACAATAAATAGGAACATATGAAAAAAATATTTCAATACGTATTGATGCTAACAGCGAGTTTAATGGCTACATCCTGTTACTATGACGAAATGCCTGTAGAGGCGGAGATTCCGATTCCAGATGTAGTGTCTTACTCTAAAGATATTCAGCCCTTATGGGATCAAGATTGTATTAGTTGTCATAAACCAACTGCGACATCACCTGATTTAACCGCTGCTAACTCATATCTAGCGTTAACCAAAAACAATAAATATGTAATTCCAGGAAATGCTGCTGCTAGTAGTCTTCATAAATCACTTCTAGGTGAAGGTGCTGCATTAATGCCACCTGCTCAAAAATGGAGTGATTCCAAAATTGCATTGGTCGACAAGTGGATAAACGCTGGCGCGCCTAATAACTAACTATAAATTGAAAATCATGAAATTATTAAAAACATTATTTATAGTTGTATTTGCTTTACCAACATTGATGTTGGCACAAGAGCAAAAAGATACTGCTGCTGTTGCAAAAACAGATAGTATTGCACCTGAAGTGGAAGTGGAATACGAGCGTGCAGCTTTCGAAAGTACTTCATTGATCGAAAACCAAACCGATCGTGTCTATTCAAAAGGGACTATCGAGATGATTATGAATCACCGTTTTGGTCTGGTTACTGGAACCAATGATTTGATTGGAATTTGGGCTCCCGCCAATATTCGTTTAGCGGTTACCTATTCTATCACAGATCGAATTGCTGTAGGATACGGAACCACGAAAGATTTTAGATTGCAAGATTTCAATCTTAAAGGAGCTATCTTAAAACAAACGGTCAATGGCAAAATGCCTGTCAGTGTTACCTATTACGGAAACGCTTCGCTCAGTGCATTACCTAAAGAAAATTTCTATCACACTTCCGATCGATGGTCCTTTTTCAACCAAATTATTATTGCTAAGCGTTTGAACAAAATGTTCTCATTACAAATTGCACCAAGTTATTCGCACTACAATGTTGTCGAAGCACCGATGAGTAATGATTTATTTGCTATCGAATTTGGAGGTCGTGCCAAAGTTACTTCTGGAATTTCGATTGTATTAGATGTGAATCAACCCATTAGTTCTCAGGAAGTTCTACCTAAATCCGGTTTTGCTGTGGGAACAGAATTCTCGACCGTTGGACACACCTTTCAGATATTCATTAGTAATTACAGAGGAATCATAAATCAAACCAGCAATATGTTCAATCAAAATAATTTCTTTGAAGGTGACTTCGCCATCGGATTTAATATTGGAAGAACTTGGTAATTGTTTAATAAACTGATTGTGTAAATAACTACAATTGGTATCAATTAAATTTGAAAAAGAGGATGCTTTTTTCCATTAGGACGAGTTATCCTCTTTTTTGTAATCTAAAAAAGAGATTTTGGTCTTGTTTTGAATTTATTATGATATTTAATTGGTATTGAGCGCTTTATATTAGATTGTTAAAATTTAAAACTATGATAATTATCATTAAAAATTTGATGAAATAGGTGGAAATTTACATAAGAATTCAAATGTGAATGCTACGCATAACGATAGTTTATTGTTCAATGAATTTCTAAAAAGTAATATACAATAATATGGAAAATGAAAATAACAATTCATCCAGAAGGAATTTTCTAAAGCTAGGCGCTTTAGGAGGAATTGCACTAGCAGGTACTGCTATTGCTAGCGCTGTTACTGATGAAACGCCAAAAGCCACAGGAAAAAAAGTAAAAGTGCTTACTGCCGATGGAAAATTAGTAGAAATTGATAGTTCTCTAGTAGATCACCACGCCGCCAATGATGATTTTTCCAAGGCGGAACTTCGTCAAGGAGTGGCTGGAAAGAAATTCATTCGAGTTATCGATTTGGGCAAATGTGCCAATGAGCGAAAATGTATTACCGGATGTCAAAAAGCGCATAATGTTTTGGCTCCCATTGAGTATATAAAGGTGAAAAAGATGCAAAATTCACCGCTAGAATCTCCGTATTGGTTTCCGACGATGTGTTACCATTGCGATAACCCTCCGTGCACAAAAGTGTGTCCTGTTGATGCTACTTTCAAACGTTCCGATGGAATTGTGGCTATGGATTATGAACGCTGTATCGGTTGTAAATTCTGTATGGCGGCTTGTCCTTATTCAGCTAGGACCTTTAATTTTGGTAGACCTGAACAAGTAAAATATAGCGAAGAGCATAAAAACGATACTTCCGATCCCAATCATTGTACAACGCCTTACGCTCAGGAGGGTACGGTTGCGAAATGTGATTTTTGTACGGATCGTTCCGAGCAAGGATTATTGCCTGCTTGTGTAATTGAATGCCCTAATGGAGCCATTTATCACGGTGACGAACTGGAAGATGTGGTCACAAATGGAGAAGATACGGTTAGGCTAAAAAAATTATTGCAAGACCGAGCTGGATATCGCCAATTTGAAGAATTAGGCACAAAACCAAGGGTGTATTATTTACCGCCTGTGAAACGTGATTTCCCATTTGAAGATGCCACCGAAGTTCAAAACACCAAGGAATAATCATTTTAAAAAGTATATAAAATGTCAGCAAATATAAATAAACACGAAACCTTTACACAAGCGGAGTACATGGTGATGAAGAATGATCTGCTTCGACCCATTGAAAAGATTGGGAAAGCGGGCAAATTATGGATTGCATTTTTGGTCGCTGTTTTCATGGCAGGAGTTGTAGCCTATATCATTCAGGAAACCAAAAGTAAATATGTTACCACCAGTTTAAGAGACTACACGATGTGGGGAATTTACATTTCCAATTTTCTCTTTATGGTTGCCATTGGATTGGTAGGTGTGCTAATGTCAGCGATATTGAAACTTACCAATTTTGAATGGTACCGACCCCTTTCCAGAATTGCCGAAGTTATTGCTATTGGTGCCATAATGTTTGGCGGAATAAGTATTGTCGTAGCAATGGGACGACCGGATCGATTAATCAATTTACTCCTGTATGGTCGCATTCAGTCGCCAATTATTTGGGATGTAATCGGTATCACAACCGATTTGACTGCCTGCATAATTTTACTTTTTATACCCCTAATTCCTTCATTGGTCACCTGTAAAAACCATTTGGAGAACTTGCCAAAATGGCAATTAAAAATGTACAATATGCTCTCATTCGGTTGGCAAGGCACTCCAGAACAATGGGCCATTTTGAAAAAAACTATGAAAACTTTGACTGCTTTGGTTATTCCGTTAGGAGTTATTATTTGTACTATAACCGCTTGGCTGTTTGCTACCACGCTAAGGGCAGAATGGGATAGTACTAATTTTGGTGCCTATTTTGTATCCAATGCTTTTTTGCTAAGTGTTGCCGTAATGACTTTGGCTACTTTTATTTTTAGGAAAGCCTATAAATTAGAAAAATATTTAACCGAAATGCATTTCGATAAATTAGGTCAAGCAATGGTTTTAATGGCTTTGATTCACGGCTACTTCAATGTAAACGAATATTTGATTCCAGCCTATAAAATGTCAGGCTTGCACGAGAACACCCTTTTAAACCTATTTGTTGGAAAAGAAGCTGGATTTTATTGGTCAGTGGTATTTTTTGGAATTATTATTCCGTTCTTATTGCCTTTATTTCCAAAAATGAGAAAGCCAATTCCGTTGACTATAATTTCCTTAGCGGTATTGATCGCTGGCTGGTTCAGACTTTATTTGATTGTGATTCCGGGCTTATTGCATCCTTATTTGCCGATTCAAGATGTTCCTAAGTCTTGGACACATTATTTCCCGAGTGCAGTTGAAATGACTGTAGTTGCAGCAACATTTGCCGGACTGCTTCTTGTGGTGACTTTGTTTTCTAGATTTTTCCCTATCATTTCAGTTTGGGAAGTAGCCGAAGGAGAATTAGAAGGAAAAGAAGAAATATTTAATTATAAATAATGTACAGATGAAAAAGTATAACTATTTCTTAGCAGTCATTTTGATGATTTTGTTTTCGATAACAACTTCATTCGCTCAAGATAAGGAAGCAAAAATTACTTTGACTTTTGAAAAGGTGGATTCACTGCTTGTGTGCAAAGCATCGGTTATTTCAGAAGGTCAGCCGGTCGTCGATGTGCCTGTGGTATTATCTGTAAAAAGATTGTATTCTAAGTTACCTATTGGCGATGCAGTTGCAACAGATTCTACCGGGGTTGCCAGCTTCGAATTTCCTGCTGATATACCGTCAACTAACGGAAAATTAACTATATTTGCTAGTATAGTCGATGACGAAAACTATAAGAATACGGAGACTAGCGGACTAGTAAATTGGGGGGTTATTGTAAGTAGTGACAACTCTAATATCGAAGAGCGTTCCTTTTCAGCCGGAAGAGATAAGGCTCCAATTTATTTTATAGCGATTTCACTTTTAATTATTGGTTTGATTTGGGGGACTTTATTATATGCTGTTCTGCAAGTTTTCAAAATAAAACGATTGGGAAAAATTCAAGAAATAAAAGAGTAACATTTAAAAACTAGTATTAACATTAAAATTGAAAAAACATGAAAAAAATCTTTTTTGGCTTGGCACTAATTGCAGCCTTTATGTTCACACAAACGTCTAACGCTCAAGCAAAACCAAAAGGTAAAGAGTGGAAAGTTCCTGCCGCCGATGCTGGCAAAAAAATGCCCTCGGGTACAGATTCTGCCGCTGGTAAAGGTTTATGGGGCACAAATTGTAAATCTTGTCACGGGGTGAAAGGTTTAGGAGATGGTCCTAAAGCTGAAAAAATTGATATATCTTGTGGTGATTTTTCTTCTAAAGAATTTCAATCTAAATCAGATGGTGAATTGTTTTATTACACTAAAGTTGGTAGAAAACCTATGCCATCTTACAAAGAAAAATTAAGTGATGCCGAAATATGGCAATTAGTCGCTTATATGAGAACGATGAAATAGTCGTTTATTTGTTTTACAATAAAAATAGGGTTTGAGTAATCGAACCCTTTTTTATGACCGTATTTGAGCAAATGTTGCCAGATTTCAAATTATAAAAAACCCTGTTTGGTCTTTCCAAACAGGGTTTATAACAGAGTTTTAAAGATAATTATTTACTCCATTCGGCAATACTGTCCTTGTTCATTTTTACATAATCTTGATTCTTGGCAGCTTCTGCGGAAGCGAGTGAAATTTTAGCGGTTTCGATAGCTCCTTTTTTATCCCCAAGTTTGGCTTGAATCAACGATTTCAATCGGGTGTACCAAAAAGGTTTATCGGTGTTCATTTCTAACGCTTTGTTGATGTAAGCAAGGGCTTTTGTCATATCGCCGTTAGACTGCTGCAAATACTGCGCCGATGAAAAATAGTCTCCAGCGGTTGGCCCGGCCAAAGTCTTGTCAATACTTGCCATTGCTGCTTTTGCCGTTGGAACTTCGAATTTTACGGCAACAATTGTTTTTTCCCAAGAGATTTCTAAATGTGCAAAATTGTTGTCTAAATTATTAATCCCTATGGTAAAACTCTCGACCATTCTATCGATATGTTCCGATTTCACGCTCGTTTTCAGGGCTACTTTTGTTTCGTCCCAATTTTCTGGATTTCCCCAATTGTCTGTTTTTGTATAGAAAATGATTTCCCAGTTGTCCGCTCTTGGAGTAGTATAAAGTGCATATTTTCCTTTGGGTAGGGTTTTGCCATCAATAACAACATCTTCACTAAAGGATATAGTTGTGTTTTCGTTGGCTCCTGTTCTCCATAATTTTCCGAAAGGAACTAAATTATTGAAAACATCTCTGCCTTTGGCACTCGGCCTTGAATATACAATTTCAACATTTGTTAAACCTACAACCTGATTCAAAGTACACTTTGGGCTGGGTTGAGGTGTTTTTATCTGGGCTTCAGATACATAATTGGCAATAATCATTGCTAAAACAAAAATAATTTTTTTCATACTGTTTAATTTAGATTTATTCAAAATTACAAATTCAATCTACTAAAATTGTTAATTATTTCATAATTAGTAATTCGAGATTGTTTCAAAACTCAATTCGCTTAAACTTTGTACGACTACATCGGCAAGAGACAAATCTTGAAGTTTTGAGTTTTCGCTATCGTAGCCCACACAAAAAAGTTCCGCTGCTTTGGCTGCTCGAATGCCATTGGTGCTGTCTTCAATGACGATACAATTTTCTTTTTCAGCGGTTGACAAACTTGCGGCATATTCAAAAATGGCGGGATGCGGTTTAGAATGCGGAAAATCTTCACCACTGACAATATGTGCGAAATATTGATGCAAATCAAAACGCTTAAAAACACGGTCTATGGTCACTTTTGCAGCCGATGAGGCTAAAATTAACTGCATGCCGTTTTGGTGTAAATCTCGAATTAACTTTTCGACTCCTTCTATCAAATACAAATCTTCTTTGTTATCGAAGGCGTCATTAAAAAGGGTCCGTTTTCGTTGAATTAGCTCTTCTACTTCGCCATCAATAGGGAATAATTCTTTCAGTTTCTGAAACGTATTTCGAGTTGAGTTCCCCATAAAGGAGGTAAACATATCCTTGGAAACATCGATATTTAATTCGGCAAAGTGCTGAAAATAAGCGTAGCTATGAACGGGTTCCGTGTCGACGATTACGCCGTCCATATCGAAAATTACTGTTTTTATCATATAAAGTTAGAAGTTAGAGCCTGCCCCTGGATTAGCTCAGGGTGGCATTTAGAAGTTTAAGATTTATTGCTAATTCCCCTTTTGGGGCTAGCAGCTTAATCCAGTTTTCCGTCAAAATATAAGGTCCATTTATCCTGAACTTTCATCACTTGTTCGATGACTTCACGCGCCGCACCTTTTCCACCTTTTTTATGTGAAATATACTTTGAAATGGCTTTAATTTCTGGACTTGCATCTTGCGGGCAAACAGGCAGTCCAACCAATTGCATTACGTGATAATCAGGAATATCATCACCCATATACATCACTTGTTCGGGTTGGATATTGTACAGTTCGATATATTCTTTATAGGTTTCTACCTTATCTGGTGTGCCAAGGTGTATGTCGGTGATGCCTAAATTTCGCAATCGCACACGCACGCCTTCGTTGCTGCCACCAGAAATGACGCATACATTGTAACCGCTTTCTACAGCAGCTTTTAAGGCATATCCATCTCTAATGTTCATCGTTCTTAGAATTTCACCTTCATTGGTAACAAATACAGAACCGTCAGTAAGGACACCATCGATATCAAAGATGAAAGTGGTGATGTCGTTCATTATTTCTTTATAACTTCGTGCCATTATTTTGTATAGATTGGGTTAGTATTGTATAAATTTTTTTTTGATTCTCGTCAGTGAGAGCAGCCAGATGCGCTTGAATAGTTTGATTATCATTGCGTTTTGCAGGACCAGTTTGTGCCTCTTCAGGTGAAAGACTCATCACCTTGTTGGCTGTTTCCAAAATCAAGGGTTTTAAAATAGCAAAGGGAAGATCGTTTTCGATACAAATTTCTTGCCCTTTTTGGTACAGATGATTGACAAAATTATTGACAAAAACTGCCGAAATATGCAATGATTTTCGCTGTATAGAATTGATTTTGTATACCTTATCCGAAACGTTTTTCGCCAATTTTTCTAAGATTTCGTAATCGGTTTGAATTTCACTTTCAATACAAATCGGAATTTGACTAAAATCCACCGCTTTGTTTTTCGAAAAAGTCTGTAAAGGATAAAAAATCCCTTTTCTGTTTTTAGGGTCTAGTGCATCTAGTGAAACCGTTCCTGAGGTATGTACAACGAGTCGATTTTCAAAAGGCAATTGAGCCGAAACTTTGGCAATCGCATCGTCTGAAACTGCAATAATGTACACATCTGCTCGAGCCAAATCAGCCAAATTGTCTGTAACTTTATTAGAATCAAAAGGTGCAGTGATAGTTTCTTTTTGTCGAGCAAAGACTTGAATTATGGATGCTTTTTTACTTTTGGCGAAAGCCGCAATCAAATGATGAGCCACATTTCCAGAACCAATTAGTACAATTTTAATCATTTGCCAAAATTAAGGAAAAAAAATAAAATGCGACACAAACTCTCTCAATTGATTTTTTAATAAAAGCTGTTAAATATCATATTTAGTAAAGGAACTATAGCGTAAATTTGGATTAAATTAACAAATGCTCAACGGGATAAGTTCAACTATTATTACTACTTTTGACACGGTTTTATAATAACATAATTTCTTACAGATGGATAAAAAAATAATTTCATTTTTGTTTTCAACTCGATTAATGGCGGTCCTTTTTTTAGGTTTTGCTATTGCGATGGGAGTAGGAACTTTTATCGAAAGCAAATACAATACCGACACCGCTAGAATTTGGGTTTATAACGCTTGGTGGTTCGAAGGAATTATGTTGGTTTTTATGATTAATTTCATCGGAAATATCAAAAGATATAATTTGTTGCGAAAGGAAAAATGGGCCACTTTGATGCTCCATTTGGCTTTTATTTTTATCATAGCAGGCGCATTTATCACGCGCTACATAAGTTACGAAGGGATGATGCCGATTCGTGAAGGGGCCACCGAAAATATTTTTTATTCGGATAAAATGTACCTCACGCTTTTCGTTGATGGCGAGTACCAAGGCGGAATGAAACGCAGAGTATTCGAAAAACCATTGTTGCTTTCGCCCGTTACCAATAATAATTTTTCGATTTCGGACCAATTTGCAGAAACTGAATTTGAGGTTCAATACGAAAACTTTTTGCTTGGAGCCAAAGAAGTAATTAAACCCGATCCGAAAGGCAATTTGTATTTCAAACTTGTTGAAGCGGGCGAAGGCGGTCGTGAAGAACATTTCTTGAAAGAAGGCGAAGTTCAAAACATTCACAATACACTATTTTCGTTAAATAAACCTACCAAAGGCGCTATTAATATTGTTGTCAATGACAGTATTTCTACGATTCAAACTCCATTTGAAGGACAGTTTATGCGAATGGCCGACAAACTGCAAGGGAATGTGGCCAAGGATATCGTGCAACCGCTTATGATGCGTTCGCTATATTCTATAGGAGATATGAGAATTGTTTTCCCAGAACCTGCAACCAAAGGCAGCATTGGTTACGAAGCAGATAATGATTATAAGGCCAAACAACACAACGATGCGTTGATGGTAAAACTTAAAGCTGAGGGTCAGGAAAAAGTTATTACATTGATTGGTACCAAAGGGCTTGTAGGCCAACCACAAACGGTAAAAATTGGCAAATTAGATTATACTTTTACCTACGGAAACAAAGTCAATCATTTGCCTTTTAGTATTAAATTGAATGATTTTATAGCTCAAAAATATCCCGGAACGGAAAAGAGTTTTTCCTCTTTCGAAAGTCAGGTTACTGTTCGCAATAAAGCGGAAGTTTTTGATGCAAGAATATTTATGAATAATATCCTGGATTATGAAGGCTATCGCTTCTTTCAATCCTCATTCGATCCTGATGAAATGGGAACAGTATTGTCTGTAAGCCACGATTATTGGGGATCGATGATTACGTACTTCGGTTATTTTATGCTCTATTTTGCTCTGATGGCGATTATGTTTACCAAACATTCCCGTTTTGCCGATTTAAAAAGAAAACTAGAAGTAGTGAAAACTAAAAAAGCCAAAATTTTAACTTTTATTGTGCTTCTTTTTAGTTTTGGAGCTTTTGCCCAAGATCATAATAATGCTCGATTTTTATCCGAAAAACAATTGGACTCCATTATCCAAAAGCGAAAAGTGACTGAGGACCATGCTGCTAAATTCGGCCGACTGATTATTCAAGATGCTGGTGGTAGAATGAAACCAATCAATACTTTTTCTTCGGAATTACTGCGAAAAGTAAGTCATAGCGATACCTACAACGGAATGAATTCTGACCAAGTATTTTTGTCGATGACACAAGGAGGAAACATTTGGATTCAAGTGCCACTGATTTATATGAAGGCGGGCAATGATAGTATTCGTAAGATTATTGGCATTGATGCTGACAAGAAATATGCTTCTTTTATTGACTTTTTTGACAATAAAGGGAATTATAAACTGATGCCTTATTTGGAAGAGGCATACAAAACTGCAAATCCAAATCAGTTTGAAAAAGATTTTATCGAAACCGATAAGAAAGTAAATCTGATGGAATCGGCATTAAGCGGCAGTATTCTCAAAATTTTCCCAATTCCGAATGATCCGAATAACAAATGGGTTTCTTTTCCTGAATTGGCTAATTCGGGTATCAAAGGTATGGCTGCCACCTATACTCAAAACATACTTCAAATGTATTTTAATGAATTGGAAACAGCGGCCGTTTCTACTGACTACAGTAAAGCAAATGGATTATTAGAAAGTATCAATGGATTTCAGCACAAATACGGTGGTAAAGTATTGCCAACCGATCAAAAAGTTACATCTGAAATCCTGTATAATAAATACGACATATTCCAGAAATTGCCTTATTGGTATTTGTATGCTTCTATTTTGATGCTTTTATTTACCATTTTAAAAATATTTAAAGAACGAAAATTTCTCAATTATGCAGTCAATACAATGCATGTTGTGATTGGTTTACTTTTTGGTTTGCATACTGTGGCTTTGATTGCGCGTTGGTATATTTCGGGGCACGCACCTTGGAGTAATGCCTATGAATCTATTATTTATGTAGCTTGGGCGACAATGTTTTTTGGATTGGCTTTCGATCGAAAATCGAAACTTACAGTAGCATCCTCTGCCTTTGTGGCAGCAATGATTTTGACCGCTGCTTATATGAACTGGATTGATCCAGAAATTGGCAATTTACAACCCGTACTGAATTCGTATTGGTTGATGATTCACGTAGCTATCATCGTGGCAAGTTACGGACCATTTGCCTTGGGAATGATTTTAGGAGTAGTTTCTTTGATTCTGATTTTGTTTACCACTGAAAAAAATAAGGAAAAAATGAAACTCAATATCAAAGAAATCACCTATATCAACGAAATGGCTTTGACTATTGGCTTGATAATGCTTACTATTGGAAACTTCCTAGGTGGACAATGGGCCAACGAAAGTTGGGGACGTTATTGGGGATGGGACCCCAAAGAAACCTGGGCATTGATTAGTATTATGGTATATGCTTTTGTGATTCACGCGCGATTTGTTCCTGCATTACGAGGAAAATGGATATTCAACTTGATGAGTGTATTCGCTTTCTTGTCTATTTTATTTACGTATTTCGGAGTCAATTTCCATCTAGTAGGATTGCATTCCTACGCCAGTGGTGAAGCGAAATCTTTAAGTTGGATTTGGCAATCTTTGACGGCTATTGCGATTTTAGGCGCAATTACCTATCCAAAAGCTAGAAAGTATTATAGGACTGGTAAATAGAATTTAAATTAATAAAAAAAGCTTCCAGCCTTCAACAAGCTGGAAGCTTTACTTTTATATAATACCGTTTTAATGCTAGAAGCTTCTATTAAATACTATTTACACTTTCCCTAAAGTATACAATTGCTCCATTGTAGGCGATTTGCTGCCGCCAGCCGGTTCGAGTGTGATTCCAAAAGCTTCGGCATCGCCTGTTTTTTCTACAGCAAATATTTTTTCTTCGTTTCCAGAAAAATCAGATAATAATCCAATGCTTGTTGGGGTCAATTGCGGTGCTAATTTTAAAGACCAAATTTGATACACCATTCCCTTTGGCGGTTCTGGTAATCCTGAAGCATCTACATAAACCACTTCCGTTTCTTTGTTCCAATAAATTTTGGCATACGATTTAGGAGAAACCGCTTGACCGCCGAGATTAATAACGGTGTTTTTAGTGTCACGAATGACTGCCAAAGCCGTCAGTGTTTGTTGGTTTTTTAGTTTTAAATTTACTAAGGTGTCTTGCAAATTCGTTTTTTCTTTTTCGATAGTTGCCACTTGATTTTGCGTTTCATTCCATTGTGTGTATTGGTATCCAACACCAAGAAAAAGCACAACAGCCGCTGCCCAACCTACATATTGCGACCAATTATTCCGCGGTTTGATTTCAATCACTTTTGAATATTTCAAATCCAATTTGGCTTTGATTTTCTCAAAATTATCGGCAGATAAAAACGGAGAAAAACTTGTAGATAAATTCACAATTGCTTTTTCAATTGAAATGATTTCGGCCTCGATTTCCTGATGTTCTTTCGCCATTTGGGCCACTTCCATATTTTCGGATTCAGAGAGCAAACCATAAACATAGAGTTCTAAAATTCCGCTTTCGATATATTCTTTTGTATCCATTATACTTTTAAATAAGTTCTTAAATCATTGATGCAATTTCTATTTTGTGTTTTGACAGTTCCAAGCGGTATCGCCAGTTCGTCCGAAGCTTCTTGTTGGGTGTAACCTTGAAAGAACAGCAATTCGATAATTTGAATACACTTGGGTTTTAACTTCTTTACAAATTCTTGAATCCCAATGGTATCGATTCTACTGGTCAGTTTATTGCTGTCGTCTAATAGATGTACGAAATTATCGGCTGATAGGTTTTTTTGACTGTTGTTAAATCCTTTCGATCGCAATTTGTCTATTGCTGTGTTTCTAGCAATGTTTAACATCCAAGTGTACAATCGCCCCTTACTATCGGAATAGCTATCGATGCTTTTCCAGATTTTTACAAATACTTCCTGTAAAGTGTCTTCTGCATCTTCCGTTTCTTTCAAAAGATTTGAAATAACCGAAAATAAACTTTTCGAATACATATCATACATAATCGTAAACGCTCGCTCATCCTTCTTAAGGATTAACGGAATTAATTCTTCTTGTGTCATTGTTTTTTTGTTTTTGTTATGAACATATACGATAGAATTCAATGTTTGGTTTTATAAAAGTAATTTATTTTTCAAACGGTTTTATCTACTCTTTTCAAATTAAAAAAAAGAAAAATAATTATTTTTTAAATTATTACTAATCAATGTTTTAAAAATTATTTTCATTTTTTTTAACCTTTTTTAAATCCAAAACAAATCCATTCTCGTAAATCTATTTTTAACCAATTAAAATTAATAACAATGAAAAAAACAAAAATTGTATTAGGTCTGTCGCTGGTAGCGATTGCAGGTCTAGTTTTTATGGCAGCGGATCACGCAGATGCTCCAGCTGTAACAGGTAATGCTAATGACATTACAGATGTGTATGCTTTTCAAGGGCAAGATACAAACAATATGGTATTTGTAGTAAATACGCAAGGTTTGTTATCGCCAACTGCAACGGCAGCGGCGACGTTCAATGAAAATGTAATGGTAGAAATCAATATCGACAACACTGGCGACAATGTCGAAGATTTGGTAATCCAAGCCATTAAAAGAGGCAACAAAATGTATTTCTTTGGCCCAGTTGCTCCAGGAAATACAGGAGCTAGCAGTATGGTAAAAACAGCTGCAATGGCTGGAAGTGTCAACATTACACCTTATGGAAGTGCCCCTATAATGGCAACGGCAAACGGAATGAAATTTTTTGCTGGTCCAAGAGACGACCCATTTTTCTTTGATTTAGGACAATTCAAAGCGATTTTAGGAGGTACTGCAACAGGTTTTAATAATCCAGGAACAGACACTTTTGCTGGTACAAACGTACTTGCTACTATAATTGAAGTTCCAAAATCTTTGTTAGGTTCTTCTTCTACAATAAATGTTTGGGCAGAAACCAAGAAAAAATAATAATTTAATTTTTAAAATAAAAATAATATGAAAACAACTAAATATAAAATAGTAACAATGTCACTAATTTTTGCAGCGACATTTTTGGTAAGCTGTGATAATGATGGAGATTCTCCAGCAGCAAGCCTTGACTTTTCTGGGACTTATGTAATGCAAGACCAAATGGCAAGACCAGCAATAAATACCGTTTTTATTGCAGCTGGCGCACCAAAAGATGCATTCAACACTACAATTCCATCCGCAATGGGAGCTGCGTATCAATCGGTTTTTCAATCTAGATTATTGGCTTTAAACGCAGGATATACAACAAATGCTTTAGGTCAAACGGCGTCTCAATTAACAGGATTGTTGGCAACCGATGTTTTGGGAGTAGATAAAACAAAGAAAACTACTTTTTTTGACGGAACTAATGTTTTGACAGGTCGTGCACTTGCCGATGATGTTATTGATGTAGAATTGTTGCTCATTTTCGGCGGGCCAACAGGCGCTTCAAACCCTGGTTTGACAAAAGATAATGTGGGTGCCAATGACAAAGCGTTCGGGACTTCATTCCCGTACTTGGCTGCAGCTTGGTAGTATAAATGTAGAATTCAGGGTGCGTTATTTTATGCGCCCTGATTTTTAACCAACAAAAAAAAACAAAAAAATGAGAACTATACAAAAACTATCAATTTTACTACTGAGCGCTTTGGTGTTGCTGAGTTGTAATCAAAAATCAAATACAATTACTTCGCAAAAGGAGTACAATAAATATTTGGAGATTAAAGACAATAAGTCGAAAGCATTTGTGGAAGACGAAATTGTATTTTGGCAAAAAAAATTTGATGCTGCGCCCAATCAAATCAGCTATTTAAGTATTCTCGCATCTAATTATTCTAAACTATTTGAAAATACTGGAAACGTAAAATACTTATATAAAGCCGAGGATTTACTATTGCAATCTAATGAAGCATACAATTATAGTGCAGTAGGAACGATTCGTTCGTTGGCGCGAAATTATATTTCCCAACATCGTTTTAAGGAAGCTTTAGTATTGGCAAATAAAGCAGCTGTCATTGGCGAAGGAGGAAAAGAAACTCAAAAATTGCTTTTTGATGTGAACATGGAATTAGGGAATTACACTCAAGCGGAGCAAAATTTAAAAGCGATAAATAACAGCTCTGATTTTGATTATCTCGTTCGTATTTCGAAATGGAATGACCATCTGGGAGATTTGAAAACAGCAATTTCTTTAATGGAAAAGGCCAAGAATATTGCGATTTTAAACGAAAATAAATACTTACAAGTTTGGACTTATTCTAATCTGGGCGACTTGAATGGTCACGCTGGAGATATTCAAAAATCGTATGATTATTATTTAAAAGCTTTAGAACTAGAACCTAATCATTCTTACTCGTTGAAAGGAATTGCTTGGATTGCATTTTCGCACGAGAGAAACACTGTTGAGGCAAAAAGAATTATTGATGCTATTTCGAAAAAGCATAATACACCTGATTTTTATTTGCTTAAAGCGCAAATTGCAGAATTTGAAAATAATACGATGGCTAAAAATGAAAATCTAAACGCTTATTTTCAAATGCTGAACACGATTAATTATGGTGAGATGTACAACAAATACAATGCTTTAATTTATGCTGACGATAAAAATACGGCTGTAAAAGCATTAGAAATTGCCAAAATTGAAGTTCAACATCGTCCAACTCCAGATTCTTATGATTTGTTGGCATGGTCGTACTATAATTTGGGCGATGCTGAAAAAGCATTAGAAATCGCAGAAAAATATGTGGTTGGAAAATCATTTGAACCTAAGTTGAATTATCACCTAGCAACAATTTACAAAGCCAACAAAGAAACAGTAAAAATAGCCCCAATCAAAGCTGAATTGTTAAATAGTATTTATGAATTAGGTCCAAATTTGGAACAGAAAATTAGCAATTTGTAATGAAAAATACCCACATTATTTGCATTTAATGGATTGCGTTTTATGGATAATTTATGACTATGAAAACAAATGGTATAGCACCCGAAAATATTTTAATTTAGAATGCAACAAAACCCGATTTGCCACCGAATCGAGATTGCAAAACTTAACAAATAGCGTCAAAGAAATTCATTTCACATCCGGAACTTCTATCTTTTTAATGGAAAGTCGAGTTATAAGTATTGATTTATTTAGTTGGTTTTTTGTTTGATAGTAGCCAGACTTTTTGATAGTTGAGCTAGCTATTGTTTTTGTTGGAAAGCCCGATATAGTATTGTCGGGCTTCTTTTTTGGTGACTGCTTAATATTAATAAAACTTTAGGAATTGTATTAGCCGAGTAAAAATCATTTTTACTAATTTTAACAAAAATTAATTTATTATGAAAAATTTATTTATTGTTGCCTTAGGCCTTTTCTTTTTTACGAGTTGTCAGGGACAAAACAAACCAATCACACCCAACAAACCCGAAGTTGCTATGGAAAAACAAACAATTTATCAATTCAAGGTAAAAGATTTATCTGGAAAACCATTTGATTTTGCTTCTTTGAAAGGAAAAAAAATAATGATTGTCAACACGGCATCCAAATGTGGATTAACGCCGCAATACAAAGAATTAGAAGCGTTGTATAAAGAATATTCCGCAAAGGGTTTTGTGATTGTGGGCTTTCCAGCCAATAATTTTGCAGGTCAAGAACCGGGAACCAATGAAGAAATTGCGACTTTCTGTCAACTGAATTATGGTGTTACGTTCCCGATGATGGACAAAGTTTCAGTAAAAGGAAGTGATATGTGTGCGGTGTATCAGTTTCTAACTCAAAAATCAAAAAATGGATTAGAGGATTCTGAAGTGGGCTGGAATTTCCAAAAATACCTTTTGAATGAAAAAGGAGAATTGGTTAAAGTAATTTCTCCAAGAACCGTTCCGACCGATCCTGAAATTGTAAATTGGGTGAAGGGGTAGTTTTAATGAAGCCCACGGTTTCAACCGTGGGATTTTTGTATAAAACCTATTTAAAGAATAAGCTGCATAAAGACGGAATCCAACCAGCGGTCAAATTTGTAACCGGATTCTTTGATGATTCCTACGGTTTTGAAACCAAAGTTTTCGTGAAATTCCACACTAGCTTGATTTTCGGAATCGATGACCGCAATCATAGTGTGGAGTTTTTGGTTTTTTGCCAATGAAATCAATTCTTGCAGAAGTAGTTTGCCAATGCCTTGACCGTGAAAATCTTCGTTGACATAAACCGAATGTTCCACTGTAAATTTGTACGCTTCTCTGAAACGAAATTCGCTGTACATACCGAAACCCGTTACTAGGCCATTGTATTCGGCAACAATAACTGGGAAGTTTTTGTTTATTTTTTCTTCTAAAATGGTTTTTTGCTGTTCGTAATTTCGAATTTTGTAATCGTATAATGCAGTCGAATGTAAAATATTATGGTTGATAATATCCAAAATTGCTTGAGTATCATCTGTTTTATAAGGTCTAATCTGAATTTTCATTGCAATAACTATTTCTCATCAAAAGTATGAAAAACTTATTCCAATTGAAGGAATTCGGTTGTCAAGTTTGTAACTTTGCTTTTTATGTTACGGTTTTAAAACCTGAACTTTCAAATTTATAACAACTAACTGTCACCCTGAGCCTGCCGAAGGGTAACTTCTAACTTTCAACAATGGTTTATCCAAAAATACCTTTAGCACAGAGCATCATTCAGATTTGTCTTGCCAAAGGAATTAAAAACATAATTATTTCACCAGGTTCAAGAAATGCACCTTTGACGATAGGTTTTGTCAACAATCCTGCCTTCAATTGTTATAGTGTTGTCGATGAGCGCTGCGCAGCATTTTTTGCATTGGGAATTGCACAACAAACCAAATTGCCCACTGTTGTAGTGTGCACTTCGGGTTCAGCCTTACTCAATTATTATCCCGCTGTGGCCGAGGCTTTTTACAGCCAAATACCATTGATTGTAATTTCGGCGGATAGACCGCAATCCAAGATCGATATTGGTGACGGACAAACCATTCGACAAGAAAAAGTTTTTAAAAACCATTCCTTGTACAATGCCAATTTATCCGAGGAGACTTCCGTTGAAAATGATGTAAAAATCAATCACGCCATCAATAAGGCCTTTGCCAAAAAAGGACCAGTGCACATCAATGCGCCGTTTGAAGAGCCTTTATACCAGACGGTTAGCAAGCAGTTAGTCGATTCTACTATTTTAGCTTTGGCCAGGAAACATAAAAAGTTATCGATAGGTGAAATTATCGAATTTACCAATATTTGGAATAAATCTAAAAAGAAATTAATCCTCATTGGTGAGCTGAAGCCTAACGAAATCGAGACTGAATTTATTGATTTTTTTGCCAAAGATGCATCGGTTGTAGTGATGACAGAAACCACTTCCAATGTGCATCACCCCAATTTTTTGAACACGATTGACACCATCATTACGCCTTTTTCTAAAAGGGAATTCAATCAACTGCAACCTGATATCTTAATCACATTTGGTGGTATGGTGGTGTCAAAAAGAGTTAAAACTTTTTTGCGGAATTACAAGCCCAAGCACCATTGGCATATCGATCATTTGAGAGCTTACGATACCTACGGCGGTTTGACTCAACATTTCAAGGTGAGTCCAAACCAGTTTTTCAAACAGTTTTTGCCTTTCACCATTCCGCTTAAAAGCACGTATTTTTCGACTTTTGATAGGATCGCAAAATTAAGGGCACAAAAACATCAAGACTATTTATCCAAAATTCCTTTTTCTGATTTCAAAGCTTTCGAAAAAATAATTCCTTCTTTGCCTTTGAATTCTATGTTGCAAATCAGTAATAGTTCTGCCATTCGATACGCACAGTTATTTCAGTTAGATGCCTCAATTCAGGTGTTTTGCAATCGAGGCACTAGTGGTATCGACGGTAGCACATCGACGGCAATAGGAGCGGCTGTTGCCAATGAAAAACAAACGGTTTTGATAGCTGGCGATATAGGTTTTTTCTATGATAGCAACGCTTTGTGGAATAATTACGTACCGAAAAACTTCAAGATTATTCTAATCAACAATGGAGGAGGAGGGATTTTTAGGATTTTACCAGGACACGAAGAAACGGCTGTTTTTAATCAATTTTTTGAAACATTTCATTGTTTGACAGCTGAACAATTGGCAAAAATGTACGGTTTTCAGTACTCTATTGCCAGTGATGAAGAAAGTTTGGAACGAAGTTTGTCGCAATTATTTGCACAAAACGACCAACCTAGTATTTTGGAAGTTTTCACCCCCACATTGCAAAATGATAAAATTTTACTCCAATATTTTCGGGAGTTGAAGTAAATTTATAAAAAACTATCGTACATAAAAACGCCCATAAATCCTAAGATTTACGGGCGTTTACTTCTATTTGATAATAGATTTGTGGAGTCGGGGAGAGTCGAACTCCCGTCCAAACAAGCAACTAAAAAACTTTCTACACGCTTATTTCCTGATTGAATTTTCGACTTTGTGCTAGGCCAGAAACAGCCACACATCGCTTAGCTTCTTTAGTTTCGAAATCCACCCGAAGCTTATGGAAATCTAGGTTTAAATTTACGATTCATCTTTATCGACCGCTATAAACCAGAGCTTTCGAGATGAATCCTGCTTTCCCACCTTGTGGGACGAGGCTAATCTTACTATGATTCAGATTATGCAGCAAGAGCGTAGTTTCCTTCGCCGTGTAAAGTGTTTGAGACCTTTTATTTACGAGAATTATCCCAGTTCTCGACGTGCTTACTTTTCAATTCGACTTGCTGTCAAAACCAGTCGACCCCTTTTTTATTTCAGATTTCAGATTTCAGATTTCAGATTTCAGATTGCAAAGATACAATAATACAGAATCATTTGCAATGAAAATGGCAATATCAATTTTTATGCCAAGACCATTAACTATTACTGAAGTGAATAATCTATAGAATAAAAACTTCCCACTTCGTACTTCCCACTTCGTATATCGTTCTTTTACTCGTCTTCTACCTTGAAAGGATAATCTCCGAATAGTGGGGCTATTTTTCGGACTGCGTAGGTACTTTTAGTGAATTTGTTAGAGAGTGCGATTATGGTTGTATTTTCATCTTTTAAGGGAATATAAGACGAGGTGAACCCGTGCCACCAACCATTGTGAAAGTAAAAATTCTTGCCATTTGGCCAATTCACCATTCGAATGCCCAAGCCATAATTTTTAGTGCCGGGATGCTCGTTACTGTAGCCAACATAAACTTGTTTTAGCAGCTCTGGCTCTAAAAAATTTGGAGAATTTCGAGCACGATCAAATTTCAATAAATCTCGGGGTGTAGAATAAATGTTTTTATCTCCATAGATTTTGTCTAGATAATCAATGCCAATTTCCACACGATTACCTTTATAAGACGGAGCCACCTTCTTTTTGTCTTTGTCAAAATCTAAAACAAAAGTGTTCGTCATTGCCAATGGTTTGAAAATCATTTCGCTCATCGCTTTGCCAAACGACATTTTGGTTACTTTCTCAACAATCAAAGCCAACATAGCATAATTGGTATTGCAGTAAGCAAATCGAGTCCCCGTTCTTTGCTCTAGCCCTATGTTTTTAGTTGCCATGATGGTTAAGATATCCTGATTGGTGAGCGTATTGTGTCGGTCCCAAACGCTTTTGTCTCGGTCCGTAAAATAGGCGTAACTGCGCATTCCGCTGCGGTGACTCAATAGCATTCGAACGGTAACTTTCGGATATGGAAACTCTTTTAAATAAACCGTTACGAGATCGTCTAAACCTATTCTTTTAGCATTAACTAGTTTTAAAACTGCCGTGGCGGTCAGAACTTTACTCACCGAGGCAATGTGGATGGGCGTGTTGCTGGTAATATAGGTTTTATCTCTAAAATTGGCGTATCCTTCGTATTTTTCATAAATAATTTGACCATTTTTAGCCACCAAAAATCCCCCATTCATAGAGTTACTAGGCCAGTTTCTCCTATAAAAGACATCTATTTCTGCTTTTTTAGAATTGATATAATCTGCAGTAAGTTTTGGAGTCTCATTGGTAAGAGGTCGCATTTTTGGCAATGAGTCTTTTGGAAGTTCCGCATCTTTAATTGCTGTAATCGGTATGTTTTTCTCTTTAGTACAAGAGCTTAAAACGAAAAGTAAAAGGAGGAATTGTAGTATATTTGTGCGTTTGATGTACTTCATAAGGGATTTGCTAGAACCGCAAATATATAGAATCAATCTAATTAGGCACCTAGTGCACTTAAAAGTTAACACTTTTTTTATTAACATATTTTGAAATTTGTTAGTGTATTAAAAATCAGTGCTTACCATTTTTATTCAGAAAACAGTTTCCTTAAAATCTTGCGCATTCAATATTATTGTTATTTTTGTAACAATACTGCTCTATAAAGTTATATTAATTACAATCTAAAATATATGAAATTCGGAATTATCAGAGAAAGAAAAAATACACCCGACAGAAGAGTGGTTTTTACACCCGATGAATTGGCTAGATTGAAGCAACAGCATCAAGGGATTGTCGTAAAAGTAGAAAGTTCCGATATTAGAGCTTTTTCAGATGAAGAATATCGAAATATGAATATTCAGGTTACCGAGGATATCGGCGATTGCGATCTTTTTTTTGGTGTAAAAGAGGTACCTGTTGACTATTTAATTCCCAACAAATCATATTTCTTTTTTTCTCACACCATCAAAAAGCAACCCCATAACCGCAAATTACTTCAAGCGTTATTGGCAAAGAATATCGATTTTTATGACCACGAAACGATTGTCGATGCACATAATCATCGGCTTATTGGTTTCGGAAAATATGCCGGATTCGTAGGGGCGTACAATAGTTTTCGTGCTTTTGGCATCAAATTCGAATTGTTCAAACTGCCCAAAGCAGCCACACTTTCCGGAAAGCAAGATATGATTGCTCATTTGAAACGCTTGGTTTTGCCTCCGATTAAGATTGTAAATACTGGAACCGGAAAAGTAGGCACCGGCGTCAAAGAAATTTTGGATGCGATGAAAATCAAAGAAGTTTCGGTCGAAAATTATTTGACAAAAAACTATACTCAAGCGGTTTATGTGCAGATTGATGTTTTGGATTATAATGTTCGAAAGGATGGAAAAGTGATAGATTTTAACGATTTTTTTCAGCATCCGCAAGAATATGTTTCTAATTTTGAACGGTTTACCAAGGTTTCTGATATTTACATCACGGGACATTTTCATTCCAATGAAGCTCCCGATATTCTCACTGCTGAGATGTTGAAATCCAAAGATTGCAAAATAAAAGTGGTTGGAGATATTTCCTGCGATGTCAATAGTTCGATTGCTTGTACGCTCAGAGCCTCGACCATCGAAGAGCCTATTTACGGCTATCTTCCTATCGAAAATAAAGAAGTCGATGTTTTTCATCCAGCAGCAATTGTGGTGATGGCGGTCGATAATTTACCCTGCGAGATGCCAAGAGACGCTAGTGAAGGTTTTGGCGAAATGTTTATGGAACATGTGATTCCTGCGTTTTTCAACGGCGATAAAGACGGAGTTTTGCAGCGAGCCAAAGTCACGGAAAACGGAAAACTGACAGCACGATTTAGTTATTTGCAAGAGTATGTCGATGGAAAATAATGCAAACGTCCCTTTTTTGGGACGTTTTTTTTTGATGCAAATTCGAGGAGTAAGCCATCATAAATTTTTTGCCAATCTCCTTTAATTATAAGGCTACAGTTGCTATATTTGACGGTTCTAAAATGAACTAAAATGAAATATTTCTTATCAACTATTCTATTTCTCCTCTTGAATATGCTGTATGCTCAAAACACCAAATCGCCATCAGGTACAATCGCCCTAGATTTCAAACTGACTCCTTCTGGACAGCCTTCTTATGTCGTCAAGTACAAAAACAAAGTTATAATTTCCGAAAGTACTTTGGGCATTAAACTAAAGGACAAACCTGCCTTGAATGTTAACTTTGAAATAGATAACCTCAAAAATTCCAGTTTTAATGAGTCTTGGCAACCCGTTTTAGGCGAACAAGCAACTATTACAAATCATTACAATGAACTTGTTGTCGCGCTTTCGCAAAAGGATACTCATATAAAAATGAATATCATTTTCAGAGTTTTCGATGAGGGCGTTGCCTTTAGATATGATTTTCCAAAGCAAAAAGACTTGAATTATTTCATCATTTCGGATGAGGTTTCTCAGTTTAATTTGACTGAAGACCACAAGACTTTCTGGATTCCAGGCGATTTTGATAGTCAGGAATATGTGTACAACGAAACGCTGTTTTCAGCTATCGACACCCAAAAAATAGATTTAAATAATGGAATAGGAGTGAAGTCTATTTCCGGAAAAACCACGATTCAATCCCCATTGATGATGAAGTCGCCCTCGGGTTTGTACCTCAATATTTTTGAAGCTGCTGTGGTCAATTATCCGATCATGCACCTCGATGCCGATGTGAAAAATTATAAATTAACTTCACATTTAGTTCCCAATGCCATTGGCGACAAAGCTTATTTACAAGCGCCTTGTGTTTCCCCTTGGAGAACTGTTATGATGAGCGACGACGCCAGAGATATTGTGGGTTCTAAGATGATTTTGAATCTGAACGAACCTTGTAAAATTGATGATACCTCTTATATTAAACCAATGAAATACGTGGGAATTTGGTGGGAAATGCACGTCGGGAAATCGACTTGGGATTATGCCGGTTCGCAAAATGCACAAAATGCCGCCGATGGACAATTAAAACCCACTGGAAAGCACGGAGCAACGACCGAAAACACCAAAAGGTATATTGATTTTGCTGCTAAAAATGGTTTCGATGGCGTTCTAGTCGAAGGTTGGAATGTTGGTTGGGAAGATTGGTTTGGCAATTGGAAAGAAGATGTTTTCGACTTTGTAACTCCTTATCCGGACTTTAATCTTGATGAAGTTAGGGCTTACGCCAAAGCCAAAAATATCAAAATGATTATGCATCACGAAACTTCGGCTTCGGTTGCCAATTACGAAAGACATTTGGATCGTGCTTTCGATTTGATGAAAAAATACGATTATCCTGCTGTTAAATCAGGTTATGTGGGCAAAATTATTCCGCGTGGCGAATTTCACGACGGACAAACGATGGTCAACCATTTTAATTTTGTAGCCCGTCGCGCCGCCGATTATAAATTGATGTTGAATTCACACGAAAGTTCACGGCCCACAGGCTACAGCCGAACTTATCCCAATTATATCGCTGCCGAAGCGGCTCGTGGCAATGAATTCAATGCTTGGAGTAACGGAAATCCTCCGATGCACGAAACGATTTTGCCTTTTACAAGATTGCTTGGAGGCCCGATGGATTATACCCCGGGAATTTTCGAAATCAAAATGAGTTATTACGACAAATCGAAAACCGAACAGGTTCATACAACTTTGGTCAAACAATTAGCATTGTATGTAACCATGTATTCGCCTTTGCAAATGGCCGCTGATTTGCCAGAAAATTACGAAAAATATCCCGATGCTTTTCAGTTTATCAAAGATGTGGCGCTAGATTGGCAAGATTCTAAATATTTAGAAGCAGAACCCGGAGATTATTTGACCGTGGTTCGGAAAGCTAAAAATTCGGAGCAATGGTTTCTAGGCGCCATCACTGATGAAAATGCACGACAATCTGAAATTAAATTGGATTTCCTAACCAAAGGAAAAAAATACAAAGCCATTATTTATGAAGATGCCAAAGATGCCGATTGGAAAAAAAATCCAATTGCCTATAAAATAAGCACCGTCGAAGTTACTTCTAACTCAAAAATCAAATTGAATTTGGCTCCGGGTGGCGGAACAGCGATTAGTTTTGAACCAATTAAATAAAGACTTTTTAATTTAATCAAGACCTCAAAGGTTGTAAAAACCTTTGAGGTCTGTTCTATATAAATTAAATGTTGATAAAGTTCAACTTTAAATCCAAATCAAAGATTAAAAAAATCAAATTAATTACGAGTAACTTATACATGAAAAAATCAGCTTTATTAATTGTTCTATTTCTAAATGGAATTCTGTTATTTTCCCAAACTAAAGAAGAACAAACCATCAAAGAAATTTACAAATCATCCTTAACCAATTCTAAATGTTATTCTTGGTTGGACTATTTGTCTAATTCAATTGGTGCTCGCTTATCAGGTTCAGCCAATGCCGAAAAAGCCGTTCAATATACCAAATCGCAACTAGAAACTTTGGGTTTTGATCGTGTCTATCTTCAGGAGATGATGGTTCCCAAGTGGGTTCGAGGCGAAAAAGAATCGGCTTATATTTTAGACAATAAATCTAAAATTAATGTCCCAGTTTGTGCGCTTGGTGGTTCCATTGCTACTCCCAAAAATGGTCTTACTGCGGAAGTAATCGAGGTGAAAAGCATTAAAGAATTAGAAACTTTGGGCGGCAAATTAAAAGGGAAAATAGTTTTTTATAATCGGCCAATGGAACCCGAAAATATAGAAACATTTTTGTCCTACAGAGGTTGTGTTGATCAAAGATCTTCTGGTGCAAAAGAGGCCGCTAAATATGGAGCAGTGGCTACTATTGTACGCTCGATGAATTTGCGTTTAGACGATTTTCCGCATACAGGTAATCAAAATTACGGTGATCTTCCAAAGTCGCAATACATTCCTGCAGCGGCGATAAGCACAAATGCGGCTGAATTATTGAGTAAAACTTTAAAAAATAATCCAAAACTAAAATTCTACTTGAAGCAATCTTGCCAGCAAATGGATGATGTGGTGTCTTATAATGTTGTTGGGGAACTCAAAGGCAGCGAACATCCTGAAAATATAATGGTTGTGGGCGGGCATCTCGATTCTTGGGATCTTGCCGATGGCTCACACGATGATGGAGCAGGCGTAGTGCAAAGTATGGAAGTGATGAATATCTTCAAAAACATTGGCTATAAGCCAAAAAATACGCTTCGGGTGGTACTTTTTATGAATGAAGAAAATGGGGGAAGAGGCGGAAAAAAATACGAAGAATTGGCTCAAGCCAACAAGGAAAAGCACATTTTTGCCTTAGAAAGTGACTCGGGTGGTTTTTCGCCAAGAGGTTTTTCGATTGAAAGTAGCGATGCGGTTTTCGATAAAATACTGACTTGGAAACCTGTATTCGAACCGTATTTAATTCATAGTTTTGTAAAGGGACATGGTGGCTCAGATATTGAACCATTAACCTCGAAATCCATTATAAAAGCAGGATTGAAACCCGATTCACAGCGTTATTTCGATTATCATCACGCGGCAAACGACAAATTTGGTGCCATCAACAAAAGAGAACTGGAATTAGGCGCGGCAACTATGGCGGCGATGCTGTATTTGATGGATCAAAATTATTCTTTATTCGAACCAAAATGATTTTCCAATCGGTTCGAGTTTGATTTTTTTTTAGATTACCAGTATCAGACCTCAAAGGTTTTTAAAACCTTTGAGGTCTATTCGAAGTACCTTAGCGCCAGATTTCAATCCTGGATTCAGCTGATTTAAACTTTTTTGATTTAATGACTGAATTGTTTTATTTCTTAGTCATTGCTGCATAATCAAAAACCAAATTACTGAGCGCAATCACTCCTAATTTGAATGAATCATCCTCAATAATAAACTCAGGGGTATGATGTGGGCCAACGGTTTTAATGTCTTTCCCCTTTGCCGTTCCTCCCAAGCGAATGTACAATCCAGGTACTTTTTGAGCGAAAAACGAAAAATCTTCTGCACCAGTAGTCGCGGGAACCAGCAGCACGTTTTCAACTCCAGCCGATTTTTGTAAAGATGGTAACATCGCTTTAGTTAAATCAACATTATTAAAAGTAACGGGGTAATGCGTTTGATAAGGCATCTCTACAACTGCGGTTGCTCCTGCGGCTTCGGCAGTTTTTTCGGCTATTTGTTTGATGCGGTTCACTATTAGCGTTTCATCTTCATTTGTAAATGTTCTGATATCTCCAATCATTTCCACTTCTTTCGGAATAATATTAGAACGATTACCGCCTTGAATAGAACCTACTGTGACTACAGCGGCGTTATCGGTAAGTTTTATATTTCTACTTACGATAGTTTGAAGGCTAGTAATAATTTGAGCAGCAACTACTATAGGATCTACGGAATTCCAAGGTTGGGAACCGTGACTTGGTTTGCCTTTTACAGTAATTTTAAAATCTTCGATACCAGCAAATGTTCCAGCTGGGCGATACGAAAGTTTATTGACTTCGAGTTGTGAATTTAAGTGTAATCCGAAAATCACATCTACTTTTGGGTTTTCCATTACGCCTTCTTTTATCATTAATGCGGCTCCTCCTTCTTCGCCTTTTGGTGCCCCTTCTTCCGCTGGTTGAAAAATAAATTTTACGGTACCGCGCAATTCTTTTTTCATACTTGCCAAAACTTCGGCAACGCCCATCAAAATGGCGGTATGTCCGTCGTGTCCGCAAGCGTGCATGACACTAGTTTCTTTTCCGTTGTACATCGTTTTCACTTTGGAAGCATAAGGCAAATTATTTACTTCTTCGACTGGCAAAGCATCCATATCCGCTCGTAAAGCGATCACTGGTCCGGGTTTATCGCCTTTCAAAATGCCTACGACTCCCGTATGAGCTACATTCGTTTTTACATCAATACCAAGCGATTGCAAATGTTTAGCTACAACAGCTGCAGTGCGTGTTTCTCGGTTACCCAATTCCGGGTTTTGATGAAAATCGTGTCGCCAAGCAATCACTTTTTGGTCAATGGCATTGGCTTTTTTTACAATGGCTTCGCTGTAGGTACTTTTTTGAGCCATTAATGGAAAATATAGTATGTTTATCAATGCGAAAAATAGGAGAGAGGATTGCTTTAATTTCATTTTATTAAATTTGTTTTTGGTGTTTTTATAATTGATTGACAGTAATGTAAAACTTAATCCCTATAATTCAGTGCTGGTTTTATGTCTCCAAGAAGAGCCTTGTATTTGTAATCGCCTTTTGTTCGAATAAATTCTTCTTTTGCGGTTTTTATTAATTCTGGGTTTGTGAATAAATCGATTGCTGTAAAAGCCATTGTTTTTGCAGCGACCATCATTCCTTTTATTCCAATATCGGTGCCGCCACAAGCAACTGCCTGCCAGCTATGTGCACTCGTTCCGGATACCCAAGTTGCAGTTTCTACGCCCACTGTTGGGACTGTATAGCTTACATCACCAACATCGGTAGAGCCTAAATTTTTATCAATGTGCAATGGTTTTACTTTTGCTGCAAAATCTATTGACTCTGATTTACCTAAAAAACTCGCTTGAATTTTTTTAGCATAAATAGTTTCATCAGCTGTGTATTGCACACCACCTACTTTTTCTAGGTTAGTTTGCATATTTTGGGCAAGTGTTTTATTGATGAGTAAGTCGTGCGTGCCACCAATTATTTCGTAATCCATTTTAGTTTCTGTTCCTAGGGCAGCGCCTTCTGCTGCTTTTGCAATTCTATCAAAAATAGAAACGGCAGTTTCTTTATCGGGGTGTCGAACATAATAATACACTTCTGCAAATTCAGGAACCACATTAGGCGCTTTGCCGCCATTGGTAATTACATAATGAATTCGAGTTTCTTGTGGGATATGTTCTCGCATCATATTAACCATTGCATCCATAGCCTCTACACCATCCAATGCCGAACGACCTTTTTCTGGCGACCCAGCCGCGTGTGATGCAATACCATAAAATCTAAACTTCGCAGATTTATTTGCCAATGCGCCAGAATACGTTACTGAATTGTCATTGCTTGGATGCCAATGAATCGCAATATCGACAGTAGTAAACAATCCTTCTCTAACCATAAACACCTTTCCGCTTCCCCCTTCCTCTGCTGGGCAACCAAAAACCTTGATTGTGCCTTTTATTTTTCCTGTTTCTAATAATTTTTTGATGGCAATACCAGCAGCTACAGAGCCAGTACCAAATAAATGATGGCCACAAGCGTGTCCGCTAGTTTTATTTGCTATAGGTGTTTTTACAGAAGAATTGTCCTGTGAAATGCCGGGCAAAGCGTCAAATTCTGCCAATATTCCAATAACAGGTGAACCGCTACCATAAGTGGCTACAAAGGCGGTTGGCATTCCAGCAACACCAGATTGAACTGTAAAACCATTATCTTTTAATGTAGTCTGCAACAAGGCGGTACTTTTATTTTCTTTGTATCCCAATTCGGCAAAATCCCAAATATTTAATGCGATTTTTTTATAGGCATCATAACCGGATTGTATGCTTGCCGCTGCTTGATTTTTCAGAGCATCATTTGCTTTGGTGTTACTTTTATTTTGCGCTAGTAGCTGAAAAGAAAATATATTTATCAATGCGATAAATAGGAGGGTGGTTTGTTTTGTCTTACACATGACTTTTTTATTGTTTTAGGGATTGGTTACGCGCAAATAACAGGCGCATTGATGCAGTAATCTTTGATTTCCATTTTACAATATCCTTTAATTTTTAAAGAATATTTAGCTTTGTATTGTGAAAGGGATTTCGGTTTTAAAAGTACAAATAATTAGTTATCATTTTTTTAAATTGTTTTAAATAGTGAACTGTTTGAATCATTGCTTTCTACAATTCAATCTCCATAAACAATAAATACTGTCTAAACTCTGCTGGAATTTCCACTTCGGGATATGCGGAAATGGGTTGAAAACCGAAACTTCGGTAGAGCGAATGTGCGGCTTCCATAAATTTTGGACTGTCCAACCGTACTTTTTTGTAACCGGTTTCTTTAGCTGCATTTAATAAAGCATTAAGAATAGCTCGTCCTGCGCCAATTTTTCTAAAAGAAGGATCTACATACATTCGTTTGATTTCGCCTATTTCATCATTGATACTTTTTAGACATCCTATTCCACAAGCATTTCCATCGATAAAAGCTAGGATAAGTCTCCCGTTTGGTGGCAGAAATTTAGCAATCATTTCAATATCTTTTTCGACCTGTGGCTTCGGATTATGCGGATGCACTCCATAATTTAGTTGCATATTGTCGTTACCCCAAGTGAGATAATCCGTCCATAATTTTTTGATATGTTCTAGGTCTTCTGGCAGAATGGCATCCCGAATTTCGATAGAAGAATTTGTATTCATTGGTATTTAATTTTATTATAATTTATTTGTTTTACAAATAACTCAACCACCATTTTTCTTTGTGCTTGGTTTTATAGGTATCATACCATTTGCAAAGCGGATACAAGCAAACAATGACAAAAATCCAAATTAGATAAACCCCAAGTAGTCCAAATCCTTCTCCCGGAACCACAAACTTCCACTTAAAAACACTTTCTCCTTCGGCTATTTTTTCTAAAGTATGGCCGTGAATATAAAAACTGATCGCAGCTAATATATGAATTAAATACAAATGTAAGATGTAGTAAAAAAATGCTGTTCGACCGAAAACGACCATTATTTTGGTAAATCGATTTTCTAATTTTTCTAAATGAGGCAAAACGACTAGGGCACAACCAATGGTTACACACATATACAACAGCGAAGGCGGGTATTTGTGGATATTCATAAAGGAAAAGAAAGTGTATAATCCGTTGCGTTGTGGTGACCAGGCTACAGGATCGCCATAAACGTTGATGCTCCGCAAAATCACAAATAAAACCAGTAATCCAATACCCATTTGGGTTAAAAGTTTTTTCCTTCGCAAAATGTCAAATTGGGGTGAAAAGAGTCGTCCCGTGCAATAGCCCACCATCATCAAACCAAGCCAAGGTAAGAATGGATAAGCAATAATCAAATTCCGATTATCCATAATTTCATACGAAGTCCATTTACTACTATGCAATAAATCCAGCCAAAAACCTCCTTGAAAACCAGTTGTGGCTTCGGGAAAATCTAATACATTGTGGCCAAAAACGATCACTAATCCCAAGCCTAAAATTAGTTTATAGGGTAATCGGATGAGAAAGCCGAGCAGGAACATACTCACTCCAATGGACCATATCACTCCAAGTGGAAATCGCTCGAAGGCAGGATTGAACGACCAGGCAAAAGCAACAATCACCAATTCAACAAAAATGAGCCACAAGCCGCGTTTTAGTAGAAAAGCGCTCAATTCTGGTGTTGTTTTTCGCAAACTTTGTAAATAGATGGATACTCCCGATAGAAAAACAAAGGTGGGTGCACAAAAATGGGTGATATATCTTGTAAAGTATAGCTCTGGAGTGGTTGTTTCCAGATTTAATGGGTCGTCTGTCCAAGCATAAATGTGAAAATAGTCTCTCACGTGGTCAAGTGCCATAATGACCATTACTATACCTCTTAGGATATCAATGGATTGAATTCGTTGTTGGATTGTTGTTGTCATAAATTGGGTGAATGGGTTCCTATTTTGCAAAAAAGGAGAAGCAACTTTTTAGGGTTGCTTCTCCATTACTAATTCAATTTTTATTTCAATGATGCCCCATTGTAATAAACAGTTTCTGAAGTGATTTTTCCATTAGCGTCAAAATCATCGGATAGATGAACAGGGAGTATAAATGCTTTTTTGTCTGATTTTCGAATTAAATTGTAACTCCACCAAGACATAACCACACGTGCATCGCCTAATTCATAATGTAAATAATCGGGATAGCCAACCATATCGATACTCGTTATCTCAAAGTTTTTCAAAAACTCTTGATCGGCTGCTTTCAGTTCGTCTAATGACATTGTTTTGTCGTCTTTCGAATTGATATCTCGAAAAGTGGCTTTTTGATCATAAAAGCTATAGCATTTTTCGAAATCTTTATTTTCAAAGGCATAAATCATTTTTCGAATCGTATTGATGTTTTCGTGGTGGTTGTAGATAGTTCCATTGGTTCTGTCGGCATAACTATCCTGAACTTCTGCACTTATGCTAGAATTTTGATAATTGATGATGGTTACAATTTTATTGTCTTTGTTTACAATAAAAAGACGGTGCATAGGCATATTTATTTTCACTCCCGTTTTTTTATGGACTCCTTTCAAATCTTCCCAAGTTTGCACCCAAACCATGTCTTTTTGATTTTCATCTTTATATTCTAAGGCATCAGGATAAGCTCCTTTTGAGCGTGAAATTGATAAATAATCGATGGCATCATGCCAACCTTTTACTTTTTTTGAAAAAGCGGTTTTGTCCATTCCTTTGTCGTTTGTTCTAGTGCTATTGCCATCATATTCTTTGAAATCAGCTGCCAAATAGCTCGATACTTTATCTGCATCACCACTCACAAAAGCTTTGGTCATAGCTTCAACAGTAGTAATTGCGGGATGTTCTACATAAATGGTTCCATTTGTTTTTTTCTGCGAAAATGCGATGAGGGAAATCATCACCATTACCATTGTTGTAATTTTTTTCATTGTGGATTTGTCAGAGTTTAGGGTGCTGACGCCGCACTTTTTTTGCTTACTCTTATCAGTTTTCGGCTACGCTGTTTGTTTTTTTTATTGCTTTACACTATTCACCTCTATCCAATATCCATTTGGATCTTGAAAATAAACCTGCTGAATGCCATCAGCTCTCATAGTTACTTTATTCATAACACCAAGCCAATCTGAATAGGGGATATGTTTTTTATCCAACTTTTTTATAAAGTCATCAAAGTCAGAAGTAGACAAAGCAAAGTGAACCGCTTTATTGATAACTACAGGTTCATTCAAAATAGAAATCAAATGCAATTCTTTTCCTTCTGATATAGAAAACCAGCGTATCCCTTTAATCTTAGTTTTATTGGTTATTTCTTTTAAGCCTAAAACTTCATTGTAAAAGTTGGCCGACGTATCCAAATTTTTTACAGATAAAGCCAAATGATTAAAGGCAAAAGAATACTTTTCTTGTGCTTGAACTATTCCTAAAAAGGAAAAACTGATAAGGAGGAAAGTAATTTTTTTCATAATTTATTTTAATAGATGTACCGTTTACATTGTTCTAGAGATAAATTTTGTTGTTGTAATCAAATTAACCGGTATTAAATTATTTTGACGATTCATTAATTAACATAGTATTACACAACTTCGCCCACTAAAAGAGTAACTCCTCCGGTGGCAAAATTGCTAAGATCTGCCGTAGTGGTTTGTCCTTCGGGAGAACCCATCGCTCGCTGCATGATTTCTATGTTGGAATACCAGAATTCTGCCATTCGATAGTATAATGGTTTTTCACCATCTGCACCATCTAAAAATTTGGTAAATTCTACTTTTTCGTGCCCTGTCATTTTTGAGGCCAGTGGTAAATGAATATTGGCATAATAACTTTCGAACGCTTCGCTATCCGTAGGTTGCCCATAGAGTACAGTTAATTTAATCATGATGGTTGTATTGAGTTGTTTGAATAATTATTCAGGGTTTCTTTTGCGGGTCTAAAGTGCATTCCCAAATCGGTTGTAGCTAAATCATTTTTATAAATGATGCGTGCATTTTCGAGTGGTTCTTTTTGATTCAACATCAAATGGATATCAGAGATTTTATAGGTTTCACTGCTCAATAAATAGTCTTTGCCGTGCAATCCTTTGGTGGTGGCTGCTTTAAAAACTGCCAATGCAACATCTTCTACATCGACTATGGCAAAAGGAACATCATTGTCATAAAGCGCTTGAATAAATGCGTCAGGAGCTATCTTATTTTTGATTAAAAACTGTAATCCCGTTGAGGTAGAATCTTCGCGATTGGACATGGCTTTTCCCATAACGGCAACCGGCGATACAGAACTAATTTCGAAAGATAGATTGGGATTGTCTTTGATGAATTTTTCAACCTCCTGATTGGCCAGAAATTTGGCTTGAGCATAAGGGTGACTTTCGGAGCTGGTAAATCGACGGTCATTTTCATCGAAAGTATCGGTAAAACTTTTACCTTCAGCGGGCATAGGAAAGTTGGTATTGTAGGCGGCAACCGAGGCAATAAAAATTACTTTTTCGATTCCGGGCGTCTGATGGATTAGTTTTAAAAAATTTTGGGTTCCCTTAATCGTAGGTTCGAACAATTGGGATTGTGCATCTTGGAAATTCAAAATAAAAGGGGTTCCACAATGAATTAAAATATCACAATCGAAAATAAAATCCTTTAGAATTGCTATATTCAAAACGTCTAATTCGCTGATGTGCAGATTGTCGGCATTGGATAAGGTTACTAAATGCTGAAATTTATCTTCTCTAGTGATGTCTGTGGCCGAAACTTTCACCAGAAAATCGTTGTCCAAAAACATTTTGGTGATATAGCTTCCAATGAAACCAGAGCCACCAATGATGCCTACTTTTTTCATGATTTTTGGAATATAAACCCTGTTTGCTGTTTAGTAAAAAACAAACAAACAGAGTTGGTTACTATTTTTTTGCGATATAGTTCAGATCAGGTTGGATATAACCGCTAACGGGTTCATATCGAGCAATGTTTTTGAATAAATCGTCCAATAATTTTTTACCTTCAGCTCCAATTAGAGTTTCATTTTCTGCCGATTGTTTAGCATAAGATTGCTCATCTTTCGCCGAGATGGCTACCAGAAAATATTCGTTTATAGTTCCAAAGTCGCTGTGATATACACGATAATATTCTTTAGATCCTTTTTTGGTGTAAAGTTCTTTGATGGCTTTCATTTTTTCGCCCACCATTTTGGCTGTCGATGGGGTGACATATAAATAATGGTATTTTCTGTAGTTTTGACCTTCCTGAGCTGCCAATGCTCCTTCTGGCATATAAGTTAGGCTTTCGATTCGAGTGAGTAGGTAATTACCGTGTCGGTCGTAGCATTTGTTGAAACGATCAAAAAGGGCTTGAAAATTTTCTTTTCCCATTTTGTCAGCCAAAGGAGCAAATGCATCAACATCCAGTGCTGCCATGTTGGGTATTGATTCGAAATACATGTAGGTTCCGTTATCCAATCGCATAGTGGTCCAACCAGTGTTTTGTAGATTGTGTTTTTTGCATTCGGCTACAAAATCTTTTGCAACGGCTACATAATCGGACTCCATCGATGGCTTTACATAATCAGCGTGAATCGAAAAGGTTTGATTTTGAGCTTGTAAGTTCAAGTTAGCAGTTAGCAATAGGGCTCCAAAAAGCAGTGTGGTTTTTATATTTTTCATGATTTTTTGTTTTAAAATAGTAAATGTTTATTTAGAACTCAAATCTGCTCGAAAAGAAATCAATTCACTCCAATTGCCATCGGTATATTCGCGAATATTATCATTGAAAATAGCCCATGAACCAGAACCAAATTTCTTTTCGTAAGTGCCTATAAATGATTTGCGAAATCCTGAAGCTCTTTCTTTTAGACCTTGTTTGTATCTTGTGGCGATGGCATATTGTGTTGGTCCAGAAGAGCTAGAAGAATATACCGCAACTGTATAACCATCTGCAGCCCAAACCTCTTTCAAGTTGTCGATCATACTGATTACTTTCGCACCGCAACCTGGTTTTGGATAGAGATGTTGTATTTGAACTTTATCTGAATAATCGCCAATAGCAACAGTACTTAACGAATCGATGTAAACAGAATAACCAGTTGATGATTTATCTGTTAAGAAAGGAGTTACACCTTTATGCCAATCGGTGTTGTGCGCCACACTAATATCGCCTCTACTATCTTCTGATTCCCAAGACTTAGGTCCTTCAACTATATGATATCCACCAGCATCTGGTCCTGATTGAATGTCGAATACACGCCATTTCACATCGCCCGTGTGATACTTTTGTGCATGATTTGCTAAAGCTTTTTCAAATTCTAGTACTTTGTCCACTTTTGGAAATACACGATTTGTGGAAATCACGTTTTTGGTTTGGCTCATCCCTACAAAGGGCATTAGCATTAGTAGTAGCATGCTCACGTTCAAATTGAAATAGTTTTTCATAATGTTACAGATTAAAATGTTAGTAGAATAATTTGTTAAATCAAGTCTAAATAACAGATAATCAATTGTAAAAAACTTTGCACTAGGACGAATGTGTCTAAATAATGTCCGAATAGTATTTTTTATTTATCGGGAGTGAAGTAGTTTTGGGATTCTAGTTGCCTTTTATAATTTAAAATCAAAACTGATGGTGGTTCCGTTTTGTATGACTTCCTTCATCCTGCCATTGAGCTGATTGGTCAGTAAAGCAATTAATTGTCCGCCAAAACCGGTGCCTTGAATCGCATCAGATTTTCCGATGCCATTATCGGCAACTTGCAGATGGAGCAGAGCATTATTTTGTCTGACAAGTTTGATAATAATTGTTCCTTTTTCTCCGGGTCGGAACGCGTATTTAAGAGCATTGGTCAATAATTCATTAATTATTAACCCTACTGGAATAGCAGTGTCAATTTCTAAATCGAATTTTTCTACTTGCAATTCTAAATTGATGAGTCCTTCTGTGCCAAAACCGCCGAGAATACTTTCGCTTAGGCTCATCACATATTCTTTCATATCGATAAAGCCTACATTGTCATACTGATATAATTTTCGGTGTACAATTCCTATCGAATTCACGCGATTTTGTCCATCCTTGATGGCTTCTTTGATCTTAGGGTCATCAATTTGTTCGGACTGCAATTCGAGCAAACTCGAAATTACCAGTAGATTATTTTTTACCCGATGATGTATTTCTTTGAGGAGCAACTCATTTTCTGCATTTTTTTTGTCCAGCAAATTATTTTTATTGGCCAGGTCATTATTGAGTGCAGCCAATTGTTGATTGCTTTTTTGTTTTAGTTGGTAATTTCTATAAAACCAGATAAGCAGTATGACAATGGTAAGTAAGGCGATGATATAAATTGTTTGTTGCTTTTGTTTTTGAATCAGTTTTTTTTCCTGCTGCAATAGATTTATTTGTAATTCATTTTCGCGCAAACCTCTTTCATTTTTCTCTTTTTGAAAAATAGAAGACAACAAATAATATTGCTTAAAATAGATCAACGCATTGGCCAAATCTCCCTTTAATTGATAGGCTTGACCAATGTATTGCGTCATCGATTCGGCTGCCGAAAGATTTTTCAATCGCAAATAGTCATTTCTACTCTTGACATAATAGCCGATAGCCAAATCGTATTGCTTGTTGTGTAAATATAGATCAGCCAAGAGTCCGTAGCCGTAGGCTGTGATGCTGCTGGTTTTAATTTTATAGTGCTCCAGAATGTTTAGCGCTTTGATGATGTTTTTTTTACCTTCATCATATTGCTTTTGGCTAATGGTTTTTTGCCCTGCAACTGGCGATGTAATGAGTTCTCTTCCCAAACAAACGTAGTACCAGGCTGGAACAATAGGATTTTTCGAGTACTTCAAAACGCGTTTCATTTTATCGAAATAGTAATAGACCGAGTCGCTATTTTTATCGGTATGATAACTTATTATTGATCTATAAATGCTAAAAAGCGCTGTTGGTTTTTTTGATTCGCCCCATTTTTGATAATACGAAAGACTTTTATAGAGATTTTCTAAAGATAATTTTTCTTCTTCTACCAATTGATATCGTTCATAATAAACCCCTTTATTCATTAAGATTTTCGCCACTAATTCAGGGCTTTTGAAATCTTCGGCTAGTCTAAGCGCGTTCGAAAAAAGCAGTAATGACTTTTTATGTTCGCCCAATTCAAGTTTAATCGATGCCCAATTGATTAAGAAGTCATATTCCAAAAGTTTATTTTGTTGGACCGGGATTTTTTTCAAATAGTACCATCCAATTCTGGACAAGGAATCCAATTGCGATAATGTATAATTGCAGGTTAGTACATCGGCTTTTTGTAAATAAATAGTAGCCAATTGCTCATAATGTGCTTCAGAATTGCTTTGGACTAATTTTGTAGCTTTTTCAAAATAATAGGCAGAACTATCTCGGTTGTACTGCGGGATTTTCAGAAAATATAAAGCTTTGTTTTGGTACTTTTTGCTCCATTGTAGGGACGAGTCGGATGTTGCCTCTTCCGAATAGTGCTGAGCGTAACCATTACAAATAATAGTAAGCAGAAGATAAACTAAAATTTTATTCATAAATGACCATCAATAGCTTATACTTTTTGAATATGCAGTAGTAATTTTTTCTTCAAATCGGCACTTAGGGGGATGGCTTTTTTGGCAATTACAACATGATTTGTAGCTATTTCGTCTATGTGCGAAAGGTTAACAATAAAGGATCTGTGAATGCGTAAAAGAGTATTCGACATCAGTTTTTCTTCAATATCCTTGAGCGTCATAACCAAAAGATGTTCTTTGTCTTTGCAATGAATTTTGCAATAATTTCGTTCGGCTTCGATGTATAAAATATTGCTGATGCAAACTTTTACCATTTTGTCGTGACTGCGAACAAAAATACAGTCACTTAATATAAATGGTTCTTCTGTAAGCAAGTTCAGGCTTTTGTCAGTATTTCGTTCGTCTTGAATTCGAACTAAGGTCAATTCTATAGCCCGTTGCAAATCTAATTTTTTGAAAGGTTTAGAAACAAAAGCATACGGATTTGTTTCCTTTGCCCGGTTGAAATGCGCCTCGTTCGAGTTTGCGGTCAAATAAATAATGGGAATTTTATATTCTTTCTGAATGAGATGCACCACTTCAATTCCGTCTAAATCTCCTTTTAGATTGATGTCCATCAGAATAATATCGGGGATTTGCTTCGAAATTTGCTGCAAAACTTCTTCGGCTCGAGGAACAATTCCTGTGACTTCATAGCCCAAATGAGTGAGCTGCAACGAAATATTAGCAGCGATTATCATTTCATCCTCTACGATCAAAATGGTATTGTTTTTAGTCATATAAGTTGGTTTAACTTACTAATAAAAAAAAAATAAAGCGATGAACAGTAGATAATTTGGGACAGTATTATTTGATTTTATGTAAATATAATAAAAACTATTTGATTGTAAATTAGAAGTTTAGATATTTTAATTTCGAGCTATTGTTATGAATTGATTTAGGACTTTGTATTTGTAATTTTTCTACTGTTTTTCGTTGGCTTTCAAAACTCTCAAAAAATTGCCGCCGAGTATTTTATGGATATCTTTTTCACTATATCCTTTTTCGACCAAGGCTTTTGTGATCAGGGGATAGGTAGATACATCGTCAAGTTGATCCGGGGTCGAATTGGTTCCGTCAAAATCAGAGCCCAAACCTACATAATCCACTCCAACTAATCGAATAATGTATTCTATATGCTCCATAAGCATAGCAAATGGTGCCCGAAAAGCATCCGTTTCTTTTTTGTATTTTAGGAAAAGTTCCGCCTCAATATCGTGTTCATTTTTGCCACTGCGAAGAAGTGCGTCAACTTCTTCTTGATGGTTTTCCATAAAAATAGTTTTATTTTTAAAAAAATTGGGGTCCACAAAACCAGAATAAAAATTTACCTGAATGACACCGCCATTTTTCGCAATAGCCTGAATTTGGTAGTCTTTTAAATTGCGTTGATGTGCGCATAGAGCATAGACACAACTATGGCTTGCGATAATTGGTTTAGTGCTCGTATTGATCACATCTTTAAACGTTTCTTCACCTACATGACTCACATCAACTAGCATTCCTAAGGCGTTCATTCGCTGAACTACTTGTTTGCCAAAATCCGTCAACCCCTTATGAGTTATTTCTTTATTGAAGGTTTCGTCGTAAGCACTTGTGGCCCAATCGGTAGAATTATTCCAAGTTAAAGTCATATATCGTGTGCCACGGCGGTAGAGATAATCGAGATTGTCTAAATTATTTTCAATCATGTGCCCACCTTCGACCCCAATCATTGCTGCCAATTTATTTTGGCGCACTGCTTTAAGTAACTCTTTACTATTGGCTACTTTCGCAATTTGATTTGGATTGCGTTGCACCACTTCGTCCAAGGAATCAATTTGTTTTTTGGCAAAAGCAAAAGGATTTTCTTGCGTACCATCACAAAAAACAGAAAATAATTGCACATCAAGTCCGCCTTCTTTCCAACGTGCCAAATCGCTTTGGGCTAGTCCTTTTAGGTTGTTGTCAAATACATAGCCTTTATCTGCGGTTAACATCAGAATATCATTGTGTGTATCGACCACAATAGCTTTTTCGTGAATTTTTTGATACGATTGCGACATCATTTGCTGACTAATTAAAAGGCTGATAAGTAGAATTTTGATTTTCATATTCATTTGAAGTTGAGTAAGAGGTACTTTCAATAGTCAAATGTAATGAAAAGCGCTTAAAAAGCAAGTTTTGTCTATTTTTGGGAAATGAATTTGTAAATGTTATGGTTTGTATTTAAGTGGAGTTCTATTGCTGGTGTTTTTATATAGGTAAAATCTTACATTTAGTAGTAGTTATTTTATAAATTTTTCGTTTATTTCGTCTACCACAACATTGAATTCATTTTCTGTAATAATATTTTCAGATTTTAACCATTTAATTTTATCTAATTCTGATTGTTTTTCATTTTCATAATCAATTTTAAAATAGTTATCTCTGTAATATTTTTTTCTGCGTTTAAATATTTCGTCAATAAACTCTTCTGCTTTTTCAATAGTCGGTTTATCATAAAGAATTCTAGTTATTTTACCATCTTCAAGTCCAACAGAATAATATTTCATTTTTGTTAGATGATAATAAATATAAGTTCCAACTCCGATAGCTAATGAAAGTGATATTACTATCAATGTTGTTTGTAAATCTGTTTTTGCAGTTAAAAAACCTCTTATTAAAGTTAATAGCGCAATTATTAACCCATATTTTAAAACATTCGTTTTTCTTTTTGTATGAATTCGAACATTTTCTCTTGGAGAAATATTATCAAAGTTTATGAAAAATGAAAAATCTCCATCTTTGTCAGTAAACTCAATTTCTAGACCTTTTTCTTTGAAAGTATATTTCTTTTTTAGTCCAAATGTTTTTTGAGTAAAAGAATTCATATTTTATTATAAAATGTTGTTATTTAGTATTTTGCGTTATAATTACTGCTAACTTGTATTAAATATATCACATCCAACGTATCCACCCAAAATAGGTTTGCTTTGTCTGACAAATGTTGCCTTTATATTAGTTATCAAATATATGTAAAATTTACTACAAACCATCGTTGCGATTTTTATTTTTCATACTAATTTGTGCTTTATCGATTTTGCAGATTTCCGCAACATAATGCAAGAAGACAAGTAAAAAACAATACTATAATTTTCTGAATTTCCAAATCCTCAAATTTTCTATTCACCAAATAAAATCATACTTTAGCATTCTGTAAATTTTATAGTAAAATGATTAGCGAAAAACAATTCAACAACGAATTACAACTTATTATTCACAACGCCATTCGTGAGGATGTAGGCGATGGCGATCACAGTTCTTTGGCTTGTATTCCGGCTTCCGCGACAGGAAAAGCAAAACTTATAGTCAAAGAAGATGGTATTATTGCTGGCGTGGCTTTCGCCAAAATGATTTTCGAATATGTCGATAGCAATCTCAAAGTAGAAACCTTCATCACCGATGGAACTCCTGTAAAAAAAGGCGATGTTGTGTTTCATGTTTCGGGAAGTTCTCAAGCGATCCTAAAATCCGAAAGACTCGTACTCAATTCGATGCAACGAATGAGTGCCATTGCTACAAAAACCAAAAGCTATGTCGATTTGCTGGAAGGAACAAAAACACAAATTTTGGATACGCGCAAAACCACACCTGGTTTCCGTGCTTGCGAAAAATGGGCAGTGAAGATTGGCGGAGGCGAAAACCACCGTTTTGCCTTGTATGATATGATTATGCTCAAGGACAACCACATCGATTTTGCAGGCGGAATAACCTTGGCAATCAACAAAACCAAAGCCTATCTCAAAGAAAATAATCTCGATTTGAAAATTATTGTCGAGGCTCGTGACCTTGACGAAATCAAGGAAATTCTTGAAAGTGAAGGCATCTACAGAATCTTAATCGACAATCTCAATTTTGAAGATACTAAAAAAGCAGTAGCCCTAATCGGTGATCAATGCCAAACAGAATCCTCCGGAAATATCAACGAAAATACCATTCGCAGTTATGCTGAATGCGGTGTTGACTTTATTTCGTCAGGTGCATTGACGCATTCCATTTATAACATGGATTTGAGCTTAAAGGCTTTTTAAATTGAGATAGCAGGTGGCAGATTTCAGTTGACAGGCAGACCGCAGTTTACAGACGCAAGATAATTAGATCAATTTTTTAATTAAAAAGTATGAGATTTCAAGATTTATTAGCCTACAAGAAATCATTTGAATTGGCAATGGATATTTTTTCTATTTCAATACATTTTCCACCTGAAGAAAAATATTCGTTAACGGATCAGATTAGACGTTCCTCTAGAAGTGTCTCTGCTAATATTGCGGAAGCAACTAGGAAAAGAAGATATGAGAAGCATTTTATTTCAAAATTAACGGATAGTGATGCAGAAAATTCTGAAACTCAGGTTTGGCTTGAATATTCGCATGCTTGTAATTACATTGATACTATTAAGTTTGAAAATTTAACTTCAAAAAGTCTTGAAGTTGGAAAGTTATTAAACTATATGATGAATAATCCAGATAAATTTTTATAAATGTTTCAACTGCAATCTGAAATCTGAAATCTGCAACCTTAAATCTGTAATCTAAACAATGAGCAAAGAAATTGAAGCAAGCATAGAAAAGATACCAGTGCTACGTAATTTAATTCGTCCCCTAAAACGGATTAAGTTGCACAGTATGGAGGGGTTGCCTTTGTATGATTTGTTAGAGTTGTATGTTATTGGTATTATCGATGGCGGTTTAAGCTATCACGCTAGTTCCATTGCATTTAGCTTTTTTATGGCTTTATTTCCTTTTGCGTTGTTTATACTCAATCTTATTCCTTTCATCCCTATTGAAGGATTTCAACTCGATTTCCTTCGATTTGTCAAGGAAGGAGTGCCGCCAAATACCTATGATGCGATTTATAAAATCATCAGCGATATTTTGAATAATAGTGATTCAGGATTGTTGTCAACAGGATTTATATTGTCCATATTTTTGATGGCAAATGGATTGAATGGTATTTTGGGTGGATTTGAATCTTCAAAACATGTTCTTGTAAAAAGGAAATTTTGGCATCAGTATTTAGTCGCCTTAGGAATGTCTTTGATATTGTCCTTTTTGTTATTGGCAACAATCGCCATTATTGTTGTTTTTGAAGTTGCAATCCAACATTCCATTATCCAAGATGTAGTTAGCGACCGAATTCCGCTCATAATTTTAGGGCGGTATGCTTTTATTATTCTAATGATATTGCTGATTACTTCCATACTTTTCAAATTCGGAACTACTCACGATCAAAAAAGAGTTTTTATTTCGGTAGGTTCTGTTTTTACAACTCTTTTGATAATAATAGATTCTTATGTATTTGGGATTTGGGTTATAAAATTTTCAAAATACAATGAACTCTACGGTTCTATCGGAACCTTATTGATTATGATGTTTTATATTTGGATCAACTGTATGATTCTACTGCTGGGCTTCGAATTGAATGCCTCTATAAATAAATTGAAACGGCAGCATGCGAAGAAAAAACTACATCAAAAAGCTGCGGATGACGCTAATAACCCAATATAAATGCATTTCGTAGAAGTAATTTTACCGCTTTCTCTCGCCAAAACGTTTACTTACAGCGTGTCTGAAGCGGAGCATAATTATATTCAAAAAGGAATGAGGGTAGCTGTGCCTTTCGGCAAAAGTAAAATCTACACCGCACTGGTTATTGAAATTCACGAAAACAAACCTAGTTTATATGAAGCCAGGGAAATCCATCAAATTCTCGACGAAAAACCCATAGTCAACGAAATTCAAATCGCTCATTGGCAGTGGATTGCTTCTTATTATATGTGCGCTATTGGTGATGTGTATCGCGGTGCCATGCCATCGGCACTTTTGCTGGAAAGCGAAACGATTATTTCTCAAAAACAAGACGGTTTTGTAGATGAAAGCTTGCTTTCGGATGATGAATTCCTTATTTATCAAGCCTTACAGCAACAAAGTTCTTTGAAAGTTCAGGATATTGTGAATATTTTGAACAAGAAGAATATTTTTCCCGTGATCCAAAAATTGATGGACAAAAATATTCTCGTTCTTCAGGAAGAAATGTTGGAAACTTATACTCCAAAACTCATTCGATACGTAAAATTGCATGCCAAATATGAAACGAATGAAGGCTTGGGTGAATTATTGGAAGTGCTTAAAAATGCCAATAAACAAAAGGAAATTGTCCTGAGTTATTTTCAATTGAGTGCTTCAGAGAAAAAGCCAATTACCGTAAAAAAGTTAATTGAATCGGCAAAATCCACATCGACAATAGTTAAAGCATTAATCGACAAAGAAATTTTCGAAGAATATTACATACAAACGGATCGTGTTCACTTTTCTGGGAAAACCAAGGAAGAACAACTGCAATTAAGCTCGGCACAACAATCGACTTTGGAGGAAATCAAACAAAGTTTTGTTCAAAAAGACGTCTGTCTTTTGCACGGAGTAACCTCGAGCGGAAAAACCGAAATCTATATTAAACTCATTGAACAATATATTAAGGAAGAAAAACAAATCCTGTATTTACTTCCCGAAATTGCGCTAACCACCCAATTAGTGGGACGATTGCGCGATTATTTTGGGAATAAAGTGGCCGTTTTTCATTCAAAGTACAGCAATAACGAAAGGGTAGAAGTCTGGAAACAAGTTTTGGAACAATCACCAAAAGCCCAAATTGTAATAGGTGCAAGATCGGCTTTGTTTTTGCCTTTTTCCAATTTAGGATTGGTAGTTGTCGATGAGGAACACGAACAAACCTTCAAGCAAGTAGATCCTTCACCACGCTATCACGCTCGTGATGCTTCAATTGTTTTGGCAAATATTCATCAAGCTAAAGTGGTTTTGGGTTCGGCTACGCCAAGTATTGAAACCTATTTTAATGCGCAATCTGGCAAATACGGTTTGGTCGAAATTACTAAAAGATACGGCAATGTCAAGATGCCCGAAATCGAATTGGTGGACTTGAAAGACAAATATTTCCGAAAGAAAATGTCGGGACATTTTAGCGATACATTGATTGAAGAAATCGCAAATGCGTTGTCTTTGGGCGAACAAGTTATTTTATTTCAAAATCGCAGAGGATATTCGCCCATCATCGAATGTTTGACTTGCGGCCACGTGCCGCAATGTCCGCAATGCGATGTGAGTTTGACCTTTCACAAACACAAGAATCAGTTGCGATGTCATTATTGTGGCTATTCGATGGCAAAACCAACGAATTGTCACGCATGTACCAGCGTTCATCTGACCACCAAAGGGTTTGGAACGGAGCAGATCCAACAGGAATTAATAGAATTATTTCCAAATGCCAAAATTGGTCGAATGGATCAGGACACCACTCGCGGGAAATTTGGTTTCGAAAAAATCATTGATAGTTTCAAGAATCGAGAAGTCGAAATTCTAGTAGGAACTCAGATGCTGGCTAAAGGTTTGGATTTTGATAATGTGAGTTTAGTGGGTATTATGAATGCCGATAATATGCTGTATCATCCCGATTTTAGAGCTTTCGAACGAAGTTACCAAATGATGACGCAAGTTTCGGGTCGGTCCGGACGTTCTGAAAAACAAGGAAAAGTAATTATTCAAACCTATAATCCAGAACATAACACGATTCAACAGGTGGTTCACAATAATTATATAGGTATGTATAAGGAGCAATTGTATGAAAGGCAAATCTATAAATATCCTCCTTATTTTAAACTGATAAAGCTAACCTTGAAGCACCGAGACTTCGACAAACTCAAAGAAGGTTCGATGTGGTTGTATCAAGTGATGCAACAAAATTTCACTATTCCGGTACTAGGCCCGGAAGAACCACCAATTTCTCGAATTCGAAATGAATACATTCGAACTATAATGGTGAAAATCCCGACCAACCAATCTTTGCAAGGCACAAAAAAAACTATCCAGAAAATACTGAATAGTTTTGATCTTGTTTCACAGTACAGAGCGATAAAGGTATCTGTGAATGTGGATTTTTATTAGTTGATCGCCAAAGCTTTCACTAAATCTTCTTTTTTATGTCTGCTTAACGGAATTTTGGTAACTCCAATTTCGGCAAATCGACTGTTGAAGCGCTCTACTTTATCAATGTTGATAATGTACGATTTGTGCACTCTGACGAATTTGTCTTTCGATAAATCTTTTTCGAATGATTTCATGGTCGAAAGTACCAAATTACTATCGTCTTCGGTAACTACCTTTACATAGTCACCAAAAGCTTCAATCCATTTAATTCTTGCAGTAAAGATTTTTAATTTTTTGAGATTGCTTTTAATAAAAATGTGCTCACCATCTTCTTCGTGAGTTTCAGATTTAAGTAAATGCAAATCCATGGCTCTTTTTACGGATGCATTAAATCGATCTACAGCTATAGGTTTTTGTAGATAATCGGTTGCATCATAATCAAATGCCTTCATAGCATATTCAGCCTTTGAAGTGATAAAAATAATTTGGGGTTTTGTTTTTAAACCATCCAAAAAATCGAAACCACTAATAACTGGCATTTCAATGTCTAAAAAGATGAGATCCACATTGTGGATGGTCATACAACCTTTTGCTTCAATTGCGTTAGAAAAATCACCAATTAAATGTAGATTTGGATGATTATTTACTAACTTTGTGATGATCATTCTTTGAATGGAACTATCATCTACTACGACACAGTTTAGTTTCATAATTGTCTATTATTTTAGATTCGGGATAGTAAAAGTAATACAATAGTTTTAATAAACCTAATTTTATCGGCTTTTTTTACCTTATGACGATAAAAAATTGTTTTTTATTGTTTATTCGAAAAAAAAGATTACTTTTGCAGCCAATTTAACAAATACATACATATTTATGAATCATTATGAAACTGTTTTCATTTTAAATCCCGTTTTATCTGAAGTTCAGGTAAAGGAAACAGTAAGCAAATTTGAAGATTTTCTTACAAGTAGAGGAGCTGAAATGGTATCGAAAGAGGATTGGGGTCTTAAAAAAATGGCCTACGAAATCCAAAACAAAAAAAGTGGCTTCTACCACTTATTTGAATTCAAAGTAGCAGGAGAAGTCCTAATTGCTTTTGAAACTGAATTTAGACGTGACGAAAGAGTGATGCGTTTTTTAACGGTAAGTCTTGACAAACACGCTATCTCTTGGGCTGAAAGAAGAAGAGCCAAACTTAAATCTACAAAAGCTTAATCATTATGGCAACATTACAACAATCTGCTTCAGGAAAAAAAGACGGAGATATCAGATATCTTACTCCTTTAAACATAGAAACAAACAAAACTAAAAAGTATTGTCGTTTCAAAAAATCAGGTATCAAATATATCGATTATAAAGATGCTGATTTCTTATTGAAATTCGTTAATGAGCAAGGAAAAATTCTTCCTCGTCGTTTGACAGGAACTTCATTGAAATACCAAAGAAAAGTGTCAGTAGCTGTAAAAAGAGCACGTCACTTAGCTTTAATGCCATACGTGGCCGATTTACTTAAATAATACTAAACTCAGTTGTTGGTTTTCATTAGCCTGAAACCTAACTTCTATAAATAAGGACAACAACATGGAATTGATTTTAAAAAAAGACGTTCAAAACTTAGGTTTTAAAGACGATGTGGTAAATGTAAAAAATGGTTACGGTCGTAACTTTTTAATTCCACAAGGTTTTGCACAATTGGCTACACCTTCTGCAAAGAAAGTTTTGGCTGAAAACTTAAAACAAAGAGCGCACAAAGAAGAGAAAATGGTGAATGATGCTAAAGCTTTGGCTGAAACATTGAAAGCCCTTGAAATTAAATTGTACGCAAAAGCGGGTGGTGAGAAACTTTTTGGTTCTATCACTAATATTGATATCGCTGAAGCTTTGGAAAAAGCAGGGCATTCAATCGACAGAAAATTTATTACAAGCGGTATCGTAAAACGTACTGGAAAATATGCTGCTAGCATCAGATTACACAGAGATGTAGTAGTAGAATTAGCCTACGAAATTATTGCTGAAAAAGCGTAATTCTAAAAGCATTTTAGAAATCCCAACTCTTAGGAGATTGGGATTTTTTTTTGATTTTTTTTAACTTCCAACTTCCAACTTCCAATTTCTCAACTTTCTATGAAATACGCAAGACTTACCAAAGAACAATTCGAAGAATTACACCAAGAATTTATTAATTTTCTCGCAGCCCAAAGCATAGACAAAGCGGAATGGGATCAATTGAAAGCTGAAAAACCAGCAGTCGCCGAGCAAGAATTGGATGTTTTCTCGGATTTGGTTTGGGAAGGTGTGCTTGGAAGAGCTGAATATTTAGAGCATTTTTCTAAAAATCATATTTTCCTTTTTCAGTGTTTTGAAACCCATGTACAATCCATAGTGATGAAATCATTAGTGCCTGAAATCAATTTTTTAACTAAAGAAGGTTTGCAATGGTTTAGTGACAATATGTTTACCGATACCATCGAAATCAAAACAGGTAAAAAAGTTTTTACACAAGAACGCAACAGTTCGATTTTCGATTTGATTCAACAAGGAGCTATTTTGAGTGATGGGCATCTCTATCAACAAATTATTTCGATTATTGAATCCTAATTGTATCGTTTTTTCTATTAAATTGGTTATTTTAGTCTTTTATTTCAAAAGCTACGATAGCCAATTTTTATTTTATGGACATTCAAAACACAATTCAGACTTTACGAGAGGAATTAAATCGGCACAATCACAATTATTATGTGCTGGACACACCTACAATTTCTGATTTTGAATTTGATCAAAAACTCAAGCAACTTCAAGACTTAGAAAATACCCATCCCGAATATTTTGATGAAAACTCTCCAACTCAACGGGTGGGAGGGGCGATCACTAAAAATTTTGAAACGGTTAAACACGAGCATAGAATGTATTCGTTGGATAATTCGTATTCAAAAGAGGATTTACTTGATTGGGAAAATAGGATTCAAAAAGTGCTCGGTGAAGTTGATTTAGAATATACTTGTGAATTGAAATACGATGGAGCATCAATTAGTATTACTTACGAAAATGGAAAACTAGTTCGGGCTGTCACCCGTGGTGATGGGGTTCAGGGTGATGATGTAACGAATAATATTAAAACGATTAAATCGGTTCCTCTACAGTTAAATGGGAATTTTCCAGCCAAATTTGATATTCGAGGGGAGATTATTTTGCCTTTTGCCGGTTTCGAGAAAATGAACCAAGAATTGATTGAAATTGGTGAAACACCTTATTCTAATCCCAGAAATACAGCTTCGGGAAGTTTGAAATTGCAGGATAGTGCGGAAGTGGCAAAACGACCACTTGATTGTTTGTTGTATTTTCTAATTGGCAACAAACTGCCTTTTCAGTCTCAATTTGAAGGTTTAGAAACGGCGAGAAATTGGGGGTTCAAAGTGCCCAAAGAATCTGGTTTGGCACGCAATATGGAAGAAGTGTTCCAGTTTATAGCCTATTGGGATGTTCACAGACATCAACTTCCTTATGAAACCGATGGTGTGGTGATCAAAGTGAATCGTTTTCAACACCAAGAAGAATTGGGATTTACGGCCAAATCGCCTCGCTGGGCAATTGCTTACAAATTCAAATCCGAACAAGTTTCAACGCGATTGAACTCGATTTCCTATCAAGTGGGAAGAACGGGAGCTATAACGCCTGTTGCCAATTTAGAACCTGTACAATTGGCTGGAACAATAGTAAAAAGGGCTTCTTTGCACAATGCAGACCAAATCGAAAAGTTGGATATTCGCATTGGCGATACCGTTTTTGTGGAAAAGGGAGGAGAGATCATTCCAAAAATCATAGCTGTTGATTTCAGTAAACGATCTGAAAATTCAGAGCAAACAAAATACATTACTCATTGTCCCGAATGCCAAACTCAATTGATTCGTGGCGAAAGTGAAGCCAATCATTATTGTCCCAATTTTTATGGTTGTCCACCCCAGATTATAGGTAGAATTCAGCATTTTATTTCTAGAAAAGCGATGGATATCGAAGGTCTTGGCGGCGAAACGGTGGCGTTATTATTCCACAACGGATTGGTTCAAAATTACGCCGATTTGTACCTATTGACGGTAGAGCAAATTTTGCCATTAGAAAGAATGGCACAAAAATCGGCTGAAAATTTAGTCCGTGGAGTCGAAAATTCAAAAAATATTCCTTTCGAACGTGTTTTGTATGCCCTTGGGATTCGTTTCGTGGGAGAAACTGTAGCCAAAAAATTGGCTAAACATTATAAAAGCATAGACTCGTTGCGTGAAGCCAGCTTGATGGATTTAGTTTTGGTTGATGAAATTGGAGAAAGAATTGCGCAAAGTGTTCTTGATTTCTTTGAAAATCAAGAAAATAGCGTTATAATAGAGCGATTAAAGCGCTACGGCATTCAATGTGAAACCGTTGAAATTATAAATCCCAATGCGACAGAGAAACTTTCAGGCAAAACCTTTGTAGTCTCTGGTGTCTTTGAAGAATTTTCGAGAGACGATTTGAAGAAAGCCATCGAAGATAATGGAGGAAAAGTAGGCAGTTCGATTTCAGCCAAGACCGATTATGTAGTGGCTGGGGCCAATATGGGGCCTGCAAAATTAGAAAAGGCAGTCAAATTAAATGTTCCAATTATTTCGGAAATCGATTTTAAAAAAATGCTTCATGAGGGCTAACAAACCATCGTTATATTTGTATTTTGCGGCTTGTTCTCTAGTGGTCATTTTTAAATTGCTGGGGATGAATTCGTCTGTTCTATATGCGAAATCGGCGATAATCCCTTTGCTATTTGTTTATTACTTCATAACCAATAATTACAAGATATCATTTGTGAAAGCGCTGATTTTTTTGTTTTGCTTTATTGGAGATATTTTCAATTTATTGCAATTCGAAACTTCGCCTTTAATTGCCCTAATGTCCTTTTTATTGGTCAATTTGCTGCTTTTGAAACTTGCTTTGGGCGATTTAAATTCCCTAAAATTTAATAAGCAAGACCGGATTCCTATTGTGTTAACCTTGCTTTTTGTGCTTTCTATATGTATTTCGGTTTTGAATCTTCAATTCGAAAATATTGTATTTGATTTTTCCTTGTACATACTTTATGGTGTAGCTTCGGCTATTTTGAATTTTGTGGCGATTAATAATTACCTCAAAAAAGCGAATTTCGCCTTTTTGAATTTAATGGTTTACGGGGTTTCCTCGATGATTTCGGATGTGTTTTTTATGATCAACAAATTTTATTTACCTTTATTTGCTTTTGAGTTTATTCAGGTTTTTGTTCAGGTTTTTTCCTATTTTTTTATGGTGACCTATTTTATATCCAATGATGAGTATAAGCTGAAAATAAAAGAAAATGAAATTAGTCAATAGAGCGATGGAATCCAGCAGGATATTGGTATGGGGCTATTTCAGTATAGCAATCCTCGAGGCTAGTATGGAATTATTTTCGTATAAACCGCTATTAATTGTTTTTAAACCCCTAGTTTCTATAATTTTAATGTTATTGTATTGGACTACCTCTCCGAAAAAAAATCCGATTTTTTTCGTAATAGTAGTTTTTTTATTGATTACCAGCTTGTTCTTTATTTATAATACAGAAATAATGTTATTTCCGGGTTTAGTTAGTTTTTTTATCCATCGATTACTGATCATTTATTATATTCTCAAACTTTTAAAACTCAAAGATTATATTCCTTTGTCCATCGCGACGATACCTTTTTTGTTTCTATTCTTTTATTTGTTATCGATTTCAGATAACATCAGTTCTAGAAGTTATGTGATAATAATTTTTCAAAATATATTAATTTCGATAATTGCCGGGATCACTTTTTCAAATTATATAATGCATTCCGATCATAAGCAGGCCACGTGGCTATTTATTTTTGGTTTATTGTCCATCGCACAGTATTTTATTGTGTTTATTGAAAAATACTATCTCTCAGAATTATCGCCAATCAGTTTTAGACCCTTGGCGATGATTTTGAACGCTGCCGTTTATTTTGCTTTTTACAAATGGGTCATTAGTGTCGAAAGATTAAACGACGATTGATTTTCCTTGGGCCGATTTAGATTTATCATTGTCAAAAAAGAAATCAATTCGCCCTAAATTGATGCCATAACAGCCCACTTGATTGACCAAAACTTCTTTGCCCTCCAGATTTTTTACAATAGTTGGTTTATCCAGAAATGTATGCGTATGACCGCCAATAATTAAGTCTATGTCCTTAGTTTGCTCGGCAAGTTTTAAATCGGATATTTTATTGGCATCATCCTTAGCATATTTGTAGCCCAGATGCGAAAGACAAATAATCAAATCACATTTATTTTCTTTTTTTAGAATGCGAACCATATCTTGTGCCGATTCCAGAGGATTGTTGTAGACCGTTTCTTTCGACATTCGTTTATCTACCAGGCCTTGCAGCTCGATTCCAAGACCAAAAACGCCAATTTTTATGCCATTTTTATTGAAAATTTTGAATGGTTTTACGAATCCATTCATCGAAGTATTCTTGAAATCATAGTTTGCCGAAACAAATTCGAAGGTGGCATGCGGCATTTGCGCAGCTAATCCATCAACGCCATTATCGAAATCGTGGTTGCCAATAGTAGATAAATCATATTGCATCATACTCATTAGTTTGAATTCGAGTTCGCCACCGTAATAATTAAAATAAGGTGTTCCCTGAAAAATATCGCCGGCGTCCAGCAACAAAACATTTGGGTTTTCTTGACGAATAGTTTCTATCAAACTTGCTCGCCTGGCCACTCCGCCCATATTCGGATTTCGGGGATCATCTATTGGAAATGGATCAATATGGCTGTGAACATCATTCGTATGGAGGATGGTTATGTGTTTGATATCGGATTTAAAACTGCTTGCTGACACCTGAGCCGCAGTCGAATAAAGCGGAGCCAAACCTAAACCTATTAGCGCGGTACTCGCTGTTGTTTTTTCTATAAATTCTCTTCTTTTCATTGCTTTTTTTTCTAAAACCTATTTATTCTACGCTAACTCTCTGGTCTTTTAGGACGGGAATCGTATCCACTTCTTTGAAATAATCGATTAATACGTTTCTTAATTTATAGTCCAAATCATATTTTTGAATTCCTTTCAAAAAGAAAGTCATATTATCTCCTCCGTTCGATAAATAATCATTCGTTGCTACATAATAAAGGCTATTGGCATTTAATGGTTTTCCTTGTATTAAAATGTTTTTTGCGGTTTTATCCTTGCCAATTGTAAATGTTATTCCCGCCAGCGGATGGGGTTTTTGTGTGGCAATAAAATAATTAACCAGCTCTAAAACCTGCTCTCCTTTGAGCGCAATAACCACCAAACTATTTTCGAAAGGCATAATTTCGAACGCAGTTCGAGCCCTAACATTTCCTTTTGGCAGAATCGCTCGGATTCCTCCACTATTTAAAATGCACAGGTCGATTTCCTTTTTTTCGCGAGTTTTGAAAACAATATTACCTCTGTTCAAGGTCGCATCAGCCATTAAATTTCCAATCGTGGACTGCCATTTTCCATCATTTTTATCCAAAGTGGCAGGGCAATACGCCAATATACTATCCAAATCTTTGTTGATATGTTCGCGATAGGGCTTTACGTAGTTTTCAATTTGTTGATTTTGTGATTCTTTATCGGTTAGAGTGAATTTTTTAGCTTCAATTTTTGTGACGTAATAGGGTTGTTTTCCACAAGAAGCAAGGATTAAAAATGTTAAGAATATAACAAAAAGTTTCAAAACACCATTATACTTTTTTAGCTTTGCCATCTGAAATGCGACTTTATTAATTAATTTTGTAACCAAGTAAAAGTACTATGTTTTTAAATTATATCAAGAATTATTTTTTATTAAAAATCATAAAGAATAATTTGAATAATGTCAAGAGCAGTAAGGAGTTAGTCGCGATTCAAACTATTGGTTTACTGATTGATGAGAGCTATTTTGGCGATAAAGAACTTTTGGTGCAAGAGCTAATTGCAAATGGAATTGCCGAAACTAACATCAAAATTATAGTTTTTCGGGACAAATGGAAAAAAAATGAGTCGTACTTGCTGCCTACATTCGGGACAAAACATCTGAATTGGAATGCACAAATCACAGAACCTCTTTTGAGAGAGTTTATGAAAGAGCGATTCGATTTGTTAATCAATTATTATGATGTCGAAAAAGCTTTTTTGCTTAAAGTTACTAATAATTCGAAAGCCAAATTTAAAGTGGGATTTTCATCCGTCGATAAACGATTAAATCATCTGATGATCAATACAAATGCCGAGAATCATACCGTTTTTGTCCACGAATTGTTTCGGTACTTAAAAATATTAAATAAAATATAAAATAAATTATGCAATCATTAATAGGAACGGGTGTGGCACTTGCAACTCCCTTTAAAAAAGATTTATCCATCGATACCGAAGCATTAATACGAATAGTAAATCTTTCTATTGATGGTGGTGTCGAATACCTTGTTATATTAGGAACCACAGCAGAAAATGCGACAATGACGCAAGCCGAAAGAGAGTTTGTGATTCAAACCGTGGTCGATACAAACAAGGGACGATTGCCGATGGTACTTGGTGTAGGAGGCAACAATACCGCAGAAGTTGTTGCAGAGTTAAAAACAAGAGATTTATCACCATTTGATGCCATTCTTTCTATTTCGCCTTATTACAATAAACCCACTCAAGAAGGCATTTACCAACATTTCAAAGCTATTGCACAAGCTTCTTCTGTTCCCGTGATTTTGTACAATGTGCCAAGTCGAACCGGAAGTAATATGTTGCCCTCAACAGTGCTGCGATTAGCCAATGATTTCGAAAATATTGTGGCAATTAAAGAAGCTGCCGGCGATATGATTCAAGCCTTGCGATTGATAAAAGACAAACCAAAAGATTTTCTGGTACTTTCTGGCGATGATATGATTGCTTTACCAATGGTATTAGCCGGTGGTTCTGGAGTCATTTCAGTGATAGCACAAGGGTTTCCAATGGAATTTTCTGAAATGATCCGATTGGGGTTGAATAGAAAAGTAGACGATGCCTTCAAATTGCAATATCAATTTTCAGATGGTATCGATATGATTTTCGAACAAGGAAATCCGGCAGGAATCAAGCAAGTTTTTCAATCCTTAGGTATCGCGGAGAACACACTGCGTTTGCCTTTAGTACCGGTTGATGAATCTCTCGCGAATCGAATTGATGGTTTTGTAAAGAATATCATTCAATTATCGTAAAATATCAACTTTTTATAACAAAAAAAATATATTTTGTAGTGGCTAAATTTATGCCTAAATTTGCCACCGAAACTTTTATACTAGTTGTAGCCTCCATTATTTTCTGATTCCAAAGAGAAAAATAGAAAGATCATCGCAATCAATACTGGTTTCATCATCATGCCCGAAAGGTATACATTTCAAATTTTTAAATAAAACATCATAATAGTGGGTAAAAAAATTGTATCGTTGGTACTTCTTGTCGTTCTTTTCGCTTCTTGTAGTGAATATCAAAAAGCTTTAAAAACGGAAGATGTGGCTGTAAAATTCGAAATGGCTACTAAATTATATGAGGCAGAAAAATATAACGATGCCATTCGTCTGATAGAACAAATTGCTCCTGCTTACAGAGGAAAACCTCAGGCCGAGAAACTGTTTTATATGTTTTCAATGTCCTATTATAAAACCAAGCAGTATTATCTTGCGGCATATCAATTTGAGAGTTTTGCTTCTGGCTATCCGAAAAGTGAAAAAATTGAAGAAGCAGCCTATTTAGGAGCAAAGTGCTTTTCGAAACTGTCTCCAGTATATAGTTTAGATCAAACAGATACGTTCAAAGCCATCGAAAAATTGCAAGGATTTATAGATACTTATCCCAATTCGACCTATATTCCCGAAGCCAATAAGTCCCTTCGAGAGTTGAATGACAAATTGGAGAAAAAAGTGTTTGAAAATGCAAAGCAATACAATACCATTATGGATTATAAATCGGCAATGGTAGCCCTTGACAATTTTGTGTCGGATTATCCCGGTACGCCCTATAAAGAAGATGCTCTTTTTTATAAATACGATTCCGCTTATAAATTGGCAATAAATAGTGTATCTGACAAAATGGTTGAAAGATTGAATGTCGCTAAAACCGCTTACGGCAATTTAATTAAATTTAAACCCGATACAAAATACAAAAAAGTGGCCGATGAAATGTTGGCTAAAATTGAAACAGATTTAAAAAATTTCACTAAATAATAAACAAAGTCATGGATTTAAGAAAGACAAATGCTCCGGTAAACACAATAACGTACAACAAAAATGTTATTGAAGAGCCTACAGGAAATGTGTACGAGGCTATAACTATTATGGCCAAAAGAGCAAATCAAATCAATTCTGAAATCAAAAAAGAATTGACCGAAAAATTGGAAGAGTTTGCTACTTACAATGACAGTCTAGAAGAAGTTTTTGAAAACAAAGAACAAATCGAAGTGTCTAAGTTTTACGAAAAATTACCTAAACCACATGCCTTAGCTGTTCAAGAATGGTTGGATGGAAAAATCTACCACAGAGACGGAAACAAATAAATATCAAAAATGTCAGTTTTAAGCGGAAAGAAAATTTTACTAGGAATTTCTGGTGGAATTGCAGCTTATAAAACAGCTACATTAGTTCGACTTTTTATAAAAGCAGGTGCACATGTCCAAGTGATAATGACACCTGCTTCTAAGGATTTTATAACGCCACTTACTTTATCCACATTATCCAAAAACCCAGTTTATTCCAGCTTTTATAATCAAGAAGAGGATAACGAGAAATGGAATAGTCATGTCGAATTGGGGCTTTGGGCCGATCTTATGATTGTGGCGCCGGCTACGGCCAATACTTTGTCTAAAATGGCCAACGGCGTTTGCGACAACCTCTTAATTGCAACCTATTTATCGGCAAAATGTCCTGTGTATTTTGCGCCTGCAATGGATTTGGATATGTATATTCATCCTTCTACATTGGAGAGTTTTCACAAACTGAAATTGTTCGGAAATACAATGATTCCTGCCGAAAAAGGAGAACTTGCTTCTGGCTTATCTGGCGAAGGAAGAATGGCGGAACCGGAACATATTGTTGCGTTTTTAGCAGCCGATTTAGAAAGTAAATTGCCTCTCAAAGGAAAAAAAATATTAATTACTGCTGGTCCAACATACGAAGCCATAGATCCTGTTCGTTTTATAGGAAATCATTCAACAGGTAAAATGGGGTATGATATCGCTCAAAGTGCGGCAAATCTTGGCGCATCCGTAATTTTGGTTTCTGGACCATCGCATCAAAAGATTGAAAATAGCTTGGTGCAAATCGTGCCTGTGGTTTCTGCTCAGGAAATGTATGACGCTTGCCATACCTATTTTTCTGATGTAGATGTGGTTATCGCAGCCGCTGCCGTAGCCGATTATAAACCGAAAAACAGTGCGTCCCACAAAATAAAAAAAGAAGTTGATGAGTTTGTTTTAGAACTCGAAAAAACAAAAGACATCTTGTCCTCTTTAGGTGAAATGAAAGAAAAACAGTTTTTGATTGGTTTTGCATTAGAAACCGAAAACGAAATTGAGAATGCCAAGTTGAAAATTCAGAAAAAAAACTTAGATTTGATTGTTCTTAATTCGTTGCAAGACGAAGGAGCAGGTTTTGGTAAACCGACCAATAAAGTTACTTTTATCGATAGGGATTTCAAAGTTGAACCTATGGAATTAAAATCGAAAGAAGCCGTTGCTGATGATATTGTAAACAAAGTAATAGCACATTTTTATGAATAAAATAATTGTTTTTTTCTTTTTACTAGTTTGCGGAATGGCTCATGCTCAAGAGTTAAACTGTACTATTAATGTCAATACCCAAAAGTTGCCAAATGCAAATCAACAGGTTTTTAGAACTTTGCAAACTTCATTGAGCGAATTTGTCAATAAAACGCAATGGACAGAAAGGGTTTTTAAACCAAGTGAGAGAATCCAATGTTCTATGGATATAGTTTTATCTTCTTATGATTCAGATCGATATACGGCTACTATTACCGTTCAATCATCAAGATTAGTCTTTAATTCCACTTATTCCACGCCAGTTTTAAACTATAATGACAAAGATTTTAGTTTCAATTATACTGAATTTCAGCAGCTGGTATTCAATCCATCTGAATTTGAATCGAATTTGGTTTCGGTTATTTCTTTTTACTGCAATCTCATTATTGGATTAGATGGCGATACATTTACCCCATCAGGAGGCACTACTTTTCTAGAAATTGCGCAAAACATTGCCAATGTAGCGCAACAAAGCGGCTATAAAGGCTGGAGCCAATCCGATGGACTTACAAGCAGGTATTTTTTGGTAAATGATTTATTAGCATCGGCTTACACAGACCTTCGGCAATCCTCATTTTTATATCATTCTGGTTTAGATATGATGTCTCAGGATCTGAAAGCGGCCAAAGAAAAAGTTAAATTGTCCTTGATGAACTTGGGTAAATTCAGTGCTACAAAACCTAACGCCTTCTTGACTCGGGTATTTTTTGATGCCAAATCCGATGAGATTGTGTCCATTTTTTCAGGTGGTCCAAGCATACCAATTGGTGATTTGGTCGATAGCTTAAATCGTTCTTCACCATTGAACTCTAGTAAATGGGTGAATATTAAAAATTAATACACTTCTCGAATTTTTAGTTTTGGGTTACTCTTTCAAAAAAACAATTCATGATAACTTCTCTATCGATAAAAAACTATGCGCTAATTGAAAAACTGTCGATCGACTTTTCGAAGGGATTTTCGATTATTACCGGAGAAACAGGCGCAGGAAAATCGATTATTTTAGGAGCTTTGGGACTGGTTTTAGGCAAAAGAGCCGATTTGACTTCACTTAAAAATAAGGAGGAAAAATGCATTATCGAAGCGCATTTTGAAATTTCGAAATACAATCTACAGCCATTTTTTGAATCCAATGATTTAGATTATGAAGCGGATACAATCATTCGTCGCGAAATTCTCCCCTCGGGAAAATCGAGGGCTTTTGTCAATGACAGTCCAGTGAATCTGCAGGAATTGCAGGAGTTGAGTTTGTTATTGATAGACATTCACTCGCAACATCAAACCCAAGAACTTTCAGAAGAAAAAGTGCAATTCGAGATTATTGATGCTATTGCCAATAATATAGACAGTATTTTGGAGTATCAATCCCTTTTGAAAAGCTATAAATCGGATAAATCAAAGTTGAATTTGCTGCTTAAAAAACAAGCTGAATCATATAAAGAACAGGAATACAATACTTTTTTGTTAAACGAATTGGTAGAATCCAATTTGAAATCGGGAGAACAAGAAGTTCTTGAATCCGATTATGAAAAGCTAAACAATGTCGAAATAATTAAAGAATCTATCGATAAATCTTTGGCTATTGCCAATGAAGAACAAATAGGAGTGATGCCTAACTTGAAAGAAATAAAAGTTTCTTTGCAAAAAATTGCTACCTATTCAACCGAATATTCTTCGTTATTAGAGCGAATTACAAGCCTTACAATTGAATTTGATGATATTTCGGACGAATTGAATCGTTGCGCAGACAAGCTTTTCAATGATCCGGAACAATTGGAATTGATTAGTCAAAAATTGCAACTAATCTATAATTTACAAAAAAAACACCAAGTTTCGACAGTAGATGAGTTGCTAGAAATTCAAACCAAATTGGAGAATTCTGTTTTAGAATTAGGAAATTTAGAACAAGAAATAGCTTCTTTGACCAATTCAATTCAGGAAAAAACGGCTACTTTAGATAATTTGTCCAAAGAGATTCATGATAAACGAGTAAAAGCAGTTCCAGTTTTATCGGATCAACTAGTTTCAATTTTAGAGACTTTAGGAATGCCAAATGTTCGTTTCAAAATGGATATCAATCCGACTATGACCTATTTCGAAAACGGAAAAGATGAACTTCAATTTTTGTTTTCTGCCAATAAAGGAACCGATTTTGGCTTGCTAAAAAAAGTAGCCTCAGGTGGCGAAATGTCAAGGATTATGCTGGCTGTCAAAGCAATATTGGCCCAATATTCAAAATTACCAACCTTGATTTTTGATGAAATTGACTCTGGCGTTTCAGGCGAAATAGCTAACGGAATGGGAGAAATTATGAAAGAAATGAGTCAGACAATGCAGATATTCGCCATTACCCATTTACCTCAAATTGCGGCAAAAGGAACAGCACATTTCAAGGTTTCAAAGGCGACCGTTGGCGAAGATACCCTGTCAGAATTGCGATTATTATCAAACGAAGAACGTGTTGTTGAAATTGCTCAAATGTTATCCGGAACTGTGGTTTCGGATTCCGCATTAAACCACGCAAAAGCCTTGTTGAATTAAAGAAATGACTTATATTTGTCCACTTAAAAATAGCGATTAATAGAATAATTTTTGCATTATGATTATAGAACCAAGAATGAGAGGATTTATTTGCGTGACTTCACACCCTGATGGTTGTGCGCAAAGCGTAAGAAATCAAATTGAATATGTCCAATCAAAAGGAGAAATTGATGGTCCCAAAAAAGTTTTAGTTATTGGAGCTTCAACCGGATTTGGTTTGGCTTCGCGGATTGCTGCTGCTTTTGGTTCAGATGCTGCAACAATTGGTGTGTTTTTCGAAAAACCCCCAGTAGAAGGAAAACCAGGTTCTCCAGGTTGGTATAATTCTGCTGCTTTTGAAGCTGAGGCTTATCAAGCAGGATTGTATGCCAAAAGCGTCAATGGGGACGCTTTTTCTAATGAAATTAAAAGACAAACTTTAGATTTGATCAAAGCAGATTTAGGTCAGGTAGATTTAGTAATTTATAGTTTGGCTTCTCCTGTTCGTTTGCATCCTGTTACAGGCGTTTTGCATCGTTCGGTTTTGAAACCAATTGGAGCCACTTACACCAATAAAACAGTTGATTTTCATACAGGAGTTGTCACTGATATTAGTATTGCTCCTTGTCAGGATGATGATATTGCTAATACCGTTGCTGTGATGGGTGGCGAGGATTGGGCTATGTGGATTGATGCGCTGAAAGCTGAAAATTTGCTTGCTCCGGGAGTTAAAACTGTTGCTTATTCCTATATTGGACCATCTTTGACCGAAGCGGTGTACAGAAAAGGAACTATTGGTCGTGCAAAAGATCATCTGGAAGCGTCTGCTTTTTCGATTTCGGATAGTTTGAAATCTATCGACGGACAAGCATTGGTATCGGTGAATAAAGCTTTGGTAACTCAAGCCAGTTCTGCTATTCCGGTGATTCCGTTGTATATTTCTTTGTTGTATAAAATAATGAAAGAGAAAGGCATTCACGAAGGTTGTATTGAGCAAATCCAGCGTTTATACCAAGACAGATTGTATACCGGCGAGGCAATTCCAACCGATGATAAAGGGAGAATTAGGATTGACGATTGGGAAATGCGTGACGATGTTCAAGAACAAGTAGCCGCTTTATGGCAACAAGCTACCACTGAAAGTTTAGCAGAAATAGGTGATTTAGAAGGTTATAGAAAAGATTTCTTGAACCTGTTTGGTTTCGATTTCGCAGGTGTGGATTATAAAGCCGATTCTGATGAAATGATTGACATTCCAAGTATTTCATAGCCATATCTATTTAGTTTTAAATACAAAAAGTCAAACCATCACAGATTATGTGGTGGTTTTTTTGTGGATAAAAGTTTATCTTTGTTAAAATTTTTAAGTCAAACGATTCACTTTATTTTTAGTTTATGTTGTTTTCTTTAATCATACCCGTTTACAATCGTCCGGAGGAAGTGGATGAACTGTTAGAAAGTTTGTCACAACAAGATTATGCGGATAATTTTGAAGTGATAATTGTCGAAGACGGTTCTAGCTTGAGATGTGATGATGTGGTGCGCAAATATGCTGGTAAACTGCACTTATCCTATTCATTTAAAGAAAATTCAGGCCCCGGCGATTCTCGAAATTACGGAATGAAAAAAGCAAATGGCGATTATTTTATCATTTTCGATTCGGATTGTATTATTCCAAAAAGCTATTTAACTGAAGTTGCTAAAGCATTAAAAGAAAATTATGTGGATTGTTTTGGAGGACCTGATGCGGCTCTAGATAGTTTTTCGGATATTCAAAAAGCCATCAATTTTGCAATGACTTCTTTCCTTACCACAGGCGGAATTCGTGGTGGTTCGGAGAAAATCGATAAATTTCAACCTCGAAGTTTCAATATGGGATTGTCCCGAAAAGCGTTTGAGGCTTCCAAGGGTTTTGGAAATATTCATCCTGGCGAAGATCCCGATTTATCCATTCGATTGTGGAATTTAGGTTTTGATACGAAACTTTTTCCAAAAGCTTACGTGTATCATAAACGAAGAATTGATTGGAATAAATTTTCAATTCAGGTGAATAAATTTGGTAAAGCCAGACCCATCCTCAATAGTTGGTATCCTCAATACAGTAAGCTCACCTTTTTCTTTCCATCGGTTTTTATAATTGGTTTATTTTTTGCTGTGATATTATTGGTTTTTACCTACGATATTTTACTGCAATTGTATTTTGTTTATTTTTTAATGATTTTCTTGGTGTCAACGTATAAAAACAAAAGTTTTAAAGTAGGTTTGTTATCCATCAAAGCGGTTTGGAAACAGTTTTTTGGCTACGGATTGGGATTTATCGAATCATTTTTGAAGGTCATCATTCTCAACCAAAAACCACAGGAAGCTTTCCCAGAGTTGTTTTTTAAAAAATAATTATTATTCAATTGTGTTTTAAAAAACGGTACAAATTGAATCCAAATAGGTTTTAAGGTTGTTTTCACACAAAATGCAGCAGAACCAAAATATAAAATGACAAAAATAATTGGTTTAACGGGAGGTATCGGAAGTGGAAAAACCACAGTAGCACATCATTTTGAGGCAGCAGGAATCCCTGTTTACATTGCCGATGATGAAGCTAGAAAGTTGATGCAATCTCCTGAAATTATTGCAGAGATAAGACATACTTTTGGTAATTCTGTTTTTGATGATGCCGTTTTAAACCGACAAAAACTTTCTCAAATTGTATTCAACAATCCCGAACAATTGCAGCGACTCAATGCTATAATTCATCCAGCGGTTCGAAACCACTTCGAGAATTGGGTTTCCCGCCAAAAAGAAATTCCATTTGTAATTTATGAAGCGGCTATTTTATTCGAAAGTGGTAATTATAAAAAATGCGATTTAATTATTGCTGTCACTGCGCCGGTCGAACTAAGGATTCAACGTGTTATTGAGCGTGATAAAACCACTCGAGAGCAGGTTTTACAGCGTATGCAAGCGCAATGGAATGATGAAAAACGCAATTCAAAAAGTGATTTTGTAATAGAAAACCTGGACCCTGCGGCTACAAAAAAACAAATAGATGGAATTCTTAAAATTTTGAAGAATTCATAGTTTGAATCTATTTTGTTAATCTTGGGTTAATTTATTATTATTTATACTGTTAAAATACTAATTTTGCTTCGATGAATAAATTATTTTTCAAAATATTGGTTTTATTGATGAGTTTATCCTTGATCGGGATCATTTTAGTACAGGTGTATTGGTTCAATACCTCCTTAGAAAATAATGACGAACAGTTTAAATTCCACGTAAAATCCGTGATCGGAAATGTCGCAGGAAAGATTCAAAAGCAAGAGGAATATACCTATTACGATAGATTCAATAAGTACAAAGACAGTACAGGAAAGCTACCTAAGAAAAATGATTTATTAGAGTTTTATTACGTTCAGAAAGATCACAAGAATAATAAAACGATAGTTTTTACCAACAGTATTTCATCTGATGATTATACTATGTCCTCTTCGTTCTTTGACAAAAAATCGGATAGCTTAAAATTGAAAAGTTTTAATTCGAAGCGGGTTACAGAGGTTTATGAAAACAATAGATTTGACAATACCAAGGTGCAAAGTGATTTGATTCCGGATGTCAAAATTGAGAAATCGGGTAACTTAGATGTTTTAGACGATGTAGCTTATGAAATAAATTATAAAGAAATAGCTTCGGCTATGCCCTTACAGGAAAGGGTTTCTAAAGAGACTATTCAGAAGCTATTAAAGAAAGAATTAGAAGAATATGGTGTCAATACCAAATTTGAATTTGGGATATTCAGCAGTGGATTGGCTACTAAAGTAAAATCGGATGGCTTTGTATATAATGCCGATAATACCTATTCTATTCCTATATTTTCGGATAATGATGGAAATAATAAATATCAATTATTAGTTTCCTTTCCAAATAAAAAGAAATTTTTATTGTCAGATCTTGTTGGAATCACGCTATTATCGATCATTTTTACGCTGATTATAATTATTGCTTATACCAGTGCTCTGAATCAGCTGATTCGTCAGCGTCATATATCTGAAATTAAATCTGATTTCATCAATAATATGACTCACGAATTCAAAACACCGATTGCCACCATAAATTTGGCTTTGGATGCGATTAAAAATCCAAAAATCATAGGTGATAAAGAGATGATTCTCAAGTATCTTCAGATGATAAAAGATGAAAATAAACGCATGCATGCTCAAGTTGAAAATGTATTGCGTATTTCTAAATTAGAAAAGAAAGAATTAGATATTAGCAAGGAATCTGTTAATATTCAGGAGGTTATTGAAGATGCTTGCGAACACGTTAATTTGATTTTAGAAGACAGAGAAGGTACAATAGTAAAAAATTTCAATGCCGAACGCAACACAGTATTATTGAATGAAGTTCATTTTATAAATGTGATTGTAAATATTCTGGAAAACGCGATAAAATATTCGCCAGAGGTTCCTAAAATTGATATTTTAACAGAAAATGTTAAAGAGTTTCTGATTATTAAAATCAAAGATAACGGAATAGGAATGAGTAAAATAGCTCAAAAAAGAGTTTTCGAAAAATTTTATCGAGAGCACACGGGCGATTTACACGATGTCAAAGGACACGGTTTGGGCTTAGCCTATGTCAAAAAAATAATTGACGAACACAACGGTCAAATTTTTGTAGAGAGTGAAAAGGGTAAAGGAAGTACCTTTATAATAAAATTACCATTAATAAATTAAGATATGGAAAATGTAAACAAAAGAATTCTTTTGGTTGAAGATGACCTCAATTTTGGGGCTGTCCTAAAAGACTATTTGATGCTAAATGATTTTGATGTCACTTTGGCCAAGAACGGAATGGAGGGTTTTGAGAAATTCAAAAAAGATAATTATGATTTATGTATTTTGGATGTTATGATGCCTTACAAAGATGGTTATACTTTAGCCAAAGAAATCAGAGAGAAAAATCAAGAAGTGCCAATCATCTTTTTAACTGCAAAATCTATGAAAGAAGATGTGTTGAAAGGCTACAAAGCCGGCGCTGACGATTACTTGAACAAACCTTTTGATTCAGAGGTTTTGCTGATGAAAATTAAAGCGATTATTCAAAGAAAATCCTCTACGACCCAATCTGAACCCGTTCAATTTGAGTTTAATGTAGGTAAATTTCATTTGAATTCGAAACTTCGTTTTTTATCCATTGGTGATGAAGAACCGGTTAAATTATCGCCTAAAGAAAATGAATTGCTAAAAATGTTGATTCTTCACGAGAATGATTTGATGCCAAGAGAATTGGCATTGACCAAAATCTGGAGAGACGATAATTATTTTACTTCTAGAAGTATGGATGTGTACATTGCTAAATTAAGAAAATATCTGAAGTTAGATCCTAATGTGGAAATCCTAAACATTCACGGAGAAGGTTTTAGATTGGTTGTAAAAAAATAAATCGTGCCTAAAATAATTCAAAGTTATATTTCTTCCAGCACTCCTATAGAGGCTGGAAGTTTTTTTTATAGGATATTAAGTCGTAAAGCAAAACAAGTTTTTTCGCTTTTGTTGATGTTAAAAATGATGGAATCGGCGGTTTTGTTTTTATAAATGCCGACTTTATCCTGGAGTGATAATTCCTTCAAGAAATTCATTTCAAAACTTTCTATTTTTTGATTTAGAATCAAATTTTCATCAACAAGATCCAAGCACCACTCCAGATATTTTACATTATTGACGTGATTGACAATATCTATGTCCGATATAGCAACAGACTTTTCAAAAATCAACTCGGAATCGTTGTTGAAATTAATTTTGGAGATTGATTTTTTTGTCGCAATTCTTTCGGGGTACAATTCAAAATGTTCGTAGGGTAAAGCCAAAGCTTCGGGCCTTCTAATTTTGGTATTAAACACCGCCCAAAAGGTAACGCATCCTACCATTTTTTTACCGTTTACATATAGTTCCAAGGCACGAACGGAGCGTGAATTTTCCAAAGTATTGATCCAAGTTCGCACCGTTACAGTATCTTTCCACTTGGGCAATTCAGTGATTTCTACTCGAATTCTGCTCAAAACCCAAGCCTGATTGAATGCCTGCATATCCGAAAAACTGATACCGCCCACTTCGGCATGAGCAGCGGCCGTCAATTGCAAAATATTACATAAATCGGTGTGTTTTAAATACCCATTGGGCAAACATTGAGTAAAATTAATTTCCCAATTTTTGATAAAAATAGAACTAAAGTTAGGTGAAATAGGCATAAAAAATAAATTATGAGGTGGGAACTATTTTTTGATTAAGCCCAGATCAACTAATCTTTCATATAGAAATTCTCCGGCTGTAATGGCATCGAATTGTTTTGGATTTTCGGCGTCGATACAATTTTCTAAACAATCTAATTTCATTTCACTGACCGGATGCATAAAAAACGGTATTGAATAGCGTGAAGTTCCCCATAATTCTCGCGGCGGATTGACCACTTGGTGAATGGTAGATTTTAATTTATTATTAGTGTGCCGGGATAACATATCGCCCACATTAATCACCAATTCGTCGGGCTGTGCAATGGCATCAATCCATTGTCCATCGTGATTTTGCACTTGCAGTCCACGACCTTGCGCACCCATCAAAAGGGTAATTAAATTGATATCACCGTGCGCTGCGGCGCGGATTGCATTTTCGGGTTCCGCCGTTATCGGTGGATAATGAATGGGACGCAAAATGGAGTTTCCTTCTTTGGCATATTCATCAAAATAAAATTCGTCCAAGCCGAGATGCAAAGCTAAAGCTCTTAATACATAAATGCCTGTTTTCTCGAGCATTTGGTAGGCTTCTTTTCCAACGATATTGAAGCGTGGCAATTCTTTAACAATTACATTTTCTGGATATTCAGAGGCGTATTTAGAGTCTTTATCCACATATTGTCCAAAGTGCCAAAATTCTTTCAAATCACCTTCTTTTCGGCCTTTGGCGTGTTCTTTACCAAAAGAAACATAGCCTCTTTGCCCCCCGATGCCTGGTATTTCGTAACTATTTTTGATTTCTATTGGCAAAGCAAAAAAGTTTCTGATTTCGCCGTACAATTCTTCGACTAATTGGTTGTCTAAAAAATGTCCTTTTAAGGCAACAAAACCAATTTCTTCAAAAGCATTTCCGATTTCATTTACAAATTTTTGTTTACGTTTCGGATCATCCGAAAGGAAATCACGCAAGTCAACACTAGGAATGTTTTGCATATAGTATAATTTAATTGTTGAATAACCCTTTGTTAATCAAGGCAAATGTAGAAAATATTTTATAGAAAATAACTTCAAACGTTGAAATTGCCCTGATTGTTTCCGCTTCTAAAATCGATTTAAACGCATTTAGAATTTGTAAAGTCAATTTTATGAAAGATTTATTAGGCTCTCGGTGCTTCATTACTAGTAAATTTACTAGCTTTGTTATAATGATAATTTATAGGTTTGTTTTTGCTAATACGGTATTAAAACGAACTAATAATTAGAATTAGGTAATTTTTTAATTCAAAAACATAAAAAATAATTTAACAACCTTTAACTTTAATATTTATGGTAGTACAATATCAAGGCAAACAGCACGGAATTCCGACCAGATTTACATTGCGAATTATTGGTAACAATCTCTCTAAAAGCAGTTCCAATTATCAAATCGATTTATTGGTAGGAGACAAACAAATTCCAACTTTCACGACTTCTATTCATCAGAGTTTGTCTAATTGTTTGAAAGAAATTTATTTGTTTCGAAAATACAACGGAATCACATTCGATGCCGATTCTGAAGCCATTGCGCCAAAATTAGTTCCTTATGATTTGGTATTGTTTAACTTTCAAAAGAAAGCCTTGTTTATGGCTTAATTCATTTTCCTGTTGAAGTTAAAAAACCGATTTGAATGTTATTCCAAATCGGTTTTTTGGTTATTCATTTTTAGGAATTAATGGTCATACAAAGAACAACAAGTTAAAATAAAATCTAATTATTCTTCTAGAATTTTCGTTTCATACCCATCAATACTTAAGGTATTTTTACTTTTCCAATAGTCTACAATCTTATCCTCACCTTGTTTTTCTGCCCAATCATTTAATGTGGTGCGTTCGGCTTTGAAATCCAAAAAAGGGACAGCATAGCACAAGAAGTTTGAACTAATTCTAAATTCATTTCGATTATTTGTTTGGCACCTGCATTAACTGGGAATAAACTGGAATAATTGTGAAAACTACTATCTCTTTTATGGTATATTTTTGCTTTTCCATATAGTCTCAAAATCATTGGCTTTCCTTCGAAGGCACAAAACATGATAGTCATTCTATTATTTTTTAATACATGGGCTGCAGTTTCATTTCCACTACCTGTTAGATTCAACCAAACAATTGTTGTACTATCAATTATTCTAAAGGAGTCAGTACCTTTTGGAGATACGTTGATTGTTCCTTCAGCGCAAGCGGTTCCAACAAAAAATACTTTTTGCTTTTCAATGAACTCTTGTAATTCTGTTGTAATTTGATCTAATTGCTTTCCCATATTTATAAAAAAAATAAATTGTTTTGGTACTAGAGCGGGTTTGAGACTAAATTAAGCCAATTTTTCGGATTTGATAAATCTTCTATAACAGAACCATTTTCAATTTAGGACTAATGCCCAAATCCGTTGTATTAGTGGCAGTTAACCACTTATTTTATTCTTCTGCCCTTTTTTTTTCAATTCTTAAAATATTATTCTGAATATCCTGCATAATGATTTTTCCCCACCAACCAGCATAAAAATTAAAGGTTGTATTCATTTTAAACTTACTGTATAAATGTAAACGATATTTGTTTTTTTCTAGTTTTTCAAGTTCGTAAGTTCCGTCTAAAACATCAAAATATTTGCCACCTATTAAAATATGCTCATCCAAAGTAGTGGATGGTATTTCATATGTGTTTGCTCTAATAGAAAACACCATTTTTTTATTTTCTTGATATTCTGTAACGGTTTCTCTAAAGATTAAGCCATTTGTAAAAATAGCCTCTCTGTAAGCGCCAATTCCTTTGAAATTTAATTCAGCTTTTAAAGGTCTTGGAAACCCTAAAAATTCTGTTAAATATCCAGTATCATCTTCTTTTTCTATAGTTTTTACTCGAGTTACATTATTCCAAATTTTGTATGCGTTAGAATTAATATCAATATATGTATATGCATCATATGTTCCCGGTATTTTTTCAATTAATTGTTCAATAGGTGATATTAATAAAGGGAGAAAAATTAATATAGAAACATTTAATCTGTCATTTATTTTATTAAGTTTCAAATAACCACCTACTAGACCTCCGATAGAAGCTGCAATCAGAAAAACAGGAAGAATCATCAACCAACAAGCCCAACCTTCAATTGCGAGTAAAAGGGTGATTGCTAAAAAAAGAAATATAGGAATCCAAGGGGCAAAAATTCTATAACTTATTTTTTTGACTTTATCTTTGTCTGATAAATAAATGGTTAACGCCCCAATTATTGAAGGAAGAAAAAACAGAAAAGTGGTCGACATTACTGAAAATATACCATTCCAATCCTTGATGCCAAATAATAATCTTAAGACTACTGCATAAATTGTTGGAATTCCAAAAGCAATTAATGTGTTTTTTAAATTTCTGTTCATTTTTTTAAAATATTACTAACTCGTTTATAATCATTACAATCTAGCTGCAATAAATCCAAAATTGGATAGATTGACAAAGTTTTGTTTCGGATATACATTTCATCAAATATATTACTTTTTTCGTACAAATCAATTGATAACCTACTATTTTGTAAATACTATTTTGTATTGCTGTAATTTGAAAATAATAAAACAAAAAAAATCCGCTTTGCTTTCACAAAACGGATTTCTATACTTCTAATCTACTTTCTAACCTACAAATGAATCACTTCACCATAAGCATCAGCAACAGCTTCCATAACCGCTTCACTCATTGTAGGGTGAGGGTGAATAGCTTTTAGGATTTCGTGACCTGTAGTTTCAAGTTTACGAGCTACAACAGCTTCGGCAATCATATCGGTAACACCAGCACCAATCATATGACAACCCAACCATTCACCGTATTTGGCATCGAATATTACTTTTACAAAACCATCTGAATTTCCAGAAGCTTGCGCTTTTCCAGAAGCCGAGAATGGGAATTTACCCACTTTAATTTCGTATCCTAATTCTAAAGCTTTCTTTTCAGTCAATCCAACAGAAGCAATTTCAGGAGTTGCATAAGTACAACCCGGAACGTTCCCATAATCGATAGGCTCCACGTGCATTCCTGCAATTTTCTCTACACAGTTAATTCCTTCAGCTGAAGCAACGTGCGCCAATGCCTGACCCGGCGTAATGTCACCAATAGCATAGTATCCAGGAATATTGGTTTGGTTGTATTCATTGACCAATACTTTATCTCTATCGGTAGCAATTCCTACTTCTTCCAATCCTATGTTTTCGATGTTGGTTTTGATTCCAACGGCAGATAATAAAATATCAGCTTCCAAGATTTCTTCTCCTTTGGCTGTTTTTACAAATGCTTTAACTCCGGCACCAGTAGTATCAATGCGCTCTACAGAAGAATTTGTCATCACTTTGATTCCTGATTTTTTCAATGATTTTTCAAATTGTTTTGAAATATCTTCGTCCTCAACAGGTACTACATTGGGCATAAATTCTACAATAGTCACTTCTGTTCCCATTGAGTTGTAGAAATGTGCAAATTCCACACCTATAGCTCCAGAACCAACAACAATCATCTTTTTAGGTTGTGTAGGTAATGTCATCGCTTGACGGTATCCAATTACTTTTACGCCATCTTGAGGCAAGTTGGGCAACTCACGAGAACGAGCACCAGTAGCAATGATAATATGGTCTGCTGAATATTCCGTAATTTTTCCCGCTTCATCAGTAACATCTATTTTTTTTCCGGCTTTTAGTTTTCCGAAACCAAAAATAACGTCGATTTTATTTTTTTTCATCAAGAAAGTGACTCCTTTGCTCATTCCTTGCGCCACATTTCGGCTACGTTGAACAACCGCTGGGAAATCTTTATCGAAGGAAGAAACAGTCAATCCATAATCGGAGGCGTGTTTTAAGTAGTCAAAAACCTGAGCCGATTTTAATAAAGCTTTCGTAGGGATACAACCCCAATTCAAGCAGATTCCGCCAAGGCTTTCTTTTTCGATTACGGCCACTTTAAAGCCTAATTGTGATGCTCTGATAGCCGTTACATATCCGCCTGGGCCACTTCCTAAAACTATAATATCGTATTTCATTTCTTGTTGTTTATTTGTTATTTGTACAAAATGCAGTCGGCCGAGCCTCGTGTCATTTTTTTTCTATTTATTTAAATTTGGTAAAAATGCAGTAGCAAAACCTCCAGTCATTTGCTCGTGATATTCAAAATAAATTCAGTTGGCAAATTTAAGAAAATATTTTATAAAAAAGTGAAGATATCAAATAGATTCTAAAGCTTTAATTCTGTTTAATGACTATCGTATATTCAACGCTTTTTTTACAAAAGATACAATTGTTGTAGCGATTATCGCGCCCATAAATGCCAAGAAAATATCTTTTTGTGCATCCCAGATATCGCCTTGCGTCCCCAAATACGCGTCTCCTTGAGCTTTGAAAAACACATCGGCAACAGCCCATTCGATCAATTCATAAAATGCACTAATTGAAAGTGTGATTTCTATGGGTAAGGTCCAAGCGACCCAAGCGGGGAATTTTAACCATTTCAAAAACATTTCACGCATTGGGTAAGCCAATAAAAATCCAAAACTAAAATGTACAATTCTGTCGTAATGATTTCGGGATAAATCGAGTGCGTCTTTTAACCAATAACCAAATGGATTTTCGGCATAAGTATATTTTGAACCATACACGTGCAGGCATAAATAAACACAAATTAACAAATAGCTCAGGTCACTAAATTGGAATTTTTTGTAGTTAAACCCTAAAAAGCCTAGGAATAAAAATACTAAGGTGTTTTCTAAGATCCAATTGGCGGTATCTGTATTTCCGATATAGGAATTCGCCCAGTTTATCAGAAAAAAAACAATGAAAATTTGAAGCCAAATGTTCTTTTTTAGTGGTGTACGATCTTTGGAAATTGCAATGGTAAATGCCATAAAGAATAAATTAAATTAATTAATGTTGTAGTCGTCAATTTCTACAGCAAACTGAGAGTCGTATAGTTTTTTGTAATATCCATTTTCCAGTAGGACTAATTCCTGATGTGTTCCTTGCTCGACAATTAAACCTTTGTCCATAACAACAATTTTACTTGCTTTTAATATGGTGGCGAGTCGGTGAGCAATTACTATTGAGGTTCTGTCTTTGGTAATGGTTTCGGTCGCTTTTTGAATCAATTCTTCGGAATAGGTATCGATTGAAGAAGTTGCTTCGTCTAGAATAAGAATACTCGGATTGCTAACATAAGCTCTTAAAAAAGCTATCAATTGACGTTGTCCCGAAGACAGCATTACACCGCGTTCCTTAACATCAAAATCATAATTATCGGGTAAACTCATAATGAATTTATGAACGCCAATTTTTTTGGCTGCAGCCAAAACTTGGTCCCGAGAAACATCCGGGTTGTTCAGGGTAATATTATTGAAAATGGTATCGGCAAAAAGGAAAACGTCTTGCAAAACCACTGCAATTTGTTTGCGCAACGAACTCAAAGTATAGTTTTCGATGTTGTGGTCATCGATGCAAATGGTTCCGCTATTGATTTCGTAAAAACGATTTAATAAATTGATAATGGTCGATTTTCCAGCACCAGTCGATCCAACAATCGCGATCGTTTTGCCAGCTTTGACATCCAAATCGATTCCTTTGATCACTTCTTCATTGGCAATGTAGCCAAAATGCACCTGTTTGAATTGTATACTTCCTTTGAAAATTGGCGCTTCAATAGTTCCGGTATCTTGAATTTGGTCTTGAGTGTCCAGAATATCGAAAACACGATTGGCAGCAATCATACCGAGTTGCATTTCGTTGAATTTATCCGCAATTTGGCGCAACGGATTGAACAACATTCCGATAAACATAGTGTAGGAAAACAAATCGCCAAAGGTGGTGAAATTGTCCCCATTTAATATTTTGATTCCACCATAAAGTACAACAAAACCAAGCGTTAAAGACGAAATTATATCGGCAATAGGAAAGAAGATGGAGTTGTACAAAATGGTTTTTATCCAAGCTTTTTTATGTTTTTCGTTGATGGATTTGAATTTTTCGAATTCAATGTCTTCCCGATGAAATAATTGAACGATTTTCATTCCCGTCACACGTTCTTGAACAAAGGAATTCAAATTGGCAATCTGTGTTCGGACTTCCTCGAAGGCAATTTGCATTTTCTTTTGAAAAATTCTGGTAAAAAACACCAAAACCGGCATCGCTACAAGCACAATCCAAGTGAGTTTCCAATTCATATAAAACATAAAAATGAGCACTACAATCATTTTCATCAAATCACTTATGATCATAAACAATCCTTGACTAAAAATGCGTGCAATGGCTTCGATATCCGAAACCGAACGGGTTACCAATTGACCTACAGGCACATTGTCGAAATACTTCATTTTGAAACTTAGAATGTGTTTGAACATTTTATTTCGAATGTCTTTCACGATATCTTGTCCGAGCCAATTGGCCCAAAAAACAAAGAAAAATTGTGAAAAAACTTCCAATAATAAAACAAAACCCATTAGACTGACGTACACTAAAAGGCCAAATTTGTCTTGTGTTTTTATGTATTCATCGACGGTCTGTTTCAATAAATAGGGACGCAAAGCTGCAAAAATCGATAACGAAATGGCAAAAACAATCACACCGTTGAACCTCATTTTGTAGGGCTTGGTGTATTGCAGTATTCTTTTGAAAAGTCGAGTGTCGAATGCTTTTGCTTTCATAATTTTAGAGGGCAGATTTCAGGTTGCAGATTTCAGATTTCAGAATCAGAATTCTAAATTTGTAAACAAATACCTTTTGCTGCTTTATATACTAATTTTTTTAATGTATTTTTTTTATAAAATTTTCAATCTCATTATCTATTTCAACCTGCTACCTGCCGTCTGCAACCTGAAATCTGAAATCTGCCACCTTTTATAAGTATTCATATTCAATTTTTGTCAAATACAAGCCGTGTGCTGGAACTGAAAATCCTGCTTCGCTGCGGTTTTTACTCGCTATAATGTTTTTGAAATCTTCCAATGTAATTTTATGCAAACCTACATAAACTAAAGTTCCCACAATAGCTCGCACCATATTTCTCAAAAATCGATTGGCCGAAATGGTAAATACCAATTTACTGTTCGCTTGTTGCCAATGGGCTTCAAAAATAGTACAATCAAATGTATTTACATCGGTATTGACTTTAGAAAAACATTGAAAATCGGTATAATTGAATAATAATTTTGAAGCTTGATTCATGAGCTCAAGGTCTAATTCTTTGTGATAATACCAACTTCCGTCTTGCGAAAAAGCGTCTTTAAAAGTACTAATATGATATTCATAGGTTCTTTTTGTGGCGTCAAATCTAGCGTGAGCCTCTTCGTGTACTGGAAAAATATCAAAAATAACGATGTCTTTTGGCAAATAGGAATTGAGTTTGTGTATTGTATTTTCTGCGTCAAAAGGACTTTCGAAATCAAAATGCGCATACATTTCTTTGGCGTGTACACCGGTGTCGGTGCGCCCAGCTCCCATAAGATTGATTTCAGAATTCATAATTACCGAAAAAGCTTTGTTCAATGTTTCTTGTACAGAAGGGGCATTGGGTTGGTATTGCCATCCGTGATAATTGCTTCCGTTGTATGCCAGTTTTATAAAATACCTCAAGGTCAGATTTCAGATTTTAGATTTCAAATTTTATTAGAAATTGAAACCAATATTAAAAACGCAAATCTACAAAGATTGTCCATCTTATTGGTTATGTTTTATTTCAAAGTTTTGCCAATTCTGAAATCTAAAATCGTTAATCTTTAATCTTAAATAATAACTTTGCAACTTTGAGTTAAAATTTTCTATGAAAAAAATCCTCCTACTTTCCGATACGCACAGTCATATTGATGATACAATTTTAAAATATGTATCTCAGGCTGACGAAGTTTGGCACGCAGGCGATATTGGTGATTTGGTTGTTACGGATGCTATTAAAAAAATAAAGCCATTACGGTGTGTTTACGGTAATATAGATAATGATAAAGCCCGAATGGAATTTCCGTTGCACAACCGATTTTTGTGTGAAAGTGTCGACGTTTGGATCACTCACATTGGCGGTTATCCCGGAAAATACAATCCTGCAATCAAAGCGGAGATGACTGCAAATCCTCCAAAATTATTTATTTGTGGACATTCACATATTTTAAAAGTGATGTTTGATAAAAAGCACAATCTCTTGCATATGAACCCTGGAGCTGCCGGAAAAAGCGGTTTTCATCTAGTGAGAACGATGCTGCGTTTTGTAATTGATGGCGACAAAATAAAAGATTTGGAAATCATAGAAATAGGGAAGAGGTAGTGTTCAGATTTCAGATTGAAGATTGCAGTTGTCATAATAATGATTTGTAGTTTTCCAATTTGGACTTCTTTTCCTTAGCCTCTCCAGTTTCGGTTCCCTCTCCTTGGTAGAGAGTTGGGGTGAGGAACAAAAAAACCCGAACTGTTACATTCGGGTTTCCTTCGCACTAATAAACTAAGTTTATAGGATTATCTCAAACGGTCCACAGATTTTACAAGATCTTCGTCCTTTTTGATGGCCTTGTTAGCTAAGACTAACAACACGATAGCAACAACAGGTAGAAACATCCCAATACCTTTCTCAGAAACCGCGGGGGTTTCTCCAGATAAATTTAGCGAACGATATACAAATAAGCCTAATAAAATTAAATTTAAAATTATATTCAATCTGCCCATCACAAATTGATTTTGTCTTTTATTATATGAAATGATACTCAAAATGGAAAGCGTAGTACTAAGTCCAAACAAAACAACATACACTTGGTTGTGCATAAACAAATAGGCCTTAGCATCTGCCATTGTCCATAATGGAATGAAAAAAGGCAAAATACCTGTCGCAGCAAAAGCTAGAAATAAATATATGGTTTGAACTCTTTGTAACATAGTCGCAATTTCTTGCACAAAAATATATTTTCTTTTTAATAAATACTATTGTAAATTAAAATTTATTCGTAATATTGCATGACAAATCCGTAAGTACTTCATTCTTCGGTCAATTCAAAATCAAAATTTTACTACACACTTTTATAGTATTCCCAAATTATTTAAATTCATAAAACATTTATGTTTGACATTTCTGTATTAAAAGAAATGAAGCTTTCTGAGCTTCAAGAAATAGCAAAAGCTGCTAAAACCATAAAATTTAACGGGGTAAAAAAAGAAACTTTAATTAGTCAAATTCTAAAGCTTCAAGAGGAAAGTATGGTTGAAAAACCTGCCGCTAAGCCAGCAGACCAAGGAGAAGCGGATAAGCCCAAAAGAGCTAGGATTATAGCACCTAAAAAAGCAGCTATTCAAAAAAACGCGCCCAACTCTTTGTTCGCTGAGGAAGAAATTGTTGCTGAACCAATTGTTGCTGAAGTAAAAAACGATCAGCCAATTGAAGAAGTTGCAACTGAAAAGAAAGTGGGTAAAGTAATTAAATTCAATAAATCGGCCTACGAGAAGAAAATGGCTTTGCAAAAGCAAAAAGAAGATGCCAAAGTAGCCAATGAAGATACTGATTCATTAGAAACAACGGACTCTAGCACGGATGTTGTTGCTGAAAAAACTGAAGTTCCAGAAAATGAAGCTGTTGCCAAGAAGTTAAATCCAAATCAATTACGGAAACAGAACCAAAACCAAAACCAAAATCAAAACCAAAACCAAAATCAAAATGGCAACGTTAACGGTAATGGAAATGTAAATCCCAATTTCAAAAACAAGAAAAACAACTTTAGAGATTCTGATTTTGAATTTGACGGTATCATAGAAAGCGAAGGCGTTCTAGAAATGATGCCTGATGGTTATGGTTTTTTGCGTTCTTCCGATTATAATTATTTGGCTTCGCCCGACGATATTTATTTATCGACTTCACAAATCAGATTGTTTGGTCTTAAAACGGGCGACACTGTAAAAGGAGTAGTTCGTCCGCCAAAAGAAGGTGAGAAATTCTTCCCTTTAGTACGAGTTCTGAAAATCAACGGACACGATCCACAAGTCGTTCGCGATAGAGTTTCATTCGAACATTTAACTCCTATTTTTCCATCTGAAAAATTCAAAATAGCCGAAAGACAAAGTACGATTTCAACCCGAATTATCGATTTGTTTTCACCAATAGGAAAAGGGCAACGTGGAATGATTGTCGCTCAACCGAAAACGGGTAAAACAATGTTGCTAAAAGACATTGCCAATGCCATTGCAGCCAATCATCCTGAAGTCTATTTGATTGTTTTATTGATTGATGAACGACCCGAGGAGGTTACGGATATGATTCGAAGTGTTCGTGGCGAAGTAATCGCTTCCACTTTCGATAGAGAGCCACAAGAGCACGTGAAAATTGCGAATATCGTTCTCGAAAAAGCAAAACGTTTGGTAGAATGTGGTCACGATGTGGTAATTCTTTTGGATTCGATTACGCGTTTAGCAAGAGCTTATAATACCGTGCAACCCGCATCTGGTAAGGTTTTGAGTGGTGGTGTGGATGCCAATGCATTACAAAAACCAAAACGATTCTTTGGTGCTGCCAGAAATGTCGAAGGAGGAGGTTCCTTAAGTATTATTGCCACAGCATTGACCGAAACGGGTTCGAAAATGGATGAAGTTATCTTTGAAGAATTTAAAGGAACCGGTAATATGGAATTGCAATTGGACAGAAAAATTGCCAACAAACGTATTTTCCCTGCGATTGATTTAACTTCTTCAAGTACCAGACGCGATGATTTATTGTTAGATGCCAAAACATTACAAAGAATGTGGATTATGAGAAAGTATCTTTCGGATATGAACCCAGTAGAAGCAATGGATTTCATCAACGATCGTTTCAAGAAAACAAAGAATAATGAAGAGTTTTTGATTTCGATGAATGATTAGTAAAAAATTCCAATTAAAAAATTCCAAATTCCAAAAAAAAACTCCAATTTCAAATTTGAAAATTGGAGTTTTTTATGAAATTTAATTATTGGAATTTGGGATTTAATTTATTGGAATTTTTTAAAAACTTACTCTTTTCTTTCCAACAAAGCCATATAAAATCCATCAAAACCAGACTCGTGAGCCAATATTTTGCGGTCTTTTATGAAGTTGAATTGTTTTCCGATATCAGTTTTCAAGAATTTTTCAACTTGTTCCTGATTTTCAGAAGGTAAAACGGAGCAAGTAGCATAGACTAATTTTCCACCTGGTTTTACAATTTTGGAATAACTTTCTAAAACTTCAGCTTGAACTTTACGAATGTTATCTATGAATTCAGGTTGTAATTTCCATTTGGCATCTGGATTTCTTTTCAAAACTCCCAAACCGCTACAAGGTGCGTCAATCAATACTCTATCGGCTTTTTCGTGTAGTTTCTTGATGACTTTAGTCGATTCAATGATGCGGTATTCGATATTGAAAGCACCGTCTCTTTTGGCTCTCAATTTCAATTGCTTCAATTTACTTTCGTACAAATCCATAGCAATCAATTGTCCTTTGTTTTCCATCAAAGCGGCGATATGCAGGGTTTTTCCACCAGCACCGGCACACGTATCCACTACGCGCATTCCCGGTTTTACATCAAGAAACTCGGCAACGAGTTGCGAGTTGGCATCCTGAACTTCAAAAAGACCTTGCTTAAAAGCATCTGTCAAGAAAACATTAGCTCTTTCTTTCAAAACCAAAGCATCGGGTTGATCTTTCAGGTAGTCAGTTTCAATATTCAAGTCCATTAAAATGGCTCTTAATTGCTCCTTGTTCGTTTTTAGCGTATTGGTTCTAAGAATTACTTTGGCAGGTTGGTTTTGAGCTGCAATTTCTTTTGCCCAAACTTTTTCGCCTAATTCTTTCACTCCCAATTCGTCCATCCAATCGGGGATAGATTCTTTGAGGGATCTAATTTTTGAAAGTTCATCAAAACGTCCTTTTATTTTTCTTTCTGGAGTTCCTTCCAATTGGCGCCAATCGGGGATAGGGTAGCCTCTCAAGACAGCCCAAACGGAGAACATTCTCCAAAGATTATCTCGGTCGAAGGGTTCTTTCACCTCGGCGATTTCAGCATATAAACGTTTCCAACGTACAATTTCATAGATGGTTTCGGCAACAAATTTTCGATCGGAGCTGCCCCAACGTTTGTCTTTTTTAAGGGATCTTGCTACAACTTTATCGGCATATTCGCCTTCGTTGAAGATGGCGTTTAGCGCGTCGATGGTGGTGTAGACTAAATTTCTGTGTAATCTCATTTTGAATAATTGAGGTGCAAAGGTACAATTTTATCCCGAAGCATCGGGAGAAGATTTCAGATTTACTTCATTTGTTCGCTATCACTGATCTAAGATTTAAGACTTTAATCTTTAGAAATTTGATTCAAAAATAGTGTTTTTGGTCAAAACCTGTCTAAGCTGTGAGCATAAAAAAAACACTGTTGGACAGTGCTTTTTTTTGGATTGAAACTCAATTTCTTTATTTTATTCGGGTTAAACCGATATTCTCCGGAGCGTGAAGCACCATCGGGAATTTCTCGACTTTTACAGATCCTATGTCTAAGTTAAAGGCACTTTCTTCGGATAAACTCATTTTTTTGATGAAGAAATACGAGTTCATAATAATTTTTTCAAAGAATGTCAAATCGCTGTCGTTCGATAAATATTTTTCAGAAAGAACAAATTTGAAATCGCCAATAATATTGTTTTTATTCAAGGATTCGTATCTACTTGTGACATCCACTTCGCCTTTTTTGACCATATCAGTGATTACTTCCTTGAACATTAAGTTGATTTTTGTCGGCTCTCTGAATCCCAAATTAAAATCGATTCTAAAAATAGTTTTGTCCGCAATTTCAGTAACTTTATATTCTGTTTTGTAGGGTTCATTTAGGATATTTACGTGTACAAACCAATATATATCGGCTCTTTTCGGCCTTTTTCGTAAAATTGAAAACATTACTTTTTCTTCGATTTCGTTGGCCGTGCCTGCGTTTGTCATGTAGATCAGGTGGGTCGTGTATTTTGGAATCGATAGATCATCACTTAATTCCAACAGTACCTTAGTATAGTCATTGATATTGACAATAGTGGTGTAACTCTTGTTGATTTTTTTGGCAAAATACCAAATGGTCATAATCGAAATCAAGACGAAAGCAATCATTAAGGTAACATAACCTCCTTCGGCAAATTTTGTAATATTAGCAATAAAGAAACCGGACTCAATAGCTAAATATATTGTAATTATGGGCACCATAAAATACAGTTTCACTCTTTTTAAAATCATATAATAATTGAGCAAAATGGTCGTCATAATCATACACAAAATAATAGCCAAACCATAGGCGTGCTCCATATTACTAGATTTTTCGAAATGCAGTACGACACCAACGCAACCCAAGAACAATAACCAGTTTATCGAAGGAATATACAATTGTCCTTTCAATTCAGATGGATATTTAATTTTTACTTTTGGCCAAAAATTCAAACGCATGGCCTCATTAATTAATGTAAATGAACCACTGATAAGGGCTTGAGAAGCTATTACTGCGGCTAGCGTTGCGATAACAATTCCAAAGGGTTGAAACCAATCGGCCATGATTAAATAAAATGGATTTCCATTTTCGCCTCCTAGGCCCATAAGCGTTTCTCCTTCGTGATGAATGAGGTAAGCCCCTTGACCAAAATAGTTTGCTATTAATGTTGTTTTGACAAAAATCCAACTGATTCTGATGTTTTTTCGCCCACAATGTCCCATATCTGAATACAATGCTTCGGCACCGGTTGTACAAAGAAAAACAAAGCCTAAAACAAAAAAACCTTCGGGATGAATACTCAATAAGTGATAAGCATAATACGGGTTAATTGCCTTTAAAACTTCAAAATGTTGAATGATTTGAAGTAAACCCAAAATGCCCAACATTCCGAACCAAATTAGCATTAATGGAGCAAAAAAGCGTCCCACTAATTTAGATCCAAATTGCTGAATGGTAAATAAAATGAACAATATTCCAATGACAATAGGGACGGTATCTATCTTTGGGTAAATGTTCTTAATTCCTTCGACAGCCGATGAAACCGAGATTGGAGGGGTGATTATTCCGTCGGCGAGAAGCGCACTTCCCCCGATGATAGCAGGAATTATCAACCATTGAATTTTAGTTTTTTTGACTAAAGCGTATAAGGCAAATATTCCACCCTCTCCGTGGTTGTCTGCGCTAAGGGTCATCAAAACGTATTTAAGGGTAGTTTGTAAGGTAAGGGTCCAAAAAACAGCCGAAATACCACCTAAAACAATATCTGCATTGATGACATGTTGCCCAATAATGGCTTTCATTACATACAAAGGAGAAGTTCCAATATCACCGTAAATGATTCCTAATGAAACTAATAGACCACCTAATGTGAGCTTACTGTGTAAGTCTTTGTGCGAAGTACTCATGAATATTTATATAAAAAAACGTCACAAATTTACTGTTTTAAAATAAATAAATTAATGATAATGAATAAAATAAAAAATCACGGCAGTTACTACCGTGATTTTTGGACCTTTTTATTAAAAATTATGCTCTTCTGTTGCCATTTCTAGAATAACCCGAACTTCCATCTGCGGATGAATTTCTTGAATTAGTATTTTCTTTTGCAGCTTCACTTCTTTGCGGAGCGGCTTGTCTTGGGGTTTCTGCTCGATTTTGAGAATAATCTCGTCGAGTTTCGATTCGCTGAGTATTATTTTCTCTAGGACTTTCTACTCTGTTTTGCGAATAATCTTTTTGCGAGGCAACTTGCCGCGGAGTTTCTACTCTGTTTTGAGAATAATCACGGCGGGTATCTATTCGTGGAGTATTATTTTCTCTCGGGGTTTCTACTCTGGTTTGAGTATAATCCCTTGGCGGACTGGCTTGTCTTGGAGTTTCAACTCTGTTTTGAGAATAATCACTTCGAGTTTCGATGGGTTGCACATTATTTTCTCTTGGCGTTTCCACTCTGTTTTGAGAATAATCACGTCGGGTATCAATTCGTTGAGTGCTATTTTCTCTTGGAGTTTCAGCTCTATTTGGGGAATAACCCACCGTATTTTTTACACTTGTATTTCTGTAATTTCGTACTTGGTCCAACTCATATCGATTACTGACCGCAGTATTTCTTCTGGAAAAAGACTGTTCAGGATAGAGTCGTTCGTATCCATTCGAATGATAATTTTTGTAAACGGATGAGGAATAACTGCTTCTGCGATGCTGCACATAGTTGTAATTATTATAGTCGTAATTGTTTAAACAAATATTTACGTTGTATCGGTATCTAAATGTCGGATAGGTATTCCAAGCATAATAATAATTTGGGTAATAATTCCAATACCAATTGGAGTAGTATGGACGGTAATTCGACATCCAAAAATCGGTATAAATTATTGGTGTGTAGCAATATACAGGTTCGTATATGTAGTTTGGTCCATAAAAATAGGAATTACCAACTACCTGAATATGAACTTTGTTGCTCCTCGTTTTTTCAAGTTCGATTGTAGCGACATCTTGATATAAATCACGATTGAGTACCGACTGAATGATGATGATGTGGGTTCTTTTTTCTACTGTTTCTATGACTCTCAAATAATCAACTTGACCATCATAATTCAAGTCTAAATTCGAAATTTGGAGTTTTGGATCATTCAATCTTCGTTCAAAATCTTGTAGATTTCTGGCATCACCAAAAACGGAGGCAACAAATCTTAAATCTAGATTATCGCTAATTTCTGAATTCATTGCATTGACAATCGTTTTGTTTTGTGCATCTGCAGCAAGTGTTAAAAGGAAGGTAAACACTGCGAATAATAGGAATGGAGTTTTCATAATGAATGATTTTTAGTTGTTATCTTTTATCATTCAATTACTGTGCCAATGCAAATTAGGTAGGGCTTTGATTATGTACTGAGGTTTGTGATATTGCTTAAAATCAATTATTTATGATATTTTTGTTTCAAAAAAAAACCAAGAAAAAGAGATTTCAATTTCTTGGTTTTTAAATAATGTGGAATAAAGTACTATCGTCTTGGGCCTTTATTTCGATATTGTTCTAGTAATTTTTTGTTGAAATCATCTTCTGCTTTTTTCAACTTGATTATTTTCACTGAAGGTAAAATTCCTTTCAGGCTTGTGACGAATTTTTTTCGAATTTGATACAATTCATCCTCGTTGCTTTCCATTTGTGCCAATAGCGCTGCAGCTTCTTTTTCGCTCATTTTGTCTAAATCAGCTTCCATTCGGCCTTTGAAAGCTTTCATTTTTTGATGTCTTAATTCAAATTGTTTGTCATCATAGGCGTTATAAAGAGGCCAAAACTTAGTAGCTTCATCAGCGGTCAATTTCAATTCATTGGTGATAAAACCCACTTTTAAGGCTCTAATTTGCTCTTTTTTTTCCTCCATTTTGGGTTGTGCAAAAGAATGAACCGAAAATATAAGGCAAAATATAAGTATAAGTTTGTTTGTTTTCATGTGCTATTAATTTAAGATGTATTGTTCTAAATTTCTATTGTGTGAAAGTTCATTTTCGAGTGTTTTATCTTCAATATTCATATCGATGTTCATATTCTGAATGTCATCGGAATCCAGTAGATTGACTAAATCAACATCGGAAACTCTGGCGTGATAGGTGAGGTAGTTTTCCATAGTTTCGTCATCAATTTCAGATGAATGTGTATTGAAAGTGAGGTACATTGGAATGGCCAATGCCAAAATTAGAATTGCAGCAGCGGCATACAACCAAGTCTTTCTTCTTGCAAAAATAGAAATTATTTTGGGTTCTTTCTCTGGCAATTGTTGCATTATTTTTGCCGAAAAATCCTCAAAGTAAGTATCGGGAGTTGTAAATCCAGATTTAATTTTTGAATCGGTGTCGAGTTTAAATGTTTTCATACTATTCATAAGACTTTTTCAAAGTCATAAGGTTTAATTGGTGGTCACAAAGGCTTCTATTTTTTTAACTGCAATATGGTAGGATGCTTTCAAAGCTCCCACCGAGGTTCCAAGAATCTCTGAGATTTCTTCGTATTTTAATTCTTCAAAATATTTCATTTTGAAAATGAGTTGTTGTTTTTCGGGTAATAATACAATCGCTTTTTGCAATTGGATTTGAATGTCGTTACCTTCAAAATAGACATCAGCTTGTAGGTTATCGATGGCTTTGTTTTGTAATGCTTCGGATGAAATGCCACTTTTTTTTGCCTTTTGCTTCAAAAAAGTTAGAGCTTCATTAGTTGCAATGCGGTACATCCACGAAAAGAGTTTACTTTCTCCCTTGAATTTTTCAAGATTTTGAAATACTTTTATAAAAGTGTTTTGCAATACATCATCGGCATCATCGTGGTTCAATACGATGTTTCGGATGTGATGGTACAAGGGCTTTTGATATTCCCTCAAGAGTTTTTCAAACGCTGTATTTCGCGTTTTGGGGTGCAATAACTCTTGAATAAAATCTTTTTCCTCTTGCAAAACCGTTGTTTATGGGTTTAGATTATATTTTTTTGAATAGGTTTAATTAGCAAGCTAAAAAAATTAAAATTCCGAAGGCATTTCTTTTTCTTCAACAGGTTTCGGAACCGTTTCTTCAATCGCAGTAGGCGTTATCACTGCGGGTTTATAAATGGGTTTTGGTCTCGTCGGGAAATAAATTTCTGTTTGCCATTTGGATGGGTTATTGCTTTCATTTTTTCCGACAGCATAGATTTCTATTCTAGAAAATTTTGTATCGGTTCTTAAATTATTGGCTTTCAAATAGTCCGATGTTTTCTTCAAGGCTTTACTAAGGTGTGTATAATCCCCTTTCAGGGTTGTTTTTACAGCATCGAACGCTTGTAAAGTGTCTGACATAATTTCGCTGCCTTCTGTAGTAAATATCGGTTCTTTGATGGGGATACAAATGGAAATTTTGGTCAATTCATTGGCGGTATCGTAAGTGTGAAAAATGACGAAGGGTTTGCCAAATACGGTGATATTATTTTTTTTGCAAAAGGTATTGATTTTAGAAAATACTATGTTTTTATTTTTATTCACTTTCGAAAATTCACTTGTAAAAGTTTGTGAAAGATAGAAAGCTTGCAGTTTTCGGACCACTCCATTGACCTTTACATCGTAGGTATTGATTTCGTAAACTAGCCTTTTATCTAGATTTGCTAAACTATTTTCGAAAATAGTGCCAAAAAAATTGGAGCCACCCCCATTGAAAACGTTCAATACTTTTGAAGTAAAACTCATTTTCCCCTTCGCTTTATAGGTCACTTTGGTTTTGCCTAAAGTGTCTTTGAAACTCAACACAAGATCGGCCGAATTTCCGTCAAGTAGCATCGTTTGCATGATACTATCATTTTCTTTCAAATTGATGGTTTTCAGTTCACCAGCCCCTTTTTTCCCGTCCCAGCTACAGAAACCACCTGTTCCGACCGTAGTATTTGAATAATTTATAGTCATGAGCGAATCTTCAACAGCAATGGAGTTCCAATCTTCCCAATTTTTCAAATCATTGGCATAGCTAAAAACGGCAGCTCTCTGAGAATTGATAATCCTACTTCTTTCCACTGTAAATGCCCCCTTTTGGGTCGCTATAAATATCGATAGTGTAACGAGACTAAGCAAAAGTAATAGAAAGAGGTATTTAATAATTCTCATAATCGTTCGGTTAAATTCAGTGGTAAAGTTAGCCATTTTATCATTAAGTTCAACGATAAAAAAAGTAATAAATACGCTCTTGAGGATTCAATTTTTTCACAAAAAGACACAATAGCTGTTACTTTTAGTCAGAAAACATTTTTAATCCTAATTGAAATGAATTTGAGGCGCTTTTTTTTATTAATTATGTAATAAAACGTACATTTGCTAATCGTTTTTTATAAATTAATTAAATTAGTACTGATGAAATTACTTAAAATTGCCTCTGTTTTGATCACGGTTGGCGCGAGTTTTGTTTGCAGTGGGCAAACGGGAAAAACTAAGGATTCAAGCACTTCTGCTGCAACTCCTTTTGAATATGTTGTCGAACAATTTGCCGACATCAAAGTGTTGCGTTACCAAATTCCGGGTTGGGAAAATCTAACCTTAAAAGAACAAAAATTAGTATATTATCTCACGCAGGCTGGATATGCTGGGCGCGATATGGGTTGGGATCAACATTATAAGCACAATTTAAAAATCAGAAAAGCGCTCGAGAATATTTATGTAAATTACAAAGGAGATAAAACCTCGAACGATTGGAAAAATTTTGAAATTTACATCAAAAGAGTTTGGTTTGCCAATGGTATTCACCATCATTATTCGAATGATAAAATCAAACCAGCATTTTCCGCAGCCTATTTTGATGGTTTACTGAAAGCCACAAAAACCAGCTTATCACCCGCAATTGTTGCCATACTTTTCAACGATACCGATGCCAAAAAAGTAAATCTGGATGAATCCAAAGGCTTATTAGAAGGTTCAGCCATCAATTTTTATGACAAAGGGATAACAGCTAAAGAGGTTGAAGCTTTTTATGCTAAAAAAACCAGCCCAGAGCCTAAAAGACCCTATTCTTTTGGTTTGAATTCAAAATTGGTGCGCAATTCGAAAGCGGAATTAGAAGAAAAAATTTGGAAAAGTGGCGGAATGTATGGTACTGCTATTGACAAAATTGTGTATTGGTTAGAGAAAGCGCAAGCTGTGGCTGAAAACAAAAAACAAGGTGACGCCATTGGATTGCTTATCAGCTATTACAAAACAGGAAGCCTAAAAACTTGGGACGATTATAACATCGCTTGGTCACAAGCAACTGAGGGAAATATAGATTACATCAACAGTTTTATCGAAGTTTATAACGATCCTTTGGGATATCGTGGTTCGTATGAAAGCATTGTCCAAATCAAGGATTTCGATATGTCTAAAAAGATGGAAGTAATTTCGAAAAATGCACAATGGTTCGAAGACAATTCGCCTTTGCTTCCTGAAAACAAAAAGAAAAATGTGGTTGGCGTATCTTATAAAACCGTTGTGGTAGCTGGCGAATCTGGCGATTCTTCTCCTGCAACGCCAATCGGTGTAAACCTTCCGAATGCTGACTGGATTCGTGCTGAACACGGTTCAAAATCGGTTTCGCTTGGAAATATTATCGATTCCTATAACAAAGCCGGTGGAAAAGGAAGATTGCAAGAATTTGCGAATGATGCCGAAGAAATTGCATTGGCTGAAAAATACGCCGAATTAGGAGATAAAATGCACACCGCTTTGCACGAAGTAATCGGTCACGCGTCAGGGCAAATCAATCCTGGAGTAGGAACACCAAAAGAAACGTTGAAAAGTTATGCATCGGCGCTTGAAGAAGGTAGAGCTGATTTAGTTGGATTGTACTATGTCTATAATTCAAAAATACAAGAATTGGGTTTGGTCGATGATTGGAAAAAACTGGGAATGGAATCCTATGACAGCTACATTCGAAACGGATTGATGACGCAGCTCATTCGATTAGAACCCGGAGCCAATATCGAAGAAGCCCATATGAGAAACCGTCAGTTTGTGAGTGCTTGGGTGTTTGAAAAAGGAAAAAAAGACAATGTAATCGAGAAGTTGACTCGCAACGGAAAAACCTATTTCAACATTACGGATTATGACAAATTACACGAATTATTTGGACAATTGTTGCGCGAAATTCAACGCATCAAATCCGAAGGCGATTACGAAGCAGGAAAAGCTTTGGTTGAAAATTATGGAGTGAAAGTAGATCAAAAACTACACGCAGAAGTTCTCGAAAGAAACAAACAATTTACCTCGGCGCCTTATAGTGGTTTTGTAAATCCAGTTTTGGTTCCAAAAATGGATGCGAAAGGTGACATTATTTCGATTGAAGTGCAACAACCAAAATCTTTTGCAGAGCAAATGTTGTATTACTCTAAAATGTATGGATTCTTGCCTTTAGAAAACTAGAAACAACAGTTGATTTATAATAAAAGGATGTCTTGATGGCATCCTTTTTTTTTGTAAATTTTCGTAATAAAATTTGCAAATCAACATAACATATTTATATATTTGTTGGATAAAGATTACAAAATATTAATACAAAGTACTGGTCTAATTTTCAATAGATTAATAATTTTCAATAAAAAGGTTTGTATTTTTTTTTTAATTAAAGTTTTAATAAACTAAATAATATTTTATGAAAAGATTATTTATTTCGATGTTGCCCTTTTTGCTTTTGAGTTGTTCGGCAAGCATTACATCAAGTTTTACTACACAAAATAAACCTTTGACAATGGAGGATAAAGTTGCTTTTTTGGACTTATTGCATCAAGTTCCCGAAGGGGCAATAAAACTCGGAGAAGCAAAATATGGCGATAGTGGCTTTTCAACCAGTTGTGATTTTAATTCCAATTTAATTAGTGCACGAAAATTAGCTAGAACAAACGGAGCTAATATTGTTAAAGTTGTACAAAAATCTACTCCAGATTTATGGAGTAGTTGTTATAGAATGACAGTAGAATTTTATTTCTATCAAGGAAATGTTTCAAAATTACCCCAATATCAATTACAAATAAATTAACCTTAATCATTTTTTAAAATGAAAAAATCTATTTTCGCTTTTTTATTATCAACATCCTTATTTTTATCTAGTTGCGCTACAATTGTTTCTGGTTCTAAACAGAATGTAAAATTTGCTAGTAATCCATCATCGGCAACCATTTTCATTGATGAAGTCGAAGTTGGAAAAACCCCGTTTGAAATAAAACTTACAAGAAACAGTGAACATGCTGTTCAAATTAAACTTGAGGGATATCAGACGTATGAAACTACTTTAACGAAAAAATTTAATGCCTGGTACTTAGGAAATATTCTCATAGGTGGAATAATTGGGCTGATAATTGACCCTATTACCGGCGCGATATATAATTTGTCCCCTGATCAAATTAATGCTCAAATGACTGCTGGAACAGTTTTTAATACTGACAAAAAAGGAGTTTATGTCGCTGTTGCATTGCAGGCAGATCCTAATTGGAATAAAGTAGGACAATTAGAAATAGTTGGTAACTAACATTTTTAAAAACGCTAACAATAATAATGGTATTTTGAAAATAATTCTATCCCCTCAGAATATACTTTGAGGGGATTTTTGTTTAAATCTACCTCTTAAAAAATATTTTAATCACAAACAAAAGCACTATAAAAAGAGCAAATCCAATCAGAATTTTGAAATTTCCTCGATAGAATAGTTTGTGCAATTTTGCATCTTTTCTGTAAGCGTAAATCATTGCGATTATAAAAATAATAACAAAAAAACCAGCAAAAAGCATTTGACCTTGACTAAACATAGTTAAAATTTTTTCTGCAAATTTAGGGTTTTGTTTAGTAAAAGTTACTATTTTGCTCCCTCAAATATTCAATTATACAATATGCAAAAACAAATCAATGCCGTTAAGGAATTTCATACTTCATTTAAACTGGGTTACAGCGAAAATCCGATAGCCGATTTAGGAGAATCCAAAAAGAAACTTCGATACAATTTGATGAAAGAAGAAAATGAAGAATATCTAGAGGCTGTTCAGAATAATGATTTAATAGAAATCGCCGATGCTTTGGGCGATATGATGTATATTCTTTGCGGAACCATTATCGAACACGGTTTACAACATAAAATTGAAGAAGTTTTCGATGAAATTCAACGCTCTAATATGAGCAAATTAGACGAAAATGGACAGCCCATTTATCGCGAAGACGGAAAAGTAATGAAAGGCCCCAATTATTTTAAACCCGATTTTTCGAAAATACTTGGAGGAAGTTAGCAAGCGGCAGATTTCAGGTAGCAGTAAAAAAGATAGCAGGTTGCAGATAAAAGAGATAGCTGTTAGCGGGTAACAGATAAAGATAGCAGGTTGCAATAAAAAAGCAGTTAAAAAATGAAATGAATCATCTTTAAACTGCTTTATATAATTTTTATTTGTTCCGAACTGCAATCTAAATTCTGCTACCTGCTACCTGAAACCTGGAATCTGGAATCTGCAACCTGCAATCTGCCATCTAAACTTTAACAGTCCAACCGAAAGTATCTTCGGCCAATTTGTGCTGTATGTTGGTCAATTTTTCTTTAAGTTGACTGGCAACTGAATTTTCTAATTTTGGCAATTCATAATACACCTCTTGATAAGAGAATCCGATGATTGGGTTCACCACAGCAGCGGTTCCTGCTCCAAAAATTTCTTTCAAGCTGCCGTTTTTAGCTCCTTCCACAAGTTCTGAAACCAAAACAGGACGAACCTCAACATTGATACCTTCGCGTTTTGCCAAATCAATAAGACTTTTTCTGGTTACACCATCCAGGATTCTTTCGCTTGTAGGAGCGGTATATAAAGTGTCGTTTATTCTGAAAAAAACATTCATCGTTCCCGCTTCTTCTAACTTGGTATGTGTAGCATCATCGGTCCAAATTACTTGTTGGAAACCTGCTTTGTTCGCTAGATTTGTTGGGTAAAACTGTGCAGCATAATTTCCTGCGGCTTTAGCAGCACCAATTCCACCATTGGCAGCTCTACTATAATGCTCAGCAATTAGCACTTTTACCTCGCCGGAATAGTATGATTTTGCGGGCGACAAAAGAATCATAAATTTATATTCATCCGATGGATTGGCAATTACTCCAGCTCCTGTTGCGATCATAAAAGGTCGGATATACATCGTATTTCCTTTACCTTTTTGAATCCAAGCTTCGTCTAATTTCAATAATTGATTCAATCCTTCCATAAAAATTTCTTCGGGAACTTCAGGCATTGCCATTCTTGTTGCCGAATGGTTGAAACGGTGGTAATTCTCATCCGGTCGGAACAACCAAATACCGTCGTTGTCATCTTTGTAAGCTTTCATACCTTCGAAAATGGCTTGTCCATAATGAAAAACTTTAGCCGAAGGATCTAATAAAAATGGAGCATAAGGTTTGATTGTTGGGTTTTGCCACTCCCCATTTTTGAAATCGCATTCAAATAAATGATCGGTAAAAACTTCTCCAAAATGTAAATTATCAAAATCTACCTCTTTAATTTTTGAAGTTGAAGCTTTGAGTACTTCTATTTTATAGGTTTGTGTTGCGCTCATAATTGGTTATTCTATTTAAACTGTTTTTATAAAAGTCAGATAATTCTATGCTACTGCACGGTTTGCAAAATTAAATAAAAAACATCAAATTAGGTATCAAAAAAATAGTATTTATGTCATTTAACTGAGATTTATTTATTTTGGAATAATGGTGGACTATGTGGAGATGAATTTGTTGAATATCTAATAAATTAGAACCATTCGTGGTAATACCTAAATCGGATTATATTAAATTTGGCTTTTTGAAGTCAAAATAATTAAACACTACTACAATTTTGAAAAGAAATATAGTTCAAACCCGCGATGGCTCAACCACAATCCATATCGAAGACTGGGACGAATGTTACCATTCTCGATTCGGGGCCATTCAGGAAGCACAGCATGTTTTTATAAAAAAAGGACTTTCCTTGTTCGAAAACCAGTCGGTTTCTATTTTAGAAATTGGATTTGGAACGGGTTTGAATGCTTTTATTACTTTTTTGGAGTATCCTAAATTCAAACAAAAAATTACTTATGTTGGAGTCGAGGGCTATCCGGTGACGGTTGAAGAAGCCCAAGCAATGAATTATGTTTCAGAATTAAATGCGGAAACAGAACGGCCCATTTTCGAGAAGTTGCACCATAGTTCTTGGAACGAACCCCATGTTTTGCAGGAAGATTTTGTATTCACCAAACGGCAACAATTTTTTACTGACATCAATGATAGTGCTAGCTTTGATCTCATCTATTTTGATGCGTTTGGATATGATGTACAGCCTGAATTATGGACGGCAGAGATTTTCAATATTATGTATAAAGCATTGAAAAATAAAGGAGTTTTAGTGACTTATGCGGCTCGCGGAGTCATCAAAAGGAATATGATTGAAGCTGGATTTACAGTCGAAAAACTGGAAGGAGCACCCGGAAAAAGAGAAATGTTTCGAGCCATTAAAGAAATTATGGAGTAAAATGCGGTGTATTTCAATACAATAAAAATTTAATATAATTCGTTGTTAAATTTATTCCTAAATGAAAATAAAATTATAAATTTACATCGTTATAGTAATCAGTTCTAACCCCTAATCTTTATTATAATTATGTCTAAAGTAATGTTTGATTACACTAAATCGGTACTTGAAAGAGTGAGTTTTGATGTTTCACTTTTTTGTAAAGAATTAGAAAAAGCGATAAAAACGTTGTTGCCCTACGAAATGGAGTTATTACGAGAATGGTTGTTAGACTTCACCATCGAAAAACCAGAATTGAAACAATGTTTAATAATTGTAAGTAAATAAATGGAAAAGGCTACTCCCAAAAAGAGTAGCCTTTTTTTATTTCTTTTGAATAGGGCTAATAATTTGCACGTTTTGAAAAGTAATTGCGCCTTTGACTACGCCAGAAATGGTGTTACGTAGTGCGTCAATAATATGTATTTTCAATTCGCTTTGCGGATAGATCAAGCTCACCTCGCGGGCCGGTTTCGGCTCTTTAAATTGCCTTAATTTCAATTTGTCTTTTTCATTCAAATCCAAGGTGTGCAGGTAGGGAAGTAGCGTGGTGCCTAAACCCTCGTTAGCTAATTTTACCAGGGTTTCAAAGCTACCGCTTTCTAATTGAAATGAGTTTTTAACTCCCGGACCCTGATTTTTGCATAAATTCAGAATGCCGTCTCTAAAGCAATGTCCGTCTTGCAAAAGCAATATTTCATCAAGATTCAAGTCAGCAATTTCTATTTCAGATTTTTTAGAAATGCTATGATTTTCAGGAATATAAGCTACGAATGGCTCGTAATACAGAACAATTTCTTTGATTTTTTCATCTTCTAGTGGGGTTGCCGCGATGGCAGCATCGAGATGACCATTCTTCAATCGAGTGATGATTTCGCTCGTATTCAACTCTTCGATAATGAGCTTTATTTTTGGATATTTTTTGATAAAATTATTCAAAAACATAGGCAAAATGGTAGGCATAATAGTGGGGATAATACCAATTCGAAATTCTCCTCCGATGAATCCTTTTTGATATTCGACAATATCTTTGATTTTCCCCGCTTCATTGACGATGTTCTTGGCTTGTTCTACAATTTTTTGACCAATGGCTGTCAGTTGAATCGGTTTTTTACTTCTGTCAAAAATCAAGATGTTTAGTTCTTCTTCGATTTTTTGGATTTGCATACTCAAGGTGGGTTGGGTTACAAAACATTTATCGGCAGCTAGAGTGAAATTTTTATGTTCGGCTACGGCCAAAACATACTGAAGTTGAGTAATCGTCATTGTATAGTATATTATGATGCAAAGATAAAAACAATCAATTTAATTTATAGAAAATATGGCCGTCTTATTTTTAACTTTACAATATTTAACTTAAAATACATCGTATGAAACTGAATAGTATTGGGTTACCAAGTGCAGAAGCTGAAGTTTTGGCAGCTGAATTGAATGTTTTACTAGCCAATTTTCAGATCTATTATCAAAATTTAAGAGGATTGCATTGGAATATTCGCGGAAAACGTTTTTTCGATTTGCATCTTAAATTTGAGGAATTGTATAACGACAGCCAATTGAAAATCGATTTGATAGCCGAGCGCATACTGACTTTAGACGGCGTTCCGTTGCATACTTTTGAAGATTACATCAATAGTAATCAGCTCGAAGTTGGAAAAAACATTCATAACGATGAAAAAGCGATCGAATTGATAGTATCATCTTTGTCTAAATTGCTCTCGATCGAAAGAGTTATCTTGAAGAAATCAGGCGAAATCGAAGACGAAGGTACAAATTCGATGATGGGCGATTTTATTGTAGAGCAGGAAAAAATGATTTGGATGTTGAAAGCTTGGCAGCAAGAATGATAATTTTATAAAATATTTAGCTAGCCACTTGGTAAATTTAGCCTATTTTTGAAAAAATAATCAATTTTTAGTTTACCAGCATGAGCGAGTTCTATGAAAAAATATTAGAAAGAAATAAAAAATGGGTAGAGGATTCACTGGCTTTGGATCCGAATTATTTCCAAGATTTAGCCAAAGGACAATCACCACCATTACTTTGGATTGGCTGTTCGGATAGTAGGGTGCCTGCCAACGAAATTATTGGCGCCAAGCCTGGCGAAACTTTTGTTCATAGAAATATTGCCAATATGGTCATTCATTCTGATATGAATATGCTTAGCGTTTTGGATTATGCGGTCAATGTTTTGAAAGTAAGACATGTTTTGGTTTGCGGTCATTATGGGTGCGGTGGTATCAAAGCGGCAATGGGAAATGATTCAGTGGGTTTGATCGACAACTGGATTCGACATATTAAGGACGTATATCGTTTTCATCAACTAGAATTGGATGCTATCGAAAACGAAACCGATCGATTCAATCGATTTGTAGAACTGAATGTAATAGAGCAAGTTTATGATTTGGCGAAAACTTCAATAGTACAATCGGCTTGGAAAAAAGGGCAAGAATTATCCCTGCACGGCTGGGTTTACGGACTGAATTCGGGTTATGTAACCGATTTGAACGTTAATTTTAGCTCTGACAAAGACCTATCAGATGTATACCAACTCAAGTTTTAAATAGACAAACATACAAGAGTAGCCGCAAATTTGCCTCGAAAAGGGTCAATTTGTGGCTTTCTTTTGGGTTTCCAGCATATATTAGTCCTCATTTTCAAGGTTCTCATTAAAAGAGGATGGTAACAAAGTAGGGATAAATTTTATAAAAATTGGCAAAAGCAAACTTCCTCCGGGTAGCAAAAATATAGCCAATGAGGGTATCGATTTGCAAATATCTAAAAGTTGTTTTCGGACTTTTTTCTTTTCTTTTTCACTCAAGTCTCGTCGGGTAGAATAGGCGAGTAGGACCATCAATTCCTTGCTTTCGAGGATTTCTTTGACCAAACGATTTTTGTTTCGACTGATGAGTTTCAGTACAGTTTGGGTAGTTTGGTCATAAAAATGTTTGACCGGATTGGAATAGTTGAAGTACGGAATTTCTTTTTGATATTTTGTAATAAATTCATTGGTAGCATAAATGCTTTCGGATACAAATTCATCTGAAACTTCTAGTAATTCGGCCAATTTATACAGAAAATAGGCTTCATTTTTTTCGATAATTCCATCACTCCACAAGGCCATTCCCGCCATATCGATCAAATATAATTGCTCTAATTCGTAGGTGAAATAATCCAATTTCAATTCGTCCATACCGAAACTTTGAGACTGCACATCGACTTTCGAAAATTTGCTGTATCGAACGGATGATTCAAATAGTTTGATTACTAAATCATCGTATTTTGATTTATTGGTTTTAATTTTTAATGCCAATGACACGATACTCACAATCGCTTCCTCTAATTTTTTCAAATATTTATCGGGTAGGGTGCCGTGAATCAAGTATTGACGAAAAGCCAAAACATCTACAAATAGTAAAGCGTTGGTAACGATATGCGAAAAATTTTTGCTGATGATATCTACATTGGTTTGCACGCGGCTGTCTATAATTTTTTCTAAACTAAGAGAAGCTGAGCTGCCAGGCAACACCATTTTGAACCAATTAAAACTTTGCGGATTCATTTCGTTATAAAATGCTCCCGCCTTCAACACAAATTTTTCAGGATTATTTTCGTTGGTGGTCAGCCGAAACATACCGTACAAATTGTTGAGCAAGGCAAGTTTTGAAATCTCAGTTTTCAGCCAACCTTTTGTGGCTATCGCAACGGGCGTATTGAAGGAAACTATATGACCATAAATAAATCCGGTTGCTCTTATGGCCTTGTAAAATGGTATGGGATTATTCTCAACCTCAGGCAAGGCAGTGTTTTGCTTTACAAAATATTTGTCTATCCAGCCGTGGGTCGAAGGGTTAATCATTGCTTTGGTTTGAATTGCAAAGCTAGGATTTTTTGGGAGTTAGTCGAAAAATTATACTCTCGATTTTTTATTTAGGGCACAAAATTTTATGATTTCGGTGATTCTAAAGTTTCGAGTTTCTTCTCTTTTGGCCTGATTGAGCCAATATAGATAGCTTTTTCTGTAGGATGGGCTAAAATTTTGATAGTTTGCAAAAGCAATTTCATTTTGTTCAAATGCTGCTTTTAAATCTGCATGAATAATCAAGTCTTCAACAGCATCCAAGGAATTCCAAGAGCCATTTTGTTTTGCCAGTTCGATTTTTTTCAGCCCACTTTCGTGAATGAGATTCTCTTTCAGGAGTTGTTCGATATAGGTTTTGTTGAGTTTGCTCCAGACACTTTTATCTTTTCTGGGCGAAAACACTTGTTTCCTTCGTGCTTCATCTATTTTTTTTACAGTCGAATCAATCCAGCCGTAGCAAATAGCGACCTGAACGGCTTCTTCCCAACGCATGCTTTCCATTTCGCTGCTTACTTTGTAGAAAATGAGACAAATACCAGTTGATGTAGCATGGTTTTCGTGCAACCATTCGCGCCATTCTTTGGCATTTTTAAAATAGTGCAGTTGTTTTTTGTCCAAATGTTTAGAAGTTATTTGACACAGATTTGCTTCAGCAGTTCACTATGGCTCGGGTCAAAGAGTAGCAAAAATTAATCTGCGAAAATTGGTAAAATCTGTGTCGATATAATCGTTGTTGAATTACTTAATTATTGCCGAACAAGCGACTCTAGCGCCCGCATTTCCGGCAGGTTGAGAAACAAAATCATCGGCGCCTTGATGTACGATTAATCCTTTTCCAATTATGTTTTTAGTAGCATCTTCGCCGCCAATAGACCACTCCTCTGTAGTTAATGTAATAGTTCCGTTTCCTTTTTCATCGGCAGTAAAGTTGCCAATATCGCCTTTGTGGTGTTCGCCAACTCCCCATTGTCCGTGTTTTTTGAAGGTGGGATTCCAATGTCCTCCAGCCGAACTTCCGTCAGCCGCGGTGCAATCGGATTTTTCGTGAATATGAATGGCGTGAATTCCGGGTTTAAGACCCGATAGTTTGGCTACAAAAGTTACTTTGCCTTTCTTTTCGGTGAATGTGGCAGTTCCTGTGACGTTGCTGTTGCTTTTGGATTCGAAAACAAGGTTCAAAAATTTAGAATCTGTTGTGTTTTTTGTTTTGCACCCAATGACTACGGCAATAACAAGTACGATAGCGATGATTATTTTTTTCATAGTATTTGAATTAAATTGTTTTACAATATTAATAATAAAAGTGATGCAAAGAATTAATCTTATCTTAAAATCGATTTGGTTTTTTAGTGCTGTAATTTCATACTGCTGCTTGTTTCAACTTTGATAACTGCAGGCCTCTATTTTTCATACACTATTCATACACTATATAGGGCTTTGATGGGGCTTTGGCTAGGCTTTGATATGGAGCAAAAAATGACCCTGACCCGTCCTATGACTCGTCCTAAAATACAGTTTTTTAGTCATTAACATAAATCAATATGAAAATAATATTACGCTCTTTTTGATTTAATATGATTTACTTCCTATGTGTTAATTATTCCGTATTTAAGAATTTTGACTTTGCTTCAAATATTGTTTTTTTTAAAAAATTTAAATTTTCTTCACATTCTTCTATAACTTGTGAAATTGAATATTCGGAACCTTCACCTAATACTAAAGTGTATTTTTTAAACTTCATGTTTTTCATATCATCTTCTGTAAGGTTCTGCTTTCTTAAAATAACTTCTTTGTGATATTCTCTAATTGCTAAATCAATCATCCCTTTTCGAATTTCATCAAGACTAGTGTCGTTTGAATTATCATACTCTAAAGTAATATCTAAATCGTTAAAGTCTATATCTGTAATTATTTCATAACTTACAATATTATCTGGAATTCTAATATCGATTTGCTTACCTACAGAAATCACACTTTCTATCCTTTTAAAGGAAAAGTCATTATTTATTTTACTATAAGTCACTAATTGAGGATAAAAATTCCCTTCTTTTTGGTTTTTATTCCTGAGATTAAGAACTATTTTGGCAAATTTATTTGATTTTAATGTTTCTTGTATTTCTTGATACCATTCATCAAATCCTTCAAATTTGTTTTTAAATACTTTTTGAATAATGAAAGTCACACTTCTACTAGAATTTACAAAAGAATTTAATTCATATCTGAAATTCATCAGATATTTTTTTTTTGTAATATATTCTTCTTCATGTCCCTCATCAAAGAGGATTCCATATTTTTTCAATCGAAAATAATGATAATTTGCTTCATTCCATTTATCAGTAATACTATCTAATCTTTTATCCATATTAATTACATTTCAATTGTATCAATTTCTTTCATTATTCTATCCGTTTCGCTTAATGCCACGATTATTTTTTGATAGTGCAAAATGTCCTCGTAACTCAATTCTCGTTCCTTGCGGTCTTTGAGCCATTTTTGAGCAGGTTGGTAACCACCTATGTAAAAGTTCCAAGCGACTTCAGGAACGTTATCAAAATACTGGGTCTCGTTGATATACACTTTTCCGAAATTCCCCTCCTTCGGAGGGGTGCCTGCAAGGCGGGGTGGTTTACTATAATTATCTTTGATAAAATCCTCTAAATCAGTAATGGCTTTCATCATATTTTGCAAAACATCAATTACAGGTATTCTGAATATTTTTAAACCTAAAGATTTCAAATAATCTTCTCTTACTTTGTCATATTCTTCTTTAGTGTCGTGGCTTGGCCCGTCAATTTCGATGACCAATCCTAGTTTTTTCACATAAAAATCGACTATATAATTGCCTATGATGCGTTGTCTGTCAAAATCAATATTGTGAAATTTACCCTTGTGTACTTGCATCCAAAATAAAACTTCCGAAAGATTTTCGGCATAGCGAAGTTCTTTGGCACGTTGTTTTAATGCTGGATTGTAGGGTAAATCTATAATGGTGTTAAAATAGATTGGGGTATTATTTACCACCCCGCCCGTTGGGCACCCCTCCGGAGGAGGGGAATTTTCGAAACGAGGTTTTCTTACCACATTATCGCCATCTTCGGGATATTGTGTGATGTACTTTTCGACGATAGGACTTTCTAATAAATGAATTTGGCGCAGTTCGCCACCTAAAGCAACTAATTTATAAAAGACATCTCTATCAGTTGGATAGGGAACACGGGGAAAATCTATTTTCAGAAACTCTTTGTATGTCGAACGGTAGGTTGGCGAATGCAATACGGCATAGATATAGTCTAAAAGGTCTATAGGTGCAAATTCCTTATGAACCACCCCGTCCTGCGGACACCCCTCCGAGGGAGGGGAATTCAAAATAGGGGTGGTTTTTTCGTTGGTGAAAGTCAAACCCAAACCTGCTGCAATTTGTTTTACAATTTCGGGATTGAGGTTGGGCGTTCTTGTATTGGTTTCTAATAAGTTTTGTTGCGAAGTGGTTTCGGGGTAGAGGTAGAGAGGAAAAGTGTTAACGCTATCTAATGATGACGCTAGGTTTTTATCTGTAATTTTATTGCTTAAAAAATAAACATGTGAATCAATTGATCTGCCTAGTTTGCACAAATTTAATCCAATATTATCTCCTTTGAGAAAATGTTGCATAACATCATTTCTTGGATAACAATGGAATCCTTTCGATTTACCTGTGAAAAAAGTCCATTTTTCATCAAAAGGACGGTATGAAAATTTAATGAAAAAACCTTTATTGGGATAATGGGTTAGTAAATCCTTTCGGGCTAAATTTACTTGCCAATCTCTTACGTCTTTTCCTAAGTTATATTTGGTTCTCGCAGTTTCATCATCTAAATTTAAAAAATCTTCAATTGTTTTTCTTACATCTTCTTTTGTATTATGTATAGTAAAAGCATCTCTTGCCGTAACTATTCCTATATTATTTAAATTAAATAATTCATTTATTTTGAATCCCTTATTATATATTTTCTCTACATCAAAATCTTTTTTTACCATAAAATACATTGGAGATTTATTGGTTAGATGCTTGTAAGGAATTTTATAAATATCATTATCCTTCAAAAAATCATACTTATATTCTCTTTTGCCATATAAATCAAAATGAAAAGTATTGCCTAATTCTTCGTTTCCCTTTTTTCCAGTTTTTACAAATAAATTGATAGAAACACCTTGCATAATATCGAATACATTTTGATCAATAGAGCCGTCGGGAGAAACTTCTTTTTTTGTTGAATTACCGTGCAAATCTATTGTGTAGATTTTATCAAATGATTTTAATAAATTCCAACGCATCCCTCTAAAAGTTGGATTGTCTAGAAATCCGTGTGGGTTAATAAATGCTAAAATACCGCTACCATTTTTATCAATAAAATGTTGACCGAAACGAATAAACTTCACGTAGTCATCATTTATCCATTTTGAATTCTTTTCTTTTAATTTTTCTTTACCGCCGGGTTCTTTTTTATAATCTTCCATCAGGTTCATAATCCATTCGCCTTTATTGCTGCTCTCACCACTATACGGCGGATTTCCCATAACCACCATTACGGGCGCATCACGTTTTATGGCGTTGGCTTGGTCTGCTTCGTCTGAGAGCCAAGAACTAAAAAGGGTTGCCGTGTCGGGGTGTGCTTCTTCGAGGGAGTTGGTCAGGAAAATTCTAAACCGTTGGTCACCACCCCGTCCTTCGGACACCCCTCCAGAGGAGGGGAATTGTTGCGGTTTATATCCTGTTTCCGTTAAAAGCATATCTATTTTGAGGTGTGCCATTGCATAACTGGCCATTAGCAACTCAAAACCGTTCAATCGAGGGATTAAATCATTGGTTACATATTTGCTCCAAATACCTTGTTGTCCTTCGAATTTTTTGTAAATATGTCTTACCACCTCGGCAAGAAATGTTCCTGTTCCTGTTGCGGGATCCAGAATTTGTACTTTGTGTACTTCCTGTTCGTGTTCTTGTTCGCCAATAACAATAGATTTGTTTTTGGACCGGTTGTCAAATTTTTGAACTTTGGTTTTTATCTTTATTTTACTAGTGTCGGCTAAACCTTGTGGTAAATCGAATTCGGTTTTCAGGATATCATCAACGGCACGAACTATAAAATTCACCACGGGTTGCGGTGTGTACCAAACGCCACGGGCTTTTCGCAAAGCGGGATTGTATTCGCCCAAAAAAGTTTCATAAAAGTGAACCACAGGGTCTTCTTGTTTGGTGCTTTTACCAAAGTTTTTCATAATCTGCGCCACATCACTTGCAAGGAATATGGTCACTAATTCCTCTACAATCCAATCCAATCGAGTGTCTAAATCGAACCCCGCAATGTCTTGAAACAGTTTGCGTAAAAAGGGGTTACTCTTTGGGATTAATTGTGAGGCTTCCATTCGGGAAAAGGTCGGCAAAGTGGGGTCGTGATACCGTGCGGCAAACATCCCGTAAGCAATGGTTTGGGAGTAAATGTCGGCAAAGGATTTATTGTCTATATCGTGAATCAGCATTTGTTGAAACGACAACATTTGCGATTTGATACTGGAACGAATGCCTTGCTGGTCGTCATAGTTCAATGACTTTTCGATTACATCGGCCATTAATTTGGCTTTTCCTGCCATCATTTGTGCCAATTTGGTGGGTGACTTGATGGTTTGGGATACCGTTAAAGCAAAGTTTTGTATTAGGTGGGTAAACTGTTCGAAATTTTCGGGAATGGGAACGATTGTTGTTAATTCCCCTCCTTTGGAGGGGTGCCCATCGGGCGGGGTGGTTTTTTCTATTCGTGCAATGGCTATTTTGGTTATGAACTCGCCATCTTTGTAAAAATGAAAATCTAAATAATCGGTAAAAATCAAATTGGTTAACCCCGATTTGTATCGGTCAAATTGTTCCTTTAGTTTTTTGTCTTTTAAATCGACTCCAATATCTTTAGCCTCGATATAACCAATTGGTACATCTTTGCGAGTTAACACGTAATCAGGTGCGCCACAATCTACTCTTGCGGGTTCGTTAGTGACTAAAATATCGGGCAAAATGGCCATTATCAAGTTTTGCAAATCGCCTCTGTAGGAGTGTTCTCTTGCGTTACCAGTAATGTAAAGGGTGTTTATTTTGGTTAAATATTGTGGTATGGTCATTGGTTTCTTTTTGAGATTTTAAATGTAAGAATAATATTTGGAAAACAAAAAAAGGTATTGCGATATTATCAATAAAAAAATGTGCGATTTTGACTTTTTATTGGAAGAAGTATAGGGTTATTGCAGCAGTAAACCTTCATCATAGCGTAGTGCTATTGATCTAATTTTCTCGCAATAAATGTTGTCTAAACCACAAAATAGAATACTTAAGTCTTTAAAAATTAAGGTTTATATAATAGTATTTTCTCGTTTATTTTAAAACATTTTGTTACTTTAGCTTTCTAAATTCCTAAAAACAAATAACATATGAAAATCAAAATCACATCTTTGCTACTTGGGATTACGGCACTACTTTGCTTTAGTAGTCAGGCACAAACACCCGCATTCAAGGGAGACATCAAACTCGATGTAAGAGATTCTAAACCGGATTGGGCTCCGTTTGTTCGTAAAAAAGCTCCGGAAGGTTCCCCCAACATTTTATTTATTCTTTACGACGATACTGGTTTAGCAGCTTGGTCGCCTTATGGTGGAAGAATCAATATGCCCACTATGGATAAGCTGGCAGCCGATGGATTGACTTATACCCAATGGCAAACAGTTGCGTTGTGTTCGCCAACCCGTTCTTGTATCAACACTGGTCGAAACCACAACCTGAATGGAATGGGGGTTATTACTGAAGGCGCCAACGGTTATCCTGGATTCAGTTGCCAGTTGCCTGCTCAAGCGGCTACCATGGCTCAAATATTAAACGATAATGGATGGAGTACTTTTTGGTTAGGTAAAAATCATAATGTTCCTGAAACTGATTTGTCAGCAGGAGCCAACAAAAGCCAATGGCCATTACAGCAAGGATATGATCGATTTTATGGATTTATCGGTGGAGAAACCAATCAGTTTTATCCTGATTTAACCGAAGATAATCACGCCATCGAAGCTCCGTATGGTCCTGAAAAAGGCTATCATTTATCCAAAGATTTGGCGGATCAAGCTATCAAGATGATTGGGGATCAAAAATCGGCTAATCCTTCGAAACCTTGGTTTATGTGGTATTGCCCTGGAGCAAATCACGCCCCTCACCAAGCACCAAAAGACTATATTGCTAAATACAAAGGCAAATTTGATGACGGTTATGATGCCTATCGGAAATGGGTATTGCCACGTATGATTGCCAAAGGCATTTTGCCAAAAGGGACGACACTTACCGAATGGAATCCGATGCCTGCAGCTTTGGCAAATCCCGCCGATGCAGTACGTCCTTGGAATTCATTAAGTGCTGACGAAAAGAAATTATTTTCACGTTTGTGCGAAGTATACGCCGCTTTTTCCGAATATACCGATGTAGAAATTGGTCGCATTGTTGATTATTTGAAAAAAACAGGACAATATGAAAACACAGTGATTATGTATGCTTCTGATAACGGTGCTTCGGGCGAAGGTACACCAAACGGTTCTGTAAATGAAAATAAATTCTTCAATGGGTTTCCTGATGATTTAGCTGAGAATATGAAATTGATCGATGAGTTGGGAGGCCCCAATACCTACGAGCATTATCCAACTGGTTGGGCAGCTGCATTATCGACACCTTTTAAAATGTTCAAACGCTATTCCAACTATGCCGGAGGCACAGATTGTCCGTTGACGATTACCTGGCCAAAAGGAATCAAAGCTCGTGGCGAAGTACGTAATCAATACCATCACGCCGTTGATATTGTTCCAACCATTTTAGAAATCTGTGGATTGGAAATGCCAAAGGTGTATAAAGGAGTCGAACAATATCCTTTATCTGGAGTTTCGATGAAATACAGTTTTGATGCAAAACCGAATGATCCTACCCAAAAACACGTTCAATATTTTTCTATGTTAGGTACTCGCGCTGTATGGCAAGACGGTTGGAAGGCCGTTGCTGTACATGCGCCTTTGACCGATAAAGGAAAATTTGATCAAGATCAATGGGAACTGTATAATGTGGAAGCCGATCGTTCTGAGTCTAAAGATTTGGCCAAACAATATCCGGACAAATTAGAAGCTTTGAAAAAATTGTGGTTGGATGAAGCCAAGAAAAATAATGCTTTGCCCTTGGATGATAGAACTACCATGCAAATCATAACCATTCCAAGGCCAACCGAAGAAGAAGCGAAAGATAGTTATACCTATTACCCGCACACAAGTCAAGTTCCCGAAGCGGTGGCGGTTAGTGTTAGAGGAAAGTCGTACAAGATTATTGCCAATGTAGAGATTAAAGCGGATGCATCGGGTGTGATTTTTGCACACGGTTCTCGTTTTGGAGGACATAGTTTGTTTATTAAAGACCAAAAATTGTATTATGTGTATAATTTCTTGGGTATCAAAGAACAGCAATTGGTTTCAACAGAGACCATAAAACCAGGAAAATATACTTTTGGTGTGGAGTTTACCAAAGAAAAAGCAGGTGAACACGGAGAATCTATAGGTACTGCCAAATTGTATATCAACGACAAAGCTGTTGCAACAGGTGCAATGACCGCTCAAGTAGGTAAGTTTACCCTTGTGGGTGATGGACTTTGTGTAGGTTTTGATAGTGGAGATCCTGTGAGCAAACAATATGCTTCGCCCGGAGAATTTGAAGGAGGCGAAATTAGCTTTGTAACTGTGAATACTGGAAAAGAGCCATATATTGATTTAGAACGAGAAGCAGCAAGAGCTTTTAGTAAGGAATAAACATTTTGAAATGGAACGTCTTTGTTCTATAGCTTTATAATTAACGGTCATCTTCCGATTTGTAATGCGGGATGACCGTTTTTTTTGTGTACTATTTTACCTAAATAGAATAAAAATAAATTATGTTTTTTGCACTTTTTACACAAGCTAAAATTTGTAGTCGCCAAATCTATAAAGTAAATTTGCAGTCGAAATTAAAAACACAACTTAAACACACTATTTTGAAAACAAATTTATTAAAAATCCTTTTGGTACTATTCCCCGCAGTACTATTAGCCCAAACCGTCAAACCAAAAGAAATCAATGAACAGTTTCAAACCTGGGTTTCCCTGAATACAGTTACTAAATTTAGTCCACATTGGGGAATTGCTGCTGATGTTCATCTTAGAACCAATGATTTTTTTCAGGACAATAATTTTTTCTTTTTAAGAGGCGGACTTGCCTATATTCCGAATTCAAAATTTTCATTTACCGCTGGATACGCCCATATGTGGTTGGCACCAAAGAATCCTACCTGGAGTACTTTTTCGGATGAAAACAGAATCTATCAACAAGTTCAGATGATTACCAAACAAGGAAATGTTGCATTGCTTCAACGGATTCGAAATGAACAGCGCTGGCAAGAAATCATAGTCAATGACCAGGAAACAGGCGAAAATAAATTTTCGAATCGTGTACGGTATTTGTTAAGTGCCACCATTCCTGTATTCAAAAATAAAAAAGCGCCTTCGTTAGTTCTTTCAGATGAACTGTTGGTTCAATTTGGGCAGGATATCGTTCTGAATACTTTTGATCAAAATCGTTTTTTTATTGGAATTAAACAATCTATCAATCCTAAATTGAGTTTCGATTTTGGGTATATGAATGTGTATCAACAAAAGTCGAATGGGTATCAGTACGATATGAATCATACTTTGCGATTGTTCTTTTATATGAGTTCCAGTATCGCTCACGCAGATTAAAGTTTTTGGATTGAACCTAAATGGTTGTAATTATTTTCGAATAGTTACAACCTTTTTTTTTTGCAACCTTTTGAAAATAGTCAATCTTCCTCTTTTTTTATTTTATTGATTGATTGTGCAGAAAATCTTTGCTAACTTTGGTTTTTCTTCGACTGTAATTCGTTGAAGCCGAGGATGATTCTGTTTTAGATTTATTTTTAAATATAGATCCAAAGGTAGAATCTGTTACTAACCCTAAAATAGTACAACTATGAAAGATAATATAGGCTATTCGTTGATGCGAGATCCCCGATTCAATAAAGGGACTGCTTTTACATTAGAAGAAAGAGAAAAATACCATTTAGAAGGTTTGCTGCCGGATCAAATTGAAAGTATCGAAACCCAAATGCTGCGGATTGATAATCAATTGGAGCAGATTGAAGCACCGATTAACAAATACATTTATTTGTCTAATTTATTAGAAACGAACCAAACCTTGTTTTTTAATTTGGTTAGTAATGATCCTGCGAAGTTTTTGCCCTTGGTGTATACGCCAACGGTGGGTGAAGCTTGTGAAAAATTTGGCCATATCACCAGAAGAGTCAGAGGTTTGCATATTTCAATTCATCAAAAGGATAAGATCGAAAAAATTCTTAGACATTGGCACGAAGAAGACATTCGTTTTACCGTTGTCACCGATGGCGGAAGAATTTTAGGATTAGGTGATTTGGGAGTCTGCGGATTGGGTATTCCCATCGGTAAATTGGCTTTATACACGGCTTGTGCAGGGGTTCCGCCAGAGCATACACTTCCTATCATTTTGGATGTAGGCACCAATAATGAAGATTTTCTAAAAGACCCGCTCTATCCTGGTTTGAAACAAAAGCGAATCACTGGGCAGGAATATGATGAATTTATCGAGGCTTTTGTAATCGCCATCAACAAAGTTTTTCCTAAGATTTGCATCCAATGGGAGGATTTCAAAGGGGTCGATGCCATTCGAATTTTGAATAAATTCAAAAATAAAGTTTGCACCTACAATGATGATATTCAAGGTACAGCGGCAATTGCGACCGCCGGATTTATTTCGATAAGCCGGTTGATGGGGAAACCCTTCAAGGATCAAAAATTCCTATTCTTTGGCGCAGGAGCTGCTGCTTTTGGTATTGCCGATTTGTTAGTTCAAAAATTCCAGAAAGACGGTTTGAGTAGGGAAGAAGCCTTAGAGCATATTTGGATGTTTGATATCAATGGACTTTTGGTGTCGTCAAGAACCGATTTGGCCGAGTATCAAATACAATTTGCACACCAGGGCGAACCTACTAATGATTTGGCCGCTGCCGTACTTCAAGTAAAACCAACAGCTATCATTGGAGTGAGCACCGTGGGAGGGGCATTCAATCAGCAAGTGATTGAAAATATGAGTTTGGTCAACGAACGACCTATTATTTTTCCGTATTCCAACCCGACTTCACATTCTGAATGTACTGCGGAACAAGCTTATGTTTGGAGCAAAGGTAAAGCCATTTTTGCCAGCGGAAGTCCATTTGCGCCTGTTATTTATGAAGGAAAAACATTTACTCCAGGACAAGGAAATAATGTGTTTATTTTTCCAGCTATGGGATTGGCACTTTTTGCCACCGAAGCGAAACGGGTTACCGATTTGATGTTCATCACTGCGGCCGAAGCGGTTGCTGAACAAGTTACCCAAAAGGATTTTGAAATGGGCTTGATTTATCCGAGTGTGAAAAACATTTTGAATGTTTCTGTCAATGTGGCCATAAAAATTGCCGAAGTTATTTTCGAAAGCGAGCTCGCAGGAGTCGATAAACCTACTGATATTGCCGCTTTTGTGAAAACTAAAATGTATGTGCCGAATTATAAAAATATCACTTTAGATAAATTTCGATAATTATACTGTTAAACATTATTTTATATTTTTAAAAAAACTAATAAAAAACTAATTTTCAAAGCGGGCTAATTTTTCAAGAGGAGCTATTTGAATAATTTTGTGATTTGCATCGTATTAGTGGATGTATCATTCTAATAATTTTTTTAAATCCGCAAAACTGAAAGTTTTGGCTTAATCAAAAGGGGTGTTTGATTTTCTTCATAACATTTCACGGCTTGAAAACACTTGTTGAACGTATTTTTCAATGCGTTTTCAGGCTATTGTTTAATTTCCAAACCAATACATTTTAGCAGTCCATTTTATGGAAAACTGCCTAAAAGAAAATTTCAGTTGTGGTTTATTGCATTTCTAATAATGGTTTTATATGGAGTCGTCCGTTCTTTTTCTGTCAAGAAATGAAAGCGGCTTGGTCGTGCCAAAAATCGAAAGCTAATTCGGGTTTGAATTCTGTACTATCAGCAACAATCCAATGGACTAAAGGAGCGTTATTTTCCAAACGTATTTTGCTCTGTCTAACCAATTTTTAAAATGTCTAAATCCCCAATAATTTTATACTATTTGTCTGGTATGGCATCAACTAAATTACTATCACCACCACCAATATCGATAATATTGGCGGTTTTGGATAGGTTTATATTTTCTAAAGAATCAATAGCTGTTTGAGGGTATTTTTGATTCCAATTGACTTGGTTTGGTTGTTTTGTTGCAAAAACATTTTCCCATATTATTTTTATAATTTATTATTCTTCTCCGCTTCCTTTGGTTAATTCTGATAAAAGATAATACGCCCCTTTGATAACTACTTTAGCATTGGCAGGGATTTTATCGATTGCTTTTACTTCTGTATAGCCCAAATCGGATGCTCCAATATTTACTTTTATTTCCTGAAAAGTATTTTTGCCAGTTGCTACAAATATAAAATGGTCGTTCCCATTATTTACAATTGCCTCCGTTGGCAGTGCCTTTGTATTAGTATTGTCGATTTTAACTCTTGCTTCTACATACATTCCGGGCAAGACGGTTTCGGTGGTTTCGTTTATTTTGGCGTGAACTATTACAGCTTGTTCGTTCGGCTCAAAAGCTTTATTGATAGCGTAAATTTTAGCTGGGTGCGAATGTGAAACATCGTTAGCATCACTAAACGTTATTTCTTGCCCGATTTTGATTTTATGGATGTCTTTTTCAAAAACCTTTAAATCCAAATGTAAAAAACGGTTGTCAATGATTTCAAATAATGTAGCGTTAGCATCGGCAAATTTGCCCATACTTAAATTGATGTGTTGAATGTAACCGCTTATCGGTGCTGAAATGGCAATATTTGAAGCGATATTTTTAGAAGATAAATTATTGGCATTAATTCCTAATTGAGCCAATTTAGATTTTAAGGTTTCCTTTTTGGCTTGCGCAATTTGCAATTCTCTTTGCGATTGTTGATAGGTTTTCCCTGCATTGATATTATCATCACGCAACTCTTTTTGGCGTTGATATTCTTTTTCTAAATAGATAAGATTGGCGTTGTTCTCTAAATAATCCTGTTGCAATTGTATCACATCAGTATTGGCGATTGTTGCCAAAGTCTTTCCTGCATTAACAAATTCGCCCTCTTGCACGAAAATGTTTTTTACAACACCTCCAGTCAAGATACTAACTTGCGCTTGATATTGTGGTGGCAATGATAGTTTTCCGTTTATCTTTAAATTTGTCGTTAGGTTTTTATTTTCAAAATCGCCCAACTGCAAATCGATGGCTTTTATTTGTGCATCGGTAAACGTTACTACTGCTGTTGTAGTTTTTTCGGCTTCGGTTTCCTTTGGTGCTTCAGCATCGCTCTTTTTACAAGAAACTACGCCCAAAAACAAAAGGATTATGATTGCTATATTATTTTTCATCTTTAGGATTTTATTTGTTTAATAAATATTGAATGTTGATTATCGTTTGATTGTAATTGTTCATTGCAATCAAATAATCGGTTTTTATTTTATTGGCATCTTTTAGGTTTTGGGTATACTCTATATAGCCAATATCTCCCGATTTATAAAGCCGTTGTGCTGAATTTACAATGGTTTCTGCCATTGGCAAACCCTCTGTTTTGTAGAAATTGAGTTGCTCGGAATATTGTTTTTGCAATTGGAATTGTTGCAAATAAATAGTTGCTAGTTCCTGTTGGGATTTTTCTAATTCCTTTTTAGCAATTTCGGTTTCTAGTTTAGCAACTTGTGTTTTGGCTTTAATTCCGTTTCTGAATAAAGGAATATTGATACCCAAACTACCATAATAAAATGGATTCTCTTTGTCTAAACTTTGAGTATTTACGCCTAAATTGAAAGATGGATTGGCTTTTGCCTTTTCAGATTTTATTGCTAATTCTTTAGCTATAATTTGCTGTTGTAAAAACTGTAAAACAGGATGGTTTTTGACCAATGTACTATCGCTTACATTAATTTCGGGTAAAGCATCGTATTTCGTTGGTGCTTGGTATGATTCATTGGTTCGTGTCCACTTTTGTAATTCGGTCAAATAAAACAGTACTTGCGAATTAGCTTCTGCCAATTGCATTTTTAATTCTTTGCGTTGCAATGAGGCGTTTATTTTTTCCAATTTACTCGTTTCTCCTACTTGAAATTTCTTATCCGCATATTTTTCATAATCGGCAAAAATGTTATCCGTTTCTAGCAATAAATTATAGTGTTGGACATTGTAAAGCCAATTGAAATAGGCATTTGACACGTTTTTTATCAACTCATTTTTTGTAACAGCTTCAAAGGATTTTGCTACTGCTACATTTTGATTTAATAGGTTTCTATCGGCTTTGTTTGATAGTTTAAAACCTTGTGCTACGCCAATATTATAATCAAACAACTTGCTGTTTATTTGTCCTAAATTACTATTGATATTGAAAGGATCGAGAACAGTTGCCGTTTTGGTTAATGCTTGTTGTTGCTGTGTTTGCAAAGTCGCTTGTTGCAACGTTGGATAATTCTTGGTTGCCAAATCCAACGCATTTTGCAAAGTGAACGTTTGTGTTTGTGCATTGGCATTGAAAGAAAAACAACTAAAAAACAGCACAACAATAGTTGCGATTTTTGGATTTACTTTTATCTTTTTTGGTGTCATAACTAGATAATATAAAACTGGTAAAACAAATAATGTTAATAGTGTAGAAGTTAGCAAACCGCCAATAACGACAGTCGCCAATGGTTTTTGTACTTCTGCCCCTGCGCTCGTGCTTAATGCCATTGGTAAAAAGCCTAAAGAAGCGACGGTTGCTGTTGCTAAAATTGGTCTTAACCTTGCACTACTGCCTTTGTAAATACGTTTTAAAAGATTGTCTTCGCCCTCTTCTTTTAGTTGGTTGTAATAACTTATTAAAACGATTCCGTTTAAAACTGCTACTCCAAACAGCGCAATAAAGCCAACTCCTGCTGATATGCTAAAATTCATTCCACGAACCCACAAAGCAATAATTCCACCAATGGATGCCAAAGGAATTGCTGAAAAAATAATGGTAGCTTCTTTAAGTGAACGGAATGACAAAAAGAGTAAAAAGAAAATAAGCAACAGCGCAACAGGAACAGCTAATTGCAATCTTCCTTTTGCCTCTTGTAGGTTTTGAAATTGTCCACCATAAGTAATAAAATAGCCTTCAGGTAATTTTAATTTGGCATCTAATTTTTGTTGAATTTCTAAAACTACACTTTCAACATCACGACCACGAACGTTGGCTTCAATCACTATTCTACGCTCTGCATTTTCACGGCTTATTTGTGATGGTGCAGTTTTAAAAGTGATTTCTGCCACTTCGTTTAATGGAATTTGATTGCCTCTCGGTGTTGGAATTAATAATGATTTTAAAGCGTCAATATCTGTGTTTTGGTTTTTAGGAATACGAACGACCAAATCAAATTTTTTCTCTCCCTCATATACAACGCCAGTTGTTCCACCTGCATAAGCCGTGTTTAAAATTCGGTTTACATCGGCAATATTTAATCCATATTGAGCAATTTTATTTCGGTTGTATTTTACCACCAATTGAGGCATCCCCGTTACTTGTTCTACTTTTATATCAGTTAACCCCTCAATCCCTTTGATGATAGGAACCGTTTTATTGGCTTCTGAAAACAATTTATCTAAATTATCGCCAAATATTTTTATAGCAATATCCGATTTTACCCCTGCAATCAACTCATTAAAACGCATTTGAATAGGTTGCTCAAATGATAAATTACAACCAGGAATTTGACTTAATTTTTCGTTCATTTTCTCGGCTAAATCTTCTTTGTTGTGTGCCGTAGTCCATTCTTTTTTGTCTTTCATTACCATAATCAAATCAGCACTTTCAATAGGCATTGGGTCGGTTGGAATTTCGCTACTTCCAATTTTACCAACTACTTCTTTAACTTCTGGAAATGTTAGTGCTAGTTTTTCTAATTGTGTACCAACCTCGATACTTTGAGGCAAACTGCTTCCTTGTCGGATAGTGTAATTCATTGCAAAATCACCCTCATCTAATTCGGGAATAAATTCTCCTCCTAATGAATTGAATATAAATAATGATGCAATAAATAAGAATATTGCAACTCCAATAACTGCAAACTTTCTCTCTAAAGCTTTAACCAAATAAGGCTGATACCAATTGTTTAGTTTATTGATAAACCTATCGGTAAAATTGGGTTTGTCGCTAACTTTCTTATCTAAAAAAAGACTACTAGCCCAAGGCACATAAGTAAGTGAGAGTATTAATGCTCCTACGATGGCGAAACTAACAGTTTGTGCCATTGGCATAAACATTTTACCCTCAACACCGCTTAAAACAAACAACGGAATGTAAACAATTAAGATAATGATTTGCCCAAATATGGCACTACTCATAATCTTTGAAGAACTTTTGATTACTTCCTTGTCCATTTGATTTTGAGAAAGGATATTGCTTTTATAATGCTTTGAGAAAATATGCAAAGTGGCTTCGACCACAATTACAGCACCGTCAACAATAAGCCCAAAATCTAATGCTCCCATACTCATTAAATTGGCACTCAATCCAAAAATATTCATTATGATTATGGCAAAAAGCATTGCCAACGGAATGACAGAAGCCACAATTAAACCTGCTCTTAAACTTCCTAGAAATAACACAAGAACTAAAATAACGATTAATGCACCCTCTAATAAATTGGTTGAAACTGTACTAACAGTTTTCTCAATTAGTTTGGTTCTATCTACAAATACATCAATTTTTACGCCTTGTGGCAAAGATTTTTCAATGGATTTCATTTTCTCCTTTACTCGCTCAATAACTCGTACTGCATTTTCTCCTTTTTGCATTAAAACTACGCCACCAACGGTTTCGCCTTTTCCGTTTCTTGTCATTGCTCCGTATCGAGGTGCAAAACCAAATTTAACTTCGGCAATGTCTTTTATTAAAATGGGAACGCCTGAATTGTTTTTGACTACAATATTATTGATGTCTTCAAGGTTTTGAATTAGTCCTTCTCCACGAATAAAATAGATATTTGGACCTTTATCAATATAGCTTCCGCCTGTGTTTTCGTTGTTGTTTTGCAAAGCATCAAACACATCAATAAGCGTTAAATTATTAGCCGAAAGGCGTTCGGGTTTTACTGAAACTTCGTATTGTTTTAGTTTACCTCCAAAACTGCTCACATCGACCACGCCCACTGTTCCTAATAATTGACGGCGCACGATCCAATCTTGGATGGTTCTTAATTCGGATAGGTTGTATTTTTTTTCATATCCTTTTTGTGGGACTAAAACATATTGAAAGATTTCGCCAAGCCCTGTTGTTGGCGGTAATAATTCGGGTGTTCCATATTGTTTTGGAATATTATCGGTAGCCGATTTTATTTTTTCATCTACTCGTTGACGAGCAATATTAACTGGAACGTTGTCTTTGAAAACAATCGTAATTACCGACAAACCCGAACGGCTTGTACTCCGCAATTCGACCATTTCGGACAATGATTTGAACTCAGTTTCTAACGGATAGGTTATAAACTGCTCCACTTCTTGGGTAGCCAAATTAGGAGTATTTGTAACTACTTGGACTTGATTATTGGTTACATCGGGCAACGCATCGACACTTAATTGTGTGAAAGAATAAATGCCAAACAAAACAAATATCGTCAAGAAAACACCAGTAATGAGTTTGTTGTTTACGGAAAACTTAATGATTTTATTTATCATCGTAATAGTATAATGAATGAGTAATTAGACACTAATGCCCATTGAATACTGTGGAAAGTCCACAACTCTATAACCCGAAATTACTCGGGCTTCATTATGCTATTTGAGGTGGTTGCCAAATACTCCCGAAGAAATTGGAAGCCAGAATTGATTTGTAGGTAGGAATTTGAGTAGTTATTTCTGTTGGGATTTTTCTAAACTCAAATGTAATTTCTTGATTGTAATTTAAAATATGTTGCCCACAACAATTACAAACACAAAAAGGGGCACATAAATCGAAACTGTTTTGGTCCGAATGATTTTCGTGGTTTGCTGCAACTGTGGATGCAGAATGTGCCAAGCTATTCACTTCCACATCTGCACACGGCAAACACGAAAGTGCCATAAGATATAAAGATAATATGAAGGTAAAAATTTTCACGGCCGTAAAAGTATGTAATTTTTTAGTATTCTTGGCAAATTTTATAACTTTTGCCCGTACGAGTGTAGTAAAAGTGACGATAAAACTAGCCTATCTATAGTATGTGGGTGGAACTCTTGTTGATGAACTTTCATTTTGTTCGAAACCTTCAAATCACTATGTTTTTAAGGTTTGCTTCAGAATTTAGATAATTATTTTGTTAATTTACATTTTAGTATTCCAATCCCAAAAGGGGAAAAAGTGAATTTTGTAAAACTCCATCTATCTTAAAATGCACAGGAATTTATTCGTTTGTCTCGCTTTCATTTGTTGCTGCTTTCTGAGCGTTCAAGCCCAGAAAAACGACACTATTTATCTGCGTAATGGCGATAGAATCACGGGCGAGTTAAAGAAATTTCAGTATGGATTACTTGATTTCAGTACTGATGCGATGAAAACTATCAGTATTGAATTTGATAAAATAAATACCATTCATACGGCAAAATATTTTGAGATTCGGATGAATTCTGGTGAGAAGTTTTTTGGTCGTTTAAAAAAATCGGAGGTGATGTCCACCGTAAATGTGATAACTGTGACCGATACTATTCCGAAACGGCTGTGGGATATTGTATTAATTATTCCCATTAAAAGCAGCTTTTTTCAAAAAATTGATGGCTCTGTTGATTTAGGTTTGACCTTTACTAAAGCTAGTAATGTGTTTCAATATAGTTTAAATACGAAGGTAACCCATCGAACTACCTTTTATTCTACACAATTTAAACTCGAAAGTTTGGAGACTGACGATGGAAGCCTGAAGTCTAAAAATAATACGATTGGGTTGACGGTGAGTCATTTTTTACCACATAAATGGCAAAGCAATATTTCGATTCAAGTCCAACAAAATACGCAACTCGATTTGGACTATCGGGCGCAGGCCGGTTATGCAATGGGGTATGATGTGTCATGAACTAATTCTATTCGCTTCAATGTAATGGGAGGGCTTTTGGCCAATCAAGAAAAAACAATTACCGCAGCAACGACGTCTGAAAATTTAGAAGCTTTTGTGAGTGCCCAATTCAAGTGGTTTAAATACCGTAGTCCAAAAATTGATATAACCTCAGGGCTTAATGTATTTCCCTCGGTTACGAATATGGGCCGCGTCAGACTTGAATATGATTTGGCAGCCAAATATGAACTTATCAAAGATTTTTTTCTGAATGTACAATTTTATGAAAACTACGATAGTCAGCCCTCAAAAAATGCCGATCCCTTGAACGATTGGGGGATTATAACCTCGGTTGGGTTTACTTTTTGAGAGATAGGGCAATATTTGATATACGATATACGAAGTACGAAAAACGAGGTTGGTAGTTAGAAGTTGGGATTTGTGATAATAAAAAAATCTGTAAGAATCTCTTGGAAAGATAAATACAGATTTTTTTGATTTGTCAGCTTCTATGTGAATGTGCAACTCCTTAAAAGGACAAAAAGAAGAAATGTAAACTGCTGCAAAAAACTTAAATTAATTTTCTCTTTTGAACTCCTTCGATATGCGAGGATTTATTTTTAATCAACCATTCGACAAGGGTTTTGCGGAGGTCTTCGGCTTTGTCGGCATATTTTTGTTTGTCTGGATTCGAACCCAAAAGATTGTTCATTTCGTGCGGGTCGGTGTTGAGGTCGTACAAAACATTGATGACTTTGGAGGTTTCAGAATAGGGAATAATCAATTTCCAGCCGTCCTTTACAATCATATAATTGGGTTCTGTATCGCCGCGATAATCCCATTCCTGTACCACATATTTGCCGTTTTGAGTATCAGTACCTTCTATTAATCCTCGAAGGCTTGTGCCGTCAGATTTTTGTTTATCGGCTTTCAAATAATCAAAAATGGTAGCAAATAAATCTACATTCGAGACATAGCCGTTGACTAGGGTATTCTTTTTTATTTGATTTGGAAAACGGATCAGCAATGGGATATGCGCCGATTCTTCATAAAAAACATTTTTTTCGCGCATTCCGTGGGCTCCGAGCATTTCGCCGTGATCACTGGTAAAAATCACCAATGTATTATCGGCCAGACCCAACGCATCGACTTTGTCTAAAATTTTACCCACCCAGTCATCGACTTCTTTAATAAGGCCATAGTAACTCGAAATCATATATTTGATTTTTTCAGGATCGGCATATTCGGTATGTTCGTGACGACCATTTGCTTTCTGGTAAGGTGTGTTTTCCATCTTGTCCGCAATGCTGAAAGGGGCTACCATTTTACTCGCGGGATACATCGTTGAATAGGGTTTGGTAGGCAGCATCGGCGCGTGCGGAAAATGAAAGGAACACGTAATACTAAAGGTGGAATCTTTGAGTCGCTCCAGGGCATCAATGGTTTGTTTGGCTTGAAAGGCCGTAACAGTATATTCTTTGTCGATCAATAATTCACCGTGCAAATCAGGTTGGATTATTTTTCTCTTGCTTTGTTTTACATCGGCATCGGTTTTGCCGTGAAATTTATCCAAAGGATCGGTTTTATAAGGTCTATTGGTGTACGTGTCGTATAATTCTCCCGTTTTTAATGGTCTATTGGGAGACTTTTCATTTAAGAAATCTTCGTAAATCAATAAGGATCCTTCTGGTCCGAAAACTGATTTTCCTGCTGCATTTGTTTTTAAAGGGTTTTTATAAATACGGGCATTCGAGCTTTGCGTATGCCATTTTCCAAAATATTCGCAATGGTAGCCTTTTTGGGTTAGGATTTCATCGAAAGTAGGCATTGTCATCAAGCCTTCTTTCTTGTAACTATAGGCATATTCATTGGTTCTCATTCCGTTATTTTCCACAGTGGTGCCTGTGAGTATCGACGTTCTTGCCGGTGCACAAACGGCGCAAGGAGTGTAGGCATTTTTGAATCGAGCACCTTGTTTGGCCAAGCGGTCTAAATTGGGCGTTTTCAATACTTTATTTCCAGCAATGCTCATCGCATCAAAACGTTGCTGATCGGTCATAATGAACAATAAGTTCGGTTTTTTGTTTTGCTGAGACCAAAGACTCGGGGCGCTAATGAAAAATAAAATGAAAAGTAGCGAAGGCCAAAGTTGATTTTTTGTTGTCATTATTTATATAAGTTGTAATTTAGAATTAATTTTAGGTCTAATGGAAATGTTGTGAATATCCATTTTTTTTAAACCATTACGAACATTAAGTCCGCTTCGTTCGTGTCATTAAGCGTACTCAAAACCTAAGTTTCTTAATCCTCTTAATGGTTCAAAATAGTTGTAATTATAGTTTATAACTGTTTTGATTTTTACACAAAACCTGGTGAAACCTTATTTTTTAATCAATTTTTGAATATACGAATTGCCATTGTAAATCACCTGCAATAGATAGATTCCGTCCGGATTGCTTGTTAAGTCGATGGTCTCCTCGCTTTGATTCGATTTTTTGTTCATCAATAGTTGTCCCAATAAATTATAAACTGCAAAAGTACATTCTTCGCCGCTAGTATTGGCCAAAACAAATGCTCCCATCGATGGATTTTGATTTATTTCGAATGGATTTTCGACCAATTTTTCGAGCGTTGTTTGTCCAAGTGTCTTGGCTTCTTCAATTAGAAAGTCATCGAAATAGGCTTCAAAATTACCCATCGCGGTTTGTTCATAATTGATTTGAATGCCTACGATGGTTTCCCCTAAAAGAACGTCTTTGCCAAAATCACAGCTGAATTTTTCCCAACCTGCACCCACGGTTCCGTGTGCTGTTGCAGCATTCATTGGATTCCCATTTTGATCGGTATAACTGTAGGCGCTTAATTTTTTTCCGGTGTTTGTAAGTAAATCAACAAAAACATAGCGACCCAAATCGTTTTCCGTCTTTTTCCAAAAAGATAGTTTCATATCTTTTGTGACAGGAATTTTCACTTCAGCGATACGTTTGTTAAAAACTGCTGCTGCATTACTGCTGATGGTACCCGACGCTTTTACCGAATAAAGACCACTTTTGACATTGAGTTGTTGGATGTCGCAATACGGATTGACCACATTGGAATTGGCCAAGACAGTCGCTTTATAAAAACAAGGATCTACATTGAAAGTACCCGTATTTTGTGCTATTCCGCCAATATAATTGTAAGCAGTGGTTCGTTGTTCAAAACTATTGCGGTAATAAACGGGACCTAAAGAGTGGGGAATAGGCATAGTAGCCGTTAATGCTCTAGTTCCTTTTAGCATTTCGATGGATGCACCCGCAACCCGAAGCTGAAAATCGGAGGAACACCAAATTCCGTCGGCACTCGAAGTCAAGAAGTATTGATCTGTGGGAATCATAGTCCAATCCGTGGCATTTTTCATTATGGCTGTGCCCTCATCGTATTCGTCGAACATAGCAAAATACATATTCGCCACGCCCAAAGTTTTGATATTATAGGCTTGTCTCCACATAAAATCACCCGCGTTTCGAGGGGCCCAATTGACCGTTCCTTCATTCCATTGCGACCAAGCAAAACCTGGGAAAATGACTGGCATATATGATATGTTTCGGGCATTGCAATAACTTTTATCGCCTATCATCGTGCTGGTAAGTATAGCATCAGAATCCGAATTGGTTCGAATGCGACCCACCATCCAGGGCGAAATCATATCATAAGCATTATAAACGGGCTCAAAATTTTCCTGATCGCCAGGTATAGTAGAGGTTTGCGCCAAGCCTTTGGAATCCCGATTACCAGTACGCCAACCTCTGGGTGAGCCACAAATAACGTAGCAACCACGCGATTGTAAAAATTGAATCAAGGCGATTGTTTCAGCTGCCGTTCCGGGGTTTTTTCCACCAGCCATGCCGGTTCCCCAAAGTTGGACAACAGGTTTGTTTCCTACTTTGGCATAAGCCGGACTAGCCGTTAGATTATTATTTTGTTCTACATTGTACACCCAGTCAAATTTAATTGTTTCATCCCAAGTCGCCTCCATTCCGCTGGAGGATGTATCGTAACAAATGTAAAAAATTCGCCCGTTGGCTTCGGCTGCTTGTTTGATTTTTGTTGCAGCAGAATTGGGAGAGTTGATGATTGCTCCTCCGATGTTGCCAATAAAGCGTTGCACAGCAGCTCCATCGATGCCATAATCTTTCATCCATTTGAAATGGGTATCAATCACGGATTTGTTGGTCGAATTGAATAAGGTCGAGGGATTGCCATTGCCTAAATTCGCCAATGCCGTTTGAGCCAAATCGGTATCGAGGTATTCGGTTACATCGGGATAGATTTCGAAATGCGCTTTGTTGGTGGCAGGAGGTGTGTTTCCACTCCAATGCGTCCAACCTGAAGTAGCGTTACCTGTTTTGAACCAAGCTTGGTAACCCGCAACTGATTTACCAGTGAATTCAGAGTAAGAGCTTGCCGATACTACTGGAATAGGTTCAATATTTGGGTTTAAGCTTCCTTTTGCAATTTCAATTTTGCTGATATAAACATTTGTACCACCACTGATTCTAAAGTCGCTTGCGTTGTTTTGGGCATTTCTGAATGAAGCATTTGGAATAGCGATGGTAACCGTTATCCAAGTATTGGACCCCGTTTTAGTAATAACACTAGATTTATAATTTTGGTTTGAAGTAGTGCCGCTGGTATCATTAGAATTGTATTGCAAATTAAAGGTATTCGTACCTTCATCATAAAAAGTAATATAAAACAATAAATTGGTATCAGTTGAAGGTATGGTGGTGTCATCTACTCTAAAATAGGCATATTTACTGCTAGGTATTTCACGGCATTGCACACCATCCTTTGTCGTTTGAATGGTGTAGGCTTCGGCAGCGGAGTTGTTATCGGTATACTGTGTCAATTTGTTTGAAACAGCTGGATTTGATAACACTACGGAGGCTACTGGAGTCGCAGCATTGCTTACATTTAACCAAAAAATAGTAAATAGCAATCCTAATTTTTTAAAATTTTTCATCGTAGGTGCATTATTTGATAATAATTTTTTGAGGGGCAAAATAACAGTCGCTTTTCGCTTTGATAAGATAAATTCCAGGTTTTAAATCGATTTCTATTTTTTTTGAACCTGTAAACGAAGTTTTTTCGGAGTACACTAATCGTCCATTGCTATCGTATATTTCAAGCCCATCAATACGTTCGGTCTTGCTATCAATAATCAGGTACTTTGAAGTCGGATTTGGAAAAACTTTTAATTCACAAGTACGCGATTGGTGACTTTCGGTGGATAGCGTGAGTGGAGTACCAGTCAAATTTCGGTTCAGGACTCCGTCGTATTTTTTCGAATTGTTTTTCTTAAGCCAGGTAAGCAAATCGGTATGCAATTCATTTATTTTTTGGGTATAATTGCTTTTATTCGGATTGCTGCCCATCAAATTATTCATTTCATAGGGATCGTCTTTTAAATTGTACAGCGCATCGATAACGGTCGAAGTAGCGGTCGACGGAATCAACATTTTCCAATCGCCTTTTACAATCATATAACTCGGCCATTTTGTAGGATCGCTATGCCATTCGGTTACCACATATTTTCCTTGGTTGGGATTCGTGCCTTCGATAAGGCCGCGCAAACTTTTACCGTCTGATGGTTGTTCTGGGATTTGTAAATAGTCATTGATGGTCGCAAACAAATCGACATTCGAAACATAGCCATCGACAACCGTATTTGGGGCAATTTTGCCAGGGAAACTGATCAAGGTGGGAACGTGTGCGGCTTCTTCGTAAAAAACATTTTTTTCACGCATTCCGTGAGCACCCAAATTTTCGCCGTGGTCACTGGTGAAAATGATTAGCGTATTATTGGTTAATCCAAGTTGGTCAACTTTGTCCAAAATTTTACCAATCCAATCATCGACTTCGGTAACAAGAGCATAATAATCGGATATTAGGTATTTTATTTTGTTGGCATCGGCATATTCTGGCAGCGTTTCTCTAGAATTCGATTTCTTATACGGGCTATTGGTCATCGGATCCGAAATACTAACGGGCGCCGTCAAGCCGCTAATGGGATACATATCGGAATAATACTTGCTCGGCAACATTGGAGCGTGTGGAATATGAAAAGAGGCTGTAATACTAAAATTAGTGTTTTTCAAACGTTCTAGCGCTTCCATAGTTTGCCTTGCTCTGAAGGCCGTTAGGGATTGCTCATCGGGAATGGTTATTACGCCGTGCAGATCGGGTTGGGCATAAACGGTACCCGAAGCATCAACTTGTGCTTGAGTTTTTCCATAGCGTTTATCTAAAATATTTGGCACATAAGGGCGTTCGGTAAAGGTGTCGTACAATTCGTTTGGTTTTAGCGATGTTATAGCCGGTTTTGGAAAAACAAGGTCTAAATAATTGTCCTTATAAAATCGAATATCTCCATTAGAACCAAAAATCGAACGGCCACTTTTTGACACTTTTATTGGATTGGTATAGCAATTGGCAGCAAATTCAGGTGCGTGCCATTTGCCATAATATTCAGCTTTGTAGCCAAATTGTTCCGTCAATATTTGGTCGAAGGTTTTTTGCGGCATTATAGTCGCCGATTGGGGTGTTGCCGAATCGGCTTCGGTATTCGTTAAAATTCCGTGGTTTTCGACAGTACGACCGGTCAAAATGGAAGCGCGAGCCGGGCCACAAACGGCACAAGGTGTATAGGCATTTTTGAAACGTGCCCCTTGTTTGGCTAGTCGATCTAGGTTGGGGGTTTTCAAAATAGTATTGCCTGCGATACTCATTGCATCGTAGCGTTGCTGATCGGTAATAATAAATAGTAGATTGGGTTTTTGCGTGGTTTGGGCATAGTTTTTTGCTACTAAAAGTAAAAAAGTAGCCAACAGCAAAGTTTTCCAATAAGTGCGTACTGATTTCATATTTCTGGGTGTTATTATCTTTTGGTTTCTGTTTATAGTTTTGGCATTGTATTTAAAAAGGCATTGTACTTCCGAATCAAATTTTCTTTAATTTCCGGAAATTTATCGATTAGATTAGTGCTTTCGAAAGGGTCTTTTTCGAGGTCAAACAAAAGCATTTCTCCTTCCATTTGAATTGGTTTTGCTCCGGGATAATCTGTTGGAGTGGCTTGTTGAAAAGGAGCAAGGATTGTCGTTCCGTCCGGTGCTCTTTTGTCGATCCATTTTTCCGAATCAATTTCCTTAAAATAATCGGGTTTTGATAAAAACAACTTCCATTTTCCATCCCGAATCGTTCTTATTTTAGTGTCTTTCATTGAGAAAATAGGCGCGTGCGAATTGGATTTTCCTGTGGCGATGTTCAGTATATTTTGACCGTCTAATTTTATAGAAGGATTGGTTTTAGTTTGGGTTAATGCCATCAAAGTCGGAAAAATATCTAGAGACGAGCAGGCTGTGCTGATCGTTTTTCCTTGCGGTAGCGCTTTTGGATATCGCGCTATAAATGGCACTCGAATTCCGCCTTCCCAATTGTTGGCTTTCATCCCTTTGAATCCTCCTGTATTGCCGCCATACCAAGGTCCATTGTCCGACATAAAGATAAGAATTGTATTTTCTAAAATACCCAATTTAGCCAATTTATTGATGATTTCGCCGGTAGACCAATCCAATTCTCGAATGACACTTTCGTACAATTCTTTTGAATTTCCGTCTGTAAAAAACGGAGCCGAAGCAGCTAAAGGTTTATGCGGCATCGCTTGAGCCAAATACAAAAAGAAAGGCGATTTTTGATTTCGGTCGATAAACTCCAATGCTTTTGAGGTGTATTTTTGCGTAAGCTGGCGCTGATCGACTGTTTTTTCGACAATTTCATTGTTTTCAATGAGTTGCACGGGGCGCATATCGTTCGAATACAGCATACCATAATACTCGTCGAAGCCGTGTTTCAAAGGGCTGAACTCTGGTTTGTGCCCCAAATGCCATTTGCCGATGCATTTGGTTTTGTAATCCGCTTCTTGAAAAGCTTCTCCCAAAGTAACTTCCGTCGAATTCAATCCGATGTCGTTGATGTTGGCATCGGGAGCTGGGTTTTCGACCATACCGTGTCGCAGCGGAAATCTGCCGGTAAGTAAACTGGCTCTCGACGGCGCGCAATACGGTGTAGGAACGTAAAAATCAGTAAATCGAACGCCTTCGTTGGCGAGACGATCAATATTGGGAGTTTGTATTTGATTTTTATTATAACAAGAGATTTCGCCATAGCCCATATCATCGGTTAGGATGATGATGACATTTGGTTTTTTATGTCCTGCTGCTATTTGAGCACGCCCATTTTGCAAGCCAACAAATGCAGCAAGAATAATGGCTATACTCAAAATTTTGGTTGACTTCATTTCGTATTCTCTTTTTTTTTAGTCGATTGTGTTTTGCTTTTCTATCGCTATATTTTTAAAATGATTTAATCAGGCTTTCGATTTGCTTCACTTAACTTTTTTCAATTTTATTTATGGACACTATTTCCATCGAAATCACAAGTTTTTATGCCCTTTCATATTGTGCCAAGATAGGTCCTTAAAAACCGCTGGGACATAGGATTGGTTTAGTATTTCGAGTCCTATTTTCTTTTTCATTATTCTAGATTTGAAAACAAAAATAATGGCGTACACATAATTTTACATTAATAATTAATTAATAAAATTAACGGATCGAAAATAATAACGATTTTAGTATCAGATTGCCATTTTTAGGCCTATAATCGAAACTTTTTATCAAGTCCGATTGCGGAAGTTCTATGTCAAAATGCTTTTGCGCCCGAGCCCAGGGTGGTACAATAATTTTCTGTGGTTTGCTCTTTTTTATCAACTCTAAAAAATCAATTATGGCCACTGCTGAACCATCAGGAACACCTTTCCAGAATTGAGACTCTGAAAAAGGAATTTGCTGTGCAGATTTTGAAATTGTCTCTATTTGAAGAGCAACTAGGAATTCATTACAACCCAATCGAGCTTTTGTTGTATGGCATATTCTGGGAACAGCAGAGCATTTGATAGCTTACTCTACTGAATGATTACCGAAGCACAGTGGAATTTTTAGAAAATGGCACAGTAGGTTTTTTAAGCAAAAGCTGTCAACGATCGCATTGCCATCAATCCAAACCAGAAATAGTATTTTATGGATGTAATTACCGAATTAACACTCTTTCTTCAATTCCTTTGACCAAAGGAGAATTGACATCTTTTAAATACCCCACTAATTTCGACCGAAGTATTTCCGCTCTTTCTTTATATTTGAATCGTTCGGGGTTTGAGCCTAAAAGGTTATTCATTTCGAATGGATCCTTTTTTAAATCGTATAAAGCTTCAATATTTTTTCCGTCTTTGCGATGCGTCGTCATCAATTTCCATTCTTCAGTTCGTATCATTATCGATGGGACATTTTCATTTTTCCATTGCCATTCCGAGACAGCAAAATCGTATTTTGGCGAGCCAGTTCCTTCCATAACAGCTTTTAGGGAATAGCCATCGGTAGGTATCGATTTTAGTCCCGCATAATCCAAAATGGTAGGGAAAATATTCAGTGTCGAAACGGGAGTGGTTATGGTTTGACCCGCTTTGATTTTATTTGGATATCGAAATAGAAAAGGCACTCGCACCGATTCTTCATAGAAATTGAATTTACCGCGCAATCCGTGGGCTCCAAGCATCTCTCCGTGATCGGAAACGAAGATGACCAATGTATTATTGGTTAAATTCAAGTCGTCTATTTTTTTTAGAATTTTGCCCACCCATTCATCGACTTCGGTGACGAAAGCATAGTAATTCGCTGTCATAAATTGCACTTTGTCTTTTTCGTTGTAGGGTGTTTCTATGGTTCCCGGATTGTAGGGGGAGTTTAATCTTTTGTCCTCGACAGAAATAGGAACCAGCATATCCTTGGCTTGATACATCGAAGCGTAAGGTTCTGACGGAGTGATGGGTACGTGCGGGCAATGAAAGGAACTTGTGAGTATAAATTGTTCGTTTTTCAGTCGTTCTAATGCTTCTATGGTTTGCTTGCCTTGAACTGCGGTTACGGTAAAATCAGCGGATAAATCCAATACGCCGTGAATGTCAGCCTGACTCAACTTTTTTTCGAGCTCTTTTTCCGGTATAATTCCAGAGGGCATATATTTATAATAGCGATCTGTTGGATCGAGTTTGTAAGGAACGGTGCCACCGTAAAAAGTGGTTTCGTACAATTCTCCGGGTTTCAAAGGTCTTTTTGTAAAGTTTTCTCTAATGTAGGATACGTAATTGGATTCCCATTTGATAATTGGTTCTGTGCCTTTCATTCCTTTTACAGGCGGATTTTTGTAAACACGCGCCATATGTTCCGGGGAATGGTATTTGCCATAAACTTGAGCGTTATAGCCTCTTTTAGACAGAATTTCGTCGAAGGTTGGAAAATAACAATCGCCTTTAGTGACATCGCTGTTTTCGCGAATGGTCGTGGTTTCGGTTAGACGCCCTGTTAAAATCGAGGTACGAGCTGGAACGCAAACCGGACAGGGAGTAACAGCTTGATTAAAATTGGTGCTTTGGCTGGCCAATTTATCCAGATTTGGTGTTTTAATTTGCTTGTTTCCCGAATATCCAACAGCATTCCACGCTTGCTGATCGGTTATAATTAGTAGGACATTAGGATACTTTTCTTTTTGACCATAAGCTGCAAAAGTGGCCGAAAGTAGCCCGGCAACAAGGAGTATCGATACTTTATGATAGAGGGATGTCATGGTGGTGGTTATTTATTTTTTTTTCTATTTTTTTTCTTAAAATCGCCCATAGGTGTTTTCATTTCAGCACGCCATTTTTCATATTTCAGTTTTAGTTCATTTGTTTTATCGGGATTTTGAGCTGCTAGGTTCCTGCTTTCGCTGATATCGTTCTGGAGATCATATAATTCTAATTTCGCGCCTTTGTCAAAAACCAGTTTCCATTGACCAGATCGAACCGCCCATCGGTTTTCAGCTCCATCCCAAAATAGGGCCTCGTGCAGCGGTTGCTTCAATTTTCCGTCGATGGCCGGAAGTATATTTTTTCCATCGAAAATTTTGTTGGTTGGAAGTTTGATATCCAAAATAGCACAAATTGTAGGCATAATATCGAGGGAGATAATGGGTTCCTTGCAAACCGACGGTTGTAGTTGGGCTGGCCAACTCACGACAAATGGAACCCGAAGCCCACCTTCATAAACACTTTGTTTATAGTCTCTAAGCGGCAGGTTGTTGGCCGATGTTGCTTTGGCACCGCCGTTGTCTGAAAAATAGAAAATTAGGGTATTTTCATAAATTCCTTCTTCTTTCAAGGTTTTAATCACTTCGCCTATTGCCAGATCCATACGATAAATCATCGCCAATTGAATATCCCTGTTTCTGTTTCCGGTATTGAATCTTTTGATATCCTCTTCCGGTGCTTGCAAGGGAGCGTGAACCGCATTGAAAGGGAGATACAAAAAGAACGGTTTCTTTTTTTCTGCATTTCCTTTAATGAAGGAACAGGCTTCTTTTGCCAGAATATCAGTCAAATAGCCGGATTCATTTACCGTTTTGAAATTTCGCTGAATACATTCGTAATTTTTTTCATCGGGGCAACTGAAATTATAATAATCGTGACCGCCGTGCCCTAGAAAGCCATAGAAATCCATAAATCCTCTCTTTAGCGGGTGGTAGGATTCTTCAATACCTAAATGCCATTTTCCGAAAATTCCTGTGCGATATCCTTCTTTTTGCAAAAGGTCGGCTAGGGTTGTCTCACTCAATGGCAGCCCGACTCTAGAATCGTTGGCCGTATAAAAACCAAACCGCTGTTGATAGCGACCTGTCAGTAAACCTGCCCTGGTTGGGGCACAAACATAGGCACTGGCGTAGGCTTGTGAAAAAATCACGCCGCTGGCCGCGAGTTTATCGATTGATGGAGTCGATAGGGTAGCAGGCGAGCGCTGAAATCCAGCATCAGCATTTCCCTGATCATCTGCCAAGATAATTATTACATTGGGTTTTTCTTGTGCTAATGTCCCTATCGAAAAAAGTACGATTAAGCACATACTGAAATGTAGTTTTAAAATCATTTTATTTAAAGCAGACATAGCTCAATCTATTTTTTTGAATATATATTATTTTTTTACCAATTTATTAATCACTTCTTGTTTACCAATATCAGGTACTTTTGCGGTAAAATCTTGGTAGTAGGCTCTTAGTTTTGCGATTTCTGTGGTAAAATCTTTGTTGTTAATTTCATTTTTAATTTCCAAGGCATCCGATTTTCGAATAAAAAACTGATCGCCGAAAGATCTAAAGTCAAATTTCTTAGCGTATTGGGTTGGGTCAATCATCATTCCCAATTTAGAATCTTTGGTAATAACTGTAGCCTGTGACCAACTTTCCGAAACAAAATAGTCGCGATGCATTGGCGTTCCTTGCGTAAGCGTTCCTTTCATCGATTTTCCTTGAAGGGGATGTTTCAGATCAGGCATTTTTAGCCCAAGCAAATCCACTAAGGTAGGATAGATATCGACTAAACTCACCAATTCAACGGAACGTTTGCCTTTTTGCTTGTTGCCAGGATAGCGAATGATTAAAGGAATATTTAGAATATCTTCATAAACGTTCTGACCTGCAGCGGCTTTTTCGACCATACCGTGGTGTCCCACAAAATCGCCGTGGTCTGCAGTATAAATCACAATCGTTTCATCGGCAATTCCAGCTTCATCAAGGGCTTTGAGTATTTCGCCAACACAATAATCTACTTCGGATACCAAGGCATAATAAGCGCCAATATGATTGCGCCAAAGCTGCTCATCCAGAATGGCTTTATCAACGTTCCAAACTTTATTTCCGCCGGTGCGGATGGATTGCATCATTGGTGGAATATTTTCTATAGGTTCAGTTAGACTGGCGGGTTTTACAATGGAACTCCCCTTCTTTTTTCCTTCTCTCCATTTCGAAACATCGTACATATCCATATATTTTTTCAGAGGAGTATACGGCTGATGCGGTCGGTAAAACGTGGCCCAGCAAAAAAACGGCGAATCGTTTTTGGCTTGTTCCTTGATCATTTCTATGGTCAGTTTGGTGGTAAAAGCTTCCATAGTCATATTCTCGGGTAATGCCGACATTCTGGTTCCTAGATCTGCAGTCGGGATTTTTTCGGAGGCTTGTTCAGAACATTCGGAACCTTTGCCAAATTCGGCGGCCCAATCTTTTGCAAATTCTTTACCAAAACCATTTTTTTGAACCCATTCCGTATAACTGTTTCCGGGGGTTTCATTGCATAAATGGCTGCGTTGTACATCCCAACCATTGTCAACGGCCAATGAAGTATGGCGTTTTCCAAAGGCAAAAGTACGGTAGTTATTTTGTTTGAAAAGTACTGCTAACGGAACCACTTCTTCCATAACCTTCGTTCTCTCGCTGTTGGAAAGCAATCCCAAGGTTCGGGGATAAATTCCCGTCATCAAGGAAGATCTCGAAGGAGCACAGATTCCAGTCGTGCAATAGGCTCTATCGAAAACAACCGACTGACTCGCCAGTTTATCCAGATTGGGAGTTAGTACATCGGGATGGCCTTCAAAACCCATCACTTTCTTGTTGTGCTGATCGGAAAATAGGATAATGACATTCGGTTTTTTCCTTGTTTTCTTATTTTGCCCATAGGCAGTCCTATTGCCCAAAAAAGCAAAAATAAGGAGCGAACAAAGCAACATTCGAAAGAGGTTCCTGAACTTCATAAAACGCACTAATTAGGGTATGACTAATTTTTTTTCGTTTGGATTACTACTGGTTTTACCCCTTCGCGAGTGGGAGTAATGGGTTTGATAGTTCCATCTTCGTTAAAATACATATATTCAATGCAGGTCGTTCGTTGGTAGGGTCCACCCGGAAACACATCGTAATGGCAAGCCAGATAGTACTGATTGTCGAATTCGAGTACGGAACCGTGGGCGGTTTTTGAAACCGTAAACGTGTCATTCCCCGTGAAAAAGTCGCCTTTGTATTCGTAAGGACCAAAAAGATCATCCGCCATCCAGTATCGGAGTGAAGTATAGCCGCCACCAATCATATATATTTTGCCTTTTCTTTCGAAAAGGAATGGGCCTTCGTGAAATTTATCCATTGGTGGAAGTTCGACTTTTGAATTGGGTTCAATTTCTACCATATTGTCTTTTAGCGTAAAAATTACTGGGTAGAAAGGAGTTTTTAGACTTTTTCTTTCAGAAATGATTAAATAGTTCTTGCCTTTATACGAAAAAACGGCAGGGTCATAAGCCTGAACATAGCCTTCTGGCATTTTGTAAATACTGCGCGGATTTAGGAATGGTCCTGTAGGCGAATCACTTTCTGCAACACCAATATTGGCACCTTCGGGGAAATAAAAGTAAAATTTTCCATTTTTTTCAGCTGCGTCAGGAGCCCAAAAAGGACCGTCCCAAGGGGTTTGTGAATTATGCAAAACGACCCCGTGATCTTTCCAATTTACTAAGTTCTCAGAAGAAAATACGTGATAATCTTCCATATTCCATCTGCCTAAAACATCTTTATCGTGTGAACCATAAATATAGAATTTACCATCACTCCATCGATGAAGCGAAGGATCGGCTGTAAAAGGATGGCGAATAACTGGGTTTTGTGAATGTGCTGCACAAAAAATAAATAGTCCAAACAGTAGGTTTAATTTTAGTTTCATTTTTTAGTAAGTTATAAACGTTGTTAATTAAAAATTTTGACTCTTTTTTTAATAAATGGCGAGGAAATCTATCCACCTATTATGTAATTATATCTAAATATAGATCGTACCTACGGCACTTTATGTGTATTCCATTTTTTAGGACGGGCTAAAGTCCATCCCTACAATATGTTACGAGCCTACGGCTCTTTCCAGAGACAAACTGAAGTCCATCCCTACAATATGTTACTAGCCAACATCAATTTGCATTATTGTTCCGCAGGAACGAAGCATATTGTTGCTCCAACTGTAGTTCATTCTTACAATATGCTACGAGCCAAAATCTCTTTGCATTTTAGTTCCGTAGGAACGATTCATATTGTAGCCCCGAACTTTAGTTCGGGATAATTAATTTAGGGAATTGGTAAAGTTCCATAGGAACGACCGATATAAATTCAATCCATAAAAACAAATATATTTGACAAATTTCGACATCAATATCTGTCAAAATTTTATAACTATTTCGTTGGTGCAACTGCCTCTTTTCCCCATACTTTATTCGGTTTCTTGCCCATTATCAATTCTAGGGTTCCTCCATTAATCAATTCGTTATGCGTGAAGAATGGAGTGTTGATTTCTTTTCCGTTGAAAAAGGCTTTTTGAATGTATTTGTTTTCTTTATTGGCGTCTTTGGCTACTACAGTAAAGTCTTTTTTGTTGGGCAAATGAATCGTTGATTTTTCAAAAACAGGACTTCCGATGGTGTAAATGGGCAATCCTGGAGTTATTGGGTAAAAACCTAGGGATGAAAACACAACAAAGGCTGACATTCCGCCACCATCTTCGTCGCCTGGTATGCCAAAAATGGTATCTTTGAACCAAACATCGAGTAAAAATCGAACGCGTTTTTGCGTTTTCCAAGGGACTCCAAAGTAGTTGTACAAATACGGAATATGGAAGGAAGGTTCATTTCCCATCGAAAACTGACCCACCATCCCTGTTGAATTAGACCCATCCACATAAAACAAACTTTTCCTTGTATCGAGGGGTTCTCTGAATAGTTGGTCCAAACGGGCTTCTGCTTTTTCCTTCCCACCGAGCAAGTTGGTCAACCCCTCGATGTCGTGTTGTACGTTCCAAGCATACGTCCATCCATTGTTTTCGTCAAAATAATTGCGGTAGCCCTTTCCACCATCTAATTTTGGATTGATATTAACCCATTCGCCAGCCGCATCTTTTGGCATAAAAAGTCTTTTTTCGGGATGCCAAAGGTTTTGATAGTTCTTCGAAATCTGCGCAAATTTTTTATAATCTGTTTCTAATTTTAGTTCTTTGGCCAATTCCGATAAAGCCCAAGCATCAAAACTCATTCCTAAAGTGACCGCTACGGGTTGTCTTTTTTCAAATTCATCTACGAGAGGTTCGGTTTCTTTTTCATCGATTTTTAGGGAAGGAAAATAACCTTTTTCGTGGTAGAAATCGTCAATGCCTACTTTTCGATTGCCTTGTCGCCAAGGAATAAGCGTTGCTTCGGTCAAATTCTTCTTTACGCCTTCAAACGCTTTCTGAATATCAAAACCTGAAATTCCTTTGCGATGCGCGTCAACGAATAATACTGATGAATGGTAACAATTCATATCGATGTTGTTGCCAATGACTTCCGGAAAAGTGGGCATCCATCCGCTTTGTTGGTACATTTGAACATACGAATTTAGAATGTCACTTTGCATTTTTGGATTCAAAATAGAATTCAGTGGATGTTTGGCGCGAAAGGTATCCCAAATCCAATCGTCTACATAAAAAGAACGGTCCGATTGATGCACTTTGGAATCATAACCACTGTAATATTGGCCATCTTCATTGATGTCAATCATTCGCTCGTAAGTGCGGTACAAGGCGGTATAGAAAGATCTTTTTTGGCCCTCCGTTCCGCCCACAACTTCTATTTGGTTGATTACTTTTTCCCAAGCTTTTTTACCATTTGCTAGCGTCTTTTCAAAATTAGATTGGGCTAGTTCGGCTTTAAAATTTTTCTTGGCTTGCTCTAAGCTGATATACGAAATGGCATATTTTAATAAAACCGTCTTCGCCTCGTTTTCGAGCAGGCTGATGGACAATCTATTTTTGGCGGCCACAATTTGGACTTTAGGTAACGGATTTCCTGAAACATCTGTGATTTCGCCATAGCAATAGGCGTTCATTTTTGGATTCGTTGGAGTGGCACCTTTTGAATTATAGGTAAATTGCTCGGTCATCGCAAAGGTATTGCCACCTAAAAACTCCGCAATCATTGCCTCCGTTCCTTCGATTAAAATATTCTTTTGGGCGGCAACAGGAAAATCATATTGGTAGATAGCACATTTTTTTGCAGGAGTAAAACTTAGCGTGATATCATCATCGATTAAATAAGTGGAGTAGTGCCAAGGTCTTATGATTTCAAGATCGTGGTCGATGGTCATTTTCCTTTTCCAAGTCTCCGATTTGATTTCTCCAAGACTGACCTTCATTTTGAGTACATTGGATTTGCGATGCATTTCTACCTGCAAAGGCCAAGCGGTAACTTGATCTTCTAAATAATCGGCTTTCACAGGAAACATTCGCAACATTTGGTTCGGCAGACTGAAAGTAGGATAGGTGGGAACCAAAAATTGAGCGACATTGCCAATAGTGGGATCCACATATTTCGTAAAATCTTCCTGTGCATTTGCGAATCCAACGGAAAACAGCGTGACAATAAATGGTATTATATTTTTTTTAAAAGTATTCATTAAAGTCTTTTTTTTGATTGGGTATTGATTTTTCAATTTTTTACTAGTCTATTCCATTCCGCCAAAGATTTTGGCAAATACACCTCAGGACTTTCGGTTATGCCAAAGTTCATAATCGTCACGGTTCCTTTATAATTCGATTTTTTTAGAGGCAAAATAAAATGAGTTAAGTCAAAATCGCCAGTTCCAACGGGTTTAATAGTACTCAAATCGCGCGTTTTCGGGTTGGTATAATCGGCGACAACATTGGTTCCGGCAAAAGTTACCGCTCCCAAACGGTGTTTTACTTTATCAAAAACCTCGGCGATTCGAGCTCCGTTTCCTGCTCTCACCTCGTGATACAAATGAATGGCCAGTTTTAGATTGGAATTATTGATTTTTTCGACAAAAGGCAGGGCTTCCTCTGCCGAAGCAATGTAGCAATCACTGTGTGGATATAGGATGACTTCTACTTTTTTTTGCTTTGCATAATTGGTGATTTCTCTTAATTTTTGGTCAATGAAATCATCGGTAATTCCTTCTGTCTTTTTGCCGAAAATAATCCAGATTTGAATGTTTCGATTCGCTATTTTATCGACTACTTTTTTCCAACGCTCTTTTCTTTCCTCGGAATCATTAAAATTATAGCGTTCAAAAACAGCATTTATTTTAAATTTCGAATTCATTTCATCCAATCGAATAAATTCCTCTAGGCTATTGAAATCTTCTATTTTTTCACTTTTTAAAACAATCCCATCGTAACCTGAATTTTCTAAAAGTTGTAGTTGTTCCTGTGGCGTTTTCTTTTCTAGTCCGCCATAATTATAACTGGCAACAGGCCAATTTTTAGTTGTATCGGATCGCTGATCGCTGTTCTTTGTTGGAGAACAAGCAATAAAACCAATTAGAAACAAAAACATACTATTTGAAATTATCTTCATCAATACAGCTTATTAGTTCTTTTGTAGGTTGATAAAAAGGACTTGATTGGTCCCGTGTTGCGGAATAGCCAACACATTCAATTCAGGAGCAAAATTGGGATCGGTAGGATTTTTTAGACCGGAAATGAAAGTGCTTACCGTTTTTTGGCGCACATCAACTTGCAACACTTTGCCAGAAAACCAATCGGTTACAAAATAAAAGTTATCTGCTTTGGTAATGCCTTCCAAGTTCCCCATTTTGCTTATTAGAACTTCGATTTTCTTTGTTTTTAAATCAATGCTCAGCAAATCACCCAAGACCGATGTTTCAAAAGTGGCTGGATTGCTCAGTTTTCCCCAAGACGCAACAATTAATTTATCTTTTTCCATATACAATCCATCGGGTGCTTTCAAAGTGGCAGTTTCAAGCCAAACCTCTGGTTTTCGATTTTCTTTGGGCAGTTTGTATATTTTATCGCCAAAAAAGTCAGAAACATATAAGTCTCCATTTTGGGCAATTACGACATCATTGATGAAGGAAGCCCCTTCAATTTTGAAGAAGTTTTTAATTTTTCTTTTGGCGATTTCAATTTCATACACGCCCTCTCGATCACACACGTAGAGGTAGTCATCGGTTGTTGTCATCCCACTTGGGGCGTGCATTCCCTCTGTTTTTCCTATCCAAAAATCCTGAATCACCTTTCCATTCTTGTCGGTTTGTGTGATCCATCCGTAATGGTCTTTTTTTAGGGAAATTCCTCCTCCTAAATTCGAAACAAACCAAGTTCTAGATTTGGCGTGCCAAACGGCTTGGTCTGGTGCGTCGTACGTGGCTGTTTTATCTTGTGCCGTTCCTAAACTAATCGCAAAAAAAGCGATTACTAGTGTGAAAAGATATTTTTTGGACTGTTTCATTGGAGTCAATTTTGCGTTTTTTTAGCCGTACTACTTATTTCAATTTTAGCAATTGCATCATTTTTTCGGCAATTTCAGTATTCTCCATAAAGCCAGTAAACTCCTCGGATCCAGGACCAAAAGCGAAAATAGGAACTGCAATTCCTGAGTGGCCTAAACTAGTATATTTTGCTACTACTTTTCCGGTTTTGTAATCGCCGTCCAATAGCGTCATTCCACCCGTTTCGTGGTCGGCGGTAACGATGATTAAAGTTTCTTTATTAGAGGCGGCAAAGGCTAAAGCAGCTCCAATCGCTTTATCAAAATCTAACATTTCGAGAACTACTCCCGGAGTATCGTTTTTATGCGCAGCAAAATCTATTTGCGAACCCTCGACCATCAGAAAGAAACCTTTCTTGTTTTGGGACAAAAGTTTCAGGGCAGTTTGCGTGGCTGGAACAAGCATCTCGCCTCTGTCAGGCATCGGTTTGTTATGATCTTCGGCGGTCAAACCGGCAAGTTTTCCCGATTTTACATTTTGGATATCTTCGATGTTGTAAAGAACCTGATAGCCTTTGTCCTTGAGTTCTTGGCTAAGGTTTTTACCGTCTTTGCGTTTTTCGAAATATTTTTTTCCGCCACCAATAAATACATCGATATCGTTGCTGATAAAATCCAAGGCAATATCATCGAAACTTTTTCGAGAATCGACGTGGGCGATAAAAGAGGCTGGCGTAGCGTGGGTGATGGCAGAGGTGGAAACCAAACCTGTGGTAAGCCCTTTTTTTTCCGCTCTTTCCAGAATGTGTACGACTGGTTTTTTGTTGGGATCTACACCAATCGCTCCGTTATAGGTTTTTACCCCTGTAGATAAAGCTGTTGCGCCAGCCGCAGAATCGGTCACATATTGATCCGATGAACTGGTTTTTGAGAACCCAATGTTTTTGAAATTTTCTAAGTTCAAATGGCCACCGTTTGCCGTCAGACCACTGTACACTTGAGCAAGTCCCATACCATCTCCAATCATTAAAATGATGTTTTTGGGTGTTTTGTTGGGCTTAGTTTGCGGATACTTTTGTACTTCATAAAAGGAACCTCCAGCAAAAACTTCTTTGGGGTCTTTGTTTTTTGGGTCTTTGTATTCTTCTTGAGCTGAACTAGTAAAAGAAAAGCAGCACCATAAGAATAGACAGAAAAAGGTTTTTACAATTGAATTGGAACAGCTCATTTTATAATTGGTCTTAATGCATCAATAAATCATTAATCATATTCGTTAAAAGCCTTCCAGCAATTGGGTCGGTAGTTGCTTTTTCGTGGCTCATAGTCGAAATGATGGCAGCTCCACCTTTGTTGATTCTCAAAATTGAAAAGCCTTTTATGGTTTTAACATATTCGGATCTGTCTTTCATTTCGCCATTGATATATCCGTGTATTTTAGTTTGATTGGCCAATTCAACCACTTCTTTGCTTCGGTTGATTTTTAAAGCAGCGTTGCAAACCGTAGGAACTTCTGTTTTGTTGTTGTTGAAATAGCGTAAGTCAAATAAACCGATTCCATCAAAAACAGGGGATTCTGGCATTTCCATATTGACGATATCCCCTTCGGTAGGTACAAGAACTCCCGTGATGTATTCAGGATATATTTTTTGAGCTGCCTCTGCTGATTTCAATACCAATGCTTTAGCTCCTTTATTAATGCTTGTTCGAATAGCCTGAATGTCTTGCTCGCTGCAGTTTTTTGAAACCTCAAGTCCTGAAAACAGATACACATCTGCCTTTGCCTGAAGCGCCGCAGCGACTGTTGGATAGGCAGTATATTTCACTTTCAAGAAATCCAAAGATTTGTTCATTCCATTAAAATCGACTACCGCAATTTTCTTGGCTGGGTTGATGACCGAAGCACTCCATTGTTTGGTAGCGACATTCAGTTTGTATTCGTTTTCCGCAATGGTAATGCCGCTTTCGATTAGTTTTAGTTTAAGCTTGGCAACTGATTTTGGTGCTGTTAAATTCTCAGGAATAATGATTTCAGGCGTGACCCATTGACGAGCAGAATGTTGCACTGCGGGCACTTTTTCTTTGCCACCCACTAATTTCTCCCCATTTTCTGCCTGTAATTCCCATTGAACCATCGATTCTTTTACGGCTGTTCCGTTTTCTCTGTCGTTTACTACAGCAAATTTCACGGGTATTTTTTCGCCACCGTATAAATTTCGTCCCCATAATTCAGCACTTACCAATACTGGAGACATTGCTCTTTGCATCGCAAAATACGTTGGATAGGGTTCGATGTTTTTATAATCGTAGGCATTTCGGAACCAAGTAAGCAGTGCAAAATGTAAAACACCTGCCATTTTATCGCCTGTACGACGAAGCGCCTCGGCTAATTCTCCGGTTATAAATGAGTTTACATTCAAAAACGCTTGCGGATTACCAAATTCATACGACTGATATCCGATTAAACTTTGCGGATTTTGATGCACTAGGTTGTAAAAACGAGTAGCGTGACCTGTTTCTGCATTAGGATAACCGGTTGATAATTCTTGGCTGATTAAAGGTCGACCGGGATTGGCCTTTTTCTGGAATTCACCCTTGAAAAATTTAAAAACGGTATAATCATACCAGTTGATGTATTTATGGTCGTCGTCGATATCGCCGTCGTCAATAGTCTTAAAATATTCTTTGCCAAATTTTTGCTCATTGCGCACATAATTGGAATCGAAACTAATAGGCCTTGTCGGGTCAATTTCTCGCATTCGTTTGACCACATCTGAGATGACTTTCATTTTGGCCTTCGTTGGTTCAAGATCTCCCGGATTATCGTAGAATTTCATTTCGTTATTCACGGTCCAAATCAAGATAGAAGGATGGTTTCTGTATTTTTTCAAAAGACCAATAAATTCATCCGACCATAATTGCAAAAGCTTTGGTTCCGGCATCGAATTTTTGATCATTAACCAAGGCCAAGTTCCTTCATAACTAATTCCGATGCCGTTTTCATCCGAGGCATCCATCCAAAGTTCGTTGTAAGGCACAGTATGTGTGCGGGTCACATCCATATTGGCAGTTTTCATCAACTGATAAAAAGTATCTGCTAAATTTCGGTCGTTGATGCCCAATGCATAAGAGGTGTGATTGGCACCACGAAGCCAGTATTGGTTGCCGTTCAGGAAGAAGAAACCATTTTTTACTTCAAATGTTCTGAAACCCGAAGTGATTGTTTTGCTGTCGATTTCTGTGGTTCCGGAAACTAATTTGAAATTAAAATGATACAAATTCGGATGATTTGGCGTCCACAATCGGGGTTTCAGGTTTGCGATGGTAAAGGTAACTTTTCGCTCTTCACCCGCTTTTAATTCTCCTTTTGTCAAAGAAGTTCCTGTGTACAATTGACTCGTAGTTTCTTTGTCTAAAATTTCGGTAGTCAAATCGTATTTAACCGATTTTGAAGCGTAGTTTTTTAAGGTGACTTCAAAGGTAGCACCTTGTAAACTAGGTTTGATGTAAACATCTTCAATCTTCAAATTGTCAGTGATGACCATTTTTACGGGCTGCCAAATACCAGCCGGATCATCTTTGAAAAACCCGTGGGCAATATCTTTCAGCATATTGTTGGTTACGGGTACCGTTACTGCAACATCTACAATTTTATCGCCATCTTCGATATTGGTTATAAAATCACGAACCACACGAACGGCAATAAGATTTTTCCCTGCTCGTAAGAATGGGGTTGCATCTATTGTGAAATCACCAAACATTCCCACGTGTGATCCCGCCAATTTTCCGTTGATGTATACTTCAGCAATTTTTGAAACCGCATCGAAATTCAAAGTGATGTGTTTTGACTGGATAGTTGTTGGCAGTTCCACATATTGACGGTACCAAGCTACCTTGGTTTTCGTATAGTCGAAAGTGTAATTTTTGCAGCGATCGGTTTCTTTTTGAAAATATACATCCGAAACGCCTTTCGGGAAACCTTCGAAGGATTCACCGTGCAACCAAACGCGTGATGGATTCCAAAAGTTAGGAACCGACATCGTGTGCCAGTTGGTATCCTGCGCATTTTCATTTGAACCATTTTTTGCATCAGCAAGTTCATTTTCGGGCATAAACAACCAATTGCCATCCAAAACTATTTCAGAACGACTGCCTTTCAAAGCGTCTACTACGATAGGTTTGTAATTGGCTCTATCGGCAATTCTTCTGTTTTCCTTGTCGTTCGGTTCAATTTTTTTGCTCCATTCGACTACAGCTTGGTTTTTTAGATAATTTTCATCCAATGCGGTGATGGACAAATCATCAAACTCCGTTTCGATCCAACTTCCGCCGAGGGTCACTTCGCCGGCTGGAGCTAAATTGGCGTTTTTGTCCACAATATCAAGGTAAGGTAGTGCTTCATTGTCCAAGAAGATACGGATGCGATTGCCCACCACTTCTATTTTGATGTCGTACCAAGTGCCGGGAACGGGTTTGAAATTTAAGACTCTTAAACCAAGAAACTCATCGGTGCCCATATAACCCATACGGCTCAGGTAAAGCGTGTTTTGCAATCCACCTCGTAGTCCTACAACGTATCTGTCATTTCTGTTAAAAGCTCTGAAACCCGCCCAAATTTGTACTTGTTCGGCACTTTTTGGTGCTCTGGCTTTGAATTTGACAGTATAATTCTTCCATTCCGGATTTCCGAACTTAGCATAGGCATCTGTAGATTTCAAAACACCATCAACGACGGTACAGCTTCCTCTTTCAACAGTTTTCAGGGTAGTTGCAGCATTCGAGAAATCATTTTTATACTCCAATTGTTGTCCAAAAACACCAAATGAAGTGGTTAAAAGGAGTAGGCAAATTCGTTTTTTTGTCATTATAAAATTTTTCATTGGTATTGAAGGGGATTGTAAGTATATAAATTAGTAAATATGGTGTTTTTGGTAACTATTGTAATGGCCAATCATCGGTTCTGAAAGGGGCTACCGGAATTCCCGTAATCCCAAAAATACTCGCTTCAGCATAATTTTTGAAAGCATAGCGAACGGCCACCGGTTTGGCTACTTTTTCGCTCGAAACGGCAAGTCGGGTAGTGGAGGTTTCGATTTCGGCATTGGCAGGATAGAAAATTTTATCTTCGCCAGCGATTTCAAATCCTTTGAGCGGGGTCCACATCGGACTGATTCCTTGGTCGGCATTTTTAAAGTCGATATAGATTTTAGCCTCCTTGATTTCCATTGATTTGAAAATTGGAGGGGCATAGCCAAAACCTTTTTTGCCGTAGGTCGCTCCCAATGCCCATAAGGCGAGACGTTCTCCAACCGTTTCTTTATTGACAGGATGAATAAATTGAGGGCTACCAATATCTAAGGTAGTTATCATTCCGGAATTGGGTATGTCGGTGATATGTTGAGTTTGCACTTCGCGCAAACGAGCCGCCGAAGTTTTGTCGGCACCATCGTAATTGTAGGGCGCGATTTGTACATAATAAAACGGAAACTCACCGATGTCCCATCTCGAACGTAAATCCTTGACAAAGGCAGGCATTAGTTTGGCATATAAATCGGCATTGTTTTTATTGCTTTCGCCTTGATACCACAAAAAACCTTTGATGGTAAAATTAGTAAATGGGTTAATTTTGGCATTGAAGTTCACACAGGCTGTGCTGTTCGGTTTTTTGATTTCGGTGTCGTTATCTAAAACAGACAAATCGACTTCTTTGAAAGCAGAAATAGCTTCCCGACTCATCCAGGATTCGACCATAGAACCGCCCAAAGACGAGACAATAATGCCAACGGGCACATCCAAAACTTCTTGCACGTATTGGGCAAAAAAGTAAGCAGTGGCACTAGCATTGGCAACGTTCTCCGAGCTGTTGTCTAACCATTGACCTTGGCAATCGGTTTGTGGTTTTTTGCTGAATTGTTTGATGAATTTCCCCTCTTTCGAGTCAGCCAAAAACATTCTAATCGGCACTTTAGGATTGGCTTTTGCAATGACCGAATTTCCGCCTTTTGTGGGTTGGCGTGGAAAACCTTTCACGGGCATTTCCATATTCGATTGGCCAGAGCAAAACCACACTTCGCCAATGAGGATGTTTTTTAATGTGAGGACTTCGCCATCTGAAATGCTTATTTGGAAAGGTCCACCAGCAGCCGGAGTATTGATTTTGAGCAACCAATTTCCGTTGGCATCAGCAGTGGTTTTATAGGTTTTTTTATTCCAAGAAGTTTTTACTTCAACTTTAGCATTGGCATTGGCCCAGCCCCATAATTTGGCTTCTGTTTTTTGTTGCAAAACCATATTGTCGGCCAGAATAGATGGCAGGCGCACCTTGGCTTGCAGCTGAAACATCGAAAGTAGCACGGCTATTGTAAAAACGGCTTTTCGGAAGGATAAATTAGTATTCATTTTATTTAAATTTTTTGGTATAAATATACCTTTTTTTATTCGCCAGAACTAGCAAAGTAATGGCTATACTTGACTTTCATGCTTTTGAAATGTATTAATTGGAGTCCAATTTATTGAGTGCAAATGCGTAAGCACCTAAAGAAATTATTTGGCAAGTGTCATTTTTGGTCACTCGCACTCCAGTTCGCAGAAAAGGATCATAGCTGATGGTTTTGTCTGTGCCAGGAATGGCTAAATCTATTTGGTTACCATCAAGCAATCTTTTCATACCCACTGGATCTTCTAGGTTGAATACACGAGGCACCAAACGGTTTAGTGGGTCGCCATTATGCAATCTAAATTTTGATTCTAATTGTTCGAACATTGCTGGGGCAAAAAGGTCGTAAGCTTCAGAAACGCCTCCTCCGAGAACAACAATCCCGTCCAGAAGGGTGATTAGGTTGGCCAATGCTTCGCCTAAAACGGTTCCGAAATCATTAAATGTTTCGATAGCGGCTTGTTGATTTCCGGTTTCGATTCCTTTGGCAATTTTGTAAATTTCAAAAGGCATTCCAACGTTTTCCACGGCAGTATTTGATTTCGCTGCATAACTTCGCCTGATTCCCTCACGGCTTAAATGTTCTTCGACGTGGCAGTCTGGACTTAAGATATCCCGCAGGAGCCAACCTTCGCCACCGTTTGAATTATCGCCTGTAATTAATTGCTTGTTGCATACTAATCCGACACCGAATCCCGTTCCAAGCGTAATACCTATGATGTTATGGAATCTTTTGGGGCTATTGGTTTCTTCTAACCGTTTATTTATTTCAGGAATAAATCCAAATAGCGCTTCGCCGTAGGCAAATAAATTACCATCATTATTGATATAAACTGGGATGTTGAAATGATTTTCTAACATTGGACCCAAAGCCACTCCACCACGAAATGCCGGTAAATTGGGTAAATCACCGATGATTCCTTTGGGGTAATCGGCTGGACCTGGGAAAGCAAAACTGATGGCTACAGGTTCACTTTTTAATTCTTTTTTTACAATCTCAAAACCTGAAATAACTGTTTCAAGACATTTTTCTAAATGGTCTGAATTGGGGTAGAGTCTTATGGATTCTACGATTTGTTTGTTGCCTTGAATGGCGGAAAATACAAAATTAGTTCCTCCAGCGTCTAAGGTCATTACGATGCGTTTGTCATCGATTATTGCATTACTCATTTTTTATATTTTAATTTAATGAACCAATGGAAGAGGACTTCCCGATCGGTCACTAATTGAATTATTGTTGGACTATTAATTTTTTTACCACTTTGGATTGATCGGATTCTACAGTAACGAAATAGATCGAATTGCTTAATTTGCCCGCTAGATTGATATCGGTATGGCAAGGATCATTTAGTTTATTTTCATAAATTTTTTGTCCATTGGCAGTCGTGATGTAAATGCGAATGTTGGTATCATCATCAAAACCATCGGTGGCTACAGTAAGAATCCCACTGGTTAATGGATTAGGTGAAACTCGAACCGATTTGTTTGATTGTCCTTTGCCGAAATTATGAACCCCAAGTGTACCTGTTACTGATAACTCGTCGAAATTTCCACCACTAGCTCCTGTTGCGGTGAGTATAATGGTATTGTTTCCTGCAACCAATGCCTGAGTTGTGGTATATACTCTCCAATTTGACCAAGAACCTGTCGCCGTAAAAGGAGTGGATGAATTTCGTATTTCATCATTGATAGTCAATCTTAAAGGGCGATTATTCGATAAAATGGCATAGCGAAAACCTAAATTGTAGTTTCCATCAGCAGGAACATTGACCGTCCATTTGATATAATCATTAGAGGCGTTGGTATAATCTAAAAAACCGTTCCCTTTATAGCCCGGTTGATTGGTGACTTCAAGTGGCCCAACATATTCGGCATCTTCTGCTTGATAGTTTACCGTATCCATAACAGTACTGACATTGATAGTTACTTTTTTACCGCCGTCTACAGTAGTTCCGGTAATGATAGCGCTGCCTTCACTTAAAGCCGTAATTTTTCCAAAAGCATTTACACTTATGGCGCTTGGATTACTACTTTCCCAAATTACGGCTTTATTGGTGGCATTCGCAGGAACGATAGTAGGCACTAAGAGGCGACTTGTATCGATATTCAAACGGATTACAGTAGGTTGAAAAAGAATATCAGTTACTAGCACCGGACAAGTACCTTCGGCTACACCGCAGCCACATAGACCTGGATCCATTTTGTTGGGGTCAAGCGGGCATAAATCTTCCTGAATTCCAGCGTGAATACTTACTATTGTGGTGCTGTTCGGCTCTAAGTTATAAGTGGCATCAACAATATGAAAATTGGTTCCGTCAAATTCTTGTTTGATCACGGCGTTTCTGACATAGTATGGGCTGCCTTTTGGTACTACAAAACGTACTCTAGCTCCCGTAATTGGAAAGCTGAATTTATTGACAATGGTTGCCGTATTGTTTCCAGTAGCCCCATCATTCAAAGCGGAATACGTCAATTTTAGTTTTGCAGTGTTGTAGCTTTTTGCAGTTTCTAGACCCTCTTGATACGCTTGTTCATTTGAAATCGTTTCATAAGTACCAGCACTAGCATCTATTTTGTATAAATTGAAAGGTACTCTTTTTAAACCATCTCTAACCGTAGTGGCAGAGTATTCAATCTTTTTGTCGTCAAGCACATACGGACTGTACGTGATGCTGTGTACGTGACCTACCAATAATAAATTCAGTGGAGCTCCTGCTGCTTTCAGCGGATTGTTAAATTCACGCGAAGGTTGCCCAGTATTGACGTGGCAATAGCCAATTCGCATAGTGCCTTTTCCAACGGTGTTGAGCCAACTGACCGCTTCGTCTGTTTGGTGGGAGAAATTAGGTGTTCCTCGGCCATCGTCTGGAAACCAAGAGTTGTTAACACCTATAAAGCGGACATCCCCGTAAGCAAAATTATGGGCTTGAAGGCCATAAAATTTATTGTAAAATAAAGATGGAATTTTTTCATAACCTGGGGTTGGATAGCCTGGTTCTAATTCATAATTTTTCTGTGGTGTATCGTGATTTCCAGGAGCAGTAAATACTGGTGCGAATGCATTATTCATACCATTTACGTAATCCGTTCCATTCATAAATCCATTCATATATTGATTGATACGATCCATTGAGCTAGCTTCATTCGCAGTGTTTTGGTAGTGATTGTCGCCTGTTTCGATAATCATTTCTGGGTCAATAATATTGGCAATATCGATGATAGTTGAAATTTCACGCAGTATGATGTTTGGCGTATCATAGCTGCCTTGCCAACGATGCGCATCTGAAAAATGCAGCACATAAAAGTTGTTTTTGAATTCTTTGAGGACTTTAACCGCAGCTAGTGATATTTCGTCACCAGTAGATGTTTTTAAAATCAAGTCATAACGGTCGCTAGGGGTGTTGGCGGGAACATTTACAGATAATTTTCGATTACAGGTATTTCCGGACCATTTATCATAAACCCAAGTATCTGTAGCTGTGTTCGTAATCGTTGCAGTAACCGTGTTGAAAGGGCCTCTCAATTCAACGGAATTGATAGTTTGTCCATCGGCAGCATTGAACCAAACTTCAAAATTTTCGCCGCTTTTTACAATGGCAGTCGTGGCGCGCCAAGGATATACAATTTTTTGAGACCAACTACTTATAGAAAATAAGAGCGTCAAGATAAAAATCGAAATTTGTACAGTTTTTTTCATTTTCATTTATTTTAAATCTTACTTATTTTACAATTAATTTTTTTACAATTTTGGTTTGATCGGATTGCACAGTAACAAAATAGATGGATTCGCTTAGTTTGCCATCGAGATTGATATCGGTATGGCACGGATCGTTTATTTTTTTTTCATGAATTTTCTGACCGATACTATTGGTTACAATAATACGAACGTTAGTGTCATCGTCGAGTCCGTCTGTTGCAACAGTAAAAATTCCATTGGCTACCGGGTTGGGATATACCCTAACGGTTTTGGTCTCATTCTCGAATGTTTTATCATTTACACCGAGGGTACTAGCGATAGTAAGTTCATCAAAATTCCCTCCACTAGAACCAATGGCAGTCAAGGTTATGGTGTTGTTTCCTGCAGTTAATAATTGACTAGTGGAAATATTTCCCCAAATGGCAAAACTACCTGTTGATGGAAACGCAAAAGAGGCACTGACGTCAACTCCGTTGATGGTTAGTTTTAAGGGTCTATTTGCGGAGGCCGCATAACGGAAATTTAAAGTATAATTGCCCGTGGTTGGTACATAAACGTTCCATTTGATAAAATCGTTTGTGGCGTTAGTATAGTCCAAGAAGCCAGTGCCGTTGTATCCGAGTTGGTTAGTAGCGATCACGGGACCAACAAATTCGGCATCTTCTGCTTGATAATTATTATTATTGGTAAGTACTGTAATGTTGCTATTAGCTATTTTAGTACCATCAACTGTTGTTGCCGTAATGGTGGCAGTACCTGTTGCATTAGCTGTAACTAAACCATTAGTATCAACTGTGGCGATTCCGGTATCATTACTAGTCCAATTTATCGATTTATTGGTTGCATTGGAAGGTTGGACTGTGGCGAATAATTGTCTATCAGTATTCGTATTCATTTTTACATTCGATGGAGAAATTAAGACACCTGTAACTGGAATTGGACAAGTGCCCTCTGGAATCCCACAACCGCAGATGCCAGGTTCCATTTTGTCAGGGTCATTGGGGCATTGGTCAACCTGAATTCCTTTGAACAAGTTCACAACAGTTGTACTAGTTGCAGCCAAATTATAGGTAGCATCAATGATGTGAAAATTGGTTCCGTCAAATTCTTGTTTGATAGTTGCGTTTGTTACATAATACGGTCCCCCTTTTGGCACGACAAAACGTACTCTTGCTCCTGCAATTGGAAAAGTAAATTTATTGACTATCGTTGCAACATTGGTTTCACTAGTACCGTCATTGGCATTGGCATAAGTCAATTTCAATTTAGGTGTGTTGTAGTTTTTTGCAGTTTCCAATCCTTGATGAGCAGACTGTGCATTACCCACTGTTTCATAAGTACCCGCTACATCGTCTACTTTGTATAAGTTGAAAGGAGCACTTTTACTTCCGTCTCTACAGGATAAAGTGGTGTAGCACAAACGGCTGTCATAGGTAAATGGACTATTTGTAATGCTGTGAACATGTCCAGCTAACATCAAACCTAGCGGATTTCCTGCGTTTTTAAAGGCGTTATAAACCGGTGGAATACTTTCTTGTGGTACGTGAAAAAAACCAATTCTAAATTTGCCACTACCGGCACTATTTAACCACGCATTAGCCGCATCTAATTGCCATTGGTAGTTGGCCACATATCCAGCTGCACCGCCACCAGTATCAGGCGTCCAAGAGTTGTTTACACCCATAAATCGAGTACTCCCGTAAGAGAAATTAAAAGCTTGAAGTCCATAAAATTTATTTTGGGTTATGGCAGCATTTTTTTCATAACCCGGGTTTGGATAACCCGGTTCTAATTCGAAATTTTTATTAGGAGTATCGTGGTTTCCGGGTACCGTAAAAACGGGTGCGAAGAAATTATTCATCCCATTTACCCAGCCTGATGTTCCTGTATATCCGTTCATGTATTGTTCGATTCGAGCAAGTGAACTCGCTTCATTTGTGGTGTTTTGATAATGATTGTCCCCCGTTTCGATGATCATTGCAGGGTCGATGATATTGGCAATATCCACAATAGTCGAAACTTCGCGTAGTATGATATTTGGCGTGTCATAAGTACCTTGCCAACGATGTACATCGGAGAAATGCAAAATATAATAATTGCTTTTGTATTCTTTAATGACTTTAACCGCTGCCAGTGATATTTCGTCGCCTGTCGATGTTTTTAAAATTAAATCGTAGCGATCCGCTGGAGTATTGGCTGGAACGCTAATGGTGTATTTGCGATTACAGGTATTTCCTGACCATTGATCATAGACCCAAGTATCTGTTTTAGTATCGGTAATCGTGACATCGGTATTGTTGAAAGGTCCTCGTAGAGAGACTTCATTTAGCGTTTGACCGGCATCGGCATTGAACCAAACTTCGAAAGTTTCGCCTGCTTTGACAATGGCGGTGGTTGAACGCCAAGGGTAAATAATTTTTTGAGACCAGCTCACAGTTGACAACAAGAAGGTCAAAAGGAAAATGATTATTGGTAGTATTTTTTTCATTTGGCTTGGGTATTTCTGGTAGTGATTAGTTCTATTTTACAATTAATTTTTTTACAATTTTGGTTTGATCGGATTGCACAGTAACAAAATAGAGCGCATTCGGTAATTTCTCGGCTAGATTTATCTCGGTCTGACAAGGATCATGGAGTTTTTTCTCGTATATTTTTTGACCGTTGGTGTTGGTAATCGTAATACGAACGTTGGTGTCATTATCAAATCCATCGGTAGAGACATAAAGACTTGATTGTGTTAGTGGATTGGGAAAAACTTTGACTGTTTTATTTTCATTTCCTTGGGGTAAATCGTTGATGCCAAGAGTATTCGAAATGGTAAGCTCATCAAAATTACCTCCACTCGAACCGATTGCTGTCAGTGTAATGGTATTGGTACCTGCTTTTAAGGCTTGACTACTGATGTAATTGCCCCAAACGGCAAAACTACCGGTTACAGGAAAAGTCAAAGAGTTTTTGTTAACACCATTAACGTTTAAGTTTAATGGTCTGCTGCCAGAGGCCAAAGCATATCGGAAGTTCAGATTGTAATTGCCATCGGTAGGCACATAGACCGACCATTTGATATAATCGTTTGATGGATTGGTGTAATCTACAAATCCGGTGCCGTGGTAGTCCGGCTGCGATGTCACAATTAGAGCACCATTAAGTTCGGCATCTTCGGCTTGGTACAGGGTATTATTTGGAATTACCGTGATGCTTGTTGTTGCTGTGATATTTCCATCTTGGGCGGTTGCCGTAATAATTGCAGTTCCTCCGCTTATTGCGGTAACTAAGCCTGCAGGACTAACAGTCGCTACAGCTGGGTCACTGCTGCTCCAAGTAATCTGTTTGTTTGTTGCATTGGCAGGAGTGATGGTAGCGACAATTTGTTTGATAACATTCAAGTGCAATTTTGCGGTGGTTGGATTTACCGTTAGACCGGTTACAGCAACGGTGCAAGTGCCCTCTGGTACTCCGCAGCCACAATTGCCGGGAGCCGTTTTGTTTGGATCATCGGGACATAAGTCGATGGGACTGCCCGAAGTAATATAGATTTCTTTTTTGCTAGCAGCATTTACATCGGTCAAGACATCGACAATATGAAATTGCGTTCCGTCATATTCCTGTTCCACAATACCATTGGTTACATTATAATTAAAACCTTTGGGAACAACAAAACGCACTTTGGCTGCCGTTAGCGGGAAGTTAAATTTATTGTCAATTGTAGCAGTGTTAATAGTTGTGCTTCCATCATTGGCCGCGGAATAAGCAAGTGTCAGATTCGATACCCAAGTAGCAGGTAGGTCTTGGTCACCGCTAAACAAGACATCTGCAAATCCATTGACACCCGTTGGGGCTGAGTAACTTCCGGTTGCGTTATTAACTTTAAAAAGGTTGAACGCAAAATGGTTGATTCCCGATGCAGCGATATAGGCAACAGCAGGACTTCCGGGAGTAAAGGAATACGGATTGGACGTATAGATATGATGTTTATCCCCCGCTAGAACTAGGCTGAGCTTTGTATCGGTGTCGATAAAACTGTGCATTTTGTTGTAACAATGTCCTGCTGTCAGAAAGAAATTCCCGCCCGAACCCGCATTGTGCAACCAAGAAATGGCATCATCTATTTGATATTGATGTTGCCCCGGATTGGTTTCCGATACCGACCAAGCATTGTTAAGATTCATAAATCGTCCATTTCCATATTTGAAACTGTGATTCTGTAACCCCCAATAATCATTGACGAAGTCAGCATTTTGTTGTGGTGTTCCTTGGGCAAAATCATTGGCAGTAAATCCTTCGTGATCACCGGGTGTTATAAATGTGGCTGCTGTACATTTCGACATTCCTTTGGTATTGATGGAAGGACTGCCAATAAAATAATACTCTTCTCTTTCGGGATGATTTCGTACGTTATACATATTGTCCCCCGTTTCGATAAGCACTTGAACATCCATAATATTGGCGATGTCTACCATAGCCGATTTTCTTTGCAAAATAACATCGGTATCATAACCAGCCTGATATAAATGGCCATCCGACATATGCATCACGTAATACTCGGGTTTGTATTCTTTTACAATTTTGACACCACCATAGGACGTAATAGGTCCAGATGAGGTGTTCAGAACAAGGTCATATCGATCGGCAACTGCGTTGGCAGGCACGCTAACCGTAATTTTCATATTGTAGGTGTTGCCAGACATCGGGTCGTATACCCAATTGCCATTGACACTGCTAATCGAAGTACTTACATTTTGAAACGCTGCTTTGAGTTCAACGGAGTTTACGGTTTGCCCATTGGCAGCATTAAACCAAACTTCAAAGCTTTCGCCTCCTTTGAGTATTGCAGTCGTGGCACGCCAAGGATAAACAATATTTTGACTCCAACTTGTCACCGAAAAACAAAGTGATAGGAGTACAAGGGCAAGAAATGTATTTTTTTTCATCATTACTTATTTTCTGTAGGTTTTTAGAATAGGGTTTTCAATTGGTTGATTGTTTTATGAAATACTTGATTTTTTTAGATTCCAAGGCAATAAAAAAACTCGCGATATTGGGTTATTTCTATTCTTGGAATGCAATTGATAAAAATCGATTTCGACACTAAATTTTAAATCTTTAATCAAAAGTATTAGCCCAAGATTAATAATTGATTAATTTACAATTAATGATTGCTGTAATTTTTTATTAATTTAATTATAATAGCAATTATTGCCAGATTGGCATAAATTTGGGAATGAAGACCTCTTATTTATTTCTTAAACTTTGGATGCGGGTCTATACCAAAAATGATTTTTACTTTTGCGAGACCGTGTAAGGATTTTTATAAATACTATTCTAATCCGAAGGCACACAATCATTTTTATTTTTCATTAATCTAAAGCGCCACATTTTCGATTATTTAGGGAAAACTAAAAACTTGAATTTATTTTCAAATTTTAAATATGATCGAAATACGCCTTGAGAAGAAAGCGGTCTGTTTTTGCCTTTTTTGAATAAAAATTGAATCGTGAAAAATGATAAAGAAAATTTTTTTTAAAGAATTCTGGTTTGCTTATGAAATAAAAAACCCACCAAATTCAAAAAATTAGTGGGTTTAGTTCTTCTTGATCGTTTAAGTGTGGATGCTATAGGACTTTTGCAATTTTATTTTTTAACATTAATCCTGCTTAAATGCTCGTCAAGTGCTTTGGCTAATTTTTGAGCTATTTCGGGATATTCATTTAATAAATTTTTTGTTTCACCAATATCGTCTTTTAGGTTGTATAAAGCGGGAGATTTGTCTGTTTGTGTATCTTTGTTTACTGAAAATATTTGTTTTTTATGGTATTTCCAATCGCCAGAGCGAACCGATTGCCCCGTGTAAATCATAAAGTAGAACTCGTGTGGGTTTTTTGCACTTGGATCACCTTTCCATAAATCCAAAACCGATGTTCCATCTATTTCCATTTCAGGCAGTTTTGCACCCGTAATACTCGCTAATGTTGGAAGTATATCAATTGTAGAAATTAATTTTTTACAAACTCCATCCGCTTTAATTTCATTAGGCCATTTTATAATAAAAGGCACTCGCAATCCTCCTTCAAAACTGGTGAATTTACCTTCGAACAGCGGGAGTGCTGAACCTCCATCAGCTCCTTTTGCCAACCAAGGTCCATTGTCGGATGAAAAAATAACGATGGTGTTTTTATCGATTTTTAATTCTTTCAATACATCGAGAATTCTTCCGGTGTTATAGTCTATTTCTTCGACTACATCGCCATAAAGTCCGCGCTTACTTTTTCCCTTAAATTGAGGCGAAACATAAAGCGGAATATGAGGCATCGAATTCGCTAAGTAAAGGAAAAAAGGTTTTTTGTCTTTGACACTTTGTTTAATGAAGGAAATGCCTTCATCCGCATATCGTTTGGTTATGGTAGTTTGATCTACTGGAAATTCGATAGTTTCTAAATTGCGCATCAACGGCACTTTGTGTTTGGCAGACTCGGGTTGTTTGTCACCCGGTTTCATATTGGCAAATGCCTCATTGATTTTATTTAAATCATAGCCTTCGTTGAACTGACAATTAGCTGCGTAAGGAATATTTTTTGAAGGATACATATCGTTGCTATACGGAATCCCAAAAAAGGAATCAAAGCCCTGATTAGTGGGCAAATGTTGCGGCTGATCGCCTAAATGCCATTTGCCAACAGCGGCTGTCGCATAACCCACACTTTTTAAAATTTCCGCTAGGGTTGTGTTTTTTGGACTCAATCCTTGATTGGCACCTGCTGAAATGACACCTGGTACCCCAACTCGTTGCGGATAGCAACCTGTTAGCAAAGCCGCTCTCGAAGCGGAACAAACAGGCGAAGCCGAATAACAGTCTGTAAATCGAACGCCTTCTTTCGCCATCTGGTCAATACGGGGTGTTTTGATGTTTGGCGAACCGTAACACCCTAAATCTTGATAGCCTAAATCGTCATTGTAAATGATAATGACATTCGGTTTTTTGGAGTTTTGTGCCATAAGGCCAAAAACATTAACTAGCACAAGGGCTACAATTAGTTTTTTCATTGTTTATAGTATTTTAATTTTTTCTATTCTAAAGTTTATAATTCAAATATATACTCTTGACCTTGAATCGTTTCAAAACTTATAAGGTTATTTTTTTCTTTCTTGAAATGCAAGACTTTTCCAGTGGTAGATTTTAGTTTCGATTTTTCGATTTTGGGATAGAAAATCCGGCATACTTCACCCGCATTCGATTTAATTTTCAATTGTGATAATTTCTTTTCTGACCATTGTGCTGCAATTTGAAAATTTCCTCGAGCCATTAGTCCTTCGTAGGATCCCGTTTTCCACGAGTCCGGCAGAGCGGCTAAGGGTTCAATATATCCCGCGTGGCTTTGTAACAGCATTTCTGCAACTCCTGCAGTACCTCCTAAATTGCCATCAATTTGAAAAGGTGGGTGGGTGTCCCAAAGGTTATTTTTGGTGTTGAATTTCAGCAGATTCTGATAAAGAGTGTATGCGTGATTTCCATCTTTGGCTCTAGCCCACATGTTCATTTTATATGCTACCGACCATCCTGTGGCTCTGTCTCCTCTTTTCGTGAGGGTTACTTTTGCCGCTTCTAGCCATTTTGGTGTTGTCTCGTTGATTATCGTACCAGGAAATAAACCAATCAACTGTGAAATATGACGGTGGGCAGGATCACCGAACTCACTGTATTCGTTTTCAGTTCTAAATTCTTTTACTTGTCCCGATGTACCGATTTGTACAGGATCCAGTAGTGGAAGTTGTTTCTCAAGCAATTGGACCATTTTCGCATCAATCCCGAGTATTTTTGCGGCTGCAATGGTGTTTAAATGACCTTGATAAATTAATTGTTGATCGTAAGCGGTTCCGGGAATATCTATGTATTTTTTGGTATTTGGACCTGAAAAATACTGACTTTCAGGAGACCAAGACGGACTGCACAATAGCAAATTTTTAAATTCAGGAATTTCGCGAACGATGCGGGATGTAAAATCACTCGACCCTTTAATAGTGGGATAAATTCTTTTTAAGACCGCTATGTCTTTTGTAAATTCATAATAATCCCAAATAGATTGACACACAAAGGGGCCAGTACCAAAACCAGATGTAGGACCAGGATTACTATTTTTATAAGGGCTATTTCCGGTGCCAATAGTCCATCCACAAGCGCCTTTCTCCTCCGAAAAATTTTTGGAATTGTATTTCTTCACAAGTTCGGAACCTCTGCTGTGACCCGAGGGCACTGAAGCTTCTATATAATCCAAGTAGGGCGTAAACGTTTCGGCTAAGTTTGTTTGAAATGCAGGCCAATAATTCATTTGATAATTGATGTTCAACCAATATCCGCCGGTCCAAGGGGCAGCGTGAAGCGCATTCCAAGTGCCTTGTAAATTTGCTGGAAGTGTTCCTTTTCGGGAAGATGAAATTAATAAATACCGACCATACTGAAAATAGAGTTCTTCCAGATAGCGGCTTTCATTTCCGTTTTTATAATCTGCTAATAGTTTATCGGTTGTGGTTTCTGCATTTTTTTCGCCTAATTCTATGGAAACTCTTGAAAAAAGTGCGCTGTAATCTTCAAGGTGATTTTTAAATAATTGTTCGTAATTCAGCGCAAAGGCAGAATCAACAATTTTTGAAATTTGAAGGTTAGGATTGGGTTGGTCTTTTAGTTTGTTTACTATCGTGAAAGTATCTTTATTATCTCCTTCCAAAACCGCAGGCGACAACACATAATTGGTGGCTAACGCCATTACAATTACTGCTGTATCGGCATTTTGAACGGTTATGATTCCGTTGGTACCATTTGTATCATTCTGTGACGAAATGGTTCCACCATAATTTTTAACTCGGTATTGGGCTTCAAAAAGAAGTTTATAGGGTTCTAAAACTCCTGACATTGTAATTCTGTCGTTTGCGGCCTTTACGGTACCTTGTCGCATTGATCCCAGAAAAATATGTTTAGGTCGGAGTGTAAAGTTTACTTTTCCTGGAGTCGAAGCGGAAATTTTTACAACCATCACCTTGTCGGGATAGCTGGTAAAGAGTTCGCGTTTGTAGTCTACGCCTTGATAAGTATAGCTTACCGTGGCTCTAGCATTTCGGATATCTAGTTTTCGCTCGTAGTGGGTTACCTCCTTTGCAGCATGTGGAAATTCAATATACGTTTCACCAAAATTGGTTAAAGCGATTGTTTTGTATGAAGAATTCGTTTGGGTGGTGTCCCGCATATACATACTCTTTTCACTGAGTTGCAGTCTTTCGGTTGCAACGCCTCCAAAGACATTCACCCCAAAATATCCATTTCCTAAAGGCAAGGACAAGTCCTCCCAACCTTCATTTGAATTGGAAGCGGGTGTTGTGTATCGGAGTTCATACTTTTTGAGAGGCATTTGTGCAAAACAACCAAGTGTAAAAAGTAAAATAACCAGTATTTTTAAAACTACTATTGATTTCATATTTTTTAGGTACATAAAAAAGTACCAGTTCATTTTAAAATTTCAATTTTTAATTTATAACCATTGTTACATAATTTATAAGCAAGTGGTTTGGGTTTGGATACTAGTTATTTTACTTTAACACTATTTAAAACTAAGATAAATACTATAATTTCACTTTTACTTCTTTCCCAGTGTATGAAACTACTTTTTCAGCTCCCGTATTGGTTTTCACAGTAAACTGACGTTTAGTCAACATTCCTTTGTATTTTCCTTTGCGTTCTCCGACAGTTAAAGTTTGCTCTTTTTCGTTCCAAGTCATCGGAATTTCAGAATACGCTCCTTTTTGGTAATTGTTGTTTTCAAATTCATCTTCGTATAAAGTAAAACTACCATCAGCACCTGGATATACTTTTAGTACCAAATTGTCCCATTTTTTCTCGGTTGCGTATTGTACTTTAGGTCCAAATGGAATAATACTTCCCGCTTTGATGTACAATGGAATCGTCACTTTGTCAACTGCACGATTGATGCTTGTTCCACCAACTACTTTTTCGTTGGTCCAATAGTCAAACCAATCGGCTCCTTTCGGAAGGTATACTTCCCAATTTTGCACATTATATTTGGTCACAGGAGCTACCATAATGGATTTACCAAACAAAAATTGAGTGCCTAAATCGTGTGTTTTTTTATCCTCAGGAAAATCCATAAACAAAGCACGCATAAAAGTGCCATCGTGTGCACTCACATCCCAAGAAGTACTATAAATATAAGGTAATAAACTGTAGCGTAAGTTGATGCATTGTTCCTGACCATCGTAACACCATTCGCCCTTTTGACCAAAATTCCATATTTCACGTGGCAATCCTGTTCCGTGGCTGCGCATCATTGTAGAAAACAATCCGAATTGCATCCAACGAAGGTATAATTCCTGATATTCTGGACTTTTTGTTCCGCCAGATTTTTTCCAGTCGAAAGCTTGGAAACCTCCAATATCCGAATTCCAATACGGAAGTCCCATCAAAGAGAAGTTTAAAGACGCTGGTACTTGTTTTTCAAGATTTTCCCAAGTGGATCGCACATCGCCACTCCAAGTAATAGAGCCATATTTTTGTTGTCCTAAAAATCCAGAACGAGTCAAAATAACTACACGATCCTGCGGATTTGTCGCCAATTGATTGGTGGCAATTCCTTTGTTATGCAAGAGTGAATACGCATTTTTAACCGTTTTATAGGGCCCCGCAAAAGTAGGGACTTCAAAATCTTCGGGTTTTACATTCATATGATCGGGTTCGGTAGAATCCAACCACCAAGCATCATTTTTCATATAAGAATAAATTCCTTTATTGAGTGATTGCCAATACATTTCAATTCCTTTTGGATTGTACACATCATAAGGTCTCGCACCACTGGTTTTAGGATAGGAATCAAAATTCAAAATCAAATTTTGTTCTTTGAAGGGCTTCCATTGTGGACTCAAAGGACCAATAGCTGGCCAAGCCACAATCATCAATTTGGTGTTCAATTTATGTACTTCATCAATCCATTTCAAAGGATCTGGAAAACGTTTGGCATCAAAACTATGCGAGTTCCAAACGCTATCGTTTACGTGTTCCGGCCAATATCTCCAATCTTGAATAATACCATCGATGGGGATTTTCAAACTGCGCAATTTTTTAACCACTTCCACACTTTCGTCCTGAGTTTTGTATCTTTCTTTACTTTGAAAAAAACCATAAGCCCATAATGGTAACATAGGCGTTTTTCCGGTCAACCAACGGATTTGCGAAACTACACCATCAGCATTTCCGCCGTACATAAAATAATAATCTACCGCTTTACCCAAACATTCAAAAGACAAGCCTTGTTTGTTGTCTTCAAAATCGGAAATAGAATAATTATCCATATACACTCCATAGCCTTTGATGGACATAAAATAGGGCGAAGTCGTGTGCATATTTTCGTTTTGCAGATGGTGTTGCGAGTCACGACGGTTGAGTTTATTGTCTAAAATTTGTCCTAAACCATAAATAGCTTCGTCCTTTTCTAACAAAAATTCGCTTCGCATTTTGTAAAAGGGTTTACCGCCCGCCAAAATATTCGAGAAATTAGTTCCATAATCTTTGTCGAGCAATAGATTGCTTCCGTTTGATTTCAGAAATTCAATGCTTCCAGTTTTCGGATTGACTTTTAGGGTCAATTGAGCAGAACTAAGATATATAAAACCTTCTTTTTTCTCGACAGCTACTTTTGTCGTTTGTTTTGGTTGGTGGATGACATAAGTCGGATTGTTGAAATTTTCGGATTGCAAGGTTTTATGTACGCGAACAATACTTGGGGTGTAAAATTCAATCCGAACATTCATTCCTAAGGTTTGCAATTGAATGCCTTGGTCGATGTTGTCAAATGTTTGCGCCAACAATAGGGCCGGAAACATAATAATGAGGCTTAGAATGCCTCTGATTTTAAATGTATTCATAGGTTAGTAATTATTTTAAAGATTAGTTTGTAAAGGTATAAGTGCTTGTCCAAGTTGTTTCTTGCTTGGGTTGTAAGTCAATTTGAATTCTTGGTTCGCCACAAAAGGACTTTTGCCACATCCAAAGGGCAAAAGATGAGGCATCTCTATCTAATTCCATCGAAACAGCCATTCCTGTTTTGTTGTTTTGTAATTTGAAATCTCCTTTTTTAACTTTCAAATCCAACATTCCAAAACAAGGGGAATAATCAGGGAATTCTTGAATAATGTCAACTTTCGTTTCTGATAGTTGCACTTTTTTAGGTGCCACTAATTGACAATTCAACGGATTGATTGCTCCTTTTAGAAAGTATAAAGAAAAATCAGGACTGAAAGCACCGTAATCGAATTGCATAAAGTTATGCGAATAGGTTTCGGTTGCAATTGGCTTTTCGCCAATATTTTTCAGTCGGTGTTTTACTACTATTTTATTGTCTAACAGTTCGTAAGTACGTTCTAAAATATAGGAATATCCTAATTTGGTGGTTAGTTCTTGCGTTAATGTCAATGTAGAAGCAGTAGATTTATAGGTGTATTTTACTGGTTCTACAATGGTATAAGGAGTTGAAAAATTGTATACTTTTTGATCTACTTTTTGTAGCACACCAACACCAATTTTTACAAATTGGCCTTGCAAATCGGCTTCATTAAATCCCAATGCTGCGGTAAATTCTTCTGCTAATCCCGTTCCTGTATTGGGAGTTAAAGGATTGTGAATTCCTAAATCACCGCGTCCGTTATAGCCATTCCATTGCTGTAAGTAGGTATGTCCATTGTACGTAATTTGTCCCACCATACTTCCCCAATCAAAACGCGAAGCTTGGTAGTAGCTTGTGCTGGTGTTTGGTAAAAAAATCAAGGCTTCCAACTTTTTATTTTTTAAGACAATTGAAGGATATTCTTGGGCGAATATCAAGGAGTTTACCATTAAAAAGTACAAACAAGGAATTAATTTTGTAGATACTATCTTATATTGATATAATTTTTTCATTTTATTCGGAGCGCAAAATGCTATTAAGGTTAAGTCTTATATTATTTTAAATCCAACAATAGGTATTTCTGGTATAGAAAATGAAGGCATATCAATTAGTAATCCTTCAGGAGTTTGTTTCCATTTTACCTTTATTTTGTAACCAATAGGTTCCACTTTTTTTATAGGCTGAAAAGCAGCCGTCGCCAAGGATTTAATCACAACTGTTTTATTTTTGTAACTGGATACAAAAGCTATCAAACTATTCCCTTTAGATAAGAATCGTACATCAGCAGTGATTAACTTTGGTGTTATATCTTTCACCCCGTCTTTCATTTCATTTTCAGTTTCTTTCACGATGCTTACCATTTCTGTAGTGGTTTTATCTAGAATTTCTCTATCTATTTTCCAAGGACGAGTTCCATAAATCCCAACACCGTTTTGTAACATCCATTTACCTATGGTCTCCAATCGTTCGCGAGCTGGTTGGGTTATTTCTCCGAGACCTGTTGGGGCAACATTTAGCAGATAATTTCCTCCTTTTGCCACAGTCTCTAGCAAATGACGTGTAATCAATTCGGGCGATTTGTAAACACTATCATATTTAACATACCCCCAATCTTTGCTTATCGTAACACACGATTCCCAAGGTGTGGTTTGAATAGTATTGCCAATTTTTTGTTCCAGTACTTTATAATCGCCAAGATTATTACCTATTCTACTGTTTATTATACAATTTGGTTGGATTGTATTAATAATGGTTAGAAGTTCTTTGCTTTCAGTCGGACTGATCATTTCAGGGGTATCAAACCATAGAATATCAATAGTTCCGTACTGTGTGAGAAGTTCTTTTATCTGTGGCTTTACTTTTCTTTCAAAGTACCTGTTAAAAACTTTTTGATCTTCATTTGGATAATCTACTAAATTACTACGTGCTCCTTTTGTTGGCCAATTTGTAGGCACATCAGGGTCTTCCCAATCCCGCCCAAGCGAGTAGTAAAAACCAAATTTAATTCCGTGTTTATGGCAAGCATCTGCCAAATCTTTTATAGGATCTTTGGCATAAGGTGTACAAACCTTAATATTGTACTTACTTGATGGAGAATTGAACATAGAAAAACCATCGTGGTGCTTTGCTGTAATAACAATATATTTCTGACCAGCATTTTTAGCCAATAAAACCCAGTTTTCGGCATCGAATTTTATGGGCTTAAAGTCCAATGCAATTTTGGAATACTCTTCCAATGGAATTTTCTCATTCAACATTAATTGACCGCCTCCTTTCGCCTTATGCCCTTTCCAATAGCCAGCGGCCTGCGAATACAACCCCCAATGAATAAACATTCCAAATTTTGCATCACTCCACCATTCCATTTTTGCAGGTATAGCCGATGTTTGAGCTTGTAGTTTCAAACCCATACAAATTGTAACTAATAAAATAAAAATATTTTTCATTTTATAATTTCTCCAGATTGACAAAATAGACGTCGTTTTCTCGCATCGGTAATTGATAATTAAAAATTTTATCTTTCTTAACTTCAACCACTTCATTGATAATTGGTGTACCCGTATTTTCGTTGCTTAACTGTTCTACTTGTTTTTTAGTCAATTGATTAGGAGACCCCATTTTCATATATGAACCATACAAGTCATTGCTTTGATAGCCTACTTTTACGATAGAAAGTTGGTATTTACCTTCTGCTACATTGTTGTATTTCAACTGAACTGTACCTTTTGGTTTAGCAGGAAGATCCCGTTTGTAATAGACCGAATTGAACACTTTGTCTTCGGGCTGCGTGATGGTAAAATCCCAAATCAGGGATTGAATATCGCCTTTATTGTTTTTACAAACCCATGTAGCATTGTCGGAACTTTTGATTTCCGTTGCTCCTAATTTATTCAAAAATTGATAGGCATAATAGGCTGGTTTTTTGATGGATTGGTAATTCAGCAAGCCGAATCCTCCGTGAAATGGAGTAGCTCTAGGACCTTTTTCTTCAAAAATATCGGTAAATGTCCAATACGACATTGAGTTGGCAAAATTCTCCGTGCCTTTAATTTTATCCAAAATAAAAGCAGCCGACTGATAGGTATCATGAATAGGATCACTAGACGAAAACGAGCTGCTCCACTCGGTATAATGCAATTCTAAATTGGGTTTTGTAGATTCTTGAATCAATTTTCTAGAATTGATAACATCTTTGGTAACCGCCATAGGATCGGGATTAAATTGAATTCCTGTTTTTCCGGTTTCATCAAAAGTCCCTTTGATAACAGAATAGGTATGTGTTGCAATAAAATCGATTGGCACATTTTGTTTGTCGCAATAGGCAATAATTTCAGAAACCCAGGCGTTACCCGCACTAGCAGGGCCACCCACTTTGTAGTCCTTGTTGACCGCCTTAATGGCTTTGGCTGTATAGTCATACATCTTGAAGTAGTCGTCTTGAGTACCTTTTAAAAAAGCGGGATGATTTGGTTCGTTCCAAACTTCGAAATACCAAGTTTTTACTTCTTCCGCTCCATAGCGTTCCGTAAAATGTTCCGTCAAGGCTTTGATTAAATTGTACCATTTATCATAATCTTTTGGCGGCGTTATATTCCCTTTCCACCAAAAAACAGTTTCTGGTCCACTAGCCAAATCTTTGGGCATAAACGACAATTCTACAAATGGTTTTACATTAATGCTAACTAAGAAATCATAGAGTTGATCAATATATTGCCAGTTGTAAGTTGGTTTGCCTTTTTTTTCCTCAAAATAAACGCCCATATCGTCGTGCAACAAACCGTGCATTCGAATGTTTTCGAAACCAATGTCCTTTTTTACTTTTTTTAATTGTTCTTGCCAATCGGCACGCAAGCCTTCGTTAGCTCGTCCAGCACCAACGCATTTACGCCAACCTGTTTTTGTAGGGCCAGAAACAGCATTCATATCGGCGGCGACTATACGAGGTGCCACCCATTTAGATTCTTTTTTTTGCGCCCAACTAGCCGTAGATACTATGACTAATGCACAAAGAACAATTTTTTTTAAGCGGTTCATTTGTATTAAATTTAATTTTGACTAGTTAATTTTATAATTAGTTCGGATGTTGTATGGGCGGGAAGATTGGTTTCAAAACCTACTCTAAGACTTCCTGGATTTTCTTCATCAAAACTGTTTTCGGAGGTGGTTGTCTCTATTTTCATTTCAATTGCAGTGGGTGCACTCACCGTTAAGAGCATTTTTTGACCGTCTTTCGTTAGTTCAATTTGATTTGGTCCTACAATTTTAGCATCATTTGGTGTAACCATTTGCCAGGCCACCCTTGCATCTTTTTCTTTGGTTTTGATTTTATCAATAATGCTTAAATCGTTTTTAGCATCTAAACTTACTTTTCGAATAACCTGTCGAACACTATTGGCAAAAACGGGCGACAAATCCAGTTCGGCTCCTTTGCAGTCTTTAGTTTTAAAGGTTTTGGTAATTTTAGCTTCGCCGGCAACCAAATGGCGTTCCCCATTGATGGTTAGGGTCGAATGTCCTTTGGGACCAATTCGAAACACATCCCACCGTTGACCGTCTTGTTTATTGTTCCAAAGCGCCACTCCTTTGCTTTCTAAACTGCTATAGGATTGTAAACCAAGATCTAACGACCAGCGGACACCATTTTTTTCATAGACAAACGAACCCGCATCCATATGCCCGTGAGAAGCATTGGCTCTGCCACCCACTACACCTAAATAGGCGTCGTTTTTATCGTTCCACCCACTTCGGTAAATAAAAAGTGGTTTATCTCCTTTGGTACTGTAAAACTGAATTTGGGGTGTTTTTGCCTCTTTCAGTTCTATGTCTTTCGAAAAAATCAATATATTGGGTAGCAAACGACCATTAGGACCGGTATTGCATTTGGTCATAGTAGCTAAATACTGTTGCTCTTGATAAAGTAATGCAGGATTGTTCAGTTTCGCTGCAAACCAATACATTGCGGGCATAAACGGCGGTTTTACACCGGAATCGCCATAGTTGTAACACCAACCTGAAGGACCTACCATCATCAACATATAATTGGGCGTTTGCAAAAATCCTTTGTCTTTAGATAATTGAAAATCGGTACCCAAAGCGGTTTCAAGTGCAGTCAATAAACTAACCTGAAAACCAGTGCCATAGCCCCAGTACATATACCCCTCGGGATAAGCACCGTCTGGACCATAACTTTTTGTAGCCAATGGAATCGACTTAATGGATTTTTCCAGTATTTGCTTCGCTTTTTCGGGTTCTTCGTCGTAGATAGCGAGTGCACCAAAAACCAAACCCGTATTACATACTTGATTCCAATTGTTGGAGGCTTTGTAAAATTTAGCAATTTTTTTATCATTCGCTGGTGTAAATGCGTACTCCAAAATCGCTTGTCGCACTTTGTCCCTTGTGGCTTCTGAAAGACTGCTAAACAACCAATCATAACCAATAGCCACTGCCATCGTCATTTCGGAAACATCCAAAAAATGGGAAGGATTCCAATCTTGAAACGCACAAACCGCTAGTATTTCTTTTTCGGCTCGAACGGCATATTGGGTTTCCTTCGTCATTCGATAGGCATAGGACAAATAATAGATTCGTTTTAAGGCCTCGTTAGAAACCGTTAACAATCTTTTGCCGGTGAGTGTTCGTTCTAATGGGGCTTTGTTGAGTACTTCGTCTGCATAACTTAGAATGCACTGGTGTAACGATAGCATACTGGAATTAGTCTGAATCCGGTTTTTTATTTTTAGTTCTTCGCCTTGTTTCAGCAACAATCTGGGATGTGCTGAGATTTTTTCCTCAACTGAAAATAGATCACTATTGGTCGTGACAACCGATACGATCCTGGTAGCACCATTCATACAAATAGTAGCGCAACTGAAAAGAAATAGTAAGACGTATTTATGAAACATTAGATTTATTTAACGAGTGATGATAACAATGCCTTCGGCAGCGAAGACCTAATTGGTATGGGATTAAATTACGCAGTTCAAGAATTAATCTTCATTGGAAGGTTTACCAATAGTTGCCAGAATTCCACCATCTACATACAGAATATGTCCGTTGACAAAATCACTCGCTTTGGATGATAGAAAAATGGCAGCACCTTGCAAATCTTCAGGATCTCCCCAACGAGCAGCAGGTGTTCTACTGATGATAAATTCATTAAATGGATGTCCGTCTACTCTAATAGGAGCGGTTTGACTTGTCGCAAAATAACCTGGACCGATACCGTTGGTTTGAATATTGAATTTTGCCCATTCCGTAGCCATATTTTTAGTTAGCATTTTCAAGCCACCTTTGGCAGCAGCATAAGCACTTACAGAATCTCTTCCCAGTTCGCTCATCATCGAACAAATATTGATGATTTTTCCGCCGCCACGTTGCATCATTCCTTTGGCTACATTTTTAGAAACAATAAAAGGACTGATTAAATCAACTGTTATTACTGCTGTAAAATCTTCTATGGTCATATCTACGATAGGCGTTCTTTTGATGATTCCAGCGTTGTTGATTAAAATATCAATAGGTCCCACTTCGGCTTCTATCTTTGCAATGCTGGCTATTACAGCTTGTTCATCGCAAACATTAAAAACGTAGCCGTAAGCTTCAAGCCCAACTGATTTGTATTCGGCCACTGCTTTATCCAATGCTTCTTGCGAAAGATCGTTGACTACAATTCTGGCTCCAGCCTGACCTAATCCTTTTGCCATCGCCATTCCTAATCCGTGTACTCCTCCAGTGATTAGTGCCGTTTTTCCGGTTAAATCAAATAGATTTATTGACATAAATTTTTTATTTTATAATTATTATTTATTGTATTGTAATGATTAATGGGGCTGCAATCTGTTGCGAAAAAGTTTCTAAATAGCTGTCCCATTGTTTTGAATTGGCTATTTTTCCAGCTTTGTCCCAAGCGGCTCCACTGTAATAAATGATGGGTTCATTATTTTTCACTTCGGTTTTGGCTAATATTTGCTTGTCATTTACTAGCATTGCATTGACAGTAGAAGTTAGTATAGAACCAACTCCAGTGGTTCCGTGTTCTTTGTGCGTAGGTTCCCAATAGGACATTGTTCCTTGTTTTTCGTCTAATGAAATGATTCCAGCTTCTGGTCTTTTTATAATTCCAACTACAACGGGTAGTGGTTTGTCACCGTCGAACAAATAGACATTTTCTATGCGATTGAGTTGTGAACCAGCATCCAAGGATATGGTTTTTGTCGCTTTTACTTTTGTTCCGCCTGCGTTCCAAGTGTCATAAAACAATTGAAAAGTGGAGCGCAAAGGACCGTTATCCAAAACTTTCCATTGGTGATAATTGCCAGAATAACGAATGGTATCGTTGATATAAGGTGCCATATTGCCTGCTCCTAATGAAAAGCCAACGTGGTAATAATCCATACCATTGCCGTGATCTATGTGATAATCGCCTAGTTTATAGCGCTCATTGATAATCATTTTATCGGTGCGTTTGACCCAAACATCTAAACCATAAGCGTCTTCTTTTGTTTTTTCTATGGCTTTTCCATAAGTACGAAAAGCTATACGGTCATTTTCCCAAGCGAAATCATCTTTTCGCTCTGGAACAAAACGGGCATAGGTTTTGACAACAAAATTTTCTGGTTTTCCTTTTTGGATGCTAAGTGAGAGCGTTGATTTTGCTTTTACATCGACTTGAAGTAATAGGTTTTGTATTGTTTTAAGACCACGATGTTCCAATTGAAACGGAATTTGTTGCTTCGTTTTTGGATTAATTACGACAAAATCTGTGGTATCAATTTTGGGATAATTGGTTAAAATAGTTTCCCATTGTATGGCAATTACTGCTTCTTTTCGATCTAAATTGGAATTGTTTAGAATGTTTATCGTTTTTTTAGATTGTGCTGTACTAAAAATTGGCAGCATCAAAACGATTAGTAAAATTAATTTAAGAAATTTCATTTGCTTTATTTTTTAGGGATTCATCGGGGTGTCAGATTGTGTGTGACAGACTTTAAGATACTTTTAATGGTGTTTTATTTGCTCTTTTGTTAATTTGCATTGTCTTTATATCTTGTGGCATCAGTCCAATTATCGGTTCTAAACGAGGAAGCGGGCAGGAGGTTGGTGTTGTATAAAGTACCCATAACCCAATTGTCCCAAGCATATCGAACGGCTACCGGATTAGGTACTTTGTCGCTAGAAACCAATACCGTTTTACGGTCTACAATTTTAGCATTGGCTGGATAAAATACCTTATCACTTCCCGCGATTTCAAAACCTTCTAGGCCATTGTAGGCATAAACTCCATTGTAAGTGTTTTTGAATTTAAGATTCAAACCACCCTCTTTGATTTCCATAGCATCAAATATGGGACCTGCAAAATCTATCGTTTTATAATTGTAGGTTTGGTTCAGTGCATTGAACAACAATCTATCGGCTACTTCTTTCTTTTTTGGTGGATGAATGCCATCTCTCGTACCAATATCCATCGTAATGGCAATTCCCGAATTCGGAATCAAATCCAAACATCGTAATTGTGCTTCGCGGATAAAAGCCGAATTTTTTTTATCCACTGTTTGATTGTTTCCATCATAAATATAAGGTGCAATTTGGGCGTAATAGATCGGGAAATCACCAATGTTCCAGCGTTTTCTCCAATCAGCGACCATAGCCGGGAAAAGTTTGGTGTACTTTTCAGCTTCACCACGATTCGACTCTCCTTGATACCATAACACTCCTTTGATGGTATAAGGAATCAATGGATTGATCATCGAATTGAATAGTACAGTTGGGGTACCTTTGGCATTCGTTGCGATTTGTTCGTCTTTGATTTCAACTTTTTCAATGCTAGACATCACTTCATTGCTGATCCAAGCCTCAACTGCGCTTCCTCCCCAAGAAGTTTGAATGATCCCAACCGGAACATCTAAAATCTGTTGCAATTGACTTCCATAAAAATAGGCTACAGCGCTAAAGTTTTTGACATTTTCAGGCGATGCTTGCTGCCAAGGGAAAAATTTTTCAATATCTTTCAAAGGTGTTTTAGAACCTTTAAATTTAGTCACATTGAATAGTCGCAAATTAGGATTATTAGAGTCGGCGATGGCATTAGCAGATCCAAAAGTAGGTTGTCCCATAAATCCTTTCATCGGCATTTCCATATTGGATTGGCCTGAACAGAGCCAAACTTCACCAAAAAGGATGTTTTCTAATTTGATATCCGATGTGTTGCTTTTTAAGGTTAGTTTTTGTGGCGCTTTGCTGTTGGTAGTGGCAATAGTAACGAGCCAATTCCCTTCGGCATCGGCAACCGCAGTATACGATTCTTTTGTCCAAGATGTTTTGATGGTAATTTTCTCTTTGGCATCGGCCCAACCCCAAATTTTTATGTTGGTATTTCTTTGCAAAACCATATTGGATGATACAATGGCAGGCAGTTTAATTTTTGCGAATGCGTTGGGTAGCAAGCAACATAGTGCTATAATGGTTAGTAGTGCTTGTGTTGTATTTTTCATTTTTAACTTATTTTTTTAAGGAAATTTAATGTTGGTGTATTTATTTTATATTTTCCAAATCCAATTACTTTAGCTGTAAAGACTCGATATTTTTATAATCTTTACCTCGTATTTTTTCAAAAGTTGCAATCATTTCTTTCAATTTTTGGGGCATTGTGGAAGCTAAATTGATTTTTTGTCCGTGATCTTCTTTAATGTTATACAGTGAAAAATCGTTAGAGTTTCCGAGTTCGATGTTCACTTCTTTATTAATCTCAGGTCCTTGGTAGGGAGGAATCATAATCCAATCACCTTCTCGAAAAGCGGTTCTAGTTGATGCCTCAAGGATCAAATTCTCCCGACCTGTTTTGCTGGTTCCTAAAAATGAACTTAAGATGTTTTGGCTATCGTTTTCAGTGGTCTTTGCGTTGACTAAAGAGGCAATTGATGACAGTAAATCCAGTTGACAGACCAAAGCATCGGAAACCTTTGGTGTAATTTTTCCTTTCCAATAGGTAATAAAAGGGACTCTGGTTCCGCCTTCGAATAGGCTGTATTTTCCGCCTCTTAATCCGCCAGTAGGAGAGTGGGCGCCATTTTTTTCTACCGCTTTATCATAATATCCATCGTTCAAAACGGGACCGTTGTCACTGGTTAGCACTATTAAAGTGTTTTCCAGAACCCCTTCTTTTTCTAGTGTTTTTATAAATTCTCCAATTGTCCAATCCGCTTCGACTATCACATCACCACGAGGGCCAAGTTTTGAAGTTCCTACAAATCTTGGGTTCGGTGTACGTGGAACGTGAGGTTGTTGCATTGCGTAATACAAGAAAAAGGGTTTGTCTTTGTGTTCTTTCACATAATTCTGTGCTTTTGCCAAAAAATGATCCGACATTTCGAGGTCATTCCATTTTGCTTTTTCTCCTCCTTTCATATATCCAATACGCGGAATTCCGTTTACGATGCTGCTGTTGTGGCCGTGGTGCCATTTCATAGTCAACAATTCAGGATTATCTTTCCCTGTTTTTTGTCCTGGAAAATTTTGATCATAATTCACCTCGATGGGGTCATTAGGGTCAAGACCCACCACCGAACCATTGTCAATATAAACGGTTGGCACGCGATCTTGGGTGGCTGCCATAATATAGGAATAATCAAAACCTACTTGGTTAGGACCTGGAGTAATTGGTTTGTTCCAATCGACTTCGCCGTTTCCTAAACCTAGATGCCACTTACCTACGATTCCTGTATGATAGCCTTTTTCTTTTAACATTTTTGGAATCGTGACTTGGTTTTCTGCTATTAACAGAGGAGCGCTTCCGGGTAAAATTTTTGCATCTTTATTTCTCCACGGATACACTCCAGTCATCAAAGCATATCGACTTGGGGTGCAAGTTGCCGAGGTGGCGTATCCATTGGTAAATTTCACTCCACCCGATGCCAGTTTATCGATGTTAGGTGTTGATAAACCTTTAGCACCATAAGAACTGAGATCGCCATAACCCAAATCATCTAAGTATATAAAAACGATATTGGGAGCCATTGTGATTTCTGATGTCTTATCAATTTTGGAGGTTTTACAACTCGAAACCAGCACCAATAAAACTAGCATCAAAAAATATATAATGCGTTTTGAATGATTCATTTTCGTGGTGAAAATTTTACTATTGTTGGCTACGGTGTTTGTTGAAATCATAGTAGATTTTGACTTTATTTGCGTTTTCAGTTGGCAGAAAATATTCAATAGTTGCCTAAGCACAATTGATTTTGAGTGCTGCTGAATAGTTGTAATCGTATTGGAACGGTTTATTTTACTTCAAATTCAAAACCTGATATTCTGAAAGTACTTTTCTCATCGCCTGTATTGAAAAGAGATAAGAAATCCTGATGATTCAGTCCGCCATTTAGTGTAATACCCAAACTTGAAACGTCAACCAATTTTATTTGACGGTCTGCAGTTAGTTTGACATCCTGAACTAAATCAGTGTCGCTCCCTTTATAAACCAACATTTTATTTTGTGATTTACGATTGTTTATTACACAAGATTCAGTGGCATCAAAAAGAGTAAATCCAATTTTGGTCAGTTTAAAAGTGGTAGCCGAATCAAATTCGCTCAGGTCTAAACCCAATAGCAAGCCTTCGTTTTTTTCAATACCGTTATTTCCTCCACCTCGAATGCCTAATTGACCATTATTCGATCGATCGATACCTGCCTCAGCAATTCCGGTTGAAGTAATTGCTTTGGCATCGATTCTAAATTTGAAGGTTTTCCCTAAGGCTTTTGCAACCGTAATTTTTCCGTAAGGATTCCAGTCCGGAGTTTCTGTTGGTGCTACATCGCCTGAATCGGTGATCTGAATTGGCGAAACATCAAAATATTTTGCATCTCCCTCAGAAGCTGTGTTGGGATCAGTAGCGTCGAGAACAATTACATTAGGTTTTAACTTAAGTTCTTGTTTTTGTTCTGTAAAAGTAACCGTGAAATTGGCTTTGGTATTGGCAGGAATTTGGCAATCAAATCCTAACATTGAAGTTCCTTTGTTTATTTGGTTGTAATCGCCATAATTACCCTCTTTAAATTCCGCCTTGATTTTACTTGGGTCTTCTGAAGGACGCAAAACTAAGGTAAAAGGAATATTAGCAGTAAACTTTAATACCATTACTTTGCCTTTTTGAGAAAGTTTTATCGTGTTTTTGTCCACAATTTTAGCAGTCGCAGCAGTAGCCATATTCCATCGTAAATCTACTGGATTAAGGTTAGCTTCTACAACATCTTCAATTTTCAAATAGGATTCATCCACAATAACCGCTTTTCTAGTGGCCATTTTTACTTCATTATTAAAATTAAGCACTGGAGCTAAATCTACTTTTGCGCCTAATTCTTTTCCTTTTTCAAAAGATTCAATAATGGTGGCTTTTCCCGCTACATTATGCTTTTTGTTGTTGATTGATAAGGTGTTGTGATTAAAATTATTGTATTTGAAAACATCCCATCGTTCCGCTGCTTGCCATTTTTCCGCTCCTTTCTCTTCTATTGAACCCCAGATGTCCACCCCTTTGCTTTCCAGAGTGATATAACTTTGCAAGCCAAAATCCATAGCCCAACGCAGACCATTAACATCATAAACGAACGAACCTTGATCTAAATGGGAATGTCCAGCATCGGCACCTCCGCCTTTAATTCCTAAATATTGGCCATTTGTCCCATTCCAATCGGTTCTTACTATTGCAACTGGGATTTTTCCGTGTCCCACGAATATTTTTTGTGTGGGCAAAATAGTTTTAGAAAAATTTAAGTTTTTACCAAAAATAAGTGCGTTTGGCAAAATTCGCTCAGAATCGGAGTTCTCAGCAACTGTGTAATAGCCTGCATTGATCAACTCCATTTCTTTTGAAATTAAAGAAGTGTTTTTAGTTTTATCGGCAAACCAAAATAGAGTAGCTGAGGCCACTTGTCTTTCCCCACAATCGGAGTAATTGAATAGACTTCCAGAATTTCCGGCTGCAAACTGCATATAATTGCCAGTTTTCATAAAACCCGGCGATTTAGACAATCCATTATCTGAACCTAAAGCACTTTCAAGAGCTGCAATTAACATCACTTGAAACGAGGTTCCATAATTCCAATAGCCTGGGCCTTCCGGATAATTTCCGTCCGGAGCATAAGCGGCTAAAGGCAGAAGATTGGATTTCATTGCTCTTTCGATAATTGGAACACATTCGTTTTTCTCATCTTCCATTATGGCTAAAGCGCCAAAAACCAAACCGGCATTACAAACCGAATTCCAGTTCCCTGATGATTCAACAAAAAAGTTATTTTCTTTAAGATAGGAGGGTTTAAAGGCTTTTTCAACGATAGCTTTTCGAACGATTTGTTTGGTGCTTTCCTTTAAATCAGCATACATCCAATCATAGGCAATTGCAAGTCCCAAACACATTTCGCCCGTATCAAGAAAGTGCGAAGGATTCCAACTTTCAAATGCGCACAGTGCCAACATTTCTTTTTCGGCTCTATCGAGGTATTTTTTATCTTTAGTAAGACGGTACGAATAAGACCAATAGTAGAGTCTAGTAAATGCTTTTCGGGATACTGCCAGTAATCTTTTGCCTTTTTTTTCAAAAACTAGAGGTTCTTGCAAAATAAATTTGTCGGCAGATTCTTTGATGAACGCATCGATTTTTTTGAATTCTGGGACCGCGCCAATTGCTTTTGCCATTGCTTTTTCATCCTCATTATTGAGTAATAAGCGGGGATGACTTGCTATTTTTGCGTAATTATACGTCTCTGTCGCTGGGGCATTTTGCGCTTGAATTGCAAAAGACATCAGGACCATACCAATCAACAGAGAGACTGTGGCACGATAATTTTTTATATGTAACATTTATGGTTTGTATAAAGTTTTAAGGAATATTATCTTGGAATAAGAGCCGTATTCAATTGTGTTTCTTGTATCGGATAGGGCAATAATAAATGTTTCGTTTTATCAAAGTTTTTACCAGCAGCCAAATAGGTTTGATGGAATACATTGCTATCACTGTAAGTTGCGCTTGCTTTGATAGCCAAATTATTTTCGGCTAATTTCTTTTCCAGCAAGTTCCATCGAATTAGATCTTGTTTGCGTAATCCTTCAAAACAAAGTTCACGTAGTCTTTCGTCCACAATTTCATCAAAAAAGTCTTTGTGAGCCAAACTGCCAGAGTATTCATCTAGTCCTGCTCTTAGTCTAACCAAGTTTAAGCTATTGATAGCCTTGTCGCTAGCGTCAAGAGTTCCCTCTTTTCCGCCAATACAAGCCTCAGCGTGCATTAAGAGAATGTCAGAATAGCGAAGTATTGGGAAATTGATACTGGTAAAGTTAGGGTCGGTGGCTGAGCCGGTAGTATTATTGAGAATAACATATTCTGCGTTAGTTAGTCTGGTTGCAACGATTAATTCATCCAGATTTTTGGGTTCCCATCGTCTGAATTTTCCTGGAGCATAATATTGATTTAAAGGATTGTCGAAGAAATAGGTCATGGTATAACTTGAAGTGGAAGTAGTATAATTATTGGCAAAACCTGCAATATTCCAAGTTCTTCTTAGGTCTTCAGAAGGATATTTGTTATACAGCATTTGGCTTGCATTAATTTTACAAAAACCACGAGGTATATCGGCAGTGCCAAAGAAACGAACGCCATTTATATTTCCAAGTCGACCGCTGACATGCAGACCGGTAGCTTCTAGGTTGCCAAAAGAAATTTCGAACAAAGATTCTTTTAAGTCATATTTGTCTTGCAAGTATGTCAAAAAGTGTGCTCTATAACTGGGGTTTAATTGATGCCAACCATCATTTATTACGATTTCACACTGATCTTGCGCTTTTTTGAAATATTGTTGATTGTTTGGTAAATAACAATTGGCTTCTACCGGAGATAAATACGGTTGGTAACCACCCATTTTTAAATACAATCGCGCTAACATGCCGTGTGCAGCCATTTTGTTCGGTTCACCGGGTAAATATTTAGCATTATTGGCGTGAACTAGATGTTCAGCTGCAAACAAGAAATCTTTTTCCACCTGCTGGTACACTTCTAGTACCGGCGATGCCGCTAGGATGTTGTCTTTTTGAGAGGTAACAGGCGTCAATCTCAAAGGTACTGGTCCAAACCAATTGGCTAGGTTAAAATAGCAAAAAGCACGCATAAAATAGGCTTTTGCCAATACCGAATTGTATTCTTCAACGGTAGAATAAATAGAGGGTTTTAAATTTTTCTCGAATTGATTGACCAAATGGATACAGCTGTAAAAATTAAGCCAAGCGTTTTTAATGGGCACAGAGGAAGAATTAAAATTATATTTCGCTTCGTCCCAGGTTGGACCACCGTCGCTGGTATAGGTTTCATCTGTGCCACCTTCGATCAGAACATTGAACGAGTTTCCATAAAGTTGATCGTTCGAGAGCTGACTGTAAATCCCCGCAATGGCGATGTTGGCTTGCTGCTTGTTAGAGTAGAAATTTTCTTCTTTCCAGGCTGATTTGGATTCAGATTCAAGGTAATCAGAGCAACCAGAAAGAGCTAGTATTGAAATGAAAACTATGGTGAGTTTTGTTATATTATTTTTCATTGTAAATTGTTTTTAGATAATACTATTACTTTTAAAAAGTGACTTCAAGGCCTCCTGTGATTGTTGCACTTTGTGGATAGGCGGAATAGTCCAGTCCTGGTGTCAATGCACCATAGCGTCCTACAGAAACATCAGGATCATATCCTTTGTAACTGGTCCATCGGTACAAGTTTTGAGCCGCAAATGTTATTCTAAAATTAGTAAGATTAAGGTCTTTTAATACGCTTTTGGGTAGGTTATACCCCAAAACAATAGTTTTAAGTTTTAAATACGAACCGTCATCAACAAAACGGGAATCTAATTTGTAACCAAAAGAGGCTGTTGTATTAATACCATCATAGCGCATTCCGCCAATTTCAGTATCGGTATTGGTCGGTGTCCAAATATCTCTAAGACTAGTAAATCCGTTTCTAGTTTGGTTGTAAATGGTTCCAAATTGAGCATCGTTTCCGTTTAGGATATCAAAATCATAGGCCCATTGTAATAAAATCTGTAAATCGAATGATTTATATTTAAAATTATTGATAAGTCCACCGGTGTGTTTTGGTTGTGGATTTCCAATAATTTTTCGGTCGAATTCGTTGATGATACCATCACCAGCATCGGCTACGCCATCTCCGTTAGTATCCACGGTCAATTGATCTTTGTATTTGTTCATACCCGGTTTCATTTGAGTTCTGTAGGATGGCACTCCAGGCTTCAATGAGCTTATTCCTCCGTTGACTAAAACGAAATCATCCAATTGATAGATTCCATCAAATTCCAATCCATAAATCATTCCTACGGGGTTGTTTACCTTTGTGATGTATTGGTATTCGTTTTGCATAAACTGAGTATCCCATTCTGGATCAGTCAAAATTGCAGTCTGACCATTGTTTAGTTTAACTGTATTGGTTTTATTGAACGAAATATTGAAATTGGTATCCCATTGAAAATTTTTGTTTTTAATATTGATGGTATTTAGGGTGAATTCAAATCCTTGATTGGTTACCTCTCCCACGTTTTGTTGTACCTTATCGAATCCTGTACTTGGTGAAGTTTCAGCATCCAATAATAGGTCGTGGGTTCTTTTGAAGTAATAATCCGCTGTGATATCAATTCGTTTGAATACACCAAAATCCAATCCAATATTGGTTTGATCGGTAGTTTCCCAACGCAAATCAGGCACGGCCAAATTGCTTTGGTAAGCTCCTGGATAAAATGTTTGATTTGAACCTAGTATGTATCCACTTGAGGCATCAACTGAGAATAGATTGTAGGCATCATAATCGCCAATACGGTCATTTCCTGTTCTTCCCCAGCCACCTCGAAATTTGAATTCACTGATGGCGTCAATGGATTTGATAAAGGATTCTTCCGAAACTTTCCAAGCAAGAGAAAAAGAGGGAAAATAACCCACTCTGTTCTCTTCTGTGAATTTTGAGGAGGCATCAGACCTGAAATTCACTGTAGCCAAATAGCGGTTTTTGTACTCGTAATTTAGCCTTCCGAAATAAGAAAAAATAGAGTTCTCGGTGTAATTGGTGGTAGCAATAGTCGCTCCCGTGGCAATTCCTAAATTATCAATTCCAAATTCGTCTGTTGGCAAATTTGTATTTTGTAATCTTGACCCAGTAGAATTTCTGGACTGCGCTTCAAGACCAATTAAAGCATCGTATTTGTGCTTTCCTTTGACATCCTTAAACTTCAAAGTGTTGGAGGTAGATAAAGTGTTAAATCTGGCGTTCGTAACGATACCATTAATACCGCGATTGGTTCTGTCTGCTTCCTGAGTTCCTTGTTTGTAAAATAAGGTGGTTTTGTTGAATTTTGTCCAGTAATTACCATTTAAAGTTAAGGTAAACTTTTTCTGGAAAGTATAATTTAGCCCTAAAGTAGTAGCAAATTCGTCGTTATTATTCGTTCTTTCCGTGTTTCTCAATGATTTTTCAGGATCATAAAGGTATTGATCTTGAAATTGAAAATCTTCTTCTTCTTCAACACTATCATCATATCGCAATGGATTAACAGGGCGGAACGATACCGCATCTTTGATGACGCTTGTGGCTTTGTTGCCAGCTACTTGCAAGCCTTCTTGCATGGCTCTGCTATAGGTTAATTGTCCATTGAATTTTAAATTTTCATTTACTTCACTATTGAATTTTAATCTGTTAGTGAATTTTTTGAATCCAGTCGTAATCAAGGTTCCTTCTTGGTCCACATAACCACCGCTATAGTAAAATGAGCCCTTTTTACTTCCTCCGCTGATGGCAATATTATTATCTCTGAAAATCCCTGTTCTAAAAATTTCATCTTGTCGGTCAATTCCTTTTACATTTCGGTAATTTTCAGGATCTCCCCAATTTCGTAAAAAAGTAGCAACATTTGTACCCGCAACAAAACTATCGTTGGCATAAGCCAAAGTTTCTTGGTATTTCACATAATCGTAGGGTCCCATCACTTCTAAACGGTTCGGTATGTATTGAACCCCTACAGCAGTAGATAATCGCACCTCAAATTTCCCGTCAGTTCGCCCTCCTTTGGTATTGATGATGATTACCCCATTGGCTCCTCTAGAACCATAGATTGCTGTGGCAGAAGCATCTTTCAGAATGTCGAAATTTTTGATATCGTTCGTATTGATACTTGAGGGGTCAAAATTTTCAAAGGGGATTCCATCTACTACGTACAAGGGAGCATTAGAGCCTGTGATAGAATTTCCTCCTCTGATGACAATATCAAGGGAATTTCCTGGAGTTCCATCGTTTGATGAAACTTTAACTCCAGCAGCTCTTCCGGCCAAAGCTTGGTCAAAATTGGCTGTGGCGGTCTTGCTAAGATCTTCGGCTTTAATTTTAGAAACGGAGCCGGTAAGATCTTTTTTCTTTACAGCATCATATCCTATCAGAACAATTTCATCGAGTTGAGTCGCATCATTGGATAAGGTCACATTGATAACCTGTTTGTCAAGAACTTTTACTTCTTTATTTTGATATCCAATGAAGGAAAAAACCAAAATGGTTGTGGGTTTCACGTTAGCCAGTTTGTACGAGCCATCAATATCGGTCACAGTGCCTGCTTTTGCTCCTTTGACCATTACATTTGCTCCGGGAATTGGAATACCTTCGCTATCTATAACCTTACCTTTGATCGATTTTTGACCTAGAACAGTAGCTGTAGATAGGATAAAAAGTATTAGTGTTAATTGTATAAGTTTCATTTGAATATTGGTTTTATTAAATCATAATTTGGTTTCATTAAAAATCGGAAGCATAATTTATTCTGAAGCTTTAAAATACAAGTCCGAGAAATAAAAAGAACCTCCTCGACCCGGAACAGTGGTATTATTGAGTAAAGATCCTTGGAAATAGCTGGCTACTTTGAAGGCTACAGTAAAGTTTTTTGATATTTGTGATGTAGGAATATCATAGGTACAGCGTACCCATTTGTTGTAGAAAGTGGTATTTGGGTTTTTTCTACCATCAGGGTCTAATCCTTTTTGGTCACCAGGATAAGGTGTTCCTATAAATTCAGTTCCCCAAGGCGCTCCGGTTGATGTGGTTCCGCTTACGCCTTCACTTCGTCGGCACTTCATCACTTTGTTGACTTGAGTCCAAGTACCATTCAACCATTTTCCATTGGCATCCTGAATGTTTCCGCCCTTATAGTTGGTAGAAACATAGACTTCGATATCTACAGGCGTTCTACCGTCTGCCATATACAATTGGAAAGCCGGCATATAATGATAAGTGAACGAAAGTTTAAACCCATATTGAAAAGGTGTTAAATCTTGCGTAGTGGCTACCATCCAAGAAGTGGTTGGATCTGTTATTGTGGTTCTGTTGGTTTGTACTTCTAAAATCGTTTGGGCTGTGTTTCCGATGGGTCTTTCCGTTGGCGCTACAAGCCCTCTTCCGGTTGAGTTGTCTAGTTCGCCCCAAATGTCTTCTCCATTTCCTGCCACGACAGTTTGTACGGCAAAACCTTCGCCTCCTGCTGGATAGGAACCGGTAGTTTTAAGTGTAGGATAGAAAAACAAAATTGAATCAATCGGAACTGCTACAGGTGTATTCGAAACCACGATGTTGATAGGATTTACAAATGGTACAACTTCATTACTGATGGTACTTATTACTCTAACAATTGGTTTGAGTGTTTCTTGTGCTGTATATTGGTAAGTAGGTGACAAACTAATCACCCCAGTTGCGCCATCAATCACCAATTTATCGGTAAGACTTCCCAATTCAAATTTGATGGCTGGGTTGGTATTTGGTACTATAGGAACGGTTGTTTTGTTGTTGGTTCCAACCACTAAATTTTGATTTTTAGGCGAGTAGATTAAAACGGAAGGTAGCAGTGGTCCTACATTAAGGTGAAACGCTTTTGCAAAAACAGTTGATTTTACCACACCTTTCACTTCGGTACTTACTTTTATCGTAAAATAGTAATCTCCTACGACAAATTTGTTACCTTCTGCAATTGTGATAATACCGTTTTGCGAAGTATCGTAAACAACTTGACTAGAAACAATGTTACCGGCAGGATCGAGCACGTTAAGTGTTTTTGAAGCAGTTTGACCAATAGTTACGAATTCTGCATACGACTCGTCCAGAACGGTTCCGTCAGCCTTGGATATACTTACCAATTCGAAAACTGGAATGGCATCGCCTGTATCTACTGTTGGGGCATTTGTTTTGACACTTTTGCCTTCTCTTGCTCCTGTAATATCCATGTACCTGAGTTCTGCTGGTAGATTGGATTTGGCAACATCATCTGCGAAAGAAGAATTTTCACAAGAGACCAAAGCCAGAAAAAAAAGGAAAGCTGCTAATAGCCTTTTATTTTTCATAATTTATAAAGTTTATGGTTAATTAAAATTTAAGTTGATTCGTTATTTAAAAAAACAAATATCCCATTAAATAAAATTTCTCACAAGGTGTAAAGCGACTAAATATAGGGGGTATTTTATTTTGATTCGTATTTTTTTTTGAGGCTTTTCAGTGCTTTATAATCGTAAATTACAACGCATTACCCCTTTTAATAAGACAATAATTCCCTTATGAGTATGTAGCGATCTGCCTATCTTGCCAGAAATTAAGTAGCTGAAAGCTGCGTTATTTTTTCAAGTATCGACATCGATATTGTACCTTCTACAATTGGAATTTTGTAACAATAATAAACTTTAACAACCATTTAAAACAATAATTATGAAAAGAATTACATTAAAAAAAGGAATAACAATGGCTATCCTGCTTCTGGCGGGAAGTATTTATAGTCAGACACCCGTGAATAATCTGATAAGGTTAACATCATTAAATCCAGCATCAGGAGGAACAACTTCAAGTCCTTCAATTATTTCGCAAGACGATAGCAGTATTACTATAGATGCGGCTGGTGCTGTTACAATCGCGTCGGATTATACCCCAATCGCTGCCGCAGGGAATACTACAGGTACAATACTTATAGGTGGCGCTCGGAACAAAACGATTTCTGTGCAATTGAACGCGGGTTCAGTTGTAGACCAGACTGTGGGAGCTACCTTAGGAGCAATTACTACTACAGCTGGTATACAAAGGGCTAGCGATGGCGGTATTGGTGTAACGACTGTTGCAGGAGCATCATCTGGAATTGACAACGGAGAAGGTATAACCTTTGGGTTGGATTTGTCCAGTCTTCCTTCTACAGTAGCGGTACAGATTTCTAGAGTGTATTTTTCAACTTTTGGCACTGCTGAATCGTGTACTGTGGTCAACAGACAAGATACTAGTCAAAATACAACAGTAGTAGGTTTTAGCGGTAATGCTGGTAATAGAGATATTTCTACTTTAGGTATTTCAATACCAGGTGGTACTATTGATTTAGATGCGGTGTCGTTTTTTAACTCTTCTGCCACAGCACAGAATTTTAGAATAACTGGTATAGAAATTAGAATAGTAGCACTAAGTACAGTATGGAACGGAACTTCTTGGTCTAATGCTGCTCCTGGTCCTGCGGTAGATGCTTTTATCGAAGGAAATTATTCTGCTTCCGCTACAGGTGGTTTCAGTGCTAATAATTTGACTATCAATTCTGGTTCTTTGACTATTGAAGCTACCAAAAATTTAAAAATTGAAAGAAGTGTGGTCAATAATGCAGGTCCTAACGGAATTATTGTTGAAGAAGGTGGTACACTGCAGCAGGTTTTATCAACTGGACTCAATTCAGGTGCTATAACGGTGAAGAAAAATAGTAATCTTTTGTTCCGCAACGATTATACAATGTGGTCTTCGCCTGTCGCTGGGTCAACTACTTTAGAGCAATTTTCACCTTTAACTGCTCAAACGCCTAACAATCGATTCTATGTATACAATCCAACTAGCAATTTGTACGAAAACGTTGCTCCAAGCAGTTCCTTCAATATAGCTAAAGGCTATTTAATTCGTATGCCAAATGAAAACCCAGCAGATTTGGGAACTTCTTCTGCCTATTATACCGGTGCTTCAGCTATCAATTTTTCTGGAACTGTAGTTGGAGTTCCCAACAATGGAACATTAACTCTAACAGGTTTAGCGACAGATTCATTTCACGCCACTGGAAATCCGTATCCATCCAATTTAGATGCTGATTTGTTTCTTGGTGGCAACACAACAGGAGGTACGCTTTATTTTTGGAGAAAAACCAATGGTGCAGTTGGTACTGCCTATGCAACTTATACATTAGCAGGTGGTGTTGCAAATGGAGGTTTTCCAGCACCCACAAAAATTATTGCACCTTGTCAAGGGTTTATTGTAAAAACAGGTGTAGGAATCTCTTCATTGACTTTCACCAATGCGATGCGTCCAAATAATGCGGTTGCAGGTCAATTCTTAAAAACAAAACAAACAGGCACTAAAGACCGCGTTTGGTTGAAGTTGTCCAATGCAAGTGGTACTTTCAATCAAGCTTTGATAGCTTATATGGATGGCGCTACAACGGGTGTTGATAACGGTATTGATGGTGAATATATCAATGATAGTAAAGTAGCTTTGACCTCTCGCATCAATGCTTCGGAATACGTAATTCAAGGTCGTCCTGCATTTGATGCTACTGATGTAGTAGCTTTGAATTTCAAAACCGATGTGGCTGGCGATTTTTCAATCTCGTTAGACCAATTTGATGGTGTATTTGCCACTGGTCAAGCCGTGTATTTAGTAGACAGTACGACAGGAACTGAAACTGATTTGAAATCAGGAGCCTATAACTTTAATGCAGCAGCGGGTGTAGATAATTCAAGATTTACATTGAAATACCAAAAAACATTGAAAGTAATAAATGCTGAATTTAATGATAACAGCATCACTGTTTATGGCCAAAATGGTACTTTATTGGTAAAATCAGGAGCGAAACTGATTCATACTGTGAAAGTTTTTGATATTCAAGGTCGATTGCTAGCCGAGCAAAAAAATGTAAAATCTACCGCTGCCACTATTTCCAATTTGAAAACAAATCAAGCCTTGATTGTTCAAGTTAGCTCAGAAGACAACCAAGTGGTGATTAAAAAAGTACTTAACTAATTCGAAATCAATAATTTAAAAAATATCAAAAATGAAAAATAATGTATTAAAATATTATATCGCCACGCTTTGCTTTTGTTGCACTTTTATAGCATTTGCTCAGCCGGGAGACGGAAATGGTGGTACTGGTGATGGCGCTTTGGAGGGTGGTGGAGATACTACACCAACTGCTCCAATAAGCGATTATTTGTGGGTTCTTGCACTGGTGGGACTAGTTTTTGCCGTTCTAAAGTTACGAACTTTGTACAAGAATGATTTTCAATCGAAAGATTAAATAACAAACTCTTAGAGGTTATATAGAAGCCCTGTTTCCTTATGGGACAGGGTTTTTTTGCCTTTTTTGAAGTAATTTTTCAAATAATTTATTTTATTAAAGTCTATATTAACTACTAAATAATCAAAAAATGAACACGATATTCGAGCCGCAACATACCAAAAGAATAAAAAAAATAGATTGCCTAAGCTGCAATAAGAATGGGCTAATAGTAGTTCAAAACAGCATAGAAATGTCCTCTATCTCGTATTCAGATATAGTAAAAGTGTATATCAAAAAACAAAAGTTGGAACCGAAAATAAAATTCGGAATACTATTGGTTTTGTTGTTAGCACTTGCCACTTCAATGGTATACTTGCCTATGGAAATGGTTTTGATTTCCTTATTCCTTTATTTGCCTATATTCGCCTGGATGTACGATTTTAAATCCTACCGCTTGCAGCTGATAGATAAATCACAGACATTGTACTTTAAAAAATTCTCCAGCATCAATAAACAAGAGCATATTGATTTGGTCAATACCATTCGAAAAGAAATCTTCGAAAAAAGAACCAATCATTCTCCGGATCCATTCCAAGCTAAATCCAAAGTGCATCAATCTATCGATGACATTTATGTGCTGCAATCGTTGCGTATTGTGTAGCGAAATCGCACTTTAGGGTATTTATTAAAAGGATGATTAGATGTGTTCAATCCATTTATTAATAGGTTTTTAATTAATATAGTTACCCTCTAATTTAGTTTTATTTGACACATTTTATTCACCAATTTTTAGGGACACAAGTCTTATAGGTAGCGGTAAATTACGTCATATTACCCCCTAAAATAAGACGATAATTCCCTTTTATTGCAATGCAATTGTTTTAGCTTGCGATAGAATAATACCGACGTTTTTTACCTTAATTTTAAAATAAACCTACTATGAAATATCAGATGGATTTCATCTACTATTTTGTGTTGCATCCTTGAAGATAATTTCTGATTGTGCGTGAATTGCAAGCGCATTGACAGGAGGTTCCGCAAGGATTTTTTTTGATACAACACATTTATTGTATTTCGGCTGATGTTGCAACCTACTGCAACTGCACTAGTACAGTCCAAAGTGCTACAGCGTCAACGTAGACGCAATCTGGAGTTTGCAGTAAAAATATTTATTTTCAAACTACTACTGCTTAGGGCGGTAGATCAAATTCTAACGATTAAGATAGTAACGATAAAATTTTTAATGACACCTACTGTATAATTATCAAAAAACGAACTTTTAATAATGTATAACCCCAAATCTATACTCGTGAAAAAGCACTTTTTCCTATTGACCTTATTTTATTCCTTAGCCAATGCCCAAGTAGGAATAGGTACTACAAGCCCAAATGCCCAACTTGACATCGAATCGACAACAAACGGAATACTGATACCTCGAGTAGCGCTTACTAGCAAAGCCACAAGCGGACCAATAGTCAACCCTAACGGAGGAGGAGCGCCCGCCGATGCCACTTTAGTTTACAATACTGCAACAGCCGGTTCAGGTACCGATGCGGTAACCCCTGGGTTTTATTACTACAATGCTGCTAGTTCAAGATGGGTTCAATCAAATAACCTTATTCCTTCTTCAACCAACAATATTGTCACTAGTGCAACTGGTATCGAAGTACGACGTACTGCTCTCGCTGGAGATATTACTGCTGGAGCGAATTCGAATACGACTACTATATCTCCTGATGCAGTAACTTCACCAAAAATTTTGGACAATACCATTGTCAATGCCGACCTCATTGATGGTACAGGAGGAATTTATAAAGGCGATGGGACATTACCCGCTGCCACTACTGTAAATGCTAGAATTCCTGTCGATAGTAAGATGGCTTTTACTCCAATTGGAGGAGCAGCCAATCAATTTTCAGTAGACGGTTCTACTTTTAGCATCGATACAGATAAAAATTTTGTTGGAATTGGCACACAAACGCCATCCTATAAATTGCATGTAAGAGGGGATACCAACATTAAGGGAGAGCTTCGTTTAGAAAGTAGTGCTAGTGGTTCATATGCTGGATTTATTACTGGAGTTGAAGAAGTTAGTGGCTTTACAAGTCTAGTTATTCAATCAGCTGATGCAGCTCCGGGAGCAGGTATTGTTTTTAATACCAATAGTGGTGGTGGTGGTATTATTGAAGCGGCTCGATTCACAAATGTAGGTCGCTTGGGTCTTGGAACGCCAAGTCCTACCGCACAATTACATACCACAGGCACAGTTCGTTTGGAAACCTTAACAGGAACTGGTAACCGAATGGTAATAGCTGATGCGAATGGGAATTTAGCTGCACAAGATATAACAGTGGGTACTGTAACCAATGTGACAGGCACGGCTCCAATTGCTTCTACTGGAGGAGCAACACCTGTGATTTCACTAGACGATGCTGGGGTGACAAACACAAAGTTAGCTGGTGGTGCAGGCGGTATCTACAAAGGTAGTGGTACCACCCCAGCGAGTGCGGTGGTCGCTTCTATTCCTACTGGAGGTACTTTGGCATTTACCCCTTCAGGAACGCAAGTAGCCAATCAATTTTCGGTAGATGGTACTACTTTTAGTGTAGATGCGTTGAACAATCGAGTGGGGGTAGGAATCGCTGCACCAACAAGTACCTTTCATAATAATGGAACTACTTCATACACTATTGGTACATCAGGAACAACTAATACCGTTCTGCTGATGAATGCGAATTTTACGATACCAGATCCTTCAACTTGTACTGGTAGAATGTACATTATTAGAAATACTAGATCTCCTATAAATACTATAACTGTTTCAGTTTCGGGAACTCCAAGTGTTTTTTTAGCTCTCGGTTCTTTGACTACAGCTACTTCTTTAACCATTGCTAATGCCGGTACAATATCTTTAATCTCTAACGGAACCAATTGGTATCAAATTAATTAGGCAAATGCTATTTGGGTAATTAATTTGATCCCAATTGGAGCTCCAAACGATATACGAACAAAAAGTACAACCCTTACTTGACAAATTAAACAATATCCTTGCGAACTATGCCAAAGCCCACGATATCAAAATGATTTATACTTTCGAAAAGATAGCGCCTTCACTTGCCTATCTCGACAAAAACTTGGATATAACGCCAGAAATACTAGAGCTCTTGTAGTACTCCAAAAAATGTCAAAACATAGACAAAAAGTGTAAAAATGAAGCAAAAAATAGCCATTGGAACCCTTACTTATTTTTTAAATCCTAACACATTCCAGTATTGATTTTTTGTATTATTCCGATTTTTTATGAAAAAAGTAATTATTCTTGGAAGTTTATTAATATCTGCTACTATTTTTGGGCAGCTGTATATCGGTGGTTCGAGTTATATCTTCAACAAAGGCAGTATGATTTATACCAAAGGAAATTTAGAATTAAATGGCAGTTCCAGTAATTTTTATTTAAGAAACGAAGGCCATTTTCTACAAGGAGCTAGCGGAACATCTACTAATCGTGGCAGTGGAAAATTGTCTGTTTTTCAGGAAGGGACCGTCAATAATTTTGCCTATAACTATTGGTGTTCTCCCGTTGGAATTGCCTCAAGTAGCGCAGGTAATGAGCCCTTTGGAATTAGCCTCTTGTACAGACCCACAACCAATATAGCGAGTACAGCTAGCACGGCAACATCTTCTCTAAACGGCAGTACTTCCTCATCTACATTGGATATTTCGTCCTATTGGATTCATCGTTTTGTGGTAAAAGACACCTATGCGGAATGGGATCGCTGCGCAGCAGGTACCATTCTAAATCCCGGAGAAGGATTTACAATGAAAGGGACGAGCGGCACCGATGCGACCAATGTTGGTGAAACCGCCACCAATAATCCGGGAAGCAGACAACGATATGATTTTAGAGGCAAGCCCAATGATGGCAACATCAGCATTTTGGTCGCTCCAGACCAATTCACTTTGACGGGGAATCCCTATCCATCAGCATTAGATTTATCGCTATTTTTATCCAATGAAACTAATAGTACCGGCATAGCTTATTTTTGGGAACAGGACAAAAGCGTAAACTCCCATTATCTTGCTGATTACAAAGGCGGATACGGTGCGTTTTCTCCCGTAGGACAGCTCGACCCAGTGACAGGATTTCCGTTGACAGCTGGGGTATATGTTCCTGCAGTTTTTTACTCCTATGACGGCGCTGGTAACGAAGGTAATGTATTCAGTAATCCAAATGTAAACTATCAAAGACGCTATTGTCCCGTTGGGCAGGGTTTTATGATATCAGGAAGCGGTAGTAGTCCTTCTACAGTGACGATGCGTAATAGTTATAGAATTTCGGTCAAAGAGGGCACACTAGGTGATACGGGAAGTTCCTATTTCGAGAAAAAAGGCCCAGCAAGCATTGGTAGAATTCCATCCCCAATAGCTATTGAGAAAATTTACTCTGTGGCCGGTAATGATTACGCTAAAGTGAGTGCCAAACAAGTTCCACAAATCCGATTCAATGCCCTATTAAATAATAGGGGCATCAGACAATTGGCTCTCGTCTTTGTTGACCACGCAACAGACGGAGTAGACCACGCTATGGATGCTGCCTCGCCTAATGACGCGCCTGAAGAAGTTTATTTTGTGCTGAATGATTCCAGTTTCGTCATCGATGCAAGACCCTTTAGTAGAGATAAAAAAATTCCAATAGGGTTCAGTAATGAGCAAAAAGCCAACTTCAAAATTACTGTGAAAGAAATGATGAATTTTGACCAAGTGGATGATGTGTATCTACACGATAAAATTTCGAATGAATACCACGACATCAAAAATAGTTTCTTCGAACTGAATTTGCCTGCGGGAAAAAACAATACGCAGTACGAAATTGTTTTCCAATCCGCAACAACTTTAGGGCTTGAAAAATCATTTGCTTCTGATCTGGTGGTACTTCAAGACAATGCTTCTAAAAATTTAATAATTGAAAATCCCAAGCAAAAAGAACTGAATTCTTATATTATATATGATGTTGTCGGAAAAAGAATAACGACAAACACCCAATTGGGCAATAAACTGAAATATATGCATTCTACCGCAAACCTACCGGATGGCATCTATATCCTAAAAGTGATGACGGCCGATCGCAGAGAACAAGGTGTTAAATTCATTGTTAAAAACTAAATGCAAACTTTAGGATAAGTATTTCAATCCGGGCATATACGGGTAGTTAAGGATGACTTGCTACAGCTACGATTGGTTATAATGCATTTGCTAGTCTACAAGATACTGATGCACCCCATCAATTTACCCCCTACATTAAGATGATAATTCCCTTTCCGTCCAATGGAGTTATTGTAAATTGCATCAAATATAGTAACCAAAATCAACGTCATAAAATTTTAAAATTAAACCTACTATGAAAAAAATCAAACTATTCTATTTGCTAATTTGTTCGCTATTCTTGACAACAATATCTGGCTATGCTCAAAATAATATTATTACCCTTACCGCTTTGCCGGGTGGCTCTGAAGGAAGTGGTCTGTTTTCAGATACGTCTACCCTAAGTGTAAGCGCAGCAGGAGTTGTATCCTACAGTAACAGTACTGCCGCCGACGATTGGAGTGTAACGGCCTCAACTATAACCCAGTCTGGTGCTTTGAGTAAAACCTTTGGAGTAACTATCGGGGGGATGGCTACTGTAAACACAACCACAGGAGGTACTTACGGCCAAAAATTAACAAATGGCGGGATAGACCGCGCTTCTGGAGGGGAATTAGGAGTTGTTGGTGGAGCTGGAGGAGGAATTGAGATCAATGAAGGGCTCAATTTTGGATTAGATTTGTCAACTTTAGGGACATCGGCGGGAATACAAATCACGAAAATTTATGTAAAATTTGCGGGTGCGACTAACGAAAGAGGTGTAATTGTTAATAGAATGGCTACATCCAAACAAATTGTATTCGGAAAAACTGGAACGCCAGGTGTTACCTTGCCCATTGCCGATACCGAAGTCGCCATTGATGTTACTGAGCTCAATTTGTTTTTGACAGGTGGGAAGCTCAATACTGATATGGTAGCGATTTTTAATACTTCTACTGCTACAAATAACTTCAGAGTTTCAAAAATTGAATTGAAGGTACTCACCAACAATTTAAATATGGCGAATATTTCCAATGTGTCTCACCCGAGATTGTTTCTGAAAGCTGGAGAAGAAGCCCAGATACAATCGCTTATCAACTCTTCAACTGAACACAAAAAATCACATGATTACATCATCAAAACGGCAGACGAATTTTTAACTGCGCCTACAATCGTAAAACCTGCTAATGCTACACGAGTTTTAGCCGAAGCACGAAAAGCCGTTGAGGAAATTTTCTATTTGTCGTATGCGTACAGAATGACGGGGCAAACTAAGTATCTTACCCAAGGCGAAAAAGTGATCAACGATGTCTGCAATTGGGATAACTGGATTACCTATTCGCTAGACACCTCCGAAATGACTTTTGCCGTGGCTCTTGGTTATGATTGGTTATACAATGACCTCTCAGCCGCAACCAAACAAAAAGCAAGAGAAAAAATATTAAACTATGGTTTTTTAACCCAAAAAACAAAACCTTTTTGGGATTATACCTCCAATTGGAATCAGGTTTGTATAGGGGCCTTGTCCTGTTCGGCTATTGCCATTTATGGAGATGGAACGACTCAAATGGACACTGAAGCTGCCTACATTATGAATAGAATTTTGGTAAAGAACCCCAATTCTATGAACACCTACAACGATGGTAACTATCCTGAAGGACCGATGTACTGGAGTTATGGAACTACTTATGAAGTGGTTATGTTATCCGCATTAGAAGGGATTTATGGTCAAAATCACGAAGGAATCAATCGATTGATTGCCTCTCCGGGCTTTTTAGAATCGGCTGAATTCATGCAATATGTTACCGGTCCTACTTCGTATTACTTCAATTATAGTGACAGTACTGCCGAAAGAATACCACTTCCTGCTACCTTATGGATGGCCAAGAAAGCCAATAGACCGGAATGGTTAACCGAAGAGAAAAAATTGATGGAAAACGGTGTGTATGCCAGTAATATTGGAAGCAGAGGGTTTTTGCCTATGGCGTTAATTTTTGGTAAAGATATTTCACTGGACAATTTGACCAATCCTCAAAAGAAGATTTGGACTGGAAATGGTGTAAATCCTGTGGCTTTAGTACGAACCGAATGGCAAGGTTCTCAAGGAAAGTATATGGGTGTCAAAGGAGGAACACCTACTTACAGCCATGGTCAAATGGATGGTGGATTTTTTGTATACGACTCTCAAGGCATTCGTTGGGGGATGGATTTTGGTAAATACGACTATGACGCACAGGGAACCCTTGATGATAGTGACAATTCTCAATTTGGCGACCGTTGGAAGATTTTCAGAGTGGCAGGCACGAGTCAAAATACCATTTCTATCAAAAAAGCTAGTGAAACAAGTTGGCAAAATCACAAAGTTGATGGCAATGCCACCATTGATGAGTTATATGATACAACTGCCAAAAGAGGTGCTAAAGTAAACATGAAAAGTTTGTTAGGACTCAATAATGAACTATTGGCTGCTACTAGAAGTGCTTATATCGTGGACGAATCTTATTTTGAGGTAAAAGATTATATTAACAATGGTGCTTCGGACATCAATTTGTATTGGAATATGGTAACCCGCTCTACCATAGAATCGATTAGTCCATCTAAATTGCGTTTGTCGCAAGGAGGCAAAAGAGTGATTCTTGAAGTAGTGAGTTCCAATCCTGCCGTTACTTTTACGATGGCTACTAATCGTTCTACTGATCCTGTATTTTACAATCCTGCAGCTACTGCCGATACTAAAAATCCAGGCACCGTGATGATTGGATTTGAAGCCAATATTCCTGCCAATAACGAAGTTACTTTTACCATAACTATAAAAGATGATACACCACTTCCACCTTCAACTGTGGAACCTATAAACAATATCGTGTTAGACATCCCGAATCCTAATACAGGACGTGAGGGAAGTACGCTTTTCTTTGATGCCTCCGAGTTGCATATTGATGCCAATGGTGCGGCTAGCATCGGTGGTAATTATGAAGAATATGCTTGGGTAGTCAATGGTTCAACCGATATCAACACAGCAGATAATACCAAATTCTTTTTTGGATGGGGTGGAATGGGTACTACCGATACTACTCCTGGAGCCAACTATGGCGCTATGCTAACTCAAGCGGGAATAGACAGAGCCAGTGATGGAAAAATAGGAGTACGCGGCGGCGGGGGTGGTGGAATAGATGCTAATGAGGGATTCTCTTTAGGATTTGATGCTTCCTTTTTGCCCTCTACAGTACAAGTACAAATTGTTAAAATTAGAGTAGATGCGGTTTCGGGGGCCAGAATGGGTGAAATAGTGAACCGAAAAGACACTTCCAAAAAAATTAGTTTTGGAGGAAGTACTTCTACAGCTACTATAAAATTACCCTCTGGTGCAGCAGATCTTGATGTTGAGAGTCTAGGACTTGTTGTCAAAGGTGGAACCACAGATTATGATATCGCCTCCTTATTCAATACCGGAACGGTGGCATCAGGCGGATTTAGAATGATCAAATTTGTACTTAAATTAGTTGATATTTCTACTACGGTTTGGAATGGCAGTAGTTGGTCTTACGGCACTCCCGGTCCTGCCATCAATGCTGTTATCGAAGGCAATTATTCAGCCGTGGCCAAAGGTGGCTTTAGCGCAAAATCCTTAACTGTAAATTCGGGTTCTTTAGTTATTGGAGCTACAAAAAATCTTAAAATAGAAGAAGGTATCATCAACAATGCAGGACCCAACGGTATTATAGTTGAGGATGGTGGCACCCTACAACAAGTACAATCCAGCGGCATCAATTCTGGAGCCATAACTGTGAAGAAAAACAGCAACTTATTGAAACGTTTGGATTACACGATGTGGTCTTCGCCAGTAAGTGGTACACAAACATTACAAGATTTTTCGCCTTTGACCTCACAATCACCAAGTCGTTTTTACATTTATAATTCAAGTACAAATTTATATGCCAGTGTTTTGCCAACAACACAATTTACGACGGGTAGAGGTTATTTGATCCGTATGCCCAATGAAGATCCAGACAATCTCGGGACTACATCACCGTATTATTTGGGAACCGCAAGTATTCAATTCAAGGGTACTTTTGTTGGAGTGCCCAATAATGGGACATTAACCACTTCGGGATTGATTGGAAATACAATGTACGATATTGGAAATCCGTATCCCTCGAATATCGATGCCGATTTGTTTTTGGCGAACAATGCAACAGATGGCACACTTTATTTTTGGAGAAAAACCAATGGTGCATCAGGTACGGCTTATGCTACATATACCTTGGCAGGAGGTGTAGCCAATGGAGGTTTTCCCGCACCAAATGGCATCATAGCTCCCGCACAAGGATTTATTGTAAAAACGGGAGCAGCAGCAACGAGTTTAACTTTCACCAATGCGATGCGAGTGAACAATGCTACTTATGGGCAATTTCTGAAAACCAAGCAACCGGCCAGCAAAGATCGTGTTTGGTTGAATTTATCGAATGCTTCGGGTTCGTTCAATCAGGTTTTGATAGCTTATATGGATAATGCAACAATAGGTGTAGATCAAGGTATTGACGGCGCTTACATTAATGACAGTAAAGTGGCCTTGACTTCCAATATCAACAACCAAGACTATGTCATTCAAGGTCGTCCAGCATTCAATGCAACCGATGTTGTCGCCTTAAATTTTAAAACAGATGTCGCAGGAGATTTTACCATCAAGCTTGACCAATTTGAAGGTGTATTCGCCACTGGGCAAGCCATTTATTTAGTAGATAGTAAAACTGGATCTGAAACTAATTTGCAATCTAGTAATTACACATTTACAGCAACTGCGGGCATTGACAACACCAGATTTTCATTGAAATACCAAAAATCTTTAAAAGTGGTTGATTCTGAATTTAACGATAGTACTGTACTCGTATTTGAAAACAGCGGAACTTTATTTGTAAAATCGGCGGTAAGTGCCATCAAGAACATCAAGGTTTTTGATATTCAAGGTCGTTTGGTAGCCGAATTAAAAAACGTAAAATCAAATACGGCATCCATCGTTAACCTGAAAACACAACAAACGTTCATTGTTCAGATACAGTCAGAGGACAACCAATTGGTAAACAAAAAAGTACTTATTGGCAAACCTTAACTAAACGATAACAAAAGGATTCATTGTAAAACCGCCGTATGTCATTACTGATTTCATACGGCGGTTTCTGCTTTTGAACGCAAAACTTTCGACAACCAATAACTAGCACAGTAAAAGGTGTTTAAAGGCATAATCTGGTTATATTATTCAGTGTTTCACCTCTTTTTTTGGGCGATTTAAGCGCATTACCCCTTTTAATAAGACGATAAATCCCCTATTTCGCATTTTCAATAGTGATAAATTGCATCAAAATTAATCGACCTGTTGGTTTGGTTCAAATGGTCCATACTTTAAAATTTATGAAAAATACAAGTTGGAGTTTCCGCTTTTTGAGCATTGTCTTTTGGATGACAAGTTTACTTCATGCGCAAAGTAACACTATTACGCTACGAGCTTTGCCCGGAGGTACAGAAGGCTCGACTGTTTTTACAGACACTGCTACTTTAACGATTAGTGCCGCAGGTACGGTTAGTTATAGTGCAAGCACCTCCGCCGATGATTGGAGCATAACTGCGGGTACCGTAACTCAATCGGGTGCTTTGAACAAAATTTTCAGTGTTGTTTTAAATGGTTTTTCGAGCGTCGAACGTACGGAAGGCAAAGACTATGGTAAGAAAGTTGCTGATGGCGGCATTGATCGGGCTACTGACGGAGCAATGGGAATTCGAGGTGGTGCAGATGACGGAATTAATGTGAATGAAGGGATAAATTTTGGTCTCAATTTGAGCAGTTTTACTGCCTCCGCAGCCTTGCAAATTTCTAAAGTATACGTCAGTTTTGCAGGAAACGCTAACGAAAGTGGTGTAATAGTGAGTAGAACTAATCCATCCAAAAGAATTGTTTTTGGTAATAGTATGGCGCCAGGAGTTACTCAATCGGTAACCGACAATGAGACAGCCATTGATATTTCAACATTTAATATTCTAATTAACGGCGGTACGACTAATACCGATATGGTAACAGTATTTAATAATTCCCCGTTTGCAAACAGTTTTAGAATTACAAAGATAGAATTAAAAGTGCTGACAAATAATTTCAATTTGACAACAATTACCAATACGTCACATCCGAGATTATTTTTAAAAGCGGGAGAAGAAGCTCTAATTCAAACGCTAATCAATAGCTCTAAAGAACATCTGAAATCGCATGAATACATTATTGCTACTGCAAACTCTTTTCTTCAGGCTGCACCAATTGTTAAACCGACCGGAACTAGGATTTTGGCGGAATCGCAGGATGCCATCGAGCAAATATTTTATTTGTCGTATGCCTACCGAATGACTGGGCAATCGCAATATTTAACCAAAGCCGAAACTGTTATGAACAATGTTTGTGATTGGGATAACTGGATTACTTATTCACTTGACACTTCCGAAATGACTTATGCGGTAGCCATTGGATACGATTGGTTATTTAATGGATTGTCCGCTGCAACCAAGCAAAAGGCAAGAGAAAAAATATTGAATTATGGATTTTTAACTCAAAAAAACAAATCATTTTGGAACTCTACTTCCAATTGGAATCAAGTATGTATTGGCTCTTTGGCGTCTGCTGCTTTGGCTATTTATGGAGATGGTACTACGCAAATGAATACTGAAGCCGCTTTTGTATTGAACAATGTTTTGGTAAAAAACCCACTCGCTCTCAATACTTATGGGAGCGGAAGTTATGCTGAAGGACCAATGTATTGGTCGTATGGCACAAGTTACCAAGTATTGTTGCTTGCAGCTCTAGAAGGTGTTTATGGAAAAAATCACGAGGGAATTAATCGTTTAACTCAAACACCAGGCTTTTTAGAATCGGCAAAGTTTATGCAGTATGTAACCGGTCCAACCTCTTTGTATTTTAATTACAGTGACAGTACGGCCAAACGAAGTCCACTTCCAGTGGCATTTTGGATGGCCGAAAAAGCCAACAATCCTTCTTTGTTAACCGAGGAGAAAAAGTTGATGGAAAACGGAAGTTATAGCAAAGATTTTGACAATAGACGATTTTTGCCCTTTTCATTAATTTATGGCCGAAATATCAATTTAGACAATGTAGTACAGCCAGAGGCGAAATTATGGAATGGATACGGAACCCAACCTGTTTTGATGGTTCGTACGGCTTGGCAAGGGGCAACGGGTAAATATTTTGGTCTCAAAGGAGGAACTCCTACTTATAGTCACGCCCATATGGACGGTGGTTTTTTTGTGTATGATTCTCAAGGATTGCGTTGGGCTATGGATTTTGGAAAGTACGATTATGATGCTCAAGGTGACGTCAATGACAACGACTTTTCGCAAACCTCGCAACGGTGGGATATTTTCAGAGTAAGCAATTTGAACCAAAACACTATTTCGATCAAAAAAGCATCTGAAATCAGTTGGCAACACCACAAAGTGAATGGCGCGGCCACCATCGACGAAATATATGACACTGACGCCAAAAGAGGTGGTATGGTCAATATGAAGAGCTTATTGGGCCTCAATAATGAACTACTTGCCGCTACCCGAAGTGCGTATTTAGTAGATGGGGATTATCTTGAGGTTAAAGATTACTTGAGCAATGGAGCAGAACCTATCAATTTGTATTGGAATATGGTAACCAAAGCAATTGTAGAAACCATTAGTCCATCGAAAATCAGACTAACTCAAGGAGGTAAAACTGTAATCATGGAAATTGTGTGCTCCAACCCTTCGGTGAATTTTACCCTCGTGACCAATCGTTCTACAGATCCTGTTTTTTACAATCCTACCGCTACAGCAGATTCTAAAAATCCCGGCACGGTGATGATTGGATTCGAAGCAGATATCCCTGCTAATAATGAGGTCACTTTTACTGTAACTATAAAGGATGATGCAGCATCACCGCCTTCATCGGTAGAGCCAATCAATAATATCGTTTTAGACCTTCCTAATCCTACGACAGGTTTAGAAGGCAACTCGCTTTTTTCTGACACTTCCGAACTACATATTGATGCCAATGGATCAGCTTCTGTAGGAGGAGATGCGATAAATTACGCTTGGCGAGTCAACGGAGGAACAAATGTAGACAATGCCGATAACACAAAATTCTTTTTTAGATGGAAAGGGATGGGTACAACAGATGTCAACCAAGGAGCAAATTATGGTGCTTTATTAACCCAAGCAGGAATGGACAGGGCTAGCACAGGTGAATTGGGTGTTCGCGGTGGAGCGGGTGCAGGAATCGATCCAAATGAGGGATTCAATTTGGGATTTGATTTATCCTATTTGCCTAATACTGTGCAACTGCAACTGGTAAAAGTTGGAGTTACCGAGATTACAGGCTCTGAACTAGGAGTTATTGTCAACCGAAATGATACCTCAAAAAGAATCACTTTTGGCGGAAGTTCCTCTACGGCAACTGTAAAATTTCCTTCGGGAAAAGGAGATGTAAATGTTGAAAACTTAGGAATAGTATTAACTGGTGGGGAAATAAATTATGATTTGGCTTCCGTGTTTAATGCGTCTCTGGCAAGTTCGTTTAGAATGAACAAATTTGTTTTTAAAGTGCTTAAAAATGCTGGTTTAAGCTCGGCATCTTTTGAAATAAACGCCCAAAATCAACTGATTATTTACCCAAATCCTTTTAAAGATAGTATTCGGTTCGTAAATAGCAAAAGAAGCAACACGACAAGTTTAAAAATATATACTATCAATGGTGCAGAAGTTTTCAGCAAAAGCTATGATACGATCGCTGAAAATCAAGAAATAATCGTTGACTTAAAATCTTTACCTATGGGCATATATTTAGTAAAAATAGTTAACGATCAAGTAATTACAACAAAAAAAATAATAAAAAACAATTAATTAATAATCAATTAAAAATTAATATTATGAAAAAAAATATTTTAAAAATGGGTTTCGTTATGGCTATGTTCGCTCTAGCGGGAACAGCCTATAGTCAGACTACCACACCGGTTAACAATCTTGTTCGATTGATTTCATTGAGTCCCGCAGCAGGAGCAACCACTTCAGTTGCTGGACCTCCAGCTTCAATATTCACTGAGGATGATAGTACAATAACTGTGGATGCAGCAGGAGTTGTAACTATTGGAACAGATTATACACCGACTGCCGCGCTACCGAGTTCTGGAACTGTAAATACAACAGGTCCTGTAACAATAGCATCTGCAAAAGATAAAACTTTTATTGTCCGCTTGAGTGCGGGTTTAGTAGTCGATCAAACAGTAGGTCCTGCTTTTGGAGCGATAACCACTACAGGAGGAATTCAAAGAGCGAGTGATGGTGGAATTGGAGTTACTCCTACTGGCGCATCATCAGGAATTGATAACGGCGAGGGAATCAATTTTGGATTGGATTTGACAAATTTACCTTCGACATTAGCTGTAGAAATTTCTGCGGTATATTTTTCAACTTTCGGTACTGCTGAAACTTGTACGGCTGTCAACAGACAAGATACCAGCAAATTTACAAATCTTGTTGGTTTTAGTGGCAATTCAGGCCGCAAAGATATTGCTACACTGGGCATATCAATTCCCGGTGGGACGGTGGATTATGACGCAGTTGCTTTTTTCAGTCCAAATGCAACATCTTCATTTAGAATTACAAGTATCGAAATTAAAATTGTAGAGATTCCACAAGGGACTGTCGTTCCTGTTGACAATCTGATACGATTGAATTCATTAACAGGGAATCAAACTATTACGCCTAATGGGACTACGTCTATACAATCTCCTCTTAGCATCGTTACGCAAGATGATAGTAATATTTCTGTTGATGCGTCAGGTGTAGTTACAGTTGCATCAGATTATAATCCTACAGCTGCTCAACCTATTTCTGGCACAACAAATTCTACAGGAATAGTACAAATAGCAGAGGCTAGAAGTAAAACTTTTTCTATACGAATGAGTGCAGGTTCGGTTATTGATCAAACCGCGGGTGCTTCTTTCGGAGCTATAACCACTACAGCGGGTATTCAAAGAGCTAATGACGGTGGAATTGGAGTAACTACAACTGGAGCTTCATCAGGAATTGATAACGGTGAGGGCATCAATTTTGGATTAGATTTGTCCAACTTACCCACAAAACTAGCTGTAGAAATTACGGCGGTATATCTTTCCACTTTTGGTACTATCGAATCTTGTAAGGTGGTCAACAGACAAGATACCAGTAAAAATACAACTGTCGTAGGTTTTGAAACTAATTCAGGTCGAAGTGATATTTCTTCACTCGGTATCTCAATTCCAGGTGGGACTGCAGATTTGGATGCAGTGTCGTTTTTCAGTCCTGATACATCATCTAATTTTAGGATTACAGGTTTAGAATTTAAAATAATTGACACCACTCTTGGTGTTAAAGATGCAGCAGCCAATTTTTCAAGTCAATTTATGGTGAGCCAAAATCCGGTTACCGAGGCAATTTCAGTACATTATGACGCCACGGCTTTCCAAAATATTTCGGCAAGTTTGATAGACATCAACGGTAGAATAATTGAAAGTAAATCTGCTAAAAACACAGTGGATAACAAGATAGTATTTGAAGGAAGTACATTAAAATCAGGTGTTTATTTGATTCAAATTACAGATAATAAAAGTTCAGTTACCAAAAAAATTATTAAAAAATAAGCAGTTAAAAAGAAACACTATTTGAGCAATTGCTTAGATAGAAATGTTTTTGTAATAAAAAAAGATGCATTATCTTGCTTATTGCCAAGATTTTAAGCAAGGTAGATGCACTTTAGCAAAAAGTTAAATATTATTTATATGAAAGTTACAATTAGTAAGGCGGTAATTCTATCACTAGTTTTGATTCTATCTGCTTGTAAAACTGCCGAGTTTAGTGAGAAAACATTAAAAGAAAGCGAAGAACAGTTGACTCCTTTACGCACCATCTCGGTCAAAGAAAATAAAATACCCAGAACCATAGAAAAAGATGGTAAAATACGCTGGGTGTTAGAAGGCTATGATTGGACCAAAGGTTTTTGGCCTGGCGTTTGCTGGATGCAATATGAAAATACTTTGGACCCCAAATGGAAAGAAGCAGCTGAATTAAACCAAAAAATATTTTTAGCCGATAAAGATCTTACCAATGATCATGATTTGGGTTTCCTATTCAATAATTCATACGGCAAAGCTTATAAAATTACCAATGACCCAAAGTACAGACAAGTGCTGATTGACGCATCCAACTCATTGATTACACGTTTTAACAAAAATGTAGGCTGTATTCAAAGTTGGGACCTCAAAGACAACTGGCAAAGTAAGAAAGGTTGGAGTTTTCCAGTAATTATCGACAATATGATGAACCTTGAAATGTTGTTTGAAGTATCGATTCTAACCGGTGACGATAAATACAAGAACATAGCAATCACTCACGCCAATACTACCATGAAAAATCATTTTAGACCTGATGGTAGTTCCTATCACGTAGTAGATTACAATCCACAAACAGGAAGCGTAAATAGTAAAATTACTGCTCAGGGATATGCCGACGAAAGTGCTTGGGCTAGGGGTCAAGCTTGGGGTCTGTATGCTTACACGATGTGCTACCGCTATACTAAAGATAAAAAATACCTAGATTTTGCAGAGAAAATTGCTAAATTTATTTTGACCAATCCGAACTACCCACAAGATGGCGTTCCGTATTGGGATTTTAATGCTCCCAATATTCCGAACGCTCCCAGAGACGCCTCATCGGGTGCTATTCTAGCTTCCGGTTTAATTGAGCTAAGTACCTACACCAATGACAAATATTTGAAACAAGCGACACATATTTTAAAGTCTTTGGCCTCGGATAATTATACCGCAAAATTGGGCGAAAATGGTCATTTTGTTTTGAAAAATAGTGTGGGTAGTCTGCCTATGGGCAATGAAGTTAGCGTTCCACTCAACTATGCCGATTACTACTATATTGAAGCGCTGATGGAGTTAAAAAAACGAGGTATTTAATTTAATGATAAAAGAGAATCAAAATGATGAAGTATAAAATAGTGTTTTTGGTAGTGCTAGTATATTTTAATGTACAGGGTCAAAAAACGAATACAATTATAGAATTAAAGGCCAAAAATTTTGAAACACAACTGGACGGCAAAATGACTGGTCTCTATACCTTAAAAAATAAAAAAGGGATGATCGTGCAAATTACCAATTATGGTGCACGTGTAGTTTCGTTATGGGTTCCTGACCGAAAAGGCAATTTTCAGGATGTGGTTTGGGGATTTGAGTCCATTGGTGAATATTTGACTGCATCTGATATCTACTGCGGTCCTATTGTGGGACGTTTTGGGAACAGAATCGACAAAGGCAAATTTGTATTGAATGATAAAAAGTATGAATTGACACTGAACAATAATGGCAATCATCTGCACGGAGGAACCAATGGTTTTTATGCTAAAGTTTGGGACGCGAAGCTAGTGACAATAGAGGGTAACGAAGCTTTAGAATTGACCTATTTTTCAAAAGATGGAGAGGAAGGATATCCAGGAAATCTAACGATTAAGGTGACTTATATCGTTACTGCTGACAACAGTTTAAAGCTGCAATATTCGGCTACAACAGATAAAACGACCATTATAAATCCAACAAGTCATTGCTATTTTAATTTATCGGGAACGTCTAAAAATACTATTTTGAAACACGTCCTGTCCATCAATGCGCAGCAATTTACTCCTACCAATGCGGAATTGATTCCAACAGGCGAATTGCGAAATCTAAAAGGAACTCCATTAGATTTTAATACTCCTACTGCCATTGGCGATAGAATTGACAATAAATACGAACAATTGGTTTTTGGAAAAGGATATGATCATAATTTTGTGATTAATAAACCGCTGGGTCGTTACGGTAAAATAGCTGAGATTTATTCTCCCGAATCAGGAGTATTGATGACGGTGCATTCAGATCAGCCAGGTGTTCAATTTTATAGTGGTAATTTTATGAAGGGTAATTTGATTGGAAAAAGGGGCGATGATCACAATTATAGAACCGGTTTTGCATTAGAAACGCAAAATTTTCCAGATGCTCCAAATCATCCTAATTTTCCATCAGCTACATTAGAACCGAAACAAAACTACACACAAACAACTAGTTATACTTTTGGTATTATCAAATAAATCATCTCGATCACATAGAATGCAACAAATTTTTCATATTTTAAATTAATTGTAATTTTGCGTACTCTTAAATGCTTATAATGCAAACTAAAACATCGCATTTTGATAAAAGAATACATGCTAATCATGCAAACCTTATGTTTAGCAATAGATCTGTGTCAATGATTTTTCTTCGAAAAGAAATGCGATGTTTTTATGCACTTTTTAGCAGTAGAATTTTGGTGTTCCGTACCGGAATTCATCAGATCAAATTTAGATTTATTTTATAATTATGAAGAATTACTACTTTTTTGGTTTACTACTTTTTTTCGGAGCGACTTTATCCCTGCAAGCGCAAGGGATTGATGACAAACAATATACTTTAAAATTTCAACATTTCACTTCGTCAAGAGGACTTTCTCAAAGGTCTGTCATGGCAATTTTACAAGATAAAAAAGGCTATGTTTGGTTTGGAACCAGAGACGGACTGAATAAATTTGACGGAAATAAATTTGTTATTTACAGACACCGTTCCGATGACAAAAATAGTTTAAGCAACAATTATATTCAAACCTTATACCAAGATGCGAAAGGGAATTTGTGGATAGGCACTCAAAACGGATTGAATAAGTACAATCCAGAATTAAATAATTTTGTTCAATATCAATATTCCAATGCGAAGAGCTCCATTCAATCCAATATCATCTGGGATATCATTCAGCTGGACGCATACACGCTATGGATTGCTACAAGTGAAGGAATTAGTCAGGTAGATACTAGGACAAAAATAATTACTAAGTTAAAAAAATCAACCTCAACCTCTCGATTTTTAAAGGATAATACCCGTGATTTCTTGAAAACTAAAGATGGGAATTTGTGGATTTGCAGTACCCAAGACATAGTAGTTTATGATCCCCGTAAAGGATTTGTAAAGAAATATGATTTTCCGATAAACAAAAGTTTAGGCAAATATTCGCAAGATCGCCCGACACTATTTCAAGACAGTAAAAACAACATTTGGTTAGGATATGAAAAAGGCTTAGCTAAATTCAACCCAAAAACTAAACTTTTTATAGATTATGAGTTTCAAGGAAAAAAAGCAATAGCTACCGCCATTCGAAGCATTACTGAAGATCTTTCAGGAAATTTATGGGTTGGATCTTATTCGGGAATCTATATTATCAATGCCGAAAATACAGTCATTAGGAATATTGTTCACGATGAAAAGGACGATGCCAGCCTAAGTCAAAATTCAATCTATAAAATAATTTGCGACTCCAGAGGCGATATGTGGATAGGAACCTGGGGCGACGGCGTGGATTATTTTAATAAAGATAACGACGTTTTCAAAGAAATTTCTTTTGGCGATACCAATACCAAGCTCAACTACAAAATTGTAAGCGGTATGACCGAAGACAAAAATGGCAATTTATGGATTGGTACCGAGGGCGGCGGATTGAATTTTTACGATAGAAAGTCCAAAAAATTCAGCTACTTTAAGCACAACTCAAATGCTAAAAATAGCATCAGTGCCAATAATATAAAATCAGTCATAACTGCCACAGATGGCACTATTTGGGTAGGAATTCACGATGGTGGAGTCAATTATTTCAATCCAAATCAACTTCCGCCTCAATTCAACAAAATTGATTTTCCAAATGCCATTGAAACTTCACTCCAATCCTATAAGGTGTTAACTCTTTTAGAGGATGTTGAGGGGAAAATTTGGATTGGGACTTTAACCGGTGGGCTATTGGTATATGATAAGCAAAGTAAAATACTCTCGCGTATCGATCGCGATTCGCGTACGGTAATGAGTATCGTTCAAACCAGAAAGCCTGGATTTTTATTAGTTGGAGGTAGTAATGGGGTTCAAAAAATAAATATCTACACTAAAGAACGTACACTTATTCCTATTGAGAAAAAAGACAATGACAAAAATCCATTTTTGTATGTCAACAGTATTTATATCGATAATTTCAATCACTATTGGATTGGTACCGAAGGTCAAGGTTTGTTTTTGTACAACCCACAAAGGCGCGAAACCAAAAATTTCGGAATTAAGGAAGGTTTGCCCAATGATATCATCTATGGCGTTTTGTCGGACAACAACGGGAATATGTGGATCAGCACCAATTATGGCATCAGTCGATTAAATGTATTATCCAATCAAATCAAAAATTATAATCAATGGGATGGTCTTCAAGGTAATGAATTCAATTATGGTTCCTTTTTAAAAACCAGAAATAATGAATTGTTTTTTGGGGGTACAAATGGAATTACCTACTTCAACCCAAGTGATATTCGAAAAAACACCTTCGTTCCCACGATCGACATCAATAACATCGATGTCAACAACGAACCGCATCTAAAAATTACAGATGCAACCTCCGAAATCACTCTTAAATACGATGAAAATAATTTCAGTATTGACTTCACAGCATTAAATTACAGACAACCTGAAAAAAATGAGTTTGCTTACATTTTAGAGGGTAACGATTCAAAATGGAATTATGTGGGCAATCAGCGACAAGCTGTATATACCAATATCGCGGAAGGGAATTATGTATTTAAAGTTAGAGGTTCTAATAATGATGGAGTTTGGAATGAAGAAGGAGATTTAATAAAAATAAAGATTTTACCCGCTCCCTGGAAAACCTGGTGGGCTTATATTATTTATTTATCCATTGCTTTTGTAGTCTTGTCCTACATCAGAAAAATACTGTTGCTTCGAATCAAAGAAAAAAATGAATTGAAGAAAGAGCGCTTAGAAAAAGAAAAACTAGAAGAAATCAACGAATTGAAATTGCGATTGTTTACGAATGTATCGCACGATTTTCGAACACCGTTGACTTTGATTATTGCTCCCCTAGAAAAAATGATCGAAGAAAAAATGGGCAATAGTTATATTCGTCAGCAACACGATATTATGTATCGCAACTCTAGAATGCTGCTTCAACTCATCAATCAGATACTCGATTTTAGAAAAAGTGATTCCGGTAAATTGTCTTTGTTAGCATCCAAAAATGATATCGTCCCGTTTATTGAAGACATCAAAAAATCCTTCGAAGGATTGGCCAAAGAGAAACATATTAATTTTCAATTTAATACCTCTCATAAAAGTATCGAACTTTGGTTTGACAGAGACAAAATGAAAAAGATTTTATTCAATTTATTATCCAATGCCTTCAAATTTACCGCCGATAATAATGATATCATCATCAATGTTACGAAAAATATTAAAAAAGACGACGATGTAAATGTAAAATATGTAAAGATTGATGTCATCAACTTCGTCAATGTAATTCCGGCTGAGCATATTAAACAAATTTTTGAGCGTTTCTACCAACTCGACCAAAAGAAGATGGAATTAGGGTCTGGAATAGGATTGTCATTAACCAAAAGCCTCGTCAATCTGCACAAAGGCGACATCGTGGTCAACAGTTCAGAAACAGATGGAACTTGTTTTAGTGTCTATTTAAAACAAGGAAAAAAACATTTGTTAGAAAGTGAATGTATCAACGAGATGGAAGCCGCTGAAGGCAGTGATTTTTTCATCGATTTAAATGTAAAGCCGCGAAAACAAGTTATCGAAGATTTTAAAGCCGACACCATCGAAAAGAAACAGTCCGAAACCTTATTGATAGTTGAGGATAATCTCGATTTACAAACCTTTATCAAAGAATTATTTGCCTCCAAGTACAATGTTTTTACGGCAGAAAACGGAGAACAAGCCATCGCTATCGCACATAAAAACGCGATCGATTTGATAATCAGTGATATTCAAATGCCAATTATGGACGGATTTGAATTGTGTAAAAACATCAAAACCACTTTAATAACGAGTCATATTCCAGTGCTGTTGCTAACGGCCAAAACCTCGCCAACCAACCAAGAGGAGGGATATGCTATTGGCGCAGATTCCTATATTACAAAACCTTTCAAGTCGAGTATTTTAATCACTAGAGTGGATAATTTATTAAAAACGAGAGCCAACTTGATTAACAAATTTAAAAAAGACATTCTTTTAGAACCTAAAAATTTGACCGTGACCTCGGCCGATGAGGTTTTTCTGGAAACAGCGATCGCTATTGTTGAGAAAAACATTACCAACCAAGATTTTGACACCAAAATCTTCATCGAAGAGATGAATATGAGTCGTACTGTCTTATATACCAAATTGAAAGCGCTAACCGGGCAAAATCTATCGGAATTTATTCGAATGATTCGACTTAAAAAAGCGGGACAATTACTGGTGCAAACACAAATGAATATTTCTCAAATCGCATTCGAAGTCGGATTTAATGACTTAAAATATTTTAGAGAATGTTTTAAAGAATTGTACGAACTGACCCCAACAGAATATAAAAGAAAAATGAGTAGTGAAAATGAATAATTTTTCAGCAACTCAAACACCAAATAATATTGAATAATCCACATTGTAATAGATTTTTTTTCAAATGAATAGAAGTATTAGTAGAATTATATCCACTTTAATGGCGCTCCAATTGAGTTTTTTTTTCACAGGATTTGTAACGATTGACCCTCCCAAGAATCCCAATGTAATATTCATTTTGGTAGACGATCTGGGCTATTCGGAGCTTAATTGTTATGGAAATAAATTCAATGAAACGCCCAGCATTGATAAAATGGCAAGTGGTGGTTTGCGTTTTACCAATGCTTATGAATCAGCGCCCGTTTGTTCACCATCAAGGGCGAGTTTAATGACCGGTCAGCATCCCGCCCGAATAGGAATAACCGATTATTTGCGTCCGCACGGTGACCAGCATTTATCCGAAGATCTAGTGACACTAGCCGAAGTTTTTAAAACAAAAGGATACCAAACGGGTATGATTGGGAAATGGCATCTTTCTGGCTATGCCAAAAATGGAGCTAAAGAATCAGGACCAGAAAAACACGGTTTTAACGAAGTTATTTTGAATGAAAATAGGGGGATTTCTGGGGGGAGTTATTTTTTTCCGTACCATTTTAATCAGGAAGTGAAACAGAAAATATTTCCAATCGAACATCTTACCGATAGGCAAAATTTAGAAGCAGTGGAGTTTATTGACAGAAACAACCCTCAAAAAACCGGAAAACCATTTTTTCTGTATTTGAGTCATTATGCTGTACATACCAATCTAAATGGAAAACCTGAATATGTTGATTATTTTTCGAAGAAAACCGGTGCAGGTTTGTCACCGATTTCAAATCGAAATAATGTGCACTTGGCGGCACAATTAAAATCTGTCGATGATGGAGTCGAGATGATTATGAAAAAGCTCCAAGAGACCAACCAGCTCGACAATACAATTGTGATTTTTATGTCAGATAACGGAGGCGAGACCAATGTGACATCTAATGCGCCACTCCGAGCAGGTAAAAGTTCGGTCTACGAAGGGGGAATTAGAGTTCCACTTATCGTTTGGTGGAAAGAGGGAATCAAAATCAGCTCGGATGTAAATCAAATGGTTACGAATATGGATTTCTTCTCCACTTTTTGCGAAATGATAGGTTACGATATTTCAAAATTGCAAGTCCAAGATGGAAAGTCGATGCTCGCGTTATGGAAAAATCCAAAATCCAAAAATGAAGTTCACCAATCTTTATTTTGGCATTATCCGCTTCAAGCACCGCACTTTTTGGGAGGTTTCAGCGGGGGGGCAATTCGCAAAGGGAGTTTTAAATTGGTAGAAGATTATACATCGAAAAAAACAGCTCTTTATAATTTATCAACCGATATTGGCGAAAGCAAAGATCTCGCAGCTGAAATGCCCGGCAAACAAAAGGAATTGTATGCCGATTTGGTGCAGTGGCGCAACAGTCTTAGTTTGACTGCTTCGGGTCACATCAAGGACCGCAAACCCGAGACCGCATTCCCAGAACCTTATGGGCCTGAAATAAGCCTCAATATCAACAATAAAATTGTTCCTTGGATGAATTATGGGGTTACCAAAACATCCGATGGAAAGCTGGTTTTCAATGGAAATCGTAATTTTCTGAATTTATTGCATCTCTACATTCCAGATGTAACCGCAAAATCGGTTGTGATGAGTGCCACAGTTGAAAGTAGTTGTCAAAATGGTGTCATCATTGCGCACGGAGAGGAAGTGTTCGGACTTTCGGTTTATCTCAAAGAAGGAAAACTTTGGTATAGCGTTCGAAAATACGGTGTGTTGACGACATTAAAAACACCAGAAAAAATTCCATCAAATTTCAGTTTTAAAGCCGAATTACTCAAAAATGGTCAGATGTCACTTTATGTTAATGGTAAATTAATAGACTCCGAAAACATAGGAGAATCTCTGCCTATACCACCTGATGACCCGATAAGCATTGGTACCGATTTCAGGAGATTAATTGGTGAATATGAAGCAGAGAATTATTTTAAAGGTAGTATTTCTGAACTGAAATTTATGGTGAATTGAAAATGAAGAATTGAAAACTCTATTTTAATTTGGAGGATAACATAGTAAAATTTTGGATGGTTTCGAAGTCTTCCAAATCACTTTTTCGATAGCGGCCGAAAAGAATAGTTCATCGCCTTGCGAAAAGGAATAGCTTTTGCCGCCGCAAAAAATTTCTCCTTCTCCAAAGTAAATTACCGCGACAAAAAAACTTCCATTTCCTTTTAATTCAAATGAACCATCCAAGTCCAGTTCGTTGAGCCCAAAACAATCCGTATGGCTTTCGTTGAAAATGGTTTTAAGTGAATGATGGTCAGAGGACTCAAGGGTTTGCGGTGTTATTTTCCATCTTGTGGAAGCTTCTTCAAAAGAGCAGCCGTCATAATGAAAACAGTCTAACATATTTTTTTCTCCAACGCCCTGATGAATTAGTTCGTCGCTAATCGTAAGTCCGCCCGGAGTTATTTTTTCAACCCGCATTGTGTAATCCGTGGGTTCTTGGACTTCTAATAAAAAGCAGCCACTACCGATGGCGTGCGGAACGCCTCCATAAATCATAAAAGCGTCGCCCGGCTGTATTTCAAATTGATGCAAGCAATCGAGCATACCCTCAATATTCTGAGTTCTGAAAAGTTCGCTCCAGATTTCAGGAGTTACACCTTCTTTAAAACCGAGATAAATCGTGCTTTTTTTTCCGTCGATTTCTCGACCTCCCAAAATATACCAAGATTCAGTTTTGCCAAAAGGTGAGTTGAGCATCGTTTGCGCATACTGCTTATCGGGATGAACTTGTATGGTTAGGCGTTCTTTGGAGTCCAACATTTTGATGAGAACCCCAGTTGTACCGTATTTTTCAGCAATTTTTTTACCTAGAAAAAGTTCTTTATTCAAAGCAATCAATTCTTTCAATTCCAATTTGCCGTATGGCGTATTCAAAATAGTTAACCCTTCGTTTGCAGGTCTATTTTTGCCGCGGGCAGCGATGGCAGACATAATCCATTCTTCTGGAAAACTGCCATCGAATTCTTCAGAGACTAATTTCCAATGATCTATCAAGGCACCACCGGAATAGGTGCGCCAAACGCGGTTGTCTTTTTGTTTTAAAGGGGTTTGAGCCAGTTGGGCTAACTGATTAGTAGTCATTATTTGTGATTTTATTTTTATTTTTTGGACTAAATACGAAAATGGAACTGATCGAAAGCGGAATGAGTAAAAGTCCCATAGCAAAGAATGGAATCCAGCTTCCGCTTTGGGTTAAGATGGGCACAAGATAAGTGGAAATGACGATGCCAAGCACAGCCGCAGCTCCGCCTAATCCTGCCAATGTTCCGACAGTTTTTCCGGAATGAAAGTCGCTCGGCAAGGTTTGAATATTAGTCATCGCAAACTGAAAACCGCCCAATATCAGCATCAACATTATTGAAGCGGATAAGCCAGTGGGAGCGAAGGCTGCCCCAATCATTCCGGGAACGATTAACGCTCCACCTATCGCAATGGTTGTTTTTCGGGCTTTCAAGGCCGGCATTCCCTTGCTTATCAATTTTCCTGCCCACCATCCGCCAGTCAGACTTCCTATGGCAGCACCCACAAACGGAATCCAAGCTACGGCAGCAACATCTTGCAGATTCAATTGATAGACTTCTTGCAAATAAATAGGCAACCAAGTCATAAACATCCACCAAATGGGGTCTAGGAAAAAACGACTTAGGATCACAGAATAGCTTTTTTTGTCTCGAACTAAAGCACTGATGCCAATGTGTTTACTCTCGGCACTGGGCTGCTCTGTTTGACCATTTAGAATGTATTCTTTTTCAGTTTCAGTAACCCAAGGATGATTTTGCATCGAAGCTTTATTCACCAGCATCCAAAGCGGAATCCAAAGCAAACAAATCACTCCTAAAATCACAAAAGTAGCGCGCCAGCCATAAGAAAGAAATAGAAGCGGAATAATTACGGGAACCAAAATATTTCCCAAAGAGGAAGCTGCTCCAAAAAATCCTTGCGCTATGGCTCTTTCTTTGATAGGAAACCATTCCGCGTTCGACTTGGTGGTTCCCGGCCAAGGACCCGCTTCGCCCAAACCAAGCATTACTCTAAAAAAGGCCAATTGTTTTACTCCTGTAACTATCGAAGTCAGTGCAATCGCACCGCCCCAAATTAAAGCAGAAATCGTAAAACCTTTGCGGGTGCCCACACGGTCATACATCGCTCCCGATACCAGCTGACTCACGCCATATGCCAACATAAAAGTGATGTTGATCCAAGCAAATGCTTCTTTTGATTTTTGTTGCTGTTCCTCTGCCGACATACCATCGTTGATAATGTGCAATTCCGAAGCAATACCTCGTTGTATGACAAGCCCAGTGGTTTTGTCTTTGCCATCCTGCCACATATAATTTAAAGTCCCACGATCTAAAATGTTGATGATGGTAACCAAAACAATTAAGCTCAGTATAAGCCAGCGCATTCCTTGTATTTTCATTTGTTTGGGGATTTTATCTTAAATTTAATTTGTACTTAAAAGTGTTTGGGTCTATTGCCTATTAAGTTTTAAAACAGACCTATGAGGTTTTTGAAACCTCATAGGTCTTGATGTGTTGCAGGGCATTCGCGATTAATACCAAACATATCTATATTTTATTCAACCTGACGAGTCTGTTTGTCACGCTGTAAAGCGTCCCTAATCTCGCGTGTAGCGTCTCCTACGGACTGACAAATAGCGTGGCATTTTGGACTGTGTTCTATAGTTTTTTTGAAATATAACTCGTTGAAACAAAGTAGTGTCCTGGCGTTCTATGATTTCTAGCGTTTTACAACTCCTTTATTTTAATGTTTTTGAACCAGACTTCATTACCGTGATCTTGCAATAAAATATTACCCGTTTCGGCATTACCAAAGTTAGGCCAAACGCTGTATTTGCTGTAATTGACCAATGCTTGCCAGATTTGGGTATTGCGTTCGTATTCCACCACCAGTTTGTCGTTTAGGAAATGTTGCACCTTATTTCCTTGGACTACAATTCGAGCGGTATTGAAATCCGATTTTCTGAAAATTTTGTTTTCAGGAGCTGCAATCAGGTCATAAAGCGAACCCAAAGTGCGATTTCCTTTGACACCTAATTTGGCATCGGGATGTTTCTGATCGTCGAGAATTTGGAACTCACAACCTATCGAGGAGCCTTCGCCTTTGTTGAGTTCGGTATCTACAAAATATTTGATACCGCTGTTGGCACCGTCCGTGATTTTGAAATCAACACTCAATTCGAAGTTTTTATATTTTTGCACGCTCACGATATCGCCACCATTGGTCGATTCGCCACCGTTAGAGTTTAAGACTTTCAAAATTCCGTTTTCCATTTTCCAACCTCCTGTTGGGAAAGTAGTTAGTTTCGCTCCTCTCCAGCCATTGGTGGTTTTTCCATCCCAAAGGAGTTGCCAACCTGCAGACTTTTCTTCGTCAGAGACGGTGTTGTCGATACAATTGGCTTGGTAGATTTCTTTTTTGTAAGGCGTTTTTACTTTGTCTAGGTTTTGAGTACAGATGCGTATTTTTCTCCACTGCACCGTTTTTCCAACTTGTTCGTCTTTTTCGATTTGGTGTACTTGCAAGGCAATAAATCCTGTGGCAGTCATATTGTCTAATACATTGGCGCAAGGCATACCGTTCAGCCAAGTTCGGAGGCTGTTGCCAATGGCTTCGATGCGTACTTTATTCCATTGGTTGGCTTTGAAAGCGGTTTTAGATTTCGGATTTTTCTCCATTGGATACAACCAACCGCGTCTTCCTTCGTCATAAATTCCAGCGCTCCAGGCTCGTGGCGAAGGATCTATTTCGCATTGGTAACCGTGTACTCGACCGTCTTTGAAATCTTTGAAACTATTACTTCTAAACTGGATTCCGGAGTTTAAGCCATCGTCTACTTTAAATTCCAATTCCAAAATAAAGTCGCTGTACATTTTATCATAAACCAAAAAAGTATTGGGAGTTTTCAGTTTGGAATTCCCTACAATGGCATCGTCTTTTATTTCATATTCGGCGGTCCCATTCAACACCTTCCAGCCGTTAAGGTCTTTTCCATTAAAAAGTGTTTCCCATTTGGCTTGTGAGAACAGTGTAAACGTGCTTAGTAGCAGGGCAAACAGTAGTAAATTGCATTTTTTCATTTTCGATTTTATAAATTAGTGATTAGTTGATTTTTTTAAAGTATGCGGGCATTATAATTTTTAAGAATAGCTTTCGCATCCGATTTTGAAGCTAAATAAGCCACTTTCGAAAGCACTTCGCCCTCGTCGGGAAATTTCGAAAGCACTGAAATTGGTTTTTTAGTCCCGGCCGTTTTTGATGTCAACGGATTGACGATTTTCCATTGGCTTTTATCGGTGTTTCCTGAAGTGGTCAAACATTCATTATTAAGGACACACTCTTTTTGGGTATCTGGTATTTTTATTTTCCAGCCTTCGCCAAAAGGATGATTCCCCTTGGCATAAATCGAACTGTTTCCAACATTGATCAAGATATCCTCGATGTTTTTGGTTTCCACAATAGAAATCAATTTATTCAAAACATAGCCTTTCAGAAAACCGGACAAATCCAATAAAACTCCGGTCTGCGAAAAGGTAACGGTTTGATTATTTGTATTCAGAATATAGCTTTTTGAGCCATTTTCGGCTGCAATTGTCGAATAAACAGAAACATCAAAATAGCCTAAAGTGTTTGTGTTATGCAACTCACAATCTGCTAGCAAATCGTACAACTCAGGCGAAATTCGAACTGCTTTTACCGAAGCATTTTTATTCACCAAACTGATTTCGCTTTTGGGGTCAAATCGATTCGCAATACGTTCATATTTCTGAACTATTTGCTCAATTTCAGAAGCAATTGTAACCAAATCATTGCGCAAAATAGGGGCCGAAACAGCAATATCTATTCGGGTATGCATCGCTTCGAACCAAGCATAAAAAATTTTATGAGTTGCGGAATAATTTTGTTGTTTGAATTGCACCGTTTTGTATTTTATAAATTTTAGGGATGAATAAGGGTTTAGACCGTCTTGGTTTTCGGTTTTTGAAAAATTCTTTTAAACAATAGCAATAGGAATCGAATGCCGCTCCAAATTGCATAAAGAAATAATCCGAATACAATCACATAATGCAAGGAGGTGAATAGTTCCGACCAATTAGAGCCATACCAACTGATCGCAATAAAGTTGATTACAAACCCAATCAAAAAACAAACCAAAAAAAGGATGAGTTCTCCTTTTATTTGTTTTGCGGTAATAGTTATATCTTTTATTTGTAGCATTTTATACCGATTTATGATTTAAATAATCAATTTTGAACTGGTCCGGAAATAGTAGCATTTGCTCTTTTACCATTGCTTCGTGACCGAGTAAACTCAGTTGGGTGGCATAGTAACCTTCTTCCGCAATCAGCGGAGGTTGTTTATTTGTGATTACAGATTCTGCAAACGCCTCCAGCATTAAAGAGGTGCCATCTCCAACACTTTTTGTGTCCATTAAATAATGACCTTCATTAGTATTTGCTGTTTCAGGAACCCAGCTGGTACCGGCAAAAGGTAAACTTCCAAAAAGGGCATTTTCGGTATCATTTATCAATTGTAAAAAAGCGGGAGCAGGCGAGATTTCTTCGTAATAATACTTGTATTTTTCGGGTTCAATGGTGCCCTTAGAACCTAGAATTTGTTCTTCTAAACCGTAAAATTTATTCGAAAGCACCGAGTCGAAATTCATTTTTACTCCGTTTTCAAACATATATATGCAACTAGCATTGTCGTACACTTCTCTTTTTTCTTTCCAAAAAGTGATCGCACCGTGACCCATTACTTTATTTGGAATTTCGCGCATAGCCCAAGTTCCAATTTGCAATTGATGACAGGCCAATTCGGTCATTATTCCTTTGGAACAGTCACTATACAAACGCCAATTGATTTGTTTATCGCTTGCATTTGCGGGTATTTCTCGACGCCAATCATTATTGCGATGCCAAAAATTACGGATTCCGCCTATTTCACCTATTTCACCCGTATGCACCAACTCCATAGCCCGAATGTACTTCGGATCGAAAAGGCGTTGTTGTCCCACAAAAAAGACTTTGTTGGAGGATTTGTATTGCTGATAAATGGTATGCGTTTCCTCCATAGAATACGCTATGGATTTTTCGCAAAACACGTGTTTACCGGCATCAAAAGCATCCAAAACCATCTGATAATGGATGTGTAATGGGGTGGTAATCACTACGGCATCAATGTTTTTATCTTCTAATAGTTTTTTATAATCGGCATATACTTTGGCTTTTGGTGCCATTTTCAAGGCTTCGTCGATCGAGAGTTGAAAGGTGTCGCAAAGGGCTACGATTTCGACTTTGGGATTTTGAACCAAAAAACTCATCAAATGTTGCCCTCTCGAACCGGGACCGATAACTCCAATTCGTGCCCGCTCTCCTATGGTCTCTTTTTGCTCCGCAAAGGCGGCTAACCAGGGACTCGTTGCCAGTAAAACGCCTCCGCTCAGTAGCCCGGTATTTTTTATAAATTGTCTTCGATTTATGTTTGTCATTCTGTATTGAAATTTTGCTACATTCAGCTGAAAGTCGTCAGTCTCAGCCTGATTTACAATTTATAATATTTCTTCCATTCTCTTCGCGGTGCGGTACCTACCAATAGTTTGTTGGCCAAATCATTATTAACGAATTTCTTAGCCGCAGGATCGAATTTTAACTTCGCATTCAATTGCTGCGCAATGACACCCAAACAAAAAACTTGGCTCAAGGGACCCGCAATTTCAAAAGGGGATCTTGTTTTTTCTTGCCCTTTGCAAGCGAGTAAAAAGTTTTCGAAATGATTCGATGGACTCGCAGGGACTTCGGGCAATTTTGAAGCCATAGCTTTGGCTTTTTCTTCGGGAATAATACTCAAAGTACTGCCGTGAGAGCCGCCTTTGAAGGTGAGTTCTTTCGAATAAATAATTTTTCCGGGGTTCAATTTAGAGGGTGCAATAGTACCATTACTTGGTGGTGGAATGTTGGGATCCAATTCGACTGTGCCATAACCTGCCGGAACCGTTGGTAAATTATCTAAACCGTCGTACCAAGTAATCACACAAGGTGGCATATTTTTGCGTTCCGGAAACTTAAATTCGATGGTCGAAGAATAAGGGAAAAAGAAAGGATTATGCTCTTTGGCATACAACATATTAATTTCTGTTGGTAATCCGAGTTCCAAAAATTGATGCGCCGTGTCGATGATGTGTGCTCCCCAGTCGCCTAAAGCGCCCATCCCGAAATCGTACCAACATCTCCATTGTCCGTTGATGTAATCCTTATTGTAATCGTGAAATTGCTCCGTGCCTAACCAAGTATCCCAGTCTAATGAAGCGGGAACTGGCTCTGCGGCGGGCAAACTTTTTATTTTTGGATCGAATTTGTGCCAACGACGTGGATTGTTCATATGGGCGGTAATTGCGGTTACATCTTTGATGATGCCGGCCTCGGTCCAAGCTTTAAATTGGAAATAATTAGGATCCGAATGCCCTTGATTCCCCATTTGCGTGACAACTCCATATTTTTTTGCAGCGCGCATCATCAATTCCACTTCATTGAAGGTGTGTGCCATTGGTTTTTCGACATAAACGTGTTTGCCAAGAGACATCGCCAGCATTGTCGCTGGGAAATGGCTAAAATCGGGAGTGCCGATGACCACCGCATCAATTTTGTCGGACATTTTTTCAAACATTTCGCGGAAATCTTGGAATTGGGGAACGCCCGGAAATTTAGTAATGATTTTTTGAGTTGGTGGCGCTCCCATATCGGTGTCGCATAAGGCTACGATAGTACAATGTCCAGTTTTGAAAAGGTCATTGATAATTTCACCTCCTCGGTTTCCGATACCGATACAAGCCAAATTTACTTTTTCGGCGGTGCGAATTTTACGCGGATACATTTGTTGAGCCGATACTTCCGACAGTACAATCGGAGCCAAAGCGGTGGAAGCTGTCAGCAGTGAAATTTGTTTCAGGAAATTGCGCCGAGAGGCAGCTGATTTTTTATTCATAGTCTGGAAATGGTTATTTTTTGGTTTTATTTCTATTGTGAACATAAAAATAGTGATGTCTTATTAAAATCGACTTAATTTTTCATTAAAACAGCAATTGGGATACTTAATTTTTGAATTTTAAAATTAAGTATCCCAATTTACAGGCTAAAGCTTAGATTTTTAGCACAGAAAAAATTTTAGTGTTTTTTTTCGAAATTCCGAAAACGGTTAGTATTTTTTTCTACAACTAGCCCATTTTTGCTTTGTTGCAGCCCATCGTGCGGAGCCGCTCCAGCCACTGATTCGAGATTTCCGGCAATACGGTTTTGAGTTGAACCAAGGTTTCCAGTCTGCCGATACTCGTCCGTTTGTTGTTGCCCATATCGTGATAAGGTAAAATTTCTATCCCTTTCAGGTTGGGATATTTTTCGCTCAGTTTCGCAATGGCTTCGAAATGAAAATCAGTATCATTTACCTCAGGAATAATCGGGCAACGCAAAATAATTGGTGTCCCAAATTCATAAGCGGCGTTCAGGTTTTCCTGTATGGCTCTGTTGGAAACGCCAGTGTATTTGAGGTGTTCATCGGCAGCCGTAATTTTGTAATCGAAGAGGAAAACATCAATTAAGGGTAGTATTTCTTTAAATTTATAGGTCGAGACAAAGCCCGAAGTTTCGACGCAAGTATGGATTCCTTCGTCTTTGCAACGCTTCAAAAGTGATTTGGCAAAAGAAAATTGCAGTAAAGGTTCACCGCCACTGAGGGTTATTCCACCGCCTGAATTTTGATAAAAATCGAAATCGGCCCGCACTTCTTTCATTACTTCTTCGACCGTCATTTCTTGGCCTATAATTTTCAAGGCATTGTTGTTGCAGGCATCGACACATTTACCACAGAGTTTGCATTTATCATAGTCAATCGAGTGTACACCTTCGGCTAATTGATGCACATTTTCGGGACAAACCGTGACACAATCGCCACATTGTTTGCATTTATCGAAATGAAAAAACAATTGCGGTTTGGATGAGGTCGCTTCCGGGTTATGACACCAAAGACAATCCAAGGGGCAGCCTTTCAGAAAGACCGTGGTACGAATACCCGGACCATCGTGCAAGGCCGACCGCTGAATGTCAAAAACTAAGGCTTTTTCGCTTTCGCTCATTTATTTTTATTTCTATTCATTGGCATTCACTTTTAAAAAATTTTAGCCACGAATTGCACTAATTAGCACAAATTCAAAGTGAATGAAAACAAATTTGCACTAATTTTCCTTTTTTAAAGTGAATTTGTGAAATTTTAGGATGTCAAAATTCGTGTTTATTCGTGCAATTCGTGGCGTTTTTTTTTGTTTTATAAAAGTGATTACACTGATTATTAATACGTAACGCGACTTAAAATTTCCAATTGTACATCACGTGGTAAATCGATATAGCGTGCGCTGAAACCACCAATTCTGACGAACAAGTCTTGGTGTTTTTCAGGTTCAACCAAAGCACTTTCCAAATCCCCACGGTTGATCACGGTAATCATCGCTTGAGCACCGCCTTTTTTGAAATAAGTATCCAATAAAAATTCGAATCTTGGTCGGTCGGTGGTGAAGAAATCTCTTCCAAAACGCATATTCTGAACCGTTCCTGCGTGGATTTTGTGACTTGGTTTTACCAATGAATTGATCAAAGCGGTTACGCCCTTTTTGTCATTTCCGCCCGAAGGAGTGTTGGCATTGGCCATTTCGCGCCCTGCTTTTCGCCCGTCGGCTGAGGCACCAACCCAGCGACCCAAAATGGTGTTTTGTTTGTTGTTGATTAATACATTTAAATACCAATCTAAGTTAGTTCGCTCTCGCTGGTCGCGAATGGTGTTGCACATAAAATCGTGCAATTCTATCATAATAGCATCGGCATAATCATCGTCGTTTCCGTATTTAGGGGCTTCCTTCAATAATTTGTGTTCTCTTTCGTAGCCAACAAAATTATGGTTCAAAGCGGCCATCAATTGCTCTGCCGAAATCAACTTTTCATCGAAGACCATTTTTTTAATCGCGGTCAAACTATCGGCTGAGTTGACACTGCCAAATGATTCCAACGAGCCTCCTAAATAGCGGATTCCACCATCGAAAATCGCTTTTCCGCGAGCAATGCAATCATCGTATAACATACTCAAATACAAGTAGGGAGCGTGTTTTGCCGATTCTACATATTCTAAATCCTCGTGATCGGCCAAAATTTCGATAAAGAAGGCCAATTGTTTTTTGAAAGCATCAAAGAAATCGTCGAAGGTTTTAAAATCTGTGAGTTCGCCTGTTGCCAATCCTAATTGTTTGCCCGTAATATGATCGACTCCATTGCGAAGCGTGACATCCAAGGCTTTCAATACATTCAAAGAACCGCTTGGTGTGCCAAATCCCATATGGTCGATGGTGATTTCTCCACATCCCAGAGGCATATACTGCTCCGCATCTTCCAGTGGGACATCGTGCGCCGCAGCTACGCCAGGAACGAGCACATCATCATTGTACAATAATGGAAATGTATGTCCGTCGCCAATGAGTGTGATGGATTTTTCCATTAATTCGGGGTTCATTCCTTCATAAAAACGGAGCGTGGTTTGCGGAAGAATGGCTCGTCCGTAGGTTCTCATCGTTTCTAAAACCAATAAGGCAAATCGGTCTGCATTTTTTTCGTTTCGTCTGCCTCTCCCACCAATAATTACGCGGCCATCCACATCGCGGAAGAGGTCGTTGATTAATTTCCAGTAGGAATGCATCAAGGACAAAGCTTCGGCTTCGGTGATCACGCCATTATCGATGTCATTGGCATAAAAATCGCCCAAATAAATATCCACTCGTCCTAATTCTAAGGAACCGCAAATTAGGGTGTACAACCACGATAATTGCAAAGCTTCATAAAAAGATTCCGGTTTTCTTAAAGTATTTTTTTTAAGAACATCGGCCAATTGAAGCAATTCTTTTTCACGTTTTGGGTCGGTTGTAGCTTTTGCTTTTTCGATGGCTTGCAATTCGTAATGATGACAAGAGTAGTTAAAAACATCCAGGGCCATCAACATTCCTTCAAAAAGTTCGTGATCACCATTTGCAGCTTTGGCTTTATCGCGACATTCGGCAATTTCATCAATTAGGCCGGGAATACCCAAACGCAATAATTTTTCGTAATCGACAAAAACACCTGCCATTCGGTAAATCGGATTGGCAATCAGTGGTTTGAAATTGTAGGGAAGCGAAACAATTTCGTCCCGAAAAAGAACCGGAAGCATTTTGTCTGTAAAAGCGGCTTCTACCTTAGCTTTCGAGGTTTCGGTTTTCCAAAAATGGAGCATTTCGTGCACCCCGTCACGTTGTTCCATCGGAATGTTTCCGCGTTCGAGTGCTTCGATTATTTTTTGTTCGTGACAAAAATAACCATAAGCAGCACCGCCGGGAGCATTGTGGGGACTGAATCCTACCCAACCCCAAAAGGTACGACCTGCCAGTCGATCGTTATCCTGAATTTCTGAAAGCACCGCTGGGAATTGAGCGGCCTGGCATTTTGCTTCGCGTATGGCAATGTGTTCGTCACTATTTTTTCTGTAGGCTTCGGTGAAGTTGAGCTCCATCGAAAAATCATCTATTTTTTGCATAACTATTTTGTTTGAATTTTTATTTTAGGTCCACCATCGATGCATTGGCAGCTTTAATACTTTTTTTGTCGACATCATCAGCTGCGATTTCATAGATTACCTGACCTTTTAGGTTTTTGATTCGGATATTGTCTAAATACACGGTGGTTTTGCCCGCTTTTTTGAATTTGTAGGTGAGTGCAAAATCGCCAAACTTCAAGGGAGAATAACTGCTTAATCCCACGGCAACGTGCTTCCAATTTCCGTCAAAGGCTGTGGGTGATTGTAACAGTTTGCCATCCAAATCTACTCCCATTTTTTCATTGAAAATTCCGCTCGTTCCTCTGATGGGGGAGAAATAACAAAATGACAAATCCGATTGCGCATCCACTTTCACATCGTATTCGAGGTAATAATCGGCAAGAATGGCAAACTCCTTTTTGATTATTTTGATGGACTGCTTTTTCAAATCATTTTCCGAACTAAGGTCAATGGCTAAAACCTTTCCTTCTGGTTTTGCTTGGGTTGGTTTAATGTTTAAGGGTTGATGAATAGAGGCTACACCATATTTCTTCGATTCGATTGCAATTTGCTGCAGCATTTTTTTAACTACTTCTGGATTTTCTTTAGAAACCTCTTTGGATTCGGCTACGTCATTTTGTACATCATATAATTCCACTTTATCAACATAGCGAAATAGTTTCCATTGGTCAGATCGCAATACATCGTGATCGCGCCAAGCCCAATACAAATACCGTGGTGCCTTAGAACTGGATTTGCCTTTCATTAGATTCACCATACTTATTCCATCCAAGTTGGCTGGCAATTTTTGTTTGGCTTTACTCAGTTCCGCTATGGTTGGAAATACATCAAGAGCAGCACACATTTGGCTAATGTTTTTTTTCGGCGAGGCTAGCACCGTTTGAGGAATCATCATACCGGCAGCGGAATGAATGCCACCTTCGTACAAAGAATGTTTAAAACCTCGGAAAGGAGCATTGTTTCCTGCATATTCTGTTCCTCCATTGTCGGAAAGGAAAAGTACAATGGTGTTTTCTAAAAGGTTATTTTTTTTGAGATAATCCATAATCAGTCCCACATTATCATCCAACGAAATGATCACGGCGGAGTAGAGCATTGCTTTTTCCTCTGGGCTGATATCGGGTAATTTAGCATTCCAGGAATCATCATTATACTTTTGTGCATTGTATTTTTTCCATTCGGGTATATTGATTACCGTCCTGCGGTATTCTTCAAATGTTTTCGGATTTTTAACTTTATTCAAAATATCGGCCGGAACTCTTTTTAACAGTTCTTCTTTCACTACGTGCGGACCGTGAACAGCGTTAAAAGGAACGTAACATAAAAAGGGTTTGTTTTCATTCTTACTTTTATCCATAAATTCGATGGCATATTTAGAAATCAAATCGGTGGAATAATCCAATTCGTTTTCTATCAATTTATCGTCGTGAAACCAACCGGTTGAGGCTTTGGAAAAATAATCAACCGCTCCGGCATAAAACCCGACAAACCGATTAAAACCGTACTGATTGATGGTATTGGAACCTGGCACTTCATTAGGCGAAGGGCTATTGTGCCATTTCCCAAACAAGCCTGTATTGTACCCTTCTTTTTGAAAATAATTGCCAAAGTTTACAATTTTCGGATCTAAGTTACCCCCGGTTTCTGGACCGGCACCAATCCGCAACGGATGTTGGCCTGTTAGTAAAGCGCCCCTCGTAGGAGAACAAACGGGATTGGTCATGAAATTGGTAAAACGAACTCCTTGGTCTAGTATGTTGTCAATATTGGGCGTAGGAGTTTTGCCTCCCGTAATGCTCAGATCGCCATGTCCCATATCGTCGGCCATTATGATCACGATATTAGGGTGTTTTGAAGTCTGTGCAATTGATGATAAAGATCCGGTGACCAATAAAACCATTATCAAGGGTGTAAAAAATTTTGTTATTTTCATTTATAGAGTATTAAAACATTAAAAACGGAATTATTTCCAAGCGTGTTCTTTGACGTAAGCAATAATTTCATCGATATGGGCATAAACTACCGCCGTGTAGGTATCGGCAGCACCGTAATATACGGCCAATCGACCTGTGTCTCCATCGGCTATTACACCCGTTGGAAAGACCACATTCCCCACGTATCCCGCTGTTTCGTATATTTTTTCGGGAGTCATCAGCGGAAACTGACAACGATACAGCACTTTTGATGGTTCGTTAAGGTCTAATAGGGCTGCTCCCATACTATACACAAAACTATCGCAGGTGTCCGTTACTCCGTGGTAAAGCAAAAGCCAGCCCTCAGTCGTTTCGATGGGAATAGGACCAGGGCCAATTTTTACGCGTTCCCATTTTCCGGGGCCACGGGTAAATACGATGCGATGTTTACCCCAATAGGTCAAATCTGGGCTTTCGCTAAAGAAAATATCGCCATAGTTTACGGCCATTCCCAAACCCATTGGGCGACTGAGCATGGCAAATTTCCCATTGATTTTTTTGGGGAATAAAACACCGTTGCGGTTGAAAGGCAAAAAGGCATTTTCCATCTGGTGAAAAGTTTTGAAATCGGTGGTCCATGCTTGACCGATGGTGGCTCCGTAATAGGAATTACACCAAGTAATATAATATTTGTCATCGATTTTGCACAGTCGAGGGTCGTAAGCATTTGTAACTTTTCCTAGAGCGGGATCGGGTGAAATAAAAGTAATGGGTTCCTCTTCAATGCTCCAATCGAGACCGTCAGGACTAGTTCCTAAATGCAGCATGGGATCCATTGAAAGCGAATCCACTCTAAAAACACCAAGAAAATGATCTTTCCACGGGATTACACAGCTGTTGAATACACTTCGTGCTTTGGGCATTGGATGCAAATCGATGATTGGATTTTTACTGTGGCGCCAAACTACTTCTTTGCAATCGGCTGGTTTTGGTTCCCAAGGCATATTGGGAACGGCATCGGCTATTAATGCGGTTTTTACTATCGCATCCATTTCGTTTTTCATTGTATAAAGTTATAATTATTATGTTGTATTTTCTTTAGTTTGAGGGTTATTTTTCTGTTTAATCGAGGGTTTTTTATTAAAAATTATGTGCCGTTTTTGTAATTTGTATCTGTAATTTCTGTATTGAACTGTATTCTTAAACTTTGTATCAGTCATTTAAGTATAGTCCCTACGGGACAAATTTACTATTCGTAATCCTCTCGCTACCAATATTTAACCTCTACGAGGTATGTTCCGTTAGGAGCAAAATGTTGGTAGTCAAAAAACAAGTCATTCGCCCTCTAATGCCCCGTAGGGACTATATTTGTTCGAGATTTTAGTTTCATTACAATTTTAATCGGACAACATTGATTTATTATTATTATTCATCAAGCGCTTATTTCATAATTCTTTTCATTCCGGTTTGTACTACAGCGTTTATTGTTCCATCTTCGTTAAATGTAACTTCGTCGAAGCAAATTGTTCGCAAATTTCCTCGCCCAGAAATTGCATCGTTGTGATAAAACAGATACCATTTCCCTTTATATTCGACAACAGAACCGTGACTTGTATCGGAACCAACACCTTCCAGCAAAATACCTTTATGCTCCCACGGTCCCAAAGGATTATTACTAATAGCATAGAGTAATTTATTTTGGTTTTTTGTTCTGTCCGAATGAACCATATAATAAATTCCTTTACGCTTAAACACCCATGCTGCTTCGTGAAAATCGTTCAGCCCGACCATATCTTTCATTTCACCATCTATTTCTACCATGTTCTCTTTCAGTTTCCCACCTTGGCATTTTCTACCTCCACCATAATAGATGTAGGCTTGTTGGTTATCGTCAATAAAAACGCTTGGGTCTATCATGGCAAAACCACCAAGCCCCTTTATATATCCAACCTCTTTAAACCCTTTGGCGGGTTTTTTGCTCACTGCAATCCCTATTTTCCATGTCTGGTTCCAATCGGTTCCACTCGGATGCGGAAAATAAAAGTAGTATTTCTTGCTTTTATACGCACAATCGGGCGCCCACATAAAACCACCTTCGGGTCGTCCCCAACTTACTTGTTTTGCTTCTAAAATTTGTCCATGGTCTTTCCAATTCACCATATCATTGGTCGAAAAAACATGATACTTATCCATTTTATCGCATCCCTTTGGCGGTTCAATATCATGCGATGGGTAGACATAAAGGCGGTTATCTTTCCATACGTGGGCAGAAGGGTCGGCGGTGAATATATGACGGATAAAGGGATTTTCGGCTCTTTTCTGAGCTGAAACAGTTGGATGTGCAATAGCTAAAAGCATTGAAAGACTAAAGAAAATTATTTTTTTCATACATTAAGTTACTCAAGAAATTCATTATTTTTTTAAATTATTTACTAAATCGTTATGCAATAAAAATAATAGAAACGAAATAGAATTATTGATATCGTCGTTGATTAATAACTTTGTGCAAAACCCTTTGACTTACTAGGTTCGCAGTTGGCAAATTGCGAACTTCGAATTTGCGTGTCTATATTCAATCGTTTTTATTAATAATCAATGTTCGGTTCTATGCTCCTCCCAAGCTGACTATAAAGACCAGCAAAGCCACCACGCTTGCTACTGCAAAGCAAGAAACGATGACTCCAGTCCAGTCTTCTCGATTCCAGATTCGAAATTCCCAATTCGATTTCGGGAAAATTTTCAAGTGATTGAATCGGGTAGGATTGGTTCGTGTGAGCAACATTTCGCGATCATCATCCTCGTGTGTTCCTACAACAGGTGTGAGCATTTTTCCATAAAACTGATCCAGTATTGCTTTTTTCTGCGGTTTGGTAAAAAAAGCTACAAGGGTCAAAATCAAGAAAGGAATAATAATTCGAAACAGAAAAGTAAGCGTTTCGTTCAGCGAATAGGAGTTTTTGGATAAATCCCATCCCATTAAATCTAAAGCGATTAATTCCACTTTCAAATAGCCTTTACCTGTTGGTCTTTCAGTAGCATAATCTAGTCCTTCGCTCCAAAAAATGGATTTCTTAGGCAGCAATACTTTTTTTTCAAATTTTTGCCCTGTTTGGATAACCAAAGGTTTTTCGCCTTCTGCTTTGCCAATGGCCTTCAAATTATTCCAGGAAGCAATCGCAAGATTTCGGTCCTTAACATCCATTTCTCGGGCAGTATAACTCCTGGTTACGGGAATCGCCTGCGTTGTTTTGCATAAATATTCTGAACTTCGAACACCGGGAAAGACGGGGATTCCAAAAGGCAAAATGAGAGTGGCAATGAACATAAACACCATCGAGACCCAGGCACTAATCGGATTGGATCTTCGCCACAGCATTCCGAGCCAAAAAGCAGCAGCGAGTATGCTGTTGAACATCATTGTCATTTTGAAAAGTTCGAATATCCCATTGGATTGCATCGCGATGTAGGCAGAAACGATCATATACAAAGCACTAAAAATTCGTCCCGCCCAGATGTAGTGATTCTCAGTACAATTCGGGCGAAATGGGCGATAGAGATTGTTGGTTACAAGCGCAGCCGCAGTGAGCATAAATGCCGATTTCGCAGCCATTAAAGCGGCAATCAAACAAGCAATCATCAAGCCTACTAGTCCCAAATGGAGCGGACCTAATAAATCGCGAGTGGCGTGTCCCCAGACATAATCAGGATCGGATATGGTGCCTCCATAAAGTACTACAGTCATCAAAGCTACAATGCCCCACATCACACTCGAATAGCGTTTGAGCAGCATACCCGAAACAAAGCCATATCGAGCCGTATAATCGTCTTTAGCCGAACCGCAAGCGGTCATTTGATTGGCTTGTACTGCCGTCGTTAAAATAATCATAATCGAAAAACCAGCAATCCAATACCATGAAAATTCTATGAGACTGGGCGAACCCCAAATTTCCATAAACGAAGCGGGTAAAACCTTGTGCATCGTCTCGAAGGAGCCTAAAATGCCGTGACTGCCAAACTGAACATTGATTTTGGCCATCGCAAAAGGAATGAGCATAATCGACAGTAGAATGATAAAAATGCCTTGTATCAAATCGACCATAAACGCTGCTGCTAGTCCGCCAATACTGGCATACAATAAGGTGACAAAAGCCACAATGACGATAAGCCAATTTTCATCGATATAGGAATATTCTTTTTTGGGGTCAAGCAATTGCAATTCGACTAGTTTCGTTTTTTGATTGGCTGTAAGCAAAGCAAAATCTGCGGCCTCTAATTTTTCGCGTTCAATGGCTTTGTAGTAAGACACTTTTTCAACAGGATTTAGCTCTTCAACTGGTTTCGCAGCTATCGCCGATACTGTTTTTGACATCGCTACTAAACCTATGGCCGCAATGAGTACGAAGAATATGGTTTGGCAAAGCGCATAAAATGCAGCCATTTTTTTTGAGCTGTACCGTTCTTCGAAAAAATCGCCTAAAGTGAGTAAACGCAGCCGTCGGTACCAAATAGAGGTCATCCAAAAAACCGGCAAATTGATCAACCCTCCCGCCAACATAGCCCAAATGCCCGAAGCACCATTAGAGTTGACCATCGTTGTAGTAGTAGTGACATTTTCTACCGATGTTGCCTGTCCGAAGGCCGCAAAAGTCTGAATTAATTTCCCGAAACGCCTGCCTGCCATAAAATAATCTTCGCGATTATTTACTAATCTTGCCGCTCGGAAAGCGATGATGATAATGACAATAAAATAGATAAGAATAATAACAAGGTCTAATGATGATAGGCCCCAAAGGCTTGCAGGTTTCATTTTAAATTAATTTTTAATTCACAATCAGTTTTTTAATTATTTGCGACTTATTCGACTCGATGGCAATAAGGTAAATCGATTTGGGTAATTTGCCTGATAAGTCTATTTCGTTATTTGTAGTGTTGAAAAGAGGTTGTTCGTACAGGATTTGTCCGAGGAGATTCCTAATTTTAATGGTAGTATTGTCAAATTGTTCAAAACCAATTAAATTAATCGATAAAATCCCATTGGTATAAGGGTTTGGATAAAGATGAATTGTTTTGCTTTTTTGGGTAGTACCCAAATCCGAAATACTTAGGTTCTGCCAACTATTTTTCGTCAAGGTGGTGGCAAAGGTAGAAGACGCATTGTTTTGATAGGGAACAATACCAATGGTCATTTTGGCCACCGTATTGGTAGTGAAAATTCCAGAACCAGTCGAACCGGACTTGATTAGAAAGCCATAAGTCCCGGGATTGTTGATGCTGTTGCTTGTAAATGTGGCGGTGCAAGTCTGCACATCGATTCCTATAGCGCCAGAATCATTGATGGTATTATTTTCGACAGTGGCTATCGCTCCATCGGCTACACAAATACCTCCTTGACCGTAAAGGGGTCTTAATCCGCAACCTCGCAGAATGGTATTTCCTGAAACTAAAACTGATTCACAAGGATTTCCAGTGGTTCCAAATTTACCAATTCGGATGCCATTGGATGAGGTAGGATCCGTGATAAGATTGTCTTGCAAGATGGTATTTCTTCCGCCCGCAATTCGCATTCCGTTGGCCCACATCGTACCTATGGAGGTATTATTTAGAATTTTAACATCAACCATATTATTAGCAGTTCCGCCGCCATTTTGGGCATTTAAGGCAATTCCGTCATCTCCCGAACCGATTAGAAAGTTGTTTTGTGCCGTCATTCGAATACCAGCATAATTCGCTTGGATAGAAGCGCTATTGTTCAGATTAATTCCATCGGCCCAACTTTCGGTCGAAATGCAATCTTTGATCAATGCATCTGTGCCGCTGAGCCAAAAACTCGCTCCACCGTGATTGACCCAAACTCGTTGTATAGTGTAACCCAAAGCGCCCTGACAAGTCATTCCATAATCGTGCCCTTCTGCTGCAAGTCGTGCCGTTTCGGGGTTGAAGATATACAAATCTTGAATGTTGCAATTGGTCAAATTCCATTTGTGCCTTGTAGCAGTAGTAGTAAATGTACGTGTGTTTCGTGTGTACCACATTCCAGCACCATAAATACTGATTCCAGTAGCATTTATAATTCCAGTGGAGTGAAATTCTCCCACCGGTAACCACATTCCTTTGCCTTGCGATTGGCAGGCCGCGATGCAATTTTTTATGGCCGTAGAATCATCATTTCCATCATCGGGGATGGCACCATAACTAGTGATAGAAAGTGTATTGGCGGGTTGGCTGAGAGCAGCTCCCACATTTTCTAGTGCGATCAAATCTATTTTGTAATAGTTGGCGCTGTTGTCACTGTCTTTTTTGAGTGTGATAACGCTTCCTGCCGCTACGGCTGCGCCACTTATAAAAGCCCTGCTGGATTCATAAAATCGTTTTGGAGTGCCAGAAGCGGGATCATTATCTTCCATTCCGCCACCGGTATTGCCGTAAATCCAACTGTATTTTGAAGTGGTATTTATAGTTTGGCGAAAAATGCCATCAACATACAGGTTTAATGTCGCATCGATTCCACCGCCATTTGGGGCATCGGGAATACAAAGCCGAACAACAATGGCGTTAGCAGTAGCAGTAGTGGTCCAAGAAACGGATTCATTATTAGCGTTTAACTGCACACATTTTCGACCTGAAGATTCAAATTCAACAGTGGGAGCAGAAGGTATGCCCATTTGCGAAAGAATGCTCGCTCCGTCTGCCAAGGCTCCGTTTTCCGCTTCATAAATGGTAAAGGGTAGGGAAGCTCCAACCTGAGCTATAAGACTTGAAGGGGATAATACCAAAATAGAGAGGACGCAAAAGGCTTTAAAAAATCGTAGCGATTTACTATTGTTACTGCTATTGTTTGGTTTTGGTCTGTTCATTGATTTTTTTACTATAGGACAACAAAACCCTGTTAAGTTTTGCGTCCAATCCACTAATTCGGCTCAGTTATTTAATTTTTCACTATAAAAGTACCTAGCAACGATTAATTATGGATTAATATTCCATTAATTGAAAGGGGGTTTTATAAGAAAAAAATAAAAAAAGCTGCTTATTTTCTCGAATTGGAATAAAATCGATGAAATACAAGGGAAAATGAAAAAACCAGCCGGTAAACTTGCTACGCGACTGGCTTAAATGATTCTAGATTTAATTTTGGTTTTTAATGAATACTTATTTTACCATTAGTTTTTTGACTATTTTGTTATCACCATCTTCTAGTGAAATAAAGTAAACGGCTTCGTTCAAACGTCCGGATAAATTCAATTCTTTGTGCGCCGTATCGGTTAAGATTTCTTGATGAATCACTTGCCCTAACAAATTGGTGATTTTAAGTTGGACTGCTTTCGATGCTTCAAAACCAAGAATATCTAGTGACAATGTGCCGTCTTTGTATGGATTTGGATAAACGGTAATGGATTTTGTAGCAGCATTAGTACGCTCATTCGCTACTGTTCCTAAGGTATTTGCTTTTCGTTGCGTACTAGGAGGTATGCTGGCATCCATAACTTGAATTGCGTCGATTCGTGTGGTGATGCTCGCTGTTTTAGTGTCATAAATGCGGAACCAATTCAGGGCGCTCATATTTGGAGTTCCCGCAATACTGGCGTCGGCCGTATTAAGAATGATTTGATTCCACCCATTAGCTAATCCACTCAAAGCCCAGCTTAATTCATTGACATCTGCGGCGCCACCGCTGCCTAATTCGACTCTAACGGTTCCGATTTTGGAAACATCTGACACATAATACCAGAAAGACAAGGCGCCATTGGCGATGGTAGTTCCTGAATTGAAAGGAGTAGAGAATACTTTTTTGAATTCCTCTGTCGTGCTGCCTATCATTTGAATGCAACCCGAGCCTTGTTTTTTGTCGGTAGTAAAATACGAAATAGCGTTAGAGCTTGCTGACCCCCAGTTGGTTATTGCGTCGCAAGTATCTAAATATTTGGCGACGGGAGCCACAGTCAATTCATCAATATTTCCGCCATTGCTGCCAATAGTGGTTAACCTGATGGTATTGCTTCCTGCAATCAAGGTTTGCGTGCTAGTGAGCACGGACCAAGTAGACCAAGATCCTGTGGCAGGAAAATCTAATGAAGCCACTTTTACAGTTCCATTTACTTTGAGTTCAAGAGGGCGGCCAGCAGTTAATAAGGAGTATCTAATACTTAAATCGTAGGATCCTGCGGTGGGGACGTTGACTGTCCATTGTAGATAGTCTCCTGTATTGTTGGTAAAATCAATGAAGCCACTGCCATTGTATCCTGTTTGATTGGTAGCAACAACGGCTCCACTATAAGCAGCGTTTTCAGCCTGAAGCACTTGAGGTCCGGCAATTACTGCAGTTACTGTAATTACCGAAGTATCCGTTTTGCTTCCATCCTGGGTTGTAACTGTTATCGTCGCCGTTCCAGCCGCTATAGCAGTGACCAATCCAGATGCATTTACCGTAGCCACAGCCGTATTCGATGAAGACCAGCTCACTGTTTTATTGCTTGCATTTGTGGGTGCAATAGTAGCGGTAAGTTGTTGGGTATTTCCGTCGATAATTGTTGCAGTTGCTGGAGAAACACTCACACTAGTTACAGGAACAGTTACTGTAATTACCGATGTATCCGGTTTGCTTCCATCTTGGGTCGTAACTGTTATCGTCGCCGTTCCAGCCGCAACCGCAGTGACCAATCCAGATGCATTTACCGTAGCCACAGCCGTATTCGATGAAGACCAGCTCACTGTTTTATTGCTGGCATTTGTGGGTGCAATAGTAGCGGTAAGTTGTTGGGTATTTCCGTCGATAATTGTTGCAGTTGCTGGAGAAACACTCACACTAGTTACAGGAACAGTTACTGTAATTACCGAAGTATCCGTTTTGCTTCCATCTTGGGTCGTAACTGTTATCGTCGCCGTTCCAGCCGCTATAGCAGTAACCAAACCTGAAGTTGTAACAGTGGCCACAGCAGTATTGGAGGAAGACCAGCTTACTGTTTTATTGCTAGCATTTGTGGGTGCAATAGTAGCCGAAAGTTGTTGGGTATTTCCGTCGATAATTGTTGCAGTCGCCGGTGTCAGGCTTACGCTTGTAACAGGAATGGTAGTAATTTTAGAAATGCTAATCGCTTTAGTAGCATTGGCACTAAGATCGGTTGCAACATCAACGATGTGGTAGGTAGTTCCATCAAATTCCTGCGTAATTGTTCCATTGGTAACAGTATACTCATTGCCTTTGGGTACAACAAACCGCACTTTTGCTCCTGTTATTGGGAAATCGAATTTATTATCAATTGTGGCAGTATTGGAAGTAACTGTACCCGTATTTGAACTGGAAAAGGATAAATTTAAGTTGGTTACCCAAGTCGATGGTACATCTTCGTCACCACTATTGAGGACATTAATCATCGCTGTAGGACCTGCAGGTTTTGTAAATGTTCCAGCGGAGTTGTTTACTTTGAAGATATTAAATTGAAAATGATCCCGTATAGAGTTCACAATGTAGGCGATGTTCGGGCTTCCTGTTGCTATTGCCCACGGATTTTCCGGTCCAGAATGATGCTTGTCTCCCGCTAAAACCAAATCAAGCGGTTTATAATCATTTATGAACTTATGTATTCTATCGTAACAATGACCCGAAGTAACTAAAAAATTTCCACCACTACCTGCGCCATCTAGCCAAGCTTTCGACTCATCTACTTCATATTGGTGAACGCCATTATTGGTTGCTGATAATCCCCAAGCATTATTTAAATTCATAAAGCGTGCATTTCCATATTTGAAATAATGAAATTGCAAGCCATAATAATCATTAAAGAAGTCTGAGTTTTCCTGAACGGTTCCTTGCGCATAGTCGTTGCCGTTTAATCCTTCGTGGTCGCCTGGTGTCATAAAAGTGGCAGCCGTTGCTTTGGCCATTCCTTTTGTGCCTTGCGTTGTATTGCCAATAAAATAATCAACTTCACGGGAAGGATTATTTCGAACATTATACATATTGTCACCCGTTTCAATGATGATTTCAGCGTCGATAATATTAGCAATATCAATCATTTTATCCTTTCTTTTCATTAAAAGGTTGGTGTCATAACCGTTTTGGTACAAATGCCCATCGGACCAATGCATAATATAATAATCGGATTTGAATTCTTTGAGCACTTTGACACCGCCAAAGGAAGTGATATTGCCAGACGAAGTAAGGAGTACTAAATCATAGCGGTCGGCTGGGGCTGTTGTCGGAACGGTTACCGTAATTTTTTGGTTGTATTTGTTGCCAGACAATGCATCGTACGTCCAATTGCCAGTTACCGTATTTATCGATGTGTTTAGGGTAATATAGGGACTTTTGAGTTCAATTGAATTCACGGTTTGTCCGCTGGCGGCATTAAACCAAACTTCAAAAGTTTGCCCGGTTTTTACAATGGCCGTTGTGGCACGCCAAGGATAAACAATATTTTGGCTCCAGCTTGAGGTTAAGAAACAAAGCAAAAGCAATGTAGAAGCATAAATTTTTTTCATTTTTTTTAATTTAAGAATTAATAGAAAAAAGAAACCCATAAATCGGAACGCTACTTTAGAATTCCTAATTTACGGGTTTTTAATGAATACTTATTTTACCATTAGTTTTTTGACTATTTTATTGTCACCATCTTCAAGTGAAATAAAGTAAACGGCTTCGTTCAAACGTCCGGATAAATTCAATTCTTTGTGCGCCGTATCCGTTAAGATTTCTTGATGAATCACTTGCCCTAACAAATTAGTGATTTTAAGTTGGACTGCTTTCGATGCTTCAAAACCAAGAATATCTAGTGACAATGTGCCGTCTTTGTATGGATTTGGATAAACGGTAATGGATTTTGTAGCAGCATTAGTAAGGCTATTCTCCACTGTTCCTAAGGTATTCGCTTTTCGCTGAGAAGAAGCTACTGTGGCGGAATTCAGTAGTTGAATCGCATCGATTCGGGTAGTGATACTCGCCGTTTTTGAACTGAAAAGACGGAACCAATTGATCGCATTCAAATTGGCGGTACCTGTTTGATTTGCGCTGCTCAAAGGCAAGCTAATTTCATTCCATCCATTGACTAAGCCGCTTAAGGACCAACTTAATTCATTGACATCTGCTGCACCTCCGCTTCCTAGCTCGACAATTACAGTGCCCGTTTTGCTCACATCAGAGATGTAGTACCAAAAGTTCAACAGCCCGTTGGCCACAGTAGTGCCGGAATTGAAGGCAGGAGAAAATACTTTTTTGAATTCTTCCGTGCCACTGCCTACCATTTGAACAGCTCCTGTTCCTTGTTTTTTATTCGTTGAGGTATAGGTCAGGGCATTGGCTGCAGCCGAATCCCAAGTACTCAACGCATCGCAAGTGTCTACATAAGGCGCTACAGAAAGTAAATCGATATTGCCGCCATTGCTGCCAATAGTAGTAAGTCTGATGGTATTATTTCCGGCGTTCAAGGTTTGGCTGGTCGATACGGTGGACCAAGTATTCCATAATCCAGTAGCTGGGAAGTCGAAAGAGGCGATTTTCGCTGTGCCATTTACTTTTAATTCGAGCGGACGTCCACCGTTTGGTAACGCATATCTAAAGCTCAATTCATAAGTTCCAGCAGTAGGAACATTGACCGACCATTGAATATAATCACCAGTATCATTTACAAAATCTACGAAACCAGTTCCTTTGTATCCGGTTTGGTTGGTGGCGAGTACAGCTCCGACATAAGTAGCGCTTTCTGCTTGGAGATTTTGCATTACATTCGACACGCCCGTAACGGTAATCACTGAAGTATCTGTTTTGGCGCCATCCTGAGTAGTTGCTGTAATGGTAGCAGTTCCAGGATTTACTGCAGTTACCAATCCCGAGGCATTGACCGTAGCCACAGCGGTATTACTAGAAGTCCAAGTTACCGTTTTATTGCTTGCATTGCTCGGTGCTACAGTAGCCGTAAGTTGTTGGGTAGCCCCATCGGTAATGGTGGCAGTTGCTGGAGTAACGGCCACACTAGTCACTACAACGATTGCGTTAACTCTAGAAAAATAATTGATGTCAGGTGAACCAGAAACAATAGTTAGCCTCACGGTGTGCAAACTGTTGTTTGCCGTGGAGTAATTTCCGGCATCGATTGTGGTCCAAGCCCCAGCGGTTGAAGCTAAGGATATGGTGGAAAGTGCTGTGCCATCTACCGAAAATTTAATAGATGCAGCTGCTGTTGATTTGTATCGGAGTTTGAATTTGGTTTCTTTCAATAGTGGTAATTCTCTCCATTCCATCCATTCATTGGCTTGGGTATCGGTTACATTCCATCCGCTATATTGGTCTGAACATTCTTCAACATCCAGATTTCCTGCTTTCAAAAATTTACCTCCAGTATTGGTGGCAGTGACATCTGAATTAAAGTCACAAGCTTCGGCTTCCACTTTGAGGTTAGTGGGATAGGGGTCGCTAGTGTATCTTCTCAAAATGTTGAGTCTTTGATTTGGATAATCGTAATAGTCACTGTCATTGCTACGCCATAAAGCGGCTCCCTCGGCTGAATCAGTAAAGCCCTCTACCAAGGTAGTTCTGGCTCCGGAATCCACAGTCGCAGTTAGGCCAGTTTTTAATCGCTTTCCATTATCTGTAGTGCCCATGCTCGGGTCTAAGAAAGCAGTTGTTTCGGTCGGTTTACCAAAGCCAGGGCAGAGAGCCCCTGCTTTTTTTCCATTCCAAGTTTCCAGCGTGTACGAGGTATTTCCCGCAGCCGAAAACCATCCATGAACCTGATCAACAGTAGCAGTTGATAAAGTGCTATCATTATCGAGCCAATCTTTATCAATGATAATATAGGGTACAAATCCAAATTCGGTCTGACATTTGGTTCGAATGTGATTCAGGATTTTGGAAAGATTCCCTTGTGTATTGCTCATCCAAGTAGGTTTTACTGACCAAAAAAAGATGGCCATTCTTCCATCTATTTTATAACGTTTGTTATCAGGAATTGCTGCAATCGCAGGTCTAAGATTGTAATCCCAAATGTATTTGTAGTTGGCCGTTACACTACAATCAAATTTGTTGGTTGTCGTGTTGTAATCAGTCCCACCAGATTCATTCCAATTTTTACTTCCGGTCCAAGAGTTGGGGCAGTCATCGAAAATAGCCAATTTGAAATTGGTTGTTCCCCGGGTGGTCATTGCAGTAACCATTTTAGCAATATGTGTGGGGTTTCCGTTTCCTCGATCGGGCGCATTGGGCTGATCTCCTCGGCTCAATAAAGCGATAAAATCAATTCCTGAATAATCAATTTCTTCGGCTAAATTTTCCCACCATTGGGTCATTCCTATCCATTCAGGGGTCGTGGTGCTGGGTAAGTTGTCTGTTACAATCGACTTGTTGTAAATGTAACCACGATGTCCACCATAAATTTCTTGGTATTGCCAACAAAAGGTAGCTCCTACATCTTGCGAAAAAGCAATGGGGATAGACATAAAAAAACCAATCATAAGCAAGCTAATCTGTAATCTTTGTTTTTTCATTGTGTTATAGTTTAAGTTAATAATTCATTTTTTTGGTTATAGTAATAGCATTTTATTAGTGTTTAATGTACCATCAGTTTTTTTACTACTTGAGTGTCGCCCGATTCGATACAAACAAAGTAAATGGCTTCGTTCAATTTGCCCGAAAGGTCTAAAACAGCCTGATTGGATTCGCGTATCGTTGTCTGGTAAATGGTTTGCCCAAGGAGATTTTGAACTTTGATTTTCAGCTCATTTTGAGTGTCAAAACCGTTTAATACCACTGTTAATTTACCCTCTTGATAGGGATTGGGATACAGATGGATGGTTTTTTTTTCAATGGATTCCGCTGGTTTTGTACCCAAGTTTGTCGCATTGGTGACTTGTAATTGGTCGATATTGCCGCCATTAGAACCGATAGTAGTTAACCGTATTTCGTTAGTTCCTGCATTTAATGCTTGGATACTGATTACATTTTGCCAATTAGACCATAGTGTTGTTGAGGGAAAAGGCAATGAAGCTACCACTACAGTTCCATTCACTTTTAATTGGAGTGGTCGAGCAGTATTGCCTAAACCATATCTAAAACTCAACTCATAATTTCCTGCTGTGGGTACGGTCACCGTCCATTTGATATAATCACCGGTGGCATTAACAAAATCCACAAAACCAGTTCCATTGTATCCCGATTGATTAGTGCCTAAAAGCGCACCTGAATAAAATGCATCCTCAGCCTGAAGCGTAATCAGTGTGGTTGGATTTAGTACGGTGATGTCTGCGCTGTCTGTTTTGCCTCCGTCTTCGGAAGTGGCGGTAATTTTTGTTGTTCCGATACCGACCGCCGTCACTAAGCCTTTGCTGTCAACCATTGCAATTGAAGGGTCACTGCTGGACCAAATTATTTTGGGATTTGTGGCATCAGTTGGCGCTACGGAGGCGGCTAATTGTACTGTCGTAGTGATGTTGATGCTGGCTAGTTTTGGCGTAACCGCTACAGAACTTACGTTGGTAATGGTATTGTTGACAGTACCTTGATAAAATAGTATGGGTGAATTAAGCCCTTCCTTCATTAGATATAAATCAATACCATTTGTTCCGTAACAAATCCCTTCGTAACCTCGCTCCTCCGGAATTCCTATTCTGCGGGGCTCTTTAACAAAAGCTTCGGCCCAAGTTTCATTTTGATTGCGAGTAAACTCAAAATTCCCATCCAACACAGTATGTATGATGGCATATCTACCATCGTTGGATATATCCATCCCCGTGGTAGCCTCGGCAATAGTGCCAAATTCTTGAATCTTTTGAGCGACTTCAGTTACGGTTCCACTAGCAACCGAGAGTGGCAATTGATGAACATAGCGGATTTTTTGGGTTCCCCCGTAACTTGTTTTGCTCACTAAAAGAATTTTTCCGCTTTGCACATCGACCGCCAGCGATTCGCAATTCTGCGCACCCGTGTCGTAGGTAAAGTTGATTCTTCTTTGAATTGGGAAGGAGCTTGGATAGCTGCCATCGGGATTCGGTTTAGGTTCCTCGATGATATAAAGGCTATATTGCGTTCTGGCAGAGGCGTTATCCCCAATATCGGCGATGATTAAATAGGAGGTACCGTTCAGTTGAAAAGAGGCAATATCCTCCCAATCGTTGGCCGAGGCATTGGCAATTGTACCTACCGTGAGTGTGTTACCCGCCTTGTCGACCAAGAAAATTCTTGGCAGATCTCCCGAGTCATTGTGTATCCAAAATGTTTCAGGACGGTTATAGGAACTGGCAACACCACTGATTTCATTGATTTCAGGGTCTTTGATTCGTGCCAATTCTTGAACGGGGGCATAATTTATAATCTGCGAATAAAGTAATGAATTGGTTAAAAGTAAACCAAGATGTACCGCTACGCTTGTGATGAATTTTTTGCTCATTTTTTGAAATTATTTTAAGTTTTATGCGTCATTTTTTTGAATGAAAAGGATTCAAAATCCCAAAAAAATAAGGTGGTAACAATTGATGCACCACCTTATTCCACTTTGACAAACCACTATTTCACGATCAATTTTTTTACTATCTGAGTGTTTCCAGATTCAATGGAAACAAAGTAAATGGCTTCGTTTAATTTGCCTGAAAGATTTATATCGGCACGATTGGATTGGCTTATTGAGGTGTGGTACACTTCTTGTCCAATGAGATTCAGGATTTTGATTTTTACCTCATTTTGAGTGTTAAAACCAGTTAATTCCACTGATAAATCACCGCCTTTGTAGGGATTAGGATAGACAGCCACTGATTTTTCTTTTTGATAAGCTTCGATGTCATTTGTACCAAGATTGGAAACATTGGTCACTACTAATTCATCGATATTGCCACCATTGCCTGTACCGACAGTCAATTGAATTTCGTTAACACCCGCTTTTAGTGCTTGTGTGCTACTTACCGTTTTCCAAATATTCCAAGCACCTGTTCCTGGGAATGGCATTGCTACAACTACTACTGTACCGTTTACAGATAGATTTAAGGGTCTGTTGCCACTTGCAACGGCGTATCTAAAAGTTAAATCATAATTCCCTGCTGCAGGTACTGCGACAGTCCATTTGATGTAATCGCCCGCAGCACCATTAAAGTCTGCAAAGCCAGTGCCGTTATAGCCTGCATTATTGGCGGCTATAGTGGCTCCTGATAAAAGGGCATCCTCCGCCTGAAGGGTGATTTGTGTCGAAGGGTTTACTACTGAAATCTCAGCGGTGGCGGTTTTTGCTCCATCTTCAGTAGTGACGGTAATGGTAGCTGTTCCTAGTGCAAGACCTGTTACCAAACCGAAAGCATCGACCGTTGCGATTGAGGTATTGCTACTAGACCAAGTTAGCTTGGTGTTCGTCGCATACGAAGGGCTAACTGCCGCTACTAATTGGAGCGTTTTGGTTTTGACTACGCTAGCTGCAGCCGGTGTTACGGCCACAGAGGATACATTTACTGGTCCTGTATTCAGGTTTGTTCTGGTAAAATAGTTAATGTCTGGCGAACCAGATGCAATGGTCAATCGAACAGTACGTGCGCTATTTGCACCGTTGATAAATGTTCCTGCGTCAATCGTCGTCCAAGCGCTATTGGTTGCCGGAAGTATTACTGTAGGTTGAGCTACGCCATCTATTGAGATAAAAATAGAAGCAGCAGCAGTCGATTTGTACCGGATTTCAAATTTATTTTCAGGAACCAAAGGCAGTTCTCTCCATTCCATCCATTCGGTGGCTTCGGTATTGGTTACAAACCAACCACCTCCTGTATCGGAACATTTTAATATATCCAGATTTCTGTTGAATGTTGCGCTGCTGTAGGAAAAAGAATTGCCACTATTTCCTGCCGTTAAATCATTGTTGAAATCACAAGCTTCCGTTTCCATTTTTAGGCTGAAAGGGTACGGATTTTTCGTATAGCTTCTTAAAATATTCAATCTTTGATTAGGATAGTCGTAATATTGCTTGGTCCCTTCTTCGTTGCTGCGCCATAGCGCCGCTCCTTCGGCAGCATCGGTGAAGCCTTCGACCAAAGTTAAATTGGCTCCTGCTTTCACCGTATTGTCCAAACCGTAGCGCAAACGGTCTCCTTGGTCTTTTACATTCATGTAAGGATACAAGGAACCATTGGGTTGTTCCACTGGCTTTACAAAGCTGGGAACACAAACACCCGCTTTGAAATTGTTGAGATTGGTCAGGGAAAATGAAGTTCCTCCTGCAGAGGAAAACCAGCCATGAGCCGCATCTACCATAGCAGGAGTTAAGGAAGAATCTCTGTCAAACCAAGGCGACATTACGATGAGGTAAGGTAAAAAACCAAAATCCGCTTGGCATTTTTGTTTGATATGAGCAATAATCTTAGAAAGGTTACCCTCCATATTGGACATCCAGGTATCTTTTACCGACCAAAAGATAATAACTGGGCGATTGTCTATTTTGTAACGCATATTATCCGGGATGTTTTCGAATGCTAGTTTTAGGTTGTAATCCCAGATGTATTTATAATTGTCGGCATTGCCACAATCAAATAACTCGTATTGGCTAGAGTCTTTTCCGTAGAGATTATAGTTACGGCTCGCCGTCCAAGAATTGGGACAATCGTCAAAAATGGCCAGTTTAAATTTGGCTGCACGGTCCTGCATATATTTTACCATAGTCTTAATATGCTTAGGGTCTCCCGCGCCCAAATCTTTAGTTTGATTGGGTTGCGTGCCTCTTGAAAGCAAGGCTACATAGTCCAATCCGGCATAATCCACCTCTTCGACCATATTTTCCCACCATTGATCCATACCTTCCCATCGGGCTTTTGGGGAAACAGCAGTAGTAGGTAGGTTTTCCGTGACAATCGATTGGTTATAGGAATGCGCATGCCCACCATAGATCTCTTCGAAATGCCAACAAAAAGTGGCTCCTATATCTTGCGAATAGGAAGAGAGTGTCGAAAATAGGCTAATTAGGAGCAAGGCTAATAGATAGTTAATTCTTTTCATTGTGTTGGGTTTTGTTGAAGTCTTACGACTTGAAAATCATTGAATTGTATTATGGCAAAGGAAAAATTGTTATTTCGTTGGTGCTATTGGGTTCTATATTGAGTTGAATATCGACAATATGGTACGATTGGCCATCGAAAGATTGTTCGATTTTGCCTTTAGAAACTCCGTATTTACTGCCCAAAGGCATCACAAATCGGATGCGCGCAGCTTCGATTGGGAAAGAGAAAGTATTGACTAGGCTGGCTGTGTTATTTTTTATTGTGCCCGTATTGGGTTGAACGTAGGTCAGTCGCAGTTTGGGTTTGTACAATTCAGGACGGTCAAAATCGCTTGGATTTTCGATATATTCTACTTGTGCAGTAGGGCTACCGACGGCTTCTGCAGTGCCTGTTTTGCTATTTATTTTATACAAATTAAATTCCAAGTGTTCGCGCATAGAATTCGATATGTACTGAATCGGTTTAGCATTGAATAGGCTCGGATTGGTATTGGCGATATGATGATTATGTCCAACTAAAACTAGGTTAAAGTTCACTTTTTTATCCAAATCCAGCAGTTCGGAATCGCGAATATGTGCGGCTCCCAACCTCAAATTTCCTGGACCTGCTTTTGTAAGCCAAACCGAGGCTTCTTCTATTTGCTTGGTCGGATCGAAGCCGATCCAAGCGTCATTAATTACGATAAATCGTCCGTTATTGTATTTGAAATTATAGGCTTGCAGTCCCCACCATTGGTTCCACCATTTTGATTTTTCAGGATAAAATCCTTCTTCAGGAACTTTATCAAAATCGGTATCGTGGTTTCCGACCACTGTAAAGGTTGCTGCACTTAGTTGATTCAGTCCTTTCAGACCCAATACTTTATTGCCGCTAAAAAGTTGGTTCATTCGGTCTTCGCTAGGACGGTATAAATTATCACCCGTATTGAAGATCATTTCGGGGTTGATGATATTAGCCATATCGACGATAGTCGAAAGTCGGTTTAAAGCTGTTTTATTTCCATTTTGGAAAGCATGAATATCCGAGAAGTGTACAATATAATAGGAGTCTTTGTAGTCCTTGATTACTTTAACGCCAGCCAATGATGTTGCTGGTCCCGTTGAGGTATTGAGAATAATATCATAGCGATCAGCAGGCGTTTTTTGAGGAACTTTGACGGTGATTTTTGTGTTGTAGGTGTTCAATGAGGTGATGTCATAAATCCAACGGCCTGATTGCAGGCTGTAAGTGGTGGCAACGGTGTTGTAAGGCCCTTGCAAACGTATTGACTTAATAGTTTGACCTGCTGTAGCATTAAACCAAACTTCGAAGCTATCGCCAGTTTTTACTATGGCTGTAGTAGCTCTCCAAGGATATACAATAGTCTGACCCCAGCTGGTTTCCGGAAATTGGAAACAGAGTAGCAGTATAAGTAGCGTAACATTTTTTTTCATAAGGATTGTCAAGTTGCCGTTGATTTGGTTTTTTAAAAAAAAGCGGTCTACACGTTGATGCTCGCAATTGTATGGAGATTCAAAAAACGACTACTCCATTTTTCTTTCCACTGATTCTAAAACTAAATCGTTTTCGTAATAAATTCAAAAATAATGGTAATAATTATCGCAAGTACAATTATTACCATTATGTATTGAAAGTTGTTATGTGACAGCTCCGTTTTGTGGGGAACTAGTTAATAATTACTTTTTTCGCAGCTGAACCCGCTGTAGTGTTTAACCTAACGATGTAAACTCCTGCGTTCAATGATTTTTCAATGGTAGTTCTTGCTCCTGTAGCCGCTGTTTTGGCTACCACTTGACCAAGTGTATTGTACACCGTGATCGACCCAGTGTAGTCGTTAGTGCTGTTTTCAACGGTAATTTGGTTGTTGGCATTGCGATAGACTAGGATAGCACTGTCAAGATTTTTTCTCAATCCTAGTACAGGATTTTTCTCTACTGAACCAGCACTAATATCAGTAGTAGAAGGACGTGTTTTGCCTAATTGGTCAGTAGTAATTGGACTTAAAAATGTTGATTTCCCGAAAGTAATCGCTGGTGATCCATCTCCTAAAGTATAATATCTTACTTTAAGATCGTCTGGATTATTTCTTACAAGCATCGCTTTCAAATCTGGAGTAAGAGTAGTAATGTAGTTATAATAAGTAGCATCAGTTATATTAGCTGTTGGTACATTAGCCGCAAGGGATGTTACAGCACCTATCATTGAATTTTTGACAGCTATATAACCAACAGTATTTTCAGGAGCTGTACCCGTTGCAGCATCAGCTTTAACCTGCATATCACTTGCAACACCTGCATCTGTTTTGTTTCCTTCTACGATACAATTACTCACAGTTAAATTACCATAATTTCCTGTTGCATTAGTTCCGAATGCAAAATATATTCCAGCACCAGCAGTAGAACTTCCTCCAGTAGTATTTTCGGTAATGGTACTGTTTACAATGTTCACATAGGCTGTATTAGGTGTTTTTGCACTCCAGTTGATGGCTCCACCATTTGCATTATTAGCAGTCACTTTATTACCTCTTATAGTACAATTGATGATGTTAATTTCAGGTTTTCCTGTTGGAGCGTTAAAACGAATGTAGAAAGCAGAACCTCCTGTAGTACCATTGGCTAAATTGTTAGTTATGGCACAACCCTCAAAAGTGATCTTTCCACCGTTACCAACGCTTTGGATGTAAATTGGACCTCCTTTTGTCCCTTCGTTTGCATTGAAAACACAGTTTTTGAAAGATGTAGCTTTTCCTGATCCATTAGAACCACCAATGTAAATTGCACCTCCACTTATCGCTGAATGCCCTGATGTTGTGTTTGAATCAAAAACTACATTTTCAGCAACAATAGCTCCATTAGTCATCAAAATAGCACCACCTCCCGCCGCAACAGTTGTGAGATCAGTTATTAGCGCTCCATTGATTAATTTTAGATTTTTTAAGCCAAGGGTAAAATCAGCAGTTAATTGAATAAATCTTGTATTTATAAAAGTTTGGGTATCCACTCCTTGAAATCCATCTGTATCCGATGAAGTCCCTTGGATGTTTAAGTTTTTTGTTATTACGATTCCAACTTTGTTCGTTGTTGAAGGACCAGATGTAGTTGTAGTAGCAGTATTTCCAGGATCATTAACAAAATCTATAAGCCCCGAAACCATTATAGTATCGCCATCTGCAGCCAATCCTTGCGCAACCGAGAATGATTTTACTGCCGTACCCATGCTCAGTCCATTATTACTGTCATTACCAGTGGCAGACAAGTAAATGGTACCCGCGTAGGTCATCGAAAAGAATCCACATAAAATCAGTGTGAATACCGCTTTCAAAAAGTAAGTGTTTTTCATAATTTTTGTTTTTTTTAGTTATTTAATAAATTAATTGAAGTCAAAATTAGAACTGAGGAATTAATTTCTACTTAAAAAAGGCTTAATCGGGGCGTTAAAATCAAAAAAAATGTAAATTTTAAATCGAATTTGAAACAATTTTTATTTGGAGTGCCGTTTATCGGCTTTTCCTTTTTTCTTTTGGTTCGAAATGGGAAATAATTTTGATTTTTATAACGGCTGGTTTTCCTTATTTTTTTAGAATTGGGACACGTAATGCGCTCGGTATTTTTTCAATTGTTGGCGTTTAAAACTTTCAAAAACCGAAATTGTAAATAAATAGGCCAAGCATACAATGACCACAATTAAACTGATAAGGGTATCATAGTTTTGGCTAATCAGTTCCATCAAGTATGGGATGAAAGCGCCTCCGGATACCGCCATCACGAGCAAACCCGATAATTCATTGGCTTTTTCAGGCATTTTGGTTAGTGTTATCGAAAAAATTAAAGGAAAGCAGTTGCCAATTCCGAAACCAAGCAGCACAATTGCAATCAGCCCGATGGACGGACTCGGCGCAAAAAGTAGCAAAACAATTCCGAAAAGTGCCAAAGATGAGGATGCGATGAGCAACATTCGCGCTGGAAACCTTACCAATAGAACTGTGCCAAGGAAACGACTTAGTAGTATGGCAGTAAAATAATAATTCAGACCAATACTGGCTTTTTCAACAGATAAACCAAAAACAAAATTCAAATAATTTTCAATACTGGAATACATTCCAACATCGGCCCCGACTGCGAGAAAAAGGCCTAAAACCATCATCAAAATCGCTGGCTTTTTGAGCAGGCCCAGGGTCGATTGGACCGAGAACCGCGCCCTCGTACCGCCTGTCTTTTCGATTTTTGTTGTACACAACCCCGCTATAGCTAACACAGAAATTAATGTGTACAAGGCAAATACGAAACGCCAATCGCCTAATTCGGAGGCAAAAAATGGTAAAATTACAAGTCCTATAACCAGCACAAGTACTTTGAAAAAATGTACTGCATTCATCAATCGCGGCAATTTTTGGATTCCAGCAAGCCCCTGTAGCAGTGGGTTGGCCGCCACTTGACCCATCGTGTTACCTATTCCCACCAATGTAAATGCCGTTACCAATGCCCTTATCGAATGTTCAAATATTGGAATGAGCATCCCCACGGCTGCGATTCCTATACCCAAACTCAGCATGTTTTTTTTACCAAGGCGGTGTTGGATTGCGGCTGCGGGCAAGGCTAAAATTAAAAACCATACAAAAATCAAGAAGGGCAGCAACGAACTGAGCGAATCAGCTAGTGCAAAGTCCAATTTGAAATGATGGATCGCTACCGCAACAATGTCCACAAAGCCCATCACCATAAAAGCGATTATGATAGGAAGTATCCCTTTCCAATTCCATTTTTTAGCCATATTTTGGGTGTTTTTAAAGTCCGTTATTTTGAAGTTGATGAAGTATCTCGATAGGGCATTTGGGCAGAAAAAGGTATTTCCTTGCGCAACATTTTTCCAGCTTGGCCTGTTAGCCACAAATAAGTGTCCGAAGGTTTTCCGTCCATCGTGATAAATTTAGCGGTCGTGCTTACCGGCGGCGTATCGCTGCATTTGAAAATGGCCGTTCCTTCATTGACCTCGTCAAACATCGCGATGTAGAGCATCGTCGCACCCGCTTTGATTGCCGTCGCAATTTGTTGCCAATAAAATCGTCCGCCCTGTCGGGGAATCGATCCTACCGGTTTGATGTCATCGGGAAATTCAAATTTGCTCAAATTGTGCCAGCTAAAACCGGGCGTAACGCAAGGCACATAATCCAATCGGTTCTCTTTACACCATTTGATGTCGCCCAGTATTAGGTCACGGTAGCGATCCATGTCATTGTGCAAAAGGGGAGAAAAACGTTGCACCGTCCAGGGCAAAACAATATCCGCTTGTTTGATTAATTCATGCAGGTAAGGATCCGAAGCGCAATCCGAATTTAAATCGCGCCAATAGGTGGGAACGCCTAACATCACGGCGCATCCCCCATATTTTGGGTCATTTTTCAAGAAGTCGATAAAGCGGTCTATTCCGATCTGGCGAATGTTGTACTCACGATCCGGAAAACCCAATCCCCAAATAGTCACCAGGGGCTTGCCGTTGTGCAAAATATAAGTGTTGGTACCCGATGGATTGGTCACTTTCAACGAATCGACCAAGTATTTCCAATCCTCGATGAGTTTAGAACAATCTTCACCCTGCGCTTTAAGTCCCGAAAGGTCATACATAACGCCTAAGGCTCGTTCGTATTTGGAGGCAGCAGCGATGGCATTTCGCAATACATTTGTCGCGCCTGTATGTCGCGCTTTTACATCAGTAGCATTGAAAAACCGCTGCATAAAAACACCATCGAGTTGGTATTCTTTCATCCATTTGAAATGCAGATCGACCGTACTCGCATCATCCGAACTAAAAAATCGAGCGGTAGAACCATCGGCCAATTTCAAGCCGGTAGGATAGGTTTTTTGATATTCGGAAACCTCGGGCCACATATCGATGCGCATTTTGGTTTCGTCGGGATACATAATTCCATCCTTCGGTGCGCGAAACCAACCTTGATAGCCAGCCATTAGTAGTCCTTTGTAATTGGGATATTTACTGTCTTTACGATGCTTGTTTTGGGCATTGGAACGAACAGCAAAAAGGAAGGAAGCGAGAAGAATGAGGATGATTTTTGTTTTCATTTTTACTTTATTTGGTACATTGTTTGCCTAGTTTGGGCTCTTTTCTTGATTGGTGTTGCTTCATTTTTGATGGATTAAAATCCATTCCAACAATATGTTTCGGGAGGACGGATTGAAATCCATCCTTATAATATGTTTCGAGCCTACGGCTCTTCGCCATAAAGTTCCTTCGGAACGACTTGTTTTGTAGCAACGGATTTCAATCCGTTGAAAAAATAGAATTCGTTACAAAGGAGTTCCCCGGGAACGGTGCATTTCGACTATCAACAGACCCTTATTCAGGGGTTTCACCCAACAACTAGAAAATCGATTTTTTATCAGACCTATGAGATCAGACCTATAAGGTTTTTAAAACCTTATAGGTCTTTATACGTCTTTTAGTTAGCTCTTCATTTGAATTTGCTAAAAAAATTAATTCGTAAACACGGTTTTGTTGATGGTATTGCCCATTTCAAATTCTAAAACACCGCCGTTGACCAGGTCTTGATGACTAAAAAATGGTTTTTTCAAGGGCACTCCATTGAGTTTGGCCGATTGAATATATTTATTGTTGGCGCTATTATTCTTGGTTTTGATTTGGAAGGTTTTGCCATTGGCAAGCGGAATACTGACGGTATCAAATAGCGGACGACCGATAGAGTAGGTGTTGTCACCCGGGCAAAAAGAGTAAAATCCCATCGCATTTAGCACATACCAAGCCGACATTTGACCACAGTCTTCGTTGCCTGCCAAGCCATTGGGATTGTTGAAATACAAGGTTTTCATGATATCGTCAGTTAGTTTTTGGGTTTTCCAAGATTCACCAACAAAGTTGTACAAATGTGTGATGTGGTGGCTGGGCTCGTTTCCGTGCGCATATTGACCAATCAATCCAGTGATATCGCTCGATACGGTGCCGCCTGTCAACGCTGAACTGGTCGAAAACAGCTTGTCCAGATTTTTGATAAAAGCGGTTTTACCACCCATCAGTTCGACCAAGCCTGCTACATCTTGCGGTACAAACCAAGTCCATTGATAGGCATTGCCTTCGGTATAATCATTGACATTGTGCTGCGAAAAGCGAGGGTCAAAAGGCGTTCTCCAACTCCCATCCTGATTTTTACCGCGCATAAATCCTGTTGTGGTATCGTAATAGGTTTTGTATCGTTTGGAACGTTCCATAAATAGGGTATAATCTTCTGTTTTGCCCAAGTCTTTCGCCATTTGCGCAATACACCAATCATCATAAGCATATTCCAGCGCTTTGGAAACCGACTGTTTTTCGAGATCCGACGGAATATAACCCAATTGTTCGTTGTACAATTTCGCTTTTGGCATCAGCCTATTGGCGACGTCTTCATTGGGAAAAAGGATGCCGCTGCGATTGTAGCTAGCCGCTTCTTTCATGGCTTTGTACGCTTTATCTACATCGAAGTTGCGAATCCCTTTATTGTAGGCATCGACAACAACGGGAACCGAATGGTAGCCGATCATGCAGCCGGTGTAATTGGCAACTAACTCCCACATTGGCAAAACTCCTCCTTCGTCATACTTGTGAAGCAAGGTATTGATGAAATCATTGGTTCGCTCGGGATCCAAAATGGTTTTTAGGGGATTGAAGGCTCTAAAAGTGTCCCAAAGCGAAAACACAGTATAGGAATTTTTGCCATTAGAGTTTTTTATTTTTTTATCCATACCACGATAGCGAAAATCGACATCGGTGAATAGGTTCGGACTGATTGCCGTATGGTACAGGGAGGTGTAAAAAATGGTTTTTTCATCGGTGGTGCCGCCCGCAATGTTGATTTTGCTAAGCTCCTTTTGCCAAAGTTCGTGCGCTGCCTTTTTGACTCCCTCAAAGTCCCAATTGGGGATTTCTTTTTCTAAATTCTGTTGAGCACCCCAATTATCCACAGCTGAAATGCCTACTTTGGCCAAGATTTGTTCCCCTTTTTGGATGTCAAAAGTTAAAACAGCCACCAGATGACTGGCTTTGGCAAGGTCTTTAGTATCTATTTTTTTTCCATTATCATAGAAAACACAAGTAAAGGGTTGGCTGAACTTAGCGTGAAAAAACAGATTTTGGTCTACGGCCCAACCACTCGATTTTTTGTAGCCTTGAATTTCAGTATTGCTAATGATGCGTATTTCTTGGTCTGGCTTTTTATCTTCATAAATGGTGTGTGCCAAATCAATGATAATACCAGAGGGACCTGCATTATAATAAGTATATTGATGAAATCCAGCGCGGGTCGTTGCGGTTAGTGCTGCTTTAATGTTATCATCTTTCAATAGCACACTATAATAGCCAGGCTCTGCCTTTTCATCCTGATGGCTGAATCGGGAACGGTAGCCTGAATCAGGATCTTCGGGAGTTCCTACTTGGAGTTTTGGCGTTCCTGTAAAGGGCATAAACAGCACATCGCCCAAATCGCTGATTCCTGTGCCACTCAAATGGGTATGCGAAAAACCCATGATAGAACTATCGGTATAATGATAGCCCCCGCAAGCATCCCATTCTAGGGTTCGCGTATCAGGACTTAATTGCACCATTCCATAGGGTAGGGTTGCCCCCGGAAAAGTATGACCGTGGCCTCCTGTGCCAATAAAAGTGTTGACGTATTGGGTAGGGTCTGTTGTTTTTGAAGTACTCTTTTTTTGGGCAGGGCAACTGCTCACCAAAAAGACGATTTGAAAAAGGCTGAGTCCTATTATTTTCTTCATTGTGACTTAAATTATACATACAAAGAAAAGATCAGGCAATTAACAATCGATTAATTCCAGATTAATAATGGCATAATAAATAATTAATTCAGGGATAAATGACTTTTATTTCAAGAAAAAAGAAATTAATGTTCTTGAAATTGTATCAGAAATTACGTTTTTGTAGCATTTGCAAATGAGGCCAAACGAAATTAAGTTTAGTGGTTCTACTGGAAATGTTGTGAACATTCATTTTATTTCAAACCATTGAGAACATTAAGTTAGCTTCGCTAGTTTCATTAAGCATACTCACAACCTTAATTTTCTTAATCTTAATGGTTTAAAACAGTGGTATTATATTTTATAATTGTTTTTTATTTTCACACAAAACCCAGTAGAAACAGCTTAGTTAAATTCATATAGGGTAACATCCTGATATAGTGACGAAATAAGATCAAACAAAAATTAGATTTTAACCCAATTTGCGAGTCAGCTTGTCACGCTGTAAGCGTCTCTACACTTGTGCTTGGCGAATCCTATGGACTGACAAATAGCCTACTATTTAGGACTATTTTATATGCGTTTTTGGTATGAGATAGTGTATTGGTATCTAATTGATTCAGGCGGGTTTAAGATATAATTGGCATAAAAAACCCTGCTCCAAGGTGGAGCAGGGTTTAGAAAAACAGGCGCTAACTATTAAAAAAACCTATTTTAAATTATTGTCGATTTTGCGGCGCATCGATCTGAATTTCAGGTAAACTAATACCAAACCTATTGCGGCCAAAACCCAAAGATAATCACCAATTGGGGCTGGGTCTGGATCAGCTCCTGGGTCTTCTTGTGCAAAAATTGGACTTGTAAATAGCATAATAAATAAACTAGCTAGGATATAAATTGTTTTTTTCATGGCTTATTGAATAATTAGTTTTTTAGTAGTTGCAGTTCCGTTGTTCGATGCTTTTAGGATATAAACTCCCGCAGACCAAGCTTTCGTTTGAATGGTGGTAGTGGTTCCTGGATTCGATTTTTGAGAATGAATCAGTTGTCCGTTTAGATTACTAATTTCAATTCTTGAAGCGCCATCGGTGGTATTTTGTCCGTTGGTGATGTTCACTTCAGCACGAGCAGGGTTTGGCCACAATTGAATTTTTGAATCCAATTCGTTTACGCTAACTCCTAAAGAACTAGCTGTTCTTAAATTGATGGCGAAACGAGCATTTCCTTGACTGGCTGGGTTGCTATCGATCGTAAAAACATAGTCAGTTCCTTGAGTCAAATCCGTATTGGTGTTCAAGTAAGTATCAACAAGAACTGCTTCAAAACCAGCTGGAATACTGTTTTCAGTTACTCTAACCGTATAATTCTTTTGAATACTGGAAGTTATTCCAAGCGGAATAGTTTGAGCCGCCAATTCCAATTCGGAAACCGCCATTTTGTTGGTTCCCGCGATGCTATAGGTGTCTAATATGGAATTCGGTAATTTTCCAAAATCGATATTGCTGCTACCATCAGTCGTTGCTCTGAATCGCAAGGCTAAAGCATCATAATAAATACCATCACTGTTTATTTCTAGTTTTAAGGAAGGGGTTGCAGCACCATTTTTTTGTGCCACTTTATGATTGTAGGTACCAGTTTGCAATGGAGTTCCAGTGAATATTGCTGATGTAGGAACGTTGATACTACCATCTGCAGTAGCTTGAACAAAAATCGCACCCATGGCAGGAATGACGACGTCAGTAGCGCTCCCAGCAGCTCCTGAAACAGTTGGAGTGTCATACCCTCCAGCTTTTACTTTTACATCTGTAGCAGCATTGTTCGGATTGTAGTAAGAAACGGTATTGCTTAATCCAGTACTTGCAGCAATTATACTGGAAACGCTCACAGGAGCTGTATAAGGATTGGCTAACAAGTAAAATTGACCTGCAGTAGTAGCGATTGAAGCAGGCGCGACATTAGCTGCCGTTCCTTTGTTCACCAAAGTTACATTCGAAGGTCCAGTAGCATAAGCAGGAGCTTCTCCACTAAGACCTGTAATAAATACTTTATACGCTTTTTGCGTATCCATAGAAGCCGAACCATCTGTACTAGTCCAAGTGTTGGTGCCAGAAACATATTCTCCTGTATAATTAGTACCTAAAGTAATCCCGCTATCTGTTGCTAAAGTACTAAACGTTTTAGAATCCAATGGATTGCTCAACAGCCTCCAGCCGCGTTGGTTGCTGCTCAAATAGCGTTGTAGTTGCACATTAGCAACGCTACTAGAACTCACTAAACTTGCAGAGCCCGAGCTAGTTGACTTAAGAGTTAAAATGCCGCTATTTGTAATTACTCCGCTATTGGTTAAAATCCCTGAAATTTCTATGTTTTTTAACGCTGGTATAACAAGTGTTGCTGTAGAATTTACTACTAAATTATTGTAATTTAAAAATGGGTTAGCTCCAGCAGTATCGCTGGAAAGCGCTTTTTGCGTTCCACTCGCAGCAGCATAGATAATAGTACCATTGTTGGTAAATAATCCACTTAATGATAAATTAGGAACTGCTCCTTTTAGTTCCAAAGTACCACCATTGTCGATGGTTATAGTCGTACCCAGATTGATAACTGGAGAAGTACCTGTTCTTGTTGAAGTTACAATAGCTCCATTTTTTATTGTAGTTGGTCCTGTACTTGACAGAGCATTCTTTGCATCGACTTTTCCGCTTGAAAATGTAAGCGGATTAAATCTGATTCCACTATTTAAAATTCCAGTTGCACCAGCGTCCAATGCAAATTCTGCGCCATTATTTGTTGAAACTGCATTCCATTCACCAGTAAATGTAATCCCTCTCGTAGCTCCAACAAATTTTATTGTGCTGCTGTTTGGCGGGGTGATCATAGCCGAGAGCGTACCGGTAGAATCTGTACCTAAATACGAACCGTCTGCAATTCCAGTAACAGCTGTCCCCGTATAACATCTAATTTTTCCATTAACATTGACCGTATTTCCTGCTCCAACTGCAAGAACTCCTGTGGTACCAGTTACTGTAGCGCTAATATGCAAACTATAACAAGATACTGAAAGGGCATCAACAGTGACAGTATGGCCTGATTGTATGTACACCGTGTTTGTTGCTCCAGGAGCAGCGGTTGCCTCAGCCCAAGCCCCAGCAGTTCTTGTTTCCCAGGTAGATGCAGTATTCCAAGTCCCAGTTGCTTTAGATCGGTAATCGCCGTCTGTAGCAATATCGGTTGCTGAGGGCGGATTTTGCGCAAAACATAAATTCAGACAAAATAAAAAGCTCAAACTGCACACTAGTAAGTTGAACTTTTTTCGATTCAGTAATTTTGATTTCATAACTTTTTGTTTTTTTTTAATGGTTAATTAATAAAATTGAATTAACTACACGTTAATAGGTTACAAATTACTCAGCGCACGATTAATTTTTAAATAATTAATACTCAAAATTTTATTAAAATTTTATTAATTTGAGGCATTAATAAAAAAAAAGGTAAAAAAAACAACTAATAGCAGTAAGGGATTAAAAAAGGAGGCTGTTCTAAGAATCTGCTTTTCAACTAATTCATTCCACAGCCTGAAGCCTATTTTATTTTGGAGAGCTAGGTTTGTTATAGCAATACAAAGGCTGTCATTCTGCAGCAGTATCCGAACCTAGTGCCAATCTGGCAAGAATAGCAAAGCACCTATAGTCCTAATGGGTATAAAAGACAGCTTCACAAAAAAGGATTAGCAGGAGTCAGGGTGAATACTAAGGTATATCTAGTCCTTCAAGATTACAAGGCCAACAGATAACCGATAATAGAAAACCAATAACCCATCACCTCAAACCGCTAGCCGCCCCACTATAAAACGTAATTATCTCGATTTTCTTAGGAGTCTAAAAGTATTGTCTTCCACACCAACAACAGCAAAACTTAAAAAATACAATTCCAGCCTCCAAACTCTTGAAAATTTGAGTTAAGTTGGTTACATTTGGGTTGCAAAAGCAAGTACGTTGCATTTTGCCACTCCTAACCCTCAACCTTAAACTTTAAACCTTAAACAATTTTAAACAACCCTCAACCACAAACCCGTAACCCCCAACCCGCAACTTCAAACAACCTTAAACCTTAAACAATTTTAAACAACCACAAACCACAAACCACAAACCCCCAACTCATAACCCGCAACCTTAAACCCGCAACTTTAAACTTTAAACAATTTTAAACAAACCCTAAACTATAAACTATAAACCACAAACCACAAACAATACAACCATGACCTTCGAGTTCAAAAACTGCATCCATAGCTTCAAGAAAGCCCAAAAAAAAGGCATCAAAACCGTAATGGCCACTTTGGTAGCCTTAGAAGGATCCTCCTATCGAAAGCCGGGCGTGCGCATGCTCCTCTGCGAGGACGGCAAGCATACCGGCGCCATCAGTGGCGGTTGCGTTGAAAAAGAAATCCAAAAGCAAGCCGAATCCGTATTTCAGACCAACCAACCCAAGATGATGACCTATGACGGCCGGTATCGCTTGGGTTGCGAGGGAACCCTCTACATATTGATAGAGACTTTCCATCCCGAGGAGGCTTTGCTTCAGGCATTCGAAAATGCAGTTGCAGGGCGAAAACCATTGCAAATCAAGACCTATTATGAGCGACAATTAGGCAACAGTGACCATTGGGGCTCCCAAATCTCCTTCGACACCAACAAGTGGTTCGCTTTGGCCAACACCTCCCAAGCCGAATCCAAGGCGAGGACTACCGCCTTAGTGCTCGAACAGCAACTGCAACCTTGTTTCCGCTTGATTATTGTCGGCGCCGAACACGATGCGGTGCATTTGTGTTTGCTAGCCTCGGTTTTGGGTTGGGAAGTAGTTCTTGTGGCAAGTGCCCTCAGCACCAAAACGCCCCTTGACTTTCCAGGTGTGCACCAACTCCTCAAACTCGAACCCAACGAAGTGCAACAGCAAGCATTTGACGAGCAAACGGCTATCGTATTGATGACCCACAGTTATGCCCGCGACCTGCAGTATTTATTAGCCATCAAGGATTGTCAAGCCGCCTACATTGGGTTGCTTGGCGCCAAGGCAAGAGGACAAAAATTAATCAATGAATTGGTAGAACAGCAACCCGAACTAGAGGAAGCCTTTTTAGAAAAAATCCACAGCCCAGCAGGACTTGACATCGGATCCATAACACCCCAAGAAATCGCCTTATCCATTTGTTCCGAAATACTGTCTGAAAGCAGGAAGCGGGAAGCGGGAAGCGGGAAGCAGGAAGTTAGAAGAGGAAGAGAACCCACAACCATAAACAATAAACCATAAACAATAAACCCAAAACTCCTTAACAGTTAACCGATTAATCAATTAACCTGAAACTTTAAACCTTAAACTAGATGGTAGATTCAGAAAATAGAAAATTAGAAGCGGGAAGCTGGAAGCAGGAAGCGAGAAGTTAGAAGAGGAAGAGAACCCACAACCATAAACCATAAACAATAAACCCAAAACTCCTTAACAGTTAACCGATTAACCGATTAATCAATTAACCTAAAACTTGAAACTTTAAACCTTAAACCTTAAACTTGAAACCTTAAACCAGATGGCAGATTCAGAAAATAGAAAATTAGAAGCAGGAAGCGGGAAGCCTGAAGCGGGAAGTTAGAAAAGGATGAGAACCCACAACCATAAACAATAAACCATAAACAATAAACCATAAACAATAAACCCAAAACTCCTTAACAGTTAACCGATTAATCAATTAACCTGAAACTTTAAACCTTAAACTAGATGGTAGATTCAGAAAATAGAAAATTAGAAGCGGGAAGCTGGAAGCAGGAAGCGAGAAGTTAGAAGAGGAAGAGAACCCACAACCATAAACCATAAACAATAAACCCAAAACTCCTTAACAGTTAACCGATTAACCGATTAATCAATTAACCTAAAACTTGAAACTTTAAACCTTAAACCTTAAACTTGAAACCTTAAACCAGATGGCAGATTCAGAAAATAGAAAATTAGAAGCAGGAAGCGGGAAGCCTGAAGCGGGAAGTTAGAAGAGGAAGAGAACCCACAACCATAAACCATAAACAATAAACCCAAAACTCCTTAACAGTTAACCGATTAACCGATTAATCAATTAACCTGAAACTTTAAACCTTAAACTAGATGGTAGATTCAGAAAATAGAAAATTAGAAGCGGGAAGCTGGAAGCAGGAAGCGAGAAGTTAGAAGAGGAAGAGAACCCACAACCATAAACCATAAACAATAAACCCAAAACTCCTTAACAGTTAACCGATTAACCGATTAATCAATTAACCTGAAACTTTAAACCTTAAACTAGATGGTAGATTCAGAAAATAGAAAATTAGAAGCGGGAAGCTGGAAGCAGGAAGCGAGAAGTTAGAAGAGGAAGAGAACCCACAACCATAAACCATAAACAATAAACCCAAAACTCCTTAACAGTTAACCGATTAACCGATTAATCAATTAACCTAAAACTTGAAACTTTAAACCTTAAACCTTAAACTTGAAACCTTAAACCAGATGGCAGATTCAGAAAATAGAAAATTAGAAGCAGGAAGCGGGAAGCCTGAAGCGGGAAGTTAGAAAAGGATGAGAACCCACAACCATAAACAATAAACCATAAACAATAAACCATAAACAATAAACCCAAAACTCCTTAACAGTTAACCGATTAATCAATTAACCTGAAACTTTAAACCTTAAACTAGATGGTAGATTCAGAAAATAGAAAATTAGAAGCGGGAAGCTGGAAGCAGGAAGCGAGAAGTTAGAAGAGGAAGAGAACCCACAACCATAAACCATAAACAATAAACCCAAAACTCCTTAACAGTTAACCGATTAACCGATTAATCAATTAACCTAAAACTTGAAACTTTAAACCTTAAACCTTAAACTTGAAACCTTAAACCAGATGGCAGATTCAGAAAATAGAAAATTAGAAGCAGGAAGCGGGAAGCCTGAAGCGGGAAGTTAGAAAAGGATGAGAACCCACAACCATAAACAATAAACCATAAACAATAAACCATAAACAATAAACCCAAAACTCCTTAACAGTTAACCGATTAATCAATTAACCTGAAACTTTAAACCTTAAACTAGATGGTAGATTCAGAAAATAGAAAATTAGAAGCGGGAAGCTGGAAGCAGGAAGCGAGAAGTTAGAAGAGGAAGAGAACCCACAACCATAAACCATAAACAATAAACCCAAAACTCCTTAACAGTTAACCGATTAACCGATTAATCAATTAACCTAAAACTTGAAACTTTAAACCTTAAACCTTAAACTTGAAACCTTAAACCAGATGGCAGATTCAGAAAATAGAAAATTAGAAGCAGGAAGCGGGAAGCCTGAAGCGGGAAGTTAGAAGAGGAAGAGAACCCACAACCATAAACCATAAACAATAAACCCAAAACTCCTTAACAGTTAACCGATTAACCGATTAATCAATTAACCTGAAACTTTAAACCTTAAACTAGATGGTAGATTCAGAAAATAGAAAATTAGAAGCGGGAAGCTGGAAGCAGGAAGCGAGAAGTTAGAAGAGGAAGAGAACCCACAACCATAAACCATAAACAATAAACCCAAAACTCCTTAACAGTTAACCGATTAACCGATTAATCAATTAACCTGAAACTTTAAACCTTAAACTAGATGGTAGATTCAGAAAATAGAAAATTAGAAGCGGGAAGCTGGAAGCAGGAAGCGAGAAGTTAGAAGAGGAAGAGAACCCACAACCATAAACCATAAACAATAAACCCAAAACTCCTTAACAGTTAACCGATTAACCGATTAATCAATTAACCTAAAACTTGAAACTTTAAACCTTAAACCTTAAACTTGAAACCTTAAACCAGATGGCAGATTCAGAAAATAGAAAATTAGAAGCAGGAAGCGGGAAGCCTGAAGCGGGAAGTTAGAAAAGGATGAGAACCCACAACCATAAACAATAAACCATAAACAATAAACCATAAACAATAAACCCAAAACTCCTTAACAGTTAACCGATTAATCAATTAACCTGAAACTTTAAACCTTAAACTAGATGGTAGATTCAGAAAATAGAAAATTAGAAGCGGGAAGCTGGAAGCAGGAAGCGAGAAGTTAGAAGAGGAAGAGAACCCACAACCATAAACCATAAACAATAAACCCAAAACTCCTTAACAGTTAACCGATTAACCGATTAATCAATTAACCTAAAACTTGAAACTTTAAACCTTAAACCTTAAACTTGAAACCTTAAACCAGATGGCAGATTCAGAAAATAGAAAATTAGAAGCAGGAAGCGGGAAGCCTGAAGCGGGAAGTTAGAAGAGGAAGAGAACCCACAACCATAAACCATAAACAATAAACCCAAAACTTCTTAACAGTTAACCGATTAACCTTAAACCTTAAACTTTAAACCCGTAACCCGTAACCCGCAACCCACAACCCGTAACCATAAATCCTAACCGATTAACCGATTAACCAATTAACCTTTTCCCAACTCCCAACTCCCAACTTCCAACTCCCAACTTCCCACTTCCATGAAAACAGCCCTCCTAATCCTCGCCGCAGGCGAATCGAAGCGAATGAACGGCATCAAGCAACTATTGCCTTGGAAAAACACCAGCTTATTGGGTCACGCCATTGCGCAAGCGCTGCAGGCGAAGGCCAGTCAGGTGTATGTAGTTTTGGGAGCTAATGCCAATACGATAGCGCCAACCTTGGCCCACTGCAACATCCAAATCATAGAAAACAAAAACTGGAAAAACGGACTCGGCAGTTCAATAGCAGTAGGAGTACAGTATATAAAAGAAACTCAAGAGCCTTACGACGCCATCCTCATCACTTTGGCCGACCAACCCTTGATAGACGCGGCTTACTACAACCAACTCATCGCAGCTTATACCGAAAAAAAAGCCAAGATCATCGCCTCTCAAACCAACAATAAACCTTGCGTTCCTGCGATGTTCGATGCCCAATACTTCAATCAACTTAGCCTGTTGAATCAAGACCAAGGCGCCAAAGAAATCCTAGTAACCGCCCAAAAAGAAGTATATCGCCTGCCTGCTACAGCCAACTTGATAGACCTAGACACCCCAAGCGACTATGAACAGCTATTTAATAATTTTGGAAAAGAATAATCAACTGACAACCTCCAACTTCCAACTTCCAAATCCCAACTCCTAACTCCCAAATCCCAAATTCCAAATTCCAAATCCCAAATTCCGAAGAGCAACTATCGTACATTCTAACCCACAACCGGGCCGAGCGTTAAAAAACAGTCCAGTGGACTGTTTTAGCGAAGGAGCCAGCCGGCGCGCAGGCCTAGTATAGCACTTTACCAGTTAACCTTTCCCTAACCGATTAACCGATTAACCGATTAACCAATTAACCTTTTTCCAACCTTAAACCCTAAACTTTAAACCATTTCAAACAACCCGCAACCCACAACCGGGCCGAGCGTTAAGAAACAGTCCAGTGGACTGTTTTAGCGAAGGAGCTAGCCGGCGCCTAGGCCTAGTATAGCACTTAACCCACAACCCACAACTTTAAACAACCTTAAACCTTAAAGGGGGCCAGGGGGCCAACCCTAAACTATTTGATTTTTATCCCTTTAGGTCCGGGAAAATCTTTACCTAAATACTCGTATAGGCGTCTTACTTTTGAACGCCAACTTATTTTTGCTTCAATCCAAGTTTTGCTACCATTGATGATTTGTATGGTATCGTTAGTATGCGAAGGAAACTTTGAATAGTCGGAATTATCATCAAATTTTAATAGTAGTTCTGGATTGTCGATTGGCGTGTTGTTTTTGCTTAAATCAAATATGGTTCTATGTTCTTCTTTGTTGAATTTAAGTGTTTTAACTTTTAAGTCTTCATATAAATCAATTAATGAAATGGTATCGGTTATGAAGTCCAAGTCATAAATATCTTTTTTTGTCGAACGGTTTGAGGTGCTGATTAATTTAAATAGACCAATGTCTTTTTTTGAAAGTAGATGTATTCCTTGATTGAATTCTGTCGCAAATAAATTTTTCATATTTTGAAGCAACTCTACTTTTATAGTTGATCCATCTTCAATATCAAGAAAAAAACGCAGAAAACAATATTAGTCGTTTATATCACAAGGATTGTCAAAGCTTTTTGCTTTTTTACCAAAGTAGTTTTTGACTTCATTTTCGATTTTTTTAAAACCCTCTTTGCCAATTATTCCATCATAAATGAAATCGAGATCATCTGAAATTCTGTGATTGAATTGTAGTGCAAGATTTGTACCACCGCCTAAAGTAAATTTAGATACCGTGGGTAATGTTTGTAATTCAATAATCGCTCTAATGATTGCAGGAGTAACGGCTCTCATAAATTAAAGTGAAAAACGTAGAAATGGTTTTACATTGTATCTTTGGCCAACACAGATACAAACTTTATTACTGATATTCTCTGTAGTTAATTTTAAGTATTTTACTATATCTTTAGTGGAATAAAGCGCTTCTAATTTTAGGATGTCAGTTTCAAATGTTTCGGGAGTGGTGGCAAACAAAGCCCTTGGAATGATAATATCCGCATCTCTAGAAAGATCCAGTTTACTATGATCCATATCCCAAAATAAGTGTTTTGGGAAAATTGTGGCTATGTTGACTGATGGTTTCACAATACAAAAATACTGAATTTAGTGATAAGTGGTACGCTACTACAATAAAGTTTAACTTCTTAGCCATCAATGGTATTTCGAAGAATAAGACAATCTAAGGGCTATGGGTGTGTTTTATAAGTTCTTGTTGTCAACAATTTTAAACAACCTTAAACTTTAAACAATTTTAAACCCTAACCGGGCCGAGCGTTAAAAAACAGTCCAGTGGACTGTTTTAGCGAAGGAGCCAGCCGGCGCGCAGGCCTGGTATAGCACTCAACCTTTTCCTAACCGACAACGAACTCCCCCTTTAGGGGGCTGGGGGGTAACCCCTAACCAATTAACCGATTAACCAGTTAACCTTTTCCTAACTAAATAACCTTTTCTAATCGATAACCCACAACCCACAACCCACAACCCACAACCCACAACCTTAAACTTTAAACCCGCAACCCACAACCTTAAACTTTAAACCTTAAACCATTTCAAGCAACCCACAACCTTAAACCTTAAACTTTTAACCCGTAACTCGTAACCCGTAACCCCTAACCCCTAACCCGCAACCCTAAACCCTAAACTCCTAACCAGTTAACCTTTTTCTAACCAATTAACCAGTTAACCAATAACGCTCCCTCTGCCTAAATCTATTATTGGAATAGCTTAATGTATTTATCAAAGGTGTATATCTTACCTCGTTTCCCGCCTGTTATTTCTTTTAAAATGCCCAATACAACCATATCATCGATTATTTTATAAGCAGTAGAAACAGATACCTGGGTTATTTTAGCTGCTTTTTGAGAGTCTAGTATTGGCTTTTGGTATAAATAATCGAGTATTTTTAAGATAGAAGTACTTCTTTTGCCTACTTGTTGAACGCTTTCTTCAATCTCTTTTTTCAGTTTTAAAATGGCATCAAAGGTTGAAATCCCTTTTTTTGCTGTTTCGATTACTCCAACCAAAAAGAATTTAAACCATTGTTTTAAATCATTTTTGGTTCTTACATTCATCAAATTGTCATAATACAGTTGTCTGTTTTTTTCGAAGAAATCAGACAAATAGAGTATCGGTTTTTTTAAAATAGTTTTGTCAACCAAGTATAACGTAATGAGCAATCTCCCTACACGTCCATTGCCATCAAGAAAAGGGTGAATGGTTTCGAACTGATAGTGTATTAAGGCTATTTTAAGTAAATCAGGAAAATAGTATTCTTCATTATGGGCAAATTTTTCTAAATCCCCCATCAATTCTGCTATCGAAGTATGCACTGGTGGAATAAAAGTAGCATCGTTAAGGCTAGCACCACCAATCCAGTTTTGGCTGGTTCTAAATTCTCCTGGCATTTTGTGTTCGCCTCTAACGCCTTGCAGCAAGGTTTTGTGGGTTTCTTTGATTAATCGGGAAGAGAAAGGCAAAGTTTCCAATTGTTTGATGGCAGTTTGCATCGCTTGGATGTAGTTTTGGATTTCTTCCCAATCGTCTCTTTTGTCCAAAACAATATCTTCTTCATCCATCAAGGCCTCTTCGATATTGGTTTGTGTTCCTTCTATTTTACTGCTCTGAGTCGCTTCTTTTACAACGTGCATACTGATCAACAAATCGATGTTCGGAATGTATTCTGAATACATATCTAACCTGCCCAAATGCCTATCAGCTTGCGACAATAGGCTTTGTACCTCCATATCATCTAGCAACCATTGCGTATTGATTAAGCTGGGTTGAAAGCTTTTGTAGTAGCCCTGACTTTGATAATTTCCTGATTTGTAATTCTTCATTTTACCTATATTTTATAACAAATATACTTCTTATTCTTAAAAACAAGCAAAAATAATAATAAGATAAGTTGTTATTGTAAAAAAAGTCAAAATACTAAAATAATAATCCTTGTTATTATAGAATTTTGTCAATCCTAAGAATCGATTATAACCGTACCACTTATCGCCTGCCTGCTACAGCCAACTTGATAGACCTAGACCCCCCAAGCGATTATGAACAGTTATACAATAATTTTAGAAAAAAATAATCAACTGACAACCTCCAACTTCCAACTCCCAACTTCCAACTTCCAAATCCCAAATCCCAAATCCCAAATTCCGAAGAGCAACTATGGTATATTCTAACCCACAACCGGGCCGAGCGTTAAAAAACAGTCCAGTGGACTGTTTTAGCGAAGGAGCCAGCCGGCGCGGTGGCAATCAATAACATTTACCCCCCCCCAATCAACCCATTACCCGCTTGCCAGTTCCCCCTTTAGGGGGTTAGGGGGTAGGGCAAGGAGCCAGCCGGCGCCCAGGCCTAGTAAAGCACTTTACCAGTTAACCTTTCCCTAACCGATTAACCGATTAACCGATTAACCTTTTTCCAACCTTAAACCCGCAACCCGCAACCCACAACCTTAAACCTTAAACCCGTAACCCACAACCCGCAACCCGTAACCAATTCCCCCTTCGGGGGCTAGAGCGCTCTCCTGATCATAAATAGGTATTCCTGAACAATTTCTTTGATTTCCCCATACCGATCCGACTTTTCATTGGAAGAATCTTTTAAATACAAAGCCCTGTTGATTTCCAACATAATCGATTGTACTTTTTTCTCTTTCTGGTAAAACGCCAAGGGTACAATCGATCCACTATAAGGTGTGTCAACACCCAAAGAGAAGCCTTTTTCTTTGAAGAAGCTGACCGAAGCATCAATAAACTTTTGGGGGGTATGAAAAGCATCCGTGCCAATATTGAAATCAGGTCGAAAAGGCGATCGATCCAAGGACCGTTGCAAAGGAATATTAGGAAAGGAATGACAATCGACAATCGTGGCACAATCGAATTGGGCTAACTGTGTTTTGACCTTGTCGGTGAATTGATGGTGGTGTTTCCAATAGTATTCGTTCAGAATACGCTCACGCAAAGGGGCCGATACCTGCCGAAGTGTCGCTCCAGCATCCGTTTTCTCATATAAAACGCCCATACCGAATGGCGCCATGACCTCTTGGCTATCCTCTGAAAACCGTTCCGTATCGCAAAAAATTCTCGAGAAAGGCGCTTTGATACTGCAATCCAGCTCATTTTCGAATAAATCATCGGTGTACCAATCGGTCAACCGCAAAATTTCCTGATCCAGTTGGTCTTCCGACACACAATAGCCTTCTATTAAAGGAATTAGGGTGGAGGAATGCGGAATGTGTAATAGTAGATTTTTCATAAACGATTCTTTTTTAATTAGCGGTTGGCTGTAATTATTTAACACGTCTATTCGAGTGTTTTTTGTGGAGTAAAACGGAACAAAAAATGTATCGAGAATCGTTTTTAACCCGTTGGGTGTAATTCAATTTAATTTTTTTAAACACATAGAATCATAGTTTTTTATTAATTTTATTAAGACGCTTCGCTTGATTTTAGTAAATCATAGCTATGTGAACCCAAGAACTGGGCTATCCAACTCTTTTTTCTATGATTCTATGCGTTTCAATTTTACTATTTCTAAAAATTTAATAATTTCACCCAACGAGTGTTTTTAATAAATTTTTCTTGTTCTCGATACGATTTTCTGACGAAATCGGACTGACGAAAAATTACCATCAAAAACTAATTACACCCAACGGGTTAAATAATTCTTTTTTAAATAGCGGTTGTGCGAAATTCAATTGGTAAATTTTTTAACCACATAGAGCTATTTTTGTTGACATTTATAAAAGGCGTTTCACTTTATTTGAGAAAACATAGCTATGTGAACCCTAGACCCGAGTACCGATAATTATTGGGATGAACAGGCAAAGCAATAGTGGCTTTGGCTGCAAATGTTTTACAGACTACTGAATTCATAACGTAACAAATTAAAGTTAACTTTTGTTAGGTCGTGAAATGAAGATAAAAAGGATGGTTTCTCAAATCATTTGAACGACTGTTCCGCATACTAAGCCACCGTGTCTTGAGGGGATCGGTTGGCATCCCGATGTACTGGGATTCCTGATGCTGATGCAAAGATTATAAAAAAGATTTTAAATGTGCAACACTAGTCTTGTTTTGAGATGGAAATAAATGGACTGTTTTATTTTTTTTCGGTTTCTAAAATCATATTCAAAAATGAAGTTGGCTGTAAAAAATAGTTCGGGTTTTCTTCTAATTTCTCTTTAATCAAAATCAGACCACCGTTGGTGTAAGATTCCATAGTTTTAATAAGAGTTTTCACAGCATCATCTTCATCTAATTCTCCTTTTTCGAGTGCTACCAGATCAATGCTTGTTTTGGCTACAAGTGCAATAAACATATTTTCTTGTAAGTTGGTAAAGTCTTTGCGAATAGGAGAACTTTTACTACCCCAGAATTGAATTGCGTGCCTAAAATTAGTTTTCTTTTCTCCATCAGAAATTGGAGTAAATTCATTTTTGTAAAGTCCTAAGAAAAAGGCAAAAGTATATAGTTCATAGTTGGTACTGAAATTTTTACCAAGATTGATTTTCTTCTCACCTTCTGCACCAAATTTTTGAGACAAAGAATCAAATAATGATTTGTGTACTTCACTATAATTTGGAATTTTTTCTTTCCATTTTTCAAATAAATTTTTCATACTATAGATTTATTACTAGGGTATTAATGGTAGTTAAATCGTTTTTATTAAATGGCTCTTCAAGCTTAACCCAAAAAGCTTTATCTCTCTTGACTGATTCAAAATCTTTTTTGACAAATAATTTCTTTGTTGTCTTGTCTCGGTCTAGAAAATTCTTAGTAACTAGAATTTTTTGATTTTTTGTCTCATAAACCAAATTCAGAAACTGAGCAGTCTTGTAATCCCCAAAAGAAGAAGTTGGTGCGTCAAAAATTAAAGGATAATACTCATTTTTTGTTTCAAACGCTAACTCAGAAATTGCAAAAAGAATAGAAATATACATTGATGTTTCAAGCGATTCGTTTGGCTTATAAAGAGGCCTGCCATTTTGCATTAATTGCACTTCAACAGTTGTTTTTCCTAATCTATTTTTTTTATATATGGAAATTTCTCCAGTAAATGAATCAATATTAATTATCTCTAGAAATCTGTTTGATTTAGTTTGAAGCTTCAAAATAAATTCATCAAATTTATTCTCCTTGGTATCTATAAAAATAGTTTCAATGTCACGCAAGATGTTTCTTGTTTTTAACAAGAAAGAGTTAGCTGAACTCGTATCAATTTTGTCTTTTTCTTCCTTTTTTGCTTTTATGTCAGATTCAAAACTTTCCACTTTAGTTGTGTAGTCCACTTGGTCTTTATTCCTATTTTTAAGGTCTTTTTGCCAAGCATTGTAATTTTTAAGAACATCAATCAGTTTTTCTGCTGCAATACTTGAATTCCCTAAAATTCGGTCTCTCTCTGTTTTTTCTTTATCTAATTGTTCGTTGAGTTCTTCAATGTCTTTTTTTCGGTTATCATTAAATTCAAATAGGTCCTTAATTTTGGTTCTTATTAATCTAAGATTTTTAAGGTTATCTTCGTGACTAATACTCAAATTATCAAGCCTATTTGTATAATCATATTTAAAAAGAGGTTCGTCTTTATTGGGTTCATTATCTTCTGTAACTTGACTTTCTAAATACGTTTTAAGTCTTTTCATCATAAATTCGTATGCCTCAGAACCTTTTGTAGCTTCCCGATTGCAGACTTTACAGATTTCATCATTTAGCATTTCTTCCATTATAGCTTTTGAAGGAATGTTATTAGGAAGAGGAATAGCATTGTTTAATAATTCTGCTTTGGCTTTTTTTACGCCTTCTTTAATCCCTATTTGTTTGTCAAACTCTGATTGAAGTTCTCTTCTGGATTTGCTGTGTGAGGACACTTTTTCTGCAAACTCTTTATGTAATGATTCGAAATTTACTAGAATCCAATTTTCATCAAATAAGGAAGTAGTGTAGTTCTCATCAATCCTTCCTGTTAAGTAAGAAATTTTTTCTTCAATTTCTTTTATTCTTTTGTTGAGTGTATCTAAAGCATCTGCATTGCTCACGTGACTTTCTGCTAATTGTAAATTTCCTTCAATTTTTCTGATTTCTTCTTCAGTGGAGTTCAAGTGAACTAGATACTTTGCTTTCTCTCTCTCCAAATAAATAATATCGCCTTCAAGTTTTTTATAAAGTGATTCATTCTTTTTGTCAAGTTTTGAAGAATCTTCAACTGCTTTTTCTGCTTTATCACGCAAAAAAGCTCCCTTCACAGAATATTTATCGTAGTGCTTTGCCTCAGAAAATAGATTAATAAGGTTTGCTAATGCACTATCACTTTCAAAAATATTGAGTTCCGCTTCACCCTTGAACATTGAATATTTCCGAATTTGAAACGGGAATATTCTGTCCAAAAGTGCTTGACCATCAACTTGTGTTCTTTCACCCGAACTATTTTCGGAAATGCCTTCAATCATAAAACTTGAAGTCGAACACTCATTTGCTTTTTCTTTTTTTGCGACGAAAGATTTTGTTATTATACTTTTCTCTCCATATTGTTCTACGGTCATTGCGACCCTTACACGAAAACTATCTCCAATTTCCGTTTCATTCAGCTTTTTTGCAGAAACTAGTATATCTAATTCTCTATTCTCCCCATTGAAAAGCCAATCAACTGATTCAAAGAATTTTGTTTTTCCTTCTCCATTTTCACCAAGAATAATGTTTAAGCCTTCCGATAATTCAAAGGTATTGGTATCATAATAACAGAGGTAATTGTCGATTTGTATTCTTCTGATTATCATAAAGCCTCGTTTAAAAATTGAGTAACTTGGTTTCGTAATACCGAATCCGTAACTGGTGCAATGCCGTCTAATCCTTCTACAATCAAGGCAATTGCCTTAATGATAGGTTTGTCAGAGTTAAGAGCTTCTCTAATTGTAGAAGGCAAATCTTCTTTATTGAATTCATACTTGTTTTCAAGCAGCTCGTGTGTTAAAAAACTTTTCAGTATATCGTCTTTTCTTGCCATAAGAATAAATTTATAAGTCGTTAAGGTTTAGGGTGTAGTAATCCAAAATGCTTTTAAGTGTTTCGTAAGTGTCAGTTTTATTCATTGCTAGATTGGCAAAGTCAACCACGCGTTCAAGTTCTTTTTTCACTAATCCCTTTTCCATTTCAAAGGTGCTTTCATCTGAAACTTCTGGGACAACTACTAAATCGTGAATGGTTGCGTGTATTTTATCTTTGTGTAATCGCAAAACTCTTCCCCTTCTTTGGATAAATTGTCTTGGATTTCCAGTACTCGCACAAAATATTGCTAGTTCGGAACGTGGCACATCAACACCTTCATCCAAACATTTCATTGAGGTTAAAACGTGAATTTTACTTTCTTCAAAGTTTTTCAAGATTTCTTCTCTGTTTGTAGAATTTGCAGTAAACTGTTTCACCATTACAGAATCATCTGTTTGGCTAACCGCCTTTGTATAATCGTCAATTAATCTGTTTTCTTCATCTGTTTCAATACTGTAATCCGTTTCGTCAAAACTAGCTTCAATGCCTTCAGGAACGTAGATTAAAGTGTATTTCAGATTCTTCCGTTTATCAAATTCAATTCTTAAAACCGCTTTGAATGTTTCTAATTTATTGGCTGCTTTGTGAATGATTCGTTTTCTTTCAAGGAGTTTTTTCTCGATTTCAGGAGTGCTTCTAAAATTGCCTGTTTCTTTATCGAACAATCCCATTCTCAACAGTTGAAGGGAAAGTTCCTTATACTTTTCCATCTCTTGCTCTGTTAGCTTTACAATGTGCGGGTGATAGGTATATTTACACAACCAACCGATATTCAATGCTTCTTCCATAGAATACGAAACAATGTAAGGTGGTGCATCATTAAAAAAATCTTGAATAGCTTGATTACCTGTCTCGTCAAATTTTCTATTTGGTGTTGCAGATAGTCCAATCCTTTTTTCAAGATGAATGTTTGGCAACAATCTTAAAAGTCCTTGTGAACCCAAATTGTGTGTTTCATCTGCAATTAAAATAGTGTCCTTAGGAAGTTGAGTAAAGTAGCTTTGAAACTTTGGTCTTGGTAATGAAGCATAAGTAACAATGACTATATACGAAGTGTCTATCAGTTTTGAAGCAGTATTGAAAAACGCAAGATTCCTATCCCAGTTCTCTTTTGAGCTGACAGTAATAATATTTTTAAAATTGAACTTAGCACATTCTTTTTTCCATTGTTCAACCAAAGCTGTTGTTGGAACTGTTATAATGGCTCTATAAATTCCAGTTTTCTTGTATTCGTTCAGTAAACAGTTGAGCGAAGTAATCGTTTTACCTGTTCCTGTTGCCATAGCAAACATTCCTTTAAAATCATTGGCAACCCAACTATTATACGCATTAATTTGATATTCTCTTGGACCTTCTGAATAAGGAAATCTTGGTGCTCTTCTTATAATTTCAATGTCACTGAAAAGCTTGGTAATTGTTTTTTTAAGCTTGGGGTTTGAAATCAAGCTTTGTTTCTTTTTAAGGAGTTGTTCTTCTTGAACCAACAATTCATTGATGTCTTTCTTGCCAAATTTATTTTTGAGAACAACTTCAATTTCAGTCACAGGGATGTAATCAACGTCTTCATCTTTCTCAGTGAAATAGTCATCAATGAGTTTTAGTTGTTTTTTTATCAATTTGTTTGACCTGCCATTCTTCCAACTCAAAAAAGCCTCCAATTCCTCTAAGTTTTCAGACAACCCATATAGTGTAAAATTGCAAGAAGCCTTGTAACCCACAGAATCTTGACCATCACTAAAAACGCCTGATTTATAGTGGACAATTCCTTTTCCGTTTTTAGGTTTGATAACTTTTATTTCAATCCGTTTTTCAGAAATCATATAAGCTAAACATTCAAAAAAGTGAATATCGTATTCGTCCAGCACTCTTCCAAGTGAAACGACGTCCGTTAAATCGAAGACTTTACTTATAGATTTATCATTTGCTTTTTCAACGGCTTCTTTGTCTTTTGATGAAAGCAAATGATTTATTACCATTTTCATTTTACCGCCTTTACTGATAAAAGTGGCAAAGCCAACAGAAAGTAAATTTATAGCAGATGAACTGAAATAACCCAACAACAAATTAAACTCACTGCTATTGGCCAATCCATCCAAATAGAATTGCAAGGGTTCGTTTTCTGAACCCTCCTTTTTTGTGTAAATTTGTGGCACTAATGCATATACTATATGACAAATTCAGAAAGATTTCCAGAAGCTTGGAAAGTATATAATGACTGTGTTCGTAAATGGGAAGAAACGGATTTAATAGAATATCCAGAAGGATGGAAATACGGAATACCAAACCCTAAAAATCCAAAGGAATATTTGTATTCAAATTGCCCAGGAAAACTATTTATGAAGTTTAAGAATCTCTTTTATCAAAAGGATGAAATTATTGGCCTAAGAAAGTTCTTATGGGAACTGGAAATGATGGAAGGGAAGATTACTACTAGAGAATATGAATCAAATATGGAATTTATAAATCGATTTTAACATTGTTTTTTAATGCAGTTTTATGTTGGAAAATCAGCTCTTTTACCCTTTCTGCTTGTGTTTTATTGGCTGCAACAAAATTAAAATCCGAATCAAGAAATAAATCAATTACTTGATTGTCTTCCCAATTTTCTTTCATATGATTTACTATTTCAAGAATTAATAAATCTTTGAAATCAGACTTGTCAAAAGAAACTAAAATCGCATTTGATGTTTTCATATTGTTTTGAATTTAGTTAATACCAATGTAATCTATAGGAAAATTATCAGGTGCTAAAAAAGGATTCTCCAAAGAGAATTTCACTGCATCTGCCTTACTGCTATGAATTTCCGTTTCAAAAGAATTTTCAGAATCTTTGAAAGAAATCCAAGTTGGGAGTCTATTATCTACTTGTTTAACAATAATTCTTCCATTGAACCACCATTCATTTAGTTCAATTTGAACGGGTTTAGTATTTCCAAAATTATCCTTCATAATCAATATTTCTGTTTGTTAGGAATCACACCTCTAACACCTCCTCTTGGTTCTTCAACATCTCCTTTATATCTAGGAATTAAGTGAATATGAACGTGATTAACAGTTTGACCTGCTTTTTCACCGATATTTATGCCAATGTTAAACCCATCTGGATTGAATTTTTTTGAAACAATTTCTTTCACTCTGTTCAACATAAACATACAAGCAGCTTGTTCTTTAAAAGTTAAGTCGAAATAATCGGAACAATGTTTTTTGGGAATAACTAAAGCGTGTCCATCATTTACAGGATATTTATCATAAATGGCATAAGCTGTTGCAGACTCAACGATAAGTTCTCGTCCAGAATCGGGATTACAAAAAGGGCAATTTAGGTTTTCGGTTCTTTGTAGTTGATTGTAATGCTGATATTCATAAATCTCGCAATTTTCATTTTTGAAAAATGATTTTGAATTTAGAATAACATTGCATTGATAGGTTTTCTTCTGATGGACTTTATGCATTCTAAAGCCTTCATATTGCAAATCTCGCCTTACGGCAATATAAACTTTTCCCGTTGGTTTTATCAATTGCGACAATTCCATTAAAACGGTTGCTTGTTCTTCTGGCATCAATACATTCAAAACATAAAAGCAAATAATGGTGTCAAACTTTTTACTCGGATAATCTGGAAAATGAAATTTGTCGTAACCTTCAATATTTATTTCTTTTGCTTTTAGCAATTTAACATCACTTCCATAACCGCAACCAAAATCCAAAACATCACCAACTAATAAATTTTTATTAAGCAATATTTTAGCAGGAAAAGAAAGTGTTTCTCTTTCCTTTGCAGTTAAGTGGCTATTTGGGTTTAACTTTTGCATTATTTCATAAATTCAAAACCGTTATTGGAAGCAATTGACACTAAAGGCTGTATAATTTCTTTAAACTTATCGTGATTAATACTGTTTTCCTCAATATGTAAAACGGTCAGATAATCTTCAAGTAATTTATTCTTAGGCGTTCTTCTTCTTACAATTTCATAAGCATTTTTTTGTAATTGATAGAACGGTTCAAAGTATTTCTCAAGAATAGGTAGTCTATTGCTTTTTGAGCTATTAAAAGATTTATCTGCTGGAATCAGGTTCCAAATTAAATCGTGAGATACAAATGAATAAGGTATAAAATGTTCAACTGCATAATTTCCCTTTATTAATTTTTCTCCCGTATAAATACAATCTACCGAACCCAATTCATCCAAAACAACATCCCAAAATTGAGTTCTTTGTTTATTTAATCCGTTTCTGGTTGCTGGTTTTATTAGTTTATTGGGAATATCGGGCACATTCGGATTCTTAGATTGTAAAAACAAAGCCAAATTCCAAAAGCAGAAATCCTTTAATACTCTTGCATTAGAAATTAAATAATTAACCCAATAAGGATTTATCTCAATGTAATCTTGATGCAAGGCATACAAACTTTTTGATTCAAATCTTTGAGATTCAGAATAAATTCTTTTTTCTCTCATTGAGTCTGTTTCATTTTCTATTTTCGGAAACCAAGGACTTAAAAACCAATGTGGGACATTTTTATTGAAATGCCATAGTAGTTTTTCTGTATCTATATTTTTTGTTGTAAAAAGTTTTTGAAAAACTGTTTCTCTTTTCTCGTCAATTGTAATGGATTCAAAACTATTTATCGAGCGAATAGCATCTTGTATTAAATCTTGTTTCCCGAATGATACATTAAAATAGTTGACAGTAAACCAAGAATTAGAAATCATCCTTGAGAATAATTCCCTTTTAGTAACTTTTAAAGCTCCATTTTCAACAGCTTGTAGAATTGAAAGAAGCCAGTAAAATTTATAAGTAGCACTGGTTTTATTGAAACAAGCAGCTAATAAATTTACAGGTAATTCTTTTGATTCTGGTAATTTCATTTTAAACCTAATTTATATCGTTATGCCGCTATTTGCGTTAGGGATTGCAGTGGAAATCCTTTTGTCCCGAAGGGCAAAAGATTGGAACGGAAAGCCCGACCCGATAGGGGAACGCCCAAATAATTATTCAGAAGAGTTGTAATATCAACAACTTCCGAAATCTTATTTCCTGCCTCAATCAATGCAGTTTGAATATCTAAATCCGTTCCTTCAAACAGAATGAATCGTTTTGAATGGGAGCGGTAGCGGATTATGTTCTTAGTTTCGAGGTTTTTTATTATTTCCTTGGCATCTGTAACTCCGCAAGCTGTTTTCAAATAGTCAATCGAAAAATTCAAATCTAAGATTGAACCACTTACTGAGAAAATATTCAAAAGCCCAATCGTTTTAACTGCTTTGATATAATCATTGATATCTGAATCAAATGCTCTTTCCACCTCTTCGATTGATGAGCGAATGGAACTCCAAGCAGAAAAGTCGGGGTTGTATTTTGAAGTTAAAAACGAATAGAAATTGAAATTTAGATAATCGTAAACATTTGATAGATTGTAAAATGGATTTTCCTGTTTGTTATATTTCGCTAAACCTGTATGGTCTGACGATTCAAGAAAAGAAAACAATGAGCGTTCATTTTGTCCATATCGCTGCAATGAAAGTGTCAAAATATTGGCAGAAAGTATATCTAAAGGATATAATTTTGAAGCAATTTCTTTGAGAAAATCTTTGTTGAAGTTAAAGGCTTTTGTTCCGATAGTGAGCTTCAAACATTTATCAATTTCTGATTTTGAAGTCTTCGTTTCATAGTTTTCAGCAACATATTCTGATGCCAAAAACAAAAGTTGTTCAACAGGTTCGTTAAAAGTGATTTCACGGAAACGACCTTTTACTTTAATCCATTCTTGTTGTTGAGTTTTGCTTAGTGAATAAGCATACGATTCTAAACTTTGGTGAACAGTAGTTATGAGTACAATATTGTGCTTTGGATTATTACAGAATTCAGCCAATTGCTGAACAAAGTATAATTCTTTTTCAGGGTTGTGTTTGCTTGCATACTCTAAAAATTTACCAAACTCATCTATCAAAATAAATAAAACCTTGTTCTCTTTTCCAATAGAATGGTATCGGTTGAATATTTCAGAAAGAATACTTTCTTGTAGATTCTTGTTTGTTTGAACTTCAAACGCATCTGTAAACTGTTCTATAATGGAAGAGTAGGAACCAATAAACTTAACAAAATCAAACTTAGGGTTTACGAGGAAATTCGGTTCAAAATATCGTTTTGTTCCTTTGATACTCTGCTCAAATGCTAAAAGGAAAGAAGATTTTCCCGTACCATAAGTACCAACCACATTAAACGAGCGAATGCCTTTTTTAAAGTCATTAACTATTTGGCTAACAACTTGTCTAGCATTAGGAGTTGGGATGTAGTTAAAATCCCTATCAGTGTCCCTAATAATATTTACCGATGTTGTGAAATTATTTGCCATAATATTTATCTAAAATTGTGTAAGCGTCTGCTTTGTTTTTGAACTGCAATTCCTTGATCCCAGCTTGGTCAGTAAAAGTGATGTCTTTGAAATTATCAACTAAATCTGAGATTTTATTCATCAAACCGGAACGATTTAAGGCGAAAATTGAACCTGGACTGTTCAGGTCAAATTCCAAAGAATTCAAGCTAATTGATTTCCCATAGTTTGCATTGTCAAATATTGTATATAAAACAATTGATTCTGGAAGATTGTCTCTTTCTGTATTTTCAATGTAAAATTGTTCATCCTTGCCTTTTCCTGTTGTCTTTAAAAGTTCTATTTCTGACAGAATTCCTGAAAAACTATCCTCAACATCTTTGCTTTCAGGGTCGCTTTTATAAAGATTTGCGAAGACAATAAAGTCTTTAGCAACCGTGTTTTCATTTAAATTCAAATTGGCATTACTTTCCCCGATTCTTTTCACATAGTTCACAAAGGTTTCTTTGTTAAAGAAGAGTTTCTCTTTTCTGAATTCGTTAAAAATGATGGAATAAATAGAAGCAAAACCATTTTTCACTAATTGATAATGCAGAAGCCAGAGACTTGCTTCATCTTCCAAATAAGGGTCATAACCAGTTTCATCATCAAATAATCGTTTGCCAAATTCGGTTGGAATGTCTTTGTTGTCAATAACATTGAAAGCTTTCAACCAAAACCGAATGGATGAAACCATATTTTTTCCAACTCCAAGACGAACAACCGCATCTTCGTCATTAAAATTCTTTCCTTCTTGTACGTAATCATATCCCTTTTTAAGCCATAATTGTCGGCACTGAAAGGAGTCGTGTCCTGAGAATGTATATTTTGTTATTTCAGTATTTTCTAATATCATCCTTTCTTATGAAAATCCATTTTTAAAGTTACAAAGTAACCAAATTATTGCATGTAATCGAATTTAAAATATCATTACTTATCAACCTGTTATTTTAGTGCCTCAAATTTAGTAATTTGACTTTTACCCTTTTGAAGTAGAGAGACAAACTACCTTGTAAAAAGCAATGTAAATATGAGTTATTGGAATAATGTAAAACAAAAAAGCTGCTCAAAATATTTCACTTAATTGCATATTTTGAGTTATATTTCGTTATATTATTCCTATGTTTTTTACTTCAAATATATACAACTTTGATGATTATTTAAATAATAACTTATTAATTTTAATTTTTTTGTTACCTATATATAATAAAATATCTTTCAATTTATAAACTTACTTTTTTTCAAAAAAAACTCATGCGAATCGGAAACAGTAGTACTTCCCATATGCGCTAAATTTCCTGCATTTTTTTTAAAAATATACACAGTGTTCTTTCATTATAAATCAATTTTTTCATTATATATAAAAGTTTAGATTAAACAATATTCAAATGTAAACTTAAGTTTATCCACTATTTTACGTCTTTCCACATTTGAGCGATTTTTTATTAAAAAACAGTAAAATACCTTTAAGTTTTGATTTGTACATTGACACAAAGCCCATTTTTGGGGCCAAATAGATTATAATTAAAAACAAGATTAAAATTATTCGTTTTACGATATTTATACTATTGTTTTTTAATATTTATCTGTTTTTTCTGATACAAAATAAGGCCTTCGTTAATAAGTTATGGCTTTTAATGTCAGTAATACCAACGATTTTAATGACTTTTCAACAAGGTATATACAAGTTGTATATATATCATTTATATTTACCTAACAATTCGAACACGAATAGCGGGAACTATTCGAGGCTTTCGAACATTTAAATTTGCTCAAAAAGACGGGTTACTAGCTGCTTTTTTTGAGCTTTTTTTATGCCCAAAATGTAGTAAAACGAGTAAAAAAACATCCAAATTTTAGCAAAAAACACCTCAATTAGGACGCTTTTTTCGTGCTTGTATAATCCAAAAAAGCTATTTTAAGTCAAATTTTATCCCATTTGAAGTTATTTTCAACTCGTCCTGACGACATGACTAGCTCGTCAGGACGAGTTTTTGGGTTCGTCAGGACGAAGCAAAAGTTTCGTCAGGACGAACTGACGAAAATTTTCGTGAAAAAAAGCCAAAAAAAAGCCTCGACTGCGGGAACAATCGAGGCTTTCGAACATTTAGATTTGATCTAAACGGCGGGTTACTAGCTCGCTTTAAGGTAACTTAGATTACCCATTAAATGGCGCAGTTTTTTTCCAGGACGGAAAATAATCCTGCATTTAGTCACATTGGCAGCAGACACCTCTTCTGGAGTCTCTTTGCCTTCGGAACTAATACTCACTTGGAAATTACCCAAGCTCCCTAATTTAACGATTCTGCCTTGTTTCAGCTCATTGATGATGTTGTGTTCCAACGATCTCAATACTGCATAACAATCAGTATCTGTTAAAGTACTCTGATAGGCAATCATCTCTGCGAGTGCTTCCATATCAGTTTCTCCGTTGCTTACTGCAGCGGCATAGAATTTCTCAGGGGCTACCATGTCCTGAGGATTTTTTCTTGGTAACGTCTTAAATTTAATCGGCATAATTTTTCCCGTATTAAATTGAACAAAATTGATTTTGTCTTAGTACTCTGATTAATAGAGCCTTTTTGACGAAATCAAAGATAAAGCGTCCAATCGGAATTAAAAAGTCAAACTTATTCACAATTGGCTTGAGTTTTAAACAAATAGAAATGATTTGAATGTTTTTTATACAAAATGTAAATAATTGTAAATCAATATTATAAAAATCAGCACCTAAGGCTTAGGTACTGTAAAATATAGGATTTCTTTTTTTCGTGGAGAAAAAATAGAATACTATGTTGCAAGAATATATTTTTTAACAGTATAGTTGTCTCTTATTCGAAAAAATCAGTCGATAATTAACCCGGTGCCGCACGAATCCTTTCGTGTGGTTTCTTTCCCCCAGCACCAAACACCCAGCACCCAACATTTTTAATTAAATGGGTATAGCAAAAAAATGCGCTTAACATGTACCATCGTACATAAAAACACCTAATTTTAGGCCCATACTAAGCCGTTAGCGCTCATTGTACAACGACACACCCAAAGAGCAATCACATGATTAAAACACTTTCCATTTTCAGTATAGCACTTTTGACCACGTACGCAACCTTTGCAAAAGCAGTGGTACACAAAGCTGCAATCGCTTGTAGTGTCGATACCCTGACCTTATACGACCAAAGCAGACAGCGCAAAATTCCGATCGCCATTTACAACACCAAGTCCGACAGAACAGCCAAACAAAAACTGGTGATTTTCAGTCACGGCTACGGACAAAACAAAGGCGGAGACTATTTGGCCTATTCCTACTTGACCGAGTACTTAGCTGCACAAGGCTATTTTGTGGTGAGTATTCAACACGAATTGCCAACAGACAGTTTGATACCCTTGACCGGAATTCCACAAATCGTCCGACGCCCTTTTTGGGACCGTGGGGCCGACACTATTTTATTTGTAATCAACCACCTCCAAAAGACCAATCCAGATTTAGATTATAAACACCTTACACTGATGGGGCATTCCAACGGGGGGGATATGACCGCTCTTTTTCCGCAGAAATACCCCAAGATCGTAGCGAAAATAATCACCCTCGACAACAGAAGAATGGCATTGCCCAAAACAAAAAGCGTCAAAGTATATTCCTTACGCTCCAGCGACCAACCCGCAGACGAGGGCGTTTTGCCCACAGCACAAGAAAGTAAAAAGTATCGCATAAGCATCGTGAAATTAGCCAATACCCCCCACAATGACATGGACGACAACGCAAATGCAGCACAACGAAAAGAAATTCAAAAGTATACACTAGCCTTTTTGAAGGACTGAGAAAAAACGAAATACCATTCAAAATCACTCGAAGTGACTTGTGGGTAAAGAATAAAGTCACTAGTACGTCAGTTCGAGTGATTTTTAAAGCCAGATAAAAATGATTGTATAACTTAAAAGTTATGCTTTAAAAATTGTATCGAGAACCCTAATAAAATTGATCATTAAATGAAACAATCTTATGTGTACATATTAAAATGCTCTGACGATTCTTATTATACAGGAGTCACAAGCAATTTAACACAACGACTTTTTCAGCACCAAACTGGTTTTTATCCTGATTGTTATACAGCGAACAAAAGACCTGTTGAATTAGTTTATTATTGTGAATTCACAGATATTAATTTGGCAATAGATATCGAGAAAAAAATAAAAAAATGGTCTAGAGCAAAAAAGGAAGCATTGATAAATGAAGAATATGACAAACTTCCTAATTTAGCAAAGAAAAAGTTTTAAAGACGTTTGATGCTTTGAGAATATTTCCGATTTATAAGGCTTCTCGATACAATTTTTATTGTAACGCTGTCGCCTTACCATAAAAATCACTCGAAGTGATGTAGAGATAAATACAATGATAATCGATAGTTCGTCAGTTCGAGTGATTTTTAAAGCCAGCTAAAACTTGATTGTATAACTTAAAAGTTATGCTTTAAAAATTGTATCGAGAACCCTAGCTGTCAAAAGGCTTCTCGATACAATTTTGAATAGTAAAGCTGTCGCATTACCATTCAAAATCACTCGAAGTGACGCGTGGATAATTAATAAAGTCAGTAGAACGTCAGTTCGAGTAATTTTTAAAGCCAGCTAAAACTTGATAGTATAACCTAAAAGTTATGCTTTAAAAATTGTATCGAGAACCCTAATAAAATTGATCATTAAATGAAACAATCTTATGTGTACATTTTAAAATGCTCTGACGATTCTTATTATACAGGAGTCACAAGCAATTTAACACAACGACTTTTTCAGCGCCAAACTGGTTTTTATCCTGATTGTTATACAGCGAACAAAAGACCTGTTGAATTAGTTTATTATTGTGAATTCACAGATATTAATTTGGCAATAGATATCGAGAAAAAAATAAAAAAATGGTCTAGAGCAAAAAAGGAAGCATTGATAAATGAAGAATATGACAAACTTCCTAATTTAGCAAAGAAAAAGTTTTAAAGACGTTTGATGCTTTGAGAATATTTCCGATTTATAAGGCTTCTCGATACAATTTTGAATAGTAAAGCTGTCGCATTACCATTCAAAATCACTCGAAGTGACGTGTGGGTAAATAATAACGTTACTAGTTCGTCAGTTCGAGTAATTTTTAAAGCTGGATAAAACTTGATTGTATAACTTAAAAGTTATGCTTTAAAAATTGTATCGAGAACCCTAGTAGTGAAAAGGCTTCTCGATACAATTTTGAATAGTAAAGCTGTCGCATTACCATTCAAAATCACTCGAAGTGACGCGTGGATAATTAATAAAGTCAGTAGAACGTCAGTTCGATTTGATTTTTAAAGCCAGCTAAAACTTGTTTGTATAACCTAAAAGTTATGCTTTAAAAATTGTATCGAGAACCGTTAGTAATGATAATTCTTCTATGCTGTTCTCCTGAGTTGATCGCAGGACAATTTTCTTGCCCAGGCTTCGGGAGAAAATCACTCGAACTTTCGAAAAATTAGCATCAAAAACTAATGAAACGCAACGGGCTCTTTTAACTAAAAATTAATATCTGTTTGCCTTCCGTTCTTTTTAAAATAATGTACTTTTAAAACTTATGAAGAACACCATCAAAAAAGGCTTTTATTTCAAGACCTACGAAGCACCATTTCAGTCTCCGTTCGATAAACTCTTTGCGATATTCAAGGAGTTAATTACCCATACTTCGGGCGATTTTGACGAAGCCATTGATTGGTTGCGGGAATTGGACAAGGAATACAAACTCACCGATTCCGCCTACACCATCGATGATTTCATCGAAGATTTAAAGAAAAAAGGATACATCCGCGAAGAACTCAAAGACGATGGAACTTCAGGAATGGGAATAACGGCCAAAACGGAAAGAGCCATTCGTCAGCAGGCACTTGATAACATTTTCGGCAATCTAAAACGTTCTGGTAGCGGGAACCACAAAACAAAACATACAGGAAACGGCGACGAGCATACCGGAGAATTTCGGGAATTTCATTTCGGAGATGGCTTGGAACGCATTTCCTTAACCGAAAGTTTACGCAACGCCCAAATCAATAATGGGGTGGCCGATTTTAGGCTGACCGAAAATGATTTGGTCGTCGAAGAAACCCAGTACAAATCCCAAATGAGCACGGTTTTGATGATCGATATCAGCCACAGTATGATCTTGTACGGCGAAGACCGAATTACGCCAGCAAAGAAAGTAGCGATGGCTTTGGCCGAATTAATTACGACGCGCTACCCCAAAGACACCTTAGATATTTTAGTTTTTGGCAACGATGCTTGGCCCATTGCCATTCGAGATTTACCTTACCTCAAAGTAGGTCCGTATCACACCAATACCGTGGCGGGCTTGCAATTGGCGATGGATTTACTGCGTAGAAAGCGCAATACCAACAAGCAAATTTTTATGATTACCGATGGCAAACCGAGCTGTGTCCGCGAAAAAGACGGCACCTATTATATGAACAGCAACGGACTCGACGAATACATTGTCGACAAATGTTACAACGAGGCGCAGCAGGCACGCAGGTTGCACATTCCCATCACGACTTTTATGATTGCCCGAGATCCCTATTTGCAGCAATTCGTCAATCGTTTTACCGAAGCCAATCAAGGAAAAGCCTTCTACACCGGACTAAAAGGCCTGGGCGAAATGATTTTCGAAGATTATGAAACCAATAGAAAGAAACGAATAAAGTAACAAGTTAATTTTAATTATTAAATTCCTAGAAATGAAAAATGGAAACGCATAGAATCATAGAAAAAAGCTCTAGATAGCCCAATTGCTTCGCCTGTTCGCTAGCGCTCGAGTCTTGGGTTCGCATAGCTATGTTTTCTCAAATAAAGTGAAACGCCTTTTAAAATCACAATAAAAATATTTCTATGTGGTTAAAAAACTTTAACAATTGAATTTCACCCAACGGGTCAAGCTAATTTTAATTATCAAATTCCTAGAAATGAAAAATGGAAACGCATAGAATCATAGAAAAAAGCTCTAGATAGCCCATTTCTGAATCACATAACTATTAATTACTATCATAAAGTGAAACGCCTTATCAAAATGAAAAAAACTATGTATCTATGCGTTTAAAAAATAAATACATTTTAATAAATAATCAATGAACAAAATAAAAACACTTGGGGAATTAAAAAAATCAGGATACCAATCCAAAAGTATCAAAGACGAATTGCGTCACAATTTGCGAGAGAAAATCAAGTCAGGTCAGCCCACTTTTGAGGGAGTTCACGGTTTCGAAAACACCGTAATTCCGGAGTTGGAACGTGCTATTTTGTCTCGGCACAATATCAATTTATTGGGGCTTCGTGGTCAAGCCAAAACCCGACTGGCACGCAAAATGATTGAGCTATTAGACGAATACATTCCGTTTGTAACTGGCTCTGAAATTTGTGACGATCCCTTGAATCCAATTTCTCGTTTTGCCAAAGATGCAATTGCCGAAAAAGGAGACGAAACGCCCATATCTTGGCTGCATCGAAGCGAACGCTTTTTTGAAAAACTCGCCACTCCCGATGTTACCGTTGCCGATTTAATAGGCGATGTCGACCCAATCAAAGCAGCGAATTTGAAATTATCCTATGCCGATGATCGTGTGATTCATTTCGGAATGATTCCCAGGGCGAATCGCAGTATTTTTGTCATCAACGAATTGCCCGATTTACAAGCCAGAATCCAAGTGGCTTTGTTCAATATTTTGCAGGAAGGCGACATTCAAATTCGGGGTTTCAAATTGAGGATGCCCCTCGATATGCAGTTCATTTTTACAGCAAATCCAGAAGATTATACCAATCGTGGTAGTATTGTAACGCCTTTGAAAGACAGAATTGGTTCGCAAATCCTAACGCATTACCCGGAAACCATCAAGATTGCCCGCACGATTACCGAGCAAGAAGCCAAATTGGATGCCGCTCAAAGTGATTTGGTGTACGTACCTTCCTTGGCCAGAGATTTATTGGAACAAATCAGTTTTGAAGCTCGTGAAAGCGAATTTATTGACAACAAAAGTGGCGTGAGTGCAAGATTAAGCATCACCGCTTTCGAGAATTTATTGAGCACCGCCGAACGTCGTTCGCTGAAATCAGGTTTAGATAAAACCAGTTTGCGATTGTCCGACTTTATGGGAATTATTCCTTCTATAACGGGTAAAGTCGAATTGGTGTACGAAGGGGAGCAGGAGGGAGCGGCTATTGTGGCACAGCATCTAATTGGCGATGCGATTCATACGTTCTTTCCCGGCTATTTTCCGAAAATTGAAAAACTCGAAAAACAAGGAGAAAAAACGCCTTATTCCGATATCTTAGAATGGTTTTTTACGGAAAGTGGTTTCGAACTGCAAGACGATTGCTCCGATGAAGAATACAAAACGATTTTGGATGGCATTGCGCCTTTAGACATCTTGGTTAAAAAATACCAACCACAACTCAAAAAAGAAGACAGCTATTTTATGAAAGAGTTTATCCTTTGGGGATTGGTGGAGTACAAAAAATTGAGCAAAGACCGCCTCTCCGAAGGCTATCAGTTCAAAGATTTGTACGGCAGTTATATTAGTAAACTATAAAGTGTAAAGGGGCAGATTTTTTCTGTCCCTTTTTTGTATTAGTAGTTTATAGCACTTAATATTAAACCGTTGGTTGAAATTCAATTTGAAAAGTTTTTTAACCACATAGTTCCGATAGCTATCAGAACAGAGATTTTGTGATTTTTAAAAGACGTTTCACTTTATTTAAAAAAACATAGCTATGTGAACCCAAGACTCGAGCGCTAGCGAACAGGCGAAGCAATTGGGCTATCCAATTCTTTTTTTTCTATGTTTCTATGCGGTTTAATTTTTTATTTAATCAATAATTGAAATTTTATTAATTGCAACCCAATGGGTTTACTATTATATTTAGCTCATTTGTCGGAATAAAGTAAAACCGCTCTTATTTCTTCCGTTTTTTTGGGGCAGCGATCAGTAATGCGGCTACTGATGCCTGCCATTTTTTAAGGGTAGCTTCGTAAATTTCTCGGTATTTGGCAATAATAGCTTGATGCCTGAATTGAAAGTCTTCATTCATTTCATAATTCCAGTTCTGATCTCTGAAAACTGTTTCGAAATTGAATACATTTCCCGACAACATTTTATAATCTTCGACTAATTCGTGATTCACTTTCGAGTGAAGTAAGTGTTTAACCTCTGATTCATAAAAGGCTAATGCTGTTTCGTTTATGGCAAGTCCTTTTTCGATCCAATGCTGTTCCAAACAATCGTCTTCGTATTTGAAAAAATCGGTAATCAGTTTATCCGCAAACCAATCAGGCAATTTGACATTTGGTTGGATTTCATTGTAATCGGGACTCAATTGCGAATTGGGAATCATCGACGAATTGAATAAATACCATTCCGAATCCATAATCAGGTAGATCAGTTTTCGGGTTTTGAGTTTGGCTAGCCAAGTGCGATAGCGTACTGGACTTTTCGGAAATAAACCGGGATCTATGACCATTTTACGGACTTTTGTGCCAATACGTACTTGAAGTATAGGAGCCACGTGAAAGCCCCAATCTATTCTGCCCCCGGGAGATATGTTTTTTTTGTCGGCAAAGGAAATGAGTTTACTGCTTGAAGAGGAATAAACTACTGGGGCAAAGGCCCAAATCTTGGCACATTGATATCCTTTTGATGCTAACAATAAACTGATATAATGCGTGATATTGTGACAATTGGCTTGCTGATAACCAAACGGAATGTCTGATTTCAAAATAGCAGCAAACAAAGCGTTAGCTGTATCCAAATCGATTACTGAAGCTTTGCGAGCCGTTAAAAGGGGATGTTTTCTTTTGATGCTATTTAATTATCTTAATTATTGAACAGGTATCACATCGACTTCAACTTTTACTTTATGCTCGCCAGAGCTAAAAATAATTCCTTTCAGAGGCGATAAATCGGCAAAGTCTCGACCATAAGCCGTTACAATATGGCGTTGCTGCGGAATCATATTGTTGGTGGGGTCAAATTCGCACCAGCCCATTTCAGGAATGTAAACCGATATCCAGGCGTGGGAGGCATCAGAACCTTCTAGTTTGGGTTTGCCTTTTGGCGGTAGGGTTTCGATATAACCGCTGACATATTTGGCGGGAATCCCCACACTTCGCAAACTGGCAATCGCCAAATGAGAGAAATCCTGACAAACGCCTTTACGTTCCTTAAGTACCGTCTTCAGTGGGGTATTCACATTGGTAGAACCTGATTTGAATTGGAACTCGGTATATATTTTTTTAATTAAATCTAAAACGGATTCAAAAAGTGACTTTTCAGGAATCAGACAGGTTTCGGCAAAAGCTTTAATTTCGTCGTCCCAACTGATGTATTGACTGGGTAATTGGTATTGTAAAACCTCATTTTTGAGTTTCAAATCGGTTTGGAATTTAAGTCTAGCTTCTGCACAAGTTATGGTATTAAAAAGCTGCACCGCGTTATGCAATACTTCCACTTCACTCGAAACGGTTACTTTGAGTGATTTGTGTGATTCGTGTAGCGAAAAATAATGTTGAATGTTCCCAAAATAATCAGTCCGGGAGTATATTTTAGAAGGTTTAGGTTCAATATCGATCTTGAAATTGCGGCAAATTTGGTTGCCCGAATTTCGGGGTTGAAGACACAATATGCTTTGATAATTGTGAACTTCATTGACGTAAGTATACAGGGTTTGATGTTTTAATCTATATTTCATCAGTTTCTATATTTTCAAGGGTGTCAAAAACAGAATGTTGCATCACCGAATGGTTAAAATACAAACTCGCTAAATTGTTGGATACATTACAAATCAATTCAAAAACCCGAGCCAAAGTAGCGTCCAATTCAGGACGAAACATCGTGAGTTCATCCTCTTTGATCAGACTATCGGCATCGATGAGCTCGACAATAGTGCTGGCTTCCAAAACTGATTTTTCGGCTATACTCAAGCGATTGGGGTCGTTGGTTTTAGGTAATTTTGACAAGTATTCCGTCAAAGTATCTAATAAAAAGGAAAGGGTAAAAGGCAAGTTTTTTTCTAAAAACACCATATTGATTACGGCTTTCAGACTCAAATGCGATTTGTAAATATTGCGGTATTGTGCCAATAAATGATGGTTTTCTAAAATGGCTTCCATCAGAAATGCCTCTTCTTCCTCATTTTTTTTGAAATTCAAGGTCGAGCGAAAAACGGAAATCAAAGATAAAATGCGTTCCACATTTTTCCCCGATTCCAACAAATAAAAACCATTGTCTCTGGGCAAGGTTTCGTAGATGTTGCCATAAAACGAAAACAGACGAATGTGTAATTTATCTAAACCGTGATTGACATAGTTGATGTTATTGGTATTGGTGTTTTTCAGCGCAAAAAGGCTGTCTTCGACCAAGTTGATAATGCGGCGCGTATCGTGATTCCATTTTTCACTTACTTGATTGATGGTGTTCAACAGCGATTGAATGTTGTACACCACGGAGCCTACTTTTTTAGGATCATTAATCAAAAGCAGCAATTCGGCAATAGGGTCTTCAAAAATGGCTTCATTATCAAATACTTCTCCCTCTTTGGCTTCTTTGCCCACAAATCCTGGGTAGGTTTGGGTTAAATGGGTCAGCGATTTCAATAAAACGACCAAAAACTCCGGTTGTGTATTGCCGTGTTTGGTCACGTTTTCGTTGAGCCTATTGAGAATAATTTTCAAAAAGCTTCGCAACGCCATCGTTCTTTCGCACAATCGTCCTACCCAAAATAAGTTCTCGGCATTACGGCTGGTCAAAGAATTTTTTAGCTGATTGTTGGTGTATTTGCGTTCAAAAGTTCTTTCTTGGTATTCGATTGGCGTATCCGAAATAATCCAAGTGTCTTTGGAGATTCCTCCAAAACGGTTGGATATTTCAAATTTCCCTTTGATAGCAGAACTTCGTGTTAGTCCTCCTTGCATCACTTTGTAATCTTCGCCGTCTGCAATCAAAAAAGCGCGTAATGCAGCAAATCGGGGTTCGATTACGCCATTGATAAAGGCGGGGGTGGTGCTCAAACTGACTTCTTCTTGGGCAACAAAATCTTTGGGATTTTTTAGAATCAATTGCTTCAAGTTCTCGAGTTCCTCTTCAGTCAAAGCGCGGCCATAAATAGACCTAAAACCTTGTTTTCTATTGGTTTTCTTGATGATTAACTTGGATAAATTTTCAAGAACAAAATGCAATTCTTTGGTTTGTCCGCACCACCAAGTGGCTACTGATGACATCAATAAAGGTTCTTTTAAAAGAAACTTACAGGCATTTTGCATAAAGGCCATCAAACCGTAATTCTCTAAAATACTGGTTCCGGGTGGATTGACCACAGCCACATTTCCCAAGCGAATGACTTGTAACAGACCTGGAATTCCCAACAAAGAATCGCGACGTAATTCCAATGGATCGCACCAATTGTCATCCAATCGTTTGATGATGACATCTACACGCTCCAATTGGTCTATCGATTTAAGCCAAACAAAACCATCGCGCACCAACAAATCATTGCCTTGCACTAAAGTATAACCTAGGTAGGAGGAAATATAAACGTGTTCAAAATAGGTTTCATTTCCAGGACCTGGAGTCAAGAAAACCACATTTGGATTTTCATTGCTATTGCTTCCAATAGCGTCCACTGTTTGTTGAAATTGACTAAAATAGGGCGAAAGTCGTTTTCGGTATATTTTTTTATTGAGTTCAGGGAAAATTTTACTCATTACAATTCGATTCTCCAAGGCATAACCTGCACCTGAAGGAGCTTGGGTTCGATTGTCCAAGAGCCACATTTTCCCGTCGGGGCCACGGGCTAAATCTACCGCATAATTGAGTAAATGTTTGTCGTGTTTTTGTCGAATGTCGAAACAAGGTAAGAGAAAACCAGAATTGTCAAAAACCAATTCGGCAGGGATAATTCCGTTTTTGATGAGGGTTTGAGGGCCATAAAGATCTTTCAGGATTAAATCCAATAAGCGAGCCCTTTGTTTTAAACCTTCTTCAATGGTTTTCCATTCCGATTCGTGAAGGAGAAAAGGTATAGGGTCCAATTTCCAAGCGCGATTCGACTCTTTATTCGAATCATACACATTATACGTAACGCCGTTTTCTTTTAACTTTTTTATAATTTCTTCGTTACGCAATTTCAATTCATCGATGCCAATAGATTCTAAAGTATCGAAAAGTCCCTGCCAATACGGCTTTATTTGGCCATTTTGGTCAAGCACCTCGTCGTACGAATTGATACTTTCTTTATAAGCTTGGAGCAATCCCAATGTAATATCTTGAATCATTTTTGGTTTGGAATGAATTACATATTTAATCTTGCAAAATACTATTTTTAATGCAAACTACAATTAAATAAACGATCTCCTTTACAACTTTTTTATGCAACCCGTTGGGCACCATTACATCTAAGCGTCAGTTTGAGTGTTTTTTGTGGAGAGAAACGCAGCAAAAAATGTATCGAGAACCCTATTAATGAAATTTTTTCTCTTCAGTCATCCTAAGATATAATTTTAATGGTAAAAAAAGCAATATAAAAGGCCGGTTTTTGAATGTTAGCACTTTTAATTCCCCTCTTCAGAGGGGTTAGGGGTGTGTTTTCATAAGGTGTTGCTATCTGCTGAATTCTACTATTTACAGCATTTGTTAAAAAATAAATTTGTTCGTTTTGGTTTCCTTCGTCGAAATGCCAAACAACTAAACTTAATTTCCTTAACTGCCTTAATGGTTTAAATTGATATGTTTCGTTTCAACCAGCCAGATTTTCAAACTGCGTTTCATATTTATTTCATTATACAAGCCTCACAAACTTAATTTCCTTAACTGCCTTAATGGTTTAAATTGATATGTTTCGTTTCAACCTGTCAGGTCCACCATTCTTCAATCCGTGTCCAAACTTTTTAAACCACTTATAATTGCTCAATTCCAATCTATGTTTTGCTCAAACAAAGTGAAACGCCTTTTCAATAGTTATACAATCTATGTTTCTATGCGTTTCATTTTTTTTAAATTATCTCTAGCGGAATTATACTTTCAATCCGTTTCTATCTGTGCCATCTGTGGCCCAACTTTTTAATTCATTGATAATTGCTCAATTCCAATCTATGTTTTGCTCAAACAAAGTGAAACGCCTTTTCAATAGTTATACAATCTATGTTTCTATGCGTTTCATTTTTTTTAAATTATCTCTAGCGGAATTATACTTTCAATCCGTTTCAATCTGTGCCATCCGTGGCCCAACTTTTTAAACCACTTATAATTGCTCAATTCCAATCTATGTTTTGCTCAAACAAAGTGAAACGCCTTTTCAATAGTTATACAATCTATGTTTCTATGCGTTTCATTTTTTTTAAATTATCTCTAGCGGAATTATACTTTTAATCCGTTTCTATCTGTGCCATCTGTGGCCCAACTTTTTAATTCATTTATAATTGCTCAATTCCAATCTATGTTTTGCTCAAACAAAGTGAAACGCCTTTTCAATAGTTATACAATCTATGTTTCTATGCGTTTCATATTTTTTAAATTATCTCTAGCGGAATTATACTTTTAATCCGTTTCTATCTGTGCCATCCGTGTCCAAACTTTTTAAACCACTTATAATTGCTCAATTCCGATCTATGTTTTGCTCAAACAAAGTGAAACGCCTTTTCAATAGTTATACAATCTATGTTTCTATGCGTTTCATTTTTTTTAAATTATCTCTAGTGGAATTATACTTTTAATCCGTTTCAATCTGTGCCATCTGTGGCCCAACTTTTTAATTCATTGATAATTGCTCAATTCCAATCTATGTTTTGCTCAAACAAAGTGAAACGCCTTTTCAATAGTTATACAATCTATGTTTCTATGCGTTTCATTTTTTTTAAATTATCTCTAGCGGAATTATACTTTTAATCCGTTTCAATCTGTGCCATCTGTGGCCCAACTTTTTAATTCATTGATAATTGCTCAATTCCAATCTATGTTTTGCTCAAAAAAAGTGTAACGCCTTTTCAATAGTTATACAATCTATGTTTCTATGCGTTTCATTTTTTTTAAATTATCTCTAGCGGAATTATACTTTCAATCCGTTTCCATCTGTGCCATCTGTGGCCCAACTTTTTAATTCATTGATAATTGCTCAATTCCAATCTATGTTTTGCTCAAACAAAGTGAAACGCCTTTTCAATAGTTATACAATCTATGTTTCTATGCGTTTCATTTTTTTTAAATTATCTCTAGCGGAATTATACTTTCAATCCGTTTCAATCTGTGCCATCTGCGGCCCAACTTTTTAATTCATTGATAATTGCTCAATTCCAATCTATGTTTTGCTCAAACAAAGTGAAACGCCTTTTCAATAGTTATACAATCTATGTTTCTATGCGTTTCATTTTTTTTAAATTATCTCTAGCGGAATTATACTTTCAATCCGTTTCCATCTGTGCCATCTGTGGCCCAACTTTTTAATTCATTGATAATTGCTCAATTCCAATCTATGTTTTGCTCAAACAAAGTGAAACGCCTTTTCAATAGTTATACAATCTATGTTTCTATGCGTTTCATTTTTTTTAAATTATCTCTAGCGGAATTATACTTTCAATCCGTTTCAATCTGTGCCATCTGTGGCCCAACTTTTTAATTCATTGATAATTGCTCAATTCCAATCTATGTTTTGCTCAAACAAAGTGAAACGCCTTTTCAATAGTTATACAATCTATGTTTCTATGCGTTTCATTTTTTTTAAATTATCTCTAGCGGAATTATACTTTCAATCCGTTTCCATCTGTGCCATCCGTGGCCCAACTTTTTAATTCATTTATAATTGCTCAATTCCAATCTATGTTTTGCTCAAACAAAGTGAAACGCCTTTTCAATAGTTATACAATCTATGTTTCTATGCGTTTCATTTTTTTTAAATTATCTCTAGCGGAATTATACTTTTAATCCGTTTCAATCTGTGCCATCTGTGGCCCAAACAGTTACTTCTTCGCCACCCAATAATGCCTTAAATCCAAAGTATTCGGATATTCTGGATTAACCAATTCTATAGGCGTATCCGGCTTTAAATTGGTTTTATTCTGAGCCACAAACCGCGAAACCGTCGGCGTATCAAAAACAGGCGCAGTTTGTTCTGTGGTAGCAGAAGGCGTATGTCCAAAATCCCAAAAACGACTGATTTTCCGCGACTCGGCTTCATAACTATTCACCGGATAGGTATCGAAACTTCGTCCTCCGGGATGCGAAACAAAATAAGTACAACCCCCAATTACTTTGTTATTCCAAGTATCGACAATATCAAAAACCAAAGGTACATCCACCCCTATATTGGGATGCAAGGCCGAAGGCGGATTCCAGGCTTTATACCGAATGCCGGCTACATATTCGCCTTTGGTTCCCGTACTGCGTAGCGGAATTCTACAGCCTTTGCACAATAAAATATGGCGGTCTGGAATGATGCCCGATACTTTCACTTGCAAACGTTCCAAGGAAGAATCCACAAAACGAGCGGTGCCGTTACTCGATAATTCCTCGCCCAAAACGTGCCAAGGCTCAATACCCAAACGGATTTCCAGTTGAATATTGTCCACCGTAATCCCCCCGTGATGCGGATATCTAAATTCAAAAAACGGGTCAAACCACGAGATGTCAAAATCATAGCCCGCTTCTTTCAAATCATTGACGACATCAATCATATCGAGATAGGCAAAATGAGGCAACAAGAATTTATCGTGCAATTCGGTGCCCCAACGTACTAATTTTTTCTCGTACGGGTTTTTCCAAAACTTGGCGACCAAAGCGCGCACCAATAGGTTTTGCACTAAGTTCATATGTTTGTGAGGCGGCATATCAAAAGCGCGAAGTTCTAAGATGCCCAATCTTCCTGTCGAGGAATCGGGGGAATACAATTTGTCGATGCAAAACTCGGTTCTGTGCGTATTTCCGGTAATGTCGGTGAGTAAATTTCTAAAAATGCGATCCACCATCCAAAAAGGAAGTTCCTTGCCTTTCGGAATTTGTTCAAAGGCAATTTCCATTTCATACAAACGCTCGTCACGACCTTCGTCAATGCGGGGAGCTTGACTCGTAGGCCCAATAAAAGGCCCGGCAAAAAGATAACTCAACACCGGATGATGTTGCCAATAGGTAATCAGACTGCGCAACAAATCGGGTCTTCGCAACAGCGGACTGTCCTCGGGTTTGGCAGCTCCCAAAGTCACATGATTGCCACCACCGGTTCCGGTATGACGGCCATCGACCATAAATTTGTCGGTGCCCAATCGCGACAGAAAAGCTTCTTCATACAAAGCGGTCGTGTGGTCTACAATTTCTTGCCAAGACTTGGCAGGATGCACATTCACCTCGATAACACCGGGGTCTGGAGTCACCATCATTTTCTCGATGCGGTAATCGGATTGGGGTTGGTAACCTTCAATGCGCACAGGCATTTGTAGTTTTTCGGCAGTGGCTTCCACCGAAGCAATCAGGTCGAGATAGGTTTCCAGATAATCGGTGGGCGGCAAGAAAACATAGATAATGCCATCCCGTTCTTCAACACACAATGCCGTCGAAAAGGTATCTACTTCAAATAGTAAAGCTTCCTTTTCTTGCTCTTCTTCTTTTTCGTCTTCTAATTTTGGAGCAACGGTCGCTTTATAAGCTGCTGATGCAGTGCCATAGCGTTCTTCCAAAGATTGATGGTAATCACCCAAAGGAGGTAATTCTTCGAATAAACTTCGGGCAATGGGTTGCTCTCTTTTGTTTTTAGACACTTTGGGCAAGGATTCTAGAGGCAAACGCAAGCCAATAGGGGAGTTCCCAGGTATCAAATAGCATTGCCCTCTTCGGAATTCCCAAACACAGCTCACCCAATGATGGGATTCATGAATCCATTTCAATGGCAACACAAAACCCGAAGGATTGTTCAGGCCTTTTTCCAATAATTTAGCCAACGTATGACGCTGCACCGAATCTTTGAGATTAACTGCTAGCGGGTCTAAATTCACGGGCAATTTTCCTTCTTCCAAAGCCCAGTAAATTGGGTCTTCATAGGTAGGATTGATGTTTTTGGTGTCAATGCCCAAGTATTTGGTGAGTTCAATGGCAAAACGTTCGGCATCGTGAAAAGTATATTTTTTGCCGTCCTCTTTGGCAATCAAACCATCGTTTTTCCACATCGGTAAGCCGTCTTTTCTCCAATACAAAGCATATTGCCAACGCGGAAACAATTCGCCCGGATACCATTTGCCCTGACCAAAATGAAGCAATCCGCCGTGAGCAAAACGACCCTTCAGTCGGAGTGCCAAATCGTAAGCCAATTTGCGTTTCAAAGGCCCATCGGCAGTAGAATTCCACTCGGGAGATTCAAAATCATCGATGGAAACAAAGGTAGGTTCGCCCCCCATTGTCAAACGAACATCGCCTTCGATTAAGTCTTTTTCAACCACATTACCCACCTCCATAATGGCTTCCCATTGCTTTTCGGTATAGGGTTTGGTGACTCTCGGGTCTTCGTGAATCCGAGTGACCGTATTGTCAAATTCAAATGCCACCTGACAGATTTCAGTAGCACCCGTCACGGGAGCAGCACTCTCGTAATCGGGCGTACAGCTCAACGGAATATGACCTTCGCCGGCAAATAGCCCCGAAGTAGGGTCGAGTCCAATCCAGCCCGCTCCGGGCAAATATACTTCGACCCAAGCGTGCAAATCGGTAAAATCATTTTCGGGACCCGACGGCCCATCGAGCGATTTGACATCCGAAGTCAGTTGCACCAAATAACCCGACACAAATCGAGTTGCCAAGCCAATACTGCGCAAGGCCTGCACCAACAACCAAGCAAAATCACGACAGGAACCGCTTTGGAGCGCCAAGGTTTCTTCACTGCTTTGAACACCCACTTCGAGGCGGATATTGTAACTTAAAGTTTGAAATACCAATTGATTGGCGTACACCAAAAAATCGACTGTTTTCAAGTCCTTTAGCTGAGCCAATTGCGCCACAAAAGCATCAAATTTCGTTCCTGTATCTTTTACTTCTAAATAGGGAAATAACTCTTTGAACAAATTATTTTCATAACAAAAAGGAAAGGTTTCGGCGTATTCTTCGACAAAAAAGTCAAACGGATTGATGACTTTCAGCTTGGCAATCACTTCCACTTCCACCCGGAGTTCCGTAGATTTTTCGTTGAAAACGACTCTCGCTTGGTAATTGCCGAAAGGGTCTTGTTGCCAATTGATAAAATGATTTTCGGGATAAATCTTAAAAGAATAGCCTTCGATAACGGTTCTGGAATGGGCGGCTGGACGAAGTCGAAAGAGATGAGGAAACAATTTTACACTTCGATCAAATTTGTAAGCTGTTTTATGTGAAATGGCTATTTTTATGGACATAAGGAAGTGTTTTTTTGATAGTATTTGATAGATACAAATATTGCAAAAAAATCACTAAATATCGAATTTATATAATAATAATTAATTGAATTTAGATGTAAATTAGTCCAAATCGATAAAATCAGGTTTTTATTTTAAGAATAATGTAAATGGTGTATGGTTAATCGGTTAAACGGTTAATCGGTTAACTGAAAACTAACAACAAATAACGGATAACGGGCAACGGCTAACCGACAACAGGTAACCGACAACTAATTAACCCCTAAACTCTTAAACAATTAACCGATTAAACAATTAACCAATTAACCAATTAACCAATTAACCAATTAACCGACACCCCCTTATCTATTGTTAATCAAATTTATTATTACTTTAACCATCATGTCTTTATCATCCGGTTTCGACTCGGCTATCATCAAGGTTAATGCTACTAGGGCATTATCGTCAATTACTTTTTTTCCTTCGTTATACAGCAAAGCATTTCGCTCCAGAAACCAAACAAACAGAAAAGCAGCAATTCGCTTATTTCCATCTGAAAACGAATGGTTTTTGGTCACAAAATACAACAAATGCCCTGCTTTTTCCTGTACTGATATATGATAACATCGAGGTTATAATAATTACTGATTGCTTCTTGAGTTTTTCCTTTTACAGCACCATGTTGAGTGGTATGTGCAAATTTTGCACAGACCACTTTTTCTTCTAATTCACCTTCTTTAAATATATTACGGATATGTTTTGAAACTACAGTTCTATCTTTTTCAAATAACTCTGCTAATTGAGCTTGATTAAGCCAAACAGTTTCTTTTTGAAATAGTACTCGAACTTCAGTAGTATTTTCTTTTGTTTTATAGATTTCGATTTCCATTATCCTGCTATGATATAGTCGCAAAAATACGATTTTAAACCTTGACTTGCCCATTGACGAAATTGCGAACCTCGTTTGGAATTTACAAAGCAACCGACTGAAATAATTGCATCAAGAATATAATGCTTAATTTTTCTTTTAACTTGTCTTTTTCCTTCATTTTGAACTACCAATAAAAATGCGGTAGTGTTTTTATACTAAGAATAATGCAAATTCCATATAACCCCCATAACCCACAACTCTTAATCACTTAACCAATTAACCCACAACCGGGCCGAGCGTTAAAAAACAGTCCAGTGGACTGTTTTAGCGAAGGAGCCAGCCGGCGCACAGGCAAACAATTGTAATTAAAACCAACAACTCACACTATCCACCACAAAATAAATTTGTGCAAATTAGTGTAATTTGTGGTCAAAAACTCATCCTACCACAAACTCCTAATTCCATAAAAGAACCTATAAAGCTACATCTTTAGATGGGGCCAACAATCCGCGTTAATCGTTTCAACACCAACACGATAAAAAAAATCCGTTTTATCTGCGTCTTTACAAAGTAAATCCGTGTCATCCGTGTCCCAACATCGCACAACCCTTAAACAATTAACCGATTAACCGCTTAACCGATTAACCTCTCATCACGGTATTTTCTCCAAATCCAATTTCAACTGATTCGATTCAATTTTGAGTTGGTCAATATCTTTGTAGATGGAATCGATTTGCAGTTGCAGGGCATTGAGTTCCTCTTTCTTTTCCGTCGAACTTCTCAATATTTTGAAACCTGAGGCATTGTTCAATTTTCTTTTGCTCGCTTCAAGATTCGATTGCGAGATGGCGATTAATTTATCGATCTCGATAATTCTGTCGGTTTTGGCTTGTTTTTGTTGTTCAAGGGCTCTTTCCGCAGCGGCTTTTTCGGCCTCGGCCTGCATTTTCTTTTGCTCCTCAATTTCTTTTTCTTTCAGCTCTAGTTGGTAATTTTCGACTTCGGTTTTATGGTTTTTGATGCGCAATTCTCGGCTTCTGGTTTCTTCAAGGTTTTTCAAATAGGAGATGCCTGCCAAGAGCACAATGGCGGCACAAATGATAAAAAAAGTCGGGCGACTTAGGCTAAAGATTTGTTTTTTGGCTAGTTTAACCGCAGTTTTTTGGGGTATGGGTTCCTCCTTTTTGATATCCAATGGAGGAGGACTGACCTTAAAAATAGACTGCAATTCAGGGATTTCTCCCGCAAATTTCCATTTTTCCATTCCTTCGAACCACACAGGCGTTTTGGGGGTGATTTTTTGGGTAATTAATTCTTCAAAATCAAAAGGACCACTGCTTTCGGTACCGTCGTGAAGGAAATATTTTTTCATAAATAGGGGCTGTAATGGGGCTGATATATTGTTTTTTCAAAACTACAATCTTTTTTTGATAGGACAAAGGGTAAAATCCAAAATCCAAATTCCAAATACCAATATCTCTTTCAATTAAACTTTTAATTGGTTAATCGGTTAATCGGTTAATCGGTTAGCTGATAACTGACAACAAATAACGGATAACAAATAACGGATAACAGATAACCGACAACCCACAACTGACACCCCACAACTCACTGTCATCCTGAGCCTGTCGAAGGACACAACCGGGCCGAGCGTTAAAAAACAGTCCGGTGGACTATTTTAGCGAAGGAGCCAGCCGGTGCGGTGGCAAACAATAGCGATGAACACCCACAACTATAAACCATAAAACACAAACTACATCCCTCTTGCCAGTTCCCCCTTTAGGGGGTTAGGGGGTAGGGCAAGGAGCCAGGCGGCGCGCAGGCAAACAATTGTAATTAAAACCAACAACTCACACTTTCCACCACAAAATAAATTTGTGCAAATTCGTGTAATTTGTGGTCAAAAACTCATCCTACCACAAACTCCCAATACCATAAAAGAAACTATAAAGCCACATCTTTAGATGGGGCCAACAATCCGCGTTAATCGTTTCAACACCAACACGATAAAAAAAATCCGTTTTATCTGTGTCTTTACAAGGTAAATCCGTGTCATCCGTGTCCCAACATCCCCCAACCCTTAAACAATTAACCGATTAACCAATTAACCGACACCCCACAACCGACACCCCACAACTCATAACAATTCCCTACTTTTGTACCACAGTAAGAAACAGCCTTTTTCATCACCACTATGACCCATCCATTTTCCAACAACAGCCAAATTGGACTAGTCTCCACTTTTTCAGAATTGGTAAACACGGATTTTAAAGGAGAACGAAATGCCCTCTGCTGGTACCGCCATTTGGAAGGCGATTTTGCTGCCATTGTCAACCAACTCCAACTCAAAGGAAACATCACCGTAGTACAGCCAGAAGACTTATTGGCACTCCAACTTTCGGAACAGGGGAGTGTAGCGAGAGATATCATCTTAAACGATTGGCAATTGTTAACTGATTTTGGGGCTTCGCCCTCGCTCAATTTATTGAAATGTTACGAACGGGATGAGGAGTTCGATTTCATCTCGACCGATGTGTATTCCTTTCATGTGGATCGTTCGCCCATAGCCACAGATACTTTTTTGTGTACCTATCACGGAGCGGCTAGTGATATTATTGCAAATGCCCAAGCGGAGCAAAAAATCCTAATTCCTGAAATTAGAGAAAAGTTGGCAGCCCTGCACAACGGCCCAGCGGAAGAATTGGAAGACTTTTTTAAAGAAAACTACTTCGATTTGCATTATCAGGCGCAACCCAATGCCACGCCTGTCAATTTAGGACTAGGACACCTCTGGCGCCTGGCGGTGGATCATCCGGAACAACAAGTGCTGCCTTGCATTCACAGAGCTCCCGTAGAAAAGGAAGGGGAATATCGGTTGTTGTTGATTTGTTAAAGAGGGGGTAAAGCGGTTATGATTTAGAATTGCAGTACTTCGATAACCTCGTGGCAGTGCGTAATTGAGAAAAAAATCCGAAGTCGTGAGACTCTGCATCGCAGAAAAACAATCCCAAAACGCTTTTCATCCTAATCCTTTCTAAGGATCACAACCCGCAAATCACAACTCACAAACGACAACTTCCTCCAAGTAACCGATGAATCATTTAGCCGTCACTTCGAGTGGTTTTTACTAGTAATGCAACAGCTTTACTATTAAAAATGGTATCGAGAAGCCTAGTAAAAATAGTTTCAATACTATGCCTAACGTTGTTTGTTCGGTGTGGAAGCACATTGGAGGGTAGAGGTTAGAAGCTCATGCACTTTTTAAATTTAGGGAATTATTTGATTTGGTTTAAATCAGTCCCCTTTTCACTGATGATGTACACTCAGTTTACAGAAAAGGCAAACCAAATTGGGATATGATCAGAAATCATTCGGGCTTCCTTCAAAGAATTGAAATCTTTGTAAAAAGGAAGAACTCCAGAATTTAGTTTCGTAATTTTTGTATCGTAAAAAATATTGTCAAATTCCGATGCTAGGCAATCTCCGGTAACACATTCTTTTTTCAAAGAGGTCTTCTGATTCATAAAAATAGGTTGATAACCCATCTTCTTCAAAGGATTGAAAACCGTGTGCGATTGGGGACAGTTGAAATCGCCAACAAAAATCAGATTCAAACTGGGATATGCACTAGGTAAAAATTTAAAATATTTGATCTCTGTTTCCGGTTGCATTTTCTTGGTTATGGCGTGAAAATTGACGACCGTAAATTGTTTGTTTTCATATTGAAAAGTGCAGAGGTAAGGCTCTCTGTCAATCTCTAAATGGTAGTTTACTTCTAGCCACGCTTTCCCTATCTTTTTTACCCGATTCGTTTTCCATAAAAAAGCATACCGCTCCGTTTTATAGGCACTACTACTAGTAGGGTCACTGATAGTATAATCCCATTTCGCTCCTTTTCTGTTGAGTTCATCAGCGAGTTTCGCCACCGCTTGCGCACCACCATCACCTGCCACGACTTCCTGTATAGCTACAATGTCATAATCTTTGACTGTGTTGGCTATAAAACTGATTTCGCCGTTTGATTTCGATTGCCCCAAATTTTCTATGTTCCAGGAAAGGAGTTTGACTTGGGAGAATAGGGTAGAGGTGAATAGGAAAATACAGTAAATAAACTTTTTCAATATTTTTGATTTTAGTACTTAAAATGCTAGATGTTAAATTTATTAATCTTCCCAGCCACAAAGCGCTAAGCCTAAGGAAATAGCTTTTTCTTTGGAAACTTCATTTATCTGATGTTTGCATGCACTTAAACCTCTACAATAACTTGAATGATGATATTTTTTTGCACCTAGTGGTCCACAAATATAAACTGTAGTTTTATTGGGAGAAAAAGCTGTTATAAATATAAAAGTAATTATTGTCAATGTTTTTTTTATCATAATTATTGAAATTATTTATTTGCCTAATGATAAAAAGGGGTATCTACTTTAATAACAAACCATCCTAAAAAATGTTCAAAAATTGTAATTAAAGAAAATACTAAGAGAATTAATAATGCTCCTTTGATAAAAAAATAACCTATATTTTCTTTTTCCATTTCTATGCCATCATTCCTTTTTCCAATGGTGAAAGTCAGTAAAACATGAACTATATAATAGGCTAAAAATGTAAAAAGAAATGTGAATCCAGAGAAAACAGCAATTTTTTGCATTACAGCAATAAAGGCATTATCAATAGTTTTAGAATATATTATTAGTTCAATAGAGTTTTCAACTAACCCTAAAGCTACTTTTAAAAACATAAAGAAAGCGATCATTATGGATGATGTCCAAATGGAATAACAAATCGAAATTTTTTGTTCGTTTTCTGATTTAATGTTTAGTTTTTTAGCGAGAAATTGAATTCCCATTAATAAAAGTACCGTTGCTACAATTGCCACAATAGAAGTAAAAAATAAGCTTTGTTTGTCCATATTATTTAGATTTTAAGGAGATTCTCCAGTTATTTAAATTTGAAATTTCATTTGGTATTATTCCAGGTTCACAATTTGGAGCAGTGGTTTCCCATAGCACATACTTTTGATTATTGTAAATATATGCAATTCCGTTTATTGGAAGATTTATTCCAATAATCGAATGACCATAAAATTCGCTACTCATTAAGGCTACATCGTAATCGTAATGAGAAAATATTGTATAAAGCAATAATGTTCTTGTATCACAATCACCTTTTAAATTGGTTAAAAATTCTACTGGAGTATTTATTCCAAAACGTTGGTTGCCATCACACTCCCCTTGACGATTTAGTATATAATTCCTAGTAAATTTGTCATTATATAGGCTCGCATCACAACCATCATTTAACACTATTACATATGGAATGTCCTGAACAAAAGTAACAATCATTTCTGCAAACTTAATTTTACTTAATTGGTTTGCTTTACCAATGCTATCAAAAAGATTATAAACACTATTGAATCTATTTTTATCAAATTCTTTTAAACTAAAAACTACTTTGTCATATGAATTGATGGATCTTTGGTTTAAATTCAAATTATTTTTATAATAACGGGCTTTATTAAAATCGCTTACTCTTATTTGATACTTTCCTTCATAATTTTTGCCGCTATAATCTTTCCATCTTCTAAATCGCGTTATTATACTGTCTAATTTTGGTTTTTGAAGAGTGTCAATCGCGTTAGTAGTTGTTGTATCTACAATTGGCTCGATAACTGGATTTACCTCTCTGGGAGTATCAACAATAAGGGGAGTTGGACTATAATGCTGGGATGAACCAGAACAAGTTTTAACTAATGAACCAAGAAAAACAATCAAGAATAAAATTCCTAATATTCTAAAAATCCATTTAAAATATGGTGCAAGAAAACCTATTAAAAATAACACCAAATAGAAACCTACAAAAATTAGTAGAAACGGAAATAATTGTATCAAAAAGAATAGTCCTATCAAAACAGCTATGATGGCAAAAATTTGACTAAAGCAACCCATACAACCAAAAGGCTCTTCTTTATTGTATTTCCAGTCTCCCCATACATTGTCATTATGGTTTTTGCATTTAAATTCTTTTCTAATGTAATCTCCTTTTGTTTCTGTTTTTCCAGTTTCTATAGTGCTACATTTACAAGAAGTAGGTTTAATGGGTTTAATAGGTACATTAATAACTGGTGCCTTAACAATTGGCCCAACAACTTCTTCAATTTCTTCTCTTTCATAATCAAGAACGTAACCCGTTATAAAAGCATCGAATGTACCAAAAACCTCGTCTCCATTAGTTTGATGTAATTTGTGGATAATATCAAATTCGAACAGTTGTGGTTCCAAGACATTTACTCCAAATGACTTCTCATTTGCTTTGATTAAAACCGGCAATGTCTTTGGAAGTTTATCTTTAGGAAAAACTGTTCCTTTTATTTTAGTTTCATTTGAAAGATTTTTAAAATCATTGGGGAAAATAAAAGCTTGGTTCTTTCTGAAATCATCTAAAGAATTACATAAAACCTCGGCTTCATATATTTCAAAATCAAATAATTCGGATTTATCATTTTCATCGGGTAATTTACTTCCTCTATATTTTCCTGTAATCGTTCCTTTTAAATACGTTTTGCGAGGTGTTAAAATCTCCTTGGTAATTTTGATATAGGACAAACCATCTTTTCCTATGAAAGGTTCTTCATGTATGATATTTGTTATTTTATCAATCATAAGAAATGGTTATTGTTTTTCTGCTTCATTAGTATTATTGTAAACGAAATTTAAAAGACCAATTTCATTATTAATAATTAATGGTGTATGAATTTTTTTGGTTCTAAAAGGGCAATCTAACCAATATTCATATTTTATCATTTCTTCATCAACATATTCTTCAAAAATTTGTTTGGAGATTTCGTTGTATTTGGCAAGATTCACCTGTTTTAGTTTTTCCAATAATGGAAGTAATTTTTTCAATGAATTCCTATTGTACTGTATAACATTAGCCGTAAGGGTTTGGGAAAATTTCTTTTTAGCAATATCGTATTCTTCCAATATTATTTTATGCTCAATTAGCATTCTTTGAAAATAATAATCTGAGGTTCTTATATTTTTAATGTTGGTTGATTTTATCTTTTTTTCTAACCAATTGAAATTAGTAGTATTTATTAATTCTTCTCTCAATCTAATAATTTCCGGTTCATTTAGTTCTTGTGTTTTAAAAATAGCTGCTGATACATCACGAACCTTATATTTAAAGTAAATGGGTAATAAAAACACCAAACATACCAGTAAAGTAACTATCCAAGAAACTGGATTTTCAGCCAATAGCAATTGAATTGTTTTGACATAGAAATTACTTTTATTCAATAATTCATTTAAAACAGTATAGTTGTTTATTTTTTCAGTTACTAATGCTATTAAATTAGTTTTGAATTTATAAAAATCATCTTCCAAACTTCCATTTATTGTAATAGAATCGATAGAAGTTATAAAATCATTGTCAGATTGTACTTCATTATTTAGCAAACTATCTAAATTTTCTAAAATCCCCTCTTTTTTGGCTATCTCTTGAGGAATTAGAAATGATTTTTCTTCGATTAAGTTAAGTTGTTTTAAGAGTTTTGATGTGTTAACAATAAACAAACTATCTTTATAAATCTTGTCATTAATTGTTTGTATTCTTTCTAATAATTTTGGAGCTATTTGACTATTTATTCTATTTTTTATTTTATTAACAAACTCTTTTTGATCTAAAAGTTCATTTTTTATTAATTCTTTATTTGTAAAGGAATATAACTTTACTCTTTCTTGAATTTTGTGTTTATCAATGCTTGTTGCAACTGTTGAAGAAAGTAAACGAACGTTTAGTGGTTGGGCTATTATGATTGCCAATAACACCATAAAACTCATTCGGAGCAGCATAGATAAGTTTAAAAAAGTATTTTGAACCTTTGGTTCTTCTAAATCATTTATTTTTCTTTTTTTCTTTTTAGATGATAAGGGAATAATGGCGGGTGAAATAGTGTGTAGCAAAAGTAAATACATATTGACTATTATTGTACCCCAGATGATTCCCACTGGAATACTCATCAATTTTGCTCCTCCGTCAAATAATGAATAAGTGAAAAAGGTAGCGCTGAAAAAACATCCTACAAAGATTAGCAACACAAAAAAGCCTAAAAGAGCAAATCGTTTCTGAATTTCTCCTTTACATCTTTTTAGTATGAAGTTATCTTCACCAGAACAGGTAAATAAAAAAAGCCTTATGCTGTTATACGTCTTGTTCATTTTTGTCGATAGACTTTATATAAGTATCTAAATTTTCATCTATTTTTTTCTTTTCACGTTCTTTATACTTTTGAATTGCATAGTCAGTTAACTCCTTTTGAATTTCGGTAACTTTTATCTTTTCATAAATTAATTTTTCAGCTTCGTGATTAATAGTTAAATGTTTTTCAATACCCTGCTTGTCTTTGTAATAATCATATTTCACTTCTATTCCATAATCAGCTTTAATTAATTCATCTCTGTTTTCTGCGAGATAATCATAAGTAGTTTTGGTTAACATTAATTTGAAAAATATGGGTGTTAATTCTATTGCCATAAACAGTAAAGTAATAAAAATTGTTATAGTCCAACCTGCTTCTTGATGTGCTTTTCTTATTCTAATCAAAAGACCATCTAATGAGGCTAGTTCTTTGTCAATATTTTTTATTTTTTTTTGTTTTTCAACTTCAGCAGCTCTTAAATCAATTGAAACAGACTTGTATAGGCTGTTGTTTTTTAATTCTATGAGTTTATTTTCAGCTATGCTTTTTAATCTTTCCAAATTTTTTGCTCTATCTCCATAGCCTGGTCTATCGCCTGATATTTCGATTCGAAGAGTATTTTCATATTCTGAGATTAATTTTTCGTTATCGTCAATCCCAGTTTGTATTCTACCTAAATTCTTTTTTAGTTCAGAAACTGATTTTTCATAATTAGTCTGAATTTGATCAATCCTTACTCCTTTAAGACTATCTTGTTCTGCTTTTACGGCAATATTGATTTCAGATTGAAACATTCGTATTTCAATTGGTTTCGAAATCGTAATTGCTATTATCATACCCATAATGATTCTTGGAATAGCTCCTATTATTTCATCTTTTGTGATTTTTTCAGTGCCATCTCCTTTACCTGTACTAGTAACAATGAAGCGGTCTATATTAAAAATTATTAATCCCCAAATAACACCAAAAATTAATGCCATTATTACACTTGGTATATCGGTCGGGATTAAATCTGGATTATCAATTACAGTTACGACTTTATCTAATACATTTGCAGACTTAGGAGAAAAAATGGTATAAAAAGCATATCCGCCAGCCAAACCAGCCATAGCACCTGTTGCAAAAACGATTCCTCCTAAACACATATACTTAATTTGGTCAGAATACGTTGCTCTTTCTAAAAGATAGCGATCTCCACCTGCGCATTTCCATAGAAATCGCATTACTGAACTTGATTTTGGTAATTCGTAGTAATCTCGTGTCATATAAATTCGTTTTGGTTAAAGGAATTGGTTTTTATTTGTAATGAATGGTTTGTTATCTTAATTTTTTTAGACATAATATTTGGTTTTTCTATGCCTAGATAAATAAATGGATATGCTAGTTTAGGAACGTTTTGTTCCTTTAGTTTTAGGGAAAGATTAGAAATAGTGGTTTTAAAACTATTGCTATTTAAAGTCAGTTGTGGTTCAAATTGTATTTTATATGTTTTCTTCCTAAAGAATCCATAAACAATTAAATCAAACTCATTGTCAAAGTTTTCTATATTAAAAATTTTGATTTGTTTTTCTAGCGTTTTATGATTACCAAATCGATAATAAATGGCATTTTTAAAACGGTAATTGATAACTATGAAACTATTGTCAAAGAGGTGCTTAGTGTCATAGTCTAAATGCAACAATTCAATATTTCTTCTTTTTCTAAAAAGAATTACAAAAAACCGAGCCATCACAACTTTTACAAATTGGAGCTTTATTAGTAGATATTTTAGATATTGTGAGAACAAATTTTATGCTATAATAATTATATAATTTTTAATTGTTAAATACTTATTGTTTCTTTCTAAAAGCATCTTCTATTTTGCTTGAAAGAAAAACTTTCCCCAATAAACCATAACCAATTGATTTTTCTTGACCTTCATATGTAAATTTTGTAATGGAAAAAAGAATATAATTGTCACAGCTAACCCCATTTTCAACTATTGTATTAATTAGAGAAGTGCCTAATAAACTTCCTAAGGCCTGAAAACTATTATTTGATTCAGTTTCATTTTCTTTCAATTGTTTTTGGAACAACGATGTAATTGTAGTTTTTACTTTTTCTTTATGTGCAGTTTGATTTGGATTTGTGAAAATTGCTATTATTAAAATAATACTCACTGCAATTAAAGCTATTTGTTTTGTTTTCATATTTTACTGTGGTTAATTGATTAATTCAATTTTTTACTTCATCACTAATTTTTGAATTTCATTCGTAATAATTTATAAAGGTCATTGATTTAATTTTTCAAATTATTATTCTCCAAACTTACATCCATTAAAAATCACTTCCTACCAGGAAACCTCATTTTGAGGTTTTTTTTAAAATATTTTAAAAGTAATTGATTGTGAATTTTTTAACAATGATATTTATCATAAAATCAATTAATATTTAAAAACTATAAAGCAATTTTAACGAATCCTACTGCAACCCAGTTGCAGTCATTAGCTTTTTATTAACAATCTTTAAGGTGTTAAAAATTATTAATTCAAACCTACGGCCGTTAAAATTCATTTCCTTACGGAAAACCTCATTTTGGGTCATTTTTTTATTATTTTTTTAGTAAGAGACCAAAAAATATTTTACGCGAAGACTTTAACCCTTGGTTTTGTTGGGTTAAATCAATATTTAGGAAGGAATTAAAAAGTGTTTTGTTGTGATAATATTTAGTGCTATTATGCTGTGCTAACTCAAAATACTGGCCAATAAGAATTATGAGGCGACCAATTTAGACTAGATTAATCGTTTCAGCAGGGGTAATATATTCGGCTAAAAAAGTAAAATCGGGAAAGGAATCTTTTTGATGACCATTTCCCGAAATCACAGAAATTTAATAAATAAACTAAATTGGTTTACTTAGATTCAAAAGGGACTATGGTTTTGGAGGAGGAATAAGCAAGGGGTCTCCGCTCTCGGTCGCTACCACGGTCGCTTTAGTGTTGCTTTGTGTAGTTGGTGCTGTATCATCTGTGCAAGAAATCATTACAATACTGGCGATGACATAAATCGATAATAAAAGTATTCTTTTCATTTTTTTGGAATTAAAAATTAGACATAGTTTGGGCCGTCCGATAGTAAAATCGAATCATTGCCTGTGGGTAAACCCTTGTAAAAGGATCACTCTGATGGTTTTTTGGGAAGTGAAGTGTGTTGCAAAGAATAACAGGAGGTATACTTCCCGAATACTCATGTTATTCTTTTTGGCTACACTTTTTTAGAACTAGTTTTGTACATTTGCTTCTAATGCATTTCAAAGCAGAAACTAATTCTGTTGCAAAGAACTATCGGTATTGTTGGAGTTTTGATATGGAATTCCGGTATTTCCGATACTTCCGATGAATTCCGTTTAATATTTAAAACTGATGAATGAAAAATACTTTTGAAGGATTTGTTGCAGGGGTAAAACAACAATATGAGGTTGCTAAAAATGGGATGTATTCCGGTTATTTATTGAATCCTTCACCGGCACAACTCAGGAATTTATGTTTGTTGCTTTTAGAAAATAATTGGACCAAGAGTGATGAAGAAATAGTTAAGATTTTCTTTCAAGTTAAAGAAGGAGTGATGCTCAGAAAAGCGATTGATAATTTTGATATTGAAAAATTCAGACCCATATGTAACTTTTTAAAAGGAAAGTCAGAGAAGACCAATCCTGTAGGTTTAAATCTAATTGCCATTTTAGTAGATTATCAGCCAAGACCTTTTAATAAATATTTAAAAGTGAATGTTAATGGTAATTTAGAAGTACGGCCCGAAGAGAAGGAAGAAATGCAAAGCATTAAAACTTTTGATTTTGGATGGACTGAACCTTCTGCGAAAGAGGATATTTCGATCAAAAGTATTTTTAATGGAAAGTGGAGTAGGATTGGAGCGGTTTTACTTTTTGTTTTGGGTTCCGGTTACTTACTAAACCAAAAGTTCTTTCCAGAAAAAGAATGTATGCAATGGCAAAAGGACCATTATGAGAGGGTGGATTGTAGTAGGGTACAACAAGGAATAATTTCTTCAAATGAAATAATGCCCATCGATAATAGGCTAATAAATCTCCAAAAAATAGAAGTAAATCAACAAACGCAATTCTTCAAAAATGGAGAACCTCTGGTGTGGTATAGTAAATCGAATGGAAAAGTGTCCTTTTTTAATTCCTATGGAATCAATCCCGAAACGGGCAAACCCTTGAAACCTATTACAAAATACATGATTGATAAATATGTTTTGAACCAATAGATTGCATCAGACAACTTGCTCTGCGTTGATGCTTACATAGGATTTCGCTAATTAGTATGGTCAGCTAATAAAATAATTATTGATTTCAAACTCCAGCGATGGCATGCAATACCAGCTTTATATTTTAGTCTTTGAATTGCCCCCTGCCTTGAATTGCCTCCTGCCTTGAATTGCCCCCAGCCTTGAATTGCCCCCAGCCTTGAATTGCCCCCAGCCTTGAATTGCCCCCAGCCTTGAATTGCCCCCAGCCTTGAATTGCCCTCAGCCTTGAATTGCCCTCAGCCTTGAATTGCCCCCAGCCTTGAATTGCCCTCAGCCTTGAATTGCCCTCAGCCTTGAATTGCCCTCAGCCTTGAATTGCCCCCAGCCTTGAATTGCCCCCAGCCTTGAATTGCCCTCAGCCTTGAATTGCCCCCAGCTTCAGCTGGGGGGGGGGAGGAAAATAAATCCAAATTGGCTTTAGCCAAAACATTTATTCATCAACAAATTTTTGAAACCCATATTTGATGATAAATTCATTATATTCTTCATCAAATGTTTTTTTGCTATGGTGCTGCTCTTGATTTTTGATATAATTCCGCACTCTGTCTAATACAGATTCACTAACAGAAACAGCAAAATACTCATCCTGCCATTCGAATCTATCCAAGATTAATTTTTGTTTATTCATCCAAAAGGAAGATTCACCTTTTATTAATTGCATTACTTTTTGAATGGTTTGATCTGCCCCAAGAGAAATCAAGCAATGACAATGATCAGAATATCCATTGATAAAATCAATATGAATTCCTTTTTCTGTTGCATTTTTGCGGATGTAATTCCACATCATTTGTCTTATTTCTCTGGTTTCCAGAAATGGAACTCTGTTTTTTGTGGACCACACAAAATGAATGTATACTTTTATGAATGACATACTTTATGAATTTTAATTTGATTGCTAATTTGCATAACAAATTTTGGCTAAAGCCTGATTAACATCCAATTTTCATATTCCTCCAGCTAAAGCTGGAGGCAATTCAAATCTATTCAATTCAAACTGCCTCAAGATTGAATTTTGATAACAGTAGTTCTAGAGAACCTGAACAAATGCACCCTTAATAATTCCTCCCCCAAGGCCTTCTCACCAAATAATTGTTGCAACTATGGCATTCTCTTCCAATTTGCCAGGTTAGTGAAAATTCGTGTACACCTTGAGTATTATCTATTTTTGAAGTGCTGATGTCATAAGAATAACCAAAAGTGAAGTTGTTGATTTGGATAGAACCAATCAGATTGATGGAAGTAAGAAGATGACTTTGATCACTTTTTGGCATAGGGTTGGTAGCTGCAATAACTCCTAGAATAAAAGGGTTAAAATGTAAAGCACTACCAAAATCCAAGCGATTGTATTCCCCTTGTTTCATAAAATTAGAAGTGAGGACAAACTTCGAATAATCAGGCAAGAACGTAAAATTAGGGTTCCTGTCAAGATCAAAGGAATAGCCACTTTGAATGGACAAATTCATATCCAAAGGGACTTCGCCTTCCGATTCGAAGGCAATATTGGGGGTGTTGAGATGCTTTAAAGAAATACCTAGCCAAAAATCTTCGTCATAGAGCAAAAAGCCAGAAGAAATATCTAAGAAATTGACTTTGTTCCTGAGGTAAAATTGACTGGGGTCGTTAGTTCCGCCATTGATACTACCATTATCGGTGTTGATTTGGTCTTCATACAAAAGACTTTTGAAATTGAAATTTTTCAAACCATAGCCCGCTTCTAAACCTAAAATCAATCGTAAGTTCGAAGAAAAATTGTCTAAATCAAGATTCAACGAAGTTACCCCATTGATTTGAGTATAATTATAATTGGTAAAAACTTCGTGCTGATTGAGAATGGTAAGACCAATACCAATATTTTGCAGATTGGAATCATATGGACGAGAATCCTCGGATAAATTCCCCACGGACCCATTGATAAAGGCATATTCGGTATCGAGTCGTCGGGCACCATCCGGCCACTGGGTTCTATGCAATATGCCTGTATGGAGAGTGTTGACAGCTCCGGTAAAAGCACCGTTCTGGGTCTCAGGAACAAAATAGTATTGCGTAAAAACAGGGTCTTGGGCCTTCACTTCAAGTGTAGTGAGGGTGGCAACTAGTATATATAAAACAAGTTTTAAATTCATTCGCATAGGGCTTATTTTAGTAATACAAATGGGGTGTTTTCATTGACAGTAGTTCCATAAAAAGTTAGGCCACTCACTTTAGAATAATAATTGCCATTTTCAGCATTACCACCTTTAATTTTGCCATCCCAACCCCTTATTACGTCTCCAGTTTCAGAATAAATCAAAGATCCCCAAGTGTCATAAATATCCAGACGTACTTTTTTCAAGCCCTTTGTCACAGGTCTAAAAGTATCATTTAAACTATCATTGTTGGGAGTGAAAGCCGTTGGAACCACCAATACATACCCTTTTTCTACTGAAAGGGTAATTTTCTGTACATAGACACAACCAAAAGGATAAGTGACTGTTTGGGTGACGACGTAATCCTTTGGATTGACGAAAGTATGCACGGGATTAAGTTCGGTAGAGGTAGCGCCATCGCCAAAATCCCAAATCATACTGATAAAATTACCAGTGGCTGTATTAGTAAATTGAATAGGGTCATTGATAGAATAAGCTCCATAGTTGGTATTAGCCGTCGAACTGACATCGAAAGAAGGGGAACCTAATACGGGAATGTCAACCGTAAAAGTATAATTGGCTTTACAGCCAAGGGCATCGGTCACGTTTAAAATGACAGTTCCATTTTGATTGGTAGTCATCATTTCATTATTGGCGCCACTTACCGTACCACTAGACCAAATCAGTTGATATGGAGGAACGCCACCCGAAACTTTGGATATGAACGTTTGTTTGACGTATTTGGTTTCGCAATTAAAATCCGTTTTGGTTTCCACACTAATCGTGATAGGAGGTGGGCGATTGATACTGTATTGCGCTTGTTGGCTACAACCATTGGCGTCTTTTACAGTAACCAAATAATTTCCCGCGGGAACATTAGTTAAATCCTCTGTTGTTGCTCCATTCGACCACGAATAAGTAAAGGGAGCAGAACCTCCAGAAACGAGTAGATTTATCGCACCACTATTGGCATCGTTGCAATCAAGGGCATTCGTGATATTTCCTTGCAACACTAGTAATTGAGGTTCCAATATGATAAAGGTTCGTTTGATGGTGCAGGGTTTACCATCGATGATGGTGACGGTGTACGAGCCTGGCCCGAGATTATTTCGAGTGGTTCCCGCCACGGCACTATCATCCCAAACCAGTTTTACAAGAGGAATGCCACCTACCAAATTAAGATTGATACTGCCGTTTTTAGCGCCAAAACAACTAATGTTTTTTACCACTGGATTTATCGTGAAAATGGGTGCCTCGGGAATATTGACATTCAAGGTCGAGGTACAATTATTAGCATCGGTAACCGTCACTAGATAATCTCCCGCCGATAGATTGTCCTGAAAACTGCCGCTTCCTAAGTTGCTCCAAACGATGGCATAAGGCGCAACACCTCCTGTGATGGTTAAGCTGATCGAAGCGTCATTTCCTCCATAACAAATAATGGGAGTGGTAGCTGCGGTAATTGTAATGGCGGTCGGTTGTGTCAAGCTAACACTTAGGGTTTTGATGCAACCTGAATTGTCGGTAACTGTCAAAGCATACGATCCCGCGACGACATTCGTTAAGTTTTGACTTGAACTTGTAAAACCATTGGGCCCTGACCAAGCATAGTTATAAGGCAAAGTACCCCCTGTAATGTTGACATTTATCGCTCCTGTAGCTGCTCCAAAACACAAAATATCGGCTTTATTATTCAAATTCACAGCTAAAATAGGAGGTTGGGTAATGGTAAACGAAGCTGTTTTTGGACCGCAACTATTGGCGTCTGAAACTGTTACAGTATAAATTCCAGGGCTTAAATTCGATACATCTTCGGCAGTACTAAAAGGAAGTCCATCTTTTGTCCAAGCATAAGTATAAGGAATGCTGCCTCCAGTAATCGTGATTTTGATTTCACCATTGGCAGCATTAAAGCAAGTGATGTCTTTTTCTAAATCGGTGGTGATGACAATATCTTGGGGTTCGGTGATGGTTACGGTTTGCACTTTGGTACAATTGTTCGAATCAGTTACAGTCAAATGATATACTCCTGCGAGTAAACCCGTTAAAGAAGGGGTGGTTTGTACCGGATTGGTATCCCAAGCATAAGTCAAAGTTCCTGCACCTCCACTAGCTAAAACAGTTACAGCTCCTGTGCTATTTCCAAAACAATCTACATTGGTTTGTGAAGCGATGGAAGTGACAATGCCGTTGGGTTCTGTTATAATGGCTTGTGCTGTTGTGGTACAACCTTTGGCATCGGTGACAGTTGCAGTATAGGTTCCAATGGGTAAATTGACTGCCACATCGGTCGTTTGAGCCGGTATTGTATTCCAAGAATAAGTATAAGGAAGAGTACCGCCACTGGCAGAAACGGTTGCCGAACCGGTGCTGTGTCCAGAACAGAATACATTAGTTTGAGCACTAATACTGGCTACCATTCCGATAGGTTCGTTGATAGTAACAGAGGTTGAGGTGCTGCAACCATTGACGTCAGATATTGAAACACTGTAAGTTCCAGCTTTTAATCCTGTGGCTGTCGCCAATGTTTGGGCCGGAATCGTATTCCAAATATAGGAATAAGGTGCTGTTCCGCCAGAAACGGTGGCAGTGGCACTTCCATCATTTCCTCCAAAGCAACTAACATCTGATGAATTCGAAATCGTCGAACTGAGTCCTGCCGGTGGTTGGGTAATGATTACCGACTGAATGGTAGAACATCCATTGGCATCAGTAACGGTTAAATGATAATTGCCTGCCGCTAATCCACTAACAGTCGCTGTGGTTTGTACTGGAACGGTATCCCAAGAATAGGATAAAATTCCTGTTCCTCCGCTAGCAGATACCGTCGCGGAACCAGTAGTATTGCCAAAACATAAGACATTGGTTTGAGCACTTATGGTAGTAAGAATGGCATTAGGCTCGGTAATTAGGACTTGTTTTTGAACGGAACAACCATTGGTATCGGTTATAGTAACAATATACGTTCCTGCCTTCAATCCTGCAGCTGTTGTTGAGGTTTGAACGGGAATCGTATTCCAAGAATAGGTTAAAGTGCCGACTCCGCCACTAGCCGTAACCGTGGCTGAACCGGTGGCATCTCCGGCACAACCGACATTGGTTTGAGAGGTTATGGAAGCAGTTACTCCACTAGGTTGACTGATTAGGATGCCAGCAATAGTTTTTACACTGCCATTCGCATCGGTAACTTTAATATCATAAATCCCTGCAGCCAAATTGATAAAAGTATAACTTATGGCTGCCGAATCCAAAACGCTTGTAATAGTACCTCCGCCTTGTAGGGTCAAAAAATAATCATAGGGGCCAACAGATTCTTGTGTGATATCCAATTTTAGGACTCCCGTCTTATTATCAAAACACTTCACATCAATATGGGCCGAAAGATCTTCTTGAATTATCAAAGGTTGGGGCGAAGTCAAAGTAAAATTCAATACCCTAGCACTGCAAACCCCGTCATTTATTGTTAAGGAATATACTCCCGCAGGCACATTGGTGATGTCTTGGGTTGTTGCCGAAAAGGAACCTGGACCTGACCATAAATAGCTGTACGTTCCAGAGCCTCCTGTAACTGTAATATCAATTGATCCATCCGAGGCACCAACAGCACTTACATTGAAACCACTATAATTAGACAAAACACTCGATGTTGTAATAGCTGGATTCACGGTTATTTTATAATCGAAACTTGGACCGGTACACGAAATACCGTTGGTAAGTATAGTTGCTGTTGCTTTATAAAGTACTGTCAGTGGACTAGCAGTGGTATTGGTTAAAGATTGGACAGGAATTGTGTCGGTTCCTGTTGCAGTTGCTCCAGATATTCCAGCTGGTATTGTTGCCGTCCAATTGAAACTAATAGCGCCTGTTGTTGGACTCGATAACGTTATGGCTGAACTTGTTGAACTACTGCAAATCGTTTGATTGGCTCCTGAAAATTGCACCTTTGGCAACGGATTAACGGTAATCGCTACCGTAAAGGGACTGCCTGTACAACTGCCTGCTTTTGGAATTACGGTATAAGTTGCTGTTTGTACTGTATCTGTCGGATTGGTTAATGTACCACTAATAGTTGCTTGATTGTTTGACGCTATGCCTCCAATAATTCCTCCGGTAACTACCGGTGCTGCCCAAGAATAAGTGGTTCCAACTGGAATACTATTGCTACCACCATCAACTGGAATGATGGAAAAAGCAGTTGCAGAACAGATGGTTTGAGCTAGGGCAGAGGTGATGGAGGGAACAGGATTAACAGTTATGGTATAAGGATATGAAATTCCTTGACAACTTACCCCACTAGTCGATTCGGCTGTTGCCAAATAGGTAACCACAATCGGGAGATGGGTCGAATTGGTTAAAGTTTGCACAGGAATAGTATTGGTACCACTCGTGATGACTCCCGTAATTCCAACGGGTTCCACCGCTGTCCATGCAAAAGTAGTTCCCGCTGCTGCGCTACTCAAATTGACTAAAGCAGAGGCCGAACCCGAACATATAATTTGATTGGAAGGCGTAAAGAGGACTGCAGGCGATGGGTTTACTGTAATAGTAAAATTTCGAGCAGTTCCAGTACAACCATTCAAAATAGGGGTCACTGTAATCGTGGCAACAACCGGATTAGTTCCGTTATTTAGGGCTGTAAATGCAGGGATATCTCCCACACCAGAGGCTCCTAGACCAATACTTGTATTATTGTTGGTCCAATTATAAAGGGTATTGATAAGGGATCCTGTAAAGGCAACGGCAGTAGTTTGTTGTCCGTTGCAAACCGTTTGATTGGAAGGCAAATCCACCGTTGGACTAGGATTAACGGTAATGGTAAAAGTTCTAACTGTTCCGGTACAACCATTTGCTTTTGGGGTGACTGTGATGTTGGCAATTTGAGGGCTAGCACCACCATTTATAGCTGTAAATGAAGCGATGTTCCCGCTTCCGCTTGCTGCCAAACCTATGCTTGTGTTGTCGTTTGTCCATTCAAAACTAGTTCCTGAAACAGTTCCTGTAAAGTTAATAAGACCAGTTGCTGAGCCATTACATCGTATAATACTACTTATAGGATTTACCGTAGGTGTTGGATTTACAGTGATGGTAAAGGTTTTCGAAGTCCCCGGACATCCATTCGCTGTTGGTGTTACAGTAATAGTTGCGACAATTGGAGTTGTCCCCGTATTTAGAGCCGAAAAGGAAGGAATAGTGTTGATGCCGGTAGCTGGAATTCCAATGCTTGTGATATTGGAATTCCAATTGAAAGTCGCCCCGGACACCGACCCAGTAAAATTGATTGCTGTACTAGTTTCTCCGGCACAAAGAACAAGGTTTGGCGTTGCATTTACATCAGGTTTTGGATGCACGGTGACAACCACATCAAAGGGTAAGCCTGAACAACCATTCAACAATGGAGTTACAGTATAAGTAGCGGTTTGCGAACTATTACTGGGATTGGTCAAAGTGCCTGTAATAGCGGTTTGATTCGTTCCGGCAGCTCCACCAGTCAAACCACCGGTTACAAGGGGTATTCCCCAAGAGTAAGTCGTTCCGATGGGAATAGTATTTCCAGCACCATTAGTTGGTGTAACGGCAAATAAGTTGCCACTACACGTTGTAGCAGTCATATTGGTGGCAATAAAGGGTTTCGGTTTTACCGTAATGGTATAAGGGAATGGGACTCCAGAACAAGTGGCGCCGCCGGTTACAGTTGCTGTGGCATTGTAAGTGACCACGATATTAGCATTGGTGCTATTAATCAAGGTTTGAGCAGGAAGGGTTGTGGTGCCACTTAGTACAACCCCTGATATTCCTGCAGGCTGCACAGCTGTCCAATTAATAGTTGCTCCCACAACACTGCTTAAGTTTACTGCAGTCGATGTATCGCCGGAACAAAGAATCTGGTTTGGAATCGAAAAACTAACGGTAGGGGTCGGGTTGACTGTAAAGAGTTCGGTTGATTTACATCCAAGACTATTGGTATAGATAATGGTTGTCGTTCCTGCTGCAATTCCTTTCACTAATCCGGCAGAACTCACTGTAGCAACTGCCGGTGCAGAGGAGATCCAAGGATTTGTTGCAGCTGCGGTTGCCGAACCCGTTAATTGGGAAGTAGAACCAATACACGAAAACAAGGTACCAGTTATAGTTGGCGAAGCGCTTATGGTAAAAGTTTGATTTGTTGCCGTAGTTGTACCACATTCATTGGTAACGGTTAATGATACTGTAAAAGTACCAGTCGTACTGTAACTAATGGGACCGGGAACGGCTAAATTTGAAGTTGCTGGCGAACCTCCGGGAAAACTCCAAGCATAACTCAAAGGGTTTTGCGTTCCGCAGTTAACAACCGTAGCGGCTGGACTTATTGTGGTGGTTGGCAAACTTTGACAAAGGGAAGCAATTGGAGTTATACTTACTGTTGGTGGTTTTTTGACTGTAACCGTTTGAATTGCTGATGTAACAGAACCGCATGAATTGGTAGTAGTTAAAGTTATAGAATAGGTTCCAGAATTTATAAAATTAAATTCGGGCTCAAAAGAGGTCAAGCTTGTTCCGTTTAATAAAGTATAATTTGAACTAGTTCCACAATTTGAAGCAGTATAAGTAACATTCCATTGGTATGTTGGAGGCGAACAAGAATTTGCAGTAGCAGTAGTGTTAGTAGTTCCAACAGCCAACGGACTACAACCACTGATGTGGCTAAGAGTGAATGCTGGTACTAGTGGGGGTTCAATGCAAATAGTTTTGGTAATTTGATCAGATGGACACGAATTTCCACCTACTTTTAATGTAATTGTATAAATACCTGGCAAATTGAAAACGGGACAAATATCATTTGTACCCGATGTCCAAGTATTTGTATTTGAAGAGCCACTGTTATCGTTGCCCAAAGTTCCACTGCTAAGTGTAAAACCTGTCGACGGAGAAATTGACCATATCAATTTTGGATTTCCACAAGTTGTATTTGTTGGTATTGCTCCTCCTATTGTTGTGTTGGTTAAACAGATTGGGGTATTAGTACAAGTTATAGGTTTTGGTATTGTAAAATTAACAATTGGAGACACTGAAACACGTATAGGAACAACGCTTCCTGCCGAAGTATCACAAGGATTTGAGGCTTCAATATTTGCTGAAAATGAATTTTGATAAATTGTTGAACCATTATTACTAGTAATACCGCATGAAGTTTTTAAAAAAGTATGTGTTACAGAGGCAGGGGGGGGATGATTAAAAGTTAAAGGTGCTGAACCATCATTAAAAGTAATTGTGTAAATCGTTCCAGGAGGATTGTTTTCTGTTCCGGTAATCGGAAATGTAAGAGGTGTTGAACTACAAATATTTGTATTACCAGGATTTCCAATACCTACTGCTGGATTATTACCAACAAACACTTTATATATCCTTGAAATGGAACATCCATTTTGTCCTTTCACCGTGTAGGTTAATGTCCATAATCCAACAGAATAAGTATGAGAAGTTGTTGAAAATGTATTTGAAGTAAAATCAGGAGTTGAATCTCCCCAATTGATACTGTAATTACTGTTTGTCGCTAAAGTTGTAGAGGCATTAATAAATTGGATTTCAGAGACGGTATTAGAACAAACTCTAAAAGTTTTATATCCATTATAAATATCTGAAACCGCATCTGAATTTAAAGTAGTATCTGGATTTTGAATAGTGATAACTTTTGTCGTTTTATTAGTACATCCATTGACATCAGTAACTGTTAAAGTTACATTAAATGATTGCGTTGAATTTCCATTAGTATTATTAAATACATGAGTAGGATTCTGACTAGTTGAGGTAGATCCATCTCCAAAATTCCAAGCATAGGAACTGCCAACACTTGTTGTGGTAAATTGTACCGAGCTTCCCGAACACTGATTATCAGTAAAAGCAAAATCAACTACTGGTAATGGGTTTACAGTTACAGTTACACTATCAGAAAGTGCTTGAGTTCCGGATGAATCTTTAACACTTACTACAGTATAAGTGAGTGGTCCAGCAACAGATGTGGAAACAGGAATAGTGGCAATATCACCGCTCGAAACTATACTGATATTGGGTCCTGTTCCTATTTTATATTCAAAGGTGTAGGGTGCAGCTCCATTTTTTCCAGTCAAAGTAATAATAGGACTTGTACCTCCAAGACAAACAGACGAAGCATTTGTTGTTATTGTTGCAGTTGGCAGCGCCAAATAATCTACACAATCTTTATTTTTAGCATTTAACTTGAATCCGGTATTCAATAAAACAAACAGAAAAATTATTTTATATAGGCTTCTCATAGATTTTTTAACGGCTATTTGGGGATTATAGGGCTTTCAATAAATTAGTAATTCAAGGGGAATAAACATAAAGCTCCAAAATTACACATAATAAAAGTCAATTGCTTACGGCTTTCCACATTTGAGGTTAATTTTAATTGAAAATAAATTAGATACGAAATGATATTATTTTTCTAATAAGCAAACACAATCGGTTCGTAAAAAGGAAAGAAACAACTGCCTCATTTAAAAAAGAAAAACCGTACCGCTGCCCATGCTTTACTTATTCCTTTTGCATATCCTATCGTAGAATGGTTTTCGTCCTGAACTGTTCCATCCTCTTTTATATAACCTATAGTGGAATGATTACTGTCTTGAACCGTTCCATCACTTTTTAAATATCCTAAAGTAGCATGATTTTTATCCTGAATAGTGCCATCATTTTTGATATAACCCAAAGTGGAATGGTTACGGTCTTGAATCGTGCCATCCTCTTTTATATAGCCAACGGTACCATGATATGAATTTTCAATCCTACCATCATTTTTGATATACCCAGTGTTCGAGTGATTTTTCGATTGGATGGCTTGGCCTCTTGCGAAAATGCTGCACAAGAAGATTACAAGAAATGGAATGTTTTTTTTCATTTATTTACTTACTTAAAACAAATATATGTAGTTTAAAAATAGTTTCTTTACGTATTCCCTCATTGGAGTGGAATATTTTTTCAAAATATTTAATAGTATGTTTTAATGATTCAGTTCTAGAAATTATTTTGAACGAAATCGTGTTTAGTGGACTTAAGTTGGCTTAAAGAAAAATCCGAAGTGATGAGGCTTCGGATAGTTGGGTGTTGGCAAAAAATAGGCATTAGAAATGAAATACCTCTCCTTTTAAACTAATTGTATTTTACTGCTTTTTTGGTTTTGGAGGATTGTTACCCCTGTTTCCTCCCGAAGGGTTCCCTGTTTTGCTTGGCCATTGTGGATTTGGTTTTTGGGTTGGTTTTGGATTGCTCATTTTGAATAAATTATTGTTTTTTACCTACTCTATTTGCTTTTCGGTTTCCGCATTTTAATTATTTTTTAATTTTTTACTTTTTTACTTTTTTTCTATTGTAATGCCTAAATTTTGCAACTCTGTTACGATCCAATGTATCGCTTTATTGTCTGAAACCACGCCAGTAAACACTTCTTCTATATAGATGTCACCTTTATTTGTTGCTTTTGAAGGATAACCGTAATTTGTTGCGTAATCGGACCATCCTTCAATTTCTGCTATTGAAAACATTAATTTTCTTAGCATCGCAGGATGTGCCAAACAAAAAGCCAATTCAATCCTATTAAGTGGCTGGTTTGCTTTCTTTATTGTAACATCTATTTCAAACCATCCGACTTCTTTATTGTTTCCGTCTCTATCCCAAGGGCTATTTGAAGATGCGTCATTACATACGACTTCTGCTCTGTAGCCCGCATACTCAATAGCATCTACTAAAGCACAAATCATAGCACCTCTTTGAATTATTATTTCTGGACTAATACCAGCTGAAAAGCTTATGGAGCATACTATTGTAATGATCTTTCCTTGTTGATTATTTTCGTCATACTCTTTCGTAATGAAACATTCTGGATCATTTGATAGGTAATTTCCAATATCAATATAATTTCCTGCTACTGCATAAACTGGTTTGTGTCTTATAATTTTACTGGTAATTAACTCATTTACTCTGGCCTGAAATTTATCAACTTCAACTAAACCATCTTGCCATCCTGTTAAAGCTAATTTTTTTGATTCTTTCCAATCTAAACCACCGCTCCAACTTGTAGCATATCCTCTTGATGATCTTATTCTGGCATTACTTTGTCTAAAAGCATAACTCTGAAAATCATATAAATCATCAAATATTAAATGCTTATTCATTTTACAAGTTGTTTTTTATTTGTTGTACTGTTGCTAAGTCTAAACCTTTCCACAACACATTTTTCTCCACTTCTTTTCTTTCGATACCAGCTTCTAATAAAGTTGCTCCATAAAATGACGCTCGTGGACTGATTACAAAGCGAATTCCTAATTTCTTAGCCGCCTTTCTTACGCTCTGAACATAGTTTACCCACGTATCGTTTTTAGCCAACTCTCTTTCTAAATCTTCATCGATATTCCAATCAAAAAACACGAACCGGTCTAAAGATGCAGCATCTAATTGGTTTCTTCCAATGTATTCTCTATCGGCACCAGAACCATAAGTATTAGCTGCTGCGAGGCAATAAAAATCTTTATGACGTTCTATTTTTTTATCAGGAAAATCCATAAAATCATTCGCTAAAGCAGCATTAAAAGCTAAAATAGCTTGCGGATAGCTGGCATCAATTTCATCAAATAAAAACAATCCACCATTTTCGTAGGCTCTTCTAAATTCTGTAGAAACGATTGTTCCTTGTGCGTTGATAAAACCCGTTAGTTTGAATTCACTTGCAATTGCTCCAGTGAAATAAAAAGGAATATCTAATGCTTTGGCAATGTTTTTCGCCGCTGTTGTTTTACCAGAACCTGCAGATCCTACTAAATATACATTGACTTTGGCTTGCACATATTTTAATAAATTTTCAAATTGAATATGCTGCGTTCCTAAATCAACGGATTTGTTTCCTTTTTTGATTATGATATCAATTGTTTTTTTATTCTTTTTTGTGTCAATTTCTTCCTTCAATTTCTTTAGTTCCGCTTTTAAATTTCCTTCAGCACTTCCCATACGTCTGTTTAGCGCAATCAGTTTATCACTTAACAATTTGTTGTTATTGTTTTGATTGTTTTCTTGTTGTACGAAATCTTTTTTTATTCTTTCTTTAATGTCGGCATAGAGTTTTTTTTCGACGTCTTTTTCAATAACAGCAATGTTATTTTTTATCAATTTGATTACGTAATCCTCTAATGAAGTTTTGCCAAAAGAGGTAGTGCTTTGACGGTTGTTTTTGGTTTGTTTAGCTTGTATCATTTTAGTTTTTAGATTTTGATACAGCAAATCTCAAAAGAAAGTTAGCCCAAATATAATGTAGGATAATATTACCTTATTGTTAGTAACAAAAGGTTTTAAAAGAGTAACAAGAGCGGTTTATTTTTTTAACTGTTTTACCAAAGGTTGGTAATTTTCGGAAACTTGAAGGTATTTTGATTCCAATTTGCCCTGTGCGGTAAAAACTTCCACCTCAATAGATTCGGTGCTTTTGTGGTAGGCTTTAATGTGTTTTGCATTTACACGAAACGATTTGTGAATGGTAATGAATTGGGATTTTAGCAATCCTTTATCTTCCATTTTTGTGAAGGAGAAATCTATTAAGTTTTCTGGTTTACGATTGGTAAAGTGAATTTGTTTGTTATTGGATTCAGCTCCTTTGTTTTTATCAGTAGATAGATATACGATGGTATTGATTGCAATTTTATTTCGTTTGGACATACCAAAATCTAAATGTATGAATTCTTCTTTTTTGAACAGTTCTATTTCTTTTAAAAAACGTTGTGTTGTTTTCAAAAATTCTTGTTCGGTAAAAGGTTTGGTAATGTGATCTACACAAATATCATAATCTCTTTTTAGTTTTTCAATTTCCTTGATGTATTGTGCTGTATTACTGCTCACAAATAACACAGGTAATTTTAATTGAAATGCTACTTCCATTCCGGTCATATAAGAATCTCCGAGGTTAAGGTCAAGAAATAATACTTCAGGTTGTGTAGTTTTAACATCCTCCAAAAAAACTTTTGCCGAAGCGCAAGATGATACTACTGATACCATTCCAAAGCTTTCTAACATTTGCTGGTTTAGTAGTAATTGTTCTTTGTTGTCGTCGAGTAATGCGGCTTTTAATTTGGACATAATTATTGTTGATTTTTATTTTTTGTAAATATATTTGGAGTTAGGAAAATGAAGCAAACGGCAGCCGTGAGTTTAGGAATACCTAAAACAAAGCTAGGCCACAACCCAAAACCTCTTTCAATTAACTAATAACCCACAACCGACAACCCCTACTTCAAACTAGCAATTATCGCCCTAAAACTATCCAAACTCGCTTCAATATTCTCCACTATCTCCAAAGCCAAAACATCAGGATCTGGCAGGTTATCCAAATCAGCCAGAGATTTATCTTTCAACCAAGTAATATCCAAACTCGTTTTGTCTCTAGCAATGATTTCATCATAACTGAACTTCCTCCAACGTCCTTCAGGATTGGTCTCAGCATGATACGCTTCAGTCCGTTTGTGTCGGTTCTCTGGGTTGTAAAGCGTGATGAAATCCCTCAAATCATTCAGTTTCAAAGGATTTTTCTTTAGCGTATGATGCACATTGGTTCTGTAATCATAAACCCAAACTTCTTTAGTCCAAGGATCTTTGCTGGAAGGTTTGCCATCAAAAAACAAAACATTAGCTTTTACACCATTAGCATAGAAAATCCCTGTTGGCAAACGCAATATCGTATGTAAATCCGTGGTGTCCAATAGTTTTTTACGCACTGTTTCGCCAACGCCTCCCTCAAACAAAACATTATCAGGCAAAACCACTGCGGCCAATCCAGTCGTTTTAAGCATCGTGCGAATGTGTTGCACAAAGTTCAACTGCTTGTTGCTCGTAGTCACCCAGAAATCCTGACGGTTATAAGTCAAATCTTCTTTCTCCTGTTCGCCATCTTGATTGGTAAAGGTCATACTGCTCTTTTTACCAAAAGGTGGATTGGCCAAAATATAATCATAACGAGTACCCGAATCCGTAATCAGGGAATCATTAGGAGAAATAAAATTATCCGAATCAATATCACCTATATTATGCAAAAACAAATTCATCAAAGCCAACCGTCTAGTACTGGCGACAATCTCATTCCCGAAAAACGTTTCATATTTCAAGAACTGTTTGGCTTCTTTGTCCAAATCTCTATTTCCTACAATCCAATCATAAGCAGCTAGGAAAAAGCCTCCCGTGCCACAAGCTGGGTCCGCAATGGTCTTCAAGGGCTCTGGTCGCAAACATTCCACCATCGCCTTAATCAATGGGCGAGGGGTGAAGTACTGTCCGGCACCACTTTTGGTGTCCTCGGCGTTCTTTTCCAACAAACCTTCATAGATGTCGCCTTTGTCTTTCACACCCATCAAAATCCAGTTCTCGGCATTGATGAGCGCAATGAGTTTATACAACTTGGCAGGGTCTTGTATTTTGTTTTGACTTTTGACAAAGATTTGCCCCAAGATGCCTTTCTCTTTAGCCAATTCCCGCAACATAATATTATAATGCGTCTCCAACTCAGTCCCACTTTTGGTAGTCAAAGTCTCCCACGAAAACTCCATAGGAATGGGCATTTCTCGGTTGTGGGGCGGTTTGCTGTATTCGTCTGCCATTTTCAGGAACAGCAAATAAGTCAATTGCTCTAAGTAGTCACCATAACCTACACCATCGTCTCTTAGGGTTTGACAAAACGCCCATACTTTACTGACGATACTCGAGGTATTCGCTGAATTTTCTTTGCTCATAGTTATATTTGACTTAATTCAAAAGCATATTCATAACTGATGATGCTTTTATTTTGTTCATTCTTTTGCCACCCTTTTTCTAAATGACTCAACTCAATAATATCATTAGTGCTCGTAGTTTTAAAGGCTGTGGAAACTTTATTTAAAACAGCTAATTCATATTCTGAAAAAAGGCTGGCGTTGAAAGGTCTGTCTTTTCTGGATTGAAACTGCTCACCAGTATTGCCATCGGGGAATTTAGTGTAACACACATCAATTACATCTTGATTCGCCAAATATTCAAAAATACTATGAAAGTTATGCGGAACAGGTCCCATATTGATGGCGTTATAACGAACGCCACTTATAGAAAAACAACTTTGTTTAAACATCAAAAAATCAGCATAAAACAACAGTTTGTTCATTTTGGTTTTAAAGGGCTGAACAGTATCAGAAAAATAAACGACCATTTCGGCAAATTTCTCAAAATTAGGGTTTCTATAGCCCGAATAAATATCAGCCAAATGCTTACCTAGTAAATAATCTTTAAGATTGACATTAAAACTATTTCTGTTTTGTGCCTCTATTAAATGTTGGGTAGTTTTAAGATATTTGGCCTTACTCTTTTCATCAGTGGAATCCCAGAGCTGAATCATTTCAATAAATTTCTTAGGATCACTCGCCATCTGAATCAAACGGGCGTTCGAAGTATTGGGCATTTCTCCTGCTTCATACTGACGATAACTATGAGTGCCAAAACCCAGTATGGCCGACATCTTAGAAGCAGAAATGTCATACTGCGTTCTAATCTTTATGATTTCATCAGGAAACGGGATATTAAATTTATCGCGGTATTGATTATACACCTGATTGATATTCAACTCATCCAAGGCCGTGGTTGTAAATTGCTCTTGGCTGGCTTCGCATTTATAAAAATGAAATACAACCGGAAAATCTTCTTTTCTAAAAGTGATTGTCCTTTTTTCTTTAGACAATAGCATTTCTTTTCCTGTAAAGGGACTTTTCATATATGTAAATTTTTATTTTTCATTGGTCATATATGGTATCGCCTTTTTACTTATTGGTGTTTGTTTGCAACAAACTCGTTGTTAGTGGCGATTTCATACGCTGTTTATTTTAATGGATAAGACATTTTGTGCTCTGCCAAATGAAAAGAGATGCAAATAACAGCACTTCCTGGAGCACCCATAGTAATTTTAATATAGATTTCTCTTTTCTTTACTATTTTTCCAAATACCCACATTGCCGAACCGCCATATAACTTTTCTTCAACGGGACCTTCACTATAGTCCAATGCTTCTAAGGACTCTAAAACTTTCTTTCGCTCGATGGGACGAAGTTCTAAACTAGTCAATGTAGTGGTGTTTTTTCCTCGGTCATCTCTAAAAAGGACATCCCAAATAGACATTTTAAATTTAAAATCTTTTAAAAATCGGGCTACCGTTTCTGTAGTTGTTGGCATAGCTTTGCGATTGCAAAATTAATATATTATTTCAGATATACTACTTTATAGTTAGTTTTTTTATATTTTTTAATCAAGTATTTTACTTTATAGTTTTGGTTTGTAATAACTCCCCACTAAACGCCTTCTTCAAGATACTCTGTATTAATGCCTCAGTCCGTAATAAAGTTTGAGCAATACTTTTGTTTACTATTACTCACTTTTATTAATAATATCAAATGGTCTAGCTATAAAATACTCCATATCAAAAGGGTTTTGAAATCCTCTATTCTTATAATAGTTAAATAATTGGTATTGTGATTTTTCAAAATCTAATTCCATTTTTGGATATTCCATTTTTCTATTCCAATCACTCCAATTTTCTTCCTTTTCGTTCTTAATTGCAATATCATGCTGCATTGGGAATGCTTTCAAAACCCATAATCCACAAGAGGAATAAAACCGCTCCATCAAATTATTGATTATTTTTTCACCCAAACCGATGCCTCTGTATTTTGCGATTATTTCTAATGTTTCTAGAAAAAAGACATCATAATTGTCGAGTGGATGATAGTCAAAATAGGTGTCAATTTTATCCCAAAAGTCTTTGTCCTCGTCCCATTCAAATAAGACTCCTGACATTTGGCAAATAGAATGTGTAGCATCCATAACATCACTTAGTGGAAACCCACAATCCATTGCCAAAGAAAAAAGGATTTGACTAATTTTCCCTTTTCCTACTTGCTCCTGTAAATGTCCTGTTTCGTCTGTAAGATATACTTCAAAGTCTATCTCATTGACAAATTCTGTTGGATCTTCTCCAACGGGGTAATCTTTTAAAAAGCTTGAAAATGAATATTTTATTGTAAAATCCTGTTCTTCCATAACTGTATTTTATTTAACCAACTCCCCACTAAATGCCTTTTTCAATATACTCTGCCGCAAAGCCTCAGCTTGCAATAAACTTTGCCCAATACTTTCCTCCATTTTATCCGCGACACTCAAACGACTTTCGATTTCTTGAACGATGCGGTGTTGTTCTGTGTTTTGAGGAACTGGAATATCAATAGATAAAATATCGCTTTTTGCTAAACTCGGTATTGTTGTACTTTTATCTAATTTTTTAAAATTAAAACCTGAACAGAAGTAGAATAATAATTTACTATCATAATTCTCATTTGTACATAAACCAAAAGCAGTATCTACATTCCAAAATTTGGTAGTAACATAAAGAGGACTATTTATATTACCTTTTCTACCAACGATTGTTGTATTCTCATCACATATATATTCATCAGCATAGCCAAATATTCCACTACTCCCATATATTGGGTATTTTCCTTGTGGGTTAATCACTTTCGATTGATTTTTACCACCTTTAATTTCACAAATATCCTTAATTTTTTTCCATTCCCATCGCTTCGGTAACTCCCCATTCTTTACTTTTTTATTGGTCAATTTCCCTTCAAAAGCATATTTCAGCACACTTTGTCTATAGGTTTTAAGCTGTTGTTGTGAAGTTTTTAAATCCTCGATTCCTTTGTCTAACTCGCTAAAAAGCTCTTCTATTTTGGAAACGATGAGAGTTTGGGTTTCTAGTGGTGGAATTGGAAGTTCAATGGAAAGTAAATCCCCTTTAGAAAGACTTGGAATTGTGGTACTCTTGTCTAATTCTTTAAAATTAAAGCCTAAACAGAAATAATATAAGAATTTACTATTTAAAGTTTCTTTTACACAAAGACCAAAAGCTGTATCAACATTCCAAAACTTTGTAGTTACATAAATAGGACTATTAATTGTTCCTTTCCGTCCAATTATTGTTGTATTTTCATCACAAATATATTCATCAGCATAACCAAATATTCCACTACTTCCATAAATTGGATATTTACCATTTGGATTAATTACTTTTTTTTGGTTTTTGCCACTCTTTATTTCACAGACTTCTCCAAGTGGTTTGATTTGCCATTTTTTCATTTAGCCTAGGTAGTTGATTAAATTAAGTTTATATTTTTTAAACTTGGATTTTCTTTAGTGTAGTATTCACCTACAACTAGATCACTATTATTTAATTCATTTGTTATATATGAAGTAGTATAAATCATTTGAAAACTATTTTGATTGTATTCGCTTACTCTATCTATTAGTAGCTTTTGTAGATTTTGAGCTCTCAATACTTCAATACCTTTATCTTCCATATTATCTGCGAAAATAAATCTTGGAAATCTCATTTTATCAACAGCTAATGATGCTAAAAAAATAGCAAAGCGTCCAGTAACTTTCAAATAAAAATTAGAACTTGCTGAAAATTTTTGATATACTTTTTGAATTTCTGAATTTTTGCTTCTTAAATAAACTAAATTATTTGAAAAATCTATTATAAAATCATTAGCATTTTTAAATTCATCTTGTCTATCTAAATCATTATTTAATAAATAAAGACCTTCTTTTTTTATTGATTCTTTAATAACTTCTTTTAATTTTGTTTGTTCTCCTTCAGTCTTGTTAATATACCAATATAGATAGCCAATTTCTTTTTTTAATTCCTCTTTTCTTTTAACTAATTTTTCATATTTTTCTGCATTTTCAAGCATAGTCCTATATTGTAAGATCTCACCTTCAATAAATCCTTTTTGACTATTTAAATTGTCTACAGTTTCTTCATTAAAAGATTTTACATCCTCTAGAGAAGAATTTACTTGTTTTTGTAAATCATGTAATTTACCCAATTCTGAAGTGTATTTTGATTCTAAATCAATCAAATTACGTTTATTTAGTTCTAGTAATTTTTGTGATTCGTTAATTTGGAAACTTATTTCTAACTCCATTCTTCTAGCTTGTACAACACCAAACGATCCGTCAATTGGTTCTTTGCATAATTTGCAATTTGTATTGTCTTTGTTATGTGTTATCTTAGTGAGGCAATCAGGGCAATATTCTAAAGGTAAATTACCCAAAAACTCTCTAGTGTGAATGGAATTTTTTAGAGCTTTTATCTTTTTGTTTAATGTTTCAACAAAATATGCAGAGTCTTCAATTTCATTATTTAAAAATGATATCTGTTCATCTAAATCCAATACTACTTTTCTTTGAAGAATCGATTCTTCAGTTAGTTTTTGAAATGACAATTTCGAATCTTCTCTATAATTTAACTTTTTATTCTTACTTCTAATTGATACAATTTCATCTTGAATAGCTGATATTTCTTTTTCTTTATTCTCGATAGAGGTAATTAAGTGGCCAGGATTTAATGATAATGGATCTGAAAAAAAATGCGAAGTTGCTTTTATTTCGCTCTTAATGCCTTCAAATTCTTTTTCAGCTGATATTAAACGTTTTTTATTTTCATATAATTCTTCATTATATACACCAAGTAATAAATCGGATACAGTTTCTCTTGTTAATTGACTATCAAAATGTTCATAGTAGAATAGTGAACTAGTTGGTGAATCTTGGTCTATATAAAGCAAACGTAAAATTTGGTGGAATGTAATGTTATTATCCCCTTTAACAATCGGTAAACCTAGATTGTCGAATAAAACATTTGAAAAACTTTTTCTAGTATCTGTTGTATTATATCCAAATTTTTGCCAAGTTTTTTCAATAGGAGGGCTAAAACTTTCATCCATATTTCCCCAATAAAAATAAATTGGTGTTTGAGTAGAAATATTTTCTTGTTCATCTTTTATAATTTCTCTCTTTATGGTATAAATTTCATTGTTCATTTCTATTTCAGCAATGACTAATGAACATTTTCTCGCCTCTGGAACAAAATCATTAAAAGCTCCACCTAAAACATAAAAAATGAAATGTGTTATAGTTGATTTCCCACTACTATTGTCCCCTCTAATTATATTAACTCCTTTGTGAAAAATTTCATCATAAGCAATTTTGTTATTTTCAGTTATGATTTGAAGTCTATTTATGAACAGATTATTACGCATCGTATTTACTTTCAATTAAGTTTGTTCTATTTTTTAAGCCATCAGTACCAAATAATGATACTTGATTAAAATGAGCTGTCATTAATGCAATTACATTTTTTTCTTTTGGAGTTAATTCCTGAAATTTATTAACAAAATCAACAAGTATTTCTTTATTAATAATTAAAATTCTTTGTTGATTTAATAAGGCTTTATCGATTATACCATAAGATGCAATGCAATTTAAAGCTGATAATTGAAAGGGTTTTATTTTTTCAAAAATCTTTCTATTTCCAGTGATTCTCTCATATGGATTATTCGAATCTTTAATAAATTCTTTTCTTATCTTTCTTATATCTGTCTCATTCTGTTTGAGCCTAATGTTATGAATCTCGCTTGGGAAAAGCAAATAAAAGTCCCAAATTCTAACTCTTTCTATTTCTAAAACATCATTTTTTTCAAATTTGTTTAAAAAATGTAGTAACCTAAAAATTGTATGATATAAGTCTAAAGCTTGATTATATACTATCATAATTTTTCCAATTTAAATGACATTGACCAGTTAAATAATAAACCATTCCAAAAATATCATCAGCATTATAATTCAAAACTTCGTCATTTTCCCCTTCTAAATTTATTAAATCAAGTACTGGTTCTACTACTTTTAAAACCAATTCTCTCATAATCTCATGCTTTGCGGAATTATTATTAATTAATGGTAAGACAAAAGTTTCAAAATTCATTTTTATTTTTGCAAAAAGCTGACTATCTATCCATTGTGCAGATTCGTAAAATTTATTTAACTCTAATCTTTTTGCAAATCTTTCCTTCTTTTTCATTGCCTCAATTACTTCTGGTTCTTTAAAACCTCCATCTTTAAGTTTAGTTGGAGCATCGATTCCATCTAGTCTTGTAAGGTAGTATTTTAATGATTCCATGATACCTTCATATCTTTCATCACTAACGACCTCCTGATTTAATTTTTCAAATCTTTTGGCAAACCTAGTCTGTTTAGTTAAATAGATTGGTGCCTGATTTTCACCAATATTTAATTGATTATGGATTTGATTTTCATTATTATCTACATTTTGCCTCATTACATTTGAATATTTCCATTATTATGTTGAATATTAATTTGTTTTTCAATATTTCCATTATTATTTATATTCTGTTGATAATATGCATTTAACTGTTTTTCACCTTTTTCAACGGCTGTTTGAAGTTCTATTTTAAAATCAATATCTTTTTCAATTTCTTCAGATAAAAGATTTATCAATTTGTCTTTTTCTTCTTGTTGTGTAATGTCAATAGCAAGTACACTTTCATCTTTTTTAGTGAATGGCTTTTTGATTAAATTCCAAATTTCTTCTCCAATTCCTTCAGCTATTTTTTCACCTGATTTAATTAAATAAGGTGTTGCTAATGTTATAGCAGATGTAATTAATGTTATTGGTTCCATTTTTTTAATTTTTAAATATTACTCTAATGTTTATTTTTTATAATTTATGAATTAAGTTACGCTGCTAACACTTCATTTAATTCATTAATAATCACATCTGTTTCTTCTCCAAACAACTGCCACATTTTGCTCAAACCGCCTTCGGCATTAAAAGGGCTCAAATCAAAATCGTCTCGGTCTATATGAAAACTGTTGGCTACATAGTCCTTCATCATGCGCAACCACTGCATTTGGGCTTCGGTAAAGGCATTGTGTTGCCCGGCATTTTTCTTAAAAATCCAATCCTGAAAATTCTTGTCCACTGTTTTGTCATAAGCCGTCAAAGTAGTATCAATACCACTTACACGACGTATCAAGGAAACCAAGGCAATCAGTTCACTTTTGGTAGAACCGTTAGTTTTTTCCAATTGTTCATAAGCACGCCAAACGGTCAAGGGAGCCAATAAGGGTTTATCGGTTTTTAGTTTTTCGCTTAGGTCTTTGATCATTTTGTAGGTAAAAGTGCGATGGCGGTAGTCCTGTGCATAGAAAATTTGCAAAGCCGTAATTTCGTCTTTGTGGCTTTCTATCCAGTTTTTAAAATCGGTTATGGTAGTGGTGGCTGCCTCGTCTTGGTCTTTGACCCAACCAATTTTGGTAATCGTGTCCAAATTGACCACATCAATAATCTGGTCGTACTGCTTGCGAATATCCACAATAAAATCCCGCAATTCAGGATTGTGAAAAACTTCAACAGCATCTTCTATTATCTTTTGTTTTTCCTTTTCAATTTCGGCTTCAATGGCAATAGGAGGCATTCCTGCCATCTTACCTCTAACTTCTAACCTCGTACTTTCCAATGCATCTGGATCGTAGGCGTGTAGCAATTGTTTCACAATATGATGAATCGTAAAACCATTGGCTTGTTCGGCAAATTTCAATTTATCTTTCTCAGAAAGTTGGCGTTCCAAACGAATCAAACGATTGGCAAGCGTGGTCAACATATCTTCGGAGGTGTTTCCCAAAGCGATATTGGTCAACACATCTTTTAACGAAACACCAGGTGCTTTTTCCAAAGGTCGGCTATCGGTTTTCTGTGAATTCTCGACCCCAATGGCATCAATAATCACAAAATGGTCTTTGCTGAATCGGGCAGAAGGAGTTCCTTTAGCTCTCAATTCTTCCACAGAACAAGTTCGAGTGCCACGCCCTTTCATCTGTTCGTAGTACGAACGGCTTTTCACATCGCGCATAAACAACAAAACTTCGAGCGGTCGAATGTCAGTTCCCGTAGCAATCATATCTACAGTAACAGCAATACGAGGGTAATAATCATTTCGAAACTGCTGCAAGACCGATTTAGGGTCTTCGTCACTTTTATAGGTTATCTTTTTACAAAATTTATTTTCTTCGCCAAATTCCTCTCGTACCATTTCGATAATATCTTCGGCATGCGAATCGGTTTTGGCAAAGATCAATAGTTTAGGCACTTCAAAAACGCCCTTTTCATCCAAACGATCGGGGAACATAGCGGGCAAATTCTCTTTCACCGCTCGGATAATGGTGCGAATGGTACTCGGGTTTACAATGTCATTATCCAATTGTTTCCCACTATACACTTCATCTTCATCCAAAGATTCCCAGAATTTCTTGCGGGTAAGGCGTTTGCGTTTATCTACTTTTTCACCCAGTTTAATGACACTGCCTTCTTTGGTAATTTGGGTTTCAACGGTAAACACATTGTAGGGAACCAAAACACCATCAATCACGGCTTTTTCATACCCATAATCGCAAACCAGGTTTTGGTTGAAATAACCAAAGGTTCTATTATCAGGAGTTGCGGTTAATCCGATTTGAAACACATCAAAATAGTCTAAAACTTGTTTCCACAAATTGTAAATACTGCGATGGCATTCGTCAATAACGATGAAATCAAAGAATTCTATAGGCACTTTCTCATTATAGCCAACAGGAACTGCCGTTTTAACTTCAAAAGTTTGTTCATTGGGGTTTTCTTCTTCGGCACTTTCATCCAATTCCGTTTCCTTTAAAATGGAATACATCCTTTGAATCGTACTGATATACACCTGACTATCATTGGGAATAAAGGAACTACTCAATCGTGTCACTCCATACAATTCCGTAAATAAACGATTGTCTTCACTGGCAGTATAGGAACGAAATTCACCTTCGGCTTGTTCGCCCAAGTTTTTGGTATCGACCAAAAAGAGAATGCGTTTGGCTTTGGCATATTTTAGCAAACGATAGACAAAGGAAATCGCGGTAAAGGTTTTGCCGGAACCCGTCGCCATCTGAATCAGGGCTTTTGGTTTTTGCTCTTTGAAAGACTGCTCTAAATTCGTAATGGCTGTAATTTGGCAATCCCGCAAACCATCAACAGGCAAAGCAGGAATATCATGCAAACGTGCTCGCATCGTTTTGGTTTCCCTTGACCATTGCATAAAAGTTTCTGGACGATGAAACGTAAATACATTGCGAGAACGGGGTTTAGGATCTCTATAATCGGTAAAGCGAGTGACTTCGCCAGTGCTTTCATACACAAACGGCAAAGGATCGTTATTTAATAATCGGAGTTTGGCATTAGCATACTGAGAAGATTGTTCTTCGACAGAAGTTAAATGAACCCCTTCCTCTTCACGTTTGGCTTCAATAATACCAACGGCTTTTTTATCGACAAACAACACATAATCCGCTGGCCCAATATCAGTTTGGAATTCCCTTATAGCAATTCCCAACCCAGCCGCAAGATTGAATTTCTTCTTATCTTGTATAAGCCACCCACAAGCTAAAAGTTGCTTGTCAATGTGATCTCTGGCAATTTGTTCGGGGTTTTGGTTAAGCATAAAATTAACAGCGAATTTTATTTGGGTTAAAGATAAAAAAAATGTGGTTCACAATAAATATATTTATAAATAAAATTCTTTCAAAAGCAATAGTACGGCATATTTCAAACATAATTTTACGGCTTTCCTCATTCTGCCTTATTTTTTCAAAAAAATAAAATCTCACTAATGATCTGCCGCATCGAGCCTGCCATCCCCAGACTTGAAGTCGCTATAACCGCCTACTAACTAAAGTTTGGAAAGCTCTTGTTTAGCATGTGAAACTACCGCGGTTGTTTTATTTAAACTACCGCCGTAGGTTGTGAAAACTACCGTGGTAGTTTTGTTAGTTCAGCAGTTTTATTCCCTATCTTTGTCAATAACAAAAAACAAAATTGTGAACTCTAATCTAGTTTAAGTATGGCCATACCATTTACACCCTCAGGAAAAACCAATCCTAACGATGCTTCGGCACCAATGAAATATTATCCACGCGCCTGCAACTATGGCGAAATTGATTTAGAAGAGTTGGCAGAGCAAGTTTCTTTCAGTTGTTCAGCGACTCCAGCCGATTGTTATTTAGTCATAATGAGTTTGGTGGAAGAGGTTTCCAATTCATTAGAAAAAGGAAAAATTGTGCGTTTAGGAAATTTGGGCTCGTTTCAAGTGAGTATCAAAGGGAGTAGTAGTGATACGCCAGAATCCGTTAGGTCACAAAATGTGACCAGTTCCTCGATTCTTTTTCGCCCTGGTAAAAAATTGAAAACGATGTTGAAACGATTGGTTTTTGTGCCTAAAAAGTAAATAGCACTATTTCCCGATACAAAAGTTAGCAAATATATTTCCAAGTAGCTCATCATTAGTTACTTGACCCGTAATCAGCCCAAAATGGTACAATGCTTCGCGAATATCGAGTGCCATCAAGTCGCTCGAGAGGTTGGTTTCCAATCCAAACTTCACTTTCTGGATTTCGTCTAAGGCTTTCAGTAAAGAATCGTAATGTCTTGTATTGGTGATAATTGTTTCGTTATTCCGTAGCGCACCCGTATTCACAAACGAGAGCAGCTGGTTTTTGAGTTGGTCAACGCCAATGTTCTGTTTAGCGGAAATTAAGTTCAGATTGCTGATTTCAGATTTCAGATTACCAGCTTCTTTTTCAGAAAGCAAATCCGATTTATTTCCAACAACAAGTAAGGGTTTCAAAGGAAACTGATTCTTGATTTTTTCAATTTCAATTTGATTCATTTGTAAACTGCCGTCTGCCGACTGCAAACTGCTATCTAATAAATAAATCACCACCTGTGCTTGTTCTATTTTCTCGAACGTCTTGCGAATACCGATACTTTCGACGTGATCCTCTGTTTCCCGAATTCCGGCAGTATCAATAAATCGGAATCCGATGCCACCAATTACCAATTCGTCTTCAATCGTGTCCCGAGTCGTTCCGGCAATGTGAGAAACGATGGCGCGTTCTTCGTTGAGCAAAGCGTTCAATAGCGTCGATTTTCCTACATTGGGTTCACCCACAATCGCCACGGGAATCCCGTTTTTGATGACATTCCCTACCGCAAACGAATCGATGAGGCGTTTCAGCACCAACTCAATCCGGTTCAGTAGTTCGTGAAATTGACTTCGGTCGGCAAATTCTACATCTTCCTCGGCAAAGTCCAATTCGAGTTCAATCAGGGAAGCAAAGTTCAATAACTCTTCGCGCAGTTTGGCAATCTCGTTCGAAAAACCACCGCGCATTTGCTGCATCGCGATTTGGTGCGAGGCTTCATTATCCGAAGAGATTAAGTCGGCAACGGCTTCGGCTTGGGATAAATCGAGTTTGCCGTTCAAAAATGCCCGTAAGGTAAATTCACCAGGATCGGCCATTCGGCAACCCTTGCGAAGCAACAACTGAATAATTTGCTGTTGGATATAGGTAGAACCGTGACAGGAAATCTCGATGGTATTTTCGCCGGTATAGGAGTTCGGCCCTTTGAAAATGGAAACCAAAACTTCGTCTAGGGTTTTGTTCTGATCTACAATATGGCCTAAATGCAGGGTATGCGATTTTTGTTTCGTCAAATCCTTGCCTTTAATCGATTGAAAAACAGCATTGCCAATGCTAATGGCTTCCTCTCCAGAAATCCGAATGATGGCAATGGCTCCAGCTCCTGAGGGTGTGGCAAGCGCCACTATAGAATCGTTGTTCAGCATAGTATTTGTTCTTGTTGGCAAAGGTACTAAATCTGTTGAAGTTTCTGTTTTAAAATTTGTCAAAGCGAGACACCTGCATTAAAATTTTCAGCCACAAATTGCACTAATCAACACAAATCTTAATGAATAATAAAATTGAATGGCACAATTTCTGAACGTTGAAGGAATTTGTGTAATTTAAAAAGTTTGTAATTCGTGTTATTCGTGAAATTCGTGGCTGCTTTTTTAGCGATTGACTTGCTTGTAAGTGTGAACTTATACCGCTCAATCCCTATATTTGTCCTTTATTAAAAAAAATGGAAGCCTACCAATCAAGAAGCCTAAAATATTCGCAGGAATTAACCAAAACCAAAACCCAATACAATACCATCAGTTTGCTGCGCTTAGCGAGTATTCTGCTCTTTTTAATTTTAGGCTATTACTATCTTAAAGAAAGTAAAATGTGGTTTTTAGGGCTTTCGATTTTCTTTTTGATTGCTTTTTTCCTCCTGATGCGATGGCACACTAAGTTGCAATTCCAACTAAAAATGGGGGAGGCCTTACGCTCCATCAATACCAACGAAATAGCCTATCTGGAAAACAACCAACTTCCTTTCGAAAAAGGCGAGGAGTTTATCGATTTCCATCATCCTTATGCCTATGATTTGGATGTTTTTGGCAACCATTCGTTGTTTCAGAATATCAATCGAACCGCGACTTATATTGGTAAGAAAACCTTAGCTCAACAATGCGTCCGATTGCTGCCGAATGAGGAAATCCTTCGCAATCAGGATGCCATAAAGGAATTGTCTGGCCAATTAGATTGGCGTCAGGAGTTTTTGGCTTTGGCCAAAATAAGTCAGGACAGCCAACAAGCCTACGAAACGATATTGAAATGGAGTACCTACAACAGCAAACCGTTATCGAAAATAAGTGTGGGGGTTTCAATGCTGTCGCCCCTCCTTTTTGTGGGTTTTGCCGTCGCCTATTGGAGTACATCGAATATGGTTTACTTAAATGTTTTGAGCTTTATTTTCGTATTTAATTTGGCTTTTTTAGGTCGGTTTATGAAACGAATGCAACTCGAAATGGCGCATTCCACGAATATTGACACCATCATTTCGCACTATGGATTATTGCTGCAAAAGATAGAAAAAGAAGACTTCAAAGCCGAGAAACTAATCGATTTACAAAAACAATTGATATATCAAAACGAAACGGCCAGTGTGCATCTAAAACAGTTAGCCAGTTTGTTTTCGAGTATGGACACCATTCAGAATTTGATTACCGGTGTGCTATTCAACGGAACCTTTTTATTCAATTTACATATTTTTAAGGCCTTAATCTTGTGGAAAAACCAACACGCAGCTGCACTTGAAGAGTGGTTGGCGGTAATGGGCGAATTTGAAATGCTCAACAGTTTGGCAAATGTTTCTTATAACAATCCCGACTTTGTTTTCCCAGAATTGAATACCAAGTATGAAATCTCGTTCTCGAATTTGAGCCATCCTTTGCTTTCTAAAAAAAATAGGGTCGGCAATGACATCGATTTTCAACCCCAATCTTTTATGATTCTAACGGGTTCCAATATGTCGGGCAAGAGTACTTTTCTGCGAAGTTTAGGCATCAATATGGTGCTGACGGGAATGGGAGCAGCGGTTTGTGCTACGAAAGCCAATGTGCATCCAATGCCCGTTTTAGTGTCGATGCGCTTGTCGGATTCTTTGTCGGATAGCGAGTCCTATTTCTTTGCCGAAATCAAGCGTCTGAAACAAATTAGGGACGAACTCGATCACCGACCTGCTTTTGTTTTACTAGACGAAATCTTAAGAGGCACCAATTCCGATGACAAGCGAAGCGGCACGATTGAAGTCATCAAAAAAGTAATTGCCAAAAACGCCCTAGGAGCGATTGCCACCCACGACATAGAAGTGTGCCTAACCACCAAAGAATTCCCTGATAGCTTAATCAATAAATGCTTTGAAGTTGAAATTAGAGACAACGACCTGCATTTTGACTTCATCTTACGTGATGGCATTTGTAAAAACAAGAGCGCCACTTTCTTGATGAAGAAAATGGGGGTTATTTAGGTTCTGTTGAAAACCTCTAAAACACACTTAATAAACACTATTTTGTCATTCCGTAGGAATCTCTTCAAGTATCTCCGTATTCAAAAGCACCAATTTTTTATTGATTTTATTTAGACGCTTCGCTTGACTATAGTAAATCATAGCTATGTGAACCCAAGAGCCGAGTACCGATTATTATTGGGACGAACAGGCGCAGTAATTGGGCTATCCAACTCTTTTTTTCTATGATACTAGCCTGCACTGAGCGAAGACGAAGTGCGTTTCAATTTTACTATTTCTATAAATTAATAATTGCATTAAATAGTGGGGATTTAAACCCTTAACCGATTAACCAGTTAACCAGTTAACCGATTAACCAAATAACGATTAACCGCTTAACCATAAACCACAAACTACAAACCATAAACCACAAACCACAAACCATAAACCACAAACCCCAAACAATTAACCAATTAAAATAATCATAAACATCTCATAATTAGTATTGTTAATTTATTTTTTATGTTTATCTTTAAGGTATAAAATCACTTTAAATTCATAAAAAAATGAAAAAGATTTTGTTTCCCACCGATTTTTCCGAAGCAGCTACTAATGCCTTTGTGCACGCTTTGGAGTTTGCAAAAATGGTGAATGGCGAACTCATTTTATTGCATACGTTTGAACTGCCCATTTACGACAATCAGTTTGTGCCGGTAAATTATAATTTGGTTTTTGATTCGCTGCAATTGACTGAATTTGATATGTTTAAAGACGAAATTCCAAAACTTCACGCTATTGCCGAAGCGCGGCATCTCGATCATATCAAGATGACCCACCGTTTGATGGATGGAAGTTTGCTTTTCAATATTAAAAAAGCAATCAAAGAAGATAAAATTGATTTTATTGTAATGGGAACCTCTGGCGCCACTGGTTGGGAAGCTTTCTTCTTGGGAACCAATACCGGCAATGTTTTGGCGGCAGTGGATGTGCCCGTTTTGAGTGTACCATCAGAATCAAAATTCACCAAAATTGAAACCATTGGATTCACCACTCGGTATCGAGATAAAGACAAAAAAGCACTCAAAGAGGTATTGAAAATTGCCAAAAAAACACACGCCAAAATAAACTGCTTATACGTTCGCACTGAAAAGTCTGATGTCTCACCATCGACTATTAAACAATGGGAAGAAGAATTTGTGGGCGAACCGATTCAGTTTTCTGTAATTCCTAGTGATGATGTGCAAGATACCATTGCCGACTTTATTTTATTCAAAGGCATCGACGTCTTGGCAATGCTCACCTACAAAAGAAACTTTTTCGTGGAATTGTTCCGACCCAGTTTGACTCAGAAATTTTCGAATAAACTGCATATTCCTGTTTTGGCTATGCACGAATAAAAAAAAGCCCCAATTTCACTGAAATTGGGGCTTTTCAAATATAAAATGGTTTGGTTAGTTATCTATAAAAATAGCTCGAAAACGATCAAGATTAAAATCTGCAATCTGCAATCTTCAACCTGCAATCTTCAATCTGCAATCTTCAACCTGCAATCTTCAATCTTCAATCTTTAATCTGCAACCTTCGACCTGCAATCTTCAATCTTCAATCTTCAACCTGCAATCTTCAATCTTCAACCTGCAATTAATTATTCAGCATTACAGGCATAACGAGCATCGTCACTGTTTCGCCATCTTCTAAGCCATCAATTGGAGTTAGGATTCCCGCTCTGTTAGGCAATGACATTTCCAGCATAATCATATCCGATTGTAAGTTGGTTAGCATTTCGGTCAAGAAACGAGAGTTGTACCCGATTTGCATATCGTCCCCTTGATAATCACAAGTCAAACGCTCTTCGGCTTTGTTGGAGTAATCAATATCTTCGGCAGAAATATTCAATTCGGCACCCGCAATTTTCAAACGGATTTGGTGGGTAGTTTTGTTCGAGAAAATCGCAACACGACGAACAGAATTCAAAAACTGTGTTCTATCAATCATCAATTTATTTGGATTTTCTTTTGGAATCACCGCTTCATAGTTTGGATATTTTCCGTCAATCAAACGACACAATAAAATATAATTATCGAAAGAGAAAGTCGCATTCGAATCGTTGTATTCTATTTTTACTTCAGCATCAGAAGCGCCTAAAATATTTTTAAGAATAGTCAAAGGTTTCTTTGGCATAATGAAATCGGCCACTTCGGAAGCTACCACATCAGTACGAGCGTATTTTACCAATTTATGAGCGTCCGTAGCTACGAATATCAATCCTTGCGGAGAAAACTGGAAGAAAACACCCGACATTACAGGGCGTAAATCATCGTTTCCTGCAGCAAATATGGTTTTGCTGATGGCGGTAGCCAACACATCGGCAGGTACTAAAGTTACTGAAGGTTCCTCTAGGTTTACTGATTTTGGGAACTCTTCTCCCGGAGCATAGGCCAAGGCATATTTCCCAGAATTGGAACTGATTTCGATCGTACTATTTTCTTCAACAGTGAAAGTCAAAGGTTGTTCAGGAAAAGTTTTTAGGATTTCCAAAAGCAATTTGGCAGGAACGGCAACGCTCCCTTTGCTGGTGGAATCGATGTCTAAAGTGGCCGACATCGTGGTCTCTAAATCGGAAGCCGAAACGGTCAAAGTGTTGTGGTCCAATTCAAAAAGAAAGTTGTCCAAAATAGGCAATGTATTGCTACTGTTGATTACATTTCCTAAAACCTGTAATTGTTTTAATAAGTACGAACTCGATACTATAAATTTCATCTCTGTTATTTTATGGGTATATTATTTTATCGATTTATGCTATACGATAGGGATACAAATATATCGTAAACTATCGTAAGAATAAAACTTTTTTTATTAACATTAATTAGCGTACTTTTTCTTTCTCCAAAGCGTAAAAACCACGCCAAAAATCCCCAAAATAAGCAGTGGTAGTCCGATAGTTAGGATTTGTGTCCTGGTATAACTTTCGTAAACTTTCTCTTTATCCAATAATGGCAAATCGAGGTCTTTGCTTCGAATGTTAATAAGTCCGCTGTCATCCAATAGATAATTGACACAATTCATCAGGAAATCTTTGTTGTCATACAAATTTCCGGAGCGTTGATCGTAGCCCAATTCTACCGGTTGGAAGTTTTTATCCAATTGATTTCGAACCAAATCGCCATCCGAAATCACAATCATTTTATTGGCTTTGCCGAGAGGCTGAAACGATTTTTGGTCAAAAGGCAGCACCCGATTTTCGTACATCGAATGAAAGGAACCTTCGAGCAAAACCGAAAGTGGAATATTTCCTGTATTCAGATAATGATTCGGCGAGGTTTCTTCTTCGACTATTTTTAAATTGATTTCCACAGGAGCGCCAATTCGTTTCGAATATTTTGACGATTGCAACAATACGGTTTTCTTGATTCCGTTCTTCAAGGTGTCGATTCCACTGGCAAAATCGAACTTGATGCCCCCCAAGTTTTTTACAATAGGATGGGTACTTGTTGCATACACTTGCGGCGCAAATTTCCAATTGAATTCCTGATATTGTGTAGCACTTCCTTGTTCACCAGTTGCTAATTTGATAGGACTTCCTTGCTCGTCTTTGACCAAATCAGGATTGATTCGGAACCCGTATTTGAAAAACATATCGTTCAAATTCAAATCTCTTGGAAAGGCCAAAGTAGCCCCATATTCATTATACAAACTGTCCATTTCAATATTGACTTGATCGACCAACCACAAGGTTTTTCCACCATTGACGATGAATTGGTCTAAGACTTGTTTCTCGGCATCGCTGAAGGTTTCGGTTGGTTTGGCAATAATGGCCAAGTCGTATTTTTGCAAAGCGTCCAGACTTCCTGTTGGATTTTTGGCCACCGAATCTAAAGTAAATGGACCAATGTGGTAACTTTCTCGAACCTGCATCAGGAATTTGGCAATTTGCACATCTTGCAATTCGCCATTGCCTTTGATTACAGCTACTTTCTTTTGTCTTTCTTTGCTGATTTTGTTGATGGCATCGGCAATAGAATATTCCAAATGTTGCACCGAACCCACCACTTTTTGGGTAGTCGAAGCGCCCATCCTATTTTTCAACAAAGGGATATTGACTTCCTTGTTGTTGTAAACGGCAATCGCCCAAGGAAAAACCATTTCCTGCGATTGTTTTCCTTTGTCGTCAACGGTGATGTTGATTGGCGTAAGCCCTTTTAGATACAACTCTTTGATGTTGTCCATACTTTCGTCTTCGTTTTCCAAAGGATCGACGAATTCGAAAACTATATTCTTGTTATACGCCTGAAATTCTTCGAATAAATCGCGGGTTTCGCTTTGCAAACGCTTGAATTCAGCAGGTAAATCACCTTGCAAATAGATTTTTACGTACAACGGATTTTGCACTTGTTTGATGATATTCAAAGAAGTGGCCGAAAGGGTGTATCTTTTGTCTTTGGTTAAATCAAAACGGTGGAAAAAATAGTTGCTAACTACGTTCAGAACCAAAAGAACGGCAACGACAATCAACAGGGATTTGATATTGTTTTTAATGGGAGTGGTCATTACGATTTAATGGATTTTAGGTTATAAACGGTAAAGGAAAGAAACAAGAAAGTGATGCTCACAAAATACACCACATCGCGAGTGTCTATCACGCCACGACTCATACTTTTGAAATGATCCTGCATTCCGATACTGGAAATGAGCCCTTGAAAACCGGGAACAATCGTTGCCACACTTTCGAAACCAAAATAAAAGAAGAAACACAAAAACACCGCTACGATAAACGCCACAATTTGATTTTCGGATAGGGTAGAAGTGAAGATTCCAATCGCGGAATAGGCTGAAATTAGGAATAACAGTCCAAAATAAGAACCCATCGTGCTGCCCATATCGATATTCCCTTCGGGCGAATCCAAACCAGAAATCACCCAAACATAAATAAAAGTTGGAATAATCGCCATGACAATTAGCAACATCGAACCGAGGAATTTTCCGTTCACAATTTGCCAAATGCTTAAGGGTTTGGTCAGCAATAATTCCAAGGTTCCCTGTTTTTTCTCATCCGAAAAACTGCGCATCGTCACGGCAGGAATCAGGAAAATCAGAATCCAAGGCGCCAAGCTAAAAAACGGACTCAAATCGGCAAAACCGCTGTTCAAAATATTATATTCTCCTTCGAAAACCCAAAGGAATAATCCATTCCCAATCAGGAAAACGGCAATCACCAAATACCCAATTGGCGAACCAAAAAAGGATTTTATTTCTCTTACTACTATTGATTTCATTTAAAAGCCCCACCCTAACCCTCCCCGAAGGGAAGGGAACCGATAGTGGAAATTGGGTTCAATTTATTTATATTTTAAAAATTCAATATGTTTTGCTGCTCATTCCTTGTTGCAAAGCCCTCCCTTCGGGAGGGTTGGGAGGGCTTGGCTTATTTTATCCACGCTCCAAGCCTCAGGTTTGTCATTGAATAACTTTTTTGTAAATGCCCACACTTCATTAAAAAGCTCTGATTGTCTGTAATTTTCCAAGTCTTCTTCGGTTTCCCAATAACTGTAGGTAAAGAAAATACATGAATTGTTTTTGTCCTGATACAGTTCCAATAAACGGTTTCCGGGCGCGTTTCGTATTTTCTCTTTTATAATTTCGAAGTTTTCCAGAAATGCTGGAATGTTTTCTTCGGCGAAGGACATTTTTACTATTCGTATGAACATTTTGATTTAGGATTGAGGATTAATGATTTTTGATTTCGGATTTAATATTTAGTCAAAAACAAATTTGACATTTTCTCTCAACAAAAACTTTCCTTTAATTTTTGATGTAATTAAATCTCCCATTGTTAAATCAATTCTGTCTGATTTGTATTCTCTTAAAAAGAAATTGAAACTATCGATTTTGTCTGAATATTTTTTTGAATATAAGTAAATGACATAAGATAAAATTCCTTTAAGGATAAATAATGGAATAAAAAAAACTGATAGTATTGACCATATGCTCATAGTCAATTCTCCTTCGCTTTCAAAATGCTCAGCATAATTGAAATTAGAAAAATCTAAATTATATTTTGTAATAAAACTATCTAATAAATAATAATTATCATCACCCACTAGACTTAAATCATTTGCTATTTTTGATTTAATACAAATATTTTTTTCTCCAGATTTTTCTTCAAGTAATTGTTGCACTTCAAGATAATTCTGTTTTAAATTTTTAAAACTTATTTTTATAATTGTTTTCATTTTATGTTGCTTTACATCTGAAATCAGAAATCGTTAATCTTCAATCTAAAATCAATTTTTCTAACTGAACACTATATTAATAACATCCCTATAATTCAACCCCAACAAGCTATTGGCTGAGCCAAATTTGGTTGGATTACTCTTGAAAATAGCAATTTCTAAATAACCGGCTTCATTGAAAATAGCTAGTCTTTCGCCTTCATAATTCTTGAGCGGATATTTTTCAGAACTCGCAATCGCAGAATAATTGGGCAGAATGGTTTTGACCACTTTATTCTTAAACTGAATTTCATACGGTCTTCCTTTGGCCACTTCCAGGAATTGTTTTTTGGAAATATTGGTCACGACATTGCCAAAATGGTCAATATAAATCACATATCCTTTTATCGAACTGCCGTCAGTAGCAGTGACCGCTTGTAATTCGGTGACTTGTTTGATGGTTTTTGTTTCTTTTCCAATCACGTTCAGCAAACCGCCTTTGGCAATGTGACACGCCACTTTGACGAAAACATCCAAGTCGGTCGCATCAGTAGGGAAGCGATCGTGAATGTTGATGGTCACTATTTTTTGAGGAACAATTTTTTGCGAAAGCATACTCAAAATACCATTATCGGCGGCAATGAAGTAATGATCGTTCCATTGCATCACAATATGTTGGTTTTCTTTGTTGAATTCCATATCCACACCAATAAGATGAACAGTACCTTTTGGAAAACTCGAATATGCCGCTCCAATTATGTAACTCGCTTCTACTGTGTTGAATGCGTCGATGTAGTGTGAAATATCAATAATTGTCGCCTCGGAATACTCGGATAAAATCTTACCTTTCAAAGCACCTACAAAGTGGTCTTTCAAGCCGTAATCGGTGGTAAGGGTAATTATTGACATAAAATTGTTTATAAATAAAATGCGAATGCAAGCTAAAACTCATTAAATTTGAGAAATGCAAAGCTACTAATAATAACCTTATTTATAAACTAAAACTACCGCTTTTGAACGAAAGAATCATCGAGCTCATAGACATCGCTCCAAAAGATTTTTGGGGCGCTCAAGACACTCATCTTGAAATGATTAAAAAGTATTATCCCAAACTGAAAATTGTCGCTCGAGGAACCACCCTGAAGGCTTTTGGCGAAAAAGAAGTCTTAGATGAGTTTGAAAACCGCTTCAACCGCTTGATGCTTCATTTTACTCGCTACAACAACATTGATGATAATGTCATTGAACGCGTTTTAGAAAGTACCATTCAGGATGACGCCAAAGCGTTTGGACACGACAAAATTTTGGTACACGGTGTGGGTGGAAAAATCATCAAAGCGATGACACCCAATCAGCAATTGTTAGTCGACACGATGGCTAAAAACGATATGGTTTTTGCCGTGGGTCCCGCTGGAACTGGGAAAACCTATACCGGTGTTGCTATGGCCGTCAAAGCGTTGAAAGAAAAACAAGTCAAACGAATTATTTTAACGCGTCCCGCTGTCGAAGCTGGCGAGAATCTTGGTTTTCTGCCGGGTGATATGAAGGAAAAACTCGATCCGTATATGCAACCCTTATACGACGCCTTGCGCGATATGTTGCCCAACGAAAAGCTGGAAGACCATATTGCTAAAGGAATTATCCAAATTGCACCTTTGGCATTTATGCGTGGACGAACCTTAGACAATGCCTTCGTAATTCTAGATGAAGCTCAAAATACTACGCATTCGCAAATGAAAATGTTCCTGACGCGGATGGGAAAAAACGCCAAGTTTATGATTACGGGCGATCCAGGTCAAGTCGATTTACCAAGACGAACTATTTCGGGCTTGAAAGAAGCCATTTTGGTTTTGAAAGATGTAGACGGAATCGGAATCATTTATCTCGACGACAAAGATATCGTGCGCCATCGCTTGGTCAAAAAAGTGATTGATGCGTATAAGCAAATTGAGAATCACGATTAGGAGTATGAAATATAAAGGTTATATATTTTTTGCTGTCTTTTTTATTGTATTGATTTCGATATTTTATAATATAGATTTTTACAGTTCTCTAATACCGGGATGGCATACGACTATATATCCTTTATGGAAAGTACTTTTATCTATTGTTGCTTTGTTGATATTTCTTTTATTAGCAATTATAAATTTTTTGAAATTATTAAAAATTGTGATTAGATTTTTTTCACAATTATAACAATGTCGATTTTTTACATTCCGCAAATTCTGTTTTCAAAGTATCAATTGCCTCCAGCTTTAGCTGGAGGGATAAAATTGGTTTGGTTTTTTAATGGCTTTAGCCAAACAGAATACTGTTTTTGGCTAAAGTCATTTCTGAATTAATTCCATATTTCTCTAGTTGAAGCTGGAGGCAATTTAAATTTATGAATTTGATGAATCTGATTTGTTTTATTATCCTTTTGGAATGTTAATTTAATAATAAACTTGCTTAACAACTGCTAGTTTGACTCCTGATTATTTGTGCTTTCAACTCTAAAACCTTAAATTTGTCATTCTTAAAACGGTGATTTAAAAACGAGTATGAAAGATAAATTTAAAGTAATAATAACTGATTTAGACGGGACATTACTCAATAACAATCACCAAGTTTCCGACTATACCAAGACCGTTTTCCGCAAACTTTCCAAGGAAAACTACTTAATAATTGTTGCTACAGGTCGACATCATTTGGATGCGATGCCGCTATTGAAAAATTTAGGTTGCCCGTTTTATTTGGTGACTTCGAATGGAGGCCGGATTCATTCCCCTAAAAAAGAATTGATTTATTCGTTTGATATAAAAAGTGAGGCCATAAAATCGATTTTGGATTTAGAAATTAGCCCAGAGTTTACCACCGTACTATTTCAAGAAAATGTTTGGTTGTCTAATAAAGTAAACGAAAAATTGAATAGCTTTCAGGAAGAAATGAATTATCCGAATGAAATTGTTAATTTTGATGAAGTTACTGACTTGAGTGCGATAAAATTATTTTTCACTCACGACCATCATCACAAGTTGGTTGAACTAAAAGACCGGATAATGCAAGACCATTCCGATGATTTTCATTTCGCCTTTAGTCTACCATTTTGTTTGGAATTTATGGATAAATCGGTCGATAAGAGTGTGGCGATTGCTAAAATTCTAGAAATAGAAAATCACAGTTTCGAGCAATCTATAGCTTTTGGCGATGGGTTTAATGATGAAAAAATGCTACTTTCGGCGGGTAAAGCTTTGATTATGCAAAATGCTGTCGAAAGTTTGAAAAACAAACTGCCACATTTAGAAGTGATTTCGTCTAACGAGGAAGATGGGGTGGCAACATATTTAGCGAATAGTATAGCCTGTTTTTGAGAATTAATTTTTAAAAAGTAAATCTATGAATATCTATTTTCAAAAAATCAAACAAAATTGTATTTCAGGTATTTTATTCTTAATGCCTGTTTTGATTGTATTGGTTTTAATTCAAAAAGTGTTTGGTATTTTCGCCAAATTTGGTAAGGATATTTCCAAAATATTTGGTTTGGACGGAATCCTGGGTCCTAATGCTGCAAATTTTGTTGGGGCATTGATTTTGTTGGTGTTTGTTTATATCTGTGGGTATCTGGTTCGACTTACATTTTTAAAAAGGTTAAGCGATGGAATAGATGAAAAACTGAAAGAGATCATTCCAGGATATGAAAAGCATAAAGAAACCGCTAAAAGCCAACTTATTAAAAAGCCAAAAATAGAAACGGATGTGCCAGTTTTGGTCCAATTCGAAGAGTATCGGCAACCGGGTTTTTTGATCGAGCAAGATGATCTCGATAATGCAGTTGTTGCTATAGAATCCAATTCAGGTAGTCGTGAAATTTTTATTTTTCCCATTCAAAAAGTGCAATTGCTAAAAGAAACTTCTTTGACTGCATTGAAAGGGACTATCAAATCATCTGGAAAAGGGCTTTTGAATTGTAAATAGAACCAGGCTTTTTTCCTTGCGTTCTGTATTATTTAATTCTAAATTTGCATTCTTAAAACAACCCAACAACAATGAACACAATCACTACAACGCATTTCAATTTTCCCAACCAAAAGTCAGTATATAGAGGTAAAGTAAGAGAAGTTTACAATATCAATGATGAACTTTTGGTGATGGTGGCTACCGATAGGCTTTCGGCTTTTGATGTGGTTTTACCAAAGGGGATTCCCTATAAAGGTCAAATCCTGAATCAAATTGCTACGCAATTTATGGAAATGACTCAAGATATTGTTCCCAATTGGTTAATTGCTACTCCAGATCCAAACGTGGCTGTTGGTCATTTGTGTGAGCCTTTTAAGGTGGAAATGGTGATTCGGGGCTATGTTTCAGGTCACGCTGCTCGGGAATACGCTGCAGGAAGAAGACAAATTTGTGGTGTAACTATGGCCGAAGGATTGAAGGAAAACGACAAATTTCCAGAGCCTATCATCACACCTACTACCAAAGCCGATAATGGTTCGCACGATGAGGATATTTCACGTGAGGATATATTATCGAAAGGGATTGTTACAGAAGAAGATTATTTGGTTTTAGAAAAATATACGCGCGCTTTATTTCAAAGAGGAACCGAAATTGCAGCCAGTCGCGGATTGATTTTGGTAGATACCAAATATGAATTTGGCAAAACCAAAGACGGTGTTATTGTGCTGATTGATGAAATTCACACGCCGGATTCTTCTCGTTATTTCTATTCAGAGGGCTATCAAGAAAGACAAGATCGAGCTGAAGAGCAAAAACAATTGTCGAAAGAATTTGTACGTCGTTGGTTGATCGAAAATGGTTTTCAAGGACAGGAAGGGCAACAAATCCCGAATATGACGGACGAATATATCGAAACCGTTTCGGAAAGATATATCGAATTATACGAAAACATCTTAGGAGAAAAATTTGTAAAAGCTGATATTTCTAATATCAACGAACGAATCGAAAAAAATGTTTTGGAGTATCTCGCGAATAGATAGTTACCAAAATTTATAATAAGAAAGCCGCAATTCTAGTTTGAATATGCGGCTTTTTCTTTTAAGATTCCTTTGAAGATATACCGCTGTAAACGAATTGAAGGCTAAAATTCTAAAGGGAATAGTCACTATTTAAAGCGATTACCAGTCGGATGTTCTACAATTTTTAATGCTGGCTATATTAGTATGATTTGGCACTATCACAGCAATTTATTATATAAAAAAAACACGCTAAAAACGAATTCCTAGCGTGTTTCAAAAATTAATTAAATGGTTTTATTATAGGTATTCTCCGTGTTGAGAAATGTCTAATCCTAATTCTTCTTTTTCTTCAGAAACTCGTAATGGAGTAATTTTGTTTACAATGAAGAATAAAGCATAAGAAGCACAGAAAGCGAATATAGATACGATAACTAATGCTTTCAATTGAATTAAAAACAAAGTGGCATCACCGTAGATTAAACCTTGGTTGTCACCTACAATTGCGTTTACTGATTTTGAGGCAAAAACACCAGTCAAAAGCATACCCACCATACCGCCAACACCGTGACAAGCGAATACATCCAAAGCATCATCAATTTTTCCTTTAGGGAATTTACTCACTACAAGGTTGCTCACGATACTGGCAATAAGACCAATCGCTAAAGCAGAAGGGATTGTTACAAAACCTGCAGCAGGAGTTACAGCAACCAAACCTACAACAGCTCCGATACAAGCTCCCATAGCGGATAATTTGTGTCCTAAAATTTTATCCAAGAATACCCAACCCATTGCAGCAGCAGCAGCGGCCACAGTTGTTGTTCCTAACGCTTGAGCAGCTAGGCCGTTTGAACCAACAGCAGAACCTGCATTGAAACCAAACCAGCCGAACCATAATAAACCTGTGCCTAATAATACATAAGTAATACGAGCAGGATTTGTTTTTTGAACTTTTCTTTTTCCTAAGAACATCGCTCCTGCAAGAGCAGCCCAACCAGCACTCATGTGTACTACTGTTCCTCCAGCGAAATCCAATACTCCCCATCCGAAGAATAAACCATCAGGATGCCAAGTCATATGACATAATGGTGAATAAATGAAAATAATGAACAAAACCATAAACAACATATAGGCCCAGAAACGAACACGTTCTGCAAAGGCTCCTGTAATTAATGCAGGTGTAATGATGGCGAATTTTGCTTGAAATAAAGCAAAGAGAATAAAAGGAATAGTTGGGGCTAATTCCCAAGCTGTGGTGGAGTTTACTCCGTTAAAAAACATATTTGATGTGGGATCTCCAATAATATTGCCTACAGTTGGGCCAAAACACAATCCGAATCCAACAACAACCCATAGAACAGTAACGATGACCATTGCTATAAAACTTTGAAGAACGGTACTAATTACATTTTTTTTACCTACCATTCCACCGTAGAAGAATCCTAAACCTGGTGTCATTAACAAAACCAGACCGGTAGCGCACAACATCCAAGCGGTATCGCCAGTGTCTAATTTTAGCTCGACTACGTGAGCACCCAGCGCTGTAGATTCAGGGAATAAATAAATTGAAAAAACGGATAGTACCAGAATTGTGATGAGAATCACACTTAAAATAATCTTTCGCATAATTTTAGTTTTTTTAGTTATAATTTTCGATAAAAGTATTAAATCTTGTAATACCCCCCATAAAAAATATAACTTTGAATATCATTTTTATCAAATATGTATTTTAACCCCTAAAAAATTAAGGGTAAAAGATAAAATTTAATTTTAATTTATGATTTGTTAACGATAGATTTAAATTAAAATACTATAAAATAGCCATAAGTTGAGTCAAATCTTCGATTGTATGATTGGAAGTTATCACAATGCGACTGAGTATTCCGGACTCATTGGTGTATTTGAAAGAAGTCGTAATGATTTTATTCGAAAATAATTTTTTTGATAGCAGGGCGTCATCAAAATAAATTATCGGATAGGAGGGATGAAACGTAAAGGCTTCGTTATTCCAAAAATAATTCTTAATATAGTTCAGGTTTTGTTCTAATTTTTGCTTTTGCGAATGATAAATGGCTTGCGCCTTCACATAGGTTTCCAAAAAGGCGGGATTCATTCCTGCCGCGCCAATAAAACAATCTTGGTTCCGAATTTCGCTAACAAATGATTGGTTTCCGGCTATCACACCACCTGAAATCCCAATGGCTTTTCCTAAAGATGCCACTTTGATGATATTGATATTTTCTTTCTTTAAAGCGTTTTGCCAATGGTTTTCAAGGATTCCAAAACTATTTGATTCGTCTATGACTAATTCAATTTGAATTTCTTTCGGAACGTTAAGCAAAATATCCAAATCGATGGGTTCGACATATTGTGAAGGTACCGCATCTGTTAAAATAGTGATTTTTGAAAAGCTTTTATCGAATAGTTGAGCGTTCAATTCGCCGTTAACCAGTAGAGGCAAACTCGACGGATGCATTAATGCCGGATGTGCATCGGGAAAATGAAAGAGGGCGTCGGTGGTTTTCGATAGATATTCCACCACTAATTTTCCCGCCAACATTCCCGACGAAACTGCCAACGCGGCCTCGGAATTTAAATTTTTTGCTAATAATTTTTCGGCAGTTTCATAAATAGACAGTTTAATATTTGAATTGCGTGAACTTCCATATCCGGTTCCCCATTTTTGGATGCTTTCGAATAAAATAGTTTGAAACTCAGCATTGGTAGTCATTCCCAAATAATTGGTTCCACCAAAATAGAGATATTCAACCCCGTTTACTAGTATTTTTCGGTCTGGAAATGCATCTACAACCATTATTTAGGAGATTAAAGTTACTCCTGTGCCGTGCAAGTCCGAGTATTGAATTACCCCATCGTTTAGCGTAATTCCCGTGGCAATGTCTTCGGCCAATAATAATCCGCCATCCATATCGACAAAGTCTAATTCGGGTAATAAATGGGCAATGGCTGAAATTCCTACGGTAGATTCGGTCATACAACCCACCATCGTTTTCATTCCCAGTTTTTTGGCTTGCGAAATCATTCTTCTGGCTGGAGTCAGTCCGCCGCATTTTACTAATTTGACATTGACACCGTGAAAATGGTTATGACATTTGGCCACATCTTCTTCCACAATACAACTTTCATCAGCGATAATAGGTAAAACTGAATTTTCGAATAATTGTTTGTGACCTTCCCAATTGTCCGCTTTCAGTGGCTGTTCTAAGAATTCAACGCCTAATTTTTTCAATTCAATTGCATTATGTAGTGCTTCATCGACCGTCCAACCGCAATTGGCATCAATTCTAAAAATAGCGTTGGTGTGCTTCCTTAGTTCGGTAACAATGGCGATATCTTCTTTGGTTCCCAACTTGATTTTATAGATTGGCCAGGGCAATTCTTTCATCTTCGACACCATTTTCTCGATGCTGTCTATTCCAATTGTATAATCGGTCATTGGGTTTTTATCGGTTGAATAACCCCATAATTCGTATAGTTTTTTGGCTTGTTTTCTGGCATACCAATCATTGTACGCCAAATCTAAAGCACAAAGCGCGAACATATCGTGCTGCAAAAATTGATGCGCTTTTTGCCAAAATTCTTCAGGAGTTTCATTGGTAACACTTTCGATGAATGGAATGATTTTTTCTAAATTGGCCTTCATCGAATCCACTGTAATTTTATAATAGGGATTGGAGGTGGCTTCGCCAAAGCCGGAATAGCCTTCGCTCTGTAATTCGACTATTAACGACGGTTGTATGGTATGCGTTTCACGAGAAATGGTAAATGGATGTTTTAATTTAAGGTTGTAGGTTCGGATAATTAATTTCATTTTTATGACTTATTGTTAGCTAATTGTTAAATTTATAACAAAGTAAATTAATATTTATGGGAATACAAACATATACTCGAAGTAATTTTCATTTGGGGCAAATTTTTACGAATTAGTAAAAATTGCGCTATTTTAGCGGTTATTTTTATCTTTTTTTCAATTTGCTTTGCACTTATAAATTAACAGAAAATGTATATTTGAAAGGAATTGCTAATTTTGAGTTGTAGCGGTAAAAAAGTAAATAAGCTCTGTTGTTTAAATTAAATAAAATGAAAGATAAAATAAAATGGGGGATCATCGGTTTGGGCAATATTGCTCATAAATTTGCCAACGATTTAATGTTAATTGAAGCTGCCGAACTTTTCGCTGTAGCATCAAGAGATGCTGAGAAATCAAAAGAATTTGCCAAAAGATACCAATGCAAAAAAGCGTATTCTACATATGACGCCATAATCAACGACCCTGAAATTGATATTTTATATATTGCCACACCACATTCTTCCCACGCGGACTTGACGATACAAGCCTTGCAAAATAATAAGCACATACTTTGCGAAAAACCAATTGCCTTGAATTATGGCGATGCTTTTCAAATGATTACTGCCTCGAAGGTCAATACTAAATTTTTTATGGAAGCTTTTTGGACCCGATTTAATCCTTCTTTTCGGGAAGCTTTTTCAATAATTAAAAAGGGTGAAATAGGCGAAGTGAAATACATCAATGCTGATTTTGCTTTTTATGCTGACAACCTTGATGGCATTGGCAACAGAAAAACCGATATGAATCTTGGTGGAGGTTCTCTATTGGATATTGGCGTTTATCCCTTGTTTCTGTGTTATATGGTTTTGGGAATTCCTATTGAAATTTTGGCTAAATCTAATTTTCATCAAACAGGTGCCGATTTGCAAACTTCGATGATTTTGCAATACGAAAATGCACAAGCTATTTTGCATTCGAGTTTTGTGTCGACATCCAATATTGAAGCTACTATAAATGGTACCAAAGGGAGAATTAATTTGAATACGCTTTGGCATGAAGCTCAATCCTATACTTTAAATGTCGGGGATCAAGAAGAAGAAATTTTATTGCCTACCAAAGGCAAAGGTTTTACTTATGAAATTGAAGAATGTCATCAGTGTATTAAAGAAAACAGAATAGAGAGTTCTCTTTGGTCACACCAAAACAGTTTGGATCTTATTAAAATAGTGGATCAGGTTCGAAATCAAATCGGTTTGGAATATCCTAGGTAAAGGAGTTAAAGGCTAAATTGTTTTATTCTTAAAAGATTTTTTATTTTGAAAGGAAATTTAGATTAAATTTAGATTTTTAATTTTACAATTATGCTAGTCAAAGTTTTTGGAAGTGCCGTTTTTGGGGTCGAAGCCACCACCATTACTGTAGAAGTCAATATAGATAAAGGAATTGGTTATCATTTAGTGGGATTGCCCGACAATGCGATTAAAGAAAGTAGTTATCGAATTGCTGCTGCTCTTAAGAATAATAGTTATGAGCTTCCAGGCAAGAAGATTACCATCAATATGGCACCAGCCGATTTACGAAAAGAAGGTTCGGCTTATGATTTGACTCTCGCCATTGGAATTCTTATAGCTTCAGGGCAAATTAAAGGCGATGACATTGACAAATATGTCATTATGGGCGAACTTTCGTTGGACGGCAGTTTGCAACCCATTCGTGGGGCTTTGCCGATTGCTATTAAAGCCAAAGAAGAAGGTTTCAAAGGTTTTTTTCTTCCCATCCAAAATGTAAAAGAAGCTGCCATTGTTACAGGTTTAGATGTTTATGGTGTCGAGAATATTCAGCAAGTGATAGATTTTTTTGAAGGAAAAGGAACTTTAGAACCCACAATAATTGACACTAGAGCCGAATTTTATAAAACTTTAGACTTTCCAGAATTCGATTTTAGCGATGTGAAAGGGCAGGAGTCTATAAAAAGGTGTATGGAAATTGCCGCAGCTGGCGGTCATAACATCATATTGATTGGTCCACCAGGAGCAGGAAAAACAATGCTTGCCAAACGTTTACCAAGCATTTTACCGCCAATGACTTTGCGAGAAGCATTAGAAACTACAAAAATTCATAGTGTTGCCGGAAAATTGAAAGAAGTGGGTTTAATGAATCAACGCCCTTTTAGAAGTCCTCACCATACCATCTCGAACGTAGCGCTCGTTGGTGGCGGAAGTTATCCGCAACCGGGTGAAATTTCGATGGCACACAATGGGGTTTTGTTTCTAGACGAATTGCCAGAATTCAAACGAGAGGTTCTAGAAGTGATGCGTCAACCTTTGGAAGATCGAGAGGTGACCATTTCGAGAGCCAAGTTTACGGTGACCTATCCTTCGTCTTTTATGTTAGTAGCGAGTATGAATCCAAGCCCAAGTGGTTTTTTTAATGATCCTGATTCGCCACAAACTTCTTCGCCACACGAAATGCAACGCTATTTGAGTAAGATTTCTGGTCCTTTATTGGATAGAATCGACATTCATATTGAAGTAACGCCCGTTCCTTTCGAAAAACTCTCCGAAGAACAAAAAGCCGAAAGCAGTGTCGATATTCGAAAACGAGTAACTGCTGCAAGAGAAATTCAATCGGAACGTTTTGTACAAATGGAAAACATTCATTACAATGCCCAAATGAATACCAAACACATTCGGGAATATTGCGTTCTTGATGATGTTTCGAAACAATTATTAAAAACTGCAATGGAACGCTTGAATCTTTCTGCTCGTGCTTATGATAGAATACTGAAAGTTGCTAGAACCATCGCCGATTTAGAAGCTGCTCCAAATGTTATTTCCTCCCACATTGCTGAAGCGATTCAGTATCGAAGTTTGGATCGTGATGGTTGGTTGGGGTAGTTTCAGTTTATTTGCTCCGCAAAGTCTGCGACTTTGAGGTAGTGATTTTCGGTTTTTAACCGCTCTAATACGAATTTTTATGTCAGTCACAGACTGACGAATGCATCCTCAAAGTCGGAGACTTTGCGGAGCAGGGCACCTATAAATTAATGACAGATTAATAAAAAATGTAAAATAAAAAAAATAATAATAGGTTTGGTTCTTTTCTTTGTTATTTCGTTTTTCTACAATCACTTTTTTTTTAAAAGTATGATAACTGGAGTTTACGTTAATATAAACTATGATAAAGATTACCCTATCGCAGAAGTGCCTGACAGTGCTGATACACTAGTGCTGTTTGATAACAATACTTATACGAGCGGATATTATGGCAAAGGAAAGTATAAATTAGATTAGTCGTTTGGAGGCACAAGAATTTTATTAATTTCAGATAACTTTTCGGAAGGAGGGTTTGGCTCTTCTTTTACTAAATTATATTCATTTGGGAATATTAAGATAGACCTTTTTAAAGATCTTGATCAATATTATGGAAAAATAGATTAAGAATAACTTAAAACAAATACGTTGAGTACCCAGTTATGTGAAGTGTTCCATAAAAAGAACATATCAACAAAACTAGTTGTGCTCCGAAAAGTCTCCGACTTTGAGGTAGTGATTTTCAGTCTCAGACTGACCTTAAAAAAAGACAAAAATGAAAGAAAAAGAAGGATTTATAATTCGAGATCAATCCAAAGCGCATTTTATAACCGCAACGGTTGTGGACTGGGTTGATGTTTTTTCTAGAAAAACATACAAAGATTGCGTCATCGAAAGTCTGGATTTTTGTGTAAAAAACAAAGGAATGATTTTGTATGGATTTGTAATTATGTCCAATCACATTCATTTAATCATTCAGTCAGAAAACAGTAAATTATCCGATTTGATTCGGGATTTCAAGAAGTTTACCGCAAAGACCATTTTGAATAAAATAGAAACAGAACCAGAAAGTAGAGCCGATTGGATGCTGAAACGTTTTGAATTTGCTTGTAAAAGTCATAGCCGAAATGAAAAATATCAGTTTTGGCAATATGGAAATCATCCTGAAGAAATTTTTTCAGAAAAGTTCTTTTGGTCGAAATTAGATTATATTCATTTGAATCCTGTTCGAGCAGGAATTGTTGCTAAAGCTTCTCATTATATGTATTCCAGTGCTTCAAATTATGTCGAAGATTCTGGAATAATAGAAATCACAAAAGTCGATAATCCGGTAATAGATGTTTTGAATCCACAATCGATTAGTACTATTTATAATTGGTAAGAAAGGTCGGAGACCTTTTATCACATCCTCAAAGTCGGAGACTTTGCGGAGCGTGGAACTATCTATTAGACCGTCTATCATTATTTTGACGCGGACGTCTTGGGCCAAAGCTGTTATTGCTGCTTCGATTTGTAGTATCTGTTTTGGGTTGGCGAGGAGTTGAATTGCGTTGCACTCTTCCTTGCCCTTGTTTTATGGGTTCGGTTGAAGCATTGGGATCTGGCTCAAAACCTCTGATGTTTTCTTTTGGCAATTTCAAACCCACCAATTTTTCGATATCACGTAGAAAAATAGTTTCGTCTGGACTAAACAACGAAATGGCTTCTCCACTGGCTCCAGCACGACCAGTACGACCAATTCGGTGTACGTAATCTTCGGGAATATTGGGCAATTCAAAATTAACCACGTGAGGCAATAATGGAATATCCAAACCTCGAGCGGCAATATCTGTGGCGACTAAAGCGGTTAGGCTTCCGTTTTTGAAACTGGCTAAGGCCTTGGTTCTTGCACCTTGCCCTTTGTTTCCGTGAATCGCAGCGGCTTTGATGCCGGCACCAATCATCGCTTCGGTTAGTTTGTTGGCGCCTTGTTTGGTTCGCGTAAAAACCAAAATCTGTTTCCAGTTGCCTTCCGTAATCAGTTTGATGATTAGTTCGGTTTTTTTCTCTTTGGCACAAGGATATACTTTTTGGATAATGGCGTCAACGGTTGTGTTTTCGGGAGTGGCTTCGACCTGAACGGGATGGTGTAAAATACCCATTGCCAATTTCTTGATGTCTTTGGAAAAAGTGGCCGAGAACATCAAGTTTTGTCTTTTGGATGGCAATACTTTCAGGATGCGTTCGATATCTCGTAAAAATCCCATATCTAGCATTCGGTCGGCTTCGTCTAAAACTAGGATTTCAACTTTGGAAAGCGATACCAAACCTTGATTTTGCAAATCGATTAATCGACCTGGAGTTGCTACCAAAATATCGACACCTTGGCGCAATTGGCTAACTTGAGGATTTTGATTTACACCACCAAAAATCACGGCGCTGCGCATATCTACATACTCACTGTATTCTTTTATATTGGCTAATATTTGAGCAGCTAGTTCTCGTGTAGGAGTTAATATCAAGGCGCGAATGGGGCTGTGGCTCAAGTGTTTTCCTTGCGATAAAATTTGTAAAATCGGTAAAGTGAAACCCGCTGTTTTACCTGTTCCAGTTTGTGCAGAAGCCAAAACATCTTTGCCTTCCAAGATAGGTGGAATTGCTTTTTGTTGTATTGGAGAGGGAGTTGTGTATCCTTTTTTGCTGATGGCTTTTAGTAAAGCATCCGATAATCCTAATGAATTGAATGACATAAATGGTGTTTCTGAAGTAAACACTATCTATTTGGAGTGCTTCTTAAATTGGGTGCAAAGGTACAGTAAATTTTTTGATTGTTGGATTTAGTTGAAATCCGTGATTATCAAAATATACATTTCCTCTAACTTCCACCTCCCAACTTCCATCTTCCAACTTCCAACTTCCAACTTCTTTTTTACAAAAGCACTTTTTCATAGGCTCTTCTTGGGCTTCCTCTGAAATGAACGATGCCACAGAAAGTAAAACCTGTCTTTTCGAAAATTTTCAGCATAGCGAAATTGTCGTGGTTGGTGTCCACTTTGATGCTGTAGATATTTCTTGTTTTTGCAAAATCCTCGACAAATTCAATGATCGTTTTGGATAATCCTTGACCGAGATAATTTTCAGCAATAGCAATTCGATGTATGACAACAAAATCTGAATTCGTGAGCCATTTCCCTTCGATTTTTTCATATTCTGGTTCGTAATTGATTACAATGGCGCAATATCCAATGATGGTTTTTCCCTCTTTTAAAACATAACCATATTCATTATCGATATCCTTTTTGACAACTTCCGGGTTGGGATAACCGTCTTGCCATTGGTTGCTGCCATCATTATTTCTGCGAAGGATTGCGTTTTCTAAAATAACCCATATATCAGGAATATCTGTGGAATCAGCTTTATGGAAAGTGTAATTCATTTCGGGAAATTATTGAGTTTTACTTTGCTCGATGAAATCAAAAATTTTTATAATTATTGTTTTTTCGTATTTTCCGATATCCAATAAGTCATTATCACCTGTCAGTAGATAATTTGCTTCTCCATCTTTAGCTAAAGCTAATAAGAAGTTGTCATTGGGGTCTCGACAAATTGAAACGGTACTTTTCACAGTAATAAAATCGATATAAGGATCAAATACGGCTAACATTTCTTCTAAAGCATTCTCGGAAAAATATTTTTTAAGCTTGGGTTTGGTAATTGTTGCTTGAAGTTCTTCGACCAGTTCGCTGCAAAATAAGATTCTAGTATTGTCGGTTAAAAGTATAGTTTCAAGTAGGTTGAGTTTTTTTGAAATGATGAAGCTAATCCAAAGATTTGTGTCAATAACCAGTCTAAGTGATTTATTTTGTGCCATATCTTTCAGCTCGAACTTCGGCAACAATATTTGCAATTTCCTCTAAACTTGGAGCAGTACTGGCATTTTTTCTCATCTTTTTTAGATAAGACTGAAGTTTGGAAACAGGCGCGTCAGTGACTTTGATATAATTCAAATCTTGCATTTCTTTGATAAGTTGCAAAGCTTTCGGATTTAGTATTTCAATTTTTAGTGCTTCCATAATGTCAAAGTTAAGGAAATGTTTTTATATAGCAAGATGCTCTTTATGCTTTATCTATTTTCGAGCGACTGGGTTTTATTTATTTACTTTCGTTTGTTGTAACGAGCCAGAGGCATCGCGCTAGCCGATGAGATTATTTTATCTTTGACCAGTTTAATTTAAAAAAGGCAACTATTTCATTACTAATTAACACATTTGATTTTAATCTTAAATTTTTATTATAAAGAGTAGCTTTTTTAACTTTCAAAGTGTCTTTTTGAATTTTTTCAGCTTTATTTATTTTGAACGTTCTATATGTAGTTTTGTATTCACACACAATAACATTATCTATTATTTTCCAAGTTCCTTGTTTTAATATTATTCCTGGTTCTCCCCAAGTTAAAGAGTCTTGATCTCGTAGAAATGAATTGCAAAATATTTTTAATGTATTTTTCTTTCCAAAACACCTTATTTCCCCCGAACCATAGGTATTCATATTAGAATTATCCCAAGATATTGAAGATGTATAGAATTGATTTTTTGAAATAATATCCTCAATTGGAGATTCTCTACGACAACTGCTAATTATTATTGCTGTCAGAATGATTGTAAATAATATTTTTTTCATCTCTATAATGAGTAATACTAATGTTTGAGCCTCTGTTGGTATAACTGAATTCAGAGTGAACCGTTTAATTTATCTAATCCACCTCCGCAAAAGTATCTCCTTTTCGAATATCACCCGATTTGAAACCGCGATTGAACCAATACATTCTTTGCTCAGAAGTTCCGTGGGTGAAGGAATCGGGAACGACTTGTCCCTGCATTTTTTTCTGGATGGCATCGTCACCTACAGCATTGGCAGCGCTTAAGGCTTCTTCGATATCGCCGGGTTCTAACATTGCATTTTTATTTTCGTTGTAATGGGTCCAAAGTCCTGCATAGAAATCGGCTTGCAATTCTAGGGCGACGGATAATTTATTGGCTTCAGCTTCACTTTTTCCTTGTTGTAATTGACGCATTTTTGAAGAAGTGCCTAAAATAGTTTGAATGTGATGTCCAAATTCGTGTGCCAAAACATAAGCTACGGCAAAATCGCCACCTTCGGCACCAAATTTTGTTCTCAATTCTTCAAAGAAAGACATATCCATATAAATAATTTTGTCACCGGGACAATAAAAAGGTCCTGAAGCGGAACTCGCGCCACCACAAGCCGTTTGCACTTGACCACTAAATAAAACGAGTTTTGGAGCTTCAAATTCAAGGTTGTTTTCTTGGAATATTTTGGTCCAAATGTCTTCATTGTCTGCCAAAAGGGTTTTTATAAATTCCTGTTCTTTCAATTCTTCGGGAGTTAAGGCTCTTTCTTCAGTTGGTGCTGCTTGTCCTTGGGTTTGCTGCAGAATATTGCCAATCATTTGGCCGTTTTCGCCACCAAAAGCATTCAATAGTAAGATCACTATTCCCAAAACACCGCCACCAAGAATGGCTTTTCCACCACCCGACATTCCTCTTCTGTCATCGACATTGTCACTTTGACGTCTTCCTATCCATTTCATAATTTATCTTTATTTAGTTAGTATTACTATTTTAAAAATTAATTTTCAGATTCTGTTATTTCTTCTATTTCAATGACTTCATCTATACCAAAGATGGTCTTGTAGATTACATAAGTCATCGAATACATAAATGGCCAAGTAAAAAAGATCCCAAAACAAAAGCCAAATATTCCCAATAGGGCCCCAATTCCAGCGACAATCAGCAGTCCTAAAAGTACCAGTGGTTGTTTTGATACAATAATAATACTGGATTTAATGGCTTCGGAAACATTTAGGTTTCCAAAAACAATCAGCGGAATAGTCAAAAATGTGAGAAAGGAAACCAACATCGTTGTTACAGTTCCAACAAAACTTAAGCCTGCATATTCAAGCAGCATTGCTAGCCCAGTTCCCACTAAAGAAATAATAAATACTGAAACCACAATGGGTAAAAAATAGGGTGATTTATAATACGAAAACATAGTCGATACGTGAAATTCTTCCCCTTTTTCGCCACAATAAGCCATTTTTAAAAATCCTGACATAAATGGCGTTATGAGGGCAGAATACAAAATTAATCCTGCATTGAGTGGTAAAGCTACCTCTAAAGGCATCACTTTCAATTGAGAAAATTCTTTTAATGTATTGGCAAAATGCTCTAGATTTTCAACTCCAATGTAGGAAACTAGTGCGGTCATCATACCAATTGCAGATAAAATAGAAAAAACTAAAAGTATCAAGCCCGCGTAGAGGGCTATTTTTTTATAATTTTCGAAAGCACTTTCGAAAACTGTTGCGAAATCAAGTTGGTATCCGTTGCGTTTTACTTCTTCCAGTCGGTCGTTCTTTGGTTTAGTGTTTTGCATTTTTTGGTTTTAAATTAAAGTTTGTTTTCGTTAATACCAGCTCAATTTAAAGCCAGCGCAATATTTTTTTAATTGTTCCTAATTTGTCTTGATAGGGTGCGTATCGAAACGGTAAATCTAAAAAGTTTGATTTTTTTAAAATACTTTTTTTATGCGAAAAGGTGTCAAAACTCAAAATTCCGTGATAGGCGCCAATTCCGCTATGTCCAACACCACCAAATGGTAATCTTTTATTCGAGAAATGGACCATCGTATCGTTGACACAACCGCCTCCAAACGAATATTTTTGAATCATATGTTTAGAGAAAATTCGGTTTTCGGTAAATATATAGAATGCCAATGGTTTTTCGAATTTGGAAATGATGTTTTCGATTTCAGCTTCGGTTGAGTAAGTCAAAATGGGTAGAATAGGGCCAAATATTTCGTCTTTCATAATCTCCGTGTCCAATGAAGTTTCCTCGATAATTGTAGGGGAGATGTAGCAATTTTCACTATCGCTTTTACCACCAAAAATTACTTTTTCGGGCTCAATCTTATCGACCAATCGCTGCCAGTTTTTGCGATTTACAATTCTTGCATAATCAGGTGATTTGCTCGGATCTTCGCCATACGCTTTGGTAATTTGTTTTTTTAAATAATCGACAAAATGACTTTTCATATCCTTTTGAATCAAAATGTAGTCGGGGGCAATGCACGTTTGGCCGGCATTCATAAATTTACCCCAAACTATTCTTTTGGCTGCGAGTTTCAAATTGGCCGTTTCGTCAATGATACAGGGGTTTTTACCACCCAATTCTAAGGTTACAGGCGTAAGATTTTCAGCAGCGGCTTTGGCAACAATTTTCCCCACGGCGACACTGCCTGTAAAAAAGATATAATCCCAACGCTTCGAAAGCAATTCCTGCGCCACTTCAATTCCGCCTTCGATGACATTGACATCTTTTTTGATGAAAACTTTAGCCATTATTTTTTCGATTATTTCCGAGGTTTTAGGCGTCAGTTCAGAAGGTTTTAGCACAACTTGATTACCCGCTGCAAAGGCTGAAATCACTGGGCAAAGCGCCAATTGAAAGGGATAATTCCAAGGTGAAATTATCAAAACTTTGCCGTAAGGTTCTTTATAAATATAATCTTTGGAAGGGAAATTGAGCAGGGAAGGGAATACTCTTTTGGGTTTTGCCCATTTGCTAAGGTTTTTTATGGTTTCTTTTAATTCAGCAATTACGTAACCTGTTTCAGAAATCACCGTTTCGAAGGCTGGTTTTTTGAAATCGAAATACAAAGCATCGATGATTTCTTTTTCGTGAATGATAATCTCATTCAGCAACTTAGTCAAAGTTTCTTTTCTGAAATTAATGTTGGTTTTGGGTTCCATAATCTAAGACTTAAATGAAGTCCTAAAGATACATTTTTTTCAAATTAAATGGCATTCCAAATCACATCATTTGGCACAGGAGCCACAATGATAACATTTTCTTTAGAAACGGGATGAATAAAAACCAGTTTCCGAGCGTGAAGATGAATTCCGCCATCAGGATTTGATCGGTCGAAACCGTATTTCAAATCGCCTTTTATAGGTGAACCAATAGCCGAAAGTTGCGCGCGAATTTGGTGGTGTCTTCCCGTATGAAGATTGATTTCCAAGGCAAAATAGTTGTTCAGCTCTTTGATAATTTTATAATCCAAACTGGCTAATTTGCTTTCGGGAACTTCTTTTGTATGCGCTTTTGAAGTATTGTTTTTTTCGTTCCTTTTCAGGTAATGAACAAGTTTGTCTTCGGAATTTTGAGGTTTATTTTTTACGATTGCCCAGTAGGTTTTCTGGGTTTCGCGATTGCTGAACAATTCGTTCATTCGAGTCAAAGCCTTGCTAGTTCTAGCAAAAACTACAATTCCTGTAGTGGGTCTGTCCAATCTGTGAACTACTCCCAAGAAAACTTCTCCGGGTTTGTTGTATTTGTCTTTGATGTATTCTTTGACCACATCTGACAAAGGTTTGTCGCCCGTTTTGTCGCCTTGCACCAAATCGCCCACACGCTTGTTCACCACTATTAAATGATTGTCCTCGTGCAGAATTTGTAGGTTATTTTTATTGGAAAGAGTTTTCATCAAATATAGACTTCTTATTTAGTGACAAAAATAGAAGTTTTGAAATTACTTTGGGTCAATGTCATCGTTTCCTGCTGTTTTTTTGAAATTTCTTTAATTTCTTTATTTTGAATTACAAAAAATAGCTTTTTATGTAACTTTTGAACCGAATCTAATTGCTTTTCCGTTTTTACCACTTGAACTTTCCCACGGGTATAAAATTGACCTGAATAATGCTTGTTTTTCCAATAATAAATGGGAATTTCGTTGTTTTCAGAGGTTGCTTTGATTTCTCTCAAAAGATATTTATCCGAATTCATTTGATGGTCTAATTTCCCTGTAGCAAATAAGGCAAAATAGGCAATAAAAACTACCGCTGGGAAAAATAATGCCGTATTGATTAGCAGTTTTTTTCGAGTAAAATCGTTCCAAAAATACACCACTAAAAACATAATTGGCATCGCAGATGGAAGCAAATACGTATGCAAAATATTACTGGAAATTGTAAAAAACAGTGGTGTCCAAAAGGCCCAAGCTATCAAAAAGGAAACCCAATTGTTTTTGAAAATGGTGGCTTTATTTTTCCATAATTTAAACAAAACAAGCAGAATCCACGGAAACATAAATCCAATCATTAGTAACCAAATCATTCCTTTGGGTTGCGAGTGGCCACTGCCGTATAAGTCCCCTTTCCAGCCGGGTTCAAGAAAGCGTTTGTAATGTTCGCCCACAATAAAATAATCCAGAAAACCGGGCGATTCTTGCTCGCAAAAGTAATACCAAGGAAGGGCGATTACCGCTGTAATACAAAGTCCAAATAGGATTGAAAATTTAGAAAAAACGGCTTTAAATCTTTGAATATCCAGGCAACACCATAAAAATAAAGGCGGAAAAGTAAGCACCGTAATTAGCGGTCCTTTAGCCAAAAATCCAAACCCTAGAGCGATAAAAAACAGATAATTCCAGTAGGTTTTGGTTTCGCTTTGCATCGTTTTCCAAAAGGAAATCATCATTAGGGTGATACAAAATTCAAGCGAAGTATCGGTTGAGACCACACCTGTATGTATCAGGAATTCAGGCATTGTTAGCAAAATAAAACCGGGAAGATAAAAGGAATATCCTTCTTTTTTGACCATTTTTCCGGCAATGATTATTAGGATGACACTCAATAAAAAAGAGGGAAATCGAGAGGCAAATTCGTTTACACCAAACACTTCAAAACTTCCCGCAGACAACCAAGTAGATAAAGGTGGTTTTGCCCAAAATGGTACTCCATAATCTATTTGCAAAACAATCCATTGCTGCGTTTCTTGCATAATTCGAGCAATTTCGGCATAGCGCGATTCTGTTTTATCTAATAACGGAATAGTGATAGTGAGTAACAATCTAAAAATCAAGATGGCTATCACTGAAATCGATAGTATTTTAGAATTGTTTTTTAGCTTTTCTGAAATCATTAGTTGAGATTGGATTGGGATAAATTCTTTTCAATTTTTTTGTATTCCTGTCTAATTTGAAACAAATCAAACCAAAGTTTAAATCCGTAGCTCAGTTTTACTTTTGAATCGCCTTTTTCAACCCATAATTTTAATGGGATTTCGAGCATTTTTTGAATGGCTTTTTCTCTTCCAAAAAGTAGTATCATGCGGTAGAAAATTTCTACATCGAACAACCATTTTGAAATAAATTCTTTTTCAAAAAGTTGTTCTGAAATATCTCTGGTAAAAAGTTTTGAACCACATTGGGTGTCATACACTTTGATGTCGAGGATATTCGAAATGAAAGTTGCTATGACTCTTCCTATCAAAAATCGACTGTTTTCACGTTCAATAATAGAACCAATTTTCCGAATTCGAGAGCCAAAACTAAACACGATTTCGCCTTGCAAATAATTTCTAAGGTCGATAAATTCTTCTAAAGTCGTCGCTAAATCCGCATCGAGATAGCCAATGTACTGGTGTTTGAAATTGAAATTACAATACTGAATTCCAGCACGAACCGCCTCAGCCTTGCCCGAATTATTTTTTAAAGAAAGAATGTGAATTTGTGTGGGATGCTTTTCTTTCAATGCTTTCAAAACGCCAACAGTATTGTCTTTGGAACCATCATTCACAAAACAAATTAATACCTCGGGATTGTTATTCAAAAAATTAGAATATTCACTATTCGAAATTCCTTTTTCCTCGTTGTAACAGGGAATAACAATCGTGGTATTGAAAGATGTTGACATATAAAATAGTTTGGTTAAAAAGGAATTTGAATAAAAGCTACGTATTAATACTGCTCTTTTTCATTAGGAAAATCACAAGATTTCACATCGGCTACATATTGCCCAATAGCAGTAGTCATTTCTTCGTATAAATTCAAATAGCGACGCAAAAATCGAGGGCTAAATTCATTATTCATTCCCAACATATCGTGAATCACTAATACTTGGCCGTCAACGCCACCACCAGCGCCGATCCCAATTACAGGAATCGAAATGCTTTGGGCTACTTTTTGGGCCAATTCCGCGGGAACTTTTTCAATAACAATAGCAAAACAGCCTAGTTTTTCGAGGAGTTTAGCATCTTCAATCAGTTTTTCGGCTTCTTCTTCTTCTTTGGCACGAACGGTATAGGTTCCGAATTTATAAATAGACTGTGGGGTTAAACCCAAATGCCCCATTACTGGAATGCCAGCGTTCAATATTCGTTTGATGGATTCTTTGATTTCGCTTCCACCTTCTAGTTTTACAGCGTGTCCACCACTTTCTTTCATAATTCTGATGGCAGAACGCAAGGCTTCTTTCGGATCCGATTGGTAGCTTCCGAAAGGCAAATCAACCACGACCAAGGCGCGATAAATGGCGCGAACAACTCCAGAGGCGTGATAAATCATTTGGTCTAAAGTAATCGGCAAAGTAGTTTCGTGACCCGCCATCACATTCGAGGCGGAATCACCAACAAGAATGACATCGATACCAGCAGCATCAACAATTTTTGCCATAGAGAAATCGTAAGCCGTAAGCATCGAGATTTTCTGCCCATCGGCTTTCATTTCGATGAGTGACTTTGTGGTAATTCGCTTGTAATCTTTTTTGGCTACTGACATTTTTAAAGAAGTTTAATTTAGAGTGCAAAATTAGTTAAATTAAACATAAATCTGACAATCAAAAAATCTTTATAAAATCTTTATGTAATGGGTGTTTATATTATAAAATACTTACAGCATATCATTTAACTTTGCATTGTTAATAAGGAAGTATTATGAAAACTATTTTAAGTCCATTAAAAATAAAGAATCAATATTTGATTTGTATAGCATCAGTAGGTCTTGTAGCTTCTTTGTGTCTGTTTACACGAGATTTTTTAGATCATAAAATCGTAGGTTATCTTTTGTTGGTTGTGGTTTCTTTATTAGCTATGTTTTTGGATATTATCCCTGTGTTATTGAGTGCTGTTTTTAGCGCATTGATACTGAATTTCTTCTTCATTCAACCGTATTATACTCTTCATATTTACAGTACAGAGGATGCGTTACTACTGATTTTGTTTTTCATTATAGCACTTATAAATGGAGTTCTTACCCATAAAATTAGGAAAGCCGAAAAAAAATTACAGATCAAAGAAGTTCGAGTAAATACGATGAAATTGTACAATGCTTTGCTGGATTCCTTGTCACACGAATTGCGAACTCCAATTTCGGCTATTATGGGTGCAATTGATACCATTCAAAGTGAAACAGTTAGTATTTCTGAAGAAAATAAAGGAAAATTATATACAGAAATTGAGAAAGCATCGTTGCGATTGAATCATCAGGTTGAGAATTTGTTGAATATGTCCAGATTGGAATCAGGAGTGATTCAGCCCAAAATAGATTGGTGTGATTTGAAGGAATTAATTTATAAAGTATTGAATCATTTGAAAGAAGATTTACAGTTCCATAAAGTTATGGTCAATGTTGATGATACATTACCGCTTTTCAAATTGGACTATGGTTTGACGGAGCAAATTATTTACAACTTACTATTTAATGCTTCGCAATACACCCCGAAAGGAGCTCAAATAAATATTAAAGTCGAATACAATCCTGATGTAGAATTTGATTACAATCCAGAAAAAATAATGCCCTGTGTTATCACCATTTCCGATGATGGAATAGGTTTTCCACAAGAGGAAATAGAGAAAGTATTTGATAAATTTTACAGATTACAAAATTCAAAAACAGGTGGGACAGGATTAGGGTTATCAATCGTAAAAGGATTTGTAGAAGCACAAAACGGCACAATAAAATTAGAAAATAGGGAAGAAGGCGGTTCTGTCTTTACCATTAGTTTTCCAGCATTAGTTATGAATACCAAAGAAATATCAAATGAGTAATCAAGCCGAAATATTAGTCATTGACGATGAAGTTCAAATTCGAAAGTTGCTCGAAATCAACTTAGATTCCAATGGATATAAAACTTTTTTTGCCGCAAATGCAAAAGAAGGACTTTTAGCAGCAGCCAATTATCAACCCGATTTGATTATTTTGGATTTAGGTTTACCTGACGAAGATGGGCAGGTCGTTTTGAAGCGGTTAAGGGAATGGTTTACGAATCCAATTATCATTTTGACTGTAAAAAATTCCGAGGAAGAAATCGTCACCGCATTAGATAGTGGGGCAAATGATTATTTGACTAAACCATTTCGTACACAAGAGTTGTTGGCGAGGATTCGTACTGCTTTACGAAATTTAGTGCAGAAGGAAAATGAACCAATAATCCAATTTGGCGATGTTTCGATTGACTTTACTTCGAGGGTGGTGAAATTGAAAGCCGAAATTTTAAAACTCACCGTCACGGAATATAATTTGCTTTCCATTTTAGTCAAGAATGAAGGTCGAGTCTTGACACATCACTATTTGCTAAAAGAAGTTTGGGGTAACAGCTACTCGGACCAAACACAATACTTACGGGTTTTCGTTGCACAACTTCGCAAAAAAATTGAAGAAGATCCCAACCGACCCAAATTTATCATTACCGAATCAGGTGTGGGGTATCGCTTCAATACCAGCTAAAAATTAACCAATTTTATTAAAAAAAACTTCAATTGTAATGAACAAAATCATTGCGAAGAGGATTTCTATGTCTAAAAATTAATATCAAAATTTAAAATAAAATGAATAAATCAACCCTTCAAAAAGTTAGTGCAGCTTCACTTTTGGTTGCCTTGGGAATTATATACGGCGACATTGGGACGAGTCCGTTATATGTTATGAAAGCCATTATTGGCGAAAGAGAAATATCCGAATTGTTAGTCTATGGTGGTATTTCCTGTATTTTCTGGACGCTTACTTTTCAAACTACATTCAAATATATTTTGTTGACACTATCGGCGGATAATCACGGGGAAGGCGGTGTTTTTTCGCTCTACGCCTTGGTAAAACGATTTGGTAAAGGAAAATTAGTAATTCCAACCATTCTTGGTGCCACGACACTTTTGGCAGACGGAATTATTACACCACCCATTTCGGTAGCTTCTGCTGTGGAAGGTTTGGCGGCTGTCTTTCCTGAAATTCCAATACTTCCTATAGTGATTGCCATTTTATCGGCCTTGTTCTTTTTTCAACGATTTGGCACACAAAAAGTAGGTTTCTTTTTTGGACCTGCAATGGTAGTTTGGTTCTCGATGCTTTTTATATTGGGATTCGTCCAAATATTAGAACATCCGTCCATTTTAAAAGCTTTAAATCCTGTTTATGCTTATGAATTATTAGTCGAATATCCACACGGTTTTTGGTTGTTGGGAGCGGTATTTTTGTGTACAACAGGGGCAGAGGCTTTGTATTCTGACTTAGGACATTGCGGAAAAAACAACATTAGAATTACTTGGCTATTTGTCAAAATTGCTTTAGTTGTGAACTATTTAGGGCAAGCTTCTTGGCTGATGACGCAAGGAAATGCATTTCTCGAAGGGAGAAATCCTTTTTATACCATAATGCCACAATGGTTTTTACTTTCGGGAGTAATTATTGCCACTTTTGCTGCTATTATTGCCTCTCAAGCTTTGATTAGTGGTTCCTATACGTTAATAAATGAGGCGATGTCACTTAATTTTTGGCCCCGTGTGACGATGCGAAATCCAACTAATTTGAAGGGACAAATCTACATTCCATCAGTAAATACCATTCTTTGGATAGGTTGTATTTTGATGATTTTGTATTTCAAAAATTCTTCGAATATGGAAGCGGCTTATGGTTTTTCTATCACAATTGCTATGTTGATGACCACCGTCTTGCTAAATTATTATCTGATTTACATTCGAAAAATGAACCGAATTTTGATAACCTTGATTATAAGTGTTTTTGTTGTTATTGAAATTGCTTTCTTTATTGCCAATATTGTAAAAATAAAAGAACGATGGATGTTTTTGTTCTTTGAACTTTTTATTTTCTTGACGATGTATGCTTGGTTTTTTGCCAGAAAAATAAATAATAGGTTTTTGAAATTTACTAATTTGGCAGAACACACCCAACAACTTCAGGAACTAAGTAACGACGATACAATTCCAAAATATGCCACCCATTTAATTTACCTGTCAAAAGCAGATAAAAATTATGAGGTGGAAGAAAAAATTATGAAATCTATTTTCTCCAAAAAGCCAAAAAGAGCTGATGTTTACTGGTTTTTTCACATCAATAGGACCAATGAACCATTTACCTTGAATTATGAAGTAATCGAATTATTGGACGATAAAGTAATCAAAATTATCTTGAATATTGGTTTTAGAATCCAACCCAAAGTAGAATTGTATTTCAAAAAAATTGTTCAAAATTTGGTTAAAAATAAGGAGTTAAGTTTGCATATTCGCCCAGATGGCTCTACAAAATACAATGCAGAACCCGATTTTAAATTCATTATTTTGGAAAAATTCTTGTCTGTCGAAAATGAGTTTACCATTAAGGATTCTCTGTTGTTGAACTCTTATTATATGCTCAAAAATTGTTCGCTTTCAGACACAAGAGCATTCGGATTGGATAAAAGCGATGTAGAAATCGAAGAAGTCCCTTTCGTTTATCAACCCATTCAAAATTTGGAATTGGAGAGGAAGTAGATTTCAGGTGGCAGATTTCAGATTAAGAATATTTAAACATCTTAACTGGAATCTGTCCTATTTAATTAAGTTGTACTTTTAAGTTTATTAATCCAAGTAAAATCAATCAAAAACGCCATTATAACTCCAAGAGTATAATAACCCAAATCACTCCATAGAAAACCTTGCCCCAAGACATAATGTCCGAATGTGGTTCTTCTAATAGCCAACATCCAGTCGGCATTATAAAGTTGCAGAAACTCGATGGCAAAGCAAATCAGCAAAGAAAGAAATGCTGTCATTTTTAAACTTATATGTATGAGGAACATTCGCAGTCCAAAATAAACCATCACAGCATAAAGGATATCACCAAAAAACGCTGGAATTCCGTCTATTTTTCGGGAAGTTATGCCAAGAGCGATTACCACTAGCGTTAAGATGAAATAGGGTATTCGACTGTTTTTTTGCATTATTATTTTCAAATCAAATCAATGAAATTATTGCCCATAAAGTCCCGGCAGAGATAACCATCCAGAGCGCAATACCTTGCACTAAGGGTTTGAAACCCACCGAAACTAATACTTTTCGAGACAAACCACAGCCAATTAGAAACAGCGTTAGGGTCAAAGTGGCCTTTGCAAAACCTGTAATATAATGACTGAAATCTTGAATCAAGGGGACATACGTATTCGCTATCATTGCCAAAATAAACAGTCCGATGAAATAAGGTATTTTGATTTTAGTTTCTTTATTTTTGAAAATAAAGGTCGATAAAAGTGCAATAGGAATAATCCATAACGCTCGGGCTAATTTTACAGTTGTGGCCACTTCTAGCGCGTGAGTACCATATTTTCCAGCGGCTCCCACCACAGAACTCGTGTCGTGAATTGCGATGGCGCACCACAATCCAAACTGACTTTCAGATAAATTCAGGTAATGTCCAATAAATGGAAAAATAACCAAGGCCACCGAATTCAGGATGAAAATAGTTCCCAATGCCACCGATATTTGTTTTTCATTGGCTTTGATAACCGGTGAAATGGCAGCAATAGCACTTCCGCCACAAATAGCGGTTCCTGAGGCAATTAGAAAGGATATTTTTTCTTCTATTTTAAGGACTTTTCCCAAGAAAACACCTAGAATTAGAGTGCCGATAATCGAAATTATCGTCAGGGTGAAGCCTTCCTTACCAGCTTGCAGCGCACTGTGCACATTCATCCCAAAGCCCAGTCCCACAACTGAAACCTGCAATAAAATATGGGTTGCTTTGTGATTTAAATTCAAATAGGGGTGACCAATAAATTGAGCGATAACCAATCCCATCAATAACGCGATGGGCGGAGAAATTAAGGGCGACAAGCATAAAACTACAAAAAACATAAAGATAACCTCACGTGTGGTGATGGTTTTATCTAAGATGCTTTTTTTAGGGGGATTTTCATTGGGAGTCGTCATTTTCTTTCCGTTTTTTTAAAGGTACAAAGGACAGCAAAAATCGGTTAATGCAGCAATTGAATTTTTCAAAAAATAGTTTATTTGTGATTTTTTTGTATTATGCGCTAACAATCGGCCATATTCACGGCAACAGCTAAACCGCCTTCGGAAGTTTCTTTGTATTTGTTGTTCATATCTTTGGCGGTTTGCCACATCGTATCAATGACTTTGTCTAATGGCACTTTGGCATTTTTCGGGTCGGTTTCTAAAGCTAATTCGGCAGCGTTTATGGCTTTGATAGCGCCCATCGTATTTCTTTCGATGCACGGAATTTGAACTAAACCGCCAATAGGATCACAGGTCAATCCCAAATGATGTTCCATTGCAATTTCTGCAGCCATCAACACTTGCGCTGGTGTTCCGCCCATCAATTCGCAAAGTGCCGCAGCTGCCATAGCTGATGAAACGCCGATTTCTGCCTGACAACCACCCATTGCTGCCGAAATGGTTGACCCTTTTTTGAAAATACTGCCAATTTCTCCGGCAACCATCAGGAATTGTTTGATTTCCTTTTCGCCAGCCTTGTGATTTTCGATAACCAAATAATACATTAAAACGGCTGGAATAACTCCTGCACTTCCGTTAGTTGGAGCGGTTACGACACGTCCCAAGGCAGCATTGACTTCATTGACCGCCAAGGCAAAACACGAAACCCATTTCAGGATTTGTCTGAATTTCACTTCGGTCAGGCGAATTTGTTCCAACCAAGATTGTGGCGAATCGTAATGGGCTTCGCCAATGAGGTGTTGGTGCATATCGAAGGCTCTTCGGCGCACATTTAATCCGCCGGGAAGAATTCCTTCGGAATGGCAACCCGTGTACATACACTCGAGCATAGTGTTCCAAATGCGCATTAATTCCTGATGAATTTGGGCTTCGGTACGCATCGATTTTTCGTTTTCATAAACAATTTCCGAAATGCTTTTGTTTTGATCGATGGTATAACGTATCAATTCGTCGGCATTTTGAATCGGAAACGGAAAGGCACATTTTATTTGCAGTTTTTTCTTGGCATTGACACGCTCTTCTACTACAACAAATCCACCACCGATGGAGTAGTAGGTCGATGAATATTCAGTAGTATCAAGTAAATTAGCCGTAAAAGTCAATCCATTTGCGTGAAAAGGGAGGAAGTTTTTATTGAAAATGATATCTTCTTCAATTAGAAAGGGAATTTCTATTTCATTACCTAATTTTAGAATGTGTTTCTCTTTAATTGCTGTAATTATGGAGTCAATATTCTGAATTGGAATATATTCAGGGTCTTGACCCGAAAGCCCTAACATTATGGCTAGATCGGTAGCATGGCCTTTGCCGGTCAAGGAAAGTGAACCGTACAAATTTACTTTGATGAAATCTACAAGTTTAAATTTGTTAGTGCTTCGCAATTCTGACAAAAAACGTTCGGCTGCTCTCCAAGGGCCAAGAGTGTGTGAACTCGAGGGGCCAACACCAATTTTTAGCATATCAAAAACCGAAATACATTCTTCCATTAGAACCAATTTAGTGACACAAATATAGCAGATTGTACGCTATTATTTCCTTGTACTTTTATATATTTACATAATATTAATTCCAAAAATTTGTACAAATGGAACCGGATCAATCGAAGTCAGCAAAAATTAATTTTGAAAAAATAGTAGATACCCTCATTCGATTGGGTATTTTAGGTGTTTTATTGCTGTGGTGTTTTGATATTTTGAGACCGTTCTTTCTTATTTTAGTTTGGGCAGTTGTTATCGCGATTGCGATTTTTCCGGTGCATAATTTTTTTGTAAAAGTATTTAGAGGCAGGCGAATTTTTGCCGTAATTGTATTGACTTTATTGATGTTGAGCGTGATTATTGTGCCTAGCGGACTGATTATTTATTCTTTGTATGAAGGGATAAATCATTTTCGCGAATTGTTTAATTCAGGTGAGCATTTAATTCCACCTCCGGGAGGGACAACCGCTAATTGGCCAGATATTACTAAGCCAATCGTGGATATTTGGCAGTTGGCCTCCGACAATTTACAGGCCACAGTGTTGAAGTATTCGGAACAAATCAAAGAGTACGGTTCCATTTTTTTATCCGCATTAGCAGGAATTGGTCAAGGAATAATCTCCTTCGTTGCATCGATAATTATAGCCGGTGTTTTGTTAATTTATGCAGATTCTTCAGAAGCAGTAACCAAAAAAATATTTGTAAAATTAGTGGGCAAAAATAGCGATAATTTTGCTCAAATTACAGTGCTTACGATTCGAAATGTGGTCAAAGGTATTCTTGGCGTAGCAGTGATTCAAGCTTCAATGGCTGGAATTGGTTTTTTTATCGCAGGAGTTCCCTTTGCTGGTTTGTGGACCATTCTGTGTCTGATTTTGGCTATTGTACAAGTCGGAGTTGGACCGATCGCAATTCCAGTGGCTATTTATATGTTTTCGGTTTCAGATACGACTACAGCAGTGATTTTGGCGATTTGGTTGGGAATAACACTTTTGATGGATAATGTTCTTAAACCGATTCTTTTAGGGAGAAATGCACCCGCTCCGATGCTTGTTATTTTTATTGGTTCTATCGGAGGCTTTTTATACAATGGTTTTATAGGCTTGTTTCTTGGGGCGATTGTACTCACTATCGGATACACGCTTTTTATGTCTTGGTTGGATACCGAAAATTGATTTTTGTAAAAAAAAATTCTACTTGTGAATTTGTTAGAGTGCTGTAACCTAGTTTGGTTACAGCAGTATTTTTTTGTCTAATTACTTGCTGTTTTTATTCTTCTATTTCTCAAAATCTGAGATTATAGAGCTAGTCTCGTTCTTCTGATTTTCAAATCTAAGCTTTTGCTTTAATTTGTTTTTTATAAATTCAAAATCTATTTAAAAAATATTAATTTTTTTATTGTATTCTATTGCAATTACTATACATTTGCAAAAAATAATACAATGTCTATGGATTTAGTAGGGTTAATAATTGCAGGATTGGTAGTTGGCTTTATAGTGGGGATGACGGGAGTAGGTGGAGGTTCATTGATGACCCCAATTTTATTATGGTTTGGAATTCCCCCATCTACTGCGGTGGGCACTGATTTGTTGTACGCTGCCATTACAAAATCCGGCGGTATTTATGTTCATAATAAGAAAAAAAATATCAATTGGACGATTACAGCTTGGCTTACGCTAGGTAGCGTTCCTGCGGCTTTACTGACTTTGTGGCTACTGCATTATTTGAAAACTGATTTAGATGTTTTGAATAAAATCATTAAATACAGCTTAGGTTGGGCTTTATTATTTACCTCAATAGCCATTGTATTCAAAAAACGATTGTTGGCATTTTCGCAGAAACATGCCGGCGATAAATTTCACAGCGAAAGCAAAACACAAAATTTCTTGACAGTGGCAATCGGCGTGATGCTTGGGGCAACGGTCACACTCACTTCGATTGGCGCAGGCGCGTTGGGAACGGTTACTTTGTTTTTTCTTTATCCGCTTTTGCCGACCCCCAAATTGGTAGGAACGGAGATTGCGCACGCTGTTCCTTTGACCTTAGTGGCTGGATTGGGTCACGCCTCGATGGGAAATCTGGACTTTAATGTTTTAGGGCATTTATTGTTGGGGTCTTTACCAGGCATTTATTTAGGCAGTTTACTCAGTGGAAAATTGCCCGATTTATTGCTTAGAAATGCCATCGCAATGATGTTATTTTACGTTGGTTTCAAGTTGGTTGTTTAACCCAGAATCCGCATTAGAAATCTACTGCATTTGAATTCTTCTTCAAAACCAAGAACTTGCTCCTATTTTTAAATTCAAAATACAGAAGTATTATATCTTCAAAAATAGTCCGCGAGCTCTTGCTTTTATTGAATAATTCAACTTCGTCACGAAGTCTAATGCGGATTCTGGGTTTACGATTTAACAAGCAGAGACCGCGGGAATATTTATTTTTCGGACATTACTTTTACGCTGCTGATATTGATTAAATGTAAATCAATATGCCGATCGTGTGCTTTTCGTTTAAACTCACTTATAATTTCTAAAATATCATAGTCAATTTGGCGGCTTTCACTTCCGTCGATGGTCAAAACGCAATATTCTGGCACTTCGTCTAGGGCTTTTCTTAGTTTGACTTTATTCAAAAATGTGACGTTATTATTCAGCTTTATGTATTGTGTTTCGATGCCGTGATGCCGTGTAAGGCTAATTTTATACTCCACTTTGAAATTGCTGTGAATGATATAATAAATAGAAATAAGAAGTCCAATGCTTACCCCGATAAGCAAATCAGTCAAGAGAATTACCACAATGGTAATCATAAAAGGGATAAATTGTTTGCGACCCAAGCTCCACATATTGATGTACAAACTCGGTTTTGTCAGGTTATATCCAGTAATCAGAAGGACTGCAGCGAGCGAAGCGTATGGTATTTTGTTGAGCACAAACGGAATCAGCACGACGGCAAGCAGTAGAAATAATCCGTGCGTAAATGCCGAAAGTTTTGTTCTTGCGCCCGCTTGCACATTTGCAGCACCTCTTACGACTACGGCTGTCATCGGGATGGCACCGACTAATCCACAGGCCATATTGCCAATGCCTTGCGCAACAAGTTCCCTATTGACAGGCGTGATCCGGTTGCGTTTGTCTAATTTGTCAATGGCTTCAATGCAAAGCAAGGTTTCTAATGAGGCGAGTAAGCCAATGAGAATACCGTTTTTCCATATTTCAGCAGTAGAAAATAGTTTTGAAAAATCTGGAAAAGCAATACTGTCAAAAATATTTGAAGGTATAGCAACTAATTGCGTGGGTCTTAGCGAATAGTCGGAGGTGATTTTCGTAAAAATGATATTGGTTACTATGCCAATGACCACAACCAATAACGGTGCGGGAATCACTTTCCATTTTTTGGCAAAGGGTTGTTGCAGTACGATCAGCACCACTAGCGAAATCGTAGCTATTAGAATTGCTCCTCTAGTAATGTGATAATTGAAACTTCTTATATTTCCCAAAAAATTATCCGCAGAAAATAACTGAATAAAACCACTAGTCCAAAAGTCCGGTTTATCGTAGCCCAAAGCCAAAGGAATTTGTTTTGAAATTAAGATTATTCCAATGGCAGCCAGCATCCCTTTGATCACCGATGATGGAAAATAATTGGCGATGGTTCCTAATTTCAGCAATCCTAGCGCTAGTTGAAAGAAGCCAGCGACCATCACGGCTAGCATAAAAAGTTGAAAATCGCCCAAGGTAATAATTGCTGCGGCTACCATGGTCGATAATCCCGCGGCAGGGCCTGAAACCGCTAATTGCGAACCACTTGCCAATGAAACTACCAATCCGCCGATAATGCCTGAAAGAATACCGGAATAGAGTGGAGCACCTGATGCCAAGGCAATGCCCAAACAAAGTGGCAAAGCCACTAAAAAAACAGAAAGTCCAGCTGGTAAATCGTGTTTAAACCAAATAATGCGGTAATACTTTAGGGCGCGGTTCATGTTCCAAAAAAATATACCCAAAGGTACCATTTTTAGGCAAATATTTTCGTTTTAGTCTGAATTTTTTGAATCTTTTTGCTCTGCCTGTATGGATTAGCAAAAAACCTGCTTATAGATAAATTCGAACCTGATGAGCAGAGGATGTACTGGTAAATCTAGCAGTAAATGACAAAAAAATTAGATTTTTTCGATCAGAATTGCGGTGTCGGTTGGGTCAAAATAGGTGCAAGTCATCGCAATAATATTCACGCTCCATTTCGCAATGCCGCACTGTGCTGCCTGATGACAAAAACTTGGATAATCGCTTTGACCGTTTTGGTGCATCACCAGAAATTCGATAAAACGTTCCTTGTTTACGGATGCTGCAACTTCTAAAGCATCGTAATTTTTGGTTGTGGCAAGGCGGTAGTCCTCTGCTCCAAAATATTCTTCGTGACCATCGTGTACGAAAATGTCATAACCTTGAACGCCTAATGCTATTAAATCTTGAATGTAAACTGGGAAATCAGCACCGGATTTTACTTTGGAATGTGCTTCTTTTATTTGGTCAATGGTGAACATAATTTATGTTTAAGTGTTATCACGGTAAAATTAAAAAAAAGTTGTTCGAAATTCAGAAAACGTTCTAAAATTATGAGTCGAGTTTCCCCCGTAATTAACATGCAAACACCCTAAATTAGCACTTATAAATTAGAATTTTGGAATTTAGAGACTTCACAGCTAGGTATTTAGTAGTGGACAGATTTTCAAAGTAAAAAAACTTTATTCGTATTACTTTTTTAGGTACAATGCTTTACAGTATCCTAGAAGAAGTAATTTTTATATCAGCATATTTCCAAGCCTTTTCAAATCGGATTTTTGTTTCTTCATATTTCTTTTTGTCACCAAGATTTTTATAAGCATTCATTAGCCCTTTCAAAGCCCAACCGTTTTTAGGATAATTTCTTAAATCTTCTTCAAATACTTTTACAGCAGCTTTATATTCTCCTGCATCCAATAATATAGCGCCTAAATGATGACGAACAGAAAAAAACCAATCTGGTGGTTCATTATAGTTCAATCCATCTTCTATTGCAACCGCTTCCTTTAAAAGAGCAATGGCTTTAGTATAATTTTTTTCCTTACCATTTATTTCACCATCAAGTATTTTTGAAGCTATTGTACACAAATCAAACACACTATTACCTTCCCAAATGGTTAAATCTTTAATCTTGGTGTCCAACATTATTTTTTTCATACCATCGAGATGTTTTTTTGCATTGGCTATATTGTTTTGAGACAACATAGCCATGCCTTGCGCATAATGCCATACCACCATTGGATATTTCAAATCTTTTTCGGGTGCTTTTGAATTCATAATATCTTTCCACAAACCAAGTTTTACTTCTATATACCATGGAATGGAATAATAATGTTGTAATGTAGACCAATCGGGATCTCGAAACAATTTTTTATGAGCGTGATTGGCAGTTTTAATAGCACCATCTAGAGCTGCTTTGCTTTCGCCAGCAATCGTGGCGCATGCAGCTATGAAATGATAATTATGTGGATAATAGCCAAGAGGATAAGCACCTTGAGCATGACAAGCTTCAAGATATAAACTGTCAATTAATACTGCTTTTTGATTAGTTAAAACGCCATCATGATAACGACCCATTCTTATATAGGTATGCGAAGGCATGTGAACCAAATGACCTGAACCAGGAACTAAAGTGCGAAGTAAATCTGCGCTGGCTTCTGCCTCTTCTGAGTGTTGTGACATTTCTGTGGCATGAATATAGAAATGGTTTGCCCCAGCATGTTTGGGTTCTTGTTGGATGCATTTTTTTAGCACTGTCATAATCTCTGGTGTCCATGGTTGTGCAGTACCATCTTTATTCCACAAATTCCATGGATGCATATCCATGAGTGATTCGGCAAACAGTGAACCAATGGTTACATCATTGGAATACTTTTTATACACCTTTCGCATAGCAACAGCATAGGCAGAATCTAACTCAGCACGAACCGCAGTAGTATCAATTGAATACCGATGACTCAGTGCTTCTATCAAATCTTTTTCTTTCTGAGTACAAGAACTTGCATTTAATTTTGCTTTTTTCACGGCATCAAAAGCTCGTTGAAAATTATCTTTTTCCATGCCACCATTATAGTTTGGACCCAACACATAGGCAAAACCCCACCAACTCATAGCAGATTTTGGGTCTTGACGAGTGGCTTCAAAAAAAGAACGTGCCGCTTCGGCATGATTGAACCCAAAGGAAAGCATCAGTCCTTGGTCAAAATAGCGTTGTGTTTCTTTACTTATAGTAGTGATGGGAAAATGAATCCCTTCAAGTCCTTTAAACAAAGGAGCTTTTTTTCCTGTGGAATACCATAGTTTGTCCGTTACTTCGGGAGTGCTGCAGCTGTAGTTGGCAGAGACGGGTTTGACTTTTGAAGTTTCTTTTTTATTTTCTTCACGCTTGTTACAAGAAAAAAAAAGCATACTACAACAAAAGATATAAAGAATTGATTTCATAACAGTTCGTTTTTGCTACTGCTAATTTAAAAAATAATTTTATAAAATGTTGTAGAATAGTATTTTAGTTGAAGTTGGGAGACTTCGTAATCCTTAGTTTTCAAGAAGCACTTCGGGTAGCGGGGGCAGTTAATTTAGTATAAGTCTCCGCAAAGTCTCCGACTTTGAGGTAGTGATTTTCGGTTTTGAACCGACTTTATTTAGGATTAATTTTAGGTCAGTCACAGACTGACAAACGCATCCTCAAAGTCGGAGACTTTGCGGAGCGTGGCGTCGGTTTTTTATTCTTCTTCGGTATTGTATTCCAATATATCTCCCGGTTGGCAATTCAAGGCTTTGCATATGGCTTCCAGGGTGCTGAATCGAATGGCTTTGGCTTTTCCTGTTTTCAGAATAGAAAGGTTGGACAAGGTTAAATCTACCTTTGCCGAAAGATCATTTAGCGACATTTTACGTTTCGCCATCATAACATCTAGGTTTACTATAATTGCCATAATTAGATCGTTAATTCGTTTTCGGATTGAATTTCAATTCCTTTTTTGAAAATCAGAGCGATGACATAGACTACAGCTGCCATCAAAATAAAGGCTTGACTATCGACAAAAAATTTATTCAAGGGCTCGATTTCGTATCCGCGATGTTGCCAGTTTTTTCCAACCTCACGACCGATAAAGCTCACAAGCCCAATAGCAAGTGTCATATTACTCAAACGAGTAATTTTTGTAGAAACAAAAGTATTGAATGGTTTTTCAAGATCTAACTTGAGCAGTAGCTCAATAACAATATAAAATAAAATACATTTAAGAATCGAAATGAATAAAACAAAACTATACATTCCATAAAATACCCAGTGACTGCTATTGTACAAGGCGCTTAAATCCATTTTTTCGTATAAATTACCGACGACTTCAGGTTTGAAAATACTAAATGCAAAATTGACCAATAAGGCACCGGCTTCAATGCACAAGCCTACAAAAATAATCCAAGCCACAATGTGTAGCACAATAAATACAAAGTTGTTTTTTGCTTTCATAATTATTTCATAATTTAAAATTATTCAGCAAATATAATAAATATTTATTGAATAACAATAAATATATGTTAATAAATGGCAATAAATATTTGTGTTCGAAAAATAATAAAGGATAAAGTGAAGAGAAGAGAAGATTGTTACTTTAGTCAATAGCCCATTTTCAAGGATCTTTCACGCAACAAGAAACAATTTTTTTTTAATGGATAGTATTTAGCAGTGTTGGACTGTTTTCAATCTAAAATTTTTGTTTACTACATTGTCATCAAGGCTTTATAGCGCTTTCCCCACCATTTGTATTTGGTGAGCGAAGTATAAACTGTTAACCGTTCTAGCACTTTAAAGCGTAACAGCGAGTGAACCAATCTATACCAAATACCTATAAAAGCTATAAATAGTACTGACTCAGCGATAGTTATTAGCATTGCATTTTCAATCCAAGAAAAGTAAATATTGAAATAGTTGTAAAACAACACTAAAATTACTGAAAAGAAAATATGGACTCCAGCTATACTAAATCCATGCCCTGTTTCGATGGCTTTTTTTGGGCAATTGCTCATACACTTCATGCAACTTTCACAGTTGAAAGTCCAGAATGGGCGATTTTCAACCATTTTAACTCCTTTTACTGGACAAGTTTTAATACACAAACCACAATTATCGCAATCGGCTGAAGCAAAATAGGTTTTTGCTAAGAAGAACCTGCCAGACACATAGTAGGCAAGTGCAATGGGTGCAAAAAGAATGTCGTACACTTCTACAAAATGTTTAAAATACCTTTTGTGACGTATTACTTTATGTGTGAATTTCTCTACTCGGTCTTTGTTCTTTTCGTGTAGAAATTTTATTGTCCGATCGTTCAGTCCAGGGTGAATTGAAATCCAGTTTGAGGGCATATCAACCGCCAAAATTGCTTGTATCGAGAACCCTTTTAGTAATAATACTAAAGCCGAAAGGTAAAAAGCAATACCTGAAAGTCCGGGAGTTATAAATTTACCAATCAGCATACCAGCTCTCGTGTTCATAAGAACCACCTTGTTCTTCCCTTTTGGGAAATGCGTAATAAAATTGACCATTATGGGTGGGTAATTGAACCCGTGTACTGGAGACAAGAAGATAATGAGCGTGTCAGGTTCTGGAGTTACCACAGACTTTCTGTCAATATGAGCAATGTTTACAATGTGGCTTTTGATGCTGTTTTCCTTCGCCACCCCAGCCATCCATAGTGCCACGTTTCTTGAATTTCCAGTTCCCGAAAAATAGTAGATGATTATTTTCTGAAATGTCTTTTGTGAAATTGTTTTTGAAAGATCCATAGCACCAGAATTTATTTCTCCACATTATACTTTATACTTCTTAATTTAAAAACACCGTAAGTAAATTCACCTTCAGGATAATGCCAGATGGTTTTACCAACTGTAGGTATCATTCTCCCTTCTATTTCTTGATAATTTGAAACTGGAGTTGTCCATTTAATATTTTTCATTGTACAATCATCCTGCAAAGCAGACCTGTCATCTGACATAAAATTGATTAATTCGCCTAATTCATTAAAGTATACTATTGCCGAAACAATATACTTTCCATTGGTAAGTGTAACTTTTGTTGAAAGCGAATCAGAATCACTCCATGTTAAACGTTTGTCAATTAGGTTTCCTGGAGCAAAAATACACATATCGTTGAGCAGGGTTACGGTTTCGGCCCTAGACAATTCCTCTCCACCGATATCGACCACTTTGAAAAGGTTGGCTACTTTTACTTGAAAAATTGCGCTCTCATTTTTGTATATGTGCAATGCTTGAAAAGGAATACCCATTTTACTTGCCGACATCAGAAACAGACGGGAGAATTTCCCATAAAAGTTATGCTGGATGGAATATGCTTTCATAGGTTTGTCACCCGGCTTACGGTACATCTCTGCATCAAATTCGATGCAAACATTTTGAGGCTTGCTTTTGCCTATAGCACCTGCAAATTCCAAGTATTTTTGCACACAAGCAGGCAAATGAGCAGTTTCTTGTATACTAAGTACGCTTTCTGCCTTAATTGGCTGTGCAGCGAATTCTTCTGATTTCTTGAGTTGAAACATTTTTTTTGAAGAATTACAAGATAAAATAGTTGTCATTGCCTTTATAAAATTAGATTATTACAGTTTATATTAAAATTTATCTTCGTGAGTTTTTGATTTTAAAACGTGGAAATAATAAAATATTAATACTTGCTCCAAAGACGGTAACCTATTCGAATAACAGGGGCAAGATCCACATTGGGAATATTATATACGGTTCCATTGAAATCGGCACTGTTATCAGCCCGAAGGTAAATATGTACACCTGGTTGAAGATAGATATGGCGACCAATAAAAAACTGGTAACTTATTCCGCCACCGAAATCGGTACTGTGAATATCTTGCTTTAATCCAGTACTTACCTGTTCAATCTCGAAAGTGTGCAGCTCTACAAAAGAATAAACTTCGAGATTTCGCCATACATTGTATCCAAAGAAAAAACCAGGCGATGTTTTGTAGTAACGTTTAAATTCAGGAGATGAGTTTTTTGTACCTGCGGGTTCTGCATCATAAGTGCCACCGTTGATTAGACTCAACCTAAACCTAAATTTTTCGTAGCGATAACCTACACCTACATGGTATCCTCCACTAAAAAACATTGGAAAAAGGCTTTCTACTTCAACGGCCTGTTTCGCCTCATACATTCGGGGAACAGGTTTCCAGAAGGTGCCCTTAATAGAATCGGTTTGTGCAAAAACTCCTGGTGCTCCAAGCACCAAAAGTGTTAAAACAGTAAATAGTTTATTCATATCATAAAAGTTTTAAAAATTTATGATGCAAATATCCGGCGGAGAATCTGTTCAATTGCTCCACATTTGTTACCAAATCTTTCTAATCGAATAATTCTTTACGGATTCGGCTTAAGGACTTAGGAGCTATTCCTAAATAATTAGCAATATGGTACAATTGGACTTTTTGGAATATTTCCGGATGGTTTTTAAGTAGGTTCTCATAACGATCTTTTGCGGAAAGCGTTTGAAATTCCAATGTTTGCTGCACAAATTTTATAAAAGCCTGTTCTGTTAATATCCGCCCCAATCGTTCTATTTTTGGAATTTGAAGATATAAATTAGCTATAGCGGCTTGATTAATGACTAGGATCTCTGAATCCTTAATTGCTTTAATATTTATGGCTGATGGAGAGTTGTTTAATCGGCTTAAATTATTATTTACCCAGTCACCTTCAAACGCAAAGTGAACGGTTATTTCATCCCCGTTTTCTAAAGTTTTGAAATATATCATAACCCCAGAACTTAGTAAACCCATATAATCGCAAACCTGACCTTCTTTTAGAAAAAATTCGTTCTTTTTTAAGCTTTTATATTCAAAAGCATTACATAATATCGATAATTCATCTTCAGTTAAAGAAATTATTGGCTCGATACTTTTCTTTATTTTTTGAATTTTGTCCATTTGTTCATTACTCTAGCTTATCTATATATGGCTCAATTACTTATTGTCGAAACAATTTTTCGCATATACTTATTAAGGGGATAGGTCAAAGAAGTTTTGTTTTACATTTTATTACCTTCAAATATATTAATTTTTTCTTACTAATAATATCGTTTGAACACCGAAGGTTTCTATATAATACAAATCTTTTGGTTTACTCGATTGCCTGAGCCCAGATAGCGGATAGCGGGGATCGGGTGAAAGTTTGTATTGTACTCTAAGGATTTTAGTATAAGGCTCCCCAATTCCGATAGCTATCGGAACCGATTTTAAGGTTGTGAATGTCGATTTCCAACCGAATTTATTTTGCGTTTAATTTTACGTCAGTCGCAGACAGAGGAAGATACCCTCAAAGTTGGAGAGGTGGTGGAAGCGGGCCTCTTCTCACTTTTTCTTATAAAACTTCAATTGATTGAGCATTGTTTTTAATTTTTTTCCGGGTCGAAAAACAATAGAGCTTCTTGAAATATTTTTGGAAGTAAGTTCCTCAGGACTCGGGCTACTTGTGCCTTGAACACTCACCTGAAAGGAGCCCAATTGTCCTAAACGAACAATATTTCCTTGGTCAAGCGATTTTGAAATTTCGGTAACCAAACCAATAATAACGGCCGAACAGTCAGAGGGTGTTGCTGAGCAACTGGCCGATACGCGTTCTGACAATTCTTCTAAATCGACAACACCGCTTTGGGTGGCTCTTGGATAATACCGTAACGGATTTTTAGGTTGGCTGGGGTTCGTTCGCCCAACCGCTGTAAAAGGGACTGCCATAGCTTGCTTTATTTTGAATACGTACCAATTAAAATATTCTGTTAGACAAAGCTATGAATTATTCTTGAACTGACAAGAATTTGACCGCCCTCACTTTATAATCTGACGGCCCTCACTTAATAAGTTGAGGGCGGTCAATTGTATTACTCAGCCTGACCGTTTTGCAGATTTGTACTTATCTGAGTTTATACTGAATCCTAGTCACACTATTTGCTTTCCAAATTATTTCTAGAGTTTACTAATTCAGGACGCTAATTAGCACTAATACAAAATGATAGGTTTTTGCGTTTTTTAGTATTTTTTTTCAAATCTGTTCGGCGATACTTTGTGTATTTTGATAACTAAAAATATAACACGTTGTAATTCAATAGATTTTATTAATTTTTTATAATTTATTGAAAATGATCACATTACATTTGTAAAATCAAAATATTGATCTAATATTTGCACCAAATAAATCTTATGAATACATCGTTTGAACGTTGCGAAAACACAAAAGTGGAGTGGTTGACTCCTCCCAATTTAGTATTAAAATTAGGCGAATTTGATTTAGACCCTTGTAGTCCGATAGATGCTCCTTTTTTACACGCAAATAATAATTTTACGACTATTGATGATGGTTTATCTAAAGAATGGTTTGGTAGAGTTTATTTAAACCCACCCTATGGAAGGGGAATGGAATTGTGGATAGAAAAATTGAAAAATCACGGTAATGGAATAGCATTAATTTTTGCGAGAACCGAAACGAAATGTTTTTTTGAACATATTTGGAATGATGCCGATGCGCTATTATTTGTAAAAGGAAGAATTAGATTTTATCACGTAACTGGTGTTCAAGCAGGAACTCCTGGAGCACCAAGCGTATTTATTGCTTATGGAAGAGAGAATGCTTTAGCATTAAAAAATTCGGGAATAGATGGTAGATATTTGGATTTGAAGTTATAAGATTTCATAAACAATGAATTCGGCAACATTGAATTCTGCATCTATTATCCATTCATTTTCAATTAAAAGTTTTTGTAATGCTTGATCTTCATTAGCAACATTTTCCACAATTCCTATAACTTGCATATTATTTACTTCGTATAAATCGTTTGGTGCTTCGGTTGTGCCTTCGGCTGAAATAAATATGTATTTTTTCATATTTCAATTTTTTTAATTTTATAGCAAGAATTCATAATGCTGTTGCTCGATGACTGTTTCGTATTGTTTATTCAATGCTTCGTAATCCATAAAGGAAACTCTATTTTGATTTACTAAATTAGTAAAAGAGGAATATTTTAGTTTTTTCAAATATTCCTCTTTTCTTTTAGAATCTGCAACGATTACCATTCTTGAATAAAAGTCTTGTAATTCATTAAATTTAAGTAATGAATTTTGAATATCCGTTGAATGTTCAACTTCAAAAAAGGAGTGTGGCATTTCTCTTTCGTTAAACCAAATCACATCAACCGATGCACTTTTATTGACTAATTTAGGATAAGAATATTTCGGAATTTCATCTAAAGTTCGAATGTCCACAAGCTTTTCATTTAAAAACAATCTATTTTTATCTTGATTTGGAACAAAGGTTTTGAATCCTTTTAAATTTCCGACTTTCAATAATAAACCTTGAAAATAGGAATGATTAAAATCGATAGCTTCTTTTGAATTTTTGTTTTCATCAGTTATCTCAATAATTCCTTTACTTTCATTTTTTACTTTGTAATCTAATAGACCATATAAACCGGGTTTAATTTTATAGATGTTTTTATCTAATTGTACAATTCGCCTAATGCTAGCAAATGGGGTTTTTGTTTTCCATTCACAATCAGAGATTTTAAAAACTTCCTGGTTTAATTGTCCAAGTGTAGCCACTCCTCCAAGTTTTTCTATCGTTAAAATAACGGCTTCATTCTGTTTCATTGTGCTGCATTATTATAAAAATTCCTGTATTCTGTACTTACAATGTTGATAAACTTTTGAGAAACAACTTCTTTAGGTATGATTTTTTGAATGTCGTTGATTAACTGTGTTTTACCGCCAGCCCATTTCAAAAAGGGTTTTGCTATTGTGTTTGTCATTTGTATTGCAATTGTAAGTAGTGCAAATCTAAGTTATTTCTTCAAATTAAATTATCTAAATTATACAAATCATTTGGTTTACTCGATGTCCCTAGCCCAGATGGAAACGGCATCCTCTTGTGGCGGCGTTCGCCACAAGAAATATAGTGTACAGCTGGAAATAGCTCCTAGCAATGACAGGGTTAAAAATCCAATCCACAAGTTGAAACCTGCAATCTAAAATGCTTCGCCAGTTCGCTATCGCTCGGGTCAAAAAACGCTGTCTTTATGCAATGTTTTTTTGTTTGAAAAAGGCCGGTTTGACAATCTGCAATCTAAAATCTGCAATCTGCAATCCAAAATCTAAATGTCATCTTGTCATATTATTTTCCGCCAATTTTAGAATAAACTGACAATTTATTTGGGTTTTTTGTCTTGGCACAAAGATTGACTATTGCAACTCGAACCGTTAAAATGAGTATTCAATAAAAATTAAATATATTAAAAATGGGTAAAATAATCGGAATTGATTTAGGTACTACCAACTCTTGTGTTTCTGTAATGGAAGGTAGCGAGGCAGTAGTTATTCCTAATGCAGAAGGAAAAAGAACTACACCATCTATCATCGCTTTTGTTGAAGGTGGAGAAATTAAAGTAGGGGATCCTGCAAAAAGACAAGCAGTAACTAATCCAACTAAGACTATTGCTTCTATCAAACGTTTTATGGGGCATTCTTTTGCTGAAATCACTGAAGAAGCAAAAAGAGTTCCGTATTCAGTAGTAAAAGGGGACAACAATACACCACGTGTGGATATTGATGGTCGTTTGTACACTGCTCAAGAATTGTCAGCAATGACACTTCAAAAAATGAAAAAAACTGCCGAAGACTATTTGGGTCAAACAGTTACTGAAGCGGTTATCACCGTTCCTGCTTACTTTAATGATGCACAACGTCAGGCTACGAAAGAAGCTGGTGAAATTGCAGGTCTTAAAGTAATGCGTATTATCAACGAACCAACTGCTGCTGCACTAGCTTATGGTTTAGATAAAAAAGGTAAAGATCAAAAAATTGCTGTTTACGATTTAGGTGGAGGTACTTTTGATATCTCGGTTCTTGAATTAGGTGACGGAGTTTTCGAAGTATTATCTACTGATGGTGACACTCACTTAGGAGGAGATGATTTTGACCACCAAATTATTGACTGGTTGGCTGACGAATTCAAAGCGGAAGAAGGTATCGATTTGCGTTTAGACCCTATGTCTTTGCAACGTATCAAAGAAGCTGCTGAAAAAGCAAAAATTGAATTGTCATCTTCTGCTGAAACTGAAATCAACTTGCCTTACGTTACAGCTACTGCTTCTGGACCAAAACACTTGGTTAAAAAATTGACTAGAGCTAAATTCGAACAATTAACTGACTCTTTAGTAAAACGTTCTATGGCTCCTGTGGCTAAAGCGTTGAAAAATGCTAATTTATCAGTTTCTGATATCGACGAAGTGATCTTGGTAGGAGGTTCTACTCGTATCCCAAGAATCGTTGAAGAGGTGGAGAAATTCTTTGGTAAAAAAGCGTCTAAAGGTGTAAACCCTGATGAAGTTGTTGCTATTGGAGCAGCTATTCAAGGTGGAGTTCTTTCTGGAGATGTAAAAGATGTATTGTTATTAGACGTTACACCTTTATCTTTAGGTATCGAAACTATGGGTGGAGTGATGACTACATTAATCGAGTCTAACACAACTATTCCAACTAAAAAATCGCAAGTATTCTCTACGGCTGCAGATTCTCAACCAACAGTTGAAATCCACGTATTGCAAGGTGCTAGAGCAATGGCTGCTGATAATAAAACTATTGGTCGTTTCCACTTAGATGGTATTCCACCAGCACCGAGAGGTGTTCCACAAATTGAAGTAACTTTTGATATTGATGCTAATGGTATTATCAAAGTTTCTGCAACTGACAAAGGAACTGGTAAATCTCACGATATTCGTATCGAAGCTTCATCTGGATTGACAGCTGAAGAAATCGAAAGAATGAAAAAAGATGCTGAAGCGAACGCTGAGTCTGACAAAATCGCAAGAGAAAGAGCTGAAAAATTGAACGAAGCAGACGGAATGATCTTCCAAACTGAGTCTCAATTGAAAGAACTTGGCGAAAAATTGACAGACGAAAACAAAGTGGCTATCGAGTACGCTTTGACTGAATTGAGAATGGCTCACCAATCTCAAGACATTCCAGCTATCCAAACGGCGCTTGATAACATCAACGCAGCTTGGAAAAAAGCTACTGAAGCGATGTATGCACAAGGAGAACAAGCTCAAGGTGGTGCTCAACAACCACAAGGAGAGCAACCACAAGGAGACAACGTAGAAGACGTTGAATTCGAAGAGGTAAAATAGGGCGGAGCGTTAAAAAACAGTTCAGTGAACTGTTTTAGCGAACGAGCCAGGAGCCGCATTGGCCTCTGAATCGCTGATCCCAATTTTTATCGAGATCTATTTAAAAGTAAAACCGAGTCAGCAATGGCTCGGTTTTTTTTTATACAAAAACGCAAATATAATAGTCCAAAACACCAGGCTATTGGTCAGTCCGGAGGAGTCGCTATACCCGAGAGTAGGGACGCTTTGCAGCATGACAAACAGACTCCTCAGATTGGGTTAAATATAATTTTGTTTGGTATTAATAGGTCTCAGGTGTAATTTCTTTATAGGTTTATAACACTATTTTTATAATATCCAAATGATTATTCTCATAAAAGAAGTTTTAATTTCTATATACTTTTGTATTTTGAATAGTTATGCTACTAAATGTTATATTTTTATTACTATTTCCAACAAATCAAAAAAGTCAGGTATCATTTTAAAAGATTTTCGTAATATTACTACATTAATTTTTATAGATGAGAAAAATAAAATATAAAAAGGGCAGAAGACTTCAGCAGTTCAATTTAGAATATACTGGAATTCACAAACGGACCGATTCAGAAATGCAATTGTTTGTGTATGATCAATTTCATATTACTGAATATCAACAGCTTAATTTTTCTGATTTGGAAAATTCGATAGATGTTCAAAAAACAAATTGGATTAATGTTCACGGATTGAATGACTTAGATTTAATAAAAAATATGGGTCGCTTTTTCAAAGTTGAGGATTATATGCTCGCCGATATTTTGAATACCAATCGAAGAACTAAAATCGAAGAACAGCACGATTTGCTTTTTTTCAATATAAAATCCTTATTACCGGCAGGTGATTCGGAGACGATTAGCGCTGAGCAAATTAGTTTTTTGATAAAAGAAGGGGTTTTAATCTCGTTTCAAGAAAAAAGAAGTGATTTTTTTACTCATATTCGAGACCGATTGAGAGCACAATCGGGAATTATTCGAACCAAAAAAGCAGATTTTTTGTTGTACGTTCTTTTGGATGCGATTATGGAAAATTTTTACATCACCATCGAAAATGAAGAAGATAAAATCGATGAACTAATCAATCTTACTAAGAGCAATGCCGGTCCAATTGTATTAGAAAGAATTGAACAACACAGAGATAATTTTAACTTTTTGAAGCGGGCCATCACGCCACTTCGAGATTCATTATACGATATCAAAAGCATGAAAGATGACAATGTTTTTAATGCTATTGAGGAAGATAATTTTAGTTTTTTTGCGAGATTGCATCAAAAAAGTTTAGAGTTGTTAGAGCAAATAGAATCGGATATGAGTTCACTACACAGTGCTTCTGATTTTTATTTCTCGGCCCAAAACCATAATATGAATGAGATTATGAAGACCTTGACGGTCGTTTCGGCAATATTTATTCCCCTTACGTTTATTGTAGGAGTTTATGGGATGAATTTTGAATTTATGCCCGAATTAAAATACGAATACGGCTATTATACCGTGATTGGTGGGATGGCTTTGATTGTGCTCGGAATGCTCTATTATTTCAAAAAAAGGAATTGGTTTTGATTCCTAAAATTAGTATCTTAGGATGCCCAAATAAACATCAGATTAATAAAAAATAAAAATAAACACAATGAATAAAGCGATATATATCGCAACTAGCGAGGAAGATAGTGGTAAATCGATTGTTACTCTAGGTTTAATGAGTATGCTTATAGGCAAAACTGCTAAAGTAGCCTATTTTAGGCCAATAGTCGAGGATTTTGAAGAAGGTCAACAAGACAATCATATCGAAACTGTAATAGGACATTTTGCATTGGATATGTCATATACTGATGCTTTTGCTATTAAGAAAAGTAAATTAATCAAGAAGAAAAACAAAGGCAAACTTGGAGAGGTTCTCGATTTGATTATCGAAAAATACAAGCAACTCGAGGATAAATTTGATTTCGTTTTAGTAGAAGGCACCAGTTTTATGGGTGAAGGTACAGCAATCGAAATGGATTTGAATGTACTGATTGCTAAAAACCTTGGAATTCCTGCTATAATTGTGGGTACGGGTGTCGGAAAAACTTTAGATGAATTAGTGGACAGCCTGCGTTTAGCTTATGATTCATTCAAATTGAAAGACGTTGAAGTCTTATCGGTTATTGCCAATAAAGTACAAGCCGAAAATATCGACATGATTAAATCTGGATTGAAAAAAAGCCTTCCCGAAGGCGTTTTGGTCGATGCAATTCCAATGATTTTAAGTTTGAAAAACATCACGATTCAGGAAATCGTAAACGAATTGGAGGCTCAGGTTTTGTTCGGCGAAGCCTATCTCAACAATCAAATATCCAGTTTTAGCGTAGGTGCTATGCAACTCAGAAATTATTTGATGCATTTGAAAGAAGATGGATTAGTAATTACGCCTGGCGACAGAGCCGATATTATCTTAGGGGCATTACAAGCCAATGAATCGGTAAATTATCCTTCGATTTCAGGGATTGTGCTCACCGGAAATATTATCCCGGAAGAAACGATTCTGAAATTGATTGAAGGGCTTTCACCAGTGGTACCGATTATTGCGGTGCAAGAAGGCACGTATGTCATTACCAATAAAATTGGGGACATCAAACCTAAAATTTATGCCAATAACTTACAAAAAATTGAAACTTCGATTGATACGTTCGAAAAACATGTGGATTTAGACAGTTTAACTGAAAAATTCATTGAATTTGAAGTCGAAGGAATGACCCCGAAAATGTTTCAATACAATTTAGTGAAAAGAGCTAAAAAACACCGCAAACATATCGTGCTGCCCGAAGGAAATGATGATCGCATCCTCATTGCTGCCGAAAGATTATTGTTTATGGATGTAGTGGAAATCACTATTCTTGGCGACAAAAAACAAATTGCAAGTAGAGCTGTAGAATTAGGTTTAGACATTGATTTTGCTAAAGTAAACATCATCAATCCGAGAAAAGACAAAAATTACGATGATTACGTCAATACTTATTATGAGTTGCGAAAAGAAAAGAAAATGACCGTGGAAATCGCCAAAGATTTAATGCAAGACGGTTCTTATTTTGGAACGATGATGGTGTACAAAGGCCACGCAGATGGTATGGTTTCTGGGGCTGCACACACCACACAGCATACGATCTTACCCGCTTTGCAATTCATTAAAACCAAGCCAAATTCATCGGTAGTTTCTTCTATATTCTTTATGTGTTTAGAGGACAGAGTTTCTATTTTTGGCGATTGCGCCATCAATCCAAATCCAACAGCGGAACAATTAGCAGAAATAGCAATTTCATCAGCCGATTCGAGTTTGGCGTTCGGCATTGAGCCAAAAGTGGCGATGCTGTCGTATTCTTCAGGTTCTTCGGGCAAAGGAGACGAGGTAGATAAGGTAAGGACTGCCACCGAAATTGTAAAAAGCAAACGTCCTGATTTGAAAATTGAAGGGCCAATTCAATACGATGCCGCAGTAGATTTAGAAGTGGGTCAAAGCAAAATGCCAAATTCAGAAGTAGCAGGACACGCCAGCGTATTGGTTTTTCCTGATTTGAATACAGGAAACAATACTTACAAAGCAGTCCAAAGAGAAACTGGAGCTTTGGCTATTGGTCCAATGTTGCAAGGATTGAACAAACCGGTAAATGATTTGAGCCGTGGTTGTACGGTTGATGATATTATCAATACGGTTGTCATTACAGCTATTCAAGCACAAGGACTTTAGATTGCAGATTTCAGATTTCAAAAATTAAATACTAAAAAACTTTGCGACTTAGTCCTGATAGGTATCGGGATCGTGGCAAGAAAATAAATAAATAATGAAAATAGTTATAATAAACTCAGGAAGTTCCTCTATAAAATACCAATTAATCGAAATGCCCTCTAAGGAGATTATTTGTTCAGGAATGATCGACAGAATTGGCTTGGAAACATCGAATTTAAGTTATGTCACCCAAACCAATAAAATAGAAAAAACAATACCGATTGAAAATCATAAAATAGGCCTAAAAAAAATAGCCACCTTGTTGATGGACGAGACGGTGGGGGTCATACAATCTACAGACGAAATAACCGCAGTAGGTCATCGTGTGGTGCACGGAGGCAGCAGTTTTTCGAATACAACGATTATCAACAATGAGGTGAAAGAAAAGATAAAACAGCTTTTTGATTTGGCTCCCTTGCATAATCCTGCCAACTATGAAGGAATTGTGGTAGCTGAGGAGATTTTCGACAAAGCGACGCAAGTTGCCGTTTTTGACACTGCTTTTCATCAAACTATGCCAATTGAAGCCTACAAATATGCCATTCCAAATTATCTATTAACGGATAATAAAATACGAGTGTACGGTTTTCACGGCACAAGCCATAAATATGTATCTGAAAAAGCCATCAATTTTTTAGAGAAATCTTCGAAAATTATTACCATCCATTTAGGAAACGGTTGCAGTATGACGGCTATTAAAGATGGAAAAAGTATCGATACCAGTTTAGGTTTTGGTCCAATGAATGGATTGGTGATGGGAACCCGAAGTGGTGATGTGGATCAATCGGTGATTTTCCACATGGTAAATGCCTTGGGTTATTCCCTTGCCGAAGTAAACACGATGCTTCAAAAGCAAAGCGGAATGCTTGGTTTAACCGGCTTTAGTGATTTGAGAGATATTGAAGCAGAAGCTGAAAATGGAAATAAGGAGTGCCAATTGGCATTGTTGATGAATGCCTATCGAATCAAAAAATATATTGGCTCTTATGTGGCTGCTTTGGGCGGATTGGATGCTATTATTTTTACAGCAGGGGTAGGAGAGAATTCGTCGTACATCCGAAGTCTTGTTTGTAAGGATATGGAATTTTTTGGTATTGAATTGGATTCCGTAAAAAATGCGCCTCGTTCCAAAGAAATCAGAGAAATCAATACCCCGGAATCAAAAACTAAAATTTTGGTCATTCCAACCAATGAAGAAATTGAAATCGCCAATCAGGTTTTTGAATTGTTGTCGAGATAGTTAGACCAGTATTTATAACGTTAAAACCTCACTTTTTTTGATACAAGTGAGGTTTTTTGGTTTTTTAAATGAATTAGAACTATTTAAATTAGCGGTTGTAACGTGATGAAAACTTATTCTTTTTCTACAAGTGCAATTTCATATTTATCTTTACCATTTACTTGAACAGGTTGGTAATACGTTTCTCCAAATTGAACATAAGTGACATCTCCAATTTTGACTTCTTCACCACCTTCAGGTAACTGATCGACGATCGTTCCCGCTGAAGGTGCCACCACAGTATAGCCACCATCCGATTTTTCATAATAGGTTCCACCATAATAATAATTATTGACTGTTCCAGTATTAACTGTTTCAGCACCTTCAGGGATATTGACAACGGTTCCACCTACAGGCGCGGCAACTGCTGTATAACCGCCATTTCCTGCTTGATACCAAACGCCATTATCATAATGATAGGGTTCTGGCTGATTCGCTACATTTACTACGATGGCTGTTAAAGCCAGAGTTGTCATAAAAAATCCCCAAGGGTGCCAATGTGATCCATAATAATAAGGTCTGTAAGAATGGTAGCGATACGGATGATAGCAATTGTATCTATATCCTCCATAACGATATGGAGACCGATTGTAATGAATATTACTATTTCGTCTAACGGAAGTGTTGCGACTGTTATTAATTTTGATATTTTTACTTTTATCTACATTGATATTAATATTGTTATTGTTTCCTATATTAGGTTTTTTATTTGGTTTATTATTGCCCAGATTTGGACGATTATTGGAATTGTTATTATTTCCAAGACTAGGTCTGTTATTTGAATTATTATTTCCTAAATTAGGTCGGTTGCTGGAATTGTTATTGGGTCCAACACTGGGTCTGTTATTTGAATTATTATTTCCTAAATTGGGTCGTTGGTTTGAATTGTTATTTTGCCTATTTTGCTGTAATCTAGCCGATGATTTAACGCTTCCACCATTGATGCTTTTATTTCTTGTCTGTGAGCCAGATGCTGTAGGTCTAGATGCATTGGGTCTAGAAGCTGCTTGTCTTGATGGGGCTGATGGTCGTGACATTGAAGAAACCCCTCCTCCGCGATTTCCTCCTCCGTGTTTTCCTCTTTGTGCCGTTGATTGAGCCGAAGTTAATAAAAGAGATATGAGGAATATCAATAAAGATGCGATATGATATCTTTTTGTTTTCATAGTTGCCAAGTTTTAGTTTAGTGATTTAGATGCTATTCTGATTTGTATTGCTTGAGGAGGAGGAAGAAAATTAAACATTGAATCTGGAAAAACGGGGTTAATTTTCCATTCACTAAAAGTACCTTCATACTGTGGAGAACCTTTTTTGTTTTTGTAAACATATACAAATTTCATTGGTAAGTTAAAGGCATCATTACTGATCCAAAATTGAAAATCAAAATCTGTTCCTATGGCCAGCAATTGAAAACATTCCGTATCGTTTACCATAGATTTTCCTATGTATTTAATTTGACTACTATTTTCAATTAAATCATCTGTAAATGCCGGATAAAAGAAATCAGCTGCAGGAAATTCTATATCATAATCTGAATTCACTTTTTCTATAGTTTCGATAATATTGTCTGGTGCATCAATAATTCCAAAATTATTTTCGTCATGTGAATAATAAGCCAATTGGGTTCCATTGTATAAATAACTTTGCTGCCCTTTACTACCCTTTTTACTTACTAACATCTTATCAGGGCCAACCATGTAAACCAGATCTTCACTAAATTTTTTCAGCATAAAGTTGTCTTCTCCACTAAAGTCTTCACCAACATTTAGTTTATAACTACATGATTGTAGTTCGCCAATAAAATCACTCATACGATCCATAAGCAGAACTGCAACAGAATCACATTTAGCTGGCTGAGCGACAGAAACCAAAGAAATAAGTGATAATCCCAAAAGTAAAATTTGTTTTTTCATAATATTTATATTTAGAAACAATAAAGTTTATTGATTTAAGGTGTTTTTATATATAGCCCCATCTTTGACTATTAACAGAAAATTTTTATCGTAATCTACCATTATATTGATATCCTGCAACGGGTTACCGTCCACTAAGATCATGTCGGCATAAGCACCTTCTTCTATAACGCCTAGTTTACCTTCTTTGTACGGGCTTCTGTTGCCAGATAATGTAAGGAGTTGGGCATTATCTGAGGTAATTAGTTTGAGTACTTCAAAAGGGGTAAACCAGTTACTCATTTTAGCAATGTAGGTATTCTGATCTTTATTGATGGCCGGATTAAAAAAGACATCAGTTCCCCAGGCCATTTTCACCTTATATTTTTTTGCCATCTTAATTACCGCATCCGCTCCATTAGCGACTTCTGCTTTTTGTCGTTTTTGTTCTTCGCTAAAATCAGCTCGACCTTCTTCATCTAATGCCTGAATACTAAGCCAAATCCCTTTGTCGGCCATCAGTTTCATAGTGGCATCATCTAATAATTGACCGTGTTCAATGCATTTTACACCAGCAGCAATGGCCTTATTTACGGCTCGTGAAGTGAAAGCATGAACTGTTACATAAGTACCCCAATCCTCAGCAGCCTCAACAGCAGCGCGAATTTCCTCTTCTGTAAATTGACTTACATCTAAGGGGTCGAATGACGATGAAATGCCACCACCAGCACAAAGTTTAATTTGCGAAGCACCTCTTTTTAGAGTTTCTCGTACGGCAACGAGCACAGCATCTTTACCATCTGCAATTAGACAAGCGTCAATAATTTCAGAATGATCCAAACTTCCACCTAGGCCAACTGGGCGTTGATTTATACCTCTAAAGTCACCATGACCTGCTGTTTGTGAAATCATAGGGCCACTTGGCCAAATTCTTGGACCGGATATTGCCCCATCATCAATTGTTTTTTTAACCCCAAAAATAGGACCCCCTAAATCGCGAATAGAGGTAAAGCCACGTTGCAAAATGTTACCAGCTTCAACTCCTGCTCGGATAAATGCAGCACCAACTTCACCATTTTGCATTTGTGATAAAGTAGAAGCAGACAACATTTCGTGCATGTGAATATCAATTAATCCGGGCATCAGAAATTTACCTTTACCATCAATGATTTTAGTATTACCGCTCTTATCAGTCATAATAGGACTTGACGAAATTTTGGTAATAAGGTTATTTTCAATCAGCACATTTCCACTGACCGTCTTGTTGTCTTTTCCGTTAAAAATTTGAACATTATTAATTAAAATTTTGCTTTGAGCTTGAACGAGTACTGCTAGAAAAAACAATGCAGAAGTAATAAAATGTTTCATAATGATACGATTTTAAAGGATGGTTTGATTAGTATGGGATGATAATGAGATAGGAAGTGTTGTAACTAATTAACAAAGTTGCTACTAATACAGAAAAAAAGACTCGGTTTAGGCGTTTCAATGTTTCGTTTTGTAATAATATTTGTTTCAAAACGTAAAATAATTAGCCTTAACGGAGTTTATCCAGCAATAAATAAGGTTAACAAACAAGTGGTTAGTAGGTTTGCTAATTTTATTTTTTCACTGTTTTTCAGAAATTCAGATGGGGTTTTCCCTGTTATCTCTTTGAAGTTTTTTATAAAAGTTTTTCGGCTAGTATATCCACATTCCGTTGCAATAGCTTCAATTGTAAATTTCTCCCACTCGGGTTTATCAAGATTATTAATCATATAATCAATCCTTTGGTGATTAAGAAACAAACGGAAGTTCATTCCGTATTCTCGATTAATAAATGCGGATAGAATGTGACGAGGAATTTTTAGATCATAAACAAATTGATTAAGAGAATAATCTGCTCGAAGAAATGGCTTTTCCCTTTGAAAATAGTTTGCAATTGAATTTTTATAGTTGCACTGAATAGATTGTTCAAAATTTAGTTTTCCAATTTTAGTGGAAGTTTTTCCTGAAAAATCATTTATAGAAACAAACCCGGTTTCATTATTATGATTTGTTTGAAATTGTATAGTTTCAATTAGATTACTTTTATTACTTGTCGATATAGGTAAATATAGACCATATAATATTTGCGGACTCGTAAAAAGTTTTAAACAGATATATAGAAAAGTTGCGCCAAGTATAATATCGGCAATTGTAATATGAGTATTATTTATAGTTGGAACAAAAACTTTCAAAATGGCCACTATTAAAATTGTGGATACTAAACTATTGAAGGTAAAAAGCCATTTGAGAAGTATCTTGTTTTGATCTAGTAATTCATTTGTTTTGCTTTTCCAGAATTGATAAATTAATTTGAATGCGCTAAATATGAAATAGCCAGACCAGCAAATTCTTAGGCAATAATATAGTATGTTAGGCAAAATACCTTCACCTATATCTTGAATTCCTATTTTACTATAATAATTTTTATTTAAGTATTCAATTTTTTCAACACTCGGCAATAAATAAAAAGGTATAAAATTAATAAAGACTAAAATTGCTGGAATAAGTAAGATCCAATCAAGCCTTTTAAATTTTAATTCATCATTCAAAATGGAACGAATATAAACAAAAACTAATGGGCCTAATAGAAATGAAAATGGAGCAAAAACCCTCAATAACCAGGGGGTGATCAAAATAATTCTAGAATAAAATAAAATCTGCATCAGGCTTTGTAAAGAAAAAATAATTAGGACGAAAGCTAGAAGTCGGTTATTGTGTTTTCTTTCCTGATTTACCCATAAAAGCAAAGATGCTGAAAGTAAAGCCAACAGCAAGGAAAAGATATGAAAAGTTATGTTTAGATATTCCATTAATAGAAATTAATACCACAAAGCTTATACTTAAATCATAGCAAATATAACAAAAGGAATGAATGCCCTTAATGAAATGAAATTCAAATGTTTTGATTATTATAATTTAATCCGAATTATTAAATATTATCAACATTTTATTGCTAAGAAAAAATATTAAACATACATTTGTACCTACATTCAAAAATTCCGGAAAAAATGTTTGATTTTACACAGTATTTAGGCTTTTTACTTTTCTTGACCGTTCTTACCATCGGATTCTGGTTGATGTTTTTCTTAGTTGGTTTCGTTTCCTACTGGGTAGGTGGAGCAACTTGGGAAGCTTACAAGGAGAAAAAAGCAAAAAAAGAAGCAGAAGAATCAATCTAGGTTGTTTCTCAAATAAAAAAAGGACTCGTTTTCGAGTCCTTTTTTTATGCTTTATAGTCAAAGTTATGGTCTTACTGGAAATGTTGTGAAGTTTTTTTTACCACATAGTTTTTATTATGCTTCCGGTAGCTATCAGAATATAGTTTTTGTTTTTAGAAAGCTTCGCTTTTGCATAGTATTCATAGTCCTATGTGCAAAAATAATTTTCTATGACAATCTTTTTTAACAATTTCGACTACTTTTCTATGTGGTTTAAATTAATTCTCACACAAAACCCAATAGAACCAAATTTATTAATGTCCTCCACTAATTTTTTGGTCAAAATCAATACCTTGAGTTCTCAAGATTCCACTCACTTTCCAAGCATAGAATGCTAAATAGGCAAAGCAAATAACACCGACAATATAACTACTTTGAATGCCAACGCTATCAGAAACAAAACCTTGTAACCAACTTACAATTCCACCACCCATAATCATCATAATCAAGAAACTACTTCCTTGACTGGTGTGTTTTCCTAAACCGCTCACCGCCAAAGTGAAAATACAAGGCCAAAGCGTGCTACAAAACAAACCTACACTAGTAAAGGCATAAACGCTAATCATTCCACTAGTAGCCATTCCTGTAAATAAGGCAACAATTCCAAGGGAAGAAAAAATAAGTAACATTCGAGCAGGATTTCCTTTACTTGCCATATCAGCGGCAATAAGTACTAAAATGATTAATCCATAAACATAGAAGGGAGTTAAGTCATGTTTGGCAATAGCATTGACCAATAGAAAAACACCAAAGGCTAAATAAGGAGCAATGAAACGTAGTATTTTTTGAGTGCTCATATTGTCCGTAAATGCCTCTACAGCTCCCGTCCAACGACCAATCATCAAACTCGCCCAATACAAGGAAATATAAGGTGCAATGTCGCCAATAGCAAAACCTAATTTGGTCTCCATATAAGCAGGCAGATTACTAGCAGTTGACACTTCAACGCCCACATAAAGGAAAATAGCGATCATTCCCATAACCAATTGCGGATATTGCAGCGCAGAATTTTTAGACGAACTGCCTTCTTCCACTGTTTCTTCGATCGTTTCCGGATGCTCCGGTAAAGAGGAAAATTTCAACAAAACAGCCACTAATAAAAAAGCCAATCCTAAAATCAAATAGGGGATTTTTACACTTTCGATACTCATATCTGTATTGCCTGAAGCGGCGGCGCCAAATATGGCAAAACTCACAATTAGTGGGCCTATAGTGGTTCCAAAATTATTAATTCCACCGGCTAAAGTTAATCGTTGTGAACCTGTTTTTATTGGGCCTAAAGCAATAGCTAGCGGATTAGCAACGGTTTGTTGTAATGAAAATCCTAAACCAACGGTGAATAAACCCGCAAGCATTAATGGGTATGAACCCGTATTGGCTGCAGGATAAAATAATAAAGTACCTAAAGCCGAAATGACCAATCCTAAGGCAAGACCGTTCTTGTAGCCTATTTTATTGACTAAATCTTTCCCAATCAATAAGGAAACACCCATATATAATAAGGAGCCGACTGTGTATGAGATGTAAAAAGCAATGGAGACAAACTGGCTTTGTCCTTGAGTTAAATCAAAGGCTTTTTTGAAAACTGGAATTAAGATGTCGTTACTTGCGGCAACAAATCCCCAAAAGAAGAAAACGGTTACTAGGGGTATAAATTGCCCCCAATTGGTTTTTGAACTGTCTGAAGTCATGGTAAATTTGGTTTTAAAAAATGATATAGTTATTAAAAAATTTTATAATCGTAAAAGTAGGGTTAATAAGAAAGAAAAAAAAATTTAAAAGAACAATTGTTGTGAAAATTAAACCAACTACTTCTTTTGGTCAACAAACCGTAATTTTCTTAAATTGGACTATATTTCTTTTTGTCAAATTCTATAATTAATTTAATGAGAAAGTTGCAAAACAAGTTCCAAAACCAATTACGAATGCAATCAAAGAATAGAGGATCAATTGCAATCCAAATTTTTTATTCTTTTCAGAAAATTGCATAAAAAAACCAATCATAAAAGTGAATGCACTTAGTAAAGTCACTAATGCACTTATTGTCCATATAATACCCATATCTATTATTTTTAAGTTTGTTAAACAAGATTCATTTTTTCTCGAATATCGTCAATTTTATGGTCTCTGTAAAACAGATTCATTGTCTCAAAAGGTATTATTTTCATTTTATCACTAACAATATGCACACAGGATTTTTTGACTGCACGAACATCAAAATCGTGAGCATCCATAAAATTCATAATCAGAATTCGAAATAAATTGTCATAATGCAGTGAATCCGATTGGACCCTTGGCAAACAACACATTAATTCGTTGAATTCACCTTCGGCACAATCTACCGAAATACCAGTGCTAAAGAGATTTAACATATGCGTCTTAAGTTTTTCATCGTGTTCAAAAACAATGGTATTTTTTGAATTATTCAGTAAATCTTCCGGATTTATCAAATGTGTCATCGGAAAAACATCGCCATCCACTTTCAATGCATACGCCATACATAAAGCATCAGGATTACAGGGAACGGGAATTAAATCTTCGGGTTTGAAAAGTGGATATTGCTCGTAGATTTTCCTTCGAACTTCTGTCAGCGTTATTCTTCCCGAAGTATCGTCATAATTGTCATTTCTTCCCGCCACTTGTGTGGGTTGAAAAGTTATGCCTCGTACACATTTTTGCTGTAAAGCATAGTCAATTAGTTGTCCAATTTCGTCATCGTTTTCCCCTTTTTGAATTGTTATTACTAGCGTTGTCGAAATATTAAATTGATTCAAATGTTCGATGGCTTTTTTACGAACATAAGTTAAATCTTCTCCTCGCAATTTTTGTAACACTTCAGGTTTGAAACTGTCAAATTGCAAATAAATCTCGAAATCAGGCATATAAGAGGCCAGTTTTTCCACAAAATGGATGTCTTTGGCGATTCGAATGCCATTAGTATTTAACATCAAATGTTTGATAGGTTTGCTTTTGGCAATATCCAAAATCTTGAAAAAATCTGGATGTACGGTTGGTTCTCCTCCTGAAATCTGAACCACATCGGGCTCTCCTTCATTGGCTACAACAACATCAAACATTTTATCGATTTCATGCAAAGTTCGGTGTCTGCCATAATTGGGAGACGAATTGGCATAACAAGTTGGGCATGTAAGGTTACATCTATCGGTAACTTCTATTACTGTCAAGCAAGAATGCTGTTCGTGATCGGTGCACAAACCACAATCATAAGGACAACCATAATGTACTTTAGTATTGAATTTCAAAGGCATTTCCGATTGCTTATTATAGTTTCTAATTTGCTTATAATAATTGATATCATCTGCAATCATCGCTTTCATTTCGCCGTGTTCTTTGCAGTGTTTTAACATATAAACTTTACCGTCTTGAAAGACTATTTTGGCATCAATAAGTGCCAAGCAGTTTGGGCAAAGGCTCTTGGTGTAATCGTAATAGATGTAATCTCGGGTTTTCATTAATTTTATTTTAGGTTTTTTAAGCGCAATATAAACTTCCAATAATATCCAAATATTAATAAGCAACTCCATTGAATGCTGCTCAAATGTAAGTATAAAGAATGATAAGGCTTTATAAATTCTACTGAAAATCGAAATAAAAAGTACAAAACCATAAACAATTTGAATCGGTCACCATTGATTAATGATTTGCCCTTAAGCAGTTGAAAAAGGATCAAAAGTATAACCATAAATGCCATTTCGTATAAGGCTACAGGATGTCTTTTTAAACCGTCTCCCAAATTCATTCCTGTAAAAAAAGTAGTTTCGATGCCATAAGTGGGTTCAGCAATTCCCATTAAAAAGCAACCCATTCTGCCTATAAATAGCGCGACGACAATCGGAATTACATAAATGTCACCCGATGCGATTTTTACTCCAATCATTTTTTTAATGATTTCCACGCCAAACAATCCGCCAAGAAACCCACCGGCAACGGTTTTATTTTGGTAGAAAACCAATAGGGTTTGATTGGTAATTTCAGATGGATTTTCTAGCATTGCTATAATTCGGGAACCTAATAATGCACCAATCATTGCGCCGATTAGAATGTATAATCGGTTAATTTCTGATATAGGATCTTGTATTTTTCTTTTTTGGAAATAGTACAATCGAATGCCGACAAAAAAAGCAAGTGTTTCAAAGATAAAATGCCAATAGGATGCTTGACCAGAGATTTGAAACTGAAAAGGGAATGTCATTTGATAAAATTAGTAATAGAAATGTGAAGATAAACTAATTGTTCTTTTTGAGTTTAAAATAAAGCCACTTTTTTTTGTACTTTTGCAAAAAATTTCTAAAATTCACTTTATGTTATCCATCAATAATTTATCAGTTCAGTTTGGCAAAAGAATTTTGTTCGACGAAGTAAATACGGTTTTCACTCAAGGAAATATTTACGGAGTTATTGGCGCAAACGGAGCGGGAAAATCTACTTTTCTTAAAATCATTACGGGTGATATGGATCCTACCTCGGGAAATATCCACCTCGAACCTGGTAAGAGAATGTCAGTCTTGAATCAGAATCACAATATGTTTGATGAGCATACCGTGCTCGAAACCGTGATGATGGGAAACAAGGTTTTGTATAAAGTAAAAACCGAAATGGATGCTTTGTATCTGGATTATTCGGATGAAAATGCGGATAGAATAGGCGAGTTGCAAGTGCAATTCGAAGAAATGAATGGTTGGAATGCCGAATCGGATGCTGCTTCGATGCTGTCGAATCTTGGTATCAATGAGGATAATCATTACACTATAATGGCTGACTTGGAAGGAAAAATGAAAGTGCGTGTGCTTTTGGCGCAAGCCCTTTTTGGAAATCCTGATTTGTTGATTATGGATGAGCCAACCAACGACTTGGATTTTGAAACCATCGCTTGGTTGGAGAATTTCCTAGCGAATTATGAAAATACAGTAATTGTTGTATCGCACGACCGTCACTTTTTGGACGCGGTCTGTACGCATATTTCGGATATCGATTTTGGTAAAATCAATCACTATTCTGGGAATTATACTTTTTGGTATGAATCGAGCCAATTAGCTGCCAAACAACGTGCGCAACAAAACAAAAAAGCTGAAGAAAAGAAACAAGAATTAGAAGAGTTTATCCGCCGTTTTTCGGCGAATGTGGCCAAATCAAAACAGGCTACTTCTCGTAAAAAGATGATTTCTAAATTGAATATTTCCGAGATAAAACCATCAAGTCGTCGTTATCCTGCGATTATTTTTGACCAGGAGCGCGAAGCAGGTGACCAAATTCTGAATGTACAAAACCTAAGCGCTTCGGTTGATGGAGAGCTTTTGTTCAAAGGAGTCGATTTGAATATGGCCAAAGGCGATAAAATTGTACTTTTCTCTAAAGACTCTCGCGCCACCACTGCATTTTATGAAATCTTAAACGGAAATCAAACTGCCGATTCAGGAACTTATGATTGGGGAGTTACCACAAATCAAGCTTATTTGCCTGGTGATAATCACTCGTTTTTCGAAAGCGATTATTCCTTAGTGGATTGGTTGCGTCAATGGGTAAAAACCGAAGAAGAACGTGACGAAGTAAACATTCGTAGTTTCTTGGGGAAAATGATTTTCTCCGGTGAAGAAGCTTTGAAAACCTGTAATGTATTGTCAGGTGGAGAAAAAGTACGTTGTATGTTGTCTCGAATGATGATGGAAAGAGCCAATGTTTTAATGATTGACGAACCAACAAATCACTTGGATTTGGAATCGATTACCGCATTTAATAACTCGCTAAAAAACTATAAAGGATCTGTTATTTTCACTACGCATGACCACGAGTTTGCTCAAACGGTAGGAAATAGAGTAGTGGAGTTAACACCAAAAGGAGCTATCGACCGATATATGACTTTCGATGAATACTTGGATAACGAAGGCGTTCAGGAATTAAGAACAAAAATGTATTCTTAATTAGAGAATAGAAAATAGATAAAAGAATATAGACTTAATCCCGCTGCTAGCTAGCGGGATTTTTTATGAAAGGCAATTTTTTGATTTCGGGTGAAATTTATTTATTAAAATTCGGATTTTTTTTCGAGAATTCAAATTTGAGTGTTGCAAAAAAAGTTTATCTTTACATCCCAAACAACACTTCGTTATGAGTCAAAAAGTATTGCTCACTTCCAAAGAAGTCAATATCATTCTGCACCGTTTGGCCTGTCAGTTAATCGAGAAACATCTTGATTTTTCCGATACTATTTTGATTGGTATTCAGCCTCGTGGCACTTTTTTGGCAGAGCGGCTAAAAGATATGTTGGTCAACGATTATGCAATACCAAAAATTGCTTTGGGGTATTTAGATATCACTTTCTTTAGAGATGATTTTCGCAGGACCAACAAACCCTTAGAAGCCAACAAAACTCAAATTGATTTTATCGTCGAAAACAAAAAAGTCGTTTTTATTGACGACGTTTTATATACCGGTCGAAGCATTCGGTCGGCTTTGACTGCCATTCAATCCTTTGGCAGACCCTCAGAAATCGAATTATTGGTGCTTATCGATCGTCGTTTTAGTCGTCATTTGCCTATTCAACCCGATTTTCGTGGTCGTCAGGTCGATGCGTTCAATGACGAAAAAGTGCAGGTGTGTTGGAAAGAACAGGACGGTGAAGATGCCGTTTATTTAATTAATAAATAATAGAAAATGAGCGAGTTAAGTGTAAATCATTTATTAGGAATAAAATATATCAACAAGCAAGATATTGACCTCATTTTTGAAACTGCCGATCATTTTAAAGAAGTTATCAATCGTCCCATCAAGAAAGTACCTTCGCTTCGTGACATTACCATTGCCAACATCTTTTTCGAAAATAGCACCAGAACCAAATTGTCCTTCGAATTGGCTCAGAAGCGTTTATCGGCGGATGTAATCAGCTTTTCGGCAGCGCAATCTTCGGTTAAAAAAGGAGAAACTCTCATAGATACCGTAAACAATATCCTTTCGATGAAAGTCGATATGGTCGTAATGCGACATTCCAATCCCGGAGCGGCTCATTTTTTATCTCAAAATGTAAAAGCCAGTATCGTCAATGCGGGAGACGGAGCGCACGAGCACCCCACACAAGCTTTGTTGGATAGTTATTCCATTCGCGAAAAATTAGGCGAGGTGGCTGGCAAAAAAGTGGTTATCGTTGGTGATATTTTGCATTCCAGAGTAGCCCTTTCAAACATCTATGCTTTGCAAATGCAAGGTGCCGAAGTCAAAGTTTGCGGCCCCAAAACTTTAATTCCGAGATACATTGAATCACTTGGTGTTACGGTTGAACCTAATTTGCGTAAAGCGCTAGAATGGTGCGATGTAGCCAATATGCTTCGCGTGCAAAACGAAAGAATGGATGTCAATTTTTTTCCATCAACTCGGGAATATGCCCAACAATACGGATTAGATAAAACCTTGCTCGATTCCCTGAATAAAGAAATCGTAATTATGCACCCCGGCCCAATAAATAGAGGGGTCGAAATCACCTCAGATGTTGCCGATTCCAAGCAATCGGTAATTTTGAACCAAGTCGAAAATGGAGTGGCCATTCGAATGGCGGTAATTTATTTGTTGGCATCCAAAATTCAATAATTATTATTGCGCTATCCATTTTCAAAGCACAAGTTTTCTTTGTACATTAGCAATACTTTAAATTTTAACGTCATGAAGGTAGAACAAAAAGGGCATACTGTTATCCTAAAAGATACTCAAGGTGATTTGGATTCATTTCGTTTGAAATTGACTAACGAGTACAAATCGTTTCAAAAAAGCAATATCATTGTCGATGTAAGCAAGTATAAAGCCTTATCTATAAAGGAGATTGAAAGTTTCTTGCCCATTTCGAAAACACATAAAAAAGAAAAAAAATCATTTATTATCGTCACCGCTGAACCAGATTTTAATGCCGTGTCAGACCGACTTGCCGTGGTTCGTTCCTTACAAGAAGCGCACGACATTATCGAAATGGAGGAGATTGAGAGAGATTTAGGGTTTTAAGCTCCCTAACCCCCGAAAGGAGAACACTTTCTAAATGAATACTTCCTTAAAAGTGATAACTGAAAACTTCTAACTTCCACTGTTGAAAGCAACCTACCATAAATACATGCTCAGCTTCAAGCGACCTTCAGGAACCTCTCGCGGTGTGATGACCGAGAAAGAAACTTGGTTTATCGTTCTCGAAAAGGACGGCAAAATAGGAATAGGCGAGTGCGGTATCTTAAGAGGATTAAGTGCTGACGACCGACCCGATTACGAAGCCCAATTGCAATGGACCTGTGACCATATTCAGTTGGGTGAAAACCAACTTTGGGAAGCCTTATTGGAGTTTCCTTCGATCCAGTTTGGAGTAGAAATGGCGTTCCAATCTTTGAGGAGTGAAACGCCCTTTTTACTCTTTCCTTCTGACTTTACAAAAGGAGAAAGAAGCATCGATATCAACGGTTTGGTTTGGATGGGTGAGGAAGCGTTTATGAAGCAACAAATCGAAGAAAAATTAGCCGATGGTTTCCGTTGTGTGAAACTCAAAATTGGTGCTATAGATTTCGATAAAGAACTGCAATTATTGGGCTATATTCGGCAACATTTCAGCCCGGACCAAGTCGAGATCCGGGTCGATGCTAACGGTGCTTTTGATACAACTTTGGCTTTAGATAAATTAAATCAATTAGCTGAATTTAAGTTACATAGTATTGAGCAACCCATCCAAAAAAACAATACTGACAGGATGGCAGAACTGTGCAAAATCACTCCAATTCCCATTGCATTAGACGAAGAGCTCATTGGTGTCTTTTCGCTAGAAGAAAAAGAAGCTTTATTGCAAAAAATACAGCCGCAATACATCATTTTGAAGCCTAGTTTTGTGGGTGGTTTTCGTGGGACTAAAGAGTGGATTTTGCTAGCCGAAAAGTACCATATCGGCTGGTGGATTACCTCGGCTTTGGAGTCGAATATCGGGTTGAATGCCATCGCACAATGGACGTTTTTGCAACGGAATTCGATGCCACAAGGACTCGGAACCGGGGCTTTATACACCAATAATTTTGATTGCCCGTTGCAGGTAGCAGCAGGTCAATTGTGGTATCAAAAAGAACTGGATTGGAAGTTTAATTTGAATGTTTTTTCAGATTTCTAAAAAAAAATAGTAGTATTGTACTCTATGATAAAACCACTTCTAAGAAATCCAAAACAATTGGCAGTAATGGGCATCCAACTGCTTTTTATGACTGCTTTTGTGCAGTGTAAATCCACATATCAAACTATGAAACAAGGCAATTTAGTTCGTCAAGATCAGAACAAACCACAAACGACTGCATTTGTAAAACCACCCTATTTGAAACAAGGCGACACCATTATGATTGTCGCTCCAGCGGGTTTTGTTCCCGATTCTACCGAGATCGAACCCGGAATTGAATTGGCCAAAAGCTGGGGATTGGAAGTGATTGTCGGTAAAAACGCCTTTAAAAAACACAATCATTTTGCCGGAACCGATGCAGAACGTCAAAGCGATTTGCAATTGGCATTGAATGACAAAAAAATAAAAGCCATTTGGTGTTCGAGAGGAGGCTATGGAACCGTTCGTATCATTGACCAACTCGATTTTACCACTTTCGAAAAGTATCCCAAATGGGTCGTTGGCTATTCCGATATTACTACTTTACATACTACGATTCACAATTTGGGATTTGCCACCATCCACGCCACTATGCCCGGAGGAATGAAACGCGCCTCTGCCGATGCCAAACAAACCTTGTATAAAGCTTTATTTGGTTACAGTTATGGATTCGAAATTCCAACGAATCCCTTGAATAAGTTAGGAAGTGCCAGCGGCATTCTCATAGGCGGTAATTTGTCAATTGTCAATTCGATGATTGGCAGCGTTTCTGAAGTTAATTTGTATGACAAAATCTTGTTTATCGAAGATGTGGGCGAAGATTTGTATCGCATAGACCGTATGATTTACACCTTGAAACGAACAGGAGCGCTAAAAAATCTGAAAGGGCTCATCGTTGGCGATTTTGATTATGACGTTGAAAAAGACACTTTGTTTGGTGGAACACACCGTGAAATTATTCTGAATGCAGTCAAAGAATACAATTATCCAGTAATTTTCGATTTTCCTGCAGGTCATATTCGAGACAATCGATCCTTGATTTTTGGCAAAGAAATCACAATTGATGTGAATGCAAACCTTTCGAAAGTGAGTTATTGATTTATTTTTTTTGAGCAAATCAGCAGCTTATTTGTATCGTGGGTTTCGTTTCTAGAAAGTCCAGAACCGCAAGTAAGTATTATAGTATTGTATTTCAACTCCCTATCCACCTTTTATTTTACTAAAATACTTTTGTATCAACTTGCTCAAAGAGCTGATGTTTATGGGTTTAGAAATGTAATCGGTACAGCCAGCTGCGATGGCCTGATCGTGATCGCTTTGCATGCCGTTGGCGGTTTGGGCAATAATTACTAGGTCTTTGTTGAATTTCCTGATTTGCTGGGTCGCCTCATAACCGCCCAATTCAGGCATATTGATGTCCATCATAACCAAATCGATATCGGGATTATTTCGGCAGGCTTCTATGGCTTCAAAACCAGTGCTTACTTTTAGAATATTATTACTAAAAGGTTTTACCGCAATAGTGATAAGAAGTTTAGATATCGGGTCGTCTTCCACAATGAGAACCTTCAAGTTATTGATTTTGTTTTCCTCATTTTCAGCGTCATTGGTTTGTTCGATCTGGATTTTTGCCTCAGGAATATAGTCCGAATGGTAGGGCAAGGTAAAATAGAAAGTACTTCCAATGGCTTCTTGGCTTTCGACCCAAATTTTTCCGCCTAACATTTCGACATAGGCTTTAGAAATAGCCAAACCTAAACCGGAACCTTCGTGTGTTCGGCCAATAGTATCATTGGCTTGTCTAAATCGTTCGAAAATGATTTTCTTTTGTGAATCGGAGATGCCTAAGCCAGAATCTTTCACGAAAAACTCTAAATAATCGCCCTTTTTTGCACAGCCAAATTCAATGAATCCTTCATTTGTAAATTTGATTGCGTTTTTGATCAGGTTGGTGAGAATGGCATATAATTTTTCTCGATCGGTATGGATATAGGAGTGATGCTCTGCTAATTCTTTTGTCAATCGAAGCGTAATATTTTTTTGCGAGGCTTCCGGTTTGAAAAACGTGAATAAGTACTCTATTTGTTCATTTACATTGGTTTCAGAGGAAGTAACCTCAATTTGTCCTGATTCTACTTTTGAAATACTAATGATATCATTGATTATATTGAGCATACGTTTGCCACTTTTCTCAATGATTTTGATGTATTCTTGCTGTATATCGTTGGATAAACTTTTGTCTTTTAATAATTCAGTAAAACCCAGAATACCATTCATCGGCGTGCGAATCTCGTGACTCATATTGGCTAAGAAAGCCAATTTTAATCGGTCACTTTCTTCGGCTTTTTCTTTGGCTTTGATTAATTGTTGCTCAATCAACTTCCGTTCGGTGATATCCTCCTTGATAGCGATATAATGTGTGGTAATTCCTTGTGAATTTAAAATAGGCGAAATAGAGGCAGACTCCCAATACAGTGTGCCATCTTTTTTCTTGTTATGAAACTCTCCAAACCATTCACTGCCAGAAGAAATGGTCTGCCATAAATGTTTGTATTCTTCCAGACTGGTATGACCTGATTTTAATATTCGCGGATTTTTGCCTATACTTTCCTGAAATGTGTATCCGGTAGTTTCGATAAATTTGGGGTTGACATATTCAATATTCCCCAAAGTATTGGTAATTACGATAGCCACTGGACTTTGCTCGACCGCTTGCGAAAGTTGTTTGATTTTATCCTGCGTTCGTTTGCGCTCGGTAATATCGTGAATGATGACTTGTACAGCATTTTGATGTTCGAAAACGGTAGGAATCGCTTTTAATTCGGCATATACGGTTTCGCCTTGTAAGGTCAGGAGTTTTTCTTCCACGATTTGAGAAGCGTTTTCATCCATTATGACTTCTTTCATTCTTTGAATGACACTTTCAATACTATCCGGATGAATGAATTCTAATACGCATTTTCCAAGGATTTGATCGGCAGTATTTGCGCCAACAATTCGCAAGCCCTCTGCATTCACATACGTAATTTTGTCCTGAACATAAGTCACAATGCCATCGGGAGAATTTTCAACAAGTCCGCGGTATTTTTCTTCGCTTTCGCGCAATAATTCCTCAGCCAATTTTCGCTCCGTAATATCGGTTACGATACCAATGGTGCTGGTGATTTGATTGTTTTTGTCTTTAATGGCCGAAACAGAGGATTCGCCCCAAAATATAGATTTATCTTTTCGAATGTATCGTTTTTCTATTTGATATTTATCGATTTCACCCGTATGTATTTTTTTTAACCAAAATTTACTTTTCTCGATGTCTTCTGGGTGCGTTACCCCAAAATTCTTCATTTTGCTGTACTCTTCGCGAGTGTATCCCGTCATTTTCAACCACCAATTGTTGAATTCTAAAAAATTACCTTCAATGTCAGCCACAATAATTCCAGAATTGGCCAAATTGAAAATATTTTTCAGTTTTTCTTCGCTTTTTTTGAGGGCTTTTTCGGCTATTTTTCGCTCCGTTACGTCTTGAATTGAACCGATCATCGTGAGTGGATTTCCGTCTTGATCGAAGGTAACTTCACCCATTCCGTGAACCCAGCGCACTTCTTTCGTATCAAATCGAAGTATTTTATATTCTTTATTAAAATTAATTCTTTGGCCTAAGACTTCGTTGTTCAGATAATCCGTCATTATGGCGACCCAATCAGGATGGAGCAAAGAAGTCCAAGATTCGATGTTTTTTTCATAATTTGCATCAATGCCAAAAATCGAATTGAGCACCACCGAACTGGTCCATTTTCCTGTGGTAAAATCCAAAAAATAGGAGCCAAGATGAGCAATCATCTGGGTTTGACTTAATAGTTTTTCGTTAGCAATTAATTTTTCTTCGGCAAGTTTACGATCGGTGATGTCTCTAGCCAGAATAATAAATCTTGGATTTGAAGGGGTGCTGGTTTTTATGAGTGAAACCGAAAGTTCAAACCAATGCTTGCCTTGAGGCAATTGCAAAGCATATTGTTTTCCTATAGACCACCCAATTTTATGCGCTTCGTGTATGGCTTCAAAACAAATTTCAGCTACTTCGGGAGGCAAATAATTTTGGAAAAATCCCCCGATTATTTGATCCGGAGCTACTGCAAGTAAATCTTCCCGATGGGCTTGATAATAGAATATTTGTCCATCTAATCCCACTTCAAAAAGTAAATCTGGAATTGCCCGAAGGATCGTGGTTAGTTTTTCTTGTGTTTTTCTGGAGTTTAACTCAATAGATTTGCGTTCTGTAATGTCCCTGGTAATATTCATCACAGCAGGTTCATTGTCGTACGAAATCAGTTTGGTTTCGACTTCGACTATTCTCATATTTCCTTGTTTGTCGCGGATAATGGTTTCGAAATCGGCTTTTCCTTGTTCGAGAATAGCAGCAATTCTAGCTTGTTTTATGGCTTCATCTATTTCTTCAATAGCATTTATATTCATATTCAAAAGCTCATTCTTGGTATAGCCAAATAGCTCCGAGGTGGCTTGATTTGCTTCAATAAAATTGCTTATTTTTCCCTTAAGATCTATTCTAAAAATGGTGATGCTATCTCTATTAGAATCGAAAAAGATACTGTACTTGTCTTTAGTAATTGTCGCTTTTTTGAGGTCGTTTTTTGTTTTCATACAAGTTAGGAAGAAGCTATTTTTTTTAATCCAAAACGCAAACTAGATGTACTTTACGCAGTGATCACAATAGTATTCAAAATTAATCAAAAATATCTTTAAATCAGAATGAAAACAAAGACAATTTTAATCATTGTTAACTGCCTCATTGCTACAACTAAAGCGGAAATACAAAGTGAATGCTTGATTATTTCAGGAAGTGGTTTCGGAATATTTTTGGAGTGATTTCCGCGCTTTTTCTTGAATTTTTTGCTGCATATATCCGGTCCAGCCTAGGAGTAATCCTTTGATTCCCAAAGCTTGTTGTGACCATTTCCAAAGATCAAAATCATCGGTATGCTTGACAATCAAACCCTCTTTGAATTGAAATTTTGCCGAAATTGAATTGACAATTTTGCGGTTGTTTTCGCTAAAATTATACTTGGCAATCCAAAAAGCAGATCCAATATGGTCGTTGGCTTTGACTTCGGAAAAACTGATATCGATATTTCCTTTGCCCCGTTCGAGTAGCATTTTCCACATTTTGCAGACCTGTTCGCCTTTTAATAATCCAAAAGCAGGATCGCGAAATTGAATTTCAGGATGGTAACATTCACACATTGAAGTAACATCCGAATTGGCAAAGGCGGTGTAGAATTTTATGATCGTGGTTTCGTTTGCTGTCATTTTGAAATAGTAATAAAAACTCGTTGGGTGAAATTATTAAATTTTTAGAAATAGTAAAATTGAAACGCATAGAATCATAGAAAAAAGAGTTGGATAGCCCAGTTCTTGGGTTCACATAGCTATGATTTACTAAAATCAAGCGAAGCGTCTTAATAAAATTAATAAAAAACTATGATTCTATGTGTTTAAAAAAAATTAAATTGAATTACACCCAACGGGTTAATAAAAGTAAAACTAAGGATTATTTTTTTATTTCTATGCAAATAGTAGTTTTTTGCTCTTTAATTTGAAAATAAACTAATTCTATTCACTGTTATCCGATGAAATGCAAGTATAGTCCCTACGGGACAAATTTACTATTCGTAATCCTCTCGCTACCAACATTTAACTTCTACGAAGTATGCTCCGTTAGGAGCAAAATATTGGTAGTCAAAAAACAAGTCATTCGCCCTCTAATGTCCCGTAGGGACTATATTTGTTGGAGATTTTAGTTTCATTACAATTTTAATCGGACAACATTGAATTCTATTCTCTATTTTAAAGCATGGTGTTAGCATGGCATTCGCGTTTAAAATTTTCACGCACGAATTGCACGAATTAGCACAAATTTTATTACTATTTTAAATTAAATTCTACGAATTTTGGTTGTTTTTAAGATTTCGTGTAATCAAAACAGATCGAAATCTGTGTCAATTTGTGACCCGAGCGATTGCGAACAGGCGAAGCAAATTCGTGTCAATTTTTTTTAAAAGCGAATGCTCTGTCGTGTTGGAAATTAAGACCACGATAAATGTGGTTTTTATTTAATTTTCAACAGCAAATTGGGGTCAGGGCAATTCTCTAAATAATAAGTCAAATCTTTTTTACTGCAAACTCCGGGATAATCACCAACATAATCAGCTATATTTTTGATGATTTGAAAATGCAAATGCGGGGAATAGCCACCATTTACAGCCGAATCACCTAAAGTGCCCAGCGGTTCTCCTTGGCGGAAAGCGGTTCCGATGGCTAGTTTTTCAATACTTTCGAGCGCTAAATGGCCATACAAAGTATAGAAAATTTGATTATCGATACAGTGTTCTAAGATAATTGTTGGACCATAATTTCCGGAGCCAGCATTGAAATTAAAGCTGTGAACTATTCCGTCAACCGCCGCCAGAATTGGGGTTCCAGCCTTTATCCATAAATCCATACCGATGTGCATGTTTCTTTTTTCCGATTGTTCGCCCTCAAAAAGCGTTCTATTGTCATAGAGATTTCTTTCTTCGTTATAGCCACCGAAAGCGATTTTTGCATTGTTTTTGTGGAGATGATTTTCGATAAATAGTTCAAAATCTTGCGGATTTTTCAGGTCCATTTGGGTCAAATTTGTGTTCCAAACCGACAAATCAATTGGAGTGTAATGCATGTAAGGGATCGATTGGTCAATGACTTTGACATCCTTTAGTTTTAAAAATAGACTTTCTAATGTTGGCATACAATCCATAAATTATTCGATAATCATTGATTTTAACTTCCTTCTGTAGGCTTCAAGGGCTATGCGTTTGGATATAAAACCATAATATTTGCCGTTTTTGGCTACCGGTAGAAAGGACACTTTTGTATTTTCGAATTTGTTCATAACCGTTTCCATACTATCGGCCGGGTAAATAATATCCGAAGGTTTTTTCATAATATCTTTAATCAAGGTATATTTTACGCGGTATTGGTTGAAAATAATTTCCCTAATATCGTTAAAATGAACCACGCCAAGTAATTCGTTCTCTGGATTTACAACGGCGAACACCACTTGATTAGAGTGCGATATTAAATCGACTAATTTCTCTAAGGTATCCTGAGCGGCAATCGTTAAGAAATCCGTTTGGATAACCGCATTTATATCCAAATTAGAAAGGACATTAGCATCTTTGTTACTGGTGAAAGCATTTCCTTTTCGAGCCAAATTTTTGACATCAAGCGAATGTTTTTCAAACCGTTTTGAAATGGCAAAACTTATCGAAGCCACCATCATCAGAGGAATCATCAAGGCATAACCTCCTGTAATTTCCGCAATTAAGAAAATAGCGGTTAGCGGAGCATGAAACAAACCACTTAGAATCCCTGCCATTCCAACTAAAGTGAAGTTACTTACCGGCAAATTCGTTAATCCCGTAAGGTTCAAAAACTTGGAAAAGAAGAATCCAACGTACGATCCTAAAAATAGAGAAGGAGCAAAGTTACCCCCGTTTCCGCCGCTTCCGAGTGTAATTGCTGTGGCAAAAACCTTTAGCATCAATGTGGCTCCCACAAAAAGCAGCAAGGCCCAACTATTGTTTCTAAAACTGCTGAACAAGGTATTCTCCAACAGTATTCCGGGGTCTTTTTCAGATAATGTTTTGATACTTTCATAGCCTTCGCCAAAAAGTGTTGGAAAAATAAAAATAAGAATGGCTACAATTGAAGCGCCAATTAAAGCCTTTTTGTACGGTTTCAAGCGCAGTCTAGCAAAAAAATGTTCTACCCTTTGAAAATTTCGAGAGTAGTAGACCGCTATAAATCCGGTACATAATCCAAGTAAAATATAGTAAGGAATATTATGGTAATTGAAGGTTTGCTGTTGTTTGAAGGATAATAATATGGTTTCGTCCAAGACAATTTCAGAGACCAAGGCTCCTGTTGCAGCGGAAATCATTATCGGGGTAAACGCAGAAATACTCACATCGACCAACAAGACTTCGATAGCAAATAAAACCCCAGCAATCGGAGCATTAAATGCCGCTCCAATGCCTGCTGCTACTCCGCAACCGATAAGGAGCGTTCGGTCTTTATAGCCCAGTTTGAATCTTTGAGCGTAGTTCGATCCAAAGGCAGCGCCAGTAATAACAATGGGACTTTCCAAACCTGCGGAACCTCCCAAACCTACGGTCAACGAGCTTGTGACGATTTGCGCATACATTTGTTTTCTTGGAATAATACTGGCTTTTTTGGCTACGGCATACAATATTTGAGAAGTTCCCTTCTCGATAGTTCCGCCGAGAAATTTCTTGACTACAAAAACGGTTAACATAATCCCGATGACCGGTAATACTATTTTGATGTAGCCGTATTTAAAAATGCCCGTATTACTGGTTAGGTAGGTAGCAAAAAGGAAGACCCAATGCGCAAAGGTTTTCAAAACGATCACCGCAAACGCGGCTAAGATGCCCACCAAAATACTGGAAACAAAAATAAACTGCTTGTTGGTCAGCTTAATTTGTGCTAAATCAGTGAGGCTTTCAAGTCTATGTATTATTTTTTTTATCATTTTCGTTTTGAGATGGAATACAAAAATATCAATATTTTAATCCAAAATTATATTTCGCAGTGCTTCTTTTGTGCTTAGTGGTTTTAAATTGGTATTTGTTACATATTCCTGAACCGCCTTTGGATTCGATTTCCCGTATTCTCGCAAGGCCCAGCCGATGGCTTTTTGAATAAAAAATTCTCTAGAATTTTTATGCTTTTCACATTCAGATTGTAGCCCATCGAAATTGGTTTTCAATTTGTAACTCAATTGAAAGAGAATCGCACTCCGGTTAAGCCAGATATTTTCGGAATCCGAAAAACGCTTGATTACCCTTACGGTTTCGGATGGAAATTCGACTAGGTATTGGCCCAAAATATATTTGGCGATGGTATCAACACTGTCCCACCAGGAGTTTATTAGGATTAGTTTTTCGATGAGATGAATGTCTTCTTTTTTGTAGTTTCCTTTGAGTTGCTTTACTAAAATTTCAATGGCGCAATAGTGAAGCTCTCGTTCTTTTTTTGTGTAAAGTTCTAAAGCAATGGTTCTTGGATTATCTGCAATTTCATTTTTATATACCATCCAGATATCTTTGAAAATTTGTCTTCTTTGCTCCGTTTTTATTCCAAAAAACGTAAAATGATTCCGCATATACTTTGCCATTGCAAACGCATTTTCGGGATTAGCCTTTTCTTTAAAAGCGGATTCTAATTGGGTGGTAAAATTCATATTATAAAAATTCAAAATCTGCAACCTGAAATCTGCAACCTAAAATCTAAAATCTAAAATCCTGCTGCAGTGTCATCTCCTCTTTTATCAGCGCCGCCTTCTAATTTTCCATTAGGCAAAACCAAAATGGCATCTACTTTTCCAATCACAGGAGTGGTTTTCTCATTGATGATATACCCTTTGGTTTTCAAGGCATCAAAGGTTTTGGTGTCGAAAGTATTGGGCTCAAAAGTAATCACATCAGGCAACCATTGATGGTGAAAACGAGGCGCATTCACCGCTTCCTGCATACTCATTTTGAATTGAGAAACATTCAAGATCGTTTGCAAAACCGAAGTGATGATAGTCGAACCACCCGGAGTTCCAACGACCATAAATAATTGGCCATTTTTTTCGACTACGGTCGGTGTCATCGCACTCAACATCCTTTTTTGTGGCGCAATACTATTGGCTTCGCCACCCACTAAACCAAACATATTGGGTGTACCCGGTTTGGCACTAAAATCATCCATTTCGTTGTTTAGGAAAAAGCCCAATGCATCGCAATAGTATTTGGAACCAAATCCGTCGTTAAGAGTCGTCGTTGCTGCAACAGCATTACCAAACTGATCGACGATTGAATAATGCGTGGTTTCGGTACTTTCGTTATATGTGACTTTGCCTTCTCGAATATCGGAAGATAAGGATGCTTTGTCGAAACTAAAGTTGGACATTCTTTCCTTTAAATACTTTTCCGAAATCAGGGCTGCAACAGGGATTTTTACAAAATCAGGATCGCCTAAATACACACTTCGGTCGGCGTAAGCTCTGCGTTCGGCTTCGACGATGACTTGAATCGCTTGGGTCGAATTGTGTCCCATTTGAGCTAGGTCATAAGGTTCCACCATTTTAAGAATTTCAGCTAGACAAATTCCTCCACTGCTGGGTGGCGGCATCGATATGATTTTTAAATCTTTGTAGGTAAAACTGATTGGTTTTCTCCATTTGGCTTCGTATTTTGCCAAATCTTCCATAGTAATAATGCCTCCTTTTTGTTGCAAATACGTTACTAAGATTTTAGCTGTTTCTCCTTTGTAAAATTCGTCTCGACCGTTTTTAGCAATTCTTTTTAGGGTGCTGGCCAAAGCGGGGTATTTTATGGTATCTTTTTCTTTTAATGTATTAGAAAAAAGCGAGTTAGTGCCATTTACTTTTACAATAGCTTCGTGGTAATTTTTCAATTGGTTTTCCTGTTTTTTGGTCACAATAACCCCTCTTTCGGCTATGGCTATTACAGGTTTTAAGATTTCTGCTATGGGCAAAGAACCTAGTTTTTTGTGTACTTCAAACACGCCAGCTATTGTTCCGGGAACGCCAATGGCCAAAGCCGTTTCGAGACTTTTTCCTTTGATTACATTTCCATTTTCATCCAAAAACATATCTTTTGAAGCGGCCAAAGGCGCTTTTTCACGGTAATCCAAAGAGCCTATTTCTCCATTCGCTTTTCGATACACCATAAAACCGCCACCTCCAATATTCCCTGCATAAGGATAAGCGACTGCCAAAGCCAATTCGGTAGCCACCATAGCATCAAAGGCATTGCCTCCTTTTTTCATGATTTCGACACCAATTTTCGAGGCTTCTTCACGTGCCGAAACCACCATTGCTTTTTGGGTAACAAGTCCCGTTTGCGCAATAATGCGCATGGGTTTGAAACCGAAACTGATGATTAGGAATAGGATAATTGTTTTTTTCATTTTGATTTAATTTCGAATGTATTATTTAGGACAAAGCTATTCTTAACTAATTGTTGATTTTTCTGCATTTTATTTTTTCTGTCATTTTATATTGCGATTCATTTGCTGTTGAATAATAAATTTTAATTACATCACATTCACAATCACCTTTCCTTAAAGTTAAATCTATAATTCTTGGGCCTAAGGGATGATTTCCACGTCCCCAATTTATTTCTTTAAATCCTCTGTTTATAAGTTTTTCAGCTAAAATCAATTTTTCATTTTTATCATTAGCTATTTTTTCAGTTGTAGTATCGTATAAATCGGGTAATTCAATAAATTTCTCCTCACAATTTTCAATTGCAAAGTCAACTATTTTATCGTTAAAATCTTTCTTAGACTTTGTTTTCTCTGTTTGGGAATATGAAATTATTGAAAACAAAAGAAACAGGATAGAGATATTTTTCATTTTACTGTTATTTTTTAAAAAACCTATTTACTATCAAGTATTTAATCTGTAAAATTTTTTCATAAAGTCTGTATTTTCAAATTTGTATGTGCAATTATTGCATCAAAAAATATGGTGAATTCCTGCTCAAATTCCGCATAATAAGTTCTCAACTCAGCCACTGAAAGGCGCATAATCGAATCGCGTTTCATCCGGTTGTCCATTTTTTCTAGAATAAAGGCAATCCCATCGATAGTTTGGTAGCTCATTAACCAGTTTTGCTGAATCAGATATGGCAGCATTTTTTGGGTTTTCTCATTCAGCAACTCGTAATTATCCCGCAAGGATTGATAAAAACGTTCGGTGTACTGCTCTAAAGATTCCTCTGAATAAGAGCTCCAGTTTTTGGCCAAGAAATGATCGTAAAAAATATCTACAATGATGCCTGAATAATGATGATAATTGGCGTGCAATCGTTTGGTGCTTTGCCTAAAAATAGGATGAGCATCGGTAAAAGTATCAATCTCACGATGCAAAATAATGCCTTTTTGAATCTCCTTTGGAAAATGATCAAAGTGTTTTCCATGAATACCATCGGCCATAAAATTGCCAATCTTCATTAAATCGTTTTCACCAGAAAGATAAATGTGGGCTAGGAAATTCATTTTAGAGTGTAGATTTTAGATTTCAGATTGGACTTCTCAATTTCCCTTTTTTTGCTAAAATTATGATTTTAATTGTAATGTGATAAAGATATAAAAAAACACGAAGCCTTGATATTTTTAAAAGAGTTAGTAACTTATAAAATAAGACTTATTAAATACATAACTTTTTTATATTTGTATTCGAAATCTGCAATCTAAAATCTGCAATCTAAAATCTAAAATTATATGACTTTAATAAAATCTATTTCAGGAATTCGGGGAACTATTGGCGGAAAAGTAGGGGATAATTTGACTCCGGTTGATGCCGTAAAATTTGCTTCGGCCTATGGAACCTGGCTTCGTCAAAATTCCAAAAAAGAAAACCCAAATTCCAAATTGAAAGTAGTGGTCGGCAGAGATGCTCGTATTTCGGGACCCATGATTCATAATTTGGTAGTGAATACCTTGGTGGGTTTAGGGATTGACGTGGTCGATTTGGGTCTTTCGACAACACCCACGGTGGAAGTGGCTGTTCCGCTAGAAACTGCCGATGGTGGAATTATTCTAACGGCTTCACACAACCCAAAACAATGGAATGCCTTGAAGTTATTGAATGAAAAAGGAGAATTCTTAAACGGCATCGAGGGAGAAAAAATCCTTCAAATTGCCGAAGCCGAAGCATTCGATTTTTCGGATGTGGACAGTTTAGGCGAAATCATTGAAAATGATGCTTATATGGATATTCATATCGATGAAGTATTGAACTTGCCTTTGGTCGATATCGAAGCGGTAAAAGCAGCTCAATTCAAAGTGGTAGTTGACGGTGTAAATTCATCTGGAGGTATTATTATTCCGAAATTGTTGGAATTGATGGGCGTGGAAGTGGTGAAATTGTACTGCGAACCCAACGGTCATTTTCCACACAATCCAGAACCTTTGAAAGAACATTTGACCGATATTTCGGAATTGGTGGTCGAAGAAAAAGCGGATTTAGGAATCGTGGTAGATCCCGATGTAGACCGTTTGGCTTTCATTTGCGAAGACGGTGAGATGTTTGGCGAGGAATATACATTGGTAGCTTGTGCCGATTTTGTTTTGGGAAAAACACCAGGTAATACGGTTTCGAATATGTCCTCGTCTCGCGCTTTGCGTGATGTGACGAATGCACACAAGGGAAGCTACGAAGCCAGTGCGGTTGGCGAAGTGAATGTGGTGGAATTGATGAAGAAAAACAATGCCATCATTGGTGGCGAGGGTAACGGCGGAATTATTTATCCTGAATTGCATTACGGCCGTGATAGTTTGGTGGGCGTGGCTTTATTCCTGACACATTTGGCTAACAAGAAAATGACAGTTTCTGCCTTGAGAGCTTCCTATCCGGAATATTTTATGAGCAAAAACAAAATTGAATTGACGCCACAAATCGATGTGGATGCGATTCTGGTAGCCATGACCGAAAAATACAAAAATGAAGACATCACTACCATCGACGGGGTAAAAATTGATTTTGCCGAAAATTGGGTGCACCTTCGTAAATCCAATACAGAACCCATTATCCGTATTTATACCGAAGCAGCTTCACAAGAAAAAGCCGATGCTTTGGCCTTGCGAATTATTGACGAAATAAAAGCAATCGCAGGAATATAAATTCTCAATTTTATACTTTATAACCCTTTTAAAATTTATTTTTGAAAGGGTTTTTTCTTGCTCATAATTTTAATATTTGTAATTAAAATTATCAAATATTCTAAAGTTGACTAAAAAATTGTATATTTATCCAATATATTATGAAAATATATCCTATTTTGGTAATTAAGAAGGCGATTCATTAATAGGGAGTTCATAGTGCTCTTTGCTTTTTTATTGTAGATTTTATTAATTCGGTAACAATTTTTAAACGCAATTAATCTATTACTAAACCACTCATAAATTAACCATTAAACCTTAGAAATCATGAAAAAATCAATTTTTATTAGCGTCGCTTTATTTGCTTTTTTAAGTTTTACAAATCAATTATTTGCGCAAGAGGCAGCAGCTCTTCCTACTCGAACAAAAAGTAATCAAACCAACGAAAAAACAGCAAGTTACGATTTAAAGAAAAATGTCAAAGCAAGAGTAGTGCCGTCGGATACGGGTTGCACAATTATTTTTGAAAGTATTCCGTCAAGTTCAGCAGATGCCGCAGGCGGAATGGCAACTTCAAAAAAAGGATATGATTATTACAAAACACTATCCACATTTAGTGTAAGCGCTTCAGACGATGCTGTGACCGAAGTAAAAAGCCCTAGGGATGCTTCAACTGGTATGGCATTAGGCAAGAGGATGTCTAGTTCGACGACAGCTTCAAGTTCCGATGCGGCAATGTCAAGCGCTTCGGGTGGTGGTGCTGGAAAAGCTACTTTCAAAGAGTTTACTATTACAAAACGATGTGGAGGAAAAACTACCAAAATTTCGTGTGATGGTGATGTTTGTGAAATACCAACAGGCGATTGTCCCAACGGAGATTGCGCTATTACTGCGGAATGGAGTTGGGGAATGTCACAAAGTGGTACAATGTCATCGGGTTCTGGCGCTAGAGGAAAAAGCCGTAGCGCTGTAGATTTTTTCTTAAAAATAGAAGATGGAGTTTGTACAGCAATGGCAATTAACGAAAAAGGGTTGCCTGGAGAAAAGAAACCTAATACAAAAACTTCAAATAATCCAAAATAAAAAATTAAAAAAAGGAAGTAGCGATGCTTCCTTTTTTTATTCTAAATAGTAATCTGATATTTTTTTTCACCTATTTCATTAGTCAATATTATGAAAAAATATACATCCCATTTTTCAGATCGATTAAATTTTTCAATAAGTAACTCGTTGGGTGAAATTATTAAATTTTTAGAAATAGTAAAATTGAAACGCATAGAATCATAGAAAAAAGAGTTGGATAGCCCAGTTCTTGGGTTCACATAGCTATGATTTACTAAAATCAAGCGAAGCGTCTTAATAAAATTAATAAAAAACTATGATTCTATGTGTTTAAAAAAAATTAAATTGAATTACACCCAACGGGTAATAAGTAGTTTTATTTTTAAACTATCAGTAAGAAAGAAAATCTTGATACTACTAGTACTATGCTCAACAACTAATTTAGTGGCCCAAAAAGATGTAATTCAAAAAAAAGATTCAACAGAAATACGCTGTAAAGTACTTGTACAGACTCCCACGATATATACTTATGCTTATGTCAATGGAAAAAATAAGGTAAAAAAGTCAACCATTTTATTGTCGGAAGTTGAAAATGTTACCTATACTAAATTTGATAAAAATATAGTAGAGGACAAAATTTTTACTGATCTACCTCCAGTAGTTTTCGCAGAAGAACCCGTAAAGTCCTATCAATATTCAGCGGCTTTGGGTTTAAATTTGAGCAATATTTTAGAATTCAATGCGCCTTCAGGGCCAGATAAAAATAGTTTTTCGGCCACTAGTGCCTTAGATTTAGGATTGGATTATTATAAGGAAGGGAGTCGTTTTGCAATGACAAATGAACTTCACTGGACACTTGGTATTCAAAAAGATGGAATTTCAGGAAGCGATAGAATTCAACGAGTAACAGACGATTTGCTTACCCTTCACGATTTCTCGTATACCTTCAGTAAAAACAGTAAATGGAATGCCAATTTAATTGTAAAAAATAGCACATCGATTTTTACAATTTATGATGGTGACTATTTTAAAGACTACAATAACAATGGAAAGATTCAGGGATTTTTAAATCCATATCAGGTAATTTTATCACCCGGAATAAAATACCAACCTAATGAATATTTCAGACTTTCCCTTTCACCATATTCGGTTAGTTTGTATGGATTAACCAGTCAGCAAATTGCAAATACTGGGTTTTACACCCAAACTTTTGATTCTTTCGGAGATTATGATTTATTTGTTTTTGACCAACTTGGCGCCGAACTCAATATTTGGTATGACCGAAAGTATAAGAAATGGTTAGAAATGCAATATCGTTTGGGATTTTCTTCAGATTATCTAACGGATACTGATATTAGTATTTTGATGGATGGAATGTTTATCACAAAAGTCAGAATATTCAAAAACCTATTTATCACCCATCGCGCAATTTTGAAGGGGGATTTGTTACAAACACCATTGAAACCCTATTACAAACAAACTATTTTGTTGAGTTTTGCCAAAAGTTTTTGAAAATTTTGGATAAATGCTTCCTAATTTCGGCATTCGCTTTTAAAAAAAGTTAACACAGATTTGCTTCGCCTGTTCGCTATCGCTCGGGTCACAAATTTACACAGATTTCAATCTGTTTTGAGTGCACGAACTTTTAAAAACAACTAAAATTCGTGAAATTTAATTTTAAAAAATAATACAATTTGTGCTAATTTGTGCAATTCGTGTCTGAAAATTTTAAACGCGATCGCCCTGATCCTAATTTCGGCGTTTTTAAAATAACTAAAATTAGGTATCTTTGACCTCAAATTTGGATTTTATGAATAATGCGGCATTACCTACCGATTTAGAGCACTACTTTCAACAGTTTCGAGACCATATTATAGGAATTGATCAGGAATTTGTTTCGCCCTTTGGTACAAAAAAAATCATTTACACGGATTGGACCGCGAGTGGCCGTTTGTATCGACCTATCGAGGAAAAAATGATGAATGAGTTCGGTCCTTTCGTTGCCAATACCCATACTGAAACTACAATTTCAGGTACCGCCATGACCATGGCGTATCGTAAATCGAGAAATTATATCAAGCAGCATGTCAATGCCAATGACGATGATGTACTCATAACGGACGGTACCGGAATGACTGGAGTTGTCAATAAATTTCAACGTATTTTGGGTTTGAAGATTCCAGAAAACTTGAAAGATTGCATCTGTATTCCAATCGAAAAAAAACCAGTTGTTTTTATTTCGCACATGGAACATCATTCCAATCAGACTTCATGGTTGGAAACCATTGCCGACGTTGAAGTGATTCCGTGTTGCAAACAAGGTTTGTTCAGCCTAGAAAATCTCGGGAAGTTACTGGATAAGTACAAAGACAGGAAATTCAAATTTGCTTCAATCACCTCTTGTTCCAATGTTACCGGAATCAAAACGCCCTACCACGCTGCCGCAAAATTGATGCACCAACACCATGGACTTTGTTTTGTGGATTTTGCTTGTTCAGGGCCTTATGTTGCTATTGATATGCATCCCGAAGATCCCGAAAGTTACTTGGACGCGATTTTCTTCTCGCCACATAAATTTCTTGGCGGACCGGGAACTTCTGGTGTTTTGGTTTTTAATAAAAAATTGTATCAGAATTTGATTCCGGATAACCCGGGCGGAGGAACCGTTTCTTGGACCAATCCTTGGGGCGAGCACAAATACATCGACAATATCGAAGATAGAGAAGATGGGGGCACGCCGGGTTTTCTGCAGGTGATAAAAACCGCTTTGGTTATTCAGCTGAAAGATAAGATGGGAATAGATAATATCTTGAAACGGGAGCACGAAATCGTCGAGTATATTTTTTCGAGTATAGGTGCTATTTCAAATATTAAAATTCTAGCAGCGCAACATCAGGAGCGACTTGGAGTAATTTCGTTCTATATCGAAGACCTTCATTTTAATTTGGGGGTAAAATTATTGAACGATAAATTTGGCATTCAAACCCGTGGCGGGTGCAGTTGCGCAGGAACCTACGGGCATTATTTATTGCATGTCGATCAGAAAACTTCCCATCAACTTATTGATGAAATTTCTTTAGGGGAACTACTCAAAAAACCGGGGTGGATAAGAATGTCGATTCATCCTACGACTACTAATGAAGAGATAGAATTTGTTTGCGAAAGTATAAAAGCAATGGCGCAAAATCATCAAGATTGGGCCAAAGATTATCGGTATGATAAAAACACCAACGAATTTATACATACAAACGCAAAATCATTCGAGACTGATTTAGTGGAAAAATGGTTTGAAGTGGGGAGCTAGAAGATGGGAGTGAGAAGTTGGGAGTGAGAAGCTAGAAGTTTGAAGCTAGAAGATGGGAGCGAGAAGATGGAAGTGTAAATCGTACTGCTTAATACTATCTCTTATGTTTCCAACGCTTGTGTGTCCACAGATAAAATTCGGGTGCTTCGTAAATTTGCTGTTCTACGAGCTTTAGAAACGCATCGGTAATTTCGTAATTTGGAACTTGAGCCACATCTTCGGAAAGGATTTCAAAACGCGCTTCATAGAAGCCTCTTTTTACTTTTTTTACCTTTAAAAAAATGACATTCATATCGTATTTTTTCGAAAGCATTTCGCCGCCGGTATGCACTGGGACTTCGATTCCCATGAATTTTTGCCAATGAAAAGCAGAGGTAACTTTTGGTGATTGATCGCTGGCGAGACCGTAAATTGAGAGCAGCTGGTTGTTTTTATTTTTGATAATATACGGCACCGTTTCTTTGGTCGTGATGAGATTGGCTTTAAATCGGGATCTAATGTCACGTACCAATTGATCAAAATAGGGATTCGCAATTTTTTTATAAACGGCAAAAGCGCTGTAACGGACGTAATAATTCATAGATATTACCCATTCATAACTGGCATAATGGGCCAAGAGCATCGCAATACTTTTATCTTGTTCCTCCAGTTTTTTGTACACTTCCAGATTCGGAAATACAAATCGTTCTTTAATCTCTTTTTCTGAAATGGTCATCGTTTTTATCATTTCGAGGAACATATCACACAAATGACGGTACGACTTTTTCTCGATGGTTAATCGTTCTATTGCCGATAGATGGGGCAGTGCCATAGCAATGTTTTCGCGTACTATTTTTTTGCGGTAACCTATTAAATAATAAACGATTAGATACGTAAAATCAGAAAAGAGATATAATAAACGGAATGGCAACATCGAGAGGCACCACAAAAGAGGATAGACAACAAGGTAAATAATCAAGCGCATTAACTACAGATTTGCAACAAATATAATTCAAAAAATCCTTTAGAAAGTACTTTAGGGCTTTTCATCTCTTTTAAAACCATAAATATTAATTAGATTTACACCTTACTAAAATTCAAAATCAATATGAGTACAATTTTAATTGCAATTATGGCAATCACGGTATTATTCAGTTATAAAGGGTTTAATGATCTCACTTTTTTTAGAAAATATGAGTTTCATATCGGTAGTATCCGAGCTGGTGAGCATATTCGAATGCTTTCGTCCGGTTTTTTGCACGGCGATTTGGGGCATTTGTTTTTTAATATGTTTACCTTATACATGTTTGCTCCAGTGGTGATCCGTTATTTTGGGAACACTAGTTTTTTTATGATTTATATCGCCAGTTTGATTTTTGGCAGTTTACTCACTTTAGTGATGCATAAAAATGACTACAGTTATAGAGCAATCGGCGCTTCGGGTGCTGTTATTGGAATTTTGTATTCGGCAATTCTGATTGACCCTACCATGAATTTATACCTGTTTTTTATTCCCATTCCTATTCCTGCCTACCTTTTTGGCATCGGTTACTTATTATACTCGATCTACGGAATGAAAGCTAAAAACGATACTATTGGGCATACAGCGCATTTCGGTGGTGCAATCGGAGGCTATTTGATAACCATACTAAAAGAGCCTTCAATGTTGGTAGAAAATACTTTTATGGTCGTATTGTTGGCCATTCCAATTTTAATTCTTTTTGTTCTTGCCAAAGCTGGAAAACTATAATTGGCACAAGATTTGCCTATCGTTCTGAAACTATTTTAAATTGAATTAAAAATGAAAAAAGCACTATTGATTCTTAGCCTATTATTAATGACTAGTTTGCATGCTCAGGAACAAAAGCCCGTTCCGATGATCAATGTAGCAGGCGAAGGAAAAGTAAAAACTGTTCCTGATCAGGTTTCCATTACCATTTCAATTGAAACCAAAGGAAGCAAAGCCGAAGAGGTTAAGCGCGAAAATGACAAAAAGATGGACGGGATATTGAAATTCATCAAAAAGTCGAATATTCCTTCCGAAGATTTCCAGACGCAACGCATTGCCTTGAATCCAAATTATGATTACGAGAAAAAAAAATACAATTATAGCGCTGTCCAATCGGTTCGAATACTATTGAAAGATTTGACAAAATACGATACTTTGATGGAAGGTTTGGTTAATGAAGGCATCAACCGAATTGATTCCGTTGAATTCATGTCGTCGAAGATGCTGCAATTGCAATCGGAAGCTAGAAAATTAGCGATGAAGGATGCCAAAGCTAAAGCCGAGGATTATGTTTCGGTTTTGGGACAAAAAGTAGGTAAGGCGATTTTGATTTCGGATACTTCGCAAACCTATTTTCCACCGCCGCCGCGAGTTTATGCAATGAAAGCGATGGCTGCCGATGAAGCATTGCCAAGAGAAACCCTAGCCGCTGGCGAAATAGAAATTACTGCCAATGTGAGTGTGAGTTTTGTTTTAGACTAAGTGATACATCCTATAAAAAGTAAAGTCCTGAAAATTCAGGACTTTTTTTTATGGTTAAAGCGGTCTCGAGGTTTTAGGAGATCTGCTTGGATTAGAAAGCTGCATTGAAATTATAGTGTTTTAACGCGTTGGGTGTAATTTTTAAAATTTCAATTATTGGATTAAATAAAATCATTGCTTTTCATTAAAGCGAATATCTAAAAAACACCATTGCACTCAGCCAAGGTTTTGCGGTATTATTCAAAGCTAATTTGGCGCCTTCTCCAGGTATTGTGTAGGCTAAATGTCCGTGCCAATACCACTTTTTATTGGGGAAATATTTTGCTGAAATATTAAATTCATACCCATATTCTTTATTAGAAAGAGTACTCAAAGCAGGATTTCCTCCAATATTATTGTTTTGAGCCGCATACAAATACATCGCTTGTGGCACTAATTCAATCTTGCTCCAAGGTCTAAAGTTGGCTTGCAATTGATTGACGATCATATTGCTGTTTTGCACAATTTTGAAATGATTGGCCCCGATAACCCATTCTTCTCCGTTACCACCAGAAAGCAAGGGATCCCAACGTTCGTATTTTTCCGTATTAGGATCATCTCCTGAAAAATATGCGTATCGATACCGCAATACAGTTGTTTTTTTGTTTTTAACAAAATTCCATCCAAGGTCTAGATAACCTGCGTAGGCCTCCATATCGAAATTGGAGTTGTTTTCGTAAGCAAACTCTGCTTTGTAAAATAATCCTGATTGACCGGCAGTCTTGTTTTTATAATATCGTAAATTATATAGGTTTAGCCCTTTTCTTCCAAATACATCTCCTGTTGGTGTATAATAACCAAAATTAGATTCAGGAACATTTAAATACATCAATCCTAATTTATTAGAATCTTTATTTCCGTACTCGAAATTGACTCCATTGAATTTTGTTTCGTTGTCAATAAGAGGTAACTCATTAGGGTCAAGGTGAAATAATTGCAAAAGAAATTTATTGTATTGCAGCGTTCCCAATCCCAAGAAGTCAGTAGCCCATCGTGGATTGAGTTGTAAAGCAGCGCGATTATCTCCGTTGGAAGCGGTGTTTCGTATGATAAATCCTTGTCCGATAGAGAATTGTTTTCGTCCAATGATAATATTGGTCAAAAGACTATTTCCGGAATCGTATTTTTTAGTAGCCAAAAAACCAACGTAACCATCCTCAATTTCTCCAAAAAATCGAGACTCATCTGTAAATAGTTCTCGTCCTGCCGATCCGCTGACTATGTAACTCAACCCTCCGTAGAGAAATAAATTATTCTTTTTTGAAATAGTTGTAATGCCATAAATTCCTCCTGAAAACCAGCCTTCAATCCAACCTGTATATCCCTTTCCTGGCGGATTATTTACTAATGGATTTCCGTTGAGCATAGCATCTTCTCTTGCGTACCAGGAATTATTATTCGTATAAATCATTTCCGACAACGCAAACTTTGTGGTCAGCAAGGATTTTTTATCCAAATAAAGAATAGGAAAATCTTTTTCGCCCATCAAAAGTCCGCTTTTTTCTTTTTGTTCCTTAGCAACTTCTGTAATTACAACGGTCAAAGTAATATCAACACCTCCTGACTGAGAAGGTGTGACTTCATATTGTGCTTCTTTGATTTGTGGTAAATCTTGTATTTTACTGGTGTAGGCATCCAATAAAATAGTTTGAATTATGGTTTGAGATACAACAGGAAAATTGAGCTTTACGGTTTCTATTATTTTTTTTTCAGCAATAGAATCGGACAGTTGACCCTTGAAAATATAATTTACAGAGGAAATTCTTTCCCCTTCGAAAAATGCTGTTGTTACTTGGCCAAAAGCAGTTGAACCTCCCAAACAAAAAGCAAAAACGAGTATTAGATACTTAATCTTCATCGGTTCAAGTCTAGTAGGCTGTCCAACCTCCGTCTGTTGGATAAAGTGCTCCAGTTAGATTTGATGCTTCATCCGAAAGTAGAAATAAGATCACAGAAGCTTGTTCCCAAACGGTTGCCATTCGGTGTTTGGTGTCGTTCATCATCAATAAACTCTCGGTTTTAGCACCACCCATTCCTGGTATTCCGCGTTTTTTTACTTCTTTCACATAAGCAAAAGCCTTGTCGGTCATAGGCGTTGTGGTCGCAGCCATATTGACTGAATTAACACGAATTCCAAAAGGAGCATAGTCTATAGCAGCATTTCGAGTTAAACCATTTACCGCGTGCTTACTGGCAACATAAGCTGGATTTCCTGCTAATCCGGTTAGCCCTGCAATGGAACCAACGGTAACAATAGCACCACCTTTACCTTGTTTAAGTAATTGTTTGGCTACGGAGCGCATCGATTTAAAAGTTCCCGTCACGTTGATATCCATAACATTGTTCCAATATTCGTCCGTCGCTTCGTCCATTCTAGCGGGCAATAATTTGAATTGCTTATCATAGTCAAAGGGATCTCCTGAGAATGTTCCATCCATAACCCCAGCATTCAATAGTGCTCCATCTACTTTTCCGAACATTTTTACCGCTTCCGCAATTAAACGGTTACAATCTTCAGTACTTCTAATGTCCGTTTTTACAAACAATGCTTTTCCTCCTTCATTTCGGATGTATTTTGCTGTAGATTCACCTTGAGCAGCTAGCCAATCACCAATAACTACAGCGGCTCCTTCTCTTGCAGCACGAATCGCAGTAGCACGGCCAATTCCTCTTGCACCTCCAGTTACAACGATAACTCGACCTTTTAATCGGTCTTTTGCAAAATAAGTGGAATCGATGGGTTGGATATCATTTTTCTTATATCCGCTTTCTTGGGCGGTTAATGTCTCAGTGAGCCCAATAAGGCTTAATAATACAACTGCTGTGCTAATTCGGAATTTTTTTGTTTGTGCGTTCATCTTTTTTTTTATTTAGTTAAGAAATTTTTAGAGTTTTAACAATTGTAATGGGTATAACTTATCAAATTTAATATAAAAATAAAGATGCTATTTTGAACAATTATTAAATTAGTGTTAATATTTTACGTTTTTAATAAATTAAGTAAGCGATTTTGATGCTAAAATGCAGTTCAAGGAGGAAGTTTTTAAAATTGATTAAGGCAAATGGCCCTCAAAAAAGCAGGAGTTTATCAAAAAACTGCCAATTTGGGTTGTATAGAATCAATTATGAATTCCAATTCAAAAAATGTGAGGAGGGAGTTGGGGTGCGCTCGTATTACTACAATTTTTCGGTGATATTCAAATTTTGCAAAATGAAATCATCATTCGAAAATTTTTCTTGATAAAAGTTGGCTAAATGAAAAGAATGCTTCACCACTTCGCCGATAATAATAATTGCAGGGGAAGAAAGTTGGTGTTGCTCCACTAATCCTGAGATAGAATTTACGGTTCCAACGACTTTTATCTCGTTGGCTTTTGTACCATTTTGGATGATGGCAATAGGCAAATTATCGGTTCTGTTCTTTTGATAAATCGAGATGATTTCGTCCAATTTGTGCATCCCCATCAAGATCACCACTGTTGCCGAAGATTGTGAAGCAAGAGTCACATCTTTGGACAATTTATGGTCAGAAGTGGTTCCTGTAATCACCCAAAAACTTTCGGAAATGCCTCTTTGTGTTAGGCTAATTCCATTTGATGCAGGAACTCCCAAAGCCGATGAAATTCCGGGCACAATCGCAGTTTCTATTCCGAATTGTTGTGCGTAGGCTATTTCTTCACTTCCGCGTCCGAAAACAAAAGGATCACCACCTTTCAATCGTACTACGTGCCCAAAACGCTGTGCTTGCGAAACAATAAGATCGTTGATTTGGTCTTGGCTGTAGGCGTGACACCCCAGTCGTTTGCCAACAAAAATGCAAGTGGCATTTTTGGCATATTGCAATAATTCTTCGTTTACAAGAGCATCATACAAAACAACATTAGCGGTTTCGAGCGCTTTGATGGCTTTCAAAGTGATCAATTCTATATCTCCAGGGCCAGCGCCTACAACGGTTAATTTTGGTGTGTTGGTATGTATCATATTCTCGGTTTTTCGAAATTGATTTTATGGAGTGAGTACTTCACATTAAATCGACAGTTTAACATTTACTAAGTAAAAATACTTATGCAAATATAAGTAAAAAATAAGTAGTTCGACACGAGAAATAATTTTTTTTAGTCTGAGGTATCAATTTGGAATTGAATTGGTTTTAAAGTAAACCATTTTCATTCAAATCGTGAATTAATTCGTACATATTCGTTCTGTTGGATTTTTTCAAAATATTAGCACGGTGGGCATTTACAGTACAATGACTAAGAAATAAATTTTCTGCTATTTTATTTGTACACAGGCCTTTATCAATTAGTTTGATGATTTCTAATTCACGCTTTGTATAAATTGATCCAACCTGCAATAGCATTTCGTCGGGATATCTAAAAAAAGTCAAATCATCTCCAGAGTAGTAATGAAAGTGCTTTTCAACGGATTTAAATTGATCGATATTGGTATAAATATTTAGGCTATAGACCGTTTCGATAGGAGTTGAGGCATAAAAAAGGAAACATTGAAAAAGTAAGCTCGAGTATTTATTTTTGGGATTCCTGATTTTTAGATTCGTCGATGTGAAGGCATTTCCCGCTTTGGATTTGTATAAATTTTGAGCTTGTTTGAGCAATTGTATCCTACCTTGACTAAAGCGTTCAAAATCATTGGGGTGGGTAATTGCGAAAAATACATTGGGACTGATAGCCTCAGGAGTTATCCCAATCATAGCAACACTGCTTTGGCTCGTGTACAAGATGTTCATTTGAAGTAAGTCTGCCAAAATGAAAAACTGGTTGTTTTTTTCCATCATCGCCTCTAATTCCAACATAAAGGAATCATTCCGATTGATTTCAACGAAACCATTGAAAGCATATTTTGCGATAAATTGATGAAACAAATTATAATCAGCTTGGTCATTCATAAAACTAATTTTTTAAGTTTTTAATCAATTTATACTTGCAAATATAAGAAAATAGTCATTATTAACTATTTTTTTAGGCGTATTTTAAAGGTAAATTTGGTAACTTTAATCCTTATAATCAATAGTTTATTTTATTTTAAAATTAGGATCATAAAAATCATCAAAATTCAATGGTAAAATTGAGTATGTAACGGTGGAAAGAAAATAGAAATTTTAACTGAATTAGAATTGTATGAATACAAAATTTACTATCGCATCCGTACTGTTGATTATGGTACAGATCACATTAAGTCAACCTACGGCATCACAAACCGTTGGTAAAAGACCTAATATAGTCATCATCCTTGCTGATGATATGGGTTACTCGGACATGGGCATGTTTGGAAGTGAAATAAAAACCCCAAATATGGATGCACTTGCTATGAATGGCACTCGCTTTACCAATTACTATACGCACGCCAGTTGCTCCCCCACAAGATCTATGTTATTGTCGGGGCAGGATACACACCTCAATGGTTTGGGCGCTATGGATGAGTGGACCGCTCCCAATCAGATGGGGAAAGAAGGGTACGAAGGGCATCTGAGCACTAACTTGGTAACCATGCCGCAATTGTTGAAAGATGTGGGATACCACACCTATATGGTGGGCAAGTGGCACTTAGGAAAAGCGCCTGACAAGATTCCAGCTGCCCGCGGCTTTGAACGAGATTTTACCCTCCTTGATGGTATGGGTAGTTATTGGGACATGACCAATATGACAGCACTCAATCCTACTTCTGTTTTTACCGAAGATGGAAAATACCTGACCAAACTTCCTAAAAACTATTATGCGACTAAAACGTATACCGATAAACTGATCAATTTTATTGACGAGGGAAGAAAAGATGGCAAACCTTTCTTTGCCTATGTGTCGCATCAAGCACCTCACGATCCATACCATTTGCCTAAAGATTGGAGAAACCGCCATGTGGGTGAGTATGACAAAGGTTGGGACATGGTAAGACAAGATCGAATGAAAAAGCAAAAAGAGCTCGGGATACTTCCTGCAACCGCCCAACTCGCGGAGCGGATGTGGTACGTTCCTGATTACTCCATTCTAGCGCCTGCGTCTAAGGCCGTGGTTGGGAAGAAAATGGAACTCTATGCCGGTTTAGTTGAAAACTTGGATTATCATATAGGAAGGCTTGTGGATCACTTGAAGAAAATTGGAGAGTATGAAAACACCATTTTTATTGTATTTGGCGACAATGGTGCGGAAGGTAACGACCTGGGGGCCATGATAGGTGGCACCCCTGGCACACTTAATTACCTGTTTTTTGCCTCGAAATGGTCCAACAACAATCCCAATGCCTGGGGAGAACCGAACTCTTACGTAGGCTATGGTGCAGGCTGGGCACAAGTATCTATGACTCCCTTCAGTCAGTATAAAGGCATGATGGCCGAGGGTGGCATAAGAAATGCATTGGTAGTAAGTGGTCCGATCAACAAACTACCGAAGGGCAGCATTAACCATGGCACTATGTTCGTAGGCGACATTATGCCGACCTTGCTTGAAGTAGCGGGTGGAAAATATCCAGAAACCTTTAACGGCAAGGCGCAACCCAAATTAATGGGTAAATCTTGGCTTCCAGTACTCAATGGGCAGGCTGCTTCACCACGAACGGATAAGGACTACATCGCTTGGGAAGTTTTCGGTAATCGTGCTGTAAGGCAAGGTGACTGGAAAATACGCTGGGAGATAAAACCTCTTGGTAAGTCGGACTGGGAATTGTTTAACCTCAGTCAAGACCCAGCCGAACGAAATGATTTAGCATCCCAAAACCCTTATAAGCTAAGGGAAATGCTCGTACTTTGGGATAAATATGCGAAAGAAAATAATGTGATCATACCTAATCGCGGTCCTTTTGAAGCAATGGAAGATCAATTGCCGCAACGATTCCCAGTTCAAGAAGGCTATCCTCCATTAATTAATATCAAACAATTTGTGCCGCCTGCAGGCATGATGGCTGAACCTAAGGAAATAAAGAAAAACTAAAGAAAAAAGAATCATGAAAAACCATATAAAGTTTGTAAACAATCGTGTTGGTAATTTTTCGATAGCACTGATTATAGTCATGCTTTCTGTATCGATTTCCAGTATAGCTCAGGGAGATGGAGCCCGTTTTTATTGGAAAGGTTTGATGGGAACCAATGCTGTTCCGGTAATTGGCTCTTCGATGGGTGGGAATGCCAATCCTTTTGATCCATCCAACAGAGTCGTTCCAGGTGCCAATTTTGAAGCGACAATGACGATGGCGGGATATGCAAAACTGCTGCCTTTATTCAAACGTTCGGCCATTGTTTCGGTCATTATGCCAATGGGACGATTGTCCAGTACCACCTCGCTAAATATGTTAAGTACCACTACTACAGCCAGAGGATATGGAGATCCCATGTTGCAACTGGGAGTAAATATTATTGGTCCAAAAGCGATTATGAACATTCCTGAAATACTCCGATATCAACCTGGATTTTCAGTTGATATAATAGCTAGTTTGGCTGTTCCGTTAGGAGAATACGATAGTTCAAGTCCTATTAATATTGGTCAAAATCGGTATTATGGTCGTGTGGGTGCTCCTGTTGTTTGGCAGATCGGCGCTTGGGTTCCGGGCAAACGTACTACATTTGAGTTTGTACCTGCTATTTGGTTCTTCTCTGACAACACTGATTTTATGGGGCAAAAAATGGAAACTAAACCAATGTACCAATTGGAAGCTCATCTGACACACGATTTTATGGAAAGATTTTGGGGGGCATTGGATGTGATTTCCTATAGCGGTGGTCAAGCTACTGTCGACGGTGTTGAAGGCAATGCATTGAACAATCTTGGAGTGGGAGGCACACTAGGATACCAAATAAACGATAACATTCAGATGAATATTTCATATTCTTCTACCGTGAATGATAGTCAACCCACAGATCTAAAAATGGATGGATTTCGAGTGACACTTATTTGCGGATGGCATTCCTTAGTCGAAGGGATGAATCGTATTAAAGAAAGCCATTAATGATGTTTTTTTTTTTTTTTTGTTTTCGATTTGTTTGAAAATCAATCATTTAATAAATTTAATTACAATTATTTAAACCATTAAGGAATTAAGAAAATTAAGGTTTGCAGTCTGCTTAATGACACTTGCGCAGCGAACTTAATGTCCTTACTGGTTTGAAAAAATTGGAGTGTGCACCATATTTCCTGTAGGACCAAATCTTACATTTATCTTAATTTAAGCCGAAACGAACAATGAATTTACAGAACAAATTTATTCTTTGGTTTTTTCTTTGTTTCGGTACAAGCACTATTTGTAACGGGCAAAATTCCTCATTTGAGTTATGGCCAGAAACTGATATTTGGTATCGACTCAATTCCTCTTGGCGAGTATCGACTTTTATTCCCATAACCAAATACAATGAGAATGATAGCCGAGATTTAAATATCTATTTGCACTTGGATTATGGTTGGGGAGATGGCAAGTATGCCATAATCCGGCGGCTAATGGACCAAGAAACAGCACAAAAAATGAATGTATGGATGGTTCGCGCAGGAGTGATGAAGGGATGGAGCATTGGCGAAAACAGAGGTGATTATACGGAAGAAATGGTTTTTAGCGAACTGCATAAAAGAATTCCATTGCCGGGAAATATCTTGCTTTCTCATCGATTGAGAGTGGACACTCGTTGGCTGGGGCAAGAAAATGATTTTTCGTATCGGTTTCGCTATCGGGTTATGCTAGAAAAAGAATATAAATCAGGCAAAAGTTCGATTGTACCCTATGTCAATTTAGAGCCCTATTGGGATTCTCGTTATTCTAAAATAGTTAAAACTCGTTTGATAGGCGGAGTTACCACGACTTGGAGAGACCGTTATGCCATTGAAGGCAATTTGACTTATCAGTATGACGAAACCTATAGCACCGAAAATTTATATGCGGTAAATGTTATATTCCATATTTTTCTGGAAAAGAATCTATTTAGTTCAAATAGCGTTAATGCACCCTAGTGCCTGCGGTCTTCATATTTTTTTAGGAAAATTAAGGAATTGAGCTTGATATATTTGTTGCTAAATCAATTCCAATAATTTAAAGATATCCAACCGAAATTATTTTGGTATCACTTTTTTTTGTTTAAAAATTCGTATTTCTGTATTTCATAGAATAGATAGTCATTAGCCAAGCAATTAATAATAAATATTATTTTTTTTGCTTATTTTTACCTCTAAAATAATTAGTTCAATATCAAATCGAATTACCCCATGACACCAAGAAAATTATTCCAATTTATTTTATTTTTATGGAGCATTCAAACTTTTAGCCAGGTCTATACCGATAAGATTGTCGGTAAAAAAAATGTAATTATTAAAGACAGTCTTAAAATAGCTGAATATCCGTATTCTCTACCCATTTGGGGTGAAAAAGTAACTCAAAAAGGCTACAAATTGCCCTACTCTGCGGGCTTGTCGCTAAATTACTTTTGGCAAAAATCGGACATTGTCATTGATAATCTCAATGTGGGTTTCAACAATGGACCTCAATACAATTTAGATCAAATCATCCGTTTTAATAGTGCTGTAGCCGAAGCCAGCGCCATAAATATCAGACCTGATATTTGGTTATTGCCTTTTTTAAACGTTTATGGAATATTAGGAAAAACACAAACTTCAACCACTATCGATGCTGGATTATGGGTTCCTGACGGAAATAATAATTGGACTGAAGTATATAAATTTGGTTCAGTAGCTAATTTTGATGGCACTACTTTTGGTCTGGGAATGACGCCAACCATCGGAATTGGCGGAGGCTGGCTTGCTTTGGATATGAATGTAAGTTGGACAGATTTGAGCGGTCTAGACAAACCTGCTCAATCATTTGTTTTTGGTCCTAGAATGGGAAAAAGCTTTAAATTAAGAAAACCAGACAGTAATATTACCTTTTGGACGGGGGCTTTTAGAGTACATTTAAAAAGTGAAACTAAAGGTAATTTACCCTTGTCTGATTTCATTTCAGGTAGTGATGCCCAATCCAAAGTCGATCAAGGATTTGTAAAAGTAGAAGAAAAGCAAACATCAGTCGATAATTGGTGGAACGCATTAACGCCCCTAGAAAAGGCCAATCCGGTCAATAAAGTCAAGTACGAAACGGCTACTAATGCACTCGATAAAGCAGGTTCATTTTTAACAGCTTTAGACGGAGCATTAAGCACCATTGGGAATTCGACCGTGCAATATTCTTTAGAGAAAGCCCCAAAAGATATGTGGAATTTTCTTTTAGGGACGCAATACCAATACAACAAACATTTTATGATAAGAGCTGAATGTGGATTTTTGGGCACCCGAACCCAGTTTATGACAAGCCTTCAGTACCGTTTTGGATTGTAATTTAAAACCTGGATTATGAAAAAGTTTTTATTGGTTTTTACTTTTCTGCTCAGTATTCAATCAATGAATTCTCAGGTTCTAATTTCGTTGGTCTTTGGCGATATGCTCAATTCTCCTAAAGTAGAATTTGGTTTAGAAGGTGGGGTAAATTTTTCGACAATTTCTAATTTGGAAAATTCCAAAGGCAGAACGGATTTTAACCTTGGTTTCTATTTTGATTTTATGCTTAAAAATCCCTCCTGGGCTGTTAATACTGGCGTGATTGTAAAATCAACTTTAGGTGCCAATGGTTTGCCCGTGTATTCTTTGAATAATACGGAATTAGACAACGCTTTTGTGGATGGACATGTCGATCGAAAAATAAATTATTTTCATGTACCAATCATGATGAAATATAAATTTGACAATCATATTTATGTCAAAGCAGGAACCCAATTAGGTTTGCTGGGCAAAGCTACCGACGAATTTAAAAATGATTTTGACGGAAATGAACTTGAATATAAAAACAACATCCGAGATAAAATTCATGTCATCGATGCGGGATTGGCTATTGGTGCTGGATACCGATTAATGGGAGGACATGGGATGAATATTGGATTCAATTATTATTACGGATTAGTTACGGTAATGAAAGGAGATGCCAATCCAAATCAATACCACAGGTCTTTTTATATCACTGCGGGCATTCCAATAGGAAAAGGGAAAGCTGAAAAAAGAGCCTTGGAAAAATCTAAAAATACAAATGCCAATTAACTTTTAGTCAATTTAAAAGCCTACTCTAATGAAAAAAACAAAACATCCTTTTTTAAAAAATATAATATTCCATTTGTGCGTTTTGGTGTTTTCTATCCATTGCATTAAGGCGCAACAACGCCCTAAAGTAGGTTTGGTTTTGAGTGGAGGAGGAGCTAAGGGCATTGCGCATATTGGTGTCTTAAAAGCTATTGATAGTGCAGGTTTAAAAATCGATTATGTTACTGGTACTAGTATGGGAAGTATCATTGGCGGAATGTATGCCGTAGGCTATTCCGGAAATGAAATCGAAAAAGTGACCAAAAAGCTCAATTGGGACGAATTGTTGAGCGGTAAACCCATTTATAAATACGTTGGAATTGACGAAAAAGATGAATTTGGTCAATATTCGGTTGAATTGGGTATTAAAAAATGGAAGCCCCAATTGGCTACAGGATTGATCGATTCGCAAGAATTATGGTTGATTTTGAACAGGCTGTTTTTACCAGCCTATAACCTTAAAGATTTTTCTAAATTTAATATTCCTTTCAAATGTATCGCCACTGATTTGTCCAATGGGAACGCCGTAGTGTTATCCAAAGGGGATATTGTCAAAGCAGTTCGTGCCAGTATGGCTATACCGAGCGTTTTTACGGCGGTAGAAACAGATAAAACCAAGCTTGTCGATGGTGGAATCGTTCGTAATTTTCCAGTAAAAGATGTTAAAGCGATGGGAGCTGATATTGTAATTGGAGTAAATCTATTTACGGGACTTCCGGATATCGAAAAATTGAATAATGTAGTCGATGTATTTTATCAAATTACCCAATACCGTGATGCCGCAGATTTAGTTGAAGAAAAAAAACTTTGTAATCTTGTCATCGAACCTCAATTAGATAAATACAGTGCCGGTAGCTTTGAGGCTACAGATTCGATTATGGATATTGGTAATGTGGTGGGTAAACTTTATTATCCTTATTTTAAAAGACTTGCTGATTCCTTAAACGCCAAATATCCAGTACAATACGATCCGTACAGTCGTTTGCCCAAAATAGATAAGATCGTAATAGACGCTATCGATTTTGAAGGAATTGAGTATACTAGTAAAAATTTGTTATTGCAAAAATTAGCTATAAAACCAGGTAAAGGGTATACTGCAAAACAAATAAATGATGGTTTTAGAGTTGCGTTTGCCAGTCGGTATTATGACAATATATATTATCGATTAGAACCAACGGCAGCGGGGCACGCCAAATTGATTTGCATTATCAAAGAAAAAGCGTTGACCCAAGTCAAAGCAGGTCTCTCTTTTCATTCCTTTACAGGACCCGCATTGTTGCTCAATTTGACCTCGAGAGATTTGCTCTTGAATAAGTCGCGATCTATAGCAAAAATGGCTATTGGAGAAAATTTTAGACTTTTATTGGAACACAAGCAAATTTTTGGGCCCAAAGCCAATAATTATTTCAAAATAAGTTGGGAAAAACAAAATCTTCCGATGAATCGATACGACGGCACACAGAAGCTTTTTGTGTACAATATACGCTATTCGCAAATTGATTTAAATTATACTCGTGTGATGGCAAACGATTGGAATGTATCGGCTGGGATCATTCATAACAGAAATAGTTTTTCGCCAGATGTCATCGAAGGGGATTATTACAGAGGATATGTTAGTAATTATTATACCTATTTAGGTTCCGAATCGATTACCACCGATAGAGTAAATTTTCCCACTCGAGGTCATCTATTCTTTGCTCAAGCGGGAGTCTTTTTTGATCGAAAAGCCCAAATCGAAAACAATTTGGAAGATGGAACTTCTGAGGATGTTTCGAGTTTACTAAACAATGTGCCGCAATATTATCGATTTATGGTTGATTTTACACAATTTAACCCTTTGAATAAAAAGTGGGTTTTATTTTATAATTTGCAATCTAGCGTAGCAATTCGTTCTCAAGGTTTTATCGTCGATAACTTTTATATGGGAGGAATTCAACAATTGTTTAGGCAGCAAGTGGCATTTGCCGGACTTAATGAACAGCAAATAAATACGACCTCCGTCGCAGGAGGGCAACTGGGAATGCAGTATAATTTTACAGGAAGTCTCTTTCTAATCGGACGCGCTAATGCTGCAGTTTATGATTTTAGTACCCAAACTAAATTTTGGAATTCAGACACGGTCAAAAATATCAATGGTTTTTCCTTAGGATTGGGTTATAATTTAGGATTCTTACCTCTAGAATTGAATGCAATGTATTCACCTGAAATCGGAAAACTGTACACCCATGTCAAAATAGGATTTATGTTCTAGTATAGAAATTGTACCATGAAATCTATTTTGTAATGCACTTTATATCTAACTGCATAGCATTGAAATATTTATCAAAATAAAAAGGATAAGTTAAAAATTTTGATTAAATTTGCTAAGTGTTTTATTACAAGTTTAAAATAATACTAATTAAATAAAAAAAAACGATGAAAAAATTATTACTTGTTGCGGGAATCTTTTTGTTGGCAGTAGGTGCAAAAGCTCAAAATCAAGGTGATGTAGGTGTTAACTTATATGGAGGCTACACTTTTGATGATGAAATATCAGACAACCTATATTCTCTAAAATTTAAGGGAGCATTTCAATATGGGATTGGTACGGAATTTTATATCCGACCATCAAAATCTATCGAATTGAAATACCTTAGAATGGACAGCGATGCGATTTTCAAGAAATATGTACCATTAGACTCTCGTCAAGGTAACGCAGGTATCAACTACATTTTAATTGGTGGTAACAATTATTTTCAAACTGGAAATCCAAGTGTTAAACCGTTCTTAGGTTTGGATTTGGGTGTGGGTTGGTTAAATGGGGATACTGGATCACACACTGGTTTTGCTTGGGACTTCAAAGCGGGTGTTAAAATTAAAACATCTGACTCTACTGCCTTGAAATTACAAGGGTATTTCCAAACTATTTGGGCTTCTTATGGAGGAGATTATGTTACTTATCCAGGATGGGGAACCTATTATTATCCTGAAAATTCATCTCTTTACCAATTTGGTTTAGGAGCAGCCTTTGAATTCGATTTCAAACACTAGAAACATTTTTTTATAAAAGTAAAGCTGTAGCATCTCTGGATCTGCAGCTTTTTTTTTGTATTTAATTCCTTTCGAAAACCATTTAAATTGATTATTTTTATAAGGCATTAGAGATGAAGTTTATTTTATCTTGATATTTATTATTTTACAATTAAATAGCACCCTGCAAATGAATTTTAAAATAGATCATTATTTTCATTTCAAAAACTTTTTGGCCTTTCTACTTGTACTTATTTGCATTTCTTTGAGAAGCTATGGGCAGCACAAAGTTTCGTTTAGGGACTCGCTCGATCATAAGATTGATTTGAGTGATTGGGTTATCAGTTCCAAAGGGTTTATTCCCATACCATACCTCATAACCGAACCGGCGTTGGGTGGCATCGGAGGTGCTTTGGTTCCTGTTTTTATTCAGCAAAACACCCCTTATTCAGACACCATTCGTGGCCAATTGGTTAAAACCCGAGCAAAACCTAATCTTCTTGCGCTTGGTGCGGCCTATACCGCTAATGGCACTTGGTTTGTTGGTGGAGGTACCGCTGGAACTATCAAAAAATGGAGGGCCAATTACAGGCTTTTTGGAGGATATGCCAATGTGAATATGAATTTCTACCGCAACTTAACCAACGGTACGGAAGCATCTGTTGAACTCAATATAAAAACAGTTCCTCTATACGGGCAATTTACAAAACAAATTGGGAAAAGTGCTTGGTCAGCAGGTTTGGATTATTTGTTTTTGAATACTACAATCAGCAATCCTGACCCTTTGTTTCATTCTGTAAAAGAAACCAATAGCATTGTAAGTAAATTGGGTTTAATAGTGGATTATGATAAAAGGGATAATGTTTTTACCCCAGACAAAGGCTTCCGATGGAATACAAGTTTTTCAGGTTCAGATGAAATTATTGGAAGCGATTATGGCTTTACCAAGCTTGCAACATCAGCCTTTTCGTATGTTCCTGTTTCCAAACAATTAATCGCAGGTTTTAGAGCTGAATACCAACAAATATGGGGCAGTGCACCTTTTTATTTAAAACCTTATCTTGTGCTCAGAGGGATTCCGATTATGAGATATCAAGGCGATGTCACCGCGCTAGCTGAAACAGAATGGAGATGGGATGTTACCACCCGACATAGTTTAGTGGGTTTTGGTGGTGCAGGTAAAGCTCTTTCTAATACTGAATCGTTTCAAGAATCCACTTGGCGGGTTTCCGGAGGTGCAGGATATAGGTATTTATTGGCCAGAAAACTCAAACTTCGCGCAGGAATTGATGTGGCACGGGGACCAGAAGATTGGGCGTATTATGTTGTTTTTGGAACCAATTGGGTGAAATAAATAAAAATTGATTTTTGGTTAAATAGAATCGACTAAAAAAATGTGTTCTTATAGTAACTAATGAATTATAGCAAGATGAATCATCAAATAAAGAAGTATAAATTATTCATTTACAACAGTATTTCCGCGCTAATTATTTTGTTTACTAGTACTGTCAAAGGACAAGATTTAGAGCCAAGGGCGTATGCCAATTTACCCAAAGGAACTAATGTTTTAGCGCTTGGTTATGGCTATAATAAAGGCAATGTGCTGAGTGATCCGTCACTACCGATAAAAGATTTTAAAATAAATACCCAGATTTTCGCTATAAATTACATCCACAGTTTTAGTTTAGCCAATAAATTGGCCAGAGTACAAGTTTCGGTACCTATGGCGGATATGCAGGGAAAATTAATCCTTAATGGCGAGCAAGTGACCGGCTCAAGAACCGGATTTGCAGATATGCGTATTCGTTTCGGGGTGAATTTAACAGGTTCACCAGCTTTGGACAGAAAAAACTTTCTTCAATATCAGCAAAAGGCTATTTTTGGTGTGAGTTTAGTAACTTCAGTACCTATTGGGAAATATTATCCTGACAAAAAAATAAATTTAGGAGCGAACCGCTGGGGCTTTAAACCGGAAATAGGGATTTCGAAAAGATTCAAACACGTTTATGCTGAAGCGTATGTTGGAACTTGGTTCTACACCAATAATAATGATTATTTTAATGGTAATGAACTCAAACAAAAACCTACAATCAGTTTTCAAGCCCACGCCAGTTATTATTTCAAAAACCAAATGTGGGTGGGATTCAATACCAACTGGTATAAAGTAGGCGAGGTGTCAATTAATGGTGTTGATACAGACGAGACCCAAAAAGATTGGCGAGTTGGCGCCACGTTTTCGGTTCCAATTACTAAAACCCAAGCTTTACGATTGCAATATCATACGGGGATTTATGCAGATTTAGGGTTGAATTATGATTCACTCACCCTGGCGTATCAGTATGTTTTCTTTTAGAATCTAAGTTTAATTTAAATACAAACAGTTTTATGAGAACACAATTAAGACATTATAATCTAGCAATTTTTGTTCTAGTACTCACTATTTTTAGTGTAACCGATGTTTTTTGCCAAGAAAAAAGTAAAAAACAATTGAAGGAAGAACAGAAATTAGAAAAACAAAAACAAATCGCCCTTTTGGTGGAATCGAAAGAATTTGTTTTTACTGTCGAAAGGGTTATTCCTCAAGGCGGAAGAACATTTATGCCCACAACAGAATACAATATGGAATTTCATCCCGAATTAATCAATAGTTATTTGCCCTATGCGGGCAGGGCATTCAATGTAGGATATGGTGGAGATGAAGGTATGATTTTTGAAGGTCAACCATCGGTTTATACTGTTGAAAAAACAAAAAAAGCGTATCAAATTAAAGCTGAAGTCAAAGGAAAAAATGACACTTTTTCAATATTACTCACGGTATATTTTGAAGGAAATGCATATCTAAGCATCAATAGCAATAATAGATGTTCGATATCGTATGATGGTGAAATAGAAGCTTTTAAATCTAAAGATAAAAAGTAGAAAATGATTTAAATTGGCGATTCAAGTATTGTACTTTTTTTATTGAAACATCAAAAAAAATAGATACTTTTGTTTAAAAAGCATTTTATGTACAAAAAATCGCTACTACTGGTTCTTATTTCAGTTGTTTTGCTTGTTGTTTTCCGAGTTTTTATTGTCGATAGTTGCACTTCAAAATACATCAAATATTCCGATATTGAATCGCATTCTAAGGAATATGTAGGGGATCAATCTTGTAAAAATTGCCACGCAACTGAATTTAAAGATTGGAAACAATCGCACCATTATATGTCGATGTTGCCTCCAAATGATTCTACGGTAAAAGGGGATTTTAATAATATAAGTTTCACCGCGGACGGAGTTACTAGCCGTTTTTATAAAAAAGGCACAAAGTACTTTATCTACACCGAAGGCGATGATGGCAAAAATCACGATTTCGAAGTAAAATATATTTTTGGCTTTACTCCTTTGCAACAATATTTAGTTCAGTTTCCCGGAGGCCGTTTGCAAGTGCCTAGATTGAGTTATGATGTGATAAAAAAGAAGTGGTTCAATCAATATGCGGGACAAAATATTCCTTCGCACGACTGGTTGCATTGGACCGGAAATGCACAGAACTGGAATACGATGTGCGCCACCTGCCATTCGACCAATCTCAGAAAAAATTACAATATCAAGTCAGATACTTACAAAACGAGTTACTCCATCATCAATGTAAGTTGTGAGAGTTGTCATGGTGCCGGAAAACAGCATATCGATTTTATCAATGGCGACTATCAATCCGGTAGAAAAATTGCCGGAAGCTATATGAAATTAGCCAAAAACTCCAAACAATTAGAGGAAATAAATACCTGCGCACCTTGTCATGCTCGGATCTCTGAAATCAATGGCAAACATATTCCAAGTGCTGAAATTATGGATAATTATATCCCTCAAATTCCGGATACAGAATTTTATCACGCTGACGGTCAGGTGAATGATGAAGATTATATTTACACTTCCTTCCTGCAAAGTAAGATGTATCACAAAGGCGTGACCTGCAGTAGTTGTCATAATCCGCATTCGGTTAAATTGAAACGTCCCGGAAATCAGACTTGTACACTCTGTCATATTCCTTCGAAATATGATGTTCCCAAACATACTTTTCACAAGACTGGAACACCAGCAGCAGAATGCAAAAACTGTCACATGCCCGGCAAATTGTATATGGGAAATGATTTGCGCCACGATCACAGTTTTAGGGTGCCAAGACCTGATTTATCAGTAAAATATGGAACTCCAAACGCTTGCAGCAACTGTCACAAAGACAAATCCGAAAAAGTGCTAGCCGATGCGATTGTTAAATGGTATGGGCCAAAACGGAAATACCATTTTGCAGAGGATTTAATTCCCGGCAGCCGCTTGGATGCCAATAGTGAAAAGCATCTGACTAGCCTAATCAATAATAAGTTTGTTCCTAAAATTATCAAAGCAACGGCAACATTTTATTTAGGATCAATCCCGACTGAAACCAGTTTGAATACCCTCATTGCCAGACTTGCGAGTAAGGACGCTCAGAATCGATATCGTGCCCTTAGAAGTTTATCCTCATTTCCAGTTGAGAATTGGATGGAAGCTGTCGGACCATTGCTTTCGGATCAAGTGAGAGCGGTGCGCATTGCGGCAGCAGATTTATATATTTTGGTTCCTAGCGAGCAAATGAATGTCCAATACCAAAAAGCATTTGCAGCAGCACAAGCCGAGTTGGAGCAATCGTTGCGTTTTCAAACCGATTTTTCGACAGGGAATGTGATGCTGGCCGATTATTATTTGAAATTAAAAGAGTATTCAAATGCTGAAAAATTCTACCTGCGTGGGTTGAAAAAAGACAGCAATATGAATTATGCTTGGCTCAATTTATCCGCTACCTACAATGCACAAGGCAAAAACAAACAAGCTTTGCAAGCCCTCGAATCGGCCTTGAAAAATGATGTTACTAATGAACGTATTTATTACAATATGGCCTTATTGTATAATGAAATGAATAATATTCCAGCGGCCGAAAAATCATTTGCGAAAGCGGTTGAATTGAAATCGACCAATACAAGAGTGTATTACAACTACGGACTATTATTGAGTCAGAGCAAAAAATTTGCTGCAGCAGAAACTATTTTAAAGAAAGGAATTCAGATAAATCCTTCTGATGCCGAACTGTATTACGCATTGACTTATGTTTATTTGCAAACTAATGCTAAAGCAAAAGCGATTCAGACTGGAATTCAACTGAAGCAATTGGATCCGAACAATCCCAATTATCAGGAAATTTTCAGGAATCTGGGGATTTAGTTTCTTTTTGTGGTATTGAGAAGCATCGTTTATCAATTTTTATATAAAAAGAAATTGGGTTGAATTTCAATTTATGACTGTTATAAATGCAATAATAAAAGAGTAAATCTTATCATTTGATTCGTTTTTTTAGAAATATTTACCTTTTTTATCTAAAATTTGTTTTGTATCTTTACTTATTATTAAAATAAACTCGTTGGGTGAAATTATTAAATTTTTAGAAATAGTAAAATTGAAACGCATAGAATCATAGAAAAAAGAGTTGGATAGCCCAGTTCTTGGGTTCACATAGCTATGATTTACTAAAATCAAGCGAAGCGTCTTAATAAAATTAATAAAAAACTATGATTCTATGTGTTTAAAAAAATTAAATTGAATTACACCCAACGGGTTAAAATAAATAAAATCTTATGAAAAATTTTTACCCAAAAAGCTTTAGATTGCTATATTCTATCGTTTTGCTTTCAGCTTTTGGTTTGACAAATCTAAGAGCTCAATCAACGGATTCGGTATATAAACCTAGCCGTGAATTCAAAAACACGATTCGTTTCAACGTTACAAATCCATTAATTTTCGGTGGCAAATCATTGATTTTTGGATACGAGAGAATTTTAAAAAATAATCGTTCGTTCTCTGTTAACATTGGTCAGGCTGCCTTACCGAATTTCGAAAATGGATTTTCTGATGAATTTAGAAGTAATACCGTTTTATCTGAAGGTGGTTTTCATATTTCTGGAGATTATCGTTTTTATCTTGGTAAATTGAATAAGTATAGCGCTCCAAGAGGCGTTTATATTGGACCTTATTACTCTTACAACAGATTTAGTAAGGGACATGATTGGGAATATACAAAGGAAGGAACGACCACGCCTAAGGAATTTAATTCTGATTTGAGTCTTAAAATCCAGCAAATTGGTTTTGAATTAGGGTATCAATTTGTTTTTTGGAAACGTTTTTCCGTAGATTTGATACTTATTGGTCCTGGTATTGCTTCTTATAAAATCAAAGCGACCGCAGAAGGAAATTTGACGGATGAAGAACGTCAACAATTTTTTGACAAACTCAATCAGGCATTAAAAGATAAATTTCCTGGCTATAGTGGAACTGTAGGTGATGGTGATGGAGAATTTGAAAAAAGTGGGTATAGAAGTACCACGAGTTTCGGATATCGATATATGATCAACGTGGGTTATAGATTTTAAACAACAATTAAAAAACAAACAATTATGAAAATCAAATTATTTTTATCAGCATGCATCGTTGGCCTATTGGTAAGCTGCGGTCCATCGACGCAAATTGTAAAAACTTGGTCGGACCCTTCTTTAAATGGAGCCACTATAAAACCGTACAATAAAGTCTTAGTTATTGCGCAATTGAAAGACGATTCTTCTCGAAGAATTGCCGAAGATAAATTGGTGGCGTCTTCACCAAGAGGGAATTTTGTGGCATCCTATAATTACTTAAAACCGTCACAAAAAGATCAGAACCTAGTAGTAAGTGAATTATTGAAAGATGGCATCGAAGGAATTATTTTGATGCGTTTGACTGATATTGCTAAAACTACTGATTATGTTCAGGGATCGACTTATTATGGTGGTTGGGGATATGGTCCAGGTTTTTACGGAGGTTACGGTTACGGCTACGGAGGAGGTTATTATTCTACTCCTGGATACTATGAAGAAAACAAAACCTATTACGTTGAAACCAACATTTACGATGTAAAATCGAATAAATTATTGTGGTCTGGTACTACTTCTACCCTAAACCCAACGAAAGCTAACGAGGCATTAGATGAAATTATTTTAGCCCTTAAAACGGAATTAAACAATAAAGGTTTAATCAAAAAAGAAGCGGTAGAAAAGAAAAAATAGTTATTCTTTTAATTTTTTAAACAGATCAAGAAACAGATTATGAACTCCTGAACCGAGTTTATAATCTGTTTTTTGTTATCAAGACAATTTATGATTTGTTCATCTCAAAACGTGTATTTTTTTATTCTAATAGTGTAAATTTGCAAAATGAATAAACGATATCTTATTTGTTTTAGTCTTGCGCTTATTGTTTTAGTAAGTTTCAATATTTATGCGCAAAACACTGAAATTACTAAAAAAATATGCACCGTAAAATCGCTTCCGGATTTATTCAAAAAGAAAGATTCTGTATTGATTTTGAAACCACAAAAAAACAATTTCTTTCTGATCATTCCGGTCATTGGGTCGCAACCCGCTACTGGCTTTTCCTATGGTTTTGTCACTCAATATACTTTTAAAGGGAAAAGCGAAACCGACAAATACTCTTCTGTCAATCTCGGGGCAACCTACACCGAAAAGAAACAATTGCTGCTCAATTTCAAGAATAGTGTAATGCTGAAAAACAACAGTGTTTTCCTGAGTGGAGACTGGCGTTTTTATATTTTTTCGCAAGCAAATTACGGATTAGGCACTGATATTATACCACCAAGAAATAGGGATGCTGGTTTTGATTTAAATACTATTAAAGAACCCATGAATTACAATTATTTTAAGTTTCATCAGACGGTATCTTGGGAAGTCAAAAATAACTATTATGTAGGAGCAGGAGTTCATTTAGACTGGTACACCACCATAACCGATGAAAATTTAGATATTGCCAGCGGATACTTAACCAACCATTATAATTACAATTTAAAATATGGTTTTAATCAAAATGAATACGTCGTCAATGGGCTAAGTCTTAATTTATTATACGATTCGCGTGACAATCAAATCAACACTCATCACGGCATGTTTGCCAATGTTAATTATAGATTCAATCCTGCTTTTAACCAAAGTCAGGATGTAAGTTCGGTTTTATATGCTGAATATCGCTATTTTTTGCCTTTGAGTAAGCATAATGAACAACATGTTTTTAGTTTATGGGCTATGGGTCAATTTGTAACTTCAGGTAATGTTCCCTATTTGAATCTACCCTCGATTGGTTGGGATCAACGAAGTAGAAGTGGGAAAGGCTATGTGCAAGGCCTATTCCGAGGCCAAAAGCTGGTTTACTTCGAAACCGAATATCGATTTCCAATCAGCTGCAACCAACTTTTAAGCGGAACAGTATTCGCCAACTTAACCACTGCCAGCGATAAAGATAGGGAAGTGCGATTGTTTCAGTACACGCAGCCCGCCATAGGAGTAGGCTTGCGGATTTTGATCGATAAGGCTACACGAACAAACCTAGTAATGAATTACGCTTGGGGACGACATTCGGATGCCTTTTATTTGAATGCTGGCGAATCATTTTAAGGACTTAAAACAAAATCAACACGCCCAATTCAAATCCATAGTTATAGGATTTTGCACCTCCGTACCCCAAACTGGGATGAATATAAAACATCGAGTCTGAACTGAATTTTCGTCCAAATTCGACAAAAGCAGTATTTTGAAAACCATCGATGGTGTAATTATATCGAATAGCGGTATCGATTCCGAACCAATTTTTTCCAAAAAAATAAAGCAAAGTATTTTCAAAAACGGAAACATTGATATCGTTTCTATTTTGGTCTCCGGCAAAACTTAGTTGTTGTTCTACTGCCGAAAACCATAGGTATTTTTTATGATTCCCTAAATAATTACCCAAAATAAATGTTGGTGTAAATACCCATTTTCCAGTTCCAAAATTGAGATCAGAAGCTGAATTGGAAGTTATTTTTGCTCGGACTGCCATACCCATTTTGTTTTTTACATACGGAATATAAGAGGCTGCCACTGCCAAATCGCCCAAGCCAGTCTTGTTTACAGAAGGGGTATTTGTAGAAATTAAGGGGACATCAAAACGCAAAAGGAATGTCTTTTTTCCTATTGGGTACAATAATCTAAAGTTGGTCGTATTAAATGAACCCGCATCAGTGTCTAAATACTCATTGAATAAAATAACCGAATTTTTAAAAAAATTGAAACGAACTTCTGCCAACGGATTTGAATATTTTATAGTGTCCTGTGATTGTGCCGAAAATATTGTGCAGAAAACAAGTGCTAAAGTAAGTTTCATCATGATCTTCAATTTTTAGCTAGAATTAAATTCAATTAATAATGTAGTTAAATATAATTATAAAGACAAAATTGTAGTAAATTTGAGTCTAAATTAAAAAAATAATATTTAAATTTGAACTAAATTAACAAAATAGCAATTACAAAATTTAATTATTATGAAAAAAGTATTTTTAATCGTATTAGTAGCTCTTACCACAGGTGCGTTTGCACAATCCACTACTAAAGAAGATCTTGAGGTTATTCAAGGTATTTATGGCAAATCAAAAAAAGAATTAGCGGCTGCGTATATGGCGATTCCTGACGCTCAGGCTAGCGCCTTTTGGAAAGTGTATGATGAATTTGAAGTAGAGCGCAAAGCTTTAGGTAAAGTAAAAGTAGCAATTATTGAAGATTATGCTTCTAATTATGCTAATCTTACCAATGAAAGCGCAGACAAAATTGCAAAAGCTGCTTTGAAAAACAATATGGATTATGAAAAATTATTTGGAAAATTTTACGATAAATATAAAAAAGCTGTCGGTGCACTCACTGCTGCGAAAATGATACAGTTTGAAAATTATATGCAAACAGCAGTCCAATCAGAAATCCAAGATTCAATCCCATTTATCGGAGAAATGGAAGCGATTAAAAAATAAAATAAAAAGACTTTTCATGTAAAAGTGCAATGATTTTCATTGCACTTTTTTTTGGTATAAATTTTGAACTGCAACTATTTTGAAATTATTTTCTTAAATTAGACAAATATTAATTTTAATTTCTTCAGTTATGAAAAAATATTTTTTAGTTTTAACGGTTGCATTCCTAGCATTTGCTGGGTGTAAGTCAAATCAATCCGCTATGAAAAAAAATGCTGCTACACTCGAAGGGACTTGGCAATTGAATTATATTTCTGGTCCTAGAATCGCTTTCAACGGATTATATCCTGATAAAAAGCCAACTATTTCTTTCGATTTGAAAGAGAATAAGGTTTCCGGAAACAACAGCTGTAACCAATATTTTGGAACGCTAAAAGTCGACGGCAATAAAATCAACTTTAAGGATGCCAAAATGGGTATGACCATGATGGCTTGTCCGGGAAACGGGGAGCAAACCTATATGAAAACTTTAGAGCAAATCGATTCCTATTCCATATCCGACGATGGAAAAACATTGAATTTTATTATGGGAGATATTGCATTAATGCGTTTTGAAAAAACTAATAATTAATTATAGGAATATGAAAAGACCAATTTATTGTTTTATCTGTTTTATGGTATTCGGAACTGTTTTTTCGCAATCAGCTATTGATTTTGAAAAAATTAGCACCCTTTCAAATGCTGAAAATGACCGCTTGGTGTCCATCTTTAAAGATATTCACGAAAATCCTGAATTAGGTTTTACGGAGCTCAGAACTGCTGCGATCGTTGCTAAGGAGTTGAAAACTTTAGGTTATTCGGTTATGACCGGCATCGGTAAAACCGGAGTTGTTGGAATTCTTAAAAATGGGGAAGGACCCATTGTAATGTATCGAGCTGACATGGATTGCAATGCAGTGGCTGAAACTACTGGGTTGCCTTATGCTAGCAAAAAAACGGCCAAAAAAGAGGACGGTACGGTCGTACCTGTAATGCATGCTTGCGGTCACGATGCACATACCACTTGGATGCTTGGTATTGCTAAAAATATGATTTCACTTAAAAGCCAATGGACTGGCACCTTGATTATGATTGGTCAGCCCGCAGAAGAGCCAGGCGGTGGGGCAGAGGCAATGGAATCTGAAATGTACAAAAAAGGAGTTCCTGAACCAGATTTCTTGCTTGGAATGCATACTGCGCCATTACCGACAGGATTTTATTTGAATGAAGGAGGTCCGAGAATGGCGGGAGCGGAGCAATTTGATGTAACTTTTTTTGGAAAAGGTGGGCATGGGTCATCTCCACAAGAAGCCATTGACCCAATTGTTATGGCTGCCAATGCAATTTTGCAGTATCAAACCGTTATTAGTAGAAATACGGATCCGCAAACTCCTGCCGTTATTACGGTCGGTGCCGTTCAAGCAGGAATCGATAACAATGTGATACCCTCGTCGGCTACTCTAAAGGTAAATACACGATTTTTCAACAGTGCCGTTAGAGATTCATTAGTAAGTCATATCAAAAGGATAAATGATGGAATTGCCTTTGCAAATGGCTTGCCTAAATCCAAATACCCTACAATCGAATTTAAACAAAGAGTTTCTCCTTTGACCAATGATAAGGCAATGGTCAATAAAATAAATACTGCCCTTGAAAAATCCCTAGGTTCCGGAAAAAATTTTGTTGGGCTTCCTGCAGTGATGGGCTCTGAAGATTTTCAACATCTTGTTATTAATAATAAAAAAACAGTTTATGATTATTTACTGGTAGGTGTTGCCAGTGCAGAGGATACTGCCAAAGCGAAAAAAGAAGGCAAAATGTTCCCATACTTTAATCATAATGGTGATTTTAAAGTGGATTTAAAAGCTATTCCTTTTGGAACAATATTAGGAACAACAGCATTATTAGAATTATTTAGAAAATAGTTTAGATACCATATGTTACAATCGAAGTAACTGATTATTTATAAAAAAGGGTTTGAACTTGTAAATCAATACTATAATGAAGAGCAAAAATGTATCCTATATTCCAATTTGGAGTATCGTAGTGCCCATAATATCAGGTATAATTTATGCCGGAGCGGGGCATGATTTTGGAGGTTTTTATTTATTTGTACTGACTTTAAGTTTAATTTTTAGTGTATTAATAGCCGTGCATCATGCTGAAGTTGTGGCAGTGAGAATCGGAGAACCATTGGGGACTTTAGTGCTAGCTGTAGCTGTTACCACTATTGAAGTTGCTTTGATTATTTCATTGATGTTAGTCGGTGGGGATGATACCGCGTACTTAGCTAGAGATACCGTTTTTGCAGCTGAAATGATTATTATTAACGGAATTGTTGGCGCCTGCTTATTATTAGGCGGCATGAAATTCAGCGAACAAGTTTTTGGGTTGGAAGGAGTTAGTGCAGCATTAACGGTGTTGATTGCAATATTAGTATTGACGCTTATTTTGCCGAATTATACTACAAGTACAATCGGACCTTCCTACAGTGGTAGCCAATTGATTTTTGTCGGTATAATTTCTTTGATACTTTATGGTACTTTTTTGATAATGCAAACCGTGAAACATCGCGATTATTTTTTACAAGTCGATAATGATGTAAAGGAAGATAATTATGTTGTTCTACCTACTAATAAAGACACTTTCGTTAGTGCGATTGGATTAATTTTCAGTTTGATCTTAGTTGTTTTATTAGCCAAAAAATTGGCACCAAGTATGGAGGAGGGAATTGCATCTGTTGGTGCTCCAAAATCTTTGGCTGGGATCATTATTGCCATGGTTGTACTGTTGCCCGAAGCGATTTCTGCTTTAAAAGCCGCAAGTAAAAACAGACTTCAGTCCAGTTTAAACTTGGCGTTGGGTTCTGCATTGGCAAGTATAGGATTGACTATACCCGCTGTTGCATTTGTAGCTTTGTATTTTGACTTGCCTTTGACCTTGGGGATAGATACTAAATCTACAGTTTTGTTTTTTCTCTCTCTTTTTATTGTATCACTTTCACTTCGAACGGGTCGAACCACAATGATACAGGGAGTAGTTTTATTGGTAATTTTTGTGGTTTATCTATTTATAACAATAGTACCTTAATAGATTTTAATTCTAAAAATTAATATTTTTAAACAGTTATTTTAATTAGTATTCATCTTAAACAATTAAAAATGAACAACAAATTATCCATAATATTATTTTGCTCTCTACTTGCTTTTTCCTGTAAAAAGTCAGTTGAGCAGCCTAAAATGAAAACCGACACCATTGTAAAAGTCGAAAGTCAACCCATATCTGTATCCGACAATTCTCAAAATTCACTCGATTGGGCAGGATCGTACAAAGGAGTGATTCCGTGCGCAGATTGTGAAGGAATTGAGACAGAACTCATTTTAAACCCGGATTTGTCGTATGTGATGAAAACAAAATACATGGGCAAAGGTGATGGAAAAATCTTTGAAGAAAATGGAAGTTTTGTCTGGGATTCATCGGGAGGGTGGATTAGTTTGCAAGCAAGGAAAGGTGGCCCATCACACTACAAAGTAGGGGAGAACCAGTTGATTCAATTGGATATGGAGGGAAATCCAATAACAGGCGAATTAGCAAATAAGTATGTGTTAAGAAAATAAATGCTAGAACGCTACTATAATTAAAAAAGGGCTTGATTCAAATGATCAAACCCTTTTTACCTAACACAAAACTAAACAAAATTTTAATTTTTAATTATTTTAAAACTTTCACTCGTTCCATTTTCGAATCCTACTTTTGCGAAATAGATTCCAGAATTTAAATTCGAAGGCGAAATAACGATACTGGAATTAGTTGATGCTATGTTTTGCTCCCAAACTTGTTTTCCAGTGGCATCAAAAATTGAAATTCTAGCCATTTGAACTGCAGAGTTCTTCAAATTCAGATAAAATGAATCAACAAATGGATTGGGATAAGCCAAAAAATTTGGGCTTACAGGGGCATCAAATGATGAATTTCCAAGAGTGGTATTAAAATCTCCAGCTTCATTATTGTTTTTATCTAAAGACGATACAACGAAGTGTTTGGTGTCCATCATTTCTTGAGTAATCGCCAATTCATTTCCTACGACAATATCAACAATTTTCGACCCATCGTTCATATTGGTTATCGCTTCGGCCGCATTGGCAAAAGCATAAACCACATATTTTTCAGGTAAATCGTTATCATCGACAGCTGCTGCAGGAGTGTCCCACATAATTTTTAATGTTCCAAATCGGATATTGCTTGGTTTTTCAGGACAAAAATCATCTTTACCGGCAATGGGTGGAGCAAACGATTTGTATTTGAATTGTGCCCCATTTAGTGCCTCATTAATCGTTTTTGAATTGCTTTTGATGTTGGTATAACTATAGGCAATCTGTCCGAAGGTAGCATCCATATTTGCAACTCGGTTTTGGTTGACTTGATTTTGTATCTCAGTGGCAGCCCAATTATTAGAATCTACCATTTTATAATATGCTTGACTCACATAGAGTTGTTTGTTTTTTGCTTTAATTTGGTCGTTCCACCATTTTGATAAGGCTATGTAATCTTGGCCACCTGTGATTTTCCAATACAATTGTGGCGCTAGATAATCAACTTTTCCAGCATTCAGCCAAGCAATTGGATCACAATATAAATCATTGTAGGACGATTGACCACTAATACCCGCAGGGGTTCCCGATTTCCATATTCCGAAAGGGCTTACACCAAAAATAATATTCTTTTTATTGGCTGTATTTATGGTTTGAATCGCGTCGAACACCGAGGCAATCATTTTGTTTACATTGTCTCTACGCCAGTCAAAAAGTGTTAAACCTCCGGGATTATAAGCGGCATACGAAGCCGCATCTTGATTGCCTGGTGAAGCAATCATTCCTCCAGCTGGATAAAAATAATCGTCAAAATGTATCCCATCTACATTGTAACGAGTGGCAATATCTTGAACGATTGAAGTAATATAGGTAGTTACGGCTGGAATTCCTGGATCTAGAATTTTTAAATTGACATTTGTGGAAGAGGTAAATACCCAGCTTGGATTAGTATTAATAATATGATTTGATGCTTTTGGGTAAGTAGCAGTTGATGAAGTTTGCGCTCTATATGGATTCAACCAAGCGTGTAATTCTAAACCTCTATTATGTGCTTCTGTAACTGCAAATGCTAATGGGTCCCAGACCGGACTTGGTGCCAGTCCTTGAGTACCAGTGAGCCATTGCGACCATGGTTCTAGCAAAGAGGGATACAATGCATCACATTCTGATCGCACTTGCAAAAAAACCGTATTATAACCGTTTAATTTTAAGTTGTCAAGTATAGCAATTAATTCTGCTTGCTGAACAGCAGGGGATGCCGTTCTATTGGTTGGCCAATTTAAGTTAAAAACGGAGGCAACAAAAACACCTCTTAAATCTCGTTTTGGGGTACTTTTGTTGAATTCACTGCCTGTAACACATTGTGCAACACTGATTTTTATGTTCAAAACTGAAAATAAAACTAAGGCGAAAAAAACTACTTTTGATTTCATTGTAATAATTGGAATACGTATTTTTTATTTTTTAATAATTTGTTCGTTTGTGTTTTCCCATCAGGAAATTTCACTTCGCTTAGATAGGTTTTTTATATTAATTCTTCTGTTCCGATGGTTTCTTGATTCCGATAAGAATTCAAAGAGCTTGCGGTGGTTTCTTTTAAAACTATAGCCGATAACACTATAATTCGATTTTTACTTTTACTATTTGATTGAAATTCTGATTAATATTGGCACTATCTTCAGGTTTATTTTACAAAACTTCTTAAGTAAACCTATTTTCATACAATAATTTGTTATTTATTTTAATAAAAATGAAAGATATAGTTACAAATATAACATATATACCGTATTAAACAAATATTTTTTTTAAAAGAGTAAATATATAAAAAATATTTACCATTAAATTATATGATAATAAATTATTTTAAATACTGCAAAACCACCTTTGATTTTTTTGCAAGAAGTTAAAAAAGGAAGATGCCCAAAATGATGCAAAACCTAACTAGTTTATTTTTTGGAGTATTTAAAATGAGTAGGCTAGAAGCATCAAATAGATTGACTTTTTTGAGTATATTTGAGGTAGCATTAAATTTCAATTTTCGATCAAGGTATTTGTAATACTGAATAGCGCTCGAAATTTGTATATAGATGACATACTAAGTTAAAAAGTGTAACTATGATACCTTTAAAAAATGCTTTTTGGACCAGAAGGCCTTATCATTCCTTTCCTTTTGCCAATGCTTTTCTTCTATTTTTTACCTTCATTACTGTGTTCGTAATTCCCGTATTTCCCGGAAATAATTTGAACTTACTGTATTCTTTTTCATTATCCTTTGTTTTTATATTCGCGGTATTGGCCATAAAAAAAAACACAAAATCATTGATTAGAGTAATTATTTTTCTAAGCATAACAATTTGGGTTTCCTTTTTTAGCGAAATAGTACTTTTGAAGCAACTATTCAAAATTATAAATTTTTTATTTTTTATATTTCTTGTGTTAGGCCTGATAAAACAGGTTTCGTCAATTGCAACGGTCACGGCGAAAGTAATAGTCGATTCTATTTCAGGATATCTATTGTTGGGATTTGCTTTTAGTCTCATTGTCGCGATCGTTGCATCCACTGTTCCCGGGGCTTACAACGCAAATTTTTTTGAAAATCAAAAAATAGATACTTTAGAGCCGCTACATAACAATATCTATTATACTTTTATGACTTTTGCTACTACGGGTTATGGCGATATTGTGCCCACACATCCCATTTCAAAGTCGCTCGCGGTTTTGATCAGTGTGTCGGGGCAACTTTATATTGCCGTTATTATTTCGATGTTAGTGGGAAAATATGCTTCGTTTACAAAAAAGGAAAAGTAACTGCTACTATAAATAAGTATTCCCGAATCGTGTTATACGATTTTAGTAGTAGCTTCAATCACCAAATCATCAACCGAAACAAATCGACTAATGTGGCCCAAGATATCTTCTAAATCCTCAGAACGCAGAATATCCCGTACTTCAGAACGTGCTTCTGCAATTTTCAAAGAAATAGATTTTACCTTTAAGTCAATTACCAGTTGCTTTAAAAATCGAGCTCCAGAAATATCAATGTAAGGAGAGGAGTTAAGGTCTAGTATCACTGATTTTAAAGCAGTAGGTTCACTATTTATTTTTGCCCAAATTTGTTCCTTTATATTTTCGGCATTAAAGTATAAAATGGCCGATTCAATTCGAATGATAAGTATGCCCGGGATGATTTCATTATCGGGATGTCGTTCGATATCCGTATAGCGTTTGGTTCCCGGAATTCTTCCTAAAAATGCTACATTAGGTGTTGAAGCTGACTTAATTAACAACACCAAAGTCACAATTGCTGCAAGTAAAACCCCTTTAAGAATCCCAAATAGCAGTACCGCAACAAGAGCTATCACCGCAACAAAAAATTCTTTTTTATTGATTTTATACAAATGTTTAAATTCTTTGATATCCACAAGGCCTCTGATGGCAACTAAAACAATAGCGGCAAGAATAACTGTAGGTAAATTTTGCAGAAATCCAGTTAAAAATAATAGGCAAAATGCAATACTAACTGATGCGAAAACTAAGGCTAGCGGTGTTTTTGCTCCAGCATTATCGTTGACAGCCGATTGCGATAATCCTCCTGCTACAGGATATCCTTGACCCAAAGCTACTGCGGCGTTCGCCAGTCCAAGTGCTAATAATTCCTGTCGAGAGTCGATATAATATCCATTTTTTTGGGCTAATGCTCTTGCTGCCGAAACGCTTTCGATGTAAGATAATAGAAAACAAGCCAAAGCGAGTGGGAGTACACCATCGACATCACTTATGCGCAAAGAAGGCAATCGAAATTCCGGCAAACCACTTGGGATAGTGCCCACCGTTTTAAAGCCACTGCTACCTAATGAAGTAGCAGAAATGAGGACAATTGACACCACCACAATACCTAATGCTACAGGCTTGCTTGGAGCAATTTTCTCACCGATTAAGAGAAAAATGATAGCAATAATTCCAAATACCAACACGATAGTATTGGTCTCGTTTAGCTGTTGAAAAATAGTACTAATGCGGTCAAAAAAATTTTCGCCACCGCCTTTGATGCCCAATATTTTGGGGAATTGAGTCAAGCCAATAGTGATGGCAGCTCCGGCTTTGAAACCAACCAAAACAGTTTCGCTAATAAAATTAATAATGCCACTTAAACGCAACAGATAGGCAATAATTGCCATAATGGCGAATACTAATGCTGTTAGTGAGGCAATGTCTGCAAATCGTTGCAGATTACCATTGGCCATAGCACCAATGCTTGTGCCTATAAGTAATGAAATTGCGGAAGTTGGCCCAATAGCCAATTGTTTGCTTGTTCCAAAAAAGGCGTAGAATAGGCCTCCTATCAGATAGCCATAAATACCATATTCTGGGGGTAAGCCAGCAAGAGTTGCATAGGCCAAGGAAACAGGAATTCCGTAGGCTGCCAAAGTAATTCCTGCTATAGTATCACTTTTTAAAGTTTGGCCTGAATATGTTTTTATCCATTGTGCTATCGGAAAAATTTGAGGCATATATTTTTATTTAATCTTTTTCTTCCATTAGCGCTTTTCTAACGGCTTGCAATTCGGCAATTTTTTCCTCACTTACCGATGGATATTCTAAATCTAATTCGTCTAAAGCGGTGATAATGGCAGATGCAATTGCAATACGTGCATACGATTTATTATCCGCGGGGATGACATACCAAGGCGATTTTTCGGTCGAAGTATTTTTGATTAGCTCTTCGTAAGCGTGCATATAATCGTTCCAATAGCCTCGTTCTTTAGCATCGGCAGCACTAAATTTCCAGTTTTTATCAGGGTCATCAACGCGTTCTATAAATCGTTCTTTTTGTTCCTCTTTCGAAACGTTTAGAAAAAATTTAATCACTACTGTCCCGTTTCTATTCAGGTATTTTTCGAAATTGCGAATGTCCTGAAAACGGTCTTCCCAAATGTCTTTGGTAATCAATTTATCAGGTAGTTTTTGATTCCTTAATATTTGTTCGTGCACCCGAACCACTAATACTTCTTCATAATACGAACGATTAAAAATTCCGATGCGTCCTCGTTCGGGCAAATGTTTTTGACAACGCCATAAATAATCGTGGTCTAAGTCCTCGGAACTGGGTGCCTTAAATGACGACACTTGACAGCCTTGTGGATTTACGCCCGACATTACGTGTTTGATGGCTCCGTCCTTGCCTGCGGCATCCATAGCTTGGAAAATAATCAATAGCGACCATTTGTCTTGGGCATATAAAATGTCTTGCATCGCAGCCAAAGCATCGACTCCTATTTGCAAAGTTTCTTTGACTAATTCTTTCCCGTCTTCTCCTAATTTGAAACTGGCTTTGGTTTCGTAGTCTTTCAATCGAAAGTTATCCCCTTTGCCTACACAATATTGTTTAGAAAAATTTTTTGCCTTTTTTATCAATTCTTTTTTGCTTAAATTGCTTAAATTCCTAGCGTTTTCTTCAAAGTGGTCTGATTTTGCCATAATGTTTTGGGTTTAATAATGGTAAATTTAGTGAAAAATGGATTCAAAAAACGCTTTTATGTGTTGAAATAAGATTGTTTTCCAAGTTATTTTATTTCGGTATTGAATTACAACTGGGGTAATTACTTATACATAACTAATTTTAGTATGTTAAAATTAACTAAATTTGTTATACTAAAAAAACAAAAATGATAGAAGCATTTCTTTGGGGGTTACTCGCTACCTCTTCTTTACTAATAGGTGGGATTATTGCAGTTCGTTTTTCATTGAGTAATCGCTCTATTGGTATTGTGATGGGATTTGGCGCTGGAACCCTGATCTCAGCCATTTCTTACGAATTAATTTACGAAGCAGTTACCATGGGCAAAGGTACAGGATTCCCTGCCTTTGGTTTATTTGCTGGAGCTGCAACCTTTTTTTTCTCTGACAAATTTATTGGCAATTTTGGGGCAAGTAACCGAAATAAAGTAGGATCTGAGAAAAGTTCCAGTTTGGTAGTTCCGATGGTTTTGGCTATTATTCTGGATGGAATTCCAGAATCTATTGTAATTGGATTAGGAATATTTGAAGGAGGTAAAATTAGTCTAGCCATGCTGGTTGCTGTATTTATATCCAATCTACCCGAAGCTATTGCAGGATCCTCAGGAATGAAAGAAGGAGGTTGGGCCAAGAGTAAAATATTAATGCTTTGGTTATTTATTGCCTTGTTTTGTGCTTTTGCTACCGTTGCAGGTTTTTCTCTTTTTGGAGGAGCTTCAAACGAATGGCTATCTTTTATTCAAGCATTTGCTGGCGGTGCGATTTTGATGATGCTTGCCAATTCAATGATTCCCGAGGCCTATGAGCACGGCGGAAAATTAGCTGGGGTATTTACAGTACTTGGTTTTTTTGTTTCGGTTAGTATCGTGGTGCTTGAAAATTTGAATTAAATGGAGGTAAAATAATTTTTATGTAATAAATGAATAAACAACTTTCAAAAATGTAAAATTTTATTAAATTTACAAGAAATTATATTACAAAAAAGATAAAAGTACTATCATTTTAGATTTAAAAGTAAAAAAAATTAAACACAATGTAATAAAAATGGAAATGAAAAAAACGTATTATTTAGCGGCTCTATTAGTAGTGTTCCTATCTTTTTCTTGCAAGAAAGGAGCTGCACCAGAAATGAAACCTCTGGAGATTGCAGTTACCGATGTTTTGCAACAAGATGTGAGATTGGAATCAGAATTTACCGGACAAACCTTCGGACAGGCAGACATTCAAATAAATCCTAGAGTGGATGGCGTGATTGAAAGCCTCAATTTTAAAGAGGGGAGTTTAGTAACCAAAGGTCAGTTGCTGTACACCATCGATCCACTTCCGTTCCAAGCTAAAGTCAATCAAGCGGAAGGTTCATTGGCAGAGGTTGAAGCACGATTAGCAAAAACCAAATCAGATTATGAAATGATGGTGCCCTTGGCTAAAATTAATGCGGTAAGTCAAAGAGAATTAGTAGCCGCAAAGTCAGCTTATAACGCATCGTTAGCCGCGATAAGTGCTACAAAAGCAAGTTTGCAAAACGCAAGATTAGAATTGGGGTATTGCCGAATATTGGCACCAATTACTGGTTTGATTGGAATTTCTAAAGTGAGAGTGGGCGATTACGTGCGACCTGGAGCAACTTCTGTTCTAAATACTGTTTCTGACTTGGGAGATGTAAGGGTTCGTTTTACAATGAGTGAACAAGAATTTCTCCGAATTTACAGAGAAGTAAACAAACCAGATTCAAAATTAAAAGGGGCTGGTCAATCCATTTCTTTGACATTATCGGATGGTACAATCTATCCTCAAACCGGAAAAGTAAGTTTTGCAGACCGACAAGTAGATCCTACTACGGGGGCCATAACTTTTGAAGCTGCATTTCCCAATCCAGATAAATTATTGCGCCCGGGACAGTATGTAAAAATAGGGGTTGTTACTGATGTTCGAAATGCTGCGCTAGTCATTCCGCAACGAGCAGTTATAGAAATGCAAGGTATTTATCAAGTATATGTATTAGGAGACAGTAGTAAAGTTCAAATGCAAATTATTAAACCCGGACCGGCGATTAAAGATGGCTACATCGTTGAAGATGGTTTAAAATCGGGTGACAAAATAGCAATGGGTGGTACTTCTTTGTTGAAAAACGGTAGCGTGATAACGCCAAAAATTATACAATGGAAACCGGGTCAGGCTGAAACTGCACCAACTAAATAATTTAGAGAAAATAATTATGGGAGAATTTTTCGTTAGAAGACCAATAGTTGCGATGGTAATCAGTATCATTATTGTGTTACTTGGATTATTAGCTTTACAAAAAACACCAGTTTCTCAGTATCCTGATATTGTTCCGCCAGTTGTAAAAATAACCACCTCATTTACAGGAGCAAACGCGTTGAATGTAGAACAGGCAGTAGCAACACCAATTGAACAAAAAGTAAATGGTGTTGAGAATATGTTGTATATGAAATCCATCAACACTTCCGATGGTGCGCTAACGCTAGAAGTAACTTTTGATGTAGGTACTAATTTGGATAATGCCAATATGCTTACTCAAAACCGTCAAGCACAATCCGCTCCATTTATGCCTGCAAGCGTTAAGCAACAAGGTGTAGTGGTCAAAAAATCGCTTTCTTTTCCATTGATGTTGTTTACCTTAACTTCTAATAATCCTAAATACGATGCAAAATTTTTAAACAATTATGCGAGTATTAATATTGCCGATCGATTGGCTCGTATCAAAGGAGTTGGTGAAGTTACACTTTGGGGTAGCGATTATTCAATGAGAGTTTGGTTGAAGGCTGGCGTAATGACTAAATTGGGTGTTACAGTCGAAGATGTAAAAAATGCCTTGAATGCCCAAAATATGATTAGTCCTGGAGGGAAATTTGGTTCTCAACCTGCTCCTTTGGGTACTGAATTTACCTACGGTGTTACTCTACAGGATCGATTGGTAACTGAAAAACAATTTGGAAATATAGTAGTTCGAAGCAAAGAAGATGGTGCAGAAGTATTGTTAAGTGATATTGCGCGTATTGAATTGGGTACTGAAAATTACAGCACAAATGCTAGAAGAAATGGCAATCCAGCTGCTGCAATAACAATTTTCCAAATGCCGGGAAGTAATGCATTAGAAGTTGCAGCCGCAGCCAAAGCAGCAATGAAGGAAATGTCTGAAAGATTTCCTAAAGACATAGAATACCAAGAATCATTAGATACTACTTTAGCTATTACAGCAGGTGTGGAGGATATTGTGCATACGCTTTTTGAAGCAATATTATTGGTTATCCTTGTAGTGTTCATCTTTCTTCAAAATTGGCGCGCTACATTAATCCCTTTAATTACCGTTCCTGTTTCATTAATTGGTACGATAGCGGTTTTTCCTCTACTGGGATTCTCCATAAATACGCTTTCATTATTAGGATTGGTTTTGGCCATTGGAATTGTCGTCGATGATGCCATTGTGGTAGTCGAAGCGGTGATGCATCATATTGAAAAGGGCAAAACACCGCGTGAAGCCACTATACAAGCAATGAAAGAAGTTTCGGGACCTGTAATTGCTATCGCGTTAATTTTGTGTGCGGTTTTCATTCCTGTGGCAATGACACCCGGTATTACGGGACGTTTTTATCAGCAGTTTGCTATAACCATTGCTGTATCGGTTGCGTTTTCAGCCTTTAGTGCTTTGTCATTAAGTCCTGCCTTATGTGCAATGCTTTTAAAACCTACAAAACCTGTCGAAGAGCAAACCGGTTGGTTGGCTAAATTTTTCGCAGGATTCAACAGGATTTTTGAAAAAGTAACTGGAGGATATCTTAATGGGGTTAATTTCTTTGCCAAAAAATCGATGCGAATTGTTGCACTTTTAGGTGTGATATTGATCGCAGTGACATTTTTAGGAATAAAAATCCCGTTAGGATTTATTCCTGAGGAGGACCAAGGCTATGTATTGTTGAATATACAATTACCGCCATCTTCTTCTTTACAGCGAACCGAAGAAGTCTCCAAACAAGTAGATGCTATCTTGAAAAAGGAGGATGCTATTCTCTCCTACACTACAATCAATGGATATAGTTTGCTTACAAGTTCGAATCTGCCTAATAATGCATTTATTTTTATCGCATTAAAACCTTGGGAAGAACGTTCATTTACAGCTAAAGAATTTACAGATCAATTAAATGCTAAATTAGCGATGCAAGTAACCAAAGGATCAGCATTTGCGTTTGGACCACCGGCTATACAAGGTTTAGGAGCTTCGGCTGGTTTTAGTATAATGCTGCAAGATCGAGGCGGGAATACCCCAGAATATTTGGCACAACAAACACAGCGATTTATTGCTGCTGCTCAAAAAAGACCTGAAATCCAACGTATTTACACCACTTTTAATGCTGCAACACCTCAGATAAAATTAGAAATTGACAATGAAAAAGCGATGAAGTTGGGTGTGCCAGTTTCAAGAGTAACGGAGACGCTAGGGGCATTTTTGGGAGGAACTTATGTGAATGATTTCAATCGTTTTGGGCGTCAATACAAAGTCTTTATTCAAGGGGAAGCTGTTGATCGTGTTAAACCAGAAAATCTGAATATGGTTTATGTGAAAAACAACAATGGTACAATGCTACCGATTTCAACCATTGTAACCGCTACCAAAGTGACCGGCCCTGATTTTACCAACCGATTGAATTTATTCCGTTCAGCTGAAATAGGGGGAAGTGCAAACGATGGTTTCAGTAGTGCGCAAGCTTTGACTGCTTTAGAAGAAGTAGCAAAAGAAACTTTACCTGCCGATATGAGTTTTGATTATATCAATCTATCGTATCAAGAAAAAAATTCACCAAGTAGTAGCTCCGTGTTTTTAATGGCTTTGTTGTTCGTGTTTTTAATACTTGCTGCACAATACGAAAGTTGGAAATTGCCTTTTAGTGTATTACTTGGAGCACCTTTAGCGGTATTTGGAGCATTTTTGGGATTATTTTTAGCTCGATTCACTAGCGACGCGTATGTAAATAACGTTTTTGCCCAGATCGGTTTGGTATTACTCATTGGTCTTGTGGCAAAAAATGCCATCCTTATCGTTGAGTTTGCCAAAGAAGAACACGAAAGGGGAACACCATTATACGAAGCGGCAGTGGTTTCGGCTAAACTGCGTTTTCGACCGATCTTAATGACTGCTTTCGCCTTTATTCTAGGAGTGGTTCCCTTGCTTACGGCTACTGGTGCAGGGTCACAAGCACGTATAGTAATGGGTATGGCTGTATTCGCGGGGATGTTGGTTGCTACAGTACTCGGGGTTCTCATTGTACCCGGTTTGTATGTAATGATCGAAAACATTGGAAAAAAGCAAGAGGTAGTTTCAGCAACTGAAAATAATATAGATTCAAAAACAACAGATCATGAAGAGTAAAATTAAAATAGTTGTTGTCATTCTTATCCTTGCCATTCTTCCTGTTGGTTGTTTGGTTGGACCCAAATATAAAAAACCTGAAGAGCAAAGCGCTGCTACTTTTCGCAACGGAGCCACAAATGTTGATACCTTGGCTTCGGTGGTCAATATAAAATGGTTTGATCTCTTCAATGATGATGTTCTTAAAGGGCTCATTAATAAAGGCCTTTCCAATAATTATGATATGCGAATTGCGATGGCTCGTATCGAGCGCACTAGAGCTGAATTGGGTTATACCAAAGCAGATTTATTGCCTGCCATTGGCTACGGTGCGACCGTGAATAGTAACGACAAATCGTTTACACCAAATACAGCTTCGGCAACACTGTCTTGGGAACTAGACTTTTGGGGTAAAATTCGTCACGAAAATAGAGCGGTCCAAAACGAATTGTTAGCCAGTGAAGAAGGTCGAAAAGTAATTCTTTCGAATCTGGTAAGTGATATCGCTGTTTCGTATTTTCAACTTCGTGATTTTGATAATCGATTGATCATCACTCAAAAAACATTAGAAACAAGACAAAAAGCCTATGATATTATTAATCAAAGGTTCAAAGCGGGTTATGTTTCAGAAGTAGATTTGATGCAAGTGGAGCAACAAGTTGCGATTGCTGAGGCGACCATTCCGGCGATTAAACGTCAAATAACCAATCTCGAAAACACTATTTCAATTCTGATGGGGCAAGCTCCCGGTCCAATAGAAAGAGGTAAATCGAGTATGGAATTACAAGTTTCTAATGCTATTCCGGAATCTATCCCATCGATATTGTTACGCAATCGTCCTGATGTAAATCAAGCTGAAAGATTATATATGGCCTCTAACGAACGAATTGGTGTAGCCCAAGCAATGCGATTCCCCTCTTTTAATATTGCTGCTTTAGCGGGATTTGCCAGTGGATCCGTCAGTACTTTGTTTGATGGTTCATCCTATTTACAAAATGCTAGTGCAGGTGTTGCGGGACCTATTTTCAACTTTGGAAAAAACAAACGAAGAGTTGAGATTTACCGTCAAATAGCAGAAGAATCTAGACTTTCGTATCAAAAAACCTGCGTTGTTGCTGTCGCAGAAGTCGAACAATCCTTGCAGAATGTTAAAACCTATAAAGACGAATGGACAGCTAGAAACAGACAAGTAATTGCTGCTCGAAAAAATTTAGAGCTGTCGAATGCGAGATATTATAACGGTTATATTTCCTATTTGGAAGTTTTAGATATCGAACGAGCTTTATTCGAAGCGGAATTAAGTCTTTCTGAATTAACTCAAAACCAATTGAGTTCTATGGTACAATTGTATAGAGCGTTAGGCGGCGGATGGAATTAATTTTATATTTTATATCATATTTAAACTCGTCACTTTGGCGAGTTTTTTTTGTTATCGTTACCGATAAGACTATTAATAGTAACTAAAAACAGTTCGATAATGAAGGAACAACGGTTTAGTAGGGTACTAATTTTAAAACTTGATATCGAATGGATGCTTTGTAAAACGTATTGAAAACTGTACTGCGAGATTTTCATAATTCTTTAGAAGGTACTTATATTAAAGTAAAAGGGGCTATTCACAGTTTGTGAAATAGCCCCTTTCGATTGAAATATATAGGGTATCAACTCGCAAAAAGCAAGATGAGTAATTGGGCCACTAATATTCTACTAATCGTCACCAATGGATAGACAGTGGCATACGATTGATTAGGGATGTCGGAATCAAGGTATTTTGTGCTAAAAGCTAAGGCGGCTGGATCGGTATAAGATCCACTCATAATACCTACCATTTGATAAAAATTGAGTTTGAATACAAATCTACTGATCAGTACCAATAATGTTAGCGGTATGAACGTAATGAAACAACCATAATAAATCCACATCCATCCATTATTTTCGATAAAACTATCATAGAAACCGTGTCCCGCTTTGATACCCACCGCAGCAAAAAACATACAAATACCGAAGTCTTTCATAAAGTGAATTGCGCCATTGTTGATGTACGAGTGAATAACGCCAACACCACCATAGCGACTGATGAATAAGGCAGCCAAAAGTGGCCCTGCAGCCAAACCTAATTTCAATGGAACGGGTAATGACGGAATGAAGAATGGTATAGAACCAATGATAACTCCAAAAATTAATCCACCAAAAAGGGAAAGGAAATCTGGTTCTAGGAGTATTTTTTTAGAATTTCCAATAATTTTTTCGGCTTCTTCAATGGCTTGTCTATTTCCCACTACCATCAATGTATCACCATAAAATAACTCTAGCGAAGGTTGCGCAAGTAACTCTAAACCAGAACGAATAACTCGGGTAACTCTTACGTCATATTGGTTGTATAAATCCAATTGTGCCAAAGTTTTGTGTACAGCCGTTTTGTGAGTAACACTTATAATTTTTGTAGTTACATCTTCTTCAGATTCAATAAATAAATCGGTTGAAATTTTTCCAACGCAATTAATGAAATTATCAAGATCTATTTGTTTGGCGACTACCATTAAAACGTCCTTTCTGTTGATTACAGCATCTAGAGAAGGGGAGTAGACCACAGTTGTTCCGCTATGTTTTTGTCTTGAAATAATTACATCTTCAATTTTGAATTCTTTCAAAACTTGTTTGATTGTTTTACCGAAAACATCCGGATTCGTGACTCTACATTTCTGACGGACAATTTTATTTTCGGAGTCTTTATTTTTTTCTTTTAGTAATTTTACTTCATTCTTAAGATCAATTTTCAATACGTTTTTAGCTAAAATAATTAGAAAGATAATACCAAACACACCAACGGGATAGGTAATAGCATAGGCAATTGCGGGATCTGAAAAATGATCCGTAGGTAGATTCAATTGTTTTTGAATTTCGATTAGCGTTGATTTGGCCGCTCCCAATCCAGGCGTATTGGTAACAGAACCAGACATTAATCCGACTGCGTTTTCTACTTTAATATTCGCCAGCAAGTGGATTAAATAAGTGATAATTCCACCAAGAAAAACAGTACCAACGCCTAAAGCATTAAAAACCAATCCTTCTTTTTTAAAGGAGGAAAAGAAAGTGGGCCCGACTTGAATACCAATTCCGTACACAAAAAGAATTAAGCCAAATTCACGAACAAATTGAAGCAAATCAACATTCATTGTGAATCCTAAATGCCCCAAAAATAGGCCTACGAACATCACAGCAGAAACTCCCAGGGATACATTACCTAGTTTGATTTTACCGACAAAAAAACCGACACTTATAGCCAAAAATAAAACAATTAAGGATTGTGTCATCTCCGGCTCATCGGTCGGAGTAAATAAAAAGTGAAACCATTCGAACATTATATATATATTTAAAATTAAATACTTGGTGAACTAAATACTAGTTATTCGTTATTTCTCACAAATAACTTTTTGAGCAATACATTGAGATCTTTCCCTTTCACAGAATACGATTTGAAAACAACCACAGGAAAAGCCACCCCAAAGGCTAAAGCAAATAAAATAAACAGGGTTACTATGCCGTAGGACAAAGTTTGAATTACTTCCTCAACGGCTGGTTTTTGCCCATTTTTGCCACTAATCCAATCGATCATTCCCATCATAAATTCGTAACTCAATAAACCAGGAATCATATTGATCACGGCTGGTATCATAAAAATTATTGGCGGAGTGTGGGCGCGATGGGCAAAATACATTCCTGAAATTCCGACAAAGCAAGAAGCAATAAAAATAGATAAAGTAAGGTTTACATCAAATTCGGCATTCAATAAGAATTTAAACAAATACCCAAAGGCGCCTAGGATAAAAACCGTCCACAGGGCACGTTTCGGGGTATTGAACATCAAAGCAAATCCTAAGGAGGTTATTCCACCGAAAATAAATTTTGCAACCTCCACTGCTAAGCCTTGTGGTTCAAATAGTTGTCGAATTTGTTTTTGTAAATCTGAAAAATCAAATACATTTAAGGTTTGGACTTGCGGCAAATCGAAGATCATTGCCGAGGTAAAGAAACCAAAGGACACCATTAATATGAGCATTAAACTATAAATGATTCGGGCAGTACCTGACTCGTAATATCCTTCTAAATAATCGATAAAGGAATTGATCATTACAGCGCCAGGAATCAGATACAAAATCGAAACAACCAATGCTTCCTTTACTTGTATAGCGCAAAACACCCCAATGAAATGAATAAATAGTGTTGAAATGGTTGCTCCAATATAAAAAGCAACTTTATGATTATAATGTTTTAACATCATGCTACGTCGGACAAAAAAGCCAAACAAAGTAGAGAAATATACAATTAAGGCCTGCAAAGCATCTCCATCAAATAACATACAAAGCGCAACACTGGCCAGGGGAACCAAAGTGTATAATTGAAGATTTGTATATACTTTTCTAGCTTTGATTTGTTTTAATTTCGATTTAATTTCGTCTATTGAAATCTTATTTTCAAATACATCCCAAGATAAAATACTGATTTCTGAAATGGTTTCAAAATTCAATCCTTTTGATTTGATGGTCTTCGCTAGCGTGTGAGCTTTAAACTTATTTTGCTTGTACACCGATATCACAATACCGGTATAAGTCAATACTAATTCACAATTATAGCCAAGACCAATGGCAATACGCTCTAGATTCCGGACTATTCTAGCAGTATGTGCCCCACTGTTAATCATCATTTCTCCAATTTCGGTGAGCAAGTTCAAAACGGTTTGCGCTTTTCTATCTTCGATTAACTTTTGAGGTGTTTCTATCATAATAAGTAGTAAAAAAAATCCCTTGTTTTTTCTTTTTCAAAGTTACAAATTATAAATACAGTAAATATGATATTTATCATAAAAAACCCCGGGAAGCCCTGAAAACACAGAAAACGTTTTCGTAGATATTTTAAAAATATGATAATTATCAGGTTTATTCGATGATAATTTCTTAATTTTGGAAAAGAATTTAGAGAATAAAACAAATAATAAAAATTGAATTATGAAAAACATTAGAATTATTCAGGAATTACATGATTTAGGGATTACAGGGTATCATGAAGTAGCATACAATCCAACTTACGAAGAATTGTATCAAGCGGAAGTTTCGCATAAAAGAAAAGGTTTCGAAAAAGGAGCTTTGACCGATACAGGTTGTGTTGCAGTAAAAACGGGTATATTTACAGGACGTTCTCCTAAAGATAGATATATTGTAAAAGACGATGTAACTAAAGACACAATTTGTTGGGATAAAGAATCTGGTATTAGCACTCCGAACTACCCAACGACTAAAGAAGTTTGGGATGATTTGAAAGCGCTTACATTAGAGCAACTTTCTACTTCTCCAAAATTATATGTTGTAGATGCATTTTGCGGAACAAACGAAGATACGAGACTTAAAGTTCGTTTCGTGATGGAAGTTGCTTGGCAAGCTCACTTTGTGACTAATATGTTTATCAGACCTTCGATTTATGAATTGGAAAACTTTGGAAAACCGGACTTTATCGTAATGAATGGATCTAAAGCAAAAAATCCAAACTGGGAGGCACAAGGTTTAAATTCAGAAAACTTCGTTTTATTCAATCTTACTGAAAAAATCCAAATTATTGGAGGTACTTGGTACGGTGGCGAAATGAAAAAAGGGATGTTCGCTATGATGAACTACTACTTACCATTGAAAGGTATGGCTTCTATGCACTGTTCTGCTAACGTAGGACCAAAAGGTGATGTAGCGGTGTTCTTTGGTCTTTCTGGAACTGGAAAAACTACTTTATCTGCCGATCCAAAACGATATTTAATTGGTGATGACGAACACGGTTGGGATGACAATGGAGTATTCAACTACGAAGGAGGATGTTATGCAAAAGTTATCGACTTGAGCGAACAAAACGAACCAGACATTTGGAGAGCGATCAAAAGAGATGCTTTATTAGAAAATGTTATCGTTGATGAGTATGGAGAAATTGATTATTACGATCATTCAATCACCGAAAATTCTAGAGTTTCTTACCCAATCCACCATATTAGCAAAATTGTATTGCCATCAAAAGCTGGACACGCTAGCAAAATCATTTACCTTTCTGCTGATGCATTTGGGGTTTTGCCTCCAGTTTCTATCTTGACTGATGATCAAGCGGCATACCACTTCTTATGTGGATATACTTCTAAATTAGCCGGTACCGAAAGAGGAATTACTGCTCCAGAACCTTCGTTCTCTCCAGCATTTGGTGAAGCCTTCCTTACATTACACCCAACGATGTATTCTAAAACATTAATTGGAAAAATGAAAGAGCATAAAGCTAGTGCATACCTAGTGAATACAGGATGGAATGGAACTGGAAAAAGAATTTCTTTGAAAAATACCAGAGCGATTATTGATGCGATCATCAACGGTGACATCAATAATGCCGAAACCAAAACTATTCCTTTCTTGAATTTGACATTCCCAACCGCTTTACCAAACGTGAGCGAAGGAATTCTAGATCCAAGAGATACCTATACCATCAAAGCAGATTGGGATGATAAAGCCAAAGATTTAGCAGGTCGTTACATCAAATACTTTGATCAGTATACAGGAAATGAAGAAGGAAAACGTTTAGTGGCAGCTGGACCAACTTTAGAAGCTGTAGAAGCATAGTTTTTCAAAACAGAATGCAAAAACCACTTGTGCGTATCCAAAGTACCACAAGTGGTTTTAACAATTTAATTAAGTAAAGTTAAAATAAAAATTGCATTGTTACTAGATTTTCTATTATATTTGCAATCGAATAAAAGAATTATTCAATAAAAAATTATGTTATCAAATCAATTGCATCACCATCATTTTCAGTATTGCTCTCAAGCGATGTGTTAATGGTATGCGTGTAATCATCATATTTAAAAACCCGTTTGAGTATATCAAACGGGTTTTTTATTTTAAATCGGTTGTGCTCAAACAAAACTATAAACAACAAAAACAAACTAACAAATGAGTACTTTAAAAATTGCCATTCAAAAATCAGGACGCTTAAACGAAGATAGCATCCAAATACTAAAAGATTGTGGCATTTCCATTAATAACGGGAATGACCAACTCAAAGCCGAGGCCACGAACTTCCCTTTGGAAGTTTTGTACCTTAGAAATTCCGATATTCCTCAATATTTAATTGATGGGGTGGTAGATGTTGCCATTGTAGGCGATAACCTTTTAGTCGAAAAAGGGAAGAATATTAAGGCAATCCAGAAATTAGGTTTTTCGAAATGTAAAGTTTCTGTAGCGGTTCCTAAAACATTTGAGTACAATTCTATCAAGGATTTAGAAGGAATGCGTATTGCCACTTCATACCCGAACACGGTTATCGATTATTTTGCAAAATTTGGAATGACGGTGGATATTCACCAAATCTCGGGCTCGGTCGAAATTGCTCCAAACATAGGTCTTGCCGATGCTATCGTAGATATTGTTTCCAGCGGAAGTACTTTGTTCAAAAATAATCTGAAAGAGGTAGAAGTGATTTTCAAAAGCGAAGCAGTACTAGCTGTGTCGCCAAAAGTAACTCCAGAAGTTCAAACGATTATCGATACACTTCAATTCCGAATAGAATCGGTTTTGAGAGCCCGAAAATCAAAATACATTTTGATGAACGTTCCTAATGATAAAATTGAAGCCATTGGTAAAATTTTACCGGTTTTAAAAAGTCTTACCGTGATGCCATTGGCAGAAGAGGGCTGGAGCAGCGTTCATTCCGTAATCGACAAAGACAGTTTTTGGGATGTTATCGATCAATTAAAAGAGGCTGGTGCCGAAGGAATTCTGGTTTGTCCAATTGAGAAAATGGTGCTTTAGCCCGCCAATCCCCGAAAGGGGAGTTAGAAAATAAATTGAGAATTAAAAATACAAGCAACCTCTCTTGTAGCAATTCCCCCATTGGGGGCTAGGGGGCTAAAATGAACAAAATATTCAATCCAAAACCCGAAACTTGGTCGGAAATTCTAAAAAGACCAACTCAAACCATTGATGATATTGAAGTTACTGTTACAGCAATTTTCAAGGAAGTTCAAAAAAAAGGGGATGAGGCTGTTGCCAAATATACTTCACTATTTGACGGAGTCGCTTTTCAAAACATTGAAGTTTCTGCCTCAGAAATGGAGCATGCCATTGCCACTATTCCAGATGAATTGAAATCTGCCATACAATTGGCGAAATCGAACATCGAAAAATTTCATTCCGCTCAAAAAACGGCAAAAGTGGAAGTAGAAACGACCGAAGGTGTGCATTGTTGGCAAGAAAAAAGGCCCATTCAAAAAATTGGTTTGTACATTCCCGGAGGAACAGCACCTTTGTTTTCGACCGTTTTGATGTTGGCTGTTCCAGCAAATATCGCAGGTTGCAACGAAATTGTTTTGTGTTCGCCACCAGACAAAAGCGGAAACATCAATCCTGCCATTTTATACGCCGCCAATTTATGCGGTGTGACCAAAATATTGAAAGTGGGTGGAATTCAAGCCATTGCCGCAATGACATTTGGCACTCAGTCGATACCCAAAGTCTATAAAATATTTGGACCTGGAAACCAGTTCGTGACCGTGGCCAAACAATTGGCAACTCGATTTGGTGTGGCTATAGATATGCCAGCAGGACCTTCGGAATTGTTGATTGTCGCTGATGATTCTGCAGTTCCAGCTTTCATAGCTTCCGATTTATTGTCTCAGGCAGAACACGGAACCGACAGTCAGGTGATTTTGGTTTCTACTTCAAAAGAATTGATCGACGCAGTCGAACTTGAAATTTATTCACAAATGGAAGTTTTACCCCGAAAAGCCATCGCCGAAAAAGCCATTGCCAACTCCAAATTGATTTTTGTCGAAAATGACAAAGTTGCTTTGGATTTAATCGACGAATATGGCCCGGAACATTTTATTATTTGCACAAAAGACGAAGATTTCTATATAAATAATATTGGTAATGCAGGATCGGTTTTTATTGGGAATTATACTCCGGAAAGTGCCGGAGATTATGCTTCGGGAACCAATCATACTTTGCCAACCAATGGTTACGCCAAGAATTATTCGGGCGTGAATTTGGATAGTTTTATGAAATCGATGACTTTCCAAAAAATATCCGAAAAAGGGATTCAAAACATTGGTAAAGCGATTGAAATTATGGCAGCAGCCGAAGGATTGCAAGCTCATAAAAATGCAGTTACATTACGATTAGAATCCTGCAAGGTTTCTAAAACCTTGTAGGTATTAAATCAATATAATAAATCAATTAGATGAGTATATTTAATAAAATATTAGAAAGATCAAAACTAAACAAAGAGCTTATTGGATTGTGGAAGTACAATGACGATGAAGGATTTTGGTGTGGTTATGTAATTGACTATAATGAAAATTTAGTAAAAATTCAACATTACACTAAATATGGTAAAAAAGATGGGATTATTATTGCTCAAATTTCAGATATTCAAAGTGTAGATTTTAATGATGAATACGAAAAAGTAATGCAATGTGTGATAGATTATTCAAATGAATTGGAAAAAGAAGATGAAACCAATATTTTGCTTATCGAAAGTGAAGATTGGCAATTTGAACTTCTAAAACAATTAGAAGGTAATTTAGACAAAATAACTAGTTTGGAAATTAATTCCAGTTATTTTTCAGGTTTTATTATTGAAGTTTCGGAAACTGATTTTATCTTTCATTGCGTTGGAAAACTTGGTGAAGATGAAGGATTAGTAATTTATAGAATTGAAGATATAACGGGGTTTAGAATTAACGATATTGACAATCGTAAACGAGCAATGTTGTACAAATGGAGAAAATCAAGTTTATAAAATTATAATTAGAAAAATGAAAGATTTCAACATAAATAATTTAGTCCGTGAAAACGTCAAGTCGATGAAGCCTTATTCTTCGGCACGTGACGAATTTGAGGATTTTGACACCGCCAATATGGTTTTCTTGGATGCCAATGAAAATCCGTTCCAAAATGGCGTAAATCGTTATCCTGATCCACAACAAAGTAATGTAAAATCGGTTTTGGCGAAGCTTAAAAATGTGACCAAAAATCAAATTTTATTGGGTAACGGAAGCGATGAAGTGCTAGATTTGATTTTCAGAGCTTTTTGTGAGCCAAAAATTGATAACGTAATCACTTTGCCGCCAACTTACGGAATGTACGGTGTTTTGGCTAACTTGAATAACATCGAAAACAAGGAGGTGCTACTTTCGACTGATTTTCAACCACAAGTCGAAAAGATATTAGATACTGTTGATGAAAATACCAAAATCATCTTTTTGTGTTCACCAAATAACCCAACAGCGAATTCTTTTTCGGATGAAAGTGTGTTGAAATTGCTTCAAAATTTTAAAGGTTTGGTAGTAATTGACGAAGCTTACATTGACTTTTCAGACAAAGAAAGTTGGTTGGCTAAAATTGAAGATTATCCCAACTTGGTGATTACGCAAACCCTTTCTAAAGCGTATGGATTGGCAGGAATCCGATTGGGAATTTGTTATGGTTCTCCTGCGGTGATTTCAGTTTTAAACAAAATCAAACCACCGTATAATGTAAATGAATTGACACAATTAAGAGCTTTGGAAAGATTGAGTGATCCTGAAAAGATTAAATCTGAAATAGCTTCTATTATTGCGCAAAGAGAAGTATTACTTAAAGTACTAGTTGATGTAATATTTGTTGAAAAAATCTATCCGACTGAAGCCAATTTTATCTTGATAAAAGTAGATAATGCCAATAAAAGATACGACGAATTGATAGCCAAAGGAATTGTTATTCGAAACCGAACTACACAGCCTTTATGTGAAAACACTTTGCGTTTGACTATTGGAACGGAGGAAGAAAATAAGAAGTTGATGGAGGTTTTATTAACCATATAATGGATAAACTCTAAAAACGAAATGAATAATAAAGTCAGAAAAATATTTGCTTTAATGTTTTTGATATTTACAATGATATCGATCGCACAAAATAAACCGGCAGAAAAAATGGAATGGTTAACATCTAAAATTGAATATGAAGGACTTCCTCTATACTTAAGACTTCCGAAGTACGAAGATATTTGGAAATATCAATCAAAGTATCCAAAATTAATTAATATAGAACATACTTTTGATAGTGTTAAGGACAATGGTTTACCAACATCTGAATATAACAAATCTCTTTCTGATTTTGATAATGAAATTGTAAACTTACTTCAATCTGAAAGCAATGGTATTATTTTTCTTGTTGAAACTTATGGAGGAGCAAGAAATTATTGGTTTTTTGGAGAAGACTCTGATTTCTTTTTGAAAATATTTGATGATTTGAAAGCGAAATATTCCGATAAAAAATTAGAATTACATATACAAATTGATGTTGATTGGGATTTTATAAAAGATTATCCAGTTGGATTATATAAAAAGAAATAAATTTAATTTTATTCAACGCACAAACAAATAAAAAAATATAGTTATATAATGAAAAAAATACTTTTTATAGATCGAGACGGAACAATGGTTTTAGAACCCAATGATTATCAATTGGACAGTTTCGAAAAATTGGAATTTTATCCAAAAGCTTTTCAATATTTAGGGAAAATTGCTGCCGAATTGGATTTTGAATTGGTGATGGTAACCAATCAGGACGGTTTAGGAACTGACTCACATCCAGAAGTCAACTTTTGGCCGGTGCATAATTTGGTAATGAAAGCTTTTGAAAATGAAGGAGTGGTTTTCAGTGAAGTGTGTATCGATAAATCTTTTCCTCACGAAAATCTGCCCACTCGCAAACCCGCAACAGGAATGTTGACAAAATACATCAATAATCCAGCATACGATTTAGAAAATTCATTCGTCATTGGCGACAGAATAACCGATGTAGAATTGGCTAAAAACTTGGGTTCAAAAGCTATTTTCATCAGCAATGATCAAGAGTTGGGAAGCGATGAAATTTCGTCAAAAAGACACGAATTGGATGCTGTCATTGCTTTGCAAACCACAGAATGGAAGGTCATTTACGAGTTTTTAAAATTAGAGGAACGTTCGGCATCCATTACCCGAAAAACAAATGAAACCGATATTTATATTAACTTGAATCTTGACGGAACCGGAAAAAGCAAAATCGATACAGGAATTGCTTTTTTTGATCATATGCTCGATCAAATCGCGCGTCACGGCCAAATGGATTTGGAAATCATCGTAAAAGGCGATTTGGAAGTCGATGAACACCATACTATTGAAGACACTGCCATTGCCTTGGGAGAGGTTTTTGCCAAAGCATTAGGAAATAAACTAGGCATAGAAAGATACGGTTTTTGTTTGCCAATGGACGATTGTTTGTCGCAAGTAGCCATAGATTTTGGAGGTAGAAACTGGTTGGTTTGGGAAACCGAATTCAAACGTGAAATGGTAGGTAAAATGCCAACAGAAATGTTCTATCATTTCTTCAAATCCTTTTCGGATGGCGCTAAAGCCAATATCAACATTAAAGCGGAAGGAACGAACGAACACCATAAAATCGAAGCCATTTTCAAGGCATTCGCCAAAGCGATAAAAGTGGCCGTAAAGCGTGACACGGAGAAAATGATTTTGCCTAGCACGAAAGGAATGTTGTAAGTTTTACGATTTCCTGCAAGGTTTTTTTCAAACCTTGTAGGTGTAATAATGAGAGATTTTTAAACCTACAAGGTTTGAAAAAAACCTTGCAGGAGAAACAAAAAAACAATGAAAATAGTAATCATAAATTACGGAGCAGGAAATATTCAAAGCATTATGTTCGCCATCGAAAGATTGGGATACAAAGCGGTTTTGAGCAACAATCCTGACGAAATAAAAGCAGCCGACAAAGTGATTTTTCCAGGAGTTGGAGAAGCAAGTTATGCAATGAGAATGCTGAAAGAAAGTGGTTTGGATACTTTGATTCCAACATTGAAACAACCTGTTTTAGGTATTTGTTTGGGAATGCAATTGATGTGTAATTATTCCGAAGAAGGTGATACCAAAGGATTGGGAATTTTTGATGTGGACGTGGTTAAATTTTCATCCAAAGTAAAAGTGCCTCAAATGGGTTGGAACACCATTTACAATCTAAAATCGGAGTTATTCAGCGGCATCGCCGAAAACGAATATATGTATTTGGTTCATAGTTTTTATGCTTCAATTTGTAAAGAAACCATTGCAACGACCAATTATGAATTAGAATATTCCTCTGCATTAGAAAATGACAATTTCTATGGAACGCAATTTCACCCTGAAAAAAGTGGGGACATTGGAGAACAAATCCTCAAAAACTTCCTACTTCTAACTTCTAACTTCTAACTTTACAATGAGAATAATTCCCGCCATAGACATCATCGAAGGAAAATGTGTTCGCTTATCGAAAGGCGATTACAATACCAAAATTATATACAACGAAAATCCGCTGGAAGTGGCCAAATCATTCGAAGCGCACGGAATCGAATATTTGCATTTAGTGGATTTGGATGGTGCAAAATCAAGCAAAATTGTCAATTATAAAATATTGGAACAAATTGCTTCTCAAACCAAATTAAAAATTGATTTTGGTGGTGGATTAAAAGCGGATTCTGATTTGAAGATAGCTTTCGAATCTGGTGCCAACCAAATCACGGGAGGAAGTATAGCTGTAAAAAACAGAGCTATTTTCGAGAAATGGATTGCTGAATACGGTTCGGATAAAATCATTTTGGGAGCCGATGCCAATAACGAAAAAGTAGCCGTGTCAGGTTGGTTGGAAGATTCAAAGGAAGAATTGGTTCCCTTTATTCAGGATTACCAAAGCAAAGGAATTCAGTACGTAATTTGCACTGATATCGCCAAAGACGGAATGCTCGAAGGACCAAGTTTTGATTTGTATGCTAAGATTTTGGCGGATGCCAAAGGAATAAAATTAATTGCTTCTGGAGGAATTTCAACCTTTGATGAATTGCCAAAATTAGCCGAATTGGGTTGCGAAGGAACGATAATTGGGAAAGCAATTTACGAAGGAAGAATTTCGTTAAAACAATTGGAAAATTATATAGTATCACGGTAGAGACGTTGCATTGCAACGTCTCTACGTAACAACAAATAAATGTTAACAAAAAGAATAATCCCTTGCCTTGACATCAAAAACGGTCGAACCGTAAAAGGCGTTAATTTCGTAGATTTGCGAGATGCTGGCGATCCTGTGGAATTGGCTAAAATCTATTCCGATGAAGGAGCAGACGAATTGGTTTTCCTTGATATTTCAGCAACCGAAGAGCGCAGAAGTACTTTGTTGAATTTGGTTCGGAAAGTAGCCGCAACCATCAATATTCCGTTTACTGTTGGTGGTGGAATTTCATCTGTTGAAGATGTTGAAGCCTTACTGAACAACGGCGCAGATAAAGTTTCCATCAATTCTTCGGCGGTAAAAAATCCACAGTTGATTAATGATTTGGCGCAAAAATTTGGCAGTCAATGTGTTGTAGTTGCTATCGATGCCAAACAAATTGATGGAGAATGGTTCGTTCATTTGGTAGGAGGAAAAGTTCCAACGGAAATCAGATTATTCGATTGGGCAAAAGAAGTGGAACAACGAGGCGCAGGAGAAATCCTTTTCACCTCAATGAATCACGACGGAACCAAGAACGGTTTTGCGAATGAAGCCTTGGCCATTTTATCTGAATTGGTCAACATTCCGATCATTGCTTCGGGTGGAGCTGGAAATATCCAACATTTTGTTGATACCTTTGTCGAAGGAAAAGCAGACGCAGCCTTGGCGGCAAGCGTATTTCATTTCAAGGAAATTGAAATTAAAACATTGAAAAAAGAACTTAAAAATAATAATATTGAGGTACGAATTTAGAGGTACGAGGTACGAAGTTTTAAATTTCAACCTCGCAACTTCTAGCTTCTAGCTTCTAGCTTCTAACTTTAAATTATGGAAATAGATTTTTCAAAAAGTGCACACGGATTGATTCCAGCGATTATTCAAGATAGCGAAACCAAAACCGTATTGATGTTGGGTTATATGAATGCTGAATCCTATCAAAAAACTTTGGATACCAAAAAAGTAACATTTTATAGCCGTTCCAAGCAAAGACTTTGGACAAAAGGCGAAGAAAGCGGCAACTTTTTAAACTTGGTTTCCATCAAAAATGATTGCGATGCGGATACACTTTTAATCCAAGTAAAACCACAAGGACCAACTTGTCATACAGGTTCAGATACGTGCTGGCAAGAAACTAACAATCAGGAGTATGGATTTATTTCAAAGTTGGAAGAAACCATCAAATCTCGACGTGAAAATGCGGATTCTCAAAAGAGTTATGTTGCCTCATTATTCGAAAAAGGAATCAACAAAATTGCCCAGAAAGTGGGAGAGGAAGCGGTAGAAGTGGTTATTGAAGCCAAAGACAATAACGATCATTTATTTTTGGACGAAAGCGCTGATTTACTTTTTCATTATTTAATTCTATTACAAGCCAAAGGATTTCAATTGAATGACGTTGTCAAGGTGTTGAAAGGTCGTCACAAATAACAGCAATTTTTTTAATGAAATTTCATCTATAAAATCCAATAGGAAACTATTTTCTATTGGGTTTTCTTTTTTTCTTTTATATCCAATCGCAATCTACTATATTTACTTTTTATTACAAATGACAATACGACAATGCAAGAGATGAATTCAGGGAATACAATCACAACTCAAGAAATTATTAATAAAAATACAGGGCTTCAAATTCATTTAGAAACCGATGCAGATGATTCAAGGCCTGTTTATATTTCGGGAAATTTCAATAATTGGAAAACACAAGACAAAAATTTTATGATGGAACAAATTGGTGCTAATTTGTACCTGTTTGAATTTCCTTCGAATTTTACTTATCCAGAAGAATTGCTGTATAAATTTACCAAAGGGGATTGGAGCGAGGTAGAAATTGGAAAAAATGATGAAATTACCTCTAACCGTTCTTCAAAGCAGCACACGGGAATAATAAAAGAATATGTCCCCAAATGGAGAAAAAACTGGTTGCCATACAAAACCAATTATTTGCCCAAAGTTTTGTTGATTTCAGAGGATTTTGAAATTCCTCAACTCAATAAGACTCGTAAAATTTGGGCTTTATTGCCGCACGATTACGACACTTCAACCGAAAGTTATCCCGTAATGTATTTGCAGGATGCTCAGAATTTATTCAATGAAGAGGCGCAATACGGCAATTGGGAAATTGATAAAAAACTGGCTGTTATGGCCGAATATAAGATTGGTAAAATAATTATCATCGCCATTGAACACGCTGAAAAAGACAGAATAAAAGAATACAATGTCGGCAAAACTTTACTTGGAAAAGGTCAGGGAAAAAAATATATAAAATTTCTTACTCAGACATTGAAACCTTTTGTTGATAGTAATTTTAGAACCAAAAAAGAACGAGAATTTACAGGAATCGGCGGCAGCTCTATGGGCGGCTTAGTTAGTATTTTCAGTGGTTTGCGCTATCCGGAAGTTTTTGGAAAATTGATGATTTTTTCGCCCTCTTTATGGGTGGTTCCCAAAATTAAAATCGATTCGGAAACCGCAGAAAATAGTGATACCAAAATCTATTTGTATGCAGGCGGAGATGAAAGCGATACTATGATTGAGCACGTGAAAAAATTTAAAAAAAATAGCATCGCGAGTGAATTTGTAAAAGACAAAATGAAAATTAATTTGAGTATTAATATGGAGGGAAAGCATAGTGAAACCTATTGGAGCGATGAATTTCCAAAGGCTATTGAGTGGCTTTTTTTCAATTCTAAAATGGAATAATGTACGGGCGCAATGCAACGCGTCTAAAAAAATAAAAGGATATTCTAATGAAAACAATTACAATAAAAAATCTTGAGGGATTTTCTGGAACCATCTTGATTCCCGTTTTTGAAACCTACGCAAAAAGTTTAGTCCCGTTAGAATTTCACGGCGTCGCGGTTCCATCAAAAGTATTCTGTGGCAAAAAAGATACGCATTATGTAGTCGATAAATACGATAGTCTTCATCTATTCATCGGTTTGGGATCAACAATTGATTATAAAACTTTGAAAACTATTTTCCGAAGAATTGCATCCAAACAAAAAGAATCTTTTGGTTCCAAAGTAGCGCTGGTTTTGCCTGAACAATTTTCAGATGAACAAGTTGAAGCCGCTGTTTCAGGTCTTTATTTGGGAACGTACGATTTGGGACATTTCAAAAAAACAGAGAAGCATCCATTTTTAAGCGAAGATTTTGAACTTTCTTTACTATGCAAAAAGGAGGTTTCCGAAACGGTTAGCAAAGCGATAAAAATTGCCAACGCTCAACTCGAAATATTGAATTTGGTTGATTTACCTCCCAATGTCGTCACGCCTAAATACTTATCTAATTGGGCAAACCAAAGTGGAAAAAAATTCGGTTTTGAGGTAGAGACTTTAGGTTTGGAAGGGTCAAAAAAAGCAGGTCTAGGCGCTTTTTTATCTGTTGGAAAAGGAAGCGACGAAGAACCTCAATTTGTAATTATGAATTATGTTCCCGAAAATGCCAATGCTAAAACCAAGCACCTAGGTTTGGTGGGAAAAGGAATCACCTTTGACACGGGCGGGCTGAATATCAAAACTGCTGGAATGGTTCATATGAAATGTGATATGGCGGGTGGCGCAGCAGTTTTTGGTGCTATGCAATTGATTTCGGATTTAAAATTACCCGTGAAAATTACAGCGATTGTGCCTTGCGCAGAAAATTCGGTCGATGCCAAATCGTTTTATCCAAGCGATGTGATCCAAAGTTACAGCGGATATTCGATAGAAATTATAGATACCGACGCCGAAGGACGATTGGTTTTGGCAGACGGATTATCCTATTTGATTAAAAATTTTAAACCCGAATTTATTATTGACATTGCCACCCTGACGGGAAGTAGTGTGGGAACTTTTGGCTACGAATGTGGCGCTTTGTTCACCAATAATGAGGCTGTTTCAAAAAAACTGCAAGAATCGGGAGATGCCATTGGGGAACGGCTTTGGCAATTGCCCCTCTGGGATTGCTATAAATCAGACATCGAAAGCGACATTGCCGATGTGAAAAATTATAGCGGAAAACCAGTGGCTGGAGCCATTAGCGCAGCAAAATTTTTGGAATATTTCACCGAAGAACACAAAGCTTGGGCGCATCTTGATATTGCTGGTGTGGCCTTTGGCGACGATGAATTTGCAAAAAGCAAGCACGCCACCGCTTATGGTGTTCATTTATTGACTAAATTTATTGAAAATCTAGCCCACTAATCATCCAAAGGGGAATTATTGAACCAAATTATTTAATTTTATGGAAAACACAAAAGCTTTCATCTGCATTTCGAATTATTTCAAAGGAGCTGATTTTTTAATTCATTTGAAAAATTTAGGCAATAAAGTGTATCTGATCACCAGCGAAAAACTGCGGGATAAGCCTTGGCCTTTTGACCATATCGACGAAGTTTTCTATATGACGGGACAAGATACCGATTGGAATTTAGAGCATCTTATGTTGGGCGTTGGTAATTTAATGAAATCCAATAAAATAGATGCCATCGTGGCTTTAGACGATTTCGATGTGGAGAAAGCTACTTATTTGCGTGAAAATATTCGGATTGATGGTATGGGGCAAACCACAGGTCGTTATTTTCGGGATAAATTGGCGATGCGTATGCGAGCCAAAAGTTGCGGGATTTCGAATCCTAATTTCTGTTCGTTATTTAATGATCACGATATCAATACATTTGCGGACACAACTACGGCTCCTTGGGTTTTGAAACCACGTTCTGAGGCTTCGGCTTCTGGGATTATAAAAGTGTTTGACAAAGAAAGTTTGTGGATTCACATCAACGAAATGGGGAATAATAGGTTCAAATATTTATTGGAACAATTTCGACCCGGAGATGTGTACCATTGTGATAGTTTGGTTCTGAACGGGAAAATTCTGTTTAGTATCACTTCAAAATATTTGGCGACTCCAATGGAAATTTCGCAAGGCGGAGGAATTTTTCGTTCAGCCAATATTCCGTATGATTCCGAAGATGACAAGGCTATAAAAACCGTAAATGAGCAGGTTATTAAAGGTTTTGGATTGAAACACGGTGCGGCACATTCCGAATACATCAAAGGCAAGGACGACGGGAAAATTTATTTCCTGGAAACTTCTTCGCGAGTGGGTGGGGCACATATTGCTGAAATGGTTTCTGAAGCCTCGAACATCAATCTTTGGAAAGAATGGGCGGCTATTGAAGACGCACTGGCTAAGGAAACCAAATACGTATTGCCAAAAGTCAAAAAAGAATACGCCGGAATTGTGCTGACGCTGTCCAAATTCCAACATCCTGATTTATCCTCTTTTTCGGATCCGGAAGTTTGCTTCAGGGTTCCCCTGGAGTACCACGCCGGCTTAATCGTAAAATCAGATTCGAATGAAAGAGTTTTAGCATTATTGGATGATTATGCCAACCGTTTAACAGCTGATTATGCTACTGTTGTGGAACAAAAAAAAGTCGATAAGCTACACTAAATCTTCTAGTAGTTTTCTTCGAAACTGTCAGTAAAATTTTATTTTAGATGTTTTTTTAGTCAAAAAGCAAGAAATTATATTGGTCAAAAGTTCGCAAACCAATGGCAGAAATTCAAAAAGTATGACAAGCATTAATTTTTTAAAAAAGTGGTACTAATTGGATACTTCGATCGCAATACCTTGAAATCAGCAAATCCGTTAATTAATGAATTCTATTCCTTTTCATTCACAGTTCTCTTTTCGGACGCTTTTATTTTAAGGATGTTGCGAATAATTTAGCTCCCAAAAGGATTGATAACTTTTATAAAATTGAAGCGATTATTTTACTATATAGCAGTATAAGTTTAGGAATTTTCAACGATTGCTTGCGTTTTGAAGTATTTTTTGGCATTTCAATAAATTTTTATCAAATCTAACATTTGACAAATATTTTTACTAAATTTAGAAAAGATAAAAGTACTATTATTTTGATTTATTTCGACGCAGCCGAATAGTCGCATCAATAAGACATAAAATGATTTTGTAAGGGATTTTTTTTAATTAATATTGAATAGGCAAAGTAAATAGAATGGAAATATTTCATATTGCAGCAGAATGCTATCCGGTTGCAAAAGTTGGTGGTTTAGGTGATGTCGTAGGTTCGTTGCCCAAATATCAAAATAAGGCTGGACATTTGGTGAGAGTAGTTATTCCGCAATATGAGACGAAATTCATTATTGAAAATCAATTTGATACTGTTTTTTCGGGTGTAGTACAATTAGGGAATTTTAATTTTCCTTTTACTATCAAAAAAGAAAGTACTGCTATTTTAGAATTTGAATTGTATGTAGTTCAAATTCCCGAGCTCTTTGATAGAAAGGATGTGTATGGTTATGAAGATGATATCGAACGTTTTGTCGCTTTTCAAATGGCAACCTTGGATTGGATAAGCTCTCGAAATAATGTGCCAGATATAATTCATTGTCACGATCATCATACGGGATTGATTCCATTTATGATGCAATATGCTGCTAAATACGAGAAATTGCGCACCGTTTCGACGGTGATAACCATTCATAACGCAATCTATCAGGGGCAATTTGGGTTTGATAAATTGTATTATTTGCCAGAGTTCGATTTGTCAAAGGTAACCGTTTTAGAATGGGATAATCGGATTAATTCATTGGCTACAGCCATAAAATGTGCTTCGGTAGTAACGACAGTTTCGCCCAATTTTTTGAATGAAATCAATAATTTTGGCTATGGATTAGAATCGTTATTTAATATGGTACGACATAAATCGAAAGGGATTTTGAATGGCATTGATACCCAAGTTTGGAATCCTGAAAAAGATAAAATGGTAGTTGCGAATTATACTATGAGAACGGTAGACAAAGGAAAGCAAGCCAATAAAGAACAGTTGTGTAGCCAATTTAATTTAGACCCAACAAAACCGCTTTTTAGTTTTATTGGACGATTGTTAGAAGAAAAAGGAGCCGATTTATTATCTCATGCAGCAGCACTTGCCTTGTCCGAAAATTATAAAGAAATTAATATTTTAATTTTAGGTTCTGGAAATACTGAAATAGAAAACCAATTGAGTCATTTATTGGCCAGTTTTCAAGGGAATTATAATGTGTTCATTGGCTATGATGAAGAATTGGCGCATTTGATTTATGCCGGTTCCGATTTTTTATTAATGCCATCCAGAGTAGAGCCCTGCGGTTTGAACCAAATGTATGCGTTTCGATACGGAACTATTCCTATAGTGCGTAGAACTGGTGGATTAAAGGACACGGTAATTGATATTGGAGATAATGGGAACGGAATTTGTCACGATCAGGCCTCAATTGTCGATGTTTGTTATTCGATTCGAAGGGCTGTAGATTTATATAAGGATAAAAAAAGTTTTAAAAATGTTCGAAAAATAGGAATGAATATGGACCACTCTTGGGAGAGAGTTTGTCAGGAATATATCGATTTATACAATTTAACAACAAACTAAAATGAAACCAAAAAAGAAAAATGTAATCGCGATTATCCTTGGAGGAGGGCAAGGCTCTAGATTATTTCCACTAACGGAAACACGTTCAAAACCTGCTGTACCGATAGCAGGAAAATATCGATTAGTCGATATTCCAATTTCCAATTGTATGAATTCGGATATTTATAGGATTTTCGTTTTAACCCAATTTAATTCGGCTTCCTTAAATGCGCATATCAAAAACACCTACCATTTTAGTATTTTTAGCCATGCTTTTGTAGATATTTTGGCCGCGGAACAAACACCTGACAATCCGAGATGGTTTCAAGGAACAGCAGACGCCGTGAGACAATGTATGCCGCACTTTTTGAACCATGATTTTGATTATGCAATGATTCTTTCGGGTGATCAATTGTATCAAATGGATTTGAATGAAATGATTGAAGAACACATCAAGCACGAGGCTGATATTTCGATTGCCACTTTACCAGTAAACGCTAAAGATGCTCCCGAATTTGGAATTTTGAAAACCAATTCCGATAGTTTTATAGAATCATTTATCGAAAAGCCTGCCAAAGAACTTTTGCCTGATTGGGAATCAGAAGTGAGTGAACAAATGAAAAGTGAAGGTAAATTGTATTTGGCATCGATGGGAATTTACATTTTTAACAGACAGTTCTTGTTGGATGTAATGGAGGAATCAAGTACTAAAGATTTTGGTAAAGAAATTATTCCACAAGCTGTTGGTCACAAACGAATATTTAGTTTTCAATACGAAGGTTATTGGACTGATATCGGAAATATCGATTCTTTTTTCGAAGCTAATATTGGTCTTACAGACGATTTACCGCAGTTTAATTTATTTGACGACAACAATAAAATTTTTACACGTCCACGATTGTTGCCACCTACCAAGTTCAAAAAAACAAGTATCGATCGATCGATTATGTCCGATGGATGCATCGTAAATGCCAAAGAAATAGTACGTTCTGTTATTGGAAATCGGTCTCGAATTGGAGAAGAAACCATAATTCATAATTCCTATGTTATGGGTAATGATTTTTACCAGAGCATCGATGATATGAAAGTAGATGTTGCCAATGGAAAAATTCTAGTAGGAATTGGAGAACGATGTTTTATCAATAATGCTATCGTGGATAAAAATTGTAGAATCGGAAATGATGTTCATATCGAAGGCGGCAAACATTTAGAAGATGTTTCTACTGAAAAATATATGATCAAAGAAGGAATTGTAGTCATTAAAAAAGGAGCGACTCTTCCGGATAACTTTACAATAAAATAATAATTAATGATATTCATTTTGAATACTGCTAATAACAAGTAATTGCTTTGTTTTTATTAGCAGTATTCCATTTTTTTGAGCTAATTTGTAGAAGAATTTTAAAATTATAAAATGCAAAATCAAACCAGAATTATAATTGAAAACCTGTTGCCGCAACTTGATGGCGGTATCAATCCGATAAAAAGAATCGTAAATCAAAATGTACAGGTAACCGCAGATGTTTTTTCTGACGGACATGACATCATTGAATGCTGCGTAAAATTTAAACACGAAAACGACAAAGATTGGAGTGAAGTTCGAATGGATGCGACAGTAAATGATAGTTGGAATGCCAGTTTTAAAGTGGAAAAACAAGGATTTTATACTTATTTTGTTGAAGGTTGGGTTGATTATGCTTTGAATTGGCAGCACGGAACACTTCGTAAAATTCAAGACCATCAATATGTAAAGTCGGAATTATTGGAAGGAGCAGAGTACGTTCGCGCTATTTTAGATGTGGTAGATTCGAACGAAAGAGACTATTTGAATACTTTGGCTTATTATTTTACGACCGAACACGAATATGATAACGCCATTCGTGAAGCAACTTCCTCCAACTTGAATGCTATTTTTAAGAAATACCCAAAGCGTTTCCTAGAGAACAAATCTTTAGATTTAAAAGTATACGTTGATAGAAAAAAAGCATTATTCAGTACATGGTATGAGTTTTTTCCTCGCTCCGCTTCGTCCGAAGAGGGAAGGCACGGAACTTTCAAAGATTGTGAACGATTGTTGCCCAGAGTGGCTTCGATGGGTTTTGATACCTTATACTTTCCGCCGATTCATCCCATTGGAGAAGTGAATAGAAAAGGGAAAAACAATGCTACAAATGCCGAGCCCGGTGATGTTGGTTCGCCTTGGGGAATTGGTTCGCAATTCGGGGGACATAAATCTACACATCCTGAATTGGGAAGCATCGAAGATTTCAAAGCATTAGTCAAAAAAGCAAAGGATTTGGGAATTGAAGTAGCGATGGACTATGCTTTACAAGCCGCTCCCGATCATCCTTACGTGAAAGATTTTCCACAATGGTTCAAATGGCGTCCCGATGGCACGGTTCAATATGCCGAAAATCCTCCTAAAAAATACCAGGATATTCAACCTATTTATTTTGAAAGTAGCGATTGGAAAAACCTTTGGAAGGAATTATTAGACGTAGCTTTATTTTGGATTGAAGAATGTGATATTAAAATTTATAGAGTTGATAATCCGCATACTAAGCCCTTTTATTTCTGGGGATGGTTGATTAGCGAAATTAAGAAAAAACATCCTGATGTTTTGTTCTTGGCCGAAGCTTTTACGCGTCCCAAAATTATGAATGAATTGGCAAAACAAGGATTTTCGCAGTCCTACACCTACTTTACCTGGCGAAATTCCAAAGACGAATTGACGAAATATGTCGAAGAATTGACAAAATCCGATCAAAAAGAATTTTATCGACCCAATTTTTGGCCTAACACACCAGATATCAATCCGTTTCATTTACAAAATGGAAATGAATCCATTCATCTGCAGCGCTATTTCTTGGCAGCCACCTTAAGTTCTAGTGTTGGGCTTTACGGACCTGTTTTCGAATACCAAATATCGGCTCCATTAGCTCCAGGAAAAGAAGAATATTTACATTCTGAAAAATATGAATTTTTTAAATGGGATTGGGATCGGCAAAATAAAATCACTACGGTAATCAGTCGAATAAACAAAATTAGAAGAGAACATGCTTCGTTGCAGCAAACCAATAATATTATATTTTGTGCGACCAATAACGATAAGGTTATGGCTTACTATAAATTTGATGACGATAGAAATGATGAAACGCTAATGATTGCGAGTCTTGATTCGAATTATACCGCGCAATCTATGGTTTTGCTTCCCAATGAATTATTGAGTAAGCTTCCACTGAGAATCACCGATTTAATCACAGGAAATAGTTATATTTGGGATAAAGAATGGAATTTTGTTGTGATTTCACCAGATTTGCCTTTCCATTTGTTTAAAGTTGAACGATAATTTTTTTTAAGAACATAGAAAATATGTAAATTTAAAGAATAAAGAATTTATAGAATTTTTATTTTCATATAGCTATAATCTAGGTGGTTAAAGCAAAAAACGAATGACTCAAAAATATTTAGATAATCTTACTTACTCTATAATTGGAGCAGCAATTGAAGTCCACAAAATTATGGGAAGAGGATTGCTAGAAAGTGTTTATCATCAATGTTTGAAAGAAGAGCTCACGTTAAGAAACATCAGTTTTATTTCGGAAATGAAGATTCCTGTAATTTACAAAGAGAAAGAATTAGAATCTGATTTTAGATGTGATTTGTTTGTTGAAAATGCAATAATTGTAGAATTGAAAGCCACCCTAGATATTCATCCAATTTTTGAGGCAAAATTATTAAATTATATGAACCTCATAAGATCGCCGAAAGGAATTTTAATTAATTTTAATTGCAATAATATTTTCAAAGAAGGGCAAAAAACATTTGTGAATGATTACTATAAAAAGCTCCCAAAAGAATAAATTTGAAATTTTCACCTATGAAATCCATGCAAACTAAAAACTTAAATTTTATATTAAAAACTCAAGCTCTATGAATAGTTTTAAACCACATAGATTATTGAAATGTATTATTTACAAAGGTTTGCATAGGTATTTTATTTACACATAGTTATGATATGAGCTACGCGAACTGTTGATTTAAATCTATGGGAAGCGAAGCGACTTTTGGTTCGAAAATAATTATTTTCTATGTGGTTTAAATTTTTGTAATTATTGATTAAGATTAAAAACTAGTATTTCTATTTTGTTTAGTAAAACGAAAAACATTGAACCAAAAAATAATAAAAACCAGCGAGATGAACGAAGACAATTTTCAAAATCCATTTGTTTTTAAAACAGATTGGAAAAATGCATTTGAAGACAAGGAATTTGTAAAAATATTTTCGTCGGATATTCTTGAGAATTATATCATCAACAAACGCTGGTATGGCGGGAAGGCTAGTACGCTAAAATATATCGAAGTGGTCGAATTTTTCAAAATTGCTTCAAAGTCAAATATCTATTATGGTGTTTTACTCGAAGTCAATTTTAAAGAAGCTTTTTATCAGCATTATTTTATGCCATTGGCATTTATGCCAGAAAATGAATTGGATACCAACACCATCATTGCTCCTGTAAACATGAATGGGCAGCCAGGATTTTTGGTTGATGCTTTACATCAAGAAGATTTCAAAAAATTATTGTTTGATAAAATTGTCAATGCCAAAGAAAAATCAGATTCGATTGTTAAATTTCACAAAGGAGAAAAATTAGAAGAAAAGGAATATAAAAATTCCAAGTTTATGGGAGTAGAACAAAGTAATACTTCAATAATCTACAACAATACGCTCGTTCTTAAAATTTTTCGAAGGATTTACATCAGTATGAATCCCGATTATGAAATTAGTCGTTTTCTAACTGAAAGGATGGATTTCAAGAATTCTCCGGCTTACATGGGAAGCATCAGCGTGGTTTTGACCGATGGCAATATTACATTGGGATTGATGCAGGAATTGGTTCCCAATCAAGGAGATGCTTGGCAGTTTATGCTCGACGAAGTAGATCGAGTTTTTGAAAATCTCAAATCAAAGAAAATCAATATCTGTAAATTACCTGATATTGAGCTGTTTAAAAGATTGAAAATCAACGAAGTTCCACATGAAATCATCGATTGGGCTGGATTGAGTATTTTTATGCGATTGCAAACATTGGCAACACGAACAGCCGAAATGCACATTGCTTTAGGCAGTGATGTTCACGAAACCGCTTTCACGCCTACGACTTACAATGGAGATTACACCGTTTGGCTCAAAAACCGATTGACCTATCAGTTTCAAAATCGATTGAATATTTTAGAAAATAATCTTCATAAATTAGACGGATTAGCCTTAGAATTGGCAAATCAGTTTTTAGATCATAAAAAAGAAATTCGAAAGATATTTCTTGATTTTGATTGGACAAAAATGAAATCGGAACGAATTCGGATTCACGGCGATTATCATTTAGGACAAGTTTTGGTCAATGGAGATGATTTTTATATTTTAGATTTTGAAGGCGAACCCGAAAGTACGATTCGCGATCGGAAAGTAAAACAACCGCCTTTGAAAGACGTAGCTGGTATGTTTCGGTCATTTCATTATGCCATTTACGCAACTATTTTCAATAATAAAGAAAAATATCCTTATGAGCAGGAGGAACTTTTTAGAGCTGCTGAAATTTTATTCAAGTACTTTGTTGGTGTGTTTCTTTATACCTACACTGAAGTCGCGCAAGGAGAAAATTTGAACATTGGGTACCGAAAAGAAATCGATTTTCTATTGAAATATTGTTTGCTTGAAAAAGCAATTTATGAATTGGGATACGAACTCAATTCTAGACCGAGATGGGCAGTGATTCCTTTGACTGGAATTTTTAGTATTTTAAACAATGATAAAAAACAATTTAATTTAATTTAATTTAATTTAATTGGTTGATAGTAAACAACTTTATAATGTGTTTTTCAAGTGGTAACTTTTGCAAAAAAGATTTGAATACATAAAAACAAACAAATAGTAAAACAAAAAAATGGCGTCTGAAATTCATTTCATACGCGTTTCAAAAAGAAAAAAAATGAACAAAGTACAAGCTTATTCCCTTTTTACCGATTTCGATATTGATTTATTCAAAGCGGGAAAACATTTCCGTTTATATGAAAAACTAGGCGCACATCTTGTGGAAGTCGATGGTGTAAAAGGAGTCTATTTTGCCGTTTGGGCACCGTCGGCGCGCTCCGTTTCGGTGGTCGGAGATTTTAATTATTGGATTCAAGGCGATCATCCTTTGCAAGTGCGTTGGGATTCATCAGGAATTTGGGAAGGATTTATTCCCGGAATCGAAAAAGGAACTACCTATAAGTATAAAATTCAATCCAATAACAACGGAATCATTACCGAAAAAGCCGATCCATTTGCGTTGTATTGCGAACATCCTCCTCATACTGCCTCTGTAGTTTGGGACTTGGATTACCAATGGAAAGACAAAAAATGGATGGAAACTCGTAAGCAACATAATGATTTAGATAAGCCTTATTCTGTTTATGAAGTTCATTTGGGGTCTTGGAAACGCAATGCCGAGGGTAAATTCTTAAGCTATTTGGAATTGGCAGAAGACTTGGTCAACTATGTAAAAGAAACGGGTTTTACTCACGTTGAGTTTATGCCTATAATGGAATATCCTTATGATCCTTCTTGGGGATATCAGTTGGTGGGCTATTTTGCACCCACTTCTCGTTTTGGAACACCACAGGATTTTATGGTCTTGGTGGATAAATTACACGAAGCAGGAATTGGAGTGATTCTAGATTGGGTTCCTTCTCATTTTCCGGAAGATGCACATGGGTTAGGATTTTTTGATGGTTCCAATCTGTTCGAACATCCTGATCGCAGAAAAGGCTATCATCCGGATTGGAAAAGTTTGGTTTTCAATTACGGACGAAATGAAGTGCGTGCGTTCTTGATTAGTAATGCAATTTTTTGGTTGCATAATTATCATGTAGATGGACTTCGAGTGGATGCCGTGGCTTCAATGTTGTATTTGGATTATTCCAGAAATGAAGGAGAATGGGAACCAAATATTTTTGGAGGTAGAGAAAATCTAGACACCATAAGTTTCTTGAAAGAATTTAATGAAGCGGTTTATTCTAGTTTTGAAGGAGTGCAAACTATTGCCGAAGAAAGTACTTCTTTCCCGATGGTTTCTCGTCCAACATTTGTTGGAGGATTAGGTTTTGGCATGAAATGGATGATGGGTTGGATGCACGATACGCTGCAGTATTTCCAAAAAGAAACGGTCTATAGAAAATACCATCAAAATGATTTAACTTTTGGGATGACTTATGTTTTTTCCGAAAATTTTATGCTGCCTCTTTCACATGACGAAGTAGTTTATGGAAAAAAATCAATCGCAGGAAGAATGCCGGGCGACGAATGGCAGAAATTTGCTAATTTACGTTTACTTTATGGGTATATGTTTATGCATCCTGGAGCAAAATTGTTGTTTATGGGAGGCGAATTTGGGCAAAGCGCCGAGTGGAATTTTGAAGGAAGTTTAGATTGGCATTTATTACAATATGATTACCACGAAGGGGTTAAAAAAGCCATAACCGATTTGAACACCTTGTATAAATCACAACCTGCTTTGTATGAAAAACAATTCAGTCCAGAGGGTTTCGAATGGATTAATTATTCAGATCATCAGAATGCTGTGATGACTTTTATTCGAAAAGGAATCAAAACTAAAGATGATATCATTGTAGTCTGCAATTTTACTCAAGTAGTTCGTCAAAATTATAGAATTGGGGTGCCTAAAAAAGGAAAATTAACAGCGCTTTTTAATAGTGATGCTGCTATTTATGCCGGAAGCGGATTGAGTAATCCTAATAAATTGACTGTCGAAGCATTTCCGTATGACGGTAGAGATTATTCTATAGAATTCCTATTACCACCATTGAGTGTTACAGTGTACAAGTATGCTTAATGTATAAATATTTAAACAAAAAAAGGGGCCATCTAGCGTTATAGATGGTCCCTTTTTAGCTTTTACTATGGATTATTTTTTGATAACCTGCTTGTAAATAGTTTCTCTATTTTCGGTTATCATTTTTACTATATAGGTTCCGGGAATCAAATTACCCAATTCAATTTGTTGGTTCCTTCCAACACTTTGAAAAGAAACTAAGGCTCCTTTTACATCAAAAACTCCCGCTTCGCTCACAATCTTTTTAGAATCAATTTTTAGGGTTCCGTAAGTTGGATTCGGATATAAAATAAAATCATTTTTAAAGATTTCTGGATCGGAAACAGACAAGGTCACATTGTTATAATTGGAATCAAACCATTTATCGGCTGTGATTCCAGTTAAATCTGGACTTTGAATGTTGCCAGCTTGGTTTCTGAAAATTACATTGACCGACGTTACTCCAGCAAAAGTATATTTGTACCAACCATTGGCATCTGCAGTCATCGGAATCGATTGTGCCCAAGTAATCGATGGAACTGCTCCAGATGGTAATGCAGACCAATAATAAATTTTTGGAATTCCCCAGCTGGCTAAGGGTTTGAAATAGACCGTAATTGGACTTATGTTACCAATAGAGAATTTTTGAGTTGCTGTGCTTTGGTTGCCATCTGCATCAATAGCTAAAATATTGAATGTTGTGGTTTCAGTAATGTTAATTGTTTTTGTTGATATAAAACTTGTAGAAAGTGTAGTAGGTGTTGTGCCATCGGTCGTGTAATACACTTTTGGACTCGGATCATTAGAATCAGTAGCAGTAATTTTTACATCAATCGGTGTTGCAGAATAGTTCGATGCGGGTTCGAAAGTAATTTTAGGTGCAACATCAAGATTTTTCCCCACCCAAACGTGTTGAATTTTTGATTTGGTTACATTTCCCTTTTTATCGGTAACCTCTACGTAATAGTCTACTAATTTTTCAGAAATGCCAGCAATTTCAGCATAGTATTGATTGGCAATAACTGTAGGCAACATATATAAATCGGCTTGAGTATTGCTGGTAATATTACCTTTAGGAAAAATTCTTTCGGTCATGGGCAAAGTTACCCAAGTTCCCACTTCGTTTCCTCCAGCATAAGTTTCGTTATGATTTGAACTTAAGTTGTTTTTTCCATCGGTGTCTATTCTGTATTTTAATTCTGATTTTTGAACACCACTAACGTCATAAGCAAAAGTATAGACAGTAAAATCAGCAGAATTCAGAAATTCTTTGTAACCATAAGGGGCGCCATAGCCTTTTTCACCCGGATTATAAGGCCAACGTTGCGGAATAAATACGGAAGGTTTTGTGTTGTCAACCCCAGGATGTGCATCCAATGTTGGTTTTGCGAACTCAACACATCGATTCACAGCAAGAGTTGTTTTTATTTCTAAATCTTCGGCTAGACCATAATAAGCGTTCCCGCTGTCATAACCCGCCATTAGAAAATGCCAAGCTTTTTCCGCAGGACTTATGGCTGAAGTTGGACTCACAATTTCACTCATTCGAAGATTATTTCCTTCTAATTGTTCCGCCATAATTGCGTGGTTTTCTCCCGCGGTGGTGATGGCTTGATTCATCATATCTTCCGTCCAACCATTTGGATTGAATTTGTAATTTGAATCATAAAAAGGCCACAGCCAATTGGTAAATTGTGGATGTCCAAAATCGCCATCGGCATTGACCCAACCACCATCTTCGACGTGCACCACATCCGCATCTGAAACCGGGTGGTCTTTTAAATATTGTGGAATTGTTGTTGGAATATTTCCTTGACTTGCTGCTGCATGCGAAAAATTGGTAACCGATTCATTATAATAAGAAGAACCTCCGCCCCAAGCATTGTCGCCATCGTGCGCAAATAGAACCAATGGAGGTCTTGGAGCAGTAGAAGCCTGAGCCACAATTGGCGCTATAATACTAGTACCAATCGCAGCATAGCCATCTTCATAACTTTCATAGTCAGCCATTGGAACTACCGTAATTTTATATTCCTGACCAGTTTCGGGATCTATATATTTTGATTTGTATGGTAGATAGCAATACGGAACAGCAAATTGCCCTCCACGAGCATCTTTTTGTGCTGAAAACCAATTGGATCCATTAGTATCAATGCGATCGGCTTTGTTCGGATAGTCACACATCGAACCTCCAGAACCGGCTTTTATGGGGTAATTATTTAAGGTTCTAGCCAAATGACTGTTGGCAATTACAGACCATTCGATGCCACATTCTGCCAAAGTTTTAATAATTCTTTCAGAAAAAGCACATTCTGCTGGCCAATAACCTTTGGAATCGTGCGAGCCGAATAATTGGGTCGAATAATATTGATGTGCTTTTATTTCTTTCGTCAAAGCTTCGTCACTCATTAATGGCGAAAGAGCGTGGTGCATTGTGAACGATACCATTTCCATACGAGGAAAATTGCCTGATGTTTTCCACGCCTTGGCATCTTTTATGTTTTGAATCCAAGTCGTATTGTATCCCCATTGATTGGCTTGCGCCAACGAATTTACATTTTCTAATAACGAGCCTCCATAGGTAATTTGTGCTCCTGATTCAGGTAAATCTCGAATGGAATTAATCGCGTTTTTTGGAGCGAATTGATACGCAGCTACTCGATCACCTGCGCCAAATATTTCCTGAAGATTATTAGTGGGATGGGCCAAACCATTCACATCATTATTGGCTCCTGAAAATTTCAAGTCTTGAGATTCTTTAACAATCTGATAGCGATTGGGATTTATTTTACTAACGTCTCCCCAATAGGTAGGTTGATGCAGATGCCACAAATAGCTGGTATGAACTTGCGCATGTGAAACAAAGAAAAAGCTAAAAAATAGCAGTAGTAGGTGTATTTTTTTTGTCATTTTTAAAGGTAATTTGGTTATTATAGACTTTGGGTTTATAAATTTAATGGAATAAAATGACTAGTAAAATTTTTAATTTTCCCAAAGTCAACTATTACGTTATAGTGTTTAAAACTTTCTTTTTTAACGGATTTTCGAACGCCATAATCCGTTTCATAGTATTGAATGTTTATGATAAAATACTTTCCATTAATGCCTGCTCAAACGCTTATAGAAATGAGTTTAGCAGCCTTTAAAATGTTCCAGATCTGATTATGAAATGGAACGCATTGGGAAAACAATTTGCAATTGTAAAAACAAAATCGGTTCCGTACTCTTTTGTATCTTTGTGTTATAAAAATATCCACTTATGAATCAATATTTAAGATTTTTATTAGTTGCATTGCTGATTTCCAATGGTATCAATGCCCAAGTTTTGTTAGAAAATAAATTTTCGCATCAAGACAGTCTTCGAGGTAGTATCACCAAAGAAAGAGGTTGGTGGGATTTAAAATATTATCATTTAGACATTAAAGTAAATCCGGATGAAAAAACCATCTCGGGTTCGAATACGATTCGCTATAAAGTCTTGAACTCTTACAATCGAATGCAAATTGATCTTCAAGAGCCTTTAAAAATTAGCAAAGTAATTCAGGATGGTAAGGAGTTAAAATTTCAAAGAGAAGGCAATGTCTTTTATATCGATTTGGTTGCGCCACAAAATGTTGGTGAAATAAAAGAAGTTATCGTTTTTTATGGTGGCAAACCCAAAATTGCTGTTCGTCCGCCTTGGGATGGTGGCATTACTTGGAGCAAAGACGCGAATGGTAAGCCATTTATTGCTTCAAGTTGTCAAGGATTAGGAGCCAGTGTGTGGTGGCCCAACAAAGATCATATGTACGATGAAGTGGATAATATGCTAATTAGTGTGAATGTTCCCAAAGATTTAATGGATGTTTCCAATGGGCGTTTGCAAAGTACGGTCGATATGAAAGACGGTACAAGAACTTTCAATTGGTACGTTTCGAATCCCATCAATAATTATGGTGTGAATATCAATATTGGCGATTATGTTCATTTTTCTGAAGTTTTCAAGGGTGAAAAAGGCGATTTAGACTGTGATTATTATGTATTGAAAGACAATCTACAAAAAGCAAAAATCCAATTCAAAGATGTACCACGAATGTTGAAAGCTTTCGAGCATTGGTTTGGCCCATATCCTTTTTATGAAGACAGTTACAAACTCGTTGAAGCACCGTATTTAGGGATGGAGCACCAGAGCAGTGTAACTTATGGAAATGGTTTTGCCAATGGATATCGAGGCAGAGATTTGAGCGGAACGGGCTGGGGATTGAAATTCGATTTTATCATTATCCACGAATCGGGACACGAATGGTTTGCCAACAATATAACCTACAAAGACATCGCCGATATGTGGATTCACGAAAGTTTTACCAATTATTCCGAAAGCCTTTTCGTGGAATATTACTACGGAAAAGAGGCAGGAGCTGAATACGTTAGAGGAACACGAAAAGGAATAAAAAATGACAAACCCATTATTGGACATTATAATGTAAACAACGAAGGTTCTGGTGATATGTACCCCAAAGGCGGAAATATGCTGCATACACTGCGCCAAATCGTTAATAATGACGAGAAATGGAGAACTATTTTACGAGGTTTGAACAGTACTTTTTATCACCACACCGTTACGACGAAACAAATTGAAGATTATTTAAGTCAAGCAGTGGGATTGGATTTAAAACCTTTTTTCGACCAATATTTAAGAGACATAAGAATCCCAACTTTCGAATATAAAGTTCAGGGCAACAGTCTAGAATACCGTTGGACCAATTGCGTTCCCAATTTCAACATGCCTGTAAAAGTGATTATAAACGGAAAAGAACAATGGCTGAGACCACAAGCAGAATGGGTGATTATGCTAAAAACTCCTAAAGATTTAAAATTGGAAGTTGATAAGGATTTTTATGTGAATGTGTTTGAGAGTAAGTAATAGGATTTAAAATTCGAATAAAAAAATATCAATCTAATTAAAAATTTATGAAAAAATCACTCCTAAGTATATTTGCTTTTGTATTATTTAGCTGTGTGCAATTTGGCCAAAATAATAATGGAAAGTTGAATGAATTACTAGTAATAAATGAAGTATCACCAAAGAAACTTGGAATTGCTACTGATTCAACTTTTCTTTCTAAAACTAGTGAAATGTTAGAAGAAGATAAATTTTGGTTAATAATAGATCATTCTTTAAAGAAAAGTAGTAATCAAGAAGAGCAAGAAAAGATTTTAATTCAAGAAATTGAACAACTTTCACCTAAAGAAATGATAGGCTTTCGATTAAGAACGGATAAACTTCTTTATGATACTTATACTTCGGAAATTTGGTGTGCAGGGTATATGATGAATGGTGGTTGCTCTGATGACGGATTTGAATATTTTAGATGTTGGATAATATCAAGAGGAAAAAACGCCTATTATAAAACAAAATTGAATCCCGATTATCTTATTAACGAAATTAGTGAAGATTCAGAATTTTATGATTTTGAAAGTTTTTGGTACGTTGCATTGACTGCGTTTAAGAACAAAACAGGTAAAGAATTATATGATTATATTGATAATGAAAAGTTTAAAGCAAATGAAGGAAATTATCCAGAATTTAAATTTACTTGGGAGGAAAATAATCCTGAAAGTATGAGAATAATTTGTCCAAAACTATATCAAAAATTCATGAAATAATAAATTCCCTACCTCTCAAACAACGCCAAAGTCCCGCCGACCCAATCTTTATCTTTATTGAATTTCACGCCAATCATCTCACCACGGCTCAATCTCGCTAAATTACAGAGTAGAGTAGGAGCGGCATCTTCTTTTTTCCAGACGCAAAGTACGCGCACTTCGCATTTTACTTTTCCGTCGGGCGATTGCACTATTGGGATGTAATTTACTTTTTTCTGTAGAATGTACAATTCTTTTTCGACTACGGCTTCGATGTCTTCTTTTTTAACGTGAAAAATGACACCCGAACCCGAGAAAGAGAATAAAGGTTTCAGTACATAATTTTCCAAGTCTTCCGGGATTTCTGTTAAATCGCTCAACAAAGTAGTTTCGATGAAATACTTGCCTTTGAGCATAGGTAAAATATACTTGCTAATTCGGAAAAACCAATTGGGATGTCCGGCCCATTCCACATCGAGCTCGTCCGAAAAATGGAAATTCAGTTTCAAATCAGGTCGTAATTCTAGTTCGTCAAAAATCACGCGATTGTAGATTCTTTTCACAAGGATTTCTTCGCCGTTTTCGTTTTTGTAAAAGAGTTGATTGCCTTTTTTAATTATTTCGGTAACACAAACGATCGGAATGCCAAGATCTCTTCGGCAATAATAAAAATCGATTTTCGTGTTTTGTTTTTCGGGTTCAATTTCCAATAGAATGACATTCTCTTTCGGATGATTGTTGCAAATTACTTCTTCCAGCGTTTCAAAATACTCCTCAATGGTAATGTTATTGATAAACGGTGTCAACTCGGAAAGAAACGGATAATGATTCTTGAATTTTTCGTATAAATTAATTTGGTAATTATACAAAGAAGGGAATCCTTGCACTTCAATTAATTTTGGAACAACCACTCCATTTTCTTCACAAATTCCAAAGTCAATGGCCAAGAAAGTAGTATGATCATCTTCGTTAGGAACTTTTTGATTTAACTCTAATGATTTCTCTGTAAGTATTTTAAAGTCGTTCTGTTGAATTAGTTTTATAACATCAGCACAACCTTCCAACATTTGAGCTTTTAATTCATTGGAAATAAAAAAAGGCGTTTCTCCAATGCGAAAAGTGGGAGCATAATCAAAATCCGAAGCAATATCGTCCTTGAATTCCTGATACTTTTTGTCAGTAAATTGAGAATTAAAAAGTTGTCTGTATCGGTCTATCATTCTTTAAGATTTGTATAACGTATAGCTATATATTGTAGATCGTAAATTACATTATACAAAAATACAATATACATTATACAGCTAGTTCGACAATATTTTCTTGCTCACCATCAAATCATTTATGGCAAATCGAAGGAAATTCGGAATCAGTGTTTCATTGGTTTTGTAAATTTTATCATCGTCAACCAAGTCTTCCAGCATATTTCTAAACTTGGTATTGCCTTTCATTTTTTTGATTTTTTCCTTTGATTCTTTATTTCTCAAATTGGCAATAAAACTGATGGGATCCGCTTCGGGATGAAATTGCGTTCCCACAAAATAATCTGAAAAGCGCACCGCCATAATAGCTCTTTCGTATTTAACGTAATCTCTAATTTTTTCTAAAGAAATAATTTTGGCTCCTTTTTTGGCAAAAACGCTCAATTTGGGCTGTACCACTTGGTAATCTCTAGAATCAATAGCATAAAAAGGATCGGCAAGACCTTCAAATAGCGGATCGGTTTGACCCTCTTTGGTTTTATGAACGGTCATAACCCCAAAGGAAGTGTCGTGTCTTTTTGTAATTTCGGCTAAACCAAAATGTTTACACGCCATTTGAAACGAATGACAAATAAATAAAACGTGCTTTTTTACTGTGTTTTCTTTATTCCATTTTGTCAATTCATCGATAAAAGCATAATACTTCAAATCCCAATCACCATCACCAATCATTGGATTTCCTGGTCCTCCTGTCGAAATGTAAATATCAAATTCTGTAATTTCGGGCAATTCTGATTTTCCTCTTACATCAAAAATTTGAAAGCTAACGATTTGATTGAAACGATTAATAATATCGATTATACAACGCATTCCTTGATTGGGAGTGCCATCATACATATCTAAAACCGCTATTTTTAAGGTGTTATTTTTCATTATTTTCGAAAATTATAAATTTTCTGCAAAGATACCTTTTTCAAAAGCATTGCCAATGGTAATGTTAATTTAAGCGGAAAATTTTAACAAAAATGCAATTATAGCCCTTTTGTGAACTCAGTTGTTATGAAATCCACAACTTTTGTCAAATCATTAGTTTCTTCAAAAACTTTCAATTGCCGGTCGGCTCCTGTTCCGTTTTTCATAATTTCATAGACGTAATTGATCTTATCTCTGCTACCTAATTCATCGACTACATCATCGATAAACTCCAATAATTCGACAATTAGCAACTTCGTTTCAACTTCTTTATGCAATCCAAAATCGATCATGTGACCATCAATGCCATAACGAGCAGCCCTAAATTTGTTTTCACGAATCAAGGCCAATCGATAAATATTGAAACTCATATTGTGCATCGACAATTTATACAATTTTGCCACAATGGCTTGAATAATCGCTGCAATACAAATCGTTTCATCTACGGTTAAACTCATGTCACAAATCCGAAATTCGATAGTGTCATAGAAGGGATGCAGCCGCAAATCCCACCAAATCTTTTTTGGATTATCGATACAATTGGTTTTGACCAAAGTGTCTAAATAATCATCATAAGAAGAAACAGATTCGAAATATTCAGGCAAGCCTGTACGCGGAAATTTATCAAAAACTTTAGTTCGATAGGATTTATAACCTGTGTTTCTGCCTTCCCAAAAAGGGGAATTGGTTGAAATCGCAAAAATATGAGGCAAAAAATAAGTGGCTTGGTTCATCAATTGTATCCCAATTTCCCGATTTTCGATTCCTACATGGCAATGCATACCAAAAATCAAATTGGATCTGGCGGCATCTTGCATTTCATTGATGATATTGTGATAGCGCGGATCATCGGTAATGGGTTGGTCCTGCCATTTCGAAAAAGGATGTGTTCCTGCTCCTCCAACAATCAACCCTTGAAGGTCTGCCAAACCCACAATCGCAGTACGTAAGGATTTAATTTCAGTCTCGGCTTCGTGTATATTTTTGCAAATATTGGTACCAACCTCTACCACCGATTGATGCATTTCGGCTTTGACTTGTTCGTTCAAAATAATTTTGGCTCCATCGACAATTTTAGATAAATGAGAGCGTAAATCCCGAGATTCAGGATCTATAATTTGGTATTCTTCTTCGACACCAAGAGTAAAAACAGGCAGTTTTCTTGACATAATTTTTTAATCTGAAAAAATTAAAAAAGCTAAAAATTGAAATGATATAAAATCTATTTTTTTGATAGTTCCTTCTTTTTGCTTTTTTGGATTTATTTAACGGCGTCTTTGATGAATGTCCCCCAAGTTAAATTTATTTTGCCTGGTTTTTGTTTTTTGGCGGCAGCAATAGCCATTTTGGCGGCATGTTCTACTACCCATTCAAAATTTTCGGCTCCAACCGAGGTGATTTCGGCATCAGGAGCAGGATTTCCAAAATCAATTGCGTACGGAATTCCATCTCGAACTGCAAACTCAACCGTATTAAAATCATAGCCTAAACCTTTGCAAAGTCGCAATGTATAATCCTTAACGGTAGCTAAAAGTGCTTTTGAAACTGGCGGACCATCAATAACATAGCGCAAATGATGCGGATTTCGGGGTTCGTATTGCATGATATGAACATCCTTGCGCCCCAAACAATACACACGGAAATATTCGGTAAAAACAATTTCTTCCTGTAACATCATTACTAGTTGTCCAGTCTCTTGGTGTTTTTCCCAAAATTCTTCTTTATTCTCAAGTCTGTACACATTTTTCCAGCCACCACCAGCATAAGGTTTCATATAAGCTGGAAATCCTATGTAATCAAAAATTCCTTCCCAATCCATAGGGTATTTCAAATTTCGAAACGATTTTCCGGTAGTATCTGTAGGATGTTCCGCCGACGGTAGAATCACGGTGTTGGGTAGGGGAACCCCAAGTGTATCTGCTAATGAATTATTGAAAAATTTATCGTCAGCACTCCACCAAAACGGATTATTGATGACATTGGTTCCTGTCAAAGCAGCATTCTTTAAGTAGGCTCTGTAAAACGGGACGTCTTGCGAAATTCGATCAATTATTACCGCATATTCGCCATCTTTATTTTGAACTACTTTGTCAATAGAAACGGCTTCCGCAATAATGCCTTTTTCATTTTTTGAGTTTACTCTATCGATAAACGCCTGCGGAAAAGTATCTTCCATTCCGAATAATATTCCAATTTTCTTCATATAATTATCTTTTATCTTACTACTTCAATCTTAAATACTTTTAAAAAAACTTAATCCTGGATAAATAATGGGGAAACATTTCTTTCCAAACGGGCCAATCGTGATCTCGGTCTGGTCGAACATCAAGCCAATGATGAATGTTGCGATTGCTCAAAACTTTACTCAATTTAAGATTGGCATCATAGCAAATATCCCAGTTGGATGTCCCTAAACAAATGTCCATATTCCACAATTCGTGGTCGTTCAAACCGTATAAATAATCTTCGGGACTGTTGTAAAAAACGTTATCATCGTGGTATCCATCCATAAAACTTTTGATATTGAAGGCACCTCCCATAGAAAAAAGATGACTGACATAACCTGGATGCCGAAAAGCAAAATTAGCGGCGTGATAGCCACCAAAACTGCAACCGGCAACAACTACTTTACCTGAATAGGTATTGTCTTTCACTTTTTCGACAATTTCGTGACAAATCATTTTATCGTACCAAGTATGATTTTGAATCCGGTGTACAGGATGAATTTGCTTGTTGTAAAAACTGTCTTTGTCGATACTTGCTGGGCAAAATATTTGGACTAATCCTTGATCGATATACCATTTGGCGGACTCAATCAAACCCATATCCTTGTTCTCGTGATAGCTTCCCATCGAAGTTGGAAAAAGAATTACCGGATAGCCAGCGTGACCAAAAACGAGCATTTCTATTTCTCTACTTAAATTGGGGGAGTACCATTTAAAATATTCTTCTTTCATGCTGCTAATTTTTTAACAATTATAACAAAAATAATGAAGTAAAAACAATAATTGGATAAATAAAACGCTTATTTATGCGAAATGCAGTATAAATATTTTTAAGTTAACCAAAAGATAATTTTTATAATAATTGCACTTGACTTTTTAGTCTTTCGATAAGCATTCCCATCATCCTTTTGTTAAGACTAGAAGAATTTTGAATATAAAACTCATATTCCTCGAGGGTAAATAAAGCAATTACCATCCCTTTTAAAGCATTTCGGAATTTGATGTCTTTTTGAATCGAATTTTCAATCATTGCCATTTTTTTTTCTATTGAAAAAGTGCTAAAATCGATTCTGTTCTTGACCAGATAATTGTGAAAAGAAGCAATAAAAATGGTGTTCTGTAATTTTAAAATAGGGCGAAGTACTTGATTTTGAAATAATTCGTCGGAAGAAGTTTGTGCAGAGACAGCACCGAGGGGATTTCCTCTGAACTCTTTTAAAAAAATATCGCGTTGTTCCATCTTTTTTTTTGTTTAAAAATATAAAAAAAAGAGATAGAAATTACTTTTATTCAGTGAATTATATTTAACGCAAATATTTTTTCTCTACATAAAAAGTGGCAAAGGGGAGAAGGGAAGCGCCAAGAATTACCAAAGATGTTTTGTAACTCCAAGCTTGAGATTTGATTAGTAAAATGGTCAGCAAAACATAGCTTATAAACAATAAACCGTGACTCATTCCTATGGGATATAATAAAGTTTTGTAAAGTTCTATATTTGAAGGTTTGATAAAAAGCATATTAAAAAGTAATACTAAATAGGAAACTCCCTCTAAAATGGCGATATTTTTTAAAATTCTCAACATAAGTATGATTTTCTAAATTCGAAGCGCAAAACTAAGGAATAACATTCATTTTAAATGCATTTATTGCTAAAGTAAATTACTTTTGCATAAAACAATCAGGGAATGAGTAAGCGCGATTTAAAAAAATACCTTTCGGAACTCGATAAAAATCAACTCGAAGAACAAATTATCGAGTTGTATGAAAAATTCAGTCCCGTAAAGATTTATTACGATTTTGTTTTCAATCCCAAAGAAGAAAACTTATTGAAGGAAAGTAAAATAAAAATTTCTAATGAATACTTTCCGCAAAGAAGCTCGGGAAAACCGCGAAAACCTAAAATGCGCCGGTCGGTAGCGCAAAAATACATCAAACATTTTATTGTTTTGGGGGTAGATTCCTTCATAATTGGCGACCTTATGCTTTATGCCATCGAAATTGCTCAAACTTTTTCAGCCGAAAAACCGGTAAAAACCGAATTGTTTTATAAAAGTATGTTGAATTCGTATCAGCAAGCAGTTAAATTTATGATTTCCAATGGAATACTAGACGATTTCAAAACTAGAATCAACGACATAAACAACGAAGCTATTGCCCAAAACTGGCACAATAGCCTCGAATTTGATGCTGTTTTAGAACGATTGCAGTGGTGAAATCCAGTTGCATAATTGATTTTAATTAAGCCTCATCCTTTTTTTACGGAATTATGTAGTGGAATAACTCTTTTTTAGATGTATTTTTGCAAAAATCCATCAAAAGCAATGCCTTTACAAACGCTAGAAACAGAAATCGAAGATAAAAAAGAACTTTATTCGTATCAAAAAGGAGATATTCAAGCTATTTTCGAACGATTAGATAATGCCCCTGCCAATCATCATTTATTATACCAACTGCCTACTGGCGGCGGAAAAACAGTGGTTTTTTCAGAAATCGTCCGACAGTATTTGTCCAAACACGACAAAAAAGTAGTCGTATTGACACATAGAATCGAACTTTGTAAGCAAACTTCTAAAATGCTCAAAGGTTTTGATGTCAAAAATAAAATCATCAATAGTAAAGTCAAAGAACTTCCGGATCAAAACGATTATTCTTGTTTTGTAGCTATGGTCGAAACCTTGAAAAATAGAATCAACGACGAAAAGTTGCATCTGGACAACATTGGTTTAGTGATTATCGACGAGGCGCATTACAATTCCTTTCGAAAATTATTGAGTTCGTTCAAGAATGCCTTTATTCTTGGAGTTACTGCAACGCCCTTGAGTTCGAATATTAAGTTGCCAATGCATCAAAATTATGATGAATTAATCGTTGGAGATAACATTAGTTCACTAATCGAAAAAGGTTTTTTGGCCAAAGCCATTACCTATAGTTACGATGTGGGTTTAACTTCGTTAAAAGTAGGAATCAATGGTGATTATACCGTGAAATCCTCCGATGATTTGTATACCAATATGGCAATGCAAGAAAAATTATTGCACGCCTACACCGAAAAATCCTTGGGAAAAAAGACGCTGATTTTCAATAATGGAATCAATACTTCTTTATACGTGTACGAAACCTTTCGAGAGGCGGGTTTTGATATTCGTCATTTGGACAATACCAGTAATAATGAAGATCGAAAAGCGATTTTGCATTGGTTCAAGCACACACCGGATGCTATTTTGACCTCGGTAGGTATTCTTACCACAGGTTTCGATGAGCCTACTGTAGAAACCATCATCCTAAACCGAGCTACAAAATCGCTGACATTATACTTTCAAATGATCGGTCGAGGTTCGCGTAAATTGCCCAAAAAAGATACTTTTACGGTGATCGATTTAGGAAACAACGCCGCTCGTTTTGGCCTGTGGAATGAACCTGTCAATTGGCAGCATATCTTCAAATCGCCTGAATTCTATCTTGAAAACCTGCGCGATGACACAGAAATCGAAATGTATTTTAAATATACGATGCCGCCCGAGTTGCGCGCGAAATTTGCCAAAACCGAGGAGGTCACGTTCGATGTCGATGAAGAACACAAACAAGCCATCGCTCAAAATTTGCGTTCCAAAGTAGTTTTAGACAAATCATTAGAACAACACGCAGCAATGTGTGTCGATAATACCGAGGAATTACGAGATGCCAAAGCCTTATGCAAAGAATTAGACCCAGATATCGAATGCCGTTTGAAACGCTATGCGAAATGCCTCAGTCAATGCAGCAAAAACTACCGCGAATGGCTCGTAGAGGACTATAAGCAAAAACTCCAATTGTTAATAGGGAAGAAGTATCGCGAAAAAATTATGAACGAAGCAGATTAGTTTTTAGGAGCTATTTCCCGCTATTCGTTACAATCTATTGTGCCGAACACCGGCACAATAGGATTTCCACTGCTATCGGGGCTATGGTATTCGTTTTCAAAAAAACAATTTTATAAATTATTAAAGCTACAAAATGGCAAAACAATTCGCCGATTTAGGAATCCAAGAATCCATCATAAAAGCACTTTATGATTTAAAAATTGTTGTTCCTACAGAAATTCAGCAGAAAACAATTCCGTTGCTATTGGCCACTAAAACCGATATCGTAGGTTTAGCTAAAACAGGTACAGGAAAGACCGCGGCTTTTGGTTTACCATTACTTCAGTTAATCAATTATAAAATTGATGTAATTCAGGCAGTTATATTAGTTCCAACTCGTGAATTGGGACATCAGATTTATACCAATTTAAAATCCTTTACTACATATCTACCAGAAGTTGCTATAGCAGAAATCTGCGGAGGAATTCCAATAAAACCACAAATAGAACGATTGACTAAACCCACGCATATTGTGGTAGCAACACCCGGAAGATTGATAGATTTAATGCAACGAAAAGCCATCAATTTGAAAGAAACTCAGTTTTTGGTTTTAGACGAAGCCGATGAAATGGTGAGCATTCTGAAAGAAAGTTTAGATGAAATTGTAGCCGAACTGCCCAAAAACCGGAGAACATTGTTATTCTCTGCAACTATGCCAGGCACTGTCAAACAATTGATTCAGAACTATTTGAATAAAAATGTGGTTCAATTAAGTGCAGATATGCAAACCATTGGTAACCAAGATATAAACCATCAGTATATGGTAGTAAATCCTGAGGAAAAATTGGATGTTTTGATGCATTTTTTGATGACGAAAGAAGGCGAACGCGGGATTATTTTTTGCAAAACCAAGGCCGCTGTCAACAAATTGGCAAAAAATTTAGCGATCAACCGATTTTCAACTGGAGCTTTGCACGGAAGTTTGTCACAGGGCATTCGAGACCGAATTATGGAACAATTCCGCGAAGGCTTTATCAAGATTTTGGTCGCAACAGATTTGGCTGCCAGAGGAATTGATGTCAAGGAAATATCTTATGTTGTCCATTATCATTTGCCGGATGTTTACGAAGTCTATGTTCACCGCAGCGGAAGAACGGCACGAGCCGGTGCCAAAGGATTTTCATTGACGGTGCTACAAGCTGAAGAAGAGGTTGAAATCGCAGATTTCGAAAGAGAATTAGGGATCAAATTCACCAAATTCCAAAAACCAACCACCGAAAATATTGAAGAAAACAAATCGATATTATGGGCAAAACAAATTTTTAAAACGAAACCTACGCAAGAAGTGTCGGTCGAAGTTAAAAACAAAGTCAAAACAATTTTTCATCATTTGACCAAAGACGAATTGATTGAAAAAGTATTGGCGCATCACGCTCTGCAAATCAAGAAAATTTAAATACTGAAACACTTGTTAAATAAAAATAAAATTGCCGCAAATTTTCATATTAAAAGGTAATTTTGCACAATAATTTTACTCTAAAGCGATGAAAATAGTCATAATAGGTGGAGGTTTTGCTGGAATTAATTTAGCGCAAGAACTTTTAAATTCTAAAAACATTGAAGTCACTCTTGTAGATAAAAACAATTATAATTTTTTTTCACCATTAATCTATCAGGTGGCTACAGCCTTTTTAGAGCCATCAAGTATCAGTTATCCCTTTAGAAAGTTTTTTGCCGGTAAAAAGAATTTAAAATTTCGATTAGGCGAATTGCAAAAAGTTATACCGAGCGAAAATAAAATAGTACTCAATAATGGTGTATTAGAATATGATTATTTAGTTTTCGCCACCGGTGCAGAAACTAGCTACTTCGGTATGGAAAATGTCAGAAAAAATGCCATTCCAATGAAAACGCTTAACGATGCAATTGAAATGCGCAACGCTTTATTAAAAAACTTAGAAAAAGCGGCAATTTGCACAAATAACGCCAAAAGGGAATCTTTGTTAACTATCGTTGTGGTAGGTGGAGGTCCAACAGGAGTGGAAGTTTCAGGAATGTTGGCCGAAATGAAAAGGAATATCATAGCAAAAGAGTATCCCGAATTTGCGCGATCAGTCGGACGTATCTATTTGGTAGATGGTGGCGATGCCTTATTGGCACCGATGAGCAAGGATTCGCAACGGCATACTTTCGAAGCTGTGACGAAATTAGGCGTAACTGTGCAGTTAAACTCACAAGTAGTTGATTATGATGGGGAAACGGTTTATTTTGCCAATGGAAAATCAATACGAACAAAAAATTTAATTTGGGCTGCAGGTATAACGGCGAAAGTTTTTGATGGAATTCCGGCAGAAAGTTATGGTCGTGGTAAAAGAATTATAACTGATAAATTCAATAAAGTACAGTCAACAAACAATATTTTTGCTATCGGTGATACGTGTATCGAATTGAGTGATCCTGATTTCCCAAACGGTCATCCGCAAGTAGCTCAAGTTGCTATACAACAAGGATTGAATTTAGCCGAAAACTTTAAATTAATGCAACGTGGAAAATCGCTACAACCTTTCAAATATAACGATAAAGGGTCGATGGCGATTATTGGAAAAATGAAGGCAGTGGTGGACTTACCAAAACCAAAATTACATTTTAATGGTTCTTTCGCTTGGTTGATTTGGTTGTTTATTCATTTGATTTCTTTAATTACATACCGCAATAGATTTCAAACGTTATACAATTGGATGGTGGCTTATTTATCGAAAGATCAAGCGTTGCGAATGTTGATTCGGCCTGATAAAAGAGCAAAGCAACTGGAATCCTAATGTAGATTTAATGGCCCTTTTGCTAGAGATTTGGTTGGTTATTCATTTGATTTCTTTAATCACATAGCGGAATAGATTTCAACGGTATACAATTGTATGTTGGCTTATCTGGTGAATCCGTTTTCAAGTAATAGCCTTAGTTTTATATAGCTTATTTTGAACTATAATTTATATTATGTAAAATAGAATATTTTTATATCTTAGCTAAATGTCACAATATTAATAAGTTATACTTTTTGAATTCTACCCTAATTCATAGAGCAAAAAAAACACCAACAAGAATTATTGTTGGTGTTTAGGCTATATTTTTGAGATTATTTTACACCAAACGGAATATTCCATTTTTCCCAACTCAAAACAATCGATTTGTCATTGATCGTATATACTAAACTTTCAGTAGTCGAACTTGAAGCTTTTTGTTTTACGGTGACACGCAACTGATCTTGTTTTTCGTCATAATTACTTGTTCCAGACATTTTAGCTACTTTATTGAAGATGAGCACACATTCTTTTTCGCTAGGAATCACAAAAAACGAATATTTACCTGCAGGTAATTTTGCTCCCTCAATCATTAGTTCTTTGTCTGTTTCTATAGTAGTTGCAGCATTGGCACCGGCTCTCCAAATTTTGTTAAACGGAACCAATTCTCCCCATATTACTCTACCTTTTACAGATGGGCTGCTATAATTTATGGTTATGGTGGCCCCATTAATTTTACCAGTTGCCACAGCAGCTGGACTGGCTGGTTTGTTCTGAGCATTTGTCATTACAGAAACCAATAACGCAATGACTATCAGTTGGATATTCTTTTGTAATTTCATAATTAAGATGTTTTAGATTAATCAATAAAATTAGAATTTCTTGATTATATTTATCAAACTACAGCAGTAATTTAAGAAAAATTTATGAAATTTATAATTTAGCTGTTTTGCTTGATTATTGACTGTTTTATAAAAAATAAATTTATATTTTTACCGTCAAAACCATATTCATTACTATGAACACAATTGCTGAACATATTGCAGATTTTCTCAAGAAATATCCGCCTTTCGATAATTTAACTTTTCAAGAATTATCTGAAATCGCAACAAGTATTCGAGTAATAAATCTTGAGAAACACAAAATATTATTTCAAATCAACGATGTTTTACACGATAGTTTTTATGTTGTGGCCTCAGGTGTGGTCAATCTTTCTGTTATAGCCGATGCAGAGGAAACCTTATTGAATAAATGTTATGAAGGTGATATTTTTGGTTTACGGCCGTTTTTTGCCAAAAACAATTATCAAATGACAGCAAAAGCGCGTGAAGAAAGCATTATTTACGCTATTCCTATTGCTACATTCCGCCCTTTTGTAGCCAATAATTCTGAGGTTCTGGACTTTCTTTTACATAGTTTTGCTTCCAATACCAGTAATCCTGCGGACAAAGAAAATAGTAGCGGAAAATTGCTTTCAGACAATGTCTATTTTGCCGACCAACAATCTGAAATACAATACTTTCAATCCTTATCCTATAATGTAGCGCCCCTGACTGGGACCGAAAATACAACAGTGCAAGAAGCGGCGCAACAAATGACCAACTCCCTCTCGACTAGCGTGCTCGTTTGCCAAAATAGTTTGCCTATTGGGATTGTGACCAACACCGATATGTGTTCAAAAATTGCAACGGGTCGTTTCCCGATAAATACTACCTTAGATAAGATTATGTCTTCTCCGGTGGTTACTGTGGTAGAAAATGTTTCATTGGCAGAAGCTCAGTTATTGATGCTCAAGTACAATGTTACTCACTTGTGTGTTACCCAAGACGGCACTGACAAATCAGTTGTTAAAGGTGTCATTTCTGAACACGATTTAATTGTGGCTCAAGCCAGCAACCCCGGCGTTTTAATCAAAGAAATCAAACGCTCCCAAACACCGAAAGATTTAAAATCTATTCGAGAACGGTTGACTGAGTTGGTACAAAAAGCCATCCAAAAAAACATACCGATTTCGAGAGTAAATATCCTAGCAAGCGAAATCAATTTAGCGCTTATCAAACGAGCTGTCGAATTGTCTATTTTAGATTTAGGCTCTCCTCCTGCCCGTTATGCTTGGTTAAGTATAGGCAGTCAAGGTCGTAGAGAACAATTGCTGACCACAGATCAGGATAGTATGTTGATTTTTGAAGACGTAACGGCCGAAAAATATAGAGATGTAAAAGATTATTTTTTAAAATTAGGAAAACGAACCACTGCAATTCTTGAAAAAGCAGGATATGAATATTGTCCTTTCGGACATATGGCGAGCAATATGCTGTGGTGTAAGTCACTGACAGACTGGACCAATCAGTATCAAAGCTGGATGAATACTCCGGGTGAAAACAGCAATCAATTGAGTAGTATTTTCTTTGATTTTGAAATTGTTATCGGAGAGAAAAAAATTGAGGAAGCGATCGAAAATGTGATTTTCAATAATATTAAAAACAATACCTTATTGTTTGATTTCCTTGGTAATGAAGCCCTTCGAAAAAATTCACCTTTGACTTTTTTCAAGAAATTTCACGTCGAGGAAAAAGGCCCAAATAAAGACAAATTTGATATTAAAACCCGAGCTTTGATGCCTCTAATTGATGGAGCTCGACTGTTTAGTTTAAGTCATAATATGCGGGGTATCACCAGTACATACCTGCGCTTCAAGCAATTAGCAATTGTAGATCCGAGAAATTCAGAGATTTATATCAATTGTTCAAAAGCTTTTATCATTTTATCTAAATTTAGGACTTTGGAAGGTTTAAAAAATGACAGTTCTGGTCAATACATCAATTTGATGGAACTTTCCAAAGCTGAAAAAGAAGTTTTGAAAAATGCTTTTGAACCGATGGAAGCACTAGAAGATTTAATAAAAGATAAATTTCAACTGACGCAATTTTCATAAGTATGCTAGACTGGTTAAAAAATATCAATAAAGAATATCCGGAGTTTTGGAAAACCTATCTGTCTAAATTTGAAAAAAAATCGAATCGATTCGTTGTTTTATCCACTGAAACAACGGGTTTGAGTTTAGAAAAAGATGTGATTGTTTCCATTGGGTCTTTTTCGATAATCAACAACAGCATCGTCATTGGGGATAGTTTTGAAACCGTGATTGCGCAATACAAATTCTTTCACGAAAACGGCATATCGAACGAATTTACGATTGAAACTAAAATGAAAAAAATGGGCGAAGCCGATGCAACTCAAGCTCTTATTGAGTTTGTTGGAAACTCCATTTTAGTCGGACATCATATCGATTTTGATGTCGAGATGCTCAACATGGCTTTAGAGCGTATGGGCTGCGGAAGATTAAAAAACGAGGCTTTAGACATTGACGTGATGCACAGAAAATTATTGGATATCAATAACAAACAATTTTCATTAGAAGAATTATGCGATATTTATAAAATACCCAAAAGTGATCGAAATTCCTCTTCTGAAGATGCGTACAAAATTGCTTTACTTTTTCTGAAATTAAAATCGAGATTGAAATTGAATTAAATGGTAATAATTTGCTCAAATCTTCCGTGATGACTTATAGATACGGGAGTTGACGACCACTCATTCACTTCAAAATAGGCTGGAATCCCATTTATTTTTCGAATATTTTTTCTGTTTTTTAAAAATTTAATTCGTTCCAAATAGTCTTTGTTTTCAACGGCTATCGTGTTGATGTGCTCATCTGAAACAACCGTTTTGGTATAATAAACAAAATCTTGGATCACCACCTTTCCATAATTTACGGCATCGTTCAATTCCAAATCAAAGCATTCAAATTGCAAAGGAATATAGCCTCGAATCTGCGTATTTCGATTGTAAATTTTATAAGCCGCTTCCTTCCTACTCCACAAATTCCAAACCATTAGCTCCGGTTTCGTGGAATTCAAAATCAAAAGCTGCTCGTCTTGAGTAAAGATTTTATCCAAAAATCCCTTCCGTTGCCAATGGCTTTCTTTTTGTGCCAAAACCAAATCGACGATGTCGTTTCCAATCATTTTTCCGATAATTTGGTTTCAATAATTTCCAAAGCAGATTTTACGTCTAGCATTCGTTCCATAGATTGATTGTCGATAACGATATCAAATTCCTCTTCAATATCTAAAATTACATCGACTAAATTGGCCGAATTGATTTGCAAATCACCAATAAAATCAGTACTTTCGGAGAGATTGTCAAAAGCTTCCTGGTTTTTGATGTACGGCTTGATGATAATTTTTAACTTCTCAATAGTTTCTTTTTTGTCCATAGTCTAATTGTATTTTTTAAATAGTACGCAAGCATTAACATCACCAAAACCAAAACTAGCCTTAGCAATAACCTTCAATTCCATTTCAATCATTTTTTGAGGAATTCTATTGGCATCGATTCTAGCGGTAATTTCAGGATGCAAATCTTCGCAGTTGATATTCGGAAAAACAAATCCCTGCTGCAATTGCAAAATCGATGCGACGCTTTCGACACTTCCAGCACCCGACAAACAATGTCCAACCATTGATTTTAGCGAATTGATATAAGGAAAATCGACTCCACTCCTACCCAAGGCTTCACTCCAATTCTGAATTTCTAAACTATCTTTGGATGTTGCGGTCAAATGCCCGTTGATAGCATCAATTTCATCGGGACGAATTCCAGCATTTTCAATAGCCTTTTGGATGCATTTTTGCACCGCAACCGAATTTGGCGCCGTCATCGTGCCTTCCCCTCTTTGTCCACCAGAATTAAGGTTTCCTCCCAAAACTTCGGCATAAATTTTCGCTCCTCGGGCTAAAGCAGTTTCTAAATCTTCTAACACCAAAGCCCCAGCACCACTGCTGGGAACAAAACCCGAAGCGGTTGCCGACATAGGTCGTGAGCCCTGTTCAGGGGTTTCATTGTGTTTGAAAGTACAGACTTTCATAGCATCAAAACCTCCCCAAATATAAGGTCCTGAATCGCTTGTACTGCCTGCCAAAATACGTTTTGCTTGACCAGATTTGATACGGTCGAATGCCATTAAAATACTTTCGGTGCCTGTGGTACAAGCTGAAGAGTTGGTTGTTACTTGATTGCCTAAACCTAATTTTCCTCCTAAATAAGCGCTCACACCGCTATTCATAGTCTGTGCTACGGCTGTGCTTCCTAATCTTCGGGTTTGAAAATCATCAATTTTATAAATGCTTTCTCTGAATTTGTCAATTCCTGAAGTTCCTGTGCCAAAAATAGTTCCAGTTTCCCAATCAGGTTCGGCATTGATTTCTGTGGGTAAGCCGGCATCTTTCCAAGCATCAATTCCTGCAATTACGCCGTACAAAATCCCTGCTGAATTAAAGTTTCGAAGTTCTAATTCGGTAAAATAATTCAGCGATAATTCGGTTGATATTATTGGTTTCCCCGCAATCTGACACGAAAATTGCAACCGTTCCAATTCGGCATCGTGCCTAATTCCTGAAATTCCATTTTTTATGGCATTTGTAAACGCATCAAGTCCAACCCCATTGGGAGCAACGATACCAAGACCCGTAATTACTACACGTTTATTCATTTTGTCATTGCGAGGAACGAAGCAATCCTATCCTCCTATTTAAACCATTATTCCTGCCATTGTTCCACTACAAACTACTTCCTCTTTTTCATTTTTCATCATCACCTTGCATTTCAATTTACCAAATCTAAAATAAAGTTTCTCTGAAATCACGGTTACTTTTTCGTTTGGAAAAACAGGTTTTAAAAACTCAATTTCAGTTGATGTTAAAGCAATTGCAGTGCTTGAATTAAATGTATCATTCATTAAATACATTCCCAAACAAACCAAACCAATTTGCGCCATAACCTCAGTTAGAATTACTCCCGGTGTTACGGGATTGTCTTTAAAATGTCCTTTGTAAAAATCCAGATTTTCATCAAAAGTATAGGTTCCCACTACTCCATTTTCATCAATATGCAGTAAGTCATCCACAAACAAAAAGGGTTTGGAATAGGGTAATTTTGATATGATTTCTTGTTTTTCCATACTTTTTATGCCACTGATTCACAGATTTAAAAATTGTATTCAATAGATAATTTAGCAGGGCATTCGCTTTTAAAAAAATTTGACACAGATTTGCTTCGCCTGTTCGCTATCGCTCGGGTCACAAATTTACACAGATTTCGATCTGTTTTGATTACACGAATTCTTAAAAACAACTAAAATTAGTAGAATTCAATTTAATAAGTAATACAATTTGTGCTAATTCGTGCAATTCGTGTTTGAAAATTTTAAACGCGAACGGCCTGATAATTTAAAAAAATTTGTGAATCTGTGGCTAACTATTTTAAAATTGCACTAAAACCTTTTGAGCCGAAAACCCTGGTCCAAAACTCAACATCAATCCCTTTGATCCTGTCTTTGGTTTCGCATCCATAATTCGTTCTAAAACATACAAAACCGTAGCGCTTGACATATTGCCGTACAATCGCAATACTTCCTTTGTATCGTCGATATTTTTTCCTAATTCAGAAAATAAACTTTCCACTGTTTGCACAATTTTTTTGCCGCCGGGATGAAAAATTAAATGGTCTAAATCTTCCATATTTAGCTTGTTTTTCTCTAAAAATGGCTGGATAATATCCGAGAAATGTGAGGCAATTGTTTCTGGAACTTCTATATCAAGTACCATTTTCAAACCTGAATTAGTGAGTTTGAAACCCATTAGATGTTCGGCTTCATAGAAATGATACATTTCTTCATCCAAAATTTCAGGACCTTCATCGTCATTATGGGATGAAAGCAAAACACAAGCTGCACCGTCACCAAAAATAGCGGCACTGACCATATTCGCCATCGAAAAATCATCCAATTGAAAGGTTGCCGTCGGGCTTTCGACCGCGATTACTGCGGCACGTTTGCCAGGATTCGCTTTCAAGAAGTTTTTTGCATAAATAATTCCTGAAATTCCCGCGGCGCAACCCATTTCAGTCACCGGAAGCCGAACGATGTCTTGACGCAAATTCAATTTATTAATCAAATAGGCATCCAAAGACGGGATCATAATTCCTGTACAACTCACAGTGATTATAAAATCTAAATCTGTCGGTTTCCAATGGGATTTTTTTAGTGCTTTTTCCAAAACTTTCGTCCCTAAATCGATCACTTCACGAACGTAAATATCGTTTCTTTCCTCAAAAGAAGTGTTGGTAAAAACTTCAATAGGATCCATAATCGAGTAGCGCTTATCGACTGCAGCAGCTTCAAAAATCTTCTTTACTTTTCGGACGAATCGACTATCTTGCCCAACCAGCCAAGCATCTAAAAAAGGAATAATTTCTTCCGTTGTTCTAGAATACTTGGGTAATTGTTTAGAAACACATTTGATTTTTACACTCATATTTTAAATTTTAATTCAAAAGCAATGACAATCCTTAATAAATGACAAACAGATTTGTTGCCATCTCCCTCTTCCAACTTCCCTCTCCCAACTTCTAACTTCCCACCTTCTCAATGATCCATTGGTAACGAAAAGCCCATTTCCATTGGATTTTATAATGTGTTAGATTTAATTTTTTTGAAAAACGAACCAAATCTTCTTTCTTGAAACCTCTTAAAATGGAAACTAATCCATCTGCTCTCGACATGGAATTGAGTCTAAAAACAAAACACAAAACCTGAAATAATCGGTAGGCCAAAGCACTTCTATGCAAATCATTAATAACAATGCCAATCCTAGAATTGGTATTAAGAAGAGTCATTAATTTTAAAATTTCATCTTCTTTAAAATGATGTAACGTTAAGGTGCATAGCACAATATCGTATTTTAAATCTGCAAAAGCTTTATCAAAAATATCTTCACATCGATACCTTATATTGGAGTATTCCTCCGATAACTGTTGGGCGTGATTTATGGTAAAATCGTTCGCATCAATTCCGATTAGGTTAAAATGCAATTGATTTTCTAAACCATAATCTGCCAACCTTCGCAACATATCGCCATTGCCACAACCCACATCCACAATTGTAATTGGAGTTGCCTTTGGACTTTTTTGAATTAATTTCTGAACCCCATTTAAGGTCAACTGGTTTCCACCTAAGAGTTGGTTAATTTTGGCAATTTTATCCAAAGCCTCCCGCAAAATTTCGCCTTGCATTGCAAAATCATCCATCAATTCCGGCTCGTTTGACCTATATTTGGTATGTATTGACATCTAATTGAAATTGATTTTTCATTGTTATTGCAATGGAATAGGCTTGCCGTGAGTCTTTTTTATAATTTTGGGCAATAATGATGGAAATATAGTCAAAAAATGCATCAGAAATATCGTTAATTTTTCTGATTGTAAAATTTTAGACAAAAAACGCCCCATCGTGAGTCTACTTTTGAAATGGGTATTCCATTCTTGTGTGTATTTTTCTTCTAATTTTTTTCGATTAATAATTTTATGTTCCATAAAATCGATAACCAATTCAGCAGCGATCTTAGCACTATGAATAGCCATCGCCATTCCGTTGCCACACAAAGGATGAATTAATCCGGCGGTGTCACCAATCATCAAAATATGATTTTCGACTGCCACTTTTTTCTCGAAAGAGACTTGGCTGATCGTCAATGGTTTTTCAAAAAGGAGCGCACAGTTTTCGAAAATAGTTTTCAAATGCGGATTTTTGTGCAGTACATTGGATTGGAATTCTTCAATATTCTTGTATTTCTTAAAGCTTTTATAATCGACTAGATAGCAAATGTTTACGGTATTGTTTTCTACTTTTGAAACGCCACAATAGCCACCTTCAAAATTATGTAATCCGACTAAATCATCTGAAAAATCTCCAGAATAATGGGCTTTTACCGCCAACCAAGGTGCTTTTTTTTGAATGAAATTTCGATTTAGTTTTAGATCCAAATTAGACCGTTTGCCAAAAGCTCCGAGCACAATTTTGGACCTGAATTCCAAAGTATTACTGGTTATAATGGTGAACACGTCTTCTTTAAATTGAATGTTTTCAACGCTTTCGTGTAGGATTTGACAACCGTTTTCAATGGCTTTTTGATATAAATAGTAATCTAAGTTGTACCGGCTAACTCCAAAGCCGCCAAGTGGTAGCTTTCCAAAAATTGTTTTACCGTTAAGGGTAGAAAATTCGATTTTAGAAATTTTAGATGGATTTAAGCTGTAAATATCAACGCCCAACCATTGGAAATACGGTAAAATTTCATTGGAAATGTATTCCCCGCAAACTTTATGTTTTGGATATTCATTTTTTTCAATCAAGATTACTGTATAGCCTGACTTTGACAAATGTATGGCACTAGTAAGGCCCGCAAGCCCTCCTCCTATAACTACGGCATCGACAATTGTTTTCATACAATTGCTAAGGTAATAAATATTTATCCTTAAATAGGAGCAATTCTTGATAAACAAAAAAAGCGAAATAGAAATTCTATCTCGCTTTTAATTTTAGTTGCTCTTGTTTTCCGCTACGGGAAGTGAGTTTCTTATGTCAATCTTACACAATTTTTTTCATCGCCGTCATGGATTCTCTCAACCAAGCTCCCACTTCTTCGACGGGATGATTTCTGATGATGTAATTCACTTCAATTAATTCTTTGTTGTCCACACCATTATTTCCGTCACTAAATGGGCGGCCCACAAGATTATTTGGAGCATTTTTCACATATTCTGCAATTAACGGCTTACAAGCGTGATCGAACAAATAACATCCGTACTCTGCTGTATCCGAAATTACTCGGTTCATTTCGAATAATTTTTTTCTTGCAATAGTATTAGCAATAAGCGGAGTTTCGTGCAATGATTCGTAATAGGCAGATTCTTCTATTATTCCTGAATCAGTCATCGCTTCGAAAGCCAATTCTACACCTGCTTTTACCATAGCCACCATCAAAACTCCGTTGTCATAATATTCTTGCTCAGAGATTTCAAAATCACCTGCGGGTGTTTTTTCAAAATTTGTGGCTCCAGTTGCAGCTCTCCAAGTCAAAAGGTTTTTATCATCATTAGCCCAATCTTCCATCATTGTTTTAGAAAATTCACCTGAAATAATATCGTCCATATGTTTTTGGAATAATGGACGCATGATATCTTTTAATTCTTCTGAAACTTTAAACGCAGTAATTTTTGCAGGATTCGATAGACGGTCCATCATATTGGTGATTCCACCATATTTCAATCCTTCGGTGATTGTTTCCCATCCGTATTGGATTAATTTAGAAGCATATCCAGCGTCAACACCTTCAGCAACCATTTTGTCAAAACACAAGATGGAACCTGTTTGCAATAAACCACAAAGAATGGTTTGTTCTCCCATTAAATCTGATTTTACTTCGGCTACAAAGGAAGAACGCAATACGCCTGCTCTGTGTCCGCCTGTTGCTACAGCGTATGCTTTGGCTTGAGCCAAACCTACTCCATCTGGATCATTTTCAGGGTGAACGGCGATTAAAGTGGGTACGCCAAAACCTCTTTTGTACTCTTCACGAACCTCAGAACCTGGGCATTTAGGCGCGCACATAATTACTGTAATGTCTTTACGGATTTGCATTCCTTCCTCAACGATATTGAAACCGTGAGAATAAGCCAATGTAGAACCTTTTTTCATCAAAGGCATAATGGCACCCACCACGGCAGTATGTTGTTTGTCTGGGGTAAGATTGCAAACCAAATCCGCTGTTGGAATTAGTTCTTCATAAGTTCCTACTTTGAAACCGTTATCAGCAGCATTCATAAACGAGGCTCTTTTTTGAGCAATCGCTTCGGCACGCAAAGCATACGAAATATCTAAGCCAGAATCTCTCATGTTCAAACCTTGATTCAAACCTTGAGCTCCGCAACCTACAATGACTACTTTTTTTTCTTTAAGTGCCTCTATTCCCTCTGCAAATTCGGATTGATCCATAAATTCGCAAACGCCTAATTGTTCTAATTGTAATCTAAGTGGTAATGAATTGAAATAATTTGCCATTTTTTAGTGTTTAATAATTGTATGATTTCTATTTTAGTATTTAAAGTTATGCTTTTCCAAAAGCTGCTCCCGATAGCGGTCGGGACTCAAGCCTATTTAAGATCTTCTAATAAAGTGGTCACTTCCATTTTTTCTTTAGAAACTGATATTCTACCAGAACGCACAAATTGCATGATGCCATAAGGTTTCAACTTGTCGTATAATTCATTGATTTCGGAACGTTTTCCGGATTTTGAAATCACAAAAAAGTCTCTGGAAACGGTCACAATTTCAGAGTGACTTTCTTTGATTATGTTCTGGATTTGTCTTTCGTCGAATAATAGGCTAGATTCAATTTTGAAGATGGCACTTTCTAAGAAAATGGTTTCTTCATCGATATGATAGAAAGCTTTGATTACTTCGATTTGTTTTTCGATTTGACCCACGATATTTTGTACCCATTTTTCGGTAGTTTTCACTACAATAATGAATCTGGAAACATTTTCGATTTCAGATTCGGATACATTTAAACTCAATATATTGATGTGGCGTTTCAAGAATATTCCTGATATTCGGTTGAGTAGGCCAACGTTGTTTTCTGAATACACCGAAATGGTGAATATTTTATTTTCCATTTATTAATTGTTTAATGTTGTTTAAAGTTGTTTAAAGTTTAAAAATGTTCAAACAACTTTAAACCTTAAACCTTAAACTATTTTTATGATAATCGCATTTCCGAAACCGAAGCTCCTGTTGGAATCATAGGAAATACATTGTTTTCTTTTTCAATCATTACTTCTAGGAAGTAAGAGTCTTTTGAAGCGAGCATTTCGGCTACAGCTGCATCCAAATCTTCACGATTCACGACTTTTTTGGATTGTATATGATAGCCTTCAGCGATGGCTACAAAATTAGGATTGGTCATTACTGTTGAGGCATAACGGCTATCGAAAAACAATTCTTGCCATTGACGCACCATTCCTAAAAATTCATTGTTCAGCACCACAATTTTTACTGCCACTTTGGTTTGGAAAATAGTTCCCAACTCCTGAATGGTCATTTGAAAACCACCATCACCAATAATAGCCACAACTTCGCGGTCTGGTCTTCCCATTTTGGCGCCTATTGCAGCCGGCAATGAAAATCCCATTGTACCTAATCCACCGGAATTGATCATACTTTTGGATGAATTGAATTTGGCATAACGGCAAGCAAACATTTGGTGTTGTCCAACATCTGGTACTATAATGGCATCTCCTTTCGAGTGTTTGTTGATCATTTCAATGGTTTCTCCCATAGAAATCCCTCCTTTTGTAGGTGCAAGTTCTTCGTTGATTACGGCTTCGAATTCAATTTTGTAATACGCTTTAAACTCGTTGTGCCACGCTTCGTGTGTCTTGTTTTCGATCATCGGAATCAAGGCTTGTAGCGATTCTTTCACATCGGCTAAAACTGCAACGGTAGTCTTAACGTTTTTGTCGACTTCGGCAGGATCAATTTCGAAATGAATTACTTTGGCTTGTTTGGCATAAGTCGCAAGATTACCGGTGACCCTATCATCGAAACGCATTCCCAAAGCGATTAATACATCACATTCATTGGTTAGTAAATTGGGACCATAGTTTCCGTGCATTCCAAGCATTCCCACATTCAAAGGATGGTCTGTTGGTAAAGCTGAAAGTCCCAAAATAGTCCAAGCGGCTGGAATTCCAGATTTTTCTATTAATTCTTTTAATTCTGCTTCTGCTTCACCCAAAATAATACCTTGACCAAAAATAATGTACGGTTTTTTGGCATTATTGATTAATGCAGCAGCTTCGGCCACTTTATCAAGATTTAAAGTTGGTTTTGGGGTGTAGCTTCTGATGGAGGTACATTTTTTATAACTAAAGTCCATCAAGTCAAATTGCGCATTTTTTGTAATATCAATCAACACTGGACCTGGACGACCTGATTTGGCAATAAAAAAAGCTTTGGCGATTATTTCTGGAATTTCAGAAGCCTCGGTGATTTGGTAATTCCACTTAGTTACCGGAGTCGAAATCCCGATAATATCTGTTTCCTGAAACGCATCAGAACCTAATAAATGTTTACCCACTTGACCTGTGATGCAAACCATTGGAGTAGAATCGATTTGCGCATCGGCAATTCCAGTGACTAAATTGGTGGCTCCCGGTCCCGAAGTTGCTATGGCTACTCCTACTTTTCCGGTTGCTCTTGCGTAGCCTTGAGCGGCGTGGGTTGCACCTTGTTCGTGACGTACTAAAACGTGGTGCAATTCTTCTTTAAATTTATATAATTCGTCGTAAACGGGCATAATGGCACCACCGGGATAGCCATAAATCAAGTCCACTCCTTCTTCGAGTAAACATCGTATAACCGCTTCAGCGCCTGATATTTTAGTATTTTCCATTTTTTAATTTTTATTCCTCACCCCAACCCTTACCAAAGGAAAGGAAGCCGATACTAGCAAAGGTGGATATAATTATTTTCGAATATTATTTTTATTTGTTACTCATTTCCCCCTGCGAGGGTTAGAGTCTTTACTTATCAGTTACACAACCTGTCGAGGCGCTAGAAACCGATCTGGCATATTTAAGCAATACTCCTTTTGTTGCTTTCAAATCCGGTTGCACCCAATTGGCTAATCTTTCAGCATATTCTGCATCAGGAATTTTCAGATTGATCGTGTTTTTTACAGCATCAATTGTTATGATATCTCCATTTTCGATGAGTGCAATTCCGCCCCCATCATAAGCTTCTGGTGTGATATGTCCTACTACGAAACCGTGTGAACCTCCTGAAAATCTGCCATCGGTAATCAAAGCCACTTTATCACCTAAACCAGCACCCATAATGGCGGAAGTAGGTTTTAGCATTTCTGGCATTCCTGGGCCGCCTTTTGGACCGCAATACCTGATGACGACGACATCGCCTGGTTTGACCATTCCTTTTTCAAGTCCTGGAATAACCTCAAATTCACTCTCGAAAACTACAGCGGTTCCTTCAAAATATTCGCCTTCTTTTCCGCTAATTTTGGCCACACAGCCTTCAGTAGCAAGATTTCCGTATAATATTTGGATGTTTCCTGTTGATTTCAGTGCATTTTTTACTTCTTGAACAATTTCTTGACCTTTTTCTAAATCGGGTACAGATGCTAAATTTTCAGCCACAGTTTTTCCGGTTACGGTCAAACAATCTCCGTGAATATAGCCTTCTTTCAATAGGTATTTCATAACGGCGGGAACACCTCCAACGGCGTGTAAATCCTCCATCATGAATTTTCCACTTGGTTTCAAATCGGCTAAAACAGGTGTTTTATCGCTTATATTTTGAAAATCATCCAAAGTAATTTCGATATCAACCGAATGCGCCATAGCGATCAAGTGCATCACCGCATTGGTCGAACCTCCCAAAACCGCCACAATAGTGATGGCATTTTCGAAAGCTTTACGAGTCATGATGTCTCTAGGTTTGATATCTTTTTCTAATAATCTTCTGATGGCTTTTCCAGCATCGTCACACTCTTTGAGTTTATCTTGACTGACCGCCGGATTGGATGAGCTGTACGGCAAACTCATCCCTAAAGCTTCGATAGCCGATGCCATAGTGTTTGCTGTGTACATTCCGCCACAAGCCCCTGGACCCGGGCAAGAATTTTTGATTACCCCTTTGAAATCTTCATCCGAAATGGCATTTTTGAATTTTTTTCCTAAAGCTTCGAATGCAGAAACGATATTAAGGTGTTCGCCTTTCCATCGACCAGAGTTTATTGTTCCTCCATAGACCATAATGGCAGGACGGTTCACTCTTCCCATTGCAATCAATGCTCCAGGCATATTTTTGTCGCAACCCGGAATGGCAATCATAGCGTCATACCACTGCGCTCCCATTACCGTTTCGATAGAATCGGCAATGACATCACGGGAAACTAATGAAAAACGCATGCCTTCCGTTCCGTTCGAAATTCCATCACTTACTCCGATGGTATTGAAAATTAGTCCTACTAAATCGGCAGCCCAAACTCCTTTTTTAACATCTTTGGCCAAATCATTCAAGTGCATATTACAGGTATTCCCTTCATAACCCATACTTACAATTCCTACTTGCGCTTTGTTCAAATCCTCTTCGGTTAATCCTATTCCATACAACATAGCCTGTGCAGCAGGTTGAGTAATATCTTGAGTTATGGTCTTGCTATATTTATTTAATTCCATTCTTGTTTTAATTATTAGTTTCTAATCAATTCGCTTTCAATTTTGCAAGCTTCTATGATTTGGTGAATATCGTTATCTACTACTTCTTTTTTGATATCGGCAAATTTTAAAAATTCGGCATAGACAATATCCAATTGTACTTTTGTCAACTCATATCCCACTTTTTTGGCTCTGTAGGCCAAGGCTGCTCTACCGCTTCTGGCAGTAAGAATAATCGAAGATTCGTTGACGCCCACTTCTAGAGGATCCATAATTTCGTAGGTTTCTCTGTTTTTGATCACCCCATCCTGATGAATTCCTGAACTGTGCGAAAAAGCGTTCGCTCCAACAATTGCTTTATTTGGTTGGACGATCATTCCCATACTTTCTGATACCAATCGGCTCATTTCATTCAATTGGCGAGAGTTGATATTGGTATCTAAATTCAAATAAGGATGCTGTCTAAGAATCATTACGACCTCTTCAAGCGCAGTATTTCCTGCTCGCTCCCCTATTCCATTAATAGTACATTCTATTTGTCTTGCCCCATTGATCACGCCGGCAATCGAATTGGCTGTAGCCATACCTAAATCGTTGTGACAGTGACAGGATAGAATTACATTTTCGATTCCTTTTACGTTTTCTTTGAGGTATTTTATTTTTGCACCGTATTCTTCGGGTAAACAATAGCCTGTGGTGTCGGGAATGTTTAAGACTGTAGCTCCTGATTTTATGACTTCTTCACAGACTCGCGCCAAGAAATCATTCTCTGTACGACCGGCATCTTCTGCATAAAATTCTACATCCTCAACATAAGATTTGGCATACGAAACGGCATATTTTGCTCTGGTAATAATATCTTCTCTGGTGGTATTCAACTTATGAATAATATGTGAATTCGACGTTCCAATTCCGGTATGGATACGGGGTTTTAGTGCTGGTTTTAAAGCTGCTGCAGCTACATCAATATCGTTTTTAACAGCTCTGGTAAGCCCACAAACTGTAGCGTTTTTTACTATTTTGCATATTTCAGAAACGGATAAAAAATCTCCGGGACTTGAAACTGGAAATCCCGCTTCAATAATATCAACACCCATTTCGTCTAGGCGTTCCGCAATAACTAATTTTTGGTTTGTATCTAATTTACATCCTGGGACCTGCTCCCCGTCTCTTAAAGTGGTATCAAAAATTTGGACTTTGTCTGTATTCATATGTAGATAATTATTGTTTTTTATGGTCATATGTAATTGCTTCGCCTGTTCGCTTGGCTCGAGTCGCATATCTAGATTGGTACTTGCCACCAATATTAGGTTATGCTCATTTCATATTTAAAATATTTAATGTAATTTCACAACTTTGAACAAAAATAGATTTTGATTGTATATTATAAAAATCATTTTTCAAAATTATACTGTTTATAAGACCTGTAATTACATTATAAACTACTTATAAACAACTTATTACAACATTATATTTTACAATGGCTAACCATCAAAAAGATTCCTTATTTGTATTAATAAAATCCCTTTCGAAGTCTGAAAAGAGACAATTTAAGATTTTTGCCAGTCGTTTGGAAACAAGTTCCAATACCAAATTCATCGAATTGTTTAATATTTTAGACAAGTCAGAAGTCTATGACGAGAAAAATATCCTGAAAAGCGGGGTGATTAAAAAAATACAACTATCCAACCTCAAATCCTATTTGTACAAACAAATTTTGGTGAGTATTCGGTTGAATATTCCAAGCCAAAATGTTCGCTATCAATTAAGAGAGCAAATCGATTTTGCTACTATTCTGTACAACAAAGGCTTGTACAAGCAAAGTTTGAAAATCTTGGATAAAACCAAACAAATTGCACTGGAAAACGATGAAAAATACATGGCGTATGAAATTGTCGAGTTCGAAAAACTAATCGAATCGCAATACATCACCCGAAGTATTCAAGGTCGTGCCGATGAATTGGTCATTCAAGCCAAAGAATTGAATTATAAAAACACGATTTCGAGCAAGCTATCGAATTTGTCGCTGCAATTGTACGGTATCATGCTGAAAACGGGTTATGTGCGCAGCGATGAAGAATACAACTATATCGATGATTATTTCAAGAAACACATTTCTAAATTCGACGAAAAGAAATACGGTTTCAGAGAACGGTATTGGTATTTTAATGCCAATTTGTGGCGCAGTTTTTTAGTTCAAGACTTTTTGGCCTGTTATAAATTTTCGCACAAATGGGTTACTCTTTTTTATGACAATAGAAATATGATTTTCCTCAATCCGGTATTTTTCTTAAAAGGAAATCACTATTTATTAGAGTCGTTATTTATGCTAAAATACAAGAGCAATTTCAAGAAATACCTCGAAATGCTGGAAGAAACCATCAACGATCCTCAGTTTCCGGTTAACGATAACATTACTTCGTTGTCGTTCCTATATTTATACAATAACAAACTCAATTATCACATTCTCGAAGGAACTTTTGCCGAAGCAGAATACCTGATTCCAGAAGTTTTAGATAAAATAAATTTGCATAACGAACATTTGGACGAGCATCACGAAATGTTGTTTTACTACAAAATTGCCTGTATTTATTTTGGTAACGAAAAATACAATGAATGTGTGTTTTATCTCGAAAAAATCATCAATAACAAAAACTTGTATGTTCGAGAAGATTTGGCTTGCTTCGCCCGATTGTTGTGCCTGATTGCGCATTATGAATCTGGCAAAGATTTCAATTTAGAAAATCAGTTGGTGAGTACCTATAAATTTCTAATCAAAATGAATGATTTACACGAAGTACAAAAGGAAATCATTCGCTTTTTGAAAAAATTAAGCACTATTTATCCAACAGACATCAAAAAAGAATTCATTAAAGTAAAAGAGCGTTTCGTCGAACTAGAAAAAAACACCTACGAGAAGAGAGCATTTCTCTACCTCGATATTATTTCTTGGCTCGAAAGCAAAATCGATAACCGAAAAATAAGCGATATTATCAAGGAGAAGGCGAAATTGAATAATAGATAAAACTTTATTCCTTTGCCTTCGGCTTTAGCTGGAGGAATTAAAGGAAATGCAGCAATGGCTTTAGCCAAAAAGATGTTGCATTTGGCTAAAGCCTATGTGCTTTTATTTTTATCCGGTGGTTGATCCCGATAGTTATCCGTTTATATTTTATCAAAGATGACAAATAAAAAAAAATAGAATAGACTAACAGTCTAAATAATTTATTAGCAATGCAAAAATCATAAAAGAAAATGATTCTATTTTTTAAAAAGAAAAATATATTCGTGTTTAAAAATATATAGACCGCCTACTAAAGCTCGGTATCTCCACAATTCTTTTTGATTAGTTTTGCCTTTAGTATCTTCAAAGTTTTTTACAATTGTTGCTTTAAGTTTATATCCTCTTTTTAAAAACTCTTGCATTGTGTAAAACCCAAGAGGTATCAACTCTCCATCAGAATATTTATCCGCGATGACTAATGCACAATATCTTCCTTTATCTAGTACTTTGTATGATTGCTCAATAAGATTTCCCATTTTTGATAAAAAACCCTCTAAACTTTTTTCATTTGAAATATCATTAGGATTATCGCTAAATTTTATAATATCCCAATATGGTGGATGCATAATTAAAAACTGAACAGATTTAACACCAATCTTTTTTAATGTCTCCTCATATGATAAAACAGTGCAATCAGCATTAATAATTTCAGTTCGATTGTCAAATTGTTTTTTTTCTTTTGATATATTTTTTGTAGCTAGATCAATAACTTGTGGATTTATTTCAATTCCTATACCATTTCTACCAAGTCGTTTACTTTCAATCAAAGTAGTTCCACTGCCAAGAAAAGTATCAAGTACCCATTCTCCTTTTTTTGTATATCGTCTTAAAAATTGATTTGGGATTTGTGGTACAAAATTCCCCCAATAGCTCGCAGCGTGAGCACCCGATTTATCTCTTTTATCTATTATCCATAAACTATCGGTTAAAATATCATCATATTGTTTCCATAAACGCAAGTTTATATCATTTAACTTACTAGTCTTTATTTCTGTTAAGGATTTTACTAAGCGTTGAATATAATATTTCGTCCTTTCAATTGTTTTGGTTTCTAATATTTGAGCAAACTCGTTATTAATGAATTGTGCATTGACATGGATAGTAGCTCCATTCTGTTCTATTTTCAGTACTCCATATTTATCTGCCTTAAGGTTTGATATATCATTCTTAATTTCTAAAACAGCATTTTTTATTTTATCTAAATTTTCTAATTTAGTGAGCTCAATTAATGAGTCAGTGATTTTTGCCATATTGACATCTTTTTATCGTATGCAATTTTAGTTAAAGAAAAATTATTTACGGCATCAACATACTTTTAGTTTAACAATAATTTTGGTTGACGTTTTGTGAGACCAATTTATGTAGAAGCTTTTTTTCTACTTTAGATAAATTTCATTTTTCACATAAGAATTGTTTAACCAAAAACAATGTTTTGTATATTCATTTTGTTTAGTTAACCGATCTTTTTTGGGGAGTTCGTAGGTGTCTAAAGCGTTTGTTGCGTGAGGACGAACGTGAGAAATAGAATTAAATTTCTTACTAGGAAAATTAGTGAAACGAATTTCATTGCCTTTTTTATTAGTTTTTATTTCTTTTACGATTTCGCCTTTTACAACAATTTGTTTTGTTTTTGTCCAAACTTTTTCAACTTGAATTAAGTCCAAATATGGCATATTCCAAAATTTCACTTTTCTTAAAATTAGTTTTTCGTTCTCAAATTGAAAGAAAACAAATAGGAATTTATGTTCCAAAATTGCTGCAAAATCTGAATCTTCCCAATCTTGATTTACAATTTCTTCGTATTTAAAATTAGGAAATGAAATATCTTCTTTTGGTAAATCATTTTCTTTCAAGCGAACTGTTTTTACAATAATTTCAGCTTTTTCAAATTCTTCAATTTCTTTGTCAAGTTCAATTCCGAGAATTGCTTTTGTCAAATTAGCGTGAAAACTTTTTGCTTTTGTATTGATTTTAATTTTTAAAATATTCACAATTTCTTCTTCAGATTTTCCGTAGAAAGGTTTGAATTTAGAAATTACAATTTCTTCAATAGTTTGCTTTTTAGCAACTTGAACGTTTGGAATTAATTTTCCGTAAGTTTCTTTGCTTTCATTTGCAATTGACGCAATAATATGATTTACATAGCCTTGTTTAAAAGAATATGCTCTTTGTTTTGCTGGGATTTCAGAAAATGGTTGCTTTCTAACCGATAAAGAATTTGCACCTTTGGTGCAAGCACCGAGATAAAAAGTGTCGCCTTCTGAAAGTTCGTGTGCTTTTCCGTCAGCGATTTTCTTTGTAATTAATTCCCAATCTTTCTTTATAATTTCTAAATCAGTAGATGGAAAACTCCATTCATCAACAAGTTTTATTAAATAATCTAAAATGTCAAAACCAGCTTGATGTAAATAGAAAATCAAAAGAATGCAAGCATTCTTTTTGATAAAATCACTATTTTCAAAATTCTGATTAACAACATTAGCGTAGTTAATGATGTTTAAAACTAATCGCTCTTTAGACCGATATTCATTATTTTTTAATTGTTTTAAAGGTGAAGATTTTAACTCCATTCCAATTTGAGCAAAATCTGCTTCTGCCAGTGAGTTTGGCTCATAACCAAAATAAAATTTCTCTAAAACTTGCCCAAAGTTTCCTTTTCCAGAATAAGAATGCTCCAAAACCTTTGAATCACAAACTTGTCTTAACGATTTACCTTTTAATTTTTTTGCATACTCGATAATTGAGTTTTTATCACTTGGATTATATGGTAACTTCATTATTTATTTTTTGAGTTAATGCAACGCCAATTTTTTCTATAACACCAACAACTAAAGCATTGCCCATAAAGAAAGCACGTTTAGTATCTGTAACACCTTCAAATTTCGTGTGATTATCAGGAAACATATTTAGTCTTTCTAATTCAATTGGAGATAATCTTCTATAACCTTTTGTAGTTTTTATAACGTGTTTAAATCTTGATGCTGATTTTCCGCCTTCGCCTGTGATAATTGTTCGCGATGGTTTATCTAATGGATCAGGAAAAATCATTCCTCCTTCGCTGTAATTGTACTCAAATCCTTGAGAATTTTTTCTCATTTCTTTTTTTGCTCCTTTTAAATAGAACCATTTATCCAAATCATCCTCATTTATGTAGAATTCCTCGGTTACTTCTCCGTTTTGAATGATGTCTTTTAGAATTGTGAATTTGTCTTCATAACTTGGTTTTGTTTTGATAGTCGTTACAATTCCATCAATCATAATTCCTGTATTTTCAAACATTCCAGTTTTTCCATTTTTGTTGAAATTTTCTGAAATGTCAACTATATTGCCTTTGAGTATGAATTCATTTGGAAACAAAATATTATCAGATTGAACAGGAAAAGCATTTGCCAAAGTTCCATCTTTAAGCAACCAATCTGTTGAATTATTTTCTTTTATTTCGTTATAAATTGTTGAATTTTGGGAATATGCCAAAATAAAAATTCTTCTTCTTCTTTGTGGCATTCCATATTCAGCAGCGTTTACAACTCGCCATTCAACTGCGTAACCTAAATCATTTAAACTTTTTAGAATAATTGCAAAATCTCTTCCACGTTGTCCTGACGGAGAAATTAAAAGCCTATCAACATTTTCTAAAAACAAATATTTTGGTTTGTTTTCTTTTTCACTTAATATTTTATGAATTGACCACCACAAAACGCCTTTTTTTCCAATTAATCCTTTGGAATTTTTAAGTGTTGTAGCAACAGAATAATCCTGACAAGGAAAACCGCCAACTAATAAATCGTGATCTGGAATTTCAGAAATTTCTACCATAGAAATATCTTTATTAGAATGACTTTTTTTATCCCAACGGCTTTCGTAAACCATTGATGCGTGTTGCACTTTGGTTGACGGTTCCCACTGATTACTCCAAACTATTTCATATGGACTTTGAAAATCTTCTTTGTAATTTGACGATGCTGATTTATTATTCCAACCTTCTAAACCAAGTCTAAAACCTCCAACACCTGCAAACAATTCTACTACTTTTATTTTATTTTCCATTGTGAATAGTTTTTAGGTATAATGCTTTTTCTTCTGCTACTTTTAAAACTTCTCCAATATTTTCTTCATAGAGAATCGTATTTGCGATTTGATCGCTTAACCAACTTGTAATTAATTTATTTTTGTCTAAATCGTAAAATTCAGCAAATTTTTCAACTTGTTCTTTTGTTGCTTTTCTTTCTCCACGCTCAAATTTACTTATAATAGCTTGATCAATTTCGAGTGCGGAAGCAACTTGTCTTAATAAAAGACCTTTGCTTTCTCTTTTGTTTTTAATAATATCTCCAAATGTTTCCATAAGACAAAATTTGTTTTGACAAAAATAGTCAAATTAGTTTATGAAGCAAATTTTTTGACATTTTTTTTGTAATAGTATCTAATTATTCAGTTTCCCCATTTTTACCGCCATCTCAAACTCCTCTTCATAATCCAGCCCCAACTCCCCAACGTGCTCTGGCACTGCCAAAGCCCAACTCACATAATAAAAACTCAACAATTGATAGCCCGAGAACCGCTTGTTAGGAATACTGCCTACGATGTAATTGTCAATTGTAACATCGATACCTTGTTGCCCAATCATCGCAATTTCGAACGCTATTTTTTTGATGGTTTCCATAGGCATCGCTTTGAAATACTGCAAGGCTTCCACCATAAACATCGTGACCGCCATGTTTACGCCTATTTCCTCTTGCGCTTTTTGAAACTGCTCCATTTCCAAGGCTTGCTTCGGGTCTTCGGCCTCGTTTACACCAAAAGGATCTTGCTGGAGTTGCGCCAGAAAATCATCGATAGTGGTTTTGGGGGCTAATGGGGTTTCGTTTTCTAGTGCAAAAAAGGAGTCCAATGCCAAGGCTTCCGCCCATTGGCGTATCAATTCGAATTCTTCACCCGCTTGGTGGTGGTCTTTGCGGTCTAAAAACTGTTGGTAAAAGGCTTCGGCTTGTTGCAATTCTTGGGGACTTGCTTGGAACTCCGCAATACGATTAATACCAAACAAATCGACAAATTGCAGCGCATTGACCAGACTGTACATTTTAGTTTTAGCTATTATCGCGGCAGGAATCAGTTCTAAAATTCGTTCGTCGGTCACGGATTTAATCGCTTCGTCGAGTAAATTATAGAGCGATAAGAATTGGTAGGGTCGCAATTCGGCATAGTCCTGATACAGAAAGTCTTCGATAAAAACATCTATCGGCGTGTTGTAGGTTTGCAGATTCAAGCCATTGAAAATCCCATCCGAAAAGGTGGTAAGTACTGCCTCGTTCAGTCCCATCTTTTTCAGTTTCTGTATGGCTGGCTCAATACTCGATAGAAAATTTTGTTTGTTTTCGGAAGTCGAAATAAAAACCTGATTTGCGTTTGCTTTTCGGGCTTGCAAAACCAAATCGAGATGTGTCATTTCGTGCATCACCAAATGCTCCACAGCTGGATACTTGCTTTTGTATTTCACCCGATGCTCGTTGCGGTGGTATCTTTCGGCAAATTCTATTTTGGCAGCCGTTGGGATCGTTTCATCGGCCTCAATCACAATCGGAATTCCACCTTCTTTTTCTAACTGGCTTTTGTAGTCATACAGGAGCTTTTTGCCATCGAAGTCTTTGGCAACAGTACCGGCGATTTCAAAAGCTTTTCGAAACGCATTTTGGTACAATTCATTGCTGCTATTTGCGTATTTCAAACATTGAATACTGCTATAAAAAGCGGAATGCCAATCGTTTTCTTTTTCGGCAATTAAGGCAAGAATGAAATGCGCATTGGCGTAATTATCGGAAATTCTCAACGCTTCCCAAGCCTGTTTTTTGGCATCCTCTAGCCTATTTTCTTGAAACAACAAATAGGCAATATTAGATAAAGTGATGGCATCCAATTGGTTTAGCTGCAAGGCTTGCTCGTAATATTTTAGAGCCGTGGGAACATCTTTTAGGAATTTGGCTTGAATGTTTCCCATCATCAACAAGGCCCAATTGTTTCTGGAATCCCAGCGCAAAGCGTCAATCAAACAATTGATGGCGGCTTCCTGATGGCCTTCGTCAGAAAGAATTTGTCCCATAATTCGATGAAATTCCGAATTGGTGGGATTGTTTTCGATAAGTTGTTCTAGGATGGATTTTGCCTCTGGGTAGTTTCCTTTTTCGCAAAGGGCAATCGTTTTTTGGTAATCGGCCTCTTGGGCAAGAATCGTTGGGGTGTCAATTTCTATGCTAACCCAATCATCGGTAATAGAAACTTTTGGAGCAAAAGGGCCAAAAGTGTAGTATTTTTTTAACTCGTTGATTAATAAGCTATTACCCCCCCCTGTGCTATTTTAGGAAAAATGGTAAATAGAAAACCATCAATTTTATGAATAATTTGCATAAAGCGTCAAAGGAATTTTTACTTTTTTTGAAGATTTTATTTTCGAAAAGCGATTGATTATTTTAATGGAAACAAATCTAATAAAAAATAGGTTTCAAAAGGCAATTTATAAGGTCAAACTCATTAAAAATATTTAGACACGAATTACACGAATAAACACGAATTACAGCTATTTTTTAGTACACAAATGCATCGTTGTCCGGTCAAAATTAAAAATAAGCTAATTAGCCTAACCTATATAGTCCCGACGGGACATTTAAAATGGGTTAACCTATTTAATTCTACCGACATTTTGCTCCTAAGGGAGCATACCTCGTAGAGGTTAAATATTGGTAGTGAGACCGTTATAAGTCATAAATTTGTCCCGTAGGGACTATATGCTTTTTTATCGGACAATACTGATGCAAATTTAGGAAGAGAATAAGGTTAGTGTAATTCAATTTTAAATAAAACCCGTTGGGTTTAATTATTGAAATTTCAATTAATGGATTAAATGAAAAATTAAACCACATATACATAGAAAAAAAAGAATTTGATAGCCCAATTGCTTCGCCTGTTCGCTATTGCTCGGGGCTTGGGTTCGCATAGCCATGTTTTCTCAAATAAAGTGAAACACCTTTTAAAATCGCAATAAAAATATGTCTATGTGGTTAAAAAACTTTAAAAATTGAATTTCACCCAACGGCTTACATAAAATAAAAAATAGTTACAATGGGTGACTCGGGCGATAGTGAACAAGTGAAGTAAATTTGTGACTTTTTTTTTAAAGCGAACCATCTTGCTGCTGGTGTTCAAAGCTGCAGCACAAATTAAGATAAGTACAAAGCTGAAAAACCGTCGGGCTGAGCGATACAATTGACCGCCCTCACTTATCAAGCGGAGGGCGGTCAGATTATAAAGTGAGCGCGGTCGAATGTTTGTCGGTTCAAGAATAATTTATAGCTTTGTCTAACAGTAGTATTTAACACTTTAGGGGCAATTATTAAAAACGTCTATTCGAGTGTTTTTTGTTTCGTGTCGCTAGCTAGCGGGACGAAACAAAAAATGTATCGAGAATCGTTCTTACCGAAATTTTTCTTGTTCTCGATACAATTTTCTTCCCGACGCTTCGGGAGAAAATCACTCGAATTGACGAAAAATTATTATTATAACCCGTTGGGTGTAATTCAATTTAATTTTTTTTAAACACATAGAATCATAGTTTTTTATTAATTTTATTAAGACGCTTCGCTTGATTTTAGTAAATCATAGCTATGTGAACCCAAGAACTGGGCTATCCAACTCTTTTTTCTATGATTCTATGCGTTTCAATTTTACTATTTCTAAAAATTTAATAATTTCACCCAACGAGTTATTATACACTAATTAAACCTAAAGTTTTTTTTAATTGGTACTTATTCAAAATAAAGCAAGCTATGGCAGTTCCTTTTACAGCAGTTGGGCGAACCAACCCGAGTCAACCGCAAAATCCATTGCGGTATTATCCAAGAGCCACCCAAAGTGGTGTTATCGATTTAGAAGAATTGTCAGAACGCGTATCGGCTAGTTGCTCAGCGACCCCCTCTGATTGTTCGGCGGTTATTATTGGATTGGTTACCGAAATTTCAAAGTCACTTGACCAAGGAAATATTGTGCGTTTGGGACAACTGGGCTCCTTTCAGGTGAGTGTTCAAGGCACTAGTAGCGCTAGTCCCGAGGAGCTTACTGCCAAAAATATTTCGAGAAGCTCTATTGTTTTTCGACCCGGAAAAAAATTAAAGTTGATGCTGAATCAATTGAAGTTTTACAAGAAAAAGTGAGAAGCTTCGGCTCGCACCTACCGCCTTATTTTCATTTTTCGAAAATAAAACAAACGAAGTCTACATCATTTCTTGGCTTGAAAGCAAAATCGATAACCGAAAAATAAGCGATATCATTAAGGAAAAAGCGAAGTTGAATAATAGGTAGATTGGTATTAATTAAATTTTTTAATTGGTATTAATTTCTCGACGTATTTCATCATAAATTTGTAAGAACTATTAACTTTAAAACATTTATTATGAGAAAAATTTACCTTTTTATTACTTTAATATCAACTAGTTGCTTCTTTGGGCAAACCAATTATTTAGTTGAAAATTTTGATTATCCAGCTGCTGCCTTATTAAGTGCAAATGGTTGGTATATACATAGTGCAACTGCTAATTCTACGGCAGTCAACAATGGAGGTTTGACTTGGACAGGATATATTGGTAGTGGTGTGGGTAATGCAGCATTGGTCAACAATACCGGGGTCGATGTAAATAAACCACTAGCCGGTAATATTACTGATGGAGCTGCTTATGCCTCTTTTTTGTTTAAACCATCAGCAGCTATTACATCAACTGGAACAGGTGATTATTTTTTCCATTTTGTAAAATATTCAAATGAAACTACTCCTGTTTATACGGCTACAAATACTTCGTATAGAGGAAGAGTTTTTGTAATACAAGGAACAAACACTGCCACACAATTTAAATTGGGATTAAATTTCAATGCATCTGCATATATCGCTCCAAGCAATGTTACCGCTGATTTAGACATTACCAAAACCTATTTAGTAGTTGTTAAATACAAATTTAATACGGGAGATTTTAATGATGAAGTTAGTTTATTTGTATTTGCTGAAGGAGATGCTATAAGCACAGAGCCCGCTACTCCAACATTAGGCCCTTTTACCGCAACACCAGCAAGTCCACCGGCTGCATTGCCGCTCGGCGACGATGCCGGAACAATTCAAGGAGTGGCGTTACGTCAAGCTACTTTAGGACAAAATGCTATTGTTGACGGAATCTACGTTCGAAAGGTATGGAACTTAACTAGTCCAGGAACTGCATTAAGTGTTGATAAATTTGAAAAAAATACCTTGAAAGTCTATCCAAATCCAGCACAAAACAATAGAGTTTCTATTTATTCATCGATTGCGGGAGAGAAAGAAATCACGCTTACTGATATGAGCGGAAAAGTAGTACTTAAAAAAACAATGACTTCTGATGAATTAGATTTGACTACCGTAAACAAAGGAGTTTATCTTCTTCAAACCAAAGTGGGCGCTGCTACAACAACCACTAAGTTAATTGTAAACTAGTCTATTCTAAGAAACAATAAAGTAGTGAATAACAAGAAAGGTTTGATGAATTCGTTCATCAAACCTTTTTTGCTTTTAGGTAACAGAATATTACTATTTACGCTATCCTACAAAAGTTTTTATTTTTAAAAAGCTTCGCTTTTGCGCAGTATTCACAGCACTATGTGCAAAAAGAATTTTCTATGGCAATCTTTTTTAACTATTTCACCTACTTTTCTATCTGGTTTAAATTAATTTTAAATTTATTCTCACAGAAAACCCAGTAGCAGCTATCGGAACCATAATAAAAACTATGTGGTAAAAAAAAACTTCACAACATTTCCAGTAAAACCCTATTTAAAAATCAGATCCGCTGCATAATTAATAGCGGGACCGTAATCGTGATTCAATCCGGAGGCTATGGATAATTGCCAATTGTAATTGAGGCTGTTCTGTGTGGCTTGATTTTTTGAATAATTGAAAAAATAATTGGCTCTTGCCAAACGGTCTAATCCTTGGGCATCGGCTTGCGGGTTATGCCTTAATCCCGGGGAATTAGGATCATTATCGTTCGAGCCCACTTGGATATACATTTTTTTGGAAAACAAGGAGGATAATGAAAATGACTCCAACGGACTTTTCTTGAATCCATAAGGAAAATCTACACTATAATCAGTAGCGGTGTACCAGCCTGAAGCCGAAGCGACAATGGTATTGAATCTGGAGTTGGGCTTGAATTCTGCTAATCGATGTGCGAATTGACCACCCGCGGAATGACCTATAATATGATATCCCGTTGCATTGAGCTGCATTTCATTTTTGAAGTAATCAAAAAGAGGTTCAATAATCGAAAAGGTCCAAACTTCTTCTTTATTCAAAGTGGAAGGCGACGGATTATCGCCGTCAATAAAAACATTCCCAAGATTGTATTGGTCTCCCGTTGGATAATAAGTTTCTGAGAATTCTGTAGCGAGAATAATAAAGTTTTTTTGTTCTGCTTTGCTTACCAAAGCGTCTCGATAGTCTTTCGCATTGCGCTCATCGCCGTGAAATAAAAATACAATTGGCGTACTTGCATTCGAATTGGCAGGAATATGAAAAAATACTTTTACCGGTTTTGTTGCTAATGGCGCATAGTTGGTATATACAAAATCACCGCTTCCTTTTAGACTAGGATTTAAAATTGATCCGCTATCCTGACTATCAGAATCGGAATCGGAACAAGAGCAAACCAAAAAAATGCAAGAGAGAATGAGGACTATTTTAGATTTAAAAAGATTCATTTTTAGCAAATTAATTGCAAAATAAATGTAATTTTAGAGAAGTTTTAAAAACCAATTATTTATAATTATGAATACCAATCATATTTTTGCCGTAGATCGAATACTTACTTCATTTGAAAAACAGAGCAAAAAGAAATCAAACAAAAAATATATTGTTCTTTATCAGGCGATTAAGTATTGCATTCTTAAAGTCGAACTACCACATTTATGGATTTTGCCAGCTACCAGAATCCTGGCGGTCGATTTGAAGTTATCTAGAACAACGGTAGTCAAAGCCTACGAATTGCTGGCATTAGAAAAACTGATTGTACCCAAAATAGGTTCTGGTTACAGCGTCAATTTCCCCCAAATGAGTGCTGTAGAATCTACAAAAAATAAATTGATTTCGGTGAACCCGCAGTTGTACCCGGAATTATCAGAGAAAGGGCGAGCCTATTTGGATAATATCCACATACTCGAAAGAGATTCCAATAAAGGTATTGCTTTTCGACCTGGACTTCCGCCTTTGGATATTTTTCCGGTAAACCAATGGAAAAACCTACTGAATACCTACTGGAGACAAGTGAAAGCATCGGGTTTGTCTAATTCTCCGTCTTCAGGAATTGAAGCCTTGAAGATTACCATTTGTAATTATCTCAACATCAGCAGAAATATTAAATGCAGTCCTAGTCAACTTATGATTGTTTCAGGTTCCTTGCAATCCCTGTTTATCATTTCAAGCGTTTTGATCAATAAAGGCGATTCGATTCTTATAGAAAATCCTACCTTTCCTAATGTGCATTCCATTTTCAAAAGCTCGCTTGCGAATTTAATTCCGATTCCAATAGATAACGAAGGAATAAGTATCAATGAAATTTCAGCAAACAATCATTTAAAACCAAAGCTAGTGCACGTTACGCCATCCAATCATTATCCGCTTGGGGTAAAAATGAGTTTAAAACGAAAAAAAGAGCTGCTTTCGTGGGCTTCAGAAAACAAATCGATAATCATTGAAAACGATTATGAAAATGAGATCAGTTCACATCAGGGCGTAAATCCTAGCATTTTCAGTTTGGACCCCGAGGATCGAACGATTTATTTGGGCACGTTCAATCGGCTTTTGCATCCTACCATTCGAATAGGCTATATGATTGTTCCCAAATACTTAATTAAAGCGACCGAAGCATTGCAAGAACACTCCCATAAATTCGTTTCGCCGTCCATACAAATGGTGATGAGCCAATTTATTGAAAAAAATTATTTGTACCAACATTTGAAAAACATTAATGCGGCGGCACAAGAACGAGAAGCGCAATTCATCTCGTTTTTTAATGAACACACTTCAAAAATGACGATCGAGCGCAAACCCTATTCCAGCTTGCATTTGGTAGCTACTTTTAATGAACCGGTCAGCGCCAAAAAGGAATTAGAAATCATTCAAACTTTACTCAAAGCCAATATTGTGGTGCATTCCTTGAGTAATTGTTACATTGGTGACGAAAAACAAAAAGGGCTTATTTTTGGCTATTCATCGGTTCGTCCGGCGGTGATAAAACAAAAATTAATTCAAATAACCGATTACCTGAACAGTGTATTATAATTTTCAAATGGATACAAAAAAAGAGAGTCTTTGTAAAAAAAACTCTCTTTCAAAATTCTACTGAATGGATTTGCTTATAAAATGGAATTATTTAGTAAAAATACCAACATTGGTATAAACCCATAAACGATCTCCAGAAAGAGTCCATTCTGAATCTGCAGCAACACTTTCTTTTGTAGCGTTCCATACTGGGTTTGGCGCTTTTACCGTGGCTTTTCGCCAAAAAGTTCTATTTCTTGTATCTAACAATTCACCTGCTGTCACCCACATCCAATTGTTTCTTGAACTTGAAGATCCCTTAAACGTGATTCGCTCTACATTCGGTGCACCAAAAACATCAATTATTTTATAGTTGGTACCTGAAATTACATAGGTTCCAGCCGCATCTTTTTTCAACAAAGCGATCGCACTATTCCCACTTAATTGCAACGGTTTACTCGCATCTGCCGATGAAGTGCTCGTGGTTCCCCAGGTAATATCTCGTGGTACGGCAGTTGTACTTGCTTGCGGTGAGGCTATGACATACGCTTTGCCATTGTCTAGTGTGCCCGTCAAAACTAACACATTGGCAGCAGTTGTAAAGTTCCAAGGCGTTAATGTTTTTTCATCAGTAACCGCTTGATAACCGATGGCGTATTGAGTTAAATCGACGCTTTTTTCTGTACCATTATACAATTCTACATAATGATTTCTTGTACTACCAGTAGTAGCATCTGTATTGATATAAGTCGAAATTTCGGAAATTATCAAATCTGAAATCGCATTACTTGGTGGCTTTGGTGCCTCGGGGTCAAAAGTAATTTCGGAAGTGCAAGAATAACAAAAGATGGTGGTTATCAACACGTAAAATTTTATATTTTTCATAAATAAAGTTTTTTAAAAATTAAATCAATTAAAGAACAAATTGAACGGCTAGATTACTATACCAGTTATACTTAATTGCAGCATCAAAATTATCGACATAGGTCGTGTTAATGCCAATTTTTAAGTTTTTATATTTGTTGTACTTATTGATACCAAAGGTGTACCAATTTTGTTTTTGTACCAATGAAGTGGGAACCGCAAATTCTGGGCTTATATTTGAAAATCGGCCATCAAAACTCAAACCATTTCTGAACACATAGGAAGATTCAAAACTAAAAGCTTCACCAGTATTGTATTTGGCGCTCGCTGCCTCAGGAGTAAGTTTTTTGGTTGCAGCAGCATCAAGATACAAATTACTCCCTTTCACTGCGGCGCTTGTATATTCAGTTACGAAACTAAATCCTTTGTATTTGAATACAAGATCTGAAACAATTTTTACATAATCACCATAAGCTTCAGCTCCCTCTTTGTCAAAAATACCCGTTATGGTATTGGTTCCCGAACCCGTAGGATGGCTCGCCTTTGCATTATAACTTCCAGCTACGCCAAAAGCGAATTTTGGTTTTTCTTCATAATACAAATCAGCGGCTGTAAAAGCATTATTTTTTTTGAAATCGCCCAAAGGCAAGATATCCAGACGACCACCGTATTTATAACCCAAATTTTCCTGAGAAGAATCGAAACCTTGTCCGTCTCCGGTGGTAATCGATACCGAAGGGTAAATTCGAATGGAACTGAGGGTAAAATTAGTTTCAAGAAACAAGCCACTCTCTCTGGTCGCTCCAACAAAATTATGCATCAATCCTCCATAAGCGACCCCATCTTTTGAAGTTCCGGCAATCGTCTGTGCCATAACTTGAGAAAAGCGCTCGTCTGCCATTGCCAATCTATTGTTGGTGTGCGTTTGTTTTTGTCCCATAGATAAAAACAAATGATTTTTGAATAAATTAGCACCAGCCCAAGCCTCTAAAAGTGGTGTAGTTCCGGTAAAATCGGTAGTCAGCCCCATTATCACTTTGTTGTTGAGGAAGTTGGTATTGAGGTACAAACGCGCCAAATTAATAGACAATCTATTGTCTGTTTGGGTTCCTTTCGCATCTTCAAATTCTGAATACGCCATTCCCGATTGGATTGCCGCATCGAGATTGATCACTGTTTTTTCTTTCTTTCCTAGCCTAATAAACAGTCCATCACCATTTACTATTATTAATGTAGAATCTACCTTTTTTTTCGTAGGCTCTTCTTTTTGGGCGTAGATACTATTTACTAAGAGTATCAATGTGCTAAATGATAGGATTACTATTTTTCGCATAATAATTATTTTTTATTTTGTAATTGTAAAACTTGTTCTTTATTAATTCGAAAGACTCTCAATGTATTGGTTCCTTTAAATGGTTTCAGTAAGTTATTTGAAACTAGTGAATTCGTTAATTCAGGCTCTAATAATTCAATGATTAAATTACCCATTTTTTGAGAACCATCAATTACAAGAGCTCCTTCCGGAATTTCTTTCATTTCATTCTCAAGTTCGAATTTATGGATGTCCAACTGTTTGAAGGTTTCGACCTTTAGATTTTCAGGTTGCGCAACATTTTGAAATACTATTCCAGAGGCCTTCAATATTTTTTGAACCTGCTTGCTTTTGGTGACAATAACATAGCCAGCAGCCCGCTCTCTGGTTTGAGTTGGTTCTTGGGTGATGTTAAAATTCGCTTGAAAAAGAACTGTTTCATATTCATTTTTACAAGTATTGACGAAAACGAAAGGAAAATCAATTTTTGCAGGTTTGGAGTCCAATACAATTTTATCGACCCTGTTAAAGGTTTCTTGATCGGCTTGTTGGATCGCATTTTTTATAATGTCGGCTTTTTTGCTGGCAATATCTAAATAAGAAATAGCCGTTAAAAAGGAAGTTTCGATTCTTCTTTTGGCTGCATTACCCTTTTCGACAACACCGCGAAGTTCCATTAAAATTGAAATTCGATTTTGCAAGGCATAATTGGTAGCACTAGATCTCGCACTATTACCTCCAATGTTCAAGTAAAGTTCTTTGTCTACCCAAGTTGTTGTGGCATAATCGCTTACTCTTCTGTTGTTTAGCTCCAAAACCTTTTTAGTTGGTTCTACAAAGTCTTCTGTTATGACTTTGCGAATGTGACTGTTTACATTCAAATTTCCTGTGTACAGAAACATAGCATCATAACTTGATGTATAACAATCATTTAACTCTAGGTAATCTTTTCTTGAAGGATTGTATTCGTGAAAATCGACTACCAAATGAGGATCAAAACTATTGATTGCATTTTTCAAGTTTACAGTTTCAACAATATCTAAAACTGTTAGGTTTCGGTTTAAATCCGTCTCGTTGTTCGATTCTCTTTTGTCATCCTTATAGCCATCAACGTTTACAATAGGCACTATTTTTAGAATGATGTGATCCAGAAGCGCACTATATTTTGCATTAGAACTCAATTCATTCATCAGGTACAGCATACCGTCAGTGCTGATGGGTTCGTTTCCGTGAATACTGGCAAGAAAGACCACACGAAGTTTTTGATTATCAGGAACACTATTTTTCTTGGATAAGGTAATCAAGGGGATTTTAAACCCTCGCTGTGAGGCTCCTATTGAACTCACACTAATCAAATCAGGATGTTTTGTGGCCAAATCATCAATAAACTCTACCGATGTATTGTAGCCAGAATAATAACTGGAACTACCTTCTGTCATCGGGAAAGGAATGTCATATTTAGGGTTCGGAAAAAATTTCTCATACATTGCCGGATTATCTTGCGCCAAGGAAGATAAACCAGTAATCAATATGAAGAAGTATAGTAGTTTAGTTTTCATAATTTACAAGGTATGTATTTACAATTCTATGGTTAACATTAATTGGGCTAAATAACTTCCTTTGGCCAATGGTGTAGGAACTGTATATTCTTGATATCCTATTTCTCCTTGCAGTTTCAAAGAATTTCCGGAAAAATACTTCGTGGTCACTAGGGTATAGAAATTATCATACGCAGTAAACGCTGCCGATTTCTCATCTTGGACTAGATGCGAATATCGCAAACCAAATGCTAAGTCTGAAGGCAAAAGATAGCCCGCTTGTACATTGTATCCGTATCCTAAGTTTAATCTAGAAAGGACTTTATCTTCAATTTGTTGGGGCGTTTGATTGGTGTATGGGGTAAAGTTTCCACTGAGGCTAAATTCGCCCGCGATTCCTGTTGGAACCTTAGCTTCCGTCTTTACTATTGTTCCAATGGAATAAAAACCTCTGTATTTAAACAAATAATCTACCCCATATTTGATGTAATCCGGATACATCTCTTTTTGATTGATATCGCCATAAATGTATCGTCCACCATTCGCACCTTTGGCAGAGGAGGCATCGTCAGCATAACTATAAATTCCGCCTATAACCAATTTGGGTTTGTTTTCGCGAGCGCGGTCTTCCATATAAAATTCTCCTAATTTTGAAAAACTTCCAAAGGGTAAATAATCCAAACGAATACCATATTTAAGGCCACCAAAATTTTGCGATAATGCGGCATTTCCTTCCCCTGTAGTAATCGACACATAAGGTTTAATCAGTTGCTTATTATACACTCTGAAACTCGCAGAATAGCGCAATCCATAATCAAAAATGGCGTCGAACGCCCCAGGAATCGGACTTCGTTCTACAAATCCTAGTACCTCACCTTCAAAACGAATTTCGCGAGTATCGATGTAATCAGCTCGAAGCCCTAAGCTAATCCGCTGATTGGAGGTTGGTCTATATTCGACATAAGCATCTTGTAAAACAGGATTGTACGAGCGATCACCCGAAGTGGGACTTTGATAATTTGCGGCAAAATCCAAACGTATACGATAATAGATTTTTTTATCGAATGCATTTCCGCTCATTTTCATCCTGGCCCTACGGATGCGAAACTCTGATAAATAGGATTCGAAATCGTCAGGAGTCGCCACATTGTACAAGGTTTGCACACTTTGCGTAATGTTTAAGTTTCCTGTTTTTGTAATAAAGGTGAGACCATCCCCTACTTTATAATTCTTTTTAATACGAACCAATTCAACTTTGTCGAAATCGTATTTAGAAATTTTGTCTTGATTTTCGGTGTCATAGGTTTTTTCTTCATCTTGCAAATCATCCTCTTGAGCCCAAGAACTTGCACTTAGAATAAAACAGAATAGCACTGAAAATAAAAACGATTTATTAGATTTAATCATAGTATTTTCATTTTTGAATAAATTATTTTTTTGTTTCAAAATTTCCAAAAACCAATATTTCCTTATCCTTCATCATTTCTTTTCCTCTCGAAAAAACATCGGTAAGTTCTAAATCAGCATTGAATGCACAAAAATCAGCATCGAATCCGACCTTAATCTGTCCTTTGGTTTTCAATGCTAAATTGATGGCTGGATTGATGGTGATCAATTTGAAAGCTTCGCTAATAGGCAATTTACCTTCTTTTACCAATAATACCACTTGTTCCAGATTGTGATGAATTGGCGCTTTTTTAAACCCAATGGTTTTACCGGTTTCATCGGTGATGCCAAGTCCGGCATTTCCATCGCTACTAAAAGTGATTTTGTCAATAGAAACTCCTTTTTCAAGCGCATACAAAACCGATTTATATGGATCTGTATATTTTGTTCCACCTGAAGTAATATCAATCATACCGCCGAGTTTGGCAAATTCTATGGCTTGCTCAAAAAGTGGTAAAGTTCTTCCAACGTGGGTGGGTGAAATATGCTCGATTGGGAATTCATACTCTTTCACCAAACGCAATAAAACATCTAATTTAGAATTCAAACCGCCCAAATGAATGTGTAAAATTCCTTTTTTTCCAGCAATTAAACCGCCCACTCGAACTTGTTTTAAATGGCGAAGCAAATCTAAATCTTGTGGATAGGAAGACCGCTCATCGCTGATGGCGATTTTACACCCAAGCACTTTGTCTATAAATATCATATCATCCTGAATAGACTCTGTAAAGGTTACAGGATCCAAACCAAAATAACTGGTAAAAATATAGGCCGACAATCCTTCGGTTTCCAATGATTTTGCTTTTGCATAAAGTGTTTTGATGCTTCGAGCGCTGCCATCGGTACCCAATAATCCAACTACAGTGGTGGTTCCGCAAGAAATAAACTCGCTGAGCATAATTTCGGGTGTCATCGACCCAAAACCGTGCTTCCCTCCTGCTCCCGTGATGTGCACGTGCTGATCGATTAATCCGGGTGTCAAAATTTTCCCCTTTAAATCAATAGTTTGTGAATAGAGGTCTGAATCAGCAATTTTATCTTCAATTGCGACGATTTTTTCTCCAGCCACCAAAATGTCCTTTATCCCAATCGATTCGGGGGTATAAACATCGGCATTCTTAATTAATTTTAGCATAAATTACAGTATAAAATGAACAATTATCATAACCAAAAATACAATTCCGAATGGGATGGCATTTCTTTTTGCAATCTCAAAAGGAGAAACTTTTGCAATATTTGCCGTCGCGATTAACACACCCGAAATGGGCGAAACGGTTCGACCCATCGAAGCTGAAAATTCCATCGGCAAAATCATAGAGGTTGTACTTACGCCAACTTGTGTACTTATTTTTGGAACTAGCGGACCAAATGCAAAAAAGGCTGCATTTCCGCTTCCCATAAGCACCGAAGCAAAAAAGATCATTAAGGACATTACAATACTGATGCCTATTCCACCCAGTCCAATACTTTGAGAACTTGAAACCAAACCATCAATAAACATCAGGCTAATCAATCCTTTCGAAAACATCTCGGCAGCAATAATCAAAGTCACCACCGACTTAAAAATGTCGCCCATTCCATTAAAAAAGATTTGCAAAGATTCAAAGACAGTTTTAACTTTTTTCGTTCTTATTAAATCCATCAACAATCCAACAAAAACGCAAATAATCATTACTGTAGTCGTATCTAAATGAATTGGGGTTTCAAAAAAGGAAAACAATTCCGAAAAAACTAACAAAATCACAAGCGGAAGAATAGGCAAAATGGCGTAATACACCGGAACCTTTAGTTCAATTTCTTTCTCTTCTAACGGAACGGTGGTTTCCACTTTTTCTTTTTTGTCATAATAGCGATTCACATAAAAAAAAGTGATCATTAAAGTAATAATCAACGGAATCAATAAAGGAATTTGATTGTCGAAAAAGTGACTAACCGCTGGAATATCTAGAATTTTTACGGACCTCGATGTTATCACTGACGCCGGACCAACGCCAAACGCTGTGGTTGCCGTGATGACGGATGCAGCGGATAATCTGCTAACACCAAGATTAACTAAAATAGGAAACATTGACGCCATTAGCAATAAACTTAATCCTGCCGCCGAAGGTATACAGATGAACAAAAACTGACCAATTGGAATCACCATCGATGCTAAAATATAGGGATATTTTTTCATCAATTTCAATGGTTTCAATGCTAAAAAAACCAGGGCATCAGAAGCACCATTTTTTTCGATATAAGCCACAAATCCTCCTATTGACATAATAAGCAATCCTACATTGGCATTGGTTTCACTAAAGGCTATTTTTATATATTCGAAAACATCAAAAAAACCAGAACCGGTCGGTTTTGCAAGTTCCGGCATTTTAAATCCTAGAATTAAGGCCAAAAACAACATAAACAAACCACTAAAAAGAAGTACTGCTTGAGGATTATAATTTGAAATTAAAAGTTTGGCAACAATGACAATTAGTATCAAGGCCAAGATGGAGCCGTAAATTACCATATTAATAGATTTAAAGTTTAACAAAAATATGGGTAACCCAAGAAAATTTTAAAGTCCAATTTATCATTCATTGAAATACCAATCTGTGTAAAAGCGATAGGTATTATCTTAATTTTCTTAATTCAAAAATACTACTATTTTTTTATAATGAGCTGATTTTATGGCGAGTTTTTTTTGAAGGTTATTACTTTCTTAACAAAAACCAAAAATTTCGTCCAAAAAAAGATGCAAATCCGCAAATTATACAATTGATATAATTTGCGAATTTACGTTTACATACTAGGATATTTTTTAGGGTCTTGGGAGGTATGAAACACCGCTTTAATGAAGATAATTTTTAAACTTTCGTCGATCGTGTAAAAAACAATATAAGGAAACTTTTTCATAGGTTTACCTCTAAAATCTTGAAAAAAAACTTGAAAATAGGGATTTTTTAAAATGTCTTTAAAAGTTTGTTTGTAGTGGTCAATGAATTTTTTGGCTACCCTATCTGAAACTTCTTTTTTGTAAAAATAAACGGCATCATCAATGTTTTGAATGGCATCAGGAGTTACCATAATTTTATAAGCCATATTTATTTTTTAAATTTTCATAAACCAAGTGAGCCTCTGTGCAATCCTCAAGGGGAACATTATTCTGTTTCAAGAGTATTTTTTTTTGGTCATCAGATAGCACAAAACTATGGTCCTCTTGGCTTTCCAATAAGGCATCGGCATAGCCAATAACACGTTCTAAAACACTTTGAGGAGCGTTTTTAAGTTTTTTAGTTAGAATGTCAATAGATAAGGTTTCCATTTTTAATATTTTTAGATAAATACTTTATTGCTTGTACAATTACAAAAGTAAGGAAAATTTTCATTCAATGAATTAGCCTTTAAGATTAAAAGGGCATTCGCTTTTAACTTTTGCCCACGCTACCGCACGAATCCTTTCGTGTGGTTATATCTTAATCCAAAGAAATAGAAAATCAGTCTTAATCTGCGTTGCAAAGCATCCGTTTCATCAGCGTCCCATCAAAAAACTCACTCCACCCCAAGAACATAAACCACCTTAGTGTCATTTTTAGAAAAAGAAAGATAACTATCCTCATTTTCCACAAAAAAAGCCATAACAATCGCTATGGCTCATTTATTATATAATAATTCCGGACTATAACTTTTAATAGTGTAACAACTCCAACAACGCTATCTCAAACCTCATTTTCGGTAAATACTGGTCTTCCAAGGCTTTGGTAAACGGAATTGGGCTGTCTAAACTCGCTACACGTTGTACTGGAGCATCCAAATATTCAAAACAATTCTCCATAATCAATGCCGAAATATCGCTGGCAATGCCACCAAAAAGAGAATCTTCTTGGTAAATAATGGCTCTTCCGGTCTTCTTTACAGAAGCATAAATAGAATCCGTATCCAAAGGTTGTAAGGTTCTCAAATCCAGAACATCGGCTGATATTTTTGGGTTCTTATCCAAAGTTTCTAATGCCCAATGTACTGCCGCACCGAAAGCGATAATCGTAACTTGATTTCCTTCTTTCAGTAAACCCGCTTTTCCCAACGGAATGGTGTAATAATCGGTTGGAACGTCTTGGTAAACGCTTCTGTACAATTGCTTGTGTTCAAAAAATAAAACTGGATTGGGGTCGTTGATACTTTCATTCAACAAACCTTTGGCATCATAAGGAAAGGCAGGATAAACCACTTTCAAACCAGGCGTTTTAGTAAACCAAGCCTCATTGGTCTGCGAATGAAAAGGTCCCGCCTGCGTTCCCGCTCCGCAAGGCATTCGAACCACGACATCGGCTTTTTCTTGCCAACGGTAGTGTGATTTGGCCAATAAATTGACTATCGGATTAAATCCTGTGGAAACAAAATCGGCAAACTGCATTTCGACAATCGCTTTGTAACCGTTGATAGACAATCCCATTCCTGCCGAAACTATCGCACTTTCGCAAATGGGTGTGTTGCGAACGCGCTCTTTTCCAAATTGCGCAACAAAGCCATCAGTAATTTTAAATGCACCTCCATATTCGGCGATATCTTGCCCCATTATGACCAAGTTTTCATAACGTTCCATCGATTGATTTAAGCTGCTGGAAATGGCGTCAATGAAACGAATATTTTTCACTTCATCAGCTTGTTTAACTTCTTGATATTGATGTGATTTATAAACATCATTTAATTCTTCATCGTAAGTTGCTTCGATCTCCGGTTCTGCATTGGCAAGAGCCCAATTTTCATCAATTTCCGCTTTAATTTCATTGCGTAAACTGCTGTCGAATTCTTCGGTAAGGATTCTGTTTTCGAATAAAAATTTTCTGTAATTTTCTACAGGATCTTTAATCGCCCAAGTATCCATCAGGTCTTGCGGAACGTATTTAGTGCCACTCGCCTCCTCGTGACCCCGCATTCTAAAAGTTTTAAATTCCAATAAAACGGGACGCGGATTAACTTTCATCGATGCTTTCAATTCCGATAATTTATTGTAGACTTCAAGAATATTGTTTCCGTCGATAATATGGCTTTCCATTCCGTAACCAATGCCTTTATCGGCTAGGTTTTCACAACGAAATTGTTCGTCTGTGGGTGTCGAAAGTCCGTAGCCGTTATTTTCGATGATGAATAGCACCGGCAATTCCCAAACAGCAGCAATATTCAATGCTTCGTGAAAATCACCTTCGCTTGTGGCTCCTTCGCCAGTAAAAACAGCCGTAATTTTTCCGTTTTGTTTTAATTTATTCGCCAATGCAATTCCGTCGGCAACGCCCAATTGCGGACCCAAATGCGAAATCATCCCGATGATGTGGAATTCCTGTGTGCCAAAGTGAAAACTACGATCCCGACCTTTGGTAAAACCATTGGCTTTACCCTGCCATTGCGAAAAAAGTCGGTATAACGGAATATCTCTTCCGGTAAAAACACCTAAGTTTCGATGCATTGGTAAGATGTATTCATCTGCATCCAAAACTGCTGTAACACCCACAGCAATAGCTTCTTGGCCAATACCAGAAAACCATTTAGAAACCTTTCCTTGGCGGATCAGAATCAACATTTTTTCTTCGATAAGTCTTGGTTTCAGTAACCTTTTATATAAATCTAATAATTGTAAGTGGCTAAGGTCCTTGCTGTCGAAAGTCATAGAAATTGATTTTTTTTAAGTCTTTCAAAAGTATAAAAAAATAACAGTTTACGAAGTAAATGTTATAATTTTCAAAATTAACCTTAAGATAGTATTAAAATGAGTAGCACGAAAAACAAATACAACTATATTTATCAAAAATTTTAAACTAACGCTTTATGAAAAAGAAATTAATTATGCTCAGCCTTTTTTTGGCTGGATTTGGTTACACTCAAGCGCAAAGTATGGGCGACCTTACTAAAGCCGCTGGATCTGCTGCTGCTTCGCAAGCCACATCCTCAGCAGTAAAATCATTTGATGTTGCTGGAATATCCAATCAAGTAATGGGGCTACTTTCTCCTAGCTTGAAATTGACAGAGGCTCAAAAACCGGCTGTAAACTCCTTGGTCAATGAAATATTGAACAAAAAGAAAAGTATTTTGCCTAGTTCGCTAACCGATAAGGCAGGATACGCTTCGAAAATGACTGGACTTAGAAATTTATTTCCATCAAAAATGAAAGGAATTGTCAATGCGACTCAATATGCTTCACTTTTGGGGATTATGCCTAAATCGGCTTCGTCGGCCTCTGTATTAACGCAAATGTTGTATTAGACTTTTAATAAAGAATATACTTTTAGAAACCGAAACTCAGTTTCGGTTTTTTTATGGCTATTACAATCGCTCAGTACAATTTATTTGTGTTAAATTTGTAATAAACTTTCTGCTATGGAAATTCAACTCGAAGCCTTACAAATTGCCGAATTATTTAATATCAAGAAATTTCGCTCCGAGTTTCGTGCCGAAGCCTTTTCTGGCTCCACTTCTGAGGTTTTTTATGCGCTCACAGAAACCAATCGCTTTTTGTATGTATTCGATTATGGCGTTGTAGTTTTCGCTAATTTTGATCCTATATCTAAAAGTGAATTTATTCAATTCATAAAAAATTATGCAACCAAAATTGTTGATTTGGATTTATCCGAACAGTACAAAATCAATACAGACGAGCATTTAAACAAGATTTTGGTTAAAAACGATTTTGTTACCGTTGCGAAAATAGATTCGTCACTGTTACGAATTGTGATGCTCAATATCGGACAATCGGTAGCTTTAGAATATTACGAAGTCTTGACAGACGAACTCATTACTTCATCAAAACACTATATTTTAGAATTGGAACATCACGGAAAATTGAGTATTTCTAAAATAAATTTACTTAAATATATTGGCAAAGTATTGAATGTAAAAAACAGTATTGTTGATAATTTATACATCTTAGATGACCCCAATTTAGTTTGGGATAACGAAGAATTGAACCTGTTGAACAAGCAACTCAAGGTTAATTTTGACATCAATACCCGTTTCAAAGACTTGGATTACCGCCTTCAAATTGTCGAAAATAATTTGACTCTTTTTACCGATGTGCTCAACGTTCGAGAAAGTTCGCGACTAGAATGGATTGTTATCATTTTGATTGCGATTGAAATTATTATCGCTATCTTTTTTCATTAAAAGAGCGGTTATTTCAAAATAACTAAAGCCAACTCAATTTCATTTTGGAGTCGGCTTTGAATTAAAAAATAAAATATGGAAATAATTAATCCTTAGTCAGCATCTCAACATGGTAGAAAAAAAAATTAAATTCGCTAGCGAATTGGTATCCAAACAAAAAAGCTGCTACATTAATCATAATCGAAAAAAAATAGCATTAAAAAATTGTAATTTTTAATACCTATGTAAACCTAAAAAAAGTCCTGATGACAACTATTTTTGGAAAACCCCATACAACCCTGCTATACAAAACTAAAACAGGATTTTACAGGTGCTGTTTTAGAGTCAATATTGAGTAGGCAGTTTGAGAATATCAAATTATATGACGCATTTATTTTAAAAAAAAACATCAGTTGCATTTTGGGGAAAGTCTTGAGTTCTTCTTCTAACATGCTTATAAAAAGGAAATTCTAAACACCTTAATTTACTATGAAAAAATCAATACTTTTAGTTGTACTTTTTATTCAAGCCTTGGTATATAGTCAGAAAAATATCAAAATAAACTTTGTAAACGACTCAAAAGACGTTTACCATTTAGCTTTAATTTGTTATACTCCTGACGGTAAAAGTCAAACGAGAGTTAGTGATCTGAAACCCTTTGAAATAAAGAGCTATTCCTTTCCAGAAAAGACTGAAATCTTCATTGCTAATTTTGCGCAAGAAGCTTTTGCTATGAAAGGTAATGATATTAAACAAACAGGTGTTGAGCCCAATATCATTTTAACAGACAAAGAAAATGATACATCTGTAAAACTAAGTTTCCTTGGCTTTAAAACCAATACTAATGATTACTCCGGGATTTGGCAATTCAATTTAGGGGATAATGACATTGTACAGCGTGTTGAATTAAAAAAGAAAAATGATTTGTTTTGCGGCGTTTTTTTTGGACAAAATTTTTGTGGTGCTGTAATTGGGGATGTTTTTAAATTTAAAATTGCCGACTTTGACTACACAGGAAAGTTTGTTTCCAACACTAAACTTGAAGGGACTTTTATAGATAAAGAAGGGACGGTATCAAAATGGAAGGCTCTAAAAGAAACTGAGAACCAGAAGCCTAAATCTTATTTTTATGAGCCAACTCAATTTTGTAGAAACTATTCCTCGTTAGAAAAGCCAGTTCTAAATTTAGTTTCCGGCGACACGGTAAGCACTTCAACTGTCGATGCCAGCGGTACAGATAAAAACTCCAAAAAAGTAACTTGGGGAGGCAATCCTTTAACAGGACCTTTTTACATTGAAAACTCGATGCCAGGTGACATTATTGCCATAAAAATCATTTCTGTAAAAACAAACCGAGGTTGGGCTTTTAGTGGGCGAAATATAGTTGAAAACGCACTAGAAACGAGCTATTTATCAAACAAAAAAAATGAACGAATAGACAATTCTTGGCTAATAGATACAAAAAACAACTATTTAAAAATGGAAAGTCCTTCCAATGGTTTAAAAAACTACAGAATTCCTTTGACACCATTTCTGGGCTGTGTAGGAGTTGCTTCAAGTTTAGGGACAGGTGTTTCATCCAGAGATTCAGGTAATTTTGGTGGAAATATGGAGGAAAAAACGATTACCGACGGCTCAACGCTATATCTACCCATTTCGGTTCAAGGTGCCTATTTGTATTTTGGTGATGGGCATGCTGCTCAAGGGGATGGCGAATTGACTGGAAATGCAATGGAAACTTCAATGGATATTCAATTTAGTGTTGAACTAGTAAAAAATAAATACCATATTCCAAGAGTGGAATCAAATGATTTTATTAAAAGTATTGGCATTGCAGCCACTTTAGACCAAGCGATGAAAATTGCAACAACAGACCTCACGAGGTGGCTAGAGTCAGAATTCAAACTAAAGGAACCAGAAGCGGCAATGATTATGGGATTTTCTGTGGTGTATGAAATCCCAGACTTAGTTGGTTCAAATATTAGTGTAACCGCCAAGATTGATAAAAAAGTATTGAATAGTTTGCAAAATAAATAGGATTTTAATGCGAGCCAAAAACCTGGTTTATTTTATTATTATCTAGGAGGAACATTTGAACTGTTTATAAAATCATACTCGTCCAAGCTGCCAAAACAGAATAGGTCTATTCATCGAACTACACTGCGGAGTTTCCTAACTCTTAATTACTACCTAAGATATTCTTTAAAAAGTTCTGCTGACTGCTAATTTTCTTCCTTAATTGAACTCAATTGTTTTTTATGCAACAACTGTTACATTGAATAAAAATAACAAGATATTAACGATATCGTTTGAAACTGAAATAGGCTTCAAAATATGATAAATGTCAATATTTATGCGGTTTCATGTTCCTAATTTTGTTGTGTCGTAAACAAAAATAGGATTGTCTACTTTTTCAGATGGACTTATTGGTGTTTTAATTTTATAAAATAATCATGAAAAAAAGTCTACTCTATGGATTGTTGATTAGCGTGTTCATTTCTTGTACTCAAACGAAAACTAACGATGAATCCAAATTCTCTCCACTACAAAAACTCCAAGAAGGAAATAAACGATTTGCCGCCGGAAAACCCGTTCATCCCGATGAAACACTAGAGAGATTGCGTGAACTGAAAAAAGGACAACATCCGTTTGCCATTGTGGTCAGTTGCTCCGATTCACGCGTGCCTGCCGAATTGGTTTTTGACCAAGGATTGGGCGATATTTTCTCGATTCGCACCGCAGGAAATGTGATGGGAGACTATGAATTAGGAAGTATTGAGTATGCTGTCGAACATTTAGACTGCAAGTTGGTTGTGGTGATGGGACATAAAGATTGCGGCGCCATAAAAGCATTCATCAAATCTGAAGGACATTACGAGCATTTCGATCACATCAAAAAAATAATTGAATACATCGAAAGCGAACAAGAAGAAAAAAATCTGGAAAGCCATCTCGAGTTACATCTCGATAAAGCTATTGATGCCAATATTGAACACGGTCTAACTTATTTGAAAGGATCTGAACCAATTTTGAAAGCGTTCTACGATTCAAAAAAAGTCAAAATTATTGGGGCTTTGTACGATATTGAAACCGGAAAAGTGACTTTCGATACAAACACCAAAATTTAAATAATTTGTACTCAGTACGAATGCATTGGGAATAATGCAGTACTGTCTTTGCAACAAAAATTACTAATGAAGAACTATTTTTTCTATTTTGCCTTGCTGTTAACGTCGCTGTTCTCCTTTGGACAAAAGCAACCACAAGAATCTATCATCAAAATGCCTCCTATAATTCCAGATTCAAAAATTACAATTCTGAAAGAGGTCGATGTACTTTTCAATACTCGAATGGGTTTTGATAATTGTTTTGTGGATGGCGATTTGATGAGTTCTCAATTTGCAGTAAATCAACTTCGCTTTGAAATTAAGGGAAAAATTCACGATAAAGTATATTTTAGATTCCGGAACCGTTATACCAAAATCCCTGATCCTACTACGATTGATAATCTGAGTCGCGCTGTTGATTTGGCTTATTTGAATATAGAACTGACACCTAAAACCAAATTGACTCTGGGAAAAATGATTGGAGATTGGGGTGGTTATGAACTTTTGATCAATCCCATTGAGATATTATCGTATAATGTTATCAATGATAAATCAGATAATTTTCAGGTGGGTGCTGCTTTCACCTATTCATTGGAGGACCGTAAAAACACATTTAATTTTCAAGTTTTAAATGCAAGAACAAAAACTTTTCAGGAGCAATATGGTACAACGGCACCTCCCGGAATTGTAGCCACAAAAACGCCTTTGAGTATCGTAGCCAACTGGAAAGGCCATCTTTTTGATTCCAAACTGGAAACAACTTACAGTGCTGCTCGATTTATAGATGCCGAAAATTGCAACCGAAATTATCTGGCTTTGGGTAATAAATTCAAGACTGGAAAACTGACCTTGTACTATGATTTTCAATACAGTAACGAAGATTTAGACCAAAAATGTGTGGTATCGAACATCATCAAAAAACAACATCCTTATGCCGCTCAGGAGGTAACTTATATCGACAATTGGATTCGGGCCGAATATAAAATTCAACCCAAGGTAGATGTACTGCTGACTTTAATGGCCAATAATTCGTATTGGAATGGAAATCCAGATCCAAACAAAAGCGACTGTTTAGCAACTTCATACGGTATAATTCCAACAATGGAATACACGCCCTTTTCTGATTTAAATCTGAAGTTTTATGTAGGTTATATTGCTAAAAAATACAATTATTCTTCCTATGCCCAAACTCAATTCAACGCTGTGGATTATTCCAGCGGACAACTAAGCTTTGGTATAATTGCTCCGCTACTTGTACTTTAATCAATTCACTTTTCTATAGCTCCAAACCGCTATTCCATTCAATACAATCGCATAACAAGCAATCATAATAAACGGTCTCGAAATATCTGAAAACGTAGCACCTTTGAGCATCACCATCCGAATAATTTCTACAAAATAGCGGATGGGATTGAACAAAGTTATATTTTGTGCCCATTGAGGCATACTTTCGATGGGGGTAAATAATCCGCTCATTAAGATGAAAATAACGGTAAAAAACCAGGCCACAAACATCGCTTGTTGCTGTGTGTCGGAATAGTTAGAAATGATTAATCCTATGCCGAGAATGACCAACAAATATATCGAAGTAAAAAAGTAAATCAAACCAATACTTCCTAAAATAGGAACGCTGAAAATGACTTTGGCAATAGTTAATCCTACGGTCAAAATCACCAATCCCAAAACCCAAAACGGAAACAATTTTCCAATAATAAACTGATATTTTCGAATGGGCGTCACGTTGATTTGTTCCAAAGTACCCATTTCTTTTTCGCGTACAATATTCATCGAAGACAGAAAAAGCGTCAACATCGTGACTAGCAAAACCAAGATTCCCGGAACCATAAAAGTCTTATAGTTCAGCGTATTGTTGTACCAAAACGATGGAATCGTGACAATATTCACCGTCTGAACATAAGAAGCATCATTGTATTGGTACAATTGCGTTTGGATTTTTTGGTTAAAACCGTTGATGATTTGAGAAATATACACACTCTCCACTCCTGCCGCCGCACCATCGATGGCGTTGATGCTGACTGATAAATTCGTGTTATTTTCGGTAATTAAATCCCGTTCAAAATGATTGGGAATCTCGAGAATGACATCCACTTTTCCGGTTTGCATCTGTAAATCGGCTTCTTTTTTGGATGAAAAACTTTTGATGATGTTGAAATATTTGGACGCTTCAAATTTCGAAATTAATTCTCTTGAAGCTACCGAATGATCGTTGTCAACATAAGAAAACTTGATGTTCTTGATTTCAAAACTCGCCGCATTCGATAGAATAAGCAATTGCACCAAGGGCAAAACAAAAATAATAGGAAGCATTGCTTTATTTCTAAAGATTTGCTTGAACTCCTTTTGGATGATGAATAAAATTGTTTTCATAAATGGTACAATGATGACACGGATTTAACAGATTGTCGCGAATTTTACTCTTAGTTTATTTTATTTTATCTTCATTCTATATTCAACTCCCCCTTTGGGGGTTGGGGGGCTTACTCCAATCTTATCTTATATTTCTTGACACTTACCGCAAGAAAAAACGCCGTCATTCCTATAAGAATCAGTGTTTCTTTCCATATTACGCTTACTGTTGCTCCTTTGAGCAATATCGCTTTGATGATGATGATAAACCACTTGGCAGGAATAATATTACTTATGATTTGCAACGGCATTGGCATACTCGAAATAGGGAAAATAAAACCCGAAAGTATAATTACAGGCAGCATCAATCCCATTAGTGACATCATCATTGCGGTTTGCTGCGAATTGGCAATAGTCGAAATTAAAATCCCTAAAGAAAGAGCTGTAATAATAAATAAAATGCTTTCGAACGCCAATAAAAAAAGATTGCCTTCTATAGGCATTTTGAACACAAAAAAGCCCAACAGCAAGATAATCGTGGCATTGATGATGGACAAAAATACATACGGAAAGACTTTACCAATGATGACTTGAAAGGGGTTTAAAGGCGAGACCAAAAGCACTTCCATCGTTCCCAATTCCTTTTCCCTAGTAATAGAAATAGAAGTCATCATCGCCGAAACGAGCATCAAAATAATAGTCATCACTCCTGGCACAAAGTTAAAAACACTCTTCAATTCGGGGTTGTAATAGAGTTGGGTTTGCGTTTGTATTTGGTGACTCGGCTTGTTGTTTTTATTCATTTCCTGGGTGTAATTCTGCAAAATGGCATTGACATAATTGGCAATCGTGTTGGCCATATTCGGGTCGGTGGCATCCGTAATTACTTGTACTTTGGCTTGTTTGTGGGTTTGCAGATTTTTGATAAAATCGGTTTCGAATACCAAAACGGCTTTTACCTTTCCTTTTTTGAAAACGCTTTCAATTTGGTTTTCATTGGTAATGGCATCATTGATTTTAAAATAGTTAGAAGCACTGATTTTATTGATTATTTTCTGGGTTTCATTGTCTTTCGCCTTGTCCAAAATAGCAATATTCACGTTGTTGATTTCGTTGGTAATCGCGAAACCAAACAGCATTATCTGTGCAATGGGCATCCCAAAAAGGATGAACATAGTTCGTTTGTCACGAAAAATGTGATAGAATTCTTTTGTTACAAAACCGATGAATCTTTTCATATTGTATTTATTTGCCACGAAGACACAAAGTCTCGAAGGTCATTTCTGTTCCCCCTTTGGGGGTTAGGGGGCTTCAACATTTCTCGCTAATTTCAAGAACACTTCGTTCATTGAGTTCACATTGTATTTTGCTTTCAAGTTTTTAGGCGTGTCGAGAGCTTCAATACTTCCTTCGACCATAATCGAAACTCGGTCACAATATTCGGCTTCGTCCATATAATGCGTGGTCACGAAAATGGTGGTTCCTTTATTGGCTTCGGCATAAATCATTTCCCAAAATTGCCTTCTTGTAATGGGATCAACGCCTCCTGTTGGTTCGTCGAGAAAGACAATTTTAGGTTCGTGCAACAATGCCACGGAGAAAGATAATTTCTGTTTCCAACCCAAAGGCAAGGAACCCACTAGTTTATCAATCAATTCTTCAAGCCCTAATTCTTGAACTAATTTTGCTGTTTTTTCCTTGATTTGATTCCTGCTCAATCCATATATTCCACCAAAAAAAGTAATATTTTCTTTTAGCGTTAAATCGTCATACATCGAAAACTTTTGACTCATATAACCAATGCTTCGTTTGACCATTTCGGTATTGGTTTTCACGTCAAAACCGGCTACCAAAGCTTCTCCAGAAGTAGGTTTCGAAATCCCGATAAGCATTTTCATAGCCGTAGTTTTTCCGGCACCATTAGCACCCAGAAACCCAAAAATCTCACCTTTATAGACCTCAAAAGAAATGCTTTTGACTGCAGTAAAGTTGCCAAATTGCTTGGTTAAATTTTGAACTGCTATGATTTTTTCTTTGTTCATTTTTTAGACACGAATTTCACAAATTATCACAAATTATTTGAGACACAGATTATACGGATTTTCACAGATTTTTTCTTATTATTTGTCATTCTGACGATAGGAAGAATCTCATTTGTTGCTCTCGTTATGAAATCACTCCTTTGTCGGGATGACAAAATTCAACTAAATTTTACAAATCCATAAAAACGTCCTCAATTGTTGTGGTTGCAGGTTGTATCGTTATTTCTTGATGTTTTTTGTCTATTAAATATTCTGCTAAATCCTTACTATTGAAATCGGTGTTTTTATCAATATAATGAATGAATTCCCCAAAAGCATAAACGCTATATTGACTCGGATAATCCTTCAAATCCAGAATCAGTTGGTGCATATTTTCGGTTCGAATGTCATAAATTGTTTTGTCGTATTTCTTGATGATGTTTTCGGGACTGTCTATTTTCAGGATTTTCCCTTTTTGGATCAAAGCGATTCGGTCACATAAAGCCGCTTCGTCCATATAGGGTGTAGAAACCAAAATGGTGATGCCTGTTTGCTGCAATCTCTTGAGCATTTCCCAAAATTCTTTTCTCGAAACGGGATCTACTCCTGTTGTCGGTTCGTCGAGAAACAAGACTTTGGGTTTATGAATCAAGGCGCAACACAAGGCCAATTTTTGCTTCATTCCACCCGAAAGTGCTCCTGCCCTTCTGGTTTTGAAAGGCTCGATTTGAACATAAATATCCTTGATTAAATCGTAATTTGCTGAAATCGTTGTTCCAAAAATCGTCGCGAAAAAAGTCAAATTTTCCTCCACTGATAAATCTTGATACAAAGAAAATTTCCCTGGCATATACCCCACCGAATTTCGAATGGCTTTATACTCTTTGACTACATCAAAACCAGCCACCGTTGCCGAGCCTTCATTGGCCAATAAAAGTGTCGTCAAAATCCTGAAAATCGTTGTTTTTCCTGCTCCGTCAGGGCCAATTAGTCCAAATAATTCTCCTTCTTTTACTTCAAAAGAAATGCCTTCAACCGCTTTGATTTTGTTGTAGGATTTGGAGATGTTTTGGATAATTATACTCATATTCAATGGCAATTTCAAAAATCAATTTTCTCTTTTAGATTTTTTAGATTTCTTTAGATTTTTTCATTCTTTAATCCACATTTCGGCTGGCATTCCTATTTTTAAGCTGCCGTCATTTTTTACTTTCACTTTCACGGCATAAACCAAGTTTACCCTTTCTTCCTTGGTTTGAACAACTTTTGGAGTGAATTCAGCCGAGGAAGCAATCCAAGAAATTGTTCCTGGATAGGATTTCATTTCCTTGTCAGAATCAATTTTTACACTCACATTTTGCCCCACTTTGATGCTCGACAATTGGGTTTCGCTGACATAAACCCGCAAAGTCATTTCCGAAATATCGGCGATTTTATAAATGGGTTTTCCGAAAGCAGTCACTTCGTTGGGTTCAGCGTATTTGGATAAAACTGTTCCTTTTATCGGATTAACGATTTTGCTTTTCTGGATTTGGTCGTTGATTTTTTCAATTTGAACATCGATGGATTTTACTTCGTTCACAATAGGCGCATTCTGGGTTTGTACGCTTTTTATTTGTTCTTCAATAACGTTCACTTTCCCGTCAATTTCATCCACTTGGCGTTTGGTGGCAGCATTTTCGGCAAACATATTTTGGATTCTTTTTTTCTCGATTAAAGTAGTTTTGAGTTGTTCCTGCAAGACGTTGATTTGCGACAAAACGTTGGTCGATTTGGAATATACGGTACTTTTAGATGCTAACAATTGTTGTTTGTTGAAATACAATTGGGTTGTATCTATTAGACCAACTTGTGTTTTAGGTTCCAAAATATCCCCTTCTTCGAGTTTTAAATATTCGATTTTTCCATTGGCTTCCGCCGAAATCGTAACCTCAGTGGCTTCAAAATTCCCATAACCATCGGCTTTGTCGTTGTTTTTATTGCAGGAAAATAAACTTGCAAGTATCAGGAATGTGATTGCTTTTTTCATTATTTCATTTTTTTAATCCAACGGTTGAAACCGTTGATTATGGTTGTTACAAATAATTTAGTTAAACTAATTGGTTCCCCCTTCGGGGGTTAGGGGGCTTCCTTTAGCTACTTGATAATTCGACTTAGCCAAATCCAATTGTATTTCGTGTAATTTTTGATTCGTTCTGGCTTCGTATAAATTCGTGAATTCCACCAAATATTCGGAAGTGGTAATCACGCCGTTTTTCAATTGGGCATTAGCCGATTTTTCGACATATTCCCTTAATCCAATAATTTCCGTATCGGTTTTGATGATTTCCACCGATTTCTTTATTTCGTTGTTCATTTCCTGCAATTGCAAAGAATTGTTGAGCAAAAAGGTTTCTTTTTCAGTCGCCACGATATCGGCAGAAACCGTTAATGCGTCTTTTTCTGCTTTAGTTTTGTTCCAATCAAATACATTCCAATTGGCTCTCAATCCTAGCATCAAAATGGGTTGATACGAATTATCGACCATATTCAATCCTGGATTTCCATATCCTGCAATTCCAAAAGCGTTGATTTTAGGCAAATTATTTTTAGAAATAACAGTTTTCGAAGCTTCTATTTGTTGGTTTTGAAATTCAAAATATTTCAATTCGGGACGATTGTTTTGAGATGATTCGTCAGTTATCACAATTGGTTTTTGCAAAATGGCCGTTTCAGGAACTGTAGTGAATGTCAGGGAAGAAAGATTTTCGAACAAGCGTTTTTTATCGAACTGTATTTCCGAAAGTTGTTGTTTGATTTTTAAGTTTTCGGCTTCCAATACTTTTTCGGAAGCAGGTAGAATCGCACCATATTGAATTCCAGATTTGACTTCCTTGATTTTTGAAAGCAATTGGTTTTGTTTTGAAATCAAGATTTCTTTTCGCTCTTGCAAGTATAAAATGGAGAAAAACAGTTGATTTATTCGAGATTTGAGTTGGTATAAATTGACTTCGACCTGCTGTTGTTGGGTTTTGGTTTGTGCTTCTTTTAGTTTGGTATTGGCATCAATCAATCCACCGTTATAAATGAGTTGGTTGACATCAATATTGGCTCTATATTGGTCTTTATTTATGGGTTCAAGAAATGGATTTGGAATCGCGGTCACTTGATTTTGATAGCTTCCTTGGGTAACCAAATCTATTTTGGGAAGTTTGCCCGTTTGCAAAGCTTCGACTTCGTAATCGGATTTTTGTTGCAACAATTCCTTTTGTTTGGCAATTGGATAATTTTTATTGGCCAAAGCATAACACTCTTCCAAAGTCAAAGATTGCTGTGCATTTGAGATTGTAACGACTAACAAAAAAGCAATTTTAAATATTTTTTTCATTGTTTTTGTTTTTGAACCATTAAGAACATTAAGAGAATTAAGCAGGTTTGACTTAGTGAAACTTAACTTTCAGAATGGTTTAATTTTTCATCTTTTTTGTTTTTGAACCATTAAGATATTGAGCGAATTAAATGGTTTTTACTAAATAAAACTTAATGTTCTTAATGGTTTAAATTTTCACTTTTTATAGAATTTATAATTTGTTCGGCTATGCTGGTTTTTCGTTCTTCCATCATCGTGTGGAACTCAGCATCTGAAATTTGCAACATTCCTTTAATCATCATTTGTGCGGCAAAAGGGAAAACCGTCATCGAAATCATATTCATCAAAAGTTGTTTCGGATGGATGGGTTTTATGATTCCATCGGCGATTTCTTTTTCGATTTGGGCAATTAATAATGTTGGATCAGGTCGGCTTTCATTTTTTAAAAATGTCATTACAAAATCCGGATTGTTGTTCATTTCCTGAATTATAAATTGGGGCAAATAGGGATTCAGCATTACAAACGAAATGTAGCTGTGAGTGAACTTCCTGATTTTATCAAAAACGCAGTCGTTTGATTTAAATATGGCGTTGATTTGTGGCGCCAATTGACTGAAAGCATTCATAAATACAGCCTGAAACAACAATTCTTTATTCTTGAAACAATAATGCAACATCGCTTTGTTGATGCCTGCTTCATTGGCTATTTCCTGCATTCTAGCTCCTGCAAAACCTTTCTTTTGGAAAATGATTCTAGCAGCATTGAATATTTTTTCTTCGGTTGTCATTGCGATTTAACTATATGGTTTAACCATTTGGTTAACAAAGATAAATAAAAAAAGTATTCCAAACGAAATACTTTTCAATAGGACTCTTATTTTTTCTGAAACTCAATAAACAATTCGGAATTGGCTCTTGTTTTGAGGGAATTATAACAAATATCAAATTTCAAAAAATCGAAATAATCTTTAAAAAGCTGCTCATATTCCGCTTTATTTCCACCAAAAGGAGGTCCTGATTCAAAGGTTTTATTAAACAACAAACCAACCAATAGTCCTTTTTCTTTTAAAATTTTATGCATTTCTACCACGTATTTTTCTCGCATTGTGGGTGGCAAAGCACAGAAAAAAGTTTGTTCAATAACCAAATCATATTGGCCTTTATGCTCAAAAAAATCCCCCAAAACGATTGTAATATTGGGATAATCTTTAAATTTTTTCTGAAGTTTATTGACCAATGATGGTGCAATGTCTATAAGTGTAATATTGGTAAATCCTTGGCTTACTAAATATTCTGCTTCGTGAGAATTACCGCAACCCGGTATCAAAATACTGATATTCTTGTTTTCTAATGTATCAATATATTCTTTTATTGGCGGGGAAACTTTGCCTAAATCCCAACCGGTAGCATTGGTTTTATATTGCGTTTCCCAATACTCTTGATCCAATCGTTTTTCATTGTTCATCATATTGCATTTTATAATCTCCAATATGTTTTTCGTTATCGAGAATCATTTTTTTATGTTTGAAATAATTGAACACACCAACACAAAAAATCACGAAAGAACTTATAAATAGGAACCATTCAATAATAAAACTGTTCTCGATTTTGAGCAAACTTTCTAAGCTTAAACCAGCAATAAAAAAATACATTGAAGTTCGCAGAAAAGCCAAGAAAGTCGATTGATTGGCTAAGATAGTTCTTTGCAAAGCCAGTCTTTCTCTTAATATCAAGTCTTTATTTATTTGTTTGTCAATCATTTATTTCTTTTTGCAAGTAGAAATTCCCCATGGAAGATAAAGTGGGCAAAAACTCACTAGACTAGTTATGGCAAAAATCACGGCAAATATGCCTAAAATTAATGCGGTTGTGCCACTAATAGTTCCTGTGTAATACAAAATACCTATTACAAGTGCGATAAGAATACGAATAATTTTGTCTGTAGTACCCATGTTTTTTTTCATGATAATTAGATTTAAATTGGTTAAAATACTATTACTTTTTTGGTGATTTTATAAACATATTAAAAATTAATCCGCCCATTGCAGCTCCATACAAACTACTGTTCAAAGGTTTTGACGTTATGGCGCAAGTAGCAGATGCGCATCCCACATAAAAATAATATAAATAACCTGCAATTGCTCCAACAACGATTCCAATTCCAGTGATGATTATGGCATTTTTGGTCATTTTAGTTACTTTTTTCAATAATAATTTTCACTATATCTTCTTTAGACAAAACGCCCGATTGACGCCACAATTGTTTGCCGTTTTGAAACAAAATCAATGTAGGAACCCCACGAACTTGGTATTTTGAAGCCAATTGTTGGTTTTTGTCCACATCAATTTTCAGGATGCTAATTCTTTCACCTAAATTGTCTTTTACTTGTTTTAGAATCGGTGCCAGGGTTTGACAAGGGCCACACCAAGTAGCAAAAAAATCAATTAAAACCGGTTTTTCGGCTTTGATAATAGTATCGAAACGAGTACTCATTTTTTTGAAAATTTATTGTTGGGAAGCGCACAACCCTTTGGTCCACAACCTAAATTAAAAACTGCTTGAACTAAGAAAAATAAACCAAAAGCGATAAAAAACCACTCTTTTGTGGTAAAAGCTTGGACGAACAAAAACAGGGCAAACGCCAATCGTACCCATCGCATCGGGTGCCAATTTGTAAATAATAGCTGTTTCATTTTAATGTTGATGGACAAACAAAATTCGTTGTCTTAATTGCTGTTTTTTTGATTGCCGCAAATCCTCCCAAAACATTGATTACGTTATGATATCCTCTAGCTTTTAGTATAGAGGCAGCAATTACCGAACGGTAACCACCAGCACAATGAACATAAAATTCTTCTTCTTTTGGAAATTCTGCAATATGATCATTGATAAAATCCAAAGGTGTGGAATGAGCAACATCGATATGTTCTGAAGTAAATTCTCCCTCTTTTCTAACATCAAAAACAGGGACATTTTCTTCCATCAATTCTTCCAATCCATTGGCTGTAACCCAATTGACCGTATCATATTCAAATCCTGCTTTTTTCCAGGTTTCAAATCCACCTTTCAAATACCCTAAAGTATTGTCGTAACCTACTCGAGCCAATCGCGTAATGCTTTCTTCTTCTCTTCCCAATGGCGTCACCAAAAGAATCGGCTGTTTGATATCGGGAATTAATGCACCCACCCAAGGAGCAAAATCCCCATCAATACCAATAAAAATGGACTGCGGGATATGTCCTTTCGAATAATCATCTTGGTGGCGAACATCAAGAATTACAGTATCGATTTTGTTGGCCACCAATTCAAAAGTTTCGGCATCATACGGAATGGCGTCACTTATAATATCTTCAACATTTTCGTAACCTTCTTTATTGAGCTTCACATTCATAGGAAAATAAGAAGGTGGCGGCAATAAACCATCTGTGACTTCCTTAATAAATTCTTCCTTAGTCATATTGGCACGGAGCGCATAATTGGTCTTCTTTTGGTCTCCAATAGAACCAATAGTTTCCTTGCTTAAATTTTTCCCGCAAGCACTGCCAGCACCGTGAGCGGGATAAACAATGACATCGTCTGCCAAGGTCATCACCTTGTTTCGCAAACTATCGTATAAAATCCCCGCCAATTGCTCTTGGGTCATATTGGAAGCTTTTTGCGCTAAATCAGGACGCCCTACATCTCCTAAAAATAAGGTATCACCACTAAAAAGTGCATAATCTTTTCCGTTCTTGTCTTTCAAAAGATAACAAACGCTTTCTAAAGTATGCCCTGGTGTATGCAAAACCGTGATGGTAATTTCACCTAAATGAAATACTTCTCCATCTTGGGCAATGTGGGCTTCAAAACTAGGTTCCGCAGAAGGACCAAAAATGATGGGTGCTCCTGTTTTTTCAGCCAAAGTAACGTGACCACTCACAAAATCGGCGTGAAAATGAGTCTCCAAAATATATTTGATTTTGGCATTATTTTTATTGGCCTTGTTGATATAGGGTTGCACTTCGCGCAATGGATCAATAATAGCGACCTCTCCTTTGCTTTCGATATAGTAGGCACCTTGTGCTAAACATCCGGTATAGATTTGCTTTATTTTCATTTTAAAAGTGTTTTTTATACTGTAAATTTATTCAATTTTTATGTCGATTTCCATTCCACCTACTACATTTTAGGAAATTATTATGATACCAAAAGCTCTCTCAAGATGATGTAAATTCCCATAGCAAGGACGAACCATCCAAAACTAGTTTTGAGTTTATTGTCTTCTACTTTTTTAGCAATAAAATTGCCAATAAATATTCCAATTATTGAGGCTAAAGTAAAGTATTCCAATAACTTCCAGTCTATTATTTGGTCACTCAAAATATCGCCTGTAAAACCAATTATGGATTGCGCCGAAACAATAAAAAGAGAAGTTCCTACAGCCATCTTAATTGGTGTTTTTGCAAAAACCAACAAAGTGGGAACAATCAAAAATCCTCCGCCAGCTCCTACAAAACCTGATACTAGCCCGATAAGAATTCCCATTAATACTATTTTGAAATAGTTGAGTTTTACGTCTTCCGAAACTATCTTTTCTTTCAAAGGTTGTATCATTCGAACCGAGGCAAAAATCATCACAAAAGCAAAAACGACCATAATCAGGACGGACTTCGTCAAACTGAATTGTTCAGTCGAAAAAATAATATCAGGAATAGTAGGAACGATAATTTTTCGAGTAACAAAAACAGAAATTATGGCTGGTATTCCAAATAAACCGACCTTTTTAAAATCGACTAATTGTTGTTTGGCTTTCTGAATTCCTCCTACTAATGAGGTTGTTCCGATTACAAATAACGAATAGGCTGTGGCCAATGTAGGTTCGATTCCCATTACATAAACCAAAATAGGTACCGAAAGTATTGACCCTCCGCTTCCTAACATTCCGAGAGTCATACCTACAAAAACCGCTAAGATGTATCCTATTATTTGGGATATTTCCATTTATAAAACTTTAAGAGTACAAACATAAGGCCTTAAAAATTGCAATACTGTAACAAATGTTACTTCATTTCAGCAATACAATCGAAGCCCTATTCAATCGTATCTTTCCCTTATTTTCTAAAGCTTTAAGCAAACGCGAAACCACCACTCTGGAAGTATGTAAATCGTAAGCGATTTCCTGATGGGTCGAATGAATTTCTTTAGAATTAACCACTTTGGCTTTCTCAATTAGGTAATTTAGCAACCGTTCGTCCATATTCATAAATGCCAGATTATCAATAGCCGTAAGCATTTCTTTTAAACGATTGTTGTAACTGTTAAAAACATAGTTTCTCCAACTTCTGTATTTCCCTAACCACTCTTCCATTTTGCTTACAGGAATCATAATTAATTGTCCTTTAGTTTCGGCCACGGCTCTGATTTCGCTTTTGGTTTCGCCCAAACAACATGCCATCGTCATAGCACAAGTATCGCCTTTTTCGATAAAATACAACAACAATTCACCTTCGTCAAAATCTTCACGCAATATCTTGATAGCACCTGAAATTAACAATGGCATTTTTCGAATAGAATCGCCAAAATCTATTAAAATATCCCCTTCTTTAAAATCTCTCAGCAAAGAAGTTTCTACAATTTCTTCGATTAATTTATCTTCAAAAATATATCCGTAGGTCTGTTGGAGTAATTCTTTCATTATTGGATTTGCGTTTTATTTGGACGTAAATTTCGCTAAAAATTTCCATTTAAAAAACACAAACAGCAAACTCTTTATCGAATATCAATATCCACAAAATTAAACCACACTTCGTCTTCGCTCAGTGCAGGCTAGAAAAGTTTTTTTTAACAAAAAACGCTTTGCTCATCATAGTTATCAAAGCTATGTGTAAATAAAATACCTATGAAAAATCTTTAAATGTGATAATTTTGATAATCTATGTGGTTAAAAAATAAATGAACTCTAATTAAAAATTTGATGTTTAGGCTTTTGATTGAATATTTTATTTTGTTTTAAAATCATTTCGATTTATGTAACAAAAGCTACAAATAAGAAGCTTTATTTTTCAGAAATTTGCGTCATAAAAAAATAAAGATGAAAATACTAATTATAGGTGGAGTTGCAGGTGGTGCCACTGCAGCAGCACGATTGAGAAGACTAAGCGAAGAAAACGAAATCATAATATTCGAAAAAGGAGAACACGTCAGTTTTGCCAATTGTGGACTTCCTTACCATATTGGAGGTGTGATTGCCGAACGTTCAAAGTTATTATTACACACTCCTACTTCCTTAAAAACAAGATTCAACCTTGATGTTCGTGTTTTTAATGAGGTTTTAAAAATCAACAAAGAAGCAAAAACGGTTGAAGTTAGAAACCTAATTTCAAAAGAAACTTACACAGAAACCTACGATAAATTATTATTATCGCCCGGTGCAGAACCTTTCAGACCTAATATTCTTGGGATTGATTCCGATAAAATTATGACGCTTCGCAATGTGGCTGACATGGATCGCATCATTGCCAAAACTAAAGGTTTGAAAAATATTGCCGTCGTTGGAGGAGGTTTTATTGGATTGGAAGTCGCGGAAAATTTAGTTGAAAAAGAATTAAATGTGACCGTTATAGAGTTGGGAAATCAAGTGATGGCGCCTGTGGATTATGAATTTGCCAAAATGGTTCAACATCACGCAGCCGCCAAAAACCTAAGTATCCTTGTCAATACAGGTGTCGAAGCTTTCGAGGAAAAGGGAAATAAAATTGAATTAAAATTGAATACAGGCAAAACCATTCTGGCTGATGGCGTTGTGTTTGCCATTGGAGTGAAGCCTGAAAATGGGTTGGCAAAAGCCGCTGGATTAGATTTGGGAGTTACTGGTGGAATTGCTGTAAATGAATTTATGCAAACCTCGGACGAAAATATTTATGCTGTGGGCGATGCTGTGGAAGTTTCTCATTATATTAATCAGACTAAGGTATTGATTCCATTGGCTTGGCCTGCCAATCGTCAAGGGCGAATTGTAGCCGATAATATAACTAGAGGAAACAAAATTTCGTATAAAGGAACTTTGGGAACTTCGATTATCAAATTCTTCGATTTGACTGTGGCCGCTACAGGGCTAAACGAAAAACTATTGAAACATTACAACATTCCGTACCGCACTGTGACTGTAACTCGTGCCAATCACGCCGGTTATTATCCTGGTGCCACGAATATTGTCTTGAAAATGAATTTTGGCGAAGACGGAACAATTTATGGTGCTCAAGCTTTGGGACAAGAAGGTGTTGACAAGCGAATTGATTTGATTGCTACGGCGATCAAAGGGAATTTGTCCATTTATGAATTGCAAGAGATTGAAATAGCTTATGCTCCACCCTATAATTCCGCTAAAGATCCTGTGAACATTTTGGGTTATGTTGCCGAAAATATGTTGCATGACGATGTACGATTCATCAATTACGATCAATTAGAGGATTATCTTTTGGCTGAAAATGCGATTTTGATTGACGTAAGAACCAAAACAGAGTTCGAAAACGGTGCCATTCCCAAGGCCATCAATATGGATGTGGATACTTTGAGAGACCACTTGGATTTCTTTGACAAAAACAAAAAGTATGTCATTTATTGCCAAATTGGTTTGAGAGGCTATTTGGCGCAACGCATTTTGAGGAATAATGGTATCTATTCGGTGAATTTAAATGGAGGTTACGGGCTTTGGAAACCGATAAATAGTTAAGTTATAAACCAAAATTTATTAAATAACTGTGTTTTAACTCTTTTTTGATTGATTATAATTCTCAAAAAGTTCACAATGACTTTTTTTTAAGTTATTTTGAGTTAAATTAAATTAATACAACGCAATTTTTATAATAAATAACTTAAAATGAGACTTCAAATAAAAATTACAGATTATTAAATTTACAATAAAAATCATAATTTTAAATATAAAATATAATTTATTGAAAAATAAAATACTGTATTCGTAAAAATTCAGTATTTATCGATTTTTTCTTCAAAAAAGTTTTACAATTAACAATATTTTGTGATATTCGCAGCAACTAATCATAAAATATGTTAATATGAAAATTAATTTCAAGTGTTTGCTTGGGTTTCTATTTGTACTGTTTGTACAAATAGCTAGTGCTCAAGAAATTAAAGTAAAGGGTAAAGTGACCGACCACGCTGGGTTACCTATTCCAGGCGCAAATGTCCTAGTAAAAGGAACAAAAACAGTTGCAGAAACTGGATTGGATGGAGATTTTACTATTGATGCTCCAAAAGGAGCTACATTGGTAGTAACTTTTATTGGAATGAAAACTATGGAAGTAGCCGCTGCTCCGACAGTTAACGTAAAAATGAAAGATGATACCAATGAATTGGAAACCGTTTTGGTTATTGGTTATGGAACGACAAGCAAAAGAAAATCTACCGATGCCGTTGCTAAAGTTACATCAAAAGATATTGAGCAAATTCCTGTGGCCTCTGTTCAAAATGCGTTGGTTGGTAAGTTAGCCGGGGTTCAAATAACCCAAACCAATGGTAAAGTTGAAGGAGGTATGTCTGTAAGAGTTCGTGGAGCTGCCAGTATCAGTGCTGGAAAGGAACCATTATATGTATTAGATGGAATTCCATTGGTTACTACAAATGAATCTAATAACGGAGCACCTACAAACCCATTGATTACATTAAGCCCAAATGAAATTGAATCGATTGACGTATTAAAAGATGCTTCTTCCGCTGCAATTTATGGTGCGCGTGGTGCAAATGGAGTTGTCATAATTACTACTAAAAAAGGAAAATTAGGTAAAGGCGCTTTTGCCCTTAACTTTTCGCAAGGGGTGAGCGAAGCTACTCACAAAAGAAAATGGTTAAATGCAGCACAATATGTCGAGCTATTTACAGAAGCTTCAATAAATGGTACCGGTGATGCTGCTGAAGCAGAAGATACTTTTGATTTCCTCGCTCAGGGTACAGATTGGAGAAATTTAGAAGTGAACTCAGATTGGCAAGACACTGCTTTCCAAAATGGTTTTACAACTGATGCCGATTTTTCAGTTTCTGGAGCAGATGAAAAAACTAAATATTTCTTTGCTGGAGCCTACAATAATACAATTGGTATAATTAATAGCAACGAATTAGAAAGAGTTACTGCAAGAACGAATATATCGCACCAAGTATCCGATAAATTTTCTGCAGGTATGAACTTGAGTTTTTCTAGATCTGAAATTCAACGTGTTCAAGATGATAACGCTTTTACTACGCCTTTGCAAGCAGTAGCACAGTCACCTCTATCTCCTATTCGTTTAGATGATGGAACTGCCAATCCAAATACCTTGTATGCTAACTATTTGTTGGCCATAGACAATTCGTATTGGAAAACAATTATGAGAAGAGTCACAGGAAAAGTTTTTGGAGAATATAAATTTGTACCTTCTTTAAAATTCACTTCTGAATTTGCTTACGATTTATTATCGCAAACTGAAGACAACTGGAATGGTAAAAACGTACCTTTTATGTCAACAGATGGAGAAGTTTTCGCTTCTTCGGTAAACAACGAGACCTATATTTGGTCTAACTACTTTACTTATGACAAGACATTTGGAGAAAAGCACACCATTAATGCTGTTGCAGGTATGGAGTTCAATGATTTCAACAGAAGATACCAAGATGTAACTAGTATTTATTTTCCTAATGACAACTTTCAAACTGTAGATGGTGGTGCCGAAGTTAATGCAGGATCTGGAAACGAAACCGATTATACCTTTTCATCTCTTTTCGGACGAGTATCTTATTCGTATGCCAATAAATACCTTTTGAAAGCAAGTATTCGTCGTGACGGTTCTTCACGTTTTGGTGAAAACAATAAATACGGTACATTCCCTTCCTTCTCTGCTGGATGGATTATGTCAGAAGAGTCTTTTTTGAAAGAAAGCAAAGTTTTATCATTTTTGAAACTAAAAGGAAGTTGGGGACAATTAGGAAATGCTGAAATTGGAAATTTTGCCTCTCGTCAATTGTACGGACCAAGTTCTTATAATTTAAAATCAGGTTTAGTATTTACTCAAGCTGGAAATCCAAATCTAACTTGGGAAAAATCGTCTCAATTAGACCTAGGATTTGAAGTTGGATTCTTAAACAGGTTCAGTTTAGATTTTGATTATTACAAGAAAACGACTGATGGTTTATTGTTTAGTGTTCCACTACCTCAAAGTTCAGGTGCTTCTACTATCAATCAAAACGTGGGCGTTTTAGAAAGTAGCGGTTTAGAGTTTACCGTAAACACAACTAATATCGATACAGACAAATTGAAATGGACCACTAGTTTCAACATTACAACCAATCAAACCGTTGTAAAAGAATTGCCAAATAACAATACAGATCTTCTTGGTACTTTCACAATTAACAGAGTGAATGAAAAGGCTTCTGCATTCTACTTGAAAGAATATGCAGGTGTGGATCCTGCTAATGGTGATGCGCTATTTTATTTGAATACGGTAAAAGCAGATGGCTCGTTGGATAAAACCACCACGAATGATTATGCGGCTGCAGAGCGAATTGTTACGGGTAATCCTTTCCCTGAATTGATGGCGGGTTTAACCAATACAATGAACTTTAGTGGATTTGATTTTAGTTTTACATTCCAAGGCGAATGGGGAGCTAGCATCTACAACTCCGCTGGTATCTATCAGTCGGTAAGTGCTGATTATTTTGACAATCAAACAGTTGATCAATTGAATCGTTGGCAAAATCCTGGTGATATAACCAATGTTCCTCAAGCAAGACTGTATGGAGGTAATGGTACTGGAGCTTCAACGAGGTTTTTACAAAAAGCTGATTTTATCCGTTTAAGAAACTTAACTTTTGGTTATTCTTTACCAAAAACAACGCTTAATTCTATGGGAATGACCAATGTACGCGTTTATTTGTCAGGAGTAAATTTACTTACCTTTACTGATTATGATGGCTACGACCCAGAAGCGAGAAGAGACGACACAGGTATCGGTGAAGAGTTTTATTCTGCTCCACCAGCGAGAACTATTGCATTAGGTGTAAATCTTAATTTCTAAAAACAAAATCAAATGAAAACAAATAAATTCATATTATACACAATATTTGCAGCCTTTCTAGTAAGTTGTGATGGTCAATTAGATATCGATCCAAGACAACGTGAAGATGCTTCAATTACACTGAGCACTGAAAAAGGAATTAGCGATGTTTTATCCGGTGCATATTCTATTCTAGCTAATGGTGATGCTTATGGAGGTCGAATACAAGTTTCGGCTGATTTATTAGCACAAACAGGGGTAACTTCGACAACTAATTTTAGATGGAGAGGAACTTTTGCCACTTTCAGACAAATGTACACCAAGACAATGTTAGTCGATAACGGTCAAGTACAATCCATTTGGCAAAGAAGCTACGAAATTATCAATGCTACCAATGTAGTAATGGAAAATATAGACAAAGTGCAAGATCCCGATCGAGCAAAAGTGATGGTTGCCGAAGCAAAGTTTCTGCAGGGGCTTGTTTATTTTGATTTAGTTCGATTATTCGCAAAACCTTATGATGCCGCGGTAACCGCTAATAGTCAATTAGGAGTAGTTATTCGTCCTAAAGCAATTTACAATTTTGATTCAGATCTTTCTGCAGAAAGAAGCTCTGTGGATGAAGTTTACAAACTAATCATCAATAGTTTAAATCAGGCTTACACTGACTTACCTGCTGACAATGGATTTTTTGCCAACAAATATGCTGCAAAAGCATTATTAGCTCGTGTTTATTTGCAACAGCAAAATTACCCAGCTGCTTTAAGTGCTGCACAAGATGTTATCGCAAATAGTGGTGCAAAATTATCGGCTACCTATAAGGATGCCTTCAATCACGATGTTAATCAAATTGAGGATATTTTTGCAATCCAAATCACTAAACAAACTGGGGACAACCAGTTGGTAAATCACTATGGTTCAGAAGACGTCGGTGGTCGTGGTGGAGATGTCGAAATTAGAACTACTTATTTGAACAAATTTACTGACTTGAATGACGAAAGAAGAAATTTTAACTACATCAATCCCGATAACGGCCGAAGATTATCCTCAAAATTCACTAATGAATTTGGAGATGTACCAATGATCCGTTTAGCCGAATTGATTCTTATCAGAGCAGAAGCCAATTTTAGACTTGGTTCTTCTATTGGCGCGACTCCACTAGTTGATATTAATTCCTTGAGAACTCGTGCCAAAGCGGCCAATTTCACTTCGATAACTTTAGCTCAAATCTTGAACGAAAGGGTGTTAGAATTGGCTATGGAAGGTTTTGCCATTCACGATGTAAAAAGAACTAAAGGAAATATTGGCGGTACTTACAATTGGGATTCGAACTTATTGGTGTTCCCTATTCCATTAAGAGAAACAGACAATAACAAAAAGATTACTCAAAATCCTGGATATTAATTATTTTGGATTCTAGTTTTAAACCATCACGTTTTGCGTGATGGTTTTTTTTTGCATTCAATTTCGAAGACAATTAGTGCTTTTCAAATTGCGCTATTGCAAAATATATTGCATTAAAAAAACCCAAAAACAGCTTTTGTTTTCAGGCTTAGTACTAAATTAAAAAAAATATAATCAACTAACTTACACTTCAATTGGCGAAATAAGGGTTTCAGTTATGGTCTCCAAAACCTGAAAAGCTGTCTCAGCCATTTTATTCCCTTTGGTGTCTAACAATGGATTGACCTCGACCAGTTCGATACAGACTACTTTTTTTGTTGTAATAATTTGATTGATAATTTCAATAATCTCATATTGATCAAATCCTCTGGAAACAGGTGTTCCGGTTCCAAACGAAATCAAATCACAATCCATAGAATCAACATCGAATGAAAGGTACAAAATATCACAATGTGATAATTTAATTAAGGCTTCATTTACACAAGTTTCCAATCCTCGATACCGAATTTCATCCACTTTATAGTTCCGAATATTGAGTTTATCGATTACTGCATCTTCTGCGTCTTCCGTATCACGAACACCAAAATAAACCAGATCATCTGCCGAAAATTTAGGCCCAGCAATACCTATATTTTTCAATTTAAACCAATGTTCTTGAATATCATCCGCTACAGCATTTACTTGAAAATACAAATTATCTTCACCAAGTGCCGCAGCTATTGGCATTCCGTGAATATTTCCTGAAGGTGTTGTAAAAGGGGAATGCAAATCGGCATGAGCATCAATCCAAATTACACCTAATGTTTGCTCGGGATAAGCAGCTTTTATACCACTAATAGTTCCTAACGCTGATGAATGATCTCCCGATAAAACAATTGGAAAATAATTATCCTCCAAATTATTTTTGACCGAATGACAAACTCGATGGCATTGTTGTACCACATGTTCTATTCTTTTAGCAACTGAACTTCTGTATTTGTCATAAATCGATTCGTTGTGCGTTTTTACATCTTCATACTCGAATGCATTAAAATAGTCACTTCCTCGATTTATTGCTGCAATTTCTATGGCATCGATTCCCAAATCTGAGCCTCTGGTTCCTGCGCCAATATCGGACCTATTTTTAATAATTTTAATGGCTTTTTCCATCCTTAATTATTCAAATAAAATCATTTAGTGCTCTCTCTATAATAGTCAAACAGTCCTTTATTTGCTCTTCGGTAATCACCAACGGCGGTGCAAAACGAATTTTATTTCCGTGCGTTGGCTTTGCTAAAAGGCCATAATCTCTGAAACGAAGGCAAATTTCCCAAGCCAAATCCGATTCTTCTCCGCAATTGATTACAATGGCATTCAATAAACCTTTGCCGCGAACCAATTCGATTAACGGATTTCGTTGCGCTATTTCATTCAGACCTTTTCTTAAAATAATTCCCAATCTTTCGGCATTTTCGGCCAATTTTTCGTCTTGAATTACTTCGAGTGCCGCAATAGCCACAGCTGCAGCCACAGGATTTCCTCCAAAAGTAGAACCGTGCTGTCCTGGTTTGATGACATTCATAATTGCATCATTGGCGAGTACAGCCGATACAGGATAAACACCTCCCGAAATGGCTTTACCTAAAATTAAAATATCAGGCTTAACTTCTGGTTTGTTTTCGCATCCTTTTTCACAAGAACAATTTCCACAGGTAGCTAACAATCTTCCTGTTCGAGCAATCCCTGTTTGCACTTCATCGGCGATAAACAAAACATTATGCGCTTCACAAAGGGCTTTCGCTTTAGCCAAATAGCCTTCTGTCGGAACATAAACTCCCGCTTCACCCTGAATAGGTTCGACCAAGAATCCCGCTATATTTTTTGATGCTTTCAGAACATTTTCTAAAGCATCGATATTGTCATAAGGTATTTTTATAAAACCTTCGGTATAAGGACCAAAACTCTTGCGTGCACCTTCGTCATTTGAAAACGAAATAATAGTTGTGGTTCGTCCGTGAAAATTATTTTCGCAAACAATAATTTGTGCTTGATTTTCAGCAATACCTTTTACTTCATACGCCCATTTTCGACATAATTTCAGCGCTGTCTCTACCGCCTCGGCACCTGTATTCATAGGCAATACTTTGTCGAACCCAAAATACTTTGTTACATATTCTTCAAAAACGCCTAATTGATCATTATAAAAAGCACGGGAAGTCAAGGTCAATTTTTGAGCTTGATGGATCATTGCTCCAATAATTTTTGGATGACAATGCCCTTGATTCACCGCCGAATAGGAAGATAAAAAATCATAATATTTTTTTCCATCAACATCCCAAACAAAAACGCCCTCCCCTTTTTCTAAAACAACGGGCAGTGGATGGTAATTATGCGCTCCATATCTATTCTCTTTTTCAATTAAAACTTCCGATTTAGTGGAAAGTTTTTGCTCCATTTGAATCATAATTATATATTTTAGTATAAATTTTGTAACAAAAGTAATCAAAATTTTTAATTTTCCAAAAAAAATAATAATTTTGACTTTTTTAGTACTTATTTTAATTAAATATATTTAAAAATTAGTTTTTTTAAAGTCATTTCTTCGATATAGTAATTAGATTTGCGGTCTATATTAGGATATGATTAAAAAATAATTACTTTTATAACCGTAAGAAAAAGTGAATTTAACTTAAAAAAGCATTTATGGACCTATTAGATGAATTTGACATCAGCATTATTAAAGAATTAGAAAAAGATGGAAGAATGGCGTTTTCGGCTATTGCAACCAATTTAAAAATATCCAACACAATGGTGCACCAACGCATCAGTCGCTTACTAGAACAAAATATTATTACCGGAATCAAACCAGTTCTGAATGAAAAAAAAATGGGGTATGATTGGGGTGCTTTTACAGGAATCACTTTGACCAAAGATCACGATTCCGATAAAGTGATCGAAGCCTTGAAAAGTATTCCAGAAGTGACGGAATGTTACTTTATTACGGGCTCTTTTACACTCTATATCAAATTGATCGCCAAAGACCACGATGATATGCGAAAATTACTTTATGAAAAAATTGATACCATTCCTGGAATAGCAAAAACCGATTCTATCATAGAATTGGGTTGTGCTTTTAAACGAAACTTAACATTGTAAAACTAATATTATTCAACCTTTTTCTTAATAGCTCCGATGAATTCAATCCTAAATTCTGCAAAAAACAAACAGTACCTATTTTTATTCGCGCTAATCGTGCTAATTTGCAACTTAAGTCAAGCCCAAACTCCAAAAGGAAAATTATTTATTATTGGAGGCGGTAAACGCAGCGACCAACTAATGACGCAACTTTTATCGATTTCAAGTTTACAGAAAAAAGATTATATCGTTGTTTTGCCAATGTCAAGCGAAGAACCCGACAGTGCTTATATTTATTTCAAAAAACAAGTTGAAAAACTGACGCCAAATCCTATTGTGATGCTGAATTTCAATAAAACAACAGCGACAAATAAAGTACTTGTGGACTCCTTGCAAAAAGCAAAACTCATTTTTATCAGCGGCGGAGACCAAACCCGATTTATGGGAGTAGTGAGCAAAACGCCCGTTTTCGATGCCATTCATCAAGCCTATCAAAACGGAAGTACAATCTCCGGAACAAGTGCCGGAGCAGCGGTGATGTGCGAACATATGATCACTGGAAACCAAAAATTAGAAAAAAAATACACCGAAACTTTTGACAATATTAGATATGACAATCTTGAAACAGCAGAAGGTTTAGGATTGATTAAAAACGTAATTATCGACCAACATTTTCTAAAAAGAAGCCGGTACAACAGACTTCTTTCGGGTTTAGTTGAATTTCCAACTCATATCGGAATCGGGATTGACGAAAGTACCGCGATTATTGTTCGAAATAAAGAAATAGAAATTGCTGGGGAAAGCGAAGTAATTGTAGTTCAAAACCCAAAGGGAATTACTAAAGCTCCAAAGAATAATGTAGTTGGCATAGAAGGACTAGAAATGAGTATTTATTACGCTGGGCAACAATTTAAAATCAAATAAGATGCATATTTTCAAAAATAAACTAACACTTTGCCTGCTGTTTTTATACTGCTCATCGATTGGATTTGCTCAGAAATTAACTCCCAAAGATATCAGCAGACTCAATGCAATTGCGAAACAAGTTACTATAATTCGAGACAATTGGGGAATTGCACATATTTACGGAAAAACAGATGCCGACGCCGTTTTCGGAATGTTGTATGCTCAATGTGAAGACGATTTCAAAAGAGTCGAAATGAATTATATTGAAAAATTGGGTCGCCTGTCCGAAATAAAAGGTCAAGCGGTAGTTTACAATGATTTAGAAACACGTTTACTAATTGATGCTGAAGAAGCCAAAGCCGATTATAAAAAAGCAGCACCTTGGTTGAAAAAATTGTTAGACAGTTATGCCGATGGAATCAATTATTATTTATACAAACACCCTGAAGTCAAGCCTTTGATGCTGAGCCATTTTGAGCCTTGGTTCCCTTTGCTTTGGACAGATGGCAGCATCGGCGCTATCAGTACAGCCGATTTGACTACTACTGAGTTAAAATCATTTTATGGTAGTGATGATAAATTTGCTTATGTCGACAAGGTTAAGGATATGCAAACCGGTTCTAATGGATTTGCAATCGCACCCTCAAAAACAGCGAGCGGGAATGCCATTTTATACATCAATCCACATACTACTTTTTACTTTAGACCTGAAATTCAGATCAATAGTGACGAAGGTTTGAGTGCTTATGGAGCCGTAACTTGGGGACAATTTTTTATTTATCAAGGATTTAATGAAAATTGTGGTTGGATGCACACTTCTTCAAATGTTGATGTTGCCGATACCTATGCTGAAAAAATAATCCTAAAAAACAAAAAACTTTTTTACGAATATGACTCTAAATTATATCCCGTTATCGAAAAGAAAATTAATATCAAATATTTAGAAAACAGCAAATTAATTCCCAAAACATTTACCACTTATTTTACCAACAAAGGTCCGATTATGGCCAAAAGGGATGGTAAATGGATCAGCCTAAAATCCAGAAATCGATCGATGGCCAGTTTAGAACAAAGCTGGATTCGAACCAAATCGAAAAACTTTGATGAGTATCAAAAAGCGATGGAAATGAAAGCGAATGCTTCTAACAATACAGTTTACGCCGATAACAAAGGAAATATTGCGTATTGGCACGGCAATTTCATTCCTATTCGGGACAAAAACTTGAATTGGGCCAAAGTAATGGATGGAACCACTTCTGCAACACAATGGAAAGGTTTGCACAATCCATCGGAGACGGTGCATCTCTTCAATCCGTCAAATGGTTGGTTACAAAATTGCAATTCAACTCCCTACACTGTTGCCGGAGAAAATAGCCCAAAAGAAGAAAATTATCTTCCCTATATGGCGCCCGACGGGGAAAATTTTAGAGGAATTAATGCCGTACGAATTTTAAGCCAAGGTAATAATTACACTCTTGACAAAATAATTGCTGATGGGTATAATTCAAAACTTTCGATTTTTGAAGTATTAATTCCAGCTTTGGTCGCAAGTTTTGAGAAAAACATTCAGCCTGAAAACCCAATATATAAGGAGTTAATCGAGCCCATAACAACATTAAAAAATTGGGATTATTATGCTAATGAAAACTCTGTAGCCACAACTTTGGCTAATGAATGGGCTTATAAACTAAATCCCATCCTGCAAAAAGTTTACGTTGACGAAGGCGAAACGGATCAAGTTGAAAATACGATTCAATTTGCAAAAACTGCCTCTTCTGATGATTTAATTCCGCAGCTACAAACAGTTGTAACCGAATTAAAAACCAAATTTGGAACTTGGCAAATTCCTTGGGGTGAACTCAATAGATTTCAGCGAAGTTCAGGCGATATTGATTTAGTGTATAAGGACGATGCCGAAAGTTTACCTATTGGCATTGGTGCAGCGCTTTGGGGAAGTTTACCCGCTTATAAAAGCAGTTATCAAAACGGAACCAAAAAAAGATATGGTTTTAATGGAAATAGTTTTGTCTGCGCTGTTGAATTTGGTTCAAAAGTTAAGGCTAAATCACTTTTGGCAGGTGGCAATAATGGAAATCCAAAATCAAAACACTTTATGGATCAGGCCAAAATGTACCAAAAAGGAGTTTTTAAGGACGTTTTGTTTTATAAAGAAGAGGTCGAAAAAAATGCAGAACGAACGTACCATCCGGGCGAATAATAGGAATAATATATAAGATTAATTTATGTAGCGATAAAGGAATTAACTTTTGTTTTGCTCATCGCTACAATTATTATGTACATATTTGTAAAAAATTAAAGTTATGAAAAACGTTAAATACCTGATTTACGGAATGATTTTGATAACAAGTTCCGTTTTTTCGCAATTGAAACCGCTACAGTATAAAGATGGGAATCAGATTCTAAATGGTTTTAAAATCGATCCTGCAAAAAAGAGCAGTACTAAAGCTGGAATACTAATCCTCCCGGCTTGGATGGGAATTGATAAATTATCCAAAGATACCGCGGAAAAATTGTCTAAATTAGGCTATTATGCATTTATTGCAGATATTTACGGACAAGGAAATTATCCGCAAGATTACGCTCAAGCTGGCAAGATAGCAGGTTTTTACAAAACCAATTATAAAGACTACCAAAAACGAATAAGCTTAGCTTTAGAACAATTAATTCAGGCGGGTGCAAATCCAGATAATATAGTAGTTATTGGGTATTGTTTTGGCGGTACCGGGGCTCTTGAAGCGGCCAGAGCAAATTATAATATAAAAGGAGTTGTATCGTTTCACGGAGGATTAGGCAAAGATGCAGCTCGCAAAACAGAACCCATAAAAGCGAAGGTTTTGGTTTGTCACGGCGCCGATGATCCTTATGTACCTTCCGCCGAAACCGAAGCCTTTCAAAAAGAAATGCGGGATGCAAAAGCCGATTGGCAGATGATTTATTATGCCAATGCCGTTCATTCGTTTACCAATCCTGAATCTGGAAATGATAACTCGAAAGGAGCAGCTTATAATGAAAAAGCAGCAAACAGATCCTGGGAACATTTTAAAATTTTCTTAGATGAAGTTCTAGTCCACTAACAATCAAATTTGAATGCAACATAATAAATTCTTGATAATGAAAAAACTCCTTTGCCTAGTCGTATTAGCGACTACCCTTTCTTGCACTTCACAAAAGAACAGCGTTTCTGATGTGCCACCCACAAAGTACCTTAAAACCATCACAGCCACCGACTTGAAAACGCACCTTTCAATTATAGCTTCTGACGAAATGGAAGGCCGCGAAACGGGCTCGGCTGGACAGAAAAAAGCGGGTGATTATCTTATTAAGCAATACAAAGCAAATAAAATTTCTTTCCCAAAAGGGGCAACAGAATTTTACCAAAGAATTCCGGCGGCCTATTTGAATGCCAAACGAAATGAAAATTTGCCTGATTCTGAAAATATTTGGGCCTTTATCGAAGGCTCTGAAAAACCGAATGAAATCATAGTAATTTCAGCACATTACGATCATGTAGGTGTAAAAAATGGTGAAATTTACAACGGTGCCGATGACGATGGTTCTGGAACAGTTGCTTTACTTGAAATTGCTCAAGCATTCAAAACAGCCAAAAATGAAGGCCACGGACCAAAACGTTCCATTTTATTTCTGCATGTTACCGGCGAAGAACACGGACTTCATGGATCGCGTTTTTACGCTGAAAATCCGCTGTTTCCTTTAGCTAATACCATAACCGACATCAATATCGATATGATTGGTCGAAGCGATGAGTTCCATAAAGATTCCAATAACTACGTATATATTATAGGTTCGGACTATCTGTCAACCGATTTGTTTAACATTTGTGAAGACGCCAATAAAAAACATGTCAATTTATTGTTAGATTACAAGTTCAATGATCGTACAGACCCAAATCGGTATTATTACCGTTCCGACCATTACAATTTTGCCAAAAACGGAATTCCTTCTGTTTTTCTTTTCAATGGAGTTCACGCCGATTATCACAAACCGACGGACGAAGTAGAAAAAATTGAATTTGATGCGTTAACCAAGAGAACTCAGCTCGCTTTTGCTATTGCGTGGGAATTGGCCAATAGAGACAATCGTCCTGTAGTTGATAAAAGTGGGAACTAAGGAATTAGTTAAATAGTAAATGAAAAGCCTCGAAAATTTTTCGAGGCTTTTGTTTTTTTTATCAATACGATTCGATTATAAATCTTCCTTTATATCGGCCTCTGGAGCATTTTTAAAAACAGATTCTATTCCATTATCACGAGCAGCTGCAGATTCATACATCTCGCTATTGCCAATTATTTGACCGTTGGATGCTTTAAGATTGAAATAGTGCTTTCCATTTGTGGATTCCAATCGATCAAATCTTTCGACCAATTGCGAATTTTTCCTTACTGATTCAATTCCGTTATCGCAAGCAGCCTTTGTTTTGTAACCTTCACTTGCAAGGATAACTTGACCATTTCCAGCTTTTAATACAAACTGAAACTCTTCATTTTTTCTTTTGCTAATTAAAAATGTCCCCATAATACTTTTATTTAATGAATTAATAATCTGCAATTTAGGAAAATATTCTAGACCATTTGAGAAGTTTGATGAATTTTTACAGCAAATTTTTTCCACAAAAAAAGCCTCGAATTTCTTCGAAGCTTTTGCGTTCTGGGTGGCTGACCGGGTTCGAACCGGCGACCCTCGGCACCACAAACCAATACTCTAACCAGCTGAGCTACAACCACCATTTTTTAACGAGTGCAAATATAATACTTAAGTTTGCTTTTGCAAAGAAAAATACCAAAAAATTATATCAAATCGCCTAAACTATTGACTGCCACGTATCTTTCGACCGTAAATCCTTCGGCAAAATCTGTTCCAATTAATCTTCCGAAATCCTGAGGGCGATAATTAAGGCTTTCTAAGAAATTTTTTGAAGCAATCAAGGTTTCGGGCTCGTTGGAATTTGGATTGTAAAACTGGGAACTGTAGGCTAAAATGGCTTCTACTCTTTTGTCATTAAAACCACTGATATCAACTACAAAATCGGGAGTTATATTTTTCCATTGAATGTAATGATACACTAATTTGGGGCGCCAAGCTTCTTGATTTTCTCCGTTTATTTCAGTTTTAATCTTAAGCAATCCCGACAAAAAACAAGCATCAGAAACTAACTGACTGCCTTTTCCGTGATCGATATGACGATCCTCAATGGCATTGCAAATCACGATTTCAGGTTGGTATTTCCGAATCATTTTGATAACTGACAGCTGATGTGCCTCGTCATTTACAAAAAAGCCATCGCGCATATCGAGGTTTTCGCGAACGGTAACTCCCAATATTTTGGCAGCCGCAGCAGCTTCTTGATTTCTTATTTCGACCGAACCGCGAGTCCCAAGTTCACCACGAGTCAAATCAATAATACCTACTTTTTTGCCTAATGAAATTTCTTTGGCTATGGTTCCGCTGCAACCTAATTCCACATCATCTGGATGTGCACCGAAAGCTAATATGTCTAGTTTCATTTACTTTTTTTATTAATTTAGTACACGGATAAACGCTGATTCGCAATGCGAAAACGCGGATAAAAACGGATTTTATATTTCTGTTTAAATTGAGTTACTGTTTATTTTTTTTAAAATTCGTTTTTATCCGCGTCTTTACGAAGTAAATCCGAAGAATCTGTGTTCAATTTTACAAAATTCTTTTCATCGTCATTGCTTTATTCTTGCTTTCCTCCCACTCCTTTTCGGGAATACTGTCTTTTGTAATGCCACAACCCATAAATAAATGAGCTTTAGAATCAACTTTTTGCATACATCGCAAATTTACAAACAAATCTGATTTTTCTCCTATATTCAATTCTCCCAAAAAACCGGTGTAAAAATTACGGTCATACTTTTCGTTTTCTAAGATAAATGCTTTGGATTGATCCTTTGGAAAGCCGCAAACTGCAGGCGTTGGATGCAATAATTGAATTACTAGTTTCAGACTGGAACTCGTATTCAAGGTTCCTGAAATATCGGTTTTGATATGCCAAATACTCCCTGCTTTGAAGCTGTAAGGCTGCGAAACCAAGAGTTCGGAAGCCACATTTTTTAGTTTTTCTACTATATAATCCGTGACAAATTGTTGTTCTTCTTGTTCTTTTTTTGGCCAAATCACCTCATTTAGACCAGTGTCTTTTTGAGTTCCAGCCAAAGCGATGGTTTTGAATTCAGATTGATTCGCCTGTACCAATTGCTCAGGAGTAGCTCCTAACCAAGTTCCCACTTTGGAATGATGAAAACAATAAACAAAAGTGTTGGTATATAACTGCACTAAATTTTCAAAGGCCGCAATACTATCAAAATTGACCAAATCAAGCGTTTCTGTTCGAGACAAAACCACTTTTTTGAATTCGTGATTTTCTATAGCCTGAAGTCCTTTTTTGACCAAGTTTTCGAATTGGTTTTTAGCGGTTTCATCGGTTGGATTGGGTTCTTTTTCAAAAAAAGTCATTGCCTTTTTTTGAAAATCAACTTTCATCACCTCTGACTCATTTTCAGGAATTAGGAACGTTTTACTTCCGTCAAAAGAAGCAAAAACAAAACCTTTTTCAGTAAAATCAGTTACCGTGTACAAACTGTCATTTTGCTGAAAAATACCAATAATCGTATCGGAATTGGGTTTGCAATAGAGTACGAAAGGTAGATTTTGTTCGAAATGATGCTTTGCTTTTTCTAAAATTACTTCCATTACGAATCCTTAGTTTTTCTTTTTGGTAAAACCATTGTCGTTAACTTACAAATCGAAATTAGCGATTCATTTTCATCTACAATTCTAATTTCCCAAAGGTGTATACTACTGCCTTTGTGAATAATTCGTGCAGTAGCGGTGACCATTCCGTTGCGTTTGGATTTGACGTGATTGGCAGAAATTTCTATACCACGTACTTCGCTGTGTTCGCCATTTACAAATAAAAATGAAGCGGCACTGCCCACACTTTCGGCCAAAGCTACAGTAGCTCCACCGTGCAACAATCCCATAGGTTGATGAACGGAAGGATTGACTGGCATAGTCGCAGTTAGAAAATCAGGACCGGCATCGGTGTACTGAATATTCAGGGTTTGCATTAAAGTATTTTTTGAAATAGAATTGCAATAATGCAGTATTTTGTCTTTGTCGAAAGTCATTGATTTTGCTTTAAAAGTGTAAATTTAGATAAAAGACAGTAAAAACAAATGTTAATCTAAGTTCAATTTTAAATTTACTTCTAGAATACAATTAGAATTTCCTATTTTTACAAAAAAATCCATCGCAATGCGTAAGTTTATCTTTTTGTTTTTTATAGGTTTTCTAATTGCCCTTAGTTCTTGTCGAACCGATTTTGAAACCGTAGCCAGTACTGGAGATTTAAAATTTTCTAAAGACACCATTTATTTGGATACAGTTTTCACTAATATAGGGTCAAGTACCTACACACTCAAAGTCTATAATCGTAGTAAAAATGACATTACTATTCCAACGATACAATTAGGAAAAGGACTCAATTCTAAGTATCGAATGACAGTGGACGGAACCATTGGAAATCAAGGAAAAATTTTCAATAATGTGACTCTTTTAGCCAAGGATAGTCTTTATATTTTTATTGAAACAACGGCTAATATTGCCGATACTAACCCAAAAGATTTTTTATATACCGATCAGATTTTGTTTGACGGCGGAACCAATCTACAAAAAGTGGAATTAGTGACACTGATTCAAGACGCTATTTTTCTGTATCCCAAAAAATATGCTGATGGAACAACAGAAACACTGCCCATTGGTGATGAGGAAATTTATGGTTTCTTTCTCGATGAAAATGACCCTGTCAATGGGAATGAACTTATTTTTACCAACAAAAAACCGTACGTCATTTATGGCTATGCAGCCGTGCCTTCCAAGAAAACAGTGACTTTTAATCCGGGAGCGAGAGTGCATTTTCACGCTTTTTCAGGACTTATCTTAGCCACAAACGCTGCATTGAATGTAAATGGAGCTGTTTCTACAACCGATAAGTTAGAAAATGAAGTCATTTTTGAAGGAGATCGATTAGAACCTGATTTTTCGGATGTTCCTGGCCAATGGGGCGCTATTTGGCTTACCGACGGAAGTACAAATCACAAAATAGATCATTTGACCATCAAAAATGCGACTATAGGTTTGTTGATTCAGAACAACAACGGCACCACTGTGCAAATTAAAAACACACAAATTTACAATTCTTCGAATTATGGAATTCTTGCCCAAACAGCCAAAATTAATGGAGAAAACCTGGCTATCAATAACGCTGGTTTAGGCAGTTTAGCTTGTACTTATGGTGGTGATTATAAATTTACACATTGCACTTTAAATAATAATTGGGCTAGTTCCAGCCAAGTGGCACTTTTAGTCAATAATTATTACACGGGTGCAACCCCAGAAGTAAAAAATTTGACCCAAGCTACTTTCAACAATTGTATTATTTATGGTTCTTATTCGAATGAAATGATTCTAAATAAAAAAGAGGGAGCAACGTTTGAATACAAATTCAACAATTGCTTAATTAAGTTTGATAATACTTCAAATCAATACACCAATAATCCTCTATATCAATTCTATACGGATCCTGTGCACTACAACGGCATTATTCAAAACCAAGATCCAAAATTCTTTAAAACCGACGACAACAAACTCAATATTGACAATACTTCTGCGGCTTTCGCCGAAGGCAATGCTACTTATAACATTCCTATTGATATTATTGGAAATTCAAGAACCTTGCCCCCAGATTTAGGTGCGTATCAAAACAAGCCATTTCCAAAAAAATAGTGATTATTTAACATTACACTTTTGAGAGAAGAATTTGTATAAACTATTTTTGCCATCCAAAATAACCTTTTAAATTACTTCAATGAAACTAAAATTACTTTTTACAACACTACTATTTTCACTTTTTTCGTTCGCTCAAATTCCTACCGGATATTATTCAACTGCAACTGGTACAGGATATGCATTAAAGACTCAATTGTACAACATCATAAAAGATCATATTGATAATGGATATGATGGTTTATATACAACATACTTGACCTCGGATAGAGATTATTATTACGAAAATGACGGAACTGTTTTAGATATGTATTCTGAAAATCCAACGGGAATCGATCCTTACACTTATTCTACATCTTCCTTGACAGATAAATGCGGAAATTACTCTGTTGAAGGTGATTGCTATAATAGAGAACACATAATTCCACAATCTGTTTTTAATAAAAACCCTCCAATGGTTTCGGACGCTCATTCCATCACGCCAACTGATGGTAAAGTTAATGGACTTCGAAGTGCTTTTCCACACGGAAATGTTGCCTCAGCTTCAAAAACAACTTTGAATGGAAGTAAATTAGGTTCAAGTGCTGTTTCAGGATATTCTGGAACAGTTTTCGAACCAATTGATGAGTTCAAAGGCGATATTGCAAGGATGTATTTTTACTTTGCCACACGATATGAAAATAATGTTGCAGGCTACAATTACGATATGTTTGATGGTTCGAGTGATAAAGTATTTACAACTGCATTTCTGAATATGTTATTAATTTGGCACGCTCAAGACCCTGTAAATGCAAGAGAAATAGCTCGTAATAATGCTATTTATGCAAGACAAAACAACCGAAATCCTTTTATTGATCATCCTGAATACGTGCAAAAAATATGGAATCCAACTGTTGATACTCAGAATCCAACAGCAGCAACAAACCTAGTGGTGACAGGTACCACCTCAAGCACCGTTTCCTTAAGTTGGACCGCAGGAACCGATAATGTAGCTGTAACCAGTTATGATGTTTATTTGAATGGGGCTTTGAAAACTTCTGTTACGGGTATTTCCACAACAATAGCTGGACTAGCTGCATCAACTTCATATTCTTTTTATGTCATTGCAAAAGATGCGGCCGTGAACTCTTCTCCGGCAAGTAACACAGCGAATGGTACAACGACTATTGCTGTACCGGACACACAAAATCCTACTGCTCCCACAAACCTAGCAGTTAGCTCAAGTTCGTCGAGTACCGTAACTTTGACTTGGACCGCTAGCACGGATAATATTGGAGTAACTAGTTATGATGTTTACGTCAATTCAGCTTTTAAATCTACTGTTGCAGGTACAACTGCCTTGATTAATGGCCTAGCACCATCTACAACGTATTCATTTTATGTGATTGCTAAAGATGCAGCAACAAATTCTTCACCTCAAAGTACTGCTGTAAATGGGACAACTACAGTGGCAACATCATCTTGCGCCAGCGAAAGTTTCGAAAACATTCCAGCTTCATCTTCAGCCTATTTAAATAGAACTTGGTCCGGTGATTCAGGCATAAATTGGACCGCAACCGATGCACGAACAGATGAAAAAGTGAATACGACCCGAGCAATTTGCATAAGAAACGGTTCACTTTCAGCGTCCACAGCTGCAGACGGTATTGGCAATTTAACTGTTACCACTCAATTAAGATATTCAGGAACTAGCGGTACATTTAAGCTCCGTGTGAATGGAAATATAGTAGGAACTATTCCTTATAGTACTACTGGTGTGTCAACAACCACAACAGTTTCGGGAATTAATATTCAAGGTGATGTCGTTATTAGTATTACTGATAATAGTTCTTCGTCAAATCGTGTAGCATTCGACGACCTATCCTGGACCTGTTTTTCTGGTTTAGGGCTTGAAAAAGTACTTCTAAAAGATTTCAAAATTTACCCAAATCCATCCAAAGGAAATTTCAACATCATTTTTGATGAAGCTAATAGTAAACATTCGGTCGAAATATTTTCCTTGTTGGGACAAAAAGTATACGGAAATTATAATATTACTGCGGAAACTCTGCCTGTGAATAGCCTTCAAAAAGGTACTTATCTCGTAAAAGTGACCAAAGATTCAAAATCAAGGACTGAAAAAATTATCATCAATTAAATTCTAAGCGGCTAAATTGCCGCTTTTTTTTTAAGTCTGAATTCCCTAAATTTGCAGCGCAATACAACAAACTACACAAACAATGATCCATTTCTTTGAAAACCAAAGCAAGACAATTTTTGCAGTTCAAACAATAAGCGAAATATCGACTCAAGACATTTCAAAACTCAACTGGCTTTTTGCCGACGCATATAAAATAGAAAAATCCGTATTGTCGGATTTTTTTGTTGGTCCTCGTGCCACTATGGTCACGCCTTGGAGTACTAACGCAGTGGAGATTACCCAAAATATGGGGATTTCTGGAATCATTCGAATCGAAGAATTTCAAAAAGTATCAGCTGATTTTGCTGATTTTGATCCAATGCTTTCGCAAAAATATTCTGAGCTGAATCAGGACATTTTTACCATCCACATTCAACCCGAAGCCATCTTAAATATTGATGATATTGCTGCTTACAATCTATCCGAAGGTTTGTCATTAAGCGAAGAAGAAGTAGCATATCTAGACAATTTGGCTACCAAATTAGGACGAAAATTAACAGATTCTGAGATTTTCGCTTTCTCGCAAGCCAATTCAGAGCACTGTCGCCACAAGATTTTCAATGGAACTTTTATTATTGACGGGGTTGAAAAAGAAACTTCTCTTTTTAAATTAATCAAAAAAACATCTGCTGAAAACCCGAACGATATCGTTTCGGCTTACAAAGATAATGTGGCTTTTGTTAAAGGACCAAGAGTACAACAATTTGCCCCAAAAACTGCCGACAAGCCAGATTTTTACGAAGTAAAGGAGTTTGATTCCGTTATTTCTTTAAAAGCAGAAACACATAATTTCCCAACCACTGTAGAGCCTTTCAACGGAGCGGCAACGGGTTCAGGAGGAGAAATTCGCGACCGTTTGGCAGGTGGACAAGGTTCGTTGCCAATGGCGGGAACTGCGGTTTACATGACTTCTTACTCAAGATTAGAAGAAAATCATCCTTGGGAAGAAGCTGTTGCTGAAAGAAAATGGTTGTATCAAACACCAATGGATATTTTGATCAAAGCATCGAATGGTGCATCTGATTTTGGAAATAAATTCGGGCAACCATTGATTACCGGCTCCGTTTTGACTTTCGAACACGAAGAGAACAATCGCAAATTAGGTTACGACAAGGTAATTATGCAAGCGGGTGGTATTGGTTACGGAAAACTAGATCAAGCCATCAAACACAAACCTCAAGAAGGCGACAAAATTGTTATTCTTGGCGGAGAAAATTATAGAATTGGAATGGGTGGAGCTGCGGTTTCCTCTGCCGATACTGGAGCGATGAGTTCTGGAATCGAGTTGAATGCCGTACAACGTTCGAACCCTGAAATGCAAAAACGGGCTGCCAATGCCATTCGGGCTTTGGTAGAAAGCGATAACAATCCAATTGTTTCCATTCACGATCACGGGGCCGGTGGACACTTGAACTGTCTTTCGGAATTGGTCGAAGAAACGGGTGGACTCATTGATTTGGATAAATTACCGGTGGGTGACCCTACCCTTTCGGCAAAAGAAATAATTGGTAACGAATCCCAAGAAAGAATGGGATTGGTTATTGGCAAAGAAAACATTGATTTACTTCAAAAAATTGCAGATCGGGAACGTTCGCCAATGTATCAAGTGGGTGACGTAACAGCGGATCATCGTTTTACATTCGAATCAAAAACGACTGGTTTAAAACCGATGGATTACGCTTTGGAAGATTTCTTCGGAAGTTCGCCAAAAACCGTAATGACGGATAAAACTATCCATTACAATTATCCAGCAGTAGAGTATAATGTAAAAAATATTTCCTCTTATTTGGAGCAGGTATTGCAATTGGAAGCAGTGGCTTGTAAAGACTGGTTGACCAACAAAGTCGATCGTTGCGTGGGTGGAAAAGTAGCTAAACAACAATGTGCTGGGCCTTTGCAATTGCCTTTGAACAATTGTGGTGTGGTTGCCTTGGATTATGTAGGAAAAGAAGGAATTGCCACCTCCATTGGGCACTCTCCTATCGCCTCATTAATTGACCCAGTTGCAGGAACAAGAACAGCGATTGCCGAATCGTTATCGAATATCGTTTGGGCTCCCATCAAAGACGGAATGAAAGGAATTTCATTATCTGCCAACTGGATGTGGGCTTGTAAAAACGAAGGAGAAGACGCGCGTTTATACGCTGCTGTTGAGGCTTGTTCAGATTTTGCCATCGAATTAGGAATCAATATTCCAACCGGAAAAGATTCGCTTTCGATGAAGCAAAAATATCCAAACGACGAAGTAATCGCACCAGGAACCGTTATCATTTCGGCAGCTGGAAATTGTACTGATATTCGAAAAGTAGTGGAACCTGTTTTGAGATCCCATAGCGATGGGATGACAGTTGGTTCAATTTACTACATCAATTTGTCGCAAGACGATTTCAAATTAGGCGGTTCTTCATTGGCACAAACCTTGAATGCTATCGGTAACGAAGCACCAACTATCAAAGACGCTAGCTTCTTCAAAAATGCTTTCAATACTTTACAAGAATTGATTTTAGACAATCAAATCTTGGCGGGTCACGACATCGGAAGTGGTGGATTGATTACTACATTATTAGAAATGTGTTTTGCCGATGTGAATTTGGGAGCCAAAATTGATTTCTCTGTTTTTGAAGAAAAAGATTTGATTAAAATCTTATTCTCTGAAAATATTGGAGTTGTAATTCAAGCAAAAGAAGATGCAATAATTGAGCATCAATTAAGAAAAAATAAAATTGAATTCTTTAAAATCGGAACAGTCCAATCTACTGCTTTATTGGAATTTGGAATTTATAATTTGGATATTGCGAAGCACAGAGATATTTGGTTTAAAACTTCATTCTTATTAGACCAAAAACAAGCCAAAAACGGAACGGCACAAGCACGGTTCGAAAATTACAAAAACCAAGCATTAAACTATACTTTTCCAATTCATTTCACTGGGAAACTACCTAGCATAGACAATTCAAAACCAAGACCAAAAGCAGCTATAATTCGTGAAAAAGGAAGTAATTCCGAACGAGAAATGGCCAATGCAATGTACCTGGCAGGTTTTGATGTGAAAGACGTTCATATGACCGATTTGATTTCGGGTCGTGAAACATTGGAAGACATTCAGTTTATCGGAGCTGTTGGAGGATTCTCGAATTCCGATGTTTTAGGCTCTGCAAAAGGTTGGGCTGGAGCATTTTTATACAACGAAAAAGCAAAAACCGCTTTAGACAATTTCTTCAAAAGAGAAGATACTTTGTCTGTTGGAATTTGCAACGGTTGTCAATTATTAATGGAATTAGAAAAAATAAATCCAGAACACGAAGTTCACGGAAAAATGTTGCATAACAACAGTCACAAACACGAAAGTATTTTTACTTCGGTAACGATTCAAGAAAACAAATCGGTGATGTTATCGACTTTGGCTGGAGCAACTTTAGGAGTCTGGGTTTCGCACGGAGAAGGGAAATTCCATTTGCCAATGGGAGAAGAAAACTACAACATCGTTGGGAAATACGGCTACGAAAGTTATCCAGCAAATCCTAATGGTTCTGATTATAACACAGCTATGCTTTGCGATGTAACCGGAAGACATTTGGTAATGATGCCACATATTGAGCGTTCGACTTTTCAATGGAACTGGGCGCATTATCCAAAAGACAGAAACGACGCAGTTTCACCTTGGCACGAAGCTTTTGTGAATGCCCGGTTATGGATTGACAAAATAAAATAAGCTGCAAATTATCTACTTAAGGCGTTCCTAAATTAGGAGCGCCTTTTTAGTTAACGAACAAATTTAAAATATTACTAAAAAGCAATCATTTACAACCCATCGCATCATTTTGATGATATTAAATGATTCTGCTTATTACCAATTTTAAATTTAAAACCATCAGATTTCCAACTGCTAGTTGCATCATAAAACTGCCTTGAATTACATACAAATCTTGCGAAATAAATAATTAAACTATTTAAAATCTAAACTCGTACTTGTTTGTGATTACACTACGGGCTTGTTATAATTTACAAGTCAATTTAATGCTGAAAAATAAATAAGAAAGTAAAGATACCCTATATCTATTAATTTATTTTATTAAAATCATTAAAAACATTAATAAAAATTTATTAAAAAAAAATAGCATATTTGTCGTTAGTTAATACAATCACTCAACGGTTAAAAGATAGTAGGGATTTTAAGTTTGGGTTGATCAGTGGTTAACGGAATTGCGATTCTTATTGATGTGGTATAAATTTGCGCTCTTTTATTTTCCTTTTCTATTATTTTGAATTAGTACACAAATACTAGATTAAAAGTGATAAAGACACAAATGCCTCTAGTATTCGCTCAGCTTACCATCAATCAAAAGTTGGGCGACGCAATTCCTTTTCTACAATCAATGTGATAATTGATGGACCGATCGAAACTGAATTGAACCATTTATTAAAATTTGCCGACGATAAAAAAATAATTTTAAGAGGATTCTGGTATAGTAATTTTTTCCATTGGCATCATTGAATATTATGACTAAAATATTCTAATTAGTAGATAACATTACTAATACGATATTTAAAAGAGTACTTAGCGTATTGTCAAACAACTCAGAATAAAGCTAAAAATAGCCAAAAAAGGTAGGAGTCTTCAAATTATCCAAAAGAAACTAAAGATATAATTACGACGAAGTACTAAGTTTTTCTTGTGAATGTTGGGCTGTAGATTGAGAAAAAATAATTGGCTATTAAGTACCCTATTTTTAAGGAGTTGATTTTTTCAACTCCTTATTTTTTTATAAAAAGGATAAAAACATCATTTTTTTTATTAATTTGCAGTATAAAACAAAACCACAATGACAGAAATCACCCGATTATTTGATTTTCCTTATTATCAATTGGAGCATTTTAACATTTCAGATGCTTTGGTTACCAAGTATAACGGTGTTTGGGTACAAACTTCCACCGAAGAATATATTGCAAAAGCCAATGCCATTTCAAGAGCATTATTGCGAATGGGAGTCAATAAAAATGATAAAATTGCGATTATTTCGAGTAATAATAGAACCGAGTGGCATATAATGGATATTGGGATTCTTCAAACTGGTGCCCAAAATGTGCCAATATATCCAACTATTTCTGAAAATGATTATGAATATATTTTGAATCATTCGGAGGCCAAATATTGTTTTGTTTCTGACAATGAGGTTTTGGCTAAACTTAATGCAATAAAACACAATGTTCCGAACCTCAAAGAAATATATTCCTTTAATGAAATTAATGGTTGCAAAAACTGGAATGAATTGCTTGTTTTAGGCTATGACCCCTCTAACCAAGAGGAAGTTGAAAATAGAAAAAGCAATGTAAAACCCCAAGAGTTAGCTACTATAATTTACACATCTGGAACTACTGGACAACCAAAAGGGGTTATGCTTTCTCACAACAATATCGTTTCTAATGTTTTAGATTCTGCCGATAGAATTCCTTTTGCAGCAGGAGAAAGCCGAGCTTTAAGTTTTTTACCCATCTGCCACATCTACGAACGAATGGTTACCTATATATACCAATTTATGGGTTGCTCTATTTATTTTGGCGAATCTCTAGAAAAAATTTCAGACAATATCAAGGAAGTGCAACCAACCGTAATGACTGGTGTTCCTCGATTAATTGAAAAAGTGTATGATAAAATAATTGCAAAAGGTGCAGAACTTAAAGGAATTAAGAAAAAATTATTCTTTTGGGCTGTCGAAATAGGTTTGCAATATGAACCCAATGGAGCTAACGGATTTATGTATAATTTACAACTAAAGTTAGCTAGAAAATTAATTTTCAGCAAATGGAAAGCTGGGCTTGGAGGTAGATTAAACTTAATTGTAAACGGAAGTGCTGCGTTGCAACCCCGATTGGCTCGGATATTTGCTGCTGCAGAGATTCCAGTAATGGAAGGTTATGGTTTGACTGAAACTTCACCAGTTATTTCAGTAAATGATGAAAGAAATAACGGATTCAAAATTGGAACTGCTGGTAGAATTATAAATAATGTCGAAATTAAAATTGCTGCTGATGGTGAAATTCTATGCAAAGGGCCCAATGTTATGTTGGGTTATTATAAGGACGAAAAACTGACAAATGAAGCCATAATTGATGGTTATTTTCATACTGGCGACATCGGAGAAGTGGACAGTGATAATTTTCTTAAAATTACGGATCGAAAGAAAGAAATGTTCAAAACTTCTGGCGGTAAATACATTTCGCCACAATTATTAGAAAATGCAATGAAACAATCGCGTTTTATTGAGCAAATTATGGTGATCGGCGATGGCCAAAAAATGCCAGCCGCTTTCATTCAACCCAACTTTGAATTTATTAAAGAATGGGAAAGACTCCACGGAATAACGGTTGGAAAAACCAATATAGAAATTATTTCAAATCCTAAAGTTATTGAACGTATTCAAGACGAAGTGGATAGATTAAATGAAAAATTTGGGAACTGGGAAAAAATCAAGCGTTTCGAATTAACCCCAGATGTCTGGTCCATAAATGGAGGACACCTCACTCCAACAATGAAGTTAAAACGAAAAATCGTAATGGAAAAATACAGTGATTTATTTCGTAAAATTTATGGGTAAAAATGAAGGCAAACCATCAATTGTAAAATAGTATTTAACGTAAATAGTTAAAATATTTAATTATGAAAATCAAAAATTTCGGTTTACTAGTATTGAGTATTATATTATTTAGTGGATGCAAAAACAACCCAGACGAGGCGCTGAAAGCAAATTACCTTGACTTTACTCAGCGCGACGACCAATTTACAGGCGGAATCAAAATGATTCCCATCTCCACTCCTATTGGTAAATTCAATGTTTGGACAAAAAGAGTGGGAAATAATCCTAAAATAAAAGTACTGCTGCTGCACGGCGGACCGGGCGGAACACACGAATTCTTTGAAAGTTTTGATGGCTATTTTCCGCAAGAAAGTATAGAATACATTTATTACGACCAATTAGGCTCCTATTATAGTGACCAACCCAATGACAACCGACTTTGGACTACAGAACGATTTGTAGAAGAAGTAGAACAAGTTCGGAAAGCTTTACAATTAGACAATACCAATTTTTATCTATTAGGGCAATCTTGGGGAGGTATTCTCGCAATGGAATATGCGCTGAAATACCAAAAAAATCTGAAAGGTTTAATCATTTCCAATATGATGGCAAGCGCACCAGCTTACAATAAATATGCTGAAGAAGTATTGGGTCCAAAACTACCAACATCCGTTTTCAACCAAATCAAAACATTCGAAAAAAACAAAGACTATTCCAATCCGAAATATACTGAACTGCTATTCAAATACTATTACACAGAACATATTCTGAGACTGCCGATTGACAAATGGCCGGAATCCATAAATAGAGCGTTCAAGCATTTAAATCCCAATGTATATGTTTATATGCAAGGCCCGAGTGAGTTTGGAATTACCGGAGATGCCACCTTAAAAGACTGGGATATCACTTCAAAATTAAAAACATTGACAGTACCTACTTTAGCTATCGGTTCTAAATACGATACAATGGATCCAGAACATATGAAATGGATTTCAAAAGAAGTACAAAATGGACGATTTTTATTTTGTCCAAACGGAAGCCATTGCTCGCAATATGACGATCAGCAACATTATTTTCCTGGTATTATCCAATTTTTGAAGGATGTTAATAATGGAGATTTCTTGAAAAAATCATAAAAAAATCACTTAAACTATATTGTTAACATTATAATATTGCAAATAGTTAATAATTTTAACAAATTAAAGACTAGTCCATCCGATTATTTAATACATTTATATCATAAACCAATTAAATCAAAAATTATGAATGTGAAAAATTTATTAGTTTCGGGAATTGTAGGTGGGTTTGTTAACTTCCTTTTAGGATGGGTGTTTTACGGAATTCTTTTTAAGGATATTTATCCAGAAGGTGAAGATATGAATCTAGTTTTTACTTTTTTGGGATGTTTAACATTTGGTCTTTTTATCGCTTTTATTTTTACCAAGTGGGCGGGAATCACAATACCGCTCTCAGGAATGAAGGCAGGGGCAATTATTGGATTTTTTACTAGTTTATCTATGAATTTTTTTATGTACTCTAATATGCCTGTGAATTATCAAAATATAGTTTTAGATGTTGTTATATCTACCGTAATTGGCGCATTAGTCGGAGCTTCCGTAGCTTTAACTTTAGGCAAAATGAAATAGAAATTAATCCCTTTAAAACAACTCCTCAATTTCGTGAGGAGTTTTTTTTTATAAAAAAAATACATTTATTATGCGTGCATAGTATTTTTTATTATCTTTGAAATCGTTATAGTAAAAATATGAAAGAAAAAACAATTGACTATATACTTAGAGCCACCTGGCAAGCAGTGTCGAGAATGTACAATGAAGAAGCTACCAAATACGGCGCAACGATGGCAACAGGTTTTGCATTACTAAGTATAGACAAGGAAGAAGGAACCCCGTCAACAGCCTTAGGCCCAAAGATGGGAATGGAAGCAACAAGTTTGACAAGGACCTTAAAAAATATGGAAGAAAAAGGGTTGATTTATAAAAAACCCAATCCAGTTGATGGTCGTGGGGTATTGCTTTACCTAACAGAATTTGGAAAAGAAAAACGAGAATTGTCTAAAAATACGGTGCTTCAATTTAATAATGTTGTAAAGCAAAATGTTACTCCTGAACAACTTCAAAATTTCCTTGAAGTTTCAGATATCATCAATGAATTAATTTCGGAGAAGAAGATATTTTAGAAGAAAAAGAGATTAGAATATAGATAATAGAAAATAGATTATGATCTAATAACTATAAACCATAAACAAAACCCGAGGCGTAGCCGAATTGTATGGAGCGCAGCGGAATAAAACTATAAACAGTTGATAATGAAAAGAACTATTAAAAAAGTAGCAGTAATTGGGTCTGGAATTATGGGTTCAGGAATTGCTTGTCATTTTGCCAATATTGGGGTCGAAGTATTACTTTTGGACATTGTTCCCAACGCACTCACTGATGCCGAAACCAAAAAAGGATTGACATTAGACAGCAAAATTGTTCGCAATCGATTGGTCAACGAACATTTTCAAAATGCTTTAAAATCAAAGCCCTCGCCTATTTATCATCAGAAATTCGCTAGCCGAATTACGACTGGAAATACCACCGATGATATGGCTAAGATTGCCAATGTCGATTGGATTATTGAAGTAGTAGTGGAGCGTTTGGACATCAAAAAAATGGTGTTCGAACAAATCGAAAAATACCGCAAACCGGGAACTTTAATCACTTCAAACACTTCGGGAATCCCCATTCATTTTATGAGCGAAGGACGAAGCGAAGATTTTCAGAAACACTTCTGTGGTACACACTTTTTTAATCCTGCGCGTTATCTAAAATTATTCGAAATTATTCCGGGTCCACAGACTTCAACCGAAGTATTGGACTTCCTGACTATATATGGAGAGAAATTCTTGGGCAAAACTTCGGTCGTGGCCAAAGATACTCCCGCTTTTATTGGAAACCGAATTGGAATTTTCGGAATCCAAAGTTTATTCCATTTGGTTAAAGAATTAGGTTTAACAATCGAAGAAGTCGACAAACTTACAGGTCCAGTCATCGGAAGACCAAAATCGGCGACTTTCAGAACGGTTGATGTCGTTGGTTTGGATACTTTGGTACACGTTGCCAACGGAATTTACGAAAACTGCCCGAACGACGAACAACACGAATTATTCAAATTACCGGATTTCATCAACAAAATGATGGAGAATAAATGGTTGGGAAGCAAAACAGGGCAAGGTTTTTATAAAAAAGAAGGTAGAGACATTCTCTCATTAGATTTAGACACCTTAGAATATCGTCCTGCCAAAAAAGCATCTTTTGCCACTTTAGAACTAACAAAAACCATTGACAAACCCATCAATCGCTTCAAAGTTTTAGTAAAAGGAAAAGACAAAGCAGGAGAATTTTACAGACGAAGTTTCGCTGCAATGTTTGCTTATGTTTCCAATAGAATTCCTGAAATATCAGACGAATTATACAAAATCGACGATGCGATGAAAGCAGGTTTCGGTTGGGAAAACGGCCCTTTCGAAATTTGGGATGCCATTGGAGTTGCTAATGGAATCGAAATGATCAAAGATGAAGGTTTAAGTTCACCTGCTTGGGTTAGTGAGATGTTAGGTGCTGGAATTTCAAGTTTTTATTCGGTTAAAGAAGGAGCCACTTATTTTTATAATATTCCAAATAAAACACAGATTAAAGTTCCGGGACAAGACGCTTTTATCATCCTGAACAACATTCGCGAAAGCAAAAAAGTATGGAGCAACAGCGGTGCTATTATACAAGATTTAGGAGACGGAATCTTGAATTTAGAATTCCAGTCTAAGATGAATACTATTGGTGGTGACGTTCTACAGGCCATCAACAAAGCCATCGATTTGTCCGAAAAAGAATATCAAGGTTTGGTTATTGGAAACCAAGGAGCGAATTTCTCTGTGGGTGCCAATATTGGAATGATATTTATGATGGCGGTCGAACAAGAATACGAAGAACTCAATATGGCCATCAAAATGTTCCAAGATACAATGATGCGCGTACGCTATTCCGGAATTCCAGTTGTGGTTGCGCCTCACGGAATGACTTTGGGTGGTGGTTGCGAAATGAGTATGCACGCCGATAAAGTGGTAGCTGCTGCCGAAACCTACATTGGATTGGTTGAATTTGGAGTTGGAGTAATTCCGGGTGGCGGCGGATCGAAAGAAATGGCGTTGCGAGCTTCCGATTTATTCCGTAAAAACGATGTCGAATTGAATGTTTTGCAGGAATATTTCTTGACAGTGGCTATGGCTAAAGTGTCAACTTCAGCTCACGAAGCTTTTGACTTGGGAATATTACAACACGGAAAAGATGTGGTTGTAGTCAACAAAGACCGCCAAATTGCCGAAGCCAAAAAACACGCTTTACTAATGGCAGAAGCCGGTTACACTCAACCTATTCGCAGAAGTGACGTGAAAGTTTTGGGAAAACAAGCTTTGGGAATGTTCTTGGTAGGAACCGACCAAATGGAAGCTGGAAAATACATCTCGGAACACGACAAGAAAATTGCCAACAAACTGGCTTATGTAATGGCTGGTGGTGACTTATCAGAGCCAACATTAGTAAGCGAACAATATTTATTAGATATTGAAAGAGAAGCATTTTTATCGCTTTGCACCGAAAGGAAAACATTAGAGAGAATTCAGTTTATGTTAACAAAAGGGAAACCTTTGAGGAATTAGCCCCCTAACCCCCGAAGGGGGAACTCTCAAAATTGTAAATACTATTTATATAATATAAGAAGTTCTTTAAATAATTGAAAAAATAATATATCGCATTTCCATAAAAAAGATGTGATTTAAAATCCTATTTACCCCTAATAGGAATTCCCCCTTCGGGGGTTAGGGGGCTAATATGAAAACAGCCTATATAGTAAAAGCATACAGAACTGCCGTGGGAAAAGCCCCAAAAGGTGTATTTAGATTCAAGCGCCCAGATGAATTAGCCGCAGAAACCATTCAATTTATGATGAATGAATTGCCGGATTTCGACAAAAAACGCATAGACGATGTAATGGTTGGAAATGCGATGCCCGAAGCCGAACAAGGATTGAATATGGGACGATTGATTTCCTTAATGGGATTGAAAATTGAAGATGTTCCGGGCGTAACCGTCAACAGATATTGCGCTTCAGGACTAGAAACCATCGGGATGGCAACTGCTAAAATTCAGTCTGGAATGGCAGATTGTATCATTGCTGGTGGTGCCGAAAGTATGAGTTTTATCCCGATGGGAGGTTACAAACCAACTCCTGATTATGCCTTAGCCAAAGACGGTCACGAGGATTACTACTGGGGAATGGGTTTGACTGCCGAAGCTGTCGCCAAACAATACAACATTTCTAGAGCCGACCAAGATGAGTTTGCTTTTCAATCTCATTATAAAGCTTTGAAAGCGCAAGCCGAAGGTAAATTTGACAAACAAATTGTACCAATTTCAGTGGAGCAAACTTTCATAAATGAAAATGGTAAAAAAGAAACCAAATCATACATCGTAAATAAAGACGAGGGCCCAAGAGCGGGAACTTCGGTGGAAGCATTGGCAAATTTGCGCCCCGTTTTCGCAGCGGACGGAAGTGTGACTGCTGGAAATTCTTCTCAAATGAGCGATGGTGCGGCTTTTGTTTTGATTATGAGTGAAGAAATGGTAAAAGAGTTAAACCTCTCTCCTATTGCACGTTTGGTCAACTTTGCTTCAGCAGGAGTTGAACCAAGAATTATGGGAATTGGACCAGTGAAAGCCATTCCAAAAGCCTTGAGACAAGCCGGATTGCAATTGAAAGATATTGATTTGGTGGAGTTGAACGAAGCCTTTGCCTCTCAATCTTTGGCGGTAATTAGAGAACTTGGTTTAAATCCTGACATTGTGAATGTCAATGGAGGAGCCATTGCATTAGGACATCCGCTAGGTTGTACAGGAGCAAAATTATCCGTTCAACTATTCGACGAAATGCAACGAAGAGGAAGTAAATATGGAATTGTTTCTATGTGCGTAGGAACTGGACAAGGAAGTGCGGGGATTTATGAGTTATTAGCCCCCTAACCCCCAAAGGGGGAACTCTCGTGATAAAAAATAAAATTATACTGTATAAAAACTAAAACCCTACTTACCCCTAGTAGGAATTCCCCCTTCGGGGGTTAGGGGGCTGATTATGACTGATAAAACACGCGGTGGTCAATTCATCGTAAAAGAGACAAAATGTGAAGACATCTTCACTCCCGAAGATTTCAATGAAGAGCAAATAATGATGCGTGATTCTGTAAAAGAATTTGTAGACAAGGAAATTTGGCCTAACAAAGTTCGCTACGAGAAGAAAGACTACGCTTTTACAGAAGAAACGATGAGGCAGGCCGGTGAAATGGGCTTTTTGAGTGTTGCCGTTCCTGAAGCGTATGGCGGAATGGGAATGGGATTCGTAAATACCGTTTTGGTTTGTGATTACATTTCCGGAGGAACGGGCTCTTTCTCTACGGCTTTCGGAGCGCATACTGGTATTGGAACAATGCCTATTACTTTGTACGGATCCGAAGAACAAAAACAAAAATACGTTCCAAAACTAGCTTCTGGCGAATGGTTTGGCGCTTATTGTTTGACAGAACCAGGCGCAGGATCGGATGCCAATTCGGGAAAAACAAAAGCAGTTTTGTCTGAGGATGGAACACATTATAAAATTACAGGGGGAAAAATGTGGATTTCCAATGCCGGATTTTGCTCGTTATTCATTGTCTTCGCCCGTATTGGCGATGATAAAAACATTACCGGTTTCATAGTAGAAAATGACCCAAGTAACGGAATTACAATGGGTGAAGAAGAACATAAATTAGGAATCCGGGCTTCATCCACGCGACAAGTTTTCTTTGCAGACACCAAGGTTCCAGTCGAAAATATGCTTTCGGAGAGAGGAAATGGGTTTAAAATTGCGATGAACGCCTTAAATGTTGGACGTATAAAACTTGCCGCCGCTTGTTTGGACGCGCAACGAAGAGTGACTTCAGGAGCGGTAAAATATGCCAACGAAAGAGTGCAATTCAACACTCCAATCTCACAATTTGGAGCCATTCGATACAAATTGGCAGAAATGGCAACCTCTTGTTATGCTGGCGAAAGTGCGACATACAGAGCTGCAAAAGATATTGAAGACAGAATTTCAACCAGAGAAGCCGAGGGGACTTCGCATCAAGAAGCCGAACTAAAAGGCGTGGAAGAATTTGCGATTGAATGTTCTATCCTAAAAGTGGCAGTTTCTGAAGATGTCCAAAACTGTGCTGATGAAGGGATTCAGATTTTTGGAGGAATGGGATTTTCTGAAGATACACCGATGGAAAGCGCTTGGCGTGATGCCAGAATCGCCAGAATTTATGAAGGTACCAACGAAATCAACAGAATGCTATCGGTTGGAATGTTGATTAAAAAAGCATTCAAAGGTCACGTTGATTTATTAGGACCCGCCACAAAAGTTCAAGAAGAATTAATGGGAATTCCTTCATTCGATACGCCAGATTACTCTGAATTATTTTCAGAAGAAAAAGAAATGTTGACTAAATTAAAAAAAGCATTCCTGATGGTTGCCGGCGGCGCGGTTCAAAAATACGGCCCTGATTTAGAAGGACACCAACAATTATTGATCGCCGCAGCCGATATTTTGATTGAAATCTATATGGCGGAATCTACTATTTTAAGAACTGAAAAAATGGCTAAGAAAATGGGTGAAGATCAAGTTAAAGAACAAATTGCGATGGCAAAATTATATTTGTATAAAGCAGTGGATGTTGTTACTCAAAAAGGGAAAGAAAGTGTCATTTCTTTTGCAGAAGGCGACGAACAACGAATGATGTTGATGGGATTGCGTCGTTTTACAAAGTACACCAATATGCCGAATATCATTGGATTAAGAGAGTTGATTACCACAAAATTAGTGGCAGAAAATGAATACTGTTTCTAGTTGTAAACGATAGTTTAATTGGTTTAATTTGTGAAAAAGAGAGGACAGTTGGAAAACTATCCTCTTTTTTTGTTTGAAAAAATCAGAATACTATTCTTTGTTTTCGCTTTCCCCTTCTTCTAAAGCAGCAGCATTTTGCTCTGCACCCCCAGCTGAAACAGCGTTAGGTCGGATTTCGGTGTGACGAATTTCTCCTCCTGTTGTTCCTGTTTGTTGCGCAAAAAATACGCCAATGATGGCTACTACAACTGCAATATAGGAAACCGATCTGGCGTTTCTATGCTTTTTATAATTTACAAACAAACCAATTAAGGAAATTACGCCTAAGGAATATAAAACTATGGCCAGTTTTTCGGCCATTTCTTCGTGTTCGTGAATAATTTCTTTGCCAACAGAAGGCATATCTTCCACCATCTCCTCTGCTCCTTCGCCAGTTCCCATACTAATAGCAGCAAAAATAGCCGCAATTACAAACAGACAATATGCGGTGTTTTTTACCGAAGTATTTTTCAAAATCATTCCTGCAATTAAAATTCCCAATCCCAAAATCGTCCCGATAATTGGAAAATGGTTTACTACCATGTGTACATGTGCTTCGTTCATAATTAGTATTGTTTAAAGTTAAAATTGTATTGCTTGTTATTTAAGTGTGATATTTTCAATTCCTTTACTTCCCAGATAAACGGTGTATTATTTAATCTACAAATATCAAAATTAATAAAAATGTAAAACCACTGTTGTTCCTTTATTGATTTCGCTTCGAATTTCGAATTGGATATGGAGTAATTCTGCCAATCGTTTTACAATTGAAAGTCCTAATCCAAAACCTTTAATTTCAGGATGAAGTGTTGGATTGGAGCGATAAAATGGATTCAGAATTTTGTCCAAATCTTCTTTTGGAATTCCAATGCCGTTATCGGTGATGGTGCAAACGGTGGCGGTATTATTTTTCGAAAGGGAAATGGAAATCGTGCCATTTTCATTCGAATATTTGATGGCGTTGCTAATAAAATTGCTAATGATTATGGAAACCAAATAATTATCAGACTCTACATAAAAATCCTTTGAAAAAGATTGATTGATGCTGATTTTTTTGGCATTCATTTTCAAGGAATAGCGCGTCAGAATATCCAAAATCAAGGCATTTAAATACACTTTTTCGGTTTTTAAACTTTGAATTTGATTTTCGAATCGAGCCAGCAGCAGTAGCTGATCTACCAAATTATTCATTCGATTCACTTCGGCAATGCCGTATTTTATTTTTTCTTCGTAGTCGGCTTGCGTTCTGGGTTTTCTTATCAAGACTTCTAAAGTTCCTTTCAAAACAGTCAATGGTGTCCTCAATTCGTGCGAAGCATCTGAGGTGAATTGTTTTTCTCTTTGCACCGCTTTTTCAATTCGTTCCAACAATTCGTTGATGGTTTTTGAAAGTACATAAAGTTCGTCTTTGTTTTTTGGCAAAATAATGCGTTCTTTCAGATTGTCTTTGGTAATTCTGCTTGAAGTCTCTGTAATCAGTGTAACCGGAATTAAACTTCTTCCGGCAATAAATCGAGCAATCAAGAAAAGAACGAGTAAAATCAGTGGAAAAGCAATTAAGAGCGTTTCTTCAAGATTCTTCAAAATCATTGTCGAATCATCGAGGGACATTGCGATAAACAAATGACCGATCACTTTTTTCCTATCCAAAAGCGGTACCTGAATTTGTCGGATTGGCTTTTTATTCAAGTAGGTGTCTATGAATTTATTGTTCAAAGTCTCCGGGTACATTTTGAGTTGTAGCCCTTTTAAATTAGGAGATTTATCAATCAATTGGTTGTTTATATCAAAAAATTGGACGAAAACCGGATTCACATTGACGGTGTTGTGCTCACGGGCCCGCCATTGATCCACTTGAATCAGGTAGGTATTGTTGTAATCAATTTCAATCTCTTTTAAATGCTTTTCTACTTCATCTTTTATATCCTCATTAATATGCTCATTTACACTGTGATCAATGATTTGATAAATGACGAAAAAAACCGCCGAAATCAATAAACCAGTGCTGATAATATAGTAGAAAGCAATTCTGTTTTTGAATGAAAATGAAAACATAGAATTCGTTTAATTATTAGCAATGTACCCTACTCCACGAATGGTTTTTATCAAATCTTCGTCTTTGTTGAGATTCATTTTTTTGCGAATGGCATTCATAAAAACATCAATTACGCCCGTGTCGTAGTCGAAATGAATATCCCAGACGTCTTGAATAATTTGGGTTCGAGTGCAGACTTTGCCCTTGTTTCGAACCAAATAACACAACAATTCAAATTCTCGCTGGGTGAGGCTAACTTCGATACCTTTATTAGAAACCAGATGTTTGGCGGGATAAATTTCAATGGAACCTAGTTTCAGGATTTCGGGCTGGGTCTGGTTTCTGAAATGAATTTTTATACGTTCCAGCAATTCATCGAAGCTAAATGGCTTTTTGATGTAATCATTGGCACCAGCTTTCAGACCTTCAATAGTTTCTTGAATGGTATCTTTGGCTGTCAAAAAAATAATAGGAGTCGTTGTGTCCGTTTTTCGCAGGGATTTACAAACCTCTAGTCCAGTCATTTTTGGCAAAATCCAATCCAAAAGAATAAGATTTGGTTTTTGGCTTAAAGCCATTTCAAGACCCGTTTTTCCGTCATTGGCAACTAAAATGGTATAGCCTTCTTCTTCCAAGCCTTGTTGGAGGAAATTGGCAATTCCTATTTCGTCTTCAACTATTAGAATTTTCATAATTATTGCATAATAAACTTGAATCCAATGGTAGCAATATTCGCCGTTAGATTATCACTCCGCTGGTAATGATTGAATCTAAAATCAACGTTCTTCAAACCAAATTTCCATATTTCGGCTCCGGTAAATATATCGGTATAATTGACCCCAAAACCGAATTGATTGGCATCAAAAGTACTTAAATCGGCGTCGGAAGTATAATATTTTTCAGTTGATAAATGCGTTTCATAAGAGGCATAATATTTCGATTGAGTTTGGGTGTAATAACGATACATCGGGAAAACTGTAAAACGATCGGATACTTTTATTGGTAATTCGATATTGGCAGTATGCGATTGAATGTCCCAATTATCAGAATAATAACGGTAATAAGTTCTCAAAACAAATCGTTCGTTGAAATAATAATTCAATCTAGCACCGATGGGCAATTTAAATCGGCTATCGGGCAATCTTTCGATGTCGTCAGCTAATTTATAGACTCCAACATTGGTTTCACTTTCATAATCAGGAATGTATTGGGCTTGGCCAATGTAATAATTGGCTTTGTCGGCAAAATAAATTCGGTGATACGGGGTAGACAATAATCCTTGTTGCTGTAAAACATCAAAAAACAATGAAACTTGTAATTTTTTTGAAAGCACTTGAGAAAATCCAAACGAAGCGGAATATGAATTTCTATTGACAGAACTTATAGTTTCAAAAGCCAAGGGAATATAATTTGTGGTAGCTTGTCCGTTTTGATCTAAAACCGTGACTCCACTAAAATAACCTTGGTTCAAAAAATCATTTCCATATTTAGAATATTCGTGCAATTCTGTTGGGTAAATTGGTCTCCATTGATCTAAATAAACGTTGGCTTTAAGACTCAATTCTGTGTTTTTATCATTAAATAGTTTAGCAATTCCACCTCCAAAACCAAAGGAGGTATAATCATATTCATTTGAGAAGGAAACATCTGCATTCCAAATAAAATTTCGGGAATCACTACTGTGCGCATAATTTACAGTTACTGCAGTCAGTTCATCGTTTTTTGATGCACCTGACGATGCCTGCCAAGGTGTCCCATAAGGTGCGCTCGCTGACGCTGTGCCAAAATATCCTACTCTATCGTCGTCGTCCTCTCCTCCACCACCTGAAGCACCAGTAGCATTAAAGGGATTGATATTACTTGACGAAGCCGATGAATAGGCTGAGATGCCCATATCTACAGTTAGAACCGCATCATCATTCAAAGGCATTGCCACGACAATATTCGAGGCAAGATCTGTTAATTTTTCAGAACCAATTCCTCCTGAAACTGCTGATTTAGATCCGTCTTGGTTGTAATAACTTAACAGAAAATCCACTTCGGTACTTTCTAATACTCTCTTCTTAAATTGAATGCTATCAGTGGCCTCTTGGGAAAACACCGTAAAACCAATTAGTAAAAAAAGAAGTGCAATTATTGATTTCATCAATGAGGGCATGTTTATAATTTTTAAAATATTTAGAATTCCGATAGTTAGTTGCAACCGCAGCCTCCGCCTGATTTTCCACCATTGGCACCTGCCGCCGCTTCACGGTACACCTGAAAAGTAGTTTCGTAGCGTTCCGATGTTCTAGCGGTAAGCTTCATATCGGGGTCGTTGATTGCCACTTTTTCATATTCTTTTACTGCGTTGCAGGATTGAAAAATCAAACCAAGCAGCAATCCGAAAATTATTTTCTGTATCATATTATTCAAATTTTTTGATGTCTATTCCCTTCGAAGTATGAATTTTACCCTTATCATCCACGATAATACATTCAATCCCTTTCATCTGATTGACTAAATCAAGTCCTACTTCCACACCCAAAACAAAAATTCCGGTCGCTAAAGCATCGGCAATTTCGGTTTGCTTAGCAAAAACAGAAACGCTGACCACACCTTGTGCTGGATAACCTGTTCGGGGATCGATGATGTGCGAATATCTAATACCGTTGAAAATCACGAATTTTTCATAACTACCAGAGGTTTCTACCGCACTGTTTTCGAGCGGAAATGTGGCAAAAACTTTATTCTTGTTCATCGGGTTGACAATCGCCACCGTCCAAGGTTTACCGCCACTTTGTTTTCCCCAAGTATTGATGTCGCCCGAAACATTTACAATTCCAGAAGTACAACCCTTTGATATAAGCAATTCTTTGACTTTGTCAGCAATATAACCTTGACCTATTCCGCCAAGTCCCAACTTCATTCCTTGCATTTTGAGATAAATGGTCTGTTCTTTTGGATCTAGAATAATGTTTTTGTATCCAATTTTGGAAACCGATTTTTTGATGGCTTCCTCAGTTGGCATAACCTTCATACTGCCATCAAACTTCCAAATTTTATCCATCGATGCATACGAAATATCAAAAGCTCCAGAGGTGATTTGCGATACTTTAATGGCGCGACCTACCAAATCGTACACTTCTTGGTTCACCTTAATAGGTTGGATTCCCGCATTTTTATTGACCTGCGATATTTGCGTAGTCGGAATCCAATCTGAAATTAAGTTTTCAATTCGTTTTACTTCGGCGACAGCCAAATCTGCAAAATAATTTCCTTGAACAGTATCTTTACAAATAACTGTAATTTCGAAGGGACTGCCCAACATAGATAATTTTTTTTTGTAGGTGATTTGTCCATAAGAGACAAATGCCATACTTAAAAAAAACAGGCTTACTATCTTTTTCATTTTTTTTCCAATGAATGAATGAGTTGAATATAATCTGTTGCCGAAATATTCTTGAAACCAGTCATCCCAATAGTTTTTCCGGTTTTATCTAAAAGAATTACCAACGGAAAACTCCCATTTCGGTTGTATTTTTCGGCTAGATTTTTATTGCTTTCCGTGAGTTCAGCAGACAATTGATTTGCTTTTTTCTTAGGAAAATCAGCTTTATAAATCACCCAGCATTTTTCTGATTCCGATTTAAATGCTTCCGATTTCCAAACCACATTATCCAATTTGATACACGGGGCGCACCAATCTGAACCTGAAAAAACAAGAAGAATGTTTTTATTTTGTTTCAAAGCTTCTTGCTTGGCGTCATCAAAATTAGTTTTCCAATTTTGAGAATAACTCCAGGAGCTGATAGTAATAACTAGTAGAATGATTATTCGTTTTTTCATTTTATATTACACTTGAGATATGCCATTTCACAATAAGGTGCTGTCCATTTCAAAACGTAAAAATATTGTATATAGTGCTCCAAAAAATGAACAACCCGATAAATTAAGTTAAACTTAAGTTTGATAAACTGCAAAAAAAATCACAACATCCCATTATATTTTCTCAAAAACCACTTTTTTAGTTGATTTATTGGAATTCAATTAAGCAATTCTGGACGATATTCAAAATGCATAGTATCGTAATGTTTCCAATTGCCGCCCCAAATAAAACCGTATTTTTCAAAAATTTGGACTAACTTCAAGGGAATTTGATTTCTGTATATAAGTTGAGTGTTTTCGTCAGTGCATTTGCAATCCCATTGCCAATAGTTTGATTTTTTGGAATTAATATCTAAAGTTATCCCAAAACTATGTGTACTCAATCGATTGGTTCCTGAAATTTTTCTCCAGTTAAAAGTCCCACCTATATTTTGTATGTATTCTACAAATTCCGGATGCTGGTCTAATTCAGCCGAAAGTTTTTTAAAAATCTCATTAACGCCATTAACTGTTGTTATTTTAATTTTTTGATTTACTAATTTTGGACACCAAATAATTTCAACCAATTTTGAAGCTACATCGGATTTAGAATTGCCATAAACTTTCTTAAAAAAAGCTTCGTTGCGAATTCTTCCGGAATCAACTGTTGGAATGGAATTCCAATTTGCTTTTTTGTATACAAACCTAAATTGATCCTCGATATCTGGATTTTCAATTAATTCCTGATTGTTTTTCTTCTTAAAATCATCATAAATCAAAGTTGAATTGTCGCTAAAAATAATTTTATTTTCCTTATATCCAATAATTTGCTTCGGAAAAACCTGCAACAACTTTTGTACATTCTGCGGAATTTCTTGCGAGAATACAATTTGAAATATTAAAAGGAAAAAGCAGAATCGTTTCATTTAAAAACGTTTTAATTGTGACGAATTGAAAGTCCATTCTGGGGTTTTTAGAGTTGTTCCTAAGTCGACACTATACCAAGGAGACAAACTACTATTATTTGGATTTTTCAATATTTGAAGTTCCTGTGCTGGCATATAACTTTGTGCCAAAAGCATAACTTTTTGGTTATTTTTGGTATTAACAGCCACATCTACCACTATAACTGCGTGCCCTGGAAATCCTCCTTTTATGAAAACATCCCCAATATTCACATCGGTAACTTTAATTGCTTTCAGCTCCTTTTCTAAGGAAGCCGTTCCTGCATACATAAATACAGTCTCCAAATATTTCCAATAAGTTTCGTAACTATTGGACGGTTTTGCCGTTTTAACCCAACTCGCTTTATTTCCTTTAACTGCAATGCGGTAACCTGCTGCCCATTTGCTATAATCAACTCGAAAACCATTTGTGAAATTAAAATGGATTTTGTCATATTGCTTTTGACCGTAAAAATAATCCGCTCGCAAACGCATTACAGCATCTGCGCATTGATGTAAATCCTGTTTTCCTATAGGCAAATTAACGACTGCTTCGTACACATTTTGATTGTATTTTCCTGTCCCGTTATAATACAAAACATTGGAACCAACTGGTTTTAAAGGAAGATTTCTCAAAAAATAACCAAAGGAAGACTTAGATTCTACTTCTCTCACAAATCCCGAAGGAGTTTGAAAACGTTGCTGAATGGTATTTCCCGAAAGATTGCTTTTGACAATATTATTCGTCTTTGAAAATGAAAAAACATAAAAAATAACAGTCGAAATTGCAACAATAGATAGGAATTTAACTTTCATAATTTAGTAATATTAGTTTATTTCTACATTGAAAAAGACTTGAACAGATAATTTAATCACAACATCCCATTATATTTCCTCAAAAACCATTCTGAGGCAAGAGAAATCGCCATTAAAACCAATAACCAAACCCAATCAATTAAAGGGGTTTTGGTAATAACTTCTTTTTGAATGGCTTTGTAATCTTCGTTTTCCAAAAGGGTTTTGAATAAAATATCAACTTGGTTTGGGTAAAATAATTTTCCTTTGGTTTGTGTAGCCAATTGATTCAATTTTTCCACATCAGGATTGACAAATTGCTTTTCGATGTCGAAATCTAGAATTTCAAAATGTCCCGAATGACTTATTCGTGAATTCAATTCTTTGACAATAAAATTATATGTTCCTGCCGAAAGGCCATCTAAATTGACTTTGAAAGCGCTATTACCTTTTAATAAATCGTAGTTTTTAGATTGCTTTGTTTTAGCATTGGTCACCGAAATGGTCAAACGAGCTTTTTCGTCAAATTCATAGTTTTTATTGAAATAAGAAGCTGTAATTTCTATGGTTTCTCCTGAATTATAAAAACTTTCGTGGTTCACAATCAAAGACTTTTTGGAATCGTTGGATGCCAAAAACTGAATGATTTTGTCCACAAAAACATCAAATTTCTCGAAAGATTGATGATCAACGTGGGTTTGCATTCGCCATTTCCAACTATTTTCACCCAACAAAAAAGCCGATCGTTTTCCTTGATTTTCAGCAAAAGATAATAAAGGTGAATTGGTTTCGATATTTCTGATTTTGGATGAAAGCAATGTTGAAACGCTTCCCTTTGTAGTTATTGTTCCAAAAGGATTTTGCAAGGGCGGGAAATTTTCGAAGCCCAAATTATCAATCGAAAATAAATTGAATTGCGAATTAAATCCAGCCAAATAATCTTCTTTTTGACCACTCATTTTGAAAATCAAATTGCTCTGTTGTTGGTTCAAAAAATTAAAATCAGTATTGTTTCCTGTGACAATAAAAGAATTAATTCCAGCTAATTTATTTTTATCAAAAACTAATTTGAATTCGTTCGTTGGCTGATACAAAATTAAAATATTATAATCCTGTAATGAATTGATTGCACTGGGTTTAAATATAGTTACTTTTCGCTGCGCATTAGATTCTATTGCCCGCTTCAAAGCGCCAATATCCGGATGATTTATCGTAGAAACAATTGCAATGTTAGTTTTTTGGTCAATGATTTCTACTGCAAAATTCTTAGTGTTGTTATAGCTGTTTTTCTCTATTTGATTGGAAGAAATTGTTGCTTTAAATACTTGCAAACCCACTTTATCAGCCGGAAGTAAAACATTTACTAGTACAGATTTTTTAGATGGCGAAAAAGAAACCGTTTGCTTGCTTAAAATTGAATTTCCTTGCGAAATTCGAAAATCAGCATTCACACTTTTGTTTCCGGAGTAACTTAAAAACACTTCCACTGGAAATTTATTCTTATGAAAAGCGTATTTATTGACATTCAACTGATTTACTTTTAAATCTAAAAATTTGGTTGTATCACCCACAACGACAGGATATACTTTGTTATTGGCATCAAACGAATAGACATAATCATTGCCCGAAGTTTGGTTTCCATCTGTAATCAAAACTATTGGAAAACTAATGTTTTTATAAATGTTTTTCAGGCTTTTGGCCGCATCGTCAACATTCGTTTGAGTTCCCTTGAAATCAAATGTCTCGGATTGTTGAAATTCATTGTCAAACTGATAGGATTGCAGCTCAAATTTATCTTGTAAATCCTTATTTTGCACCAACTTTTTATACAATTGCAAAGCTGTTTCTTTGGATTTTAAATCGACAATCGAACTCGAATTATCTACCACGATTGGCAGTGGAGTTTTGATGGTTTCCAATGTTTTCCGACTCATTATAGGATTTATCAACAACAATAAAATCCCGAAAATGGATAAAAAACGCAAAAAAGCCAAAACCAAGTTCAGTTTTGACTTGGTTTTGGCTTTATATAAATATTGAAAAAAAGACAATCCTCCCGCTATTAGTAATGAAAGCAATAATAATAGAATCGTGTTTGTTGCCATTTTTTATTTGTTTATAGTTTTTGGTTTATAGTTTATGGTTCTAAACTATAAACCACAAACCACAAACGACAAACTTCTTATGTAAGCATTCCTCCACACACATTCAATACTTGTCCAGTGATGTAGGCGCTCATATCCGAAGCCAAGAAAAGGCAAGCATTGGCAACATCTTCGGTAGTTCCGCCACGTTTCAACGGAATTCCTTCTCTCCAACCTTTTACAACTTCTTCGCTTAATTTGGCTGTCATTTCAGTTTCAATAAATCCTGGAGCAATCGCATTGCAACGAATGTTTCTTGATCCTAATTCCAATGCTACCGATTTTGTAAATCCGATTGCTCCTGCTTTGGAAGCTGCATAGTTCGTTTGTCCTGCATTTCCAGAAACCCCAACCACAGAACTAATATTGATGATAGAGCCAGCACGTTGTTTCAAAAATGTTTTCTGAATGGCTTTGGTCATATTGAAAACTGATTTCAAGTTGACATTGATTACTTGATCAAAATCCGCTTCAGACATACGCATCAACAAATTATCTTTAGTAATTCCAGCATTGTTGATAAGAATATCTACTGTACCAAAATCAGCTAAAACGGCATCTACAAACGTTTGTGCTTCATTAAAGTCGGCAGCGTTAGATTGATATCCTTTGGCTTTGATGCCTAAAGCATTCAATTCAGTTTCCAAAGCCTGAGCAGATTCTACCGATGAACTATAGGTAAACGCAACGTTTGCGCCGTGTTTAGCAAAAACTTCTGCAATTCCTTTTCCAATTCCGCGACTTGCGCCAGTGATTATGGCTACTTTTCCTTCGAGTAATTTCATTTTCTATTAATTTTTTTAGGAGCTAATCCTGCTATCCGTTGCAATCTTTTATGTTTTTAAAGGAAAAACATAAAAGGATTTTCACTGCACACGAGCGAAGCGAACTGGCGAAGCAATCAGGGCTAATTTATATCTGTCAAATATAAGAATATTTGTGAGTTTGAAAAAAATTAAAAATTCAATTAAACCAAATATAAAAAAATCAGTCCAAAAGACTCCAACTGCATTTCTTTGACAAACCAAAATAGCAATTTTAAATAAACCTTCATTGATTGTATTTCCATATAGGATTTTTAAAACTGACACTACACGTATAATTACAAATAATTAAAAAAAAACAAGTTCTTCTAATCCAATCAAATTTCAAAATTTCACATGAAAAAAATCGCATCTTTTTTACTAGTAAATTTTACTTTGTTATTATCGTCTTGCAGCGGTGGTAATGATTCAAACGATTATACAGTAGTTGATCTTTATCCAAATGTTACCTCAAAATTTTCGGGGAAAATAGATTTGAATAATCTGGCAAATTATGCCAATCAAACTATTCCTGCTTATATTACAAAAGACAATACTGTTGGAAATCCAATTACTGATAAAGGCGCAACTCTAGGCAGAGTATTATTTTATGATACTAATTTATCGTCAAACAATACCATTTCTTGCTCGTCGTGTCATATTCAAGCTAATGCTTTTGGAGATGTTGCAATTGCTAGTATTGGCGTCAATGGAACAACAACAAGACATTCGATGCGTTTGGCAAATTCAAGATTCTCCAATGAAGCAAAATTCTTTTGGGATGAAAGAGCGGCAACTCTGGAAGTTCAAACTACACAACCTATTCAAAATCATTTAGAAATGGGATTTAGCGGCACAAGCGGCGATGGCTCTATTTCAATATTAATCGCAAAACTTCAAAAGATTGAATATTACAAGGAATTATTTAAATTTACTTTCGGTTCCGAAACAATCACCGAGAACAAAATCCAATTGGCTTTGTCTCAATTTGTAAGAAGCATTCAATCATTCGATTCAAAATATGATACGGGAAGAGCCTTGGCTGCCAATGATAACCAACCCTTCACTAATTTTACGGCTCAAGAAAACCAGGGAAAAAATCTATTTCTAACTCCTCCCGTTTTTGATGCTGCAGGTTCTAGGACAGGCGGAGGCGTCGGTTGCGCTGTTTGTCACGCTGCTCCAGAATTTGATATTGATCCAAATACAAGAAATAACGGGATTATTGGTGTTCTTAATGGTACAGGCATAGATATTACAAATACTAAAGCACCATCATTAAGGAATTTAGTTAAACAAGATGGCACTACTAATGGGCCAATGATGCACACAGGAAATCTTGAAACGCTTCAAACTGTAATAGGTCATTATGGCACTATTAATCTTGCGCCAGGAAACACAAATCTTGATCCGCGATTAAGACCAAATGGTTTTGGACAAAAATTAAATCTTACAGCTACAGAAGTAAATGCACTAATTGCATTTTTAAAAACACTATCAGGAACAAATTTATATGTTGATTCCAAATGGTCGAGCCCATTTTAATTCGCAAAAAAACTCTACAATTCGTAGAGCTTTCAATATTTTTTTGGAAAAAATGTTCTAAAACGCCACATTCCATCTTGGCAATCTTGCATTTTCATCCAAGTAATTTTGCAAAATTTGACCTTCTAGGAATGTTGGAATCACTTTATTCTTGTCGTTGAAAGTTTCATACCAATACACTTCTAATCTAGCGATATTTTCCAATTTCATTTGTGCTGGCCACGAATATTTTCTGCCAGTTTTGGCAAATTGGTGACCGTTTACGATTTTGTCGAACAATCCACCATTTTTACTTTTTAAAGTTCCATCATTTTGGATGGTTCCTGTTGAGCCTAGCATTATCAGTTCTTTTTCTTCTCCATCGACTGCATAAACCAAGAAAATGCCGCTTCCGTTTTCTGGCGCATTGCAAACTTCTTCTAAACTATCATCGATAGAAAAACTGAATTGATTTTTGACTTTGATTTTTTTTAATTCTTTATACATTTTATTTTCTTTTTTGCCACCAAGGCGCTAAGGCGCAAAGTGTTTTTTTTATTAACTTTTTTATAGAAAAAAGTCTCAACACAATATTGAGACTTTTGAAATTTGTTATTTGTTTTTTGGAATTTACCCCAATACTTCTTTTACTTTTTTTCCAATTTCTGCTGGAGAATCTACCACGTGTATTCCACATTCTCTCATAATGCGTTTTTTGGCTTCGGCAGTATCATCGGCACCACCAACAATAGCGCCAGCATGTCCCATTGTTCTTCCTTTTGGAGCAGTTTCTCCAGCGATGAAGCCAATAACTGGTTTGCGGTTTCCGTTTGCTTTAATCCATTGTGCAGCATCTGCTTCTAGCTGACCTCCAATCTCCCCGATCATCACGATACATTCGGTTTCTGGATCATTCATAAATAATTCGATGGCTTCTTTTGTTGTAGTTCCAATAATTGGGTCTCCTCCAATTCCAATAGCGGTAGTGATTCCTAATCCTTGTTTCACCACTTGATCCGCAGCTTCATAGGTCAAAGTTCCTGATTTAGAAACGATACCCACTGTTCCTTTTTTGAAGACAAAACCTGGCATAATACCTACTTTCGCTTCACCTGGAGTGATAACGCCAGGGCAGTTTGGACCAACAAGGGTGCAATTTCTACTTTTGATATAGTTGTTTGCTTTAATCATATCTGCAACCGGAATTCCTTCTGTGATGGCAATAATCACTTTGATTCCAGCATCGGCCGCTTCCATAATGGCATCAGCTGCAAAAGCTGGCGGTACAAAAATAATTGTTGTGTCGGCATCTGCTTGTTCAACCGCATCTTTTACTGTATTGAAAACAGGGCGATCCAAATGGGTTGAACCTCCTTTTCCTGGTGTAACTCCTCCTACAACATTGGTTCCATACTCAATCATTTGTGTAGCGTGGAAAGTTCCTTCGCTTCCTGTAAATCCTTGAACAATTATCTTTGAATCTTTATTAACTAAAACGCTCATGATCTCTTTTTTTTTGGTTTTTTTTATAGTGTTGCAAAAATAGGTTTTTGCGATTAATATTTTGAAAAATAATTAAGAAAAATGACTCATCTGATAGCCTCTGAATAATTTTCCATCTTTGACCTCCCAAATAACGAAAAAATTCCCCATCAGCATTTCTTCTCTTGGATTTTCGATGGTTTTTACAAAATGGGAATAGCGTAAGGAAACCAGATTTTTTTCTTGAATAACGTGACTAATTCTTATTTTAGATCGAACATACGATTTTGATAATTCATCAGTTAACGATAAAATATCATCGTGATTCATTTGAATAAATCCGCTATTGGTATTCCAATCGATGGTAACTTCGGGATGCAAAAATTCGCTGACGGTCTTTCTATCTAATAAAACATCAGATTTATAGAAATCGAGAACAATATCTTTTGGTTTCATACTTTTTTTAACTTTTTTTGAATTAGTTTCCATTTGCAAATCGTCATTGGATTGATACTCCATTCCGATTGAGCTCATTTCATAATTCTTTTATTTGATTGAGTATTTCAGGTATTTTTTTAATATTAGCCAGTTGTTTCAATTTTTCTCGAGATTCTTCAATCGGTGTGCCAAAATAACTCTTTCCACCTTCAACGGATTTTGTAACGCCAGTTTGCCCCATAATTACCGCTTTCTTCCCTATTGTAATACCACTTGCAGTACCGACTTGTCCCCAAATCGTAACTTCATCTTCGATAATAACACAGCCTGCAATGCCAGTTTGTGATGCGATTAGGCATTTTTTCCCAATAACGGTGTCGTGGCCGACATGCACTTGATTGTCAATTTTTGTTCCTTCACCTATAGTTGTATCACCCGTAACCCCTTTGTCTATGGTGCAGAGCGCACCAATACCCACATTGTCTTTTATGACTACTCGACCTCCTGATATCAATTGATCGAAACCATCGGGGCGTTTTTTGTAATAAAAAGCGTCGGCACCAAGAATGGTTCCAGCGTGAATAATGACATTGTCGCCAATTATAGTATGATCATAAATAGTAACATTGGGATGAATCAAACAATTTTTCCCAATCTCAACTTGATTTCCAATAAAACAATTCGGCTGAATAATTGTTCCAGCACCAATCGTAGCAGAAGCCGAAATGGCTACAGCAGCAAATTGAAAAGGCTTAAAATGCTTGGTTAATGTATTAAAATCTCGAAAAGGATCATCTGAAATTAATAATGCTTTACCTTCTGGGCAATCCACTTTCTTGTTAATCAAAATGGTTGTCGCAGCAGAATTCAACGCTTTATCGTAATATTTGGGATGGTCCACAAATACAATATCACCCGATTCTACCACGTGAATTTCGTTCATTCCAGAAATAAGGAAATTTTCATCACCAACAAATTCGCTGTTGATGATGGTTGCAATTTCCTTTAATGTGTGCGTGGTATTGAATTTCATAGCTCCCTATCCCCCAAAGGGGGAATTTTATACTAAAATATAATAAATTTAATTATGCCAACTGTTCCCCTTTCGGGGGTTAGGGGGCTTTATTCCTTAACTCTCTCCATGTAATTCCCAGAAGTAGTATCAATTTTAATTTTGTCTCCTTCATTAATAAACAAGGGAACATTGACAGTCGCACCGGTTTCAACGGTAGCCGATTTTGTAGCGTTGGTAGCTGTATTTCCTTTGATTCCAGGCTCAGCATAGGTTACTTCTAAAATTACAGAAGCAGGCATATCAACTGAAAGAGGCAAATCGGTTTCGGTATTGATGGCGATCATTACATTTTCACCTTCTTTTAATAAATCTGGAGAATCCAACACATTTTTGTTCAAAGAAATTTGTTCAAACGATTCTACATTCATAAAGTGAAACAAATCGCCTTCTGGATATAAATATTGAAATTTATGATTCTCAACACGTACTTCTTCAATTTTGTGTCCAGCCGAAAAGGTGTTGTCTAATACTTTACCATTGGATAAACTCTTTAGTTTTGTTCTCACAAAAGCAGGTCCTTTCCCTGGTTTAACGTGAAGAAATTCGATGATTTTATAGATGTCATTGTTGTATTTGATACACAAGCCGTTTCTAATATCTGATGTTGATGCCATTTTATATGTTTATTGTTTATTATTTATTGTTTATTGTTTGTTGCAAACTCGTCAATAATCTGAAATCTGCAATCTAAAATTTGTTTTCTAGTAATTCCCCGAATAGCCTTTCATTACACCTCTTGATGAATTTCGGATAAAATCGATGATTTCATCTCTTTCAGGAGTTGCCTCCATTTCAGCTTCAATAATTCCTAAGGCTTGAGTGGTATTATAATTTTTTTGATATAATATTCTATAAATTTCTTGAATTTCTTTTATTTTTTCGGATGTAAATCCACGTCTCCTAAGTCCAACTGAATTGATTCCAACATAAGATAAAGGTTCTTTGGCCGCTTTGGTATAAGGAGGAACATCTTTTCTAAGCAAAGAACCACCGGAAATCATCGCGTGATCGCCTACGCTAATAAATTGATGCACCGCAGAAAGTCCGCCAATAATGGCATATTTACCTATAGTTACGTGACCTCCCAAAAGAACCCCATTTACTATAATTGCATTATCGCCGATATGACAATCGTGAGCAATATGGGCTGCTGCCATAATCAAACAATTGTTACCAACTACCGTTTGACCGGAAGCTATCGTACCTCGATTGACAGTAACACATTCTCGAATCGTACAATTATCCCCAATAATCGCCAAGGAATCTTCACCGCCAAATTTCAAATCTTGCGGAATAGCAGCGATCACTGCTCCTGGAAAAATATTACAATTTTTTCCTATTCTCGCGCCTTCCATAATGGTTACATTGGAACCTATCCAAGTTCCGTCACCAATAACGACATTATTATGAATGGTGGTAAAAGGTTCTATTACAACATTTTTTGCGATTTTAGCGCCCGGATGAACATAAGCTAAGGGTTGATTCATAAATTTTATGTTTATGGTTTATGGTTTTTAATTTGTAGTTTGTGGTTTTAACTATAAACCCTAAACTACAAACTATAAACATTTTTCTACTGTTTTTTTGAAATTTGCGCCATCAATTCCGCCTCGGCAACTAATCTTCCATTGGCGTAAGCATTGGCTTGCATGTGACAAATTCCTCTTCGTATAGGAGTAATCAGTTCACATTTGAAAGTTAATGTATCTCCAGGCAAGACTTTTTGTTTGAATTTTACATTGTCTATTTTCATAAAATAGGTCAAATAATTTTCAGGATCTGGCACAGTACTTAATACCAAAATCCCCCCTGTTTGGGCCATAGCTTCTACGATAATTACACCAGGCATAACGGGAGCTCCAGGAAAATGGCCTACGAAGAAACTTTCGTTCATAGTAACATTTTTTAAGCCTACGATATGACTGTCCGACATTTCCAGAATTCTATCGATAAATAAAAATGGAGGTCTATGAGGCAAAACAGACATAATTTTATGTATGTCCATCAAAGGTTCTTGATTCAAATCGTACACAGGAACATAATTTCGCTGTTCGATTTTAATAATTTTGGCCAATTTTTTTGCAAACTGAGTATTAACAAAATGACCTGGTTTATTGGCAATTACCTTCCCCTGAATTCGAGTACCAATCAAGGATAAATCACCAATAACATCTAGTAATTTGTGTCTTGCCGCCTCGTTGGGATAATGCAAAGTCAAATTGTCTAAAATTCCATTCGGTTTTACGGTCAATTCGTCTTTTCCGAAAGCCACTTTGAGGTTGTTCATTGTTTTTTCCGAAATTTCTTTATCGACATAAACAATGGCATTATTCAAATCTCCTCCCTTTATTAATCCTTCTTCCAACAAGAATTCTAGTTCATGAAGAAAACTAAAAGTTCTCGACTCGGCTATTTCAGTTTTAAACTCTGAGATAGATTTCATCGTAGCATTTTGAGTTCCCAAAACTTTGGTACCAAAATCGACCATCGTGGTTACTGAGTAGGAATCGCTTGGCATCACAATGATTTCGCTTCCAGAATCCTCGTCCATAAATGAAATAATCTCCTTTACTACGTAAATATTGCGTTTCGCATCTTGTTCTTGGATACCCGCTTTTTCAATGGCCTCTACAAAATATTTTGAAGAACCATCCATTATCGGCAGTTCAGAAGCGTCTAATTCTATAATAATGTTATCGATGTCACAACCAACAATGGCCGCCAAAACGTGCTCGGGAGTTTGTATTTTTACTCCTAATTTTTCTAAATTAGTACCTCTTTGTGTGTTTACAACATAATTGGCATCGGCTTCAATTATAGGTTGACCCTCTAAATCCTTACGAACGAAAGTTATACCGTTGTTGGCAGGACCAGGTTTGAAAGTCATGGTGACTTCTTTTCCTGTGTGTAGCCCAACTCCGGTTAGTGAAATTTCAGTTACGATAGTCTTTTGTTTAACCATTGTTTGCGTGTTTTTTGTTTTCTATTTCTTTTTTTAATTCTTCTATTTCGGTAACAATCTTGGGCAAATTTTTGAAATGCACATAGGATTTACTAAAATCACTGTATGCAAAGGTTGGACTTCCCTGTAAAACCTCGTCGTCTTTTATATTTCGAGCCACACCAGATTGGGCTTGAATTTTAACGTTATTGCCAATTGTCAAATGCCCAACAATGCCCACTTGACCACCAATCATACAATTTTTACCAATTTTGGTCGAACCGGCAATACCAGTTTGAGCAGCAATTACAGTGTTCTCACCGATTTCCACATTATGACCGATTTGAATTTGATTGTCCAATTTCACCCCATTCCGGATAATCGTTGATCCCATCGTAGCGCGGTCTATGGTCGTATTGGCTCCAATTTCAACGCCATCTTCTATAATGACATTCCCAATTTGTGGAATCTTCGAATACGTGCCATCCGCATTGGGAGCAAAACCAAAACCATCAGCACCAATGACTACTCCGGAATACATCACAGAATTATCACCAATAACCGTTTCGGAATGAATTTTTGCGCCTGCAAAAATAGTAACATTATTCCCAATTTTTACCTTCTCGCCAATAAAACAATTGGGATAAATTTTGACATTATCGCCAATCTGGGTGTTTTCGCCGATATAACTAAAACAGCCAAGATACAAATTGGCTCCATATTGCACAGAATCGGGAAGAAATACTGGCTGTTCGATGCCACTTTTACTTGCCTTTGTTGCTTGATCGTAAAATTCCAATAATTTAGTAAAAGACATATAAGCATCCTCAACTTTGATGAGAGTAGTTTGCAATTCAGCTTCAGGAATAAAGGAATTGTTCACAATTGTGATGGTCGCCTGAGTTGAATAGATATAAGGTAAATATTTTGGATTTGCCAAAAAACTGATGGAACCTTCTGAACCTTCTTCAATTTTAGACAATTTATACACTTCGGCTTTTGGATTACCGATGACTTCACCGCCTAAGACACCGGCTATTTGCTCTGCTGTAAATTTCATCTTATCAAATTATAATTTATATAGGAATAAGATAAAACGCTCTTTTCAATGTCCTAATTAAATTCTAAAAAATGTTTTATTTTATTTTATCCCGACAAAAATATAAAAAATAGATTTTAAATATCGGTTTTTAAACAAGTTGTTTTGGAAAACATAGATAATATTTGGTCACATATTTAGATAACGACTTCAAATTCAATTGGTCCGAAGCTTCTACCACATCTTCAATGCTTCTATCTTTTTTCAAAATCCGAATGGGTTCTGCCTCTTTGCTATAGGCTTGATTCTTGATTTTGCCTTTAAATATAAAATAATTGGCTTCGGCCAAAGTAATATTATTTTCTGCTGCAAACCGTTCTTTTAAATGATGTAAATCTTCGGCAGGGACTTTTTCTTCGCTTAATTTAATTTTCAATAAATCTCTGTTGATAATCATTTTGCTCAAGGACGACAGTATAAAATCGCCTTGTTTTTGCCAAGATTTTAAAGCACTAATAATATCAAAATCATCTAACTGTGAGAACAAATCCAAGGTTTCGCTGTCGAAGGTTTCCATTGTAATTTTGTGTTGCATAAAAAAGAGCAAGGGTTCACTACAAGGCAAAACCACCCCTTTTTCGGTCAATTCCTTGGCGCGTTTTAGGACTTTCGTCAAAATCAATTCGGCTACTAAACTGGTTTTGTGCAAATAGGCTTGCCAATACATTAAGCGTCTCGACATCAGGAATTTTTCTACGGAATAGATGCCTTTTTCTTCGATTACCAAAACATCATCGACTACATTCATCATTTGAATTAAGCGTTCAGAATTGACATTTCCTTCGGCTACGCCGGAATAAAAACTGTCGCGTTTCAGGTAATCCATTCGATCCATATCGAGCTGACTCGAAATGAGTTGCAACATAAATTTGCGATGATAATCGCCCTTAAAAACTTTGATGGCAAGACTCAACTGGCCTTCAAATTCCAGATTCAATTGCTGCATAAACAACAACGAAATGGCTTCGTGATGCACATCTTCGACAATACTGCTTTCCATTGCGTGCGAAAAAGGCCCGTGACCAATATCGTGCAACAAAATGGCGATATAGAGCGCATTTTCTTCCTCTTTAGAAATAGAAACCCCTTTGAAACGTAAGGTTTCGACCGCTTTTTGCATAATGTGCATACAGCCCAAAGCGTGATGAAAACGGGTGTGATTGGCGCCAGGATACACCAAATACGACAATCCCATTTGCGAAATGCGTCGCAATCGCTGGAAATAGGGATGCTGAATTAAATCGTAAATTAAGGCGTTGGGGATGGTAATAAACCCATAAATGGGGTCATTGAATATTTTTAGCTTGTTGATTTCGCTCACTGTACATTGGTTTGAAGTAACAAATATAGGGAAATCTAAAAGGGTATGAAAATTTTAGTTTTTCAATTTTTACTATCTGTATCTATAAAATTAGTTTGGCTAAACTTATCCAATCCGCAGAGTGATTATAATTGTATTTGGTAACACTTTCCAAGGAGCAGCAATTGACTAAAAAAAGGTCTGAAAATGGGATGATTGACACTAGCAGTTTTCATACTTAACTCATACTCTATATAGGGCTTTGAGTGGGCTTTGATAGGGCTTTGATAGGGCTTTGGTATGGAGTTATATTTGCCCTTTATATTTTGGATCAAAATCGACCATCCATTCGATACCAAATTGATCTCTAAACATCCCGAAATAGGAACCCCAAGGACTATCTTCCATAGGCATTTCGATATCACCACCTTGCGAAAGTCCGTTGAATAATTGGTCTGCCTCTTCGCGGCTTTCGGCACTAATGGCTATTTTTGATCTGTTTTCGTTTTCGTTTACTTTTCCCATAATTTCCGGAACATCATTTCCCATCAAAATGTTTTTCCCAATAGGCAATGCGATGTGCATTATTTTATGTTCTTCAGCTGTAGAAATTGGAAATTCGGGGCTAGCTAAGTCTTTGAAGCGCATCACTTTTGCAAATTCTCCGCCAAAAACTGATTTGTAAAATGTAAAAGCTTCTTCGGCATTTCCGTTGAAGTTAATGTGAGGATTGATTAGTGCCATAATTTTTATTTTTTTAATCTATTACTTTCAATGTACTCTTTTATCAAAGATAGAAAACAAAGTTAATAATCCAAAACCAGTACTATCGTAAATCTCCGATACTACTGAATTATGCTCCGCAAAGTCTCCGACTTTGTGGTAGTGATTTTCGGTTTTCAACCGATTTTAATTTAAAGTCAGTCAGAGACTGATCAACGCATCCTCAAAGTCGGAGACTTTGCGGAGCTAGAGAACGAAGTTATTTTTTTAATGATTAATCATCCACTTTTATCATTATGCTTCCGCAAATCATGTCGTGCAGGGTTCGGCTTTTAGGACTCATAAAAATAGCCAAGAAAGAAATCCAGCCCAAAACAACCTTGAAAAAATAACGGATTATCGATTGAACTATATTGATATGTTGAGTTGCATCTAAATTTTTTCGCACTCTAATTTTCATTTTCATATTGCCAAAAGTTCCTCCAAAAGCCAAACAAATCGGCTCATATAGTAGCAATGAAACAAACAAAAACATTCTTACCCAATTGGGTACGTTGTCGAACATTTCAAGAATATCCGTAAAAAGCAGCATGCAGGCAATGAGAATAATGGTATCGATTAGTGTCGATTTTATTCTGTCTAAAATTGAAGGATAACTTTCTTCCATAAATTCAGTTTATTTGGGTTCTTGCGCTTTATTTTTTTCTTGGTCTTTTTGTATTTCTTTAATGGTCTCCATTGGAATTACGCTCAATTCGTTGGTTTCACAATTCCAGATATTCAGGTATTTTTTGGAGACAACGTTGTGGGTTTTCCATTTGGCAAATCGTTCATACAGCATCAAGGTGCAAATATCGGTTGCGGTGATGAAGTCGCCTGTTTCTGGCAAATGACTGTGCATTGCTTCTTCTGATACAAAAGGTTTTCCTTCTTTATCTTTTCCGCCGTAGTTGATTGGGATTAGATTTTTATGCAGTTGCTTTTTTTGCATCAGCTTATTGTTTTTGTCAAAGGTTAACAAATAGTCGTTCCCAAACAGTACTACTCCATTTTGCTTAGGTCCCGTCAAGACATAGACTTTCTTATTCTTTCCATCAATCAAAGGAATCAGGTTCAAGTTAGAGTTTTCATATTGTTTGAACAAAGCTGTATCCGAGATAATTTCGGCCAATGCCAACTTTCTAATTTGGTAGATGTCGTTTTCATAGTTGCTAAATGCTCTTTCTTCCAAATCTATCTTTGCTGTTTTGAGATTGTAAGTATTGTCAAACGAAATGGTTCCAATCACTTTTGGATTGTCAGATTTTGAAAAGAAAATACATTTGGGAGTATCGTTTTCCGTGTAAGAAAAATATCCTCCAATATTCTGCCTGTTTTTATAATTTTCTAAAAACAAGTCGGTTCCGTACCAAGAAGCCATTTCGGATTTGTACAATAGTTTTCCTTCGGCCACAATAGGCTGCGCCTCTCTAGTTGGATTATTTTGTGCTAAAACGCTTAATGCGAAAAGCGTGAAAATGATGATTAGTGTTTTGTTCATTTGGGGGTGGATTTATTTATGGATTCGCTTTGGAGATGAATTGCATTTATAGGAATGTTCGGTGCTTCGGTAACTCATTAAATGTTTGTCGTATATGTTTATGAGCCCAAGCGTGGCGCTTGCGCTAGCTGGAGACTGTTTTTTTATTTGCAATATTGTTCTTCAGCTTCCAAAACCATTTCTGCTTTATCTCCCAAAAATATTGCTTTTTTTAGGTCGCTACAGATTTTTTCCTTTTCGGTTTCTGATATTTCAGTTTTCTTTATTGAAGCTAAAACGGTTATTTCACTATTCTTTAATAGTTCTCTGTCTCCATCAAACTCGTGTTTTCTTATCCTTGCAAATGCTCTGTTTGCCAATGCAAACTCCATAAATGGTTCAATTGTCAGTGCTTTGTCAAAGTCTATAATTGCTTCATCAAATTGCATTGCATTTAGTTTCAAAGTTCCTCTCGAAAAATAGGCGTCGGCATATTCGCTATCTAATTCAAGTACTTTATCACAATATTTAATTGCTAATTTTCTGTCTCCATTTTGATTGCTTTCATTACTTTTTTTCATTAGTTGAGCAATTTTTTCAAGGCTTGTATCAGCAATAACTTTTCCGTCTTTAATTGTTACTTTTTCTTTAATTTTTCCGTTTGAATAAAATTTTGTTATAAAGTCAATAGCATTGCCAACCTTGTAATTACTTTGTAATTTTATTTGTCCATTTGGAAAATAAGTTTCCCAAATCCCATCTTCTTTCCCGTTTATTAATTCCCCTTTTTGTTTTAAAGTTCCATCTTCAAAATATTCTTTTTCAAGTCCATTTGGAATTGCATCTGTGTAATGCCTTTCGAGAGATATATTTCCATTTTGAAAATACATTTTTCGAAGTCCTTCAATTTTTCCATTTTTCAAAATTCCTTCGCCTTGAATTTTTCCACTGTAATAATAGTCTATAAATTTCCCAGAGTAAATATCATTGTTATAGTACCAGATTCCATTTTTTCTTTCCATTTGTTTTGAGGATGGAATTTGCTTTATTTCTTCGGGTCTTTTTCTATATTCTTTTGTATAAATAAAAATTGCTCCATCGAATTTCTCAAAACCAAGGTTTTTTAAACTGTCTTTGTTTTTAATTACATTCATATCAGCAATGTCATTTTCTGCAACTTCGTTCCCTCTTTCTGGGTCTTCAAGGATTGTAATTTTATCAACTATATAAACTACGTTTTCAGAGTTGTTTTGTCCAAAACTAGCTAAACCTAAAAGTAAAAATCCAAGTTTAAAAATTATGTTTCTTTTCATATTCTGTTCTTCTAAAATAGTCCCTAAATTATATATTTGTGTGACAAACATCACATTTAATTTCCTTTCAAATATATTAAATAATTCCTACAAAATATAAAATAATTGTTTATTTATTCTTACACAACAGCAATCAATGAAATTGCGTCGTTCCTCGCAAGGACAGAAGTGACCCCAATACCTTAAAATAATATTAAATTAACTCGTTGGGTGAAATTATTAAATTTTTAGAAATAGTAAAATTGAAACGCATAGAATCATAGAAAAAAGAGTTGGATAGCCCAGTTCTTGGGTTCACATAGCTATGATTTACTAAAATCAAGCGAAGCGTCTTAATAAAATTAATAAAAAACTATGATTCTATGTGTTTAAAAAAATTAAATTGAATTACACCCAACGGGTTAAATTATCATCGCCTTTTTCAATTCCCGATATAAAAAAAGTAATTTGGCTTTAGATTTATTACTTTTGACTACTTTTTACTTACAATTATGGACAAGATCAAAATACTTTGGGTCGATGACGAAATCGACTACTTGAAACCGCATATTTTATTTCTGGAAAAGAAAAATTACAGTGTCACCACCTGCAACAACGGTCGTGATGCGATTGATATATTTGAAAATGACAATTTTGATATTGTATTTCTGGACGAAAATATGCCCGGTATGAGCGGCTTGGAAACCCTAGCGGAAATGAAAGAAAAGAAATCTTCGATTCCGATGATTATGATTACCAAGAGCGAAGAAGAGTATATTATGGAGGAAGCCATTGGCTCCAAAATAGCCGATTATTTGATAAAACCCGTCAATCCGAACCAGATTTTGTTGAGTTTGAAGAAAAATTTGGATCATTCCCGATTGATTTCGCAAAAAACGACTTTGGATTATCAGAAAGAATTTCGCAAAATTTCGATGGAAATGGCGATGGTCAATTCCCACGAGGATTGGATAGAATTGTACAAGAAATTGTTGTTTTGGGAACTCGAACTCGAAAACATCGACGATCAAGCGATGATTGAAATTCTGGAATCGCAAAAAGCGGAGGCCAATTCACAATTCGGAAAATTCATCGAGCGCAATTACGAAGATTGGTTTGCTGCGCCTTCTCAGAAAGGATCAAGCAAAACTGCTGTCGATAAACCGACATTTTCGCATAATTTATTCCGGGAATTGGTGGTTCCTGAAATTGTCAAAAAAGACAAGCCCATTTTGTTTGTAGTGATTGACAATTTGCGTTACGACCAATGGAAGGTATTCGAAAACGTGGTTAGCAATCATTACAAATTAGAAAAAGAAGTGCCGTATTACGCTATTTTGCCCACGGCCACTCAGTATGCAAGAAATGCCATTTTCTCTGGTTTGACGCCACTCGAAATGGAAAAACAGTTTCCGCAATACTGGAAAAACGATCCCGAAGAAGGCGGTAAAAACTTGTACGAAGCCGAATTTTTGTCGGCGCAACTCAAACGTTTGGGATTGAATATTGTGCAAGATTATTTTAAAATCACCAATCTTGCAGGCGGAAAAAAACTCGTTGAAGGTTTCAAATCATTAAAAAACAATGACTTAGTTACCGTAGTGTACAATTTTGTAGATATGCTTTCACACGCCAAAACCGAGATGGACGTGGTCAAAGAACTCGCATCAGATGATAAGGCGTATCGGTCATTGACTTTGAGCTGGTTCAAGAATTCGCCTCTTTTAGAAATCATTCAGCAAGCCCAAAAATTGGGTTTCAAATTGATTTTGACCACCGACCACGGAACAATAAACGTGAAAAATCCATCAAAAGTGATTGGAGACAAGAATACGAGCTTGAATCTTCGCTACAAAACAGGTCGTAGTTTGTCCTACGAAAACAAGGATGTATATGCCGTGAAAGAACCTAAAAATATAGGATTACCTACTATAAATATGAGTAGTTCTTATATTTTTGCCAAAAATGATTTGTTTTTGGCTTATGTCAACAATTACAATCATTATGTGAGTTATTATAAAAATACTTATCAACACGGAGGAATTTCGTTGGAAGAAATGATTATTCCGTTTTTGATTTTCAACCCGAAATAATTCAGATCGCAGAAGGCAGATTGCAGAAGGCAGGTTGAAGAAGGCAGAATGCAGGTTGCTGATAGCAGATTTGATTTAAAATAAACTTTGAATAGAATGAATATTATTTTTTCATTAGACGAAATTAATGAAGTTGCGCAGCAAATTATAGCACAAAATCCGAATAAAGTGATCCTTTTTCACGGGGAAATGGGTGTTGGAAAAACCACTTTGATTAAATGTTTAGCTAAGAATCTCGGTGTGGATGGCGCGACAAGCAGTCCGACTTTTTCTTTAGTTAACGAATACCAAACTACTACAAATCAATTGGTTTACCATTTTGATTTTTACCGATTGAAAATTGAGACAGAAGCTTTAGATATGGGTGCTGACGAATATTTTTATTCGGGTCATTGGTGTTTTATCGAATGGGCTGAAAAAATTCCAAATCTTATTCCAGAATCACATTCGGTGATTAGAATCCAATTGTTGCCTGATGGAAAACGTTCTTTGAATTTGTTATAAATTCACACGGTATTGCTTCTAAAAAGTTTTAACCACGAATTTCACAAATTTGCACTAATTTTGAAAGAATGAAAAAAAAATCACACTAATTTCCTCTGTGTTTTTTTACTAAATTTGTTTAATTTAAGTATGATAAAATTCGTGTTTATTCGTGAAATTTGTGGCTTCTTTTTTTTGTTTTTTAAAAGAGAACGCCCTAATAAATTTATTAGGATAATTTTATTTCATTTTTTTTCTGTAAATTGTACCTCTAATTTATTCAAATAATGTCGACATCCCCATTTACAAAGCAGCAATTATTACCTCAAGAAGAAAAATTAGAAATAGCTAGGCATAAAAGCGAGCTCTTCATCGGAATTCCTAAGGAAACAAGCTATCAGGAACGTCGCATTTGCCTAACTCCTGATGCGGTAAATTCCTTGACGTATCAGGGACATCGGGTAATGATTGAAGCGGGTGCCGGAGAAAGTTCGAGTTATTCAGACAAAGAATATGCCCATGCTGGTGCAGAAATCACCAAAGATACCAAGAAAGTATTCGGTTGTCCAATGCTTTTGAAAGTCGAACCACCCAGTTTGGCAGAAATAGAAATGATCAACCCCAAAACGATCATCATTTCGGCCATTCAACTCAAAACCAGAAAGAAGACTTATTTCGAAGCATTAGCCAAGAAGAAAATCACCGCTTTCGCCTTGGAATACATCAAAGATGAAGATGGCTCCTACCCTGCCGTAAAATCCTTGAGTGAAATTGCCGGAACCGCTTCGGTTTTGATTGCTGCTGAATTGATGATTACCAATGAATTTGGCAAAGGATTGCTGTTTGGCAATATTACTGGGGTTCCTCCTACCGATGTAGTCATTTTAGGCGCCGGAACTGTGGGAGAATTTGCTGCAAAAACCGCTATTGGATTGGGAGCCAATGTCAAAGTGTTTGACAACTCCATTCGAAAACTACGTCGTTTGCAAAATAATTTGAACCAAAGAATATTTACGTCCACCATTCAACCCAAATCTTTATTGAAAGCCTTAAGAAGATGTGATGTGGCTATTGGTGCAATGCGAGGCAAAGAACGTTGCCCCGTTATAGTAACCGAAACTATGGTCGAACATATGAAAAAAGGCGCTGTGATTGTCGATGTAAGTATCGATACAGGAGGTTGTTTCGAAACTTCGGAAGTTACTTCGCACGAAAAACCGACTTTTATCAAAAATGATGTTTTGCATTATTGTGTGCCTAATATTCCTTCGCGATATTCTAAAACCGCATCCCTTTCTATTAGCAATATTATCACTCCTTACTTATTGCAAATTGCCGAAGATGGCGGAATTGAAAGCGCCATCCGATGCAATCATGGTCTGAAAAATGGCGTCTATCTCTACCACGGAATCCTGACCAACAATGCCATTAGCGAATGGTTTGACCTTCCTTATAGCGATATTAATTTAATCGTGTTTTAACTAAACTTTCTTTTATCTTTGCCGAAAATTTAATTTATGAAGTTTGCTCATCGTTTTGCTTACTATTTGCTAGGATTGATAATGGGATCCTTTGTGGTTGCAGCTATTTACAGCGGAAAAGATACGCGTTGCAATTATTTCCCCAATGCCCGAGTTTTGAATGATTTGAGAACCAAACCATTTTATTATTCTAATGCCGCTTCACAGGTACTTGCTGAGCAATGGATTGACACTATTGATATCAAAAACACCTTAAAATATGGCGATGTCGATTTTGATCAAAGCAATATTAAAGTAGGAACCGGAAAGCGATATGTAATTGAAGGACAAACCGTTCAAAAGCAAAAAATCAGACTTCAAGTGATTAATTATCCTGAAAAAGCTGTGTTGGATAAGATTGTAAAACAATAATATTTCCTTTTTAGTAAAGATATTGTTTTCTAACTACTATTTTTTATAATAATCTTAGTGTATTATTTATTTTCTAAAATTTGTCCTACAATATTTCCTCGGATTTATCCGGTGCAACTATGTCAGATGCTGTCGTGCTACTATTTTCTAATTTAGCCTCCTTACGCGAATCAAAGGACTGAACATACACCTCTTGTTGTGGAAATGGTATTTCGATACCATTCGTTTTGAATGCAACATCGATAGCTATAATCAAATCATTGCGAACATCATTGCCAAAATTAAAATGTGGCACCCAGTATTTGATCGTAAAATCAATAGCACTATCATTGAATTTAGTTACCCACACCATCGGAGTTGGGTTTTTTAAAACTAATTCGTGTTGATTTAGAACCTCTATTAATATTGATTTTACTTGGTTCAAGTCGGTTCCATATGCCACTCCAAGATCAATTTCATAGCGGCGACGGTTGCTACCCATGGTCCAGTTCACCAGATGTTGACTCAACAGATCACCATTAGGAATTATGACATCGGCTCCATCCCAGGTAGTAATAACGCTGCTACGAATACCTATAGATTTCATTTTACCCATATTTCCTCCAACCTCTACAATATCATCTAAATTTATAGGTTTTTCGAAGGCTATAATCAATCCACTGACCAGATTGTTGATCACGTTTTGCAAACCAAAACCGATACCCACACTCAAGGCGCTTATCATCAAAGCAATTTTATCCATCGGAATTCCAAATGATATGAAGGCGATTAAAACTCCTAAAGTTATTATCGCAATTCGTATTAATAAAAGCCAACTTCCCAAACCTGATTTTGGTGAACCACTACCTATCGTTTTACTTTCTGTTGTCAAAAAAGAAACAATTCGAGCGCTCAATCCCGACATAAATAAAATAAAGAAAAACAAGAAAATACTGTTAAAAGAAAAACTGAATTCGCCAAACTGTTGTTTTTCATAAAAGGCATCCGCAATAGGCTGCATAAAATTTTGAAAGCTATACGTATTTCTACTAAGGAGGACGTACCAACCCAAGCCAAATAATAGATAAATAAACGCAGAGACCTTGAACTCTTTTAATCCCTCCTGCGCATTTAGGATTTCTTCCTCAGATTGTGTAAGGTCTTTTGATAGATTTAAAACATCTAAGCTTAAGCCAAAAGCCCACATCAGTTGATAGGCAATAAATATTGTAAAATAACCATTGGTCATCAGTATCTTACCAAGATTATATGAATCTTTGAATATGCAAATTATAGCGATAAATTCCAAAACGATAAACACAACAATAGCTACAGCAAAACTTTTTTCCTTAATTTCTTTTCCTTCCTTTTTCCGGTTTTTGAGAATAAAAAATCCCAGTACTAGTCCGATAATACTCATCAAAAGTATGAATCGAGATTCACCAGGAGAATACAACAAAAATAAGTTGTCTTGAAAAGAGATGTTGTTCAAAATAAAGAAAGCTATCCAAACATAAAACCAATATTTAACAACAGATTTACGCAGAATAATTGTCAACGCAATGCCACTAATCATCCAAATAAAAGCGTTAAAAACGAAGGGGGGCGTTGGCAAGAAAAATTGAAAAATGGAAATCATTATCAGCAATGATGAGGCAATTGGATAATTTAAAACATGCCCTGGATATTTTAAATCCTCGTACATATTGGCTTTTTTGTATTTACTCCTGATCACTCTTAAGTAAATTACTAGTCCAATTATGAAAATGAACATTACAGTCAAAATCTGTGTTTGATTGGCTATATAAAATACAAACAACAAATAACCTTTAACGAATGAATGCTTGAAATTTTGACCAAGAGAAGAATAACCGTCTTTCGATTGTATTACATCCGACGCTATTGTACTCGTTTTGTCATTTAATGTTTTTCTAGCATTTTTTAAAAAAGCAATATCCGACTCTAAGTCGTATTTAAAAATATTTCCCTTAATTTCAAGTTTTTGAATGCTGTCAATCGCATTTTTAAGATTTGTATTGGCGAGGGCTAAATCTTTTGTAGTCAATGTCATGCGCTGGTAATAGTTCTTTTTAGCTGATTCTTGAACCGGAATTTTATAAAACAGCTCATCAATAGCCATAGAATCTATTTTGCGTTGAATGGAACTAAGAGATTTATTATTTGCAGATATTTTCTCTAGCTGTGATTTTGTTCGTTTTAATAATTCATTCAATAATACTGAGGTCGTGGTCAGATCCCTAACCGTTTGCATCTTGCTTTTATTTTTTATAATTCCAGTGACAGATTGTTCTTTCCATTTGACAAGCAAAGCCAATTCCGAAGTAAATCCCTTATAATCGATACCTTCTTTAAGGATGGTATTAGCCTTTTGAATTTGCTCATTAAGAGCGTTAAACTTACTATTCTGTGCACTCATCAACACATTAAAATCGTAATTCAACTTGTTCTCTTTTAAACTTTCCGAATTTAATAACTGCATCAAGCTATCGAGTTTTTTGCCTGTTGCTGGGTTAGGTTTTTGAACTATTGCATCATTAGTTTGCGAAAAAACTGCAATGGTGCCTAAAAAAAACAGGAAAAAATTAAGTTTTACTATAGATTTTATCATAGTCTCATAGAATTATTTAGTAAAAACAATTGTTTTTCGAAGATATAAAATTTAAATGTAAAACGCTACTTTTAAAAAAGTTGCAATCTGTTCCAATTCTAAGTAAAGTAATTATAGAAGATGAAATATTTCTGCATACCAATCCTAATGCTTGGTATTTTATAATAATTTGGATTTTTTATTTGTTTTTGCAGCACAATTTAATTAACGAAGAATATCGACACATAAAAAACATCCCAGGCAAACCGAATCAATGTGCCTACAACTACTACCAAAAAGAAGATTCGGATAAATTTATTGCCTCTGTTGATGTCAAACAACCTCCGCAGGTAGTACGTAAAGCCAAAATCACCAAAACGCAGCAAAGTGTTCAATTCATATTCACTTTTTTTTACAATTGAAAAGCAGTAACAGAGGTTTAATCTATAAATAGACCAAACAGCAACATTAGTTAGTAATATTAAGGCAACGGGAGTTGAATCACTCCGCCGCCGCGCATAATAAAATCAGTGAACCTTGTTGTCAAAGATTTAAAAAACGAAAAAAATATCTAATCGCTTTGGTTGCTGGTACTCAAATTAGATTCACCTACCTAAGCTATTAAAAAAATACCTAAAAAAAAATAATTAACACCCCTTTAAAAACGAAATGCGATCACGACAATAGTACTTTGATCCTATAGTCTATCTCTGCTCCAATCCTTTTAGTTTAGCTCGCCATTCGTGCAAACTGTTTATCATTAATAATAGTCTAAGAATTAACCCAAAGACCATCGAAATTACCATAATAATTAATGAAGTAGATTGATACGAAATTAATCCAAAGCCAATAAAGAAAAATAGCATACTAAATGAAACTACTACAACTGCTACTTTTTTATGAGTAAATCCAGCAGTTAACAACAAATGATGCAAATGCGATTTATCTGCCATAAATGGAGAGTTTCCACGCTTAATTCTACTCAAATACACTCGTAAAGAATCCAATACCGGAATAGAAAAAAAGGAAACTAGCAGTAAAAATCCGTAAGCATACTCGTTTTGCGCGCTTCCTTGTTCATCCATCAATTTTATGCCTAAGGTCACTAAGATAAAACCCAAAAATAGAGATCCTGCATCGCCCATAAATATCTTTTTTTGGGACAAATTAAACCTTAAAAATCCAATTATGGCACCCATAAAAATCACACTAATTTTGCCTAAAAAATAATCATTAAAATAGATTGAAGCCAACAAAAACATCGTAAATCCCAACAAGGATAATCCCCCAACTAAACCATCTACACCATCCATTAGATTAAAGGCGTTGACCACACCCGTGATTACTAGGATAGTCAATACATATTGTGCCCAAATAGCGATTTCATAAATGCCAAATAATCCAAAAAGAGAAGAAATTCGGATTCCAGAAGAAGCTATAATGAGAGACAACAGCAATTGAATGGCCAACTTATATTTGGCGCTAACATCGTGCTTATCGTCTATAACACCAACGATAAGTAAAACCAATCCTGATGTTATTATGGGTAAATATTCTATTAAAAAAGAGAGTCTATCGCCTGAAATTAGCAACAGCAGCATTACCGAAAAAGTTATCGAAATTCCACCAACTAGCGGCACAGGAGTGCTATGCAGTTTTCGATAATTTGGTTTGTCTACGAGTTTTACTTTCACCGCAATAATTTTTACTATCGGAATAAAAATAAGGGTTAATATCAATGCTAAAGCGCCAAAGGCAAAAAATTCTAAAGTTGTTTTCATATACTTGAAATTTTATTAATTATAACGAAATCAGTACTATCTGTTTTCGTGAAATAAGTTATTGTGTTGTAAATGGGATAACTGAAATTCTTCTAAAAATGAAGTGCTAAGACTTTTTGTTTCGGCAAAGACGCTGCTTTTATTTGCTGCCGAAAGGGCTTCTTTTATCAAAAATTCATACTGTTGGGAAATTGTACTCCAAGTATATCTTCGTAATGCAATAGCTTTCATTTCATTACGTAGATTACCTAAAGTATCTTCTGAAATCGTATTCAATATGTCAATTAATTCTTCGGATGTTGAGAAATAAATCGCCTTATTTTCGGTTGTAGTCCTATTATACGAAACTTTAAAAGCAATGATTGGAAGCCCTAAATACATGGCCTCTACCAAAGAAGGATTGGTTCCACCTGCGGAGTGTCCGTGAATGTTTAAAGACGCATTTCCTCTAATTAAATCTATTTCTCTTTGATTGTAAATGGGGTCAAGGAGGCACAAATTAGTTGCGTTGGCATACTGCTCTTTTAGTTCTTTTCCGTAGACACTATTATTCCAATTTCCCACTAAAACTAATGGCATTCTTGATGTTTTTTCAAAGGCATTCAAAACTAAATGTATATTATTTTCTGGTTCAATTCTGCACACTTTTACAGCATATTCTTGCTTCAAAAATGGATATTTTATAAAATCATTGGCTTCTGGCTTCACTTCCAAGGTGTGATCGGCCCCGTATTCAATCACTCTACTCAAAGTTTCATACCGAAGCGCCGTATAATCCTGAATAGATTCATTGTCGGAGATATCGATATGCGAATATTTGACCGCTAATTTTTCGGCCCACCATAAATAGAGTTTTGCAAGAAGTGGCCATTTGTCTCTTTTCCATTCGATACCGTCAATGGAGATAATAATTTTTTTATTCGTAAAAAACTTTACAAAAGGCAAAATCCAAGCACCTGCAACTCCTAAAACCAACAAGACATCATTTTTCCATAAAGCGTGAAGAATTGAAAGTGTATCATAAGGAATGCTTTGAACGCCGTTTGCATCCAGAGGAAGGTATTTTAACGAAGCCCCTTTGTAGGTTGCAATACGTTCTTCTTTTGTGTATTTATTTTTTGAGCAATAGACCGTGAAATCATATTTCTCGGCTAAATGAGTGAGTAAATGATCTGCCAATGTTTCAAATCCTCCGTATCTTGCTGGTAAACCTACTGTACCAATGATAGCTATTTTCTTCTTTTCCATTTTATTTGTTTATTTTTTATTGACTATGCCAAAAACAATGCTAAAAAGTCAATGTATTGTAAGTCAGTATTTTAATTTTAACTATTTGTTGGTAAATCTCCAAAATTTGGAATATTTTCAATTTTTGGAAAGAATTCTAAAAGATTCCTTTTCGAAATAATCCTCGCTAAAGAATTTACTTTTTTCGTATGCGTATGTACTCATTTGATTGTAAATGGTTTGATTCTGAAGCATTAATTGTAATTTTTCTGAAATAAGATTTATGTTTTTGCTGTCCATTAAAAAACCATTTTTCCTTTCTTCGACCAGTTCTACAACGCCACCTACTGGCGGAACAATCGTAGGTAAACCATAAGCCATCGCTTCAAGGACGGTCAATCCAAAAGTTTCGACCCAGAGGTTGGTATCTGATAAATTCAAAACAACACTCGCTTCCTGATAAAACGGATGCGTGTTGGTTTGGGTTGGATATAATATTAAATTTGTTGGTACAGTTTCATCTTTGAAATAGTTTTCAATTTCAGTTTGAGTAGCATTTGTCACCAGTTTGAAAGTGAACTCTGGATTCATTTGAGCTAATTTCAAAAATTCGTTTACCCCTTTATAAGCTTTCAAAGAACAAATCATCAGAACGATTTTTTCTTTTTTTTCCTTATTCAAATGCATACTAGCTCGTTCTACAAAACTTTCTTCGAGAACATTGTAAAGTACATTTTTTTTAAGGTTTAAAGGTTCTCGCTCCGCTAGAAAATTCGAAACATAAACAACTTCTGTCGCTGTCCATTTTACTACCCCAAAAAGAAAATGTTTCAATATTTTAGGCTTAATCGAAGTCTCGTGAATGTGGTAAATCACTTTGCATCCTTTTAATTTCGCGATAATTCCAGCCCCAAAAGGCAAAACAGTGTTGACATATACGACATCGGCTTTTTCTAAAATAAATAACAATTGAATTGCTAAAATAAACTGGCTTGCAAATAAAAACAGTAATCTCAAAAACTTGTTTTCTACAAAGCGATACCGATAAAAATGATAGTGAACTTTAGGAATATCAGACAAGAAACCTTCTCTTCCGCCGCAAGTATATAAATGGGTTTCTATATTATTTTTTGTCCATCCCTTAAGTAATTGCATCAAAACTTTCGGGCTACCGCTATAATCGTTCAATAAATGTATGGCTATAACTCTCATAATTACAGTTGGTTATAAATATTTTGTAAATGTTCACCGCGGCTATTCCAAGTAAACTTTTCTTCGTATTGCTGCCGGGCTCCAAGGCTCAATTGCTGCAAAAAATTGCTGTCAGCATATAGTTTTAGGAGCGCCTCACCCAATTGATTAATCGTGTATTTATAATCTGATTTGGGGATTTTAATACCACAATTGGAATTAATGTATTGTCCGGGACCTTCATTATCTAAACAAACTACTGGCAAACCAAAAGACAAGGCTTCGGCGACCACCATTCCTGCACCTTCGTGTGATGGAAATAAGAATACCGTGGATTTTTCGTAGATTTTCATCAAATCTTTACGGTCAATCCATTCTATAATTTCTACATACGATTCCACCTCATTATCATAAATTATTTGGTCATAGTATTCTTTTTCAGGACCGGAGCCTACTAGCGTAAGTTTGCAGTTTTTCCTTTGTGAACTGGGTACTGTTTTAATAAATTTTATAAAAGAAAGTAGTGTCAAATCAAATCCTTTTAGTGGAACAAAACGACCAACACTGATAACATTATAAATTATATTTTCAGTTTTGGGATTAACTGCAAAATCTTCAGTAGCAACAGATGGTAAAACAGAAAATGAGGTTTCTTTTAGTTTTAATTTTGAGGGAACTCCCGAATTCATGCACCAAATATGTGCTGCATTTTTTGCTGTATTTTTCAAGGAAAAGGAACAGTTCCAAAAATAATTTTTCACCATCCAAGTAGCCCGATCTTTAATCCAATATTTAGAAGAATACGGTTTAAGATACTGTTTTGGAATCAGCGGATGATGGCCTACAGGACCCCAAACCATTGGTTTATTTAACTTCCATAAAAAACTAGGAGTCCAATCGTTATGAAAATTCACGTTGTGAGTAATATCAAAATTCAAGTTTTGCTTTCGAACAAAATTCACGATTCCTCTTTGCCACATATAATAATACAACATCGCTCCCCGCCCGCCTTTTTTCCAAAAACGAATCCAATACGGCAAATCAAAATACAAAAACATAATGTTGTCATAAACTGAATCTGGATTTTCGAACATATATTTTTCGATGGCCGTTTTGTTATTTTCTCTGGTTACGGCAAAAACTTTGTTGAACCGTGCAATTTGATATACAAAATTCCAACCCATTGCATCTTCTGAACCTTTATAAGGGTTCACAGCATAACAAGTTGCTAAAATAGTTTTGTTAGTCATTGTTTCTATTTTTTAAAAGTTTAGCGGGAACACCCCCAATAATACTGTTCTCGGGAAATGATTTTGTAACCACGCTTCCTGCTGCGATGATGCATCCATTGCCAATTGTTACACCATCTAGGATAGTAACTTTGCTTCCAATCCAGCAATTTTTGCCAATGATGATTCCTTTTCTGGTGACACCTTGATGCCTGATGGCGATTTCAAAATTTTCATAGTTATGATTTTCAGGATGACAACTCAAATATTGGCCTGCGATGCATTCATCTCCAATTTCTAACCCTCCAGCTCCACCCAAATAAGCGAATTCGCCAATACCTACATTGTTTCCAATCACGATTTTATTACCAATATTGTTGATTGAGGTGGATACGATCACTCTGCTAAAGGCACCAATACTCACATTATTACCGAACTGAATTCCATTTTTGCTCAAAGCGGAAACATATACTTGATTGCCTAATCGGAGAAATTTTCCCCAATTGATTTTAGAAATATTAAAAAACGTAACACCTTTACCCAATATCATTCCTTTTGGTTTTCTAAAACAAAAAACAACCTTACATCCTCGAATCAAACCACAGATTTGAATAAAAACAAACTGAAATAAAGCAGCCAAATTCAGAGAGTCATCTAATTCAAAATGTGGATTTCGTAGTTGGATAATTTTTACAATTAGCTTCTTCATTATTTTAAAAGTAAAATGGTTTTCAAAACTTTATTTAGGGTTACTTCAAGTTGAATATTATTGATGGACTGATACACAGAAGAATTACTTTTGGATTGAAGCGACGCAAATAGACGATGATAATCCACTGTTAATTTTTCGATGGTGGCTTTGCTTAGTTCTTTTTTTCTTTTTAAAATGATGTTGGCATCGGCAAAAAGGAAGAAATTAAATTCAGGTTTCAAAAGGAATGTATAGAAAAAAGAAGTCAGTTTTTTAGGCAAAACAATGTTGCTTCTCTTGCTATCATTAATAAAATCAAAATAATAACGATCATAAATTACCACTTTTCCTCTCAAGATGTATTTGAAATACACCACAAATTGCCCAAATAAATAATCAAAGTAATAATACGTAAAGCGAATAAACGAGGACAAAGAACTTTTGTTTTTTCCTTGTCTAGGCAAACCTTCAATTACATCCTGATGTGCTTTTTCTTTGCCTTTGGACCACACACTCAATATGGGTAAAATAGAAGGTCTGTGCCGTAGCACCACCACGGGTTTCCGGAGTTGTTTTTCGATTTTTAAAGCGATATTCTCAATTACGGTCGATTTTCCCGCACCATCAACTCCGCTGAAAGTGATAATAAATCCTCTGTTGAAAATGCTATTTCTCATAATGTCTTTGTAATAATTTATAGTGTTTTTAAGGACTGAAATCCCTTTGTTTTTCGGGTTCTGATTTATGAAATTGAGTACGCTTTCCTTTTTATTTGTAGTGTTTCCAAAATGATTTTGAAGGATTAAATCCAAGGATTCTTGCGAGTTTTGAATGGCTAATTCATAAATCAAGTACTTACTAGGAATTGCGGAATTGTTTAGCGTATAAAACAGTGCGATAAATCGGGCAGTATTGATGGAAGAGGCATTTTTTACACCATATTTGTTTACAATATTGGAAGCAATGATCTGCTTTGCATCCAGAATTTCAAGGTTTTTAACCTTTAATTGCCAGATCAAATCCAATGATAATGAAGTTCCATCATTAAGAAATACTTGAATAGCATTCATAAATGATTTTTTGTTTTCCTTAATTTTAGAAACTAAGGCATGATTTTTTAGATAAGAAACCAGCAACTGGTTTGTTTTTTTATCGACAACCAAATCAATATCCGAATTAATGCTTAATTTTTCTGGAAATCCATGGTTGAATTTTAATGCGGCGTACTCTTGATTTTGCAACAAATCGAACAGATCCATTATAACCAATTCTCTCGCAGATTTCTCTTCCAACATAAATTCGTTCAAGGCTTCGTTCCAAACTTTCAAAAGCCAATCTACTTGTATGTGCCATTGCGGCTGCTCTGAATATAGTTTTAGATAATGAATGCAATTGGTAATTACATACCATTTTAGATAATTCTTTAATTCATTTAAATCATTGTTAAAGAGTTGTTCCAGGAAGTCGCCTTCAGATTCCACAATAATATCCTTGTAAATGGTTTTCCAAGATTTATGATGTACCAAAACGCCTTGTTGGATGATAAAATGGAAATAGTCGAATCCCTTTGGCTTTTCAAAACTCGCCAATTCCCAGTCGTACAAAGCGATTTTTCCATTTCTTATGTACATATTCCATTGGGTAAAATCGCCTTGTGACAGTGTAACATCCACTTTTTCATTTTCAGAAATATTCTCAATCAGGGTATTGATTTTTCGAAGCATATTAGAAGGAATTCGGCTATCATCAATGCTATTAAATTCATTTTTCAAATTTTTGAATAAGCTCCATTGGCCAAGTTTTACTGTTTTCGATTCAATTGAACGCATAGCAAGTAAGGCATTCAAATGACTTGAAGTGCTGGATTTGGATCTTGTTCCATTCTCTGAAACATCCGATAATTGAATAATTTCAGACGAAATTTTGAAAGATTTCGGACTAATAAATCCATCATAAAAACCGTTTATTCTTGCTAAGATCGCGTGTTCCCGGTTGATTAATTCTACCGCACTTGGAGTTGTTGCAATTTTGTAAAAAGAGAAATTTGTGTAAAGGATGGCTTTATTATTTGGACCAATGGTTCCTGTGAATAATGCCCAATCCGTATTGGAATCTAAAATAGTATGGTCATTTTTTGTGGCGTAAACTGATTTTTTACTGAAGACGATTTTTTGTAATCTGAAAATGAAGACCATTTTTATTGCTGTTGCAAACCACCAAGCTCTAGAACTTCCAATGTTATAGAATTTTAGAAACAAAGGAGTGTCACAATTGGCATTCCAAATCCATCTTGGCGAACCATCGGGATTTTTTATAAAAAGCATATCCAAAACAATATCTGTTGTATTATTTCGTGTTGAAGAAACCGAGTAGCCTAGTTTGGCGAATATATTTTCCATTGTAAAAGGTTTTATTTTCGTAACCTATTTACAGAATCGTGCCAAACTTTAAATTATACTGATTATCAAGTAGTTACATTTTTATTTGATTGAAATTATTTCCAAATTTTGGAATAATACTAAATTTTGGAACGGTTTTATACCAAGAGTTCTGGTCTTCTTTTCCTTAAATGTAGTTTTTGTACCGATGTTAAATGGGCATTATTCTTAAATGAAACCGAGAAAATAATCATTTGATAGAACAAAATTCCATAATTGCTTTCCCCAAAAATACCAAATTCAGTAAACGAGTTAATCAAAACTGGTATGAGGATTCCGATCAACATTAAGCGGGTTTCCTTGTTTTCTGAGAAAAAGGCGTGGAAAGTAAAAAACATTTGAAAAATAGCGGTACACAATCCGATAAAGCCCAAATTCATAAGCACTTGCATAAACGTATTGTGAGTCATTTTACCAGGATAGGTATGCACACTTTGAAAAAATTCTTTGTAATCTATTCGCATATATCCAAAACCTAGTAAGGGTTCTCGTGGCAATCCTTCGGTGATCAGGGCTTGCCAAAAAGGCAATCTTCCGGTCAAAGTCAATATTTCTTCCATTCGCTCTTTATCGCCACCTTTGAGAATGATTTGGTTTATAGCAAACGGAATGACCAACAAAACGCCACCGATAATAGCCATTTTCAAACCTTGTTTTTTGGTTTGGTTAATATGGAAAAAGATAATTATCAAAACACCAATCAAGGAAGATCGGGAACCCGTCATAAACAAGGCGTAAAAAATAACCAAGATTTTGATTACGGTCCAAATTTTGTTTTGCTTTCTGTATAAATCAAAAATTAGGCAAGCTACGCCCACTCCTGCAAGCATTCCGAGTTCATTGGGGTTCATCATCACGCCTCCCAAGCGGGCTTCTTCTCCCCCATTTGTCAGCCGGAAAAAAGTGTCGGGATCAATCCACATTCCAACGACAAATACCAATTGCAGCACAAAAACCGAATTGCCCAATAAATGATACAATCGGATGTGGTGACCTTCAAAAAAACTATCTAAAACTTTGATGCTTTTGATAAAAAAATAGGCAAAAACTAAACTTTGAAATGTCATAAACCATTGCAAAATACTGAATCCTGGATTCGTGCTCCAGGTAAATGAGATGAATCCCAAACCCATATAAGCCAAGTAAAACAAAGGCGAAAATATGTTTTTATAGCTCATGGTATTGGCGGCGCCATACCGAATAATTTTGAAATAAATACCAATCGAAGAAAGCATCAAGCCCAATCTGCCCACTACTTTGATGGCTCGTGTGATGTTGATATTTTCACTCCAAGTAAAAAAACAGGCCACCATCAATAGTAAAATAATAAACAGATAATTGTCTATTTTTTTTAAAAAAGCATCGTGATTAGTCGTCGTTGAATTCATTAGATAGTGTATAAATCGGTGTTAAACTGTGCAATCAATTTTTTCCAATTGTAATTTTGTTCTACCATTTGGATTGCATTTTCTTGCATTTTTTTGAATGCCGCTGGATTTTCCCAAATCGAATACATTTTTTGCATCGCGTCATCAAGTTGGGAACTACTCTGAGAATAAATCGTAATACCGGCCTTGCTATTGACTATTTGCGTACCAATATTAGTAGCATCGGTAACAATACAAGGTTTTCCGAAGCTAGCTGCTTCAATAACCGATAATGGTAGTCCTTCGTTTCTTGAGGGATGAACAAAGACATCTATTTTTTGAAGTATTTCTTCTTTTTCGGCAGCATATTTACTTCCCAAAAGTATAATGTTTTTCTCTAGTGATTTTGATTTAATTTGTTGTTCTAAAATGACTTTTTCCTTGCTGTCCCCTACGATCCAGAGCCGCGCTTCGGGTTGGATTTTTTTGAAACTTGCAAATGCTTTTAGCAATGTGTCAAGACCTTTGGTATAAATATCCAATCGCCCAATAAAGCCAAAAACGATACTTGGATTAGCCGTATTTTCGATGGTTATTGTTTTATCATTTTCATATCCATAAGGCAATAAAATTGCTTTTTTGTTATCGAAAATCTTCTTTAATCCATTCACTTCACTTTTGCCAATGCAATGAATTTTTGAAGTTCTACTGAGTAATTTTTTCTCAAAAAGCGAGAAATAGAATTTCTTAATCCAAGAGCTACGCTGCATTGCAATGGTGTTGTAAGCACCGTGAGGCGTTAAAACAAAACTAATTTGGTGTTGATGCATCAATTTTGACAAGGAATAAAAAACGGGAATCCAACCACCGTGTAGGTGAAAAACAGCTTTGTCTTTTTTATCGATAATAGCTAATTTTAGTTCTTCAGAAATAGCAAAAGGATTGCGCTGTTTCAAAAACAATTGGGTTTCAAAATTGCGTTCCCCATAATTATCTTCTTGATCGTTAGTTATGCCCCAAACGGCGGCTTTTTTGCCAAAATGAACCTGTTTCGTAACCAATTGAAAGACTACTTTATTTACGCCATTCATTCTTTCAGGATTGGCTTTTCCGAGAACTATATGAATTATTTCCATAATAAAAATTGATTTTTTTTAAGTTGACTTTGCCAATACAAAATCATGATTATTTGATTGATAATAAGTCCCGAAACTGCTCCGTAAAGGCCGGAATATTTCAACAGGAAGTGAAAAGAAAGGATAGAAAACGCAAATGAAAGTAGGTATCCAATAAAGAAAATTTTGTTTAGCACCATTACTCTTACCGCTATTCTTACAGGATAACTTAGAAATATAAAGAAGTACAAAATTGAAATTATCTTGACAACATAAGCGTAGTTTTGGTATTGCTCCCCTCCAGCCAGCACAATAATTTCTGTGGAAAAAAGGAACAAAATCGAAAGGAAAATTCCGAAAAAGGTTGCTCCATACACCGTTATTTCCATCAAATACTTTTTAGCCTTGGTAGCATTTTCATTAAATAGTAGCGCCACTTTTGGTAAAAAATAATTCTCTACAGTAGCCAAACAGATATTGATTACTCCAAAAAAAGATTGCACCAAACGAAGGGCTCCTAATGCCTCAATTCCCAAGTATATTCCGGAAACTAAAACAAAGAAATTGTTGGAGGACCATTGTAATACCGCAGTACTGATCAACCATTTTCCCTGAAGAATATGGCTTTGAGCAAAGCCTTTCCACGAAACTGGTTTTTGGTAATTTTTGACAATAAAAAACAAACCCGGAAGTGATGAGATTATATTTGAAATCCCAATGATCCATAATGTGTTTGTCAATGAGATATCATTTTTTATAAAATAAAAGAATAGTACAACTAACAGCAAAAACATAATATCAATGATGATTACCATAAGAATTTGACCAATTCCCAAGAGCAATTTTCTAAAAAAATCTTGCACAAGGTAACCCACTGTAAAATACAAGAATGCGTTGGTTAGTTGATTATAATCTATAGAAATGGGTATAAAAAATGCAATTAATTTGACCAATAGAATCAAAACAAACATCAGAGCCATTTGTCCTAAGAATAAAAACATGTAGTACTCTTTTTTTTGCAAAACTTTCCCAATCGAGACCTGAAAAGGTTGAATGATTAAAGCATTAGTAATACTCATACCTAAGTACGTAAAGAGAACAATACTAGAAAATATTCCAAAGCTTTTGATGTCTAGTTTTTGGGCCAAAAAAAGAGTTAGCAAAAAATTTGTTCCACTAAATAGCGCTTGGTCAAAAAAGACCAAAACAGAGGGTGAAAACAGTATTTTTTTAATAGAATTCATCATCTAACAACTTGATTTTTTAGTGTATTTATTCCATATTTTTTTGATTTCGACCAATACATTAGGGTTGTAACCTGCTCTATTGAGCACAAACCAAACATTAGGTAATTTAAATTCATCTTTCAACAATTCCATTTTGATTATTGTTTTTTCGGCCGTTTTTCGACTATCTAAAACAATTAAATTTTGGGTTGCCAAACTCATAAAAAGCAAAGCCAATTTGTCCTCTTTGATGGATTGATTGTGTAGGACACACAATTCATAATTCTCCATTTTCTGCTGAATTTCATTTTGAAATACAGATTGGGTATAACTCAAGTATTTTGGATTAGAAAAGTTAAGATAATCCTGAGCATCAAATCCGCCCTCTAATTGTCCTGTGGCATCAATAACCAAAACTTTTCTGCCTTGATTTATGAACCCTTCGACCAAATTTTTAGAATGAAATAAATGATCTTTGGCTTGGTCATAGGAACTAATTACTAGAATGCTTTGCTCTTGTAACATACCTTTCAATTCCATTTGAATCGCTTCTTTTAGAAAATTTTCTTTTATATTTTCATTTTGTTTGATAAACGGTGTCGATAAAGCTATAGGAATGGTGCTATTTTTCTCGATGGTAAACTCATCATTTACTTTTGCTTTACCAAAATGCACCAAATAAATAATAAGAATAGACCCGAACATTCCCAAAATGGCAGCCACAACAATTATTATGGAACGAATGGGTGAAACTGGTGTTTGTGACACATCGGCTGGGGTGATTATTTTATGAAAAGCAATTTTAGCTGATCGGGCTATTTCTGCGTCAATTCTTTTAGAGTTCAAAAAGTTATAATTCGTTTCATAGAGGCTAAATTCTCTGTTAAGAATCGTTAATTCTTTTTCTTTTTCGGGTAAACCTACAAATGCTTTTTCAGATTCTGCAATATCATTCGAAAGCCCATTGTATTTTATTTGCAAATTCTTTTCGGTGTTTTTAATACTTTCTACTTGGTAGTCGATTAAGTCTTTGAGCTTGGCATCGATGATTTTTACTTTTTCGTCTTCGGGTGTATAGGTAAGCAGCAAATCTTTTTTATCGGCTTGTAATTTCTTCATATTTTTAACCATTTCAGTCGAAAGCAAATCGGTAAATGCTTCGAAATTTGGAGCCAAATCCAAATAGTTTTTTTTACCCGAAGCGATGTATTTATTCAACTCTTTGATGGCTTCAAGATTCATTTTTATGTTGGTTTGCTCAATTTTGAGCTGAGAAATCTTGCGCAGATCGGTTTCGGTTTCTTGTCGGATGTTGACAATATTTTTCTTATCTCTAAAATTTTGAATATTATTTTCAGAGGCCGACAATTTTTTATTGGAAGAGTTTATCTCTTCTTTTAAAAAATCAACAGTGGTGTTTGCTGCTTTAAATTTGCTTTCGATATAATCCTTTATGTACATCTCGGCCAATTTGTTTACAAAAAGGGCTGCTTTTTCGGGTACATTACTTTTTAAATTGATTCGAATAACAGGAACATCTTTATCGACCGGAACAATATCAAGATCTTTATTGATTTTGCCTAGTAATTTTTGAGTACTTAGGAACTCAATTTCATAACTATCAATAATTTTAGCATCATTTTTGGATTGAATATAGGGTTCGTTTAAACTGACCAAAAGTGTTCCTCCTTCTATTTTTAAAGGTTTTCCGAATATGGCTTGAATTCCTTTTTTAGCATCTGGATAAAAAAATTGGTATTCCTTTTTCGAAATCACATTCAAACCATAGCGTTTGTCTAATGCTTTTTCGGTTTGAAAAGTGCCTTCAATAGTAATGGGAGAATTTCCGAATAATTCAACTGTACGAATATCCCCTTTTCTATAAATTTCTTTGTCGAAAGGCAATTCGGCAATGGTTTTTTCCATCAATTTGGAGGATTTTAAAACCTCTATTTCAGTCGCTATTTTATTGGCGGTTGCAAAAACATCTAGATCTTTGAACAGATTAGCGCTAGGAACACCTTCTTCGGTATCGGCCAATTTTAGTTTTGCTGTGCTTTCATACATTGGAGTCACATAACTCAGATATTTTTTTGCTGACAAAACCGCCAAAACCATTACTAGAATAATGATTGGAAATCCTCTAAAAAGGGGTTTGAGTATTCTAAGATTATCATTCATATCGTTACTTATTTAGAATAATCCAATTACAATCGAAGCAGCAGTAATAGCTGTTGTAAAAGGAATTATTACTGAAATTCTTTTATCAAATTCTTTGTTCTTTTTTGACGGTACAATTACTACATCGCCCGGATGAAGGATAACATTGGTGTTCAAAATATCAGCATCTGTAGTCAAGTCTAGATTGGTAACCCTAACATTTTCACCTTCTTGTCTTAAGATTTTAACGCATTTGAGATTGGCATAGGAATCAATACCACCCGCTTTGCTTATGATTTGCAAAAGAGTTACATTGTCAGTATCTACTTTAATAGCATTTGGCGACTTTACTTCTCCGAGAACAGTAATTTCTTTATTGAGTACTTTAATATCAAGAATTGGATTTACCAACCATTTTTTTAGATCCATTTTAATTTCCTCTTTTAGTTCAGGAACCGTCTTATTTAAGACATTTTTTGTACCTATTTTAGGAACTTCTATATTCCCATAAGCATCTACCATCAGCCATTTTCCATAGACCTCATTGGAATTGTAAATACCATAAGTCGAGCCTACACTCAAATTGTCTTCACCCCAAACTGAGATGGAAATTTTATCATCTTTTCTGATTTTATATTGATAACTGGCATCATACATAAAAGTAGATTGATCATTGGTTGCTGTTTTGCTCTCGTATATATTTTGTGTTTTGCACGAAGCAAAAAGAATCGAAATGAGCAGTAATTTCAAAATTATTTTCATTGTAGTATATTTTAGGGGCTATATAAAAATTAAAAAAAGAACAGCAAACGCTGGATAAAGTTGGGATTCGATTTTCTTAATTCTTGTTTAACCAAGATAATTTTATCAATGATAAGTACCATTTTATCACTTACTTTATTGTCTTTGACGATATAGTCGAAAGCACCGTATTTCAATGCATCAACTGCGGTTTTTATCGTTTCTTGACCGGAAACCATCACTACATAAATATTCGGATTATATCGTTTTATTTTTTTTAAAACTTCAAATCCAGTGATGTCTTCCATATTGTGATCTAAGAAAATGATGTCAGGATTCTGGTTTAGATTGCTTAAACAATCTGTTCCGTTACTGAAATAGGTAATGTCGTTGTACCCCATGTTTTTTAAATCATGTTGATACATGCTAGCGCAAAAAGTGTCGTCGTCAACGATAAAAAATTTGAACTGATTTTGATTTTCCATAATTAATATATTTTATAAAAATGGATATGCCAAAGTCAAGCCAAAAATTTAAAGTATTTATTATCAAGCAATTAAAAAAAATAGGATTGTATATTTTTCCAAAATTTGGAAAGTATTTCCAAAACAAAAAAATTCAATATTAAAATTTCTCGTCTTTAAGTTGAAGAACAGCCTTTTCCAATACCTCTTTGGTCCTACTAAAGAGAGCTGCAATTTGTTTTTTATTCTTTGCTTCTTTAGCTATTTTTTCAAGAAGTTTCATTTCTGAACTAATGGATAAAATACCCAAGCTCTCGACGCTAGGTTTAATTTTATGAATCAAACGGCTTACTTCGTGAAAATCATCTTGACTCATTGCTATTGTCGCCTTATCCACAGCACTTGTAGTTTGTTCTATAAAAATCGAAATCATTTTGGCTATGAACTCTTTGTTTCCCCTGCTCATGGTATGGAGTGAAGTTAAATTATAAAGTTTATCCGTTGAAAAAACTTCTGGTATTACTGCTTTTGGAATAGCTGCTTTCTTATTGATGGTATGTTTTGCAATGGTTTCAATTAAAATGTCTTCATCAAATGGTTTAGTCACGTAGTCATCCATGCCTGCCATTTTACATTTATCAATTTCGGTTTTGAATGCATTGGCAGTGAGTGCAACTATGGGGGTGGTGCGTTTGAGTTCTTTTCGAATAATTTCGGTGGCTTCAATACCTCCCATTTCGGGCATTTGAATATCCATTAGAATAATATCAAATTCTCTTTCTTTCAAAATGGCTATGGCTTCAAGCCCATTTTCGGCCTCTGTTACATTACAGTTAAAATATTGTAAAGAATTTTGCGCAACCATTCGGTTTAAATAATTGTCTTCGACCAATAGAATTGAAATATTATCTAATCGAGTTTGAGGTTTATCGCTATCTCGTTCTTCAACATTTAGGATGTCACCTTTGGGATATTTGAGGTAAATACGAATTGTTGTGCCGCTGTTTTTTTCGCTTTCAATTTCAATTTTCCCTCCCATTAAATTAACTAATTCCTTAGTGATCGACAATCCTAAGCCTGTTCCCCCATATTTTCGAGTGATGGCTTTATCTTCTTGAGAAAATTTATTGAAAACATTATCGATAAAGCTACTTTCCATTCCAATTCCGGTATCGGATATTGAAATTTTTATTTTTTGCGAAAGTGTTTTATCCTCAACCAGATCACAATGAATAGCAATACTTCCTTTACTGGTGAACTTAATTGAATTTCCTACAAGGTTAAATAAAATTTGTTGGAGTCTCAAAGCATCGCCAATTAATACCTTTTCTATTTTTTTTGATATTGAAATACTGAGATCAAGCCCTTTTTGCAACAACATGGGGTGCATTACCGTTGCAACATTGGTAATGGATTTTTCAAAAATAAAATTTTCGGATTCTAACGACATTTCTCCAGCTTCGATTTTTGAAATGTCCAAAATATTATTTATAATGGCCAATAAATGTTTCGATGCAATGGAGCTGTTATTGATGTATTTTTTTTGAATTTCGCTTAGTTCTTGTTTTTCTAACTCCCTTAAAAAACCAATAATTGCATTGAGAGGTGTTCGTATTTCGTGGCTCATATTGGCCAAAAATATTTCTTTAGCTTTGGATGACTCTAATGCCTTTGTTTTTTCTTTTTCAAGATCAATCTCCAATTGTTTTTGTTCGGTTATATCTAAATGAATTCCTATAGAACCGATCACATTTCCTTTATTATCATAGTTGGGCGCCCCGCTGATGGCCCACCATTTTAATTCTCCTCTTTTGTTTTTGATTGGGAGCTGATAAATATCTGAGGTGCCTTGTTTTCGGAGTTCTTTTTTATTTTTGATGGTGTCAAAATTATCACCAAAAACAAATAATTCGGATGGATTTTTACCGATAAGTTCGTTAATTTCGTAGCCCGAAATGGTTGCAAAGCTTTGATTTACATATTTAATAACTTCATTATTATCGACTTCAAGCAGGCCAAGGTTCATGTGTGCGATTACATTTTGGTATTTTTCTTCTTGAATTTTGCGAATATTTTCAGCTTCCATTTTTTCGGAAACATCTTGAATAAAGGCGCAGAAAAACACTTGATCGCTTTCATTAATGGGGATAATCGACATTTCGATTGGAAATTCTACACTATTTCTATTCAGTGCAGTAAGATTTAAAGGTTTGTTTAAAACAGGCCCATCTCCAGTTTCGAGATAATGTTTCATTCCTTTTCTATGCGCCTCGATGTGTTGGTGAGGAATTATGGTTTCGGACAAGTCTTTTCCTAAAACTTCTTCTGTTTTATATCCGAAAATAATTTCCGCCTGACGGTTCCAGAAAGTAATTATTCCGTTTATATCAATGGTAATTATGGCGTTAAGTGAAGCATTCATAATCAATTTGCTTCTGTTTTCACTTTGAAAAAGTTGGTTTTCGGCTTCTTTTCGCTTGGAAATATCTTGGAGAAACGCGCAGAAAAAGGTTTCATCATTTTGGGTTACTGGCGTTATTGTTATTTCTGCAAGGAATTCGTCGCCAGATTTTTTCACACCAAAAAGTTCAACTTGCTTATTCAAAAACTCATTGTCGCCTTCGCTTAAATATTGGTAAATAGAATTGTTCCAGAGTTCTTTGTTCCGTTCAGGAATCATAAATTCAGTAAATATTTTACCCAATACTTCCTCTTCCTTCCATCCAAAAACAATTTCGGCTTGATCGTTCCAAAAGGTAATTTCTCCTTTGAAATCGACTGTAATTATTGCATTTAGTGCCGAATTCATTATGATTTGGGTACGTTCTTCACTTTGCTCCAACAGCTTTTGATTTTGAATCCTTTGGGTAACATCGGTGTATTTCCACAGATGGCCTCTATACTCTTCATTTATAAATATAGGAACATAATCTCTGGCCAAAAATCTATTGTCTATCGTTTCGAGAAGTTCGTCGGTAACAGCTTTTTTTTGATTTAAAATTTGATTAATTCTTGGGCTAAACGATGCTGCATCTTTGAATAATTCTTTGGATTGTTCTGCTGAATTGGTGCAGTCAATCCCTATCATTTTCTCGGGAGGCACGGGAATAGAAAAAACATCGCAGAATAGCTGGTTGGTAAACAATATTTTTCGATGCTCGTCCTCTACTAAAACTCCCGATTGTAGGTTGGCTAATAATGTTTTTAATAATTCAACTGTTTGCAAAAGATTCTTTTCAGCCTGTTTTCTTTTAGAAATATCTTGAATAAAGGCACAAAAGAAGATTTCTCCATTTTGTTTTATAGGTATTATAGAAGCTTCTCCATAGAATTCATTTCCTGCTTTGTTAATTAAAATTAATTCTAGTTGTTTATTAAGATAAAAATCCCCTTTGTCTTTTTGATATTGGTCTATGATAGTGTTCCACATCGCTCGGTATTGCGAGGGAATTAATAAATCGACCATTTTTTTTCCTATTACTTCCTCTTTTTTCCAGCCGAATATTGCTTCGGCTTGTCGATTCCAAAATGTTATTTTTTTAGAAATATCAATGGTAACAATTGAATTCAAAGAAGAATTCATTATCAATCGATTGTGTTCTTCGCTTTGTTTGAGTAATTCTAGAGTTTGAATTTTTGTAGTGACATCAGTGTATTTCCAAAGATGACCTTTGTATTCATTGTCAATAAATATGGGTATATAATCGCGTTCTACAAAATGATGGTCTGCTGTTTCTAACAGTTCGCCTAAAATAAGTTTTCGGTCTTTTAGGGTTTTATTGGTCTTGTCAATAAAATGTTGTGGGCTTTTAAATATTAATTTAGACTCGTGTATTAAATCCGAGCAATCTATCCCGACCAATTCCTCGGGTGGGAGTTTTATATTGCGCATATCACAATACATTTGATTTGCAAAAATCATTTTGCGATTTTCGTCTTCTGCCATGATTCCCGATTGAAAATTAGACAGTAGTGTTTTTAGCAATTCATTGTTTTGATGGAGATGCTCCTCGGTTTGCTTTCTTTTGTTAATTTGCGCACGAAGATATTCTGAGACAAACAACAAATCGTCGTTGTGGTCGTACTTTATATCATAGTCTAAATCCTCCTTATTGATACTATTATATAAATTATTGGCCGCTAATTGTTTAAGTTCAATTTCTTTTATTAATTGGTTATTAATTTCGTGATATTCTTTTTCACTTTCTTTAAAAGTGTGATCCATTATCCCTTTGTCTCTTTCAAAAGCTAAATATGAATCATTAACCGACTGAATAAAAGCTTGAAAAGATGGGTTTTCAAGACAGTCAGCAGTTAAATACTTTTTTAATTGTTTTTGCAAAAGCTTATGAAAATCCATAATTAAATAATTTCATTAATGCCGGTTATGGTCATTGTTTGGTTTTGAAGTTCACAATTTGCCAATGGGTTTAAGGGAGAAATTTCGCCATAGGAATAAAAACCTGACAGCATTGTGCCAGTTCCAAATATTTCGGATATAGCTTCGATTTCCTCTTCGATCCTGTTGGGCATAATTAATTTTCTACCCACACAGCTGATCAAAATAGCCAATTTGGGTTTGCTTTTCTCCATTTCCAAACAGGAATTGGCTGCATCACTTGCAGCGTCTATTAATCGGTCAATATTGGCTTTCATAAACCTGATTTTACTTCCCTTGGGAATATCGCCAGCAAAAGTTATGGATTGATTTTCATTGTCAATAGATAGTATGGTTCGAACGATGGGTCTATTATCGTCATCTAACTTTACCGACAGCGGAAAAAGCAGTGCCGAACTAGGCAATTCATCGGCAAATTTACCTAAATACGTTTTGTATAAAGCCAGAGCATTTTTATTATCTATTTCAAATAGTATATTACTTTCTGCTTTGGTAACAGTTCTTTCTAATCCAAAAGATTCCCAACCACCAAAAGAGCCGTGCGAAACCAACAGATTTTCTCCGTAAAAACCTATTGCAATGATTTTGCCCGTTTGAGGTACTTGATTTACTCCTACAAAGGTTTTTTCGAAATTTGCTCCATCACCGGCTAGTCCTCCAGTGATAAGTACATTTTGACTTTTGGAAAAATTCATGCCTTTGACCAGTTCGCTGCCATTCACTTGGCCACCGTCTGAAAGAACGAAAACTAATTTTAAGTCTTTTTGAGGCAAATTATTAATCAAAATTTTGCCTGCTTCATAACTTGAATCGAAATCATCAATACTTATTTCCGAAGTTTTTATTTTGGTGGATTGGAACTGGATTGCTACCAATGAAATAGTATCGTCTATCACTTCGGTCTCATAAATCTCGCCAGCCGAGGAGCACAAAGCGATTTCGGCATTGGGAAATCTATTTTTTATATCTTGAAAGGATTTTTCTTGGGAAACCAAAGTACTCGAACCAAAGCCAAGGACCAACTGAACTTCATTAAAATTTATACTTTCTTCGTTCTTTTCCATAATGAACGAATTATCTTTATATAAGGTAGACGCTATTTTCATCAGATTTATTTGAGTTTCTCAGAAGACTGAATTAAATTATAAATGGTCGATTTGCCAATATCCAGTTTTTTAGCTGTTTTTAACACATCATTTCTATTTTTCTTTAGATAATGCAAAATGATTTCAGCCGTGTATTCTTTTAGTGTTTTTTCTTCAGATAGGAAAAAATCGGTGCTATTGATACTGTTAAAAGTCAAGTCATCTGACAAAATTTCACCATTCTCGCACATCACGCAAGCTAAATCAATTACCGATTTCAATTCGCGAATGTTTCCAGGGAAATGGTACTTTAACAATTTATCTTTAGCTTCTTTTGACAAAATAATGGATTTCATTTTATTGTCTTTTACAAATAGATCAATAAAATATTTAGCCAGTAATAAAGTGTCATTTCCTCGTTCTCGTAATGGAGGCAACTCTATGGGCAAACCAATAATTCTATAGTATAAATCTTCTCTGAAAGATCCTTTTTTTACTTCTTGAGCTAAATCTTTGTGGGTGGCTATTATCAAACGAGCATCAAATTTTATCTTGGTGTTTCCACCCAAGCGAACCACCTCACGTTCTTGCAAGACTCGTAGTAATTTGCTTTGAAGATTCAAATCCAATTCAGCAATTTCATCTAGGAATATAGTCCCTCCGTTGGCTTGTTCAAATTTTCCTATGCTTCGAGTGTTGGCACCAGTAAAGGCGCCTATTTCGTGTCCGAAAAAATCACTTTCCATCAAATCTTTTGGAATTGCCGCCATATTGATGGCTATAAAGGGTTTGTTTTTTCTTTCAGAATTATAATGAATAGCTTTGGCCACGACTTCTTTACCTGTTCCAGTTTCGCCGGTAATTGAAACATTGATATTGGTTTTGATGGATTTGTTTATTTTGTTGAAAACATTTTTTATGGCGTCACTTTGGCCAATAATTGTTTTTTCGAAACTAAACTTTTGTTCTAGTTGCTCCTTTAAATCTTCGACTTCACTAACAAGATCAAGATTCTCTCTAATTTTATTTATAGAATTCCAAAGAATGTCCTTGGTGTGTTCGTTTTTGATGATATAATCGGCAGCACCCGATTTCAAAAAATTGACCGCGACTTCAATTTCTTCTTGGCCGCTAATGATGATAATTGGGATTTTATCATTAGTTTCTTGAATCCTTTTCAACAATTTGTCCCCAGTTATATCAGGTAATCCAAAATCTAAACAGATAATATCGGGTTTTTGATACAAATTGCTAATGCACTCTTTTCCGGTTTTGAAAAGATGAATGTCAAAATCGGGATTAAGTTTCAAGTGATATTTTAAAGCTTCTCCGAAAAAGGGATCGTCTTCAATCAAAAAAATTTTCAAAGATTTCATAGGCAAATTTTATTAATTTGGGGGACATTAGAATACTAAATTACAAAAAAAATGTTAAGTACATATTTTTATTTCAAAGGAGGAATTTTAAAAACTGAGAAAATGGAATCAAAAAAAGCGCTATTCTCGATACAAGAATAGCGCAATTCACTTCAGTATATGGAAAACTAAAACCGATCTCGAATAATTATTTTTTTAGTATAGCTTTTATTTTCACTATCGGTGATTTTTAGCAAATAAAACCCACGCAAATCAATGGGTAAATCTATTCTGATTTCCTCTTGATTATCGAATTCTTGGCTTATAACCGTAATTCCCTGCAAAGAAATTATTTCAGCCTTAGTAATCAATTTGTTAGTAAATTCATCTCCCATTTTATGTGTTAAACTAATAGTAACCACGTCATTTACCGGGTTAGGGAACGTTTTTACTGCGACCATTTCGAGCTCTTGCGCTTTAGATTGGATTGTATTTACGACCAAATTTGTGGCTATCGGCAAATAGGTGTCAAACTGAATCGAAGCAGAGTTCACAATTTTTGTTTCTGCACTGATTCCTAGTACAGGAGCAACAGAAAAACTCACGTAACCTTGACTATCTTGTGCGTTTTCTTCCGATGGTGGCAAAAACATGTCGTCCCAAACAAATTTTAAAGTTCGTCCTTCGATTTCTGTTTTTACATTTTCGTGACTTGACGAAATGATTTTAAAGGTATTGATATCTAGTTCACCCGGCAGTAGGTCGGTTATAACCACTTTTTGAGCTGGAAAATTTCCCATATTTTCAAATCGAATAGTATATGTCAATGGTTGAGTTGGCAAAATATAACCTTCTGTTCCATATCCTTTTGGCGAAACCAAAATATCATTTGGGTCTATGGCTCCATATACCAAATAATTCTGTTCTACGGTATTGTCTGCAAGTGTACAATCTTGGTCTGTGGCAAGAATTTCTCCTTTAAAAGTAAAGGTATCCCCTATTTGTACCGAAGTATCATTGCCGTGTGAAAACGAAATCACCACATTTTCGAATGCGTTTAAAGCATTTATTGACCAAGTAAATTTGTTGAATTTCTTTCCGTTATCTTCAAAAGATTGCTGTTGCACAAAAGGAATCGAAGGATTTGAAATCGTTATTTGTGCTGGAACAACAAAATTAACTGTAAAATTGTTGACCATATTGCGTGTTTGATTCGTAGCAACAATCTTAAATTGGCCATTATTATACCCTTTTCTGATGGCGGTTCCGCCCATATCTAATTTCAAATCAGTTTCGTTGCAAGCTGGAATTGCAGGAATTTCAACAACATCTGAGGTTTTATAATTCGTTACATCCAATTTCAGTGGCGAATTACTAGCCATTAATCCATTTTCAGCCAAAACTTCCAATTGCAAACTGTTTTCTGAAGTATAAAAACTAAAATTGCCCTCTGCATTTGAAAATACTTTCGTGTTTGTTGGCGATACTTTTACAGCAGCTCTCGTTATAACCGATTCTTCTGCTTGTTTAACACCGTCATTATTGGCATCAAAGTACACCAAACCTGTTACTTTAATTTGTTGTGGTTCTTTAATTTCCAAAATCTGATTTATAGCTACATCCTTCAGAACTTGAACAATACCACTTGGCCATTTTACTTCTAAAGAATCTATTAAAGCTGCATTTTCCATCCCAAAATGTTGGGTAAAACTGCTTTGCCCTCCAAAACCACTTTGACTGTTTACTTCTCTAAATTGAAGTTTGTCTTTGGTGAAAGCCGTAATTTTAGCTCCAATTGCTGAACCGTTACTAACGGTCGCTTTCAAATTAATTTCCAACCATTTGTTGGCATTTCCGTTATTGGTAAAAATATGATTTTTTTGATTGGAATGGGTGGCGACAGCCAAATCTAAATCGCCATCGTGGTCAAAATCACTCCAAGCATGACCAAAAGACAATCCGAAATTGTAAGTGACCATTTCGTCTCTGTTTTCGGTAAAATTGCCCTGCCCATCGTTAAAATAAAGGAATTTTCTAATTCTGTCATTGGTCACAAAAAGATCTAAATCACCATCATTATCCATATCGGCAAAACTACAACCGTGTGAACTTCCGCCTTGATTTACAATCGAATTAGTAACTTTTTCAAAGTTTCCGTTGCCTAAATTTTTGTATAAAAAGTTTCGAGTAGAATTTGAATTAGTCACAAACAAATCTAAATCGCCATCATTGTCAATATCTCCCCAGCAACTTCCTACCGATTTTCCTCCTTCGGAATTGATCACATTATTCTCTTTGGAGAAAGTTCCATTTCCATCATTATGAAATAAAGAATTATTTTTCCCAATACCATTTGGCACAAATAAATCCATAAATCCGTCTTGGTCATAATCGGCCCAAGTTGGTCCTAATGAAGAATTTGCTTCTAATGGAATTGCAGTTGCCATTTCTTTAGAAAAACCATTTGATCCATTTTTGTGTAATTCATTGTATTTTGTCGGGAAATAATTACACATAAACAAATCAACTTTATTATCATTGTCATAGTCGGCAAATGCGCCGCCATGATAATAAGAAACCTCTTGAGTAAATGATTTCGATTTATCTAAAACTAAAGTACCTGCATCATTCCTATAAAAGCTATTTGGTGTTCTAGTATTGTTTAATACCAGTAAATCGGCATCACCGTCATTATCAACATCTGCCCAGGTGTTGCTCATAGAAATTCCAGCTTCGGGCAAAACTTGACCCGCAGTAAATCCACCTTTTTTATTGTTCATAAAGATAGAATTTGGTACCGTTAGTCCCATATCGGTTACAAACAAATCATCCCAACCGTCGGAGTTGATGTCAATCCAACTGATAGTCCAAGAATTGGTTGTATTAGGATTAAAAACTGCATCTTCAAAATGCGAGAAGATTAAATTTGAGGTATCTTTCGTATTGACTGAAACCGAATTGGCAATGGTCGATTGTTGAATTTCACCATTTATTTTTCCGGTTATAACAGTTTCGATGGTAGAGTTTAGTGTTTGTCCTATTATTTCTCCGTCGTTGGCACCGACTGTTGCAACAACGGTAGTTTCTACCCGATATTCTGAATTGGGCCGAAGCGTTGGCAAATCACCAAATACTACTTTGGTTTTATCTCCAAGTTCCTGAATTTGGCCTTGCGTCACTTTTTGGTCAGTATTTGTAATTTTTGATTCGACAACTTTCAATCCATCTTGAACGATTACCTCTATTGATGGTTCCATTACTTCAGAACTGGTTTTAATCGTAGAAGTAACTGTTGCATTTTCTAAAGGAATCAGCGAGTCATCATTAATTGTGCTCGTTTGTGTAAAGGAATGTCCGAGTGAACTTCCAGAATAACACATCCAATTGTCATTAAAATTACTGTTCATTACCGAAATATCGGTATCGCTAGTAACTATTAAATAGGGTTTGTCTGGACCAGCACCAGTTCCTGTTCCATTATAAATTGCCTTCCATTCCGCTAAACTAATAATACAATCTACATACCGTTCCGGCTGAATTATATACGTTTTATTGAACTTTAAGCCACCCGTATTAGCATCTTTAACATTTACAGTTGCTCCATTTTTTGAAAACAAATAGAGATGTGAAAATTGTCCGCCAAATTTTAAATTAGTCAAAGGATTAACCACATTAGTTTCATTTCCTGGTGGCGGAATATAGGTTAAAAAGCTTTTTCCTGCCGAAGTTCCATTTTCAGACGAAACCATTGTTGCCATATCCGAAGTTCCTGGGGCACCGGTTTCAAACCAATTCCCTTCAAAAACTGAAACTCTTTTGCCTGTACTACAACTGATTCTAAAAACAGTAGCAAAAGAAATATTTCCTTCATTCTTGCCTACCCAATCCCCAGCTTTTAATTTATTCAAGTTAAAGTTTTTAACCAAAATCCAATTTCCGTTTAGATATCTTTCTAACTTCACTGCATTGGCATCATCCCAACTCACAATTCTAATTTCTTGTTCGCCACCCGATTGATACGGTACACCAAAATACATTAGATCACCCGCTGAACTTCCGTTCGAAGTGGGGACATATCCACCACCATCTCTTTCGTTACCAAATAATGCCCCGTACTGAACTGTTATGGGTTTATTGGATGTAATGACATAGGTTTCTCCCGAAATCATAACATTCCTCCCCTCTGTTGAGCTGTAAAGTAAATCTTGACCAATATTAAGTGTTTTGTTAAAAATCAATATTGGATTTTCAGCATTTACATCTGTAAAACCGGTGTTCGTTTTAGCTTGAGTAGATATTTTATGAAATTGTACTACTGTATTATCTTGATAAGCAAACACATTAATATCACGATTTGAAGATGTAATCATAGGAGCATAAACGATAAATTTTTGTCCAATAGAACTTTTATCAACGCTGGGAACCCAATCGTGTTGCCAATCACTGTTCGTGCTTTGGGAGGCATAAACCAGTTTGTTAGATTTCACAATAAAATAATCTCCATCCCATTTTAGGATACCTCCGGAGGCATATCGCGCATCATCATTTGTACCATTGTCTTTAATGTAAAGAATATAGCTTTGACCGGCTTTCAAAGTACCTGTCTTGCTGTCGTCCGTATCTCCGTCGGCTCCATCATCAATAATTTCAAATTGAGTGTCATCATAAATGGCGGTCACGATCAAGCAAACATCTCTTTTGACAGCATCATTATTTGGCGATACGTAAATTTGAAAATACGTTGAGGGTTCGCCTGTGGCGTGGGCGTTTTTTACTCCTAAGATTAAAAGTAAGAAAACAAATAGTTTTTTTTTCATAAGTTTTGATTTTAATTTTACGAAAAACTCAAAACCAATTCACGTGCCAATGGATTAAAATATTTAAAATCAAAGATTTACAAATATTTAAATCATAAAATTTTTCCAAAAAATGGAAAATAGTCTAGTTTTTGGGTGGCTAGATATAAAATAAAAACTGAAATTGCTAAATGAAGTACCCTATTTAAATTTAAAAAAAACATCCCAGGCAAACCGAATCAATGTGCCGACAACTACTACCAAAAAGAAGATTCGGATGAATTTATTTCCTCTGTTTATGGCAAGTTTGGCACCCAACCAACCTCCGCAGGCATTACTGAAAGCCATAGGAATGGCGACTGCCCAAATGATTTTTCCCTTTAGCACAAACAAACAAATCGAACCAAAATTAGTTGCCAGATTCACCATTTTAGCATTGGCGGAAGCCTGCAAAAAATCGAATCCCATCAAGGCAATAAAGGCTACCACCAAAAAACTTCCGGTTCCGGGACCAATAAATCCATCATAAAAACCCACCACAAAACTGATCAATACTGCATAAAGAATTTGTGTTCTGGCAGAATGTGATTTTACGCTATGTTGACCGAAATTCTTTTGTGCATAGGTATACACCACCAAAAGTGATAGCACAACCAACAGTAAAGGTTTCATAAAATCATTGCTCACATAAGTAAGCAGAGTCGATCCCAAAAAAGCCGAAGGAAAAGCCAAAATCATCATAGTAGCAAGCAATTTCCAATTCATTTCCACTTTTTTGAGGTATTGATAGGCAGCAAAAGAAGTTCCGCTGAAGGCGGGAATTTTCAAGGTTCCTATAATGGACGAAACAGCGACATTGGGCAACAATATTAAAGCAACGGGAGTTTGAATCAATCCGCCACCTCCTACTATGGCATCAATGAAACCTGCGGTAAAAGATGCTAAACAAAGAAAAATAATGATATAGGTTTCCATTCCAAAAATTTTTTCAAATGTACTATTTAAGTTTATTGGTTTATTCGTTAATTTGTCATCGACAATTAAAAATTACTATTTTTTCAAATTTCAAATGGACAACACGCAAATTATCACATTAGTTAGTTATTCTCTACCCACCTTAATTATGGCTTTTGTAGCCTATAGTTTTTATGAACTTTACACCAAAAACGAAAGTGCCAAACGCCTCTATTTGTTGAAAAAAGAAACAAAACCCGAAAGTTTATCGATAAGATTGCAAGCCTACGAGCGAATGACCTTGTTTTTGGAACGCATCAATCCATCGCAATTATTGGTTCGGATTAGCCCGATTTCGGAAGATAAAACGGATTATCAAAATTTTGTAATCGCCCAAATCGAACAAGAATACGAACACAATTTGACCCAACAAATTTATGTGTCAGAAGAATGTTGGTCGACCATCACGAATGCCAAAAACGCCACTATTCAAATGATTCTTTTGGCGGCAAAAAACGAAAAAATTGCTGATGCCAATCAGTTGCGAGAATTGATTTTGAAAGATTTATTAGCAAAATCATCGCCGAGCGGCACAGCACTTTCTTTTCTAAAAAACGAAGTAGGACAGCTTTGGTAATAGACGAAAACCTTTTTTATTAATTTTTTTCAAAAGCAAGTCTAAATTATTTAATTTCTGGAAGCACGAAGTTGTCCAAAGCACTTTTTTCTTTCATTAATGCTTCTATTTCGTCAGACTTTCGTGGAGCTTCGGCTGATAAGTTGATGGGGCCTTTTTTGGTAACCAAAATATCATCTTCAATTCGTACTGCAATTCCCCACCATTTTTTATCACAATTGCTTCCCTTTGGAATATAAATGCCAGGTTCCACTGTGAGCACCATATTTTCTTCAAAATTTTCATATTTTCCAGGATCATGAACATCTAATCCGATGTGGTGTGAAGTACCGTGAGGAAAATACAGCCTTGAATCTGATGGATTACTTATGATTCCCAATTTCATTAACCCTTCTGTAATTATTTTCCGCCCTACTTGGTCGGGAACTTCAAAACTATTGCCAATAATAACGGCCTTAATTCCGGCTTCCTGAGCTTGATACACCAAATCATAGATTAATTTTTGCTCTGTCGAAAAGGTACCATTTGCGGGAATAGTTCGAGTTACATCAGCCGTATATCCGTGATATTCGGCACCCAAATCCATTAAAACTAAATCATTTTCAACTTTAGTTTTAGAATTTTCGATATAATGCAAAACACAGCCATTGTTTCCCGCACCAACAATAGAGGGGTATCCCTCGTACTCACTTCCGTATTTTTTATAAACATATTCGTGTATTCCTTGAATTTCAAATTCAGACATACCTACGTGCATCGCTTTCATAATTTCTCGTTGCCCCATAGCCGAAATACGAACTGCTTTAGTTAGCAATGCTAGTTCTTCTTTAGCTTTAATTTCCCTTAAACTTGCCATATAATCATCAAGAGTGGTGGCATCTAATTTGGCTTTTTTTACATTTATTTGTTTTACACCATCTATTTCTTTTTGCAAATTCGTTTCACTTTTTTCCATTCTTTTGGAATTATATCCAATTTGATCCTTGAATGAAGCTACCAGTTTAAATAATGAAGCTTCATCTCTTTTAGAATCTCTAATGTCATTTTGAAATTCAGTAAAAAATACCGTATCAAAGTTTTGAAAATTAATTCCAGACTTCAAGAAATCCTTACCGTTATAAGCATTTTCAAAACCTAGCTCACTTTTGGCTCCATCTACTCCCAGACGAATTCCTGTCCATTGCTCCGCTTTCGGATTTTTTTCTTGGACGTATAAAATTTCGTTTATCAATTTACCTTCAGTGTTTTTTTGCGCTTCAGAAAACACCACCAAAACACAATTTGGCTCTTTATAACCCGTCAAATAATAAAAATTTGGATCTTGATGATAAATAAAATCTACATCATTAGCTCTGTTTCTTTCAGGATTACCAAAGAACACTGCTACCGTGTTTTTGGGCATTTTTTTTCGCAAAGCCTCTCTTCTATCTTTGTGAAATTCAGAAGCAAGATAGTCCGTTGGTTTATCGGTTTGAGCCGAAGAAAAATGGATAAAAAAGGAAAATAGCAAACCCAAAAGCAACTTTCTCATAGTCAAAGAATTTAGTAGATTAGAAAAAAGAAAAGTAAATATATCACTTTTTTACAATTTTGGTTTCTTGTAGTAAGTATTAAAAGCAATTTAAACCGAATTTAGACATTATCTTTCCTCATAGAGCTGAAGCAATTGCGTTACGGTATTCCAATTCCGAATCGTTGCCGTAACATTCAATTTTTTTTCGATGTATTTCTGGTCAAATCTTGTTTTTCCTGCCCCAACAGCATATTTGATGTAGATTTTAGTACCATCAATACTGGCGTCATCGGGTTTTACCTGACTCATTTTCAAATCATTTATACTCTCGCTTTTCAAAGTCGTAGAAATGAATGCGACGTATAATTTTTTAATATCTAAATCCTTCTCTTTCAAAAAAGGATTGTTTTTGAAACACGCTTCTAAATCAGATTTTCCAATAACCACGATGGGAACTTCGTGACCAAAGGCCTTGAAGATTTCCTGCTTGATTTTGAAACCCACAGCAGCAGGATTTTCTTCTTCGGTATCGACAAAAACATTCCCCGATTGGATATATGTTTGCACGTTTTGAAAACCAACCGCTTCCAAAGTCGTTTTCAAAGCCTCCATTTTTATCATATTGTGACCGGAAACGTTGATGCCGCGAAGTAATGCGAGATGGGTTTTCATTTTATAGTTATTTAAGAATTCAAATATAGTTTTTCCTACTTCAATACCAAACAATTGTATTTCCATTTTTCCGAACAAAAAACTATCTTCGCTTTTGAAAGAAAATAGAAAATAGAACAAAGAGTAAAGACTCGAGAAATCTTTATTCTATTCTCTTTATTCTATTTTCTAAAAAAACATTATGCAGCAAAACCTCTTAGAAACCCAAATAGAATACCTCAAAGGCGTCGGTCCTAACCGCGGGACTTTGTTGCGCAAGGAATTGGGAGTTCATAAGTACGGTCATTTGCTGAATTTTTTCCCCAATCGGTACATCGATCGAACACGTTATTACAAGATTAACGAATTGCAGCCCCGAAGTCTCGGGACTATTGCCGAAGTACAAATTATCGGTAAAATCATCAATGTAAAAACGGTTGAATTTGGCAAAAACCAGAAACGATTGGTCGCCACGTTCGTGGATGATACAGGTCAGATGGAACTCGTTTGGTTTCAAGGGCACAAATGGATTCGGGAGAGTTTGAAAATCAATGAAATGTGTGTGGTTTTTGGAAAATGCACTTCTTTTGGAAACACATTCAATATGGCGCATCCCGAAATCGAGTTGATGAGCGAGCACGAACAAAGCCTGCGTTCGGCGATGCAACCGGTTTATCCATCGACAGAAACTTTGGCCAACAGAGGTATTTCGAATCGAGTAATCAATAAAATGATGCAGCAATTATTCTTGGAAACCCAAGCTAAATTCGAAGAAACTTTGCCGGATTATTTAATTACCGAATTGAAACTAATTCCTAAAAATGCGGCTTTGTTCAACATCCATTTCCCAAAAAGTAGCGACGCTTTGGCGAAAGCCCAATTCCGATTAAAATTTGAAGAATTGTTCTATATTCAAGTACAATTAATTACTCAAAATCTAATTCGGAAGCACAAAATCAAAGGGCATCCATTTACGAAAGTGGGCGAATATTTCAATGATTTCTATCAAAATCATTTGCCTTTTGAATTGACCAACGCTCAAAAAAGAGTGATAAAAGAAATCCGAATCGATATGGGAAGCCACGCCCAAATGAACCGATTGCTACAAGGCGATGTAGGTTCGGGCAAAACAATTGTGGCTTTGATGAGTATGTTGATTGCCTTGGATAATGGTTTTCAATCCTGCTTGATGGCACCCACAGAAATTTTGGCTAATCAACATTTTAATGGTCTTTCAGCATTAGCCAAAGATTTGAATATCAATATAAAATTACTTACTGGTTCAACCAAAACTGCAACTAGAAAAATCATCCACGAAGAGCTCGAAAACGGTAGTTTACACATTCTGATTGGCACGCATGCTTTACTGGAAGACAAAGTAAAATTTCATAATTTGGGCTTGGCTGTAATCGACGAGCAACATCGTTTTGGAGTAGAACAACGTTCGAAATTGTGGAAGAAAGGAAGCCTCCCTCAGTCCCTCGAAAGGAGGGAAGTAGAGCACATTGTACAAAAATACAAGACTGCGCGACCTTCAACTTATAGTCTTTTAAAAGATCTCAAAAACCAAAACAAAAAAAACAGTACAAAAGCTGAAGGTGTTTTATGGGAGGGTTTGAGAAATAATAACCTAACTTATAAATTCAGAAGACAACATATTATCGATATGTTTATTGTTGATTTTATATGTATTGAAAAAAAACTCGTTATAGAAGTTGATGGCGGCTATCATAACACTATTGAACAGCAAGAAGCCGATGAAATGCGAACTCAAATCCTCAATGAACTCGGTTTCAAAGTGATTCGTTTTAGTAATGAGGAAATAATGGGAAATACTGACGAAATACTAAAAAAAATAACCTCAATCCTAGAAAGCCTCCCTTCTGGGGAGGTTGGTGGGGCTATTCCACCACACGTTTTGGTGATGACTGCCACTCCTATTCCTCGAACATTAGCGATGAGCTTGTATGGTGATTTGGATATTTCTGTGATTGACGAATTGCCGCCTGGACGAAAACCCATTCAAACCGTGCATCGTTTTGACAGTAATCGGTTGAAAGTTTGGAAATTCATTCGAGACGAAATTGCTTTGGGACGCCAGATTTACATCGTCTATCCGTTGATTGAGGAATCCAAAACGATGGATTACAAAGATTTGATGGATGGCTACGAAAGTATTTCGAGAGATTTTCCCTTACCGCAATACGCTATTTCGATACTTCACGGAAAAATGAAACCCGCGGATAAGGATGCCGAGATGAAACGCTTTGCCGAAGGAAAAACCAATATTATGGTTGCTACCACTGTGATTGAAGTTGGAGTGAATATCCCCAATGCCAGCGTAATGATTATCGAAAGTGCGGAACGTTTTGGATTGTCGCAACTCCATCAGCTACGGGGCCGCGTGGGTCGTGGTGCCGAGCAAAGTTATTGCATCCTGATGACGAGCCACAAATTGAGCGCCGACAGCAAAACCCGAATGGAAACGATGGTGGGCACCAATGACGGTTTCGAAATTGCGGAAGTTGATCTGAAATTGAGAGGTCCAGGCGATCTGATGGGAACCCAACAAAGTGGTGTTTTGAATCTTCAAATAGCTGATATTGTCAAAGATAAAGACATTTTGCAACTGGCTCGAAATTATGCTCTTAAAATACTGAAAGAGGATCCCTCGATGCAAAAACCGGAAAATGCTATTTTGAGAGCTTCTTATATTGAATTGACCAAGAAGAAAAATATTTGGAATTACATCAGCTAAACCAAATTCATGGAATTCAGCTAATCCAGATTTAACCGTTTTAACTTTAATAGCCTCAACATAAATGGAATGGTTTTTTTGAGCATTTTTCTTTTTTTGATAATAAATATCTATTTAAAAATTACTAAATAGTTAACAAAAACCTCCCTTATCCACTCACAATATTCTAAATTTGTCCTTTCCTTACATTAGGGGATTTTTAATCGATTTTTATTTAGAATATGACACTCAAACGCATCATTTTTATCGCACTAATTTTAGTATTTGGAGCCTTTATAACCTATAGAATTGTTTCTAACAAAAATAAAAACAACGAATCCAAAGGAAAAGAAGGAAAAAACAAAGTAATGACCCTCAGCGGAATTGTTGTCAAAACCCAAATTTTCGATAACAACTTATCACTTTCGGGCTCGATTGAAGCCGATGAGCAAGTCGAAATTCGTTCCGAAGTTTCTGGAATTGTGGAAAGTATCAATTTTAAAGAAGGCAGCTATGTTAGCAAGGGGCAACTCCTTTTCAAAGTAAACGACGTCGAACTAAGAGCACAATTAGCTCAAGCCAAAACCAAAGAAGGATTGGCCGCCGAAAATGAAAGAAGAGCAAAATTATTGCTCGAAAAAGAAGCCATCAGTCAAGAAGAGTATGATGTTGCCAAAGCAGATTTTAAATTGGCAAAAGCCCAAACTCAATTAATTCAAGCACAAATCGCCAAAACTGCGGTCAAAGCTCCATTTTCAGGAAAAATTGGTTTGCGCTCCATCTCACCGGGAACCTACATCACCCCTAGCCTTTTGGTCGCCAAATTGATCAACAACAATCAATTGAAAATCTCTTTTTCTATTCCGGAGAAATATGCCAATCAAGTAAAATCTAATACCAAATTGAGTTTTACAGTTGCTGGTTCTACCGAAAAATTTACGGCTAGCATTTACGCCATTGAACCTGAGGTTGAAATTGCAACAAGAACATTACAAGTTCGTGCTATTACCGAAAACAGGGATGGAAAATTATTGCCCGGTACTTTTGCAAATGTCGAATTACCTTTAGATATTATCAAAGATGCTGTAGTTATTCCATCAGAAGCGATAATTCCCGTGCAAAATGGGAAAAAAGTTTTTATTTCCAATATGGGTAAAGCCAAAGAAGTTATGGTCGAAACCGCTACAAGAACAGACGCTTCAGTTTTGGTTTTGTCAGGTTTAAAAGCTGGTGACACGCTAATCACGAGCGGCGTAATGTCTTTGAAAGAAGAGGATGCGGTGAAAGTGAAGATTTGATATACGAGGTACGAGGTACGAAATACGAAATTGGATATACGAAGTTGGATATATGCACCATTGAAAAATTGATTTACGATTATTGATTTATTTTTAAACAAAATTTTATTGAGATGAAAGAAATTATGCTTAAAAGAACAAAGAAGTTCACAATTGATTGTGCAGTACTTTGCAGCAAATTACCAAAAACTAGAGAGTATAATGCGTATGTCAATCAACTCATAAGATGTTCCAGTTCAGTTGGTGCCAATTATAGATCCTCGCAAAGAGCCAAATCAGGAGCAGATTTTATTAATAAATTGAAAATTGTTGAGGAGGAGGCAGACGAAAGCAACTTCTTTCTTGAAATTATACTTGAAATCACGAAGATGGAAAAATTGAACTTAAATAAAGAGATTGAGGAACTTATAAAAGAATCAAATGAATTAGTGGCTATTATCGTTTCATCTATTAAAACGGCCAGAATCAATAATACCAAATAATATTTGATGGATAAATGTTAGTTACAAAAAATCCCTATAGCACAAATCAGTCCATCAAATATAATAAGTTGTAAATCAAATATTACAAATAAAATATCGTAAATCGTATTTCGTAAATCGTATATCTCCATGAGTTTATCCACCATAAGTATAAAAAGACCAGTATTAACCATTGTCCTCAACTTGACGATTATCTTGTTTGGAATTATTGGTTACACTTTTTTGGGAGTTCGAGAATTTCCCTCTATCGATCCCGCACAAATTTCTATTCGAACCAATTATACTGGCGCCAATGCCGATATCATCGAATCACAAATCACGGAACCGCTCGAAAAAGCGATCAATTCTATCGATGGTATCCGAAATATCACCTCGTCAAGTAGTCAAGGAAGCAGCAATATTACGGTTGAGTTTAATTTAGACAAAAACCTCGAAGAAGCAGCCAATGATGTCCGGGATAAAGTATCGAGAACCATTCGAGATTTGCCAGAAGATATCGACTCGCAACCCATTGTTTCTAAGGCAGATGCTAATAGTGAATCCATTATATCGATGACCATCCAAAGTGATTCACGAAGCCAATTGGAATTAACCGATTATGCTGACAATGTCATTGGCCAACGTTTGGAAACGATACCCGGTGTGAGCGGTGTTCAAATCTGGGGCGAAAAGCGCTACGCCATGCGATTGTGGATTGATCCCAAAAAAATAGCGGCCTATGGCATTACAGTAGCCGAAGTCCGAACAGCCTTAAACAAGCAAAATGTAGAATTGCCTTCTGGGAAGATAACTGGCAGCAACACCGAATTGACGGTCAAAACCATCGGGAATTTGACTTCAGCAGCCGATTTCAACAATATTATTATTCGAACTGATGGAGATAAAATCGTTAGACTCAATGATATTGGTCGCGCCACTTTGGATACAGAAAACATCGAAAGCAATATGAGTCAATCGGGAAAACCGATGGTGGCCGTTGCAATTGTGCCACTGCCCGGTGCAAATTATATCGATATTTCGAATGCTTTTTATAAGGAGTTTGACAAATTCAAAAAAGATTTACCTAAGGATATCAAACTGAATATTGTCATAGATAATACCGTTTTCGTGCGGAAGTCCATTATTGAAGTAGCAGAAACTTTAGGAATTTCAATTCTGCTCGTTATTCTAATTATCTTTTTGTTTTTCAGAGATTGGGCAATTGCCTTTCGCCCTTTGATTGATATTCCAGTGTCATTGATTGCAACGTTTTTTATCATGTGGCTATTCGGGTTTTCCATAAATGTTTTGACCTTATTGGCTATTGTGCTCGCCACGGGCTTAGTAGTCGATGATGGAATTGTAGTCACTGAAAACATTTTCAAAAAAGTAGAAGAAGGAATGACTCCCATCGAAGCCGCCATCAAAGGGTCGAATGAAATATTTTTTGCTGTAATTTCTATTTCCATCACTCTGGCAGCAGTATTTCTACCTGTGATTTTCCTCGAAGGATTTGTTGGCAGACTGTTTCGAGAATTTGGCGTCGTCATCGGCGCTGCAGTTTTGATATCTGCCTTTGTATCCTTGACTTTAACTCCAATGTTGAATGCGTATTTAATGAAAAGTGGGGAGCAAACTAAAACGAAATTTTACATTAAAACCGAACCTTTCTTTCAAGAATTAAATACTACCTATGCTTTTTATTTAGAAAAGTTTATGGCTCGAAAATGGTGGAGTTTCCCCATCATTTTGGTTTGTTTTGGCTTTATTTATTTGTTTTTTAATATCATCCAAAAGGAAACAGCACCATTGGACGACCGCAGCGGTTTAGTGATGAGAATGGCAACGCCAGAAGGGTCTAGCTACGAGTATACCAATCGTTTTATGCAAGAAATGTCGCAATTAGTAGACGATTCAATACCCGAAAAGCAAGTGAGCCTTGTGTACACTTCACCAGGTTTTAGTGGCTCTGGTTCTGTTAACAGTGGTTTTATCCGACTATCACTAAAAGAACCTGGCGAAAGAGAGCGATCGCAAATGGAAATTGCCGATCAAATGTCTAAAATAGTAAAGAAATACCCGAATGCTAAAACTGCCGTCACACAACAACCTACAATTGCCGTCAGTCGCCGTGGTGGATTGCCTGTTCAATATATCATACAATCTGAAAATTTCGAAAAACTACAAGAGAAGATTCCATTGTTTATGGAACAAGCAGAAAACAACGAAGCTTTTTCGACCACAGATGTAAATCTAAAATTCAACAAACCCGAAATTAATGTTACTATCGATCGTGCGAAAGCCGAAAGTTTAGGAATTTCGGTTCTTGATATCGCACAAACATTGCAGCTCTCTTTGAGCGGCCAGCGATTTGGTTATTTTATGAAAAACGGAAGACAATACCAAGTTATAGGACAATTTGAACAACAAGACCGCTCCAAACCCTTGGACCTTACGTCGATGTTTGTAAAAAATAACAAAGGAGATTTGATTCAAATGGACAATGTTGTCAACATTGATGAGAAAAGTAATCCACCGCAATTGTACCATAATAATAGGTATATGTCTGCCACAGTATCGGCTGGTTTAGCCCCAGGAAAAAGTATCGAAAACGGAATCGATGCGATGAATGAAATCAAAGCCAAGGTTTTGGATGACAGTTTTACTACTGATTTAGGAGGAGAATCCCGAGACTTCGTCGAAAGTAGCTCGAATACTTCTTTTGCATTTGGTTTAGCCTTATTATTAATTTTCCTGATTTTGGCAGCCCAATTCGAAAGTTTTATCGATCCATTTATTATAATTTTGACCGTTCCAATGGCGGTTGCGGGCGCTTTATTTTCGCTTTGGCTATTTGATCAAACCTGGAATATTTTCAGTCAAATTGGAACCATAATGCTCATTGGTTTAGTGACCAAAAACGGAATTCTAATTGTGGAATTTGCCAATCAATTGCGTGAGCAAGGGAAATCAAAATTGGATGCCATTCTACAAGCTTCAGAGGCAAGACTTCGCCCGATATTGATGACTAGTTTAACCATTGCCTTGGGCGCTTTGCCTATTGCACTGTCGATTGGAGCAGCCTCCAAAAGTAGAATTGGCATGGGAGTAGTTATTGTTGGCGGAACCATTTTTTCATTAATCTTGACGCTATTTGTCATTCCAGCTTTGTATTTAATGTGGTCAAAAGCTCGAAAACATTATCCAGAATTTGATCATATTGAAGAATACGAGAAGGAAATTAAATAGAAATTTTTAACCACATAGAAAAAAATATAAATTAAATTAAAAAAGGATTCATAGGCATTTTATTTTCACATACTATGGAAACTATGAAAAGTAAAACGCCTTGATTTAAAATATAAAATCTAAAAAATCTATGTGGTTAAAAAAAAAGACAGCATAAACATTATGAAAAAAAATAATCTATATACCATTTTAGTATTGTTTTTAATTGGTTTTCAATTACAAGCTCAAGAAGTTTTGACTATAGAAAACGCCTTAAAAATAGCATTGGAAAATAATTTTGACATTAAAATTGCCTCCAACAATTTAGACATTGACAAAACGAATGTATCGACAGGAAATGCAGGAATGTTGCCCAAGTTGACTGCAAATGTAGTCGATTCGAACAGCATTCAAAACAGTACACAAACGCGGCAAGACGGTACCGTTACCGCTCTTGACAATGCCAAAAATAACTCCTTGAATTACGGAGTTGGATTGGATTGGACCGTTTTTGACGGTTTCAAAATGTTCGCAAAACTCGATCAATTAAAAGAATTACAAAAATTTGGCGAAGCACAATTGAAACGCACGATTTTATTGAAAATCACCGAAGTCCATGCCGTATATTTTGATTTGGTCCAACAGCAGCAACAGTTAACCGCCTTAGATACTACCATTATGATTTCGACCAAGCGATTAGAATTGGCTCAAAATCGATTCAAAATAGGAAAAGCATCCAAGTTAGAAGTGCTCAATGCTCAGGTCGATTTGAATACTGACAAAGTTACACTGCTGCGGCAAAAAGAATCCTACGCCAACCGAAAAACGGTTCTGAATCAAGTTTTAGCCCGAGAAGCTGGAATCGATTTTAAGGTAGTTGACCAAGTTTCCGTGGATGATAATTTAGTTTTGGCCGATTTAATTGCCTTAGCGGAAAAACAAAATCCACAATTGGAAGCCGAAATCATCAACAAAAGGATCGCTGAATTGCAATTGAAACAAATAAAAGGCGAACGATATCCATTAATTTCGGTGAATTCAGGCTATAACTTTGTCGACAATCAGTCGAGTTTAGGCTTCACCTCACAGTTTGCGTCCAAAGGGTTCAATTATGGATTTAGAGCCTCTCTGAATTTGTTTGATGGAATGGCACAAAATCGAAATGAAAAAATCGCGAAGATTCAATTGGAAAACTCAAAAATCGCGATCGAACAGCAGAGCCTCGTACTGAAAACAGAGTTAACCACGGCCTTCAAAACCTATATGACTAACCTGGAATTAATTGATTTGGAAGCGACTAACGAGGCTATAGCCAAACAAAACCTAAGCATTACCGTGGATAAATTCAAAATTGGAACCATCACTACAATCGAATTTAGAGCGGCACAATTGAATTATATCAACGCCAAAGTGCGCTACAGCAATGCCCAATTTCAGGCGAAATTATCTGAAATCGCTTTGCGAGAATTGGCAGGAAATATGAGTTTTTAGATGCTTACTTTGAGTTAAAATAAATAACAAAAGTCTACTAAGTTTGTTAGTTTCTGACTTTGAACCTCGGGAAACATTGATTATATTTGCGTCTTTGAAAATTTACTTTACACAATATGAAAATATCATACAACTGGTTAAAACAATTCATCAAAATAGATTGGAAATCTGAAGAAACCGCCGCTTTACTCACAGATTTGGGTCTGGAAGTGGAAATGGTTGAAAAGTACCAATCCGTAAAAGGAGGATTAGAGGGAATCATCGTAGGCAAGGTGCTTACTTGTGTTCAACATCCCGACGCCGACCGATTGAAAGTGACCACGGTAGATTTAGGCGATGGCGTTCCGTTACAAATCGTTTGCGGAGCACCCAATGTGGCGGAAGGTCAAAAAGTATTAGTGGCCACCATTGGCACTACTTTATACGATAAAGAGGGCGAGGCTTTTCAAATAAAAAAAGGGAAAATTAGAGGACAGGAAAGCCACGGTATGATCTGCGCCGAAGACGAATTGGGACTCGGAAGCAGCCATGAAGGCATCATGGTTTTAGACAGTTCAGTCAATGCGGGAATAAAAGCCGCTGGTCTTTTTAATGTAGAAAACGACGAAGTTTTCGAAATTGGATTAACTCCAAATCGTGCCGATGCGATGAGTCATCTTGGAACCGCTCGTGATTTGAGAGCAGGTTTAATGCAAACTGGTATTAATGTTGAATTTATTACACCTTCGGTAAGTAACTTTAGAGTGGATAAACGAACGCTGAAAATAGATGTGATTGTCAAAGATGGTAAATTAGCGCCAAGATACTGCGGCGTCACCATTTCAGATGTGAAAGTGAAAGAATCCCCAAGATGGCTTAAAGACCGATTGAAAGCTATTGGAATCAATCCAAAAAATAATATAGTCGACGTAACGAATTATGTTTTACACGAATTAGGGCAGCCACTTCATGCTTTTGATGCGTCAAAAATCAACGGAAAGATAAATGTAAAAACGCTTCCTACTGGAACGAAGTTTACTACTTTAGACGATATCGAAAGAAGCTTGCACGAAGAAGATTTAATGATTTGTGATGGTGACGAACCTCTATGTATTGCGGGAGTTTTTGGAGGTAAAGGTTCTGGTGTTACCGAAAACACTTCTTCAATATTCCTAGAAAGTGCTTATTTCAATCCGGTTAGCATTCGAAAAACGGCGAAAAGACACCAACTAAATACCGACGCTTCGTTCCGTTTCGAAAGAGGAATTGACCCAAGTATCACCGAATATGCGTTGAAACGTGCGGCTTTATTGATTCAAGAAGTTGCTGGTGGCGAAATCACCTCGGATATTGTTGATATTTATCCCAAGAAAATTGCTGATTTTCCAGTAGTTCTGAACTTCAATAATGTGAAGAGGATTATTGGACAAGAATTATCCAAAGAAATCATTAAGAATATTTTGGCTTCGCTAGAAATCAAAGTAAACAGCGTTTCGGATGCTGGTTTGGGGCTTGTAATCCCCTCTTATCGTGTGGATGTGCAAAGAGAAATTGATGTCATCGAGGAAATTCTGCGTGTCTATGGCTACAACAATATCAAATTTTCGGATAAATTGAATGCTACGGTTTCCAACGCTCCTAGAACTGAAGATTATAAAGTGCAAAATGTGGTGGCATCGCAATTGAACTCACAAGGGTTTAATGAAATGATGGCCAATTCCTTGACTACTTCTTCCTATGTGCAATTGTCAAAAATGCTGAAAGAGGAACACAATGTGATTATGTTGAATCCATTAAGTAATGATTTGGCAGCAATGCGTCAATCTTTATTATTCTCTGGACTCGAAGCTTTATCATACAATATCAATCGTAGAAATTCAGATTTGAAATTCTTCGAATTCGGAAAAACCTATCATAAATTCGAATCCGGTTACGAAGAACACAAACATTTGACGATGTTCATCACCGGAAATCGCAATCAAGAAAGTTGGACGAACCCACAAAAACCAAGCGATTTCTTTTTATTCAAAGGCTATGTGAATGCTGTTTTGGAACGATTGGGAATCAAAAAAACACAAAACCTACCTATGACTTCGGATGTTTTTTCAGAAGGAATTGCCATTGGTTTAGGCAATGATATTTTGGTAGAATATGGTGTGGTGAAGAAATCAATCCTAAAACATTTCGACATTAAGCAAGAAGTCTTGTTCGCCGATTTCAATTGGGCGTTGATTTTGAAACTGCTTTCGAATAAAATCAAGTATACCGAAATACCTAAATATCCTGAAGTGCGCAGAGATTTGTCTTTGTTGTTAGACGACAATGTTTCTTTTGACGCTATTTACAATTTAGCCAGACAAACCGAGAAATCCTTGTTAAAAGACATCAATTTATTCGATGTGTACCAAGGCAAAAATCTTCCGGAAGGCAAGAAATCTTATGCGGTAAGTTTCACCATTCAGGACAACACCAAAACCCTGACCGACGTCCAAATTGACAAAATTATGAGCAAGTTGCAGAAGAATCTGGAAACTGAGTTGGGTGCTAGTTTAAGGTAAATTTATTAACCATATAAGTCATTTAAGTCAGACTTTAAAATCGCTGTAAAATGTAAAATGCCAATCCTGAATTTAGGATTGGCATTATGATTTAATAAAGAAAATTATTGACATTGTATACAGATTAGGAATTGAATTCCTAATCTGTAATTTTATTTAAAATGAGGCAAACTAAAGATGGAACTTATTTTATAATTAGTTCTATCTTGATTTTCAGCGCCACCATATATTAAATGAAGATTTGCGTCCATTCTTAATTTTTTGAAATAATCCAAACCTTTAAAAAAGTTTTGATTTATGGTTTTTCCAGATTTAATTTCAACAGCGTCTATTTTTAAGCCCGATTCAATAATTACATCAACTTCATTCTGTAAACTATCTCTCCAAAAATAAAATTTAGATTTTGTACCATTATTTATGGCATTTTTATTCAACTCGGAAATCACTAAATTTTCAAAAATATTCCCTTTAGCAAAATGCAATTCTAAATCTTCCATATTATGAATTCCTAACAAATAACACAACAATCCAGTATCGTGAAAATAAATTTTTGGTGTTTTTATAATTCGTTTATTAAAATTAGAATGATACGGTTGCAGTTTGAAAGTTAAAAAAGAAGTTTCTAAAAGCGTAAACCAAGAATTGATCGTTTTATTATCTAAATCCAACTCATTTCCCAAACTACTTTGATTGAAAAGTTGCCCTACTCTTCCCGCCAATAATTTTATGAATTTTTGGAACAAATCGAGATCAGAAATGTTTTTCAACAATCGAACATCTCTTTCAACATAGGTTTTAATATAGTTTTCATAGTAATCAGAGGCGTCAATATTCTGAATTATTTTCCTCGGGTAAGAACCCGAAAGAGCGTAATCTTCCCATGAAGTTGACTTATATGCTGTGTTTTCTATTTCTTGAATTGACATTGGTAAAAGTGTGAACAACGCCACTCTACCTGCAAGTGATTGCGAAATTTGTTCCATCATCAAGAAATTTTGTGAACCTGTAATGATGTATTCACCATTGATATTTCGTTCATCAGTTACTGCCTGTAAATAGGAAAACAAACTGGGTACATTCTGAATTTCATCAATGATAACACCATTTTGGTAGGTTTGCAGAAAACCCATTGGATCAGTTTTAGCAAATTCCCGATCTGATAAATTTTCTAAATTAACATATTTATAATTGGGTTTTACAATTTTAGACAAGGTAGTTTTTCCAGATTGTCGCGGCCCAGTTATGGCGACAATTGGGAATTTTTCTAATAATTCTAATACTTTCGGAGTAATCGTTCTTGCTATCATTATGCTAAATTAGGAATTCAATTCCTAATCTACAAGAAAAGCGTCCAAAAATACTCTTATTAAGAAAACTACTCCTTCACAAATCGTGCATTCGAACTTCCTTTATCTGAATTGATCTTGATAAAATAATTTCCACTTATCAAACTCGAAACATCAATTTTTGACACTTTCTCTGCATTAGGAATTACCAAAACTAATTGTCCTAAAGCATTGTAAACACTAATAGATTGCACTTCAATAGTTTCTTTCGGACTAATATTCAAAACCGCTTTTGCAGGATTTGGATATACCGTAAAATAATTCGAAAACTCAAAATCCTGTGTTCCTAAAGTTTTAAAAGTGGAACTGGCCAATTTTGTCACAATTGGAAAATTATAGTCAAAATAAATACTGGCGTCATTGGTAAAAGTATCACCCACTTTAAGCGTTGGCAAGGTTTTAATTTTGAAAGCAATATACCCATCGTTATTCGCATCATCAAAAGGAAGATTAATGTTCTCGAAGATAAATTCTACTTTATTACCAGCAGTAATATTAGTTACAAAAGAATGACTTGCAGTTGTTGGAACTAAAGTTGAAATATCAAATTTGGATAAATCAATCATATCTGATACAACAATATTCTTGGCGTTTGCTGTTCCATTATTTTCAAAACGAATCATATAATGCACATATTGACCAATCAAAGATGGGGATATAGTTGTTCCCTCTAAACATGTTTTATCATTTGGGTCGTATGAATTTACAACCGTTTGATTAAAAGAAAAAGTGTTGTCAATTGGCGTTTCGTCAGTTGTGGGACTTGATATTGTTGCTATATAAGACAAAACTGAACCACTATTTATTGGCGGAGTTTCCATAGGAGAATTTACATTTAGAGTAAAAATAATTTCACGAGTTTCAAAGGGTTTTAAATCGGTAAAATTCCAAGATAAATTATTTGTTGTTTGAGTTGTAGTTGCGGGATTTGAAACAACAAGAGCTAAAACGGCATCATCAAAACTTAAATTTACAGAACCTGATTGTGTTTGATTTCCTTTGTTTTTATAGACTATTTTATATTTCGCATCAAAACCTGGTACTGCAGGTCTTAAGGGTAATATAGAAACTTCTAAATCAGGACGAACTCCATTTGCTGTAATGCAAAAATCTTGAACAAAAGGGCTTATTTGAGTTGGAAACGTTACGTTGACAGTTGTTGGCGAAACTATAAAATAGCTTGGGTTTTCAAATTTCGGAGTTACAGTGTGTGTTTCTGCACGAACAGGAATCGAATAATTACCTGTAGCACCTGAGATAAAACTTCCAGTTGTAACTCCATCAGTGATTAAAAATTTTAGATTTGGAACAACAGCATCAAGAGCATCACAACCATTGGCGTTACTATCAAATTTTTGACTGCCTTGTATGGTATAAAATGTTCCTCCAGGAACAAAAGAACAATAGGAGTTTACAGCACAATTTGTATAACCATAAGTGCTAACTTTGTTTTGAATATCTACAAGAACGGATTCATTGGCACAAATATATTTTAGATTAGGATTACCAATAAAATCAAAAACTGTTTCAAAACCACCCTTATAGCCAGAACCTTTAATAAAAATAGATTTTAGATCATTATTACTACAATACAATTGAATCAAATTAGTAAGATTACTTACGTCTAAAGTTGATAACATATTACTATTACAATAAACTTGAAAAAGTTTAGGGTTTTTTAAAATCAAACTTGTCAGTAAATTATTTTTACAATCTAACGCTACTAATTTAGTTAATGCAGAAAGATCAAGATTAGTTAATTTATTATTATTACAAATAAGAGAAGTAATATTCTTAAAATATTCTATCCCTGAAAGATCAGAAATTAAAGAACCACCTATTCTTAAAATATTAACTTGTAAAGCTTCATCAACTGAGATTTCACCATCATTATTACTATCAATATTGATATTATAGGTAAAAGATGTTCCTACTCCTGCTACATTGTTAGTGGCTTTTGCTGATAACAACTTCGCCTTAAAAATAGGATCAGGAAAATTAATAATCTGTGCTTTTGTACTCGAAAAAAAGCATAAAGCAATCCATAAAAAGTAGATTTTTTTCATTTGGGGAAATTTAGACTCAAATATACTAATTAATATATTTTTAGCATAGATTTTCTTACGGATATTTTTTCCGATTTTGTAAAAATATTTAAACAAAAAAAGTCCCGATTGTGTAAAACCTCCAAAAAGTTAGACACTATTTGGGGCATTACACAATCGGGACTTAATATATCAAAATCAATATTTTTTCTTATCTCAATTCAAAACATCCAATTTCTTCATAAAATCCTCATTCAAAATAGCAATTTCAAGATTTTGCAAATAGTATTTGTAACGACGTTCTGATTTTTCTTGTTGCCATTGCGGAATATCATCTTCTGGATTTGAAGGCAAAATGATGACTTCTACTCTTTTTGCAGTAAAATCTTTTGGAAGCACAACGCTAAACGTATGATTTTCAACATCAATAATTTGTTTTATAGCTTTCATATTATCTGATTTTAAACAAAAGTACAAAAATAAGTACTATCAATAACAAAAATGGTTCTACAGCTTTTCTGTTGAAGTAAGAGTTAAAATTTTAAACCACATAGAAAAAATGATAGTTTTTAAAGAAATCATAGACGTTTCACTTTTGCATAGCTACAACCCAAAACTGAAGAAAAAACAATCAAAGCAAAATCCGTGACCCGAGCGAAGCGAAACGAAGAAGCAATCAATGTTAAAAAAAGTCCCGATTGCTCGCAAATACTGGATTCAAAATCAATTATTTTTCCTATGTACTAGTGAAATCCGTTTGACAAAGAATGAGTTAAACGGACTACAAATTTAGATTGTAAGATAAATTAGGAATGCAATTCCTAATCTGCTATAAATTAACCCTAATAAAAATATTACCATTCAATCACCTTTGTCTCACCATCGATTTCCACCTCAACAGCTTTTCCAGAGGGTTTAATTTTTCCAATGGGTATTAATTCTTTATTTGCAAACCTTTTTCCTGACTGTTTCCAAAGCATCAAGGTTGCATACACATTAGATTCGTTGGTAGTAATAGAAGATAAATCCGCTACATTAATGCCTTTACTACTGTTGCTTTCTGGATGGAGTCCAGTACTTGAAATGACCTCGGAACTATCCCACCCTAATAGAGGAATCATGGCCAATTGATACTTTCCATTATCGATAATGGTAGCTATATGCCCTTTTATTTTTCTACTTTCGGTAGTAATTTCTTTATCCAATTGTGGTAAGGCATAATGCCCCAAACGCATCGATACTTCTTTTGTACTTATGTTTCTATCGATTCGTAAAATACCGTTTGCCAGTGGAATATCGGCAAGATTCATTTTAATACTTTCATCTGTTTCAAGAATGGCATCACGATAATAAATACCGTTTTCGAATTTTTTAAATTGGTACAAACGTAAAGGCTCCCATTCTTGATTTTTATTTTTAAAAACATAATTCATTGCCACTTCCCCATTTTTGCCATCGGCTTGCCACGGAAAAGCACTATTATAAGCTAAGCGATTGTAATTTTCTGAAGATCTAAATCCTTGCCAATCGTTTTTTGCTTTTTCACTACACCATGCTCTAATCTCTGAGGCTCCAATTTCGGGATAATCTGTTATACAAATTTTAGACTCTTCCTGAAAATTGTTGTAAACCTTGTCTTTTTTGAATTTTGTTTCCCAATCACCTTCATTTTCTTTGGCTGTCCAAAACGGATTATCATCAGGGAGGAGTAATCCTAAAAAGGCTTTTCCCATCCAATAAACACTGCCACGACAGCTATAAATTTGCACGGTGGGTTCAAATGGTCCATAAAAACCAAGCGTGGGGACATTATCCCTTAAAAAATCTGGATGCTGTAAAAATTGCTTTAAAACGCCCGATGAAATTCTTCGTAACCATCCATAATTTATTCTTGCATCTTGTTCTAATCCCATAAAGGGAAAGGCAGAAATCGACGCAATGCGATAACTATTACTACGACCATACATGATCATTTTTCCGTCACGACTGAACAGTAAAGGATAATTCAAATTCAAATCTTTGAAATTACTTCTAAATTTTGCTGCATATTCTGGGTAGTACTTATTCCCAAAATATTCTGACCACAAAGCACCATACAATTGATAACCCCACATGCTGTAATAGTCATAGGCAGGATTATCATTATACCAACCCTCACCTCTGTAATCAGCTAAGCATTTTTGCAAATAGTCAACCAATAAGTTTTCGTTTACTTGATAACCTTGATCTTTAAAAAAGCTCAGCACAAATATGTTAAAAAACTTCCAGTTGGATGCTACAGTTGGCCCATCACCATAACTCAGCATTGATTTGGCCAAGGCATCTTTTTTGTCTTGTGGCAAAGGATCCCAAAGTAATTTGGGATTCGTCATCAAGGACATGCAAATTGCACCATACTCCACTAATATCTGGTTTGGTCCACTATTTTTAGTTCTGGGGACTATAAAAGTTGCACTTGAAGAGTCTACTAGTTTACAAATTTGATGGCGATAATAATCGCCTACATTAATATTATTCACCACCAAACCCGGATTTTCATTCAATAGTACGGAAGCAATAAAAAGAGTTCTACTTAAGCCTTCTAATTTTTCAATAGGAACTTTTTTTTCATCTTGCGGATAACTTTTCCCGGGTTGTTTGGGAAACTTCATCGTATCATCTAAAGTGTGAATATAACTAAAAGCCCCTTCCAATAAATAAAGCGCGGCATCACGCCAATGCTGCTTGGTCATTCCTGTATAAGGACTCAAACTAGTATCTGGATTTTTAATTTGAAAAACACTAGCTTCTTTCGAAGAGTTTTGATTTTTTTGCTGAGCAAATAGCACAGTACCACTACAAAAAACAGCTATCGCTAAAAATATTTTTTTCATGTTTTATTTTTAAATTAAAGGGAGATTACTCTGTTTTTCTTTCGTTTACATTTTTTTAAGATCCAAATAACGGTACATTTCTGAAGCCGCCAATAAAAAAGCACCCACGCCAAAATCAGCAGTAGAATTGGCATTTACAATCTGCCCTGGAATAGCTTTTTCGCCTATGGGTTGTACATATCCAACTCTTCCATCATCTTGAAGCGCGACCTTAGTTAGGTATTTCCAACTTTTTCCAACTACCGGCAAGTAGGTCTTTTTATCTAATATGCCATTGTTAATTCCCCATAAATAACCATAGGTAAAAAAAGCAGTCCCACTTGTCTCTGGTCCTGGCGCATGATCAACGTCTAGAATAGATCTTGTCCAATATCCTTCGGGTTGTTGCGATTTCATTAAAGAATTTGCCAATGCTTTAAAACGATTGATATATTCATCGCGATGGAGCGCATCTTTTGGTAAATCTTGAATAACTTTTGCTAAGCCCGCAAAAATCCATCCGTTTCCTCGTGCCCAAAAGTCTTTTCTACCGTTTGCGCTTTGATGTTTGGGGTACACATACTTAGCGTCGCGAAAGTACAACTGCGAAGCATCGTCATACAAGATACTATTGGAATAGCTCAAGTATTCGTGTAATTTTTTTAAATATAATTCGTTACCGGTTACTTTATAAAGCTTCGTCATAACGGGCATTACCATATAAAGACCGTCTACCCACCACCAATAATCGACGGCATTAGTACCCATTTGATATTCCATCACTTCAAGCGCGCGCTTGATCTTCTCGGGATCTTTTTTTCCTTCTAAAGTATAAATATCAATATAAGTTTGAAAAGCAATTTGCCAATCTCCAAAAAGGACATAATCATCCGTTTCACCGTAAGTATATTTCCAATCCGATTTATTTTTAGATTTAGCCCCTTTGTATTGGTTTTTTTCCGCCCAAGCTTTTGAATACACTAAATAGTCCATATTTCCTGTAACTTTGTAAGCTTCAATATTACCTGTATGATAAGCTGCAGGATTCCAAAAAGCACGATCTGGCACTGGATGTGTGATTTGCCAATGATTGTTGACCTTTTTAATAATGGATAAAACTGCCTCTTTATTCTCGAGAATGGCATCATTTGGCATCTTATTCGAATTGGAGCGGTTGTCTACCTTAGAACTCGAACCACAAGAGCTTAAAATTGATATTGCTAGGCATAGCATTAAAAATGGAGTACAACGGTTTAATTTCATACAATACTATTTATCTATTTTACTTTTTTTAAATTATCAAGCGGAAGATATTAATTTAATTTGAATTCCGAATAGTTTTTGCAGCTTCAATTGCGATAAACCACAAAAAAATCCAGACATTGCTTCGAAGGATTTCTATATTCAAACGATTAAAAGAATATTTCTTTTTCTAGTTTTTTTCCATTTTGGCTTTCAAACCAGCAATAATACCATTACTATCTCAAAAAACAATATACCATAACTATCAAAATAAAATCCGTAACCCGAGCGAAGCGAATAGGCGATGTAAAATCCGCGTAATTTTTGTAATTTGTGTAATTTGTGGTAAAAAAAAATCCCACGCTTTAGCGTGGGACTCTCTATATTCAAAACAATTAAAAGATTATTTCTTTTTCTCGTTTTTTTCCATTTTGGCTTTCAAACCAGCAAGAATATCATTGGCATCACCAAGAGTTGAAGCTGGAGCATTTGTATTTGCTGCAACTGCTTCGGCAACCGCTTTCACTGCTTTTTCTTCTTCCTCACGGAAAATAGCGGTGTGAGAGGCTACTACTCTTTTGAATTCTTTGTTGAATTCGATTACTTTGAATTCAGCAGTTTCGCCTTTTTTCAATTTCTTACCGTCTTCTTTTTCAAGGTGACGAGTAGGAATGAAAGCAACGATATCATCACCAAATTCTACAGTAGCTCCTTTGTCAACAATTTCAGAGATTTCACCTGAGTGGATTGTTCCCACTGCGAATGAATCTTCGTATTGATCCCAAGGATTAGCAGTAGTTTGTTTGTGACCTAAAGATAATTTACGTCCATCAACATCCAATTCTAATACAACTACGTCCAATTTTTCACCAACATTTACAAATTCAGATGGGTGTTTGATTTTCTTAGTCCAAGAAAGGTCAGAGATGTAAATCAATCCGTCGATACCTTCTTCCAATTCTACGAAAATTCCAAAGTTTGTAAAGTTTCTTACGATACCTACATGTTTAGAACCTACTGGATATTTAGAAGTAATATCAGTCCAAGGATCTTGAGTCAATTGTTTGATACCCAATGACATTTTACGGTCATCTCTGTCAAGAGTTAAGATAACAGCTTCAACAACATCACCTACTTTTACGAAATCTTGAGCAGAACGCAAATGAGTTGACCATGACATTTCAGAAACGTGGATCAAACCTTCAACACCTTCAGCCACTTCGATAAATGCACCGTAATCAGCGATAACTACTACTTTACCTTTTACTTTGTCACCAATAGTTAAATTAGCATCAAGAGCATCCCAAGGGTGAGCGTTCAATTGTTTCAATCCTAATTGGATTCTTGTTTTCTCATCATCAAAATCAAGGATAACCACATTAAGAACTTGATCTAACTCAAGAACTTCAGATGGATGGTTGATTCTTGACCAAGAAAGGTCAGTGATGTGGATCAATCCATCAACACCACCAAGGTCAATAAACACACCGTAAGAAGTAATGTTTTTAACAACACCTTCTAATACTTGGCCTTTTTGTAATTTTCCAATGATTTCTTTTTTCTGTACTTCAATATCCGCTTCGATAAGCGCTTTGTGAGATACAACAACATTTTTGAATTCGTGGTTGATTTTTACCACTTTGAATTCCATGTTTTTATTTACATATACATCGTAGTCTCTAATTGGTTTCACATCAATTTGAGAACCTGGAAGGAAAGCTTCAATTCCGAAAACGTCCACGATCATACCACCTTTAGTTCTGCATTTCACAAAACCAGTAACGATTTCTCCTGTTTCGTTAGCCGAAATAACTCTATCCCATGATTTGATAGTACGTGCTTTTCTGTGAGACAATACTAACTGACCTGTTTTATCCTCACGGATGTCAATCAATACTTCTACTTTGTCACCTACTTTAAGTGCTGGATTGTAACGGAATTCGTTCAATGAAATAACACCTTCCGATTTTGCGTTGATATCAACGATAACGTCTCTATCAGTAATTCTAACAACGATACCTTCTACTACTTCTTCTTGATCTGTCGCGATAAAAGTTTTTGAAACTAGGTCTTCGAATTCTTGTAAGTTTTTCTCATCTACGGCATCAATACCTTCTTCGAAGTTGTGCCAGTTAAAATTTGCTAAAAACTCTTCTTGTGATTTTAATTGTTCAGACATGCTGATTAAAAATTTGTATTCTGCATTTTCTCGAGTTTCATAACGTGCTAGAAAACAACAGAAGTTGTTTGTATAATTAGTTTTTACCTAAAGGAAACTCTTATTCACCAAAAGGACTGCAAAAGTAATTCTTTTATTTTGAACTGCAAAATAATTCTCCAGAGATAATGGATTGATTTTTAGGAGCAAGACTTTTTGGGGTTTTTACGGGCTCTGCTCCCGCTATCCGCTACAATCTTTGCGGCCGAACACCGGCCACAAAGGATTTCCACTACTATCGGGGCTAATTATAACTTTTAGAATTTCAAAACTAAAAATCATAATAATCAAACGATTAATGGAAAATAAAAAATAAATATTTTTAATTTTTGTAAGAAAAAATAAATATATTTGAATTTTAAAGGAATATAAATAATATATATACTTAACCAAAAAGAGTATTTAGTTATGATGTATTAGAATTAACTGTAACTTAAAACCAATACGCCAAAACAAACTGGCTAAATAAACAGATATATGCTTAAAATAAACAACGTAAAGATTATTGGAATTGGACCAATTAAAAACTTGGAACTATCATTTGATAATCAATTTAATATTATTTGTGGACAGAATGGTATCGGTAAAACAACTATATTAGACTGCTTAGCTCAATCCTTTGGGATAAATAATACTTCCGTAAAAAGAACAGCAGGATTGGAAAAAGGGAATTGGGATATTAATGTTTCAATTAATGATGTAAATCAATCCAAATCATTCGAAGTAACTTCTTTTCACCCAAACGAACATACATATAAAAATACACAAGGATTTTATAATAATTCGAATGATATTATAGTGTTTAAAACCCATAGAGATATTCCATATAGACAATTGGATTCAATAAGCAAAGACCCACAAAAAAACTATAATAGTTTTGCAAGTGAAACAATTACTGGCTCACTACCTAATGACCTTAAAAATTGGTTTGTTAATAGACATTTGTGGTCAGCTCATAAAGGTCATCTAGACGATAATCAAATTAAAAACATTACGCTTGCAAAAGAATGCTTTAATATTTTAAATCCACAAATTTCATTTAGCAAGGTAAGTCCTAATTCTAATGATATTATATTAGACACACAAAATGGGGAAATTTATTTTGAGTATTTATCATCTGGCTACAAGTCTTGTATGGCTGTTTTAATCGGTTTAATAAAAGAAGTAGAATTCAGATATAATAATCCGAGCAAATTCACTAAAGATTTTGATGGAATAGTATTTATCGACGAAATTGATTTGCATTTACATCCTGAATGGCAAGCAAAAATATATGAAGCATTAAAAATAATCTTACCAAATGCACAGGTATTTACATCAACTCACAGTCCTCATATTATTCAAGTTGCAAATCCTAAAGAGATAATTCCTTTAACACTTGATGACAATAATGAAGTTAAAATAAACCCTATTATAAATCAAGAATATGGTTGCCAAGGATGGACAGTGGAAGAAATATTAGCTGATGTTATGGGTATGACTGAAACAAGAACATCAACATATTTGGATGCAGTTTTAAATTTTAATATAGCGATTGATAATGAAGATTTTGAAAGTGCAACAACACAGTTTACAATTCTTGATACAATGCTGCATCCAGAAAACTCACTTAAAAAAATATTAAAAATTCAATTAACAGGTATTTCAACAAATGATTAAGTTAGACAGAACACCAAAACCAGTTGAACTTACTACTGAATTGCAAGTTAAATTAACAGATGAATTTAAATTATCAGGAAAATCTGTTTGGAATATTGATTTTCTTAAAAAAGGTTTATTGGGATTTTCTAATGACAAATGTTGCTATTGTGAAGCTAACATAAAAGAAGAAAGTAAATATTTAGAAGTCTAGCATTTCCATCATAAAGACCTTTATAAAGAAGAAGTGTTAGAGTGGGAAAATCTACTACCATCTTGCAAAAAGTGCAATGGCACTAAAAATGACCATGACACAATGAAAGAACCAATTATTGACCCAAGTAGTATTGACCCAAAAAATCATTTAAAATATTGGAGATATAGAATAAAGGGTTCTGATGATATTGGCAAATTAACAGTTTCAGTATTAAACTTAAATGACCAAGACAGATTAGTTAAAAAAAGATTTGAGATTGGCAATGCTATCCAAGTCAAATTGGAGCAATTAAATGAATTGACAGAAGATTATATCAATGGTGTTCAGACAAGCACTCGAAGAAAAAACAGAATAATTAATGGAATAAAAGATCTTATGAAAGAAGGACTTCCTAATTCTATTTATTCTGCAACATCCGCTACAGTGATTTTAACCGACACAGAATATGATGCATTAAAAATTAAATTGACTTTATTAAATTTTTGGGACGCAGAATTATCTCAACTTGAAATCGACTTGAATAAAACGGCATTAAACCTTGAAAAATAGAAGCCACCAAGCCCCCAGATTGCGCGAGCGTCACGCTCGTGAACAATCAAAAGCAACTACATTCAAAATTGTATCATTTCCTGAAATAGGTTGACTAAAAAATTAAAATATTTATTAATAACAATATGGTAAAGCCTTATTTCACAAATATTAGAAATGCAATACTTAAGACATTAGAAGAAGCAGAAGAAGAAATTTTTGTAGCTATGTATTGGTTTACTAACCACGACCTCTATGATTTATTATGTGATAAATTAAAAAATGGTAAAAAGGTTTCTCTAATTATTCATAATGACTACACTAATAATCGTGATGCAGGGCTTGATTTTCAATCTTTCATTGACCTTGGCGGAAAATTTTATTTTTCAGCCAATGAATACCCTATGCACAACAAATTTTGTGTTATTGATAACAAAACGCTAATTAACGGATCTTATAATTGGACATATTATGCAGAAGACAAGAATAGCGAGAATATTCTAATTATAAGAGATGAGCATGAAACTGTTTCTGCTTTTCGTGAAGAGTTTATCCATTTGTCAGCACAACTTCAAGAAGTTCAAAAAATTCAACGATTAACAACATTTGAAATTGAAGAGTTCAACGATTTAAGCTCTCGAGAATATTTAGCCAACGATATTATTTATGAAGCCAAAGCAACCAACCGACCTGAAATAGTTGAATCAGCTTTTAAATTATCTCCACATAATATCAAAGTCCAAGAGTCCGCAGTTAGATTAAACTTAACGAATAAAAGAAAATTATTAAGTTCAGTTGGTGCAGAAGTTAAAGGTAATAATTATTTAATCGGAGTCGAAAAGGGAACAATTTTACCAATCAAGATTAGCAGAACTCTTATTACGAGTGAAGATAATCAAACAACTTGTTCAAGTACATTGTACTATGGAGAAAATAAAATTGCCAACTTAAATAAAAAATTACCTAAACAAAGTACTAATAAAAAAGTCGGTGGTGTTTTTCTCCGTGGTTTACCCGCAAAGCCACAAGGCGAAGCAAAAATGAAAATGATATTTACGATTGATATTTACGGGCAACTTCGAGTGAGGTTTTACTCTTTGGACAATGGGCGAAGTGATTTTTATTCGGTTGATATAAATCCATTATTAACTGATGTTTAAGTTAAGAAGCTAAAATAAAAAAATGTTCAAACAAAACTTAAAACTATGAAATTGAACTCGATAGCGCGGATTTGCAATCCGTGCCAACAAACGAGAGCAAACAAAAACCCGACTTCATACATACAAAATACACAACAAAACAAAACAAAATGAATGAATTTAAAGAATTTGACAACGAAAATTATAAACTGAAAAAGTCTGACAGTTTAAGAAAAAATGGTGCAGGGCTTATTGATGCTATTTTGGTAATTATTTTTCAAACTGCTTTATTTCATTATTTCCCAAAAATAGCCAATGCAATAGATTTTCCAAATGTGCAAAGTTTTATACTTTTTTATGTCTTACTAATATTCATTGTTTATAGACTTATAACCATTCTTTTTTTAGGAAAAACACTTGGAATGGCAGTTTTGAATATGAAATTTGCCAAACCAAATCAAACTGAACTTAGTTTCAAAGAGAAATTCCTTGCAGTACTAATGATTTATACCAATACTGTCGATTGCTATCACCTTGAATAAACAAAAAACCCAATACCGCGGATTTGTAATCCGTGCCCACAATTTCAAATAAAAATTAGAAACAAAAAACCAAATGCTATCAAATCAAAACCTGTACCTTATGAAAAAAATTATTTTTATTGCCCTGATTGCCCTTACTTCCACAATGTCTTTTGGTCAAAATTTTAGCGAATTGGCCAATGTTGAATTAAAATCAAAAGAAAGCTGTAAATCGGCCGAAAGTCAAGTTTTAACTTGTGCTAATTATCTGTTCAGCACCCCAGCAGAACAAGCAGAACTGAACCGATTAAATGCTATCAAATACATCATGAAATGGATGGAAGCAACTCCCGATTACACCTTTGATATTGGCGAAAAAGTAATGAAATTGACCAATGGAGAAACAGATTTATTGAGTCTTTATATGGCAGCTATGTCAAAAGCCGTAATCGAAAATACAGGCGGAAAATTGAGCAGTGATGAAATGTACAATCAATCCGAAAAAATACTAGTAAACTATATTGCGGTCGCCGACAATAAAATCAAACCTTCTAAAAAAATCAAACAGTTAATCAAAGAAATGAAGTAACTCCCCGTCGGTTGGAAACCGAAAATCACGACCTCAAAGTCGGAGACTTTGCGGAGCCTGGAACGACACGCTCGTGAAAACAACAAAATGCAACAACAACCTATATAATTACAAGAACCTTAATTCAAAAATTATTACCAAGAATTATTAAACAATATTTAAAATATGAAAAACATCTTATTCCTTTTTGCAATCCTTTACAGTTTTAATACATCAGCCCAAACATGGGAGAAAATCAAACTGGCTGAAAATGAAATTCCAGCAGAATACAAATTAACTAATGAGTCACAATGTATTTCAATCCAAGCGTGTACATTTTATAAGCGTCCAGATATGTATGAATCCTTCATTGGAAAACTCAAATCAAAGGATATTCAAAATTTTGAAAATAAAAAAGATAGCGGAAGTATTATGTATTTTGAGTTTGAGGAGAAGTTCGAAATGGAAAGCTTTTTAAAAGGCTTACTTTGGGGCGGAAATAAAGCTACTAGAGAGCATCCTGAACAAATTTATGTCAAAGATAAAATTTTAATAATTTATAGTTTTCCATTAAAAAGTAGCCTTGTTGAAGTTTCGAAAAAAAAGCTTGAAACGGAATTGAAATAAAATCCAAGCTAAAGAAAGCCTCTCCACCGCTATAGTAACTAAAAATTGGACAAAATCTTAACTCCAAAAAAAACCAAACCCCAGAAAATGAAAAAATTAACATTATTGTTTTTAATTATTATCTCAGTGAAAACGTATTCGCAAACGAAAAACTTCATTGATTTACCTTATATCGAAACTTCCGCAATTGCCGATACATTGGTAGTACCCAATAGAATTCATCTGAACATTATAATTTCTGAAAAAGATACAAAAGACAAATATTCTGTTGAAGAATTAGAAAATTTAATGGAGCAGAAATTAAAAGGTTTGGGAATTAATACCAACCAAAATTTAAGTTTGAATGATTTGGCTAGTAATTTCAAAAAATACTTCATCAAAGAATCAGATGTTATTAAATCAAAATCATATAATTTAGTTGTTGAAAATGCAAAAATGGCTGGAAGCATAATTGCTGAACTTGAAACCATTGAAATTTCAAATATCCGTGTAGTCAAAACTGAAAATAGTGAATATGAAAAAATAAAACTCATACTGAAGTCAAATGCAATTGCAAAAGCAAAAATTCAAGCAGAATTTATGACTAAACCTTTGAAACAAAAAGTAGGCAATGCCATATTTATTTCTGACTTGACAAACGTAAAAAATTTTGACGACGGTGGAAGTTTACAGGAAGTTGTAGTTACCGGATATAGCAGAAAAACGAAACAAGAGTATAAACCTATTGATGTTGAATTTCAAAAAATTAAAATTGAAAGTATTGTTAACGTGAAATTTAAACTTGAATAAAAAAATGACTACAATCGCCAGCTTTACAAAGCCTCCCAACTTCCCACCCACTACAACGCACAAACGCTATTAGAAATAGCAAACCTAACCCCAAAACCTTAAATCTTATTTTCCAAAAACAAACCTATGAATATTGAAGTTTCGAATAATTTTAAAAAAGTAACCACAAAAGCGATTATCTCCATTGCTTTATTTTTGATAGTTTACATTTTACTTTTGGCTGTAGCCATAGCATTAACCATTTTTAGCGTACTAGGAGGATTTTATATTATTGCTGCAAAACCTATGGCCATTACTATTGGTTTAGGTGTTGGTTTAGCCAGCTTAGGATTTTTTATACTTGCTTTTCTGTTTAAATTCATTTTCAAAAAACATAAGATTGATAGAAGTCAACTGACTGAAATTACAGCACAAACGGAACCTAAATTGTTTGCGTTTATCAATGCTATTGTTGAAGAAGTGCATACCGATTTTCCCAAAAAAGTATATTTATCAACTGAAGTAAATGCCAGTGTTTTTTATGATTCCAGTTTTTGGAGTATGTTTTTCCCCGTTAAGAAAAACTTACAAATAGGATTAGGATTGGTAAACACCATAACAGAGCAAGAACTCAAAGCGATTTTGGCTCATGAATTCGGGCATTTTTCCCAAAAAAGTATGAAAGTGGGAAGCTACGTTTACAATGTGAATCAGGTAATTTTCAATATGCTTTATGATAATGAGTCGTTTGATAAAATGATCAGCAAATGGGCTAATGTAAGTGGTTATTTTTCGATTTTTGTTGCTATTGCTTTCAAAATAATTCAAGGAATTCAATGGATACTAAAAAAAATGTATGATTACATCAATATTAATTATTTGGCTCTTTCAAGAGAAATGGAATTTCATGCTGATAAGGTAGCGGCTAATGTAGCAGGGTTTGTTCCTCTAAAGGAATCCTTGTTAAGAATGGATTTGGCCGATCATTCATATAATGCGGTAATTAATTTTTATGAAAATAAAATATCTGAAAACATAAAAAGTGCTAATATTTATGCGGAACAAAATTTTGTTCTACACTTTTTAGCCAAAGAGAGTGAATTAGCTTTTAAGAACAATTTGCCCGTAGTTTCGGCTTTAGATTTAAGTAAATACAATAAATCAAAGCTCATCATAAAAGACCAATGGGCTTCCCACCCTAGCACTGAAGATAGAATTGCTAATTTAGAGAGACTCAATATTATCAAAGAAGATCCAATCCAACAGTCAGCAAACTCATTATTCGTTGATGCAGAAACACTTCAAAAAAACTTGACTTCTAAATTGTTTTCATTTGTTGAAAATTCAGATCAATTGCAGTCTTTAAAAATCGAGGATTTCAAAAATGAATACGTAGATATTTACGAAAAAAGTACTTTTAATAAATTGTACAATGGTTATTATGACAATAAAAATCCCAATCATTTTGAGCTAAATGAGATCGAAAATTCAAATCCAAATCTAGATTTAGAGTCGCTCTTCGATAAAGAAAAAATTGATATGGTTTATGATTTTATTGCTATTGAAAATGACAAAAACACCTTATCCAATATTGAAAACAAACTGATTTCTATAAAAACATTTGATTATGATGGTCAAAAGTTTAAAGCAAAAGAAGCGGGTTTACTAATTCCAAAAATCGAAAAAGAAAACGAAGATTTAAAGGCTAAAATCACTAATAATGATAGTACTATTTATGCCTACTTTTATCATCAAGCCAAAGGAAAAGGATTAGAAACAGCCTTAAAATCAAAGTATATTAATTTTTTTAATTGCGACAAAGAGTATGATAAAAAATTGGAATTGTATTATAGTCTTATCAATGAATCCGATTTTATACGCAATATTACCCCTATTGAACAGATTAAATCCAATTTAAGTAAGCTACATAAGCTCGAAATAGACTTGAAAAAAGAAATACAAATTCTGCTCGAAAGTGAAATTTGTAAACCGGAAATTACCCAGCCTATCAAAGAAAGTTTCGATATGTATCTAAAAGAAGATTGGGTGTACTTTAGCAAGGATAAATATATTGACTCTGAATTAGAGATTCTTTTCAAAGCACTACATAATTTCGGATACTTAATTTCGCGAGAGTATTTTTTGATTAAAAGAAATCTCTTAGAGTACCAATGTGAATTACTATAAAAAACAAATTAAGGAGAAGTCTCGCTAAACTTACCCACAATAATAGTCAACACACCCCAAATAAACACCAAAAAATAAAATAAAAAAATGCAAGATTTAAAACCAAACGAACAGCGATCTCAAAATGCAATTCTCCTAATTTGGATAGCTTTGGCAATGAATTGCATATCCTTAATTTCCAGTTATTTTCAATACGACTTACTGCAAACAGCCACAAATGGAGGCGAAATTTCGGCAGAAGCTATAACTTCAAATGACAATCGAGAACAAGCCATTGGTATCATTCAAATTATTATTTTTGTGGTGTCCGCCATTACTTTCATTCAATGGTTCCGTCGGGCTTATTTTAATCTTCATTTGATAGTGAATCACTTATCGCATTCCGAAGGTTGGGCTGCAGGTTGTTGGTTTGCGCCCATTGTAAACCTCTTTAGACCGTATCAAATAATGAAAGAATTGTTTCAGGAAACCCAATTATTTTTAAAAAGAAATGAAGCGCATACAAGTGAGCACCTTTCAATGCCTTCCTTGGGTTTATGGTGGGCATTTTGGATTATTAATTGGTTTGTTGGACGATTTGTTTTTAAATATTCCGTGAAAGCAGAAACAATTGATGAATTGACCAGGAGTACTATTGGTCAAATAATCTCCAATGGAATTGGAATACTATTGGCAATAATTACGATAAATATCATTACTGAATATAGCAAACTGGAACTAGTAATGCACAAAGTAAAAATAGCAGAATGAGATTCAGTCACAGCTCCGCAAAGTCTCCGACTTTGAGGATGCGTTAATCAGTCTGTGACTGACCTAAATTAAGCCAAAAATAAAGTCGGTTGGAAACCGAAAATCACTGCCTCAAAGTCGGAGACTTTGCGGAGCATCAGCGCGACAAATCGTAGCGTTTGCAACTAGGTTTCATCAAAAAACAAACTTTTTTAAAACTGTAATTACTATTTCTAAACTTGTATAATAAAATCTTCACTATGAAAAATTTACTATGGTTATTTTGCTTTTCATTAATTCTAATCAGTTGCGAAAAGAATGAGGATGATACCAAAGATATTTGTACCAATAACTGCACAACTATTCAAGGAAAATTTGTTACAGCCAATAATGTCCCTTTAGCCAATATTATGGTGAGTTTTACTTATCGAATTAGCGGAGGAGAATTGGGTGGAGGCTACACCAGAAGAATCGTAAAAACGAAATCCGATAAAAACGGTGAATTTTTCAAGGATTTTTATTTGCAAGATAAAGAATTGGGCAGACTAGCACCTGGCTATTTTACTATAAATATTGACGATTCAAAATTAAGTTCAAATAATTATATTAAATTAGGAAACAATCAATCCTTAGGCTACGCCATTTATAGCATCGGACGAAGAGATACCATAATAGAAGAATCTTTTTATATTCCCAAAAAAGCCTATATAAAAGTAAATCTTAACAATTACATTCCACAAAAAGAAGGTGACCGTTTTGAAGTGCAAACCCTATTTCCCTGTGGTCCAAAAGTAGGACAGAATACCTTCTTAAATTCGGAATATGCCACAGGTTTTAGTGGTTATGACAATTACAAAGCGGTAAATTTGAACAACAAACTCAATGTATTAGTGGCCGAAAGCGAAAAAAATATGGTGCGAGTAATTAGTGTCAAAAACGGAATTGCATCCAATATAGATTATGAAATCAACGTTCCGTCCAATAATACCATCGAATTAACCTATAATTATTAAAATCTAAAGCCGCTCCGCAAAGTCTCCGACTTTGAGGATGCGTTCATCAGTCTGAGACTGACCTAAATTAAGTACAAAATAAAGTCGGTTGGAAACCGAAAATCACTACCTCAAAGTCTGCAATAGCAATCGAAATAGCGGAGCAAAAATAAAAAAACCAATTATGAATAAACTATTTTTACTACTGCTTACATTTTCATTTTTCGGCATTCCTTGTATTGGACAGAAAGCATCTCAACCCAAAATCGAGCAAGTTTTTCTGGATGAAAAAGACATGACAAAAAACTGTTACACCATACTGTATCCAACGAAACTTCCTTATACAGGATATCTTTTTCTACTACCAGGTTTTGGTGAAACAGCAGCAGCAGTTTTAGAGCAAACAGACTTACCTAACAAATTAGCACTAAATGGTATTTTGACCATTATTCCCACATTGCAAGACGGCGTTTTGTCTCTAGGTTCAGATCGTTTGAGTCAACAAACTTTAGATAAAATCGTTAAAGATGTACGATCGAAACACCAACTTATTGACCAAAAGTTTTATGTTGGTGGATTTTCAATTGGCGGAAGTTGCGCCATTAAATATGCCGAAAACGCAGTAATTAAACCAACCGCAGTTTTTGCGATTGACCCACCACTCGACTTTGAACGGTTTTATAATTCGGCAAAGCGAGATATTCGACTATCAAAAGAAGGGGAAGCCAATCCGGAAAACATATATATGATTGAAAGATTAGAAAAAGAAACAGGCGGAAATCCATCGACTCATTTAGCGGAATATTATAAAATTTCAGCTTATTCATTTTCTGACACGACACAAACCGAAATTAAAAAATTGTCCAATAGCCCTTTACGAATTTACACAGAACCCGATATCAATTGGTGGTTACAAGAACGTGGGGCCGACTTTACGAGTATCAATGCAAGCACCTGTTCCGCAATGATTAATGAGCTCAATAGACTCGGAAATCAAAATGCAACATTGCAAATCACCGAAAATAAAGGCTATAGGAAACCGGACAATAGAAGACATCCGCATTCTTGGAGTATCGTGGATAATGACGAATTAATTCAATGGCTGCTCCAACAGAAATAAAGCAAAGCTTACAGCCTTTAGAAGGTTGGAAGCTTTAAAGACAAAATACAAACCAGTGGGTTTGTTGTATTAAATAAATCCCTAATGACTCACTTTCGCCACTTCCTCAGGATTGTGTTTGTGTTTGAATAGCACTGAAAACGCAACAGCAATTACCAAAGCATAAGACGCAAAAGCTAACCAGATGTTGTGCCAGTCTCTCACACCATTTTGAGTAAAAAAAGTATCAATCACTTGCCCACTGATGATGCCGCCAAAGAAAGCGCCAAAACCATTGGACATCATCATAAATAAGCCTTGCGCACTGGAACGAATAGAAGAATCGGTAGTCGTTTCGATAAATAAGGAACCTGAAATATTGAAGAAATCGAAGGCCATTCCATAAACGATACACGACATAATAATCAGAAAAGTACCTCCAAACGAAGGATCGCCGTAAGCAAAGAATCCGAAACGCAACACCCAAGCCAACATTGAAATCAACATTACTTGTTTGATTCCAAATCGTTTTAAGAAAAACGGAATCGCCAAAATAAAGGCCGTTTCCGAGAATTGGGAAATCGACATTATTAAAGTTGATTTTTGTACCACAAAGCTTTCAGCGTATTCTGGCATTTTTCCAAATTCAGACAAATACACATCACCATACATATTGGTCAATTGCAAGGCAGCTCCCAAAAACATTGAGAAAATAAAAAATACAGCCATTTTATAGGTTCCAAATAATTTAAAAGCATCTAAGCCTAATTTTTTGGCAAAGGAAGCATTCTTATCTATCAATTTTTGTGGTGGACATTGAGGCAATGTAAAAGAGTAAATACCTAAGACTACTGCTACGAAGGCCGAAATGTAAAACATATTGGCCGAGGCTTTATTTCCTGACAAATTAGTCAACCACATCGCGGCAATAAATCCCACGGTTCCCCAAACACGGATGGGCGGAAAAACTTTGACCACATCGTAATTATTGTTTTTCAAAATCGTATACGCTACTGAATTCGATAAGGAAATAGTAGGCATATAACACAACATTGCCACAAAAATAACCCAATAAAATGTGGTAGGATTGTCTACTTGTGGAATATAGCAAAGTGCTAATCCGCCTAAAATATGTAATATTCCGTACAGTTTTTCGGCATTGACCCAACGGTCAGCTATGATGCCCGTCAATGCAGGCATAATAATCGAAGAAAGCCCTAAAGTGGAGAATATAGCGCCAAATTCGGCACCACTCCATTGTTTGGTTGCGAACCAATAATTACCGACAGTGATTAGCCAAGCTCCCCAAACAAAAAATTGAAGAAAACTCATCAATGTTAGCCTATTTTTAATATTCATAATAACTAAAGTTGAATTAAAAAAACATCTATTCTATTGGGTAAATCTAAGAATATTTTAAGATATCTGAATACTAAACGTAAATTCTTTTAAATAAAAAAACAGCCTTTGGGGAAAAGCTGTTTTTCTAACTAATTAACAACAAAAACTCAATTATGATTTGGTATCAGTAGGTTAAGGTTTAAAATAGATTGTGGGGCAAACTTTTTAAGTAGGTCTTAACTGAGTATTACTGTTTTTATTTCTTGGTGTAAATATAGATGCTTTATCGATTAAAAAACAAATAAAATCGATGAAATACACAAATTAAATAAAATATGAAATATATACTTACAAATAATAAAGTATTTGAATTAAAAACTAGGGCGAAAGTCGGTCGATTTTCCAAACATAATCCTCTTGCAACTGGTATCGAATTCTATCGTGAAGTCGATTAGGTCTTCCTTGCCAAAACTCAACCGCAACAGGTCGAATTAAATACCCTCCCCAAAAAGCGGGTCTTGGAATTTCTTTGCCTTCAAAATGGATTTCCAATTGTTTTAAAGAGTCCTCCAAAACGTTTCGGGAAGCAATAATCTCACTCTGATTCGAAACAATCGCTCCTAATTTACTGCCGGTCGGCCTAGATTCAAAATAACCATCCGAAAGATTTTCCGAAATTTTCTCGGCTAGTCCTTTAATAATAACTTGGCGTTCGAGTGACGGCCAGAAAAAAGACAAACATACATTTGGATTTTCCGCAATTGCCCTACCCTTCTCAGAATTGTAATTGGTGTAAAAAATAAATCCTTCATAAGTGAATTGTTTCAAAAGCACCACTCTAGACTTCGGAAAACCATCTAAACCCAAAGTTGAAACGGTCATGGCATTCACTTCATCAACGCCCCCAAAATCTTCTACTTCGTGAAACCATTTATTGAATAAGTTGATAGGATCTTCGGGAATATTGGTTTCCAAAAGTTCGCTTTTTTCGTATGATTTTCTGTAATTGCTTAAGTCTTCCATTTCTTGGGATTTAATTTTATAAATGCAAAATTACTGTGTTTTTCAATACCAAAACAAATTTCAGCCACAAAGTCACAAAGCCACAAAGTTCAATTATAGAAGGCAAATACAGCGGCTTAATTTCCTAAAAAAGGACAGCACTTATCCAAAGTTAAAAGTTGAAATTACCATTTATTAACTTTTCTTTGCGACTTAGTGCCTTCGTGGCTACTAAATCAAAACTCAAATGATTTTCCATCATCTGCCAACAACACATTTGGGAAAATGGTTTCTGCTTGTTCTTTGAAAAGTCCAATGTTTTCATATCGAGTGGAATAATGCCCTAAAATCAATTGTTTAACATTGGCTTTCAAAGCAATTCTAGCTGCTTCTTTGGCGGTAGAATGCATCGTTTTTCCCGCCAATCCTTCTTCCGAATCTAAGAAGGTAGATTCGTGGTACAATACATCAACTTCTTGAATCAAGGGAATAATGCTTTCGTTATAAGCAGTGTCAGAGCAAAAAGCATAACTCAAAGGCGGCGCGGGATCAAAAGTCAATTTTTCATTGGCAATTTCTCGTCCATCGTCTAAAGTGATGTCTTTTCCGTTCTTGATATTTTGATAATAACAAGTATCAATTTTATAGTTCTGAACGGCTTCAAGGTTTAATTTTCGTTCCTTAATTTTCTCTTGGAACAGAAAACCATTGGTGTACACCCGATGATTCAATGGAATGGTTTTCACAATCACTTTATCGTCTTCAAAAACCACTTCACTTTGTTTGGATTCTAATTCGTGAAAGTATAATCCATATTTTGTCCAAGAATTAGACAAGCGCAATTGCAAATTGATAATTTCCTTGATTCCTTTTGGTCCATAAATATGCAAATCGGTGGTTCTATTGAGCAAGGCAAAAGTTGAAATCAGACCAATAAGTCCAAAAAAATGATCGCCATGCAAATGCGAAATAAAAACCTGATTGATTTTTGAAAACTTGATTTTGTTTTTGCGTAATTGCACCTGAGTGCCTTCGCCACAATCAATTAAAAACAGTCTATTTCTAATTTCTAAAACCTGAGAAGTTGGATTGGTGATCGTCCTTGGAGTTGCCGCATAACAGCCGAGTATGGTTAAATTCATTTAGTGTTCAGTTTTCTGTACTTAGGTTTATGTTTTTGGAATCAATCCCCCAATAGCCTCAAAACGCGCTTGAAATCTTCAGTGGGTAATCCTGCTTTTTGAAAGGTGTCGAAATCTTGTTGTACTTTTTGTGTCCAACTCAAACTGGTGGTTACATTCTGGAATTGGTATTTTTTATGAATGGCTTTTGCCATTTTGAAGTTATCATTCAACAGATAAGAATGCGCCAAATTCATTTGTAGCAACAAGTCCGACTCGTCCATCCTCTCGCCATCCTTGAGCGATTTGATGGCTTTAGAATATTGTTTGGTCATCAGATACGAATAGCCCAGCAGATTAAAATCAGACGCCTTGGCTTTGCCGTAGAGCACAATTACTCCTATTTTGTCGATTGCTTCTCCGTATTTGCTCTGTTGTACCAATTGGCTCGCTTGGGTACGCAAATCGGAATAAATCTTGTCGGAGGCGCTAATTCCGGTCAAACAAGCATTACCTAAATCGTTGTACACTTTCGATTTTTCGATGGGCAATAGTTTTTGGAATTCTTGAAAGGTGTATTCTTTTTGCAATTTATCCAAGACACAAACGCAAAAATCATCAGCGGGGATAATCTTCTTGGCCAAATCCGTTGTTTTGCATTGATTGAGCATCAGTTTGCGGTTTTCGAGATTCCAACCGCTAGCCAATCTCGTGTTGACCCAAGGCACCACTTCGAGTACTATTTTCTGATTCATAATCCAATTCTTGCTTTCGAAACCAAACCACATCGCATTGGCATTCGGCAAAATACACAGCGATCGATCGGCTGAAAGTCCTTTGGCGTCTTTGCTAATAGGGATATTTTGATCGTAGCAGGCTTTGAGTGTGGTTCCCGATTTTTTGTATTCGGCAGCTAAGGCTTCGTTTGAAAATATAGCATACTTGCATTTGTCCTCGCCGGAAATTTTCGATAACAGAAATACTGCTCCAGCTGAACCTTGGCTGATTCCTGTTGGGTCGGGAATCGATTTTAATACCGATACCAAACTATTGGCCATTTGCTGATTCTCATCCAAAAACGTGATACGATACACCACTTCGGTAGTGCCTACGGGTAGCTCTTCGGTTTTTATGACGATTCTATCGCGGGCCGCAACCACTATTTCACGTTTAGTGGCGCGTTCTTTATCCCAATATCCCTCTTTTTGAGCAACAATAGTTTGAAATGAAATGCTAACGATTAGCACTGCAATTATCTTTTTAATATTCATTCCGATATAATTAAAAGCTTCCAGCCTTCAAAAGGCTGGAAGCTATCAAGGTTAAAAAAATTACAATTCAATACTCTCTCCAATGTCGAGGAGCATTAAATCTTTGCCTTTGTTGAAAAACTTGCGGATGGCGGTTTCGTGATCAATTTCGATGTAGCCAAAAGTATCGTAGTGCACCCCCAAGATCTTATCGCATTCGACGAAATCCGAAGCGATGATGGCATCCTCGACATCCATAGTAAAATTGCTGCCTATTGGGAGAATGGCTAAATCCAGTTTGATTCGCATTGGGATGAGTTTCATATCCATCGAAAGGGCTGTATCGCCGGCAATGTAGATGTTTTTATGTTCGCCTTCGATGACAAAGCCTCCCGGGTTGCCGCCGTAACTTCCGTCGGGGAACGAACTGGAATGAACTGCATTGACATATTTTAGCTTGCCAAAGTCGAAAGTCCAACTGCCGCCGTGATTCATGGGGTGGTTCTTGAACCCTTTTTCCCCGTAATGCGTTGCTATTTCGTAATTCGAAACGATAACGGCATTGGTTCTGCCGGCGATATATTCCACATCGAGCACGTGATCGCCGTGGGCGTGGGTCAGCAGAATATAATCGGCTTGGAGCTCATTGATATTAATGTGAGACGCATTGGGATTGGCCGAAATAAAAGGATCCACCAAAATCTGTTTGCCTCCTACTTCAATTCCTAAGGAAGCATGTCCGTAAAATGTTATTTTCATCTCTATCTGTTTTATAAATAATTTATTTTATTTTCAATAGATTATAATCCGGTGCTATTCGCATCCAACGAATTAAAATCCGTTGCAATTCGTGTTTTTAATGAATTAAAAACCGGTGCAATTCGCATTTTCCAACGGATTAAAATCTCCCGAAGCTTCGGGACTACAAAATGAACCGTTCCTACGGAACTGCCGCATTAGGTATAAGAGCCGTCGGCTCGGACCATTTTGTAAAGCTGGACTTTAGTCCAGTCTATACTAAAATCACGGCCAAAAGAGCCGTTGGCTCGGTGCATTTTTGAGTTAGACCAATACCAATGCAAGAACGAATTTTTAAATGCTATAAACCCAAACTTTAAATCTTCGACCTTTAAACTCTAAACCAAGTCCTCTAATTGTATATCATACCTAGTATATCATACCTAGTATATCATACCTAGTATATCATACCTAGTATATCATACCTAGTATATCGTACCTTGTATATCGCACCTCGTACTTCCCTCTTCTAACTTTCAGCTTCCCTCTTCCCACTTCAGACTTCCTTCTTCTAACTTCCAGCTTCCCACTTCCTATCTTCCCCCAAAAAAGAGATTGACAATGATATCCTGTATCAACGAAATCATACAAATGGAAAACAGTACCGAAAGCGCAAAAGTGCTCAAGGCTAGTTTTTTCAATTCGGGGTCTAAGGCTTTAGGCTCTTGGTTTTTATAAACGGTACTTAAATGTTTCGTCAAAGGAATATAGGCCAAGACAAACAAGTATTGATCCAAAGTAAAACTGTTGATAATGGCAAACAGCACGACCAAAACCATAGCCGAAACGATCAAAAAATAGTGGTATTGCTTCGCCTTTGCGCCGCCAATTTTAACCACAATCGTGTTTTTACTCGACTTCCTGTCTGAAACTTCATCCCGCATATTGTTCAAATTCAAGACTCCTACACTTAGAAATCCGATGGCGGTAGCGGGCAGAAAAAGGTCGAAATTCAATTCTTTAGTATACAGAAAGTTGACGCCAATAGTACTCACTAAACCGAAGAACAGGAACACAAATAAGTCCCCAAAACCTCGGTAGCCATAAGCGGTATTGCCCACAGTATAGCGAATCGCCGAGGCAATCGCTAAAATCCCAAGGACCAAATAAAACAAAGAATAACTTAAATTCGTGTATTGAAAAGCGTAGTAAATCAACAACATAGCCGATAGCAGTGTTAGAATCGAAGTCAGAATAATGGCGCGCTTCATTGCTTGAGGCGAAATCACCCCAGATTGAATGGCGCGTTTGGGACCGATACGATCTTCGTTGTCCGTGCCTTTGATGCCATCGCCATAATCATTGGCAAAATTAGAGAGGATTTGCAAGCCCAAGGTTGTTAGTATTGCATAGCCAAATATGCGCCAATTGAAGACTTCAGTGGGAGTCATCACGCTATCCGTGGGATAAGCCAAGGCATACATACTCCCCACTATTATTCCGGAAACGGATAAGGGTAAGGTTCTTAATCGAGCGGCTTGAATCCAGTGTTTCATTTGTTGTTGGTTAATGTGTTTGTGGTTTGTGGTTTATGGTTTGTGGTTTGTGGTTAATCGGTTATTTGGTTAATCGGTTAGTTGTTTATGGGTTATCGGTTATCAGTTATGGGTTATCAGTTATCGGTTATCAGTTATCGGTTATCGGTTATCGGTAATTGATTTGCAATTGCTTACTGATCACTTATCACTGAATACTGGCAACTTCGTACTTTGTACCTCGTACTTCGTACCTCTTACCTCGTACTTCGTACTTCGTACCTCATCCATCATCCCTCGTACCTTCCACTTCCTTTACGGTAGCCATTTCTTTTCAAAGTTCGGTTTTCTTTTTTCGAGGAAGGCGTTGCGGCCTTCTTTGGCTTCCTCAGTCATATAGGCGAGTCTGGTGGCTTCGCCAGCAAAGACCTGTTGGCCTACCATACCATCATCGGTGAGGTTCATGGCGAATTTTAGCATTTTGATGGAGGTGGGTGATTTTTCCATGATTTCCTGTGCCCATTGGTAGGCGGTATCTTCGAGTTCAGCGTGGGGGATTACGGCATTGACCATACCCATCTCCATCGCTTCCTGAGCCGAATAATTGCGTCCGAGGAAGAAGATTTCACGCGCTTTCTTTTGTCCCACCATTTTGGCCAAATAAGCCGAACCATAACCCGCATCAAAACTGGTGACATCGGCATCGGTTTGTTTGAAGATGGCGTGTTCTTTGCTCGCTAATGTCAGATCGCAAACAACGTGCAAACTGTGCCCGCCACCCACAGCCCAACCGGGAACTACGGCAATCACTACTTTGGGCATAAAACGGATTAAACGCTGCACTTCGAGAATATTCAAACGGTGTTGCCCATCGTCGCCTACATAGCCTTGATGACCGCGAGCATTTTGGTCTCCACCCGAACAGAAAGAGTACACCCCATCTTTGGTCGAAGGGCCTTCGGCTGAGAGCAGCACCACGCCTATGGAAGTATCTTCCTGAGCATCATAAAAAGCCTGGTACAATTCTGAGGTCGTTTTGGGTCTAAAAGCATTGCGCACATTGGGGCGGTTGAAGGCGATTCGAGCCACTCCGTTGCACTTTTTATAGGTGATGTCTTCGTATTCTTTGACGGTAATCCAATCCATTATTGTTCTTTTATATTAGGAATGTAAAATTAGCGCATTTTTTAGATTTTACTACTAATTCTGAAATTAAATATACTAGCACCTGACTGTCGCGCTAAAGCTATTGAAAAGTCAGATACAGTCTCATCTGCCCACAGGCAGTTCTTAACAACCCTCAGAAAATTTACCTCGTGAAGCATTGAGTTACTTTGATTGCCTTTTTGGAATAGCCTTTGTTTAACCAAGTTGCATTAAAAACCACCGAGAGCATATTAATCGGACCTACTGATTTATCTACTAATAGTCCATTTTATTAACCATTAAACCAATTAAGCTAATGATTGCCACCCGAGCTGACTGTGCTTGTATAAAACATTTCTTTATACCCAACTCTTCTGCAGCCTCGGCATAATAATGAGTGTAATTCGTAGTGGCTTTTTTATAAAAAGGAACACCCTGGCGGTGGTTTTAAAAAAATACTGATACAAGTATTTTTACCTATATTTGCACGCATTTCAAACCAAAGGAATACCAACTGTCGAGTTTTTGCTTTGGGAGCATTGCAACTTAATCGTTACTAATCAGCTATTTACAACACTACAAAGTGTTTTTTTTTCACTATCATTTACCGCCTACTATGACGTTCCTTAAGCAAACTATATTTACCTTATTGTTCCTTAGTCTTTGTGCTTTTAGTTATGCACAACAGCAAGATCATAGCGATTTAGATACCCTCGTCAGCGATGCTACTACCGACAGCACAGCGGTTTGCGTGGATGCTATAACGCCTGTGCTGCAGGACAGCCTTGCGCTCCAACTGGATACTATTGCTCCTATTCCCATGAAAGATTCGCTGGTATATCCGCCGCCTTATCACGATTGGAGACGATTGGGCTACGACAGTGGTATGTATGTGGGTGCTGCCCTAATAGGTTTTGGTGTGCTATGGATGATGCCGGAAAGTGTCACCAATTGGAACAAAGAGGAGATGAAAGAAAAGGGCATCTTATGGAAATGGAAACAAAATGTCAAAGCTGGTTCGGTTTGGGATCATGATGATTGGGTGCTCAACTGGATTACCCATCCTTATTGCGGAGGTATTTACTATATGACGGCACGTAGTAGCGGCTTTACTGTTTTGGAATCCTTTGGGTATTCGGCTATTATGTCTACTTTCTTCTGGGAGTACGGGATAGAGGCTTTTGCCGAAGTACCTTCGAAACAAGACCTTATTATTACTCCGGTGGTGGGCTCTATGGTGGGTGAAGGTTTCTTTTATGCCAAAAAGTCGATTATCAAACACGATAAGAAAGTATTGAAATCGAGATTTTTAGGTATCACTACTTTGTTTTTAATGGATCCTTTTAATACGATCTTAGACGGATGTGGATACAAAGACCGAGTAAAAACCCAAATGAATATCGCTCCTGTGGGTGTGAATCAATTCACCAAAGCGCCCGTTTGGGGGGTTCAGTTTTCGGCGAGGTTTTGAGGGGTTAATTGGTTAACTGTTTATGATTAAGGTTGTTTAAAATTGTTTAAGGTTTTGAATGACGAGAACTAATAAAACACAGGACTAGCACCAACCTCACCGGCTCCACTGTCATTAGGTTAATAAATAATCGACTTTAAGTCACCACCTCGCCCGCCCTTCGGGTAGCTTTACAAAAGAGGGGAAGTTTTGTCACAAAATCTTTAATTTATATTGCTCTTTTTTTAGCATAATAATAATGATAGCTATCATTGATGTTTTTATTTACAACACTAAATAACAAAAACTTTAAAACACCCCCTAGCCCTCTCAAACTCTACAGATTATTTAATTTTGGAATCGTTGAATCTTCGATTTCAAGGGCGGAACATAAAACGCAAACATTAAGAAAACGTGATTTTGCACTGCTTTTATTAAAATAAAAATAGTATCAAGAAGCCTTTTGATAACTAGGGTTTTGGATACCATTATGAAAGCATAATTTTTAAGTTGTATACTCACGTTTTATCTGGCTTTAAAAATCGAACTGACGACTGTGATAATTACAACCAAGGTGTAAAAAGACTTTTATAGCAAATACTTGTGGTATTTTAAACTTTAATCCACTTTTTTGAAAACTAGCTTTTCGCCGGAGGGATTAGATAGTGTCAGTTTCAGGTTTTCGACCTGATAAGTGGTAGCACTTTGCAAGGCTTTTAGAAATTCCGCTTCTTTATTATTACCTGGACAAGCCATTCGAGTGGTGATGATATTGGTAAACCGAAGTAGCTCTCTTTCGAAGAAAATGGTACCATTCATTCTATTACAACCGGCGAATCCAATAAAATTATTGGTAGAACTGTTGATTTCGAGCATAGGTAACTCTTTCTTAAAATCGGAAACGCTGACGGTTTTCGTGTTTAGTTTTTCTAAAACCCAAATGTCGTGCAAACGAGGGTCGGTAACATAATTGCCACAGCCTTCGAAAGTTGCTGTTGTATTATTCTTTGTAATTTCTAGTTTTACTTTATACCGAAATTTCTCCCCAGACATTGCGTTGGTGCATTCTTGCTGCATTATTTGAATGCTCATCCTTCCCGATTCTGTTTCGACTCGATACATTTTTACATTGGCATCCATCGCGCGAACAGGTTCGACGTGTGGACTCTTGAAAGACTCAAAGCCGGGTTTCAACGAAGTAAATTCGATAGTTTCCGGGGCTATTTTCAAACTCCATTCGGGTTCGTTTCCGACTCCTCTAAAATAGATGGCTTGCTCTAAATTTTCCATTTGTTGCTTGTAGGCTTGCGATGGTTCCGTTTTGGGAACTTCTTGCTGAGCTGTTGCACTACTTTTACAATTTACAAACAGTAAAATAATGACTACTGATGGAATCCACTTTTTCATATGTTGCTATTTAAAATTATTTAAAAACCCGTTGGGTGTAGCATTATCATTACTAACGGTTCTCGATACATTTTTTGTTCCGTTACTCTCCACAAAAAACACTCGAACTGACGGCTGTGCTAATCACACCCAACAGCTTATTCAAACTTTCCATCCACATAAAACCAACTTCCGTTTTCTTTTATAAAATTAGAAAATTCGTGATGAATTTGGTTTTGTTTGTTTGCATCCAAAAAATAGGCTTTAAACTCCACGGTATTCTCCGTAAAAGAAATAATTTCTAATTTTTGCCATTCATTGGCTGTAGCCCAATTCAAAATATCGGCTTTGGCATAATATTTCCGTTGCGAAGGATGCGTAGTTTGCACTAAATAATCCGCTTGATGTGTCGCATACGCTGAATATCTCGATTTCATTAAAGCTAATGCTGTTGGCGCATTTTGAGTTCCATCGATATACTTTCCGCAACAAGCCTGAAAAGTCATTGCCGAACCACAATAACAAATAGCGGAATTATTCACCTTCTTCTTCAGGGTTTATTTTTTGAAACAGTTGATTAATCAAAACTTGGTACTTGCTGATTTCGATTAAATCGTCGTCTTCGTCGGTATGATCTAAAAATTCATCCAGTTTTTCGCTCACTTCCAATAGTTTATTATTGGCCGCTTTAGTGTCTTTGGCCACCATTAAATCAATAATTTCCTGAACGCCATTTTTTAATTCTTCGAATTGACTTTTTTCCATATTCTACTTATTTTCCGAAGATTTATCCTCGTTGAATTTTTTGACAATTAATTTCAATTTTTCTTTACGCAAGGCTTTGGCCGCTTTGACTTTGTCTTGCTCTTTGTGCAACTTATCGTTGTGAATTTTGATATTTCTTTCGTTATTTCTTCCCATTACAGTTCTCTTTTGATTTCGTCTAAGGTTTTAGTTGTGCATATAAGTTGCTCTATAATCTGTTTTCGTAAGGCATCAATATCCTCGTACTCATAATGTTTCGCCCAAGAAGTCAAATTTAATAAATTCCTGATTTGTTTGATCTTTTTAGTGGTCTCAAAACTCGTTCGAAGTATGGCTTTAGCATCGTAATTCGGATTATTTTTGTGTTGGTAATTGACCGTTTTCTTAGTATAATTCGCTTCCAAATAATACAATTCTTCCGCGGCATTGTCAGGATAGAATTCGGACCAAGCGGCAAAACCCAGTTTCGTTTTGGATTCAGTTTCAGGTTCCATCGGCTCCAATCGCCATTTGCTGTTGGCCAATCTTCCCCAATGATTCGACCATCGATACATTCCTTCTTTGGTGTAAAAATATTTACTACCCGATTTACTGTCGTACTGCACTTGCAATCCACTGATTTTCTCTGGAAATACTTCTTGAAACACACAAAAGGTGTTTTTGAAGGCTTTTGGGCTGGGTCTAAACGTATTTTCCATTGGACAAATATAATCAGAAAGACGGCAACTAGCCAAATCAATGAATAATTGCTTAACTTTGCCAGCACTAATTATCTCAATCCAAAAGATTATGACAAAGTCTTCACAAGAAAAAATGCTTCAAAAAGGAGTTTATACTGGAATAATAGAACAAGACGAAAACAACAACTTTTTTTGTGGAGCCTATTTATTGGATTACAAAATGGTGTTATCCAAACACAAACTTGGCGATTGGATCACCATCAAGTCCACCATCGAAAATCCCAGCGACATCAGCTACAATACCTATCCTAAAAAGTCTAAAAACTTTGATAAAGCCAATAATAAACCGGAATGATTTTATGATTTTTGAGGTTTATTTTCCAATGCATTTTCAAGCCTTCATTTGCTGTTTTTTCGTTTTTTTAATATTCGAAAATTGAAAAGTTAAAAAAAAGTGTACCTTTGCAAAAAATTGTCAATTTTGAACCATTACAGAACTGGTTTTACATTAAAAGACAAGTAGTTACATTTTTATGAAAAAAATAGTTGAATACAGAAAGCTACTCAATGTAGAGAAAACAGTAGAATTAAAAGATTTGAAAACCATTTATCGCAACGCGATGAAAGATGCCCATCCTGATAAATTTCAGGGAGATGAAGCAGGTTTAAAAGCGGCGGAAGAAAACAGCAAAAAAATTATAGAAGCCTATCATTTTTTAGTGAGCATCAACCCCGAAACTATAAAAGCGAACCTTCCAGAATACACTGAAACCATTTCTACCGCTACCATTACAGATTACAAATTTGTAGAAGGGCGTTTGATTATCAATTTTTCGAACGGAAGTGTTTACGAATACATCAGTGTTCCGAAAGCTACTTATGTAAAAATGGTCAACGCCGATTCGCCAGGTCGATTTGCAAAAAGACATATTCTTAACGCTTTTACTTGGAGAAAAACAATCAATCAAGACTAAGTTTTTCTGAATTATAGCACAAAAACACTCCTTTTAGGGGTGTTTTTTTGTTTTCTGTCGAAAAATTAACATTAGAATTGTGTACAATATTAATTTTAAGTAAGTTAGCCGAATCTATTTAAGTTGACACAGAATTATGGAAGATCCTTGCACTTTATACAAATCGCAATGCGAAAAAGCTAAAGAAGTCCTTGAACTACTTGAAAAACACAGAGAAGAAATATATCAAAAACTCAAATTTGACGAGTCGAATGCCGTCCTGCATAAAGAATTAAGAACGGTGAACTTGGACATCAAAATTACTTTGAACGAAATAGAACACGCTGAATTCCGAATTCAGGAATGTGAATCGGACAACAATTCAATTTTAAACTAAAACGTTCGAAATACCGCCGTAGTAGGAGAGATTATTTTTGGAATACGCCAAAAATAATCTCTTTTTTTACTATTACTTCTCTTATAATTACTAAATGTTAATTATAACAAAAATTTAAGTGATAAAATTATTGATATTTTAATAATTTAGATACTTTTGCACACTTAAATCATTTAACTTAATCCTAATGAAAAAAATAATTTTATTACTATCCGCTACAGTATTTTTAGTTTCTTGTAGCAAAACCAAGTACACTATTTCTGGAACAGCCAAAGGAATTGCCGACGGAAAAACCATCATAATGGAAACCGCAGATGCTTCAGGAATGGGTTTAATGCCTGTTGATACGGTAAAAGTTGCCAATGGAAAATTTGAAATCACTGGAAAAGCAACTGAGCCATCTTTCCATATGTTGCAAGTAGAAGGTATTGAAGGGAAATTTCCATTCATTTTAGAAAATGGCGATATTACTATCGAAATCAATAAAGATACGATCTCTAAATCGAAAGTTGCAGGAACCTATAACAATGATGAATTTGTACAATTCAACGAAGATTTGATGAAAATTCAAAAAGATGTTATGGATTATCAAAAGAAAAATACTCCTGCGATGACCCAAGCACAACAAAAAAATGATACTGCAACCATCAATAAATTGATGAAAGAATACGGTAAACTTCAGGAGGTTAGCAATGCTGCTTCTAAAAAAGCCTATACCACTTATTCTGAAACTCACCCAAAATCATTCATTACCGTACTTATAATTCAGGGGATGCTTAATGATCCTTCATTGGATTTCAAAAAAACCGAAAAATTGTTTGAAGGTCTTGACGAATCATTGAAAAATTCAAAACCTGGTAAAGCCATTCTTGCAAAAATCAAAGAAACTAAGACTCCTTCGGTAAGTGCGGGTGCCGCTCCAGCAGCACAAGCTCCAGTAGGAAGCAGCAAATGAAGATCTGATTTTTCGGCGCCAAATCCAGAAGGGAAAATGGTTAGCCTTAAAGGATCTTTAGGCAAAGTGACTATTGTCGACTTTTGGGCCTCATGGTGTGGTCCGTGTAGAGCCGAAAATCCGAATATGGTTGCGTTGTATAAAGAATTCCATTCCAAAGGATTGAATATCATAGGGGTTTCTTTAGATAAAGATGCTAAAAAATGGAAAGAAGCAATTGCAAAGGATCAATTGACTTGGACTCAGGTTTCGAATCTTAAATATTGGGATGAGCCTATCGCAAAACAATATCAGGTCGAATCTATTCCCGCTCCTTTTGTACTTGATGCCTCAGGCAAAGTAGTGGCAAAGAATTTAGTTGGTGCGGAATTGAGAGCAAAAATAGCAGAGTTATTGGCGCAATAAGCTGAAAATGGAATAAAATAAAAAAATCTCCCTTGCGGAGATTTTTTTATTTTATTCAATGCCAACCTATTAAAAACTTATATAAAATTAAGTGTCAATTTAATTTGCAAACCTGAAAACTGTTGCTATATTTGCAACCGCTTAACACAATAAAGCGCTTTTGGGGAGATACTCAAGCGGCCAACGAGGGCAGACTGTAAATCTGCTGTGTGAACTTCGCAGGTTCGAATCCTGCTCTCCCCACGAAATAAATAAAGCAATAAAAAACGCCAATTGTGCGTTTTTTTTGTTTTAAATCGCAACTCCTTCAAAATAGTGCTATCTCTTTTTTCTGTTTCTCTTGTACAACTACATTAAGCATTTCTAGAGAAAACCAATCGCCTACCCTAACTCCAGCTTTACATTGTACAAATTGGAATTCATAATCGATTCTATTGACCCAAAATCGGCGGTGTTCTTTTGGGAATCTCTCTCTTTTTTCAAAGCAATTTGTTTCAAACAATTTTGAAAACGTCTCACCTCTTCAAAATTGGACAAAATTAAACCTGGAACCAAAGCATTCTTGCCCTCTTTATCTTTGGCCACCATCGTAAAATAAGAAGAATTACAATGATTGATTTCGCCCGTTTGAATGTTTTCGGCTTCTACGCGAATGCCTATAATCATTGAACTTTTACCCACATAATTGACGCTGGCTTTCATCAATACCAATTCGCCTACTTCTATAGGCCTCAAGAAATTGACCGTATCCACTGAGGCGGTGACGCAATAATTCCCCGAAAACTTGGAGGCACAAGCAAATGCAATTTGATCGAGCAATGACAAAATAAAACCACCGTGAATTTTACCGCTGAAATTAGTGTGCGATGGCAACATCAGTTGCGAAATACTTACATCAGAGGACCTGACAGTCTTAAAAATAGTGTTCATAGTTGGGTTTTAAAATTCAATTACTTTGAAATTATAAGTTGATTAAATGTTTTTTTGAAACTTTTAACCACATAGATTTTATTATAGAAACATAGTTTTTTGTTTTTATAAAGCTTCGCTTTTTCATAGTTTACATAGACTATGTGTAAAAATGAATTTTTCTATGTAACCTTTTAATCGCTATTTTTCTATGTTCAGTAAAATTAAAACTTTGTGGTTTAAAATTTTACTTACTCTTTCACAAAAAAAACGTAAAACTATAAAATTAGACTTTTTCCAGATAATTAATAAAATTACTTTTTGGCGATTCGCAGAGCGAACAACAATATTCTTCCGGTAAATCTTTGAACAAAACGCCTTTTTCGATACCCTGAATACCATCGCCATATTCTGAATTGTAGAGCGTCAAGCAATCCAAACATTGATGGATATCGGTTTCTTGTTGTTCTTTTTTGGCTTTGGGCACATCTACTTCAAGAACGGTATTTCCCAAATCTTCAAAATATTTTTTACTCAATTCAATCAAAATCGTTGGTAATTCCTGCTTGTCAACATCCTGAGCCAGAACGATATATTCTTTGGTATTTGGATCAAAATTTTTGGCATACAAAACATTATAAGTATCGCGTATTTTAATTGATTCTAAAGCTTTTGGCAATTCATTTTTTTCGATGACAATCGAAGTGAAATAATGACCATCCCGATTGTATTCGGATATACCGAAAGTAAGCCCATAGGTACTCATATCGAATTGATCCAAGGTGCGAACCAGAAACGTTTTGAGGTTCAAAGCCCATTCTGTGGCTACTGGCAAATGCCAATTGAGCTCCAATAAAGAATGGCGCACATTGATTCCTTTTTTGCCCAAGAATTTTTCCCAATCCAATTTCCGGTCTTTTGGAATCCCTTTTACGATGAAAGATTTCCAAGGCGTGATGCATATTTTACCTATTTTACAATCAAAACACAAATCACACATCTCCTTCAAAAAGTCTAAATCGTATAAATTATTTCGCCAATACAATCCGAGCCAATATTGGTCAATACCTAATTTATTCATCCCTTCATAATAAGGAAAAGGATAAAACGGCAATTGCAAAGGTTCGTCGATAGTCCGATTATTGGTATCCAAAGAATCGTTGACCAATTGAAAAATCATTTCTGCTGTGTCGGGTTCTTCGATTTGTATTTTTTCGATGGCATAATATACTTCGGCGATATTCCAACTGTAAATCAGGACAGGATACATTTCCATTTTGTCCCATTTGGGCAAACGAATGTACAAAAACCAATAATCCTCGTGATGCGAGGCAATAAAGTTGATATGCCCCGTAAACAAAGGAACAAGCTGCTGTTTTGGGTCGTTGATATTTACTTTTAATTTGGGCTGTTCTTTGAATTGTTCCAGAATGTACAGAAATTTATTTCCAGTAAGCCAAGGCGTATTCGCAAAAATATCGGTCGAAACATAAGATGAGACGATATTATTGCCACTTTTTTCATCAGGATAAACAAAATGATGCTTGTCTATTTTTCCTTTATCTAAAGTCAAAAAATCTGCGGGAAAAATAATATCTTGTCGGGAACCAAAAGAAATGGATTTGAGTCCCTGCTCTAAACTCATATTGACAATTTCTCGCAACTCACCGGGCGAAATCACCCCTCCTTTTACTATTAATCGTGTGTTTTTCATTTTTTACAGTTTATAGTTTATGGTTTGTTGTTTGCGGTTACAGCTGTAAACCATAAACAACAAACTACAAACCTATTTGCATTTTGCTAATATATCTTTCACTTCAGTTTTACAACTACCACAGCCTAATCCAGCACCTGAAGTTTTGCATAATTCGGTGAAATTGGTTACACCACTTTTGATCGCTTCTTCCAGATTACCGGCGCCTACTTGACTACAAGAGCAAACCAATTTTCCTAACACTGGCTTGGCATTAGAACTTCCTCTAAGCAAGGAATTTCGTTTGTCGGCAAGTTCAATTTTGCTTTCGATTAGGGTTTTGAATTCGGCAAATTCATTCTTGTCGCCCATTAAAATCGCGCCGACCAGCAAATCATTTTTTACGATACATTTTTTGTAATACCGTTGTCTCAGATCTGCAAAAACGATTTCCTCATAGGAGTCATCATTTTCGGGAATTTCAACCTGACCAATACTACATAAATTGATGTCTTCTAATTTTAAGATGTTCATCAAAACCGAACCTTTGTAAAAACTACTGATATCGCCCGCCATAAAATTGGCCAAAATATCAGCTTGTTCTTCGGCAGCCGATGTGATTCCAAACAGTTGATTGTTGAATTCCGCTATTTCGCCAATGGCAAAAATACTAGGATTCGAAGATTGCAAATACTGATTGACCTTGACCCCACGACCACAAGCCAATCCAGATTCTTTGGCAATTTCGATATTTGGAATCGTTCCAATGGTGTACACAATGGCATTAGCGTGAATAATTCGTCCACTTTTCAGAGCAATTTCTAATACATTTGGCATATCCGACTCGAAAACGGTACTGACTTCGTTATCAAAATAAATTTGAATATCAAGTTGTTGAACTTCCTCTGCTAATAATTTTGAAGATATTCGATCCAACTGTCGTTCCATCAAACGAGGAGCACGCTGAATGATTGTAATTTTTACGTTTTTATGTTTTAGGGCGGCAGCCAATTCTAAACCTAAAAGACCACCACCAACGATTACAACGTGTTGCTCCTCGGCGGGTAACTGAGTGTTATCTAAATACGATTTTAGCCTGTCGGCATCGTTTTTACGTCTCATAATAAACCGACCCGGCAAATGCAATTGCGCATTTTCAGGTACAAAAGGACGGCTTCCGGTAGCTAAAATTAAGGAGTCAAAGGTGTGTAGATGCCCCTGACTATCCAAAATTGTTTTTTCCTGAGTGTTGACTGCATCGATGGCTACATTCGATTTCATCGTGATATTCAATTTGTTCAAAGCTTCTTCTTTGATCTTCTGCAGCTGTTCCCAACTGAATTCACCAGTCATATATTCCGGCAGCAAAACCCTATTATAAAAAGGATTTTCCTCGTTAGAAAACACAATGATTTCATCGCTGGTATTGATTTCACGATAATTTTGTATGAATCGAAAAGCGGCTGCTCCTGCTCCAACGACTGCAATCTTCTCGAATGGTTTTACATATTTAGCGATAGCGACTGTCGTGAACTTAAAATCAGGTTCTTTTGAAATCGGATCCACAACCGTATTGGTCAAATTATTGGTTCTATTCAAGTCGTTTTCCAGTTGTTTTCCCCAATGCATTGGCAAGAAAACGACGCCTTCTTTGATGCTGTCGGTAACTTTTGCTTTGACTCGAACCGTTCCATTTTTGCTCGTTACCACAACAATATCTCCCGAATTTATTGACGATTTGTAAGCATCAATCGGATTAATTTCGAGCATCGGACTTGGAATATGTGTCATCAATCGCGACACTTTTCCCGTTTTGGTCATCGTATGCCATTGATCTCGAATTCTGCCGGTGGTTAGAATAAACGGAAACTGTGCATTAGGTGCCTCAGAAGTATTTTCGATAGCCGTTGGAATATTGAAAATCGCTTTTTGCGAAGGCGTATAGAATTTTTTGTCGGTAAACAATCTCGGTGTTCCGGGATGCCCATAATCGGGAACCGGCCATTGAAAAGTACCTTCGTTTTTGAGGCGATTGTAATTCAAGAAGGAAATATCCATTTTGGTGCCTTTGGTCATCAAACAATATTCCTTGTACACCTCTTCGGTGGTATTGAAATTGAACCCATTGAATTTCATTTTTTGAGCAAAACGGATCAAAATTTCGACATCCGACAGGGCTTCACCCGGAGCGCTGATGCCTTTAGGAAGATACGAAATACGCCTTTCGGAATTGGTCATTGTTCCGTCTTTTTCTAACCAACCCGCTGCGGGCAACAATAAATCGGCAAATTTAGAAGTATCCGAATTATGTGAGATGTCCTGCACTACGACAAATTTGGCATTTTGCAAGGCTTTTTCCACTCTTCGGGAATCGGGTAAGCTCACCATTGGATTGGTGCAAATAATCCAAATCGCTTTCATTTTTCCGGATTCCAGTGCATCGAACATTTCGGTGGCAGTTAAGCCCGGTTTTTCAGAAATATCAGTCACACCCCAAAAATCGGCTACTTCTTGGCGATGCGTCGGATTGTTTAATTCTTTGTGTACCGCTAACAAATTGGCCAATCCACCCACTTCTCGACCTCCCATAGCATTGGGCTGACCTGTCAAAGAAAAAGGCCCTGAACCCGGTTTTCCCACTTGTCCAGTCACTAATGACAGGTTGAGCAAAGCGGTATTTTTATCGACTCCAATGGCGCTTTGGTTGAGTCCCATTGCCCAAAGCGAAATAAATCCTTTGGCTTTGCCGATGATGTCTGCAGCTAATTTGATGTCTTTGACAGTAACTCCGCAAAGTTTTGACGCTTTTTCGAACGAACTGGATACAACTAAGTCTTTATATAATTTGAAATTTTCGGTATTGTTTTTAATAAAATCGTTGTCGATATATCCTTTTTCGATCAATCGTTTTCCGATGGCGTGATAGAGAATAATATCGGTTCCGGGAATAATTTGCAAATGCAAATCGGCTAAGGCCGCCGAATCAGTGCGTCTGGGATCGATAACAATGATTTTGACCTTTGGATTTTTCTCTTTGTGTTGTTCCAATCTTCTGAAAAGAATCGGATGACACCAAGCTGGATTGGCGCCGGTAATTAAAAAAGTGTCGGCCAATTCGATATCATCATACGCAATGGGGACGCTGTCCTCACCAAAGGTTTTTTTGTACCCCACCACTGCCGAACTCATACACAATCTGGAGTTGGTATCGATATTATTCGTTTTCAAAAAACCTTTTACCAGTTTGTTTACCAAATAATATTCCTCAGTTAGGCATTGACCACTGACATAAAACCCCACACTGTCGGGACCGTGCTTTTTGATAATGGAAGAAAAAACAGCTGCAGCTCTGTCTAAAGCGGTATCCCAACTCACTCTTTCTTTTGGATGGGATTTGCTCCAGCGCATTTCCGGATACAAAATTCGATCGGAAGTGTCATTGACCACATAATGCAAATTCATTCCTTTAGAACAAAGCATCCCTCGATTTACAGGATGATTGACATCGCCCTTTACTTCTACTCCATTTTTAGCATCTTGTGTTACAATAATTCCGCATCCCACTCCACAATAGGAACACGCCGTTTTAATTTCTGAATTTTGCATCATTGAATTTCTTTATGTCCTCACCCCAACCCTCTCCACACGAGCGACAGCGAACTGGCGAAGCAAAGGAAAGGGAGCAAAGATTGGAGTATTTCTATTTTTAAAAATGTAAAAATAAGTATTTTTACGTATAAATACGTATAAATTGAAAAATATTTTATACGTTTGACAAAATAAATAAATTGATTTCCGAATAAGATTGCTATTTCTTTTAAACCACATAGACTTATCCGCGAAAATATAGGAAAATAGTCTAAATTTTAAAAGACCGTCATAGGCATTTAATTTACACATAGCTATAAAATCTATGATAAGCGAAGCGCATTTCTATTTAAATCAATTATTTTTCTATGTGGTTAATTTTTTTTTAGGAGTTTATTAGTAGAAAAAACGAAGCAATGTGGACAAATCATTTTATCGCCCTTAATTCCATTTTAGTATGAAGAAAGAAACACCAATTTGCGACAGCTGTCTGAATGAAAATTGCTTTATCAAAAAGCATCTTCATTTAGAAAAAATGCGAACTTATATCGAAAAAAAGAATAGTTTTATTTGTAAAAAATCGCAGCAATTCATCATTGAAGGAGCGCCAACTCAGGGCTTGTACTTTGTCTATAGAGGAAAAGTAAAAACGGTCAAAACCGGTATTTACGGCAGAGAACAGATTGTTAGACTCACTACAAATGGTGATGTTGTGGGGTTTAGAGGATTTGCCACCAGCAAACGTTGCCTCATTGGTGCTTCGGCTCTTGAAGACACTGTTTTATGCAATTTCAGTAATGAGGATATGTTGGATATTCTAAAAAACGTCCCTGAATTCACTTTCGATTTAATGCTTTTCTATGCGGAAGAATTGAATAAAAGCGAAAATAATATTCGCAAAATTGCTCAAATGAATGTTCGCGAACGAGTCATTGATACCTTATTATATATCCATCGAAAATTCGGTCAATCGAAAGGCGTAATTGAAGTAGATTTATCCCGACGTGACATTGCCGATTTTGCCGGAACCACGGAAGAACAGGTAATTCGGGTCATTTCCAGTTTAAAAAAAGAACTACTACTCAAAACAGTTGGCAAAAAAATAGGCCTTTTGAATGTTGAAAAAATGCGATCAGAAATCATTGAACATAAATAAATTGCAAAAAACACGATTGCAGATTACTAAAATTGTGATTATTTACTATTCTAGTTGCTCCCCTTTTTCGTTTGCTAAGTATTCTACTTAGGTTCAAAACTATTGTCATCATTGACCTCCTTGCTATTTACTGCCAAAAAACATAAAATTACCTGATTTTAGCTCCTTATTTTCTGTAGTAAAAAATGGTTTTAGTCTGTATTATTTCATAAAGCTACGTATTAATACTTACGTATATTTGCAATGTACTAATTAAAAACAAAACTATTATGCGAACTATTAAGAACAAATTACTAGCTATTCAAGGATTCAAAAAAGAAACCATTTTACAAACTTGCCTCTCCAAAACGTTCCTTTTGGGAGTTGCTGTGACCGCATTAAGTGTTCAAGAATCTAAAGCACAATTTACGCTTACCGGACAATTGAGACCTCGAACAGAACTAAGAGACGGACAAGGAACTTTACAAAAAAAAGGGGACGACGCAGCCTTGTTCACTTCGCAAAGAGCCAGACTGAATGCAGGATTTGCTGGCTACCGTTTTAAAGCATATTTATCATTGCAAGATGTTCGCGTTTGGGGTCAAGACCAGTCCTCTATCAATAAAACGACCGTAGATGCCAACGATGGATTGATGCTTCACGAAGCTTGGGGAGAAATTTTCCTAAATGATACGGTCAGTAAAATCAAAAATCTTTCCCTAAAAATTGGTCGTCAAGAAATTGCTTATGATGATCAAAAAGTAATAGGCAGTTTAGATTGGTTGCAACAAGCCAGAAGACACGATGCAGTGGTCTTAAAGTTTGCCAACAAAGGATGGATCGCCGATATTGGAGCCGCCTTCAATCAAAATTCAGAAAAAAATGTAGGTACACTTTACAACGGAATCCCTACAGCGGGAACTTATCCGGCAGGAACGAATGCCATTGGCACGATGTACAAATCGTTTCAATATGCGTATGTAGGTAAAAAATTCTACTTTGGCGATTTATCCTTTTTGTTTTTCAAAGATGATTTCAATAAATACACTACTATCGCCGCTGTAAAAACTCCTGTTCAAGGTGTTTGGAGTCGAACTACGACAGGTATATTCTATAATGTAAATCCAACCAGAAAAATCAACCTAACCGGAAGTTACTACTATCAAGGAGGCCGCAACAAAGACGGTCGCGTTTTGAGCGCCAACTTAGCTTCCATTACTTCCACTGTTCAGGTAAGTCGCAAGCTTTTTGTGGGACCGGGGATCGATTATTTATCGGGAACTGACGGAACAAAAGCGGTAACAGCCGATTCCAGAAGTAACGAGTTTGACCCATTGTATGGAACACCTCATAAATTTTGGGGATATATGGATTATTTCTACGTAGCAAGCGGTTTTGGAAAACAAGGTTTGCTGAACTATTTCTTCAAAGCCAAATACAATGCCTCTGACAAATTAACATTATTCGCAGATTTGCACGGATTTGAAGCGGCAAACAAAGTATCAAACGGCGCTAGTGGCACAAGAACTTCGTATTTAGGTACCGAATTGGATTTGAAAATGTCATACAACTTTACCAAATTAATCAACATCGAAGCGGGTTATTCTTATATGAAAGCCACCAATACGATGGCGTCGGCTCAGGTTAAGAATGTTTCCAACGCTAGTCTTTCGCCTCAATGGGCTTATGTTGCTCTAAATATCAAACCCGATTTTTTAGCTAAAAAATAATTCAAGTACAACCAATTAAATCTATCTATATGAGAACATTAAATTCAAAAAAAATCACAATAACAAAATCTATTTCTGTTTTGTTATTTGCCATCAGCGCTGTTTTTTCAACTGCAAGCGCTCAATCTGAACCTGTCAAATTAGGATTCATTCCCCTAACCGATTGCTCGCCAATTGTAATGGCGAAAGAACTTGGATTATTCAAAAAATATGGGGTCGAAGTAATTGTCACCAAAGAATCATCTTGGGCCAATATCCGTGACAAAGTATTAACTGGGGAATTGGACGGAGCACATTGCTTGTATTCGATGCCGTTTTCAGTATACACCGGAGTGGGCGGAAAAGCCGGTTCCGAAATGAAAATTGCGATGATGTTGAACGTAAATGGGCAAGCCATCACCTTATCGAATGATTTTTGTGGCAAAGTTGGTTTCAAGCAAATGAACAAAGTGACTCCGGTGGTCGCTGCCAAACTAAAAGCCGAAAAAGAGGTAACATTCGCTATGACTTTCCCTGGAGGAACACACGATTTATGGTTGAGAAACTGGATGTCGATTGCCGGATTGAATCAAAAAGCCGTAAAAATTATCACTATTCCTCCTCCACAAATGGTGGCTAATATGAAAGTGGGCAATATGGACGGATATTGCGTTGGAGAGCCTTGGGGTGGCGTTGCTGTAAAACAAGGCATCGGATTTACTCAAGTGGCATCTCAAGATATTTGGAAAGATCACCCCGAAAAAGCATTGGTAGTCAATAAAGATTTTAGCGCCAAACGCAAAGCTGATTTGGTAAAAGTAATGAAAGCCGTTATGGAAGCCTGCAAATGGCTAGACGTTCCTGCCAATCGTAAAAAAGCGGCTGCCATCATCGGAAAAGCTCCTTATGTAAATGCTCCTGCAGAAGTAATCGAAAACCGATTGATGGGCAATTACGATTTGGGTTGCAACCAAGGAACCGAAATTTATGACAATGATTATATGTTATTCCACAAGGGCGGAATGGTTAATTTCCCTCGCAAATCTTATGCGATTTGGGCAATGGCACAGTTCGTAAGATTCGGTTATTTGAAAGAAGCTCCTAATTATGCTGCTATTGCCGATAAATTAATTCTTCAGGATTTATACGAAGAAGTGGCCAAGAGTATGAACGTAAAAATTCCAAACGATGATATGAAACCGTTTTCACTCACGATGGACAAAACTGTTTTTGACCCTGCAAATCCGGCAGCGTATTTGAAAGTAGTGAAAAAATAACAAATCAAAAGCATTCTTATCCCCAATTTTCAGGGATAAGAATGATTTATTTCAAATTAAAGATTAAATAATTAACTTAAAATAAAATACCATGTCTGATAAAAACACATTAACAATCGAGCCGATCGAAACTGAAATCGATGTTGCCCACGAAATTAAAAAAAGTTTTCTTGAAGAAAATTTAAAACTAAAAGTAGCCCTTAGTACTTTCGTCTTAAAATCAAAATCCATCTTATTGGCTTGCGTTGGATTATTTCTCTTTGGAGGATTTTGGACCCTTTTAAGCATGTACACAGAACAAGCTTTACCTGGCCCAGTAGCTACTCTGACCGTTTTGAAAGAAATGCTGAGCGACCCATTTTACGATTACGGCCCGAATGACAAAGGAATTGGTTTACAATTATTCAATTCCATAAAAACGGTACTTTTTGGATTTTTATTAGGTTCATTAATCGCAATTCCAATCGGGATTTTGATGGGAGCCAGTACCGTTTGCAAGCAAATTTTTTATCCCATTGTGCAATTATTAAAACCTGTTTCGCCTTTGGCTTGGTTTCCTATTGGTTTGGTTGTTTTTAAAGATACTGGAATGGCAACAATATTTATTGTTTTCATTACCTCTTTGTGGTCGACACTAATCAACACTTCTTTTGGAGTAGCCTCGATTCCGCAGGATCATAAAAACGTTGCCAAAGCGTTTGGATTTTCAAAGTGGAGATATTTAACTAAAATATTGATTCCGTATAGTTTACCACATATTATTACAGGTTTACGTTTAAGTATAAGTGTAGCTTGGTTAGTAATTGTTGCTGGTGAAATGTTATCCGGTGGCGCAGGAATTGGATTCTTTGTTTGGGACAGTTGGAACGCTTTAAGTTTAGAAAAAGTAATTTCTGCCATCCTTATCATCGGAATCGTCGGTTTACTTTTCGACAGAATATTCACTTATATTGAGAGCAAAGTAGCCTATTAAAAAAGTGGGAAGTCAGAAGTGGGAAGTTAGAAGTGGGAAGTGGGAAGAATTAAAGAATTGCTTGTAAGTAGCTTCTTACTTCCATCTCCCATCAATTAAAAAATTAAAACAAAAAAACATATGAGCTATCTAGAAATCAAAGACTTGGAAATCTCTTTTCCAACTCCAAAAGGAAAATATACAGCGGTAAAAAACATCAATTTATCCATCAAAAAAGGAGAAATCATCTCCATCATTGGACATTCGGGTTGCGGGAAATCGACCATTTTGAATGCGATTGCCGGCATGCTATCGCCAACAGGCGGAACAGTTCAATTAGGAGGCAAAACGATCAAAGGACCGGGACCTGACCGAGGAATTGTATTCCAAAACTACTCGCTTTTGCCTTGGCTATCGGTTCACGAAAACATATTTCAAGCGGTAGATTCGGTGATGGATTGTTCTACTCAAGAAAAACACGATATCGTGGATTACAACCTCAAAATGGTTAATTTATTATCGCACCGAGATAAATTACCAGGACAATTATCGGGTGGAATGAAGCAGCGAGTTGCTATTGCTAGGGCTTTCGCTATCAATCCGGGAGTGCTTTTGCTAGACGAACCTTTTGGCGCTTTAGATGCTTTTACCAAAAGTTCGATGCAGCTAGAAGTATTGAAATTATGGAATCTCAATAACCGCGACAAAACCATTATTATGATCACTCACGACATCGAAGAAGCCTTGTTTTTATCGGACCGAATTGTGGTTTTGAATGATGGACCTGCATCGACTATTCGAGAAATCGTCGACGTTCATTTGGCTCGCCCTCGAAACAAAATTGAAATTGTAAAAACTTCGGAATATATTGAGCTAAGGGATAAATTACTACACCTACTTACCGAGGAATTTTCCATTGAAGATATGGGCGTAGTCTATAAAAGTTAGTTTTAAGTTAGTTTGGTTGAAAAGAATCCTTGTATTGCTCAGACACTTTACAGGGATTTTTTTTTATTTTTTTATCAATTTCGATACTTTTTTGGCACCATCATTTTTTATCAATTCGGCCAAATATATTCCTGAACTTAATTCAGATAGATCAATAGAGTTCGAACTGATTTTTTTTGAAAGTATTAGTTTTCCATTTGAATCGTAAATTCGAAGGTCTTCATAATTATCTTTTGCGCTTTCGAAAAGTATCAAATTATCTTGCACAGGATTTTGAAAAAAAATAGCATCTTGAGCATTTAAATTAAAATCAACCGATGATAAGGTTCCCTCTGCGATACTAAAATCTGAAAAACGAATACTGTCATCTCTCAAACTTGCGGCGTCTAATAAACTCCTATAAATCCCCCATTTGGGCCTTATAAAACTATTCGCAACTTGAGGCGAACCGGGGTCAGTAGCCGCCGTTCTGATGGTTTGAATATTGTTATTAGTATATGCTAACACTTCTGTACCATCACTCACTTTTTTGATGGAAATCGAATAGCTGCCCGAACTTCCTGTCCCAACTTCTATAATTTCGATTACTTCGACCCAAATCCCTTCAAATAATGACAAATTAACTTCTCTTTTATAGTCATTACTCCCATTAGCATCGACTACATAAATGAGTTGCAATTTATTCGGGGATCCTTTTCTCGCAGTAAGGGTAAAAATTGGACTGTCGTCATCACCATCGACAGGTTTTATCTGATGAATATGGGTAAAATTGGCCGAAGGTTTAAACCCAACTGGCACTTTAAATCGCCATTTGTAAGTAACTGTTTCTCCGATTACACCCTTCAAATTATTGGGTGAACTGGCATAGGTTTTTATTTCGACTCGCTGACGATCTGTTTTTAAGGTTGAAATATCATTATCCAGAATTCCGGTGGAACCTGTGCTTACATGGGAGTAAAATTCGAAAACGTATTTATTCAATTCTGGATCGAAAACTTCGGCAATATGGCGTCCAAATGTGGGATGCGAACCGTCTGGTGTTTGATCAGGTGACTCGATTACATTACCACTTGGAGCCAGCACGCTGTTGATTAATTCATAAGTATTTCCGGGACCATCGGCATTCAGAGTTACTTGGGAATTAGCTACAAAAGGCAAAGAAAAAAAGACAATTGCCAAGGTACAAATTATACGATTCACTTTATTCATTTGATCTATTTGTATTAATAGTATTGAAATAATTCTTGATTGATGCATTGATACTCTATTCGGATTTCAATTTATCACAATTTGTATCCACCGTATTTTCGAAGAAAAGGCGTACTTAATTTAAAAAAATAGCGACTCATTCCATAAAAAAGGTCGCTATTTTTGATTATTACAATTGTACAGTTTGTAATTATTGCTGCAAATTTTACAGAAGTTTGACCATTTTATTCAAACCCCTTACTAAATTCCTAATGCCTGACCTCCGCCAATTTGGATTGTTTCGGCGGTAATAAACGAAGCGCTATCACTTACTAAGAAAGATACCACAGAAGCTACTTCTTCAGCTTCACCTAATCTACCCAGCAAAATTGTATTTTTCCAGGAAGCGAATAGTTCCGGTTTGGTGGCTTTAATTTGAGCGTGGAACGGAGTATCGATAGTTCCCGGAGAAACTGCATTTACTCTAATTCCGTACTCGGCCAAATCTTTGGCTAAAGCTCTTGTGATGGATTGCACTCCACCTTTTGCCGTGGCATAGATTCCAGCACCAGGTCCCGCACCATTCCAAGCGGCATTAGAAGTATAGTTGATAATAGAAGCTTTCTCCCCTTTTTTTAGAAATGGTATGGCTGCTCTAGAAGCAAAAAATACGGAATCAAGATTCAACCCCATAACAAATTTATATTCTGCTGTGGTCATTTCTTCGAATCTAGCTCTAATACCGATACCACCTGCATTATTGACCAGAACATCAATTTTTCCATATTTTTCGCCAATTTTAGTTATATTTTCTGTTACCTCTTCGTCTTTGGTAACGTCAAAACTATAATATTCCGCAGTGATTCCTTCAGCCGTGAGTTCTGAAACTCTTTTTGCACCATCTTCATCCTCAATACCATTCAAAATAACAGTGTACCCGTCTTTGCCTAATCTTTTTGCAACTGCAAAACCTATTCCTCCAGTTGCGCCTGTTATAATAGCTACTTTACTTTCTAACTTACCCATTTTTATTCAATTTATATATTAACCCGTTGGGTGTAATTCAATTTAATTTTTTTTAAACACATAGAATCATAGTTTTTTATTAATTTTATTAAGACGCTTCGCTTGATTTTAGTAAATCATAGCTATGTGAACCCAAGAACTGGGCTATCCAACTCTTTTTTCTATGATTCTATGCGTTTCAATTTTACTATTTCTAAAAATTTAATAATTTCACCCAACGAGTTATATTACTATTTTATAATCTTATGTTATTTGTTCAATTTTACCTACTGTCATAAAAACGGAAAGTAAGGAAAGGGGAACCAAAGCGGCTAATAATCCAAACAATAGTGTCCAACTTGCGATTTGACCCGCAAATAATATTGCCAAAATGGTACCCAAAACGGCTGCAGCACCACCCAATCCTGCCAATGACCCAACCGATTTACCACAATGCAAATCACTAGGTAAAGTTTGAATATTGACAATGGTAAACTGAAAACCTCCAAGAACAAAAGCCATTAAAATTACTGCCAAAGCAGCATTGGCAGCCATCACAGAGGCAATAATAGAAGGAACAATAATGCTTCCACCAACGATAATTGCCGTTTTTCTTGCCTTATCAACTGTAAATCCTTTACGAATTAAATATCCCGAAAACCATCCGCCAGAGATACTACCAATCATTGCACCCAAATAAGGAACCCAAGCTGAAAAAGCCAATTCTTTGATGTTCAAATTAAATTCTTCTACTAAATACATTGGTAGGAAAGTGACGAACATCCACCAAATAGGATCAAGAAAAAAGCGGCCTAGAATGACAGAATAATTTTTTCTGTTGGCCAATAATTGCCCCCAAGATTTAGCCACTTCATTGGTAACTTTAGATTCGGGCTGATTGCTTAAAATGTATTCTCGTTCCTTATCTGAAATCCATTTGTGTTCTTTTGGTCCTTTTTTATTGATGACAAGCCAAGGAATAATCCATAAAATTCCGAGTGAACCTACTACGACGAAGGTATATTTCCAACCAATAGAAATATACAATGATAAAATAACGATTGGAGCAATAATAGAACCTATCGAAGCGGCGGCGCCAAAAAGTCCTTGAGCAAAAGCCCGTTCTCTTTGAGGAAACCATTCCGCATTGCTTTTTGTGGTTCCAGGCCAGGGCCCCGCCTCACCCAGACCAAGCATCATCCGAAATCCGGTCAATCCCACTTTTCCCTGAGCCAATGAGGTAAGGGCATCGGCAAATCCCCAAACTAAAACCGAAGTTGCAAATCCCCGACGAGTACCAATTTTATCATACAATTTCCCCGAAAAAAGTTGGCTGAATCCATAGGCAATCATAAAAAATATAGTAATTGTACCCAATTCATCTTTAGCTTGTTTTGAAGCCACTTCAGGTGAAGCATTTTTATCGACAATGCCCAATTCGTAAGCTATACCTTGTCGATTGACAATAATTTGGTTGTCATTTTTAAAGCTAACCAATTCTGCTTTCTGAATGACTTTTTCTCCACCTTTCGAGAGAAGTACGTACGTATTATTAGCCACCAAAAACTGGGCTTGATTTTCTTTTATTTTAGGATTAATTTGGTCGACTTTTTTGTACTCGATATTGGCCACCCACATATAGTTTAATGTTCCTCTATCGAGGTAATTGATTACTGTAATCAGCATTATGAGCCCAATAATCCACCATCTTAATCCTTTTATTTTCATTTTTTAATATGCTACTAAACGTTATAACAATAATTATATAAAGCTTTAAAATGAGCTTTCATTTTTTGTTTTGCCAACTGCGGATTTTGAGCTTTGATCGCCTCAAAAACATCGTTATGCTCCTCTATTCCAGCCAAGGATTGACTCTCATCACAAACATGCAATTTGGCAAAATAAGTAATGATTTCGGGGGTGATCATCAACATCAAATTATTGATGGTGCTGTTACCGCTTGCTTTTGCGATAGCCAAATGAAATAATAAATCCTCTTGAACGGCATCTTCGCCATTTAAAACCTTTTTTGAATAGGCATCTAATGCATCGCCTATTTGGACCAAATCTTCTTTTGTTCTGCGCAAAGCCGCTAATCGAACGGTTTTCAATTCCAATAATATTCGAGTTTCAACCAAAGATTTAAAATCTGATTCTCCGAGTCTCAAAATATCATCGATAATCCCATTCATCGCTATGACACCGATATTGGCTACAAAAGTTCCACTCTGCGGAATGGATTTCAAAATACCGTAAAACTCCAATTTTTGAATGGCTTCGCGGACACTGCTGCGGCTCACCTCAAATTTTTCGGATAACATTCGCTCTGAAGGCAATTTGTCATCTGGTTCTAAATTTTTATAATTGATATAATCCCGAATTTTGGCAATTATACTATTCAATACCTCTTGATTGTCTTTCTTTGTAAGCACTTCTAATTTCATATCTAATTATTTTTAAATTAAACTCTGGTTAACCAGATTGGTTTAAACAAAAATATAAAAAAAATGACATAACTACACTTTTAATTCTAAATATTCTGATTAAAGTAGTTTTAATGTGAAACTGTTAAAGCATAAATCTTGACCTTTGCGTAGGTTCCGGGCTCTTTGGATTGAAAATAATTTCCGGCTTTGAAATAGTTTTCAAAAATTCCCCACTTTTTGATATTGATATCATTGTAAACCAATGTTTCCGTTCCATTGAGAATTACTTCCATTCGTCCGTTAGAAATCTTTACTTCTATGGTAAACTTGTCGAAATCTACTTTTTCTTTAAAACTTATCCCTTCATCATCTGTCCAAGCAGATACAGGCAGCATTTCAATGTCGCTCGCCTTCGGGTTTTTAAGGACTTTTGTTTTGACCCTAATTTTCCCGTCATCCCAATAAATCTTTAGCATTGGAGCGGCATTATTATCTTTTTGTCCAATTAATTCCCGCTGCGCATTGGTCAATCGCCCGTGAATTTGAGCAATAATAACCTTATTATATTTACCGTCTTTTCCCCTTGATATCGCATCCATTGCATAAGTTGCCTTAAATGTTCCTCCCTGAGCAAAAGTCCAATTGACATTGTTATTATTAGGGTCGATCGTTTCTCTTAGCTCCGATCTCGAATAATGACTATTGGCCGTAGTAGTTCCCGAGGGATAAGCATAAAATACGATTGATTTGTCTTTTTCGTCATTATACATCCATTTTTTTAAAACAGGATTCGTAGCATAATCCATAATTTCTGGATATCCAATTTCAATTGGACTTCCCGCCTCTTTAGGATCTTCTTCCGGAATTGTAATTTTCCAATGTGTCAAATCAATCGAAGCTGCTTTTTTATCTTTTTTTGCTTGTTGCCCGTATATGGTACAACCCAAAACTAGCAAAGCGAAGCACATAATTTTTGAAAATTGCATTTTCATTTTAGTATCATTTTTTTATTATCCTTTGGCTTTCTCAAAAAAACTATCTGAGCATTATTGTAATGAATTTGCAAATCACATTGGATAACCAATTTGGATAACCAAATATACTTCTTTTTTTCGATAAAAAAATTTATATTATTATTTTTTATCAAAAAAAATCTCATTCAGAAAAAATACCCGAATTTGGCACGTAGATTTCGATATAAATGAGCAACTCTACGACACAATATATTCTAATCGGGCAAGATATATCAAATACTAACCACGACAGCATGGTCAAATACAACGTCCCATCAGTTTACCTCTTTAAACAAGAAATACCACAAATAGTTCTATATTACCTACTCAAAGTAGCTCTATTCTTTATCTCCGAAATACGACACCGCACCACCACTCAAGAAATCTTCTCTTACGGGACTAAAGGTATCAATCAATATTCCCTCTTCTAAACAAACAGCACTATGCAGTAAATTGGGCTGAATATAAACCCCGTCACCAGCAGATACAATTTGTTTTAGTCCATCAATTTCAAATTCAAATTTACCGGAAACACAGTAGGTCGCTTGGGTGTGAAAATGTTGATGTGGAGCACCTAATGCACCTTTTTCAAATTTCACTTGGACCATCATGATTTGATTATCATACCCTAAGAATTTTCTAGACACTCCGCCGCCTAGTTTTTCCCATTCCATCTCTTTTGTAATAATGTATTTTTGACTAAATCTTTCCATTTTTTTAAATTTTATTTATAATAAGGCCCTGTCCACTCATAGGTTTTGCTATCGATTATTAAATGATGTTTTTGATTGCTTTTATTATTTTCTGTCGATAAAATAAAAACAGTTTCTACTCCAGAAATACTTTTAATTTGGATACCAATATAATTAGCGTCTTCGTAAATAATTTTGAGATTTGCAATGCAACTATAGGAATTTAAGGCTACTTCACTAACGGGACTATAATTGCCGTGGGTTTCGAGAACAGATACAAATGTGGCCTTTTGAACATTCTTTTTTCTAAAAATAAATCCTGGATCATTTCGCAAATTAAAATTAGGATCATTAGCACCAATGCGCACAAAAAAGAATTCGTCATTCGGCTGTGTAATCGAAGTTAGGGTATAAAAACTACCTTCGTTCAACCAAGAAACCTTTGCATTATCTACCGTTAATATGGCGGTTCCCGCCTTCCATAAATGTTGATATCCATTAGCCTTGCCCAAGGTTTCCAAATTATTTGGAGTTTCATAAGCAAAATTAGTAGACATTAATTGACCTAAATAATAGAAAGGTAAATCAAACTGATTGACTGTTTTGGAGTCCAATTGAATGATATCTAACAAAAATGGTTTCTCAAATCCGTCTTGCGCTATCAATGCCATTGTTCTTTGAATAGTTGTGCCAGGATAGGCATTGTTTTCGTTGGCACTAATAATTTGAACTTTAGGATTGGAAACATCATACAGGTATTTCTCTGAAGCAAATTTACTTCCTGTCTCAAAATTACCGCCAAAATGCGATGTTTCATTTTGTACTACAGTATTATGAGCGATAGTTTGTTTGGCCCAAGATGCGTTCTCCTTCAAGTAATTGCCTCCACCCTTTTGCTCGATATTCACAAAACGAGACAATCCATAATCTTGCAAAACATCAGTACTATTGTTATAAAAGGAAAACGAAAGTTTATCGTAATGACCGTGACTCAGCCCTTGCGAAGCATATTTCAAAACCAAAGTCAATTCGTCTTCCTTCATTTTACTTCGAATAATAGCGACACCACCCTGTTTTCCATCGGAGCCATCAGACAGATCAATCGATTTTTTTACGAAGGGTTTTTCTAAATTATTTTTTATACCCAATGCAACTGCCATACCGGAATTGTTCAACTGTACCCGTCCCTGTTGTTTTGCAATGGTTAACAATGAAGGATCTTTTCCAGCGTATAAATAAGCAATATCTACTGCCGAAACTAATTCATTCGAATAATATGACATCCCTTTTTGGGCGTCATTCAAGGGGAAAAACTCACCATTAGTTTTGGTCAAATTCAATAAAGCATAAACCGATTTTAATAATACTTTGTTTTTATAGTCGAAAATCTTTAAATCAGGCTTGTTATTTTGTAAAGCTTGGGCAAAAGTCAAAAAAGGATACATCGCATACCGCTGATAATAAGCTCCTTCGGTATAATAGCCGTCAGGGGAAAAAGGCTCATCCAAGTTGGCTAAAAAACCCGCTTTTTGTCCTTCTTTTTTCACAAATCCACCATCGTTATCTTTCATTCCTGCAGCTAAACCATCCTCTTTCAAACCATATAAAGCGCGATCTATTAATTGATTGTCTCTTAATACAATACCAATCATTCCTACGGCCACATTTCCCCAAGTACTGTGATTATGCACCCTATTGAAAAATTGTGGAGAACCGACCGAAATGAAATCGGCAAAGGGTCGAAACAAATCTTTCTCGATTATAGAGCGGTTGGCAGGGCTAATAAAATCATAAACACAATCATACGCTTGACTTGCATAAACCAACCAATTGGCATCGTTTAAAGCTTGCCAAAAAAGTTTTCCTCTTGCATACGAAATTTTTTCTGGGTGTAATGGCAAAGTTGGATACATTTTGGCATAACCCAATAACATATCACGAACATAGATGCCATATTTTTCATCTCCTAATAGTTGATATAAGACTCCCGCTTTTTCTAGAACTTGATAGTTGTTTTTGTGTCGCTCGTGCGCAGATCCACCTGAGAATCCCTTTGGTAAAGGAATAATAATCCCCAAAGCAATTTCGGCGTCAACTTCGGCTTTTGTTTCCACCAAAGAAGCATCGAAAAGAGGTACTTTTCCTAATTGAGATCGAATTTCTTTAACGCCTTGCTTAGTCAAAATTAAGCTTGGATGCTCTTGAGCATGTAGACTTGACATCAGTAGTAGCAAAAGTGCTGCTTGTAGTGTTTTAATATATTTTACTTTTTTTATTTTCATCTATTTTATTTTTGTATCAATCCAATATTTGAACCGTCAGTACCTTTATTTATTAAGGGTGAATCAGCACTCAACTGATAATTTTCCTTCAATTTAGGGTCGAAGTTGGTGGAGTTTTTTTCTATAAATTTTTCATCTCCATTAACCAAAATTGGGTCGGTTTTGAAGAAATTATTATTGAATATATTTACAATTGGTTCCCCAACGACCAAATGCATTTTGATCCCTTTGCTATTGTTGAAAATATTATTTTCGATATGATTTACCTGCACTCCGTACAGTGACAAACTGGCATTGTACCGATTTCTAGTGTTTTTGCCCACATTGTCAAAAACACAATGCGAAACCGTCAAAATTGGCCCATTGGTACTCTCATCCGTTCCGCCGCGATACAGTTGCAATACCGCCCCACCAATATCCGAAAAACTATTGTTTTCTAAAATTACATTTTCGGCATTGTAAATGCCTACATCGTCGGTTTCCTTATCCAAGGCTATTATATTTCCGGATATTTTTTTGAAAGTAGCATTCTCAATTTGAATGAGATCGGCAAAGGTATTTTTGTAAACCGTAATCACATCAAATGAATGATTCACATCTAAATTTATAAAATCGCATCGATTAATTTTTAGCTCATAATTTTTTATCATCGAATATTTACTGGTGCTTATCACCGAATTCCCAGCATAATCAGGAGCTTCTTTTCCATCGAATTGCAAACCTTCTAATGCTAAACTTCCTCCGTTTTCGATTTCAAACAAAGTTTTTTTCTCAAAAATCAACTTGGGTTTTGTTTCCTGATTTGATCTAAAAGTTAACGGATGTTTTACAGCAATCATCTTGGTGTTGTAGTAGGTTTCAGAAGAGGTCAATTCAATAATATCCCCAGGTGCAGATGCTAAAGCGGCATCATACAATGCATCTAAGCCAGGTTCCACTCGGATGATTTTTCCACTAGAAAGAGCGGTGTTTTTTTCAGCTTTTGAATACCAAGAAACCCCCGAATTAGATTTGGTGGCAATTTCAGGATGTATCAATACTTTAACTTTTAAGGCTTTTGATTCAGGAAGTTCGAATCCGTTTTTATCTTTCACTAATTTGAAATTAACCTTCAGGAAACCTTTTGAAAATTCAGTATTGATATTGGGACTCGTATAATTTCCCGCAAAGCTGATTCCGCTAATATCATCATAAACGGTAAATAATTCGGATTTATTCTGGTGGAAAAATATATTATCCGAAATATTTGAATTTATGGGAGTGGCGCTGCGCTCTTTGTCACTTCCGGCACAAAGTTGCACATGATCACAATTGACGAAGGTGTTATTTTTGATGACTGCATTTTTTACTTGGTGATAGCGGTTTGGTGTCGAATTCGGAACCCCATTCATTATTACCAAAGCTCCCCTAAATCGATACCCTGTAAGACCAACACAATAATTATTGATTACGGTTTGGTCACCATTGATAACGCGAATTCCCCCTATAAATGGTTTGTTATTGCCAATAAAAACATTGCCATCAACCAACGTTCCGCTGCCGTGGCGCAAGGTTAAACTACCGGCACATTCAAAAAAAGTATTGAATCTATAGGTGTTTCTGCAAGATTTATTCGAAACAATTTCACCCTCTCCGTCGCAACGATCAAAATAATTGAATTCTACTACAGTTCTCGAATTGGTCAACGAATAATGACTGGTTCCAATTCGAATGGTTTCGCCACCATTCGAACCTAAATTAGGTCTCGGCCCAAAATAATTATGGTCAATTTGATGATTGTTTTCTTGGCTTTCTTCGGTTTCTAATCGTACAGCCATCGTCACACCGAGATTTTGCTTCCCTTCGATATGATTGTGGTCAATTCGATTATTTTTGCCATAAATAGAAATCCAGTAATCCGATTCGAAACGCTCTGGATTGCTAAAGTGGTCAATCACACATTGGGTCAATCGGCAATGATTGGCTAATTTTTTGGAATCTTTTCGAAACGAAATAAGCTCTGTGGTGGGTGTAAATCCATTCTTAAAAACAAGTCCTTCAACCACAAGATATTCTCCCGCAATTCGAAGATTGGAGGCGCCAGACAAAATAACTTTCCCTTTTTCTTCTGCGGTTAGGGTAATCGGATTAGTTGAAGTGCCCATTCCTTCAAACAAAAGTTCTGCATTTTTCCAAATACCATTTGACAATACAATAAAATGGCCGGCTTTTGCTTGGGCTACAGCTATATTGAACTCTTTGACGTTATGTACAAGTACACGCACTTCAGGACGTACGATGCTGTATGATAATGATTTAGAAAAAAGAAGGACTACAAGCGATATAATTTTTATATTTTTCATACCTATTTATTGGTTTACCAATTTGGTTACCCAAAAATATTATTAAATATTGAATAAAAAAAATATTATTGAGTTTATTTTATTGAAGAAAGTTAGCATAAAAAAGCCAAGAAAACAGCAAAATAGAAGTAAAAATTGTCAAAACATCTCATAATCTCCATTAATTGGCATGACGATGCACTTCGATTTTCCGTCTCTATTTAAACCAAATACTACCCAAGCCTTTCTTTAAGTCGTTTTATCCAATATAAATACTTGTATTGGATTAGCCAATTTGTCTGCGGTATCCTGTAAATAAGTATCAAATCCTATTTTACTCGAAAATCTAGGATCCGTTTTCTCCCAACAAGCAAAAAAACGAATAGTTTGAATGTCGTTTTCTGTAGCATCGAGTGCCACAAAATTAGATCGGATAAATTCATTGGCAGTATTTACTTTCCCCTTAGCAACGAAATTTTTTGTTGGAAACATGATCGCTAATCCCAATAAACTTGATGTTCCCTGCGCTTGCTTATCAAAAGTAGCTATAGAACTAAATTTCGAATTATGCACTTTAACATACAATGAATCGGAAGTAAAGTTGGGCATTCCACAAATCAATTTTTGATCCTTTTCCAATCGGACTTTTATTTTTTCAGTATAGAAAAAATCACCTTTATAAATCGAAACGAGCTCATAGCCGTCTTTTTTCAACCTTCCACAATCCCAATTCTTAAATTGAATGCTATACGTTGCTTTTAAGGCTCCTTCTTCAATATGATTAAAAATGGAATTATCGGCATCGGCTAATGAATAAATAGTATTGTTTTCTATTATCCCAAAACCACCAGCACCAATACTTCCGCCGGTTTGCAGTATGTCCATTCCCCAATCCTGTAGGTTATGCCACGAACCCTTCAACCCTACTTTTTCCAGTACCATTTCGTTAGTTAATTTACCGAATACATCTTTGCTATTTCTTTTGTCAAAAAAATGACGAAAGGCAACTTTATCATTTTCAATTCCTGGGCCTTCCAACTGAAACGAAGGGTTAGTACTATTCTGGGTAAATCCTCGAAGTCGCGATACATTATCTATTTCGGCGTTGGGTTCAGTCGATTTACTTTTGTAACTAAATCTTATATTTGTCGATTGTTGGGGACTAATAACGCGCTCTTTTTTTATCCAATTGAGCTGTAAAGTATCGGTTTTACTGGCTTTTAGATTGACTTCGACTAAAAGTTCATCCCAAATACCATCTTTATTTCCGTCTGAGAGTTGACTGTTTAAAACAGTAGATTTACACTTAATTTGGGGTACTAAATCTTTAGCGGCATTTTTATATTTCTCACAAGCAATCGCTATAATCTCATTATTTCTGTCAATAGACAATGGATTTCTAATAATAATATCTTGATTTTTATTAACAATAATTTTTTGGGGAATTTCAGGTACTAATTGGAATGAACCTCCTTTACTTTCAAAATATAAAGTTCCTGAACCGTCCTGAACTTGAGACCTAAATGAACCAGAAGGTGATTTAACTTTCCAAGTACCTGCCTGAAGATCTGTGATCAGAACTTTATATTTTTTTGTTTTTTTACCTATTTCAAAATGTATTGAATCATTATATTTATCCAAAGCTAAATGTTGTACAACAATGCAATCGGCTACTTCGACAGCAATATGATCCCCTTTTGTGGCTCTTTTTTTTGTAACTACATGTGGAGTTATTTTGGATGTAGCGTCCATAACCTGAATTACATTCAAAAAATTATCCGATTTAGAGGCATTCTTTGGGGACAACTCGATTCTCCATCGACCGGCATCTTCCTGAGTTGCTTTGCCATAGTTTTTCCCATCCACCCAATATTCTTTGCCGGCACCTCCTATTTTTTCAATTTCTTGATTTTCAGGTTCTGGAAGTAAAATATCATTGTGTAATTTACCATTTCTTCCTTGATTAGTATTTTCAAATTCAACAGCACTTTGCAATATTCTTGGTTCGTTTTGCGAATGCAGCAACCACGATTTTTTAAACGATGCATTGGTAGATACTACTTTATCAAAAACCATTAAAACTCCAGGGATTTTATTGGATTTGAGATTTAAAAAGACAAAACTTCTTCGTACCGTATCTGCTTTTGCGGGATAAATCTCCACATTAGGCGGACAATTGTACGCTCTAGTCATATCGCCTTTTAGATAGGAATAAGTAGGTTTAGGACCTTTCGCAATATCAACGGCTAAAATTTCGGCAGACTTGCCGGCATCAAACATTTCTTTACTCGTATTCCAAGCACGATTATTTAATGAAAATTGTCCGCCATCCCTGGAAACGGCTCGTTTGTCTGAACCTTCAAATGGGTAAGGTTCATTTGGGTCGTAAATCAGTATTGAATTGTGCGCAACGGTTCGGGTGTAATAATTGACATAATTCAATTTGCCCCATTCATTTTCAAATTCACCTCCTTGATAAATTCCGGAATCCAAAGCCAAATGTCCTTTGTAATAAATGGAAAAATGCCCTAGGTCTAGATGCTGATGATTCTTTGCGCTGTATTCTCTCATGTTCATTAGCACGACCATTGCATTCGATTTGTAATCTTTGCGGTTGAAATCCCAGTTCGTACGAGCAAACATTAAGCCGGATGGTGATGAAAAAAAACGTGATAATGGCAGCTTGTCTATAGGTTTTGCATCTATTTTTGGATTATGAAAAATAAATGCCCTAGCACTATAATTTTCAGATTGACTAAGATACAATTTCGAATAGCTTTGTAGATACGGATCTTCGGAGAGTTGTGCAGCCAAATTAGCATACGGAAAATAGCCCATCCCAAGTTTGTTATGACAATCGCCTTCCGCCATTCCGTCCATATCATTGGTTTGGGGTATGGTTTGATAAATACCTCTGTAGGCAAGAGTGGAAATCTTTTTAGAATACGGATTCAATCCTAATTTTTCAAGCATAAAAGCCTGTAGAATTTCACTATAATAGCGAACAGCAATATACTGAGAACCTTGATGATGTGTACCGGATTCGAACATTGGATTTCTTGATTTTGCAAAATAATTAACTTGTTCAGCGTATTCAAAATCAAAATATTCCTTATCCTCATCATAGGTGGCAATTCCTTGCGCTAAAAATACATTGGCACCTACCTCTCCATAATGTCCAGAAAGATACTGTTTTGGTGTGCCTCTTTCTAAGCAATATTCGCCCAAACAGCTAACACGTTTCATTTGAGAAATTAAAACTTTTTTATCTTCGGAATCTAACAATTTATAGCACCAATCATAGACCATTGCTGCTCCAAAAACGGCTTCGTAACAATGCAAATTCTCGTGATATCCTTTGACCTTTTGAATGGATGGCAAGTATTTTTCCACGAGCTGGATGGCCTTAATACCCGATGATTTATTCTGGGTAGAATCGATAAGATACATCAAAGCCAGTGCCTCTATTTTTTGTCTAATTTTTTCATCAGGAACACCATCAGTTGATTGTCCGTCGGTAGGATAGGCCAATTGCTTATCAAAAACTATTTTGATATTCTTAAAATCGGGATGTTTTACCCTTTCTTTTAGATGAAGTACATCATTTGAATTCAATAGCAACCTTGGATGAGGTGGCATCTTGATTGTGTCGTTAGCAAATACTGAAAAGGCAGAACAAACAAGAGTTAAAAGTGCGAAAAAACAAGTTTTCATATACTAGTTTATTGAGAGTGAACAATTACACTATTTTTTTTACAAATTTCTATATCGAATTAGAGATTCCAGAAAATAATAATCTGCAAAAATACAAGGCACATCAGTATTCTGCGTTTTATGAAAATACTGAGTAGAGTGATATAACAAACTATTGGTTCCTTTTCCTTCTGTAAAATAAGGAAGTTGACAAAGCGAGGCGAGAATTGATTTTGCCTGATTCAAATACTGTTTTTGCAATTTACTCGAAGTAATATAGCCTTGCAACTCAAAAAGTGCAGAACAGACAATAGCCGAAGCTGAAGCATCGCGATGCTCAAGTTTCGATTGAAAATCCCAGTTTGCGATTTTATCTTCGGGTAAATGAGCTATAAAATAATCGGCCAATAGCATCGCATTTTTAAGGAATTCAGGATTTTTTGTTTTGCGATACATTACAGTGTAGCCGTATACCATCCAAGCGTGTCCTCGCGACCAAGTGCTTTCATCTACATCGCCCTGCAGTTGGCCTTTGTTTAAAATTATTCCGTTGTCTTTGTTATAGCGCACAATATGATAAGTTCCACCATCGGCTCGCACAAAATCACGAAAAACATTTTTAGCATGGGCAATACAACGATCTTTTATGGCTGGATCACCACCGTTTTCTGATGCCCAAAGCAAAAGTTCCAAATTCATCATAACGTCCACCAAGCCTCCTACAGAATTTTCAATGGTTTTCGCTTTTTCATCCCAATCAGAAGGATACTGCTGTATAACAGTAGAGTAACGACTGTCTGCCGTAGCAGCAGCAGTCAATAATATTTCTTTATAACGCTGACTGTCTGGGTCATTGGGAGCTAACCGAAATCCATTTCCGAAAGCGCAATTAAACCGGAAACCCAAATCGTGGGTTTTATTGTTGAACTTTTGCTGTTCAATCCCCGAAGTCCATTTTTTGGCCCAATTTTTATATTTTTCGTCATTGCTCAGTTCATAGGCATACCATAAGCATCCAGGATAAAATCCGCTTGTCCAATCGCCTGATGTCTGCAATTGCCATTTAAAGTCCTTTGTACCCTGATTGGGATATTTCAACGAATCCTTAATTTCCAAAGTCGAATTTGCCAAGGCTTCTAACGATTTTGATACTGCATTCTCCGCGAGACTTTTGAGTTGTGCGTCCGAAACCTTGGTTTGGCTAAAAAGACTAAGGCTTAGAAATAAACTTAAAAACAGTGCTAACAGATTAAAAATGGGCTTTTTCATTTATATAATTATTATTATTTTGAACATTAATTTGGCTTCCAAATTAAAACCGTGCTGGTATTTTCTGTTTGTTTTTCTTATAGCTTCGGCTCTGCTAAATACCGCAGGTTACAAATAATGACATTTCATTTCGTCATTGGAATAAAGGAACTTCGTAAAAAGCTATTTTAAATTGGTTTACCAATTTGGTTGTCCAAAAATAATATTAATATTTGAAGATTCAAAATCTAAAACCGACTTTTATCAGCTTGAATAACTCAAAACTTCTCAAATCAAGTAATAGTAAACCAAATGTGATTCCTGATGCGAGGATTTCAAGCTATCAAAGAAAAATGTGAACAATCGATTATTACCTCATCCTCAGAATAAGTGTTAGAAAAAGAAGAAATAGAATTCATTTGACATTCGAAAATTCGATTTCTGACACGATGCAAAAATTGAATATGTTCTTGTTTTGTATTCAAATAAAATTGCTTCGTGTATACAATTCCACCTTTGTGTTCCAAATGCATTTCATACCATTTGAACAAATTTAATTTAATAATAGCAGGAAAGAATAGCGTAGAACTAAGAAACGCCAACTCATCTGAAAAATAAACACTTTCGAAACAAAGCATCCCTACAAATGAAGCAATACAAGCCGCTTTCAGCAACCAGCCCACTTTATGTTTCAATATATAAATCTTGTGTACTTCAGAAAATAAGATAAATTGTTCCTCCCTCTTTTTATTTTTTACAATAAGTCCTTTTTCGACAATCGATTGTGTCTTAAACCTAATTATTTCAGTCGCATATTGTTTAGGATTATCCATAATTAAATAGGTATTAAATGGCTGAATTGAAATCATAGTTAAACAAAAAAAGGGGTGAAAAAACCCTGCCCAATCAAGGAACAGGGTTTTTTAGAAGAATGATAATGTGAAAATTCTATTTATTCAATAGTGTTTTCAGATACATGGTTGGCTCTGACTTTGATCAGCACATAAGACAAACCGACCAAGGCCAAAATCCCTACATAATCATCGATGGGCGCTGGAGCGTCTGGCGATTCTAAACCACCTCCCGTATCATCAGTTCCCGGCTGAGCAAATAAAATAGAAGTGGAACAAAAACAGAATACGGCGATATAATATTTTAATAATTTATTTTTCATTTTTGTTGTATTTTAAGGTTCTTAATTCAATACTTTTTTGGTTATTTCGCTGTTGTCTTCCCCTATTACTTTTACGATCAAAACTTGATTTTTTTCTTTCAAATTACTGATATTCGTAGTATTGGCTTTTACATTGTTGCGCTCTACAATAAGTCTTCCTTGCACATCATACACTCTCACGCTGTTGATGGCTTTCGAAGTAGAATTGACATACAAGATTCCTTTGTTTTTATACAGCATTACATTGGCATCATTCCACGCAGCTGCATCAACTTTCAATGTTTTTTGGAATTTCAAAGTGAATCTAGCATTATCGACTCCTGCTGCCGCTGTAAAGGTGTAAGCTCCTTCTTTCAAGTTGGTTTCTGTTGCTGTTTGGCTGTCAACCAAATAAACCTCCTGTCCAGTTGCAAAAACACCTTCAGCATGATCAATTGCAATGGTATAATCTCCTGCTGTCGCGGTTTTGAAGCTTAAAGCCACTACATCGCTGGCAATGAAAGTAGGACGACCTTGAATAGTGTATTCTCCGTTATTAATTTTAGAAGTCAAGGCAAAAGCACTATCGTTGATGTATTTACCATCATACCTATCAACCCCTATAAATGCATTATCATTATAAGTCACTGCCATTTGAGAAAAATCTCCTGCAGCATTGGTGGCATTTAACCATACTTTATCAGCTGCTATAACTTGTTTAGTTTTGAAGAATTGACCAGCTGTATTGGCTACTCTTTGACTGTTTTTGAAGGTCATAGCACTAGCGCCAGATTTGGCTTCCACAAAAAATCCTTGACCTGTTTGAATTACATCCAGTGGATTTACGGATTGCGTATTATTATTAGTGACAAATGTTCCAGGATCATTTACTGTTGCTCCGGCTTGCCAAGTGCAATAAGCTGTTCCTACACCATTCGTTTTTCTCCAGAAATATAAAGTAGACTCTATATTTGCTGTATTATCAAAAACAAAATTCTGCATTTTTATTGGCGACGGATAAGGGTTTCCTAACAAATTATAACGTAATCCTGTTACAAGACCATCTATTAAAGTTACGGGAACATCTCCATTATTGGGCACACCGCTAAACTGCCCGTTGAAAGTTTCAGTTGCAGGAGCATCTACAGCCGTGTTGGGCATACGGATTAAATAACCTGAACCCGACGTAAAGCTGTTTGTAGTGGGATCAATAACACTAAAGGCCCCGTTTGTACCGAATGAAGTATTGTAGTTGTAAAACCGTGTAGTTGTTGTAGCTGGCGAAAAGGCTAATAAATTCTGGCCCGATACTGGCGAAGACCATAAGGTATAGTCTAACCGTGATAAAAGAGAGCTGTTGCGTTTTACTGTAATTGCACCTGAATTAGCATTTACTGTAGTGGCAGCTCCCTGAATCAGGTTGGCGTTATTATTTAAAACTACTGCAGCTGCTCCTAGTGTTGAACTATTAATCAAGTTATTTTTAACCGTTAGATTACCAGCAGTTTGTGCTAAAGAACCTGAACCTAAAATCGTTAAATCATTGTTTATCGTTTTATCGGCGTTTAATGATAGTGAGGCTGTTCCTGCGATAGTAAGATTATTCAAAACGGAACCATCTGCTGGCATTTCTGCCCCTGGGGTTTGCACGCCAGCGCCATTGTAGGTTAGATTTACAGTGGAGCCGAAGGTAATTCCATTACCAAAAGAACCCGCTGTTCGAACTATCGAAGCACCATTTGCCAAAACAAAAGGAGATCCTGAAATAGCACTACTAGCACTAATTTGATTAGAAGTTAAAGTCCCTGATACATTTATCGTGCCGCTAACGGTCTTAGCATTAGCTCCAGCAGTACCATCTGAAATAGTAAGATTCGCATAATCTGTTCTTGGCGTAATTATTTGTGCTGTACCACTATTTCCTCTTGAAAATTCTACGGTACTTGCAGATCCTAAAATAAAATTTACTCCTGCATTTTCTGCATTAGCAAATTGAAGCCCGGGAGCACCAGTTGCTGTAGATAAAGCGGCACCAAAAGAAACTAAATTTATAGCTCTTGATTGTTTTACAGTTCCTTGAATATCACATATTGCGCTTCCTGTAAAATAAAATGCATTATACACCGTACTGTTGATATTTAAAATAGAACCTGCTGCAATAGTAAGTTTATTATTTACTGTTAGAGCTCCAGAAAATGTTGGTGCAGTTCCACCAATAGTTATTGGCGCTAAACTTCCTCCATCGATAAATACTTTACCAAAAGAAATTGCAGATGAAACGCTTGCGATTGGCTGAATTTGCAAATGCACTTCTGAACTAGCATCTAAAGTTCCAAAAGTTGGATATGTAGCACTCTGTAGCACCAAACTATTGACACCAGATGAAGCGGCAGCCACATCGATAGTTCCTATAATAGGAAAAGTTGGAGCAATGGTTAAAGTAGCTCCAGCTACACTCGCGTTTCCTAAAATAATTTTTGAACCAGCTCCTAAAGTCCAAGCGGAATCAGTGGTAGCATTGCTTTGAATTAAAAAAGTTGCATTTGCTCCAGTTATATTAGGAGTTGGTGACCAATTTCCTGCATCAGTTAATGAACCAGAACCATTATAAGTATAGGAACCTGAAACCGATCCGGAAACACTAAGATTTAAAGTAGTGGCATCCGACACCAAAGGAATTGTTTCGGCATAAACTCCATTAGTCAAACCTGCTTTTAATCTTACATATAATGTTCCGCCTGATGTGGGTAAAATAAAACTACCCAAAGTAGCAACTGTAGTAAAATTATCGGTTGACAACTCAAAATTACTAGGCAAACTTGATAAGGTAATCGTTGAAGATAAATTAGAACCAGTAACGCTAGTATTTTGAACCGTTGATGGACCACTTCCTGAAACATAACTAAAAGTTGAAAATGCTGGAGATGCAGTAATAACAGGACCAGAAGCTACATAAGTGGTAGTCACTTCATTGGTTAAATTGTAATTAAAAGCCTTGTCTACTGTATATATTTTATAATAAGCTCCGGCTGGCGCTCCAGAATCAGTAAATGAAGATGTAGTCCCTATGTAGACAATGGTACCAGCAGTTGTAGTGTTTCCTACTTTATAAATTCCATTATTATTAATATCATCAGAAGTGTCAGGATTTGCAGCATAACGAACCACGACATACCCTCCTCCGTCAACGCCGTTAACCGGAGCTGTCCAAGAAACTAAAGGAGTTGAAGAACTATTGGAAACACTTGCGCCTGTAACAGGATCTGGTGCTGTTATATCTACAATTGATCCTTGATAAACTACAAAATCATCTATATAAACTAAACCAGTAAAAGCACCTGCACTTGCTGCTATTCTAGAACAGGCAAAATTTCCAGGATTATTAGCGGTCGCTGAAGCAGTTGGAGTTACGGGAGTTGTGATTTTTTCAGCATATTTTAACCAAGTATTAGCTGTAAAAGCTGTACTAGTCGCAGCAGTAACACTTCCAGAAGTACCACTCACATATATTGCACCAGTTAGCGCTGAACCACCTGTTGAACCTGCAGCTCCAGTAGGATCAACACTAGACTTATAATAATATTGAACTATATAATCTGTACTGTTTCCTAGAATATTCCCTGCTGGAGAGGCAGGTACTTGCAAACGCAAATTAGTAGCTGTTGCAGTTTGTGCATAACCTGCAGAAAATTGTCCAGTTCTTGCAGTTGAAGCACTTGAATAAATTGCTCTAGTAGCCGCTGCAGATGTTGAACTAATAGTCCACGAGGTATAATTTGGAGCGTTAGTAGATGATCCTGAAGGAATGCTTGTTGTGGCGGCTTGACCTTCCAATCCACCATCCATAAATGGGAATTGGCCAATAACTTGCTGTCCCCACCCCATATTCACACACAGCACTATCAAGCACAGGCTGTACCCCAACTCTGAAAGCCTTTTTCGGCTAAGTAATTGTTTTTTCATAATAATTGTTTTTTGTTTATAATAATAGATTAATACTTATTGTACTGATTAAAATCGATTAAATTTGGTTTGTCAAATTGGTTAATCAATTTGGTTTTCCAAATATACTAGTAAAATTAAATAAATCAAAAAAAATACAACTTATTTTTAATCAGTAAGCTAGAAAGTAATAAATGCCCGTTTTGACGAGTGTAATGCTATTCAATATATTATAAAAAAATAAAATCTACACATAGGTAAGAGGAACGATGACTTCACAACATTAAAAAATTATTGGATAACCAATTTGGTGTTTTTAATTGGTTAACCAATTAAAAATTTATAAATTTGCTTTTAAATAAATTAAAAAACGAACCTTTTTATGAAAAATGTAAATTCATTATTGTTTAATATTGTGCTTTTTTTGTTCACTACTATTGCTCTAGCTCAATTAGTAAGTACTAACTCAGCCTTGAATACTGCCATTTCGAATGCAGTTCCTGGAACTACCATTATTTTAACCAATGGCACTTGGACCAATACCCAAATAAACATTAACAAAACAGGCACAGCTGCTCAACCTATTACTATAAAAGCAGAAACAGCAGGCTCTGTCTTTTTCGAAGGAAACTCTTATGTGAAAATGGGTGGCTCTTATATTGTTTTTCAGGGTGTAACTTTCGGAAATCCATCAGGACTTTCTATTAGCAATAATGTAATTACCTTTAAATCCTCCTCGGAATGTTCCTATTGCCAACTGACCAATGTAAAAATCGACTCTTATAATGGTACTGCTGCCGATGCGACTAATACTTTCAAATGGGTATTGTTGTATGGGAACAATAACGAAATTAGCTATTGCTCCTTCATTGGAAAATACGGAGTGGGCAGTATCATCAATGATAATCGGGATACCAATACTCCCGATTATTCAAAAATCCACCATAATTATTTTGCCAGCCGAACTCCTGTAGGCGCAGTCAATGATTTGAATGACCAGGATGCCATTCGGATAGGTAATAGTGCTACCTCTCTTTACGATTCATTCACCGAAGTATATGATAATTATTTTTATGACTTCGTTGGAGAAATAGAAGTTATTTCGAATAAAAGTTGCCACAATAAATACTACAATAACACTTTTAGAGACTACAGTGGCACCCTAACATTAAGACACGGCAATGATTGCGAAGTATTTGACAATTTTTTTATAGCCAATAACAAATTATTTAGCGGTGGTGTTCGTGTGATGGGCGAAAATCACAAAATCTATAACAATTATATCGAGGGAGTGAATGCCAAAAAAGCTGATGGTTCTACCTCAAACGCAGTGGGGGGAATCAATGTTTCAAATGGAAGGGTTAGTTCAGCTTTGAATGGGTATATGGCCGTGAAAAACGTTACCATTACCAACAACACTTTTGTAAATGGTGATTTCGGATTACGAATTGGAACTAATGTAGCGGGAGATTTAACAATAGCCCCTGACAATCTTGTAGTAGCCAATAATCTAATTGTAAGTAGTTCATCAACAGCAAAAGCTATAGAACAAATAACTTCACCAACGGGAACTTCATCGAAATACGAAGGGAATATTAAGCAAAATGGAAGTTGGAATATTAACACAGGTACCACCAATATTTCTGTTACTTCTGGACTGTTGGCGACGACCAAAACCGATTTTTACAGAATCATTAGTGGCAGTACAGCCATTGATAAAGGTTTTGGAACCTATTCATTTTTGACACAAGACATAACTGGAGGATCACGACCTACAAGTTTTGATGTGGGAGCAGAAGAATTTAACTCAGGCGGAAGCCAAGTGCCTTACACCTCAGCCGATGTGGGAGTGAAAGTAGGTTTTCATGGAAATGCTACCTTAGGAATTGCTGAAAGAAATCTTGATAAACAAAATCTAATTCTTTATCCAGTTCCTGTTACCAATAATGTTTTGTATGTGCATTCAAAAACTAATTTGGGCACATTTACAATAATAGACTTGCAAGGCAAGATTTTAAAGGAAGAGACTGTTAATGATACCAATGCAAAAATTGATTTAAGCAATTTCTCAAATGGAACCTACATCATTAATATTCGAGGGACAAGCAAAACCTTCATAAAATAAGACAGGGCATTTATACTCTAAATCTGTCCAAAGCAGACTGTCCTCAAAGCAGAACTGTTTTTTCCTTAACACATATTTAGCCTTTTATCGGCAATCATCTGTCTACTGTGTGCTGATTTGAGAACCACGAAAAAGTTACTAATACTGCCATAAAAAAGGTGCGATTCCTAAAAACCGCACCTTTAACCAAACTAAAAACAATTTTTCAATATTCGCCTGAGGTATTATTCCACTATGAGCTTTCTTGTACTACTTGAAGCACCTTCTGAAATTTTCATTAAATAAACCCCTTTACTCAAACTAGACACATCCAAAGTTCCATTAGAAACTTCGTTATGTATAAGTTGTTTACCTAATATGTCATAAATAGTTATTTTTTTTGCATCAGAAGAACTTGAACTTATGAAAACTTTTCCGTTCGTAACTGGATTTGGGTATACGTTTAAACCGGCTATTTCATTTTTAGATAAACCCAACGGGGCTGTAGTACCAGTTACAGTATTGTAATTTGTAGCAACTCTAAGTTCGTCGATAATAATTCCTGGAGTTTTAGCATTAGAATCTTGTCTGATATAAATTCTATCGACATTTAGTCTATTGGTTGTACCTAAATTTGAAGTTATAGTAGCAGCAGGTTCCACATTTGGCACATCAGTTCCAGAACTTGTAGCAGGATCTATAACCCATAATTTTGAAGTTGGAATGTTAGTAACCAAATCGAATGTGTGACTTGCGATTATATAATATTCAGTATCCAAATTATATACGGTAGAACCCCAAGTTGTTTCAGTGGTTGAGGATCCTTTATTAATTCCCAAAACAAAGCCCGCACCTGATTTTTTTATGAATATACTGCAGGTATAATTTGTATTTCCAGGAGTCGTCGAACTTTCTTGACCTAAACTAATAAATTGAATACCAGGGTCAGCACCAGTCCAAACAGTTCCGGGAGCAGCACTGTTTTCCTTAAAAATGGCAAGAAATGAATAATATACTGTTCCTGAAGTTTGACTAGTAAATTTAATTTGAGGATCGGTGCTTCCTCCTTGAATAAACAACGCACTACCACCATATCCTGGAATTCCGGTAGTAACCCAACCGGGACTGGCAATAATTTGATCATCTAATGAAGATGCTGTAGCTACGCTTGTCCACTGACTTTTTGCAGGACTGGCATTTGCAAGAGCTTCACCTTCAGTATAGTTAAAGCTTTCGTACAATGGTAAAGTAACCTGTCCGAATGATTGCACGATCGACAGTATTACTGTTGCCAAAAGAAGTAATTTTTTTTTCATAATAAAGAGTTTAATAGTTAACAAAATTGGTTATCCAGTTTGGAATACCAAATTTACAATAATAATTTTAAATAAAAAATATTTACCAATAAAAATTAGATAAATCTAAAGTTAACTCAAATGGTACTAGTATTACTATAAAATTAGATTAATTAGCTATTGTTATGATTTTAGAATTGAAAATTTTGCCAGATTCATCAATAAGCTTCAAAACATAGTTACCTTGTTTCAGAGCACTAACATCTATTGTAAAATGATTGGATTTTAAGTTATCATTTTCAGCATTTAATACTAATTTTCCATCCATACTGAATACATATACTTTTTTATAATTTTTATTTGCCAATTGTAAATTCAATACCGTTGATGCTGGATTAGGATATACAATCAAAGAATTTAGCTGTTCGTTCTTTACTACAGATAAAGGAATTGCATTACCATAAAACTCAATTTCTGAAATAGTTGTAAAAGCCGAGGAATTATTTCCAGCTCCAGTGATTTTGACGTATCTCGCCACATCGGAAAACAGATAAGTTTGGAATGTTGAGGGACCGGCAGCGGCGCTCGTCAGATTGATCATCGGCGAGTAATTAATCCCATCGAGTGAAAATTGAATACCATAAAAATACCATTTCGAAGAACTTCCTGTCGTAGCAATTTTGATAGATTCTAAGCTGTAAACACCGCTTAAATCATAAGTCAAGACTCCATAAGGGTTAGTAGTACTTCCGATACCTAAATCAGACCATTTAGAACTAGTGTTTTTGTCTAAAGTATTGCTGGCATAATTCGAGTTCGGAGCCGTAATCTGCTCTTGAGTTGCTGTTACCGTTACAGGATATCCAGCCGCTCCAGCATTTATTATTGGAGTCGTAGACACCAAGCCAGCTTGAGTTATTGTCAAAATTCTAGTCAACGATCCACCGACTACCGTTATTGTTCCCGTTCTTGTTGCAAAAGTAGAATTTGCCGTCACAACCACAGTTATTGATCCATCATTTGTACCTGAAATCGGATTTATACTCATCCAACTGGGTTTATCAATTGTTGCCGTCCAATTTACATTTGAAGTTACCGTTGTAACCTGCGATCCTCCTGAAGCACCAAAGGATGGGATCGGAGTGAGCACAAGAGATTCTGGAACAGGCTCATTGGCTTCATACGCATTGGGTCCAACGGTAGCTGACGTCATAGGCTGGTAACGAACAGACATCACATCAGCGCTGTAATGATCGGCTCCCGGATTACTTGGAGTTGGCCTTGTTTGCCCATCAATGTCTTCAGTTGTTACAACTGCGTTTGTATTGTTATAAACAGGAGTAGTCGCTGCGGTACGCCATGTTCCCTGTGCACTATCGAATACTAAATTGGGGTTTTCATTTAGAGCCTGAGCTGGCGAAAATGAAGTAGTCATTGTTCCTCCCGATACCATTGCGGCTCCGGCTGTCGGGTACATCAAGTTATTGGACCAAGTCACATTCGAGCCGGGATCTTTACCATCGACAATTTTTACTAAACTGTTTTTAGATCCAGTTATTAAATTATTGGCTATAGTAATATTCAGCATCCCTTTCGTGTAAGCTCCATTATTGGTAAAACCCAATTCGATTCCGTAATCATTATTGACTAAAGTATTATAAGCAATAATTATTCTTTCGGGTCTAAAATGACTTGAAAGACTAGTACTTGTTTGATCGACATCACCTTGAGTCAATGTTATGGGAGCGTCCCATCTAGTTCCATTTAAGCCTTCAAAGTAGTTATTGATAATAACATGATCTGTTCCATAGACTCGGATTCCACCTGTATACAAATTAGTAGTCCCGTCTGGGGCTAAACCTATTGGTCTATTATTTCCAAAAAAATAATTTCCCTCTGCCCTATTTCTGTTACCGTGTCTAAAAGAAAGCGTCCCATAGCTTCCATTGAAAGTATTGTGTCTAACAATATTATCGCAGGATTTAATCGAAACTACTTCGGGATCTCCATCACAGTTTTCGAACAAATTATATTCTATTGTAGTATATCCGCTAGACTTGGACATATCACTCCAGCCCACTCTAATAGACTCTTGCTCATTGACCGCTCTTGGGCTGTTATTTTTAAAATAATTATGATCTATTAAATCGTATTGAGATTGGTCTACCGAATTGTTACCATCCACTGTAATGTAATGCCCTGGCAGCGTTTTATCTTGAAAAATATTATGGTCAATTCTGTTATGATGGCTTGGATCAAGGTAGGGATACACAAGATCATTATAAACGCCCCCGATGTAAAACCACTTTACCGGGACTGTAGTGGTCAATTTAAAAATATTCCGTGTAAATCTAATATTATTACAACCCGATAATTTAACTAGTGAATTGCTGCCACTACAATTAAAATTAAACCCCTGAACCGTGATAAAAGTGCATTTACTTAAAGAAAATTTAGAATCATTAGTTAAAATCACACCTCCAATAGTTTCGGATTTTATCAATATGGGCAAATTCGAACTAGCTTTTATCGAAATGAAAGTAAATGAGGCGTTGCTATACGTACCATCTTTAAGAATAAATGTCCCTCCTGTTGACGCAGCGGTATTTACAGCGGTTTGAAGCGCCGAAACGGTCGTATATACATTTTGACCCTTTGCGCATAGGCCAATAAAACAACTAAAAAAAAGAAAAGCTTTGTAAAAGTAAAAAGAAAAAGGCTTGGTTGCGGTAGAACTAGTCATCGAAAGTTATATAAATTAATGCATTTTTATATGGTTTACCAATTTGGTTTACCAAAAATACAAAAATTATGTTTTCAAACAACCAAATAACCCAAAAATTGCAATAATTATAAAAAACACACTGCATTAAACAAAATAATCTTACTTTTGGTCTTCCAATTTGGTTAACCAAAATAATCAGCAAATGAACAGTAGAACCTATTTCGTAGCCTATAACCCTGCGACAGAGCGCGCCTTGGAAGGAAGTTTTATAAATTCTAGTGCCCAAGATATTCATAAAACCGTACTTAAAGCTGTTGAAGCTTTTGCAAAATATCGAAAAAAAGACAAGGAAAGTATAGCAAGTTTTCTAGAACAAATTGCTGATGAAATTCTACATTTGGGCAACGAACTTATAGAACGGTGCCATCTGGAAACAGGGCTTCCGCTCGCGCGATTAGAGGGAGAAAGAGGACGAACTATCCATCAATTGAAATTATTCGCAGCTCTGGTTCGAGAAGGTTCTTGGGTCGATGCTCAAATAGATACGGCTATTCCTGACCGAATTCCATTGCCAAAACCTGACATTCGAAAGCTGCTAATACCTTTAGGACCTGTTGCTGTTTTTGGCGCTAGCAATTTTCCATTAGCGTTTTCAACCGCAGGAGGAGATACCGCCTCTGCCCTAGCTGCTGGCTGTCCCGTAATTGTAAAAGGTCACGAAGCTCACCCAGGCACATCAGCGCTTATTGCAAAAGCTATTTCGAAAGCCATTCAAATTTGTGGGATGCCAGAAGGAACATTTAGTTTACTTCAAGGCAATTCAAAATCAGTCGGTGAAGCCTTAGTCAAACATCCAGAAATAAAAGCAGTAGGTTTTACTGGTTCCTTTGCAGGTGGAAAAGCCTTGTTCGATTATGCCAACGCTCGTCCGGAGCCGATTCCTGTGTTTGCAGAAATGGGAAGTACCAATCCCGTTTTCATTTTGCCAGGCATTTTGAAAGAAAAAGGTGTAGAAATTGCCGCAGGTCTAGCCAATTCTATTGCCATGGGTGTGGGTCAATTTTGTACTAATCCCGGCATTTGCTTTATTGAAAAATCAGAAGGTGTCGCTACCTTTTACAACCTGCTGAAACAAAAAATTAATGAAATTCCCGCAGGAACAATGCTTACGTCTAATATCAAAAAAGCTTTTGATAACGGAATTCGAAAAACTAAAAATAGCACAGAAGTAGAAATAGTAGCGTCAGGTCAACCAGAAGTGAAGCTAAACAGCAGTAGTCCAATACTATTTAAAACTTCCGTAGACAACTTTTTAAAAAACCATTCGTTATCTGTAGAAAATTTTGGACCCTCCAGTATTATTGTAGAAGCAGATACAAAGGAAGCGGTATTGGATGCTGCAAGCAATTTAGAAGGACATCTCACTGCAACCATTTTTGGAAACGAAAATGACATTGATCAATACAGAGCATTATTTGATATTTTAGAATTGAAAGTAGGCCGAATTATAATCAATGGCTTCCCAACAGGAGTTGAAGTATGCCATTCGATAGTGCACGGCGGTCCGTTTCCAGCCACAACCTGCTCTCAATCAACTTCCGTAGGAACGAACGCTATCAAACGATTTGTGCGACCCATTTGCTTTCAGGATTATCCAGATTCACTATTGCCAGCAGCTTTAAAAAATGAAAATCCTTTGAATATTTGGAGATTAATCAACGGTAGTTTGACCCAATCAAAAATCAAATAAATAAATTCAAACCATGGAAAATAATTCAGCACACACGAGGAGAGATTTTGTAAAACTAACTGCTTTGGGAGTCATTGGAACAATTCCTTTGATAAACTCTGCCAATTCCTTTTTTGAATCGGATTTTTTTGATGCTTCGGAATTGGACATTAGTATTTTTTCCAAACACCTTCAATTTTTAGATTATAAAACTAGTGGAGAAATGGCGGCTGAAATGGGGTTTTCAGGAGTGGATTTAACCGTCAGACCCAAAGGACATGTGCTCCCAGAATTAGTAAAAACAGATTTGCCAAAAGCCATAAAAGCCATAAAAGAAGCGGGGTCTAATTGCAAAATGATTACAACTACCATTGAAAGTATCACAAATCCAATAGATGTAGATATTATTACAACCGCTGCTTCATTAGGGGTGAATTACTACAGAAGCAATTGGTTTAAATTTAAAGAAGGTAAAACAATGATAGAGTCCTTGGATACATACCAAAACGAAATTTACCAACTAAGTGAACTTAATAAAAGTCTAGGTATTGTCGGTTGCTATCAAAATCATGCGGGTCGCCATGTAGGCTCATCATTTTGGGAAATCGACACCATTTTGAAAACCGCAAATCCAAACTATTTTGGCACTCAATACGACATTCGACATGCTATGGTAGAAGGCGGCAATTCTTGGATAAATGGTTTTGAGCTATTGAAGTCAAAAATAAAAACAATCGTTTTAAAAGATTTCAAATGGGCAAAAGTTAACGAAAAATGGGAACCTATCAACGTACCTATAGGTGAAGGAATGGTCGATTTTAGTTCCTATTTTAAATTATTAAAAAAATACCAATTAAAACCCGATGTTTGCCTGCATGTGGAATACGATTTAGGTGGCGCCGAAAAAGGAAATAGCACAATTACTGTTGACAAAAAAGTAGTTTTTGATGCAATGAAAAAAGACCGAATGGCAATTCAGAAATTATGGAAAGAGGCTTAATTGGAATTTTAAATTGAGAATCTAATACAAGCATAAAAACGAGCTTCAAATTCGCAAATTTATTGGCTGAACTATCAAAATATAATTTGTGAATTTGCTGTTAAATCTTTAAAATTTAAAAAGAAGCAATCATTTGACTTGCTCTTTTTTCCAAGTTTCAAAATCGACTAAGGTAGTTTCATTTGTAGGTGGATAAAGACCAATCACTGCTCTGCCATCCAATACTTTTTCCAATACAAATTTTTCAAAAAGAGTCATTTCAAGGCATTCATCGGCTACTTCATCGACAATGGCTGCTGGAATAACCATTACTCCATCATCATCACCTACAAGAACATCTCCCGGAAAAACCGCTACATCTCCACAAGCAATTGGTTGATTGATATCAATTGCTTCGTGCAAAGTTAAATTGGTTGGAGCTGAAGAACGATTATGATAGGCTGGAATGGCTAATTTGGCAATATTGGCTGAATCTCTAAAACCGCCATCGGTTACAATACCTGCTACTCCACGAACCATCAACCGACTGACCAAAATATCGCCTGCCGATGCTGCTCGGGCATCTTTCCTGCTATCAATTACCAATATATGACCTGGAGGACAATTTTCGACAGCTACTCTTTGCGGATGATCGGCATTTCGAAAAACGGTAATTGGATTTCGATCTTCTCGTGCTGGAATATATCGCAACGTATAAGCTTCGCCAACCATTGTTGGCTTTCCTAATTGCACAGACTTTACATTTTGAATAAACTGATTTTTGAATCCTTTTTTATAAAGACAAGTAGCAATAGTTGGGGTACTTACCTTTTTTAGCTTTTCTCTTGTTGACTTGGATAAGGCCATAATTGTAGAATAAGATTAAAATAGAAATTAAAAAACCCAATTTCAATGTATAAAAATACACTAAAATTGGGTTTAAACTAACAAACTAATAGTTTAATATCCAGGATTCTGTGGAATCACTAGGAATGAATTTGTATCAATTTCATATTGCGGAATTGGTAATAAAAACTTATCTGGATTGGCATTAGTTTGCATTTGATCTAATGTCAATTTAGGTTCAGTATATTTTGTATAATATAATGGATACATTACAGCAAAATGATTGTCGATCGTTGCTTCTGATTTTATAGTAGTCAACGTGGTGTCAAAACGCAACAAGTCGAAAAATCTTTGGTTCTCAAAAGCAAACTCCCATCTTCTTTCGTCGGCTAATGCTTTTTCGAAAACTGCAATATTGCCTGTATCAGGAGTCAAAGTAACTGTGGTTGCTCTTTTGTGAATAAGGTTAATTTGTGCCCAACTTGAAGCAGTATTACCCTGAGCTTCTGCCAACATCAATAATACATCTGCATAACGAATTACTGGCCAGTCATTTTCGGAATCATTCACAATGGTTGGTTTAGACATATATTTATTCACATAAATTTGGTCAGGATTACCAACTCCATACACAGCTATATTTACTGATTTTCTGAGGTCATTGGCTGCATAGCTGTTTATCAACTCTTGGCTGGGCGAATTGTAGCTTTTACCCGCTCCAATAATAACTGCCGAACCACTATTTTGAGGAGCAAATTGATTAGGAAGTGTATTCCCTAAGCCTGTTCCACCAGATTTAAATCGAACAGCAAAAAGAATTTCTTTGTTCATTTCGTTTCCAATAGAAAATACATTGGCATAGGTTGTTTCCAGTCCATAACCACTATTAGCTATTACATCGTTTAATAAGGTAATGGCATCCGCTTTTCTATTTAAATTTAAATAAACCTTAGCCAATAAAGCTTTGGCAGCCCAACTATTGGCTGTTCCAACCTCTATGGCAGGAATTGTACCAAATTTAGCCGCACTTCCGTTTTCTGAAGCGTTGGCCAAATCGGCAACGATTAATTTATAAATATCCGCAACCGAAGAGCGATTTAACTGTTTGGCTTGATCTGGCGATATTGGTTCGTGAACTAAAAAAACACCTCCATACAAACGCACTAAATTATAGTAGGAATAAGCACGAATAAAACAAGCTTCTGAAGCAAATTTCTTACGATCAACATCACTTATAGGAAGTGTATTTGCTCCGTAATCGATAGCACCTGTAGCTTCATTGTAGTTTGCTCCCAATGCATTTAAGATATAATTGACACCTCGAATATTATTATAGGTATTGAGCCAATAAGTATATACGGCTTGATGAGAAGACGTTGGAAAAAAGCGATCCAAATAATCCAAATCAAAGTTTACCGTTGAAGAGGTTCCTGGACTACTCATTATGGTATTGTCACTGCGTAATTCAGTAAATTGCCACTCATTTAGCACGGGCTTTTGAAGTCCATTATAAATTCCATTTAATCCAGTACGCAATTCAGCTGCATTAGAGTAATAGGTGGCAGTATTTACCTGAGATTCTGGATACAAATCAATGATGTCATTGCATCCGATAAGGGTTACCAAAAAAAGACCTATTATATATTTGAATGTTTTCATAATCAAACTTGTTTTAAATTAAAAATTAATATCTAATCCAAAAACTACTGTTTTTGGTATCGGAAATGCCCCTCTTTGGTATCCATCAATCAAGGTTGAACTGTAGGCACCACTAGTACTTCTTCCTTCTGTATTGATACCTCTGTAATTGCTAGGAGTATAAAAATACATATTTTGACCTGAGAAATACAAACGCAAGCCGTTCACTAAACATTTTTTGGCAAACTCATCTGGCATGGTGAAACCAATAGTGATATCTCTAATTGCAACATAGGAAGCATCTTCTACCACATAATCGGTCAACATCCAGTTAAAACCACTAGTTTCATAAGGTGTTTTTCCATCTCCAGGAAACATGGCACTTACCCAACGGTTTTTGGTATAGTTCAAATTCGTTCTTTTTGTTTCATTGTAATTAGGGTCCCCATTAATCAATTGTCCTCCTTGCGAACCTTGAAATGAGAAACTCAAATCAAAAGCTTTGTAAGTAAAAACATTAGTCATTCCCCAAATAAAATCTGGATACGGATTTCCTATGATGGTTCTATCATTATTATCAATGATTTTATCGCCATTTAGATCCACTAATTTCAGACCTCCTGGAATAAACAATTGAGCCAATGGAGAAGTGATACCGGCCGCTTTAGCCTCATCAATTTGAGCTTGTGACAACCAAACACCATCTGTTTTGAAACCATAATATTGAACCAATGGATCACCTACCATAGTTTGATACACTTCAGTACGTTCTCCTTGGGAACGCAAGTAGTTTTCTTTACCTAATTCTCTTACTTCATTTTCTGTATGAGATATATTGGCAGTGGTTGTCCATTTAAATGATTTTGTTCTAATATTGGTAGTCGATATCTCAAACTCGATACCTTTATTATTCATACTTCCAATATTATTGATTACCAATGGAACTCCTGTAAAAGCCATCGATGGTTGATTTAACAATAATTTATCCGTTTTAGATTGATACGCATCAACCGAAATGTTTACAGCATTTTTAAACATCGACAAATCAAAACCTACATTTGTCTGATACGTACTTTCCCAAGTAATTTCAGGATTGGATTGAATGTTTGGGTTAGGTGCTAAACCAGGAACGTTTGAACCTGTACCTGCCCCACTAATGTAGTTGGCATTGGTCAAAGAAGAAACAAATAAGAAATCACCAATTCTATTATTACCGGATATACCATAACTTGCTCTCAAAAGTAATTTACTTACCCAGTCTACCTCACTCATAAATTTTTCATTATTAACTTTCCAACCTATGGATGCAGCTGGGAAATTTCCCCATTTGTAACCGGGTCCAAAATAAGAACTACCATCGGTACGAAGACTCATCGACAATAGATATTTATCTTTATAGGCATAATTTAACCTTGCCATATAAGAAAGCAATCCTATTTGATTATTAATATTGGCGTTTGGAGAAGTAGATGGTGGTGGAATAGTTACTAAAGTGGCATTATTCAAAGTTCTAATATTATCACTAGGATAGCCTTGCCCTATTGTAGTTTGATTGGTCGTTTTAGTATTTTGTGCAGAAAACAAGGCTACAGCATCAAAAGAGTGGTCGCCTATAACATTTTTGTAAATCAAAGTATTTTCCCAAAGTAAATCTCTAAAAGTTGTCTTAGTATAGGTTCCTTTATTAGCAATTCCGTCTCCAGTGGCATCAGTATTGGCCCATTCCAAACGATCAGAATACCTCATATAGGTACTTCCCATAGTTTTGAAATCCAAACCTTTTGCCAAATTTACAGTAAGAGTAGCCGCTCCTTGAAAACGAAATTCTTTAGTATCATCAAATTGTTCCGAAATTGCTCCCATTGGATTATTTTGGGCAGAACCGAAGGGGCTTACACCAGCTCTTGGAACCATATAAGTGCCGTCAGGTAATAACCCTGTCATTCCCATGGCTGGATAAGTCAAATTACTAAAATGTCTTGGATGAGCATAATTACCAGCAGTAAGTGGAGCCCATTGTGGATTTTGACTAACAAAATTTTGTGTCAATTCATTATGTTTCACAGGAAGAAAACTTGGATAACGTATAAAGTTAGTAAAATTCTCAGCTGGAGACTCTTTTGTTTGATATTGAGGATTCACGTTGATGGCCAATTTCACATTTTTACTCAATTCCATATCCAATTTTGTCATAAAATTGAATTTTTGAAAATCACTATGAATCATCATTCCTTCATCTCCATTATAACCAAGTGAAACATAATACTTTGAACTCTTTGAACCACCACTTGCACTTAATCCTATGGTTTTGTACATACCAGTTCGTAAAACCTCATCTTGATAATCAGTTCCTTTTCCTCCTAAGAGTTCTTGCTCTATAAGCCACATTGCATTATTGTTTGCTGATACCGTATTTTGTGCCTGAACAACGGTGGGATCTAATTTTTTCATATCACGTTCCTTATATAATAAACGAACATAATCAGATGAAGTCATCATTGGGTAGGTCTCATATGGATTTTTAACCCCTGTTTGGTAATTCAATTTAAAACGAACCTTGTCAGTTTTACCGCTTTTTGTAGTCACAATGATAACTCCACTAGCACCACGCGATCCATAAATAGCGGCTGAAGCCGCATCTTTTAGTACTTCGACAGATTGAATATCAGCCATGTTTAAAGAACCCAAACCATCTTGATTGGGTTGTCCATCCACAATAATCAAAGGATTATTTCCAGCAGTGATCGAACTAATTCCCCTAATTGTAATCTTTGGATTTGAACCCGCCTCAGAAGAAGTATTTTGAATGTTTACCCCTGCAATTTTTCCTTGCAAAGCTTGATCTACTCTAGATACTGCAAGTTCCGTCAGTTTTTCACTTTGGAATTTTGAAACTGATCCTGTAACACTAGATCTTTTTTGGGTTCCATACCCAATAACTACCACCTCATCAAGAGTACTTAAAGACTCCTTTAAAACGACATTAATAGTTTTTTCTTTACCTACAGGTACTAATTGTGTTTCAAATCCAACGAAACTAAATTTCAAAATTGACTTAGAATTTTTGACAGAAATCGAATATTTACCATCAAAATCAGTTGAGACACTATTGAGATCAGATGTAACAGTTACCCCGGGAATACTCAATCCTTTGCTATCCACTACAGTACCGGTAACTTTTGAGCCGGTCTGTGCATTAATAATGGAAGCGAAAATTAAGAGAAAAAGTAAAATTGGTTTTTTCATAATTTATTCATTTTAATTAGGTTTTGGTTTTTAGGTTTGTTTTTTGTGTTTTAACTCTCTCCTTATTTATTTTACATTTCTTCTGTTTTTTTTTGTTTTTAATGAATCAAAAGTAAAAATTTGAATAAATCCAAAAATCCATTATTAGGGGTAAAATAGTCCAACCTATACAAATTTTTGAATATTTATTCTCTCTATATTAACTATTCTTTGTTTATCGTTAAAAAAAAATACAACCATTATTTATACTTCTAAAAACATTTGATTAAGTAATTTTATAACAATAAACAATCCGTATATTGAGAAAAATCCTGGCTGATAATTATCATTCAAATTCACAAACACATATTGGTTATCCAATTTGGTTTTCCAAAAGTATAATTTATTTTTTTAATAAAAAATTATTCTTAAAAAAATATTAAACAATTTTTCAATTAGTAAAAAAATAACACCCTTAAATTATCAAAAATGAAATACTAAAAAACTAGAAACTAGTCTAAAAGATAAAAATTTGAAACCCATATTAAACCTTTTACTCCATAAAAACTAGGATTTAAAAGCTAAATTTAGATACTATGATTTCGGTACGTCCTATTTAGTGAGATTAGAATTCAACCCTTCGGCAATTGAAAAATCGGCAAAACGAACCGTTTCATCTCTCAAATCTTCCATCTTCTTCAAACTGCGATAAATTCCCCATTTGGGTCTAATGAAATTATTGTCTGGTCTAATGGTTTCCAGATTTGGATTAGAATAGGAAAGCAAATCTTTACCATCCTTCACCCTTTTGATAACTATAGAAAAGGTTCCGTTGGCTCCTACTTTTATTGTTTCAGTAATTTCTACCCAAACGCCTTCCAATTCTGATAAATCCATATTGGCAAGAACGTCTACATTATTATGAACGACATTGAATTGGTTGATTGCCCCTTTTTTGGCTGATAGTGTAAAAATGGGCAGGTCTTGTGTTCCCCCTACTGCTTTGATTTGGTGCAAATGCGTAAAATTGCTAGATGGCTGAAATCCTTTTGGCAACCTAAATTTCCATTGATAGGTAATTGTTTCACCTAAAGTCCCTTTCAAATTATCTGGCGATGGCTCATAGGATTTAATTTCGATTCGCTGTTTTTGATCGACATTGGCTACGGGTTCATTGTCGGTTATTCTAGTTTTATCGATATTGGTGTAATTAATATGTGCGTAAAACTCAAAAACATTGGCTTTCAATTCAGCATCCCAAACTTCTGTTATGTGCCTTCCAAATACTGTATGATTCCCTAAAGGCATATTGTCAGGAGCTTCAATGGCTATTTTTCCTGGTGCCAAAACACTATTGATTAATTCGTAGGTGTCTCCAGGCCCATCAGCCTTTAAAATTGCTTGTGCACGGGAGAAAAAAGGAAAGAAAAAAAGTAGCAATAAGAAAGTCTTTGTCGAATTTATTGATTGTATCATTATATTTTTTTTTGCTTTAATGACTTTATTTAAAGGAATCTAACCCAGCAATAAATTGAAGTATAGCAGCATTAATTTCATTGTTTTTTTCTTTATCAAATTTGCCATGCCCCCCACCTTCAACAGTAATAAATTGCGATTTCACTCCCAATTCTTGCAATTTTTTGTATAAATCTACTGATTGTTGGTAAGGAACTATTGGATCAGCATTGCCATGCACAATAAAAATGGGCGGACTATTTTTAGTAACATAAGAAACAGGTGAAACCGACTTTATGAAAGCGTCATCATTTGCTTTATCGCCCAACCATAGTTTTGGAGATGAACTTTTGTGCTCTGGACCATAAGTCCAATCCCAGACATCAGCAATTCCATATTTATCAATGATAGCTGCCACTTTTATATTTTCGACACCCAGACAATTCGTATCAAAGCGATGATCATTGGCCAACAATCCGCCCATCAAGGCAAGATGCCCTCCCGCACTTCCTCCCATAATAACAATTTTGTTGGGATCAATATTTAATGTATTTGCATTTTTAATTAAATAAATCAGCATACAACGGGTGTCTTCGACAGCTGCTGGAGCAGTAGCTTGTCCTGACAAACGATATTCCATATTAGCGACTGCAAAACCTGCATTGAAAAAAGAATTAAAACCACCTTGCGATTCTTTGGTTCCCGATTTCCAACCACCACCATGAATATTGATTAATACCGGAATGGGTTTACTGGCTTTAGGAGAAATATACAAATCGGCTCTGCCTTCCCAATCCATCACTTTAGTGTAAACAACATCTATTTGAGCAACATAATCTTTGGGTATAGCAACAGTTTTTTTGATAATTGAATCTTTTACTTGGGCTACAATTTCGAATGACATGAGCAAAATAATTACACTTACTACAACGTATTTTTTCATTTTATTTTAAGTTAAATTAAGCATTATAAATTTTATTCTTTTTAAAGATAAATGCGGTATTTTCATAAAAAAACACCGCATTTAAAATTATAAATTGGTCAGGATGTTATTGAATCATCAATTTTTTACTATCGGATTTACCATCCTCAGTAACATTCAAAATATAAGCTCCTTTGGCCAATTGTGAAACATTAATTTCAGCATTATTAGCTGTTTTGGTTTCTAAAACTTTTTGGCCTAAAAGACTATAAATCGCAACTTGTTTTTCGCTACTGCTTTCTGAACTTATGTATAATTTACCATTGGTTACTGGATTTGGATAAGCGCTGAATTTGGAAACATCCACTTTAGCCATACCTAATGTCGAAGATCCTCCTAATGCTTGCCCCCAGTTATTAGCTACACGAATTTCATCTAAAGTAATATAAGGTGTTGCTGCATTCGAATTTTGATTCAATCGAATTCTGTCAAAGTTAAGTGCTCCTGCTCTGGCAAGTGTAGCTGCATTTGGTGCTGGTTCAACTGTATTTGAAGTTGGATTAATATATAATTTAGAAATTAAATCATCATACGAATAACGAATTACTAAAGTAATTGGTGTATTAGCATCATAATCTGCTGTATCCCACTTAATATCTCCTACAGCAATTGGATCTATTGGAGCGGCATTGATACCAATATTAAATTTCCCTGCAGTCGCACTTGATTTAAGATAAACTGCAGCTGTATAAGAAGATACAGAACCCGGAGCAGCATCGGCATAGGCAAAACTAAAAATATGCGAAGGAGCAGGCGGTACATCGGTTGAAGTTCCTGATGTTCCTGTAGTTATAGCATTAAGGTTAGTCACCATAAACATACAAGATGCATAAAGAGATCCGGTGGTAGGTGCAGCAAAAAGAAGTTGAGGATCTAGACCTGAACGATCAAAAGTTAAAGCATTTCCTGTTGGAGCTGGTAAAACGGAGGATGTCCAAGGAGAAGGCTGAGCAGCTATCAACATATCATCAGGCGAAAGAATAGTAGGTAATACAGTAGGAACAACACTCCAAGTACCTATTCCTGTTCCAGAAGCAGTATCGTTATTGATTGCAACTAACTTATCCCCAATTGAATAATTGAAATTTTCATATAATGGCAACGTTTTGAGTGTAGTATCTCCAACATAAACAGAGGAAGGAACTCTATCGCTCTCTATTGACGCAACTGTTTGAGTTGCATAATACGTTTGTGAACTAATAAGGTCAGTAGATAACAATGGAGAACCTCCTGTAGCGGCAGCATACCATTTAATATTTATTCCAATGGCTACTAAATTAGCCACTGTTGGAGCTGGAGAATTGTGTATAGCCTGTTTTTTCTCAACCGTTGGAGGTGCTGTATAGGCAGGCAAAGGATCAAGACTGATATTAAAATTATCCAATTGAAATTGATTTGTTGCAGTTGTAGTCGAAGTACTAACTCCACATAGATAACCAAAATGACTCATTGCAGTTGAAGTATAAGTAGCATCAACAACTGCAGTTCCTACGCTTGTATAAGAACCAGAAGAAGGGTCCACAAAACCTGAGCTTAAAGGATCTTCACGGTAAAATAATTGCCATGAATCAAAATCTGGATTATATACCACTTTGATGCTCACATTATTGGGTGCTGTAGCAGTTGCTGTAGCACCTCCATTTAATGCAGGTGTTTCAAGTAATGGAATAGAAACGACACTTCCGGCTGATTGTAAACCAATTCCATTATGAAATTTTACTAAACGAACACCTCCTGGATTAGATGCAGAAGTAGATGTGCTTCTTTGTAATATCAACGCATATCCATCCGTATTAGAACCTGTACCTGAAGTTAAATTTGCATTTGATGAACATAGAACAACGGCAAGATAATATGCGCCATCTGCATAGGATTGAGAGGAGCTTGACATTGCTCTTGAAGCTCTCATATTCACCGACCAAGTTACCAAATTAGTATTATTGGTTAGCGTAGGTTTAAAAGATGCAGGCATTATTGAAAGAGGTGCAGTTAAATTTGGTCTTCCAGCAGATCCACTTGAATTAAAATTCAAATAGGTATTGGTATTAGCATCATCTATAGTAGAAATTACCCCATTAGAAGCAAAGGTATAACTCGTAGCTCCCGCATTGAATGGAGATACAGGTGCTGGTCCAAAACCTTCATAAAAAATGGTTTGACTCCACCCAAAATTTACACAAAGAAAAACCAAGCTTACACTAAAAAAAAGCTGCGCCCGTTTTTTTGAATTAAGTAATAATTTTTTCATAATAATAGTTTTTTGGTTTTTATAAATATTAATCTGTAATGAATTCTATTTCATAACATTAATCAACTATATCGATATATCTATACAAATTTAAAACTAACGATAAACATAAAAATCCTAAATAGGGGGTAAAATCGTCCAATTTTAACTGTTTTAAGGATTATCAAACATTCTTTTTATTAGTTTGAATAAATACAATTTTATAATGATTAGTGAAAGGTTCTTAAATCCCCAAAATTGAACAACCAAAACTATTTCTAAAAACAAACCGCAGAATCGCAACGTAATTACATTTCTTCGGTAGTTTTTACCTTAACTGATGTTCCGACACCTATTCTGAATCCTTATCCTCTTTGGCCCCTTTTTTCTTGTTTACATTACTTGCGTGTCGGCCACTGCCATCTCCATCATCTAGAATTCCTTTTTCAGGAGCTAATTCTTTTAATACAGCTTGCAAACGTGCATATGCAGCGCTAGCCTCTGGATTATTAGCATAATCAGCAACTAGTTTTTCTTCGAAAGGAGCATTCGTCATATCAAAAAGTTCTCCTGCTCTGTTCAGTTTCCATTTGGCACTACGAACATACCATTTGTTTCCTAATTCCATAAAAATATATTCTTTTGGATTCCCTTTTCTGCCTTTTAATTGAGGCAAGAAGCTACGACCGTCCAAAATGTTTTTAGTAGGCAATGGAGCTCCGCAAACCTCAGCAAAAGTGGGCAATAAATCACTCGAATCAATCAAATCAGTATTGACTTGTCCGGCTTTTATAACTCCTGGCCAGCTTGCAATAGTGGGCACTAAACTGCCACACTCCAGCATCGTACCTTTTTTTCCTGAAAGTGCTTTGCCTCCAATGGTTCCTCTTGCAGCATACTGGTTTGCAGTACCATTATCCCCCATAAAAACAATCAGGGTATTTTCTCTTAATTTCAAATCGTCTAATGTTGCCAATAGTTTTCCTACTAACTTGTCCATATAAGTAGTATTGTCGGCATACAAATCACTACCGGGTTTACTATCGGGTGTTGGCTGTATCAGTGAATGTACGTGTACCATCGAATAGTACAAAAAGAAAGGTTTATTTTTATTGACTGTCAAAAAATCGACCAAATGGTTGTGCATTAAATCTGGCATATAAACACCTGTATTCAAGGGTTTTTCGATACCATTCTCGGTATAGGTTGATGCCTTTGCTTTTTCTTTGCTCCAATAAACACCACTCCCTTGAAAAGTAATATAATCATCAAAACCAAAATCCTTTGGGGTTAACCCAAACTGGCTCCACTTCCCTACCAATGCGCTCGTATAACCCGCCGATTTCAATACAGCTGGAATCATTACCTCATTTTCAGGTTTTATTTCTCCTACTCGATCTTGGTTTACGGCTCCAGTTCTAAAAGCATAGCGACCGGTAAGAATTCTGGATCTAGAAGGTCCACATAATGGTGCCGTATAAGCGTGTTGGAAACGCATTCCTTCTGCTGCTAATTTGTCGATAATAGGCGTTTTGTTATTGTCAGAACCGTAGCAACTCACATCACCTATCCCTAAATCATCGGCTAGAATAAAAATAATATTGGGTTTAGAACTACTTTTCGCTTTTTTATTCTGCCCAGAAACACCGCTAATGGCGATAAATAGTAAAAGTATTGCTAGATAGAGTGCTTTTTTCATCGTTTTGTATTTATTCGTTTTGTTTTTATAAAGCAAGTTGGTTAAAATCGAATTGATACGTTTTAATGTCAATCGCTCTCGCCAAGGAGTCATACATTGGATTCGAATAGTGTTGAGCAGCAATTTTCAGGATGCGAACAGTTTCACGGTATCCAAAATCTTTAATTTGTTCATACTCCCATTTTTTTTCTTTTTTCAAGTATGGAAGCATCCAATCGACACATTTTTTCATAGTTGCCCCTTCTTTGGTTTCATACTGCCAAAGATTAATATTCCTATTTTCGGCCAATTGAGCCACTAAAAAATACCCATCTAAATTCATGTTGACATAATCCCAAGATTTGGTTCTTTCCAATTCAAAAGGCTGGCTGCCATCCGATTTAATTTGGCTTTCCATTCGTTTTTTGAAAACTTCAATTTCCGCTACAGCAATTTCGGTCCGTCCTGTAAAAAGGGCATAGTTTATTACTTGAACGCTGTAATGGGTTCCGTGATTATTATGTTCATCAGCCTCGTCTTTGCCAATTGTACTTGTGGTAAGCCAAGTCAAATAATCCGAAAACCATTTTTGGAGTTCAAGATGATTTTCCTTAGTCCATTCATTCGAATCTTGCAACAATATTGCGGCATCAACGACACGAAATAGCTCTCTCGTTTCAATAATACCTATCCCTCTTCCATCATTTTTACCTGGAATGCCCTGACCAAACTTGAGGTTTGGATTTTGTCGTGTAGCTGCATCCAAAAACCAAGTTCGTATCAATTTTGAAGCGAATTTTGCATATTTGACATCTTTACTGAAATAATAAGCCAATGCCAATTTTTCTGACTCGTCCTCTACTTTATCTAATTCCGAAGTATCACTAATATCAAAATAAGTTGGATTTCTCAAACCATCTTTTCGAATATAAGGCAATCCGTCGGGTTTGCTCGGATCCGGCCACCAATATGGCCCTGTACTCATATAATCGTGTTTGTCACCACTAGGAGGCAGCTGTTTTTTGTTCATCACAGAATACATTTTTCCTTCCTTGATAATTTTATCCGCATCAGACAATAAGCTTTTCAATGCTTTGGCTTTGTCTATATCGTTGGCTTTTATTAATTGGTAATTCCGATCTAATGCCTCGCCTTTCAGAACAAAAGTTTTGGGAAAATAAGTTGGAGAATCCTTTACCTCCTGAGCAAAAACTCCTAAAAAAGAATTACAGAATAAAAGAAAAATGGCATATTTCGTTGTTTTCATCTTGATTATTTGAATGAGGAATTTTTATTTTTTTAACATCCAGTCTGGCCCCACTTCATTTGGAGTCAAAGGATGGCGTACAGGTGTAACTGTACCAAATTCCTGTGCACCAATATCTCTTTTAGCATCTCTCAAACTACCCTCAAAATCATCTTTTGCATCTGAGTCAGCACCATTATTGATAGCAGGACTTTTAGATACTAATCGGTACAATCCATCGCTTCCTAATTTCAATTTTGGATCACTTTTTATAATTCCGGAAGGAAGTGAAACATTGCAAATTTTTGACCCGAAAACCAAGTTGGATTCAAAAAAGTTAGGCTTAAAATGAAACACATCTAAAGGAGTTGTTGTGTCTAAAACTTCAATATTAATGGCATTTCCTTTGCAGTTATAAACCAAATTATTAACAAATTTGTTATTTTCAGGGAACAAAACCATTTGCAGACTAGGCCATTGATTTTTATAATTAAAACCTATATTTATTCCGTTTTCACCACAATTGACAAAGGTATTTTGAGCAATATAACAATCTTGAACCTGCAGGTATTTGGGTAAGTTTTTCTTCTTGGCAGCAAAATTTCCGGTTAAACTTTTCTCATAATATTCCCCGGCAATCAATCGCAGTCCATCTTCAGTTACATCAGCCACATAATTATTGATGACTCTATGAAAAGGACCAGCAACTCGAATTCCAGAGGTGCCTGGTTCTCCTTTTCCAAAGACAAAATTTCCTTCGAAAGTGTTGAACTTCCCTCTTCGACCGACAAGGCCACCTCTTGAAGCAATTACCGTATTATAACGAACGATATTATGATTTGATTTCAAGGAAACAATTTCTGTTCCTTCCCCGTGAGCGTGATCAAATAGGTTATATTCCACAGTGAAATAAGCACCATCATCTCCGGGTTGGTCTGCGTGTCCGTAGCCAAATATTCTCAATATCTCTCGTCCATTTGCTTTTGCTACATAAGGAATGTCTTTGATGTAGCATCGGTCGACTTTATTGTATCGGGCGTTTTCTTCCCCGTTTTGCATTACCGGTTGCTTGTTGCTTTTACCGGTAAAATAACAATGATCTACTCTATTGTGACTGCCATTAAAAAGTACCCAATAATATTCAGTGTTAAAATCGGCAGGGTTGTAATCTATGATGCCCGAATTGGTTAGCCTACAATTTTCAGATTCAAAACTAATAACCGAAGCATCTTTTTTGGTAATCACTCCTTTTTTAAATAAAAGACCTTGAACAACTAGATTGGGTTTTGAAAAAATAAGTTTTGAACCTCCGTTTAAAACCACTTTTCCTGGGATTTGTGCACGTAACGTTATCGACTCGGTGCTGCTTGCAATTGAATTAAAATTTATAACTACATCAGTCCAAACTCCATCTTTCATCACGATTACATCACCAGGTTTTGCCGAAGCAATAGCCGAATACAGTTCGGTTTGGGTTGTAACCAAAATTTCTTTACCAGGGGAATTGACTTTTTGCACTTGATTAATCGATTTAGCATTCAAACAAAAGGCTAAACAGCTAAATAAAAGTCCTATGCAGGGTATTAAAATATATTTATTTTTCATTTTTTGTTGTTGTAAATAGGTGTTTTAAATTCAATTATGATATTAAAAAGCGCCGTATCTGTACTTAAATTTTTTACCACATGCACCATTGGCTCTGCAAATTTTACGGTATTTGGCACCTGAATTCCTTCGCCTGGTGCGCCGTTGGGTTTATATCTTGGATCTGTCAATTGCACCTTGTTCAGACGAACTACCACGCGTTGCGAATGACTGTGAAGTTCTCGAGTATCACCGGCAGCAAGCCTCTCTTCAAAAACCCGAAACAATTCATCTTCATAAACAATTTTATTTTTTAGTGGTTCTAGCCATACTTCCGGACCTTTGGGTTGAGGGTGCGAAAGCTTAAAAGCGACTTCAAAAAAATCTCCTTTTGGTATTGAATAGGATTCTTCTGGGTTAAAAACTGCAATTTCTCCTCTATTTAATGTCTTTATTCCTGCGGTACTTTTACATTCAAACGGAGTTAAGGCAACAATTAATCTTTTGCCAAAAAGAGCAGCATCCGTTGCTGTATTGACAGTTGCATTTTTCATCACTCTAACATAATCGTTTTCCAATGCAATAGAATCTTTACTTACTGATTTCGCTTCATTCAATTGATATACTTTGAAATCCTCATAAATATGGTGACTCTTATAGGTTCGAAAACCAAAATACCCTTCTTTATAAGGGGCATCATCTTTGTATTCCCAAAACAAATTGTCATTTACAAAATATTGAATGAGACCGTTATTGACAATTATTTTTATGGCATATTTTTTATTACCAACTAGCAAATGCTCTTTATCCGTGTATTCTTTTAAAATCGCTTTTTGCCCATTTCCGGTATATTTTCGGAATCGAGTGGTTTCATTATTGTGTCCTCCAATTCCTGCATAATACAAATGAAGATTGTCATAAGATTCGAATTTTCCGCTTTGATTATTTATATTCTCAGAAATTGGATTACTTGCCATCCAAAAGGTGTTCATATCAGAAACCCTGTCGTTTTTTCCGCCTACATCAACCAATGTGGCATTGTAGGTAATCATTACATTCCCTTTCAATTTATTTCTGAACCATACTGTTCCTCCTGCAGTAGCAATTACTTCCAATTTTCCTTGATTGATTAGCATCGAAGAAGTAGCATCTTGTTCAAATTCTGAAACCCATAACTTGGTATCGGTCTTAAAATCATCAGCAAAAATAACCTTAGCCTGTTTTTGTGAATAAACAAAAGTTGTACTTAAAGAAAGCAAGCTTAAACACAATACCAAAAAATAAATTCTTTCAAGTCTCATTTCATTATTATTTTAATCCAAATGTACTCTTAGTTATTTTACTTGTGACTTAAGATAATCAAGCATTTTAGCTTTTAAATCCTTTGCAACGGATTGGTATGCTGCATCGTTTATTACATTTACTGTTTCGTTAGGATCTTTATTATAATCATACAACTCAATTCCAACTACTAATTTGTCATCGAAAGCTTGAGTACTTCTAAAATCATTTCCCAACCAAATAGTATATCGGTATCTTTTGTCTCTTAAAGAATAGCCCATCACTTTTGACGAAGCATACCCTTGCCGCTCCGTTTCGCTCTTAGTGCTGCTTCGAGGATACTGACTGATAGAGAACTCTTTGACCGATTGAGCTGTTTTATCCATCAAAGGTTTAAGACTTTTTCCGTCAACAACGTCCGGAATTTTCACTCCAGCCAAGTCGCATATCGTTGGAAAAACGTCAACAAATTCTGAAGGTGCATTAGAAATCGTAGCTTTAATTCCTGGAGCCGAAATAAGCAAAGGGGTACGAGTCGCTTGCTCAAAATTTGTGTGTTTGCACCAAAGATTGTGGTCTCCCAAATGCCAACCGTGATCGCCCCAAAGCACAATTATCGTGTTTTTTGTTAATCCTAAAGCATCTAATTTATCTAATACTTTACCCACTTGGGCATCCATAAAAGAAATGGCGGCATAATAACCGTGAATTAATTCTTTTTGCTTGTCAATTGGCAAAGTGAGTCCAAACTCTTTTTGGTCTGTAAAGGACAATAAAGGAGGAATATCAGTATAAGCTCTAAGTTCGCCTGAATTATGAAAAGCTACATCTACACTATTTTTGGGTTGTTCTTGAAAAGCAGCCACAGGCATATCTTCTCTTTGATATAAATCCCAATTTTTTTTAGGCGCAACAAAGGGTAAATGTGGTTTTGAAAAACCAACAGCAAAAAAGAAAGGTTGCGTTTCTGATTTGAGTTTTTCTAAAATTTCAATAGCTCTCAAAGCATTTGCTCCGTCATTATAGGCATTGTCAGGAACATCAACACATTCAACAGCGGGTTTTACGGATTTCGAAACATAATCTTCAATTTCCTTTTCGTTCAGTCCTTTATCTTGTGCCTCTTTTTTGAATTTTGCAGCTAACTCTTTTGATTTAGGCGATTGGTATTGCCCATTAAGGGGTGCTCCTAATGCTTGAGGATAATATCTTTCTTCTGTTTTGAAATAATTGTAATAAGGAACACTCCAAGAGGGTGCATCCATTTGTTTATCGACACAGCGAGTATCATACACTTTGCCAATTCCTTGTGTTGAGTATCCCTGACTAATTAAATGCTGTGGTAAACTCAAAATATCAGGATGTACATCACGCATTCCGGTCTTAAGATCCCAAACTCCAGTATTATCTGGACGTTTTCCGGTCATTATGCTAGCTCTTGTTGGTCCGCAAACAGCTTGTTGGCAATAGTTGCTGTTGAAAACCGTTGCCATTTTGGCCAATCGGTCAATATTAGGTGTTTTCACCAAAGTATTGCCATAGCAACCCAAAATAGGTTTTAAATCATCAACGGCTATAAATAGAATATTGGGTTTGGCTTTTTGTTGTGCCACTGAAGGTGCTGAAATTACCATTGCAATGGCAAAAATCAAGTAATGAAAAACAATATCTCTTTTATTCATTTTTTTATTGTTAGAATTATTATATGAATACTTTTATCGAATTTGGTTTAAAGTGCAGAACTTTAAATTAATATAGTTCAAAATTACAAATTGTACAACTTCTAGAAATACTTTTTATGGATAGAAAACGTCCAAATAGCTACAAATAAAGCTTTTAAAAACTAACAGCTTCAGCATCACTTATCGTTTATTTTTGAATAAAAAGTTTCATCATTTTAGTTAGTTCTTTTGAGGTCACTTTGATAAAATATATGCCATTATTCAAATCCGAAACATCGAATTGAATAGTGCTATTTTGTTTTTGAAATTCAGTGCCCATTTTTATTTTTTGTCCATTTAAATTATAAATCGCAACGGAATCCAAACCTTCAATTCCTTCAAATGCTTCGATAGTAATTGCGTTTTTTGCAGGATTTGGAAAAATACCAATAGCGTTGTGAGTATCTTTTTTTTCATTACTACCGATTGAAAGGGAGGGGCCTCCTAAATAAGATGGACCAACTTCTGAAACTGTCAACGGATGATTGGTTGTTGCTCCAGCGGTAAATTCATCACTTCCTAAATCTTTTAATGCAATGGTTGATGGCCTAGATTTTCCGCCACCATCAAATAACAAGCTAGGATCATCATCAATGACAGTAATATCTAAAATAGCAGGATAACTAGAACTGGCAGCATCGATAGCTGGACTAGAAGAAGACAAGCCTTTGTAACCATCACCATTTGTAACCAAAAGTGGATTGATATTGGTCATTCCCGAAGGAATAGAAATTCCTAAAGTTCCTTGGTAGATATTTCCTGCCCAAGAGGTTCCGGAATTAGCATTCGAAAAAATAGTGCCAGCACTTTTTTGAAAAATATTGTTGGCCCAAGTATTATTAGTAGCGCCAGTTCCTCCCATATCAATATCACCACAATTATAAAATGTATTATGAATAAAATTGATGTTGTTCAGAACTACGGGGTAAGTGGCGGTGTCATAATTAAAGGTCACTGCATCTGCAGAGCTTCCTACACCCGAGTTTTCAAAATAATTATTATAACAGTAAACGTTGTTGGCTTCTTTTACTCTAATTCCACCAGCATTAATGAAAAAATTGCTGTAAGCCACATTATTATCTCCATTTCTAAATACTAACATCGCGTTTTGTTGATTGGTAAAAGTGCAAAACCGAATTGTATTCTCTTGGCATTTTATAGAGATACTTTCACTATCACCAAGACCAGTATTATTAAAATAGCAATATTCTACAATGGCTCTTGATTTGTTGGCATTTTCGGTGCTTAACCCTATTCGAATAGGTTCATTTCCAAAATCACCACCTAGTCCATAATAATCTTTAAAGGAACAATAGCGTATTTTGTGATAGCCAATGACGGATGGCGAGGTCGATATTTGAATGGTACATCCAGAAGCGGCAGCTGCAGGCTTTTTTTCCATATTACAATAGGTAATTTCGTTATATCGGGTGCCCGCCTTTATTTCAATGTATTTTTTTGAAAAATAACCACTGAAGTTCAATTGTGTTAGTACATTATTACTTCCATAAACTTCAATAACTATTTCACTTCCAATGTCACCAACAGTAAACTGAAAACCACTAAGAGTGATATAATTTCCATTAATATTGATGTCGTTCGTTCCATTTAAAAAAACACCACCAGGCGAAGCTGCTTTAACTGTAATATTGCTTTTGCCGATATTCAAAATTGAGTTGGTATAGGTTCCATTAGCAAGAATAATAACATCCCCAGCATTCGAATTATTGATAGCCGTTTGCAAAGCTGGAATAGAACTTACATTTATAGTAGCTGCTTTTATTGCAGCAGAAAAAAACAAAAATACTGTTAGAAGAAAACTTGCAATAAATAGATTCTTTATAGGAATTGATGATACTTTTGTTGCTTTCATCTGGATATTTATTAATTTAAATTATCTATTAATAATTAACTTCAAAGTTTTTGAATAATCTGTTGCATTAAAATGAACAAAATAAATTCCTTCTTTTAATTCAGATATCGAATATTTTGCATTGAACTCATCAGGATTTACTGGAAATGATTTGACTTTTTGTCCAATTGTATTGTAAATATCGATTTGCATTTTTGAAATGAAACCTTTTTTTCTTTGGATTGAAACAGAGTCTTTAGCGGGATTCGGAAATAGTCTAATGCTATTGTTTTCATCTGAAAAATCAATTTCATTAACAGTAAGCGTACTCAATCTTTCGTTCAATTGTGTTTGAAATAAACTCGGAATAGCGGCAATAAAAGTCCCTTTAGATTCGACAGTTCCCAATAATTCGGTAGTCCAATCTCCAACATTGGTTACCTCAGGCGATTTGCACCCGATAGCCCAATTGCGTTGATCACCAGGTGGGTCTTGCACGATCATTTTGCCAGCGGTACAATTCCAAAACATAATTTGCCCTCCAGACCAACCGTGTCCAGAACCAGAATCAAGTCGGTTTTGAACATCTTGACTGCCATTACCCACAATATTATCAAATAAAATTCCTGTTGACCAGCGATGATGAGGGCCAATATCACTATTCTGAATGGTTGATGAACTATTATAAAAAACATTGGGTCCACAAGTACGACTTCCATTTACATAATCATGTCTTCCGTTTCGGGTAGTGCAATTTTGAACCAGATTGCGTTGTCCATCTACGTTAAACGAATAACGTCTGCCACCATCAATAAGAGATTTGGCATCCAACATTTTGCAATTGTCGACCGTTATCCAAGAAGCTAAACTGTTGATATGAAGAGCTGAATATCCAAAATAATATACCTCTAAATTTCGTGCCCATCCATTCAAAATTTTGTCAAATGAAACTGCTTCCCAACCATGATTTTCATCTGTTGAAGTAGTATATGTTGAAGAAATTCTCATATTTTCAATGCCACATTTTTGAATTCTATTATCAGTATATTTCATCAATTCTCCGGTAGAATATACAGGATCGATAATATCCATAATTGGGGCATCAAGAGTTATTAGGTTTCCGTTTACAGCCGTTACTTTTCGTTGTGAGTACAAATCATAAGATGACGCAACCCAATTAGTCGCCAAAGGATCATAAGATGTTAGTAAATTCATTCCCAATAAATTTATCCATGTATCATTCGGAATACGATGCACAAAAACGGCATCTCCAACTCCAAAAGTATGACCAGAAGCAACTGAAACCTGCTTGGTTCCAATAGGCAAATAAGCATTCGTAATGGCTTTTGTTGAAGATGAAATTACACTCGTTCCTGAACCTCCAACAAAATTGATTAGATTATGCTGGGAAGTTTTAGTAGCAATAAAATTAGTACCTGAACCATCAAAACCTTCACCACGAAGCACAATTCCGCTAACCGAAATGGTAATACTATTGCTGATGTTGTAGGTCCCTGCTTTAAAAAGTATAGCGCCTCTAAACCCATTTGCATCTGGAGTTAAAACCGACACTTCGTTTATGGCATTTTGAATATTGGCTAAGTTATCGCCCAAAACAGGGTTAATTGTTTTAACAACAACCACTGTTGGAATAGGTGATTCACTGTTCATATACCCTACCCCACTAAAATCAGGCACAATATTGCCTTTACTGTCTGGAATATAAACTAATTTTCCATTTGAATCTACAGAAATTAAGGACGTAGTTTGAGCAAGACTAATTTGTAAAAAAAGAGTTAATAACAGTCGTGAACAAAATAAGGCAAATTTGTTTTTCATTAGTAATTATTAAGTTAAACTCTTTAAAATTCTAAAATCAGAATTACCCATTCATTAAAATGAACGATTAATTATTAATAAACTCAAGAATATCCTTATTGCACTTGTGATTTAAAGAATTCCATCATTTTTGCATTTAAATCAATCGCAATTTTTTCATATTTTTTGTCCTTTACTACATTTACCTTTTCCAAAGGGTCTTTTTCATAATCATACAATTCAGTGGCATACACCTTACTTGCTTCGAAAGCTTGTTTACTGGTAAAATCATTCATCCAAATGGTATAACGATATTGATTAGTTCGCAAAGTATACCCCATCAAATTACCTTTTTTATACCCTAAACTTGCTGCTTCTTCCTTTTTCAATTTACGTGGATATTGACTTATTGAATATTCTTTAACTATAGCTTTATTATTTAACATCAAAGGTTTTAAACTTTTTCCGTCCAATTGATTTGGAATTGGAAGACCAGCCAAATTACAAATCGTTGGAAAAACATCAACAAATTCAGTTTGCGAATTGGTTTTACCTGATTTTATTCCTGGTGCTGATATAATCAAAGGCGCTTTTGTTGCTTGTTCGAAAACAGTATGTTTGTGCCATAAATCGTGGTCGCCTAAATGCCAACCGTGATCTCCCCAAAGCACAATTATGGTATTGTCTAAAGTTCCTAAGGATTCTAACGTATTCAATAAAACCCCAACTTGAGCATCCATATAAGAAACAGCAGCATAATAACCGTGTACTAATTCTTTTTGTTTTTCGAGTTTCAAACCAATGCGTAGCGAATCTGCTGGTAAAGTAACAAACTCAGTAATATCCGGATAATTTCTCAATTCACCCGATTGATGATAAGCAATTAGAGGACTATTTTTTGCGTGCTCTTGAAAAGGGGCTATTGGCATTGCATCACGTTGATACATATCCCAATATTTTTTGGGAGCTACAAAGGGCAAATGAGGTTTAGAAAACCCAACTGCCATAAAAAAAGGTTTATTTTGCTTCGAAAGTGCAATAATTTGTTTTTGAGCGATTAAAGCATTAACCCCGTCATTATAAGCATTATCTGGGACATCGATACATTCAGTTGATGGTCCTTTTATACTTTTGGGATTCTCATCATTTTCCTGTGCTAATTCTTTATTTTTTTGTTTTCTTTCTTTAATCATTTCGGGAGTCATCAATGCTTTGGTAGCGGCCAATTGATATTGCCCGTTGGCTGGTTCTCCTAAATTAGCTGGAAAATCACTTTCTTCTGCTCTTAAATATGGAATACTCCACGATACTGGATCAACACCATTGATGGCACTCGAAGGGTGATAAATTTTACCCACACCAGAAGTTTCATACCCCTGAGAAATTAAGTATTGTGGAAGTGTCAAAATATCCGGATTCATATCTCGCATTTGAGTAGTCAAATTCCAAATTTTTGTATAATCTGGTCTTTTTCCTGTCATTATACTAGCACGAGTTGGCCCGCAAACCGCTTGTTGGCAATAATTGCTATTGAAAACCGTAGCCATCTTTGCTAAACGGTCAATGTTTGGTGTTTTTACTAAAGTATTGCCATAACAAGCCAAAATTGGTTTTAAATCATCAACTGCAATAAACAAAATATTGGGTTTAGACACTGGTTTCTTTTGTGCAAACACAGATGATGAAACTAGGGCTAGCATCAAAATCATTACGAATTTGAAATAATTATTTTTTGGGTTCATGTTATTCTATTTTATCATTATTTAATTTATAATATTATTTAATCAACCATAAAATCGGATACCTAACGGGCATATTCCGAATCACTTCTGGATTGGTAAAATCACCATTTAATGATTTCCACAAATCGATGTATTTATCCTTTTTCAAAGCTAATCCTCCAAATAGCAAACTTGATTGTCTTACTGGCCATTCATCCCAATACATAACATCTTTTGGATAAGGCCATAATGATTTGTTCTCTATGTATGGAACCATAAATTGCAATCCTAAAGCTATATTCTGCTTGTCTTTTGTGGTATAAGCAAAAAGGTTATCCTCTTTTGTCGATAGAATTTGACAAATACTTGCCATAGCATCTAAGTTAAATAAAGAATATCCATACGGTTTTGTACGTTGCAATTCCAAAGGAAAACTACCGTCTTTCGCCATTTGATTGGGTAAAAGCGTGTTTTTATAAAAATTTCTACAAAAATTCATTGTCTCCGTGTCATTTGTCAAACTAGCAAAAGCAGCTACTTGTAACGCCCAACAGACACTATGATTGTTGCCATTATCCCGCTCGGCTATGCCATATTCGTGTGTTGTCATCCATTTCAAATAACTTGAAAACCACAATTTTATAGTGGCTAATTCAGTAGCAGAAAGCGACCTTGAATCCTCTATAGCTTGAATGGCTTTGACTACTTCTATCAAATGAATCGTGTCGATAATTCCTATACCGCGACCTGTTGCCACCCCTTTTATGGCTTGGGCATACAATAAATTGGGATTCATTTTTGTGTTTTCATTGATAAACCAAGCTCGCAAATGAATCGCTAATTGATCTGCATATTTCTTATCTTTTGTTAAAATATAGGCTGAACCTAAAGCGCCTGAAATTTGACTTAACCGTATCATAGCTTCACGATGTGCTGTGAAATTATTCGGATTGGTCATTCCGTCTTTGCGGATGTATGGTCCTGTTGAATTTTGCGGATCAGGCCACCAATAATCGCCTTCTGAATAAAAATCGTGAATAGTTCCCGCGCTTCTGCTACAAAAACTGGAAGTCACCGTGATAGGTTCTGCATTAAAATACAGTTCCGCTTTTTTTAAAACTCGAGGCTTTTCAATTGCATTAAGGTCAAGAGCCATTTTAGCACTGGAACAACCAATAAATGTGATTCCAATAACTACCAAAATACCAATTTGTTTCCTTTTTAACATCTGAATTTGTTCCTTTCGAACCTCTTATTTTTTAAACTTTAAATACTCCCCTTTGAAATTTTGATTCAAAATAGTCATTTCAATTGAATCACTTTTGGTGTCTGGGATTACTTCAATGGCAGCTTTTCCGTTGGACATTTTAATCGATTCGCTTCCTGTTGGCGTTCCTTGGTTTTTCAAGGTTTGACCACCCGATAGACATTGAAAATAAACACGCTCTTCATAATCTAAACAGCGTAAATTATTTTTATCAACAGCTAGAGCGGTAACCAAATAATTTCCGTTTTTCATTTTTTTAGAAGAAAGTACTAATCCCACAGCGGGTCCATTTTTAGTAAAGCGATAATTTACATCAATAGTATCGGTTACTTTTTTACCATCTTTGGTGGTTCCAACTGCAACAAAAGTATTTTTTCCTTCAGAGAAATTTACATTCCACGTCAAACCACAAGCTGGATAGGCTTTCAGATCTCTTTGCTTTTCGCCTAGCGAAACTCCGTTATGAAAAAACTCTACTTTTGGACAATTACTAAAAACATTCAAAACGCGAGCCAAATCTTTAGGCCCTTGTCTCTCTGTCCAAGTATGCGATTCAATGTAAGCAAATGGTTTCTCGCTCCAATAACTTTTGAAAACATAATAGGCATCTTTAGGGTTTCCGTTTCGATCTACCAAACCTTTTTGATTCATATATGGGATGTCATCTTCAGGTCGTAAAGGCGTTCCGAAATCCTTGAAAGCCCATTGAATATTTCCGACAAACATGGGGTCGTTTTCAGATATGTGCAAATGCCAATTGAATAAATCTACAATATAACTTTCGCTCCAATCGCCTATTTGAGCGATATTAGCCCCTTTGCCTTGTACGATTGCTTCCTCCCAACCTTCGACCTTTATTTGCCCTTCGCCCGTAATCGGATTCTCCGAGTGACGCCCCACCTGACTATCACCACCGTATTCTGCGTGGATAAAATGTTTGTAATCTTGTTTGTATTTGTCAACCGCTTTTTTATAACTTTTATAACTTCCGGAATACCATCCTGACCAAATGGAAGGTGAAAACACATCTACAATTCGAGCCCCTTCTTCGTATTTTCGGATGGCTGTTTTACGGCTGGGATCCAATTGATGCGACAAACTATTCAACTCTTTCAGAAAAGTTGTCATTTTTTCGGTATTATCTCCATCGGGAAAATCAGGCAACCAATTCATTTCATTACCCAGCGACCAGATAATAATGGACGGATGATTGTAATTTTGCTTGATCATTTCGCTCAGTAAATTTTTAGCATTGGTTTTCCAAACTTGGTTTCCAACACCGCCGCGACACCAAGGCAATTCGTCCCAAACCAATAATCCCAATTCGTCACAAGCTTTATAAATTTCAGGATCTTGAGGATAATGCGCCAATCGAACAAAGTTGGCGCCCATTTCTTTTATGGATTCCATATCTTTTCGATGTTGCTCATTCGAAACGGCTGCTCCGACTCCCGCATGCTCTTCGTGACGGTGCGTTCCGCGAATCAAGACACGTTTTCCGTTGAGATAAAAAGGACCGTTTTCTTTGAATTCGAACCATCGGAAACCGACTTTGTCTTCTATTTTATCGATGATTTTCCCTTTTTCTAGCATTGAAACACTAATAGTATAAAGGTTTGGCGATTCAATATCCCATAATTCTGGATTCTTGATATCATTGAATTTTATTGCTGTTTCTGAACCTGATAGCATCCCTTTTTGGGTGGCAACCACTTTTCCTTCTGGATTTTTCAATTGAGCAGAATAGGTATTTCCTTGCGGATTTTCAACAAATGTTTTTACAACCAATGCAGCTGATTTTGCGGCAACTTTTGGAGTGGTAATTTTGATTTTTTCAATATGGTTCTTTGCCATAGATAATAACCAAACATCTCTGGTAATACCACCATAAATAAAGAAATCGCTTTTTTGGGAGGGAATGATTTCGATGTTGTAACTATTGTCAACACGAACTAAAATTTCATTGTTTCCAGCTTTGATAAATTTTGTAATGTCGAAAGTAAAACCTATATATCCGCCAACGTGCTCGCCTACTTCGCTGCCGTTTACATATACTTTGGTGGTAATATTAGCACCTTCAAAATACAATTGATAGACTTTATTCTTATCGATAGTAGGAATAGCAAGGTTTTTTTTATACCAACTCGCGCTTCTGCGATAGCCCGGCTCAGCATCTGTTGCATCCTCACTGTTCCAAGTATGAGGCAAATTGAGTTGCGTCCAATTGGCTATCTGAGCGATATCAGTAATTTTTTTTGTATCGTTTGCCACATATTGCCAATCGGCATTGAGATTGGTTTTGGTTCGGACTAAATCCGTTGTATTTTGTGCTTGAAGGACGCCAAAACCAAATAAACTATACACAACAAATAGTGCACATCTGTTCTTGAAATTTATTTTCTTCATTTTATTTAAGCGCTTTTTTTCTAATTAATGTTTCCAAAAAATAATAATCCCCGTAAACAATAGGCTCATCTAACTCTAGTTTTTTGGACCAATCGCCTGTGCAATGATCCAAAATAAATGGTCCTTTTACAGATTTATGTAAAAGATATTTATCTGAACTTAACGATTGAATTACTTTGTTGGAGTAATTCAAATACATTTCATTTTTGGTAACCGAATAAAGTTCTATAAGCGCCGAAGCCATTATCGCTGCCGCAGAAGCATCTCTGTAGGTATTCGGAATATTGGGCACATCAAAATCCCAGTAGGGAATTCCATCTACGGGCAAATTTTTATGATTGATAAAAAACTGAGCCGTGGCTTCGGCTTGTTTTAAGTAAGATTTATCCATTGTATAGCGATAAGCCATTGTAAATCCGTAAACTGCCCAAGCCTGTCCTCTAGCCCATGAAGATGCATCACTATACCCTTGATGCGTGTTTTTACTAATCACTTTACCCGAAATAGAATCGTAACCTAGTACGTGATAGCAACTATTGTCTTTTCGGAAATGATTTTTTAGTGTTGTATTGGCGTGTTGAATGGCAATTTTTCTATAGGAATCATCCCCTGTCAGCTTTGAAGCTTCAAAAAGCAATTCCAAATTCATCATATTATCGATGATCACCGGAAATTCCCATCGGTCTCTATTGTCCCAAGATTTTAAGGAACCTACTTTATTACTGAATCTAGTGCTGAGCGTCTGGGCACTTTTTATGATTATTTTTTTATAGGCCTCGGATTGGGTGATTTCATATCCTTTTCCGTAGCTGCAATAAATCTTAAAACCCATATCGTGAGTTTTTCCGTTAAATTTTTCTTTTTCCAAATAGGGATTCCATTGGCTAGCATATTCTTTATATCTCGTATCGCCAGTAATGATGTACAATTGCCACAAATTGCCCACATAAAAACCACTGGTCCAATCCTTTGACGGCACTTTTTTAATTAGCCCAGTTTTGACGGACATACTTCTTGGAAATCCAAGGGAGTCAATAGGATATTCTAAAAGCTTTTCAAATCGGGTATTGAGTCTTTTTTGAATCGTTGCCTCATCAAGCCGCTGCTGTGCAAAGGCATTAGGATGGAAAAAAAGTAGCAGCCCATAAAAAAGGATAATATAAAATCTTCTCATAATTGAATTATAATGTTTGCGGTTCGATTCTACATCTAAAGAAACGATTTTCTTCATCGGATTGTTCATTTTACACAATTGAACCCAATGTACTTTTGAATGCTTCTGGGTTTTCGTTGTACAAATTTAAAAATGTAGCAGGATCTAAAAATCCAAAAAAGGGTAATCAATGATACAAATTAGTAAGTATTCAAAGGGGAAAACTAGTTTTTAGCATCATCCGAAAATCGATTGGCGTATTGCGAAGGGGTTTCTCTAAATCGCTTCTGGAAACACTTGCTGAAATACTTTGGATTAGTAAAACCAACTTTGTAAGCTACTTGCGATATATTGAGACTGGTTTGTTCTAATAAATTTGCGGCGCGCTTCATTCTAATTTCCTGAATAAATTCGTTGGGAGTAAAATTGGTCCAAGCTTTGACTTTTGTAAACAACATCGTTCTGCTTACACCCAGTTCCGAACAAAAACTTTGCACATCAAATTGCTCATTCGAAATATTCTCTTCGACTACTTTTATCGCTTTTTTGAACAATTGTTCATCTAATGACGAAGTGGTGATTTCGCTGGCAATATAATTGGTGTCGCTCGAGAATTTTTCTTTCAATCGCTGGGCAGAATTCAATACATTTTTGATCCTCAGTTTGAATTCAACCAAATTAAAAGGTTTACTGATATAATCATCGGCCCCACTTTCCAGACCTTCAATTTTATAGACAAACGAGGTTCTTGAGGTCAATAAAATAACAGGGATATGACTGGTTTTGATATTTTCTTTAATTTTAGCACAAAGCTCGGTACCTACCATTTCAGGCATTATAACATCACTAATGACCAAATCTGGAACATATTTCAAGGCTTTTTTCAGTCCTTTGACCCCATTTTCGGCTACCAAAACATTATACTCCGATTTAAGGAAATTTTTGATAAAATTTCGTAAGACTTTATGATCCTCAACAATCAGGATACTAAGTTTTTCAGTATTGGAATCTAACTCCAAATATTCTTCGTCTTCCGGATCATTTAGTTGAGTCAATTGCGAAGTATACAGCGATACATCGTCGCTTACTTTAAAATCTTTACTGATTTCACTTTCGGAAAGATGTGCTTTTCCGAGCGGCAGCCGAACGGCAAAAATCGCACCTCCAGTACTTTTATTTTCCACCTTGATAATTCCCTTGTGGAGATCGACAATGTTTTTTACAATTGACAAACCGATTCCCGTTCCCTTATTATAATCATTTTCAACTTTTTTATGACCTGGAACCTCAAAAAATAAATCAAAAATCTTATCGATATATTCTTCAGCAATTCCCACCCCAGAATCTGTGATGGCTATAATAATATCCTGATCCTCTTTAGTAATAGTCATCGAAATAACACCTGCCTTTGGTGTATATCTAAAAGCATTTGAAATCAAATTATAAAAAACTCGTTCTAATTTATAGCGATCATAGTATACCAGAATTTCTTCGTCCGAAGTGCTAAAAGTATAGGTATAATTGCCGTCTTTGGCGTATTCTGAGAAAGATAAAAAGATTTCATTTAAGAATTTGACAATATTTCCTTGAGCAGATTCTAGTATAAATTGTTTGTTTTCGAACTTTCTAAAATCCATTAATCGATTGATCAAACCTAAAAGATGGTTAGCACTACTTTCGATAACCATCAATTTTTTATACATCTCATTGCTTCCGTTATAATTCGAAAGAATTTGCTGCAAAGGCCCTAAAATCAGGGTAAGCGGCGTTCTAAATTCGTGTGAAATATTGGTAAAAAATTGCAATTTAGCCGAAGTATTTTCTTTATTAATTTGGGTTTCCAAATGTTCTAATTCTAATTCTTTTTTGAGAATTTCTTTGGACTTTATAATCCAGGCCAATCCATACAAAGCGGCTCCAATTATGATAAAATAAAGCAAAAACGCCCAAACACTGCGCCAAGGAGCGGGCTCTACTATGATTTCGAGCGTGGTGGGTACCGTATTCCAAACTCCATCATTGTTGGCACCTCGTACCTCAAAAACATAGGTACCCGGTGTTTGTATGGTATAAACTGCTTCGTTTTTATCCGTAGTTGTCCAATTGTTTTCCAATCCAACTAATCGATAGGAATACCGATTATTGGTTGAATTGATAAAATTAGGAATAGCAAAATTGATCGAAAAATTGGCCTTATCATAACTTAATGTCAATGTTTTGGTATAAGTAATACTATTTTCCAAAATTTCCTGATTGGTATTTACATCAACCAATTCATTTTTGATGTTTAATCCAGTCAATATAACTTGAGGTGAATAGGAATTAATTGCAATTCTATCGGAATTAAAATAGGAAACCCCTAGCGGTCCGCCAAAATAAAATTGATTTGGAGCCAGCTTCAAACAAGCATTATCATTAAATTCATTACTTACCAAACCCTGCTTTTGATTGTAAACAATCAGAGCATTTTTAGTTGTATTGTATTTGATGATACCAAAATTGGAACTCAACCACAAATTACTTTTGGCATCTTCTAATATAGCATGTATGGCGGTTACTGTTTCATTTCCTGGTTTAAATTTGATACTTTTAATGGCAGACCCATTCAACATATACAAACCTTTGGCTTTGGTACCAACCCAAATTCTGTCTTTGTGATCCTGAAATAAGCTCAGAATATCATCACCAGAAAGAGTACTATTGTCAAAGAAAAAATGTTTGATTTTATATTTATTATTTTCAATATCATTCAAATTAATACAATTTAATCCACTTTGAGTACCGATCCAAATGTTGTCTTTGGAATCAATCAGCAAGGTACGAATACGGTTATTGGTCAAAAAATTATCGGAATAATTATCATTCCCGATGATTTGATAGGTTTTGGTAGTCATAGCATATCGTATCAGTCCCTTTCCAAAGCTTCCAAGCCAAATTACATCTTTATCCCTACCCTTTTTGATGACATAAACTCCAGTTTCTTTCAATAAGTTTTTCAAATCGGGCGAAATTAAAGAAGGCAAAAATTGTTGTGTCTTGATATCGTAAGCCGATAAGCCATCTGAAAAAGTGCCGATCCATAAAATCCCATTATCGGTCAAAAGCATCGATTTGATACTATTTCCAGGCCATTCCAAGCTTTTACCAGCAGATAAAAATCGAGTTCTTTCTGTTTTTTTGTCCAAAATAGTGATACCACCACCTTCTGTACCAAAATATACATTCTGATTTTTGTCGGCTATTATGGAACTAATGACATCGAAACTAAGTGCCTGTTTTCCTGAATTTTGATTTAAGTTTGTGAAATTGACATTCGAAACATCCCAATTATATAACCCATTATAGTACGTCCCAATCCAAACAGTACCTTTTTTATCCGTAAAAATTGCTTTAACTTTTTTTAAACTGGTGTTTTTAGCCGAAGAATTCTCTACTTTTTGGATGTTACCCTCGGAATTCAGCACGCTCACACCACTATAAGTCCCTATCCACAGCGCACCGTTTTTATCGATATCGATTGCTCTTATATCAAGACCAATTCCGTTCTGCAGTCCGTTGGCTTGAAGGGATATTAGTTTTTGAGAACGATTGTCAAATTTATAAACCCCTTTGGTTTTGGTTCCAATCCACAAATTGCCAGCAGCATCTTCTTTGATTTTTTGTATAAAAAGCGCCTCATTATCTCCTGCTGCTTTAATCTGTTGAAAAGTAAAAATATTATTTTTTCTACTCTTGAGTCGGCATAATCCCTTTGCAGTACCAACCCATATTGCTCCATTTTTGGTTTCTAAAATGCTAAGAACAAAATTATTAGGCAAACTTGATGAATTGTTTACGTTCTGAAAAAGTGAAATAAATTTTCTTGTATTTTTATTATAAATACTCAAACCACTCGAGGTACCGATCCAGATTTCATTTTTAATTTCTTTGATTTCATAAACCGTACTATTACACAACGATTGATCGCTATTCGAATGAAAATATTGCTTAAAAGTATTTTTTTTAGGATTATAACAATTCAGCCCGTTGTAAGTTCCTACCCATATATTTCCAGATTTGTCTTTTTGGATAGAAAGAATATCATTATTGCTTATCGACGTGGAGTCCTTAGGATTGTTGCGAAAAATGGTGAATTTGCTCCCGTCGTATTTATTTAAACCATCTCTAGTGCCGAACCACATTTGACCAATGTCATCCTGATGAATAGCTATTATAGAGCTCTGGGAAAGTCCCTGAACTGTCGACAAATTATTCAATCGATAGGAACCAGTTTGAGCAAAAATTACAAAGCTAGCAATGAGTAAAAAAAAGGTATGCAGTTTAGTTTTCATATGGAATGCTATCGAAAATAAAAATAGTTAAATCTACGAATAGATCTCATATTTATATGCTAATTTTAGAAAAAATAGTCCTATCGAAATCTACCTTTTTTCACTTCAAAAGATATTCGAAAAATTCAATTTGAAAGTTGTACTACTGATTTCAAATGTAAATATATTTTAATTTCACTTACATAATAGAGTTCGAACAATTTGCACCCCAATTCTGTATTTTTTTTCTCCATTTTTAAAAATTCAAACGAAGAATTTTACCAAGGATACCAAAATCTATTTGAATTCACTTTAAGAGAAATACCCGCTTAGCACCCAATAATCCTTTCTACAAAAAATCTACTTAATTGAAAATTAGTTATACACTATATTGCTGTGAACCCAATTTTGTTACGATACAGTATTGGAAACAATCGATGGCTATTTTCAATTTAATACCAATGATACATTTGAATTAAAACGTGGTGACAATGGTACCATTGCAATTGACTTTGAGTAGGAACCAAAAAAACCTTTGAAGTCAATCAAAGGTCTTTTGGGAAAAAATTATTCTAAAAAATAAAACTAGTACTGATAAGATTTATCGATTTGATGTTTTAATAAAACTCTTTTTTTTAGTTCTTTTGTTGGCTGTTATGCTAAGCCGAATAATTAAACATTTAAACGTTCGTTCACCACTAATCTTCATTCGAATTTTTTACAGCATACTTCACTACTAGGACAATTAGTCCCGTAATCAAAATGATTATTCCCAAAGTATAAAAAGCATTGGTGTAATCAATTAACTCTTTTGTTTTTGTTACACCATCGGCATCGATTAGGTCTTTGGTAAATTTGACTGCTTTGGCTTTGAATAAAAAGGCAATCAGCATTGCCCCAATATTGCCACCTGCTCCTACTATTCCTGCCACACTACCTACTGCTTTTGGATTTATAAAAGGCACAAGGCTGTAGGTAGCTCCATTGGCCATTTTCAAACTCATACCGAACAAAAACATTAAAAATATAGCAAAACCTAGTTCATTGGTCAACCCAAAGAAAATAATACCTATTCCTTCTACGATTAATAACAATGCGAGCAATAAATTTTTACCAGAAAACCCATAAATTTTACCCACTTTATCCGCAATTATACCGCCCAAAGGTCTTGCGAAAATATTGATCATACCGAAAATACCTGCGCAAACTCCAGCTGTTTTTAGACTAGCTCCGAAGGTATCGGTGAAGTAAATGGGAGCAAAATTATCAATCGTAATTTCAACACCAAAACAGGCCGCATAAGCTACCGTTAAAACCCAAGTGCGATAATCTTTAACAGCCAACATAAAGGTATTTTCTTTTTTCTGATTTGCGATGCCAAGTTCTTTATAATTCCCATTAGGCAAGTCTTTGGTATATCTCAAATACAAATAAGCAAAAACCAACAATAATACTCCTGGCACAATCATAGCATAACGCCAACTATCTTCGTGAGTACAAACACCTAACCCAACAAATCCCGCTGCAATCAGAGGCATAGTAATATTTGCCAACCCTGCGCCTGCATTACCGAATCCACCTGCCGTAGCATTTGCAGTCCCCTTTATAACTGGTGCAAACATTACTGAAGTATGAAATTGTGTAATTACAAATGAAGCCCCGATTACACCAATGGCCAATCTAAAGAGCAAAAAACTTTCATACGACTGCGAAGTTCCTATCAATAAAACTGGTACTGCACAAATTATTAAAAGCCAAGTATATACTAATCGCGGTCCAAATGCATCGACCAACCGACCTATCAATAACCTTGCAATGATGGTTGCAGAAACAGATGCGATTTGAATATTTCCAAGTTGATCTTTAGTTAAATGCAACTGCTCTTTTGCCAGGGGCATCAGCGATGCCATTCCGAACCAAGCGAAAAAACAAAAGAAAAAAGTTAACCAAGTAATATGAAAAGTGCGCATTTGAACGCCTTTAAAACTAAAAATATTTAAACTAGAAAGCGGTTGATTGGTTGAAATTGAACTCATTTTTGATAATTTAATTAGTATACACTTTATTTTCGTATAAGTAAAATAACTGGATTAAATACGTATTTCACTTAGTTTCACTGCAAAAATAACGACAAATAATTGAATAAAACCTGCGTTTTCGCAGGTTTTTAAAAATAATTAAGTATATTTACGTAATTATTTAGTCAAATATACTTAATTTAACCATAAAACATCCCAACAACAAACAGGGGGAAATGAAAGATACCTAATTACCCATATTTACCGCATAGAGCCTCGTTCGACAGATCATTCCATTAATGAATTGCCAAAAAAAATAGCACAAACAACTTTCACCTTTGGTGAAGTCGTTTGTGCTTTCGAAAACATACAGAGATTGCAATTTCGATAATAAGAAAAGACTCAACACTTAATTTAGCTGCTCTATACTACCTACACTTTTGGACTGCGTTCAGTTCCTCCCTATAGTAAAGAATACTCCGATGCCTTATTTGAAAGTTCGATAAGGTTTTTGACTTTTAATTTCTTCATCAAATTAAAACGATGCACTTCGGCGGTTCGTTTGCTGATGTCTAAGGCTTCCGCAATTTCTTTATTTCCTTTACCAGACAATAACAAACTAAGTATTTCTTTTTCTCTTTTGGTAATCATCATTTCCTCACTAATAGGCTGTTTCGTATCGGAAAAACTAGTAGGATGAGTCAATTGACCTATCAAAATTGAGGAAATATCACCGCTAAAATATTTTCCACCTTCCGCAACAGTATGGACGGCTTTCAGAAATTCTTCCTTACTCGACCCTTTCAACAAATACCCGTCGGCACCTGCTTTGATGGATTTCAAAACGTATTCTTCTGATTCGTGCATCGAAAGCATTACAATTTTCACCAAATTGTTTTGGCTTCTGAGTTTTTCAACTACTTCAATTCCTGTCATATTGGGCATACGAATATCAAGAATTAACAAATCGGGCTGATTGTTTTCGACTGCAATTAATGCCTCTAAACCATCTGTCGCTTCGCCAACAACTTCAATATTGGCTTCGTTTTCTAATAATGATTTGATGCCATCTCTAACAAAAACGTGATCATCTGCCAAAACCACTTTAATTGAATTACTCATAATGTACTTAATTTATGATTTCGTTTTTAAGTATTAAAACCTAATAACTGACGCTAATATACGTAATTTTTTATTAATAAAACAAATTGTAGATATTAAGTGGGGTGATGGATGATGGAGATGGGAGATGGGAGATGGGAGATGGAAGATGGGAGATGGATGATGGGAGATGGATGATGGGAGATGGGAGATGGGAGATGGATGATGGGAGATGGAAGATGGGAGATGGGAGATGGATGATGGATGATGGGAGATGGGAGTTTACAAAAACAACAATAAACAATAAACAACAAACTATAAACCCTTAAATCGGAATATTAAACGTAATTCGGGTGCCTTCGCCCGGGATGGAATTAAAAAACACCCGACCATTGATGTATTGAATTCTTTCCTTCATAAACAGCAAGCCCATTCCGGATTCACTGTTTCTCTTTTTATCCACTGAAGTAACATCAAATCCTTTGCCGTTATCATCGATGATGATGCTCAAAAGTGTGGGACTGTGCGAGAGTTGCACAATAATATGCGAAGAATCGGCATATTTCAAGGCATTATTAATCGCTTCCTGCGTCAATCGATACATATTGATTTCGACTAAGGAGTCCAATCGTTGGTCAAAATCAGTTTTGTTGTAGAACAGAATTTCCTTTCCTGTTAGCTTCGATAATTCTTGCGTCAGTTTGAGCAGCGAGGGAACAATTCCGTGATCGCTCAATTCAGGTGGCATCAAGTTGAAGGTGGCGGTTCGAACTCCTTTGATGATGTCTAGGGACAATTTTTTGAGGTATTCTATTTTTTGTTCTGCCTTGTCTTTGTCTTCTAAATTAATGCTTTCAAGGCTAAATTTCAAACCTGTAAGCATTTGTCCGATGCCATCGTGTATTTCTTTGGCAATTCGATTTTGTTCGTTTTCTTGGTTTTCGACAATCTTACTTGAAATAATTTTTTGCTGATTGAGTTTATCGTCTGTATTTTGTTTATTCAATCGATCGACTTCTTGTTCTGCTTTTTTTCGTTCGGTGATGTCAAAGCAAATCACCAACAATTCCGATTCATCGTTCTTGATGGTCACTGGAACCATCGATAGGTCGAGCCAAATAGATTGCTCGTTTTTGGTCGTAATATTAATCTCGCCCTGCCAGCCGGTTCGCTGTTTTTCGAGAATAATTTGATTGATATAGTTTTGCTCTTTTTCAACCGAAGTTAATGCCTCAGCAAAAGTTTTGTCAGAAATAAACGGATTGTATTGTAACAGTTTGGAGAATTTTTCTCCAATATGAATAATAGCACCATTAGGAGCAACTCGGCAATAGAGCAAGGTGTTTTCCATCGCATAATTTAGCGATTTCAATTCTTTTACCGAATTTTCCTTTGCTTCACTGATGACCTCGGTATCGTGTGCCAGTTTTAACGCTTTCTTTTCTGAAAATAAAAGTTTAGAAATGAGCATTTCTACTTTATTATTCGTTGGTCTGAAAATAAAAAGAAATTCCAAAAGCAAGACCAGCAGTGTGAAAACTAAAATTCCGTACTCGGTTTTACTTTGTAAGGTAACTTTCTCGAGCGCTTCTTGGTCGTATTGCCCGACAATTTGGTTCATTTTTTCGAGAAAAATAGGCTCGTTTTGGAGTATTGTTTGAAGCAACTGTTGGTTTTTTTTCTCCCCAAGTCCAAGTTTTTTATTTTGGAGAAATGCTTCGGCAGCCTTAGCTATAGCATTAAAATTGGGCTGAATTCCTTCAAACAAATTGGAAAGTTCCGCGCTTTTTTCCTTTGGAAACCGCAAGCTGTCATTGCCTTTTTCTAAAGCGTTTTGATTGAATTGCCATAAGGCAAGAATGTCATTGACACGTTCGATTTCTTTGGCATCCCTTTGAACTTTAGGAACGAAATTTAATATTAAAATTTCTTTGGTCAATTTTTGACTGAGCATTCGCTGCTTACCTGAAATATTGATAATTCTAGAATCACTTAATTGATTGTACAGATTGTATTGAATAAGGATTTGGCTCAAAATTACCGTTATAGCAATCGTTAGCAAAGCGAAAATATACAATCGCCTCAACTTTTTGAATTTTACAATATCGACAATCTCTTTGCTTTCGTTTTCCATTACCAACTGGATTTATAGCCCTAGCGCTTCCTTTATCAACTGCAAATTGTCTTGGCTGAAATTGATTTTTAAGGCTTCTTGCTGACCCAATTCGGACATTTTATTCCAAGTTTTTAGAATAATATTTTTCATTTTTTCTCTGTTGTGTTTTTGTACAAAAGGGTCAAAATAGAATTCCAAAAAAACGAGACAAATAACGTCTTCGAGGAGTTGGGTTTCGGTGTCTTTTTTGAGTAATTTTTTTTCGATAAGAAATGAAACTCTGTCAATAAATTCGTCAGAATATCCGGCTTTCGCCAAAATTTGGGCTGTAGTTTGTGCGTGAAATTTTTTCAATTCTTCCCGCCATTTCAAATAACCCACACGATCCATCGGATAAGATTCGCGAGGCATTTTCCAGCGGCAAATGTGTTGCGCTTTGGATGCTATTTGAACTTGTTCTGAAGCGTTTGGACAAAAATCCATCAACCGTTCATACATTCTATTCGAATATAAAAGCTCTTTTGGATGTGCTTTAGATTGGTATATTTCGCTGTTCGGATCTTGAGCATTTTCGGCATCAATCCACGCACTGGCGTTCTGAAATTGTGTCATTAGGATTTGAATTGTTTAAATTCAAAGATACACAATTATTCCAAAAAGCCAACGAATACTTCTTCATCGACTACTTTTACAGGATAAGTGGCAATTGAATATTCTTCGCCATTCAGGTTGGAACCATCCACAAGTGAAAAAGTTTTTTTGTGCATAGGGCAAGCTATTTTGGGTACACCATCAGCAGATCCGGTCATTCCTCTGGACAAAACCATTTCCATTTTATGTGGGCAAGCGTTTTGACACGCATACCATTCGTTTCTTCTTTCGAAGTTAAAAACGGCAATTTGTTTGTTTTTATATTTGATACACCCTCCTCTATTGCTTGGAAAATCTTTTAATGTGCCGGCTTTGAACCAGACTTTAACATCTTCAATTGCAACTGATTGGTATTCGTTTATTAGGTTTTCCATTTTTTAATATATTTTATCTTTCCAATACTCCAACTTCTTATTTAATTGCGAAAGACTATCAAGCCGTTGAAGTAGTTTTGGAAAGAATTTGATTGAATTTAAGTAGTTATCACTGCTTTTTTGTAGCAAGTCAAGTGGATATTTACCAAGGTTTTGGCATTTTTTGATCTCGTAACGGAACGTATTCGATGTTATCGTCTTTGTCGTCAGAATTCACAAAATGGCTGAATCGTTTCATCAATCTTGGTTTTTCGAGCACTTGTTTCCATTCGCATTCGAAGGTTCCAATCAAGGATGCCATTTCCGCTTCTAAAGCTTCGCAGATGCCGATGCGGTCATGAATAATCACTTCTTTCAAATAATCTAAACCTCCGTCGAGCTTTTCTAACCAAGTTGATGTTCTTACCAAAGGCCCGGCAGTACGGATATAGTACATCAGAAAACGATCCATATACTTAAAAACGGTTTCTTTGTCAATTTGTTCTGCTAATAAAACTGCGTGTTTCGGATTGGCACCACCGTTTCCGCAGATGTACAAATTCCAACCGCCTTCGACAGCAATCACTCCAAAATCTTTTCCTCTCGCCTCGGCACATTCGCGAATACAAGCCGAAACCCCGCCTTTTAACTTGTGCGGTGAACGAATGCCCTTGTATCTATTTTCCAATTCGATTGCAAAAGTGGTGCTGTCATCCATACCATAGCGACACCAAGCATTTCCGACGCAACTTTTGACCGCTCGTAACGATTTTCCGTAAGCGTGACCACTTTCGAAACCATTTTCGATAAGAATTCGCCAAATTTCGGGCAAATCACTAACGTGTGCGCCAAATAAATCGACACGTTGTGCTCCTGTAATTTTGGTATATAAATTAAATTGTTGGGCTACTTGACCAATAACGATCAATTTCTCAGGTGTAATCTCGCCAGCAGCTACTCTTGGAACGACAGAATAAGTTCCGTTTCGCTGAATATTGGCCAAAAATCTATCATTAGTATCTTGAGTTGTCACGTGTTTATTGGCCGTATCGTTATAAATACTGGAGAAAATAGAGGCTACAACGGGTTTACACACCTCGCAACCATCGCCACTTCCGTGATGATCGATTACCTCGTAATAATTAGTGTATTTATTGATTTTTACAATATCGAATAATTCTTGTCGGGTAAAATGAAAATGCTCGCAAATACTCTCTTTTATTTCTTTCCCAATTGATTTTTGAGCTGCCTTGACCAAGTCGACCACCATTGGTTTGCAACCTCCGCAACCTGATGTTGCTTTGGTCAATTTGACTACATCAGATAAAGTTTCGCAACTACCATCGGTAATCGCGCAGCAAATACTTCCTTTAGTTACATTCTCACAAGAACAAATTACGGCGGTATCAGGCAAATCCATCGCGCTTCCCATAGTAGAACCTTCACCACCTCTTGAACCTAAAATTAAATCTTCAGGATTTGGAGGTAAGGCCATCGCATTGCTATAAATTTGAAACAATCCATTATAATCGGATGAATCTCCTACCAGAATGCCGCCAAGAAGCGTTTTACCATCTTTGGTTACATTGATTCTTTTGTAAATACCACTGAATTTATTTTCGAAAACGATGGCAACCACATCGTCATTTTCAATAAAAGGATCACCAAAACTGGCTACTTCTACTCCAATTAATTTCAATTGAGTAGACATATCGATGGTTTCTCTCATTGCTTTATCGCCACCCAGAATTTGCTCGGCAGCTACATCGGCCATTTCGTAACCCGGAGCTACAAGACCATAAATCATTTGGTTATACAACGCCACTTCACCAATAGCGTAAATAAAAGGATCTGATGTTTGCATGGTATTATTGACCAGAACACCGCCGCGTTCTCCGACCACTAATCCAGAAACTCTTGCGAGTTCGTCACGCGGTTTTATTCCTGCCGAAATTACCAACATATCTACTTTTAGTAATTCATCATTGGCAAACATCATCCCTTTGATACTATTTTCACCATCGATATATTGGGTTGCTTTGTTGAGGTGAATCCCAATATGGAGTTCCTCAATTTTAGATTGAAGCATATCGCTAGCGCCTTTGTCTAATTGTCTTGGCATCAATCGTGGAGCGAATTCCACAACGTGCGGATTCAACCCCAAGTCACGAACTGCTTTTGCAGCTTCAAGACCAAGTAAACCGCCACCCAATACCGCAGCTTCGGTTGCTCCATTTTGTTTTATTTTTTTGGCGTAGGCCATAATAGCGTCCAAATCCTCGATGGTTCGGTACACAAAAACACCTTCTTTTTCTACTCCAGGAATTGGCGGAACAAAAGCGGAAGAACCCGTGGCCAAAACTAAGTAGTCGTACTTGTACGATTTTTCTAAATGTGTGACAATCGTTTTGTTGACCCTATCGATCTTGAGTACTAATTCTGATGTGTTTAAAATTATATTATTTTCTTCATACCAAGCAGAAGTTGACATAGACAAATCGTCGGCGCTCTTGCCGGCGAAGTATTCGCTCAAATGAACTCGGTCGTAAGCGCGTCTTGGCTCTTCGCCAAATACTGTGATTTGAAATTTTTCTTGACCTGATTTTGCGATAAATTTTTCGCAAAACTTATAGCCTACCATGCCGTTTCCGACTACTATAACTTTAATCATAATATAAAAATTAAGTATTATTACGCAAACATACGTATAAATACTTAATATTGATACTTAATTTAGAAAAAAAACAGGATTTATTTTTAAATAGATCAGTCCATCCGCTGTGATGACAGAAATTTAAGCGGTAATTCAATGGAAAACTTAGTAACAACGTATTACAATACGATATAAACAAAAAAAATCTGCAACAATCTTTACCTCAGATCGTTACAGATTTTCACCTATTATAAATACAAACACCTAACTTCTAGTTTAGTACTGCAAACAGCGCAACTCGAATATCACACCCTACTTCACTCTTTGCGCTCCCATCCACAATAGTACTTATTTCACTGCCTTGCTCCAGTCAAAAAATTGCTGGAATACTTTTCGGATCGCTCCCCCATTCTTTATTGGGATACGCTCCCATTTCTAGTTCTAAAATTCCACCCTTGACAATATCATTATGGGTAAACCAAGGTCCATCTAAAGTTTTTCCGTTCAATTTGGCGCTTTGAATGTATTTGTTGGTTTCGGAGCACTTTGGAGCCGAAATAATGAATTTTTTACCCTCAGGAAGTTGCAAGGTTGATTTGGTGAACCAAGGGCTACCGATAGTGTAAATAGGCAGTCCGGGGGTAATAGGATAAAAACCCATAGCTGAGAAAACCACAAAAGCGGATGTAGCGCCACCATCTTCATCACCAGGCATTCCAAAAATATTGTCTTTGAACCAAGTGTTTAAAAGCATCCTAATTTTTTTTTGGGTTTTCCAAGGGGAGTCTGTAAAATTGTACAAATAAGGAATATGAAAGCTCGGTTGGTTTCCCATAGAAAATTGCCCTACAATGCCTGTAAAATCAGGAAATTTGGCATACAATTCATAATTACTTCTTCCTAAATCTTCTCTAAAAAGCTGATCCAATCTATCTTTGAACACCGTTTTACCTCCCATTAATTTTTGAAGACCAGGAATGTCTTGTTGTACGTTCCACAAATAAGTCCAACCGTTATTTTCATCGTAATAATCACGACCTCCCATTCCACCGTCGAATTTAGGGTCGATATCGATCCAGTTTCCATCTTTATCTTTTGGCATAAAGAATCCTTTTTCTTTCCAATACAAGTTTTTGTAATTTGTAGCTCTTGCCAAGAAATACTGATAATCTTCTTTTTTGCCTAATTCTAATGCCATCTGAGCCAAAGCCCAATCATCATAACTGTGCGCCAAGGTTACCGCGACAGCTTGTCTTTTCTCGAAAGGATGTACCAATGGAACCGTTTCAACTTCGCCCGGACGCAAGGCGGGAAAGTACCCTTTCTCGGCATAAAACTGATCTAATTCGCAAGCGACATCCGAACGCCAAGGCACCATTGTTTGCTGTAAAGCATTCTTTTTCATACCCTCATAGGCCTTTTCGTAATCTATGTTTTTCAGCCCTTTTCGGTAAGCATCCAATACCATAATGGTCGAATGGAATCCATTCATCGGGACGGTCTCGCCGTGCACTTGCGGAAATTGCGGCATCCAGCCCCATTGTTCGAACATTCGAACGTAGGACGAAATCATATCCGATTCCATTTGTGGATTAAAAATAGTTCGAAGTGGATGCACCGCCAAAAAGGTGTCCCAAATAGCATCATCTACATAAAAATTCTTGGAATCTGTATGCACTTTTTTATCATAACTGCTATAATATTTTTGTTCTTCGCTGATGTTGACCATTCGTTCGGAACTACGATATAAAGCGGTGTAAAAGGAACGTTTATTAGCCTCCGTTCCTCCTTCGACCTGAATCAAATTGGTCAAATTTTGCCATTGCTTACGGGCATTCGCTTTAACTTTTTCGAAATCCCAATCGGGAATTTCATTTGATAAATTTCGCTTGGCTTGCTCCAAACTAATATAAGAAATTCCGTATTTCATATTAATTTGTTGCGGTGAAGCATCTGCCCAAGTTAGCCAAGTATTAACCCCCTGTGGACTAACTTTTACTTGACTTAAGGTGGCAGGTACATCTAATTTAACGTAGGCGTAAGCTTTCATTTCTTTGAACACCAAGTCGCCAACCAAATCCCCTTCGGCATTCAACTGCCAATCGGTACCGTTCAAATCTTTGAGGAATACTTTTTTGTCTTTTGCATTTTTATAATTGAATCGATAAAAACCTGCTTTTTCTCCGGGAGCATATTCTAGTGTAATATCAAAATCTTCGAGCCAAGTGGAGTAATAAAACGGTGAAGCTTGCTCTAATTCCTGATCCCAAGCCGAAATGGGCTCTTTGTTAAGAGGTAAATTGCCCGAAACAGGTAAAAAATTAAAAATACCGTCACCTCGATGATTGTAGGCCGTAAGCGGAAAAGACCGGATTTGATCGTCGCGATAATCCTTTCGTTCCGGATTGACTCTCACCATCGCATTGGGAATATGCATTCTTGTTTTGGTGGGCTTCAATAGCGGCGCCACCCCGCCAATTTGCGGATCGATAAACCGTAGCGCATCGTCGTACTGGTATTCCGATTTACAAGAATTGAATAGACCGAAGAATACAAAAAAAACAAATAGAATCTTGTATTTCAATTTTTTATATGATTTATATTAATAGATAGAAAAGGGGCTTTTTCAATTATTGTTTTGAAGGTACTACTGAACTTATTGCATATTGGTTATAAAAAAGCGGTGTGTTTCCCCACAGTGTATTGGGGAGATTTCCCATTGTTAATTCTAAAACACCTCCGTCTTTGATAGCTTCGTGCGAAAACCAAGGATTATTCCATTCCTGACCATTTAATGTCGCCGATTGAATGTATTTGTTTTCCGGCGCATAATTTTTAGCCACTACTTTGAAGGCTTTTCCATTTTCGAATTGCACACTAGAAGATTCAAAGACGGGGCTACCTATAGAATATACAGGAACGCCCGGTGTCACTGGATAAAATCCGAGTTGAGAAAATACTACAAAGGCCGATAATCCGCCGCCGTCTTCATCGCCCGGTACACCCATCAAATCATTACGGAACCATTCGCTCAAAAGTTTGCGGATGTATTTTTGTGTTTTCCAAGGCTGACCGGCATAATTATACAAATAAGGAATATGAAGAGAAGGTTCATTTGCCATAGAAAATTGCCCTACATTTCCGGTGTGATCAGGTAATTGCGCATAGAATTCGAATTTGCTTTTTCCTAATGATTTGGTAAACATCTCGTCTAGATTTTTGACAAACTCCTCATTGCCTCCCATCAAATTGATCAAATCAGGAATGTTGTGTTGCACGTCCCAACGATAAATCCAGCCATTATTTTCGCCAAAATATTTTCTTGCTCCCATTCCGCCCGAAGAAATATAATCAAACGGTTCTATGAATTTTCCATTTTTGTCTTTGGGGTGAAAGAATTTGGTTTCGGAATTGAATAAATTACGGTAATTAAAAGAAGCTTTTCTGAAATAATCCGCTTCCTCTTTCTTGCCTAATTCCTCGGCTATTTGGGACAAACACCACTCATCATAAGAGGTTCCCAAGGTAACTGCCACAGGCTGACGGCTTTCAAAAGGATGTACTTCGGGAACGGTTTCCTCTAGCCCCACTTCTAAGGCAGGGTAATATCCCTTGTTTTTATAAAATACTTCTAATTCTCCAGCAGGTTTTCCCGACCAAGGTGCCAATGTTTTTTCTTCTATTCCGCCTTTGCACGCTTGATACGCTTTGGCAAAATCAAAATTTCGAAGTCCTTTTCGGTACGCGTCAATAATCGAGGCTACTCCGTGATTGGAATTCATCCTGCGGCTGTCACCTGTAATTTCGGGAAAGGTGGGCATCCATAAACGATCCATCTGTTCCGCCATTAGCACAAAAGAATTCAGAACATCTTCTTCTTTTTTGGGCTCTATCAAAGCGCGTAGTGGATGATGTGCACGGTAGGAATCCCAAATCCAATCGTCGGTGTAAAAATTTCGACCTTTGTCTTGGTGAATTTTTTTATCGAAAGCACTATAGTAACGTCCGTCTTCAGAAACGCAAACCGATCGCTCGAAGCAGCGGTAAAGCGAGGTGTAGAACACGGTCTTTTCGTTATAGTCTCCACCCGAAATTTTTATTTTCCCCAAAGATTCGTTCCAGATTTTACGTCCCTCTTGTTGCAATTGAGCAACAGTTTTAGAATTTATTTCACGCTCCAAATTGCGTTTTGCTTGATTGACATCGATAAAAGAAATTCCATATTTTACATTCAATTTTTTCAAGCCAGTAGCATATTTCAGCACTAAATTGGCATTGGCACCCTGAGCAGTTTTTGCTTCTTTCAAGAGGCCTGCGGCTGCATTTAAAACAGTCTGCGGCAGTTTTTCAGGAATTAAATACAAATATACCTTTGTGTCATTTTCCAATAGTTGAAAACCACTAATCGCTGTACCGTTCCAATTCATTTCTCCATTTTTAGAATTGAGAATTAAGTAAACCGCTTCTTCTTTTGAAAATTGCAAATCATAGCAAGCCGATTGGTGGGACAAACCAAAATTGACCATAATTTGCTGCTCGTCTAAATAAACGCCATAGGAATAAGGCGTCAATTTTTCCTGATCATAACAGTAATCAATTACAGGTTTTATGTTTTTTTCATTTCCTTGAAAAGGACTCAGATTAAAAGCTGAACTCCCGCGATGACTCGTTACCACCATAGGAAGACCATTCAACTTAACACTGGTATAATCGCGACGCTCTGGATAAACGCGCAAAAAACTATTGGGCAAATGAATGGTGGGATAGGTCGGCACCAAAAGATGGCTGATGTTTCCCATGTACGGATTTACATAGTCTACAGGATTTTGCACTTCTGATGCTTTGGGATTTTGCTGCGCGTTGCAAATTGAAAAAACTGCAAAGGTCGCCGCTAATACATTTTTCTTGAAATTGATTTTCATTAATTCTATTTTAAATATAGTATTTCATTTATTTTGTGTAAAATTCCAGGTAGAGAACGGCCTTTTATCAAGGTATGTTATTTTTCTTTTCATTAAAATCGATCCTCCAAAAATGGAACCATTTCGGTTAACTTTCCGCTTTTGAAAGTTCCCTCTTTGAGATGTAAATCTACATTCAAAGCCTCGCAGAGGGATTCATTCACTACTAAACTAACTCAATATTATTATTTTTATATTGCAAACTTGTATAACGGAAAACGCCGTCTATTATAGCTATCGCTCGGGTTTGGTTGCACTATAATTTCCTTCGTTATGAAACCATTTTGCCCCTTGTCCTGTGAGCCATAAATAATAATCGGTTGGTAAATCGTCTTCGATACCTACGAATTTTTTTTCTTGAGTCCCGTTTAATGGGACATTTTTCTGATTCAACACTTTGAATATCGCAGTGCCTTCATCTACTTCATCAAACATTGCCACATACAATGCTTGCGCTCCGCCTTGCTTTGCTCCCGCAATTTGTTTCCATAAAAAATCCCCTTTTAACCTAGGAGTCGAATTGTATTGTGAAACATCTTTTTTTAAATTTCCCCAAGAAAATCCCGGAAAAACTAAAGGAACATAATCGACCCCATTGGCCTTGGTCCATTGGATATCCTCTGCAAGGACAGCGGGATTATAACTGTCTATTTTATACCTGCCCACAGCCCAAGGCATTATCATATCACATTTTTTTATGAGTGTGTGCAATTCCGGATTAGTTTGAGTGTCTTTTACCAATGTTCTCCAATAATAAGGAACACCCAATAATACGGATACTCTATTGTTAGGACCTTTCAACTTAGTCACTAAAGCATCGATGTCGGCAATGCTGTATTTTCGTTTGTCATTGAAACCCACCCCCCAAATACTGACCATCGGCTTTCCGTTGTGTCGCAAATAGGTTGGATTTTTACTATTGTTAAATAAATCAAACTGCTTTTGCAATTCTTTAAAATCTTCAGCCACAAAGGCGATATCTTCTTTTTTGCAGCCGCTTAAATCGTACATTATACTAATCGCTCTGTCATATTTTGCAGCAGCTTTAAGCGCATTTTCGAGCACTTTATTAAAATGTCTTTTCCCATTCAACTTCGATCCGTTGATTTCAACAACAAATCGTTGCATGTGCACGCCATCGATGCCGTAATCCTTCATCCATTTGAAATGCAAATCGACCGTCGAGGCATCATAAGGACTATATAGCGAAGCTTTGTCACCGTTGGCAAAAGAAAAAGGTGTTTCGTACTGTTGGATATATTCCCTCATATCGGGCCAAAAATCAATACAAGAACAGCCGGGACCAAAACCACAACTGCCTTTGTAATGATACCAGCCTCTTTGAGAGGCATCGCTCTGGGCGGCAAACCATCCTTGGTAGCCCGCCATCACGAGCCTATCGTAGGATTTGTACAGGCAACCCGATTCGTCATAAATGGTATCTTTCGACGAATTATCAAGTATTGCTGGTACTGAAACATGATCCTTTAGTATGGAAAAAGCAAACAAGGGAAGCATCACCACTATAGAAAGCCGATTTAGTCTCATTGAAAGGTATTTATCACTTTAAAAAAGGAAATTTCTATTGTCGAATTATTGTCTCAAAAAAACTTTAGGATGGATTTAAAAGCCCTAAAATATTCCAACAAAAAGACCATCCTCTATAAATTATAAAGGTTTCATATCGTCTGTAATCAAAATAAAGTAAAAAAAATCCTTTCTTTAATCCCTGAAGCGGATTAGGCTTTTTAGAAAAAAAGAAAGGAACAAAAGAACTTAGAAAGTAAACGAAACTACTTGCGGTGCGTAGTTGGACTTTGTTTCAGGAGCAGCTGTCAAAGCACCTATTCTGAAATAATACGTCCTACCAACAATAATATTAGCATTACCGGCGGTTTCTAGTTCGACGGTATAAATTTGGTCAGGAACAGCCAAAGCATTCAAAGTAACTTCGGTTCTAGAGGTTTGCATAAATTCGCCTACGTTGGGATCTCTGTGCGAATACAGCCCTATTTTCTTGACCAAATCAGCTGTCGTTTGTTCTAACTTGAATGTTGCCACAATCTTAGTTCCCACTTTTTCTATTTTTGGCTCCAAAATTCGTATGTATGGTTTTACTGTAAAATCAAGCATCGTTCTACCTGCAATCTTTACTTCTTGTGGAGCAACTAACTGAAAATTAGTTCGCACTGGTTGAACAGTGTACATGTTTTCAAAAAGACGGCTATTTTCGTATGTGCCATTATTTTTGATAACCAAGTTCTGCGGAGCTACATTGGCATAACCTGCTTCCCGAAGTTCTATAACCGAACCTTGAATAATATCTTGAGGTACTAGTGTCCCATCTTTCTCGTCGATAATTTTACCATATAAACCAGCAGTTGGTTCGTCTAAATTATCCATTTCGCAAGAACTCAAAACGCCTACGAAAATTGTTAATATAAAAATTCTTATATATTTATCCATAATATTAAATTCTTTATTGGGTTAATCTTTTTATTGGTTTAGTATTGTGGATTTTGAATTAATCCGTTAAGCGCCGTTCCTGGAATATCTTTATAGTAATATTTGGTCAAGAACAATTGTGGATTCATATTCAGATTCTCTCTTACAAAAATATATTTATACGGAGCAGTTCCTCTTAAATCAAGCAAAGGTCTTAAAGCTTTTTGTTTCACGTTATTAAACTTTTCGTGGTATTCTCTTCTACGAATCAAGTCCCAGTATTTTTTGTGTTCGAAAGCCATTTCCACAGTTCTTTCTCTTTGCACATTGGTAACAGTCAATGGAATGGCAGTCATAAAAGCGGCTCTTCTTCTAGTCGCATTTAGTGCGGCTGTCGCTTTGGTAACATCACCTAAACCACTTTCGACGACGGCTTCGGCATAATTCAACAGCACTTCGGCGTATCTCATATCCATATAATCGGTAGTACTTGAATTCCAACCATTGATGGTAGGTGTAGTCTTCAAAAACTTTTTGAATGAGAATCCAGTCTTAGTATGATCGGATGCAATTGGCGCAAATCCAGAGTAATTCAATGCATTTGAATCACCGAACACAAAATACTCAGTAGTACCTACTTTTGCACTTCCGGTTAGTACTAATGAACCTGCCGGATTTACCAAACCACCCTGAATATTGATGGTAACATCTTTAAATTTAGAACCTGGTACAATAACTGTGGCAAACATACGAGCATCTTTTCCTGCAAAAATATCTTGTGGATTTGAATACTTGAAGTAGGGTTTCAATTTATTAAAACCATTATAATTATTGATGTCATCTCCAGTAGCGGTTAGAATCGGTGAACTTACACCTGGATTGGCATAGCTTTCGTACAAATCAATAAATTCTAGGGTGGGATTCATCCTTCCTGGACTTGGCCAACCGTTTTTCAATTGATTTGGGCTATACCAAATATCATAGTTATTACCATAATTATTTCCGATAAGAGTACGTCCTTTTACCAATATTGCTTCAGTATTTAACGCAAGGTTTGGGTTTTCGAACATCGACCTATAATTTTCGGTTGCTTCTTCTGGAGTGGCTGGCAATGGTTTGTACAACGAAAATTTGTTAGAATCCATAATGGCATTAGATGCATCAATACATATTTGATAGTAGCCCGCTGCATCGGCAGGATCTAAACCTACTAATTTGGCATCATAAGCAGGACCTGACATCGGATTTTTAGGACCAAACTTTGCAATAGAAGCAGCGAAAAGAGCCGCTCTTGATTTTAAGGCATAAGCTGCCCATTTAGAGGCTTTTCTTTTATTTGGGTCAATATCCAACACTTTGATAGCGGCATCACATTCTGAAAGTACAAAATCCCAAGTTTCTTTCTCTGTATTTCTTGGTACTTTTAGTGCTTCCGAATCGCCGTTATACACTTGCGGCGTTTTGATGATTGGAACACCGCCGTGGCGTATCACCAATCCATAATAAGCAAAAGCCCTAAGAAAGGAAGCCTCACCTAAATAAAGGTCTTTTTGTTGCTGAGAAATATTTAGGGTTGGTACAATTTCCATAAACAAATTGATATCTCGAATCAAGGTATACGCTTCTGACCACCATTTGAATTTATCACCATTGATAAAGCCAGGGGCATTCACGTTGGAATGTGAGGCAATACCAGTAAACATCTCTTCACAAATCCCATTATTATTTGGATTAGAGCCATTGTAATTGAATCCTTGGTTTGGAAAAAAAGTCAAGTCTTCGATAGGAAGGCGATTATAGAGATCGGCCAAATAAAGATTGGTGCTGGCTGGCGTTGCAAATATTTCTTCTGCAGTCAACTTATCTCTTGGTTCCAAATCAAGTGAATTCTCGCATCCTACAAAAACTAAGGCAAAAAGCAGCAGGAAGTATGTTTTTTTAAATGTTTTCATTTTCTTTTAATTTAAATTAGAAACTAATATTAAGTCCGAAATTGTAAGTGGTAGTCAGCGGATAGGTAAAGCCTTCTCCTTCTTGATCTCCATCATCTGTAGTTACTGTTTTTTCAGGATCAAAAGCTTTTACGAAAGGATCACAAAAAGTATATAAGTTAAAACCACTAGCATAAAATCGTAAAGATTTGATACCAATTTGTTTCATGAAGGGTTGATCACCCTCGAAAGTATACCCAATTTCGATATTTTTTAGCCTTACATAACTTGCATCTTTTCTCCAAACAGAACTTTCTTTGTACATTCCTCCTACATCGGCAATAAGTCTTGTAGCAGGCCATTTCCCTGGAATCCATTCGCTAGTAGGATCAAATTGATCAGCTTTATGCCATCTGTCATAGAAATAATCAGGTAAATTACCATTGAATGCCATCACTTGGCCATAAACGCCTGTATATCGTACGGTGTATTGAGCCGCACCTTGGAATAAAACATTAATATCAAAACCTTTGAAAGCAGCATTCATGGTCATACCAAAAAACATTTTTGGCGCTGAATTATAAAAAAGAGGTTTTTGATCTTGCCCATCGATGATACCGTCGTTGTTGATATCTTCGTATTTAAAATCACCAGGAAGTTCACGGTTGATATTTCCAGTAGCACCGTTTTGCAAGGCACCATTCAGAATTTCTTGCTCATTTTGATAATAGCCATCGTAAGTGTAGGCCCATTGAAGGTCATTCCATCTGTATCCTTTTTGATTGGTGTAGCGTTGCATACTGTTGTTGAATGCTTCTCCTTCGCGGTGTAAATTTTTGGTACGAGAATAGGTAAAATTGCCCGAAACATCATATTTGAAAGCTCGACCATGGTTTTTGTAACCAATTTCGAACTCAAAACCCTGGGTACGATTGCTATTTAAGTTTTCTTGCGGCAATGTTCCACCGTAAGTATTAGGAAGACCCACACTTAAGTTGGCTGGAATACCTTCGACCAAACGATCAAAGACATCCGCTGTAAAAGTGAACTTGTTTTGCCAGAATCCCAAATCGATACCAAAATCGGTAGTGGTGGCAGTTTGCCAAGTCAGGTTTGGATTGGCAGGCACTGGAGTCGAAACCCCATTGGTAATCAAATCATTAGAAAACTCCCAAGAACCTCCAGATCCAATGGTGTACCCATCTATGTACTGAAAGGCATTTCCGGCAGGTTGCGCCGTGGTACCATAAGAAGCACGTAATTTCAAATTAGACATTACACTTACATTATTTTTTAGGAAATTTTCTTTTGAAACTATCCAGCCCACAGATCCCATAGGATAAAAACCCCATCTGTTTTCTGGTGAATATCGGTAAGAGCCCATGTAGCGTCCGGCCAATTCTAATAAATACTTCCCTTTAAAATCATAATTTACACGACCAAGATAAGACAAATCGGCAGATTCAGAGCGAAGTCCATCAGTTTCCTGATTGAGTGCATCTCCGTAACGAATTTCATCTTTGGTATAAACCGTTGCATATAATTTTTTGATGGATACAAATTGCCCATTGCCTTGATTTGATTCAATGACACCTACAGCACTTAGATTGTGATTCTCGCCTAAATCAGGCTTATAAGTCAAAAAGCCTTGTAAACTAAGACTGTTACTATTAGTGGTTCTGTAGGAAATATTACCAGTACCATTACGCATAATTACCGGTTTATAAATACCTAAAACTTGATCATAACTATATAAAGTGTAAGACTTTGATAAATTATTGGATTCAAAATTATTGGCATCATATGAAGCCATCCCTTTCAAAGACATTCCTTTCAGGAAAGGAAAATGGTAGTCCAAAGAAAGTGAGGTTTGTAAGTTTCTAGTTACCTCATCTACATATCCTGTAATATCTCTATCGGCTAACACCATTGGATTTTGATTACCAGGCAAAACAATGCTTGGATAAAGTGGATTATTGTTTGCGTAAGGTCTATCGGTTGGAACACTGGAACGAGTACCTTTGAAAATATTGAAAAAACTATCTCCTGGTTGGGTTCTATTATCATAGCGTCCTCCGATTAAAAGTTGAGCCTCAACATTTTTAGTCAGTTTGGCGGTTAAATTTGATCGTAGGTTATAACGTTGATACCCCATGTCATTGCTTTTAAGCAATCCTTCCTCATTTACATAACCAAGACCTATAAAATAACTCACATCGTCTGACGCTCCTGAAGCCGAAAGATTATGTTGTGTTTGCATAGCGGTTTTCTTGATGGCAACATCATACCAATCGGTACTTTCAAAACCTGGAACCTCATTTACATATTTATCAATTTGCTCTTGGGTGTAGAAAGGGACACCACCAATTACTCTGTTGATTTGAGTGTCATTGAACAATTCAGCATATTGGCCCGCATTGGCCATTCTAGGAATGTCGGTTGGTGAAATAAATCCTGTAACCGAACTGTATTCGAAAACTGGTTTTCCTTTTTTTCCTTTTTTGGTAGTTACCAAAATAACTCCATTGGCAGCACCTAAACCATAAATCGCAGCCGAAGCATCTTTCAGGACCGAAATACTTTCGATATCGTTTGCATTCAAACGTTGAAATTCGCTACCATCCCCTCTGCGGACCCCGTCAATAATATACATTGGAGAACCAAATCCTCTAATATTGATCGAATTGTCAAATACCCCCGGTTGCCCAGAATTTTGACGAATGTTAAGTCCCGCTACTTTTCCTTGTAATTTCTGAGCCATACTCGCACTCGTTGTGGTTTGAATTGCAGCTGTTGTAATATTCGAAACGGCCCCCGTCAAGGTTTCTTTCTTTTGCTTTCCATACCCAACAACCACTACTTCAGACAAACTCTTCGTTTCGAGTGTTAAGGTTACATTGACCACTGACTTTCCTGAAATGTCTTTTTCCTGTTTCAAAAAACCAATACTACTAAATTGCAAGATGCTTACATTTGTAGGAACGGTGATTTCATATTTACCGTCAAAATCTGTAGTAGTGGCTTTGGTGGTGTTTTTTACCAAAACAGAAACCCCTGGTATAGGTACATTGGCCTCGTCGAGCACAGTTCCTACTATTTTGCGGCTGGTTGCGCCTTTAGTCTGTGCCGATAAATTGGTTAAACTAAGTAAGAGTAGCAAACTAAAGACGGTGGCTAACCATTTTATCGTTGCAAACTCTTGGTTTTGGTTGATTGTCTTTTTCATAAATTTAAATTCAAAATGTGATTAGTTTATAATTTGGATTTGTTGTTCTTGAGGCAGCCCCTCTTTGCTATTTTTTAGTTCATATTATTAATGTTAATTTTGTTAAAAGGATTTTCTTTGCAATACGTGATTTCAATTATTAATGATACAAATTTCAATCTGCTAGCTTAATATTGGAATAATAATCAATAAAAAATCTATTAATATTTTATTAATTTGTATCTTTTCTAAAAAAAACACCAAAAAAAACATTATTTAATCAATTTTAACACTTGAAACTACCCCTATTTTTACATTTCAAAAAAATAACGTTTTTCTACTATCGTAAAATCTGTACGAAACACAAAACATTACTTTTATAGGTTTAAGCGGAAACGTTGCGGAGTTTTTTTTACCCTATAGTATATATTATGCTTCCATAGCTATTAGAATATAGATTCTATTTGTAGAAAGCTTCGCTTTTGCATAGTATTCATATTATTATGTGTAAAAAGAATTTTCTATGTCAATCTTTTTTAACAATTTCGACTACTTTTCTATGTGGTTTACATTAATTTCAAATTTATTATCACCACACACCCAGTAGAACACTTTTTTAAGAGTTTCTTGAGCTCCTGTGAAAATTCACCTTTTTTCAGACTCATTTTTCTTAATCCAATAGTTCAGAACTGAATATTTATAAATAATCGTACTACTAATTTTTAAAACCTTATGATTTTAGTACCAAAATCTGAATTAGCACTATTTTTGAACTTCCATTTCGATCCCAAACCAATCTATTCTACTAGAATTCCGCGCGAGCCTAAACTTGCAAAAATCAGCAAAGACCTATGGCAGAGTATTTTGCATTTTCGCCTGCTCAGGTTCGGAAAACTCTAATTATGGCAGCTAAATAAAAACAAAATAAGCCCATTTAAAAGCGTAAACTACACGAAAAAAAACGAAAAAATGAAGTGTAATATATAGGTATATCTATATTTATTTTGGTGATTTTGAAATCTATTGATTTAGAGTTAAATACAAGGTGAAATTTAAAGGCAAATGCACCAACATTTGATTGAAAAATATTTTAATATATCGATATAATTTAAAAAATGAATTATATTCGCAAAAAAAACAGCGCTAATTGATAACACTCTTTTTTTTTATACATTTTCAAGTTTTTTAAATAATTACGTTATTTTATAGAAGGCAGTACAGCACAATCCAAATCGACTAAATGAAAAAAATTTTACTTGTCCTCTTTACATTTTTGATTTGTTTAGGTTATGCTCAAGATAACCCATACAATGGCTTGCTTTTTTCATCAAACAAAGTAAATAAAGATAAGCGAACCTCACTTAACCTAACACCTACCACACCCTTTGGATTCAGCAATGGATTTGCGATGGAATTTGAAGCTAGCTTTCATCCCACAGACGGTTACTATGGTAATATCTTTAAAATTTTAGGCAACAAAAACTATAACATCGACCTGATTTCCAATTTTGAAGGCGGATCGAATCCGGTATTTACATTGGTGGTCAACAACGCTATTTTATCTACCTTTCAATGGAAAGAAATTCCTCAAGGCGGTATCGAAAAATGGATGAAATTCAAAATCGAGGTGGATGCCCTCAATTCCTCGATATCCTTGTCGATAAATGGGCATATTATCACAAAAAAAGTCAAAGATTTGACTGAAGTGAAAGATTACGAAATCGTTTTCGGTAAAAGCAATTTGAAAAATTTTGTGACCACCGATGTGAGTCCAATGAGTATCAAACACATCCGCTTATACGAAGAGGAATCCCTTGTTCGAAATTGGATTTTAGGCAAACACCTGAAAAACAACAGCGTATATGACGAAATTAAAAATGACCTCGCCACCACTCTAAATCCAATTTGGCATTTAGATCAACATTTGTATTGGAAAAATGCTAAGCAATTGCGATTCAGTAACTTACTGGGAATTGCTCCAAATGAAAAACGAGGTCTCGTCTACTTCATAGACCAAAAAGCAGTGTATACCTACGATCTGAAAACGCAACAGTTAGACACGCTACGGTACAAAAACAAGCCTTTTCCGTGTCAGGGAAATAATTTTATTTATAACGAAAAAACCAACGAAATCTGGTCGTATTCCTTTGATAAAAATTTAATTTCCAAATTTAGTTTCAACAGCCTTAGTTGGTCAAGCAACGAAAACTATTGTGTCGAACCTAATTTTTGGCACCACAATAAGTTGATTTCTCCGCAAGACGGCAGCCTGATTACCTTTGGCGGTTATGGCCATTACAAATACAAAAACAGTTTCAAAAAAATTCATCCCAAAAATGAAGTTTGGCAGTCAGTTGAGGGCAATTCTACTATCAATCCCAGGTATTTAAGCTCGGCAGGAATCCTAAACAAAGATAAATTCTTAATATTTGGTGGCTACGGCAGCAAATCAGGAAGTCAGGCGGTCAATAGCCACTGCTATTATGACCTTTATACTGTTGATTTTAACGGTTTCAAAACCCGTAAACTCTGGGAAAGAGCCAATTTAGATCAAGCGCCATTTGTACCCGTCGGTTCAATGGTTATCGATGCCCAATCCAATCATTTCTATTCTTTACTTTACGACAACAATACCTTCAATACCACTTTAAAACTGGCACGAATTGGTATTAATAAATTTGACATCACGGTATTTCCTGATGTGATTCCGTATAAATTTCTCGATATTAAATCGAATGGCAACTTATTTTTGGATGCTAATAGCAGCAAACTTTGCGCCATTACTGCCAATGAAGGGACGGTCAATATGTATTCCTTGGTGTATCCGCCGATGCTTGAATCCGACGTGTTTCAAAAAGAAGCAACCCCTTGGACAACCTACCTTTACGCCATTCTTTTGGTGCTGATTATTCTGGCTTTGATTGTATTATTTCTGCAAAGAAAACCCAAAAAAGAATCCACAACCACCGTTAGCCGTGAACCTCTGGCTGCATCAACCGCATTCGACGAACATTATGAACCCGCAGCTTACAACAAAATTAAAAAATCAGCCATCTATTTGTTCGGAGGTTTTGAAGTTTTTGATAAAGAAGGCAAGGACATTACTTCTCAGTTTACCCCTACCCTAAAACAGCTTTTCTTATTGATTCTGATGTCTAAATCCAAAAACGAAAAAGGCATCACTTCGCACAAAGTAATCGAAAATTTATGGTACGATAAATCCGAGAATAGCGCACGTAACAATAAAAACGTGAACATCAGCAAACTTAAATTATTGCTCGAAAAAATTGGCGATGTCGAATTGAATCACGAAAACACCTATTGGAACATCCAATTTGGCGAAAATACATTCTGCGATTATCAGTATGTGAACAAAATGTTGGCACACATCAAAAAAGAAGGCAACGAAGAAGATAAAATTGTTGAATTTTTGAATATTATTTCGGCAGGTGAAATTTGTCCTGATGTCCAAAACGAGTGGATTGAACCTTTCAAAGTTGAAGTATCCAATCGTATTATTGACGGCTTGGACTTTTTGTCGACCAATCATAAAAACTTAAGCTTACTAGAGTTGATTGCCAATACCATCCTTAAATACGATCCGCTCAACGAAGAAGCGATAATCATCAAGTGTAAATCCTTATATGCTTTGGGCAAAAAAGGTTTGGCAAAACAATCGTATGACGATTTTTGCAAAGAGTATTTGACTTTGTTAGACGCCAAATTCAATGTCGCCTTCAAGGATATTATTGAATAAAATACTCGAGCGATTGCATTTATTTTCTGATCAAAACTCTAGCGATTTTGCAATGGAGTCTGTCTGTATTTTAAATACTTTCCGTCGTTGATTTGCAATTTCATCATCCTTTATAAACTTTCATTAGAATTTTAGCTAATGAACTCTAAAGATCCTGCGAAAAATCAGGGAACCTCTCAATGTGTTCCCTACTTCTTATCACTTCATCAAAAATTATTTTTGAATAAAAGATTCGTTTATAATTTTCACTTTTTTTCATATATTTGTTTAGTAGTCAAAATAAACTAAACAGAAAAAATCGACTATTAGCTATACAAGTTACAACAGGTCTTTCTGCCTCAGCAGCATCGCAAATACAACAGCAGATAGCAAAAGGAACCAGCATAAAGAACCGTCTTTTTGACCACCGACAAAATTTCGATTTTATCTTTCTTAGGTTGAAGAATACATACAAAAAATCAAAAGTACTTCACTGGTTTGCAAAAATTAGGAAGACAAAATAGATACTACTTTTTCTAAAATAACTACATCAATATTTAAAGTAGGTCATTAACTGTGCTACTATTCAAAAAAAACGTCAATTGGTTTTACTTTTTTTAATGGCATTGTAAAAAATGAATTTCACCCAAGGGTAAAAAACATAAAAAATGAAACAAAAAATAAGTTTTACGCTAAACCGAGAAACGGTCACCGTGACGGCAAACGGAACGGATTCGCTATTGACCGTACTCAGAGAATATTTGGATTTAACAGGTACTAAATTCGGATGTGGGCAGGGAGAATGCGGTGCCTGTACCGTTTTGATTGATAACAAAGCGATACGGTCGTGCATGGTTGCTGTGGAAGATGTGGCTGGAGCAGCGATTATCTCGATTGAAGGGATGAGTGAAAATGGCAGCCTACACCCTATTCAAAAAGCCTTTATCACGCACGATTCGATGCAATGTGGTTTCTGTACGCCGGGGATGATTATGAATGCTTACGGCTTATTATTGCGAAATCCAAAACCGAGTCGCACCGAAATCATCAACGGTATGGAAGAAAATTTATGCCGATGCGGTTCCTACAATCGCATTTTAGATGCTATTGCCACTGCAGCCCAAGAAATGTCTAAAAAACCGAAGCTATGAAAAACGATGTTATTACAAGTGAAATGGCTACAGCACTACTCGAAAGCCGACGTGGTTTTTTGAAAAAATTGGGTGGCGGCATCATTGTAACTTTTACTATTGGTCAATGGTCTATCCTCGACGGTTGGGCGAACAATCCAGCGGCAGAAGTGTTGAATTTTAATGCTTATTTGAGAGTTAAAGAAGATGGTCGTGTGGATTGTTATACCGGAAAAATTGAAATGGGACAAGGCGTTGGCACCTCTTTAGCGCAAGCCGTAGCCGAAGAATTGGAAGTGTCTGTTTATTCAATTGATATGGTTATGGGCGATACCGAGTTGTGTCCTTACGATGAAGGTACTTGGGGTTCGATGACCACTCGTTTTGTCGATCCTGTTTTGCGAGCTGCCGCTGCCGAAGCGAGAATCGTCTTGATCGGTCTTGCTGCGGCACAGTTGAAGGTGGCTCCTGAATTGCTTGAGGTAAAAGAAGGCATTGTTTATGTTAAAAATGAGCCTTCGAAAAAAATATCTTATGCAGCACTCACCAAAGGTCAAAAGATTATTGAAAAACTTAGCGACAAACCGGTTCTCAAAAAAGCTAAGGATTTTAAAGTTATCGGAACTTCGATTGTCCGGTTGGACGCGGAGTCGAAGGTTAGTGGAAAAGCAAAATACAGTGGTGACATCAAATTACCCGGGATGGTTTATGCACGCATCGTTCGACCTGCTGTTTTTCGTTCTAAAAAAATCAGTTTAGATGCTTCTAAACTTGCCGATTTTGAGGGAGCACAGTTACTTGAGGATGGCAATCTGGTGGCTGTGATTCATTCTAATTCTGAAATGGCTTACGCTGCCGCGCAGACCGTAAAAGTCAAATGGGAATCTCCAAAAATCAATGTCAATCAGGATACTATTTTTAAACATTTAGAGAATACCATCCAAACATCTAAGATTCATCAAGAAGGAGGCGACTTGGCCACCGGCAAAACGCTGTCGGAGACGGTTATCGAAGCCGATTATTATGATGGCTATAAAGCCCATGCTTCGATGGAAACCCATTGCGCTACCTGCTATTTTGAAGGAGACAAACTGACGATTTGGGCTTCTACTCAGACTCCTTTTGGTACGCGCAAACATATCGCCAAAGCCTTGAATGTAGAATTAGAAAAAGTGCACGTCAAACAAATCCTTTTGGGGGGTGGTTTTGGTGGTAAAATTAGTGACAATCAAGCCGTAGAAGCTGCTAGAATCGCCAAGATTTGCGGAAAACCGGTACAATTGATTTGGTCAAGACGCGAAGAATTTATGCTGGTAGGCTTTCGCCCCGCCGCTTTGATGAAAGTCCGTTCGGGCGTGGACCGTAATGGTAAATTGAAATTATGGAATTTTGATATTTATTGCGCTGGTACAAGAGGTACTTCATTGTTTTATGAGGTGGAGCACAATCGCACGCGCATGTTCGATGATAAAAAGGCGCATCCTTTCGATGTGGGGGCTTGGAGGGCACCAGGAAATAATTCCACCACTTTTGCTAGAGAATCGCATATTGATGTGACTGCGCATAAAATAGGTGTTGATCCTTTGCAATTTCGCTTGAACAATTTGAATAATGAAAGAATGTCGGCAACTTTAACCTTGGCTGCCAAAACTTTTGGCTGGGATAAACCTAAAAAACCAAGCCATGGATATGGGATAGCTCTCGGGGAAGATGCCGGTACTTGCGTGGCCTTAATTGCCGAAGTTTTTGTCGATAAAGCGACAGGGGTTGTGCAGCCGATTCGAATGGTCTGTGCTCAAGATATGGGACAAGTGATCAATCCGCATGGCGCAACAATTCAAACCGAAGGCGGGCTTACGATGGGCTTAGGGTATGCCCTCTATGAGGATATTGCCTTTGAAGGTGGGGACTTAAAAACTACTGGTTTCGGCAATTATGAAATTACCCGTTTTTCGAAAACCCCACCTATTACTTGTGTTTTCGTTGATAAAAAAGAGGCCAAACCTGAAGGCGGAGGTGAACCCGCGATCATTTGTGTAGGAGGTGCTATTGCCAATGCAGTATTCGACGCCTGCGGTGCCCGAGTGAACCAAATGCCAATTAGTCCGGAACGAATTTTAGCCGCAATGCGGTAGAGGTTTGGGGTTTAAAGTTTATGGTTTGGAGTTTGGAGTTTGGAGTTTGGAGTTTGGAGTTTAAAGTTGAAAGTTGCAGGCTACAATATACAATTTACGATTTTTTGAATTTGTAATTTATTTAGGCTCGGTTAAGTATTCTTAATAATTTATTCACTGAAGAAAATCCCCTCAATCGCAATAATTTGGTAAATTGCAATGATATAAATCCCCGCAGTTGGAGGCGACTCATTATCCTACTTTGAAATTAAGGCAAAAATTATATTTCTTCTTTTAATAGATTAGTAATTAACAGTAATAAAAAAAACAGTTATGAAAACAACAAACGTAAAAGCTTTTGGCACCAATGCAGCCGATGCTCCTCTAAACGAGATGCATATTGATCGTAGGGAAGTAACGGCCAAAGACATTGAAATTGACATTTTATATTGTGGTGTTTGCCATTCGGATTTGCACACTGCGAGAAACGATTGGGGATTTACAGTATATCCTACTGTCCCAGGTCACGAAATTGTGGGGCGAGTAACCAAAATAGGCAACGAGGTTACCAAACTTAAAGTAGGCGATATCGCTGCAGTAGGCTGTTTGGTCGATTCTTGCCAGACTTGTAGTAGCTGTGAACAAGACTTGGAACAATACTGCTTAAATGGATGGGTTGGAACCTATGGTGGCGCCGACAAGCATCTGGGTGGCCATACATACGGTGGTTACTCTGAAAAAGTGGTCGTAGATGAACATTTTGTATTGAAAGTGCCAGCTCATTTGGATTTAGCTGCTGTAGCTCCTCTACTTTGTGCCGGTATCACTACTTGGTCGCCCCTTCGGCATTGGAAGGTAACTCAAGGCAGTAAAGTAGCCGTAGTCGGTTTGGGCGGATTAGGTCATATGGCTATTAAATTGGCTAAAGGCTTAGGCGCTGAAGTCACTCTTTTTTCAAGAAGTCCCGGTAAAGAAAAAGATGCATTGGACTTAGGAGCGGATGCTGTACTGATTTCGACCGATGAAACGCAAATGGCCTCCGTGATGGGTAAATTTGATTTGATTATTGATACCGTTCCCTACGTTCACGACATCAATCCGTATGTGGCTACGCTAAACATCAGTGGTACTTTGGTTTTGGTAGGCTATTTGGGACCTATTGACCCTTTCTTGAATACCGTGCCGATGATTTTAGGACGAAAATCAATTGCAGGCTCACTTATTGGTGGGATAGCCGAAACACAAGAAATGTTAGATTTTTGCGGCGAACACCAAATAGTTTCAGAAATTGAAATCATCAAAATGCAGGATATTAACGAAGCCTATGAAAGAATGCTCAAAAGTGATGTACGATATCGTTTTGTAATCGATATGGCTTCATTGAAATAGGAAATAGTCCTTAAAAATTAGAATCCCAGACACCACTTTTAATAGATGATGTTTGGGATTTTTGCTTTATAAAAAAAATAAAAGTTTACTCCTTCACCAAATATATACCGTCTTCCTTGATCTCGATGCCTTTCTCTTTATACAAAGCGCCGATGGCTTTCTTGAAGGTTTTCTTGCTCATTTTCAAGACCGTTTTGATGTCTTCGGGATGGGAATTGTCGGTTAGGCGCAAAAAGCCACTGCTGGCGAGCAATTGCCTTAAATAAAAAATGATTGAAAATTAGATTAACTTGTTCTGCTTTTTTATTAAAACATAAAGCAGTATTGAATTTATTCATTATTTACAATACTCTATTAAAAAAAATATCATAAATTTGAGTATAATTATTTTCACCCTGAATTTTATAGTTTTTTTTCAACCTACTCTAATTTAGATTCTTACAAATCAATTAAATATAGAGCTATGAGAAATTCAAACACAACTTCAAAATTTAGTATTGCTTTTTCAAATAAATTAAAAAAAGCTGCATACTTGAAAAAGGCTTTTTATCCTGCTTTCCTGATTATTTTATTTTTCACACTTACATCCAATAATTCAATGAATTGGATGGATTCAATTATGAAAAAGTTTCAGTTTTGGGAATGGACGGAAATTAATAAAAATTCAGAATGGGAAGCTAGAGCAGGATTACAAGCTTTAAACCTAAAGGGGGATTTTTACATTTTTGGCGGTAGAACCCCTATTAATCCGTTTGTAACCGATGTTATTGGCGCTAGTAAAATATGGGGCGATGTATGGAAAAGTAAAGATTACGGAAAATCGTGGACTAGAATTCTAGAAACTAACGATGAAACTCATTGGCCTGCAAGAGCTTATTTTCAAGCAATCAACAACGGAAAATACATGTATATTATTGGTGGGCAAAACTTCACTATTATTGATAACCCTGGCTATCCATTTTGTGGTCCATGTCCAGCTAAAATATCAAAATCTGAGTTTTTTAATGATGTTTGGCGGAGTGAAGATGGCATAAAATGGACTAATATGACTAAAGATATGCCATCGATAAAAAGATGGTCTCCAAGAGCCGGCTTAAGCGCAGTATTATTTAATAATGAAATTTATGTAATGGGTGGTTCAGTAAATGATGATTCATCCATAACACCGGGGGGACCGGCAAGAATATATTACAATGATGTTTGGAAATCAAAAGATGGAAAAAATTGGGAATGTATGACAAAAAATGCACCCTGGGCGCCAAGAGCTGGGGGCGTTGCTGTTGTCAAAAGTGGCTATTTGTATATGATCGGTGGTGAAGACGGATTTATTTGTAATCCATTCACTCCAAGATGTCCTCCGTATTACAATGATGTATGGCGTACAAAAGATGGTAAAACATGGGAAATTGTAACAGCAGCGGCTCAATGGAGCTCAAGACCCGGACATCAGGTGGTGGTAGCTGATAATCATTTTGTTCTTTTTGGCGGTTTTGGCTTAGATCCTAATTTTAACCCTACAAATAATTCTCAAAGCAAGTATGTAGCCTCAAATCCCGTCGATGTATGGGTAAGTAAAGATGGGAAAGATTGGGAAATGTTAAAAGACAAACCTTGGAATGCCGAATCCCCTGCAGATATTAAATATGATTTTGATGTTGTAGTTGTAAAAGGTAATCGTGAACATATGAAAGATGCGATATATACCTTTGGAGGAGATAGAGAAACTTTCGATTTCCTTGATTTTACCAATTATCTCAATGTAGATAACGATGTTTGGCGATTTTCGCTTCCTAAACAGTATCAAGATGGAAATAGTACTAATGAAAGCGCTGAATACCCAATTGAAAAAATAGTTTTACTGCAAAACTATCCCAATCCATTTGTCGATAAGACCGTACTATCTTTTAAACTTACAAGAAGTGCATTAGTTAAAATTAACATTTATGATATGAATGGCGAATTGGTAAAAAATGTAATCAATGAGAACAAAACTATTGGCCAATATGAAATTGAATGGGATGCCAAAACTAAAAACAACTTATTTATTAAAAAAGGAGTTTATATTGCCAAAATTTGGGCTGATGACGAATTAAAAACAATAAAAATGATTTTGAAATAAAAAGAAGACAAAACCCTTTAAACTACAATAGCTTAAAGGGTTTTGTATTATATTCAAATAATCTATTAAAAACACTCTTACAAAGTCCGCATAGTAATGACTAGGTTTTGCGTTACGAGCAGTTTTTATAAAATCTTAGCCTGATAAATCTTAGCTATAACCCTTCGCCACGGCAATAAAACTGATGTATGACCAGCTGAACTTTGGGTAGCAAATCCCTCGGGGTCGTTTATTGCATTGCTATCTTACTATTCTATAAAACGATACTATTAGCTTACTCCTTCACCAAATATATACCGTCTTCCTTGATCTCGATGAGTTTCTCTTTATACAAAGCGCCGATGGCTTTCTTGAAGGTTTTCTTGCTCATTTTCAAGACCGTTTTGATGTCTTCGGGATGGGAATTGTCGGTCAGGCGCAAGAAGCCACGACTGGCACGCAATTCGTCTAGGATTTTCTCGGCATTGGGTTCGATGTTTTGATAGCCTTGGATTTGTAGTGACACATCGATTTTGTTGTCAGGACGAATGGTTTTAATGTAGCCTCGCATTCTGTCTCCTGTTCGAATGGCATCGTCATACACTTCGTCTTTGTACAAAAGTCCTTTGTGCTGCTCGTTGATGATGACGTTGATGCCCAATTCGGTGATGTGGGAAACGATTAAATCGACTTCTTCCCCTTTTTCGACCGTGAGGTTATTGTTGTTCAAAAACTGATTGGTTTTGCTCGACGCTACCAAACGTTTGGTTTTTTCGTCCATATAAAGATACACCAAATAGCGTTTTCCTTTTTCCATCGGGCGTGCTTGTTCTTTGAAGGGTACGAGAATGTCTTTTTCCATTCCCCAATCCATAAAAGCGCCCACTTGGTTGACGTAGTTCACGCGCAAAAGCGCAAATTCATTTAATAAAATATACGGTTCAAGTGTAGTGGCGACCGGTCGTTCTTCGTGGTCTAAGTAGACAAAAACGATGATCTCCTCGCCTATTTCCCATTCGTTGGGCACGTATTTATTGGGTAAAAGTATGTCGTGGATTCCTTCGGGGTCTTTTTCGGGATTTCCCAAAAACAGACCTACTTTGGTATCGCGTAAGATGGTGAGCGTGTTGTATTTTCCTATTTCAATCATTTTCTTGTCATTTGTAAAGTGCAAAGGTACGAAGATTGAAAGGATTTATTTTAAAGCCATGGCATTCGCTTTCAAGACTTTTAACCACAAATTACACCAATCATCACAAATTCCATTCATTCTTACAATTAGTGTACTTTTTTTTAAAAGTAGATTTCTTGATTATCTAGTGATAATTTTTTTATAAAAAGTCCTGCCATTCCAATCCAAATGAAGAATGTATATAGCGTCGGAAACTAGCTGATTATAATGCAATTGCAATTCTTGTCCTTGCATTTTATAACTCGCGCTTTGGAGTAAAGTGCCATTGATGGAAAGCAAGGAAACTTGGATGTAATCGTTGCTAATCTGAGGCAAACGAAGGGTTATATTTCCATCGGAACAGGGATTGGGATAGACGGAGATATCTTGGTATTGTTCCTTATCGAAATCCACTGAACTCAAAAGTACAGCGCTGAAAATGGGCAGTTTTGCAAAATTACTTCCGAATACTTGGGTCACTTCGGCTTCGGTCATACAAAGCCAATCTTGCATTAAGGAAGCGTACAATTGACGGTAATCGAATTGCATCGGTACTTGGTTGCTGACTGTGGCATTTAAGGGGATGTCTGGCGAAGTACCAATCATACCCGGCACCGGATATTGCGTTCCGGCTACTTGGGTGGGACTTGTATTCAGAGCGGTACCAAAAAACATTACAGGAGCTGCTGAGCCGTGATCGGTGCCCAAACTGGCATTGCTTTTGATGCGTCGGCCAAACTCACTAAAGGTCATCCCGGCCACTTGATCGGCTTTGCCCATAAGCTCCAAATCCTGCTGAAATGCGCCAATAGCTTGGGAAAGCAAGGTTAAATTGGTCGCTTGTGAACCCGTGGTCTTATCGGTAGTGCCCACTTGATTCTCGTGGGTGTCGTGCGTATTGGGATGATTGACAATGTACACCGGGGTTTTCAAACCGCCATTGATCAATTTGGCTACAATCTTTAATTGATCGGCTAGTTTGTTACTCGACGGGTAGGTTACGGTATTGCTCAAAGGCACACCATAAGCCGTTTGAATGGTTTGTCGGTACACATTACTTTGGTCTTTCATCAGTCGTAGAAAAGTCAATTCATGACCATAATCATTGTCGGGTGCCGGGTCGGTATTGGCATTGATAACATTCAACAAACTGTTAGGATCGGTGACACTGTACCCCATATTGATATTCTGACCCTGCAAGATAAAAGGTAGCGTTGAACCAATTTGAATAGCCAAAGGATCAGGCATTTCGGCCGTTGGATAGTCGGCTGGAAAATTAGGATATTTTATATCCAAGGCTCTCCCCAACCATCCGCTATCTAAGGTGGTATTGCTACCCGAACCGGTAAACCAAATATCGGTGGCTCTGAAATGACTGAAATTAGGATTCGGATAGGAAACACCTTGGACAATCATCAGTTTTCCATTGTTGTACAGTCCTTGCATTTCAGCCATTGCGGGATGCAAACCGGTACTCAGGTTATTATTTAAGGGAAGTACTTGGGAATTATTCATTAAAATATTGCTTCTTGCATTGACCAAATTAGTCCATTTGTCTAAAGCAAATACCGTATTTAAGCCGTCGTTCCCGCCGTTTTGTTGCACAATCACTAGTATTCGCCCACAATTGGCCGCGGCAAGCGCCATTTTTTCTAAAGAAGTATTTTCGATTTGCGAAGATGCCATTACCGGCACACCGCCGAAAAGCAGTGGTACAGAGGCCGCAGCTGTGGTTTTTATAAATTCTCTTCTTTTCATGTCTTTGGTTGTCTAGATTTGGGGGTGGCTTCGTCTTTCCTGCCTCACCATCGAAGCAAAAAAAAAAGTTCTCGATTTACATTAATTGATATTCGGCAAGTTGGGTAATGGTGAGCAGCAAACTCTTCAATCTGGTTTTTACCGTGCTGGTATAGGTGGTGTTGCTGGGATTGGAAATATAGTTACTCCAAGCTACTGTCCAATAATTATTATCCGTTTGATTGGATAGTAAATTCTGCATTTTCAGGGTGTTTTTAACCGTGGTACTCAAATCAATCGGCAACAAATATTTGACACATTGATCGACTAATAGGTCAGGATCTATGACTACTTCGTTTGGAAACTGCTTCACCCAAGCAATGACATCCACTTCTATTCTGGTGCTAAGTCCATTAAACGTTTTAGTATAACCATTGAAAATGCTTGATAAAAAACTAAACCTCTTTTGAGTGGTGGTCGAGTTAATCCAATATTCGTGAAAGGATGGTTTTTGATAGAAGGCATTCCATCCCGAAACATTCGGAATGGTCCCCATGACTTGTTCGATTGGCAATAGAAAATTGGAATTGAAATCGTTCCAAATTTTATATTGTGCGTTGTAATTCGTGGCGTCGGATATTGTAGTGTTGATATTGAACGTTCGCAACGAGCCAATGACCAAATCTAAAGGCGATTTAATATACGCACCTCTATTGGCCATATCGTAAAAATGTTGACTTTTGAAAAGAGTATCCAAAACAGGTTGAATATTCCAATTATTGGCTACAAAAACTTGTGCCAATGGGGTAATGACATTCGCTTCAATTGTGGCATCGATATCGTAATAAACGAAGAAACGGTACAATCGTCGGCAGATGTATTCGGAGACCACCACCGATTTGGAAAAAATCATATCGACAAATGCATCGAGCTCATTGGCCCCTGTGCCATTTATGGTCGTATTATTGAAAAACGAAGAGAAAGTCTTGGTGGTTTTATCGTGCAAGGTGTCGTCATAGGTAGTGGTCGTGGGATAAGCATTCAAATTTTTAACTCTCCAGCCGGTCAGCACTTTGGCTGCTTGCACGACATCTTCCTGAGTGTACTCACTGAGCGGATCTTTTCCTAAAGTAAACAATTCCATTACTTCTCGTGCAAAATTTTCGTCGGGAGCATTTTTAGAATTGGCTTGATTGTTCAAGTAGTACATCATAGCGGGTTGCGTGGCCATATTTCGAATAATACTTTTGAAATTTCCCAAGCAATTTTCACGAAAATACTTCATATAATCGTAGCAAATTCTTGCCGAATTGCTGCCACAATAGGAGTTTTGAGAAATTCGAACGACCGTAAAATCAATGGGGATAAAATGATACCAAAACAAGGACATTTTCTCGCGAATATTTAAATCCTGATTGAGTCCGAGTGCAAAACACCAAGCGGCCAGTCCTCTGGTTCTGTTGGTGTTGGTCGTACCTCCAATAGCGCCTGAGGTAAAAACATTTTGGGTCCAATCGCTCCCATACGCTAACCCATTTTCATCGGCAGCATCGGGTTGGTAATAATTTACAGGTGGACTTGGGGTCGTATTGGTAAAATTTAAAAGGAGATCGACCGCCGCATTCATCCCAAGATTCACAAAAGCATCAGCATCGGATTTTTTGAATCCAAATTGGGTATGTCTCAACAAATAAGCGGCTTCATTGATAGTCCATGCGCCGGTGTAGGCTGCCAATCCGCTCGAAACGGGACTAGTTCTGGCGTTGATACCAGCCGAATATTTACGGTTAAAAAATTTTTTTCGTCGGTATTTTTCGAATAAAGGGTCAACGGTGTTCGCGTTTCTGGAAACGAGCATTTTCAAAAGGCTTCTTCGATTCATAGTGTGGGGCATTATAAAAAGTTTGAGCTAATATACTAATTTCTTGTAACTTTTTGAAATTTAGATAGTTTTCTTTAGTGCTATCCCGTTATCAAATTGAAATACCGTACAAAAAGAAACACAAAGAGACCGAAAATTAGCTATCAGTGGACACCTCCACAATTGCATTAAAAAACGGATTTTATGCTTAAAATGAATCCAAAGCCATCTTAAAAACTAGTCGCTATCAAAAAGATTGTCCGCTAAAAAACAAAACCTGTTGTTTTTTATCGGACAAAATTAATTTTAAAGCAATTAAAGAACTACTGCCATTTAATAGGTAAAACGTTTAAAAGCTTCTATGGCTTCATATTCAGCAAGACCTAATTCATCATACAATTTTGCAGTGTGTTTGTTTCGGTCTTCTGCTCTAACCCAGAATTCTCTGGAATCGTTGCCTTGAAACATCACTCGGTCTTTTTGCGATTGATGGTACAAAATAGCGTGTCTTTTGAGCATTACTTCATCAGGGCTCAATGGTACAGCCATATCTATTTCGTGCAAATCCCATTCGTGCCAAGCGCCACGGTACAACCACAACCAACAATCACGCATATAAGGTTTTGATTTCAGCCTTTTCAAAGCAGCAAAAATAGCGTTCAAACATACTTCGTGGGTTCCGTGTGGATCGGCAAGATCACCTGCCGCAAAAACTTGATGTGGTTTTATTTTTTCGATAATATCTGCTACAATGGCAATGTCTTCCTCGCCAATTGGGTTTTTCTTAACCTGTCCTGTTTCGTAAAAAGGCAAATCTAGAAAATGGGTGTTTTCGTCTTTCAAGCCAATGTAACGAACGGCAGCATACGATTCTCTTCTTCGGATGAGTCCTTTTAGTTTGCGCACTTCGACAGAATCTATTTGATCCTCCGATTTATTTTTCAAGAAATCGATAACCGCTTGGAAATTGATTTTGCTCTCGTCTTCGCCCACAAAATCGTTGCATACTTCGGCGAATTTCAAAGCTTCATCGTCTGTAACGGCTATGTTTCCGGAAGTTTGATACACCACGTGCACCTCGTGACCTTGTTTGATTAATTTGGAGAAAGTTCCACCCATCGAAATCACATCATCATCGGGATGAGGGCTGAATAGAATGACTCTTTTTTTGGCTGGATTCGCTCTTTCGGGACGGTTGCTGTCGTCGGTATTGGGTTTTCCTCCGGGCCAACCGGTGATGGTGTGTTGCAAAACGTTGAACATATTGATGTTCAAATCGTAAGCCGAACCACCCGATGCCAAAAGGTCGGACATTCCGTTGTTGTTGTAATCCCTGTCGGTCAATTTCAATATGGACTGATTTGTTTTTTGGCATAGCCAAACGATGGCTTTGCTTTTCAATTCCGGTGTCCAAAGGCATTCGCCTACCAACCACGGGGTTTTGTTACGGGTCAATTCCGAAGCAGCCGATTGGTCTAAAACGAAAGTAGTATTGCTATGATTTTGCAAAAATGTCGCTGGAATCTCGGAACTGATTTCGCCTTGAATGGTTCTTTTGATGATCTCGGCTTTGTTTTGTCCCCAAGCCATCAAAACGATTCTTTTAGAGCGAAGTATGGTCGAAACTCCCATTGTTACGGCTCGTTTGGGTACGAAATCTATGCCATTGAAATCGAAGGAAGCATCGACTCTGGTAATGTGGTCCAAAGTAATAATTCTAGTTCCTGAGTTGATGTGTGAACCCGGTTCGTTGAAACCTACGTGACCTGTTCGACCGATTCCAAGCAATTGAAAATCGAGTCCACCGGCATTTTTTATTTTCATTTCATAATCAATGCAATATTGATTCAAATCTTCGAAAGGAACGGTTCCATCGGGAATGTTCACGTTTTCAGGATCAATATCGATATGATTGAAAAGATGCTGATGCATAAAATAGAAATAGCTTTGGTTGTTTTCCTTCGACATTGGATAGTATTCATCCAAATTGAAAGTAACCACATTGCTAAAACTCAATCCTTCTTCTTTGTGCATTCTCACCAATTCTTCATACACTTTGATTGGCGAAGAGCCCGTTGCTAAACCCAAAACACAAGGTTTGTTTTTGGCTTGTTTGGCTTGGATCAATTGAGCTATTTCTCGCGCTACGATAACCGAGGCTTCGGCGGAGTTTTTGAAAATTTCGTTGTGAATTTTCTCGAATCTTGTTTCTTCAAATTTTCCCGGACTTTTGTAAGTGATGTCTGGGGATACTTCTACAGTAATTTTCATTTGGATTTTATTTGGATTAAATACTTCACTATTATTTTAAATATGCTAATGGATTCAACAAATTAGAACGGGATACTATTGGAAATCAATACAAAATGATTTGTTTTTTGGATTCAAAAAACAGGTTCTGATTCCAAAAGAATCAAGCATTGCCAATCCATTGATACAAATATATAAAATTATTACTAATTCAATGTTAATTAATAAATAATTTTATTAATTAAATCCGAGCAAAATAAGTAGCTGGCATTGCAGCCCATCGCTCGAATATCATCTATACCGTTTCGGAATAATCTAAATCGACTGAAAAAGTCTCTTTTAATTTCGACAAAGAAAATAAGGAAATAACTGTTATTACAGAGCCAACGACCATACCCGACAACAGGATATTACCATCGAAAATTGAATCTCTAAAAAAGGCATAAACGAAAATAATCAGTGGTAGAGCACCTCGAACAAAATTAGGAACTGTAGTGGTTACCGTCGCTCGAATGTTCGTTCCAAATTGCTCGGCTGCGATCGTTACGAATAAAACCCAATACCCTACTGATGTTCCCATCAAGAAGCATAGAAAGTAAAAAAGACTTGAAGATATATTGAATGCATTTAAATAAACGAAAATCATAATCAGGTTAAAAACCAGAAAAACATACATAATCTTTTTACGGCTTTTGAACCATTGACTTAACAAACCGCTAAGGATGTCCCCAAAAACTAAGCCCGAATAGCAAAAAGCAATAGCTTTTCCCGCTTCGACGGTGTCCGCATTTTGAATTCCAAGTGCTTTGGCAAATTCAGGAGAAAAAGTAATTAATATTCCCACCAAAAACCAAAGCGGCATCCCGATAAGAATGCAATTCAGGTATTTGAAAAATCTTTTTTTATGGGTAAACAAAGACAAAAAATCTCCTTTAGATTCCTCTTTCTCCATCGTTTTTTTGAAAATTCCCGACTCGGTAACCCCTATTCTCAAAAACAATAATAAAATTCCCAAAACGCCTCCCGCATAATAACATAGGCGCCAATCTTGAAAAATTTGATACACCAAATAGGCAGCCACAGCTCCAGAAACCCCAACCGAAGCTACAATCATAGTTCCGTAACCGCGTTTTTCTTTGGGTAAAGATTCGGCCACCAAGGTTATTCCGGCTCCCAATTCGCCAGCAAGTCCGATACCCGCGATTAATCTCCAAAAAGCATAAGCATCGACCGTGTGCACCATTCCGTTAGCGATATTGGCGACCGAATAAATCAAAATTGAGCCAAATAAAACTGATATTCTCCCTTTTTTATCACCTAGAATTCCCCATAAAATACCACCAAATAGCATTCCGAACATTTGCATACTGATCAGATATTCCCCTTGATTCCGAATGGCATCGCCAGTAATTCCGAGGTCCTTTAAGCTATCGGTACGCACAATCCCGAAAAGCAATAAATCATAAATATCTACGAAATAGCCTAAGGCTGCCACAATTACGGCTGCATTGAGAATGGATGTTGGTTTTTTGGGTTCTTGCGACGAAATGCTATTCATATTTATTGATTTGTTTTAAAATTTAAGTTTAATTTTTAGTGCTTTTTTTGCTCTACAGGAAATGTTGTGAACATTCATTTCTTTTTCTTTTTCTCAAACCATTAAGGACATTAAGTATCAGTAAGCATACTGCCTATCTTAATTTTCTTAATGGTTAAAATAGTTGTAATTTATTTTTAAATGTTTTGATTTTCACACAAAATCCAGTAGCACCATTTTCTTAATGTGCAATCCAGATGTCTTCAATTTCTTCCAATGATTTGCCCGTAGTTTCTGGGACGAAGAAATAGGTAATCAGAAAATATGGGATACACATTACAGCAAATAACCAAAAAGAGATGGCTGGACTCAATGATTCCAGTAGTACAGGAGTCAATTGACCTATCAAATAAGTTCCTATCCAAAGAGAAAAACCTGCCATAGACATCGCCAAACCACGCACTTTTACAGGATACATTTCGGATATTAACACCCAAATCACCACACAAATTGAAATCGCACAGAAGAAAACATAAGCAATAATTAAATACAATAAAATAGTAGGATTGCCAATATTCATATTAAAATAAAAACCGATAGCTACGAGCATCAGAAACATTCCTGAAACCCCTATATAAACCAGTTTTTTTCGTCCTATTTTATCTATCAAGTACATACCTAAAATGGTCGAAAGCACATTGACTACTCCAATCACTATTTGAAAATCAAGAGAACCTTGGGCTGCCATTCCCGCTTCTTTGAATATTATTGGGCCATAATAGAAAATCACATTTACCCCCATAAATTGACCCAAAATAGCCAAACTCATCCCAATAAATAAAGCTGTGCGATAGCCTGGTTGGAATAAAATTCTCCAGTTTGATTTTTCCTTTTTCAACAGTGATTTTTTGGTGATTTCCACTTGAGCCAATGCTTCTTCAGTACCCAAAAGTTGGGTTAATGTTTTTAAAGCAGCCACACTATTGTTTTTAGCAATTTGCCATCTTGGACTTTCAGGTATAAAAAATATAATTAGAAAGAAAAGTAATGAAGGTACGGCGCACAAGCCCAACATTCCTCTCCAATATTCGGTTTGGAAAATAGTTTTCATCGCTTCGGATTCAAATTGTCCGGTAGTAGCCCATTGCAAAACCTCAGCATTGGCAAAATAAGAAGCCACAATTCCGACGGTAATGGCTAATTGATACAGAGTTACCAAAGTACCTCTGAATCGCGCCGGAGCTACTTCGGAAATATAGAGGGGCGAAACAATAGAGGCCACTCCTATTCCCATACCGCCGAGAATACGACACCAAATCAGGGGTTCGAAACTGGTAACAAACATACAGCCCGCTGCTGAGAATGTAAATAAAGTAGCAGCCAATAACATCGTCCATTTTCTACCCAAAACATCAGCGATTTTCCCTGCAAAAGCAACGCCAATAATAGACCCTATAAGGGCGCAACCCACATACCAGCCCACAGAGACTGTGTCCAATTGGAATTGTTGGGTAACTAGTTCGATGGTTCCTGAAATCACGGCTACATCATAACCAAACAGGAATCCTCCTATTGCTCCTATTATCGAAAGGAAAATTACATAGCCTATATTCTCTTTTTTTGTATTCATTTTTTTGGTTGGTTAATTATTGGTTATTTAATTCAAAATATAATTTATCTTTTTTATTTCATTCCAAAATATTCCTTGTATCGATCATACAAATGTCCCGCTTGCAAATAACTCGATTGTGGGCTCATAAAGTGGGAAAACTCAAAAGTAATTCCTTTTTGGAAACCGGCTCTTTGGGCGGCTTCTAATTTCAAGCGCAATTTCTCGAATTTGATTGGGAAGAATTTGATGGGCATATCGCGATCAAAAGTTTCGGCATTGGTCCAGCATTCTAAACCGTATTTGTCACCTAATTTTTTATTAACCGAGAAAAAAGCATCCAATTCGTCATAATCGATATGGCCGTCTTGGAAAGCGCAAGCATCGACAGCACCTTTGATTCCGTCGAAAATTTCACCCCATTCTTTTTCGTGTTCCTGAACTGAAACGGCATCGGTTTTAGATAAAGTTCCCGAAGCGGCCATTACTGCTTTTTTACCATCAATCCAAGGAGACATAAACGTGGGCAAACCTCCTGAAACATCTTTACAAAGCTGTCCCAAAGTGCGGAATGAATCAATGGCACCTTTGGTTTTTCGGCTAATTTCGCCACTCAAGTACCAACCACCGAAACTTTTGAAATGCCCGTATTTTTTCCAAACTTCTTCGATTACAAATTTATTGGACTCAATTTCGTAAGTCATATCGCCCGTGTCCCAATACTTGCCTGAATCATACAGACCAAAATAAAATTTCAGTTTGTGCTTGTCGGCCAAACGCAAATACATTTCCAATAAATCGACAGATGGTTTGTAACAGCCTTGTTTTACTAAATAAGCAGAGTCGTAGGTAATAAATTTTCGATAACCAGAACGAATCATAATTACCGTATCGATACCGATCGCTTTCATATGGGCAAAATCGCGATCCCATTCTTTTTCACCCCAGTTTTGATGTGGTATGTCGTGTGAAATTTCGTCGAGAAAAGTACCGGTGATTTTCAAAGCATTTCCAGCAGGGACAATAAATTTAGGTTTTGTATCTATAATTGAATTAGGGGTATCGATGATTTCATTGCTTGAACCACTTTCAAAAGAACTCAAAAGCGGAATACTCAGTGCCGAAGCTGCTCCTACTCCTAATTTGTTTAAAAAATCTCTTCTTGTTTTCATAATCGGTGTTATTTTTTGATAGTATTTTATATTTTTTCTCATTCAAACCTATGAGGTTTTTGAAACCTCATAGGTTTTAGAAAATTGAATTATCGTTTTTCCATTTTTACTCGTTGTTAAGATTTCCATTTATTTCGAACCAAAAATATCTATATTTTCTCCACTTTCACCACTTGTACTTAACGTAAAATAAGTTTTTGCAGGACATTGCATATCGGTAAATCTTTTGGAATGCATAGGTGCTTTTACCACTTGTGAATTGGCAGAACGAAACAAATATACGTCTAGCCATTTTGCGCCTGTTACTTTGGCTGTCGTCGGCTGAACTGGTTTTCCCTCATTCGCAACTTGATCAATAGCATTTACCCTTTTGTAATTGGCCATAATTTCTTTTTGATAGCCATCTGCTTCAAAAATCTGTTCGTATCTTTTTCCGGCTCCTTCGACAATAAATTTTATTTTTTTTGCTTCAATCACCTCAATACTCATCGCGATCGTTTCGCCCGGATACCAATAATAATTGCTGATAGCTGGCGCATTTTGATACACTGCAGCTTGTCCCGATTTGTGACTGGTGCGACGCATAAAAGGTCGAAATGCCTTGCGTTCCTTGCTCACACTGCCATCGGCTTCCCGAATGACTTCCCAAGTCATCCCGATATCCGTTTCTTGATCGTCTGAGGTTCCACCGAGATAAATGGAAGCATTGTCTAAATAGGTTCCCAATTTGTTTGGGTTTTCGCGTGTTAAATCATAAGTCAAAGTGGGCAAAACCACCGTTCCTCCTATTCCTAACCAATAATCCCTACTCGAAACTGCTTTTCGATAATAAGCCCCTGCAAAACAACTAGAAGAACTTGGTGGCAAAACTTCACCATAAAATCTAGTTTTAATTTGTTCCTCCAAACTAATAGAAGGTACGGGCTGAGCCTGAGAGGAACTCTCGGAACAACTACTAAAAAAAGTTAGGAGAAAAAGGGCAACTACGCCACCAGAATTATTAAAGCATTTCATTATATAAATCTTATTTTATAGTTATTTCATCTACGAATATAAAAGTGGGTTGGCCCGCGCCATAATGCCAAGCTGGAATTTTTTCGAAAATAGGTGCTACAATCTTGATGTACCTTGCTTTTTTACTTCCAAAACTGGCCTTCAAATTCAAAATTTTAGGATTCTCTCCTTGGGTTGCTATTTCAATTTCCTGACCAAAAATCGGACTGAAATTTGTTCCATCTTCAGACAAAGAAACTATGAATTGTTTGGGTCCAAAAATCCAATCATTAGCAGAAATAAAAGTATTCATCTCCACTTGAGTCACTTCTTGAATGTTTTTTAAATCGACTACGGCTTCAAAATCTTGATTGTACAAACCAATCCAATCGCCTGTACTGAAAACCGTTGTGCCGTTCTTTCCATCGACCAATGTTTGAGCACCGTTAAATCGGTATTTTTCTGTAGGTTGATTTTTCAAAATGACTGGCTTCAATGTTGCCTTATTAAATTCGAATGCTTGCTCGAAAATTTTACTTTTTTGGGTTGAACCAATAACCGCCGCTTTAACGGTAACCGAATTTTTTATGCTAATATCCTTTTTATAAACTTCACTAGTAACAGTTGGATCAGCTCCATCCAAAGTGTAATAAATTGGATCTTTGCTGGTGGTTTTCAAGCTCAAAATCAAACTTGAATTCTGAGTATCCATCGTGATTTGCGGCGAAACCTCCAGGATGTTTTTAGCATAATTATACTTCAATTCATCATAAATGGGTAAAAGATTCATTAATCGAGTTAAAAAATCAGAGTAATTTTTCTTTTCTGGTTTGGTCCACAATACTTCGCTCAATGCAGCCATTCGGGGCAAAATCATATATTCAACATAGTCAGAAGTGGGCATATATTCGCGCCAAAGATTGGCTTGTGCACCAATAATATGTTTTCGTTGCTCACTAGTTAAGACTTCAGGAACGGGCTCGAAAGAATATACGCGTTCGATACTGGTGTAACCACCGATGGCCAAAGGTTCGGATTTGGTATCATTGCCTTGATAATGGTCAAAATAACAGTGGGAACTTGGCGTCATAATAGCATCGTGTCCCTGTTGTGCAGCTTCAATTCCGCCCTGAAAACTGCGCCAGGACATAATCGTTGCGTTTGGAGCAATTCCGCCTTCGAGGATTTCGTCCCAACCTATAATTTTTTTCCCTTTAGCGTTCAAGAATTTCTCCACTTTGCTGATACAATAACTTTGCAATTTTTCCTCAGCAGAATGTTTACTGTCTTTTATCAAACCGAGTTCGTTGATTTTAGCTTGACATTTTGGGCAATTTTTCCAACTGGTTTTGGGACATTCGTCGCCGCCAATATGAAAATAGTTTGAAGGAAATAAAGGAACCATTTCTTCAAAAACACCTGCTAGAAATGCAAAGGTTTTTTCGTTTCCTACACAAAGAACGTCTTCAGAAACACCCCAATTTTTTCTTACTTCATACTCTTTTCCTTTGCATCCCAGTTCAGGATAAGAGGCTAATGCCGCCATCATATGTCCTGGCAAATCTATTTCTGGTATTATGGTAATGTATCTTTTTTGGGCGTAGGCTACGATTTCTTTAATTTCATTTTGGGTATAAAAACCGCCGTGTGGCTTGCCATCGTATTCGTTTTTATTTTTTCCAACCTGCGTTTCGGCTCTTTTGGACCCAATTTCGGTCAATTTTGGATATTTTTTAATCTCAATACGCCAACCTTGATCGTCTGTCAAATGCCAATGAAAAGTATTGATGTTGTGCAACGCCAAAATATCGATGAACTTTTTCACAAAATCAACTGGGGCAAAATGTCTCGAAGCGTCCAGCATCATTCCGCGATAGCCAAAACGTGGATAATCAACAATAGTTACGTTGGGCAATTCGATTTGAGTTTTAGAATCGGAACTCATCAATACTTTACGAAGCAACTGAACGCCATAAAAGGTTCCGGCTCCCGTGCTACCATTAATTAGAATCTTATTTTGAGTAACATCGAATTGGTAAGCTTCCTTATTTTCGTTTTTGAAATTTGACTGTAATATAATTCCATTTTTAAGTATTGGCAAATTCGTAACTGAAACTTTTATACCAGTTGCATTTAAAATGTATTCGGATAGAAAAGTGGCAATTTGCTCCAAATTTTTCTCGTTTTTAGGATATGAAATCTGGGTTGCTGCCGAAAGAATAAAGGGTTTTCCTGTTCCCAAAACACTACTTTGAGGAAGCGGAATAATATTATAATCAACCGATTTTGAGTTTTGAGCCATTACGGAACAAATTCCAAAAATCACGATAAAGCAAAGAATGTAATTTTTCATCACGATTTATTTATTGTTTTTTATCCGTCATTTTAAAAACCATTTCGCCCCCATTTACAATATCGGCGTGCCTGAAAAATGGCGTTTTTAATCGTTTGCCATTTAAACTTACTGAAGCAACATATTTGTTTTGGGCGCTATTGTTTTGTGCTTTTATTATCAATGTTTTTCCGTTTTCAAGTGTAATATTGGCCTTATCAAACAAAGGTCTCGAAATCGTGTAGGTTGGATCGCCCGGAGCCACTTGGTAAAAACCTAACGCATTAAAAATATACCAAGACGACATTTGGCCACAATCCTCATTTCCGGTTAAACCATCGGGAGCATTACGGTATTGCTCTTTCATAATTTTATCCGCCAATTCTTGAGTTTTGAATGCTTTATTGATGTAATTGTAAAAATAAATAATGTGATGACTTGGTTCGTTTCCGTGGGCATATTGACCGATTAAACCTGAAATATCTGCTGATGCTTCTTCACCTTCAACAACCGCTTTAGTGTTAAAAAGTGCGTCTAAATTTTTCTCGAAAGCATTTTTTCCTCCCATTAAATTGATCAAACCCGGAACATCTTGGGGAACAAACCAAGTCCATTGCCAAGCATTTCCTTCGCAATAGGGACTGTTCATATGATTGGAATAGGAAGGATTAAATGGCCCAATGAATTTTCCGTTGCTGTCTAGAGCACGCATAAAACCAGTTGTTGGATCAAAGTATTTCTTGTAACGAGTTCCTCTTTCCGAAAGCCATTTATAATCTTCGTTTTTGTTCATATCCTTGGCTACTTGTGCCAAAGCCCAATCACAATACGCATATTCTAATCCTCTTGAAGTGGCGAAAATCACGTCCTTATCTGCGGGAATAAAACCAATTTCTTCGTTGTACTTTTTGCCTTTGGTCATCAACCATTCCCAAATGGCAGGATGATTTACTTTGATTCCTGTCGTGTCATAAGGAATAGAGCGCTTCATCGCTTTGTACGCCAAGTCCGTATCGTAACCCAGAATTCCTTTGGTGTACGCATCGGCAATTATTGAGGTGGCGTGTGCTCCAATCATTGTGCCGGTATAATTAGAGGCAAGTGCCCACATTGGCAACAAGCCACCTTGCTGGTAGTTGAGCAACATCGAATTAATAAATTCATTGGTTTTTGAAGGTTGAATTAAACTCACCAATGGCATTTGAGCGCGAAAAGTGTCCCATAATGAAAAAACAGTATAATAAGTTCCTTTTTCTAAAGTGTGAATTTTCAAATCCTGACCGCGGTATCTTTTATCGACATCTGAATAGGTTGATGGATGAATAAAAGCGTGGTACAGACCGGTATAAAAGATGATTTTTTCGTCATTCGAACCGCCTTCCACTATTATTTTTCGCAATTGTTGTTCCCAAGAATCATTGGCTAAACTTCGCACTTTCTCAAAATCCCAATCGGGTATTTCAGTATCTAAATTATTCAAAGCACCTTTTTCGTCCACCGGAGAAATGCCCACTTTTACGTTGACTTCTTTTGGATTATCGAAAGTCAAAACTGCTTTTACATTTTCGTCGTTTAGCGTGTTTCCGGAAACTTCTTTGTTTTGCTTGTATAATTTAACCGTGTAAGGCTTGTCGAATTTGGCATAAAAATAAACGTAATCTCTTTTTGCCCAACCTTCGGTAAGACGCATTCCTCGAATTTCGGTATTGCTTATAATTTCGATATTCGATTGCAGTACTTTTTGATTGTGTAAATTATGATGCAAATCGATAATAATTCCTGACTCGCCCGCTGGAAATTGGTATTTGTGAAAACCCGCTCTTGTTGATGCTGTGAGTTCGACTTGGATGCCATTATCGAAAGCAACTTTGTAATACCCTGCTTTTGCGATTTCGTTTTGATGCGAGAATGCCAAAGGATAATATTTTTGAAGCGTGTCGTTCTGCATTTTCAATTTACCAATGAAAGGTGTGAAGAGTACATCGGCAAAATCGGTCATTCCCGTTCCGCTCAAATGACGGTGCGAAAAACCCAGAATACTTTTATCATCTGTATAATAACCACCGCAGGCATCCCAGCCGTTAGTTCGTGTATCGGGACTGAGTTGCACCATTCCAAAAGGCACCACTGCACCAGGAAAAGTATGACCGTGTCCTCCCGTTCCGATGAATGGATTGACAAATTGCGTGACTTGGTTAGCACTTTGTTTTCCCTCTTTTGAAGAAGAAGTAAACAAAAACGCCAGAAGCAATAAAGGAATGATTTTCTTCATCGTATAATTATAATGTATTCATTTTTTCTTCGAATGTTTTCCAATCGGATTCTTGGAGTTCCAGCACATAAGCGTAGCCTTTTTCATTGGGTGTTTTCAACCACGTATTGACTAATTTTTGTTGGCCGCTTTCTATTAAATTTCCCTGCTTATCCCAAGTTTCATTAACACACAAACAACCCATTGAAGGCGTTTGTGGGTAAAATTCTTTGCCAATATACAAATTTGGATCTATCGTAGTGCCGTGAAAATGAATTTCAGTTCGACCCGCTTTTCCGGCCCAGAAAGTTTGTTGTAAAAGTGTGTTTTTCTGAAGGGTTGCTGGAAAAAAACTTAGGTAATTTTCTAAAGTAAATTTGGTTGTTGGCGAATTAAAAAAAGTAGCAGCATCACATTCAAAAGGCAAAAAAGTAACAAAAGCCAAGCTGGGTCCAATAAAAACATTTTCGGATTTATGCAAAGAATTAATTTTATAAAGGCCGACGGGTGTATTCCCATTGGTAATGTACATTGGTAAATTCGTGGCGCTGCGAGCCAATTGGTCAATGAATATCACTTTTCCGTTTTCTTTTACCAACAATCCGCTTTCCGTTTGAATAAAAACCTTGCCTACTTTGTTGCGATCTTGGTGTTGAATGGAATATAAAAATTTGCTTTTTTTATCTTTGTTAAAACGAATGATACTTTCTAAATCCGCTATCGAAATTGGATTGTAATTTGGCTGAAATTGATTTCGTAAGGCTTGAATAATCGGATGATTGCTGTTCTTGAATTTAGATTCCAAGAGCTGTTTTACCTCAACTTTGTTCTGGGCTAAATAATTTACAGCTGTGGCAAAAATCTTTTCATTCTCCGATTCGCCATTGGCAATAATTCTGATTTCAGGTACAAACTGATTTGGAAAACAGGCAAAAACGGATCCGAATACTTTTTGCAAATCGGATTTCGAGAGTTGATTGTACTCTTTTAATGCTTTTTCTAAAACGGCAAAGTTTTGTTTGGATTCATCAATAATATAAGCGGTTGCCCAAGCGTAACTTTCCCAATTAATTCTTTTATTGGCTAAAAAATCGTTGGCCGATGGGTTAATAATCGAATCGTTTAATTTAATCAAAAGCTTTTCTCTTGCTTGTTTTGAAGCAAAGGGAAATGGATTGGATTGCGAAAACCCAATACCAATACAACCGAAAAAAAGAAATATGATTACCAATTTACTCATTCGCATTAAGCTTGTTTTAGAAATAGATTAGACAACTTTTAAGGAGTTGTCTAATCTGATTTACTCTACATAATTAAAAACCAAAACCATAAACTACTTATTTCGTAGGATAAATTTTTGTAAAATATTCGGAATTGTATTTCAAACCTTCAAAAAAGAAAAAGCAATCCCCACCTACTCCGTTGGCTCTGTTCAGGTTGACCATTTGATTCACATACTCATTTGAGGCATTCCAAGTTCCGGATTGAATCAATACACCAGCGTAAAATTTATTTTTATCCCCACTGTTTTTGATGGCTGCGATTTGAGATTTCAAAGTAGCCTCATAACCGGCAATATCATAACGGTACAATTGTGGAATCACATAATCACAATATTTTTTGTCCAACCAAGTTGGCCAATCTTGCAAATAGTTTTGTTTTCCCCAAGGTGAAACTGTTGGAGCAGAAGAAACTATTACATTAGGTTTTACGGCTTTTACCGCTTTGTATAAAACCCCTAGAAAATCTGTTAATTTATTGGTTCTCCAGTCAATCCAAGCGGTAGTGTTTTCGTTTGCAGGAGGCGCAACTCCACCATTTTCGGTTTTATACAATTGTACTGTGTAATCGTCATAGCCTCCTTTTACTGGCATTGCAGGCAATCTATCATCTCCTTGAACCCCATCGACTTCATATTTTTTCACCACTTCTAGCACCAATGATTTTATAAAATTTTGAACGTCAGGATTGATTCCATTCATCCATTTGAAACCACCGCTCGAAACCAAAATGGCTTTGCTGGCATCTCTGGCAGCCCAAGCTGGATATTTATCAAGAATAACATCTGGACCCGCAATATTGGTATTGGAGGAAGAAAAACCATACTCAAACCAAGCGTGGACTTTGAGTTTTTCTTTGTGTGCTTCGGTAATCATTTCGAGTAGAGGATCTCTTCCGGCGAAACTTTCCATAATAGGAATTCCGAATTCTTTGTTCATAATTTCACTTGGATACAAAGTTCTACCTTTATTCCAAACCACCACATAAATATCGGTCATTGCTGACTTTTTGCAGGTTTGCACCGTTTCTTTAATGTTGGCAAGCGAGTTCAAAGCTGTTGAAGCCACATTGGTAACCCAAACTCCTTTGATTCCTTTTACCACTTCTGGTTTTGGATTTGGACTAACAGTTGGTGGTGTTTCATAAGTTGTACAAGAAATAACCAGTACGGAAACTAACATTAAAATCTTTTTCATAAGTATCAATTTTTAATAAAGAGCGGCATTGCCACAACAGCCAAAGCCGCTCTGAAAGTTATTTATTGTTCTAATTTATAAACCGCTAATCTGTCATTTGTTCCATAAAACAAGACGTGAAGTTTGTTGTTGATCACTTTAAAATCAGCATCTACCGTTATATTACCATTTCCAACCGTAGCTCCCGTTATGTTCATAATTGGATTTTCTAAAGAATACGTATTCGGTGTTGTATAATCTATAATTCTAAACACGTGTTTACTATTTACAAATGCGACATAAGCAATGTATTTTCTTCCTTTATAGGTAATGGTTTTGGCATCGGAAGTGGCAGCACCCGAAATCTTAGCGCTTTCGGTAAGAGAAGTACCCATCAAATTGACACCATTAAAATTGACACCAGTTGCAGCTCCTACAAAACCGTCTTCAGTAGGTTGCACACTATAATAGTTACCGGCTGCAGCATAAGGAAATGCCTTAGCTACAGGCGTTGGATTTAAAACCCCATTGGTCACGGTCCAAACAAATACGTCTGTTTTTCCCGAAATTGGAACTGTAATAGTGGCGTTTCCGTCTAAGGAACCCGAGATATTGATACCCGCACTTCTTGGTGCATACGCTAATCCAAGACTGGTTTGCGTGTAGGTGATATAAGCCGTTGGTGCAGGATCGGTAATGGAATTCCATTTGAAGATAGAAAGCGTCGTTGTTGATCCTGCCCCAGCGCCCAATTGTACGCCAAGTATTTTACCATCATTATCGGTGGCACACTTACGAATTCCTGTTACGGCTCCACCATCAAAATTAGTACCTGTTTTAGCAAGTCCATTCAAATAATTTCCAGCCAAGTCATAGGCATTGATTCCCAAAACTGGCGTTGCTCCTGCATTCATCGCATTGGTAGCAATCACAATATTATTTCCACTCCAAGCGGCAGAAGAACCAGCATTGGCAGCAAAATTAAAGGAAGCGTGCGATTTTTCTAATAGTGGCGTATTGCTAATTAAAGGATTCATAATAGTGAATTCTGTTTCAACACCATTTGTGCCGGTAATTTTCACTTTAATACTTTTCAATAAATCGACATTGGTCGTTTTGAATCCTGGATCAACTACGTTACCGAAACCGGTTATCAATTGGATCGTTGCATCATTAAAAGCAGTCAAATAAGGAACTACCGGTTGAACGATATTTTTGGCAGCGTCAATGATTAACATCTCTGAAGTAGTGTCTCCATTGATTACCATTCCTTTAATTTGGGCTGGTCCCACGGCATCGGATGTAAAGATCACATCGTACGGATAAGTAGTAGTTCCATCGGCACCTAAAACCAATAATTTGAAGGGTGGTTTTGATGGAGAAACGGTGTAATCTTTTGGTGTTCCATTGATAAAATTGGTCATAGTACCATTCAAAAATCCGTAGGAAACAGCTAAATTTGTAATATCAGTTCCCACAGGAACCTGCACGATAATGGTCGTTTTTCCAAAATTGATTTTATCTTTTGATAGCGGTAATCCCACCACATCTAAACTCACTAACAATGGCGGAGATTGAACAATCATTTTCCAGGTACTTGTAGCTCCATCTTTACCTTTAATCTGAATATCAATAGGTTTCGATAAATCATGAGGCACTCCATTTTCAAAATTGAGTAGTTCGCCATTGGCTACTAAAATCTCAGTTTTCAAGGCTGTAAGATTAACACCAGGTTTAAGAACTACTTTCGCTTCTTTAGTACCCGTATTTGCAATAGTATAAAGAGCATTATCGATTTTGACTGCTACAATTTTGGCAGGCTCGTAGGCTCGGTCGTCCAGATAACTCACCTCGCAAGAAGAGAGTACAAAAAGACTGAATAGGATGTAAAATACTTTTTTCATATTTTTAATTTTTATATTTTATTTAAGTTTTCAAAAACAATTAATTTTCAGGAGAACGTCGATTTTCTCCTGAAAAACCAACTGTTTTATTGACCGTAGCCTTCGTTTTGAGTGAGCCAAGGCGCTTTGTTTCTTTCGGTTTGAGGTATTGGCCACAAATAGAATTTATCATCCCAGTTTTTAGGTCTGTCGGCATCTCTTTGACGCAATTTCGATCCATAAGCAGCATATAAAGCCAAATCATTCAAATCTCTTGCTGAACCTGCTGCTCCATAACTAGGCACCATATCAGGAGTAACTTGGGTGTAGCCATCAGGGAAATTGGTTGCAGTAACGCCAGTAGCAATTGGGAAGCCATAGGTTTTTTCGGCATTTTCTAAGGCTCCTGTTCTCCATCTTCTCATATCGAAGAAATGCAAACCCGATTCTCTAGCCAATTCGACTTTTCGTTCTCTACGCACCAATTGTCTTAATTTGATTGGGTCTGTTAAAGTGGTACTAGGCATTCCTGCTCTGGTTCGCACTTCATTAATCGCACTTCTTACACTACCATCTATTTGATTCAATTCGATTTTGGCTTCAGCATACATCAATAAGATTTCAGCATAACGCATCAACAAAATATTATAAGTAGGCTCAGATACAATTTCATCATCAAAAAAGTTGTATTTTTTCCACAAATAGCCTACTCCACTCTGGATGTAACCGAACTGCGCTACAGAACCTGTATAGTCAAGGTTGGAAATTAGTTTTGAATTTCCTAAGGCATCGTAGGATAAGGTTTGTGGGTTATACAATTCCATTACGATGTTCAATTTCACCCCACCATTATTAGAAATAATCCTGTCTTTATGGGTATAAATAGACATTTTCAAACGTGGATCTCTATTGGCAAAAGGATTCTTGGGATCGTATCCTGAACCGGGTTCATCAATTCTTTTTCCGTTAGCCATTTCGTAGGTATCTACTAATAATTGGGTTGGAAAACGACCTGATTGTCCTCCGGCTGTTCTAGCAATTTCCCCAAAAGATTGGTAGTGGTATTTTCTTGAAGCTTGATCCGAATAGGCAATTCCTAAAATGTTTTCTTTTTTAGAAGCAGCTGTAAGTTGTCCTGCTCTTGTAAACAAGTCATTAAAATTAGGATTTAATGATCTTCCAGACTCCGCGATAATTTTTTGCGCAGTTTTGGCAGCGATGTCAAAATAAACAGCGGCTTTGGCAGCATCTTTGATTCCTGATTTTCCAAAACCTTCTTTGTGCCAAGAACCGGCATAAAGAGCGATTCTGGCTTTTAGACCTAGTGCAAAGGATTTATCAACACGTCCTAATTCATTAGTTTGCCACGGTAAAAAAGCACTAGCATCATCCAAATCTTGTATTAGATTATCAGCAATTTCATTCCAAGGTGTTCTTGCAATGCTTTTTTGTTCTTCCTCTGTAACTGATTTTGTAAAGTAAGGAACATCACCATAAAGCGAAATCAGATAATGATAATGCATCGCTCTTACTACTTTTACTTCGGCCAAATACTGTTTTGCCTTGTCGCTCAATTCCCCAAGATAAGGAGCCGAACCTTCTAAAACGTTATTACATCGGGCAACACCTGTGTAAAATCTTGCCCATTGCCCTTCTACCACAAAACTAGATTCCAATTGGATATTCCCTACTCCAATACTACTATTGTCTGATCTTTCGATACCCATCGGAGTGTACATATCATACAGTGTACAAAAAGGCAAAAGACTGCTTTCCATATACATTCCTTGATAGACTCCATTTGTACCTTGTTTGATTGCCGCTTCATTATTATAAAAATTAGAAGACAAATATTCGCTTAAGGGTTCTTTATCTAAATAATCCTCACAAGATGCAAAGCCTGCTAAAAGGCTTAATCCTATTATCGTTTTTTTAATTAATTTCATTTTCTTAAAATTTAAAGTTAGCACCAAATGTAAACGTCTGCATTATAGGGTAAAATTCACCTCCAAGGCTACCTCCATAATTTACTTCCGGATCATACCCACTAAAGAATTTACTGATCGTAAATAAATTTTGTCCGCTCAGGTAAAATCGAGCACCGTCTAATTTTGTTTTATCTAAAAATGATTTTGGCATACTATAGCCTAAAACCACGTTTTTCAATCTCAAATAAGCTCCATCTTGCACCCATTTGTCGGAAGTGACAAAATTATCAGCTGAGTTGGCTTCTGGCACTAATATTGGGTATTCGGCATCTTGATTTTCTGGCGTCCAAGAATCCAATTGATGTGTAAAAAGATTAGAACCGTTAAAGAAAGGTCTAACACCTATTCCGCTCATCATTACTTTTCGTTCTCCCACTCCTTGAAAAAACACCGTTAAGTCAAAATTACTATAATTCGCCGTTAAATTCAATCCGTACTCGAAATGTGGGAAAGGATCCCCTAAGTACACTTTATCACTCTCTCCAATTATAGTAGGATTTGCTCCACTTGGATCCATTTTCACATATTTCACATAGCCTGGTTTGGCTGAATTCGATAATCTTGGTGAATTAGCCACATCATTGGCATCAACATAATATCCATCGGTCTTATAGCCCCAAATTCCATTTTGTGGATAACCTACTGTTAGTGCTCTATTTGGGAAAAATCCGTAAAGTTTAGTTACTTCATTTTCATTGTTACTCAAGGTTCCGGTAATACCAAAGTTAAATTCGCCAATTTTCCCCTTATAAGTCAAGTTAGTTTCCCACCCTTTGTTTTGCATATCACCACCATTAGTGTTTCCAGGATTTAAACCAACATAATAGGGTAAAGGATAATCTATTAACATATCATAAACATCTTTGATATAATAATCGAAAGTAACGGCTAATTTTCTATTAAAAAACGAAGCATCCAAACCAAAATTGACTTGTTGCGATTTCTCCCAAGTGACATCTGGATTAGCCAAAGTAGTTTGTGCTACTCCTGTAGCCACTTGTTTATCTATCCAGTAACTGTAACCGGGGTCAATTGATGTAGCGTAAGGATAATTCCCAATTTCTTGATTTCCAAGAAGACCATACGAAGCTCTCAATTTAAAAAAGCTCACATAATTTTCTATCGATTCCATAAATTTTTCTTTGCTCACTACCCATCCCGCCGAAACTGATGGGAAAAATCCCCATACATTTCCTTCCGTAAATCGGGATGAACCGTCATAACGACCAGTTGCTTCAAAAAGATATTTATCGTCATAATCATAATTAAATCTTCCGTAAAAAGATGCCATAGCCCAATTGGAAGCGCCTCCGCTAGCCGTAGCTGTTTTTGCATCTCCATTATCTAAGTAATAACGATCCAATTCGAATAAGTTTTTTGAAGCACTAAAGTCAGTGTTCAAATTGTCTTCGACTTGGGTACCTACCAGTATTTTTGTTTTACTCAAACCAAAGTCTTTTGCATAGGAAACCTGACCTCTAATAAAATTACGAACCGTTTGCGCCCAAGTTTCACTTACGCCATCTGTGCCGGGAAAAGCCCCTAGGTACACTCCTCTCAAAGAGGTAAAATAAGGGGTTGTAATATAAGTCCCTCTCGATTCCGTTTTTCTATAACTGTATTGGCCCAATATTTCTAAATCTTTGATAGGAGTAGCCGTAAGCGTTGCATTGAACAACAATTCAGGTCGTTTTACAGTTCTTGAACCTGAAGCAGCTGCATTGGCTACCGGATTGTCTCCGTTTTTACCATAGCCCCAATAGCCATCCAGTTCTGTAACGGCAGATAAGGTGGGTAGCATATACAATGATTTATTGATAATTGCTTTTGGTGATGAAATTCCCGGCGTTAATTGATCTGAAACTCTATAGGAAATTTCGTTGCTGAATTTCAACCAAGGTCTAATAAAAGCATCTGTATTTACTCTGATGTTAAGACGTTTAAAGTTATTGGTTTCGATTAACCCGCCTTGGTCTAAGGCTGAAATAGTCCCAGAATATTTAAAATCTTTATTACCCCCTGAAAGTGCAAAACTGTAATTCGTTAGTAAAGCAGTGTTTTTTATGGTAGCATTTTTCCAATCGGTATCGTATCGATTCCAATTGTCTGGTTTGTAGGTTCTTTGATCAAAAATCATTTGTTCTCTTTGAGCTCTTTGGTCAGCTGGAATGACAATTCCTGCATTTTCTAAAGAGTTCAGCTCCGCCTGAAGAAAATCGGCAGCTCTCAGAACCTTTGGCATATTGGTAGGTGTTTGGATAGTAGAATACATATCAAATGATACCTTAAGTTTACCCTCTTTTCCTCTTTTGGTCGTAATCAAGACCACCCCGTTTGAAGCTCTAGAACCATAGATAGATGCCGATGCAGCATCTTTCAATACAGAAACCGATTCTACTGCATTCATATCGACTTGGTTGATATCCATTTCGATGCCATCCACCAAAACCAATGGAGAAAGCCCGGCCTTATAAGAACCTAATCCTCTAATTCGAATGCTCGAACCATCAGCTCCAGGCTCACCAGAACCTTGTTGTACGGTAACACCCGCTATTGTTCCTTGCAAAGCCGTAGATAACGAAACTACAGAACGTTTGTTCAAATCGGCTCCTTTTACCATTCCAACCGCACCGGTCAAAGTCGCTTTCTTTTGCGTACCATAGGCAACAACAACCACTTCCTGCATTTCGATTTTATTGGATTGCATTTGGATTTTTACATACGATTTGCCTGCGACAGAAAATGACATCGTGCCGTAAGCAACATAACTTACATTGATGGTGGTTGCATCTGCAGGAATTTTCATTTCAAAATTACCATTCAAATCGGTCGATGTGCCGTTTTTCGTTCCCGACACTGCAACGCTGGCTCCCACGAGTGGAAATCCGTCTGGGTCTAAAACCGTTCCTTTTATTTGTTTTGTTTGTGCCTCGACTGCGAGAGAGAACAAACACAACAGTAAAAATAGAATTCTTCTTTTCATAATTAATTGATTTTTATTGAGTTAATTTATAGTTAGTTATTTTATTCTAAGGTTTTCCATAATTGGTACAAGCCTCGAGGCACGTGAAAACAGCCTTTCCATTTTCCGCCTTTGGCCTCAAGCAATGGTTTTCCTTCTCGGGTTAAATAGCCAAACCATTCGCCGTGAAATTCTTTGTCACGGAAATGATTCCAAGTATAGTCGTGTAATTTCAAAAACCATTCTTTGCATTTTGGATTTCCTGTTAATTTGTAGGCTTTGGCAAAAGAAATCATCGTTTCGATATGCACCCACCACAATTTTTGATTCCATTGCAGCTCTTGCATAGGATGTCCTTTGATGTCTAAAAAGTAGTATATGCCGCCAAACTCTTTGTCCCAACCAAATTCTGTAGTGCGAATCAAAATTTCCTCACATTGTTGGATCAACGCAGGATTTTTATAACGAACCGCTAAGTCCATCAAAAACCACATCGATTCATTTCCGTGACCGGGATTGATTTGCCTTCCCTCGAAACTGTCACAAAGATGGCCATCGGGATAGATGTTCTCCATAATGATTCCGTGTTCTTTGTTTAAGAAATTGGTCATTATATCCTCGATTAATGGTGGTACCATTTTATCCACATTTTCCTTACCCAAAACTTCTTCTAAAAGCAAGGATAGATTGCATAAAATCATTGGAAGTGAGAAATTTTTCAAATCTCTTGTCCCAGGATGCGCTTTACTCCATTTCCCTTTTGGATTCTCTTTTCTGGCAATAATGTTATTGTAAGTGGCTACAGCTACTTCTTTATGCTCAGAATTGTTGGTGGCTTTATACAATTCGCCAAAAGCCATAGCGGCAAAACAATCGGAGAAAATATTATAGGGTTCTATCAAAGGTTCCCCTTTTTGATTGAGCGAAAAATACCAATTGCCCTCCGCATCTCGGCCATTTTTCAGCATGAATTCGGCTCCGTGAAGCGCGATGTCAAGCCATTCTTGCTTCTGCTCTACTTTGTTGTACAGCATAGCAAATAACCAAACTTGCCTGCCTTGCAACCACATAAACTTGTCGGTATCATAAACTTTTCCTTGTCGGTCTAAACAAGTGAAGAAGCCGCCAAATTCGTGGTCAATCGAATTGTTTTCCCAAAACGGAATGATTTGTTCCAATAATTCTTTCTGATACAATTTGGCATACTGAGATAAATCACGGTCTGTGTGATGTTCTTGTTTGATCTCGTTTTCAATTTTCAACATTGATGCTTTGTATTTAAAATTAATATATTACTGTCTATAAAACCCTACTGTTATTTTTTTAGATTCCCTGAAAAATCGATCTCTCTATCAAATGGATGTAGGCTTTCTTCGATGAGTTTTGCCAACTCTCTTTTAGTGATTGCTTTTTTAGAAAACTTAGACTTCGCAACAAATTTTCCGCCTGCTTGTTTTAAAATTTTTACCGCTTCGAGTTCCGTCAAAAGCTCTTGTTTTTTTTGTACGATAATTTTAGAATCAAATTGATGTAAGCCTTCCGTAAATTCCTCAATCGTCATCGTAGCACTTGGAGAAAACCAAGTTCTATTGGCCCATTTGTAGTTTTCGCCTTTTGTTTTTAAAATCCCTGTTGCAGTAATTTTTTGAATTGTTTCAAAATCGGCATCGGTTGGTTTTATATCGAAAAGAGGAGCGATATACGCTTTTTGACCTAAAAGAGATTGTTGTACTTTACGAATCGAAACTTCTCGAACTTCTTTATTCTCCTTTACACTCAACGCGGCCAATGTTCCTGCGGCTTGGCCTGTGAGCAACACCACGGGTTGCAAACGTGTGGCACCGTTAATCAAATTAGAAACCGAAATCGCTTTGTCTGAAACAACAAATCCGTTTACCTTTTCGGGAATCAAGGCTCCTAAAGGAATCGAATAAGAAGGTACTGGAGGAAAACCTAAATCTGGGGCATTGGGGTTTTGTTTGTGATGGTGATCTACGGGATAATCGCCCACCGAAATACCCGTTTTATACAAAGACTCCTTCTGATTATAGGGTTCGGCTACATGATTATAAGTAAAAAAAGATACTCCTTTGAGTCTTCGCCCTTCACGATGATAGGGTGCATAAGCTAATAAATCGGTGGTTCTAAACTCGTCATCTGCTAAACCTAAATTTTTATAACCTAACTCATTTTGGATATAATAAACAAATTGTAAGGAATAATTTCTTGCTTTGAGAAGTGCTGCATTTCGATCCTCTCTTGACATTTCGACCACATTCAAATAAATATCATTTCCTTTGGTAGGCCAATTGATCATGTATTTATTGTTGGGTAATTTACCATAGGTCAACATTTTGTTGCAATCAATTTTGATATTATCTACGGTTTCAACACAAGAACCTTTAAAATTTTCGGGATTATAATTACTTGGTTTTGCGATAGTTTTATCTGCATTTGGGCCGAAATCTTTCAAAACTGCCACCCAAGTCAAATCTTGAACGATGTCGTTGGGTTGTTGGGGTGCGTTGGCTTCCAGAGTTTCCGTTTTCGAATCCATTCCCAAACGGTAGGCTGCACCAGCCATTTTTAAGCTTTCGCCAATATCTGTTGCATCGATGGTTACTTTAGCGACTACTTCAAGTGTTTTACCTTGCTCATTTTTGAAAATGGCTCCTTTAACATGGTTTCCAACCTTTACTATTTCTGTAATGAAAAAACCGTGAATAATTTCTAAGTTTTTTTCTTTCGCAGCCATTCGATTGAAAATCATATTCCCTACTGAGGGTTCGAAAAGGGTGTTGCTCACCCAACCTGTTTCCAATGCCTGTGCCCCGCCATAATGAGCTCGTAATGCTTCTCTGAATTCATTCCAAATACCGGAAGGCAGATTGTGGTTTCCATCACAAGCGCCCACACCTTGAGCGGTAAACATCCCGCCAATCCAAGGCGTTTCTTCGACAATTAGCGTTTTCACACCAAGTCGAGCAGCCGTAATCCCAGCAGAAGTTCCGCTAGTAGAACCGCCTATGATCAATACATCGACTTCTTTCTTGGAGTGATTCTGAGAATATCCCATTAGGAATAAAAAGAAAACTAGAATATTAATTTTCATATGATAATTCGAATTGTTGTTTTAAGTTCTCCAAAACCATTTGATTTTAGAGAAATACATTGTTATTATAATCGCTAATGTGGTCAGCAGTACTCCTTGCAAAAAGCCCATAAAAGCCCCAGTTTTAAAAACATCAAAATAATTGGTAAGGCGTAGTAAAGTCAAAATTGGCATCACTACCAAAGCAGTGGCAACATATGCTATCATTGGGTTTTGTCCCGCCAATACTAAGAATTTGGTCGATTTTATATTTTTGAAATAATCACAGATTACCGAAAAGAAGAGTAGTGCAAAAAAGGCCAATCCCGAAGTTACGAAATAGTAACTATACGTAGATTGATCTTTTCTGATTCCGCCTTCATAAGCTTCGAAAATCAAGCCCAGCAGCAAACAATAGGCCCCCACGGTAAAAAGGTTTTTCCAAAAAACACCAAAACTCGAGGAATTTGATTTTAAAATAAAATAACCGCTCCCCAATAAAATGATTGTCAAAAAGAGATTGAGTTCAAGTTGGCGTGTGAATAAGAAAATTACATTGCTAACAATAAGCGCCAATGCTGTAAAAGCCATCAAATACGCCTGCCTATTGGATGTTTCAGAAAGCTCATTTGAATCGGAATTGATCCATTGGTACAAATATTCCCCAGCCAAACTTCCTGGAATAACTATAAATAAATATTTGAGATAATAAAAAGAGTATGCCCAAGGTGCCGGCGTAAAATCATACACTAATTTTACCCAACCCGGATTGGCAGCAGCCAAGAATACTGCCATTACAAAAGGAAGCACGAGCAATCGATAGTTCGGTTTTTTGTAGGTAAAAATATAAATGACACTAGCAAAAAAGGCCATATTTGCCAAAACGATAATAATAATATCACTAAAATAAAGATCAAAATCGGTTGTTTTTTTTCCGGTATATTCCAAATTGTACATTAGTATAAAACCCATAAAAAATGCGGCTAATTTAACTCCCCAAGTCCCATATTTGAATTTGCTAAAAAAAGGAATGATATCATTGGCAAACATTAAAAACATTAATCCAAAGGCAAAAAGCGAGATGAAACAGGAAGCCGAATCCACCGAACTGCTTATTACAAAGGGTTTCATATGCTGTAAAAAGATGGCAAAAAACACCAATTGAATCGCTCTAACAAAAGAATCCCAACAAAGTCTGTATTTATTTTCTCCCTTATCTATTTTGGTTCCCAAAGAAAACGGAAAAGCTGCTCCCATAGCAAAAAGAAAAAAAGGAAAAACCAAATCGACCCAGGTAATCCCAAAAATAGAAGGATCAAAAGAGGCATTCGGTGGAACTTGCGCGTGCGCCATCCAAGCAGGCAAATGAGTGAGATTCATTTGACCCGAAAGAATCATGCCGATGATGGCGATTCCTCGTAAGGCATCTAAGGCTAAAGCTCTTTTCTTCATTTGCAAAAAGGGTAAATCATTTTTCTATATTTTTAACCTATTATGGCCAATTCAACTTTAATTATTTTTAAACACATAGATTCATAGTCTTTTTAAATGTATAAAGGCGTTTCACTTTGTTTGAGTAAAACATAGCTTTGTGCAACCAAGAATTGGTCTATCCATCTCTTTTCCCTATGTATCTATGTGTTTAATTTTTGATTTTTGTATTATTCTTAATTATATATAATTGTACCCAAAAGTTTAAGCTTAATAATTCTATTTTAAAACTATTTTTTAATGTATTCCTTTGAAAAATAGTCCGGAAACGCTTTCAGTCCTTCATAGAAAAAGAAAGACTCTCCTTGAATGCCTAATTTTCGATTGGCTTCAATCATCGCTTTGAGAAATTCTGGACTTGGATTGACACCATTAACCTGAAGAAGCACTCCCGAAAAGAATTTGCTTTTTTGATTCGCAGGAAGATATTTCAGTTGGGACTCAAGCGTGCTGGTATAACTTTCGATCGTTTTTCGATACACTTGCGGAATGACGTAATCGCAGTAGCCTTTTGCTAGCCAAGTAGGCCAATCTTGCAGGTATTCTTCTTTGGCCCAAGGATGGATACTAGGTGCCATACTCACTATCATCTTGGGCTTGATTGCTTTGACCTCTTTATACAATTTCCCTAAGAAAAACGTTAATTTATCGGCTCTCCAAGTAAGCCAATCCGCATTTTTATAATCATTGGGAGGAAGATTTCCTTGATGTTCCTTTTTGTATAAAGCGAGAGTGTATTTATCGTAACCACCTAGTGAAGGCATGGCTGGCAAACGATCGTCCCCTTGAATACCATCGACATCATAATTTTGAACCACTTCAAGAACCAAGGACAGAATAAAATTTTGAACCTCAGGATGCATTGCATTCATCCATTCAAAACCATTTTTTGAAACCAAATTCCCTTTGTTGTCAATCGCTTTCCAGTCTGGAAATTTTTTTAGGATAGCACCGCCATTTTCACCATAAGAGGAAGCGAAACCAAACTCAAACCAAGCATGAACTCGCATACCTGCTTTATGTCCTTCTTCAATCATTTCTTGCAAAGGGTCTCTGCTTCCGAAACGCTCCATTATAGGTAGATTGAAAATGGATTTCATGATTTTGCTCTGGTACAAAGTGCGCCCCCTATTCCAACAAACCACATAAATATCGGTAATTCCTGATTTTTTACAAAGAGCAACCGTTTCTGTAATTTTCGCTCTTGAATCTAAAGCGTCCGAAGCCACATTCGTAACCCAAACTCCTTTTATGGCAGGTACGGGAGCAGCACTCAATCGAATATCCGCATTGACTCTAGTACAAGAGAGCAAAAGAAAAATTGACAAACAAAAGAAAAAGAATTTCTGATACATAAAAATTGATATATTGCTTCAACACAACAAATATATAAATTTTTAGTAACAAAGCAACAATTAATAAAAAAATTTATTAATTGTTGCTACTGAAGTACTATTTACTTAATAAAGGAGATAGCATTTTTTCCTTGACAATACAGCAAGCACCTATTACACCGGCCCGTCTGCCTAAAGTAGATTTTTTTAATTTCATATCGCGATTGACCAAACCCAGCGAATGTTTTTTCAAAGCCGCCTGAATTGGCAAGAGCACATAATCACCGAGGCGCGCAAAATCGCCGCCGATTACTAACAAATCGGGATTGAAAATGTTGAGCAAAATCGAAAGATACCTTCCTATTTTCTCGCTTTGTTTGGTGACCAAATCCACACACAAACTATCTTCGAGTTTGACCGCTCCATCTATAATGACATGATGCTGTAAGCCCAAAAGATTTTCGTCAATACTGACGTTGGATTGCTTGCCCTGGCTTATGGCTTCTTGAAATTGTTTTACCAACGACCAACCTGAAATTTCGGTTTCTAAGCAACCTAATTTGCCACATTGGCACATTATTTCATTATTAAAAATGGTACTATGACCAAATTCTCCTGAATATCCAGATTTTCCATAATAGAGTTTACCATCGGTGATCATCCCAATCGCCACTCCCCAACTATAATTAAGGAATATAATATTCTGTTCGTGATCGACCACTCCTTCCCTATATTCCCCAAAAGCCATGGCTCTTGTATCATTTTCTAGATGAACCGGAATAGTCAACTGCTCAGAAATAATTTCGGTCAAGGGCCTGTTTTCGCTATAAAAATAATTATAACTAAAGCCTTCCATCGAATTGATACGACCCGAAAAGTTTATACAAACTCCCACTATCATATCTTTGGCAACAGAACTATCTTCGATAAATGAATTCAGAATTTCGCAAAACTCCATTAGTGATTCTTGAGTATTTTGCAGAATAAAAGAAGTCCCCATTTCGATACTGACAAATTCATTCTTAATGTTTTGCAATCCAATCGAAAGGTCCGAAATATTCACTTCGACTCCCATAAAATAGGCGCAAGTCGGATTGATACTATATAAGGAAGGACGTCTGCCACCGCTATTGGTGACTTTCCCCATATCAATCATATAGCCCTCTGCCAATAATTCATTAACCGCTTTTGTTACTGTAGGCACACTCGATTGCAATTCCGAACTCAGCTCAGTAATTGTGGCGTTTCCACTGGATAGCAAGCGTTTTACTATGGTTTGTCTCAGCATGTGCCACTTTTGATCGGATAGACTTTTGTCTAAACTATTATCTAATAAATCTTTCAAATTCATTTTCACTTTTTATTTAAATACCACTTATTACAGCAATACAAACATAAACCATATTCGTTACAAAGTATAACTTTAGATTATTTATAACATTATAGCCCGATTGTATTACATTTCTCCATCAAAAATAATCAAAAAAAACTGATACAAATAGAAATTTTAAGATATATTTCATAAATTTTACTATTACATAACTAATTAATAAAATATTTTATTATATTTAACCCCTATAATTTAATTATTAACTAACTAACTTAAAAAAAACGATTATGAAAAAAATTTACTTAGTATTATTTTTGGCTAGTTTCTGCATAGGAAACGCCCAAATTAATTGGAAAAGAAGTGTTGCAAATGGCAATCTGCCTGCTTGGATGGCAACCGCAAATAACGAAAGAGGTACGGCAGCGCTAAACGACAAAATGTATGTGGTTTCCCGAGCTACAACACCACCAACAATTAGAGTGATTAATGGTGTTGACGGTACTGATGCTGCGGCAAATGTAAGTAATTACACAGGTGTTATTGGAGGAAATGTTCCATTAAATGACGTAGAAGTTAGTGCTAATGGCGCTATTTTAGCTTGTAATTTAATGGTTAACGGTTATGTTTCTCCAGCTAATGACAATTCTACTTTCAAAATTTACAAGTGGGATAGTGAAACCGCTGTCCCAACTCTTTATACCTCTTATAATGGATCATCTCTTACAGAGCAAGTACGTTTAGGAGATACTTTTTCGGTAACAGGCGATATTTCTAGTAATGCCGTAATTTTTGCCGCTGGTAGAACCGTAGCACCTACAACTGGCTTTAGAGTAATTAGATGGATTGTAACTGGAGGCGCAGTAGAAACAACACCAACTGTTATAACCATACCTGCTTTGACAGCATCAACTACTATAGTTTCAGTCACACCTCTTGGTTTAACAGCAACCTCTCGATTTATAGTAAAAGCAAGTGGTAACTTGATGACTGTACACAATGCGGATGGATCAGTAGTACCCGGAGAGTCTATACCTGAAGCAGTTCTTCCTAAATCCGCTAATGATATACGTTATTTTGAAGTTGGTCTTAAGAAATATGTTGCTGCCTATTTATATGGTGGTACTAATGAACTTGCAAAATTAATTGACGTTACAACTGGTTTTGCGAGTGCATCAACTGTGGCTGTTACACCTGCACTGGGAACTGTATCCAATGGGAATACAAGTGGTGGAATAGGTCTAAAAGTGGTTCCAGATTTGGTAGATGGTATTGCAAATACAATCACAGTTTACACCTTAGCAGGTAATAACGGTATCAGCGGAACGACTCTTGTCAAAGATGGGGTAACCGTAGTTTTAGGAAACAAAGATTTTTCAGCTGCAAATGCTCGAAAAGCGACTAAAATTTTCCCTAATCCAGCTAGAAATGAATTTTACATTGCTATCGATACTGATATAGACAAGGACGCTCAGGCCTATATTTATGACATTCAAGGTCGACAAGTAAAATCGGCAAAAATTCAAGATAACGTTCAAACTATCAACATTCAAGACTTAAATGCTGGTGAATATGTGGTAAAAGTTGTGAATGGTAGTATTAATAACACTGCCAAATTATTAAAAAAATAATCCTGTACTTGTTTTGAAATGAGGCTATTCGAGAGGGTAGCCTTATTTTTTTTACCTTTATAGTCAATTCTTTTTTTTGATGAAAAAAATCATATCCTTATTCCTGTTTTTTAATGCGTTGGTCCTTGAAGCTCAAAATATTACTTGGGCACAAATTACGTCCCAACATAGCATGCCTAAAGGTGTGCGCGTATTTTCGGGCGAAGATCCAAGCATTCCACTAAAAATAAAATACATCGATATCGACCTAAACCGATCTGATTTAGAATTAACACCAATACTGTCTTCCACAAAATCAAGTGCAAGAAATTGGGCTGCTAATTTAGGAGCTCTTGCCGTAATGAATGGCGGTTATTTTGGTGGAAACACTTCCTATTCTGCCGTTATAAATCAAACTGTTGAAGCCAAAAATATCGCCTCGGTAAAACGAAAAGACCTACTATATCCCCTAACCAGAGGCTTCTTCGGATTCAATCTCGATGGGTCGATGGCAGTAAAATGGATCTATCATTTTGGCAATACAAAACAAGACCTGTATTATTATGACTCTCCTTTTCCAAATGCCGATGGATTTCCGGCAAAAATACCAACTAAAGGTCAAGGTTTTCAATGGCATAATTTAAAAAATGGAATGGGTGCGGGCCCAGTATTAATCAAAAACGGAACGATTGTAGATACTTATGACGAAGAAGTTTTTTGGGGTTCTGGAGTTTCAAATACGAGTTTGGACCCGAGATCCGCCATTGGATTTACCAAAAAAAATCACCTCATTCTATTGGTGGCAGACGGCAGACAGCCCGGAATTTCAATAGGAGCTACATTACCGCAAATGGCATCGATACTGGAAAAACTAGGATGTTATGAAGCCTTGAATTGCGATGGTGGTGGTTCTACACAGTTGGCAACTCCTATTACTTTCATCAATACACCCTCGGAATCGTATCGTTCTATCCCCTCAGTTTGGGCGTTACACAAGAAACCAACTTTGAAAACACCTACTCCAATTGCTCCAATAGACAATTATGCAAGTTCAACACCTACGGTGTATATTGCTTGGGATAGGCCAACAAATAAAAAATGTACGTATCGGTTGCAAATTGCCTTTTCAAATGAAAATTGGAACCAGTATACTGGTTTTACTACTGCGACTTCAACTGATAAAACTATAATTATCAATCAAGAAACCACGAATACGAATTACACGTTTTCAAATTTAGTTCGAGGAAAAATGTATTATTGGACCGTGGCTGCGTACAAAAATGGAAAATTGAAATCGTATTACACCACTCCCCAAAATTTTATCTTTAATTCTGACGAAAAAGCAAAATAAAATTCCCAGCTACCGCGACAAAATGCTTTTTGTTTCAAAAGGTACTTTCGCAGGCACACCTCTGCTCCTCAATATGATAACAATATCTTAAAAATAATCTTAAAAGAGATATTTTAATCTATTTTTGTGTCAACTGATTTGTCTTTACAGAAAAATGGACCTCAAAAATACCTTGACATGAAAATTGAAAAATTAAGTAGAGAATTGAATGAAATTTTACAGTCTATTATAGTCAACGAGTCGAAAATAGATGCTACTATATCCGAAATTCACCCAGCCTACCGATTAAGTGCCAAAAATTTGTGCCGGTATTTGATCTTGAGGAGCTACGATTTAAGAAAATATCACGCCAGTTTATCGGATTTTGGCGTTTCCTCTTTGGGTGCCTCCGAAGGCTATGTGTACAGCAACCTCTATAATGTTGTCCGAAATTTAAAATTGATTCAAGGACTTCCCATCGACGAAAAATCGAATATCGAAATCATAGGTTATGAAAGAAGTTGCGAACTGATTAAGAAAAATGCCAACCATTTATTCAATGAAGGAAGCCGAAATCAATTCATTGAAATTATGGTTACCTTGCCCAACGAAGCGGCAGAAAACAAATCGATTATTGAGGAAATGGTGGAAAACGGGTTGGAAATAGCCCGAATTAATTTAAGTCACGGTGATATTGATATTTGGACCAAAATGGTGCAATTTATCAACGAAATTAAAGCCGAAACCGAGCATAAATTGAAAATCTACATGGATTTGTCAGGGCCAAAATTAAGAACTTCGCCAATTGAAATCAAAGGAAAAAAAGGCAAAACAAAAACCGGCATCCCCATCAAGGTGGGTGAGCATATTATTTTAACCAAAAGGGCGACCTTAGGGAAGAAATCAAAATTCGGAAAAAACAAGGAGCAACTAAAAAAAGCAGAAATTGGCGTGGCTCTTCCTGAAATAATTGATGATGTAAAAATTGATGATATCATTTTATTCGATGACGGAATGATTAAGTCGGTTGTGGTTTCGAAAACGGATGAAGATGTCGAACTTTTGATCACACATTGTTACAAAAATAAATTATCCTCTGAAAAAGGCATTAACCTGCCAGACACCAAGTTGAACCTTCCTGCCTTGACCAAGAAAGATATCGAAAACTTAGATTTTGTGTGCAAAAATGCAGATATTGTAGGGTATTCATTTGTAAGAACTGGTGCTGATGTCCAATATCTATACGAACAATTAACCCGTCATAACGCCAAGGATTTAGGTGTAGTTTTCAAAATCGAAAACAAAGAAGCTTTCGAAAACTTACCATTAATTCTACTCGAAGGAATGAAACGAGATAAAATAGGTGTGATGATTGCCCGGGGAGATTTGGCAGTGGAAATAGGTTTCGAACGAAGTTCCGAGGTCCAAAATCAAATACTTTGGCTCTGTGAAGCCGCTCATATTCCGGTTATTTGGGCTACCCAAGTGCTCGAAAATTTAGCCAAAACTGGGATTCCAACCCGAGCCGAAATTAGTGATGTGATTCAGGGTATGCAAGCCGAATGTATTATGCTCAATAAAGGCCCCTTCATCAATGATGCGATCCAAATGCTTCAAAATATTATGGTTAGAATGGAAGCACATTCCTTTAAGAAAAAGAACTCACTTAGGGCTTTGAATATTGCTAAAAACTCCGTAAATCAACTTATGGGAGAACTAATAATACCTCAAAAAAAACAAAATTAGACATTTGATCAATGAAAAATAATAGAGACGAACTGCATCAATTTCCTTTATTTCAAAAAGCGGAACAAATTTTAAAAATCACCCAAGGTTTAGTAGAAATTGTGCCCGCCGATAATGAATTTCTACAAGAAACTACCGTACGATTTATGCTGGAAGATGCTATGATAATCCCTGCAAAAATTGCTGGCGCACATGGAGTGGAATTGTATGATTTGAAAATGGAAAATGCTACTATTATCCGAAAAGCGGCTCGCGATCTCTATGTTCAAGCCGGAAGTTTGCGATTTGAAGAAAGCATTCAAGACAAAGATTATATCAATTTGTTGCGAAATGAAATCGAAGAATTCCGCCTCTTATTCATTGACTGGGTCGAAAATTTTGACGTATGGAATTACATCAAAGACGATTGGGGCTTGTTCAATCCGCCCGGTGTAAGTGCACACGACAAAGATCCTGACGATGATATTCCATTTAATCCTGATGATTTTTTGAATTTTGACGATGATGATGAAGAGTAGAATTTAATTTAAAATTTAACCAAAAAAAAAGTATTTTCGCACCACCAAAAAATCAAAACTGGTTCGATTGATTAGGGAAACACCTCCGAAATCATGAACTTATTAAAACAAAATATATGGCATCAGGTTTTTTCGCATTATTAGATGATATCGCTGCAATTATGGATGATGTGGCAGTAATGAGTAAATTGGCAGCCAAAAAAACGGCAGGGATTTTAGGCGATGATTTGGCCGTAAATGCCGAAAAAGCCTCTGGATTTATTTCTTCGAGAGAAATACCCGTTTTGTGGGCCATTGCCAAAGGATCTTTGCTCAATAAAATAATCATTTTACCAATTGCTTTTCTTTTGAGCGCCACTTTCCCTTTGGCCATAATAGTCATTTTGGTGCTTGGCGGACTTTATTTGGCCTATGAAGGTGCCGAAAAAATATTCGAATATTTCTTTCCACATAAACATGCTGCCACACATCTGGCCGAGCGAGAATTTTCCGATGAAGAAATTTTAGCAGTTGAAAAAGAGAAAATAAAATCAGCCATCGTGACCGATTTTATTCTTTCGGTCGAAATAGTAATTATTGCACTTGGCACTGTTTTAGAAAAATCAATTGGTACTCAAATTATGGTCGTCAGCATTATTGCATTACTAGCCACGGTCGGGGTTTATGGAATCGTCGCTTTGATCGTGCGAATGGATGAATTAGGCTATAAACTAATTGCACTGAGTACAAAAGAACGCAGTTTTTCAAAAACAATAGGCAATTTATTGGTTCGAGCCTTGCCCAAAGTTATCAAAAGTTTATCTTTTATTGGCACTATCGCTTTACTCCTAGTTGCTGGCGGCATCTTTGCTCACAATATTGATTTTCTGCATCATGCTTTTCCTAATGTACCTTCAACAGTAACAGAATTTATTTTCGGATTAATCATCGGATTTCTAGTTTTAGGAATTGTTACCCTATTTAAAAAAGTATTCAAAAAAAAGTAAAATTCAGTAAACTAGAAAAATTAACTATTTTTGCACTCTAAAATTTTTGCCTTATGCCAAAGAAGAAATACAAAATAGCGGTTATTCAATTGAATCTAAACGATGTTGCCGAAAATAACCTGAAAAAATGTTTGAGTTGGGTTAGAGATGCTGCCAGTAAAGGTGCCGAAGTAATTTCTTTACCCGAATTGTACAGTAGCCACTATTTTTGTCAAAGCGAGGATGTTGATAATTTTGCATTGGCAGAACCTTTGTACAGCACTTCATTTATCGCTTTTAGTGCATTGGCAAAAGAATTGGGAGTCGTGATTATTGTTCCTTTCTTCGAAAAAAGAATGGCGGGAATATACCACAACAGTGCGTATATCATCGACACCGATGGTTCCGAAGCAGGATTGTACCGCAAAATGCACATTCCAGACGATCCGCATTTTTACGAAAAGTTTTATTTCACTCCAGGCGATTTGGGTTTTAAGGCCTTCCCTACTCAAAAAGGAAAAATTGGAACGCTTATTTGTTGGGATCAATGGTATCCAGAAGCGGCTCGCTTAACTGCTTTGCAAGGGGCTGATGTGTTGTTTTATCCAACAGCAATTGGTTGGCATCCTTTGGAAAAAGAGCAATATGGTGAAAATCAACACGGTGCTTGGATGAATGTAATGAAAGGTCACGCTGTGGCAAATGGCGTGTATGTCGCCGCTGCCAATAGAATTGGATTAGAACAATATATCGAAGGAACAGCTGGAATCCAGTTTTGGGGTTCGTCATTTATAGCTGGGCCTCAAGGCGAAATTTTGGCGCAAGCCTCACACGATAAAGAAGAAATTTTAATTGCCGAAGTAGACTTGGATTTGCAAGAAAATGTGCGTCAGAATTGGCCTTTCTTTAGAGATAGACGAATCGATGCGTTTGGAGATATTACCAAAAGAGCGATTGATTAAATTAATGGCACACGGACATTAGGGATAAAACAGATTGTACTGATTTTATTCAAATATTTTAAAAAAGGACTGAAACAATTATGTTTTAGTCCTTTTTTTGTTGCCTAATTCTTTTTAAAATTTATAAATTATACCCTAAATAGTATAATTTTTAAAAACAAATACTTTTTATGTTTTTAAGGGTATAAATATTTAATAAAAATAATAAAATATATCAAATAAGGTATTATTTTTTAAAAAAATAGTACATTTGTACTTTAAAAGGTATAAAAATGAAGGAAAATCTAAATCATATCAGTATTCACGTTAAGGCAAAACGAAAACAAAACAAACTAACACAACCCGAATTAGCGCTTAAAGCTGGGGTTGGTTTGCGATTTGTAAGAGATTTAGAACAAGGAAAAAACAGCTTGCGAATGGACAAAGTAAACGACGTACTGCGATTATTTGGAGAAACATTAGGAGTAGTCCAGATGGATCGAGGTAAATTATTAGGAAATGAATAGAAGTGGAAAAGTATATATGAAAAATGTTTTCTGTGGCGTAGTAAGCGAAACTGACGCTGGCTATTTATTTGAATATAACCAAGACTATGTACAAAATGACCAAGCACAAGCAGTAAGTTTGACTTTACCGCTAACCGAAAAACCCTATCAAAGCAAAACATTATTTGCTTTTTTTGACGGATTAATCCCCGAAGGATGGCTTTTAGACCTAGCCGAAAGAAATTGGAAAATAAACTATAAAGACAGAATGGGACTGCTCCTCAGCTGCTGTAAAGATTGCATTGGAGCCGTAAGCGTTGTAAACAATGAAGAATTATAAAAAGAAATATTTAGCAAGATTAGAAAACAAAACCGCAGAAGTTCAAGAAAAAGAACCTTTCTATGGTAGAAGGTGCTTGCATTGTTATGAACCTCTTTTTGACCCTACTTCCGATTTTCACGAAGCTTGCAACAAACGTTTTTTTGGACAACTAAAAACCCCTCAATTGGGGTACAGTTTAGATAATTTGCAAGAATTGGCTACACAAGTAATCCAAAGTCAAATGGCGGTTACGGGTGTTCAAGCCAAAGTATCGTTGAGTTTATACAGAAAACAAGATAAAAATTTAACCAAAAAATTGACCATCGTTGGGCTTTATGGCGATTACATCCTAAAACCTCCATCCGAACATTATGCACAATTGCCCGAATTAGAAAGTGTCACAATGCATATGGCTGCTGTTTGTGGCATAAACGTAGTTCCGCATAGCCTAATCCATTTGCAAGATAGCACTTTGTGTTATATCACCAAACGTGTCGATAGAACCCGAAAAGGAAAACTACAGATGGAAGATATGTGCCAACTCAGCGAACGACTTACCGAAGACAAATACAAAGGAAGTCACGAACAAGTAGCTAAATTGGTCTTGAAATATTCCTCCAATCCTTTGCTTGATGTTAGTAATTTTTATGAACAGGTTTTGTTTAGTTTTTTTACAGGAAACACCGATATGCATTTGAAGAATTTCTCGCTTTTAGAAAAAGAAGGACAAGGTTTGAGTTTGTGTCCTGGGTATGATTTAGTGCCAACAGCATTAGTAAACCCAGCAGACACCGAAGAATTAGCCTTAACCCTAAACGCAAAAAAGAGAAAACTAAATTACAATGATTTTCTTGCTGCTTATGAAAATGGTGGTTTAAATAAGAAAGTTTTAGACAATACTTTAGAACTTTTTCAGTATTGCAAACCCGAAATGGAAGCCGTTTTAGCAAAAAGTTTTGTAAGCGAGGAATACAAAGAAAACTATAATACTCTACTAAATAATAGGTATAAACAGTTAGGTTTGTAATAAAAAAAGGACTGGAACGCTAGTTGTTTTGGTCCTTTTTTGTTGGGTTTATTTAATAAGAATAAAAAAAATCAAGACTCCACAATAAAACCACCCCAAATTTATCAATCCTTCTAATTTTTATAATCCTTACGAATGTTTATATTTGTGCTCATTAATTTTAGTTTCGTTTTATGACCACTACAAACAGACGTTTCCCCGCTGAATGGGAAAAACAAGAAGGAATTTTATTGTGTTTTCCGCATAATGGCAAAGATTGGCCAGGGAAATACGAAGCTATTCAATGGGCTTTTGTAGAATTTATCAAAAAAGTGGCTACTTTCGAAAAAGTATTTTTGGTCGTTGCCGATGAAAAGCTAAAGGCAAAAGTTTCGGAAATGTTAGAAACAGCAACGGTTCAAATGACTAATGTTTCTTTCATCATTTATAAAACCAACCGAAGCTGGATGCGGGATTCGGGACCGATTATTGTTCAAAACGGAACCAAAAGAGAAGCTTTGAATTTCAATTTTAATGGTTGGGCCAAGTATAAAAACATTAATTTAGACAAGCAGGTTCCTGCAAAAGTGGGCGAATTTCTAAAACTTCCTATAACCCAAGTTTTATACAACGGAAAACCCGTAATTGTTGAAGGCGGAGCAATTGACACCAATGGAAAAGGAACTTTATTAACTTCGGAAGAATGTTTGATGCATCCAACAATTCAAGTTAGAAATCCTGGTTTTACCAAAGCAGATTACGAAGCGGTTTTCAAAGAATATTTGGGCATCACCAATGTGATTTGGTTGGGCGATGGCATCGAAGGCGATGATACTCACGGTCATATCGATGATTTGTGCCGTTTTGTAAACGAAGACACCATCGTTACCATTGTAGAACAAAATCCTAAAGACAACAATTACAAACCTTTGCAAGACAATTTAAAACGTTTGCAAAACGCAAAATTAGAAAACGGAAAATCGCCACAAATAGTGGAATTACCAATGCCAAAACGCATCGACTTTGATGGATTGCGATTGCCTGCCAGTTATGCCAATTTTTTGATTTTAAACCAATGTGTTTTGGTACCGACTTTTAATGATGCCAACGATAGAATTGCATTAAACATCATTGCCGATTGTTTTCCTGATAGAGAAATCATCGGAATTAATACCATCGATTTGATTTGGGGGTTTGGAACTTTGCATTGCTTGAGCCAGCAAATCCCTGCATAATATATAAAACTAATATCATTAAAAACCACAAATTAGCAGATTATCATTTGCCAATTTGCGGTTTTTATTTTCAACACTATTTATTTGATTTCCAAGCATTATTACTTTCGTTACAATCAGGAAAAACGTGATCCGGATCAATAACAATACTTTCTATTTCTTCAGTAGAATTATGTTTGAAAGTCCAATCTACATTTCTCTGCCAAATTTCAACAGGCAATTTTACCCTGCTTACTTTTCCGCTTTTTGTTTTGATATCCAAAATGACTGGCATCGCCATTTTTTCGTAATTCTCAATACTGATGACAGCTCCTAATTTGGGATTATTATCGACATATTGTACTTTATTTATACCTTGGTCTAAACGCCAATTATTGACAAACCAGCCTCTCCAAAACCAACTCAAATCTTCCCCAGCCACATTTTCCATCGTTCTAAAAAAATCATCTGGCGCCGGATGCTTGAATGCCCATCGTTCTACATAAGTTCGAAAAGCTAGATCGAAACGCTCAGAACCTAAAACATGTTCGCGTAAAACTACTAATGCAGCCCCTGGCTTTGAATATCCTAAAGTTCCAATGCTAGCTTCCTTCATATTATCGGGTGAACTCATTACTGGTTCCAGCTTTGGTGTTGTATATTTTTCAGCAAAAATGTGCAAATCTTCAGGTTTATCCTTATACTCTCCTTTATTAAAATCACCCGAACTTAATGAATTAATAAAAGTGTTAAAACCTTCATCCATCCAAGCGAATAAACGTTCGTTTGAACCCACAATCATAGGAAACCAAATATGACCAAATTCGTGATCCGTAACTCCCCATAAGTCGGCATTTTTGGATTTATAGCCGCAAAAAACAATTCCTGGATATTCCATTCCTCCAGCTATGCTTGCCACATTTGTAGCCGCCGGGTATGGATATTCAAACCATCTTTTCGAATAATTTTCAATTGATGTTTTTGTATATTCGGTGGACCTTCCCCATGCCTGATTTCCCTCACTTTCTATCGGATAAGCCGAAATTGCCATTGCTTTTTTTCCACTGGGCAAATTGATTCTAGCAGCATCCAAAATAAAAGCCGAAGACGATGCCCACGAAACATCGCGTGCATTTTTAATACTAAAACGCCAAGTTTTAGTTGTTTTGGATGCGGGATTAGAGGCATTTTTAACATCTTCCGCAGAACGAATGAGTACTGTAGTCTCACTTTTTGAAGCTTGCTCCCAGCTTTTCTGCTGTTCGATATTGTACACTTCTTTTGCATTTACCAATTCACCAGAACACACAACAAAATGATTCGATGGTGCAGTAATATTGATATCGAAATCCCCATATTCTAAATAAAATTCGGAGGCTCCCAAATATGGATTGGTATTCCATCCTGCAATATCATCATACACACACATTCTGGGATACCATTGCGCAATAGAGAAAATCTTACCATATTTTGTTCCTAATATACCCATTCTATCGGATCCTTCGTTTGGTGAAATAAAAGAAAAATCGATTTTAACTTTGACCTTTCCTCCTTTTGAGTTCAATTCCTGAGGAAGAAAAACTTGCATGCGAGTATCAGAAATTACAAATTTCGCCTCTTTTTCTGAAGAAACTCCTTTATTTGCGGATATGATTTTAACTGATTTTATTTTGAAACCGCCATCAAATTGCTGACCTTGAGCACCGTTTCTACTTCCAGTCAAAGGTACTAAAGCATTCCCACGAGAGTCATCTTTAAATAAATTTTGATCCAAATACATCCACAAAAAAGACATTTTGTCTGGACTATTATTGGTATAGGTTATTACACTTGTACCGGAAATTTCGTTTATTTCCTCATTTAATTTGGCTGTCAATTGGTAATCTACTCTGTTTTGCCAATATTCATAACCAGGTTGCCCACTTGCTGAACGAGTATTTGTTCCGTTTTTTGAATAAAAAAATGGTCCAAAAGCTTCGTTATAATTGTACTTTGAACTAGCATGATTTTGAGCAACCTGACTATTTTGTTGTGACCACAAGGTTGAAATCACAAATAATAATGCCAATTGGATTAAAGCTTTGCAAGGGTAGTTTTTCATTTTATAAATTTTTCAGAAGCAAATTAATGAAAAATAAACGTAGTACTAAAAGTAAAAGGCATATTTTGGGCAAATTTTTAATAATTATTTGTATTAAGACTATTTGATACTGCTATTCAAAATTTATAGAATATATTTACCTCGATAAAAAAGTATAACATAAATTGGATATTATTTTGACAACTACCATTTCTAATTCAAATCTTACCGCTCAAATTAAGCATTTGGGGGCTGAATTATTTTCTTTAAAAGATAAAGAAAACAAGGAGTATATTTGGGAAGGAAACCCAGTATTTTGGGGGAAACATTCTCCCGTTTTATTTCCAATCGTGGGGACATTAAAAAACAATTCTTATAAATATGATGAAAATGAATATCATTTGTCAAGACATGGTTTTGCCCGCGAAATGGAATTTAAATTGATTGAAAAATCTGAAAATAGTGCCACTTTTTCATTGGCTTCAACTTTAGAAACAAAAAAAGTCTATCCTTTTGACTTTGAATTGCAGATTTGCTATGTACTTGAAGAAAACAAATTGAACATTGACTATAAGGTAATCAACAAAAATGAAAAAATGATGCCGTTTTCAATAGGTGCACATCCAGCATTGGCAATGGTCGAAAATTTTGATAATTATAGTCTTGAATTTGATCAACAAGAAGTATTGAATTATCATTTATTGGAAGAGGGGTTAATTTCTAATACAACTAATAAACTTCCACTTCAGAACCGCCAACTTGTTTTGAACTATCAACTTTTCGAAAAAGATGCTTTGGTTTTTAAAGCCTTAAAATCTAAGTCGATTAGCATTTTAGAAAACACCAAACCTATTCTGAAAGTGAATTTCTCAGACTTTCCGAATTTAGGAATTTGGACTATGAAAGATGCGCCATTTTTATGTATTGAACCTTGGTTTGGTTATTCGGATACTTTAGATGAATATGATGATTTTTCAAAAAAAGAGGGAATTCAGCTTTTGGAGCAAAATCAAACATTCGAATCCAATTATAGTATCGAAATTTTATAGCTATGTTAGAAATTAATTTTAAACCTTTCCCCAATCTTGAAACAAAACGATTACTGCTAAGACGTCTTGAAAATGAAGATGTGAGCGAGATTTTTGCACTTCGGTCTGATCAAGAAGTGATGAAATACGTCCCCAGACCATTGGCAAAAACTCCACAAGACGCCTTGAACCATATTGCCATTATTAATGAAAAAATCGATTCAAATGAAGGGATAAATTGGGCAATTACCCTAAAAGACAATCCAAAACTCATTGGAATTATTGGTCATTACCGCATAAAACCAGAACATTTTCGAGCTGAAATCGGTTATATGTTACTCCCTGAATATCACGGAAAAGGAATCATTTCGGAAGCTATAAATGAGGTTGTAAAATATGGTTTTCAAGTGATGAAACTGCATTCGATTGAAGCCATAATTGATCCTGATAATATTGCTTCGGAGCGCGTTTTACAGAAAAATGGTTTTGTAAAAGAGGCGCATTTAAAAGAAAATGAATATTATGAAGGGCATTTTTTGGATACCGTTATTTATTCTATTTTGAATAAAAAACAATTTTGACTTATACTTTATTTTTTTAAAAGCCTTGAACAAAAACGACTAATGATTTCCTACCGCATCAATTAGGGCTTCAATTTCGGGATCGTTTTTATATAAAGTTCCTCCACTTTTTTTCGGGCCCAATCGGTTTTTCTGAGGAAAGTCAAACTCGATTTTATACTCGGATTATCATTAAAACACTTTATTTTTATCAATTCTCCTAAAGTGTCAAATCCGTAAAAATCGACTAATACTTCCAATATTCTTTGTAATGTGATACCGTGCAGCGGATCTTTTGATTGTTGTTTTTCCATTGTACAAATTTACGCATTTTTCTATATTTCTTTGGTGTTTCATACATTTGTATCTACATTTGCCGTCCGATGCTAAAAACAATCAACATACTCAACAAAAGAGCCCGTTTCGATTATGAAATAATCGAAAAATTTACGGCCGGAATCGTTTTGGCGGGTACCGAGATAAAATCTATTCGCTTGGGAAAAGCCAATATTACAGAGAGCTTTTGCGAATTTAGTGGAACCGAACTTTTCGCCATTAATACGTATATTGAAGAATATGCTTTTGGCAACCAATTCAACCACAAGGCCAGAAGTGAACGTAAACTTTTACTCAACAAAAGAGAATTAAAAAGTTTAGCCCGAAGTGTTCAAGCCAAAGGCTTAACCATTGTTCCTTTGAAATTGTTTACTAATGAAAAAGGAATGGCTAAACTAGAAATTGGTCTTTGCAAAGGAAAGAAGACCTATGACAAACGAGAATCGCTCAAGGAACAGGATACCAAACGAGATCTTGACCGAATCAAAAAATCATTTTAGATTAATTTTCTATTTCAACATTATTTTCTGATTTAATTGCTATTTTTACTTCCAATAATTTTTAACAAAAAAAATATGAAAAAGTTTTTTATTGCACTGTCAATTGTTTTTTTAGCTAGTTGTAGTAGTGGTACGGCCATCGTGAGCAGTTGGAGAGATCCAGATACTTCGAATGCAAATACCGAATACAAAAAAATCCTGGTAGTTGCTTTGGTGAAAAATGAAGCTACAAGAAGAATCACCGAAAACAGAATTGCTTCGATTGGTCCAAAGTTTCATTCTTCGTATGCACTTTTGAATGGTACGAGTTTAGATTTATCTAAAGATCAAAAATTGAAAATTCTCAAAGACGAAAACTACGACGCCGTAGTAACTATGCGTCTAGTTGACACTATGAAAGAAACAGAATATGTCCCTGGTACTAACACTTCTATGTACTACGGCGGATATGGCGGAATGTACGGTGGATACGGTGCTTATGGCGGTTTTGGTGGGTGGTATGGAATGTATTCTCCGGTATATTACGACCCAGAATATTACCAAGAAACAACTTCATACTTGGTTGAAACTAATGTATTTTCGTTAAAATCAGACAAACTGATTTGGACTGGAACAACAAAATCTTCTTCAGGATCCGATATTGGTCTTTTGGTTGACAGCATCATCGCAACAGTTATGCAAGAAATGAAAAAGGATGGATTTATTCCCAAAAAATAATATTTCAATCTAAAAAAGGATTGTCTAAAAAATAATACTTAAAAAATTTAGGTATTATTTTTTTTTATTTTAAATTTATGACTAAATTTGTCAAGACAAAATAATTCACATTAAATAATATGAAAACACTACTAAAAAATGCAAGAGAAAAAAAAGGGCTTAAGACCAGAGAAGTGGCACAACTTTTAGGCATTGATCAAGCATTAATCAGTAAATTCGAAAATGGAACAAGAAAACCAACCAAAGATCAAGTAGTCAAGTTGGCTTCCTTACTCGAAATCGACTTTGAAACCTTAATGATAAATTGGCTCAAAGAAAAAATTATTTATGAAATTGGACAAGATGAATTTGCTCTAAAGGCGATGAACTTAGTCCAAGAAGAAATTGCGAACAGCTACGTCACCATCAAAAAGTCCATTTCTAAAAACTTGTCTGCCATTCTTGAAGAAATAGATGTTTTAAAAACCAAACTAGATCAATTTCGTCAGTTTGACAGCTATAGAATTGCTCAAGCATTGGAACTTGAATATACTTTTGAAAGTAATAGAATCGAAGGAAATACAATGACACTTCGCGAAACTGATTTGGTCATCAACGAAGGCTTGACCATTTCTGGAAAAAGTATGCGAGAACATCTTGAAGTTATTAATCACCAAGAAGCGATTGCCTATATCAAGCATTTGATGGAGAAAAACACTCCTCTGAATGAGCGCGAAGTTTTGTCTATTCATAACTTAATTTTGCGCGGTATTAATCCTGAAGATGCGGGTCGTTACCGAAGGGTTCAGGTGATGATCAAAGGAAGTTCTTACATGCCTCCACAACCTTTTTTGGTTTCCGCAGCAATGGAAGATTTTTTTATTTGGTATGAAACCCATAAAAACGCCTTGCATCCGATAGTTTTGGCAGCAGAACTTCACGAACGTTTGGTCACCATTCATCCTTTTATTGATGGAAATGGCAGAACTTCGCGTTTGGTAATGAATCTAATTTTGTTGCAAAACGGCTATGTAATTGCCAATATAAAAGGTGATTATGATTCGAGAATGCAATATTACAATGCATTAGAAATTGCTCAAACTCAAAAAAACAAAGAAGATTTTCTGTTGTTTATAGCTCAAATCGAGAAAGAAAGTTTGACCCGTTATCTTGAAATCATTGGCCAATAAAAAATCCCGTCAAGTTCCAAAAGACAAGACGGGATTTTGATTTATTACAAATGAGTTAATACTCCTTCGTTGAAATGACAAAATGATTAATTTTTATTTTCCAATAAAGGAACAAATTTAAAATCTCCAAATTCATGTTTTTCAAATTGTTTTTCATTTTTTCGGATGAGTAAAGTCATAATTTGAGTTTCTTCACCAAGCGGAATAACAAGCCTTCCTCCTATTTTTAGCTGAGCCATCAATGCATGAGGTATGTTAGGAGCGCCCGCCGTAACGATAATACCATCAAAAGGAGCGTGTTCGGGGAGCCCTTTATAACCGTCTCCAAATGAAAGATGTTTGGGTCTAATGCCTAATTTTGGTAACAAATTCTGTGTTTTTTTAAATAATTTCACTTGTCTTTCTACACTGTAAACAGTTGCTCCCAACAGACACAAAACTGCAGTTTGATAGCCTGAACCAGTACCAATTTCTAGAATTTTTTGACCTTTCTTAACCTCTAATAACTGAGTTTGAAATGCCACAGTATATGGTTGTGAAATGGTTTGTTCCGCATCTATTGGAAAGGCTTTGTCTTGGTAGGCAAAATTTTCAAAACTTGAATCTATGAAAAGATGTCGTGGAATCGTATTAATTGCCGACAAAACAGTTGCATCTCGAATTCCTTTTTCTTTCAAAAGTTTTACCAATTGATTACGAAGCCCTTGGTGTTTGTCAGTGTTTTTCAAAATTTGTAATGATTATTTTCGGTAAAAATAGACTTTAAAATTTCAAAAATCAAGTAAGAATTTCCAAAACTTTAAAGAACAAATTTTAGACAATACGCAAATAAATTATACATTTGTTAAAAATCATTTTTTATGTTAAAAGTAGGCGTTTTAGGTGCTGGCCACCTTGGTAAAATACATTTAAGATTATTACAACAATCTGAAAAATATGAATTAGTTGGTTTTTATGACGAAAATCAAGAAAACGGAGAAAAAGTTGCCAAGGAATTTGGCTATAAACAATTCCATACCATTGCGACTTTAATCCACGCCGTCGATGTAATTGATATCGTGACTCCTACACTTTCGCATTTCAAATGTGCCAAAGTTTCCATCAAATCGGGTAAACACGTTTTTATTGAAAAACCCATTTCAAATACCGTTGCCGAAGCCGAAGAAATCATTGCATTAGCCAAGGAATATAATGTAAAAGGTCAAGTGGGTCACGTCGAAAGATTTAATCCTGCGTTCAAAGCTACAAAGGATATGATCGAGAAACCGATGTTTATAGAAACCCACCGATTGGCAGAATTCAATCCTCGTGGCACCGATGTTCCTGTGGTTTTGGATTTAATGATTCACGATATTGATGCTATTTTGAGTGTTGTAAACTCGAAAGTCAAAGAAATTCACGCTAGCGGAGTTTCTGTCATAAGTGAAACTCCTGATATTGCCAATGCTCGAATTGAGTTCGAAAATGGTTGTGTGGCCAATTTAACCGCCAGCCGAATTTCAATGAAAAATATGCGTAAATCGCGTTTCTTTCAGAAAGACGCCTATATTTCGGTAGATTTTTTAGAGAAAAAATGTGAGGTGGTAAAAATGAAAGACGCACCAGAAACTCCGGGAGATTTTGACATTATTCTTCAAAATGCTGAAGGTGTAAAAAAGCAAATCTACTTTTCGAATCCAGATGTGGAGCAAAACAACGCCATCCTAGAAGAATTGGAAACTTTTGCTGACGCCATCAATAATGACACTACGCCTATTGTAACTTTGGAACAAGCGACCGAAGCTTTACGTGTGGCGTATCAGATTATTGATTGTTTTGGCCCCCCAACCCCCAAAGGGGGAGTTTAATCCTTAAATAAATTGTAAATTAAAATCCTATTCACCTCTAGTAGGAATTCCCCCTTCGGGGGTTAGGGGGCTTATTATGAAAACAATAGCCGTCATCGGAGCAGGAACAATGGGCAACGGAATTGCACATACTTTTGCTCAAAGTGGTTTTACCGTAAAATTAATCGATTTATCCGAAAAATCATTAGATAAAGGAATGGCAACTATTTTTGCCAACTTAGACCGAATGGTTGCAAAAGGAACCATTACTGAAGAAGAAAAATTCAAAACCATCAATAATATCATCACTTATACCGACATTAAAGACGGTGTTGTTGGCGTAGATTTGGTGGTTGAAGCAGCTACCGAAAACGTAGAATTAAAACTCAATATTTTCAAGCAATTGAACGAAGTTTGTTCGCATAATACGATTTTGGCTACCAACACTTCTTCTATTTCTATTACGCAAATTGGTGCTGTTGTTGCTCATCCGGAACGCGTTATTGGAATGCATTTTATGAATCCGGTGCCCATTATGAAATTGGTCGAAATCATTCGAGGTTACAATACGAGTGATGAAGTGACCAAAATCATTATGACCTTATCCGAAAAACTGGGTAAAACTCCCGTTGAAGTCAACGATTATCCGGGTTTTGTAGCCAACAGAATTTTGATGCCAATGATAAACGAAGCCATCGAAACTTTATACAACAAAGTAGCTGGCGTTTATGAAATTGATACCGTGATGAAACTAGGAATGGGACATCCAATGGGACCATTGCAATTAGCCGATTTTATTGGTCTCGACGTATGTTTAGCCATTTTAAATGTAATGTACGACGGTTTCAAAAACCCGAAATATGCACCTTGTCCGTTATTGGTCAATATGGTTCGTGCCAGAAAATTGGGCGTGAAATCGGGTGAAGGCTTCTATGATTACAGCGAAAGTAAGAAAGCTGAGAAGATTGCGAAACAGTTTATCTCTTCTAAGTAATTTTAATTATGAGAACATTTGAAACTGAATTTAAAAGTTTTCACCAACGTCTTTTTAATTTAAAAACCTTTACCTTTTTAGCATCGTTTATATTTTTCACATATTTAATTTTAAATTTTAAACTATTAACCCCTTCACAATCAATAATAATTCAATCGCTTTTTTCATTAATTTTTATTGTTTTCATTATTTTTGAAAGTAAAACCAATATTCATAAAATTACTCTAGATAACGAAAAAATCATACTTGAAGGTGAAACTTTTAATAAAAAATGGAAAAAATCAATTACTATAAAAGAAACCAAAATTATTTTAAAAGGAATACCATCTCGAAATGGTCTCTGTAGTGTGATTTTTTATTTAAAATTTAAAAATTTAAAAAACACCTATACTTTAAATAAATTTGAGACCTTTTCTGACGAAGAAATATTAGAAATATTTAATGAATTTAAAAAACTCAAGGAAGAAAAAATAATTTTAGACGAAAGGCTCGTAATATATAGAATCCAAGAAAAAATAGAAAAATGTCCATTTCGATAAACCTCCTCAAAATAAAATCTTCTTTACCATCAACCGTAACTCTTGTTGCTGTTTCTAAAACCAAACCGATTCCCGATTTGATGGAAGCTTATAATGCGGGTCAACGTATTTTTGGTGAAAACAAAATCCAAGAAATGGCCGAGAAATGGGAAGCGATGCCAAAAGATATCGAGTGGCATATGATTGGTCACGTTCAAACGAATAAGGTCAAATTTATGGCACCGTTTGTGAGCTTAATTCACGGCGTGGATAGTTTGAAATTACTGCACGAAATCAACAAACAGGCACAAAAAAACAATAGAATTATCGACTGTTTATTGCAAGTTTATATTGCCGAAGAAGAAAGCAAATTTGGACTTGATGAAGAAGAATTAGCAGGAATTATTCGTTTCATCACACAAAACAACGAAATCTATAAAAACATTCGAATCGTTGGATTAATGGGAATGGCAACTTTCACAGATAATCAAAACCAAATCAAGAAAGAATTCACGCATTTGAAATCGATTTTTGATAGGATCAATCAACTTCCAACTTCTAACTTCCAACTTCTAACTTTATCAATGGGAATGTCTGGCGATTATCAACTCGCCATTGAATGCGGAAGCACGATGGTTCGGATAGGAAGTAGTATCTTTGGGGGACGAATTTGATTTTTGACTGAAGATTAACGATTTTTGAAGTCAGATTTGACAACTGAATACTAAAAACTGAACACCGAACACTTATTTTGTACGCAATACTCGACATAGAAACCACCGGAGGACAATTCAACGAAGAAGGAATTACGGAAATTGCCATCTATAAATTTGACGGTCACGAAATCGTGGATCAGTTCATCAGTTTGGTCAATCCAGAAATTCCGATTCAGCCTTTTGTAGTGAAATTGACTGGCATCAATAATGCAATGTTGCGCTCTGCACCCAAGTTTTTTGAAGTGGCCAAAAGGATTATCGAAATGACATACGATTGCGTTCTTGTAGCCCACAATGCCGATTTCGATTATCGAATTCTTCGCACTGAATTTAGTCGACTGGGTTATGATTTTAATGTAAAAACGCTCTGCACTGTTGAGCTTTCGCAACGCTTACTGCCAGAACAACCTTCGCATAGTTTAGGGAAATTGGTTCGTGCTTTGGGAATACCTATGGCCGACAGACATCGTGCCAATGGCGATGCGATGGCAACTGTAAAACTCTTTAAATTATTACTTGAAAAAGACATTGAAAAAACAATTGTCACCGAGTTAATCAAAACGGAAATCAAAAAAGGAATTGCTCCAAAATTATTAGACATTGTGCAAAATATGCCCTCGAGAACTGGGGTTTATTACATTCATAATGATCAAGGAAACCTCATTTATATTGGCAAAAGTCGCAACATCAAAAAAAGAATCAACCAGCATTTCACAGGAAATACAACCAAATGTAAAAAGATTCAAAACGAAGTTTTTGATGTTACTTATGAAGAAACAGGCAGTGAACTCATCGCTCTATTAAAAGAAAGCGAAGAAATAAAAATTCATAAACCCATCCTGAATCGGGCGCAACGCAAAAGTATTTTCCAATTGGCATTGTATGCTGAACAGGACAAAAAAGGCTACTTGAATCTGAAAATTCAAAAATTCGATGGTAGAAAAAAAGAAATTACTTCTTTTTCGTCGCTGCAAGAAGCGAAAAACACGCTATTTCACATTACGACCAAATACCAATTGTGTCAAAAACTAAACGGTCTTTATCAAACCAAAAAAGAATGTTTTCAATACGGAATCAAAGAATGTGATGGTGCTTGTATCGGGGCAGTATCTGCCGAAGAGTATAACAGTAGAGTGAATACATTTCTAGAAGAATGGAATTACAAAACTCAAAATATGATTCTCATTGACAAAGGGCGGAACATTAGCGAACGTTCTGCTGTATTAATAGAAAATGGAATTTACAGAGGTTTTGCATTCTATGAGTTGAACTATCAAATTACAAATCCGTCGATTCTGCACAACATTCTTACACCGATGCAAAACAATCGAGATGCCAAGAATATCATTCAAAGCTATATGCGTAAGTCAAAAACCATCAAGATTATAAATTTTTAATCTAAATTTGGTACTATGTATAAACAAAAATCAAAGCTCAACCTGCTGCGGCAAAAAATCCATATCATCATTTATGGAACAAATACTGTCGCCGGAAGATTATTTGACCTGATTCTGCTTGGGCTCATTCTGTTGAGCGTTTTTTTGGTAATGCTCGAAACAGTCAAAGGATTTGATGTAAAATACCATCACGAACTCATTGTTTTAGAATGGATTATTACCGTTTTTTTTTCGCTTGAGTACTTACTAAGAATCTATACCACCAATCAACCTCGAAAATACATTTTCAGTTTCTTTGGTATTATCGATTTGCTTGCTATTTTACCGATGTATTTGTCCTTATTTTTCATAGGATCAAAAGTTTTTTCAGTCATCCGTGCGCTACGATTATTGCGATTATTCAAAATATTAAATCACCCAAAATTTACAGGACAATCACTCCATATTCAACAAGCATTGCGCGCCAGCCGCGGAAAAATAATTGTTTTTATCTATTTTGTTCTCATAAGCACCATAATTATAGGCTCAATAATGTACATAGTCGAGGGCGAAGAAAACGGATTTACAAGCATTCCAATCAGCATTTATTGGACAATTGTAACCCTTACTACCGTTGGGTACGGCGATATTTCACCCGCAACCCCTTTGGGACAATTCATCGCCTCGATGGTTATGATTCTCGGTTACGGCATCATTGCTGTGCCCACAGGAATCGTAACCGCCGAATTTTCCAAAACAAATACCGACAAAACAGCACCAGAAAAACAAGTTTGTGAAAATTGTGGCGTGGGGAATCATAATCCAAATGCAAAATTTTGTCATCGTTGTGGACATCCATTAACACTCGAATAATATGAAGCTATTTCCAGCTGTACACTGCAACTCCTCGTTGTTCAAGTTGTTTTTCTAAGGCATAAAAGGAGCTTCCTTTGGTCGCTCTTTTACACCAAGAAAAACTAACTTTCACCACTGCGGGGTTTCCGTTTCCATCTGGGCTAAAAAAATATGAAGTACTTAATTACCATCGTCGGACCAACAGCTATAGGAAAAACTTCCTTAAGCATTGCTTTGGCACAACATTTCAAATGCGAGATTATTTCTTGCGATAGCCGACAATTTTTCAAAGAAATGCAAATCGGCACAGCTGTACCGACTTCAGAAGAATTAGCGGATGCAAAACATCATTTTATCCAAAACAAATCGATTTTCGAGAATTATACCGTGGGCGATTTCGAAAAAGAAGCCATTGTCAAACTTGACGAATTGTTTTTGACCAATGATTATGCGGTTCTGGTTGGCGGTTCTGGTTTGTATGTCGATGCCGTTTTGAAAGGTTTTGACGATTTTCCCGAAATAGAGACTTCGGTTCGTGAGGAAGTTAAATCGAATTATGAAAAATTGGGTTTACATTATTTGCAAACCGAATTAAAAAAACTGGATCCCAATTATTTCGAAGTTGTTGCCAAAGAAAATCCACAACGTATGATGCGCGCTCTGGAAGTTTGCATCGGAACTGGAAAACCCTATTCCTCCTTTTTGAATCAAAAGAAAAATACTCGTAACTTTACTCCTATTCTCATTGGCTTGGAAGCCGATAGAAAAGTAATTTACGACCGAATCAATCTGCGTGTCGATCTTATGATGCAGGAAGGTTTATTGGCAGAAGCCGAAAAAATATTTCCGTATAAAGACTTAAATGCGCTACAAACGGTCGGATATAGAGAATTATTTCTTTACTTTGAAGGTAAAATCAGTTTGGAATTTGCTATCGAGGAAATCAAAAAAAACACGCGACGATTTGCCAAACGCCAACTTACTTGGTTCAAACGAAATGAAAAAACCAAATGGTTTGATTATCTTGAAAATAGAAATGAGATTACAAATTATATTGCAAAACAAATTCAGAACAATGTTTAAATTCCAAAAATGAAATTCCAAATTCCAATACTTCAATTTTGTAATTTGTTTTTTGAATTTTGGGTTTTATTTTTTACAATAAAAAATCTATGGACTTACAAGAACAACTGAAAAATTTATTTCCGGACCATATCGAATCGGAACCCGAAGAAGTTCCACAAGAAGATCACGTGCTCTACGTTCAAAAAGAACCGATGATTTGTAAATTCGAAAAGCGAAAAGGAAAAGCCACGACTATAATCGAAGGTTACGAAGGATCGGACGAAGATTTTAAAATTTTGGCTAAAGAAATTAAAACAAAACTGAGCGTTGGCGGCACCTTTAAAGACGATTCTATCATCATTCAAGGTGATTATCGCGATAAAATAATGCAAATGCTCAAAGAAAAAGGTTTTAAAGTAAAACGTGTTGGAGGATGAAAGCCCCCTAACCCCCAAAGGGGGAATTAAAAATTCACATTAAAATAAGGACAAAAATTAATCAAAGATTAATAACAATAAAAACCTATTTACCCCAATAGGAATTCCCCCTTCGGGGGTTAGGGGGCTATTATGATACAATCATCAGAATTGATACTCAATCCAGACGGAAGTGTGTATCATTTGAACCTATTACCAGAACACATTGCCAACGACATCATCTTCGTAGGCGACCAAAACCGTGTTGAAAAAATTACACAATTCTTTGACAGCATCGAATTTTCGACTCAAAAGAGAGAATTCAAAACCCAAACCGGACTTTTCAAAGGCAAACGAATCACCGTAATGTCAACTGGAATTGGTCCAGACAATATCGACATTGTAATGAACGAATTGGATGCTTTGGTCAACATCGATTTGAAAACCAGAACACCAAAAGAAAAACTCACTTCATTAAACATTATCCGAATTGGAACTTCGGGTTCCTTGCAGGCTGATATTCCTGTGGATAGTTTCGTTATGGGAAAATTTGGTTTGGGCTTAGACAATATGCTCCGCTCCTACTTGATTGATGATATCGCAGAAATTGCTATGGAAGATGCTTTCATCGAACACACCAATTGGGATTTGAAAAAAGGACGCCCGTATGTAATAGCTTGTTCAGAAAAACTAGAAAAAAGAATGGAAAGCGACCGAATTTTCAAAGGAATTACAGGAACAGCTGGCGGATTTTATGGTCCACAAGGAAGGGTTTTGCGTTTGAACATTCAAGATGAAAATCTGAATTCAAAAATGGACAGTTTCAATTTTAATGGCACCCGAATGACCAATCTTGAAATGGAAACAAGCGCCATTTATGGTTTGGGCAAACTTCTTGGACATCACTGTTTGTCCTTAAACGCCATCATTGCTAATCGCGCCAACGGTACTTTCAGCGAAGATCCCTATAAAGCGGTTGATGAATTGATTGGGTATGCTTTGGGGAAATTAGTTGAGTAATGAATGATGAATTAAATAATTTCGAAAAAATTCTGTTCAGATATTACAGCGATGTTTTAGAAGAAGAAGTTGTTGAAACTATGTGGGCTGAAATAATTGACAAAGAAAATGGAATATATAAACTTGACAGCATACCTTTTTATGGCCCACAAATTGCAACTGACGATTTATTTTTAGCTGAATATGATGAACTTGAAGAAAGATTGGTTTATAAAGAAACAATCGAGTATTCAGGCAACTCAATAATTCAAGTAGTAATTCTAAAAGATGGTTTCGACAAAGAAATAATTCGAGAAAGGCTAAATTTAATAAATTGTCTATCCGAAGGATTAAATAAAAAATATTTTTCTGTGGAAATCACTAAAAACATTGATTATTCTATTGTAAAAGCCTTAATAAATGAATATGTAGATTTAGATATTGCAGATTTCGCCGAACCTTATCTATCTGAAAAACACAAAACTGATTTATTAAAATGAACCTAATCCTCGAAACCGACAGACTTATTCTTCGTGAATTCCAACTTTCTGATGCAGCAGCTTTTTTTGCTATGGACAGCAATCCCAAAGTGCATCAATATTTATGGAACAAACCCGTTCTAAAAATCGAAGAAACTTACGAAATCATTGACTTTGTTCAGAAACAATACCTAGACAACGGCATCGGGAGATTTGCCATAATTTTAAAAGAAACCAATGAATTTATAGGTTGGGCTGGCTTAAAATTCAACACTGAAACAGTAAACAACAAAACTAATTTCTACGATATTGGCTACCGATTGGACGAGAAATTTTGGGGAAAAGGTTATGCTAGCGAAGCAACTGGTGCTTGGTTGAACTATGCTTTCCAAACAATGAATATCAAAACTATGGAAGCTGCAGCTCATTCTGACAATGCCGCTTCAAATCGAATTCTTCAAAAAATTGGAATGCAAATGACCGAGCAATATCTAGAAGATGGCATTTCGTGGAATTGGTATCAATTGGATAATAAAAATTCTAAATAAAAACCTGCTGGATGTAATTATTAAATATTTAGAAAAATAAAATTGAAACGCATAGAATCATAGATAAAAGAGTTAATAGCCCAATTTTTGGTTTCACATAGCTATGATATACTAAAATCAAGCGAAGCGTCTTTTTAAAATCCTTAAAAAAACTATGAATCTATGCGTTTAAAAAATCTAAATTGAATTAGACCCAACGGATTAAATAAAATTATTTTTTCAAATTTTTCGCATACAATTGCCTTCCCAATTCTGCCAAAAATGGAAATCCAATCGCATCATAATCGTAGGAATCATCATTAAAAATTCCATCTTTATTGGCTAACAGCGTTGCTGAAACCATAAATTCTACTTTATTTTCGGTATCAACAATATAGGCACAATCAATCATAGTTCCGTAAGCGTCGCCCACTTTGTTGTAAATCTTTATATTAGCCGGAATATTTTCTTTGGTATCGCCAAACATAAAAAACTTGCAATACCCATCATAATATTCTTTTGCGTCATAACCTGCATTTTTAGGCAAATTAGACATCGAAAATAAAACAAAATCTCTCTGTTCCTTTGTCAAATTGAATCGTTGAGACACTTTAAATGCTTCCGGGAAAACGAGTCTTTTCAATGTGTTGTGCAGTGTTTCTAATGGATAATAATTCTTTTGAGAAAAATCGAAAGGCTCATTTATCAATAAATTGTCTTTGTAATACCCCTTCCCCTTTTTAACCCCATTTATTTCTAATGGTTTGCTTGCCGAATTTAGTTTTTCTTCGGTCGATACTTCTGTTTTATCGTCTTTTGTGATGGTCACTTTGTGCACTAACGGATTTCCAGAATCTGGTACAGAAATTCGATGCGAAATACGAAATGGCGAAAGTCCTTTATCCTTCATCCCTTGATTTAAATAATCAAATCCAATCAATTCGAATAAATGATTACTGGCTTCATTATCACTTACCGCAAACACTTTAGTCATTTCGTCCGTGAATTTATAGGCTGTTGGATTACCATCGATTTTAAAAGTATCATCCATTGAAGTCCCAGGAATAGTATTTAACTTTTCAAGCACCATCAAAGCAAAAGGAAATTTGACTGTACTTGCAGGATAAAAATAATTGTTGGCATTTAAACGATACGTAAAATCTTTAAAACTCACCTTATTATTTTTGTCTCTTATAATTTCAGTATAAATGACTTGCAGTTCATATACATCAGGATTAGACATTACGTTTTTGATCTTCGGATTATCCGATGCTAAGGATTCAGATAGCCTATTTTTTTTGGTTGAAGAACATCCAAATTCCATAAAAACTACCATTATGATAATACAAATGCGAAAAAATCTCATAGACAACATTTTAAAATTTTTGGTTAGAACTCCAGTCAATCAAACCGATTCCTTTATCATTCAAATATAAATTAATTTTGCTAAAATGCCTATTCCCGAACCATTTTCCTTGATTAGCACTCATTGGCGATGGATGACCTGATTCTAAAACCAAATGTTTTATTCTATCGATTTTCGAACCTTTTTTTTGCGCAAAACTACCCCAAAGCAAAAAAACAATCTGTTCTTTTTGGTCCGAAATTTTTTGGATTACGGCATCGGTAAAAACATTCCATTGCAAGTGTTTATGACTATTGGGACTGTCTTTTCGAACTGTAAGCGAAGCATTCAAAAGCAATATTCCTTGCTTTGCCCAAGGTTCTAAATTTCCCGAAATTGGAAAAAAAACAGTGCCCAAATCCTCGTTCATTTCTCTAAAAATATTACGCAAGGAAGGTGGGATTTTGATGCCGTCATTCACTGAAAAGCATAAACCGTTGGCTTCATTTGTACCGTGATAGGGATCTTGTCCAATAATAACCACTTTCAAATCTTGAAACGAACAATGCTCAAAAGCAGCAAAAATCAACTCTTTTGGCGGAAAGCAAGTATGGTTTTGGTATTCTTCATCGACGGCTTTCATCAAATTCCTGAAATAAGGTTTCTGGATTTCGTCAGATAAAATAGTTTGCCAAGAAGGATTGAGGTTGGGGTTCATATTTTTAAAATTTACCTAATTCAGTTTTTATAACAACTTCTAATTTTGGTAAATAATCCTTACATATTTCATAAACAATTTCATAATCCAACATTTCGTAATGATGGGAAATAAAATCTCTAAATCGAACAATTTTGTTCCACTCTATTTCTGGATAATTTTTTTCCAATAAATTGTGCTTTCTTGAAGTATTTTTTAAATTTTCGCCAATGGCTTGCAGTCTTGTTACAATGGCATCGAGTAAAGTTTTCCCATAATCATTGCAAACAAAATCGTCAGGATTATGAATTTCAGAAAATCTTTTGTTGCAAACCGTAATATGATCTAAAATCGTTTCAAGTGAATATTGATATACTTCGTCATACATAAATCAAATCGTTTTTGATGTTATCAAGAAATCTATTCGACAAATGCGGTCCTTTTCTAACGATTTCAATTTTAGAATTTAATTTATTTTCTAAATAAACATACAATCCCATTAATAAACTGTAAGAGGGTTCCGTAAATTCGACCATAAAATCAACGTCACTATTCTTGTTTTCCTCTCCTTTTGCGTAAGAACCAAACAAAGCAATGGAAACAACTCCATAATTATCTTTAAGGAATTGCTTGTCTGTTTTTAAAGTATTGATTATTTCGTCCTTTTTCATTTAACAAATATAAATATTATTTTTTTAGATTATTACAACTTAACAAGTTTGTAACTTTGCGACTATTCAATTCAAGAATTAAATGATATCCATTACAGAAAAAACACTTCAAGATTTACAATTTCCAACTGTTCTCGAAACCGTTTCGGCCATTTGCAATACCGATATTGGCAAGCAAAAAGCGCTAGAAATTACACCATTCCGAGATAAGGAATCCTTGATGAATGCTTTAATGCAAACCTCGGAATATGTTTCTTCTTTCCAAAACAACAACGCCATTCCCAATCACGGATTTGACGCGATAACCTACGAAATCAAGTTTTTGGCCATAGAGGACAGTTTTCTGGAAGTGGGTAGTTTTAGAAAAATTGCCACTCTTTCGGAAACCACGAATTTTATGCTGAATTATTTCAAGAAATTCGAAGACTATTATCCCTATTTGAATAAAAAAGCATCTGAAATACAAATTACCAAAGAAATCAGCAGTTTGATAGATATGGTGGTTGATAAATATGGAGAAATAAAAGACAATGCTTCGCCGGATTTGCTCAATATTCGTCGCGATATGAATGTGGTTCGCGGTAAAGTGAATCAAAGTTTTGGTATGGCTTTAACGCAATACAATTCCTTAGGATATCTTGATGACATTCGGGAAAGTTTTGTTCAAAATCGTAGGGTTTTAGCCGTTTTAGCAATGTATCGCCGTAAAGTGAAAGGATCGATTTTAGGTAGTTCCAAAACTGGAAGTATTGCGTATATCGAACCCGAAACCACCTTAAAATATTCGCGAGAATTAAGCAATTTAGAATACGAAGAGAAAGAAGAAATCGCCCGAATTCTGAAACAATTGTCAAATTATATTCGGCCGTTTTTGCCCTTACTGATACAATACCAAGATTTCTTGAGCGATATTGATGTGATTGCTGCCAAAGCAAAATATGCCAACAGAATCAACGGCATTTTACCCACAATTACCGAAGACCGCCGATTGTTCTTCAGAGATGCCTTCCATCCTATTTTGTATTTGAATAACAAGCAGAAAAACGAGGTTACACATCCGCAAACATTCGAATTAAACCAAGAAAAACGAATCATCGTCATTTCTGGACCCAATGCTGGAGGAAAAACTATTTCGCTAAAAACCGTTGGATTATTACAATTGATGCTACAATCCGGAATGTTGATTCCCGTGCACGAACGCAGCGAAACTTTTTTGTTCGATAGGATTTTGACCGATATTGGCGACAACCAATCTATTGAAAATCATTTAAGTACCTACAGTTACCGACTCAAGAATATGAACTATTTCTTGAAGAAATGCAACAAAAAAACGATGTTCTTGATTGACGAATTTGGTACGGGTTCCGACCCGGAATTAGGTGGTGCTTTGGCAGAAATTTTTTTAGAAGAATTCTACCATCGCGAAGCTTTTGGAATCATTACGACGCACTACTCAAACCTTAAACTTTTGGCGAACGAGTTACCTTTTGCCATCAATGCCAATATGTTGTTTGACGAAAAAACATTGGAACCTATTTATAAATTAGTTTTGGGTCAAGCAGGAAGTTCTTTTACTTTTGAAGTAGCTCAGAAAAATGGGATTCCTTTCAGCTTGATCAATAGGGCGAAAAAGAAAATTGAAGGCGGAAAAGTACGTTTTGACAAGACCATTGCCACGCTTCAAAAAGAGCGTTCGAAATTAGAAAAAACTTCAATCAATTTGAAAGAAGAAGAAATTCGAGCTAGGGAGGAAAGCAAGAAAATGGAAAATATCAATGAAAAAATCAAACAAAAACTGGAGAGTTATCAAGAATTGTACGATAGTAAGCAAAAAACGATTTATATCGGGCAAAAAATAGAAGACATAGCGCAAAAATATTTCAATAATAAAAACAAAAAAGACTTGATTGGGGAGTTTTTGAAAATCATAGAAATCGAAAATTCTAAACGTATCAAAGCGACTCCAAAAGAAGCTAAGGCAATTATGGAGAAGAAAAAAGAAGTAGTCAAAGAGATTGAAGTCAAAGTAGAGGAAATTAGGGTTGCCAAAAAAGAAAAGAAACTTAAACCTATTATCGAAAAACCAAAACCCATTTTAAAGGTGGGCGACAGAGTGCGAATGTTTGACGGAAAAGCAGTGGGAAGCATCGATAGTATTGAAAAAAATAAAGCCACAGTCAATTATGGCGTTTTTACATCGAAAGTCAGTTTGGATCTGTTGGAATTTGTAGAAACGGGTAAGAAATAATTTTAAATTATGAATAATCTACCTCAAAACAAAAAAATAATCCTCTTCGATGGCGTTTGCAATTTATGTGACTCGGCGGTGAAATTTGTGATTCAACACGACCAAAAGGATGTATTTCGATTTGTAGCTTTGCAATCGGAATTGGGTCAGGAAATCCTAAAACACATCGGTATCGATACAAAAAATATTGACAGCGTTATTCTATATGACCCTGGCGTTGCCTATTATTACAAATCAGCTGCAGCAATTGAAATTGCAAAAAATCTTGGTGGATTTTTTCATTTTGGAACTGTTTTCAGAATTATTCCCAGCGGAATAAGCAATCAACTTTATGATTATATTGCCAACAATCGTTACAAATGGTATGGTAAAAAAGAGAGTTGTATGGTTCCAACTCCAGAATTAACATCAAAATTTTTATAAAAAATAGCAATTATGACATTTATCATATTTAATGTTGGTCAATACTCCTAAATTTGACCCATCTTGAAAAATTAATTATGGGAAGAATACCTTTATATTCATGGGGAAACGGGTCATTTATAATGATTTTTGTTTTTGGTTTAGTAATAATTGGTTTAATTGCAGCCGTTTACTTTATGATGAATTCCGATAAGAAAAAATAATTAAGATAGAATGCAAAAAAAGAGGATATCCCCATAAGGTATCCTCTTTTTGTATTTAACACATTCGAAAACTGACCATTAACCTCGTATCAATTTTCTGTATTTCAATCGTTTAGGAGTTAAATCTCCACCCAAACGTTTCTTTTTATTTTCTTCGTATTCAGAGAAGCCTCCCTCGAAATAATACACTTCTGAATCGCCTTCAAACGCTAAAATATGCGTACAGATTCTATCTAGGAACCATCTGTCATGCGAAATAACCACAGCACAACCTGCGAAATTTTCTAAACCTTCTTCCAAGGCTCGAAGTGTGTTGACATCCAAATCATTGGTAGGCTCATCTAACAGAAGTACATTTCCTTCTTCCTTTAAAGTCATGGCCAAATGCAAACGGTTTCTTTCCCCTCCAGAAAGCATTGACACTTTCTTGTTTTGTTCGCCTCCACCAAAATTAAACCTAGATAAATAGGCACGAGAATTTACTTGTCGTCCGCCCATCATAATCAATTCCTGACCATCGGCGAAGTTTTCCCAAATCGATTTGTTCGGATCAATATTCGAATGCGATTGATCTACATAAGCAATTTTCACTGTGTCACCAACCAAAAATTCTCCACTATCGGTTTTTTGCTCGCCCATAATCATCTTGAAAATCGTCGATTTACCCGCACCGTTTGGCCCAATAATTCCAACAATTCCTGCCTGTGGCAACGTGAAATTCAAATTATCATACAATAATTTTTCACCAAATGCTTTGGCAACATTCTTGGCTTCAATCACATTTGTTCCCAATCTTGGACCATTTGGAATATAAATTTCTAATTTTTCGTCCAATTGTTTTTGGTCTTCGTTCAAGAGTTTATCGTAGTTCTGCAAACGTGCTTTTTGTTTGGTCTGACGGCCTTTGGCACCTTGACGAACCCAATCCAACTCGCGCTCTAAGTTTTTTCTACGTTTCGAAGCCACTTTTTCCTCCTGCGCCATTCTATTGGATTTTTGCTCTAACCAAGACGAATAATTCCCTTTCCACGGAATGCCTTCTCCTCTATCGAGTTCCAAAATCCAACCCGCTACATTGTCTAGGAAATACCTATCGTGTGTAACCGCGATTACAGTTCCAGCATATTGTGCCAAATGTTGCTCTAACCAAAGAACAGATTCAGCATCCAAGTGGTTCGTTGGCTCATCCAAAAGCAAAACATCGGGTTGTTGCAGCAATAATCGGCATAAAGCCACGCGACGACGTTCTCCACCTGATAAATTCTTAATCGGAGTATCACCGTCTGGAGTACGCAAGGCATCCATCGCAATTTCCAGTTTAGTATCGATTTCCCAAGCACCAAGAGCATCAATTTTGTCTTGCAAAGCCGCTTGACGATCCATTAATTTGTCCATTTTATCGGCATCTTCGTAATTTTCTGGAAGGCCAAATAAATCATTGATTTTGTTATACTCCTCCAAAACGGCCATTGTTTCGGCAACTCCTTCCTGAACAATTTCGAGAACGGTTTTGTTTTCGTCTAATTGTGGGTCTTGTTCTAAATATCCTACAGTATAACCGGGTTGAAAAACCACATCGCCTTGATAATTTTTATCTACACCAGCAATAATTTTCAAAAGCGAAGATTTTCCAGAACCATTAAGCCCCAGAATTCCAATTTTGGCTCCGTAAAAGAAGCTCAAATATATATTTTTAAGAACCGGTTTGTCTGCTCCTTGATAAGTTTTGCTCAATTTTTGCATTGAGAAAATTACTTTTTTATCGTCTGCCATATTTTTTATTTATTTTTTATTTGTTGTAAAAAAATTATCATTCTAGCTCCCCCTCCGGGGGTTGGGGGGCTTACACCCTTCCCTTAAGCGAGTTAAAAACCCAGGCATTCGCCAAGAATCCTAAGCCAACGGCTGCAAATCCCCAACCTGCTACATCATCATATCTAAAAGCCCCTAGGCCTATCAATAACAATCCCATTAAAATCATTATCAATGTCGCCCATCCTAAAATGGTGTTTTTATTCATTCCCATAACTAAATTTTATTATTTTTTTTAAGAAGTGCAAATATCGTAAATTTTCAGTGCTAATTAAATATTTTAAAAAGCATTTCTTTCAACAAATCTGATTGCGGAAGCGCATTGGCTCCTACTCCTTTGCTTTTCACATCGACATCACGTAACGAGGACACGATTTGACTGACTTTTTTCATCGGAAAATTTTTCAGTGCCACATCATAATCCTTCAGAAAAAATGGGCTCACTCCCAGAACCGCAGCCACATTTTTTGGATTTCGATCTTTCAGGCCGTGGTATTTTAGTAGTTTGACATAGAAACCGAAAACCGTACTTGTGGTCACAATTAGTGGATTTGCTTTCGGATTATCAGAAAAATATTGAGCAATTTGGTACGCCTTCAACTGATTTTTGGAGCCTAAAGCATTCAACAATTCAAAATTATTGAAATCTTTACTAAAACCAATATTCTCCTCAATATGTTTGGGAGTAATGGTACTGCCTTTTGGCAAAATAATTTGCAATTTTTCTAATTCATTGTTGATTTTACTCAAATCATTACCCAAAAATTCAACCAACATTGCATTGGCTTTGGGTTCAATCGAATAATTTTTTCCTGATAAAACCCGCTTAATCCAATCGCCAATTTGATTTTCATATAGTTTTTTACTTTCGTAAACGACGCCATTTTTGGCCAAAATTTTGGTCACTTTTTTACGTTTGTCCAATGTTTTGTTGCGGTAACAAAAAACCAAAACTGTTGAAGACATTGGGTTTTCAGCATAATTCTCGAGCTTATCGATAGATTTGGCCAAATCCTGAGCTTCTTTCACAATAACCACTTGGCGTTCTGCCATCATCGGATAGCGCTTGGCAGTAGAAACGATATCTTCAATAGTCACATCACGACCATATAAAACCGTTTGATTGAAGCCTTTTTCGTCCTCAGTCAAAATATTTTGCTCTATAAAATCGGATAATTTATCGATATAATAGGTCTCTTCTCCCGTCAAAAAATAGATAGGTTTGATGCTGCCCGCCTTGATATCATTGACTATTTTTACTACTTCGTCCATTAAGATTTCTGATTTTAGATTAACGATTTTAGATTTCTGATTTGCAAAATTCTAAACACTATCTCCTTTTTTTTATTTTCCTTTATCTCTTCGTTTATCATCTATCAGTCTATTTTCTATTCTCTTTTTTCTCTATTATAAAAGTCTTACTTTTGCTTTATGCAACAACTCAATTTTCTTTCGTATTCTTTTCGTTTCAAAAATAGCGAAAATAAAGTCTCTATTTTCGACGAAATCAGGAAAAAATTCATCATTCTCACACCTGAGGAATGGGTTCGCCAACACGTGGTTCGGTTTTTATTAGAAGAAAAAAAATACCCCAAATCTTTAATCAATGTCGAAAAAGTATTAAATGTCAATGGATTGCGAAAAAGATACGATATTGTGGTTTTCAATCCCGATGGGTCCATCTTTGTTTTGGTAGAATGCAAAGCGCCTGAAATTAAAACTGCCCAAGCGACATTCGATCAAATCGCCCGCTACAATATGAGTTTGAAAGCCCAATATTTAATGGTAACCAATGGTTTGAATCATTACTTTTGTCAAATGGATTTTGAAAATGAGAAATATGAGTTTTTGAATGAATTGCCGGATTACGATACAGAGAATATAGAAAATAGATTAAAGAGAATAGACAAATTGATATAAAAAGTAATTAAGTTGATAAAAAATGCAAATAATAACTACAACTATTTCATTCTTTTTATTGATAGGGTTGATTGTTTCACCTTCATTTATAATATATAAGTTAAACAAACTAAATGTTAAAAATAATTTTATTTTTTACTTAATTTTTGGAATTATAATAACTTCAATTTTGATGTTAATTGTTGCGTGGTGGTCTCACTTTTCTACTAAAATTCTTCTTTCTCATTACGGTTACAATTTCGATTCGATGAATCTTATTGAAAGATTTGAAAATGTTTCAGCTGAAAACCTAGATAAAGTAAAAAACTTAGAAATAAGTATGATGGGAATTGGCTGGCCTCTAAAAGCAATTATGTCTTATTTAGTTTATTGTCCATATATTCTTATTGTATATATTGTCACTTTTTATTTTACAAAAATAAAAAAAGGAAACATTCAAAAACGGCTAAACGATCTAAAATCATAAAAGTCTTAAAATCTAATAAATCTAAATGAAAATAGCCGTTGTCATACTCAATTGGAATGGAACAAAATTATTAGAACAGTTCTTGCCTTACATCGTAAAATATTCTTCTGCAGCTGACATTTTTGTCGCCGACAATGCTTCGACTGATGATTCTGTTGCTTTTGTAAAAGCGAATTTTCCAACAGTAAAAATCGTAGAAAACGAAAGTAATTTTGGCTTTGCCCAAGGGTATAATGAAGCTTTAAAAAACGTTGATGCCGAGATATATGCTTTGGTCAATTCTGATATTGAAGTTACCGAAAATTGGTTAGAACCCATCATCGAAACTTTCGAAAATGAACCCAAAACGGCTATAATCCAACCTAAAATTTTAGATTTCAAACGCAAAGAATACTTTGAGTATGCTGGCGCTGCGGGTGGTTTTATGGATAAATACGGTTATATGTTTTGCCGTGGGCGAATGTTTGACACTTTGGAAAAAGACAACGGACAATATGATGACCATTGCGAAATATTTTGGGCTTCGGGCGCGTGTTTTTTTATACGAAGTTCAGTGTATAAGGAACTAAAAGGTTTCGATGCTGATTTTTTCGCCCATCAGGAAGAGATCGATTTGTGTTGGCGCGCTTTCAATAAAGGTCATATCGTCAAATACAATTGGCAATCTAAAGTCTATCACGTGGGCGGAGCGACTTTGCAACAAGGAAACCCGAGAAAAACATTTCTAAATTTCAGAAATTCGTTGTTGATGATGCTCAAAAACTTACCGAAAAACCAACTGTTTCCCGTGCTTTTTATCCGACTGATTTTAGACGGAATAGCAGGAATTCAATTTCTTTTGCAAGGAAAATTGAAGCATCTGCTTGCTGTTTTAAAGGCTCATTTTTCGTTTTATTGGCTATTATTCAAATATTATAAAAAAAGAGAACATTTTCAATTCCAAAACTACTACAAAACACAAAATGTTGTTTACTTGTATTTTATAAAGAAAATAAAAGTATTTAACAATATTTTAGGTACTAAATCAATAAATAATAACTAAATTTGTAAAACATCAATAATTAAAATTTTAACATTTATGAAAAAAGTTGTAATTGCCTTATCCCTAGTAATGCTTTTAACTTCCTGCGTTTCTAATAAGAAATATGCTGCATTAGAAGCAAAAAATAAAGAAACTCAAGATTTGTTGAACTCCTGTACTGTAAAATTGAATTCTTGTTTAGAAGAAAAAGCAGGGCTCAAAGCTACGGTAGATGGCTTGAAAGATCAAAACCAAAATTTGATCGCACAATCTAAAGATATGACAGTATTAACGAAACAAGGGGCGCAAAATATTGAAAAAGCGCTAGAGTCAATCAAAGAAAAAGATTTGAAAATCAGCAGAATGCAAGACGCTTTAACCAAAAAAGATAGTGTTACTCTTGCTGTGGTTACAAGTTTGAAATCGGTAGTTGGATTGAATGACGAGGATATCGAAATCAATGTTGAAAAAGGAGTCGTTTTCATCTCTATTTCTGATAAAATGTTGTTCAAAAGCGGTAGCTATAATGTAACAGATAAAGCGAAAGGTGTTTTAGAAAAAGTTGCAAAAGTAGTCAATGACAAACCTGATTTTGAATGTATGGTTGAAGGTCATACCGACAATGTGCCATATAATGGAAAAGGTGATTTAATTGACAACTGGGATTTGAGTGTAAAACGTTCTACATCAATTATACGTGTATTATCAGAGCAATTGAGTGTTAATCCTGCCCAATTGATCGCAGCTGGTAGAAGCTCTTATGTGCCGTTAGTATCGAATGATACTGCTGAAAATAGAGCAAAAAACAGAAGAACTAGAATCTATGTAATGCCAAAAATTGACCAATTCTATGAAATGGTAGAGAAAGAAATGAAAAAACAACAACCTTAATTAGTGTTCCGTTTGTTTAGAAATAAGAAACGTCTCGAGAAATCGGGACGTTTTTGTTTACAATTGTTTTTAAATCTTATATCGAAAATCTACAGAATATCCAAACTCCCCTTGCCTTCTCTAACCACCTCCGGTTCGTATCCTGATAAATCAATAATGGTTGACGCAAGATTATCTCCATAACCACCATCGATAACCATATCAACAAGGTTTTGCCATTTTTCGAAAATAAGTTCAGGGTCGGTGGTGTATTCGATTACTTCATCTTCATCACGAATCGAAGTAGAAACAATTGGATTTCCTAACATCCTTACCATTTCCAAGGCAATAGAATTATCGGGAACCCTAATTCCGACCGTGGTTTTCTTTTTGAATTCTTTCGGAAGTTTGTTATTCCCAGGCAAAATAAAAGTGTAAGGGCCAGGCAATGCTCTTTTCAATATTTTAAATGTAGCGGTATCAATTTGCTTTACATAATCGGAAAGGTTACTCAAATCAGAGCAAATAAAGGAGAAATTGGCCTTTTCTAACTTCACTCCTTTAATTCTGGCAATGCGTTCTAAAGCCCTACTGTTGGTAATATCGCACCCTAAACCATAAACCGTGTCTGTTGGATAAATGACCAACCCGCCGTCTTGCAAAACCTTTACGACTCTTGCAATTGCAGCTTCGCTTGGCTTGTCTTCGTATATTTTTATGAATTGTGCCATTAAAGTTTTTAGTTTGTTGTTTATAGTTTAGAGTTGTTGAATCATTTAAATTTTAGTCCTTTGATTTCACAGTTATGTAAATAATTCATCATAGCCCCTATCTTATTTTTTTCTATCTCAGTTATTTCGTTTAATTTCAAATGCTGTTCTTCTGAAATTAGCTTTTTATCAAAGGCTCTGTATGATTGAGATTTTACCTCTCCAACAGAACCTTTTGCAATACTCAAAAATTGTATAAATTCCCTATTTCCATTTCTTTCAAATCCTTCAGCAATATTATCCATCACTGAACCAGAACTTCTATCTATTTGGTCTTTGAGTGAGTAGTTTGTTTTTAATGATGTTGTTTGAATTAATACTTCAACAAATTGACATATTTCTCTAGCTTTCTGCTAAATTTCTAAATCTTCAAATTTATTTATTCTCGCCAGAACTATAAACTATAAACAACAAACTATCAACACCCTACCCAATCACGTCCAACTTAGCAAAACGCAACAACAATTTCTTGATTCCTCCTACTTCAAATTTGATTTCTGCTTTTTTGTCTGCGCCAACGCCTTCCAAGTTTAATACTTCGCCTTTGCCAAAACGTTCGTGCATTACAATATTTCCCGTCAACAGCTTATTATCAAATAAATTGGCAGCACCGGAATTACTCGAAACTGGTTTCAGTTTACGAATGTTAAAATCGGTTCTAGCTCCCCCTTCGGCGGTTGGAGGGCTTGGTGGCGTACCTGCAGTAGGTTTTGCCAAACGCAATTTAGATTTATCGACATCCCCAAAAATATCACTGTCAATCATTGGTTTGTAGCGGTAATTATTTTCTTCGGGCGTAAGGTATTCGAGATATTGTCCGTCGATTTCTTCAATAAAACGCGAAGGTTCACTGTCGGTGAGTTTTCCCCAACGGTAACGGGATTGAGCATACGTCAAATATGCTTGATGTTCTGCTCTAGTTAAAGCCACATAAAACAAACGGCGTTCTTCTTCGAGTTCGCTTCGCGTGCTCATACTCATTGCGCTTGGGAATAAATCTTCTTCCATTCCGACTACGAATACGTGCGGAAACTCCAATCCTTTGGCCAGATGTATGGTCATCAAAGCCACTCGATCTTCATCGCTAGTGTCTTTATCTAAATCGGTTGCAAGCGCTACATCTTCCATAAATTCCGATAACGCACCACGAGCACCATCAATCTCTCGTTGTCCTTCGGTAAAGTCTTTGATACCGTTTAATAATTCTTCGATATTTTGAATTTTTGCCATTCCTTCGGGAGTAGCATCTTTTTTTAATTCTTGAACCAATCCCGTTTTTTTAGCTACGTGGTCGGTGATATAAAAAGCATCTTGATTTTCGTTAATCACTTGAAAACTTTGAATCATCATCACAAAATCTTGCAATTTTTGTTTGGTGCCCGAGTTCAGTTTCAAATCGATTTTGTCAATATTTTGCATCACTTCAAATATGGAACGCTTGTAATGATTGGCTGCCACGGTAAGCTTTTCGACGGTAGTATCACCAATTCCGCGATGTGGATAATTGATAACACGAACCAATGCTTCCTCATCTTTTGGATTCAGAACCAAGCGCAAATAACACAAAACATCTTTGATTTCTTTTCTTTGATAAAAAGACAAACCACCATAAATTCGATACGGAATATCTCTTTTACGCAAGGCATCTTCCATTGCACGTGATTGGGCATTCGTACGATACAAAATAGCAAATTTACCATTGGTCAATTGCTGTTGCATCTTTTGTTCGAAAATAGTGCTTGCCACGAAACGACCTTCCTCGGCATCGGTCAGACTACGATGCACTTTGATTTTAGGTCCAAAATCATTGGCGGTCCAGACAATTTTATCGAGTTTAGTTTTATTCTTATCGATAATAGTATTAGCAGCTTCCACAATATTTTTGGTCGAACGGTAATTTTGTTCCAATCGAAAGGTTTTTACCCCTTCATAATCTTTCTGAAAATTCAAAATATTATTGATATTGGCACCGCGAAAAGCATAAATACTTTGAGCATCATCGCCGACTACACAAATGTTTTGGAATTTATCCGATAAAGCACGAACAATCAAATACTGTGAGTGATTGGTATCTTGATACTCATCGACCAAAATATACCGAAATCGGTTCTGATACTTAGCCAAAACCTCAGGGAAGCGCGTTAGCAATTCATTAGTTTTTAATAACAAATCATCAAAGTCCATCGCTCCGGCTTTGAAACAACGCTCGACATAATTCTGATAAATTTCGCCCAAACGAGGTTTTTTACTCATCGCATCGGCTTCCTGTAACTCGGGATTATTGAAATACGCTTTTACTGTTATTAAACTATTTTTATAAGAAGAAATACGACTTAAAACCTGCTTGGGCTTGTAGATATCCCGATCCAATTGCATTTCCTTGATAATCGCCGAAATCGCACGAACAGAATCCTGAGAATCATAGATCGTAAAATTCGAAGGATACCCTAATTTATCCGATTCTGATCGCAATATTCGAGCAAAAACCGAGTGAAAGGTCCCCATCCAAAGATTTTTGGCTTCATTGGACCCGACAATATCCGAGATACGGTTTTTCATTTCGCGAGCCGCCTTATTAGTAAAGGTTAAGGCCAAAATACTAAAAGCGTCAACGCCTTGACTCATTAAATAAGCGATACGTATAGTCAACACTCTGGTTTTTCCGGAGCCTGCACCAGCAATAATAATCATTGGCCCATCTTTTTGGAGGACGGGCTCTCGTTGCGCTTCGTTCAGTTGATCGATGTATTTTTGCATAAAAATCTAATGTTGAATGCAAAAATAAGGATTTAAGAAATAGAAAATCAATTTAAAGTGGAATCAAAATGCAGTTTTTTTTGAAAAAAAAAAAGGTTTTGGAGTTAGTCCAATATTTAAAAAAAATGATATAAAACAAAAAAAAACGAGGCATTAGCCGAACGAGCGAAGCAAAGGCGACGGATCGAGCGAAGTGACACGTCGCACCTATAAAAAAATCCTCACCAAATAAATGATGAGGATTTAAAGAAAGGTGACATTTGATAGTAAGAGGAGGAATCCCAGCGGGCTTAAATATTACTCAAAACCTTTGTAAAACAAAAAAACCCCGTTCGTTAGAACAGGGTTTTTCAAAAGAAAGGCGACGACATACTCTCCCACAAATTGCAGTACCATCTGCGCAGGCGGGCTTAACTACTCTGTTCGGGATGGGAAGAGGTGAGCCCCGCCGCAATAACCACCTTAAGGTCGTTTTGCAATGGGTAACTAGCTTTTGCTAATTAACATTACACAATATCTTAACATACTGAGATAAAGAATTTTTAATTGTCATTCTCGCCTAGGCGGGAATCTAGAAAGTTTCTCCCCGAGCCTTTCGGCTCGGGAAAAGGTGTACATAAGCTTACGGGTTATTAGTACTACTCGACTATGACATTACTGCCTTTACATCTATAGCCTATCAACGTGGTCATCTCCCACGACCCTTAAAAGAAATCTCATCTTGTGGTGGGTTTCGCGCTTATATGCTTTCAGCGCTTATCCCTTCCCAACGTAGCTACTCTGCGATGCTCCTGGCGGAACAACAGATACACCAGCGGTTAGTCCAATTCGGTCCTCTCGTACTAGAATCAGATCCACTCAAATTTCTTGCGCCCACAGTAGATAGAGACCGAACTGTCTCACGACGTTCTGAACCCAGCTCGCGTGCCACTTTAATGGGCGAACAGCCCAACCCTTGGGACCTTCTCCAGCCCCAGGATGTGACGAGCCGACATCGAGGTGCCAAACCCCCCCGTCGATATGAGCTCTTGGGGGAGATCAGCCTGTTATCCCCGGCGTACCTTTTATCCTTTGAGCGATGGCCCTTCCATGCGGAACCACCGGATCACTATGCTCTACTTTCGTACCTGATCGACCTGTATGTCTCTCAGTCAAGCTCCCTTATGCCATTGCACTCTACGCACGGTTACCAAGCGTACTGAGGGAACCTTTAGAAGCCTCCGTTACTCTTTTGGAGGCGACCACCCCAGTCAAACTACCCACCAAGCAATGTCCCCCACGTTTGTGGGGTTAGGCCTCAGATAAACAAAGGGTTGTATTTCAACAATGACTCCACAACGCCTAGCGACGCCACTTCACAGTCTCCAACCTATCCTACACATCATTTATCCAAGGTCAATACTAAGCTATAGTAAAGGTGCACAGGGTCTTTTCGTCCCACTGCGGGTAAACGGCATCTTCACCGTTACTACAATTTCACCGAGCTCATGGCTGAGACAGTGTCCAGATCGTTACACCATTCGTGCAGGTCGGAACTTACCCGACAAGGAATTTCGCTACCTTAGGACCGTTATAGTTACGGCCGCCGTTTACTGGGGCTTCAATTCAATGCTTCTCCGAAGATAACATCTCCTCTTAACCTTCCAGCACCGGGCAGGTGTCAGGCCCTATACTTCATCTTACGATTTTGCAGAGCCCTGTGTTTTTGATAAACAGTCGCCTGGACCTCTTCACTGCGGCCAGCATTGCTGCTGGCGACCCTTCTCCCGAAGTTACGGGTCTATTTTGCCTAATTCCTTAGCCATGAATCTCTCGAGCACCTTAGGATTCTCTCCTCGACTACCTGTGTCGGTTTGCGGTACGGGTACTATTAACCTGAAGTTTAGAGGTTTTTCTTGGAAGCCCTTAGGTACACTATCTCTTTGTCCGAAGACGCCGAGTACTATCAGCCTTTGCCAAAATCTGCGGATTTGCCTACAAATTCTATAGCTACAGCCTTCAACGAACTATTCCGTCAGTTCGCGGTACTTTCATCACTCCGTCACCCCATCACAGTTAACAGTAGTACGGGAATATTAACCCGTTGTCCATCGACTGTCCCTTTCGGGTTCGCCTTAGGTCCCGACTAACCCACAGCTGATTAGCATAGCTGTGGAAACCTTAGTCTTTCGGTGTGCGGGTTTCTCGCCCGCATTATCGTTACTTATGCCTACATTTTCTTTTCTAACCAGTCCAGCATGCTTTACAACACACCTTCTACCCTGTTAGAATGCTCCCCTACCACTTTGCAAATTAATGCAAAATCCATAGCTTCGGTAATATGTTTATGCCCGATTATTATCCATGCTCGTCCGCTCGACTAGTGAGCTGTTACGCACTCTTTAAATGAATGGCTGCTTCCAAGCCAACATCCTAGCTGTCTGGGCAGACAAACCTCGTTCTTTCAACTTAACATATATTTGGGGACCTTAGCTGATGGTCTGGGTTCTTTCCCTCTCGGACTTGGACCTTAGCACCCAAGCCCTCACTGCTGGTAAACATTATATAGCATTCGGAGTTTGTCAGGAATTGGTAGGCGGTGAAGCCCCCGCATCCAATCAGTAGCTCTACCTCTATATAACTTTATGACCAACGCTGCACCTAAATGCATTTCGGGGAGTACGAGCTATTTCCGAGTTTGATTGGCCTTTCACCCCTACCCACAGGTCATCCGAAGTCTTTTCAACGACAACCGGTTCGGTCCTCCACTGTGTGTTACCACAGCTTCAACCTGCCCATGGGTAGATCACACGGTTTCGCGTCTAACACTACTGACTAAAGCGCCCTATTCAGACTCGCTTTCGCTACGGATCCGTGGCTTAACCACTTATCCTTGCCAGCAACGTTAACTCGTAGGCTCATTATGCAAAAGGCACGCCGTCACCCCACGAAAGGGCTCCGACCGCTTGTAAGCGTATGGTTTCAGGATCTATTTCACTCCGTTATTCACGGTTCTTTTCACCTTTCCCTCACGGTACTGGTTCACTATCGGTCTCTCAGGAGTATTTAGCCTTAGCGGATGGTCCCGCCAAATTCAGACAGGGTTTCACGTGCCCCGCCCTACTCAGGATACCACTATCCTTTACACTTATTACTTATACGAGGCTATCACTCTCTATGGCTCTACTTTCCAGTAGATTCTAATTCTTTGTGCAAGAAATGTCGTGGTCCTACAACCCCAACATTGCCGTAACAACATTGGTTTGGGCTAATCCGCGTTCGCTCGCCACTACTTACGGAATCACTTTTGTTTTCTTCTCCTCCGCCTACTTAGATGTTTCAGTTCAGCGGGTTCGCCCACCTATCGGTGTACTATGTCTTCAACATAGTGGGTTGCCCCATTCAGGTATTTACGGATCATATCGTGTGTGCCAATCCCCGTAACTTTTCGCAGCTTATCACGCCTTTCTTCGCCTCTGAGAGCCTAGGCATCCCCCATACGCCCTTATTTTGCTTATTGTACTAATCATTCATTTAAGAATGACCGTTTTGTTTATTCTGTTTGAGCCGTTGCATTGCAACGTCTCTACAAAATGCTTTCTACTTTTTAAATATTTTTATCTCAATATGTCAATGAACTTTAAGCCCCCTCCAGCTCCCCCGAAGGGGGAGAGCCGATTGCTCTTTGTTCCTCCCCTTTGGGGAGGTTAGGAGGGGCTTTTGTGGAGAATAACGGAGTCGAACCGTTGACCTTCCCGATGAAAATCGGGACGCTCCAGCACCATCCTGCTGAATCTTCTTTGGTGGAGAATAACGGAGTCGAACCGTTGACCTCCTGCGTGCAAGGCAGGCGCTCTAGCCAGCTGAGCTAATCCCCCAATTTTTTTAAATTCCAAATTTTTAAATTCCAAATTCCAAAAAAATAAGGATTTCAACCTCTAGAATTTCCTCTTTTTAAGTGAAAATAGTAGTCCCGGGCAGACTCGAACTGCCGACCCCTACATTATCAGTGTAGTACTCTAACCAGCTGAGCTACGAGACTCTGTTTTACTTAAATTGCAAAGCCGTTGCAGCGCAACGTCTCTACCTGTATTATTTGAACTAACAGCGAGAGTAATTGAATCTTTCGATTCTTTCCAAAATAATCTTCGTCTTCTTTCCTAAAAGTGCTTTTTTATTGTATAGTGTATTGTTGTATATCGTATAATGATTTGACTCTTTATACTTTTTTACAATATACATTATACATTTTTTTGCTAACATTTAGGCTCTAGAAAGGAGGTGTTCCAGCCGCACCTTCCGGTACGGCTACCTTGTTACGACTTAGCCCTAGTTACCAGTTTTACCCTAGGCAGCTCCTTGCGGTCACCGACTTCAGGCACCCCCAGCTTCCATGGCTTGACGGGCGGTGTGTACAAGGCCCGGGAACGTATTCACCGGATCATGGCTGATATCCGATTACTAGCGATTCCAGCTTCACGGAGTCGAGTTGCAGACTCCGATCCGAACTGTGACCGGTTTTATAGATTCGCTCCTACTCACGTAGTGGCTGCTCTCTGTACCGGCCATTGTAGCACGTGTGTAGCCCAAGGCGTAAGGGCCGTGATGATTTGACGTCATCCCCACCTTCCTCTCAGTTTGCACTGGCAGTCTCGTTAGAGTTCCCGACTTCACTCGCTGGCAACTAACAACAGGGGTTGCGCTCGTTATAGGACTTAACCTGACACCTCACGGCACGAGCTGACGACAACCATGCAGCACCTTGTAAATTGTCTTGCGAAAGTTCTGTTTCCAAAACGGTCAATCTACATTTAAGCCTTGGTAAGGTTCCTCGCGTATCATCGAATTAAACCACATGCTCCACCGCTTGTGCGGGCCCCCGTCAATTCCTTTGAGTTTCATTCTTGCGAACGTACTCCCCAGGTGGGATACTTATCACTTTCGCTTAGCCACTGAAGTTGCCCCCAACAGCTAGTATCCATCGTTTACGGCGTGGACTACCAGGGTATCTAATCCTGTTCGCTACCCACGCTTTCGTCCATCAGCGTCAATCCATTAGTAGTAACCTGCCTTCGCAATTGGTATTCCATGTAATCTCTAAGCATTTCACCGCTACACTACATATTCTAGTTACTTCCTAATAATTCAAGTCCTACAGTATCAATGGCCGTTTCCCCGTTGAGCGGGGAGATTTCACCACTGACTTATAAGACCGCCTACGGACCCTTTAAACCCAATGATTCCGGATAACGCTTGGATCCTCCGTATTACCGCGGCTGCTGGCACGGAGTTAGCCGATCCTTATTCTCACAGTACCGTCAAGACATTACACGTAATGTTGTTTCTTCCTGTGCAAAAGCAGTTTACAATCCATAGGACCGTCATCCTGCACGCGGCATGGCTGGATCAGGCTTGCGCCCATTGTCCAATATTCCTCACTGCTGCCTCCCGTAGGAGTCTGGTCCGTGTCTCAGTACCAGTGTGGGGGATCTCCCTCTCAGGACCCCTACCCATCGTAGCCTTGGTATGCCGTTACCATACCAACTAGCTAATGGGACGCATGCTCATCTTTTGCCGTTGTGACTTTAATGTGAAAATGATGCCATTCTCACATACTATGAGGTATTAATCCAAATTTCTCTGGGCTATCCCTCTGCAAAAGGTAGATTGCATACGCGTTACGCACCCGTGCGCCGGTCTCTAGTATTGCTACTATACCCCTCGACTTGCATGTGTTAAGCCTGCCGCTAGCGTTCATCCTGAGCCAGGATCAAACTCTTCATCGTATATTGTTTGCTCAATTGCTCAAGCTATTTATTATTCGACTCAAATTCTAGTGGTTTTTTAAATCTTCCGATTCTCTTACTCTCTTTATTATTGTTTTAATTCATTCGAGTCGTTGCTGTGCAACGTCTCTACAAACCAAAACGGCTGTCAATTCAATATGTCTAAGAACTTTCGTTTTTTATTACTATCGCCATTCTCTCGTTTAGCGGGTGCAAAAGTACAACTTCTTTTTATTCTGGCAAGAAAAAATTAATTTATTTTTCAAATAAAATTTTAACAATCAAAATTTATTTTGCGGAGGGCTAAGATATAGAATCTTTAAAATCCACACAACTTTTTTTGCTATTTTTTTTCGAGTTTTTAAAAGAACGTCTGCTTGAATGCGGGTGCAAAAGTAGTCTAAATATTGATTTACACAAGCGTTTTTTTGAAGTTTTTTGAAAGTATTTTTTAAATCGCTGAAATCCCGTGGGTTGAAATAGAAACTTTTTTTAGCTTTGTTCCCTTCCTAGATAAAAATAGGATGAAATTCCAATAAAATCATTGATTCTTGATTACTATAAAGACTGTTGTTATTGATTATCTCTTGGTATTTGTGAGGAATTGCTTCGCCAGTTCGCTCCGCTCGTGTGCAGTGGAAATACTCTTGCGCCGGGGTTCGGCACTAGAAATTGTAACGTATAGCCCGACCCGCCGCAGCGGGGAACGCCCAAAAAATCTATTTGCTTGATTTTATAGCTCTGTTTATCCAAAAATCGGTTAGGTCGTCGTAATCTACTGGTTTTGCTGGTGGTTGACTGATTAGTCTGCGTGATTCGAAGGCTCGCACTAGAATGGTTTCTATTAAATAATCTTCGTTGACCTCATAGGGCTGATATTGCGCTTTCAGATTTAGATCAAACATTTTGGCCGTGGTGCTTGACCAAAAAGCTGTCCATCCGCTTTTTAGGGTTTTTACTAGATCGTAGGTCGTGATTCCGGTTTGACGATGAATTAACTTGATAAGAATTTGACCTTGTTTACGCGAAAGCTTTTTGAGTTGCGCCTCGAACTCATTGTTTAGGTAATCTTCGACTATTTTGAAATATTTTTTCTTTTCTTTATTTGTTTTTAGACTAGCCATACCCCTATTGAGGGCGGTCAATCGTTCCGATGCTAGTTTTGCATAGGGATAGGTGCGGTAAACTCTATTTTTGAGGAGTTCAAATTGTTTTTTAGATTCTACGTCTATTTTGCCTTTGTAGAGCACAATCTCTTCTAATTGGATGGTGTCTTTGAAAATAGTATCATTATCTCTTATATAAAATCCATCGCTGATCGTATCTTTTGGGGTTACTTGAGCCGTGGCCGAGATAGAAATAAAAAGGAAAAACAAGAAAAAAGTGGTAATCTTCATGACAGTAATTAATATATGTGACAAAATTATACATTTATATACAACTGTAATGCCATTTTTTTAATTTAGCCAAAAAATATTTTTATGAGTTCAAAATCGATATTAAAAAAGACATCTCTTACATTTTTAGAAAATTATTTGAATAATGCATCTCCAACGGGCTACGAAAGTTCCGGACAAAAATTATGGATGGATTATTTAAAACCTTATGTTGACACCTTTATTACAGACACGTATGGTACTGCAGTAGGAATTATCAATCCAGAAGCTCCCTATAAGGTAGTCATTGAAGGTCACGCCGATGAAATTTCGTGGTATGTGAATTATATTACTGATGACGGGTTGATTTACGTAATAAGAAATGGTGGTTCCGATCATCAAATTGCACCTTCGAAACGGGTTAACATTCATACCAAAAAAGGTATTGTGAAAGGTGTTTTTGGTTGGCCGGCGATTCATACGCGTAATCGCAGTAAGGAGGAAGCTCCTAAAATCGACAATTTATTCATTGATATAGGTTGTTCTAAAAAAGAGGAAGTTGATGCTTTGGGCGTTCATGTAGGTTGTGTGATTACCTATCCCGATGAATTTATGATTTTGAACGAAAACAAGTTTGTTTGTCGTGCGATTGATAATCGAATGGGAGGATTTATGATTGCCGAAGTAGCTCGTTTACTCCACGAAAATAAAATAAAACTTCCTTTCGGGTTGTATATTACCAATTCGGTTCAGGAAGAAGTCGGACTTCGTGGTGCCGAAATGATTACCAAAACCATCAAACCCAACGTTGCCATTATCACCGATGTTTGCCATGACTCGACTACACCGATGATTGATAAGAAAATAGAAGGTGAAACTAAAATTGGAAAAGGTCCCGTTATTACTTATGCTCCAGCGGTTCAGAATAATTTGAGGGAACTTATATTGGATACAGCAGAGGAGAAAAAAATTCCTTTCCAAAGATTGGCTTCATCAAGAGTAACTGGAACCGATACCGATGCCTTTGCTTACAGTAACGGCGGAGTGGCTTCGGCGCTAATTTCCTTGCCCTTGCGTTATATGCATACCACGGTTGAAATGGTGCATCGTGACGATGTAGAAAATGTGATACAATTGATTTATGAAACTTTATTGAAAATGGAAAACGAGGAAACGTTTTCTTATTTTAAATAGAAAAATAGCATTCTATACTTTCAAAATCCTTTCCTTTTGCAATTCTAAAGGAAGGGATTTTTTCATTTGGAGCTTGGTCAGAATTTGACACTGCTTTCTAACTTTTTTTAGTTTAAATGAATAATGCTAAAGGTAGGGTTTTCATACTCTATATAAGGCTTTGATGGGGCTTTGATAGTGCTTTGATGGGGTGTAAAGAAACTTCTTGATTCAAATCTAACTCTGAATGGTGCTCGAAGAAAATAGCTTTACGGTCGAAAGCGGCTTTAATCAAATAGTGATTTCCTTTGAAATAGCATTGCTTTACAATGGCTTTCATTTTTCCTTCCTCGACCACTTTTAGTTGATGTGGGTACAATAAAAGGGTTGCGTCAGCACTTTCGATATCAGTAAAATGAGACTGTTTTAATTCGTTGATTTCACCAAACAGGGAAGCGACATAATAATTTGGTGGATTTTCATAGAGTTCTCTTGATTTTCCTTTGGCTACTAATTTACCGTTTTGCAACACCATCGTTTCATCTGAAAAAGACAAGGTTTCGGCGCTATCGTGCGTCGCGATGATGCAGGTGATTTGTTTCTTTTTGAAATAATTGAATAAATTCCGACGCAAGGAATTTTTTCTAAAAGAATCGATTTGACTAAAAGGCTCGTCCAGCAAAAGAATTTCGGGTTCTACTGCCAAAACTCTTGCCAAAGCGACTCTTTGTTGTTGACCCCCACTCAAATATTTTGCTTTTACTTTGGCAAACTGAGTCATTTCGACCATTTCTAAGAGTTCCTCAACTCTTGCTTTTTTCTCCTCTTTATAGATATTAGACAAAAACTTTCCTACATTTTCTTCGACAGTAATGTAGGGCATCAAATCAAAATCTTGCGCCAAATATTTGATATAATCTTCGCCGGGAATTAAATTGTATTTTGGACCGAGAATTGCTTTTCCATCATAAAATATATCGCCCTGATCGAGATTATACATCCCGTACAAAAGTTTCAACAAGGTGCTTTTACCACAACCGCTTTCACCAATGAGAGCCACATTTTGGCCTTTGACAATGTCGAAGCTGACATTTTCGATAACAGGATTTTCGATATAAGTGAAGGAAATATTTTTTAATTGAAGCATTTTATAATTTTATTGCTGCAAATTTACAATGTTTATTGCAATGAATTCAGTGGTATTTTAATGAATTTGTTGCTATTTTTTGCCCATCTTGGGTGTTCAATCTATGTCAAAACTAAATTAAGAATTATTATTTCTTCTTGACGGTATATTTTGATGCTTTGATTTGGTCGATTAGAAATTAAAATAAAAGGCTACTACATTTCTTAAATATTAAACATAAAAAAAGCATCATTATTGAGTTATAATGGTGCTTTCTGAGTAAATTCTATCTTTACTTCCCCTTGTCGCAAATTATTTAAAGTTGGATTAGATTCAAATTTTAGACTATTTATTGATGATATCAAAGTTTAATGCTTGGGTTTCATTCGAAATGTTGTTCCCGGTGATGGCATTATCTTCCGCGATCAGTTGGTCGGGCGTTTTTTCCTTTTTTGGTAAAAGTATTGGCTCAACATAAACATACCCCCCTGAAATACTATTGATTAGTTCGAAATCTAATATCAGTGTTTCATTTGAAATGTTGTTCTCGGTGACAGCATTATCTTCAGCGATTAGTTGATCGGCTGTTTTTTCTTTTTTTGGAATATTTACCGGCTCAACTTCTTCATATTTATCTGAAATAGAATTGATTAAGTCGAAATTTAACGCCAGTGTTTCATTTGAAATGTTGTTCTCGGTGATGGCATTATCTTCAGCAATTAGTTGATTGGCTGTTTTTTCTTTTTTCGGAATATTCACAGGCTCAACTTCTTCATATTTATCTGAAATAGAATTGATTAAGTCGAAATTTAACGCCAGTGTTTCATTTGAAATGTTGTTTCCTGTCATTGCATTATCTTCACCAATTAGCAGGTCGGCTGTTTTTTCACTTTTAAAACTATTTAGCGGCTCAACTTCTTCATAATCATCTGAAATACTATTGATTAGGTCAAAATCTAACGTCAGTGTTTCATTTGAAATGTTGTTTTCTGTGATTGCATTATCTTCTGCGATTAGCAGGTCGGTAGTTTTTACAACTGTTTTAGTAGCAACTGCCTCAACTGGTTCAACTACGCAATTTGCTTTATCCGATTCAATATTTGACAACTGCCGTAGGGAGCTGTATTTTTTACTATAACCGATTTGTTTAGCTTCTTTAGTTAAATTAGTTACCGCAGTGGTTGAAGCCATTGTCTGAGCACTCTTGCTAGATGCAATTTCTTTTTTTGATTCCTGCGAAGTTACAACTCCACTCCTATAATCAACATTAATATTGTCTAAATTAGTTAATACTACTAATGCAATTCCTGTGTAAATGATTAAATTTTTCATAATAGTTATTTTTTTAAAGTTATTTTTTGTGTTTATCAAAATCATATAATAATATCCTATGCAAATATATATCTAAAAGACAGTATCTTGTTTTGCATAGTACTACAATTTAACAATATTTTAACATATACAGCGCCGAACTTCAAAAAAATAGCAGCTGTAAACCACTAGAATATAACATTTTAAAAAACACACTACAATTTTGGTATTCTAAAAAAAAGCCCGAACTATAGCCAAGAAAACAGATAAATTATATCTTTACTAAAAAATATAATTATGATTTCTACAGCCAAAACCGTCGAAATGTACCTAAACGAACTTCCTGAAGATAGAAAGGAGCCTTTTTTGAAACTTAGAACTTGCATTTTGAATTCTCTTCCGCAAGGTTTCCAAGAAGAGATCAGTTACGGAATGTTAGGGTATGTGGTTCCCCATAGCCTCTATCCAAATGGGTATCATTGCAATCCGAAACTGCCGCTACCTTTTTTGAGTATTGCATCACAAAAGAATTTTGTTGCCATCTATCACATGGGATTATATACCGATCCGGAACTTATGCACTGGTTCATTACCGAATTCGCTAAAAATAGCAAGCACAAATTAGATATGGGCAAAAGTTGTATCCGCTTCAAGAAATTAGACCAAATTCCTTTTGACTTAATCGCTGAACTTGCAGCAAAAATGTCTGTGACTGACTGGATCAATTGCTATGAACTGAGCAAAATCTAAATTGGCCGCAGAAAAGAGACTATTTTTTATTCACTATTATTTTTAAGACCTAAGTTATCGGTCAAGCGAATCCAATGTCCTATATACCTCTTCTTATATAGTTTTTCTTGCGTGAGAATGGCAGATGTTCGCTATTCCCGTACCAAAATTAACTTTGATAAAATGATTTCCATATAGAAATGAAAATTTCAATTATTTCAACACTTTAATTTCGATTTCTGAATCGTTATAAACACGATGGATTTGATTTTTGAAATCTTCGGGTTTCGCGTAAAAAATATTATCTACAAAAGTCTGTGGATTTATATCAATCAATGGAAACCAAGTGCTTTGAATTTGAATCTGCAATTTGTGGCCTTTTTTGAACGTGTGAAAAACGTCTTGCAACTTAATATTCACCGCTGTTTTTTGATTTGGAACAAAGGGTTCTGGCTTTGAAAAACTATTACGAAAACGTCCGCGCATCACTTCACTCCTAACCATCAGGTGGTAATTACTCATTTTTAAATTAGGCTGTACATATTTTGTTTCTGGTTCATCATTGGGGAAAACATCGATTATTTTTACGATCCAATCCGCATCGGTACCTGTCGTTGAAACTTGTAATTTAGCTAGAATATCGCCAGCCAATGTAACATTATCATTTAATACTTCGGTTTCAAAAACCAATACGTCGGGACGTCTTGCAGCAAAACGCTGATCGTCGGTCATATATTTTCTGGGTGTTAGCCCTTGTTGTTTGACATCTTCAGAATAAGGTACTGGTTTCTTTGGGTCGCTACTAAATTCTTCAAAACCTGTATCATTATTTTTTCTTGACAAATTCTCATTTCCTTGTAGGTAAAAAACTTGCGTTTCTGCATTTTTTGGAGGCCAAGCATCATAGGTTTTCCATTCTTTATTTCCTGTATCAAAAACATAAGCTTCAGGAAGTTTATTCTCCCCTTTTCCATTTCCTTTCAAGAAATGTCGGAAAAAATTAGCTTCGATATTTTTTTGATAAAAACCAGAGATACTGTCTCCAAAATTGATATTCCCAATCACTTGTTTTTCGGAATTTCTTGCCCAGTCACCGTGACTCCAAGGCCCCATAACGAGGGTATTGTAGTTTTTGCTGTTTTTTTCTACAGTGGCGTACGTGTTTAAAGGACCGTATAAATCTTCCGCATCGAACCAGCCTCCTACAAACATTACAGCGGGTTTTATATTCTTCATGTGTTGCAGAATTCCCCGTTTTTGCCAAAATTCATCATAACTAGAATGTTCTTTTAGCTGTTGCCAAAATTCATTACTCTTATCATAATATTTGTCTAAATTCACCAAAGGCCCGACATTTAAAAAAAATTGATAATCATCATTGCTTCCGATATTGGGAAATTGAAACCAATCCTCGGTGGTTCGTTTACTTTTTTGTGGTCCAAATAAAGGCGTAACTTTCCAATAACTCAACAGATACGCACCATTATGATGAAAATCATCAAAAAAGAAATCACTTATTGCGGCTTGTGGCGAAACGGCTTTCAATGCAGGATGGTTGCTCAATAAAGAATAGGATGCATAAAATCCGGGGTACGAAATACCCCAAATTCCAACATTACCGTTGTTGTTGTTCACATTTTTTACCAACCAATCGATGGTGTCATAGGTATCAGAGGCTTCGTCGACATCCTTATTGTTTTTTTTATTTGGTAGGAACGGACGCATATTATCATACAAACCATCGCTCATATAGCGTCCGCGAACATCCTGATACACCACAATATACCCTTCCTTCATCATTGTTTCGCTAGGACTGATGCTTCTTTTAAATTTATCCTCACCATAAGGCGCGCAATCGTAAGGTGTCCTTTGCATCAGTATCGGATACTTTTTTGAAGTATCTTTTGGAGTATAAATTGAAGTAAACAATTCGATACCATCACGCATTTTGATATGAACTTCTTTCTTGGAGTAATTTTCTGCAACATAATTTGTTGTTTTTTCCTGTGCCAACGCAAAGACACCAAAAAACAAAAGCGTAATCAGAAATGATTTTTTCATAAATGGAGGGTTGTAATTATTTTGCAATAATAGGAATAACAAACTATTAAAGTCTTGTTTGAATTTATTTTTTGAACTGAGAAATACCTGTTTTCAACCAAGTTTCATATTCTTCAACACTTACATAACTAATGGTGGGCGTAGATTGATTCAAATTGTTTCCTTCTAAATCAGTCAAAACGTACAGTGGCTGAGTATTCGTTTTGTATTTTGAAATCATAAAATCGGTCCACTTATCACCTATTGTTTCTATTTCGGAGCCCGTAGTTTTAGAAATAAAGTGTTCATTTTGGGGTAATTCACGTTTGTCGTCAACGTATAATGAAATTAAAACGATATCATTTTTCAAAATAGATAAAACACTTTCATCCGACCAAACATTATTTTCCATTTTTCTACAGTTAACACAGGCAAAACCGGTAAAATCTAGCATTATAGGTTTATTTACTGTTTTGGCATACGCCAATCCTTTCTCATAATCATCGAAAACTACAATTTGATGGGGGCCTAATTTAGCTCCCTCTGGTAAAACTGTGGCTGCAGGATTATTTCCTGAACTGCCAAATCCTAGTGGACTTTCGCTATATTCCATTGGTGGTGGAAAAGCATTAATTAATTTCAGTGGTGCTCCCCAAAGTCCGGGAATCATATAAATCGTGAAGGATAAAACCACTAAGCCCAAAGACAATCTTCCCACTGAAATATGTGACATTGGACTATCGTGAGGCAATGAAATTTTTCCGAATAAATACAGTGCCAATGTTCCAAAAATTGCAATCCAAATTGCCAAGAATACTTCTCTTTCTAACAAATGCAATTGCAAAACCAAATCGGCATTGGATAAAAATTTAAAAGCCAAAGCCAATTCTAGAAATCCTAAAACCACTTTGACCGTGTTGAGCCATCCGCCCGATTTGGGCAATGAATGCAACCAACCTGGAAACATTGCGAACAGCATGAAGGGTAAGGCAAGTGCCAACGAAAATCCAAACATTCCAATTACCGGAGCAATTCCTCCCTTGGAAGCTGCTTCGACTAATAGCGTTCCAACGATAGGCCCAGTACAAGAAAAGGAAACGATGGCTAATGCTAGCGCCATGAATAAAATCCCAATCATCCCTCCTCTATCGGCTTGGCTATCGACTTTATTCGCCCAAGAATTGGGTAGCATAATTTCGAATGCACCCAAAAATGAAACCGCAAAAACAACTAATAAAAGGAAGAAAATAAGATTGAACCAGACATTGGTCGATAAAGCATTCAAAGCATCGGCACCAAAAATCCAAGTCACAATCAATCCTAAAATAACATAAATCAAGATTATGGCAATTCCATAAATGATCGCGTTTTTAATCCCTTGTGCTCTCGTTTTACTTTGTTTTGTAAAAAAACTTACCGTCATTGGAATCATTGGAAAAACACAAGGCGTCAGTAGTGCGGCAAAACCAGATAAAAAAGCAATCAAGAAAATTGACCAAAGTCCTTTTTGTGATTCCGGTTGATTACCAGAAGAAATCGGCTGTTCCGGCTTGGCAACCATCGAATTACTGGGACCCAAACTGGGCTCTAAAGAAGCTTCTTTTATTGTATCATTCTCGGCGGTAGTTTTGGTTATTGGATCCGAAGAAACAACTGGCGAAGAGGAACTAGCAGTTGAGTGCACTACAAAACTGAATTTTTTCTCTATATTAATGCACGATTGTTTGCAAACCTGATAATTGAATTCAACTTCTATCGTCTTGGTATTGGAGTTTATTAAAGTAATTTCCTGTTGTATTTGCGCATTTTTGACAAAAAAAGTTTCATTTACTTCAAAAACGTCATTGTAAGCGGTAGTGGTTTTTCCCTCTTTGGCTTTGCCAATCAAATTGTAATTCCCTTTTTGATTTTTGAAAGTGATTTCCAATGGCAACGGTCCTCCATCAGGAGTAAACTGAGAGTACATATGCCATTCGTTTTCGATAATACCGTTAAACGTCAGTATATAATTGGTTTCAGATTTCTTTTCAATTTTTGTGGTCCATTTTACGGGATCTAGTATTTGAGCGTTGCCTAAAACGAATGCGAGTAAAGCAAAAAATGTAACACTAATTTTTCTCATTATTTCAATTGTATTTTAAGTATATTTTTGGTTGTATTTTTAATTTTAAAACGCTCATCTTGACGCTTTCCTACGATCCACACAATTTGATTGTCAGAACACAAAATCCACGTATTTTCTTTTTCAATCAAGGATAATTTTTCATCTTTGAAAAATTTACTCACTTTTTTAGATTTCCCATCCATTCCCAGGGGCTGAAAAACATCACCCTCTTTCCAACGACGTAAGACCAATGGATACCATATCTTATCTTCATCGACAAAAATAGCGGTATTTTGTAACAAACTTATCACAGATTCCTTGCTAAATGATAACTTTAAGGGAATTTTAATTTCTTTTTGATTTTTATTAATAAAATAAACATCTTCATCGTCACCTGAAGGAATCGGACTCAAAATGAGAAAATCTCTGTTTTTCAACAACCTAAATTCCTCCGAAAAAACTTGCTTACCCGATTGGGCATCAACCAAATCGTAAATATCTTCCCAAGCCGAAAAACCAAAACCGTTGAACCAATGGTACAAATAGGATTTATAATTGGGTAACTTCCTCAACTGATTCAAATCAAAGTAAACGTCGGTTCCTTTTTCCTTTGCAACTTCTTGGTACACCAAAAACGAAGCGTCATCGACCATAGCTTTAGCTTCTTGCAAATAGGTTTGTGTTTTCTGAAAAGAAGTAAGAAAATCGGGATTCAAATCCTTCAAAATGGGAGCCAAATTATGTCTGATTTTATTCCGCAAGTATTTATCAGAAGCATTGCTGCTATCTTCGCGCCATTCAATTGTATTATCGTTAGCATATTGTTCAATTTCCGATCTGGAAAATGCTAATAATGGCCGAATCACTTTGTCATTTTTCGGCGGAATTCCAGTCAACCCATCCAAACCCGTTCCACGAATCAGATGGATAAGAACGGTTTCTAAATTATCATCTGCGTGATGCGCAGTTAGAATGTAGTCGTAATTTTCTGTTTGCAATAACTCGTAAAACCAACTATAACGCAATTCACGCGCAGCCACTTGAGTCGAAAGTTTATAATCATTGGCGAAAGCCTCGGTGTCAAACTGAGTCAAAAATAATGTAACATCATTAGCTTCTGCATAATTTTGAACAAAATTTTGGTCCCCAAAACTTTCTAAGCCACGAAGTTGAAAATTGCAATGCGCGATTGCTATTTCGAAAGACAAATTCCGAAATAAATCGACCATTACCATACTATCTAGACCACCACTGGTAGCCAAAAGCAGTTTTTTTCCAATTAAAAAAGGGAAATTTTGAGCGAGATGATTTTGGAGAGCATTTTTCATTGGTCAAAAATAAAGATATAATATCAAAAAATGATAAGAACCCACTTTTATACTCAATTTAGAATTATAAAAAAGTAAATATTGCAAAAATTTCGGCAATGTTTTAGGTTTTAGCAATCATTCTTCGTATTCCTTTTCTGGAATGCAAAGCGAAGTTTCACCTGCACTTATCACAAAACTATATATATTTCGGAACTTCATTTATAAAAAACTATTCGTCCATGATCTTGATTATAATGATAAAGTTTATTTCTATTTATTTTTGTTTGGCAAAATTAAAAAATGTGCTTGAAGACAAAGTCAATTTCAAGCACATCATTTAATACAAGTTTTTCTAATTTTTAGTTTGCAATTTTTCTTAATGCTTTATTGAGATTGTATCCCAAGCTCATCGTGACACAAACCGGACAAATACCGAAGCGAAAGAAAAATAGAACGAACTTTTTATGAAAAGGCAAGTTTTTTGGTACCATAGGACAACTTTTTCCGTCGCCTTCAAATTCTTTAATCCCCCAAATATTAATTGACTCTTTCATCTTGATTGCTAATTGTTATCCGAAAAAGTAGTAGGTACAAATTGCCATCATAGTAAAAGACACAATTGTAAGAATCATTTTTGTTTTCTTTTTCATAATTATTGAATTAAAAGGGAATTAATAGTTGCTGTCATTACCTCATCAGATTCTGCAATACTCAACTGTTTTACTTGTTTGTGCGTTTTAGGATTTATAAAAGTGACAATACCCGACACATCTTGTGTTTGTTTTTTGTCGCTTGTTAATCCACAGGCTTTAAGCATTTTTCCCATTCCTTTTCTAGGAATTGTAGAAACAGCAACATAGGCATTGGCTTTTTCTAATTCTTTTTTAGAAACTTCTTTTGTCGCTTCATTGGTAAGGTCATTCAAGTAAATGTTAACCCCTTTTGCTGCATACGGCATAATATTCGCCCCAAATCTTGCCGCATTTGCCTTACATACAGCACACCAATTTGCTCTGTTTACTACTGCAATCAATTTTGGATTTTCCAAATGTGGAATCGTTTGGGCAATACTTCCAAAACTTGTTCCTACTACTAAAGCTACCATAAATACTCTTAATTTTTTCATTGTTTAATTATTTAAATTGTTTTTATACTAGTTAATACCCATACCTTCATTTTATCACCCAATTGGAAATAAAAAAAGCGAACTATTTGAAATTAGTTCGCTTTTCTGTGACTATGGTTTGCTGTATATTGTTCATTAGACTCACGAATTGCTCTAATTCCCCATTATCAAACAAAACCGGTCCGTGACCAAAACAAAGAATTTTTGGTTTTAAGTCAACTATTCTTTTTATAGATTCCATGTTCATTTTTTTATCTGTAGTAAATAAATTTGGTGGTTGATTAAGTCCAACTGCAGTGGTCACTAAATTCATATTTACAAGAGCATCCCCCACAATTAAAACTTTATCCCGTTCTCTAAAAAAAGAAATATGTCCTTTAGAATGCCCGGGAGTATTAACAACAGTGAAACTTCCAACAGCGTCACCCTCTTTAAGTACTTGGGATACTTTATGGCCTTTACCTGCCCAATAATTCTGTTGAAACTTTGCTATCAAACCATTGCTATTCGGGTATTCATAAATAACTTTTCCTGATTCTGCATTCTCCTTTTCAAGTTCAGATGTCCAAAGAGGAATGTTTAAAGTCTTGCAAATAAAATCACTGCTGCCTTGATGGTCAGCATGAGCATGAGTCAGCACATGTTTGGTTATTTCAATGTTTTTAATTGCGTTTAAAATTTTGTTTCCCGAGCTTCTAATACCTGAATCTATTAGGATATCGTCAATTACATAACAATTGATACTATTTCTCGGCATTAGTGGTATTTGAAATACATTTTCTGCAATTTTTTTCATTTTTTTTTGTTATATGATTCGTACTATTTTAAATAAGGATTGAATTGTGTGTGAAATAACTTTAACTAGTTAATACCAATACACCTCATTTAATCACCCAATTACAACTAAAAAAAGCGAACTATTTGAAATTAGTTCGCTTTCTTAAATTCTTAGTTTAACCCGTTGGGTGTAATTCAATTTAATTTTTTTTAAACACATAGAATCATAGTTTTTTATTAATTTTAACCCGTTGGGTGTAATTATTTGAAGTAAAATAAATTGAATAAATATTGGTCAAGATACTGAAATTCAGTATCTTGAAGTCGCCAAACAAACCAATATTTATGTCAAATATAGTAAAAAAATATTTAAGAGTTTTAGAAGTTATAAGTTCTTTAAATTGTGAATTAGAATTTAAGTCTGGCGTCGGAAGAAAACAAAAAATGTCTGATTTAGAGATAGTTGCATTGAGTTTAACTGCGGAATTTATGTCAATTGACAGTGAAAATTCTTTATTTAAAGAGATAAATAAACAACAAATTCCTAACTTAATTGACCGAAGTCAGTTCAATAAAAGAAGGAGAAAATTATTTTTCTTTTTAGAGGAAGTTAGAGTAAAACTTGCTTCTCATTTTTTAGAATTTGAAAATTATTTTATTGTTGATAGTATGCCATTGGAGATATGCAAATTTGCTCGTCATAACAGAATTAAAATCTGTAAAAAAGATTTTGAAACTGCTCCGTCTAAAGGATTTTGTGCCTCACAAAACAATTGGTTTTATGGTTATAAACTTCACGGTGTTTGTTCAATAAATGGTGTTTTTCATTCATTAGATATTACAAAAGCTGAAGTTCACGATGTCAATTTTTTAAAAAATATAAAAGAACAAATGTCTGATTGTGTGGTTCTTGGCGATAGAGGATATTTATCTGAATCAATTCAGTTAGATTTATTTCAAACAGTAAATATCAAATTGGAAACGCCAAAAAGAACAAATCAAAAAGACTATACGCCTCAACCTTATGTCTTTAGAAAATCAAGAAAAAGAATTGAAACATTATTTTCACAATTGTGTGACCAGTTCAAAATTAGAAACAATTATGCTAAATCTTTTGAAGGATTTAAAACACGGATTTTAGCAAAAATAACGGCATTAACATTGGTTCAATTCATCAATAAATTTATTTTTGATAGACCAATAAATAATATTAAGAATCAAACAATTTAATTACACCCAACGGGTTAATTTTATTAAGACGCTTCGCTTGATTTTAGTAAATCATAGCTATGTGAACCCAAGAACTGGGCTATCCAACTCTTTTTTCTATGATTCTATGCGTTTCAATTTTACTATTTCTAAAAATTTAATAATTTCACCCAACGAGTTTAGTTTAGGTATTTAGTTTAGGTTTTCAACTCCTTTTCTAGCCTGCTCTAAACACTTGTATTTTTGGTTTTGTGCATTGTGTTTGTTGGTGTAGCCAAACTCTTTGGTGATGCTATCGATATCCTTATCATCATAAAAAATAGCTCTCAAAAGTACGATACACTTATTGGTTACAGCCTTAAATAGAGAAACAACTTTGTTGGAATTCGCTTGATGGATTTCCTCTTCGGCTTCTTCGTAGTCAATTAAGTACTTCTCATAAATCCCAACTTCTGATTTGACCATTTTATTACAATCTCTTAATCGCTTTAACCAAAGATTGCTGCTTATAGCGAAGATGAATGTTTTTAAAGAAGAAGTTAAATTGAAGTCATCTTTAGGTACTTTTTCTAATAAAACGATAATTGTTTCTTGAAAAATATCTTTGGCATCATCCTCATTGCCATTATTTTTTAAAATAAAGTTCCTAACCGATGGATAATAAAACTTGTACAAGATTTCATAAGCCTTATTGTCTTTCAATTTTAAGCCTTTAAATGTTTCCATATCGGTTTGATTGGTTAAGTCCATATTTGTTTTTATTAAAGATTGCTACTGAGAATTGCCCCTAATACCGTTAAGGGCAGTAAAGGCTGATTTTGATAGATGGTATCTATTTGCCTCTGTAAACACTGGGGCCTTATTTTGTATATTCATTTTCTTAACGCATTAAAAAATTATCGAAATTGATAATGCAAAAATGAACCCTTTTGAGAAGATGTGCATTGATGTAGGTTAAGAAATGAATTGGGGATATTACTTTGCTTTGGTTTGCTCTTTTCTAACTCTGCTTAAAGCTTCTGGAGTTATTCCTAAATAAGAGGCTATCATTTTTTGTGGCACTCTTTGAACAATATTTGGGTATATTTTTACAAAATGCTCATAACGTTCAATAGCAGAAGCACTCATCAACATAATGACCCTTTTTTGTAAGACAAAGACACGATTGACCACAGTATTAATGTCAACTTGTTTTTTTCTTTCTTCTTTCTCTATAACAGTAACTGTGGACTCTTCTAACGCATCAATAAACAACTCACACGGATCGGTTACTTCGCAAAGGTCTGCAATAGTCCAACCTTCATTTGCAAAGGCAAAAATGTGTTCCTTCCCTTTTTGATCAATAGTATAGCTCCTCAATAAACCGGCTTCAACACTGAAAACTTTTGTATTTAGCTCCCCAGCGTGTTGAAGTATTTGTCCCTTTTTTACTATCATTACCCCCATCGTTCTTTTTTTGACGCATATTCAAATTTAGTAAATTCAAATGAATTTAACCTAAAACTTCGTGCATTGCTTTTGCTTTGAGCAAGCATTCTTCGTATTCTTTTTCTGGAATGGAAAGCGAAGTTATAGCACTACCGACCGAAAACGAGGCGTATTTTTTTTCTTGATTGTACAAAATACTGCGAATGACCACATTGAAATCGAAATTGCCATCTGGCGTAAAATAACCAACGGCTCCGCTATACAAGCCTCGTTTGGTTTCTTCCAATTCTTCTATGATTTTGAGTACGGAAACCTTGGGAGTACCCGTCATACTTCCCATAGGAAAAGTGGTTTTGAGAACATCAACGGCGGTGTATGAACTGTCTAGTTTTGAAATGACAGTCGAAATCATTTGGTGTACTTGCTCGAAAGAATAAATACCGCATAATTCCTCCACTGCTACCGAACCTTTTTGAGCAGTACGGGACATATCATTGCGAACCAAATCCGTAACCATTATGTTTTCGGCGCGTTCCTTTGGGTCAGAAGCTAATGAATATTTAGATTTTTCGTCCTCGATTGGGTCTCTAAAACGTTTGGCTGTTCCTTTGATGGGTTGAGAAATAATCAAATCTCCTTCTTTTTTTATATAGCGTTCTGGCGAAGCACAAAGCAAAAATTGTTTGTTATTTTTTAAAAAAACTGCTTGCGGAGATTTAGAAATAGCATTTAGTTTGAAATATTTTTCTAATGGATTAATTTCTGCATTCTCGGCAAAAAACTCCATACAAAAATTAGCCTCGTAAATATCCCCACGATGAATGTGTTCTAGCAAATTAGAGACTTTATCCAGATAATTTTCTTTTGAAATGCGTTGAATAATAGTTGTTGGGTGCTGGGTGTTGGGTGTTGGGTGTTGCGTTTCAATAATAGCAATCAGGTCTTCTTCGACTTCATCATCGCATATATTGAGATATTGAATTTCGAGTTGGTTCCCTTTTAACGCAACTAATTTCTTAGGTTGAAAGAAAAACAAATCTGGAAAATCCAAGCCATCAAAATTATTGGAATGTAAAACCTCAACATCGTTTTTCAAATCATACGATAAATACCCAAAAATCCAATCTTTGGTTACTTGTTGGTATTGTTTTAAATCTTCAAAAGCGTTATGATAATCGGTTTTTATAGAGGTAAAAGCATCTACGGCAAGTATGCAATCGTAACTGGAATGTTTTTGGGGATAATCGTTACTATCCAAAAAAACAACTTCCCTAAATTGTTGTGCCCAAGTCAATAGTTGCTGCTTGAATTGGGTTGGATTCGCTATTTGTTTTATAATGGAAGTTCTCAAAGAATTGAAATGTTTTTAAAATTCAAAATTACAATAAATTTTAATGAAATTTTTCGTTACATTTATACTATTATTAACCTTTAAAACAGCATATTATGAAAATTGCAACCATTATTATTCGAACATTAATTGGTCTTTTACTTCTTTTTGCTTCTATTGGCTTCTTTTTAAAACTAATGCCTGAACCAACAACTACGGGTGATTTCAAAGCTTTTCAAATCGGTCTTGTTGCCTCAACGTATTTAATGCCGCTGGCAAAATCAATCGAATTACTTTGCGGATTATCATTTGTTACTGGGAAATACGTAACCTTGGCAAACATCTTGATTCTACCTATAACGGTTAACATTTTATTCATAAATTTCTTTTTGACTCCAGAAGGAATTCCAATTGCGCTATTTATGTTTATTGGAAACATATTTTTAATTTATAGACATTGGGATAATTACAAAAGTTTATTCGCAGCATAAAAAACAAACCCGACAAGTTTCAAAACTTGTCGGGTTTGCATATTGTTTTGAGGTATCGTACTAAACGTGCAACGCTCTATTATCAGTAGCTGCCAATGCCGCTTCTTTTATAGCTTCCGCAAATGTTGGATGGGCGTGACTCATTCTTGAAATATCTTCCGCAGATGCTTTGAATTCCATTGCGGTAACCGCTTCTGCAATCAAATCGGCACAACGAGCACCAATCATATGAACTCCCAAAACTTCATCGGTTTTGGCGTCGGCAAGAATTTTCACAAATCCGTCCAAGTCTCCGCCAGCTCTCGCTCTTCCTAATGCTTTGAAAGGAAAACTTCCTGATTTGAATTCCACTCCAGAGGCTTTCAATTGCTCTTCGGTTTGCCCCACAGCAGCTACTTCTGGCCAAGTATAAACTACTCCGGGAATTAAATTATAATTGATGTGTGGTTTTTGACCTGCCAAGATTTCGGCAATCATTGTTCCTTCTTCTTCGGCTTTGTGAGCCAACATTGCGCCACGAACTACATCGCCAATTGCATAAATATTTGGAATATTCGTTTGCAAATGGTCGTTTACTTCCACCATTCCTCTGTCTGAAATTTTTACTCCAGCTTTATCGGCATTCAACCCATCAGTGTATGGACGACGGCCTACTGATACCAAAGAATAATCGCCTTCGAGGGTGATAGTTTCTCCTTTTGCATTTTCTGCTTGAACCGTAACATTGTCTCCTTTTCTTTCAACCGATTTTACTTTGTGGGAAACGTAGAATTTCATTCCTTGTTTTTTCAAGACTTTGGTCAATTCTTTTGACAAAGCAGCATCCATTCCTGGAATAATTCGGTCCATAAATTCTACTACCGAAACTTGTGCTCCCAATCGCAAATACACTTGACCCAATTCAATTCCGATAACACCACCACCAATGATGACAAGGTGTTTTGGCACTTCTTTCAATTTCAAGGCTTCGGTTGAAGTGATGATTCTTTCTTTATCGATTTTGATAAACGGCAACGACGAGGGTTTAGAACCTGTCGCAATAATGATATTTTTAGCTTCTACAGTTTCTGAAGTGCCATCTGCTTTGGTAACGGCTACGTGAGTGGCATCTACAAAAGACCCCAATCCTTCCAGAACCGTGATGTTGTTTTTATCCATAAGGAACTTTACGCCACCAGATGTTTGGTCAACGACTGCCTGTTTTCGAGCAATCATTTTCTCTAAATTCACTTTCACTTCGCCAGAAACTTCTATTCCGTGATCGGCAAAATGAGCAATCTCACTGTAATGATGCGATGATGCCAACAATGCTTTGGATGGAATACAACCGACATTGAGGCAAGTTCCTCCAAGTGTCGAATATTTTTCGATAATAGCGGTCTTGAAACCTAGTTGTGCACAACGAATAGCCGAAACATATCCGCCTGGACCAGAACCTATAATGACTACGTCAAATGAACTCATAGTGTTTTTGTTTTTTTGAGCCACAAAAGTAAGGAAATAAGTTTGGTATAAAAGCTACTTTTGAAGGAATTTTGTTAGAAATAATGTTAAAAAAAAGTGATATTCAAATAGGAAGAAAATCCTAAGCGAAGCCATAAAATGAGGATTAAACTTAAAAATTAAGAAGCTAACTAACCTAATTTACCGAAGTCTTCAAAACTAATATCCCAAGTTTTTGGATGGTCGTTTCCTCTCCAACTCACTTCGGTTCCACCATCGATTACAATATATTGCCCAATAATGAATTTTGAATCGTCTATCAATAAAAACTTCACCAAAGGAGCAATGTTTTCGGGTTTTGGCAAAGTTCCAATGGGTTTAGGTAATTTATTTATGCCCTCAGCTTTTCGTGGATCCTTCATATCGTGTTCAATCAAAGGTGTCAAAACTACGCCGGGCGCAATTAAATTCATTGAGATGCCACTACCAGCCCATTCTTCTTTAAATGCATTTTGTCGTACCCACTTGGTAATCGCAGTCTTACTTACTTGATAGGTCCAAAATGGATTTTCTTTGATTAATTTATATGCTTTTTCTTCATCAAAATCAACTAAAGCATCCACTACATCATTCGGTATTCCGGGAGTTATGACCACTGAATTCGAGGCATTGATTACTATTCTTCCGCTAAGAGATTTTTTCAAATAGGGTTGCAATGCTTTCAACATTGTAATAATTCCAAAATAATTCAACCCAAAAACAAGTGGTGCATTTTCGCCACCAACTCCGGCATTTGCGAAAACTCCATCGATTTGCCCATCCGTTAGTCTCACTATTTCTTTTACAGCATAGGCAACACCCTCTGCTGACGATAAATCTGCCTGAATCTCGGCATCGTCCGTATTTGTAACGCCAATTACCTTAACTCCATTTTTTTCAAGTAATAAACGAGTAGCATAGCCCATACCGGATTGCGAACCTGTAATAACAACTGTTTTTTTTGTTTCCATTATGTTTCTATTTAAATTTAGTACTACTGAATATTTTATCGGAATCAATTATTAGAATACAAACTTTTTTTGGTTTCGTAATCGACTAAGGTCGCTACCATTCCCGATACTAGCCCGGTAATTATCGAAGCTAATGTGTGAGAAACTTCAATTGCTCCAACAAATTTTTGAAGTAGTAAAGCAAAAATAGTAACCAAACCAAACGCATAAATACAATGTTTCAAAGCCTTAAAAAAATACCCAGGAAAATAAGCTGGTTTATTTTCCATTTTAGTGGTCAAAAAGGCGATTGAAGTAACAAAGAAACACAAAGAAACAGCGAGAGGAACAGCTTTCGAAAATACGGTTGGAATTTCTGAGGAAATACTATCTTGAGTCAAAAAAATACTAGGATAATTTTCTCGCATTGCAAACCAATATCGCGTAGAGTTAATTATTGAATTGATCAATCCAGCTATAATAGAACCAATGACAATGCGTTGTTGAGTCATAAAGCAATTTTTCAAATTATTAATTTTGGATACCTTATTTTGAAACCTTAAAATAAAAGTAGCAAAAAATAATTAGAAAAATATAAAATTTTTATCCACTTCAAAAAGAATATTACTCTAAAACATTGGTGTTTTTCACTTCACTTATCATAAAAGTGCTTTGGGTGCTGCCAATATGCTGCAAACTGGTTAATTTAGTTACTAGAAATTCCCGATAGGCTTGCATATCTTTAACCAATACTTTTAAAATATAATCATAATCGCCGCTCACGTGATGACATTCTAAAACTTCATTGAGCTGCACCACCTCATTTTCGAAACGGGTGAGGAATTCTTTGGTGTGTTGCACTAATTTTAAATGACAAAAAACAACAAATCCTTTATCTATTTTCGATTTGTTTACCAAGGCAACATATTTCGTAATTACGCCCTCTCTTTCCAATTTTTTAATCCGTTCATAAACGGCAGTTACCGATAAGTCTAATTTTAAGGACAGTTCCTTGGTTGTTTTTTTACAATCATTTTGCAACAGAAAAAGCAATTTTTTGTCAATGGTATCTAAAGCCATAAAAAAGGAATTAAAATTTTGAAATAAAATCTATAAAAATATCATTTCAATAGTAAAATTAGAAAAATAAATTAAATAAATAATAATTATTAGTTTTTAAATCTGAATTATTAGAATACTATTGACATTTTGACTATAAAAATAGAATTTTGATTACTAATTTAATTTTAGAAATTATGAAATTCAATCCAGCAGATGACATTCAAGATTTACAGTACTTTGGAGAATTTGGAGGTGTAAATCCATCAATTTCAGACAGTTCAACCTATACATTTTTGTCAGCCAAAACAATGTTCGATACTTTTGAAGGCAATGCCGATGGTTGTTATTTGTATTCAAGACATTCCTCTCCAAGTAATTTGTATTTAGGTCAGGCCTTGGCCGCAATGGAAGGAACCGAAGCCGCCAATGTTGCCGCTTCCGGAATGGGAGCCATCACTCCTACTCTTCTGCAACTCTGCGGTTCTGGTGATCATATCGTTTCGAGCCGCACTATTTATGGTGGAACTTATGCCTTTTTGAAGAATTTTGCTCCAAAACTTGGCATCAAAACCACTTTTGTTGACATTACTAAAATGGACAAAGTTGAGGCTGCAATTACCCCTGATACCAAAGTTTTATATTGCGAAACGGTCAGTAATCCTTTGCTAGAAATCGCTGATATCGCAAGTTTATCTAAAATTGCCAAAAAACACAATATAAAATTGGTTGTCGATAATACTTTTTCGCCTTTATCCGTTTCTCCTGCCAAATTGGGAGCCGATATTGTAATCCACAGTTTGACTAAATACATCAATGGAAGCAGCGATACTGTAGGTGGCGTAACTTGTGCCTCGAGAGAATTTATCGATAGTTTAAAAAATGTAAATAATGGTGCTAATATGCTTTTGGGACCAACAATGGATAGTTTGCGTTCTGCGAGCATAATGAAAAATCTAAGGACTTTACACATCCGAATGAAGCAACACAGCCATAATGCACTGTATCTAGCGGAACATTTTGAAAAAGACGGTTTGAAAGTGGTGTATCCCGGTTTGAAAAGCCATTCCGGTCATCATTTGTATAAAAGTATGATCAACCCAGAATATGGTTTTGGCGGTATGATGACGTTGGATGTTGGCAGTTTAGACAAAGCCAATGAATTAATGGAGTTGATGCAAAGCCAAAAACTAGGTTATTTGGCGGTGAGTTTAGGATTTTACAAAACCTTATTTAGTGCTCCGGGCACATCCACATCGAGCGAAATTCCTATCGAAGAACAAGAAGCAATGGGATTGACCGATGGATTGATACGCTTCTCGATTGGTTTAGATAATGATATCGAACGAACCTATCAAATGATGAAAGACTGTATGGTGGAGTTGGGAGTTTTACAAATGGAAGCAGTCATCTAATAAAACTTTGCTTCGCTGCTATCTACGTTCATTTCGATTACAATCAAAAAAACACATAAAAGTTCTAAATTTTATGTGTTTTTGTCTTTTAAATTAAGTGGTAATCTTAAAAACCTGATAAGAAATTAAATCATTTGCAATGAATGTTTCATTAATTTAAAATTCATTTGTAGCTTTAACAAAATTATAAATGGACACAAAAATTTAAGATATGAAAAAATTAACTGCTGTTTTATTTGGTATAGTTTCGCTAGTGGCAAGTGCGCAATCTTTTAATAACTTTCCTGTCACGACTCAAAAACCCCCGCTGCACGGAAAACATTGGATGGCAATCACGGGCAAACCCCTTGCTGCGACTGCTGGTGCAATGATTTTTTCAAAAGGCGGAAATGCTATCGATGCTTCCTGTGCGATGCTTGCCGCGACCTGCACAATGTGGGATGTTTTGAGTTGGGGTGGCGAAACACAAGCGCTTATTTATAATCCAAAAACCAAAAAAGTCATTGCCATCAATGCCCTTGGAGTGGCTCCAACGGGTGCAACAGCAAAATTTTTCAAAGACAAAGGAATGAAATATCCTCCGCAATATGGTGCGCTAGCAGCAGTAACACCGGGCACAGCAGGCGGATTAATGACAATGCTTGCTGAATATGGTACTATGAGTCTAAAAGAAGTGTTGGCGCCAGCAATGCAAATGGCGGAAGGCTATCCGATAGAGGCTCAAACGGCTAATTCTATCGAGCGCGAAAAAGAACGCATCAAAGCTTGGCCCTATTCCAAAAAAGTATTTCTACCGCATTTAGGGCAAACCCGAGAAGCACCAGATGCCGGCGAAATTTTTATTCAAAAAGATTTACTCCAAACTTTGCAAAAACTTGTGGATACCGAGGAAAGAGCTTTAAAAAATGGAAAATCCAGAAAAGAAGCCATATATGAAGCCTATGATCGCTTTTACAAAGGCGACATTGCCACCGAATTTGCCAGAAGTTGTCAGGAACAAGGAGGCTTAATAACCAAAGATGATTTGGCACAATGGAAAGTCAAAATTGAAGAGCCGATGTCCACAAATTATAAAGGAATTGACGTTTATAAATTACAACAGTGGAGTCAAGGTCCGGTAATGCTGCAAACATTGAACATTTTAGAAAACTTCGATCTGAAAAGTATGGGATACAATTCGACTCGATACATTCATACTTTATATCAGTCGATGAATTTAGCCTTTGCCGATCGCGATTTTTATTACGGTGATCCTGCTTTTGCTCCCGAAGAGCCTATGAAAGGCTTATTGTCTAAAGAGTATGCCAAAGACCGCAGCAAATTGATTGACCCAACAAAAAACAATCCAAATATAGGCCCAGGAGATCCTTATCCATACCAAGGCCAATTGAATCCCTACCAAAATACTCTTAAATCATTTGGCAACGCTGATTTTGACCTAAAAAAATCGCTAACAGAACAATATTTTCAAGATTTTACGGCAGGAACGACTTCAATTGAAGCAGCAGATAAAGAAGGATGGGTAGTTTCTGTAACACCAAGTGGTGGTTGGGTTCCCGCTTGTATTGCTGGCACTACCGGAATAGGAATGAGCCAACGTATGCAAAGTTTTGTATTGGACGAAAAAGAAAATCCGTTCAATGTGGTGGCTCCAGGAAAACGTCCAAGAGTAACACTTACGCCAACATTGGCTTTAAAAGAAGGCAAACCCTTTCTCTCATTTGCAAAACAAGCTGGCGATGAGCAAGACCAATTACTGATTCAATTTTTCCTAAACATGGTCGAATTTAATATGACAGTTCAAGAGGCCTGTGAAGCGCCAAGCTTTATTACTAACCAAATGTACTCTAGTTTTGGAGAACATGAAAAAGCAAATGGTTCTCTTATTCTAAACAATCAGATGCCACCTTGGATCAGCAAAGACTTAGCTAGAATGGGATATCGAACCTCTTTCAGAGAACGCACTAGTGGTCCGATAAACGCGATTTATTTCGACTGGACACATGGTAGTTTTTGGGGAGGCTCAAGCAATCACGGGGAAGATTATGGTTTGGGATGGTAGTCATTGCAATTTATGTTTCAAAACTTCAATTTGATCCAATTTTCCCGGGAAAAGCGCATAAAAAAAACTCCAACATTTCTGTTGAAGTTTTTTGTGGGCGATGAGGGGTTCGAACCCCCGACCCCCTCGGTGTAAACGAGGTGCTCTGAACCAGCTGAGCTAATCGCCCTTATTGCGAGTGCAAATATACACTTAGATATTGGATTCACAAACAAAATTCAAAAAAATATAATTTAATCCACAATAAAACCTTCAGTGCACTTTTTTCGACGATGAATTAAAACTTATTCTAAAGCATGCAATGGGTTTACTGTTATATTTGTAAAAAAAATAAAAATTAATGGCACGTTTCAAAGAAAATGATTTACCAAAATCTAAAATTACCGCTACTTCACTGAGCAAGGCAACCATCATTTTCAGGTACGCTAGGGGCCATCGTTGGAAATTTTATGTCGGCTTACTCTTTTTATTACTCACGGGTGCTACCGCGCTCGCTTTCCCAAAATTGATGGGAATGTTGGTAGATTGTGTAAAAGACAAAAGTTATGATCAAGCAGATAACATCGCTTTACTTTTGATCCTAATTCTTTTTATGCAATCGATTTGTTCTTTTTTTAGGCTTTCATTATTCGTGAATTTTACGGAAAACACTTTAGCAAATTTGAGATTGTCCTTATATAGCAATTTAGTCAAATTGCCTATGTCCTTCTTCTCTCAGAAAAGAGTGGGCGAATTAAACAGTAGAATTAGTGCTGATATTTCGCAAATTCAAGACACACTTACATCAACCATAGCAGAGTTTTTACGACAATTTATTTTGATTATTGGTGGGGTTATTTTGTTGGCTACCGAAAGTGTAAAACTTACTTTACTAATGTTGTCAGTCGTTCCACTGATAGCTGTTGCTGCGGTAATTTTTGGTAGATTCATCCGGAAATATTCTAAGAAAGTCCAAGATCAAGTTGCCGAAAGTCAAGTCATTGTTGAAGAAACAATGCAAGGAATCAGTATCGTCAAAGCTTTCGCCAATGAATGGTATGAAATCGCCCGGTATGACGGAAAAATAAAAGAAGTAGTCAAACAAGCTATTAAGGGTGGGAAATACAGAGGGTATTTTGCTTCCTTCATTATATTTTGCCTTTTTGGAGCTATTGTTGCCGTGGTTTGGTTTGGCGTTCGATTGAGTATAAGTGGCGAAATGAGTGTGGGACAATTGATCACTTTTGTATTGTATTCTACATTTGTAGGTGCTTCTTTTGGTGGGATTGCCGAATTGTACGCTCAAATCCAAAAGGCGATTGGCGCAACCGAACGCGTTTTTGAACTATTAGACGAAACTCCCGAAAAAATAAATTCTACACAAAATTCGCATTCCATTCAAAAGATACAAGGCAATGTGACGTTCCATAATGTGGCCTTCACCTACCCTTCCAGAAAAGAAATGAAGGTTTTGAAAGGGGTTAATTTCACAGCCAACTTCGGCCAAAAGATCGCTATTGTAGGGCCGAGCGGTGTTGGAAAATCGACTATAGCTTCCCTACTACTTCGTTTTTACGACATTGACAGTGGCGACATATTGGTAGATGGAAAAAATATCTACGATTATGATTTAGAAAATCTTCGTGGCAATATGAGTATCGTTCCTCAAGATGTGATTTTATTTGGTGGCACCATCAAAGAAAATATTGCCTACGGAAATCCAGATGCTTCGGATGAAGAAATAACTTTGGCAGCACAACAAGCCAACGCTTTGAGTTTTATAGAAAGTTTTCCTGAAAAATTTGAAACGCTTGTTGGTGAAAGGGGTATTAAACTTTCTGGCGGACAAAGACAACGCATTGCTATTGCGAGAGCTTTGCTTAAAAACCCAAGTATCTTAATTTTGGACGAAGCCACGTCATCCTTGGACAGCGAAAGTGAAAAACTGGTACAAGAAGCCTTGGAAATCTTGATGGAAGGAAGAACCAGCATTATTATTGCGCACCGTCTTTCTACCATTCGCAAGGCAGATCAAATTTTGGTTTTGGATAAAGGTGTAATTGCGGAACAAGGAACACACCAAGAATTGATTGCTTTAGAAAACGGTATCTATAAAAACTTGAGCAATTTGCAATTTAGTCATTCATAAAATGTTTTTTGGCAAAAAAAAAGACGTAACAGGTTTTAAAAACTTGTCAGGTTTAAACTGAATAAAAAAAAACTTTCCTTTCCCTCAGATTTAATTTGGTTCAAAAGAATTCATTATCAAAAATTCTACTTTAGCATCATTATTTACTTTATAACTATAAATTGCTTTGCCTTGAACGTGACCATCACTATAGTCAGCGATTATCCATTCCTCACCCAAGATTTGAATTTTATCAAATACCATATTCCCGCCTAATATAGGATTTAAAGGGATTAATTCTGGTCTTTCTCTTAAAGAATTTTCAATATAGTTTTCCGGGTCTTTTATTCCTTTATTAACCAATTTTACTCCTTCGAATTCAACATCAAACCAATAATTCTTTTTCGATTTAGCATTTTTCAATTCATTATTGAGAGAATCATTTTTTTGTTTTAAGAAATTATTTTCTGATTTAAGTTTTTCAACAAGCAAATTTTTTTCCTGATTTTGTTTTTCACAACTCACGATAGAAAAGAAAAATATGATAATAATTATTTTTTTCATTTTAAAATTAATTTGTCTTTACAAAATCTGATTAATGGAGTTTTATGTATTAAAGCTACTTCCCTTTTCTTCTATTTCTCTCCGCTTTTATCATTTCTAATTCACGGCTGGTTTGTCCCGCCACCGAAGTGTTTTCTTCGGCACGACGAATCAAGTAGGGCATCACATCTTTTACGGGACCAAAAGGCAAATACTTGGCTACATTATAGCCGCTATCGGCCAAATTATAACTAATTGTATCGCTCATGCCGTACAACTGACCAAACCAAATTCGATCATCGGTCGATTGAATTCCCTTAGACTCCATCAATTCCATCAAAGAATAGGTGCTAGCTTCATTGTGGGTTCCTTCAAAAATAGACATCCGATCTATGTGTTCTACCATATATTTTACAGCAGAATCGTAATTGATATCTGTAGCTTCTTTGGATGCGCAAATAGGCGAAGGATAGCCTTTTTCGATGGCGCGCTCATTTTCCTTTTCCATATAAGCTCCTCTTACGAGTTTCATTCCGATAAAAAAACCTTCGTTTTTAGCTTTTTCGTGCAATTTTTTCAAATAATCCAATCGATCCCAACGATACAACTGCAAAGTATTAAAGACTATAGGTTTGGTTTTATTGTATTTTCGCATCATTTCTTCTACTAAAGCATCGACGGCGTCTTGCATCCAGCTTTCTTCAGCATCTATCAGTAGAGCCACATCACTTTCGAAGGAGGCTTTGCAAACTTTTTCGAACCTTGCCACTACTTTTTCCCATTCTTCTAATTCAGCTCCGGTCAATTTTTTCCCTAAACTCACTTCTTCATACAAATTGATTCGACCAAAACCAGAAGGTTTGAAAACCGCAAAGGGAATTGATTTCTTTTCTTTGGCAAACGCAATCAACTTCAAAGTTTTTTCCAATACAGCATCAAATTGTTCCTCTTCTTCTTTGCCTTCGACCGAATAATCTAGAACCGAAGAAACTCCTTTGGTAAACATCTTATCGACTACTCTTAGGCTATCATCCTCATTTACACCACCACAAAAATGATCAAAAACAGTCGCACGAATCAAACCTTCGACTGGTAAACTTGCTTTTATAGCAAAATTAGTTACCGCAGTTCCAATGCGAACAAGTGGTTCATTTGCAATCAATTTGAATAAAAAATAAGCTCTTTCGAGCTCGGTATCGCTTTTTAATGAAAATGCAATTTGTGTATTATCGAATAAATTTTTCATTATTTGTTATATTTTTGCACAAATATAAAGAGAGTTTTCAAAATTATTATCCAAAAAATACCTTATTTTGCGGTTTAAATTATTCAACGATGATGCAATCTATTCAAGCCAACAATTATCCCATATATTTTAATGAAGAAGGATATAACGCACTTAATTCATTTATTGAGGGCAGCCACTATTCCAACCTCTTTATAGTAGTTGATAGCAATACCAACGAATTTTGTTTGTCGCAATTTCTGCCCTATTTAGCCACCGATCTCACTATAGAAATTATTGAATTTGAAGCCGGTGAGCCCAACAAAAACATTGAAACTTGCGTCGAATTATGGAATGTATTGACCGAATTAGGTGCCGATAGAAAAAGCCTTATTATTAATTTGGGAGGTGGAGTTGTAACGGATTTGGGAGGCTTCGTGGCCTCGACGTTCAAACGTGGTATCGATTTTGTTCATATTCCAACTACTTTATTATCCATGGTAGATGCTTCGGTTGGCGGAAAAACAGGTGTTGATTTAGGCAATCTAAAAAATCAAATTGGGGTAATCAATGTTCCCAAAATGGTACTGATTGACACCCAATATTTGGAGACGCTTCCACAAGAAGAAATGCGTTCCGGACTGGCCGAAATGTTGAAGCACGGCTTGATTTATGACAAAGAATATTGGGAACAATTTCTGGATTTGAAAGCAATCGATTTTGCCGATTTTGATGCCCTGATTTATCGTTCTGTCGAAATCAAGAACGAAATTGTAATGCAAGATCCAACCGAAAAAAACATTCGTAAAGCCTTGAATTTCGGACATACTTTAGGACACGCTATTGAAAGTTATTTTTTAGAAAACGACGACAAAAAAAGCCTGTTGCACGGTGAGGCCATTGCGATCGGAATGATCTTAGAAAGCTATATTTCCTTACAGAAAAATTTAATTACCACCGACGAATACCATCAAATAAAAGCGACTATAAAATCGATCTATGAAGCTGTAGTCTTCGAGGAAAAAGACATAGAACCCATATTAGAATTACTCATTCACGACAAAAAAAATGAGTACGGAAGCATTCAGTTTGCCTTGATTGAAGGTATCGGAAAAATAAAAATCAATCAATCTGTTGAAAATGAATTGATTTTAGAGGCTTTTGAAGATTATAAATCTTAACCATTTTTTTATAATAAGGATTGCATTACCTATTTAATATTTTTTACATTTGCAGCAATGAAAAAAAGTCAAAATACCAGAAATTATAGCACTTCAAAAAACGAAAACAGTAGTTCTTTTCTAAGAATATTGAGACGTTTTTTTGCTATGAAAGATACTTTGAGTTTTGATCTTTTCCCCTATTTGAAAGCAGAAAACGAAAAACTCCAAATCGTTTTTGAAAACATTAGAGTTTGAATTTTAGTTAATTATTGTACTATTAATTAATCTAAAATTATAAAAATCAAATGAATACAAAATATTTCGACTTAATCAATCAGACGTATTATTTCCCTCAGGAGGAATTTACATTAAATAAAGACAACCTTGAATTTCACAATATCGATTTAATGAAATTGGTAGAGCAATATGGTACGCCTTTGAAATTTACCTATTTGCCTCAAATTTCCAATAACATCAACAAAGCCAAAAGTTGGTTTCGTAAATCGATGGAGAAAAACAATTACGAGGCGAAGTATTATTATTGTTATTGCACCAAAAGTTCCCATTTTGAGTACATCATGAACGAGGCTTTCAAAAACAACATTCACATCGAAACCTCTTCGGCTTTTGATATCAATATTGTGGAAAAATTGTTGGAATCCGGTAAAATCAACAAAAGTACTTATGTGATTTGCAACGGATTTAAGAGAGATCAATACATCGAAAACATTGCAAGATTAATCAATAACGGACACAAAAATACCATTCCGATAATTGATAATTACGAAGAATTGGATATTTTGCAAGAAAACATCAAAAAGAAATTCAAAATTGGAATACGTATAGCTGCTGAAGAAGAGCCAAAATTTGAGTTTTATACCTCACGTCTCGGCATTGGTTATAAAAATATTGTTCAGTTTTACAAAAAGCAAATTCAAGAAAATAAAAAATTGGAGCTCAAAATGCTGCACTTTTTTATTAATACTGGAATCAATGACAATGCCTATTATTGGAATGAATTGGTGAAATGTATCAAAGTATACGTTGCTTTAAAAAGAGAATGCCCTACCCTTGATGGGTTAAACATTGGCGGTGGGTTTCCTATAAAAAACTCATTGGCATTTGAATACGATTATCAGTATATGATTGACGAAATCATCAATCAAATCAAGATTGCTTGTGATGAAGCCGAGGTAGATGTTCCAAATATTTTTACCGAATTCGGCTCGTATACCGTTGGCGAAAGCGGTGGCGCGATTTATCAAATTTTGTATCAGAAACAACAAAATGACAGAGAAAAATGGAATATGATTGATTCGTCTTTCATCACCACTTTGCCAGACACTTGGGCAATCAACAGACGATTTATTATGTTGGCAGTGAATCGTTGGAATGATACCTACGAACGCGTTTTGTTAGGAGGAATGACCTGTGATAGTGATGATTATTACAATTCTGAGCAAAATATGAATGCCATCTATCTGCCCAAATACAACAAAGAAAAGCCGCTTTATATAGGTTTTTTCAACACGGGAGCCTATCAAGAAACTATAGGAGGTTACGGAGGATTGCACCACTGTTTGATTCCGCAACCCAAGCACATTTTGATAGATCGTGACGAAAATGGCATTCTCGCCACTGAAATTTTTTCGCAGCAACAAACCGCTGACGACGTTTTAGAAATTTTAGGCTATAATAAATAATAATTAAAACTTGTAAATGGCATTGTAGTTTTCAAAAAAAAATATTTTCTTTGAAGCCCGAAATGTAATGCTTTAAACCCATAAAAAATGAGCAAAGGACCAATTAGTCAGTTTATCGAAAAGCACTATCTGCATTTCAATTCAGCATCTTTAGTGGATGCCGCTAAAGCCTACGAACAGCAATTAGCCAATGGTGCGAAAATGATGGTGAGTATGGCTGGAGCAATGAGCACCGCCGAAATAGGTAAAATTTTTGCGGAAATTATTCGCAAAGATAAAGTTCAAATTATTTCTTGCACAGGAGCCAATCTTGAGGAAGATATAATGAATTTAGTAGCACATTCGCACTACGAAAGAGTGCCAAATTACCGTGATTTAACCCCAGAAGACGAATGGGCTTTGCTGGAAAGAGGATTGAACCGTGTGACCGACACATGTATTCCTGAGCACGAAGCGTTCCGTCGTTTGCAAAAACACATTTACAAAATTTGGAAAGACGCCGATGATAAAGGAGAAAGATACTTCCCACATGAATTCATGTACAAGATGTTACTTTCTGGCGTTTTGGAGGAATATTACGAAATTGATTTAAAAGACAGTTGGATGTATGCTGCTGCAGAGAAAAATTTACCTATTATTGTACCCGGTTGGGAAGACAGTACGATGGGAAATATTTTTGCTTCCTATGTTATCAAAGGGGATTTGAAAGCATCGACGATGAAATCAGGAATCGAATATATGACCTTCTTAGCTGATTGGTACCCAAAAAATAGTTCTAATGGTATTGGGTTTTTCCAAATTGGCGGAGGTATCGCTGGCGATTTTCCGATTTGCGTTGTACCAATGTTGTATCAAGATATGGAAATGCACGAAATTCCGTTTTGGAGCTATTTCTGCCAGATTTCAGATTCTACGACTAGTTACGGTTCCTATTCAGGGGCGGTACCGAATGAAAAAATCACTTGGGGTAAATTAGACATAAAAACCCCAAAATTCATTATCGAGTCGGATGCTACCATTGTAGCGCCATTAATTTTTGCCTATTTGTTGGATTTATAATAGAAATTTATGAGAAGAGTAATTGTTGATTACGCAAAACTTACCCACGAAATTTTGAATCTTTTAGTAGAAAAATTTCCTGATGGCTATGATGATTCAAATATAATCCGTTTTAGAAACGCCCAAAACGAATTGGTCGAAGCTGTCGAAGTGCGCACTGAAGATACTATTTATTTAGTGAAAATCAGTACTAAACTGGCCGACAGAATCGAAAATTATGATGAAGACGATGAAATAGCAGCAGAAATTGAACCAATCGATGATGGTATCAACCTTGATGACGACGACGACGTAAGCAGCGATGATGATGATACTGATGAGTACAAAGAGCCTAGCGATGACAAAGGAGATGATGATGACGACGATGACGACGATGACGAGGAATCGGATGTGTCAAACGAAGATGATGACGAAGATGACGAAGATTAATTTTTTCTATTCATAAAAAAAATGGAACTCTATTTGGAGTTCCTTTTTTTTTGCAATACTACAAATACCGCTCTTGAAATACCCGCTGATGATGCTTTTGATGCCCTATCATCAAAAAACCCAAAGCGCGCACCGACACTTCGTTTTCGGATGCAATTCCTATTCTAGCGAGTTGTTCTGCTGAAAAACTTTTAAACAGCAATAAATTGCAATGCCTTACCGCCGAAAATTCGGTTAATAATGCTTGAATACTTCTACTGTTGGCATCGGTATTTTCCACATAATCGTTTTCCTCAAAACCTGACAAAGGTGTTTTGTCATTTCTGGCAATTCGCAAAGCGCGATAGGCAAAAATTCTTTCGGCATCGATGATATGTTGGATAATATCTTTGATGGTCCATTTGCCTTCAGCATACCGAAAATCAAATTTATCCATTGGAATATTTTGCACAAACTTGATAAAATCATGCAAACTGATTTCTAATTCTTCTAATAATTCAACATTTTCAAGGGCATTGATATAGGTCGCATTGAACTGAGAATATTCATTTACGGGCAATTGATTGGAATTCATAACAGATAATTTTAGAATGGAAATTTGGTAATTACTTTTTTAAAATTCAAACCACTAAGCCGAGTTTCTACTCGCATTCGTATTTCCAAAAAGGGAACGAGTTACAATTTTCTCATAGGTTTGGATCAATCCTAAATCTGGATTATCTTCTTTATTTAACTCATTAATTCTAAGCAAAGCATATTGCTGTATCGTTAACAAAGGCAATACAATACGTTCTCTAATATCAATTGAAGCTTTACCGTCAGGATAATTTTCCATCAATGATTTATGCCCAGCTATTTTGAGTAATAATCTTTTAGTTTCTAAAAATTCATCATAAATAATTTGCCAAAACTCCCCAAACTCAGGATCATTTTTCATATAGGAAGTCAATGGGAAAAATGACTTAGCCAATGACATCATACTGTTTTCAAGCAAGGTTCTAAAGAACAACGAATTGTTATACAGATCTTGAACCAAATCCCAATTATTGTCTTCAAAATATTTTAAAGCCGAACCCACTCCAAAAAAACCGGGAACATTCTGTTTTAGTTGACTCCAGGAACCTACAAATGGAATAGCTCTAAGATCCGAAAATTCCAATGTTTCGGATTTACTCCTTTTTGATGGACGACTTCCGATATTGGTTTTAGCGTAATACTTTAATGTACTCATTTGTTCCAAGTACGGAATGAATTTTGGATGATTCTTGAAACTCAAATATTTTTCATAACCCAAAGCCGCTAATTGATCTAAAATTTCTTTTTCACTGCTGGTTAGGCTATTTTTTTGCTTATTAAAAACCTGGTTCGTGGCACCGGCACTCAATAAATTTTCTAAATTGTAACGACAAGAATCCAAAGTCCCAAAATTAGAACTAATGGTCTGGCCCTGAACTGTAATTTGTATTTCATTATTCTCAATATTGGGACCTAAAGAAGCATAGAACTTATGCGTTTTTCCTCCACCACGCGCTGGCGGTCCACCACGACCATCAAAAAAGAGGGCTTTTATGCCATATTTCCTAGACATGGCAGTAAGTTCTTCTTTGGCTTTGTAAATACTCCAATTTGCCATCAAATAACCTCCATCCTTCGTACCGTCGGAAAAACCAAGCATAATCGTTTGTTTGTTATTCCTTCTAGCCAAATGCGCTGCATAAACAGGATTAGTGTATAATTTCTCCATAATCACATACGCATTCTGCAAATCATCGACCGATTCGAAAAGCGGAATAATATCAACCGTTGGGTTTTCCCAATTATTCAATTTGAAAAGTGCAAATGTTTCCATTACATTCAAGGCACTTTCGTTATTGCTGATGATGTACCTATTTGCGCCAAATTCTCCATTATTTTCTTGAATTTTTCTAATGGCTTGAATTGATTCTACAGTTGATCTTGTTATTTCATTTTCAAACACACCAGAATCCAGATTGCCGTTTAACCTAGACAAAACTTCCATTTTTTCAGCTTCGGATAATTCAAAATAATTCGAAGGAAAAACGGTAGCATTTGAGTTTAAATAATACAGTACAACATCCTCAAAAACAGCATCATGTATTTTACTATTCTGTCTGATATCCAAGGAAGCAAAATGGAAACCGAATAAATTTACTTTAATCAAAAGTGCCTCCAATTCATCCAAATACAAGGACTGATTTCGTTCAATAAGAATCGTTCTAATTTTGTTTAACTGCGAAATGAATTCCTCTAAAGTAATGTAAATTTCCCCTTTCGAATAAAAAACAGAACGATACAATTTGTATTCAAGTTCGGCAACCAAAACATCCACTTCATGGAAAGTAAGCTTTCTTTTCAGGCTTCTCATCTCACGATAGTAACATTTCAGAATAGAAGTTCTCAATCGATCGGCAACTTTAAGTGTAATTTCGGTGGTTACAAAAGGATTTCCATCCCGATCACCACCAGGCCAAAACCCAAGTTTTATCAATTGATTATTAATAGATTCTCCTTTTAAAATATTTTTTTGAAGGTAGTGGACAATTTCACCCGCGGTTTCATAAAAGACATTTTCTAAATACCAAATCAAACTAACCGCTTCGTCAAAAGGATTCGGCTTTTCATTTTGAATAAATGGAGTTTTTCCTAATTGTGCCAGCAATTGTTTGATTTCTAGCAAATTATTTTTACGAATTGCATCGGTCAAATCATTAATAATTCCAAGAACAGATCCGGGATAAAACTGAGTAGGATGCGCTGTTAGAACGGTTCGAACATTAAAATTTTCTAAAAACGAAATGAGTTCTGATTCCCTATCTTGAACAGCTGCTTTTTCTTTGATATCGCGCAATGAACCTCGTCCATCCATATTATTCACAACCGGAAATGCAGCATCTTCCACCGCATCAAAAAGCACAATTTGACGCTCGATATATTGAATAAAACGAAACATCAAATCTATTTTTTCCTTTTCTGAAGCGCCACTAAGGTATTTTTGAGAAAATAAATCTAATATTTCTTTTGGCGTTTCCTGTTTTTTGAAACCATTTTCACACCCCTCAGTAAACAAAGGCAATAAAGCGCCGGTATTGTCTATAGAATCAAAAGGCAAAGTGATAAAAACACTATTATAAATATGGTATTTCGAAAGAACTTCTTCGTTAAAACGTTCGATTTTAGGATGGGTGTACATATGGGTTTAGTTAGTTATGGTGTATTATAGTTTTATAAAAAAACCCCAAGAATTCACTTGAGGTTACTGATGTAATAGGTTTCAAATGAATTATATATCCTTGAATATAGTATGCATTAAACGCTTTTTATCATTGATGCTTTCTTCTAGAGAAATCATTGTTTCTGTTCTGTAAACGCCGTCGATATCATCAATCATAAAAATGACATCTTTGGCATGTTTGGTGTCTTTAGCTCTAATTTTGCAGAAAATATTAAATTTTCCGGTAGTCACAGAAGCCACAGTCACAAAAGGTATTTCGTTTATTCTTTGTAAAACGAATTTTGTTTGAGAGGTATTATTAAGAAAAACTCCAACGTAAGCTATAAAAGAATATCCTAATTTATCATAATCCAATACTAAGGACGAGCCCATAATTATTTCCGCATCCTCCATTTTCTTCACCCTAACGTGCACGGTACCTGCAGAAATTAATAATTTTTTAGCAATATCTGTAAAAGGAATTCTAGTGTTGTCAATCAACATGTCCAAAATTTGATGGTCTACTTCATCTAAACGAAACTTACTCATAATTCAATATTTTTAATATTTATAACTACAATTACAAATTCTATTGGGAAATTAATCCATTGATAACGGCAAAACCATTACTTAAATAAAAATCAGCTTTTTGATTTAATTTTGGAAAATTCTCATTTTCATCCTGATAAAGAGCCTCTTTTGCATCATATTCAAAATGTCCGAAAAAATTATCCAATTCTCCTATATGCACAATATAGGCATTAAAACAAATTTGATTATCAATTAATTCCTCTTTGTATTGTGCTGCAAATTTCGTGATTATTTCGATACCATCATAATTTATTTTGACATTTTTATATAAAAAATCATAAAAAACTACTTTATTTTGAGGAATACTCAAATATTTATCAAATTCGTTGTTGACTAAATCGTTTTCGTTAAGTCGTTGAAAACTGCATACCAAAGAAACAAAAACATATTTTCTGGTCTGTTCTCTTTGGTAGTCGTTTGGAAAATGCCCCGCTTCGAACAAAACGGTCGGCACGCCCAAGTACTGAAATGTATCTCCGATGCAATTGATATTGAAACCATCATCAAAACGCCCAATTTGCCCAGGAATAAGCTCCTGCAACACCTCATTTATGCCTGAAATAAGATTGATGGCTTTTAATCGATTCGCATTCACATCTCTCGTCTCGTTGTACGATGGTGCTAAAAATGACAATGTTGCTGGTTTCCCGGTGTCGCCAACCCCAAAAATAGTGCGCTGATCGTGCAAATTGAAACAAAAATGCGGTTGAAAATCTTCGAAAACTGCCCTTAATATTCTACTCTCAGGCTGGGAGAGATCTTGTGAGTCGCGATTCAAATCTACTTTATTAGCATTTTCCCTAGTGTATGCTTTTGCTCCATCTGGATTCAAAATGGGAATGCAACAAAAAGTAAAACTTTCAAGCAATGTTGTCGCTAATACAGTCTCCCCATTTAGAAAATGCAAAAAGTCAATCAATGCTTTTGTGGTCGTACTTTCGTTTCCGTGCATTTGTGACCAAAGGAAAATTTTTGTTTTTCCGCTCCCAATTTGGTAACTATAAATCGAAACCCCGAGTACCGATTTGCCAATTATTTTCAATTGATTCTTGGTATTCCATTTTTCAAAAATTGGCAGAATAGCATCTAAAGTTAGATAACGTCCCGCGATAGATTGATCTTTATATCGATCGTACAATTGTTCTAAATCCATGTGTGTAATTTTGCTTTACAAAAGTAAACATCTTTAAATTAACAATTGTAATTCTATTATTATTTCTAATAATTTAGAATTGTAAACATAATTTACAGGATAATTTTGATATAAAAGCAACGCTAAATTGATCTTTGTGAATTTATTTTTATTTTACATTTATTTAACTTATATCCAGTGTTTTAAAGTTAACTACTTCACTCATAAAATAACTATAAATCATTGTTTTTACCATCTATTTACATCTGTAACACTCGTTTGTAATTTGTTTTTGATTACATTTGTAACACTGAAAAATTAAAATGTAATTTACAATGATAAACACTGAAAGTTTTATAAAAAGATTAGAAATCATACTCGATTATTACAGCTTAAGTGCCTCTTCATTTGCCGATAAAATAGGCGCACAGCGTTCGAGTATGTCTCACCTACTTTCAGGCAGAAACAAACCAAGTTTGGATTTTATGCTTAAAATAATGGAAGTTTTTCCCGATGTAGATTTGTATTGGTTACTCAATGGAAAAGGAAGTTTTCCAAAATCGGAGGACGCAATTGAGACAAAAAGAGCAGCTCCTACTCCAATCCAAATAGAAACTATCGCAGCAACCAAAATTGAAAAAAGCATCGAAGCGGTTGCCGAAAAAATTTCGATTTCGGCAAATCTAACAGAAGCCACTAACGGGAGTATGTTTTCAAAAACACCATCTGTATTACCTCAAAAAACCGATACTGAAATTGAACGAATAGTTATTTTTTACAAAAACGGAACTTTCAAAACCTATGCTGAAGATTAAATCAATTTAGGGGAGTAAAACCATTTTCAGGAATCTTACCGAGGACTCCTTGAAAATGATCCAAAATAATTTTCAGGTCCTGCTCGTAATTCGCAGTTGGAAAAAACGGCTCGCCAACATTTACTTCTTTTTTACCAAAATCAAAAGCAACCGGAATTATAGGAACATTTGCTTTTAAGGCGATATAATAAAAACCAGACCTGAGTTCGCTAGTTTTTTTTCTGGTTCCTTCCGGAGAAATGGCCAAGCGGAATTCGGTATGATTTTCGAATATTTTTGCAATCGCTTCCACTTTATTCAAACTACCTACTCTATCAATAGGCGCTCCACCCATCCATCGGAAATAATAACCGAATGGAAAACGAAACAATTCTTTTTTTGCGATGAAATTCATTTCCAAACCCACAATTCCTCTGGTAAATATACCCAGATAGAAATCGTGCCAGCTCGTGTGCGGGAGAACCATTAAAACGCATTTTTTGATGTTTTCGTCAAATGCACCTGTGATTTTCCAACCCATCATTTTGAAGAATATCAATTTGTAAAAGCTTTTTTTCATTTGACCGCAATTTTTCGTAAAATTAGCATTATTCCCGTATTTTTGGTAAAAATAAATTCAAATGCTTCAAAAACTGCTCAGTTACATTTTTCCAATTACCATTTTTGAACAAAAATCGACCATTAGCAAAAGCTTGGAAGTAACTTGGGCGAATGGAAAATTGGTTTTAGACAGCTTGAACACGAACTATTCGTATGGTAATTTGCAGCGCATATTACGAAAAGGCCTAAAAGTCATTGGTTTCGAAAAAATAAAAGCAATGAATAATATTCTTGTGCTTGGCGTGGCAGGTGGCTCCGTAATCAGAACATTGGTAGATGAAATTGATTTCAAAGGTCAAATCACCGGCGTAGAAATTGACAAATCCATAATTGATATTGCCAATTCCTATTTTAAGCTCGATGCGATTCCTAATTTGGAAATAATTATTGATGATGCGGCCAATTATGCACTCAAAACAGCTACAAAATTTGACTTCATAATCATTGATATTTTTGAAGACACTCGAATGCCAGATTTTTTGTTTGAATTCTTTTTTGTTAACCGAATTTGCTTCTTATTGAAACCCAAAGGACGAATTCTTTTCAATACAATGCTTTTAAAACCAAAAGACAGCCAACGCAATTTGGAGTACTTGAAGCATTTTGACCCTAAAAAATATACTGTTTCCAGATTCAACAAAATGGACAAAACCAATGAGCTCATTTTAATTGAACGCAAATCATAATTATCAAGTTTCAACACTCTAAATCGGCAAATATTTTGTATATTAGAGGTCAATTCCATCTCGAGCGATTATGAAAAGGGTTTTGAAGAAATTATTTTTAGGAAATCTAGCTAAGATTCCAAAACCGGAATACAATCCTGTTCAAAAACGCGTGATGAACATCAAAGCGATTTGGAACAACAATCATCAAAATGACAACGGAATTGAAAAAATCGTTCGGTTGTTTCTCTCGTCCTCCCAATTACTTTTTCCCGGAGTTTACATCAAATATTTGGCTTATTTAAAAGGCTATGAATATCGTGATTTAGCTTTGGATTTGTATGTTATTTTGAAAATAGCCTTTCCCCTATTCATTTTAATTTATGAGTGGCAGAGCTACCATTATGTAATCTACATTATGATTTATTTATTGTTAGAAACCGTATTGTATATTCCCACTTTAATATTTGCTTCAGATATCATTTCGAAACCACGTTCTTATAAAAGATCGATGCTTTTGCTTTTTCTTAATTATATCGAAATCATTTTTTCGTTTGGCGTTTTGTATTCTTGCGGCAATTATTTGAATAAGCCCTTTACGCATTGGTTTGATGCCATTTATTTCAGCACAATCAATTCGGCTTCTATTGGCTATGGCGATTTTTATCCTATTACGATTATCGGAAAAATATTGGCGACAGCCCAAGCTTTTTTATTTTTATTTTTTGTAGTGCTGTTCTTGAATTTTTTCACTGCCAAAATAAAAGTCAAAGGGTATTTTGATATTGAAAATGAATCCTAATTTGAGTTCTACTGGGTTTTGTGTGAGAATAAATTTGAAATTAATTTAAACCACATAGAGAAAAGTATTCGAAATTGTTAAAAAAGATTGACATAGAAAATTCTTTTTGCACATAGTGCTATGAATACTATACAAAAGCGAAGCTTTCTAAAATAAAATCTATATTCTGATAGCTATCTAAACCATAATAAAAACTATGTGGTAAAAAAACTTCACAACATTTCCAGCAAAACCCTAATTTGAAATTATAGACCACAAAAAAAGGGAACTAAATCCCTTTTTGATCTTAATTTTTATTCTTAATGTCATCCGTTATTTGTACTTCGGTGACTTTGCCATATTTTTCAGCTACCTTTTTGATATCTGCCGATTTGCCTACTAACACAAATTGCAATTTATCTTTAGGGAAATATTGGGCTATAATTTGGTTGGCTTTGGCCAAATCGAGGCTGTCCACATTTTTTTCGAAATTATCGATAAATGATGGATCGAAATTGTACCAAAACATTTGCGACAGCAAACCAGCCAGTTGCTGATTGGTTTCATATTCAGGAGGGAATTGCCCTTTTACATAATTTTTGGCGGAACTCAAGGATTTTTCATCAATTCCGTTGGCGTGCAATTTTTTCAACACCTCAAGTGTCTTATCAATGGCAGCCTCTGTTGATTTCGACTCCGTAAAAGTGCTTATAAAGAAGGAGCCTCCATTTTTCAGCGTTCTAAATCTACTTCCGGCACCATAAGTCAAGCCCGAATTGACTCTAAGTTCATCGTTCAACATAGACGTAAATCGACCTCCAAAAAGGGTATTTACTACTTCGATAGCTACAAAATCAGGGTTATTTCGGCTAATCCCTTGTGAACCAATGTAAAAAGTAGTTTCTTTAGCATCTTCTTTGTTGACTAATAATACTTTATTTTCAGTAGGTTTTGCGATTGGTTTCGATGCCAAATTTTCTTTTTCAGCAGTTGCCTTTGCCCAAGCTGAAAATAAGTTTGATAACGTGGCTTTCATCTCTTTGGCACTAAAATCTCCAACGATGCAAATGGCGGCATCATTGGGTTTGTAATTGGCATTATAAAACTCTTTTACGTCTTTACTAGTTAGCTTATTTACAGTAGAAGTACTGCCATTAATTACATTACCATACACGTGACTTCCGAACAACATAGTGTCAAAATAAGGACCAATAACCGCTCTAGGGCTTTCTTTTTGTTGCTCTAGTGAGACTAGCACGCGGCTTTTCTCTTTTTCAAACTCTGCTGCATCAAAACTCGGATTGAGTAGCAATTCTTTGATAATATCCAATACTTTTTCGCGATCTTTTGCCGCAAAATTGGCATTGATGCCTGCAAATTCCTTGGTAGCATAAGTATCAACCGAGGCTCCAATGAAATCGAGTTCTTCATCTAATTTTGATTTGGGAAATTTTTTAGTTCCGTGTTTTAAAGCCGTAGCAGTCAAAGAGGCCAAACCTGCTTTATCATAATCATAAATAGCGCCCGCCGAAAGTATAATCGAGGCACTAATCGTGGGAACATCGTGTTGCTCCATCAGCGAAATAGTGAGGCCGTTGGGCAAAGTAAAGGTCGTGTACTTGGGCAATTTATAGCCTTGAGCCGATAGGTTTATACTAGCAACCAACAAGCAGAATATCAAGATTTTTTGTTTCATTCCTTCCATAATTTTATTCTTCAACATTTGTTTTTAATATTCCTACGGTTCGATTACTTTTTGTAAAATATTTTTGGGCTACACGTTGAACATCTGCCGCGGAAACCTTATTGTAATTGGCTGGTGCATCAAACATTTTGCGATAGTCACCAAAAAACACTTCGTAAGTCCCGATATTATTCGACTTGCCGTTAATGGTTTCGACTTGGGAATAAAACTGCATCAATTTCTGATTTTTAATTTTCTGCAGTTCTTTTTCGCTAATTCCTTCTTTTTTGATTTTTTCAATCTCAATGTAAATGGCTTGCTCCAAATCAATATCTTTTACATCTTTATTTGCCACAGCATATACATTGAAAAGACTAGGGTCAAAAGTGTCGCCATAATCGGTAAAAATCTGAGTCGCCACTTGTTTTTGATCGACAAGAGCAGCATATAATCTTGACGAATTACCACTAGAAAGTACGGAACTCAAAATATTCAAAGCATAGTAATCTTCGCTTTTTGATTCGGGCGTTTTATAACCAATGACCATATAAGGTGTTGCTACTTCCTTTTGAACAATAATTCTGCGTTCTCCCGTTTGCGCGGGCTCTACGATATGAACTTTGGGAGGTTCAGGTTGCGCTGGAATAGGTTCTAAATATTTCTTGGCTAATTCTTTCACTTTTTCCAATTTTAAAGCACCCGACACTACAACTACGCAATTGTTTGGCGCATAATAGGTTTTGAAATAGCGCTCTAAATCTTGCTGTGTCCAATTTTTCATATCATCTTCGTAACCAATAACTGGCCAATGGTAAGGATGTTCCTGAAAAGCGGTGGCCTGCATAGACTGCACTAAAAGTCGCCATGGAGAGTTTTCTAAACCAGTACGCCGCTCGCTCAACACCACTCCTCTTTCACTTTCGACCATTTTGGGGTCAATGCTCAGGCTGGCAATTCGGTCGCCCTCAAGATCAAACATAGTCTCTGCCGAAGCTGCCGGAAACCAGTCCGTGTAAACAGTCACATTTTCGGTGGTATAGGCATTATTAGAGCCTCCGTTGAATTCCATAGTTCGGTCAAATTGTTTTGGCCCATATTTTTTGGCCCCGTTGAACATCATGTGTTCGAAAAAATGAGAAAGCCCCGTAATTCCCTGATATTCATTTCGGCTTCCCACTTTGTAAAAAAAGTAAAGATTGGCGTTGGGAATCGAAAAATCTTCAACAACAAGAAATTTCATGCCGTTATTGAGCGTAAATGTTTTTACATCATCTGCTTTCATTTGAGCCTGACTTGTGACGGTCAGCAAAAGAGCCAGATGGAAAATTATTTTTTTCATAAATGATATAAATTAATTAAAGGTAAAACTACTGATTTTATTTTGGGATGCCAAGCTATTTTTATTCCGTAACCATTTTTCTTGCTTTTTCCAAATCTTCCACAGTGTCAATTCCAATACTTTTCTCTTGGGTTTCGACCATTTTGATGCGTTTTCCAAATTCTAGATAGCGTAATTGTTCTAATTTCTCGGATGCTTCCAAGGATTTCATTGGCCAGCTGTAAAAATCCAAAAGGGCTTGTTTCCTGAAAGCATAAATCCCGATATGTTGCATATAGCGAACTCCCACGTTTATTTCTCTTGGATACGGAATCACGGAACGCGAAAAGTACAACGCAAAACCACTTTGGTCGGTCACTACTTTTACATTGTTAGGATTGCTGATTTCGTCTTCCTCCGTAATTTCAAACATTAGGGAAGCCAAGTCTACTTTCATTTCGGCATCGTTTTTATAAACATCAATGAGTTTCTGTAAAGCCTCAGTGTTTATAAAAGGTTCGTCACCTTGTACGTTTACAACAATATCAACGTCCATATTTTCAACTGCTTCGGCAATTCGGTCGCTGCCCGATTCGTGTTCCTTGATGCTCATAATGGCTTTTCCTCCATTGGAAACTATTTCATCAAAAATCAAATCCGAATCAGTAACCACAAAAACATCGTCAAAAAGATTAGATTTTTTGGCTGCTTCGTAGGTTCTTAAAATCACAGTTTTTCCGCCCAAATCCTGCATTAGTTTGGCAGGGAATCGGGTTGAAGCGTAGCGCGCGGGAATGACTGCTATTGTTTTCATTTTTAATTATTTTTTGCCGCGAAGGCGCTAATTCAAAGTTTTATTTTAATTTTTTTGAAATATTAATTACCAAACATTTTGTTAATTCAAATACATTTTTGCTATTAATACTTTTTACATCCAAAAAAATATCTTGAGATGTACCATATCGTAAGAAATGTTTATTGTACAAAGAATTTAGTATAATTAATTCTCTCTGAATTTCTTTAACATTGGCATTAATTTTCAAATCATTTTTATAACGGTCATAAGCCTTTAAAAGATTATGCCCAATTTTTTTTTGTAGAATTGGATTATATTTATCATAGTCTTTAAAAAGCAATAGTGATTTAATAATAATTTCAAAACTTTGACAAAGTAAGTGAAGATAAACTGAATTTTCACTTTGTTTTCCTTTAATAAATTCTGCTGCTTCAAAAAATTCTTTCCCTTTTTGAAACATTGCATTAGCAATAATATCTTTACCTGATAGAGTCAATTTTAAAGTTGCAGACATAAAGCCTGGCATTGGTTTTTCTGGAATCATAGTTTTAATTCAAAAAATTAAGTTTATAACTAAATTGGTGTATTTATTAATTTTAAATAATTCAAATATAATCTTTTCGCACAAAACTTTCCTACATAATCTTCACCGAAGTCATACTCAACGAACCTGCGACTAATTTGTTAGCAAAAAAACAAAACCCCACTATATTTTAAAGTGAGGTTCAATTTTAAATATCTAAATCGGTGTAATGTCCTTTTAAACTATATATTAGCAAAATACCTTCATCAGGTATTTCATAAACAATACGATGTTCTTCGTTAATTTTTCTAGACCAAGTGCCTTGCAAATTATATTTTAATGCCTCTGGTTTTCCAATACCTTCAAATGGATTTTTCTTTATATCTTCAATCAAAAGTTTGATCTTTTTTTGGACTGCTTTATTGCCTGATTTTTGCCAAAAATCTACGTGTTCCCGTGCTTTTTTGGTTAGTTTTACTTCCATAAATCCTTGGTAGAAATTGTAGTACATTCACCGCGTTTATATTCGGCTCTACCTTCTTCAATTGAATTTACAAAATCAGGATTATAAGGACTATCTCCCTCGTTGATGGTCACATTTTTAACTCCTTTTAGATGTTCTAAAAGTGTTTTTACAAACGAAATGTTTTTTTCATCGACTTCAATCGTTATTGTACTCATGGTGACTTTTATTTTTACAAATATAGCAAAAAACATTTTTCTTAAATAACTTCCTTACATTATCTTCACCGAAGTCATACTCAACGAACCCGCCACTAATTTATCATTAAACAAACTCAGTTCTTCGGTTTTATCTTTTAGTCCCAAGGTATAAATCAAAGGCAAATAATGATCTGGCGTCGGAATCGCTAATTGGAATGCCTTACTTTGTTTTTCGTAATCAATCAGCGGTTGGAAATTGCCGTCCAATAAATAATTATTGATTGTTTCCCTGGCTTCAATCGCCCAATCGTAACCATAATTGTCTTTGTCAAAATTAGAAAAATCAACCAATCGCAAATTATGAATGATATTACCGCTACCAATTATCAGGATTCCTTTTCGGCGCAAATCGCTCAATTTCTTAGCCAATTCAAAATGGTATTGCGGTGATTTGGTGTAATCAATACTCAACTGGATTACGGGAATGTTGGCTTCGGGATGTAAATGTTTGACTACGCTCCAAGTCCCGTGATCCAAACCCCAATGCTCGTCGAGTTCAACGTCGATTGGTTTTAATAATTCCTTAGTTTTTATTGCTAATTCTGGACTTCCTTTCGCGGGATATTGCACTTCGAATAAGGCTTGTGGAAAACCTCCAAAATCGTGAATTGTTCTGGGCATTTCCATTGCGGTAACCTTCGTTCCATTAGTAAACCAATGCGCCGAAATACATAAAATGGCGTTGGGTTGTGGTAATGTTTTGGCCAAGTCTCGAAAACCAATCACAAACTCATTTTCTTCGATAGCGTTCATAGGACTTCCGTGTCCCAGAAATAAAACCGGCATTTTTTCGGTATTCGAAAAAGTGACTGAAATTTTATGTAAATCGTTTAATGTGTTCATAAAAAAACATTTAAATATTTTTAAACCATTAAGAGGTTTAAGAAGATTAAGATATTGCACTTAATGAACATTAATTTTCTTAATGGTTTAATTTTAAAATAATCAATCCACAAAACTATCGTCCTTAAATCCTATCAAATACAATTTATTTTTGGCTCTAGTCATAGCGGTGTACAACCACCGAATGTAGTCTCTATTGATGCCGTCTGGCAAATAGGGTTGCTCGACAAAAACCGTATTCCACTGCCCTCCTTGCGATTTATGGCAAGTAATGGCATAGGAAAACTTGACTTGCAATCCATTGAAATATTCGTTGGCTTTCACTTTTTGAAATTGCTTGAACTTAGGTTCGCCTTCGTAATCCTTCAAAACTTCCTGATACAATCGGTTCGATTCTTCGTACGTTAAGGACGGCGATTCACTTTTTATGGTGTCTAATAACAAGACTGTTTCGAATGGTTTTTGGTTGGGATAATCGACCATTCTTATTTTGACATTAGCAAACTTGAAACTGTATAATTCCTTAATATTGAAAATTTCAAGCACTTCGATGATGTCACCATTGGCAATAAAACCGGCTTCGTCGGAGTCTTTGAGCCAGAAATAATTGTTTTTCACGACCATCAAAAAATCACCAGTCGACAATTCACTTTCTTTATCGAGAATTTTCGAACGAATTTGCTCATTGTATTGATTGGCTCGTTTATTCGACCGAACGATAAAAGCCGTGTCCTCAATACTGTAATTGCTGTAAGCCGAATTGATCGCGTCCTGAATGTCATAACCATCGGTCAAACGAACAATATCTTTGAATTTCTTGAGGTCAAATTTGAATTCATCGATAAAGGAATCTTTCAATAGTTCACGAAGCTCCGTGGCATTATATAAGATTCCGGAATTTTCTTCCTGACGCATTACCTCGTCTAGTTCGATATGTTCGACTTCTTTGTAGTAATTTAAACCCAAAGTTTGAATGTCCAAAGCCGGACTAACATCCAAATTCACAGGTGGCAATTGGGCCGTATCTCCCAAAAGAATCATTTTGCAATTGGTTCCTGAATAGACATAGGAAATCAAATCATCAAGCAAAGAACCGTTTTCATACAATTTAGAATCCGAATTCGTGTCCGAAATCATTGAAGCTTCATCAACGATAAATATGGTGTTGGTGTGCTTATTTTGCTGCAAAGTAAATGAAACGCCACCACCTGAAGATTTCTTGGGAAAATAGATTTTCTTATGAATCGTAAAAGCAGATTTATTCGAATAATTGGCAATTACCTTGGCCGCACGACCTGTTGGCGCCAGCAAAACATATTTCTTATTAATCTCTAATAAATTATTGACTATGGTCGAAATCACGGTCGTTTTTCCTGTTCCGGCATATCCTTTCAAGACGAAAATCGTGTTGTTGTCTTTTTCAGTCAAGAAAATAGCGATTTTTTGAAAAAAAATATCCTGTTTATAAGTGGGTGTAAAAGGGAATTTTTTCTGTAAAAGACTATAAAAAAGGGAGGAATTCATTTGAAGTAATTTGACTGCAAAGTAAGGAAAAAGTTTATGAGTTTACAGGTTTATGAGTTTAAAATTGTTGGTTGAGAACAACTTTAAACAATTTTAAACTTCAAACAACTTTAACCTTTAAACCTTTAAACTTCTAAACTATAAAATAAATTTGTAAGTTTGCAACTATGTCCATTACTACTACCATTACCGATAAAAAATACAAAAAACTCTCACTTCAAGTTTCCTTGACCGGGCTTTCGTTTTGTGTTTTTGATACATTACATAACCAAGTGCTTTCCGTGAATGAAATCCATTTTGATACTTTTCATAAAGCGACCAAAATCGAAGAATTGTTCGGAGATGCTTTTCGAGAAAACCCTGAATTGAAGGATTCATATGACGAAATATTGGTCATTCACAACAACAATCTTTCGACCTTTGTACCGGAACCACTTTTTGATGAGAACTTCTTAGGAAGCTATTTGCAATACAATACCAAAGTTTTCGAAACTGATTTTTTTGCTTTCGATGAAATACCAAATTACCAAATGAACGCGGTTTACATACCGTATGTGAATATCAATAATTTTTTTATTGACCAATTTGGTTCCTTCAATTACAAACACGCCAATAGTATTTTAGTCAACAAACTTTTAGAAGTTTCCAGAAATAATGATGACAAAAAGATGATTGTCAATTTTAATCCAGGGCATTTTGAAATTATAGTTCTTCAAAACCAAAATTTATTGTTGTTCAATTCTTTTGATTATCAAACGCCGGAAGATTTTCTGTATTATTTGCTTTTCACTGCCGAACAAATGAATATGAATCCCGAGAATTTCAAATTGGAACTATTGGGAACGATTGCCGAAGAAGACGATTTTTATCAATTGGCTTACAAATACATTCGAAATGTGTCTTTGTTTGACGTAACGAATCAGCAAAAAAACAATCCCTTTACCACTGCCCAAAATCGGAAACATTTTATACTATTCCAATCGTGAGAATCATTTCAGGTAAATATAAAGGAAGACGTATTTTTCCGCCCAAAGGACTTCCCGTTCGCCCCACAACCGATATGAGTAAGGAAGCATTATTCAATGTTTTGAACAATCATTTCAATTTCGAAGGCTTGAAAATACTGGATTTATTCGCGGGAACCGGAAATATCAGTTTCGAATTTGCGTCACGTGGCAGCACACCAATCACTTCAGTCGATGCTGATTTTGGTTGTGTAAAATTCATCAAGCAAGTCGCAGCCGAATATGACTTCAACATCGCCGCCACCAAAAGCGATGTGTTTACTTTTTTAGAAAGAAACAAAGCCACTTACGACATTGTTTTTGCAGATCCTCCTTATGGTTTGGACCAAAAAACCTTTGAAAAAGTAGTTTTAACGGTTTTCGAAAAAAACATTTTACATGGAGATGGTATGATGATTATCGAACATTCCAAATACACCAAACTCGACCATTTAATTCATTTCTCCTTCAAGAAAAGTTATGGTGGTTCGATTTTTAGCTTTTTCGAATTAGAAAAAGTGGATGATATTGAAATTACCGATTTTGATGAATTGTAGTAGAATATAGTTAAAATTCTTCTAGGTTAGTATCTAAAATGGGATCGGCAAAATCATTTTCGCTTTTGGCAATTACAATTGTAGCCACAGTATTTCCGATAAGATTTGTAATGGCTCTTGCTTCGCTCATAAATTTATCCACGCCCAGCAAAAAAGCCAAACCTTCGACTGGAATTTTGTGAATGGCAGTTAAGGTAGAAGCTAAAACAATAAATCCACTTCCTGTAACTCCTGCAGCGCCCTTCGAGGTAATCATCAATAATCCGATGATGACTAGAATTTCGAAAAAGCTAAGCTGTACATCGTATAATTGCGCCAAGAAAATAACGGACATCGACAAATAAATAGAAGTCCCATCTAAATTGAACGAATAGCCGGTAGGAATCACCAAGCCTACTACCGATTTACTGCAACCCATTTTTTCCAACTTTAGCATAATGGATGGCAAGGCCGATTCGGATGAAGAGGTTCCCAAAACCAACAGTAACTCTTCTCTGATGTACTTCAACAAATCCATTATTTTTATTTTGTAGTAGCGGAGAATTCCACCTAGAACAATAAAAACAAACAAAAACATAGTTGCGTAAACAGAAATCATCAGTTTCCCTAATGGGATCAAGGTTGCTAAACCAAACTTCCCAATAGTATAAGCCATTCCGCCAAAGGCACCAATTGGAGCGAGATACATAACATATTTTAGCCCTAAAAAAACCACTTTTGAAAATCGCTCTAAAACTACAATCGTTTTTTCTCGGTGCTTGTAAAAATTGAGTGCGACACCCACAATAATTGCCACTAATAAAACCTGCAAAGTTAGGTTAGAAAGAAAGAATTGCATCCACGAAAAATCCTTCGATGCGCCTTGAGTATATTTGCTGGCATCTTGAATAGGCAAGCCCGTTTTATCAATTTTTCCAGGTTCAAAAAAATAGGCAACTGCAATTCCAATAGCAAGTGCCAAAGTAGAAACTATTTCGAAATACAGTAAAGCTTTGGCGCCAATTCGCCCGACTTTCTTTAAATCACCCATTCCTGAAATACCTAAAACAATCGTAAGAAATATGATTGGCGCAATAAAAAGCTTAATCAAATCGACGAAGGTTTTGCCAATAATTTCCATCTGAACACCAGCGGCAGGGAAAAAATGACCTAGCAAAATCCCTACAATGATAGCAATCAAAACCCAAAACGTAAGATTCTGTACTAGTTTAGAAAATAAACTTTTATTGTTGCTCTTGACTGCGTTGGAATTGGTGTTTTTCATCTATATCAGTGTGAATAATTTTTCCAAATATAGAACTACCTTTATATATTGAAAAAACCAATTTACAAAAATACTTAATACCAATTTTTTGAAAAATAAAACCTATTCTGAAGATGGATTACAATCAAAATTATCGTAAAGTAAATACTTGCGAAAGTCTTCGAATGCCGAAACTTCGCATTGGAATAAAAAAACAGATGTTTTCCCGATAAAACTACTTTTGCACCGGTCTAATTTGAATACGTAAAATGCTCCGAAAACTTATTGGAATACAGGCTGTGCGTCTTACAATTTTTTATTGGTGTTGATTATCGCTTGATTGTTTTTATAATCAATCCACTCTTGACCTTTCCATTTGCGCATCACAACATCGTAATGTCTCATTACAAATACATTGAATGCCGCTTTGCCAAGATTATTGATTTTTCTAGGAAAAGCTCTCAAACTCATTGAAAAACCAGGCGTTAGATACTTCATATAATGCCAATATCCTTCTGGCATATAAAGCATTTCGCCGTGTTTCAAATTGCAAATCATACCTTTTGCTTTTTGTAAGGCAGGCCACTTTTCGAAATCAGGATTGTCAAAATCGATATCTTCCCTTGAAATTAAAGAATGGGGTACCTTATATAGGTAGGGAGTTTCTGAGGGTGGGAATAAAATACATTGCTTTTTTCCGTGAAAATGAAAATGAAGAATGTTGGAGTAATCAATATCAAAATGCATAAAAACTTTCGAATTTTCGCCTCCAAAAAACAACATTGGCAATTGTTTTACTAATCGAAGTCCAATTTTAGGCCATTTGAAATCGTTTTGAAGTACCGATACCTCCTGCATTAAATTGTATAAAAAAATACGATAATTGGTTGGTGTCTCTTGCAGCAAATCGATGTAATCGCTCATTTTCATCTTGGCATGAGCCTCATTAAAACCATCTTTATGAGAAACAGGTCTATCATCATATAATGGCACCGTTTTATCACCAGCTACTTGCTTTATGTATTCTAAATTCCATTTTTGATACGCAGGCCAATCGGTTGTTAGCTGCTCAATGACTAGTGGTTTTTGTTTTTTTACATAATTATTAAAAAAATCCTCTTTCGAAATGGTTTTTACCCGAGGAATTTCAACAAGATTCAATTTCATCGTTTTTAAGAAATAAATTTGAAAATAAATAAAAAAAGCAGACCTATAAGCCGGGTTCTGTCACCAATAAATGGTGCCTTATCATTTATCTAGGCACGAAATTACTCGCGTGCTCCATCTTTCTACCCTTCGACAACGGGCGAGAACCCTTAAATGCCGATATACTTGAAATTTCACCGCATAGAGTTTACCTGGTTTCACTACAGCATTACCTGTACCTGCTTTCTGTTGCACTTGTCCTAATCCGATTACTCGAACCGACGGGTGTTACCCGCTATGCTTCTCTGTGGTGTCCGGACTTTCCTCCCTCCCGATAAATCGAGACGGCGATAAGGCGGTCTGCAGCGCAAAAATAAGGATTTTTGATTTTAGATTGTAGATTTTAGATTTTAGATTTTTTCATTGAAATTGAAATTGTAATTGATATTGCTATTAAAATTGATTTTTGATAATTACAATTTCAATTAAAAACCTTATTATTGTATGTAAAATTTTCAAAAATGAAACTGCACAATCTAATCCTTTTAATTATTTGTTTATCAATTACTAATAAATCATTTGCCTGTAAATGTGTCGAATATGATAAAGAAAAAATGGTTGAATATGGTTTAAAAAAATACGATATGGTATTTTACGGAGAATTAATAAAACGTGACACAATTAATCAAACCTATAGTTTTAAAATCATAGAACTTTTCAAAGGAATTTTTATATCAAAGACTATTGAAGGTGTTTCTGAAGGAAGCGATTGTGGATTATTTCCAGATAAAAAAGGATTATGGATTGTTTATGGAAATTTCAACAATGATAATAAACTGTCTCTGAGTATGTGTTCACCAACACAATCGCAAGATTTTGGACTAGGTTGGCCTCCTCCTCCCGAATTTAAACGTGATAAATTTGGCAAAATCATCGAGCCTACTGAAACTGATTCTGAAATCAACTACTTGAAATTTAACATAGAAACTTTGAGAAGTTTTATTTACCAATTAGAAAAATTAAGAGCTTATAAATTATCTCAAAATAAACTTCCTAAAAATCAAAAAAATGTAATTTACGACAAAGCTTTAATCATTTCTTTGATTATCAATACGCTATTATTTTCGATGCTAATTTTTATATTGGTAAAGAAAAGATTTTCTTCAAATAAACAAATTAGCGAATAAACAAATCAACTAAAATCTTATATTTGCTAACCAATAAAAATCTATGGAACAATTTGTAGTGTCGGCTCGTAAATACCGTCCACAAACATTTAATGATGTTGTGGGACAAAAAGCCATTACTAGTACTTTGTTACACGCTATAGAGAGCAATCACTTGGCTTCTGCCCTATTGTTTACTGGTCCTCGTGGCGTTGGAAAAACCACTTGTGCTAGAATTCTTGCTCGTAAAATCAACCAACCAGGTTATGATGATCCGAATGAAGATTTTGCCTTCAATGTTTTCGAATTGGATGCGGCTTCGAACAATTCAGTAGATGATATTAGGAATTTGATTGACCAAGTTCGGATTCCACCGCAAACCGGACAATATAAGGTGTATATTATTGACGAGGTGCATATGTTGTCTTCGGCAGCTTTTAATGCTTTCTTGAAAACATTAGAAGAACCACCAAAACACGCCATTTTCATCTTGGCTACGACCGAAAAACACAAAATAATTCCAACGATTCTTTCTCGTTGCCAGATATTTGATTTTAAAAGAATCACCGTAAAAGACGCCAAAGAACATCTTGCCGAAGTCGCTTTTAGCCAAGGCGTGAATTATGAAGACGATGCTTTGCACATTATTGCCCAAAAAGCAGATGGTGCGATGCGTGATGCTTTGTCTATTTTTGACCGAGTGGTTTCCTATTGTGGTAGCAATTTGACCCGACAAGCTGTTACTGAAAATCTGAACGTTTTGGACTATGAAACGTACATCAACGTGACCGATTTAATTTTGGAAAACAAAATTCCAGAATTATTAGTCGCTTTTAACGATATTCTCTCCAAAGGATTTGATGCACATCATTTTGTTTCTGGATTGGCTTCGCATTTCAGAGATTTATTGGTTTCGAAAACGCCTTCTACTTTATCCTTGTTGGAAGTGGGAGAACAAGCCCAAAAATTATATGGCATACAATGTCAAAAAGCGTCGCAGGATTTCTTATTGAAAGGAATTGAAATTGCCAACGACTGCGATTTGAAATACAAACTGAGTCAAAACCAACGACTATTAGTTGAACTTTGCTTGATGCAACTGGCCTCCATCACCTTCGATGGAGAAAAAAAAAAGTTGAGCAATATATAATTCCACCTACTTATTTTAGGAAAACCGATTATTCGATTGTTGAAACTAAACAGGTTTCAGATAGCAGAACGCAGTCAGCAGAAGGCAGTTTGCAGAATACAAAAGTTACAGAACCTAAAGTTGAAGTTATTCCTTCTGATGTAATTGTACCAGCAGAAACGACAAATTCCCAACAGCGAACTAGCGATAACGAACTGGTGAAGCAAACCAGCAACCTTACCGAAGGACCGAAATTTTCAGCACTATCCCTTTCTAGTATCCGAGCCAAAAGAGAATTACTAGAAAGCACTAAAGGAATTGTAAAAGAAGAAGTTCATCTTCCTACGGAGCCTTTTAACGAAACCGATATGCTCCTACAATGGAGCAAATATGCGCAACGTTTGGGCGATAAAGGACACAAAATTATGGAATCGCTTTTATTAATCAGTGATCCAAAATTAGAAGGCACGACGATAACCCACGAACTGCCCAACGACAGTACGAAGATTGAATTTGAATCGGAAAAACTGGAACTTTTAGGATATCTTCGAGGCAAATTGCACAATCACGACATTACCATTGATGTTGTGGTTAATGAAAAAGTGGAGAATAAATTTGCTTTTACACCTTTGGATAAATACAACCGATTGAATGAAATAAATCCTAATTTGGAATTATTGAAAAGGACTTTCGATTTGGATATTTAAATCTTTCCGTAATACATTGCTTTTACAATTCCATCGGAAAGTCCAATTTTTGGCACATAAATGTTTCTAGCTCCACTCCATTTCATCGCGTTAAGATAGATTTGTGTTGCAGGGATAATTACGTCGGAACGGTCGGGATTCAAACCTAGCTCTGAGATCCTTTGCTCATAAGTAAGAGAATTCAAATAGGCATATTGCGAGTTCAAATAAATATAAGACATGGGTTTGTCTTGCAATTTACCCGACATTTTGAATAATTTATTGATATTTCCACCTGAACCAATTAGAATTACATCTTCATACTCTTGAGTATTTGCTTTGATCCATTTTTCCATTTCTTGCCAAACAACATCACAAACCATTTTATTCAGAAACCGAACTGTTCCTGCTTTGAATGATTTAGAAACGACAATTTTGCTATTAGAAAACAAAGAAAATTCGGTGCTACCTCCACCAACATCTACATACAAATAGGTTTTGTCTGATTTTAAAAGATGATGCAAATCCGTTGATGCGATAATAATTGCCTCTTTTTTACCATCAATAATTTCGATATCGATTCCTGCTTTTTCTTTGATAATTTCGACAACTTCCTGTCCATTATATGCTTCACGCATAGCCGAGGTTGCCAATGCTTTGTATTTTTCAACTTTATGCACTTTCATCAAAAGGCGAAATGCTTTCATGGCATCGATCATTCTATCGATGTTTTCCTCTGAAATTTCGCCCACCGTAAAGGAATCTTGTCCCAAACGAATAGGCACACGAACCAAGGAGTTTTTATTGAATTGCGATTCTTTGCCTTCTTGTTCGACAATATAAGTAATCAATAAACGCATGGCATTCGACCCAATATCGATGGCCGCATATTTTTTGATATTGAGACTTTCCTGTTGAATGGGTTTAATCGCAGTTGGGTTCAGCATTATACTTTATATTTTGGAAATGAATCCGATTAAACATTGGAGTTACTAACTTCTACTTTATCTTGATGGTAATTATAAGTTTCAAATTGGGCTCTAAAAACAGGTTCGTAGCCTTTTCGAGCGCGATATTTGTTATCTAATTTCTCTGAATGAATGCGAGCTTTTACATTTCCTTTCCAGCCGATATCAAATATTTCTATCAATTCCTTTTTAATTTTTTCATCATAAATCGGACAAGTAACTTCGACTCTAGCATCGAGATTTCGGGTCATAAAATCGGCCGAAGAAATGTACACTTCTGGATCACCAGCATTTCCGAAGATATATATTCTGGAATGTTCGAGATAATTATCGACAATACTGATGGCTTCGATATTTTCACTCATACCAGGAACGCCCGGAATCAGGGAACAAATGCCTCTCACTTCGAGTTGAATTTTTACTCCTGCATTGCTGGCTTCGTATAATTTATCAATGAGTTCAAAGTCGGATAAACTATTCATTTTTAACTTTATATAAGCTTCTTTACCATTCGATGCATGAAAAATTTCACGATCAATCATTTTATTGAAACGAGATCTAGTGTAATGAGGCGAAACAATCAAATGTTTGTAACGAAACAAACGATAATTAATTTCAAAAAATTCAAATATTTTAGATGCGTCTTTCAATATTTGCTGATGACTTGTCAGGAGCGTGACATCGGTATAAATTTTAGCTGTTTGTTCGTTGAAATTCCCCGTTGAAATAAAGCCATAGCGCTTGATAGCATCGTCTTCGATTCTTTCGATAACGCAGACTTTAGAATGCACTTTAAGCCCTTTTATTCCAAAAATAAGATGAATACCCTCAGTTTGCATTTGTTCAGAATAGGAAATATTCGAAGCTTCATCGAAACGCGCTTGTAATTCGATTTGGACGGTTACCTTCTTCCCATTTTTGGCTGCATTAATTAGAGAACTAATAATTTGCGAATTTTTGGCCAATCGATATAAGGTAATTTTTATAGAAGCTACTTTTGGATCTAAAGCTGCTTCGCGCAAAAACTTGGTGAGGTATGAAAACGACTGATAAGGTGCGTGAATTAAATAATCTTTTTTACTGATTTTTTCTAAAATACTGCCCTCCAGGTTGAGTCCCGGCACAGGCAAAGGGCTATTTGTTTTATACAATAAATCGAACCTTCCCAGATTTGGAAACTTCATATAATCACGTCTATTGTGGTATTTTCCTCCCGGAATTATACTATCGGAAGCGATAATATGCATTTTATCCAAAATAAATTTCAATGTGTCTCTTTCGATTAATTCATCATAAATAAAACGAACAGGTTCCCCTATTCTTCTGTCTTTTACGCTAGAAGCAATTTTTTCGAGCATACTTTTACTCAAATCGCTATCCATTTCTAATTGTGCATCCCGAGTAATTTTGATCATGTGAGCGGAGATGGTCTCATAGTCAAAAATATTGAAAATACTGCCCAAATGTTGTCGTATCACATCATCCAACAAAATCACATATTGTTTTTCGTCAATTGAAGGCAGTACAACAAATCGGTTGATGGTATTTGGAATTTCGATTAAAGCATAATGCACCTCCGCATTTTTTTTCATCACTAATTTCACTGCCAAATACCCGACAGAATCCTTTAAAACGGGAAATTCTGCCAAATCATTCAAGATTATGGTAATCAATTCAGGGCTAATTTTTTGAATAAAAAAGTCTTTCAAAAATAATTCCTGCTCATCTGAAATATGATTTTCGTCTATAATAAAAATATTTTCAGTTTCTAGCTTGGCTTCGATGGTATGCAGAATTTTTAAACTTTCGGATTGCTGTTTGATAACAATTTCGGTAATTTCTTTCAACAATTGATGAGCCGAAATTCCACCAAAATGATTTTTTCCGGATATGCCAGACAAACTCAATCGACGGATGGCAGCAAAACGAACTCTAAAAAACTCATCCAAATTATTAGAAAAAATTCCTAAAAAACGGAGTCTCTCCAGTAGCGGCACTGCATCATCAGCAGCCTCCTGAAGTACTCTCGCGTTGAAGCTCAACCAACTTTTTTCTCTTTCAATATATCTATATTTATGCACGCTGTTTATTTTAAATTTTTGGGGAATAGTGTTTTTATTGTTTTGCCATTTGCGATGGTATCCCAACTTTCAGCTTCAAATTGAATCCAAACGAATCCTGCAGTGGGGACATTATCGATGAAAATGTTTCCAAATTTATTGACAAAATTTGTAATGGCATCGTTATGCCCAAAAATAATAACATTATCGATATTATTACGAATTGATTTGATAACCTTTTCTAATTTATATGCATCAAAAGTATAAAGATTGTCACTAAAAACGATACTTTCTGCGGGATATAAAATAGTCTTTGCAAAAATTAGTGCGGTTTCGCGTGCCCGTTTTGCTGAACTCGAATATATTACGAAAGATGAAGGCAAATAATTTAAACTATACCGAGCGACTGAATGTGCATCTTCTATCCCTCTGTGTTCTAAAGTTCTATCGAAATCTTGAACAGGAGCATCCCAAGAGGATTTTGCGTGTCGCATGAGAATTAGGTTTTTCATAGGCCTGTCGATTAGAGGGTAAAAAAATAAAAGTTTAAAAGTAAAATTTCAAATTAGCTTGTTAAAACTAGGATATTTAGTGTAAAAAATGTACATTACATACAAATATTGAACCTGATACCCCAATAAATTATGCACAAATAAATGCCAAATTATTTCAAAATAGAATTGTATTACTACAGATTAAAATTTATGATATTAATTACGAAAAAATATTATTAGTTTTTTGTAGTATAAAACTTTCTAATAACTTATTTTATGCACTTAAACAGTGTTTTTTTGCATTTTATCGATGTTTTTTGTCGAAGCTATTGTTTTTTGATTTAGATTTGAATTGTTAAACAACAGAATTATGCTTTAAAACTGTTAATAATCAGGATATTATAAATAATCTTATTGCATTATTATCAAAATAACACTAGTAAAATACAAAAACCTCATTAAAATAGCAGAAAAAATGAAAATAATGTGGTTTAACGGATATTTCAGTCATTAGTAGAATAAAAGAACATAATTAGTTAAATCATAATTAATTTTACAAACAAAAACATTGCTATTCATACAAATATAGTTGTTTAAGCAAATGCTACCATTTCAGAACGATAAAATAGTGAATTTATGAAAAAAAATGCTCCAAATCAATTTGTTTCTTTTAAAAACAATTTGAACTCAGTTCAACAAAAGGGTTCCCTCGCCTTAAAGAGAGTTATCTTTTTGCTGCTTTTTTCGCTTTCTATTGTACATATTTCTGCTCAAAGCAGAAACACAGTTACGCCAAATGTCTTGGATGTCAATTCTTATATTGCAAGTCTAAAAGTAAACTCTTCAAGTAATCTTAAAACAAAATCCAACATTTCCACAGCGCAATATGTTGAAAATCTTGTTTTTGGAATCCAGCCAGCGGTTTATTATCAATCGGGAATAATAAAAAATTATGGGGAAAATCCGGTAAAATTATTTACGGATGTATCGTCAATTAAAAGTATGATTAATGACAATTTTTCTAGAGAGAACATAGAAATTGTAGTCATAAAAATTGATAATACTTTCGATGTAAATTCAAAAATTGATTTGCTCAACTTCGCAAATTTATCCAAATTGAAATACATCTATATTTTATCTACTGTAAATACAACAGATGCAGTCGTTGCAAACATGTTTCTCAATTACGCTAACCAATATGGTATTTTTTATAAAATTCAATTTTCAGAATAAGCACTGTTGGTCAATTAATACAAATCATCATGAAAAATAAATACTTTAAATTGATAAATAATAAACGACAATATTTGGTACTAATAGTACTATTTTGTATCGGAAGCACCTCCATTGTTGATGCACAGGTTTTTAAATCTGCAAGTCAAAGAACGTCGTCCTATACCCCTACCAAGAAAATTTATAATATAAAAGGAGACTTCACTATCATTGGGAATTCAAATTTAACACTACAAAATTATGGAGATGACATTACCAATGCCAATCCCATGGTTTATGTAGATGTAGATGGTGATGCAAATACTCTAAATTCATCTTCTGCCACCCTAGGACTATCTACTGAAAACGGAGCAGATCCTGCTTGTTCAAAAATAATTTTTGCCGGATTATATTGGACTGGTCGAGCGCACAATCCAAGTAATGAACCCAGTCCAAATTCCTTTACTGTTACTAAAGGTACTATTACTAAAACATTAGATAAAACCAAAATTTCATTAAAGGGTCCTAATCAATCCTCTTACACAACAATTACCGCGAATACAAATGACATTTATTATCCAAGTGGAGTACAAGGAAATATGTATGCTGCCTATGCAGAGGTTACTGACTATGTTCGCGCAAACGGAGTCGGTTCCTACACAGCAGCTGATATGGCATTAGTTGAAGGTGATGGTGGCGGTACCGGATTTTATGGTGGATGGTCGCTTATTGTTATTTATGAAAATAGCAAAATGAAATACCGTGATGTTACCCTATTTGATGGTTACGCATACGTAGCTGGCAGTCAAACGCTAAGTTACGAACTTCCTGTTTCAGGTTTCAACACTGTCCAAACGGGTCCAGTGAACATGAAATTAGGCCTTATTTCAGGTGAAGGTGATCGCGGAATAGCAGGAGATTATTTTGAAATTAAAAAGCAAATTGACGGTTCTTGGATGCGTTTGACTCATTCCAGCAATAGCACTAATAATTTCTTTAATTCGTCAATAAACACAGGTGGTAATGTACGAAATCCTAACCTTCTCAATAATACTGGATTAGATGTAAGTATGTTTAATGTGCCAAACTCTAATAATGAGGTGATGCACAATAATCAAACTGCTACCACATTCCGATTTGGATCTACTCAAGATACTTATATAATTTTCGCGATTGCTATGGCAGTAGATGCCTATGTACCAGTTGCAGAAGCAGTTATTGCTGGAGGTTCATTAAATGGTGTTCCGGTTACAAGCCCAATTTCATCGGTGGTGCCTGGTGATGTTATTGGTGCAAAAATAAATATTTATAATAGAGGAACTGAAGCGATAAATACGACAAGATTAATTGTTCCAATTCCGTATATGGTGGATTTCGTACCTGGAAGCTTAGCAAAGAATGTTAATTTTTCGCCACTTCCCACTCCAAATAATTTATATTTTGATCCTAGTTTAGGTCCAAAAGGTTCTATTGTCTATGATTTTGGTACTTTGCCACTACCTGCAAATCCTGATACTGTTCTTGCTGATTTCTCTTTTAAAGTAAAAGTTACCACGGATTGCTCACTACTCAAAAATTCTTCGTGTGCCCAATTTGTTTCTATCTATGGAAATATCAGCGGAACAGGAGCCACCACAGATGTCTACTTTGAGAAGAAACCATTTTACGTAGGATATAATTCGACAGGAACTTGCCCAGGTGAACCTATTTTAAATCCACTAAATATAAGCGTTAATGCTGCCTCATACGTAAATCAAAATTGTCAAAGTACACCTGCGATGAGAGATTTTGTATTTTGCAATCCTGAAGCATCTATTCCCATTACCGCGATTTATTCGGGATTTCCGCCAGGGTCAAGATTTTACAATTTTGCAAGAACTATCGAGTATACGATATCAAATCCGTTTCCAGCGACTTCTGGAAGTGTCCAATATTATGCAGTTCCCCCAGATGCGGCTGTAGGTTGTAATTTTCCTTTTACAATAACAGTAACAAACGTTGCGACCACACCAATACATTGCGAAAATGTGAATTATTGTAAAGGTGAGCCTGCATTACCATTGACTGCTACTGCCACAGCCCATACACCTCCGTATACTTTATATTATTTTACTTCTGAAACAGGAAATCCAGAATTGTCAATAACTCCTTCAACAACTGCAGTAGGAACAACCACATATTGGGTTGCAGAAGCCGCCTCAGGAAATTGTATCGGACCTAAAGTGCCAATTGTTGTAAATGTCAATGATATACCAACTGCACCAGCTGCAACTGTAAGCAATCCAACTTGCTCGTTAGCCACTGGAACCATAACTGTTACAGCTCCGGCGCCTGGAATAGGCATTTCCTATAGTGTTATAGGAACCAACCCTGTAGTTCCAGCTGTTACCAATGCGACTGGTATTTTTTCCGGATTAGCGCCAGGTACCTATAATATAACAACTACTAACGCTACTGGATGTATATCGACACCAACAGAGAAAGTAATTAATAATCAACCGCTAACGCCTGCCACTCCAACCGTTGCTGCGACTTTACAACCTACTTGTATGGTAGCTACAGGAACAATAACAATCACTGCTCCGACTGGAACTGGTATGACGTATAGCATTGATGGTAGCACTTATACCAACACTACCGGTATATTTACGAATGTTGCGGCTGGAACCTATACGGTAACTGCTAAATCAACGGCAGGCTGCATATCTATTGTTCCTGCAACGGTAACGATTAATCCGCAACCTGCAATCCCACAAGAGCCAACTAAAGTAAATTGCTGGGATACATTTACTTTTAATACTTCCACTTGTTCTTGGGTAAATAATAATACTCCAAAACCAGCAGAACCAGTAAAAGTTAATTGTTGGGATATTCATACTTTCAATACGACTTCTTGTGCTTGGGAAGTAACAGGAACCAAACCGGTACAACCGACGGTGGCTTGTTATGAAACAGCGACTTTCAATATGACTTCTTGTGCTTGGGAAGTAACGGGAACCAAACCGGTGCAACCGACGGTGGCTTGTTACGAAACAGCGACTTTCAATACGACTTCTTGTGCTTGGGAAGTGACTGGAACTAAACCAATCCAACCGACGGTGGCTTGTTACGAAACAGCGACTTTCAATACGACTTCTTGTGCTTGGGAAGTGACTGGAACTAAACCAATCCAACCGACGGTGGCTTGTTATGAAACAGCGACTTTTAATACGACTTCTTGTGCTTGGGAAGTAACGGGAACCAAACCGGTGCAACCGACGGTGGCTTGTTATGAAACAGCGACTTTCAATACGACTTCTTGTGCTTGGGAAGTAACGGGAACCAAACCTGTGCAACCGACTGTGGCTTGTTATGAAACAGCGACTTTCAATACGACGTCTTGTGCTTGGGAAGTAACGGGAACTAAACCGGTACAACCGACTGTGGCTTGTTATGAAACAGCAACTTTCAATACGACTTCTTGTGCTTGGGAAGTGACTGGAACCAAACCGGTACAACCGACGGTGGCTTGTTATGAAACAGCGACTTTCAATACGACGTCTTGTGCTTGGGAAGTAACGGGAACCAAACCGGTGCAACCGACTGTGGCTTGTTATGAAACAGCGACTTTCAATACGACTTCTTGTGCTTGGGAAGTGACTGGAACCAAACCGGTACAACCGACGGTGGCTTGTTATGAAACAGCGACTTTCAATACGACTTCTTGTGCTTGGGAAGTAACGGGAACCAAACCGGTACAACCGACTGTGGCTTGTTATGAAACAGCGACTTTCAATACGACTTCTTGTGCTTGGGAAGTGACTGGAACCAAACCGGTACAACCGACGGTGGCTTGTTATGAAACAGCAACTTTCAATACGACGTCTTGTGCTTGGGAAGTAACGGGAACTAAACCGGTACAACCGACTGTGGCTTGTTATGAAACAGCAACTTTCAATACGACTTCTTGTGCTTGGGAAGTGACTGGAACTAAACCGGTGCAACCGACTGTGGCTTGTTATGAAACAGCAACTTTCAATACGACGTCTTGTGCTTGGGAAGTGACTGGAACTAAACCAATCCAACCGACGGTGGCTTGTTATGAAACAGCGACTTTCAATACGACTTCTTGTGCTTGGGAAGTAACGGGAACCAAACCAGTACAACCGACTGTGGCTTGTTATGAAACAGCGACTTTCAATACGACTTCTTGTGCTTGGGAAGTAACGGGAACTAAACCGGTACAACCGACTGTGGCTTGTTATGAAACAGCAACTTTCAATACGACTTCTTGTGCTTGGGAAGTGACTGGAACTAAACCAATCCAACCGACTGTGGCTTGTTATGAAACAGCAACTTTCAATACGACTTCTTGTGCTTGGGAAGTGACTGGAACTAAACCGGTGCAACCGACTGTGGCTTGTTATGAAACAGCAACTTTCAATACGACGTCTTGTGCTTGGGAAGTAACGGGAACTAAACCGGTACAACCGACTGTGGCTTGTTATGAAACAGCAACTTTCAATACGACTTCTTGTGCTTGGGAAGTAACTGGAACTAAACCGGTGCAACCGACTGTGGCTTGTTATGAAACAGCGACTTTCAATGCGACTTCTTGTGCTTGGGAAGTAACGGGAACCAAACCAGTACAACCGACTGTGGCTTGTTATGAAACAGCGACTTTCAATACGACTTCTTGTGCTTGGGAAGTTTCTGGAACCAAACCGGTACAACCGACGGTGGCTTGTTATGAAACAGCAACTTTCAATACGACTTCTTGTGCTTGGGAAGTGACTGGAACTAAACCAATCCAACCGACGGTGGCTTGTTATGAAACAGCGACTTTCAATACGACTTCTTGTGCTTGGGAAGTAACGGGAACCAAACCGGTACAACCGACTGTGGCTTGTTATGAAACAGCGACTTTCAATACGACTTCTTGTGCTTGGGAAGTAACGGGAACCAAACCGGTGCAACCGACGGTGGCTTGTTATGAAACAGCGACTTTCAATACGACTTCTTGTGCTTGGGAAGTAACGGGAACTAAACCGGTACAACCGACTGTGGCTTGTTACGAAACAGCGACTTTCAATACGACTTCTTGTGCTTGGGAAGTAACGGGAACTAAACCGGTACAACCGACTGTGGCTTGTTACGAAACAGCAACTTTCAATACGACTTCTTGTGCTTGGGAAGTAACGGGAACCAAACCGGTGCAACCGACTGTGGCTTGTTATGAAACAGCGACTTTCAATACGACTTCTTGTGCTTGGGAAGTAACGGGAACTAAACCGGTACAACCGACTGTGGCTTGTTACGAAACAGCAACTTTCAATACGACTTCTTGTGCTTGGGAAGTGACTGGAACTAAACCGGTACAACCGACTGTGGCTTGTTATGAAACAGCGACTTTCAATACGACTTCTTGTGCTTGGGAAGTAACGGGAACCAAACCGGTGCAACCGACTGTGGCTTGTTATGAAACAGCGACTTTCAATACGACTTCTTGTGCTTGGGAAGTGACTGGAACCAAACCGGTGCAACCGACTGTGGCTTGTTATGAAACAGCGACTTTCAATACGACTTCTTGTGCTTGGGAAGTGACTGGAACCAAACCGGTGCAACCGACGGTGGCTTGTTATGAAACAGCGACTTTCAATACGACTTCTTGTGCTTGGGAAGTAACGGGAACTAAACCGGTACAACCGACTGTGGCTTGTTACGAAACAGCGACTTTCAATACGACGTCTTGTGCTTGGGAAGTAACGGGAACCAAACCGGTGCAACCGACGGTGGCTTGTTATGAAATTGCAACTTTCAATACGACTTCTTGTGCTTGGGAAGTGACTGGAACTAAACCGGTACAACCGACTGTGGCTTGTTATGAAACAGCGACTTTCAATACGACTTCTTGTGCTTGGGAAGTAACTGGAACCAAACCGGTGCAACCGACTGTGGCTTGTTATGAAACAGCGACTTTCAATACGACTTCTTGTGCTTGGGAAGTGACTGGAACCAAACCGGTGCAACCGACTGTGGCTTGTTATGAAACAGCGACTTTCAATACGACTTCTTGTGCTTGGGAAGTAACGGGAACTAAACCGGTACAACCGACTGTGGCTTGTTACGAAACAGCGACTTTCAATACGACGTCTTGTGCTTGGGAAGTAACGGGAACCAAACCGGTGCAACCGACGGTGGCTTGTTATGAAACAGCAACTTTCAATACGACTTCTTGTGCTTGGGAAGTAACGGGAACCAAACCAGTACAACCGACTGTGGCTTGTTATGAAACAGCGACTTTCAATACGACTTCTTGTGCTTGGGAAGTGACTGGAACCAAACCGGTGCAACCGACGGTGGCTTGTTATGAAACAGCGACTTTCAATACGACTTCTTGTGCTTGGGAAGTAACGGGAACTAAACCGGTACAACCGACTGTGGCTTGTTACGAAACAGCGACTTTCAATACGACGTCTTGTGCTTGGGAAGTAACGGGAACCAAACCGGTGCAACCGACTGTGGCTTGTTATGAAACAGCGACTTTCAATACGACGTCTTGTGCTTGGGAAGTAACGGGAACTAAACCGGTACAACCGACGGTGGCTTGTTATGAAACAGCGACTTTCAATACAACTTCTTGTGCTTGGGAAGTAACGGGAACCAAACCGGTACAACCGACTGTGGCTTGTTATGAAACAGCGACTTTCAATACGACTTCTTGTGCTTGGGAAGTAACGGGAACCAAACCGGTGCAACCGACGGTGGCTTGTTATGAAACAGCGACTTTCAATACGACTTCTTGTGCTTGGGAAGTAACGGGAACCAAACCGGTGCAACCGACTGTGGCTTGTTATGAAACAGCGACTTTCAATACGACTTCTTGTGCTTGGGAAGTAACGGGAACCAAACCGGTGCAACCGACTGTGGCTTGTTATGAAACAGCGACTTTCAATACGACTTCTTGTGCTTGGGAAGTAACGGGAACTAAACCGGTACAACCGACTGTGGCTTGTTATGAAACAGCGACTTTCAATACGACTTCTTGTGCTTGGGAAGTAACGGGAACTAAACCGGTACAACCGACTGTGGCTTGTTATGAAACAGCGACTTTCAATACGACTTCTTGTGCTTGGGAAGTAACGGGAACCAAACCGGTGCAACCGACTGTGGCTTGTTATGAAACAGCGACTTTCAATACGACTTCTTGTGCTTGGGAAGTGACTGGAACCAAACCGGTACAACCGACGGTGGCTTGTTATGAAACAGCGACTTTCAATACGACTTCTTGTGCTTGGGAAGTGACTGGAACTAAACCGGTACAACCGACTGTGGCTTGTTATGAAACAGCGACTTTCAATACGACTTCTTGTGCTTGGGAAGTAACTGGAACCAAACCGGTGCAACCGACTGTGGCTTGTTATGAAACAGCGACTTTCAATACGACTTCTTGTGCTTGGGAAGTGACTGGAACCAAACCGGTGCAACCGACTGTGGCTTGTTATGAAACAGCGACTTTCAATACGACTTCTTGTGCTTGGGAAGTAACGGGAACTAAACCGGTACAACCGACTGTGGCTTGTTACGAAACAGCGACTTTCAATACGACGTCTTGTGCTTGGGAAGTAACGGGAACCAAACCGGTGCAACCGACGGTGGCTTGTTATGAAACAGCAACTTTCAATACGACTTCTTGTGCTTGGGAAGTAACGGGAACCAAACCAGTACAACCGACTGTGGCTTGTTATGAAACAGCGACTTTCAATACGACGTCTTGTGCTTGGGAAGTAACGGGAACCAAACCGGTGCAACCGACTGTGGCTTGTTATGAAACAGCAACTTTCAATACGACTTCTTGTGCTTGGGAAGTAACGGGAACCAAACCAGTACAACCGACTGTGGCTTGTTATGAAACAGCGACTTTCAATACGACGTCTTGTGCTTGGGAAGTAACGGGAACCAAACCGGTACAACCGCCTTTAGCAAATTACGAAACAGCAACTTGGAATCCTGAAACTTGCAAATGGGATATTACCGGTAATCCGCCAGTTATAATCGCCCAAGACGACATCATCGCCGGCGGAAATGGTCTTAGTGGAAACACAAATGCAGGAAATGTATTGAATAATAATGGAAATGGAAATGACACCTTAAACGGCGTTAATGTAGCTATAGTCCAAGTCAACCTTTCTATAACAACCCCTGCATTATCCATCAATGGTGCCCCTGTTCCTCAAATTGATACAACAACAGGACAAATAAGCGTGCCTCAAGGTACTCCGGCTGGAATTTATTCCATTGTCTATTCTATTTGCGACAAAACTAATCCAACAATTTGTGATTCTGCAACCGTGACGGTGACAGTGAATGCTCCAAAAATTGATGCAGTTAACGATAATGCAGGCTCAATTGTAGGAATTAATCAAATTATTCCTAAAGTTGTAAATGTATTTACAAATGACACTCTAAATGGCGCTAGCGTAAATCCTTCGCTTGTTACTTTGACAACTACCGTTCCAAATCCATTTTTACAACTTAATGCTGACGGATCTGTTGATGTAATGCCTAATGCGCCTGTTGGAACACAAACATTAACATATCAAATTTGTGAAATTTTAAATCCAACCAACTGTGATACTGCTATTGTAACTATTAATATTGTTGCACCTGTGATGATGGTAGTTGCGAATGCAATTTGTGAAAACGATGTTCCTTACATTACATATACAATAACTGCGGTAAACTTCACCCCGGCAAATGGTGTGACCATTACTTGGTCTGATCCCAACAATAATGTAATCACTACTATGAACAATATGCCACTTACTGCAAAAATACTATGGCCAGGAGCCCTTGTAGACCAAAATGGTAACGGCATTGATTGGCCAGGATGGGTATTTAAAAATAATCAATGGATTGAAGCGGCTGATGGCTTTGAAAGTCTAAGGCCAAAAGCCAATGTGACTTTCACCCTTAATCCAAGTCAAACTGTAGTTGTGAATTATCCACCCGCGGATCCTTTCTGTACTTCAAAACCTACCTTTGTAATTGATGCCGTAAACGATAGTGCTGGACCAGTGGTAAGCGGAACCGGTACTATTAATGTTATTAATGTCTTCCCTAATGATACTTTAAACAATGCAGTTCTTAATCCTTCGGATGTTACTTTAACCACTATCGTCGCAAATCCAAACTTAATTTTGAACAATAATGGTTCCGTCGATGTAAAACCAGGCACAGCGGCAGGAATATACTCTTTAACTTATCAGATTTGTGAAAATGCGAATGCGGGTAATTGTGATTCCGCTACGGTAACGATTACTGTAACTGCTCCAGCTATAGTTGCTCAAGATGATACCATCGCTGGCGGTAATGGTGCTGCTGGAAACACAAATGCAGGTAACGTATTAAACAATAATGGCAACGGAAATGACACAATAAATGGTGTGCCGGTAACCATTGCTCAAGTAAACTTGACAATTACAACTCCTGCTAGTCCGATTGGAGGTGCTCCAGTTCCCAAAGTAGATACTACAACAGGACAAATTAGCATCCCTGCCGGAACACCAGCTGGAACCTATACGATCGTTTATTCGATTTGTGAAAAACTAAACCCAACCAATTGTGATTCCGCTACGGTAACGATTACTGTAACTGCTCCAGCTATAGTTGCTCAAGATGATACCATCGCTGGCGGTAATGGTGCTGCTGGAAACACAAATGCAGGTAACGTATTAAACAATAATGGCAACGGAAATGACACAATAAATGGTGTGCCGGTAACCATTGCTCAAGTAAACTTGACAATTACAACTCCTGCTAGTCCGATTGGAGGTGCTCCAGTTCCCAAAGTAGATACTACAACAGGACAAATTAGCATCCCTGCCGGAACACCAGCTGGAACCTATACGATCGTTTATTCGATTTGTGAAAAACTAAACCCAACCAATTGTGATTCCGCTACGGTAACGATTACTGTAACTGCTCCAGCTATAGTTGCTCAAGATGATACCATCGCTGGCGGTAATGGTGCTGCTGGAAACACAAATGCAGGTAACGTATTAAACAATAATGGCAACGGAAATGACACAATAAATGGTGTGCCGGTAACCATTGCTCAAGTAAACTTGACAATTACAACTCCTGCTAGTCCGATTGGAGGTGCTCCAGTTCCCAAAGTAGATACTACAACAGGACAAATTAGCATCCCTGCCGGAACACCAGCTGGAACCTATACGATCGTTTATTCGATTTGTGAAAAACTAAACCCAACCAATTGTGATTCCGCTACGGTAACAATTACTGTAACTGCTCCAGCTATAGTTGCTCAAGATGATACCATCGCTGGCGGTAATGGTGCTGCTGGAAACACAAATGCAGGTAACGTATTAAACAATAATGGCAACGGAAATGACACAATAAATGGTGTGCCGGTAACCATTGCTCAAGTAAACTTGACAATTACAACTCCTGCTAGTCCGATTGGAGGTGCTCCAGTTCCTAAAGTAGATACTACAACAGGACAAATTAGCATCCCTGCGGGAACACCAGCTGGAACCTATACGATCGTTTATTCGATTTGTGAAAAACTAAACCCAACCAATTGTGATTCCGCTACGGTAACGATTACTGTAACTGCTCCAGCTATAGTTGCTCAAGATGATACCATCGCTGGCGGTAATGGTGCTGCTGGAAACACAAATGCAGGTAACGTATTAAACAATAATGGCAACGGAAATGACACAATAAATGGTGTGCCGGTAACCATTGCTCAAGTAAACTTGACAATTACAACTCCTGCTAGTCCGATTGGAGGTGCTCCAGTTCCTAAAGTAGATACTACAACAGGACAAATTAGCATCCCTGCCGGAACAACAGCTGGAACCTATACGATCGTTTATTCGATTTGTGAAAAACTAAACCCAACCAATTGTGATTCGGCTACAGTAACGATTACTGTAACTGCCCCAGCTATAGTTGCTCAAGATGATACCATTGCTGGCGGTAATGGTGATGAAGGTAATCCAAATGCTGGAAATGTTTTAAACAATAATGGAAACGGAAATGATACATTGAATGGCGTCAACGTTGCTATTGACCAGGTAAATCTGACAATAACAATTCCTGCAACTCCTATTGGTGGCGCACCTGTTCCATTAATTAGTACTATAAGTGGACAAATTACTGTGCCTATGGGAACCCCAGCAGGAACCTATACAATTGTTTATTATATTTGTGACAAATTAAATCCAACAAATTGCGATCCGGCTACCGTAACGATTACTGTTGATGCTGGTTTAGTTTTAGACTGTCAAGCTATTGTTGTGCATAATGCATTTACGCCAAATAGCGATGGCACTAATGATTACTTGCAAATTGATGGTGTAGATGATACCAATTGCTATCCTAGTGGTGTTTCGGTTGAAATCTACAACCGTTGGGGAGTATTAGTTTTCGAGACCTCTAAATACAACAACGAATCAAATCGTTTCGATGGCTTTTCCAGAGGTAGAACAACAATTAGTAAACAAGATGGTTTACCAACTGGAACCTACTTTTACATAGTAAATTATCAATCTGTAGGCGGTACAGGAAATATTCAAACCAATAAAAAAGAAGGATTTTTATACCTTTCAAGATAAATTTAACTCAAATCTAACTCCCGGGAATTCAAACTCCCGGGTTTAAACTCAAACTAAATGAAGACAAGAATACTATTATTCGCTTTGCTGTTTACAGGAGTGTTAAGTTATGCCCAGCAGGATGCTCAATTTACACAGTATATGTATAACACCATCAATGTCAATCCTGCTTATGCTGGATCGCGCGGAGCTTTAAGTATGTTTGCCCTATATCGTACGCAATGGGTTGGACTAGATGGAGCGCCCGTTACTAGTACTGTTTCTATGAATACACCACTGAACGAATCTCGTTTAGGCTTAGGGGTTTCATTGATTAATGATAAAATAGGTCCAACCACAGAAAATACAATTTCTGCCGACTTATCCTATACCATTAATACTTCAGAAGATTGGAAACTATCCTTTGGTATAAAAGCCACTGCTAATTTATTTGATTTGGATGCTACAAAATTAACTAATGTGGTTCCAGATCCAAGTTTGCAAAATTACAGTACTTTCTCTCCCAATATTGGGGCAGGAATTTATTGGCATTCTGATCAAGCTTATTTGGGCTTTTCTATTCCCAATTTTCTTCAGACACAACGCTATGACGACAATGAAGTAGCTATTTTCAAAGAAAGAATAAGCTATTATCTCATAGGAGGCCTTGTGTTTGATTTGAACGATGAAATTAAATTTAAACCCGCCTTTTTGACCAAAATGATTACTGGAGCACCTCTGCAAGTGGATGTGTCTGCCAACTTTTTATTCTATGAAAAATTGATGTTAGGTGCCTCTTACAGGTGGAGTGCTGCCTTGAGCGCTATGGTCGGATTCCAAGTTTCCGATGGTTTATATATTGGCTACGGATACGACAGAGAAACCACCAATTTAGACAATTACAATTCAGGTTCGCACGAGATATTCTTGCGCTTTGAATTGTTCAAAAACAATGACCGTATAACCAGTCCAAGATTCTTCTAAAAGCGAATATTATGAAAAATTTTATAATTCTATACATAACAATATTAAGTGTTTTTTCATTTAACGCTTTTGCACAGAAATCTAAAACCACTTCTGCTAATAAAAAATATGACAACTTTGCCTATATTAAAGCAGCTAGTACTTATGAAAAAGTAGCAGAAAAAGGATATAAATCCGAAGATATGTTCCAAAAATTAGGCAATTCCTATTATTTTAATGGAGAGTTGGCTAAGGCGGCTAAATGGTATGGCGAATTGTTTGTTATGAATCCCAATCAAGAATCAGAATATTGTTATCGTTATGCCCAATCCTTGAAATCCATTGGCCAAACCGAAAAATCAAACCAAATGTTAGAGTCTTTCAACCAAAAAGTTAGTAACGATACAAGAGGAAAACTCTACAAGAACAACAAAAACTATTTAGAGCAAATCAAAGCCAATTCAGGAAGATACCAAATAGAAGATGCTGGAATCAACTCCAAATATTCCGATTACGGTAGCGCCTTGTTCGGCAACAAACTCGTGTTTTCCTCTGCGAGAGATACTGGCAGTATAGGTCAACGAAAACACACTTGGACCGATCAACATTTTACAAATCTCTACATAACAGAATTGGCAGAAGAAATGACTCCGGGAAAAGTTAACAGGTTCTCTAAAAAAGTCAATTCAAAATTCAATGAATCGACACCTGTTTTTACTAAAAATGGACAAACAATGTATTTTACCCGAAACAACTATCTCGATGGCAAGAAAGGAAAAGACGGAAAAGATATTACTTATGTTAAAATCTATAAAGCCAGTTTTGTAAATAATAAATGGGATAAAATAACCGAATTACCCTTTAATAGCGATGCTTATAGTACAGCACATCCGACATTGAGTTCTGACGAAAAAACGATGTATTTCGCATCGGATATGCCGGGAACTTTAGGACAATCGGATATATTTAAAGTCAAAATTAATGATGATGGTAGTTTTGGTGTACCCCAAAATCTGGGAAATACTATTAATACTGAAGGAAGGGAAACATTTCCATTGGTTACAGATGAAAACGAACTTTATTTTGCCTCGGACGGGCGTCCAGGATTGGGAGGACTAGATGTATTTGTATCTAAACTTGGAGCAGATGCGAGCATCGGGGAAATTCAAAATGTAGGGGATGGAGTAAACTCACCCAAGGATGATTTTGCTTATTTGATAGACACCAAATCCAGAAGAGGTTTTGTTACTTCCAATAGAGATGGAGGTCAAGGATACGATGATATATACAAATTTCTCGAAACTAGAAAGCTTCAATGTTTGCAAGAATTATATGGCACTGTAACCGACATTAACAGTTCACAGCTGCTACCAGATACAAAAATGAGCTTGTTTGATAGTGCATTCAACCTAATAAACACGGTCGTAACCGATACAAATGGAAATTACAAATTCGAGGTAGAATGTGGTAAAAATTACAATGTCAGAGCGGCAAAACCTGAGTATATGACCAAAGAACAAAAAATTGCAATTCCAACACAAAATGGAAAAACCAATTTGAATTTCGCCCTAGAAAAAGAAGTATGCAAAGTGGCTGTCGGCGATGATTTAGGAAAATGCTTTGGTATCAAAATGATTTACTTCGATTTGGATAAATACAATATCAGAACCGAAGCAGCCTTAGATTTAGAAAAAATACTCGATGTATTGAACCAAAATCCAACGATGAAATTAGACATCCGTTCTCATACCGATTGTCGTGCTACTTTTAAATATAATGAAACCTTATCTGAAAATCGAGCGAAATCTACCATCAAATGGTTGGTTAAAAATGGAATTGCAGCCGATAGGCTTACCGGAAAAGGATATGGCGAGAGTCAATTGGTAAACGATTGCGGCTGCGAGCCAACAAACCAGTCACCTTGTACAGAGGAACAACACCAAATGAACAGACGTAGCGAGTTTATTATCACCGCGCTTTAAACCAAAATTAAAATAAAAACCAAAAGAACCCTCGAATGTATAATACGCTCGAGGGTTCATTAATTTTTGGATTGATAGCCAGTAATACCTCAGTCTGTGAAATGAATCATTTATACCCAAAACTTGTAAGCTGCCAACTAAGTACCATAACAAAGATACTATCATTCAAATTTGTTCTGATGGCCGGAACTTTATAAAGGAATCTTTTTAAACTGTACTAGAATATAATGCGCGTCAAAAGGGTTAAGACCTCGTAATGGTTTACTGTGAAGGAAAATGCAGATGTACTCAATCCTTTGTATAATGAATAAAAATCACAGCAAACGATCAAAGGACACCTACAATAGTTGCAAAAATTTTTTATCGAAATTAAAAATAATGAACAAAAAAAGCTGCCCTTTCAAGACAGCTCAAAATCAAAAATAAAAATATTTAGATGCGAGCAAAAATATTAGTATAATATTTTTTACCCTCTGCATTTACTCGAATTGCGAGACCAAAATGGGTAAAATTGCCCTCAATATTGGCTTTATGCCCCGGACTCTTTAACCAAGCATCAAATGCTCCTTGAGGTGAATTGTAATTATAAGCAATATTTTCGGCTACACTTTTTGCTCCTAGAACTTTAATAATATTTTCAGAACGAGAAACAAAATCATCGTGATTAACCACGTTATTGGTAATCATATAATTATCGTGCTCCTCCGATTTGTATGAGATATGATCAATTTGTTTTAACTCATTTAAACCAATACTGACCCGGTAGGCATTAATCAATGCCATTGTTTCAAGTTCCGTCGAACTATAAGAAAAATTTATTGATTTTTGTGCAGAAACAGCTGAGGAACTTTCTTCCGCACTATCCGAAGATGAACACGAGTTCATGGTATATACTATTGCAACTAGCAATAATACACGATGTAATTTTGCTTTCATAATAATTAAGTAGATTAGGTTTAAAGTAGAATGTGGGGCAAACTTCTTTACTATTGTTTGATATAAGAACTTGATTAATTATGATATAAATGTAATTAGATTATCGTTTAAAATACAAATAAAATCGATGAAATACACAAAATAATAATATATCATATAATTTTCTTACAATAACATATTGTTAGAATATTTGAAATAGGTATCCTTTATCATCGCTAAAAGGCTTACAATAAAAAACCCCGCAAGAAGCGAGGTTTAAAAAAAATTAATGACGTTTCTAGTACTAAATATGAATTAGTTTAAGTACCTTTTCGAATTGTTCTTGTTTTGAAATAGTAGAATTATCGAACTCTATCGCATCCTTGGCTTTAACTAATGGTGAATCCTCTCGATGCGTATCGATATAATCGCGCTGTTCAACATTTTTCAAAACTTCATCAAAAGTTACCTGATCACCTTTTTTTTGAAGTTCCTTAAATCTCCTCTCTGCACGGGTCAAAGGACTGGCAGTCATAAATATTTTCAAATCGGCATTCGGAAAAACGATAGTGCCAATATCCCTGCCATCCATCACTATTCCTTTGTTTTTGCCCATTTCTTGTTGCTGTTCGACTAATTTCGAACGCACTTCCGAAATCTCGGCGACTTGGCTAACATAATTTGAAACTTCAATCGTCCGAATTTCCTTTTCGACATTTAGATCGTTCAAATACATTTCGGCAAAACCTAAATCTGGGTTGAATTTGAAAACCAATTTAATAGTTGGTAAACTCGCAACAAGTGATTTGATATCAAAAAAACCTATCCCAATAAACCCCTTTTGCATCGCATACAATGTGACTGCTCTGTACATCGCACCTGTATCGACATAAACATATCCTAAATGATGAGCCAATTCTTTGGCTAAAGTGCTTTTTCCTGTTGATGAATAGCCATCAATAGCAATGGTGATTTTTTTTTTCAAAACAGTATTATTGAAAATTAATAGTCATACCAAATAAACTTGTATTTGCAGCCAAAGTATATCTGGAATAAGAATAATTGAATTTTAATTTATTAAATCGTATTCCAAAACCAACTGAAATTCCAGAGAAATTTCGAATATTCTCTACCTGCAATTCTTCGGCTCTTCTAAAATTATAACCCAATCTCAAATTTACGGCTTTTTTTGGAAATAACTCTACTCCTACTATAGTATGTCTTAGTGCATTTCCTAAAAAGGATGTTTTTTTCTCCGTCGTGGTGCCATCGAGTGAGGTTTGCGCTTGGTTAGGATTGCTAAAAGAAACATTCCATTGCTGTAAATTTTCGAAAGTCAAATGCCATCGAATGGGGACATTTTCTAATTCTTGGGAAACCCCTGCAATGATTTCGAGTGGTAATTTTTCATTAATACCATTATAGGTCGTAAACTGCGTTCCAATATTGCGAATGACCAAAGCCCAATTGACATCATTCGCTTCGTCAATGTAAATTGCGCCTAAATCAAGCGCTCCTCCTAAAGAGCTATAACTTTCTAAAGACGAAGAAATTAATTTGGCATTGGCACCCAAAAAAAGATTGGTATTAGGAACATTATAGGCATAACCCACAGAAAGTGCTACTTCACTCCCGGTAAATTCAGATGTCGCTTGTCCATTTTGGTCATATCCATCAAATTTTCCATAATTCACATAATTCACTCCCACTTGAAAAGTTTGCAAGTGACGGTCGTAAGTATAGGCATACGAAGCGGTTCCGTAACTTACTTCACCAAAATAACTGCCATAATTCAAAGCCAAATGATTGTCCATATCAGCGTTGATTGTCGCGGGATTGAAATGTGCTTGGTTTACATCTTCATCGTAGATAGTAACTGTTTTTCCGCCTAAAGCAGCCTGCCTAGGAGAGGTCACCAAGTTCAAAAACTGATAAGTGTACTTCCCTCCTATTTGACCATTTGACACAGTACAAACAAAAAATAAAAAGAAAATTAAAAGTTTTTTTGGCATATTTCGAAATAACTATTCTGTAATGTAAACGCAAATGCGAAGATAAAATTATAAAAGAATAAATTCCCCTTTTTCAGCCGAAGTTTCTATCTAATTCTTCCTGAAATAAAAATTCCATCCCGAACTATCGAGATGGAATCCAACGTTTACAACGGCAATAAAATTATATTTTTTTAGCGTTTTTAACCTTTTGATCTGTAATGGCTATGGCCAAAACATCGCTCATTTCTTTAACATAATGAAAAGTCAAACCTTCGACATATTTTGGTTTTATTTCATCGATATCGCTTTTGTTTTCGTGACATAGAATAATTTCTTTGATGTTGGCTCTTTTGGCAGCCAAAATCTTTTCCTTTATTCCACCAACCGGCAGCACTTTTCCACGTAAAGTAATTTCACCAGTCATTGCCAAACCTTTCTTCACTTTCTTTTGCGTTAAAACCGAAACTAAGGATGTCAACATAGCAATTCCTGCGCTTGGACCATCTTTAGGCGTGGCACCTTCCGGAACGTGAAGATGGATGTTGTACTTAGACAATGTTTCTTGATTTAGCCCCAGCAACTCGGTATTAGCTTTGATATACTCCAACGCTATCGTTGCCGATTCTTTCATAACATTACCCAAATTTCCGGTGATGGTCATCGTCCCTTTGCCAGGAGAAATCAAGGATTCAATGAAAAGGATGTCGCCACCAACACTAGTCCACGCTAGTCCCGTTACTACTCCTGCCACATCATTGCTCTCGTATTTGTCACGTTCCAATCTTGGAATTCCCAAAACTTGAACGATATCTTCATTGGTCACTTTCTTATTGTACTCCTCTTCCATAGCGATAGATTTGGCCGCATTTCGGATTACTTGGGCAATTTTTGCTTCCAAACCACGAACGCCGGATTCACGGGTGTACCCTTCGACAATTTTTTCCAGTTGTTTCACTCCAATAGACAAATCTTTGGTTGTCAAACCATGTGCTGTTAATTGTCTTGGAAACAAATGCTGGCGTGCAATTTCTATCTTTTCTTCAATAGTATAACCGGACATCTTGATGATTTCCATTCTGTCGCGTAATGCAGGCTGAATTTCGGCCATATTATTCGAAGTTGCAATGAACATCACTTTCGATAAATCGTAACCCATTTCAAGGAAATTGTCATAAAATGAATTGTTTTGTTCTGGGTCTAAAACCTCCAATAAAGCCGAGGAAGGATCCCCTTGACGGCTATTGGATAATTTGTCGATTTCATCTAAAACAAAAACCGGGTTGGAGGTACCTGCCTTTTTCAAACTTTGAATAATTCTTCCGGGCAAAGCACCGATATAGGTTTTCCTATGTCCGCGAATTTCTGCTTCATCCCGTAAACCTCCCAATGAAATTCTCACATATTCTCTACCCAAAGCCTCAGCAACTGATTTTCCAATAGAGGTTTTACCCACACCCGGAGGACCTGTCAAGCAGATTATTGGGGACTTCATATCATTTCGCAATTTCAAAACAGCCAAATGCTCTATCATTCTTTTCTTGACCTCTTCCAATCCGAAATGCTCTCGATCCAGGATTTTTTGAGCTCGTTTCAAATCGAAAATATCTTTCGAATATTCGCCCCAAGGCAAATCTAAAAATAATTCTAAATAATTTCTTTGTATACCAAAATCAGGCGCTTGTGGATTCATTCGGCGCATTTTAGACAATTCCTTTTCGAAATGTTTTTGCGTTTTCTCATCCCATTTTTTAGTTTTGGCTTTGGCACTCATTTCGTCCATTTCCTCTTCTTGCGAAACACCACCCAATTCTTCCTGAATGGTTTTCATCTGCTGATGCAGAAAATATTCCCGTTGCTGTTGGTCTAAATCGAATCGAACTTTGGATTGAATATTATTTTTCAATTCAAGTTTCTGCAATTCAGTATTCATATACCTCAGGGTCTCAAGCGCACGTTCTTTCAAAGAATTGATCGACAACAAACCTTGCTTTTCCTCGACTGATAAACTCATATTCGAAGTCACAAAATTGATTAAAAACGATTGACTTTCAATGTTTTTGATCGCAAAGGTTGCTTCGCTGGGAATATTTGGATTTTCTTTGATAATTTGAATGGCTAATTCGCGCACTGAGTCTAAAATCGCTAAAAATTCACTGTCTTTTTTAGTGGGTCTTTTCTCAGCAACAGCCGTAATATTGGAAGTAATATAAGGAGTTTCTGAAACTATCGAATCTATTTGAAATCTTTTTTTCCCTTGTAGAATAACCGTAACATTGCCGTCTGGCATTTTAAGTACACGCAAAATCCGAGCTACAGTTCCAATGGAATAAATATCATTTTGGCTGGGATCTTCGACTTCTTCGTTCTTTTGTGCAACCACACCAATTATTTTCCCCGCAGCATAAGCATCATTGATTAAATTGATAGATTTATCGCGTCCTGCTGTAATCGGAATGACCACGCCGGGAAACAAAACCATATTTCGCAAAGGCAAAATAGACAATGTATCTGGTAGATCTTCATTGTTCATTTCTTCCTCGTCTTCGGGCGTCAATAATGGAATTAATTCGGTTTCACTATCAAATTCGTGTAGTGACAGATTGTCAAGAGTATGTATTTTATGATTTGACATAGTATAAAATAAGTCTTTTTGTCATTAAAAAGTGAAACTTCTTCATAACAAAGTTAGTATTACAAGATTATATTTTGCTGTAAATGAATCAGTAACAAAAATAATCGTTTTTTATATACTGCAATAAGTCAATCTTTGTGCCATAAATAGTACGAAGAAAAATTTAGGCTATTCTATTCGGGTGTAGAGCTAATTGACCATTTTATTTTTAGGAATTCTTTTTAATAAAAGAACACCAATGATAAAAAATACAGCTAAAAAAACGATGGCAAATCTCGGACTTCCCGTAATTTGATCGATGATACCATACACGCACATCCCGATTACTATTCCAATTTTCTCGGCAACATCATAAAAACTAAAAAAGGAAGCAGTGTCCTCGGTTTCGGGTAATAATTTAGAATAGGTTGATCGAGACAAAGACTGAATACCGCCCATAACCAAACCAACTAAACTCGCCATAATATAAAAATGCAAGGGCAAAACGATGAAATAGGCTACCGAGCAAAGCAACACCCAAAAAATATTTATTACGATTAATGTCGCAATATTTCCAAATTTAGCCGATGCCCTTGAGGTTAAAAAAGCGCCTAAAACCGCTACCAATTGTATCAATAAAATGCATATTATCAAGCCAGTCGTACTTTCTTCCTTAGACGACCAAGCAATTTCTTGTGCACCAAAATAAGTAGCCACAATCATAACGGTTTGCACCGCCATACTGTATACAAAGAAACTTCCTAAATACCGTTTTAGGGCCAAATTATCTTCTAGTAATGCCCATACTTTTTTCAATTCTTTGAAACCATTGAAAATAGTGTCTTTGGTCACTTTTTGGTTCTGGTTTTTATTCCCTTTTGGCAAATAATAATACGTATATTGACTGAAAAGTATCCACCAAACACCTACCATAATGAAGGAATAACGCATCGCTTTCATTGCCGCCTCGCCACTCGAACCCAAAATTCCAAAAAGAGATGGCTTCATAATCATTGCCAAGTTGACTATCAATAAAACGACGCTTCCAATATAACCCAAAGAATAGCCTTTGGCACTTATTTTATCCTGCTGCTCTGGAAAAGCTATATCGGGCAAATATGAATTATAAAAGACCAAACTGCCCCAAAAACCTACTAAACCAAAAAAGTAAAAAAACAATCCTATATAAATATTTTCGAGGCTGAACCAATGCAAACCCATACAGGACAATGCCCCCATATAACAGAAAAATTTCATAAAAGATTTTTTATTACCAACATAATCGGCAATACCTGAAAGCAAGGGCGAAATAAAAGCAACGACTAGAAAAGCGGCTGCAGTTACAAAACTGATTAAAGCCGAATTTTTCAAATTAAGCCCAAAAACTTCGATATAATGACTTCTATCCGAAAATAAAGATTCGAAAAAAATCGGAAAAACCGCCGATGAAATGACCAAAGGATAAACCGAATTTGCCCAATCATAAAACGCCCACGCATTCAACAATTTCTTACTGCCTTTTTCTAATGCTTTCATCTTTCAAATTTATTTGCGTCAAATATAATCAAATACTTTTGCCAAAAAAGCATTATGAACGCGGATTTAAATAAAAACAGCCAAGAATTTAAAGCAAAATCCTCGGCTGTTATTTTAAAGTGCAACTGCAAAAAAATACCGTTTACTAGGTATTTAATTTACTGTTTTTACGGCTAAAACTAAAGTAAATAATGAGTCCAATAAGCAACCAAATAGTGAAATAAATCCAGTTCCAAACACTTAATTCTGCCATCATATACAAACAGCAAATCAATCCCAACAAAGGAATTAGCGATAAGTTATCTTTATAGGACCAAACGGTTAATCCAATCAAGACGATAAAGAAAATCCACATCGGAATTTTGTGCTTGAATAAGTCGAAACCACTTTCGTATTTATGAGAATCTTCAATAGGCAATCCTTTGATAACCGCCGCATACTCAACATCATCTTGCTGGTATTGGCTCAACAAAAGCTCTAAATCTGGGGTTTCATTCGTTTTGTTTTTGACATCCAAACCGATTAAATAATCAGAAACTTTTGTGTAATGTTCTTTATCTAAACCCGTAATTATATCTGCTGAACTTTTGATTTGGGTTTCATTGGTCAAGAAATCCATCGTTGCTTTTTGATTGTATCCGAACGAATAAATGCATCCAATAGCAATCAAAATTGGCATAATATATTTTGAATTCACATAAGGGGTTTTGAATTTCCCTCGGGGAATATTGGGTTTATTTTGCAAAACCAAAACTCCTGCACAAACCAAAACAAAAGCGAATAACGTTCCAATACTGCACAAATCGGTCACCATAGTCAAATTCAGAAATAAGGCGGGAACTGCAACAACAAAACCGGTTACAATAGTTGCAAAAGAAGGGGTTTTGAACTTAGGATGAACGGTAGAAAACTTTTTGGGCAACAATCCATCGCGACTCATACTCATCCAAATTCGAGGTTGACCCATTTGAAAAACCAACAAAACACTTGCCATTGCCACAACAGCACTTACGGCAATAATGCCTGACATCCATTTTAAATCTAATTTATCAAACACAAAAGCGAGTGGATCACCTACATTAAGTTCATTATAATTGACCATTCCGGTCAATACCAAGGCAATGGCAATGTATAAAATGGTACAAATGATAATGGCCCACATCATTCCACGAGGCAAATCACGTTGAGGATCCTTGCATTCTTCGGCGGTAGTTGAAATGGCGTCAAAACCAATATAAGCAAAGAAAACTGCCGAAACACCTTTCAAAACACCCGAAACACCGTTGGGCGCAAAAGGATCCCAATGAGCAGTATCTACATAAAACACACCTACTGCAATTACTAAAAGTACGATACATAATTTAATGATAACCATCAAATTGCTGGCGTTTCTGGATTCTTTCATACCACGATAGACCAAAGCTGTGATCAGAATAATTATGAGTAAGGCAGGTAAATCAGCAACAAAATGAAAAGAACCAATTACTGGTGAAGTTGTCCAAGCGGTATGTGCTGCTTGCAATCCTGAACTTAAATTATCGAATGATTTACCACCTTGCATCAAGGCTGTAGCATCTTTAAACCCATTCGAAGCGGTTAAATAATCCATCTGAACCCATTGCGGCAATCGAATGCCACCACTTTCGAGCAAACCGGTAAAATAATCACTCCAGGAAATGGCGACCGTAATATTACCGATGGCATACTCCATAATCAAGGCCCAACCTATGATCCAAGCAATTATTTCACCAAAGGCAACATAAGAATAGGTGTACGCGCTTCCTGAAACAGGTACCATCGAAGCGAATTCGGCATAGGCGAATGCAGCAAAACTACAAGCAATTGCGGTAAAAAGAAATAGAAAAATCACGGCTGGTCCACCATCGGCACTGGCTTTTCCAATGGTACTAAATATTCCCGCCCCCACAATAGCAGCTATACCAAATGCAGTCAAATCACGAGCGGTAAGATGCTTTCCGAGAGCATTGTGCCCATCAGTCTCATTTTTTTCGACTTGTTTTAATATATCTTGAACCGTTTTTTTTCTGAATAATTTAGAGAACGCCATATTTAAAATTAATTATTAATAGGATTAAATGAATATAATTTTCTTTTTTAACAGATGATAAAAAGAAAATCATTTAAAAAATCAAATATATAAAACTATTTTATTTTTTTGCTTTTAGTTAAAAAAATAAATAATGTATTGTTTTTTTGCCTTTGGGTGAAAAGTCATTCAGCAACACGTCTTGTAAATAAATAACAAAAATGAATAAAAAAACGTGTTTTTATAACAAAACGACAAAAATTATATTGGTTTTATAATTCGAAATTAAACTAAAAAATCTATTTTTGAATCTTATTAAAAACAAAATATTTTTATGAATACAAAAAAGTACATTTCTTTGCTTTTTTTAGGTTTTTTATTTTCTGCTTTGCATACTGAAGCTCAGTCTAAAATAAGCTTTCCAAAAAACGAATTTAGAGCGGTATGGATTGCTACAGTCGTCAATATTGATTGGCCTAAAAAAGGCAATGATTCTGTTGAAAAGCAAAAAGCAGATTATCTTGAAATTTTAGAAACGTATAAAAAACTAAATTACAATGCGGTAATTGTTCAAATACGAAGTGTAGGCGACGCCTTTTACCCCTCAAAATTAGCCCCTTGGTCCAGATTCCTTACCGGCAAAGAAGGGCAAGCTCCCCAACCCTATTATGACCCACTGGCTTGGATGATTGAAGAAGCGCATCGCCGAGGTTTCGAATTTCATGCTTGGCTCAACCCTTACAGAGCTACTTTCGATACGAAAACGGATATTTTAAGTCCAGATCACGATTTTTTCAAACACCGTGATTGGATGATTAAATATGGTGAAACCGGCAAAGAAAAATACTATTATAACCCTGCTTTACCCGAAGTAAAGAGTCATTTGATCACCGTTGTTGAAGAAGTGGTGCGAAATTACGATATCGATGCCATTCATTTTGATGATTACTTTTATCCGTATCGTGTTAGTGGCAAAGAATTCAATGATTCAGCTGCTTTCAAAAAATACGGATACAAACAAACTCTTGACGATTGGCGACGTGATAATGTAAATTCATTTGTAAAAAGTGTCTATTTTTCGATCAAAAGCATCAAGCCTTGGGTTCAATTTGGGATTAGCCCTTTTGGTGTTTGGAGAAATAAATCGGTCGATCCAAAAGGTTCCGATACGCAAGCTGGACAAACCAATTATGACGATTTATTTGCCGACCCCATCGCTTGGATGGAAGGAAAATATATCGATTATATGTTACCCCAATTGTATTGGACCATTGATCATAAAACAGCATCCTATTCGAAATTATTGAAATGGTGGGCAGAAAATTGCACCAATGCCAATGTGTATATTGGAAATGGCAGTTATAAAATCAATGCTGATTCTGATAAAAAATGGAACATCCCATCCGAAATTCCCAATCAAATCGATTTGACGAGATCCTACCCAAATGTACAAGGAAATGCTTATTTTAGTGCAAAAGCTTTTGTAAATTCCAATAAAGAAGTTGCCGATTTGCTGATTGAAAATCAATACAAATACCCAGCAATTCCTATCCCCGTTCCCGGCTCAAAAAAGACCGGCACCGAACGACCATTGCCCATTTCGTTTACCCAAGTAGGAAATGAATATCAAGCTAAATTCAAAAAAACCCAATCCGATCAAATCCGTTATATTGTTATTTACAGTTCAGAGCACAGCAAAATCGACATCAACGATCCAAGTCAGATAGTTGATAAAATCGCGATCGATTCAAAAATGGACGATATTCAGTTTGCTATCCCTAAAGAAAAACTGGCCAATTCTAAAAGAGTTGCCTTTACTTTTATTGATTTTTACGGCAATGAAAGTATTGAAACTGTCCATCTACACACCGAAATAAAACCAAACTAAAATGAATACACCCCAAAACAAAAATCCTTGGTATTGGATTCCAACCTTAAATTTTGCCTCAGGATTACCTTATGCCATCATTGTAACGGTTTCTGTCATAATGTACAAAAACCTTGGAGTTAATAATGAAGACATCGGATTATATACTAGTTTTTTATACTTGCCTTGGGTTATAAAACCGCTTTGGAGCCCCTTTATCGACTTGTATTCAACCAAAAGAAATTGGTTTTTAGCGATGCAATTAGTCATAGCTATTGCTTTTATATTTGTTGGTTTTACAATTCCTGCCAATAATTTTTTCTTCCTAACATTGGCTTTTTTTTGGATGGCAGCCTTTGCCTCGGCCTCCAATGATGTGGCTACCGACGGTTTTTATATGTTGGCATTGACCAAAGAAAAACAAGCACTCTTTCTTGGTATTAGAAGTACTTTCTACCGATTGGCAATGCTTACGGGAAATGGCTTGATTGTAATACTTGGTGGATATCTCGAAATAAAATACGGCGATAAAACAAAAGCTTGGTCGCACACAATGGTACTCATTGGCACGCTGATGGCTTTAATAACCATTTACAATTTCTTTACCACACCCAAAGCAGAAACAACAGACGAATATCTGGCTGCTGAAAAAACGGAAAAACCTAGTTTTGGCAAAGTTTTTTCCACTTTTTTCCAAAAAAAACAAATCGGATTGATCCTTGCTTTTATCTTAATTTTTAGATTGGGTGAAGCACAATTATTAAAAATGCTCAATCCCTTTTTGATGGACCCTTTAGAAAAAGGCGGTTTAGGATTAAGTACCGAAAGTATTGGGCTCATTTATGGAACTTTCGGAATTATCGCTTTAGTTATTGGAGGTATTTTGGGCGGCATTGCCATTTCAAAAAATGGATTAAAAAAATGGATGCTCCCGATGGTTCTAGCTATGAGAATTCCCATCCTCGGATTCGTACTTTTAGCCCATTTCCAACCCCAATCGCATCTTTTTATTTATTTAACCGTAATTTTAGAACAATTTGGTTACGGATTCGGTTTTGCAGCCTTTATGATGTACTTAATTTATGTTGCCGAAGGGGAATTCAAAACCTCACATTATTCGCTTGCAACGGGCTTTATGGCTTTAGGAATGATGCTACCGGGAATGATCAGTGGCTATATTCAAGAATATTTGGGCTATGAAAACTTCTTTATTTGGATCGTAATTTCAACAATTCCAGGTTTAATCTTGTCGCAATATCTAACCTATCCAACTGAATTTGGAAAAAAAGAAATCAAGGAAAACTAAATTATTTTTAGAACAATGACACTAGAACAAAAAATTGGGCAATGCTTCTTTCCAGCCGTTTTTATCAACGATACCGAAGAAAATTTCTTAGCAATAGAACAATTAATCAAAGAACATCACATCGGCGGGCTCACCTTTTTTCATAGCCGTGCCAGTGCAGCGACCAACTATGAAAAAAATAAACAGGTGGAGATCATCGCTGATAGTTTTGAAAAATTAAAAGCATTGGTCATCCGCTTCCAAAAATGCGCTACTATTCCTTTATTAATGAGTATTGACGCCGAATGGGGTTTAGCAATGCGAATCGAAAACACACCACAATATCCCTATGCGATTTCGCTCGGTGCTTTGCCCGAACGGTATGAATATTTAGCTTATGAAGTGGGCAAACGCACCGGATTAGATATGCGTGCCGCCGGAATCCATTACAATTTAGCTCCGCTAGCGGATGTAAATAACAATCCAAATAATCCCGTCATAGGCTACCGTTCTTTTGGTCAAAACAACGATAAAGTCTCCAATTTCTCCACTGAATACTTGCGAGGCTTAAATGAAGTTGGTGTTTTGGGTTGCTTGAAACATTTTCCGGGCCACGGAAATACTAGTGTTGATTCGCATTTAGGACTGCCTATTCTCGAGGAAACTTTAGACCAATTAATGGAAAACGAATTGGTTCCCTTCATAAAAGGAATTGAGAACAAGGTCGATTCGATTATGATTGGTCATCTGGCCGTACCCGCATTAAACGAAGGAAAAAACACCTCGGCCACTTTGTCTAAAAATATAATCGAAAACCTTTTGAGAAAACAATTAGGCTTTGAAGGTTTGGTCATTTCCGATGCTCTCAATATGCACAGTGTTTCCAAATTGTACGACACCAAAGGACAATTGGAATGGGAGGCTTTCAATGCTGGAAATGATGTTTTATGCTTTGCCGAAAATGTAGCCGACGGAATTCAGGAAATTTTAAAAAATGCCGCTGCATCACGTATCGAAGCCAGTTTTAATCGCATACAAAAATGCAAACAAAAAGTGGGACTATTAGAGGGAAATTCTGCTCCTGAAGGAGAATTCGATTTCGAGGCAAGTTCGATTTTAAATCGCCTTATCGCCGATAAAAGCACCACCAAAATCAAAGACAATAATAATAGTTTACATCTATTTGAGGCCAAAAACAATGGAAAATTAGCCAAATTAAGCCTTTATAAAAGTGCTGATAACATCTTTTTTAAATCATTAAATATTGTTTTGCCTTCTGAGAAGTTTGCTTTAGAAAATGGAACTCCAGAAGCCATTGAAGAAGTAAAAGCGCAATTGAAAAAATTTGATACGATATTAGTGACCCTTTTTGTACCTAAGGCAAAACCCTTGAATAAATTTGATATCGATGAAACGATTCTTGATTTCTTAGGGGAGTTATTTTCCACAAAAAAATGCGTCTTGTATCATTTTGGAAATCCTTATGCTTTGCAAGTCCTTCCAAATTTAGATTCTACCTTGGGCATCATTCAAGTGTATCAGGATTTTCGAGAATTTCAAGAAAGTGCTGCTAGACAATTATTACGCAACTCAAGATGTAGAGGCACTTTACCAGTAACAATCGCTGGATTTTAGTTTGTAAAAAGACTATTTCTGCCAATGATCGAAGGAAGAAACATCGTTCTTGGTGCCAATACAACATAAAAAAAGGTGGTTTGATCACAAACCACCTTTTGTCATTTCTTACATTAGGAGTTTAGGACAACAAGTCAAAACGATCCAAGTTCATCACTTTATTCCAAGCTGCAATAAAGTCTTGTACAAATTTTTCTTTCGAATCGTTTGATGCATAAACTTCAGCTATGGCTCTTAATTCTGTATTGGAGCCAAAAATCAAATCCACTCGTGTTCCAAACCATTTGATGGAACCTGAATTTCTATCCGTTCCAATAAAAGCATCGTCAGCTTCTGAAACGGCTTTCCAAGTAGTTGATAAATCCAATAAATTGACAAAAAAGTCATTGGTCAATGATTCAGGATGTCTCGTAAAAACACCATTCTGTGATTGATCGAAATTGGTATTCAAGACGCGCATACCTCCAATTAGAACTGTCATTTCGGGAGCAGTCAATGTAAGCAACTGCGCTTTATCAATCAACATTTCTTCGGCAGCGACAACGAATTTGGTTTTGGAATAATTACGAAAACCGTCGGCCATAGGTGCTAAAAATTGAAACGAATCGACATCAGTTTGCTCTTGTGAAGCATCCGTTCTGCCGGCTGTAAAGGGAACAACAACGATTTGACCCGCATTTTTAGCCGCTTTCTCGATTCCCACATTTCCTCCCAAAACAATTAAATCAGCCATTGATACTTTTTTATCAGAATGCGCCGCATTGAAAGCTTCTTGAATACTTTCATAAACTGCTAACACTTGAGCCAATTGTTTAGGATTATTGACTTGCCAATCTTTTTGAGGCGCTAATCGCAGTCGGCCGCCATTGGCTCCACCTCGTTTATCCGAGCCTCGGAAAGTAGATGCAGATGCCCAAGCAGTTGAGACCAATTGTGCCACAGACAAGCCCGATGTTTGAATTTTTTCTCTTAAAAATGCGATATCAGCACTTTCGATAGTTTTGTAGGAGGCTTGTGGAATTGGATCCTGCCAAATTAAATCTTCTTTGGGAATTTCAGCCCCTAAATATAATGCTTTTGGCCCCATATCACGATGTGTCAATTTAAACCAAGCCTTTGCAAAAGCAGCGTCGAATTCGGCTGGATTTTCAAGGAATCGTCTTGAAATTTTTTCGTAAGCTGGGTCAAATCGCAATGACAAATCAGTTGTCAACATTACGGGAGTATGACTTTTAGATGGATCAAAGGCATCAGGAACGATTCCTTTTCCGGCACCATTTGCTGGTCTCCATTGATGCGCGCCAGCAGGACTTTTGAACAATTCCCAGTCAAAACCAAATAAATTTTCAAAATAATTATTACTCCATTGCGTTGGGGTTGTTGTCCAGGCGCCTTCTAAACCGCTGGTTATCGTGTCTCCCGCATTTCCTGTGCCAAAAGTATTTTTCCAACCTTTACTTTGTTCTTCGATTCCAGCAGCCGCAGGCTCGGCACCAACATATTTATTAGGATCGGCGGCACCGTGAGTCTTACCTAAAGTATGACCACCCGCGATAAGCGCAACCGTTTCTTCATCATTCATAGCCATTCTGGCAAAAGTTTCTCGAATATCGATTGCCGCTAAAAGCGGATCAGGATTTCCGTTCGGCCCTTCTGGATTTACATATATCAATCCCATTTGAACCGCTGCCAACGGATTTTCTAATTCTCTATCACCCGAATACCTTTTATCATCCAACCATTCTTTCTCCGAACCCCAATAAATATCTTCCTCTGGCTCCCACACATCGGTTCTTCCGCCTGCAAAACCATACGTCTTAAAACCGGACGATTCTAAGCCACAGTTTCCGGCCAGAATCATCAAATCCGCCCAAGAAATTTTTCTACCATATTTTTGTTTTATGGGCCATAATAACAATCGTGCTTTATCCAGATTTCCGTTGTCGGGCCAACTGTTTAAAGGAGCAAATCGTTGCGTTCCTGAGCCAGCACCTCCACGACCATCTGCGGTTCTATACGTACCGGCACTATGCCAGGCCATCCGGATGAAAAATCCAGCGTAACTGCCATAATCCGCAGGCCACCAATCTTGTGAAGTGGTCATTAAATCCAGAATATCTTTCTTCAGTTCAGATAAATCCAGTGATTTAAATTCGGAGGCATAATCAAACGAGTCTCCCATCGGGTTGGAGAGCGATGAATTCTGTCTCAGAATATTCAATTTTAATTGATTCGGCCACCAATCAACATTTTTTGTTCCGTTTCCGGCACTGTGTTTCGATGCAGTACCTCCAGAAAAAGGACATTTACTGCCTTCGTTAATGTTGTAGGATGCTTTACTAGAATTTGCGTTATTTTCCATAATTTAAGTAATTTGATTTGAAAGTAAATTTACCAAAAAAAAAGCTGTTTAGTCTTAAATTACATAAAAAAAAACTATAGCTGTATTAAAAATATTTTACCCAATTCACTAATAATGAATAAGGTACTACTTTCCCCAATGCTTTAGCTGCACCGCATAAATTTACTCTATGGTAGAATAATAAAAAATACGACAAGCCTATCAGAAACATAAGATCTTAAGTACTAATTTTGCAAAAAATTTAAAATTAAAATCATATAATTATGTCATTAGTAGGAAAAAAATTCCCAAACATTACTGTAGACGCCATTTCTGAAATGGGTGATAACTTAAGAATCAACGTACTTGAAGAAGCTACAAAAAACAATCAAAAAGTCTTATTATTTTGGTATCCAAAAGATTTTACTTTCGTTTGTCCAACAGAATTACACGCTTTTCAAGCTGCTTTAGGTGAATTCAAAAAAAGAAATACTATCGTAATTGGTGCTTCTTGCGATACCAATGAAGTGCACTTCGCTTGGTTGAATACTCCAAAAAACAACGGTGGAATCGAAGGTGTTACTTACCCTATCCTTGCCGACACCACAAGAAATTTAGCTGCAGAATTAGGTATTTTAGATATCGAAATGGAATACGACGAAGCCTTTGACGGCGAATTATTGGTGGGTTCAAACGTACCTTACAGAGCTACTTATTTAGTAGACGAAGAGGGTAAAATTTTCCACGAAAGTGTCAATGATATGCCACTAGGTCGTAACGTAAACGAATATTTACGTTTGATCGACGCTTACACACACGTTCAAACCAAAGGTGAAGTATGTCCTGCCAACTGGGAAGAAGGAAAAGAGGCGATGAGTGCTGACAGAAAAAGTACTGCAGAATACCTAAGCTTAAACTAAATTCCAAATTTTAAAATTCCAAATTCCAATTCTGGGATTTGGAGTTTACTTCCACAATTATTAATCTTTCAAGCTTTAAGAATACTAAATTCCTACTCCATTAGTTTGGAATTTGGAATTTAAAGTATTGGAATTTAAACTAAAAACTATGTTAATCGAATTAAACGAAGATACCTTACAAGATTTAGTTTCGCAAAACGAAAAAGTAATCGTTCAATTTTCGGCTTCTTGGTGCGGAAATTGCAGAATTATTAAACCAAAATTCAAAAAGATGGCTTCCGAAAACGAGCACTTAACTTTTGTTTTGGTCGATGCTGAAAATTCTCCAGAGTCCAGAAAATTGGCCAACGTAAGCAACTTGCCTACTTTTGCTACTTTTGTCAACGGAAAATTAATCAACGAAACCCAAACCAATAAAGGCGAAGTTCTAGCTGAATTGGTCAACGAAATCAATTAAATGTTCGTGGTTTAGGGTTTATTGTTGAATAGTAATAAAAACTCAAATCCAAAAACAACAAACTATAAACAACAAACAAGAAACAATAAATGAAACTCCCGATTATCAAACATTTGTCTCAATTTATTGAAGAAAATGATCAAGATTATGTCGTAGAAACGATCGAAGTTTTGGAAGCTCTGACCGAAGTTTCTTCTTTGAAAGATGAAGAATTGGATGTTATTGGTGAATTAATTTCGAATATGTACGGCGCACTCGAGGTGCACAAAATGACAAAAGATGGAATGGACAAAAAAGAAGCATTGAATGCGTTTATGCAACGTGTTTTAGGTTCGATCGATAAGTAGAACGCGCCTTTTGTTGTCTCTTTTGTTTCGAGATTCAAATCATACTACTTAAAAACGCTTTCAGCAATGAGAGCGTTTTTTTTTAATTAATTCGCAAATCATAAGCCGAAATTCATACAATCGTAAATAAATTTTCATACTTTTGAACCTCACTAAATAACAATAATTATGGCTTCTATTACATTAGGTGGAAATCCAATCCACACTTCAGGTGAATTACCAAAAGTTGGCACAAAATTAGCCGATTTCAAATTAGTAAAAAACGATCTTTCTATCGCTTCCTTGAGTGATTTTGCAGGTTCGAAATTGGTTCTAAATATTTTCCCAAGCATTGATACCGGGACTTGCGCTACATCGGTAAGAACTTTTAATGCTACCGCTGCTCAATTAGAAAACACCAAAGTATTGTGTATTTCAAGAGATTTACCTTTTGCTCAAAAACGTTTTTGTGGCGCTGAAGGAATCGAAAATGTGGTGAATTTATCTGATTTCAAAGACGGAAGTTTTGGCAAAACCAATGGTTTAGAAATTGCTGATGGTGTTTTGGCAGGATTACATTCAAGATGTATCATAGTCGTAGACGCCAATGGATCTGTTGTCTATACCGAACAAGTTCCAGAAATTGCCAACGAACCAAATTATGAAGCTGCCTTAGCAGTTCTTTAATTGGATGGAATTTCAGAAAGACAATTCTTTCATTAGCGGAAGATTAAAAAGTGTTTCATTTGCTGTAAAAGGTGCTATAAAATTGATTACCACCGAACACAGTATTATGGTTCAGTTTTGTATTGGTATATTCGTATCAATAGTTGGATTTTTTATGCATATCAGTACCACCGAATGGCTTTTCCAAACCTTAGCCATTGGTTTAGTAATGAGTGTAGAAGGCATCAACACTGCTGTCGAAAAAATCGCCGACTTTATTCATCCTAATTATCACCAAAGAATTGGATTTATCAAAGACATTGCCGCCGGTGCAGTATTTTTCGCTGCCCTAACCGCAATTGCAATTGGATTAATAATTTATGTTCCAAAATTTTTATAGAAAATAGTTCAACCAAGTATGGCAAAAACAACAAAAACAGTTACTCCAGAAAAAAAATCTGATCCAAATTCTGTGACAAAAAAACCCTGGGCATTCTCAAAGCAAAACAAAATTGTTTTGGGAGCGCTTCTAGTTTTGTTTTCCATTGCCTTACTCTTAGCTTTCATTTCCTATTATATCTACGGACAAGTCGATCAAAGCGCCGTCAATCAGTTTTCGGACAGAGCCGAACCCGTTCAAAATTGGTTGGGAAAATTTGGAGCTTTCTTAGCCGATTTGATGGTTTACAAAGGATTTGGGATTGCTTCCTTTATTTTTGTCCGCTTATTTTTCCTTACTGGAGTATATTTGATCCTCGAAATCCCAATAAAAAAACTCAAAAAGATTTGGTTTTGGGATTTATTTGTGATCATTATTTTATCTGTTTTATTTGGATTTTTCGCTACCTCAATGCCTGACTTGGGCGGCATTATTGGTTACGAATTGAACCTGTTTTCACAAGATTATCTCGGCAAAACAGGAACTTTACTAGCCTTAGTCTTTGGGCTTATTATTTACCTTATTTTCAAAATCAAGGTATCTCCCGAAAAAATAAAATCATTTTTCGAAAGTACCAAAAAAGAAATTAGAGGCGATTTAAATTCGGCTACCACTGCCAATGCTGCGGTCAGCGCTTATAATTTAGAAGAATATGCTGTTGAAGACACAGAATATGACGATGAGTTAGAAGGAATAGAACTCAAAACAACCTCTTCGAAGTTTGAAATCAACAAAGAAGAATTAAAACCAACTATCAGTAATCCTTCGGAAATTACATTAAAACCAAGTCCGAAAGCTGCTATTCCTCCGCCTTATATTGCTCCCGAAATTATCCATACGGATGACGATCATTTTGTAATTGAAAAAGCACCCGAAGAAGATATCATCGAAGAAAATTTGGCTTCGAAATTGGTTGCCGATTTTGGATTATTCGATCCTACTTTGGATTTATCCAACTATAAATACCCCACTATCGATTTACTGAAAGAATATTCGAGTGGCGGAATTACGATCAATCAAGAAGAATTAGAGGAAAATAAAAATAGAATTGTAGAAACTCTTCGCAATTACAAAATAGAAATTGCCCAGATCAAAGCGACGGTTGGTCCCTCGGTGACCTTATATGAAATTGTACCCGAAGCCGGTATTCGAATATCGAAAATCAAGAGTTTAGAAGACGATATTGCACTGTCACTTTCCGCACTAGGCATTCGTATTATCGCTCCTATTCCTGGAAAAGGAACCATTGGTATCGAAGTACCGAACAAGAACCCCACTATGGTTTCGATGAAAAGTGTGATTGGTTCGGCTAAATTTCAGGAAGCAGAAATGGAATTGCCGATTGCTTTGGGAAAAACCATTTCGAACGAAACTTTCGTAGTCGATTTGGCCAAAATGCCACACTTATTGATGGCTGGTGCTACAGGACAAGGAAAATCGGTAGGATTGAATGCCGTAATCACTTCCTTATTGTACAAAAAACATCCTGCCGAAATCAAGTTTGTTTTGGTCGATCCTAAAAAAGTGGAATTAACACTTTTCAACAAAATCGAAAGACATTATTTGGCTATGTTGCCCGATTCTGATGATGCCATTATTACCGATAACGCCAAGGTTGTCAATACCTTGAACTCTCTTTGTGTAGAAATGGACAACCGCTATTCGTTGTTGAAGGATGCGATGGTGCGAAACATCAAGGAATACAACGAAAAATTCAAATCCAGAAAATTAAATCCAGAAAATGGTCACCGATTTTTGCCGTATATAGTTTTGGTTGTCGATGAGTTTGCCGATTTGATTATGACCGCGGGCAAAGAAGTCGAAGTTCCTATTGCACGATTGGCGCAATTGGCCAGAGCTATCGGAATTCATTTGATCATTGCCACGCAACGGCCTTCAGTAAATGTTATTACAGGTTTAATCAAAGCCAATTTCCCCGCTAGAATTGCGTTTAGAGTGTCGTCAAAGATTGATTCCAGAACTATTTTAGACTCTCAAGGAGCAGATCAGTTGATTGGACGTGGAGATATGTTGTATCACAACGGAAATGATGTCGTTCGGGTGCAATGTGCTTTTGTTGACACTCCCGAAGTAGAAAAAATTGTGGATTTTATTGGTTCTCAAAAGGCCTACTCCACTGCGTATTTACTTCCTGAGTTTGTGGGCGAAGAAAGTGGCATTAATCTTGATATGGATATTTCTGAAAGAGATTCATTATTCAGAGAAGCGGCCGAAATTATTGTTATGGCGCAACAAGGTTCTGCCTCTTTGCTACAACGAAAACTCAAATTGGGTTACAACCGAGCTGGCCGATTGATTGATCAATTAGAAGCTGCAGGAATTGTCGGTCCATTCGAGGGTAGTAAAGCCAGAAATGTAAACATTCTGGATATGAGTGCTCTAGAACAATTTTTCAATAATGAACAAAATTAAAAAATCAATGCAAAAGTTTTTTCAAATTACTGTCCTATTACTCTGTTTTTCAGTTCAAGCGCAAGACGAAAAGGCCAAAGACCTTCTGAACAAAGTAACATCTATTATAAAAAGTTATGACAATATCGTAATTGATTTTAAATACAGCCTGAACAATACCAAAGAAAAAATCAATCAGGATAGTAAAGGAAATGTGACTATGAAAGGGAATCAATATGTTTTGAATTTTATGGGTGTCACCAAAATATTCGACGGCAAAAAGTCCTATACTATTGTTCCTGAAGACGAAGAGGTGACCATTTCCTCGGTAAATGAAAACGACAACAGCGCGATTACTCCCAATAAAATGCTGACCTTTTTTAATTCTGGATACAAATATTCGATGCACAAAATTGAAGATATCAAAGGTAGAAAGATTCAATACGTGAAGCTCATTCCAACGAACCTCAAAGATCAAAGAAAAGAAATCTTGTTGGGCATTGATGTTCAAACCAAACACATTTATAATTTGATTGAAACAGGAAAAAATGGGACTAAAACGACCTTGACTGTTAATTCTTTTAAAACCAACCAACCTTTGTCAAAAAATCAATTTACCTTTGTTGCGAGTAAATACCCCAATTACTACATCAATAAAATAGATTAAATCTAGGTGAAGATTCTCGACAAATACTTATTAAAAACTTTTTTGAGTACCTTTTTCACGGTATTTATTATCTTGTTTTTTATATTTATACTGCAATCAGTCTGGTTATTTATTGCCGAATTAGCCGGAAAAGACTTGGATTTGTCGATGGTAATCAAATTTTTATTATTTGCTATGCCGCGAATTATTCCACTAGTTTTACCATTATCAGTACTATTGGCATCGATAATGACTTTTGGAAATTTGGCCGAAAACTATGAATTTGCCGCTATGAAATCGGCGGGGATTTCACTACAAAGAGCGATGAAAAGTCTCATCATTTTTATCTCGATTTTGAGTGTTATTGCCTTTTTATTTGCCAACAATGTCATTCCGTATGCCGAATATAAGTTCATCAATTTCAGAAGAAATATTGCCCAACTAAAGCCCGCATTAGCCATCGCTGAGGGGCAATTTAGCAATGTGGGACTCTATTCTATTAAAGTGAACAAAAAATCGGGAGTCAATGGAAACACTTTGACAGGGATTACCATTCACAAAAAATCGGCTGTTGGCGAAGGCAACAAAACGGTTATCAAGGCCAAAAACGGTTTGTTAATTAGCAGCGAACAATCGAACACACTTCAAATGGTTTTGAATGATGGTTATTACTACGAAGATATTATTCCCAAAAAATATGAAGACCGAAGCAAAGTTCCTTTTGCAAAAAGTTCTTTCAAAAAATACAACATTAACATCGATTTATCAAAATTGAACAAAGTGGATGTCAACGACGTGAGTGTTTCCAATACCAATACAATGCTTAATTTAAGCGAGTTGAACTATACTTTAGATTCATTGCACAAAAATAAAAATACAGAAATTGTTTCCTTTTCCGAAAACATCAATCAACGCATTGGCATACCAAGGGGACCAAAATTATCGACTCAAATCAAGAGAAAAAAGACTTTGCCTAACAATTTACTTTCGATGTATCCTAACGATAAAAAGTTGAATGTCTTAAATTATGCGAGTAATACTATTGATAACAATTTGCTTTCGATAAGCGGAACCAATGCCGAATTAGAATCCAAACAGAAAAATATCAACGGACATATTTTAGCTTTCTATGATAAATTTGTGATTGCATTTGCTTGTTTTTTAATGTTTTTCATCGGCGCACCCTTAGGGGCAATCATCCGAAAAGGAGGTCTTGGATTACCTATCGTATTTGCTGTATTGATCTTTATTTCCTTTCATTTCATCAATACTTTTGGTAAAAGAATTTCGCAAGAAAATGGATTATCCCCAGTATTAGGAGCCTGGATGTCCTCATTAATCCTGTCGCCATTGGCAATTTTATTGACTTATCGGGCTACCAACGATATTGGATTAATCAATATGGATATTTTTATGGCTCCCTTTCAAAAGTTATTTCAAAAAGTATTTCCACCTCCAAAATAAAGCACAACGATACTTTACAAACTTTGGACGCTATCCTAAAAAAGAAAAATAATACCGCCAAAAAGGGGGCACTTAAAATTAATTATTTCAAAAATTGATAACCAATATATGGTAACTACTAAAATAAAACTGAACACGATTGAAGAGGCCATCGAAGACATTCGACAAGGAAAAGTGATTATCGTAGTTGATGATGAAGGCCGCGAAAACGAGGGCGATTTTCTAGCTGCAGCAGAAAAAGTGACTCCCGAGATGATCAACTTTATGGCTACACACGGCCGTGGGCTTATTTGTACTCCCCTGACCGAAAACCGATGTAAAGAATTAGGGTTGCATTCGATGGTTCAAAATAATACCGATCCTATGGAAACCGCCTTTACGGTATCGGTAGATTTGAGAGGTAATGGAGTTACCACCGGAATTTCAGCCTCAGACCGGGCGAAAACTGTTTTATCCTTAGTTGACCCTACTACAAAACCACACGATTTGGGTCGTCCGGGTCATATTTTTCCTTTGATAGCCAAACAAGGTGGGGTTTTAAGACGAACCGGACATACAGAGGCCGCCATTGATTTTGCGCGATTAGCCGGTTTTAAACCAGCAGGTATTATTGTCGAAATAATGAACGAGGACGGGTCTATGGCTCGCTTACCAGAATTGTATGAAGTAGCCAAAAAGTTTAATTTAAAATTGGTTTCAATAGAAGATTTAGTGGCTTACAGAATGCAACACGACAGTTTGATCGTAAAGAAAGAAGACTTTGACATTGACACCCGTTTTGGCACCTTTAGACTGAGAGCTTATTTACAAACCACCAATAATCGTGTGCATATTGCCCTGACTAAAGGCACGTGGAATATAGGAGAAGCGGTATTGACTCGAATCAATGCAACACTCATCAATAATGATATTTTGGGAACCTTAACGAATGACGCCAACAAAAAGTTATGTGATCTATTCGAATTAATTAATGCTGAAGGCAAAGGGGCGGTGCTATTTATCAATCAGGAATCACAATCAGGTGATTTGTTGCATCGCATTGTCGAATTGAAAGAATTGCAAAGCAAAGGCGTGTTCAAAGCGCCACAAATCAAAATGGACAATCGCGATTTTGGAATTGGTGCACAAATTTTGCACGATATCGACATCTCTAAAATCCGTTTACTATCGAATACAGAGCAAACCAAACGGGTTGGAATGATAGGATATGGCTTAGAAATCAAAGAATACGTTCCTTATTAATAGTATTTGAGGCTTGTATTTTGGGATTCCTTCAGATTAACTTCAAGGAAATGAAAGGATTAAAATAAAGGTCAAAAAATTGCCTATTTTTTATAAAAATAGTTTTTGTAAAACAAAAAAAGGTTCTTATATTTGCAACCGCATTGAGAAATTGATGTCCGACTTATTGGAGAAATGGCAGAGTGGTCGATTGCGGCAGTCTTGAAAACTGTTGACTGTAACAGGTCCGGGGGTTCGAATCCCTCTTTCTCCGCCAGTAGAAATACAAATTGAATTAAAACCCTTTGAATCGTATGATTTAAAGGGTTTTTTCTTTTCCCACACTATCAAATTATTCATTAATGCGTGAACTGAAAGGGATAAAATCGGTTACCCTAAACTATCCGAAATTAGGGTAACCGATTTTCATCTCAACCTAGCATTCACAAGGCATTACAACCAGTTCAACAACCAATTTAAAAATTGTACATCTTGTGTGTTAGTATTATTAGAATTAAATTTAATAACAACTAAAAGGTTACCACGATGAAAACAAAAGTATCAATTCTCTTTTACGCAAAGAGAGCAAAAGCAAGTGTAAACGGTTTAGTACCTATATACACACGTATCACAATCAATGGAAAAAGAATTGAATTAAGCTCCAACAGATTTGTAGAAATATCCAAATGGTCGACAGATGCAGGCAAAATGAAAGGCAATTCAGAAGAAGCTCGTTCAATAAATAGCCATCTGGATATGTTGAGAATTCAAATTATCGATATGCAAATGGAGTTAGTTCACAAAAAAATCCCAGTAACAGCTGAAACACTTAAAAGCAAAATACTAGGAGTTGATGAAAGAGCAAGAATGCTTATCCCCATCTTCCAAGACCACAACAATAAAATCAAAGAATTGATTGGAAAAGAATACGCTCCAGGAACTTTAGAGCGTTACAAAACTTCTTTGAGTCATACAATTGAATTTATGCAATGGAAATACAATATCTCTGATATTGAAATTACAAAGATAGATCACGCATTTATTACAGATTATGAATTTTGGTTAAGAAGCGTGCGGAACTGCGCCAATAACACAGCTGTCAAATACATCAAAAACTTCAATAAAATAATCAAACTTTGTTTGGCCAATGATTGGTTAGACAAAAATCCATTTGCCAACTACAAATCGAAAGTAAAGGAAGTAGAAAGGGTTTATTTATCTAAAGAAGAAATTCAAAACATAATCAACAAAGATTTAAAAAACGATAGATTATCGCTCGTACGCGATATATTCCTTTTTAGCTGCTTTACCGGATTAGCCTACATAGATGTCAAAAACTTAACAAAGTCGCATATAAGCTTCGGTATTGATGGCGAGAAATGGATATTTACTCACAGACAAAAAACGGAGAGCGCTTCTAAAATTCCAATCCTTCCGGTTACACAAAATATTATTGACAAATATGATGATCATCCACAAAGCAATAACCAAGACAAGCTTCTACCAATTTTATCAAACCAAAAAATGAATGCCTATTTAAAAGAAATAGCTGCTATTTGCAAGATTGAAAAGGAACTAACCTTCCACATTGCCCGACATACATTTGCAACCACTATAACGCTTACAAATGGGGTTCCAATTGAGAGTGTAAGTAAAATGCTTGGTCATAAAAATTTAAGAACAACCCAACATTATGCAAAAGTATTGGATAGAAAAGTGAGTGACGATATGATGATTTTAAAAGAAAAATTCAAAATTCAAATACCAGTCAAGAAAATAAACTAATATTTTATTACAATTGTACTGCTCAATATTCATTTTCAAAAAACTACAAAACAAATACTAAAAAACGCTGTTTATAGTAAAAGAACCCTCAGTGTGGGTTCTTTTTTTTGTTATAAAATGGCGACAAAATCACTTAATTGGATAATATGATATTTGTCATATTATTTTTTAACATTTATTATTTATTTTGAAATCTATAATTTTTAACACTATAATTAGCACTAAACATCATTAGTTTTAACTTACTAGTAACCAACCAATTTTATCCATTCAAAGAATTGTAACTTGAGGTCCTTCATAAAAATATTTTTCTTACTCAGTTTTATCAAAGTATTACTTTTGAGGAGCGTACAAATAAACTTTTCTAAACAAGGTCGACTGGCTTTCGAAAGCCTACTTTTTTTTATCATAATGGATGTCAAAATAGTAAGCTGCTAAACGAGTATGAAAGCAAAATACATACTAGAAAACTATGATAGGATAATAAAAGAAATAAAAAATCCACAGATTATTTTCAGTAACGATTTAGCTCCCTTTCTCAAAAAATCATCTTCACAGAGTTATCTTATTCATCAAGTAGACTTCAGCTTGAGAAACAACGAAATTAAATACGCTGTAAGAAAGCCGATTCACAACTTACATCCAAGAGTTCCTAAGCTCAAATTTAAAGCATCCGAATCAATTCCAGAATTCGAACAATATATTCCAGCTATAGTAAATGAGTTAAACTTTACAAATAATCTTGCCAGTTGGCGTTGGTGTGCTAAAAATAAAAATACAGTTTATCTCTTTCAGGATTGCGAAATTGAAGATTTAAATCAAGAACAACGCTTCTTTTTATATTGTTATCACACACTCAAAAAGGAAAATTATAAAATCAAACAAATAGATAAAGAGCGCATTTTTAAATTAAATTCTAAAATCAAAAGTGAAGAGTTTATCCATCAAAAACAATATGCGCTAGAAAATCTTGCCCAACGTTTGGTGAAGGAAATAAACCCGGAAAAAGTTTCTAAACTTTACCAATTTTCGGATGATTATGATAAAACAGACTGTTTAAAAATTACATACATATATGTTCAGAAATTGCAGCGTTTTATTGAAAAAGAATACAAGAATTACCTCAACGTTAATGCCCCTATCCCTTATGGTTCCATATTTGCAAAAGAGTTTGAAATTTGTAAAAAACTCGAGGAAGTCAAGTCAATTTTGTTAAAAAGTAATATTGATCCTGAAATATTGAAATTAGTATATGAACCGCTACTAAAAATCGAAACTTTAAATATTCCAGGGAAATTAACCTACGTTGAATTTAATTACTGCGCGAAAATTATCAAAGAATTACACAAACAAATTGAAGCTGACATATTAACTGAAGTAGCTATTTTGGATTGCCTTTTCTATCTTAATTTTAATTCATTACAATTGTTCAAATACCTTACTACTAATTTATTACAAGATTTAGAACTATTAGAAAATAATACTCAAAAAATTAACAATTTATTTCGAATACTTAAAATCTACAATCAAAAACAAAGTGGAAATACGGTAAAATACAAACCAAATTTACCGCCTATCAAAAAACAAATTATAGGTTGGATTGAAGAAGAAATCGTTTACTTAAATAGAATAGTGGAACAGGAAACAAATCAACTTCCGACACCTACTCACAAAAAAGAGGATTTTAAATTTTTAACAAGTTTTTCAGTTGCTCAGTTAAGTTTCTTTACTAAAATATTGGTAGAAACCAATATTATAAACCATAGAATCCAAGCAGATGTGATCAGATTTATTGCAAGAAATTTCAAAACTATGAATACCGATAATATAGCAGTCGAAAGTCTAAGAACAAAATTTCATAATGTGGAAAGCTCCACTAAAGAAGCAGTTAATGATAAAGTAATAGAAATGTTAAAACTCACGAAGGACTAGAACTTCTCGCATTAACCGCCATCCAAATAAATCCATTTCAAGTAATTTCTCATCCTCAATTTCCAGTAATGCTGCGAGATTGGGAATGGAATGCAATTCCATAAATCGTTGAAGTTCGGGGCTTAATTTAATATCGTCTTTCATAATTAATAGAGTTATGAATTACTAATAAAACTATTTGGGTATAGGTACAAGCAACAGCGTGGGACATCGATCATCAGCATCAGAGGTACGACCAAGCACCTACAGCCACGATAAACCGAGCCCACGCATAGCGAAGGCGAACAGTTTATTCGTAGGCTGATTAAAAGAAGTTTGGTCGTTTTCTGATGCCCTAAATAACTTTCGCAATATATTTTTAGAAGTTACCTCCTATTTGATATTCATTGTGCAAATTTAGTCATAAATGTATCAAAATAGCTATCTAAAATAAATAATTAAAAAACTTTTTCACTCCGATTAGCTGATTTTGTTGGGGGTACATTAGGGGTCATATGACCCCTGTGACTGTTTTGGTATTACTTAATTATTTCTATTTGCCCCAAACATTTAAAACCACAACATTATGGCAATCGAAGTGATCACTCGAGAGGATTTAAACGAATTTAGAGCCCTCTTACTTTCCGATTTAAGTACATTAATTAATTCTAAGCCGCAACAGCAAAAGCAATGGCTTAAATCCAATGAAGTTCGCAAGCTCTTAAATATATCCCCTGGTACCTTGCAAAATCTGCGGATTAATGGAACGCTATCCTACACTAAAATTGGCGGAATACTTTACTATGCCAATAGCGATTTAGAAAATGTTTTGCTAACAAATAAAGTGGCAGCAATACCCAATTTATTGAACTCTAAATAACTCAAAGATGAATTATATAACACATCTAACTGGGTTTTTTGAAAAGGTGGCAGCAGACAAAACTCTCAATCCAACACACGTAAGTTTGTATATGTCATTGTTCCAGTTCTGGAATTGCAATCGATTCAAAAACCCACTCAGCATCTCTCGTGATGAGGTAATGCGAATCAGCAAAATAAGTTCAAGAGCGACCTATCACAAGTGCCTTAAAAACTTGCATTCACTGGGCTATATCAATTATGAGCCTTCTTATAATCCATTCAAAGGAAGCCACGTTTATTTATTCAGTTTTTCGAACGATTTAAAACCAATTTCCAAAAACAGAAAAATAGGAATACCACAAAATGAACCTGTTTTTGAACTTGTCAACGAACAAGTATTGAATAAGTCTTGTACTAGTAGTTGTACAAGTGAACAGACAAGTAATGAACTAGCTCTAGTACCTTATATAAACAATACAAACATTACAAACAATTCAAACATAAAAAACATTTTAAACTTGGAAGAGCAAGCAAAAAATTTTGAAAATGACAACGAATTTTTAAAAACCGAGACGCCAGAAAAAAAAGAAAAAAGTTCCGCAAAAAAAGAAAAAGAAAATAATCCAGGCATCGACGAAGTCAAATCTTATTTCCTCCAACAAAACTTCCCCGAACTCGAAGCCAATAAATTTTTCAATTACTTCTCCAGTGTTGGCTGGTTAGTTGGTGGCAAAATCCCGATGGTCGACTGGCAAGCTGCAGCCCAAAACTGGATGCTCAACGCCATCAAATTCAAATCCTACGAAAAACCACCCGACCGCGCCAAACACCTCAACACCGAAAATGACAAAGACTATGGCGAACCCCTCTAACTCAAAACCGACAACCGATAACCCTATGTCCCAATACGACTACCAAGAAATAATCATCTGGCTTGAAAAAAAAGGCGTGGAAATCTACGGCAACAATTTCAAAATATTTGAAACCGATCACGCCATCATACATAAACTCATGGCCTATTTCCTGAAAGATGAAATAGCATGTTTTCAACTAAACATAGACCTCAACAAGGGAGTTTTACTTTCTGGACCAATAGGCAGCGGCAAAACAACCCTTATGAATTTGATGAAAACCATTACTTCAACAGAACATAAATTCTATATAAAACCCTGCCGGGACATCAGCTACGAATTTATCCAGGAAGGCTACGAGATTATCCAACGATACAGTAAAGGCAAACTCTATCCAGACCCCAAAACCATCTGCTTCGACGATTTGGGTACCGAAAACAACATCAAATATTACGGAAACGAGTGCAATGTAATGGCCGAAATCCTACTCTCCAGATACGACCTTTTCATCGCCAAGAAAATCCAAACCCACATCACCACAAACCTTTCCGCCACTGAAATTGAATCGGCATACGGCAACCGAGTCCGTTCACGCCTCCGAAGCATGGTAAACCTAATCTCCTTCGACAAAACCACCAAAGACAAACGCTAAACGTTAAACAACTAACCAATTAACCCCTTACCGTATGAAACTTATTCCAAAAACAAAACCCCATTTCAACACCCAGAAGAACCCCAAAAATCCACGAAACAAACTCCGGAACCGAAAACAGAAAAACATCCAACAAAATGAACCAACATTTACTCCTCCCACCAAGCAGCACCATGAACAATTAACCGATTATACCCTAACTTCTTAACCGATAACTGATAACTGACAACCGATAACCCTATGAACGCAACAATAGCAAATTTCTGGAACCACTTCAAAGAAAACAATTTTGTTTTTCGTCTAATGCCCGATATCCCAAAAGAGGAACGAGAAAAATACTTCGGGAAACTAAACGAACTCCTATACGAATACAACGAAGATCTTGGCGTAATTATAACAAACAGTAAAGACAAATCCGAATTGATCATTACGGCCAAAGGCAACCCCTATCTTTTCAAAGATGTCGAACTATTGGTACATTACGCACCAACTATAAAACCCTGGATAATAACAGCCTTTCTCCAACCAGTTGGAGACATCGATGAATTCGAAAAAGGCACCGACAAACCATTGGAATACTTTGGTATCTTTTTAAAAATAAGTCAAATGTATTTCATACCCCTCGAAAACTGTAATAACCCAAATCGTTTGGGGCTTAGAGTTTACCTCAAAAATTACATCGTTCACAAAGACAATCCACGATTAAGAGAAGCAGTATACACCCTAATCGAACACATTATCGGAGAAAAAGCTTTTGCTAACGAAATCAACTTTATTGAGCTCGAACAATTTACAGCAGATATCATAAATCCTCAACCCATAGATCTGTGCTATCTAATCGATTACTTAAGAGAATTCAATGATCCAATCCTATAAAAAAACCATCAACAATTAACCAGTTAACCAATTAACCAGTCATGAAACAAATCACTACCTTCTGGAACTACTTCAAAAAAAACGAACAAGAAATAATAAATGGGTTCTTTTTGGGAATAAATGGGGATGAAATCTACTCCCAATTCAAAAAAAAATACAACAACATTTCGAAAAGAATAGGTTTTGAAATAACAAAACCTGCTAACAATCAAGACAAATACAGTATAGTTTTTACAGCCTTTGGCTATCGAAAACTATTCCCAAAAATTATAGCACTCGAAACTCAGGCACCACCGCTAGAATACTTTACAGTTCAGGCATTTATAAAACCCCTTGAAAATACAGAAGAATACAAAAACGGTTCTGATAAGTCCGTTATTTTCGAAAACTACGAAATCAAAATCAGCGAAATTCAAATAGCGCTGTCAGATTACAACATAGCAACCAAGCAGCTCAAAATCAACTTGTACCTACCCAACTTCAATGAAATAAAACAATGCGAGAATCTAAAATTAGACATCGATTGGATGGTAATGAGAGTGATTGGCGAAATAGCCTTCCGCAAACACATCCAACAAATCAATTTGCACCCAATGCCTTTAGAACCCGTCGGCCTGTTACCACTCATAGAACTCCCCGATTACATAACCTACCTATATCAAATCAACTCCAGACGGAAACCAAGAAAGATATAGAAAACCTAAAACAATAATCAAATGAAAAAATTAGTAAAAATTTACTCGTTTTGAGGTTTCCCGTAATCGGTTTGAAATTATTATCAATACATTAGCGAAATTAACTCTTGGCCATTATAAAGCTATACATTTCTTCCTATTTTCATTGCCTCGAAAGCTTAATTTATTTTCAAGACAAATTAAAACTCGATAGCATTGAAAATAAGGGTAACCTAACCTAAAATAATTATGAGTATACTTCATTACATAAAGACCAAAGAACCCATCAATTTTGTTATACTTCAAAAAGTCATCGAACGCACATTAGAGGATGTCAAATATGAGCAGCGTTCAGAAACCCTATGTTATTTCTGGATCGATGAAGCTTCTACTCGAGGCGTAGATGTGAGTTTGGAAGAAGAAAACTGGATCGAACTGCGGAACACTGGATTTTCTAGTAAAGAAGATTATTTACTTACGAACGAACTGGCCAACAGCATTTGCAATTTGTATGATGGCCAATTATATATCGATAATGAGGAGTATGACGAAGAGAGTGATGATGCTTCTTTAGAATACATTCCCAAGGAACATCCATTATTTACTACAGAAGATATGGAGGCTATCCCTCATACTGATACCCAAGTAGTAAGTGCAATGGCATTGCAGTTACAACAAACAATAACACTATTCTGCCCAATTCGAAAGGTGCATTTTGGTCCAGAATTGCTAGGCAAATTATCCGAAAAAAGCAATGAGGAACTAACGATCCTACTTCACAAAATCATCTTGTATGTAAACTATCAAATTCCCAATTACGAATATGGCAATGTATTAGAAATGGGAGAAGGCGAGGATAAAAAAACATTAAAACTGCTTGCCAATCAATCAAACTGTATCATAGACAAATACGATTTTATTTTGTTTCAAAAAGAGGACGACAAAATAATTGCCATAACAAATGATACCCTAAACACAATATTGCCCAAAAGTTGGCAGCGTGTGGACGAATACACCATTGTTGCAACCATATTGCCAGAAGATGAATTTATAAATTTAGTGGCTCAAGCCGAAAAATTAAACCAATACAACGAGTTGAGAAAATGAAATTTTAAATGCCCCGAGAACCCGTCGGCCTTCTACCTCTGATAGAACTTCCCGATTTCATCGCCTATCTTATCAAACCAACTCAAGACGAAAAACGAGAATAGTATAGAATAGTTGATATTTTGAGTCATCAATTCCAATACTAAAGTCCATACAAAAAAAACATTTCACCCAAATGAGGAAAACCGTAAAACACTTAATTTTATAAAGATTATTTTTGAATATAATTAATTGCAATATCGCGGTTGCCGTACACTCAATTTCACAATATCTATATCTTTATGTAGATATTGTGAATAATATTTGCCAGTATACGATTTCCCTCAATTAGGGTACAATACACTGAATTAAATTTGTTTTTTTGTAAAAAAAATAAGGAACTATTTTTAGTTTTAATCTGTATAGGTAGTGTATAAAAAGTGAATTAAAAGAAAACAAAAACGGCATAATTAAGTTTTAATATCTTATTTTTGAAAATTACCTTTCTTACAAGAATACCTACATTAATTTTCAATATAAAACAATAAAAACCAATAAATAGAATGACCAGAGAACAAGAACGGGATGAATTGCACAGAACCATTTGGCAAATTGCTAACGATTTAAGAGGAAGTGTTGACGGATGGGATTTTAAATCCTATGTATTGGGAATATTATTTTATCGTTTTATATCCGAAAATTTAACCAGCCATATCAATAAAGCCGAATGGGAAACAGGAAACAAGGATTTCGATTATGCTAAACTATCCGATGACGAAGCAGAGTTTGGTCGCAAAGATACCGTAGCTGAAAAAGGATTTTATATGCTACCTTCTGCTTTATTTGAAAACGTACAGAAAAACGCAGAGAATAACAAAGACATAAATGTTGATTTACACGCTATTTTCAAAGAAATAGAAGCCTCGGCAAAAGGAGCAGAAAGTGAAGATGATTTAGCAGGACTTTTTGACGATGTTGATGTTAATAGTAACAAATTAGGTGGCACAGTCGAACAACGGAATAAGCAGATCGTAAAAATAGTAAATGCCATTGCAGGTCTTAAATTAGGAAATTACCAAGAAAATAACATTGATGCTTTTGGTGATGCTTACGAATACTTAATGACAATGTATGCCAGTAATGCCGGTAAATCAGGTGGTGAATTTTTTACACCGCAAGAAGTATCCGAATTATTAGCAGAAATTACGGTAGTTGGAAAAACACAAGTAAACAAGGTCTACGACCCAGCTTGTGGCTCGGGTTCGTTGTTATTGAAGTTTGCCAAAGTATTAGGCAAAGAAAATGTAAGACAAGGTTTTTACGGACAAGAAGTAAATATTACCACGTACAACTTATGCCGTATCAATATGTTTTTGCACGACATCAATTTCGAAAAATTCAATATCACACACGGCGATACATTAACCGACCCGAAGCATTGGGACGATGAACCTTTTGATGCTATCGTTTCCAATCCGCCATATTCTATCAAATGGGAAGGCGATGCCAATCCTTTGTTGATAAACGACCCTCGTTTTTCTCCTGCTGGTGTTTTAGCACCAAAATCTAAAGCCGATTTAGCCTTTACTTTGCATATGCTTTCGTGGTTAGCAACATCGGGCACAGCGGCAATAGTAGAATTCCCTGGAGTGTTGTATCGTGGAGGTGCCGAACAAAAAATTAGAAAGTACCTTATCGATAATAATTATGTTGATGCAGTAATTCAATTACCACCCGACTTGTTTTTTGGTACTAGTATTGCCACCTGCATTATTGTTTTAAAGAAGAGTAAAAAAGACAATGCCACACTATTTATAGACGCATCGGCAGAGTTTACGCGTGGCGGTAATAAAAACAAAATAAGCGAAAACCAACGCAAAAAAATACTTAACGCTTATATTGAAAGAAAAGATATAGACCATTTTGCAATGTTAATTCCTAACCAACTCATTGCAGAGAATAATTACAATATTGCAGTAAGCAGTTTCATAGAACAGGAAAATACCACTGTTGCTACTGATATTACAGAACTCAATGCTCGTATTGAAACCATTGTAGCCCGCCAAAACGAATTACGTACTGCTATTGATGAAATTGTGAACGATTTAGAAAGTGCTACAGTATGAATAAAATAGAAAAATTAATACAAAAGCATTGTCCTGATGGAGTGGAATACAAACATCTTTGGGAGGTTACAACTTGGGATAAAAGGTTTAATGCAGTTGAAAATAATAAACAACCACAAGTTATAAAATATAAATATTTTTTAGCCAGTGAGTTGAAACCTCTTATTGTTGAAGGTGGAACAATCAAAATACTAACAACAAACATCTCAAACTTATATACAACAGAAGATTTCGCCGAAGAAAATTATAGTGAAGGTGAAATTATTGCAATTCCTTGGGGTGGGAATCCTGTTGTACAATATTTCAATGGTAAATTTTTAACATCAGATAATAGAATTGCGATTTCAAATGATTCAAGTTATCTAAATACAAAATACTTATACTATTGCTTACTTGATAGCATTGATATAATTTCAACTTTTTATAGAGGTTCTGGAATTAAGCATCCAAATATGTTGAAAGTTTTAGACTTTCAAATCCCCATCCCACCCCTACCTATTCAAGAAGAAATAGTAAATATTCTAGATAAATTTACGGAGCTGAAAGCGGAGCTGAAAGCGGAGCTGAAAGCACGCTTTCAGCAGTATGATTTTTATCGTAACCAATTACTCGCTTTTGAAAACCAAGAAGTAGAGTGGAAAACTTTAGGGGAAGTGGGCACTTTTATTAGAGGAACTGGTTTACAAAAAAGTGATTTCACAGAATCAGGAATTGGTTGTATTCATTATGGACAGATTTATACTTATTACGGATCTGCTACTACTGAAACTAAATCTTTTGTGTCTGAGGAATTAGCTAAAAAACTTAGAAAGGCAAAAAAAGGTGATTTAATTATAGCAGGTGTAAGTGAAAATATTGTAGATATTTGTAAAGCTGTTGTATGGCTTGGAGAAGAAGATATTTGTATAAGTGGAGATTCTTCCGCTTTCCGTCACAATCAAAATCCAAAATTTATTGGTTACTTATTTCAAACCGATAGATTTCTAGAATTTAAAAAGAAATATGTGCAAGGAGCCAAAGTTACAAGATTGCGAAGTGGTAGTTTACCAACTTTTACAATCCCAGTCCCATCAATTCAAGAACAAGAACGTATTGTAAAAATCTTAGACCAGTTTGATGCTTTACTAAATGACATTTCAACAGGTTTGCCCGCTGAGATACTAGCAAGAAAACAGCAATACGAGCATTACAGGAGTAAATTGCTTAGTTTTAAACCATTAACTACCAATTATTTATAATTAACCATTATGAACAAGGTTTCCATACGTTTTTTTGATGATCGTGAAGTTCGTGCCATTTGGGACGAAGAAAACAGCAAATGGTGGTTTTCGGTCTTGGATATTGTGGCAGTGCTTACCAACCAAGACGATTATGGTAAAACACGAAACTATTGGAAATACCTTAAAGCCAAATTAAAAAAAGAAAATAGCCAAGTGGTTAGTACTACTACCCAGTTGAAAATACTGGCTCCAGATGGTAAAAACCGTTTGGCCGATATGCTCGATTATAGTGGAATTATAGCATTAGGCAAAACTTTTCCAAGCACAAAAGCCAATCGTTTTATAGAATGGTTTACTTATAGTGATGAAACCATAGACGGAAAAAGTAAAACTAAAGCCTATGCTTTGTTTGAAAGTTCTTTTATAAACAGCATAGAAGTGGGAACTACTAAAGGTTTACAACAAATACACGCCTATCTCTTTGGCGGACTATATGATTTTGCAGGACAAATTAGGCAAAAAAACATTTCAAAAGGCGGTTTTCAGTTTGCTACATCCCATTTTTTGGGCAATACCTTAGTACAAATTGAACAAATGCCCGAAAACACCTTTAGTGAAATCGCAGACAAATACATAGAAATGAATATTGCCCACCCATTTATGGAAGGCAACGGCAGAAGTACCAGAGTTTGGCTGGATTTAATTTTAAAGAAAAGAGTAAAAAAATGTGTGGATTGGAGCAAAATAAGCAAAAACGACTATCATAATGCAATGGTAAAAAGCCCATCCGACAGCACCATTTTAAAACAATTATTAGAAAATGCCTTAACAGATGACATTAACAGTCGCGAAATGTTTATGAAAGGAATCGATTATTCTTATTATTACGAAGAAAATTAACCATCACCAAAATGAAAGAATACAATATAATTGCTGAAAATCCAGAGAGTACCGTAGTAGCAGAATACACTTCTGAATATAAAAAAGAAGTAACCTACCAATCCGAAGCGGAGCTGGAAAAAGCGTTTATAAAATTACTAGAAAAACAGGCCTATACTTTTCTACCTATAACCACCGAAAATGATTTGGTAAACAACTTGCGTGTACAACTGGAAAAACTAAATAATTTTCAATTTACTGACAAGGAATGGAAGGATTTCTTCACCCAAAAAATTGCTAATCCTAATAGCGGTATCGAAGAGAAAACAACACTTATTCAGGAAGATTACATTCAGCTACTAACCTGTGAAAATGGTTCTGTTCGCAACGTCCGCTTACTTGACAAACAAAACATTCATAACAATCAACTCCAAGTAATCAATCAATACGAAACCGAAGACGGTAAACGTGCTAATCGATACGATGTGACAGTTTTAGTAAATGGTTTACCTTTGATTCACATTGAGTTAAAAAAGCGTGGTGTGAGTTTGCAAGAAGCTTTTAACCAAATCAACCGCTACAATAGAGAATCGTTTTGGGCAGGAAGTGGTTTATTTGAGTATGTACAGTTATTTGTCATTTCAAATGGTACTTTAACCAAATATTACAGCAATACTACCCGTTTTTCACACATCAAAGAAAAGGAAAAGCAAAGCAGCAGTAAAAAGAAAAAAACCAGTAACAGTTACGAGTTCACTTCTTGGTGGGCAGATGCTAACAACAAAGCTATTTTAGATTTAATGGATTTTGGTAAAACCTTTTTTGCCAAACATACGGTATTAAACATCGTAACAAAATATAGTGTTTTTACGTCAGATAAATTGCTTTTGGTAATGCGACCCTATCAAATTGTCGCTACGGAACGAGTTTTAACTAAAATCAATGCCTCTTACAATTATAAAAAATACGGTAGTATTGATGCTGGAGGATACATTTGGCACACTACGGGAAGCGGTAAAACCTTAACTTCATTCAAAACTGCACAAATAGCAAGTAAATTAGACTTTATTGAAAAAGTAATTTTTGTGGTTGATCGTAAAGATTTGGATTACCAAACTATGAAGGAATACGACAAATTTGAAAAAGGTGCTGCCAATAGCAATACCAATACTGCCGTTTTAAAAAAACAATTAGACGACCCAAATGCTAAAATTATAATTACAACCATTCAAAAGTTGTCTATTCTAATTAAAAAACAAAAAAGTCATTCATTGTATGGTAAACCAGTAGTTTTCATTTTTGACGAATGCCATCGTTCTCAATTTGGCGATATGCACGAAGCAATTACAAAAGCCTTTAAAAAATACTTCCTATTCGGGTTTACAGGCACTCCTATTTTTGCAATCAATTCCAATAGTGGCGGTAAAGCACATCTTAAAACCACCGTTCAAGCCTTTGGCTGTTACCAACACGGCAATGTAGAAAATTGTCCAGAAGAAGAAAAACACCAAACCGCTATTCATACATATACTATTGTAGACGCCATTTCCGATAAAAATGTTTTGCCTTTCCGCATAGATTATTTCAGCACTATGAGAGAAAAAGAGGGAATTAATGATGAAAAAGTTCGTGACATAGACCGCGAAAAAGCATTTATGGCACCGCGACGAATTCACAATAATGTAGAATATATTTTAAAACATTTCAGCCAAAAAACCAGCCGTAACAGCAAGCCTTATATGATGACAGCTTTGTCCAATGTATTTGAAGTGGCTTCGGCAAAAGACCGTAATAAAATAGAAGAGGTAAAAGAGAAAATTAGACGTAGTGGCTTTAATTCTATCTTTGCGGTTACTTCTATTGATGCAGCAAAATTATATTACAACGAGTTTAAAAGTCAACAAAAAGATATTCCAGAATTAGCGCGATTAAAAATTGCAACGATTTTCAGTTTTGGGCAAAATGATGAAGAAGAAGATGGTGTAGAGGATGAAAATTCAGAGTCAACAGAAGGATTAAATGCAAGCGATAGAGATTTTCTCGATCAAGCTATTTTGGATTATAATGTTGATTTTAAAACTAATTACGACACCTCTGCTGAAAAATTTCAGAACTACTACAAGGACATTTCTTTACGAATGAAAAACAGAGAAATAGATTTACTAATTGTAGTAAATATGTTTCTTACTGGTTTTGATGCCACAACCTTAAATACGCTTTGGGTTGATAAAAATTTAAGAATGCACGGTTTGTTGCAAGCTTTTTCCAGAACAAACCGAATTCTAAATTCTATTAAAACGTTTGGGAATATTGTTTGCTTCAGAAATTTAGAAGAAGCAACCAACAAAAGTTTAGCGCTCTTCGGTAACAAAGATGCAGGTGGTATTGTTTTACTTAAAACCTTTGACGAATATTATCAAGGGTATCACGATGGAAAAAAAGAGTTCATCGGCTATTATGCTTTAGTAAATGAACTTTTAGAAAATTTCCCAATAGGTCAATTAATTATTGGTGAAGAAAACAAAAAAGCATTTATTCGATTGTATGGGGCTATACTAAAATTGTTGAACATACTTCGCTCCTTTGATGAATTTGAAGGTAACGAAATTTTGAGCGAACGAGAGTTTCAAGATTATCACAGTATGTACATAGAATTGTACAATGAATTTAGAAATCAATGTCTTGGCGATAGTGAAAACATAAACGATGATATTGTTTTTGAAATGGAGTTAATCAAACAAGTAGAAATCAATATTGATTATATCTTGATGCTTATCCGTAAATACAAAGACAGTAATTTAACCGACAAAGAAGTACTAGTTAGCATAAACAAAGCAATTGATTCAAGTGTCGACCTTCGTAACAAAAAAGAATTGATTGTAAAATTTGTAGAATCATTAACACCATCAGCAGATATTGACGAATCCTGGAACCAATATGTTTACCAACAAAAGAAAGCAGAATTAGAAAATATAATTACTGAGGAAAGCCTAAAACCAGAGGAAACAATCACTTTTATAAATAATTCCTTCAAAAATGGAGAAATACAAGCAGCAGGAACAGCCTTTGCTTCTATATTACCGCCAGTATCTAGATTTTCACCTACAGGAGATAGAACCCTAAAAAAAGAAACTGTTTTAGAAAAATTAAAAATATACTTTGATAGGTTTTTTGATATTTCAAGTGGTGAAATCTAAATATTAACAAAATATATAAATAGAACTGTGTTTTAGGATACTAAAGAAAAGAAAGTTTTGCAATTAAAAACAAAAAAAAAGATATGGAACCTAGCCTTTTTGATGAATTAGACCCAGAGCAAAAAGAAATCAATGATAAATATACCATTGACGAATTGTTCAAAAGAAGTTTAAACTATAAATCATCGAAAAATTATGCAAAATTTTTCAACTTTATAGCAAGTTTTCATCATTATTCACGGTACAATACAATGTTGGTTTACATCCAAAATCCCGATGTTACTTTTTTTGGCGGTACAACGTTTTGGAAAAACAGAAATAGAACTATAAATGAAGATGCTAAACCGCTGTTAATTCTTTGTCCAAACGGTCCGATGATGTGTGCGTATGATATCTATCAAACATCTGGGAAAAAATCAGTAGATGAATTTTTAAAAGATGGTTTGGGTACAACGGATATAAAAGGTTTTATAAATCAAAAATTATATGATGGTTTACTAAAGGAAGTTGCCAATTGGGGTATAAAAATAAAATTTAAACCTTTTTCTTTTTTCAAAGGAGGTCATATCACAACAATAATTAGTGGCCGTTTAGAAATTGTTTTAAAAGAAAACGCTACAATAGAAGAAAGTTTTTCAGTCTTAATTCACGAACTAGCCCACTTATTTTTAGGACACACTGGACATCAAAGCTTAAATCATATCAGTCAAAAAAAACCTATGAAACTTCTATCTCGCAAAATTCCCAGAGCAACCGAGGAATTAGAAGCTGAAACCGTTAGTTTTTTAATATGCTGTAGAGTTGGTTTACTATCAAATTCACAAGAGTACTTAGCAGGTTACATCAAAAACGAAAAAGATTTAGCTGAGTTCAATTATGAATTAGTGATTAAAACAGCCGATAAATTAGAAAAGTTGTTTCTTTAATAAGTTGTTATGCAATACTTTAATGAGTTGTAAAACATCGCAGTTTTTATTTTGGCAGAAAGAGATCTTAATAGTCGCCATTTAAATAAACCATTCTTTTTTTAGAAAATGAAAAGTACTACATAAAATATCCCTTTTACAAACAAATCAATGAAAGCAAACGAATTACCCATAATTACCTTCTTACAAGCAGTTAATGTTCAATTTGTAATCCCGGTATACCAACGAAATTACGATTGGAAAAATGCAGAATGCAAAGAATTACTAAACGATATTATTTCAGTTGAAACAGAGAACAGAGGAACACATTTTATTGGTAGTATAGTATTTGTTCACGAAGGCACTTATAGCACCAGCGAAGTAAAAGAATTAGTTATCATAGATGGGCAGCAACGTTTGACCACCATCAATATTTTGTATGTAGCGTTATACCGTTTTGCAAAAGAAAACAGTAAAGCACAAGATGCGGAGAAATTGTACAATATGTTTCTAACCAATCAATATGTTCAAAACGAATCCAGCAAATTAAAGCTAAAACAAACAGACACAAATTCATTGGCATTCAAAGCGATAATGCTTGGAACACAAAATGAATTTGCTACATTCTCGAATGTGATAGAGAACTACAACTATTTTAGAAGCTGTATCAACGAAGAAAATTTTGATTTGATTCTTAGAGGTTTAAATCGGTTAATATTTGTAGAAATCTCCTTAGAAAGAGACAAGGATGATCCGCAACGTATTTTTGAAAGTTTAAATTCAACAGGATTAGATTTATCACAATCCGATTTGATTAGGAATTTTATTTTAATGGACTTACCTCCAAAAGACCAAAACAGGATTTTTGAAACCATCTGGAATCCAATTGAAGAAAATGCAAAAGACATAGTAAAACAAAGCTCGTTAGTTTCAGATTTTATAAGAGATTACCTGACACTTCGCAACAAGAAAATACCGAATAAAAATAAGGTGTACGCGGAGTTTAAAAGCCTTTATTCTAACAAAAAAGAGGAGGCCTACCATCAGGAATTAGAAAACATAAAATCATTATCAGTTCATTATAAAAAATTAGTAAACCCAACTACAGTTTCAGATGCAAACATCAGGAAAGAATTAGAATATATCAATCGCTTAGAAATAAATGTAGCCTACCCATTTTTATTGCAAGTATTTGAAGATGCTGAAAATGGTTTACTAAGCAAAGAGGATTTATTAAAAATATTGAAACTGATTCAAAGCTATGCCTGGAGAAGGTTTATTGTAGGCTTGCCAACCAATGCGTTAAATAAAATATTTATGAGTCTATATGCTGAGGTGGATACTGAGGAATATTACGATTCTCTCGCTAAGGTCTTGCTCAAAAAGAAAGGTAGTGCCAAATTCCCAACCAACGAAGATTTAAAAACCGCACTAAGGGATAAAGATTTGTATAATACCCAACCTAAAAACAGAAACTACCTGTTTGAAATGCTCGAAAACTACAACAACCGTGAATACGTAAATACCAACAACGAGCATATTACAATAGAACATATTTTTCCAAGAAACCCTAATACTGATTGGAGCACTGAATTATCACCGGAAGACTATTTTTTATTCAAAGAAAAACATCTAAACACGATAGGAAACCTTACGCTTTCTGGCAACAATGGGGCGCTAAGTAACAAATCTTTCTTGTCCAAAAAGGAAATGAATATTGACGGTAACGAGCAAGGCTATAACTACAGTAGATTATGGCTGAACACTTATTTGAAATCATTGAACAGTTGGAACGTTGCTAAATATGAAGAACGGCTAAACATAATTTACGACAGGTTTTTAAAAATTTGGGAATATCCTGACGTTGTTATTTTTGAAAGTGAAGATTCTTCAGATGAACAAAACATATTTGATGCCGAAAGTCCAAAGAATAAAAAACTAGAATATTTTATTTTTGAAAATACAACAATTGAGGAAGACACAGTTGCCCGAATGTATTTTTATGTGATTAGAAATCTCTATGAAAAGAATTCTCAACTGTTGCTAAACAGTCAGGATATTTTTAAAATAACAAGAAATACTACTGATTTTAGAGCCCCTCAAGAAATAATTAATGGTTGGTATGTTGAATCCAATATAGACAGCAATACTAAGTTTGCCAGTTTAAAAAGATTGCTGACTTTGTTTGAAATGGAAGAGGAATTATCAATTAAATATTCATCTGGAACAGAAAACCAATCAGAACCAAATCGTTTTAATATTAGAAAAAAATATTGGCAGCAATTATTGCCATTAATAGAAAACACTAGCCTATTTTCAAATGTAAACGCATCTAAAGAAAGCTGGATATCTTCAGGAGCTGGAATTGCAGGACTATCATTTACTTTTGTAATTTCTAAATCTTACGCTAGAATAGAAATGACAATTCTAACTTCTAGTAAGGAGACAAACAAAATGTACTTCAAAAGACTTCATAAAAACAAAGAAATAATTGAACAAACCTTTGGAAAAAAATTAGTTTGGGAAGAACTTCCTGAAAACAAAATGTGTAGAATAAAATTTGAGAAACAAGATGTTAATTTATATAATGAATCCGATTGGGAAACTATGAATGAATTTATGGTCTCTAATCTTCCAATTTTTGAAAAAGCATTTCAGCCCTTTATAAAAAATATAAGATAATGAGTTTTTGTATAGAATGTGGTTGTTATATCAACCAAAATGTTTTTGATTATTCAATAACCAATATAGGTCATCCTTTATGCATGAATCATCAAAAATGGTTAAATACTATTTTTTATAACAGTTCAACAACACCTCAAGCAATTGACTTGTATTTTGCATTGAGAATGAGAGGTGTGCCAGCAGAACTAGAAAAATGGGATGGTTATAAAACAATTGATATTGCCGTTACAGATGCTAAAGTGAATATCGAAGTAGATGGAAAACATCATAATTACAGCCACAAGCAAGCCCTTAGTGATTTAAAACGTACATTTTTTAGCTTTCAAAAAGGATATTTAACATTAAGAATTCCAAACAGTCTAGTAGAATGGAGCATTGAAGAAACCGCTGATTACATTACAGAATTTTTAGTTGAAAGTAAAAATAGAAAAAAGAAGCTGTAAAGGAGTTTTATACCAAAGTGGTCACCACTTCCGCCCGAATCCTTTCCAGTGAAACAAGTTGATCCAGATAGGCTGGTTTACAATCCGTGCTAATTCCAATGAGAGCCCCAAATTTGTTTTCAAAATTTGAATGACTCTACTAATAGTTTTATATATTTGATAAGTAATTACACAATTCTTAATAGTAGTAATCTACCCTATTTTGGGAATATAGTCGCTACTCCATAGCAAATATATACAAGTTGCAGTAAGCTTAAAAAAACTGGAAAAATGAATCAGGAAAAATGGAATGAAATATGCTTTTTGCTTTCCGAAAATATAAGAGCAGAAATTAGCGAATATGACTTTGAACAAAATGTAATTCAAGCTCTAAGAGTTTTGGACTGGAAAGAATATTCGGGAGATCTGCAAATCCGTCCTTCATTTGCTATTGGTGCGTCAAATAGAATCATACCAGACATTATTGTTAATTCAGTTGAGAAAAGAAACTTATTTGTAATTGAAATTAAACAACCTAGCATTCCTTTAAATACTAAATTTCAACAACAGTTATTTTCATATATGCGCCAATTAAAACTTCAATATGGTGTTTTAATCGGTCAAGTAATCCAAATATTTTATGATGGAGATTTAACCGAATATGATGATCCTATTTTGCTTGAAACTATTGACTTTGAAAAAGATAGTCAGAAAGGCATCAAGTTTGTGGAACTCTTTAATAAGGAATTTTTTAATTATGACGCATTAAATAACTTTACAAAAAACATTCTTAAAAGTATTAATAGAAAGAATGAACAGAAAGTATTGCTGAACAAAATCATTTCACCAGATTACGAATTAAAAATAATTGAGTTAATAAAGCTGGATTTACAAAAAGAATATGATGGCGAAATAATCGATAATGTATTGCAAAGTTTAGCTTTAAAAATAATTACAAAAAACACAATCGAATCAGAAATTTTAAAGACTCCATCAACTAAATACGTGCAGCACTCTGACACTATAAGTGCTAGGGATAAAACAAAATACATTATAAATGAATCAGGAATAAAACTTGGAAAAAATAAATTTGTATTGGAATTTGTTCGAACTTATTTAAAAGAAAACCCTTCAAGCTTCAGTAATCTTAAAAATATTTTTCTTGATGAATATCAAGGTTCAACAGGTGTGATTAATGAACTTAAATTAGTCGAAACGAAATATGCTAATAAATCAAATAAAAGACACTTTACTGATGATAAAAACATTTTTACAAGTAGTGATGATGTGAAATTTGTTGTCTCGACTGAATGGGGAAAATTCAATATTGATAATATTGTAAATTTGGCTAAAAAGCAGGGATTCAAAATTGAAGAAGTATAAACTAAATCTGCAAAAAAGCCTACTTTCAGATAGCGGATTTACAATACCTTCCCATTCCACCGTAAAACTAAACATAATCACCATTCATTTTCCAAATTATCCTAATAGTTTGATATATTTAATAACGACTTGAGAACACTGCTTACTCATTACTTTATAATGACAATCCACCCCATTTTGGGTGTATAGCCGCTAGTTTGTTGCTCGTATGCGCGAGTTGTGTGCTATTTTTTAACGTCCGTACTAACCGACAACTTTAGCGTATCTTTTTCAGGACCATTAACAACTTCCTTTTTACAACAACTTTCGTTTTTTTTATCTACAATTACATATATAACCTTTTCTTTTTTCTCTTCTACTGGTTTATAGTTCATAATCTTTGTAGTATGGAAGACTAAAAAACCAAATGCTGCTATAAAAAGTATTACTAAAATGATAGTAAATCCAGTATTATTTGCATCATAAATACTTGGATTAGAATTTTTAGATAAACTCCCAGTAATTCCCATCATTACAAATAAACCTATTAGTATACAAACTAAAAAAAGTATCCAACTTGTAATAAGCGCCCAATTATTATTTAAATAATTAAACTTCTCGAAAAAGGTTACTGAAACACCTAATAATATTGTAGAAATTGATATTATTTGCTTTACTATTTCGTAAGCAAAATCGAATGATTTTTCTTTATAATCTGCCATAACATATTATTTAACAAAACGGCCATCTTGGGCAAATGAATTTTAAAAAATCTCTTATAATAACCGAGTCAATTGTATTAGTTCCGTGTATAGTGGTAGCAAATTTTTTCAATCCATCTAAAAATTCATTTGAGGTTTTTTCAAAAGCTGCTACCTTATGTCGACTTACACTATTAACACCAACAGGTATTCTTTTTACTGAAGTTGTCCAACGTTCACCACTTAACGTTCTAAATTGACTGCGAGATTTGTTCACAGTTACAAATGCTCGTTCAAGTATATAATTTAAAAAAATTTCTGCCTCATCGGTTAGTCTATAATCCCCAACAATAGCCTTGAATATTAGTTTTGATTCTCTTTGTACTGCCATAGATGATATTTTTTCATAAAATTACAAAAAAACAGCACACAAACAGCCGTTTTCCTCGCAATTGCTCATTTTACGGTAAATTCACCACTTCCGCCCGAATCCTTTCGGGTGTTTTCCTTCACACTTCCAAACAAAACAAAATTCGCCACCCACTCCCTCGACCGCCAGTGGAAAATGAAGCAAGAAAAACTATCCCCTCCTTATCCACAAAAATCAAAGAAATTATCTCCATCCATATATAAAACTGTACTAAAATTTCAATATATTTGGTAACATCTAAAGCCTCAGAACTAAATACAATTTCAGTAACGAGAATCTACCCTAATTAGGATATATACCCACTATTTTGCAACAAAAAAATTAAGTTAACTAAAATTTTATATATGAATGATATTTTACATTTAGTATTTACTTATCCAGGAGGTTTTCCTCAGGAAATAATTGACGATGATATTTCTGAAATTGAAGTAAAAGATTTAAAAATTCAAGTTGCAAAACAAGAAAATGAAACTTATGCAGCAATGGAATGGATTGTGCCAACTTTCTTTGCTACTTATATTCTTAAACCCTATTTTGAATCTTTTCTTCAAGAAGCCGGTAAAGATCACTATGAACTACTTAAAAACGCTTGCAAAAAAATGCTGGCAAAGGGAAAAGCTACTCAAGTTCAATTAATTTCAGCAAACAAATCGACACAAAAGTTATCAGGAAAATATAATCAATCACATGCTGTATCAATATTGATAGAAACCAAAACAAATCGAAAAATTAAACTTCTATTTGATAACAATTTAGATTTAAGTGATTGGGAAAATGCCTTTGATGAATTTTCTACCTTTATTCTCGAGCATTATCAAAACTATCCAAATGACCAACTATCCACTTTTATAAAAGATTTGTCTCCAAAACCTTATTACACTATTTATGTAAAAATAAACCCTACCTCGAAAAAATTACAATTTCACGACGATAATACTCTACTTATGGAAGTCAAAAATTTAAACCAAAGCTAATCCATAGAAAAATATCAAATACGAAATTCTCAGAGACTTTTTTTTGGTTTTTAAGCAAACTGATGTTGGCTGCAATTTTAGAGCAAGATGAAAAAAAAGCCTAAATCCATTAAATAAATGCATTATGAATATTCAATCAATAATTTGTTGGCAATGCCATAAAAAAGTAGATAAGGAAGGTAATACTCAATTTTTTAATGACCAATACAAACACAGAGTAAATATAGATAACACCCGATTTTATCAGTTTACTTGTCCTGAAGGGCATCTTAATTTTGCGATTCAAGGAAATAATAAATTTGAAATTCTTTATGAACTTGGAATAGAAGCTTATAATGATGAGTTTTTTAGAGAAGCAGTCACTAACTTCGCTTCTGCAGTAGAGCGTTTTCACGAATATTGTATAATGCTATTTTTAGCACCAAAATCGTTAGAAGAATTCAATATAGCTGTTTCAAATCAGAAAGTTATTGCAAAATATTCTGAAAGACAATATGGAGCTTTTTTTATGTTATTCTTAAAACTACTAAATTTTGCACCTCCTGTTTTAGATGAAAAATTTCTAAAAAAACATATGTTAAAATTGAGCGTAGATAATCCAATAAATTTTAGAAATAATATCATTCATCAAGGATATATTCCAACAAAAGAAGAATGCATATCATATGCTAAAATAACTTCATTTTACATCAATGAAATCCTTGAGCAAATTTATACTTGGAATGCAGATATTATTAAAAATACTAATAAATTCTTTATTGACTCTTTAAAATCAGAGATTAAAAAAGAAAAGAATATAAATGGAGATGTCTTAATAATGAAAACTAGGTCTTTCGTAGGAGCAAGTAATTTTTATGAAAACTCAAAAAAAGAAATTGACTTTAATGAACATTTATATTTAATGAATTTAATTTCAAAAAGAAGCAGAGACTTACCTTTCACATTAAAAAAATAAGGCTATAGATCAATAATTTAAAGTTTGTTTTATCTACATACAAATTATACGCAATATTTCCAGAAGTTATGGCAGATTTAGTTAAAAGACAGCATTATGTTCCAAGAACATATCTTAAACATTTCTCTGTACAGAGCGGTGACAAATATTTTATAGATGCTTTGCCAACAGAAGCTACTGAAACAGACAAAATTTTTAATTCTAATATTACAAATGTAGCATTCGAAAGACATCTTTATACTTTACCTGGCGAGACTATTGAACAGCAAATGGCTGTGGAAAAACTATATTCAGAAGAATTGGAAGTACATTATGATTCAATCTATGACATTCTAACTGACCCTACCAAAACAGAAATTACATCTGAAGAACGAGAGTTAATAATCTCAACTGTTGTGACAATGTACTATCGAACAACGAAATGGGTAAATGCAAGTCGCGATTTAATGGGAAGAGTTTTTGAAAGTGCTTTTCAATTATGTGAACAAAAGGGAGTTGACTATTTCAACTTTGAAGATGAAAAAATTTCAATAGCAGGAAAAACTTTGCAAGAATTCACTAGAGAATTCAACAAAGAACGTCAGCCAGGAATGATTCTTATACAATTAGAAACAGCATTTAAATTAATTGCATTAAGAGTTCTTAATGATTCGATTTGTGTTAACAAAATTGAAGGTGAAAATTTAGAGTTCATAACTAGTGATAATCCAGTTGTTGCAAATAACAATAATCCTGAAAGATTTGCTCCTTTTGATCCAACTAATGTCTTAGAACTGCCGATTGATTCGAAACACAATTTAATGCTATTGCCAGAATGTCCTAAGGAATTAAGGAACAAGATTTTCCGTAGAACTTCAAAAGCACCTTTTTCCGAAATAGAAAAACTAACAACTAACTATTCTCAAATGCAAAATTCTGAGAAATTTATGTTTGGTTCAAAAAAAGCTCTAGAATCTTACTTGGCAACTAAACAAGAATCTGAAAGGCCAATTAAAGACGGAGAAAGCACTGCGGACATATTTAAAAAATTAAAGGAGTTAGGTTTATAAAATCCCCACTGGCTCCCGTCTGCGACGGGTAACTCCTTAAATTGGCAATCAATTCGTAGCGTTTTCAAAACGATTACAACCAAGACATCCTTCACCACAAAAATCAAAGAAATAATCTCTATCCATTTGTAAAAGTGTAATAAAAGTTCTATATATTTGATAATGAATAAAACTTAGTAAAATAGCAACAATCTACCTTATTTAAGGTATATAAGAGCGAGTAAATGCATTTAATACAAATGCAAAAAAAAACAAAAACAAAAAATTTATTTACAATTTAATGGAACCAAATTTCTATATGCTTAATTTTCAAAAAATCCTTTATGTTGCAGGAAATTTGCACAAAAAAGGATATCAAAATTTGCGAATTGTACCTTCTTTATCTCCATCTGGACTTTCCTGGAGATGTAGTTTTGTAACATACAAAGAGGGCAGAATAGTAAATGTATATGCTTCAACTTGGCTTCAAGAATTTTACGAAATTAATGATAAAGAAATTGAGTTAACTATTGAAGAATTAACAAATTCATTTATAGAAAAAGAAAATGAATTTTTGCAAAATTGTAAAGGCAAAAATGAAGAATATGCGAAATGGTTTGAAAGCGTACTTCAAAATTTAAAAAAGGAAGAGCTGCCTTATGCCTATGCTGAATATTTTTCACCAACAAGTTTTTGGAAAACATCTTTAGGTAATGAAATAGCAATTATTCCAGGTGATGAAAAATATTATTTTGAATATTGACTAAATTAATACCTTCAGCTATCCGAAGTCTGACGACCCTGCTTAATTGCAAGCTTGCAAAGAAAATAGTTTTATAAAGTATCACTCTACATTTGTCTCATAATTTAAAAACATATAATTATGAAAAACAAGAAAACACTTTACCATTTTGTCTTAGATAAAAGTGGTTCTATGAGCAGCTGCAGAGAAACAACAATTTTGGGCTTCAACAAGCAGTTGGAAACCATCAAACAATTACAAAAAGAATTTCCAGATCAAGAATTCGCAGTTTCATTAACAACTTTTAATGACTCCATTGATAATATATTCACACAATTAGCATTAAATGCTTTCGAAAAACTAACTCCTGAAATGTATGAACCAAATGGATGTACAGCGCTTTTAGATGCTATCGGAATGTCTATTAACCAAATTAGAATTACTAATGAATCTAAAATAGTAAATGACGAAATGAGTGTTGTAATGGTGATTCTGACTGATGGCTTAGAAAATGCCAGCAAAGAATTTACTTTTCACAACATTGCCAAAACAATTAAATCTTTAGAACAAACCGAAAAATGGTCCTTCTCTTTCTTAGGTGCCGATATTGATGCCATCCACACTTCAAAAATGCTCAATATCAAAGAAGAAAATGTCGTTTCTTTCAATAAAAGCGATATGGGCGAAATGATGAATGAAATTAGTAATGGAATGCGAGAATATTCAAATAGCAAATCTACAGGCAAAATAAAAAATAGTTTTTTAGATTTTATTGTAAAAAAAGACCGTAGAAATTAATATAAATAAGGTAAATTAGTCATATGAATATACACCTCCTACGATCTCCAGAATTAAATGAAGAAACCTATAGAAATGTGCTTCATTTATTACAACAATTTCGAGGCCCTTTGCATTTTCAAGAATGCGAAGAAGAAGTTTTATCCAAAGATTACGAAGAGGAAGAAAGAGAATGGACAAATCAAATAGATTTTGAAAAATTAAATCCTTCTCAATTAATGTATTCCCAATTGGTTGTTTCTGAGAATTCCATTAACTTTCCTTACAAGGAAAAAACAAAAACTTGGGACCAATTATTTGTTGTGTGTGACAAGTATCGGTCTAAAAAAAAGATTGATAAAAATGACATTGTAGTGTTGCTTACCGATGTTGGAAATAAACCCAATTGGTTTGGAGGGGTTTCTCCAAATATGAAAAATTATTTTGTTCAAACTTCAAACTGGGAGCACTTTTTTGGTACCACCATAGACATTCGATTTCCCATAGCCTATGAAGTAATTATTTGGGTAATGCGCTTTTATATGTTTCCCTCCACCGAAGCCATAATGGAAAATATCCACAAAACCCCTATGGGATGCATTATGGATTTTTGCCAGGACAAGTCACAAATTATTTTAAAAATGAGAACCGCTGATGTCTGCGATAGTTGTATGAATCATTTTAAAGAAAGAGATGTTCCCACCTTATACACTAGGCAGTTTTTTGAAATTCTAGACGGAATTCGTGAAATTATGACCTTCAGAGGGCGTTCTAAATTATTTCATCAACCAAGCAGAATGGCATTAAAGGGATATACAAAAAAGATTTATTTTACAGATTTAGGAGGTCTTGAGTTGAGGTTAAACCCAAAAGAAAAAGCATTGTACTTATTATTTATGAATCATCCCGCGGGCATAAATTTAAATGAATTACAGGACCACAAGGAAGAGTTGAAGAATTTATATGCTCGTTTTAATAATCAATCCAATCCTGAAACTATCCAGAATGCTTTAGAATTGTTGGTCAACCCCACAGAAAATGATATGAATATTATTTTATCCAGAATTAACAGAAAAATAAAAGATGCAGTTGGTGAATCCTTAATGGATTTTTATAGTATCAAAGGGAATAGAGGGGAGCGAAAAGGTATCCAACTGGATCGGGAATTGGTTGTTGGTCTTGATGTTTAATTCAAATTAAATTTGAAACTTTTATGACCATCGCAACTTGGAATCTGGAGAGATTAAAATATTCAAAAGAAACAGCTAATATTATTGCTATTTTAGAAAACCTAAACGCCGATATTTTAGTGTTAACAGAGTATGATGAAAGAGTAAATCTGAAAAATTATCCTTTCCAAATAGCAACAAAAAGTCTATCTGAAATCCAACCGGCCTATTACATGCCTTCCGAAAAAAGGGTGAAAATATATTCCAAATATGAAATTGTAAATCAGTTTCAAACCTATGATGAATATACCAGTTGTTGCGCTGAAATAAAAACCGAAAAAGGAAATCTATTAGTTTATGGCACCATAATTGGAATCTTTGGCAACAGAAATGAAAATTTCAAAACAGATCTTCCAAAACAGATCATCGATTTCAATACATTGTCAAAAAACCAAAACATCTGCATTATTGGAGATTACAATCTCTCTTTTTCTGATAATTATTACTTCACCAATCGGGGAAGAAAGGAACTCAACAACTCCTTCTTAGAAAACAAAATCACAAACCTAACCCACCATTTACCAGAAACCATCGACCATATTGCCATCAGCCAAGAATTTATTGGCAATGCTAAAATAGAAACCCACGAATGGAATCTTGAAAAAAAGTTATCGGATCATAAAGGCATCAGTATTCAAATTGATTATTCCCTTTAATACCCTATTCTAATTCCACTATTTTTACTACTCCATTTTTCATTTTCACAAAATGAACGGATTCGTTCAAAGTTGGGTTTATTGCCAAAAACAATTTCATCCATTATCGCTTTTCTTGCAATATTCTCCATTTCTCCTCCGGAATAAGAGAATTGTGATGCCAATAGTATTGCCTCATTAGAAGAAAGAGTAGGCAATTTACTTTTCCATATTTTGGCAGCATTTTCGATACTTGGATTTTCAAATTTTACTTTGAATAGAAAACGACGTTCAAATGCCGAATCCAAATTGGCTACCAAATTTGACGTTGCAAATAGAATTCCGTCAAAGTTTTCCAATTCTTCCAATAACACATTCTGTATGGCATTTTCGGTATCGGCTACCGATGAGGAACCGGCACTTTTTCTTTTGCCAATAATAGCATCAGCTTCATTAAACAATAGAATTGGACATACTTTTTGTGTCTTTTTAAAATTATAATAATCAGTAAATATTTTTTTGACCAACTTCTGACTTTCTCCAAACCACATCGATTTGGTTTCCGAAATTTCTACTTTAAAAATAGAACGATTGTATTTCTTGGCCAATTGATAGACAGATTCTGTTTTGCCAGTTCCAGGAGCGCCATACAAAATAGTTGCAATTCCAGCATTCATATTTTTTGATTTTAACCTAGTTTGTAATTTAATAAATGAAGTGTTAGAAAGACTTTTTTTGATGGGGTCGAGTTGCAATTCTTCCTCTCTATTGTAAAATAAATTTCGCTTTTGAATTTGGTCAGGATAAATCAATCGTTTGTCTTTTTTTTCTACAAATTCCAGTGAAATACCTTCCCATTCTTTCAACATCAAAACCGCCTTTACAGTTAGTTGAATACGGTGTCTGTTGGAAAATGAATTGGAATCTTTTTCTATTAAATTAAATTGGTTTAATTTTGTTTTTTCTTCGAGAAAATTATTAATGTATTTGAATGAATCTCTTTTTCGTTCATAAAAATCTTCAACAGTGCTTTGTAATCCCGTATTGAAATCATTTTCACCACAATTCATTGCATCCAAAATAGTATCAAAAAACACAAACGTATCGACCAATTCAAGGTTTTTAAGCGCAAATTCAATCAATTTAAAATGTTTGTTGGTATTCAATAAATCTTTGAATTTTTGAATGAAATAATAGTAGTTTATTTTTTCGTCATCTTTCTGATTACTCAAAATATCCATATCAGATAAAAATTCAGTAAAGGTATTTTCTTTGATTTTTATTTCTAATAATTCTTTTGGAATTGTTTTTTGGTTAAGTATGTAATCATAAATATGGTTTGACAGTCTGTAGTCATTTTCAGAATGACGATTTTCCGTTTTAGTTAATATCGATTTTGAAATTAATAAATTGAAACTTCCCAAATATTTTAAAAAACTATGTTTTTCTAATCCAAAATGTTTAATAATGGCAGGCAATTCAAACGAATCAAAGCAAGATTGTATAAAGCAAGTTGCTAGCAAGATAACTTCGGTAGTGTTGACTTGAAAATAGTCAGAAACTAGTTTTATTTCAACTTGAATACTATCATAAGATGCAAGTTTCAATTTTGATTTCTTTGAAGTGTTGTGGATGGTTTCTAATGCTATGATGATGTTGTTCTCTTCCATAATTTCTAAGTATTGATTATTATGAGACAAAAATAAACCGCCACAATGCCATATTGTGACGGTTCAAATAGAATTGAAAAAAAATAAAATAGCTACTGAATTTTAACTTCTTTTCATCCAGCTTCTGCCTTCATTGGTGGAATAATACAATCCTTTTGAAGTCATTCCCAGAATTTCTTTGCCATTATCGGTCAAGTCTGAAAAATCTCCATATGATGTCGAAGTAGAACGAGCCATCCAGCTTCTACCATCATTAGTGGAATATTCAATTTTAGTTTTCGTTGAGGGATTAATTCGAATCATTTCTTTTCCCTTTAAAATCATTTGAGCCATAATAATATATGTTTATAGTTTGCCTACTCTAGTTGGTTTTCGGCTTTCCCAAGGGATAAAATTAGAGGGCAGGTAAGCCAAAAGAAGGCAGAGTTCAAATTATTTTTTTCTTAATTGATGTACAGTATCATATCTACTTAAATCTTTAAGACTCAAAAATTCTTGTACCTTTTTATCCTCCGTTCTTGCTAAAGACATAAAAAACAAAGCCATATAATCGATGTGTTTTATGGGCATATTTTTAAATTCAATCATTGTTTGCGTTATCCTATCAAAAGAAACTACGTGAGGATTGTTTTTGGTTTTTAAAGTGTCATATTCTTCCTTTTCAAAACCGACAAAAACTATAATAGCTATGCAAATAGCAGCATTGAAGATTTCAATTGAATACGGTTTTGGAATAACAATAAGATTTTCGTGTTCCTTAAAATCAACCATATAGGCTAATGTTTTTCTTATTTCTTCATTTTTTAAATTATCTAATAAGATACAAATATCTAATCTTTCATAAGTAAATTCCATTGCTATAAATTTTAATTTTGCCTACTCTTGTTGGTTTTCAGCTTTCCCAAAATACGAAATTAGGAGAGATCAATGCCAAAAAACGGCAGAGTGAAAATTTAATTCATAAAAAAAACGACACTTTTTAGGATGTCGTTTTTTTTTATGATTTTAAATTTTATAATCTATTCCCAAAGATCATTTCTGTTGACAATACTTTCGTAGATAAACCCCATAATATCTTCACTTCTTTCATTTATTCTTGAAACAAATTGTTCAGGATTTTTCCAAGTTTCTACTTGTTTAGCCGTTTCTATAAATCCACATTTTTTATAAGTTTCAATGTGTTCATTTGGTAATCCATTTGAATCGGATGAATTATTACTTGCTGTAGATAAAGCAAGGTTTCCAATGCCATTTATTACACCCCAAATTTCTTTCCACAATTCATTTGCTTCTTTTTTTCGCTCGTCATTTTCATTTAGATTTTCATAATCTGCATAACCTAAACTTTCTTTAGTTAATCCTCTTGCTACTATGTGGTCAATTGAAACTTTATCATCTTTAAATATATCTGTTCTTATTTTTTCAACATCCTCCCTTGTACCTTTTTTAATCTCATATTTATATAAAAAATACCCAGCTCGAGTCCATCCATAAGTGTTTGATAACCATTTGTTTTTTCCTTCTTCAAATCGTTTTTTTGCATTTTCTCCTAAATGTCCCCAAC